>CAWAWI010000006.1:0-143150 GCA_963785785.1 uncultured Solirubrobacterales bacterium | reverse complement strand
GGAGGAAATCTCGGGAGGAAGCTCCGCCAGCGCCCGAGCCCTAGAATCACGAAAGCCCTGGATTTCCAGGGCTTTCGCTGAGATAGCGGGGGCGGGATTCGAACCCGCGACCTTCGGGTTATGAGCCCGACGAGCTACCAGACTGCTCCACCCCGCGTCGCTGCCTCATGTTCTAGCAAAGATCTGGCCTTCCGCAAGGCCCCGGGAGCGATTGGATCCGCGTCCCTGGCCGGACCTGCCCCGGCGCCCGCCGGGCGCGACGCCTGCCCCCGATCTACCATCCCCGGCGATGTCCGTGGCCGTCGTCGACATAGGCACCAACTCCACCCGTCTGCTGATCGCCGACGTCTCCCCGCAGGGCGAGGTCTCCGAGCTGCTCCGCCGCTCGGTTGTGACGAGGCTCGGCGACGGCGTGGACTCGACCGGCGCCCTGTCCGAGGAGGCCTCCTCGAGAGTGTTCGCCGCCCTCGACACGTTCGCCCCGGAGCTCCACCGGTACGACCCCGAGCGGACCCTCGCGGTGCTCACCTCGGCCGTCAGGGATGCCTCCAACGGAGCCGAGTTCGCCGCCAGGATCCGCAATGAGTACGCCTTGGACGCGAAGATCCTCTCCGGCGAGGAAGAGGCGAGGCTGACGTTCCTGGGCGCCATGTCCGGCCGCCCCGCTGACAATCGCGCCCCGGGCGATCGCGCCGTGACCGACTCCACCTCGACCCCTGCCGCCGCGACCGAGGTGACCGTCGTGATCGACATCGGCGGGGGCTCCACCGAGTTCGTGGTGGGCGTCGACCGGGCCCCCGGCTTTCACGTCTCCCTGCACGCGGGCGTGGTGCGGATGAGCGAGCGCCACATCCACACCGACCCCCCCGCTCCCGCCGAGCTTCAGCGACTCGCCGCCGACACCCACGAGGTCTTTCTCGCCGGGCTCCCCGCCGCCGAGCGAGAACCCGTGAAGCGAGGCATCGCGGTGGCCGGCACCGCGACCTCCGCCGCGGCGATCGACCAGGAGCTCGACCCCTACGACCCCGTCCGCGTCGAGGGCTATCCGCTGCTCCTGGCCACGGTCGAGCTGCTCCTCGCCCGTCTCGCGGACATGACCGAAGTCCAGCGCCAGGCGCTCGTGGGTCTCGATCCCGCTCGCGCCCCCACGATCGTCGCCGGCATGATCCTGCTGTCCCAGGCCATGCGCATGTTCGACCTCGACCACGTCGAAGTCTCCGAGCGCGACATCCTCTACGGTTGCGCCATCTCCCTGGCTCAGGCGAGGTTCGACTTGCGCGGGTAGATCACGTCGGGATCGGTCAGCACGTTGACCAGCGCCGGCTTCCCCGCCGAGAACGCCCGCTCCAGCGCCCCCGCTACGTCCTGGGGGCGCTCGACGAGCTCACCGTGACCGCCGAGAGCCTCCACCACCTGGTCGTAGCGAGTGGCCGGCCGCAGCTCCGCCGCGACCGAATACCCGTACAGGAACTCCATCGGGTGCTTCTCCAACGCCCAGATCCCGTTGTTGCCCATCACCCCCACGACCGACACCCCGTGGCGGGCCAGGGTGTCGAACTCCATCCCGGAGAACCCGAAGGCGCCATCCCCCAGCAGCAGGACCACCTGGCGGTCCGGATGGGCGAGCTTCGCCGCCAGCGCGTAACCGGGGCCGGCCCCCAGGCAGCCGAACGGCCCGGGGTCCAACCAGCAGCCGGGCTGGAAGCTGTCGATCACCCGGCCGGCGTAGGAGACGTAGTCCCCGCCGTCACCGATCACGATCGCGTCTTTGTCAAGCACTTTCCCGAGCTCCCCGTACAGGCGCATCGGGTGAAGAGGCGACCGGTCGTCTCCCAGCTCTGCCAGCTCGCCCTCGCGGCGCTCGCTCTCGGCGGCCCGGAGCTCCTCGATCCAGCTCCCGCTCGCCAGCGCCCGTCCCCCGGCGGCGCTCTTCAGGTCCGCGAGCGTCTGCTCCAGCGATCCGTAGAGCTCGGCCGCGACCGCTCGCGGATGACGACGCTCGGGCTCGGCCACGTCGATCGCGACGATCTGGGTCTCCTCCCCGAACGACCCCCCGAAACCGAGCCTGAAGTCCATCGGCACGCCCACCACGAGCGCCACGTCCGCACCCTTCAGCCCCTGGGAGCGAGCCCGCGAGAAGAACAGCTCGTGGTCTGCCGGCACGCACCCCCGGGCGAGACCATTCAGGAACACCGGCACCCGCAACGTCTCCGCGAGCTCCAGCAGCCGGCCCTCGCCGTGGCCCCAGTAGAGGTCCGTACCCGCCATGATCACGGGCCGCTCCGCCGCCCGCAGGAGCTCCCCCGCACGTTCGATCGCTCCCCCGTCGGCCCCCCGTCCATCCCGTCGTGGCAGACCCGCGAGCACCCCCTCGGGCTCGGTCGCCTCCATGAAGACATAGTCCAGGGGGAAATCCACGAACGTCGGGCCCCCGTGGGGGGCCATTGCGGCCACGAACGCCTCGTCCACGAGCCCCGGGATCTCGGCTGTGCCCTCAGGGGTCACCGCGAGCTTGCACAGCGGCCGCACGAACGGGATGTGGTCGATCTCCTGCAGCGATCCCATCCCCCAGCGTCCCGCGGGAGCACGACCGCCGAGCACGACCATCGGCGAGTGGTTGGCCTGGGCGCTCGCCATCGCACTCATCCCGTTGGTCACCCCCGGCCCGGCCGTGAGCGCGCACACCCCGGGCTCCCGCGTCACCTTCGCCCAGCCCTCCGCCGCGAACGCCGCGGTGGACTCGTGGCGGACGTCCACGATCTCGATCCCCTCCTCGCGACACCCGTCGTAGATCGAGAACAGGTGGCCACCGGAGAGAGTGAACAGCTTGCTCACGCCATGCGCCCGCAGCCGCCGGGCGACCAGCCGCCCGCCGTGAAAAGTCTCGGTGCTCTCCTCTGCCCCCTGCTCTACGGCCATCCGTTGCGACTCTATCCGCTGAGACTCCGAGTTGCCCCGCGACAGCAGGTGCCCGGGGCGGGATTCGAACCCGCAAGCCCTTGCGGGCGGCGGATTTTAAGTCCGCTGACTTTTCCAGTTTGTCCACCCGGGCGCAGCGATCCTATCTAGCAGCTCTGACCGCGACCCCCGGTCCTCTGAGCGCAACTTCCCTGCTGATACCGTGTCATATGGAGCAGAACAGCTAGCTGAAGGGGACCGAAGGACGCCGTGGAGGTCTCAGCACTTACACAGAAGAGCATGCCGGGGCTGAGTGGTCCCTCGCCGCTTTTGCGGCTGCAGTCCGACGAGCGCCTGATCGCGCTCACCCGCCGCGGCCAGCATGCCGCCTTCGAGGTCCTGTTCTCCCGCTACCAGTCCCGCCTGCTGGCGTTCTGCCGGCACATGCTGAGTTCCCGCGAGGACGCAGAGGACGTGCTGCAGGAGGTGTTCACGGCCGCCTTCAACGCGATCCTCGCCGACGACCGGGAGATCAACGTCAGGCCGTGGCTGTACCGGATTGCCCGCAACCGCTCCCTGAACCACCTCCGCCGGGCCTCGGCGATCGGCGTGGACTCGATGGACGTCCACTTCGCCGACAACGGCCTGTCCACGGGCGAGCGGGTCATGCGCCGGGAGAGCTTCAGGCAGCTCCTCGGGGACGTCAACGAGCTCCCCGAGACCCAGCGCTCGGCGCTGCTCCTGCGCGAGATCGACGCCCTCTCCTACGAACAGATCGCGGACGCCATGGAGACCACCGTGCCGTCGGTCAAGTCCCTGCTCGTGCGCGCCCGCATCTCCCTGGCCGAGGCCGCCGAGGCGCGTGAGCTCAGCTGTGAGGAAGTGCGCCTGCAGCTCGGCGAAACCGCCGAGGGCCTGACCAAGCTGGGCGCTCCCGCCCGCCGTCACGTGCGCGGCTGTGAGCGCTGTCGGTTCTTCAAGAAGCAGCTCAAGACCAACAACCAGGCGCTCGCGGCAGTCTTCCCCGTCGGCGCCCTGCTGGTGGCCAAGAAGATGCTCCTCGCCAAGCTCGGCTCGACCGCCTCGGCGGGCGGCGCCCATGTCGGCGCGGGCGCCGGGACCGCCGCCACCGCCACCGCGGGTGCCGGAGCCGTCGCGGGAGCCGGAGGAACCGCCGGCGGCATCCTCACGGCGGGCGCCGGCGCGATCGCGACGAAGGCCGTCGCCGGGCTCGCCGCGGCGGCGATCGTCACCGCCGGAGCCGTCGAGGCCGGACACGTGAGCACGCCCTCCCACCACCATCAGGCGATCGTCGCCCGCACCTATACGCCCGCCTTGCACGCCCCGGGCAGCGAACCGGTGGTCGTCCGACAGCGACCCCAGCCAGCCAGCGTCCCCACCGTACGCCACGCGGTCATCGCAGCCGCCGCCCGCCTGCGCGCGGCCCATGAGCGGCTGCTCGCGAAGACCGGACCCGCCGTCACGCCGAGTACCACGGACGCCAAGGCGACGGCGCCTACGAGCACCCTCACGCCGGTCAAGCCCGCGGCTCCCGCGCCCCCGAAGCCGACCGCCCCGCCCGTGACCCAGGTCACCACCGAGACCACCGTCCTGCCGACCACGGCAACCAGCGACGGAACGGCACCGATCCCCGCTCCGCCGGCGCCCACGCCCGAAGCGGCTACGCCCGAATCGCCGACCGGCGGCACCCCGGCGCCGCCATCCGGTGAAACCACGCCTCCCAGCGAATCCACGCCGCCGGCCGGACCCTCCGAAACCCAGCCGAGCACCCCCGCGAGCGAACAGACACCGCCGGCCGCCACCCAGCCGCCAGCACGCGGGCGGAGCCGCACAGGGTCTTCTCTCGAAGAGCGGGCCTCCGACGAATAAGGCCCGTCGCCGCGGCCGGTCGTGCTGGTCGATCGACGCTCAGCGCCGGCTGTCGGTCGCCCCACGACGCGAGACTCTCATTTCGCCTCCGAGAGGAGACGCTCGATCAGGTCGGTGAGGATCGCGTTGATCTCCGATCGCTGCAGGCCGAGGTCATGGGAGAGGATCCACCAGGTCTGCACGTCACAGAGCGCGATCAGCGCGGCCCGGCGGCGCTCGCGAGCCTCGACGTCGAGATCCTCGAGCCACCGGGCGAACGCGTACTCGACCCACTCGTAGTGAACCTGGCGAGCCCCCCGCGCGATCATCGCGAGCATCGCGGGTCCGCTCTGCCAGGCGCCGATCCGCAACGAGCGCTCGCCCCAGGCTTCGTAGTGGTCGAGCAGGTTCTCGACCGCGCCCGCGACGTCGTCAGTGGGAGAGCTCCAGCGCTGGTCTCGGATCTGTGCGGCGCTCCGGGTCAGCGCCTGCAGGAGCAGGCCGTCCTTGGAGCCGAAGTGGCGCAGGAGGGTCTGCTTGGTGACTCCGGCTTTCGCCGACAGCGACTCGAGCGAGGTCTTCAGCCAATGGCCCTCGATGAACTCATCGGTGGCGGCGTCCAGGAGCGCGTCCCGGGTGCGCTCTTGGGCCTGCTTGCGCACCACCTTGTTGTACGGGCGACGGTCCATGGTGTCGATGGTCGGTCAGTCCTGCAGCGCCAGCGCCGCCGGCACGGACGCGGCCAGGTAGCCGGGAATCGCGAGGATCGCAAGGGCGGTGGCGGTCATCAGCGCCAGGCTGCTCAGCGCCGTCACGGCGGTGACCGAGTGCACGACGGGGAAGTTGATCGTGTTCGCCAGCGCCCGGTCGGCCAGCTGCTGGCCGTAGAGGCCGAAGATCGCACCCGTCAGGCAGCCGACCCCGAGCAGCAAAAGGCTCTCGAGCAGGATCGTCTGCCACAGCTCGACTCGGGGAAGCCCCTCCAGCTTGAGCTTGGCCAGGCGCGGGCGGCGCTGCCAGATCATCGCACCCAGCGCCGCGGCCATCGCCAGCACCGCAGCGATCGGGATCAGGACCGCTATCTGGGTCAGGCGCGAGAGGGCCTGGCGGCTGAGGTCGCTCTGCTGGGCGGCACGCGTCGCGGCCGTCTTCACAGCGAACCCCGAGTGCGGGCCGAGAGCGCGTTCGATCTCGCGCACGCCCTGGGTGGGCGAGACGCCGGGAGCGAGCAGGATGCTGTAGGCGCTCACGTCGGCGCTTTCCCAGGCACGTGCATAGTCCGAGGCATTCATCACGATCGCACCGGGGGCCCAGCCGAGGTTGGTGGACGTCGCCGCCAGGCGGAACCCCGTCGGGTAGGGGGTCGGCAGCGTGAACGCCTGGCCGATGTGCAGGTGGTGTTCGGAGGCGAGGGCCTGCGAGAGCACGAGCCAGCCGCCGGCGTGCACGCGTGCGGTCGCCTCGCGCGGGTTGCCCTGCACGAGCTGGCCTGAGGGCAGCAGCGGGGCGGCCTGGCGGGGTGGCGCCATCACCAGCACGCGGCGCTCGCCCCAGTCCAGCAGGCCGCCGCGGTAGAGGCCGACGGCGCGCACGCCCCCGAGCTGTTCGAGCCTGGCCTTCTGGACCGGCGCGAACGGGGTCGTGTCGAGCAGGTTGTAGGAGCCGGCGGGAGAGACCCACACGTCGGTGGATGCGTTCGTTTCCCGGGCCGCCTTTTCAAGGCCCTTCAAGAGGTCCCCGTGAGCTCCCTGGATCGCCACGCTGCCAAAGATCGCGACCGCACCGGTCGCCGCGATCGCGATCGCTCGGGCGCCGGCGGCGCTCAGCTCCATCGCCGCGACGTGGGGGACGACCCCTGTGACCGTGCGCGCGAGCCTGCTGAGAAGCGCGAGGGTCACGCCGAGTGCGAGCGGCAGCTCCAGCACAAGCGCCCCGACGAGCAGCACCATTCCCGGGATCGCCGCGTCGGGCGCGGCGAGCAGGATCGCCGTGGCTGCGCACAGACAGGCCAGGCCGGCGAACGCCATTCGCTCCCTCACGCGAGCGCCGCCGGAGCTCTCGCGCGGGCCGATCGCGGCGAGCGGGTCGCGGGAGAGGATGTCCCGCAACGGGCTGAGCACCGCCACGATCGCGGCGAGCATCCCTCCACACACGGCGATCGCGACGCTCTGCGGACTCACATCTCGGGCCGAGCTCACCGCGAACGCCAGGGAGAGGAACGCCGGATTGGAATGGAAGAGGTGGATCGAGAGCTCCTCGCCGAGGGCCAATCCGAGCCCGCATGCGACGAGTCCCAGGACGACGCCGTCGAGGAGCATGACCGCGATCACGGTCCTGGGGGTGTACCCGTCACGGCGCAGGTCGACGACCAGCCGCCGTCGTTGCGGAACGGTGAGGAGCATCGCGTTGAACGCGAACAGGAACCCGACGAGAGCGCTGATCGCCGAGAACAGCGCGGTCGACTGGTTGCTCGCGGCGGCTGCCTTGGCGAACAGCTTTTCTTCGTAGTCGATCGCCTCGACGTTCAGGCGCCCCCCGGCCAGTGCCCGCAGGCTGGCCCTCACCCGAGCTTCCGCGCCGGCGGCGGGCTGGACGAGGATGCGACTCACACGAGCGGACAGGCCGGTCATTTCCTGGGCGAAGGACAGCGGTGCGATCGCCACGGCGCTCTGGCTCAACGCCCCGATCTGCCGCTCGTGAAGCTGTGCGTAAAGGGGCGCCTCGGTCGTGTGTCCGGCGAGCTGGAAGATGACTTCCTGGCCGAACCTGCTCACGCCGATGGCCCTCGAGATCGGAGCCGGCAACACGACCGCGCCGATCCCTCCGAAGGGCCTGAGGTCCGTGCCCCGCACGAGCGCTCCGCCGAGCTCTGACAGGCTCGAGTCGGCTCCGAGGAGCACCACCGACTCGCTGCCCTGCGGGCCGATCGCGTTCGCGCCGGCTTCCAGCACCGGCGCCGCGACGCGCACGCCGGGGATGCGACGCACGCGCGCGAGCGTGCTTTCCGGAAAGCCGTGTGGGTCGCGCGCCAGCAGCTGCAGGGTCGCGTCGCCGGCGATCCCCCGCGAGAGCTGGCTCACGGAGCTCTGCAGGCTCGTGTTCGCGACTTGCGAGGAAAACAGCAGGGCAACCCCGGCCGCGATCCCCACGACCGCGAAGCACTCCTGCCAGAACCGCGCCCGCAGGCGTACGCGGTAGAGGTGCAAGGCATTTGACGGTCTCACGTCTACCCCGCTGTCCCGCTACCTCGAGTCGGCGGATCTGGTGAGCGGCTCGGTCCGTCCCTCCGGCTGAATGTACAGCCGATCTGGCTCGTGATCGGAGAGGGTGCCGTCGCGCAGCGTGAATACGCGGTCGGCATAGAGGGCCGCCATCGGGTCGTGGCTTACGATCACGGCCGCGACCTCCCGCTCGCGGCAGAGCTCGCGCAGGAGCTCGAGCACTTCGCGGCCGCGCTGGGTGTCGAGGCTCCCGGTCGGCTCGTCCGCGAGCAGCAAACGGGGCTGGGTGGAGAGCGCCCTTGCGATCATCACGCGCTGACGCTCACCCATCGAGAGGGTCTCGGCGCGGTGGCGCATGCGCTCGCCCAACCCGAGCCGCTCGAGCAGGGGCGCGATCTCGCGGTGAGCCTCGCGCCAGCGTTTCGTCTTGAGCAGCTTCAGCACCGCGTTGTCGATCGCGCTGACGCCCGGGAGCAGGTCGAAGCTCTGACGGATGAAGCCCAGTTCGGAGAGCCTGAAGTGGGAGGCCTCGCGCTCAGAGAGCGAGGACGTGTCACGCTCGCCGATCAAGACCGTGCCCGATGTGGGCTCCAGCAGCATTGCGATCATCAGCAGCAACGTCGTCTTGCCCGAGCCGCTCGGCCCATACAGGGCGACGGTTTCACCGGGCGCGACCGTCAGCGACACGCCGTTGACCGCCCGCACAGGCTCCCCGCCGACGGCGGGGTAGTGCTTCACGAGTTCACGCAGCTCCAGCACTCTGTCTCCCGGGTGTGCGCCGGAGGCGGCCCGACGGAGTCAATCGGACACGCTGCCGCTCACGTGAACCGTGATGGCGTCGTGGTTCGATTCCTCAATCGTGCCGCTGAAGCTCAGGCCCGATCCATGGACATGGTCATAGCGCCCGGTCCCGCGATCGATTGACATCGAGCCGGCGAAGCTCGCCGTCGAACTCGCCCTGTGATAGCTCGCCGTTCCGTTGCCCGAGATCGAGCCGCCACTCGTGTAGATGTTGACTTCAGCCGTCACCCGGCTGGTCGAGACGGCTGTCAGGTGAACGTAGATCGTGCCCGCGGCCGTCCCCGACGCCGACCCCCGCTCGTTGAGCGTGAAGTTGTGCTTGCTGATGAGGCGCAGACGCCCGGTCTCGTTCAGCGAGATCGTTCTCGCCGCCAGCGCGGACGGAGCCGGCGACACAGACGGGGCTGCCGGCGCGGACTGGAGCGCCAGCGCGGACTGGGCCGCGATCGACACGCAGAAGGACAGCGCTCCGGCCGTCAGGATGGCGGTGAGTCGGGCAGGTCGAAAGCTCTGAAGATGCATGAGTGACACCTGTCTCCCACTGTTGGTGTTGAAGTCTTGACTGGTCATCGCGGACAGGGCACCGTCGCGACGGAGCTGCCGCTGGAGCCGTCTGCATAGGTGAATTCGGCGGCGAACGGGAAGCCGTCCACCGGGCAGCTGGAAGGCACGAGGACCGCGTTCGCGTCGTGTCTGGTGTGACGCCCGCTCGTGCCGATCGTGAGCGAGAACACCACAACCGAGGCATCGGGCTCGAAGGCGAGCGTCGGAATCGGGGGGATGGCGATCGACAGCGCTTCCCCGTAGGGAGCGCTCGCCGGGAGCACCGTTCCGTTGAGGACCACCCGCTTGTCGATTGGCGTGTAGCCCTGCGCGAGGATCTCGAACGTCGGCTGCAGGTTCTGGGGCGGTCCCAGGAAGGCCCACAGGGTGGCGTTCTCGGAGATGTTTTCCGTTCCCTCGTGAGCCTCCGCGAGCGCATGTCCACCGCCGATCTCAGATTGGGCGGGACAGGTGCTCGGGCCGCGGGCAAGCAGGCGCGCCGAGGGGCAGCTGCGCAGGCTGGGGAGGTCGAGACTCAGCCCGGCGGGGAATCGCAGGATCGAGCGGCGCACAGGCGTGGGCACACCGAATTGGCCTCCCGTGTAGGAGATCGTGACGGTGAGAGCGGCCTTGGCGCCGAGCCGGTCGGGAGAGAGGGACGGCACGATCGTCGAGGACGTCGCGGCGAAGACGGGTGACGCCGGCGCAGACGCGCTTTGCGCGGACGCCTCCGGGGAGGCACATGTCGCCAAAGCGACCGCCGCCCCCGCGGCCGCGATCGCGGTGCCCAGGCTCGCGGTGCGCAGGCCCGCGATGCGCACACGAGCGGTGGGCAAGCTGGCGGTGCGCAGGCCCGCGATGCGCACACGAGCGGTGGGCAAGCTGACGGTGCGCCAGCGGGACATGTCCAACTGTCTGGAGCTCATGCGATATCCAGTATGGCGCGCTCGAGCCTGCCGATGCGGCGCGTCTCTCGCCACGTCCACGGCTAGGGGCGCGGGCACGGGATCGTGGGGTCGGCCGTGATCGCGGAACCATCGGCGAAGTCGACGATCGCCTCCAGGGGGAAGCCGCCGCGAGGGCAGGTCTTGGGGACGACCACGCCTCTGACGTGGAGGAGGATCCGCTTGCCGTGTACCGTCTGGTAGTAGGCGACGTTCGTGGCACCGAACGTCACGAAGGCGCTTTCCACCGACGCGTCGGAGGCTTCGGGGAGGGTCGGGATGGGGGGCACTTCGACCGTGAAGCCGAGCCCGTAGGGCTTGGGCCCGTGGATTTCCCTGGCCGTCAGGACGAGTTCGAAGGCCGCGGGCGAGGAGGCCTGGACGTAGGCCAGCACGACCAGACGTCGGCCTTCCCGGGGGCCGAAGAAGAGGTCGACGGTGAACGGCTCACGGATGATTTCCCGGGCCAGTTCGATCAGTCCCGTGCCGCCGCCAAAGCCCGCGCGGGAGTCGGCGGGACAGCCGCTGGGACCGCTTGCTTCCAGCTTCGCCACCGTGCAGGTGCCGGTGCCGCGAACATCGATTTCCATGCCCGCGGGCAGATAGGCCGTGAGCTTGGCGATCGGCGACGGGGGAGCGCCCGTGGTCGAGCTGAACTTCCCCGTGACCGAGACGTTCGTCGGGGCGCCCAGCTTGCCGGGGTGGAGGCTCGCGTGGACCGTCAACGTCTCCGCCGCCCAGGCGAATGCTGCGATCATGAGACACGTACAAGTCACCGACGAGACGAGAAGGATCCGAACTCTGAAGGACATCGCTCTCTCCCCTTTCTGACCGCCCCAAACGCCGCCGGCTCTATCAGTCCATGCCTTGGGCCGCAGCCTTCCCTACTTTCGTGTGCCCGACGGTAACATGAATCTTGATGGGCGTCAACTCGCTCACGGGAGCGCGCACGGGCGGGCGTCGGCCGAGCAGGTCGCTCGCCGAGGCGTAGGGTCTCCCCTCCCGGGTCCGATCTAGCCGATCGTGAACGTCTCGACTGGAAGTTCGAGGACCCCCGTGGCCCCGACCTCCAGCGGCGAGCTGGCCGCCGCTTCGGCCGTGGGGGACGCAAGCATCGAGATGACCACGCCCGCACGCGGGTGGGAGCGCTCGGGCAGGAGCAGGATGTCCCGGCCATACATCCTCGCGCCCTGCACCCGGGCCGTGTAGAGGATGTCGTAAGCAGGGACCGTGTTGACCCGGGTCTTGCCCTCGCCGCGGAGCACGAAGCCGGCGTATCGACGTCGCAGGCCGTCGATGTAGTGGGTGGCGTATAGAGGTAGCTCCGCCGGAAGGGCGCCCGAGTACGGCGCCAGCAGCAGCGGCCCGACCGCGAAGGAGTCCTCCAGGCGGCCATCGACGCGACGGTCCACTTTGACGTACTCCCCCGGACCGGGAGCGGTCCGGTAGAGGTCTCGGTAGCTGAAGCTGAACGGGGCCGGTCCACCGTGGGAGTAGTGGGCGTTCTCGAGGCTCAGCCCGGCCCCCACCAGAACCGCCAGGAGAGCCACGCAGGCGCCGACCACCAGGACCCGGGCGAGCGCGGACGCGGCATGCCAACGGGGGGCCAGCAGTCGCCCGAGGGTCGGCCCGTACTCCGGCTTCAGAGGGATGGAGGCCATCGTGGCCCTCTACGGACGCCTATGGGTCCGCGGGCGGCTATTCACCGAGCGAGAACAGCGCTTCCAGGTCGTGGCGGGAGTAGGCCGCGAACGCGGCCATCGTCTGTGTGCGGATCACGCCGGAGAGACCGCCGATCTCGCCCGTCACGACATCCGCCAGCTGCTCGTGGTCGGGCACGCGAACGATCGCCACGAAGTCCCACTCGCCGGTCACCGAGTAGGCCTCGGCCACCCCCTCGATGTCGGCCAGGGCCCCGCCCAGGGTCGAGAGAGCGTCGCGCTCGGCCTCGATCAGGACGACCGCGTTGGTCATCGTCATGGCGAGTGACGCTCCCCTGGCGCGAGCACGACCACCTCGCCGATGCCCGCCGACTCCACGTCGGCCTTGAACGCCTGGGCGTCGGTGACGATCGGTGGGAACGTGTCGTAGTGGCAGGGGATCACCTGCTTGGCTCCGATCAACCGGGCGGCCTGGACGGCGTCGTGACGGTCCATCGTGTAATGGCCTCCGATGCACATGAGCGCCACGTCGATCGCGCCCGTGGAGGCGGCGATCAGCTGCAGGTCGGAGAAGAGAGCCGTGTCGCCCAGGTGGTAGATCGTCTTTCCACCGATCTCCACGACCAGGCCGGCCGGGGTGTTGACCGTGCCTTTCGGCGTGGTCGAGGTGTGCCAGGCGGGGACGAGCTTGGCCGAGCCCCACTCGAAGGAGACGGTACCCCCCAGATTGGGATCGTGAACGCTCTGGACGCCGTCCTGTGAGAGCTCGTTCGCGATCTCCACGATCGCCACCACGTCGCTGGAGGCGCGCTTGGCGATCGAGACCGTGTCGCCGATGTGATCGGCGTGGCCGTGGGTGAGCAGGATCGTCTGCGGGCTGAGCTCCTCGGGGCTCACGGCCGCCTTCGGGTTTCCCGTGAGGAACGGGTCGATGAGCACGGAGGTCGAGCCGTCTGTGAGCTCGAACGCCGCGTGGCCTAGGAACCGGATCTCCATGGTCGTCGCTGCTCCTGTCGGTCGGGGTCTGGAGAGCTTTGTCGAGGGTCAATCATAGGAGTGTGAAGCCGAGCCGGCGTTCGACCGCCACACCCCACCGCGGCGGGGAGGCGACTCAGAGCTCGGGCGGGTCGATGAGGTGCATGCCGAGACCGAGCAGAAGGCCCGTCGCGCCCCCCGTCACGCCCGCCAGCCAGCTCGCTTCGGGGCGAGCGTAGGGCAGGGCGAGCAGTACGAACGCGATCGCCCCGACCCCCAGCAGATCGCCCTCGTAGTAGTAGCCCCGGCGCATCGCCTGCAGGTCCGGGACCGCCCACGCGCAGAGCAACGCCAGGGCCGCGCCGTTCGCGCCGCTGACGATCGGCAGGTCATAGACGGCGAGCGCCGCCAGGGCTCCCGTGACGGCTCCCCCGAAGAAGACCGCGAGCACGATCACCGGTCCTCGCCTGCGCTCGAGCAGCCAGCCGAAGATTGCAGTGGCCAGCAGGGCGACGAACGCGTAGAGGCCGTCGCGGTAGGCGAACGGGCTGGAGAAGAGCTTCCACCAGTCGCCCCGCAGGGGGCCGACGATCGCCAGGCTGGAGAAGGCCACATACCCCGCCGACACGAGTACCCATCCGGCGCTTCCCGCGAGGACCAGCGCGATCGTCGCGTACGGCCGGGACTCGCGCCCCGAATAGTCTCCCTGCCGGGAGAAACGCCGGCGGCGCGAGCTCCCGACCGGCGATCTGGAGCGTGTGAGGGTGGGTTTCGGCACGAGCCGTCCCAGCATCCGGCCACGGCTCTTGGCGCGTGGCAGCTTGGGGGCACGCTGGCGCAGACGGTGACCGCAATAGGGGCACTCGGTGATGTACGGGCTGACCTGCGACCCGCACTGCTTGCACACCACGAACAGGTCCGCGCCTGAAGGCATCGTCATCCCATTCTAAGGACCCCTCTCGGGACCCTCCTGAGAGGGCCTGCTCCCGCGCGACTCGAGGATGCCGCCACGAGGCTCCCCTCCTCGCGACCCGTGCTCGCCGCCGGGAGAGCGTGGCTTTGGGATACTCAGGCCATGACACCAGGCTACGACAACAAGCTCTACATCCTCGCGTTCGACCATCGCGGATCGTTTCAGACGAAGTTCTTCGGCATCGAGGGCGAGCCCGACGCCGAGCAGACGGCGATGATCGCCGACGCCAAGCACCTGATCTTCGAGGGTCTCTCCCAGGCCGTCACCGCCGGCGCCGACCCGGCGGTCACCGGCGTGCTCGTGGACGAGCAGTTCGGTTCGACCGTCCCCGAGGAGGCACGAGGGAAGGGCCTCAAGCTCGCGATGCCCGCCGAGCGCTCGGGACAGAGCATGTTCGACTTCCAGTACGGCGAGGACTTCGGCGAGCACATCGAGAAGTTCGACCCCGACTTCACGAAGGTGCTCGTCCGCTACAACCCCGACGGCGACCCCTCCGCGAACCACGAGCAACTGACGAAGCTCAGGCGGCTGTCCGACTGGCTGAAAGACCGCGATCGCAAGTTCCTGTTCGAGCTGCTCGTGCCCGCCGAGACCGCCCACCTGGAGGCGGTCGACGGAGACACCGCCCGCTACGACGCCGAGCTCCGTCCCGAGCTGATGCGCCGGACCATCGCCGAGATCCAGGACGCGGGCATCGAGGTGGACGTGTGGAAGATCGAGGGCGTCGACGAGCGCTCAGACTGCGAGATGCTCGTCGCCCAGGCCCGCTCGGGTGGACGCGACGGGGTCGTGTGCGTGGTCCTGGGCCGTGGCGCGGACGACACCAAGGTCGACCACTGGCTCCGTCAGGCCGCCCCAGTCGAGGGGTTCGTCGGCTTCGCGATCGGCCGCTCGATCTGGTGGGATCCGCTGAAAGCCTACGTGGACGGCAAGATCGAGCGTTCCGCGGGAGCCCGCAAGGTCGCCGAGAACTACCTGCGGTTCGTCAAGGTCTACGAGGGCGCCGAGACCGGGGCGCCGGTCGGGTAAGAGGATCTTGACGTGACCGACGCGTGTAAGTCCGTCAGGTGGCGCCAGATCCGGTCAGGACGGCGGATCGTCGTTCCTGGCAAGGAATGGAATGCCCACCCACCCAACGTGACGTGCTACGCACGCGTGCTTACCGATCGAAGATACGGCGATCTCCGATCGGTCAGGACGCCGTCCAGGAGCGACGAGGCGCTGTCATGAAGATGCGCCAGAGTCTTGCGGAGCTCGAGCAGGCGTTCGTCAAAGAGATATCGGTGGACCGCCACCGGCGGGAGTCCCTGCGGCGCACCACCGAGCAGCGGGCGTTTAAACGAGCCGTCGACCGCCGACACAGGCGAGGGTCGATCCGCTTCATCCTGCTCGTCCTCACGCTGATCCTCACGGCGGCGATCGTCACCGTGGTCATGTTCCGCACGCTCTACCTGCTGCTGGGCTGAGAACCTACTCGGGACCGCAGCTCGCCCCCCATACCCGAGCCACCTCCCCGCGCCACCTCTCCGCCCCCGCGCGCGCACGCGGGGCCCGACTTCGGGCGAGCTAAGGGCCAGCGTCCGGCTTGCGATCGGCGGAGGCGGGATTGCCCTTGCCCTCATCGCCATTCGCGGCGTCCGGCTGCATGCTGTCGCGCTGGATCTCGAGGTAGATCTCCGTGCGAAAGACAGGAATGTCCTGGGGCGCCCGGATGCCGATGCGCACCTTGTCGCCCATCACCGACAACACCGAAACCTCGACATCGTCCCCGATCATGATGCTCTGATTGGACTTGCGTGTCAGCACCAGCATTTGCCGCGCACCTTCCTCTTAGCCAACAAGCACCGCGCGGGATTGGCCGCAGCCGCGCAAGCTTGAGCAAGCATAGTCGCAGGGTCGGTCGGACGCGCCCCGATGTTCAATCTTAGGATCACCGCGCCCGAAAAGACGCGGGCCCGACCGGTGAGGGCAGCGTATGCGCTAGTCTCCCGGACCGTTGATGGCTCGCAAGTCTCTACGTCCACACCTCAACCAGATCCGCAGCTGGGTGCGTCAAGGTCGCACCGACGCGTGGGTCGCGCATCAGCTCGATGTGACCGTCAGGGACATCGAGCAGTTCAAGCGTCAGAACGAGCTCGTCAACGACGGCGAGACCCCGGAGGGGGCCGTCGCGACGGACTACCAAGACGAAGTCGATCTCAGGGCCGAGGACGACGCGCTGATAGCCGCCGAGCTCGAGGCCGCCGAGCTGGAGGCCGCCGAAATGAGAGCCGAGCGACAGAAGGCCGGAGACGACGCCGAGGACGAGGGCGATAGCGAGGGCGATAGCCAGGGCGACAGCGACAGCGAGGAGCGCCCGAGGACCCGCCGGCGTGGACGACGCGGAGGACGCAGGCGTGGCAGCGCGCGCAACGCGGGGCCGCTGGAGGGCACCTTCGATCACGGCGAGGAGGGGTACGGCCTGTGGCTTGACCCGGCGATTCAGGACAACCCGATCTACGCCGAGCACTGGGCCGGTCACCGGCCGGTCGAGGTCACAGTCGAAGAGGACCGCATCGTCATCAACCGCGTCGGCGACGACGACTGAGCACCCTCTACGCCTCGCTCAGGGCGCGCTTTCCTCCAGCGTAGTCCGAAGCCTCGCGCAGATACCGACCGAACGCGGCGTCCACCACGACGCCCGAATCCCACGCCCAGGGATCCTCGGGCGCGAGGGTCATGGCCGTCTGCATGCACCAGCCCGTGCCGGCCTCGTACAGCTCCAGGAGCTCCTGTGCGGTGAAGCGGCCCCCCAGGCGCCGGCGGAGCTCCGAGACGAGCGCCCCGACGACGTGATCCAACAGTGGGGTGCGCTCGGCAGGGGCTTCATGCAGGCGACGCTCGCCCCGCTGCCACTGGTAGATCGCGTTCTCGAACGCCTGCACTGAGGCGAGGCTAGCAGCGAGCCTCGGCCGGTCAGTTGCTCGGCAGGCCCGTGATCACGTAGGGCTGCTCGCCAGCTTTCATCATGCCCAGCCGGCGGGCCTCTTCTTCGACTGTGCCCCGCCGCCCGAGCGCTTCGTGACGGCGCAGGAGGAGCACATGTTCGTGCTCGAGAGCCGACACCTGAGCGCTGTCGGCGCGCGCTTCCCGCCAGGTTGAGAACAGGCGGATACCGGCACTGACGTACAGGTAGAGAAGGGCAACGAGCACACACAACATGGCGATCCGTCCGAGCCTGTCCCAGCGCACGCGCTCGAAGGGGCCCGTTTCGACCGAGGGCCGACGGCGGGCGGTGGAGGAGCTTGCGGACGCCATTGCTGCTTGGCTTCGCCCCCGCCCCTTCGATACCTGCAAGCGAGCGCGAGGTGGGGCCCGTGCGCGGGGGCCCACGCGGGGGCCCCCGCGGGCGCGGGCACCGCTCGGCGCGGGGCCGCCTGCTCAGGCCCGCGCTGCCTAACGCGCGGGCGAGGCTCAGGCGCGAAAGACCGAGCGGCCGGGAAACTCGGCGTCTGGGCCGAGCTGCTCCTCGATGCGAAGGAGCTGGTTGTACTTCGCGACCCTGTCCGAGCGGGATGGGGCGCCGGTCTTGATCTGTCCGCATCCGGTGGCCACCGCGAGATCGGCGATCGTGACGTCCTCGGTCTCACCCGAGCGATGACTGACCACGGCCGTGTAACCGGCCTTGCGGGCGAGCGCGATCGCGTCCAGTGTCTCCGACAGGGTCCCGATCTGGTTGACCTTGACGAGGATCGAGTTGGCGACGCCCAGATCGATGCCTCGTTGCAGGCGGTCGACGCTGGTGACGAACAGATCGTCGCCGACGAGCTGCAGGCGCTCGCCGAGACGCTTGGTCAGGGCCTGCCAGCCGCTCCAGTCCTCCTCGTCCATGCCGTCCTCGATCGAGACGATCGGGTAGCGCTCGGCGAGCTCGGCCCAGTAGCCGGCGAGCTCCTCGGCGGTGAGGGTGCGGCCCTCGTGCTCGAGCACGTAGCCCTCGCCCTCCCGGTAGAGCTCGCTGGTGGCCGGGTCCATGGCGATCGCCACGTCGGCGCCCGGCTCATAGTCGGCCGCTTCGATCCCCTCCACGAGCATCCGCAGGGCCTCCTCGTTGGAGGCGAGGTCGGGCGCGAAGCCACCCTCGTCGCCGCCGGCGGTGGAGAGTCCGCGCTCGTGGAGGGTGCGCTTCAGCGCGTGGAAGACCTCGACGCCCGTGCGCAGGCACTCCGAGAAGGTGGAGGCGCCACAGGGCACGATCATGAACTCCTGGAAGTCGACCTTGTTGTCGGCGTGAACGCCGCCGTTGAGCACATTCATCATCGGCACCGGCAACACCCGGGCCGCCTCGCCGCCCAGATAGCGCCACAGCGGTAGTCCCTCCTCGGCGGCCTGGGCGTGAGCGCCGGCAAGGGACACGCCGAGGATCGCGTTCGCGCCCAGCCGGGACTTGCCCGATGTGCCGTCCAGCTCGACCAGCGCCCTGTCCAGCCCCCGTTGATCGGCGGCGTCCAGGCCGGCGACCGCCTGGGCGATCTCGCCGTTGACGTTCGCGACCGCCTGGGTGACACCCTTTCCCTGCCAGCGCTCGCCGCCGTCGCGAAGCTCCCTGGCCTCGAACTCGCCGGTGGACGCGCCCGAGGGCACCGCCGCGTGACCGTGGGCTCCGGAGCGGAGTCCGACCTCGACCTCGACCGTGGGGTTGCCCCTGCTGTCGAGGATCTGGCGCGCGTGGACGCGTTCGATTTGGCTCATGACCCCCGGACCCACCGAGGATCGGAGGCGATTGGGCGGAGTCCTGCTGTATGGGCCGGCGACTTCACCCGAGCCGGGGCTATTTGGTGGTCGTCGTGGGTGTGGAGGTCGTCTGCGCGGGCGTGGTGGGCGTCGGCGTGGACGTCTGCGGAGTGAGCGTGGAGCTCGTCTTGGGTTTCTTGTACTCCTTGCAGTTCTGGACCACATAGCCCGCCCGACATTCGGTCTTGGCGGTCCAGTTCTTGCGGAATTCTTTGACGAACTTGCTCAGGGCCTGCTGCTGCTGGGTGCTGGCGAGCTGCTGTTTGATCGTGGACTTGGCCTGCGCGAGGGCCTGCTGGTTGCCCGGGGTGATGCTCTTGACCTCGTAGATGTAGTAGCCGAACGGCGTCTTCACCGGCCCGCCGATCACGCCCTTCTTGGCCGAGAAGGCCGCTTCGTCGAGCGGCTTGGCCTCCTGTCCCTTGACCACGCCGACGAGTTCGCCGCCGTTGGCCTTGCTCGTGGGATCGATCGATTTGCTCTTGGCGACCGACGCCCAGCTCTTGCCCGATTCGATTTCTTCCTTCGCCTTCTTGGCTTCGGCTTCGGTCTTGGTGAGAATGACCAGGAGAGCCCGCTTTTCGGGCGTTCCGAACTGGGACTTGTGTTCGTTGTAGTACTTTTCGATTTGGGCCTCGGTGACGGCGCCTTTCTCCTTGGCGACCTTCTGCTGGATCTTGGTCGACAGCAGGTTGAGCTTCACGCGGAGCAGCAGGTCCGAGACGGTCTGCCCGGAGCTGGTCAGGAATTTCTTGAATTCTTCGGCTTTCGGGAACTGCTGGCTCTTGATCTTTCCGAACTGCTTCTTGACTTCCGCGTCGCTCACTTTCACGCCCAGGGCTTCAGCTTCCCCGAGCACCCAGGAGGAGGAGATCAGGAAGCTCAGCACCTCCTGCTGCAGCGATTTGTATTGCTGCTCGCACTGGCTCTTCAGCTGGGCCTGGGAGGGCTTTGCCTGGCCTTTGACGGGTTTGGACGCCGTCGCTTCGAGGTGTGCGATGCAGGCGGTGTAGTTCGGCGGATCGGGCAGGACCGGCTTTTCGCCCGGAGTGGCGGCGCTCGACGCGGCCGCTACTCCCAACCAGTGTTCGAAGGTCGATTTGGTGATCGGGTTGCCGCCGACCTGCACGACCGCGTTGCCAGGGACGCCCCCCCCGCACGCGGACAGCCCGATGGCAGCAAAGAAAACGGCGCCTAGCGCCGAGATGAGACGGAGATGCCTGGACACGACGCGGGCACTCTAGCGGAAACCGGGACCTCCGTGTTTAAGGAGTTCCTGAAGACGCATCCCGAGCTCCCGAAGACGAGCCCCGGACAAAGCCGCCCCGGACGGCGCTAGGCCGCCTCGCGAGTCAGCGCCAGGAGCACATCGGCCGCCTTGACGACGGTCGGAAAGCGAGCGGGGCCCTCGCGTGGCACCCGCATCGAGACCTGCGAGCGGCCGGACTCGTAGAGGGCCTCGGGCAGTTGCTCGCGCAGGCGACGGGCGCGTGCGGCATCGAGCTCGATCGGCGTGACCGCGAGGCGGTCGCCGCGAAAGCTCACCGCCGAGGCGCCCGCCTGGCCAAACTTGATGCGGGCGCGCTGCAGCGCGAGCAGGTTCTCCAAGGGCTCGGGGACCGGCCCGAAGCGATCCTCGAGCTCCTCGCTGAGCTGCTGTACGTCGGCGACCTCGAACGAGCCCGCGACCCGCCTGTGGATCTCGATCTTGGCCTGCTCGTAGGGGACGTAGTCGGCGGGCACGTAAGCGTCGACGTTGACGTCCAGGCGTACCGGCTCGGGCGCTTGGAGCTCGGTCCCGTCGGCGCCAGCGGCCGGCCCGGCGGCGCGAACGGCCTCGTCGAGCATCTGCATGTAAAGCTCGAAGCCGAGTGCCGCGACGTGGCCGGACTGCTCATCGCCCAGGAGGTTGCCGGCGCCGCGCAGCTCCAGGTCGCGCATCGCGATCTGAAAGCCGGCGCCCAGCTCGGTGTAGTCCGACAGCGCCGCCAGACGCTGAGCCGCGTCGGACGTGAGGGCGGCCGCCGAGTCGTAGAGCAGGTAGGCGTACGCGCGCTCGCGGCTGCGCCCGACACGACCGCGGATCTGGTAGAGCTGAGACAGGCCGAACGCGTCGGAGTGCTCGACGATCAGGGTGTTCGCCTGAGGGATGTCGATCCCCGACTCGATGATCGAGGTGCACACGAGCACCTCCGAGCCCCCCCGCAGGTAGTCCATCATCACCTCCTCTAGCTCTCCCTCGGCCATCTGACCGTGGGCGACCGCGAAGCGGGCCTGCGGGCACAGCGCGCGCAGGCGCTCGGCGGTCTCCTCGATCGACTCGACCCGGTTGTGCAGGAAGAAGGCCTGGCCGCCACGGTCGTGCTCGCGGAGGATCGCGCGCTTGACGAGCTCCTCCTCGTACTCCCCGACATAGGTCCTCACCGGCCGGCGGCCCTCGGGAGGAGTCTCGATCACGGAGATCTCCCGCAAGCCCGCCAGGGACATCTGCAGGGTCCGGGGGATCGGGGTGGCGGACATCGAGATCACGTCCATCTTCAGCTTCATCTGGCGCAGGAGCTCCTTCTGCTTGACCCCGAAGCGCTGCTCCTCGTCGACGATCAAGAGGCCGAGGTCCTTGGCACGGACGTCGCGCGAGAGCACCCGGTGGGTGCCGATCAGGATGTCCACCCGTCCTTGGGCGAAGCCCGCGATCGCCGCCCTCTGCTCGGCCGGAGAGCGAAATCGCGAGACCTGCTCGACGTTGATCGGGTAGTCGGCGAGGCGCTCGGCGAACGTCCCGTAGTGCTGCTGGGTGAGGATTGTGGTGGGCGCGAGCATCAGCACCTGCTTGCCCTGGCTCGCCGCCTTGAACGCGGCCCGCAAGGCAACCTCGGTCTTGCCGTAGCCCACGTCCCCGCAGATCAGCCTGTCCATCGGACGCGGGGATTCCATGTCGGCCTTGACCAGTTCGATCGCCTCCAGCTGGTCGGGGGTCTCGGCGTAGGGAAAGCTCGCCTCGAACTCGCGCTGCCAATCGGAGTCGGGCTCGAATGGGTGGCCGGGCCGGCGGCGGCGCTCGGCATAGAGGCTCAACAGCTCGCCTGCCAGCTCCTGGGCGGCGCGACGAGCACGGGCCTTCATCGTCTCCCAGCGGGTGCCCCCGAGCTTGGACAGCGGCGGATGCTCGCCGCCCGCGCCCACATAACGGGAGATCTTCGCCAGCTGCTCGGTGGGCACGTAGACGCGATCGTCGCCCTGATATTCGAGGTAGAGGTAGTCGCGGGTCACCTCCGCGACGGTGCGAGTCTCAAAGCCGGCGAACCGTGCGACGCCGTGGTCCTCGTGCACGACGATGTCGCCCGTGCGCAGGTCCGTGAAGGAGCGAAGGGCTCCCCTGCGCACGCCTGCGGGCCCTTCGCCGGCCGATCCGCCGGGTTGACCTGCCCCTCCCCTCCCCCGCTCGGCGCGGCGGCGGCGCAATAGGCGATGCTCGGGGAAGACGGCCAGCTTCAACGTGGGCGCGACGAAGCCTTCGCGAAGAGACGCGGCCGCGAACCGCAGGGACGCCTCCTCGGGTGTCGCGCCCGCATCGACGCCCTCCCCCAGCCAGCTGGCTTTCAGCCGCCCGAGGTTGTACGCGGCCCGCTCGCCCTCGCCCCGGCGGGGGAACGCGACGACCGTGCGATAGCCCGAGCGCACAAGCTTCTCGAGCTCGGGCTCCGCGTCTGCCAGCGTGCGCGCCGCCGTGTCCGAGGCCTGTGCCCGCAGCTCGATCGCCTGGCCGCTCGCGAGCGCCGACAGCCACACCCGGGCCCGGCGCGCGAGGGCGTCTTCGATGTTCTCGGGGCTGACGTACAGGTGATGGGCGTCGGTATCGGCGAATGCCGCGGTCACGTCCGTCCAGTGGTCGCTGAGCGCCGGCTTCAGCTCCTCCTCGGCCGCGATCAGAACCTCCGCCCCCTCGCCGATCAGGTCGAGGAGCGCCCCGAACCGCTCGACCGGGAGCAGCTCGGCGATGTCCGGGCGAGCGTCGGCGTCGCCGTCATGGAGGTCCAGAGCGGCGATCTCGGCGAGCTCGCGGTGCTCGAGGGCAAGCTCCGCGGCGGGGGCGATCTCGACCTCCTTGACATCCCCGAGAGAGCGTTGGGTAAACGTTGAGAACCAACGCAGGGACTCGATCTCGACGTCGAACATGTCCACGCGGACCGCCCGGTCCTCGGTCGCGGGAAACACGTCGAGAATGCCCCCGCGGAGCGCGAACTGGCCGCGGTCCTCCACTTGGTCGACCCGCTCGTAGCCCGCCGCCACGAGCTCGGCGGAACACTCCTCGAGGTCAAGGAGATCCCCCGCACGCAAAGTGAATGAGCGGGGGCGAAGGGACGGATCGGGGACCTTCTCCGAAAGGGCCACCGCGCTCACCACCACCACCGGCGACTCCTGGATGGCCGCGTCCGAGCCCGTGTCCGAGCCCGCGTCCGAGCCCGTGTCCGAGCCCGCGGCCAAGAGCGCATCGAGAGCCGCGACGCGGAGGCCGACCAGGTGGGGAGTTGGCGCCAGATGAGACTCATAGGCGACCCCCCGGGAGGGGTAGTAGCGGACCCGGCGAGGGGCGAGCCAGGCGCGGAGGTCCCCCGCGAGGTGGCGGGCGGCGCGATCGTCGCCCACGACCACCACCGTCGGTCGGGATCGGGCGGTGGACTCGCGATCGGCCAGGGCCGCGATCAGATACGGACGGAGGGAGGCCGACACGAAGGCGTGACCGCCCTCCTGCGCGAGGGCCACTGCGGCGGGGTCGTCCTCGATCAGCCCCAGCAGCGAGCGCAGCGCCATCTAAACCGGATCCTCGCCGAGGACGATGGCCTGAACCCGGTCGGCGGCGCGCTCCACCAGGTCGCGCACCTGCTCGGGATCCTCGCGAAAGCGACCGAGGACGTAGGAGGAGACGATCTCGGGATCGCTCGAGTGCGGCCGGCCGACGCCGACGCGGACGCGGACGAAGTCCGCTCCCCCCAGCTCCCGCTTGAGCGACTTCAGGCCGTTGTGACCCGCCAGCCCGCCACCGACCCGGGCACGGACCTCTCCGAAGGGGATGTCGATCTCGTCGTGCACCACCAGGACCCGCTCGAGCGGGAGCTTGAGAGCGCCCCGGGCGGGTCCCACCGAGCGGCCGGCGTCGTTCATGTAGGTCTGCGGCCACAGCACCGCCGCGCGCGCGTACGCGCGCGCGCGCGGCGCCCCCGTTTGGGAAAGCTCCGACAGCTCCTCCGCCAACCCCATCCCCGACGGCGGCACCCCCGACATCGAGCCGTCGACGCGACCCTCGGCGATCAGCCCGCGAAAGCGGGCCCGCGGGCGTCCCAGGCGCCAGCGCTCGGCGAGGACGTCGGCGACCATGAAGCCGACGTTGTGGCGGGTCTTCGCATGCTCAGGGCCGGGGTTCCCCAACCCGACGATCAGCCAGTCGGCGGCAGCGCCGCCGCCGCCGGGGGCGTCGCGACGAAACGGCCTGCGCAGTGGGAGCTACTCCCCGCCGGACGTGCCGTCGGAGCCGGCGCCCTCTGAGGACTCGCCCTGCTCCGCGCCCTCGCCCTCGCCCTCGCCCTCACCCACGAGCTCCGTCTCGGCCTCGATCTCCTCCTCGGCCTCGGTCTGGAGACGGGGCGGGGACAGGGTCGCGACGACGGTGTCGGCTTCGTCGAGCAGCTCGACACCCTCGGGCGAGGCGACCGCGGCGAGGACGATCGTGTCGCCGATCTGCATCTCGCCGATCGCGTGGACGATCGACTCGGGGATGGCGGTAGGTAGGGCCTGAACGTTCAGCTCGCGGACGATCTGCTCCAGGACGCCGCCTTCCTTGACCCCGGGGGAGTCCTCGGCGCCGGTGAGCTCGAGGGTGACGACGGCGTGGATGGCCTCGTCGAGACGGACGCGAAGAAGATCGACGTGGACGGTCTCGCCGCGGACGGGGTCGCGTTGGGCCTCCTTGAGGACCACCGGAGTGGGTTTGGCACCGTCGACGCTCAGGTCCAGCACCGCCCCTGAGCGGGCGAGGGCGAGACGAAGCTCGCGAGCGTCGGCGTCGAAGCTCACGGACTCCCCGCCGCCGCCGTAGACGACCCCGGGCACACGGCCTGAGCGGCGCAGGCGTCGGGCCGAGCGAGAGCCTTCGGCGGAGCGGCTGTTGACCTCGAGCTTGGTTTGGGTGTCTGGCATCGCGGCGGACGACTTTAGCAGCGCGGGGACGGACGCCTTCGTCCCGCCCGGGCCCGCTTCGCGGGGGTCGGCCGGCCCGAAAACGCCGCCCCGCTTGGCTCGTCGTGTTGGCGAACCGTGGCGCGGGTCAACATTCCCCTTCGTTTTCGATCGGGGCGGTGAGCGACAACAGGGTCACGTGGAAGCCCGTGAGAAAGCTGCCCGAGCGGCGAACCGCTACGCACTGGACCACGGGGAGTCTGGTGATGACGGTCCACGCCACGCGGGTGGTGCCGGTGGCGGTGGTTAGGGAGCCGGCGATCGGGGAGGTGATGGACAGGATCTTGACTGCCCCCGGCCGGCGCAGCCGGGCGGCATTCTGGCGAACGATGGAGGCGCACGATGGGCTCGTTCGGCAGCCGTCCAGGAGGGCGAGCTCGCGGGCGGAGTCTCCGCGGGCCTGAGCCTGAAGGACCGTGAGGATGTCGGCGCGTTCGGCGTTTTCGACCGACAGGAAGCGAGCGAGGAGGGTGCTGATCGCGAGAAACAGGACGACGGCGACGACCACGATCGTTACGCGCCTGCGGCGGGAGATCTGGCGCCACCACACTCGAGGACCGCGGTCGGGTGGGACCGTCTGGAGGGAGGGCTGGGCGTTCATGGTCGGCGCCCGGATCGACGGAGGGGCCTGGCGGGCGAGATCTAGAAGAGCTGGTTCTCGCCGCCGAAGACTTCGCTGACGGAGTCGTCGACGAAGATGCGGCGGATCGAGTCGGTGAGGAGCTCGGCGCAGGGGAGCACGCGGACGTTGGCGGGGCGGTCCGGGTTGGCCGGGATCGTGTCGGTGACGACGATCTCCTGCAGGCCCGAGGTCCTGAGGTTCTCGAACGCGTCGCCGGAGAAGATCGCGTGGGTGGCGGCCGCGTAAACGCGGGAGGCTCCCTCGTCGAGGACCGTCTGGGCGGCCGCCTTGAGGGTGCCGGCGGTGTCGATCATGTCGTCGACGATCACGGCGGTCTTGTTGCGGACGTCGCCGATCACGTAGCCGATCTCGGCGACCTGCTGGGCGGGGCGCTCCTTGTCGAGGATCGCCAGCTCGGCGCCGATCTTGGAGGCGAACTTCTTGTTCAGCTTGACCCGGCCCGCGTCGGGAGCCACGACGACGAGGTCCGATAGGCCGAGATCGCCGAAGTACTGGGTGAGCATGAACAGGGCGGTCATGTGGTCGACGGGCTTCTGGAAGAAGCCCTGGATCTGGCCGGCGTGGAGATCCATCGTCAGCACCCGGTCAGAGCCGGCGGCCTCCAGCATGCGGGCGACCAGCCGGGCGGAGATGGGCTCGCGGGGGGCGGACTTCTTGTCCTGGCGGGAGTAGCCGAACCAGGGGGTCACCGCGATGACCCGGTGGGCGGAGGCGCCGACGGCGGCGTCGATCATGAACAGGAGCTCCATCAGGGAGTCGTTGGCGGTGACTCCCGTCTGGGGATTTCCGCAGGTGGACTGGACGATGAACACGTCGGCTCCCCTGATGGACTCCTCGTAGCGGCAGTAGACCTCGCCGTTGGAGAACGTCCTCAGAGAGACCGGCCCCAGCCCGACGCCCAGCTTGTCGGCGATGTCGATCGCGAGCTGCGGATTCGCGCGGCCGCTGAACAGCATGAGCCGCTTGTTGTAATCGATCGGCAGGCTCGTCTGAGGGGCCTGCTGGGTGCGCGTGTCGATCGCGCTGCTCATCTTGTTTGTGAGTGTAAACCGTCCGAGCGACGCATCTAGCCTTCGGCCTTCGGTGGTGGGGGCCCGTCCGACTCCCGCTCTGACCCCGACTGCGGCTCTGACCCCGGCTTATGCCTGTGGGCGTAGCCCTCGATGTTCTCCTGGCGGGCACGCGCCATCCCGAGGGCTCCCGGGGGGACGTCGTCGGTGATCACCGATCCGGCGCCGGTGTAGGAGTCGTCCCCGAGAGACACGGGGGCGACGAGGGTGGTGTCGACGCTCGTGTGGACCCCCGAGCCGATGGTGGTGCGGTGCTTGGAGCGGCCGTCGTAGTTGGCCGTGATGGTGGCGGCGCCCAGGTTCGTGCGCTCGCCGACGTCGGCGTCGCCGATGTATGACAGGTGGGGCACTTTGGTGGCGAGGCCGATGTCGGAGTTCTTGACCTCCACGAACGTGCCGACCTTCGAGCCGGCGCGCAGGACGGTGTTCGGACGCAGGTAGGCGAACGGGCCGACGGTGACGGAGTCCTCCAGGACGGAGTCGACGATGTAGGAGCTCCTCACCAGGCAGGTCTCTCCGATCCTGGTGGAGCCCCTGATCGTGGTGAAGGGCTCGATGACGGTGTCGGGGCCGATCTGGACGTCCACGTCGATGACGGTGGCGGGTGGATCGAGGATGGTGACGCCCGCGAGCATGTGACGGTCGTGGATGGCCGCCTGGGCGAGCGCACGCACGCGGGCGAGGGCGGCGCGATCGTTGACGCCGAGGACCAGTCGGGGGTCGGCCACGGGGTGGGCGTCGACGGCGCCCCCGGCGGCGCGAATCAGCTCCAGGACCTGGGGCAGGTAGAGCTCCCCCTGGGAGTTCTCCGCGCTCAAGCGAGGGAGAGCCTCACGAAGAGGCTCCAGGGCGAAGACGTAGACGCCCGTGTTCACCTCTCGTATCTGATGCTCCTGGGGCGTGGCGTCCCCTCCGGCCTTCGACTCGACCACCCGCTCCAGCTTGCCTGTTTCGTCGCGGACCACCCGGCCGTAGCCGGTGGGATCGTCGAGAACGGTGCTCGCCATCGTGGCCGCCGAGGAGCTCTCCAGGTGGGCGCGAACCAGCTCCTCGATCGTCTCGGGGCTGATCAGGGGGACGTCGCCGCTGAGGACCACCACGGGCGAGTCCGCCGGGGAGCCGTCCGCCGGGGAGCCGTCCGCCGGGGAGCCGACGACGTCGAGCTGTGCGACCGCCGCGAGAACCGCCCCACCGGTTCCGTTCGGTTGGGGTTGGACCGCGAGGTGAACCCCCTCGGGGAGCACGTCCGCGAGGGGACGGTCGGGCGAGTCGACCACCACCACCCGTCCGGCGCCCGCGGCCAGGGCAGCGCGTACCGGCCACAGGACCATCGGCAGGCCACACAGCTCGTGGAGCACCTTGGGCGTGCGCGAACGCATGCGCGTGCCCTTCCCCGCGGCGAGGATCAGGACCGTCGGAGCCGCAGTCACTCAGGAGATGGTAGGCCATGCCGCATGCGGCATGGCTCCGGGCCGCACATGTGCGGCCCGGCCGACCGGCGCATGCGCCGGTCGGAAGACTGGGGGGCAGGGATTCGAACCCCGATTCCCAGGACCAAAACCTGGTGTCCTGCCATTGGACGACCCCCCAAGGGGCTCGGCACATCCTCGCACGACAATCGCCGGCCCGACGAACGACCGGCGAGGGCGTGGGCGGGCCGCCGGCTCGCGTCAGGGGCAACGTCCTGGTGACACGTCCGTCGGCGACGTCTGCGACGATGCAGCGCTTGTTGCAGGGGAAGAATGTGAGAAAGCACTTGCATATCGTCGGCGTGCTCGCGGCGATGCTGTCGATGCTCGGGCTCTGCACGAGCGCCGAAGGGGGCGCCGGTACGGGCAAGAACCCACCGGCGCGTGAGGCCAGCCACGCGCGCGCGAGGGCCCGAGCTTGCTCGAACGCGAGCCTGATGCCGACCCCCACGAACACGGCGGCGATCGACTCGGCCACCCTGTGCCTGATCGACCGGGTGCGTCGCGCCGATCGTCTGAGTCCGCTGAGAGCCAACCGCGAACTGCAGACGGTGGCGGTGTCCCAGGTCCGGGAGATGGTCAGCCTGGACTACTTCTCGGACGTCCGCCCGTCGGGGACGACCCCGGGGGCGCTGATCGCCGGGACCCCCTACGGGCGACACGCCGGGGGACTGCTCATCGGGGAGAACATCGGCTGGGCCACCGGCACCGACGCGACCCCGGCCCAGATGGTCACGGCGTGGCTCGAATCGCCTCCTCACCGCGAACTGATCCTCGGCCCCCAGTTCCGGGACGCAGGCGTGGGCGCCACCGCCGCGGCCCCCGCTCTGCTCGCCCACGGAGAAGCGGGCGCGACCTACGCCCTGGAGCTGGCGAGACGCCACTGACGGTCGCCGGGCGGGCAGCCTCGGCGATGGTGGACGAGCGGCAGGACTGGGCCCCGGTCCAAGCGACCCGGCGCCGGTCAGGCCCGTCCCGAGCGGCCCGGTACACGGCCGCCTTCCGCGCCGGCCTCGGTCGCGGGGCCGCCGGCGGCGGAGATGCCGAGGACCCGCATCGACTTCAGGCCCAGGCTCAGCTTCTCGCGGCCGTCGCTCGAGCTGACGTCCAGGCCGGAGAGCTCACGGACTCGCTCCAGGCGGTAGTAGATCGTGTGGCGGTGGGTGAACAGGCGCTGGGCGGTGCCGGCGACGTTGCCATCGGCCTCGAGGAAGGTTGCGAGGGTGCGGACCAGCTCGGTCTCGTACTGTTCGTCGTAGGCCACGAGGGGCTCGACGGTCTCCTCGTAGAAGCGCTGGAGCTCTGAGGGGTTCTCGCTCATCGCGCTCAACAGCAGCCGGTAGGCGCCCGTCTGCTCGAAGGCCAGGGCGGCCCCGTCGGCGTCCCCCTGGGCGACGTTCGCCGCGAGCAGAGCCTCGCTCGCGGCGCGGGGCAGGTCGGTGGGATCCTCGGCGATGCGACTGCGCCCGAGCGCGAACGTGTAGCCGGCGAGTCCGGCCTCCATCTCGCGGAGCACCGCCTCCGCGGCCCGCTCGGCGGTGGCGTCGTCGCTCCCGGGAACCAGCAGCAGCACCTCCGCGCCCGCCGCGCCTGCGGCCTCCCGCTCGGACAGGGCCGCGATCGAGCGGCTGACGACCGCGCGGGCGCCCCGCTCGGCGACCGCCCGCACCCGGGCTCGCCAGCCCTCGTCGGTGGGGGCCTGGGGGTGGGCCCGGGCGACGATCATGCTCGCGCCGTCGCCCAGCTCCAGGGAGAGCTCCCGGGCGGCGCTCAGGAGCTCCTCACGGTCGGTGAGCTCCCGCCGCAGGGTCGCTCGCAGGAAGTCTGCCGCCGCGGACTCCGAGGCTCGATCGGGAGCGCGCACGCGCTCGACCTCCGAGGCGATCATCGTCACCAGCAACCTCGTCATCTGAGCGCTGGGGTCGCTGCGGGCGCGCATGTGCAGCGTGCCCACGGCCGCGTCGGCGACCCGCAGGGGGATGCTCCTCACGCCCTCGGCCTGGGAGAGCAGCGCCCGCTCCTCGGCCGGCGAGCGGGCGGCGACCGCCAGGGTGGCGCCCCACGCGTCGGACACGGCGAGGCTCGCGTCCAGGGCCTTGGCGGCGGCCCTCACGACTTCGGGCAGACCGGCCCCGGACTCAACCGCCTCGGTGACGGCTTCCAGCGCCGCGAGATCGGACATGGCTCGGCTAGCCCCAGAAGTAGACGAAGGCGAGCGCACCCGCCACGCCGACGCCGACGAGCACGGCGAGCACGTACAGCGACAGCACTCCCGCCGCCACACGCTCCCACAGGCGGGAGTAGCTGGTCCACGCGGGCACCAGGATCAGGCCGGCGTACAACGCCAGACCGAACACTCCAGCACAGACGGCTACCAAGTCGTTGACGGCTGTCCTGCTCATCGACCGTGATTGTGACGCACGGGGATGTCGAGCGCACGCGAGCTCCCATCCACGGACACGGCCCAGAGGGGCTCGGGATCGCGACCGGCCAGCCCATCGACGGCCCGACGGGCGCGACCCGGTCCGTTGGCTCTCAGGAACAGCCCCACCACGGTGGGACCAGAGCCGCTCACGAACGCCACGTCCGCGCCGGCCTGCAGGGCGTTTTCCAGAGCGTCCTCGATCTCCGGGCAAAGGCAGACGGCAGCGGCCTGAAGGTCGTTGTGCAGGAGCTCCCGGTTGGCGGGCGCCCCCGCGCCGAGCTCGAACGCGACCACGAGCTCCTCGGAGATGTGGGCGAGGGCGGCGGCCGAGCGCCTGACCCCTAGCCGATCCGCCTGCTCGTACACCGCCCCGGTGGACAGCTCGGCGCCGGCCGGGAGCACGAGCACCCCGAAGGGGTGGCTCGGCGGCGGGAGCTCCCGCAGGCGCTCGCCCGCGCCCGTGGCCATCCAGCGCCCGGGGACGAGCTGGGCTGGCACGTCGGCGCCCAGGCGGGTGGCAAGCTCCATGAGCAGCTCATCGGAGCCCAGGCCGGACACCTGCCTTACAAGGCACAGCGTCGCGGCCGCGTCCGCCGAGCCTCCCCCGAGGCCCGCGGCGACGGGGATCCGCTTGACGATCCTCACACACACCGGCCTGTGGTCCCAGCCGGTCGCCTCGCGGAACAGGCTCAACGCGGCCGCCGCGAGGTTCTCGGAGCCGGCGATCGTCACCTCCGGGCAGATCACCTCGTCCTCGCCGGACCCGACTGGGGCGTCCTCGAGGGTCACCTCGTCGGCGAGCGAGATCGCCTGAAAGACGGTCGCCAGCTCGTGCCTGCCGTCCTGCGGGCGGACCGGCCCGAGGAACAGTCCGAGGTTTATCTTTGCGGGGGCCCGCGCCCGCGCGCGCGTACGCGCGGGCCCCCCAATTGGGAAGGTCATATGTCGGCCCCTGTCATATGTCGGCCCCTGTCATATGTCGGCCCCGAAGGTCATCCGGCGAGCAGGCGGCACAACTCGCGGAAGTCCTCCGGCGAGAGCGTCTCCGCGCGAGCGTTCTCGGGGAGGCCCAGCTCGGCCAGGGCCGCCCGGATCCGATCCCTCGTCAAGCCCGAGCCCGGGCTGCCTTGGCGCGCGCGTGCCGAGTCGCGCTCGGACAGCACGAGGGAGCCCGCGAGAGTCTTGCGGCGGTGGGCGAACGCGCCGGCCACCAGCGCGCGCAGCCCAGGCGCAGGGGCGGAGTCCCGGCGGCGCATTCCGAGGAGCACCGAGTCGACGTTCGGTTCGGGATGAAAGACGGTGCGGGGGATCGGGCGCAGGACCCTGACCTCGCAGGCGAGCTGGGCGATCACCGAGCTCGCGCCGTACTCGCCGCCGCCGGGGGCCGCCGCGAGGCGGACGCCCACCTCGCGCTGGACCATTGCCACCCAGGTGTGCAGGCTGGGCAGCTCCTCGACGGTGCGCAGCAGGACCCCAGCGGCGATCCCGTAGGGCAGGTTCGCGACCAGCTTGTCCGGCGAGGGCCCCAGGGCGGCCAGGTCGATTCGCATCGCATCGCCCCAATGGACGGTCACGTTCGCGTGGCCGGCGGTGGCGTCGAGGAGGGCCTCGCGCAGACGGGTGTCCACCTCGATCACGTGCACGCGATCGACGCGATCGGCCAGGTGCTCGGACAGGACGCCCAAGCCGCCGCCGATCTCCAGGACCACGTCGGCCTCGGACAGCTCGGCCGCGCGGGCGATCACGGAGAGGATGTTCGAGTCGATCAGGAAGCACTGGCCGAGCTCGCGGTCGGGGCGAATCCCGAAGCGGCGCATCCGCCGCAGGCTGGGCTGGGTGGGGGCGTCCACGGTCGGGCTCATCGCCAGCCGAGCACGCGGGCGGCGTTTCGCTCGAGGATCGTGTCGAGCTCGGCGACGCTCACGCCGCGCAGGCCGGCGAGAAACTCGGCGGTGTGGGCGACGAACGCGGGCTGGTTGCGGTGCTTGCGGACGACCTGGGGGGTGAGGTACGGGGCGTCGGTCTCGACGAGCAGGCGCTCGTCGGGTGTCGCGCGGGCGGCGGCAGCGAGGTCGGGGGCGTTCTTGTAGGTGACGTTCCCGGCAAACGACAGGAGGAAGCCGCGATCCAGGCACTCCTCCAGGCGGTCGGGCATCGAGAAGCAGTGCATCACGACGGTCACCCCCAGAGCTTCGTCGGCGAGTTGGGCGAGGGTCTCCTCCTCGGCGGCGCGGGAGTGGATCACGAGGGGCTTGTGGGTCTCGCGGGCGAGGGCGATCTGCGCGGCGAATGCCCGTCGCTGGTCGTCTCGGGAGGCTCCGTCGCGGTAGAAGTCAAGGCCGGTCTCGCCGATCGCCAGGCAGCGCTCGTGTGAGGCGAGGGCGCGGAGCTCGGCCAGATCGTCCTCGTCGAAGCCCGTGGATGTGTTCGGATGGCGGCCGACGGCCGCGTAGACCTCCGGGAAGCGCTCGGCCGCGTCGAGGGCCCTCCGGCAGGACTCGGCGTCGATGCCGACGGTGAGCATCCGTGTCACGCCCGCGGCCTCGGCGGCCGCCACCAGCTCGCAGTCGGGAGGCTGGCACAGGTCGAGATGGGTGTGGCTGTCGATCACGCGGGGTCGCTGTCGCTCACGCGGGCTCGGACCCGGCGCTCTTGGGAAACATGGGCGGGAGCGTACGCACGCGACCCACGGCGCCGGCGCCAAGGCGGGCGCCGTGAAGAGCGACGTCGGGAGCGTCCAGAGCCTGAAGCAGGGTGTCGGTGCTCGCGGGCATGTACGGCCACAGCAGGACCGACACCACGCGCAGGCCCTCGACGAGGGTGCGCAGAACCAGGTCGAGCTCGCCGGCGCAGTCGGGGTCCTTGGCGAGGCGCCACGGGGCCTGCTCCTCGACGTAGCGGTTCAGGCGGCGTACTCGCTGCCAGATCTCATCCAGGGCGAGGGTCAGCTCGGTGTCGTCGATGAGCTCGGACACGCGCTCGGCAAGGCCTGAGAAGTCCGGGGCGAGCCCGGGGTCGGGGTCGCCGGCGGGGACGAGGCCGTCGCGGTAGCGGGCGACCATCGCGAGGGTGCGGCTGGCGAGGTTGCCGAGATCGTTGGCGAGCTCGCTCTCGTAGCGCTGCTCGAAGGACGCCGTGGAGACCGAGCCGTCCTGGCCGAAGGGGACGTCGCGAAGCAGGTAGAAGCGCAGCGGGTCGGCGCCGAAGCGCTCGATCACCGCGAACGGGTCGAGGACGTTGCCCAGGGACTTGGACATCTTCTCGCCTTCCATCAGGAGGTAGCCGTGGACGAACACGCGCTCGGGGAGCTCGAGCCCGGCGGCCATCAGCAGGGCGGGCCAGTAGACGGTGTGGAAGCGCAGGATGTCCTTGGCGATCACGTGGCAGCTCGCGGGCCAGAACGTTCCCGTCAGGTCCACGCCGGAGCGGGCGTAGGAGAGAGCGGAGTAGTAGTTCAGAAGGGCGTCGAACCACACGTAGAACACGTGCTCGGGGTCCCACGGCACGGGCACCCCCCAGCTCAGCTTGTGCCGGGTCAGGGGCACGTCGCGCAAGCCCGAGCGGATGAACGACAGCGCCTCGTTGCGGCGGGTGCGGGGCGCGACGAACCCCTCGCGCTCGGCATACAGGCGTTCCAGGGGCCCCTGGAAGGAGGAGAGCTTGAAGAAGTAGTTCTCCTCCTGCTCGCGTGTCAGCTCGATGTGGTGGATCGGACAGCGGTTGCCTTCGTCGATCTCGTTCTCGGCCTTGAAGTCCGCACAGCGTGGGCAGTACCAGCCTTCGTAGGTGCCCTCATAGACGAACCCGTTCTCGCGCACCCGCGAGAGGACCTTCTGGACCTTCTCCATGTGCTGGGGGTCGGTGGTGCGGATGAAGAAGTCGTTGGACGCCCCGAGCAGAGGGGCGAGGGCCTTGAAGCGCTCGGCGTTGCGGTCGGCGAGCGCCTGGGGCTCGATCCCGAGCGCGTGGGCGGCGTCCGCGACGGGCTCCCCGTGCTCGTCGGTGCCCGTCAGGAAGAACACGTCTTCGCCTCGCTGACGGTGATGACGGGCGAGCACGTCAGCGGCGATCGTCGTGTAAGCATGCCCGAGATGGGGGGCCGCGTTGACGTAGTAGATGGGGGTGGTCACGTAGAAGGACACGTGCGCCCCAGGCTACTGTTCGGAGCCCGCCGGTCCGCGATCGGCGGCCACCCCCCCGCGATCGGCGGCCACCAGCTCGCGGTAGAGCTCGTTGGCCGGCACGCCGGTCAGCTCCGCCACCACGGCGGCGGCCAGCCTGGGCTTGGCGCCCGCCTGGACGAGCCTGTTCAGAGCCTCGTGGGCCTGCGGATGGCGCTCCGGGCGCCCGCCCGGACGGGTGGGGTCCGACGCCGGGGGACCCACCACGAGGACGATCTCGCCGCGAGGGGCCTTCGCCTCGTAGTGGGCGGCAAGCTCCGATGCGGTTCCGCGACGGATCTCCTCGTGGAGCTTGGTGAGCTCGCGACAGACGGCGACCGGCCGTTCGGGGTGGCACTCGGCCAGCAGCGCCAGCACCCGGGCCAGGCGGCGGGGGGACTCGAAGGCGACGATCGTCTCACTCGCTTGCTCGAGCAGCCGGCGCAGCTCTTTGGGCTTGCGGGGCAGGAACCCCACGAACAGCCAGCGGTCGGCCGGGAGTCCCGACGCGAGCAGCCCGGCGACGGCGGCGGTCGGTCCCGGGAGCACCTGCACCGGCAGGCCCTCTCGAAGGCAGGCCCGCACGAGGGCGAAGCCCGGATCGGAGATCAGCGGGGTGCCGGCGTCGCTGAGGAGCGCGACGGTCGCGCCTGCGCGGATTCGCTCGGCGAGCCTCTGGGACTGGGCGCGTTCGTTGTGCTCGTGAAAGCTCGTGAGCTTGGCCGCGGAGATACCGTGGCGGGCGAGCAGGATCTGGGTGTGGCGGGTGTCCTCGCAGGCGAGCACATCGGCCTCGCGCAGGGCGTCGAGCACCCGCAGCGTGACGTCGTCGAGGTTGCCGATCGGGGTGGCGCACAGGAGCAAGCGGCCGTGCGCCGGAGGCTGAACCGGAGGGTTCTCGGCGTTCATCTCGCAAATATAGGTTCCGTCCACCCATCGCCGTCCCACGCCGATCGCCGGCCCACACCGAAACATCCCAGGCGATACGGCGCCAGCTGAAGACCTCATGGCCACCGACTCAGACCGACAGCCCCCGTACACCCGCTACCGCGCCGGGCGCAGCCTGCGCCCTCACGCCGAGCGGGAGGGCCTCGGTGCGATCCCCGGCGACAGGCCCGCGCGCTGGTCGGGTGGAGCGGGAGGGTGGCGTGCGGGGATTACCCCCAAGCGAGTGCTGCTCGGCGTGCTCGGCCTGATCGTCGGCTGGCTCGTGCTCTCGCTCATGCTGTTCCTGATCAGCTCACACCTGCGGCGCACGCCACCGCCTTCGGACGTCGCGGGGGTGCTGGAATCGGCGGGCAATCCGTTGACGTCGGCCAACAACATCCTCGTACTGGGCTCCGACCGGCGCCAGAAGGACAGCAAGGAACCGGACGCGAACATCTCTGGGCCCAGCCGCTCGGACACGATCATGCTGCTGCGGGTCGGTGGCGGGCACTCCGCGAGACTGTCGATCCCGCGGGACACGATCGTCGAAATCCCCGGGCACGGCCTGCAGAAGATCAACGCCGCCTACGCCTTCGGGGGGCCGGCCCTGTCGATCCAGGTGATCAGACACTGGCTCGGCGCCCCGATCAACCACCTGGTGGAAGTGAACTTCGAAAACTTCCCCGCGCTGATCGACGCGATGGGGGGCGTCACCTACACAGGGGGCTGCATCGTCTCGCGGTTGGACGGGGGCTTCAGCAACGGCGGCTACACCCTGCGTCTGAGCCGTGGCACCCACCACCTGGACGGCACGCAGGCGCTCGCGCTGGCACGCACTCGCGAGAACCTGTGCGAGCCCAACGAGACGGACATCCAGCGAGAGGAACACCAGCAGGCGCTGTTCACGGACATGAAGAGCGCCCTGCTGTCCCCGTCGAGCTTCCTGCGCTTACCGCTGATCGCCTGGAACGCGCCCCCGGCGATCATCTCGGACATGAGCGGCCCCACCCTGCTCAGCCTGTTCGGCTCGTTGGCGGTCTCTGGCACGCCGCCCACACGAGTGCTCGAGCCCTCCGGCACCCTGACGTTGCCCGACGGCGAACAGGGCCTCACGGTCTCCGAAGGCGAGCGGCGGGCGGCCGTCGCCCAGTTCATGGCGGGCTGAGCGCTCAGCCGCCGGCCGGCACAGGCTTGGCGTTCTTGCCCTTGGGCGCGTCCTTCGAGGGCGTCTTGCCCTTTGGCGAGCCGTCCGCGGACGATCCCTTCTCCCCGGAAGGGCTCTTCTCCGAGGATGAGCCGTTCTCCGAGGATGAGCCCTTCTCGGCGGAGGACTCCTTCCCCGTCGGGGACTCCGAGGAGCCGTCCGACGCGGCCGCCGCGTTCTCGCGCTGGCGCTTGCGGGTACCGTAGTCGGTGTTGTAGAAGCCTTTGCCCTTGAAGTGGACCGCCGGAGGGTGCAGAACGCGCTCGACCGGCACTCCAGTGTCGGGATCCCGAGTGAGTGGATCGTCGCTGAAGGACTGGACGAGCTCGAAGGTGGTCCCGTCCGGACGTCTGTACTCGTAGATCGGCATTGGCAGACCGATTATAGGAGTGCCAGCGACACCGGCTGGCCGGCGGCCATCCGACCGAGCCGCCCCCGCGAACCGCGGTCGGAGACCTCAATCGACCGATTGCTCGACAGATACGCCGGTCAATCGACCGATTGCTCGACAGATACGCCGGTCAATCGACCGATTGCTCGACAGATACGCCGGTCAATCGACCGATTGCTCGACAGATACGCCGGTCAATCGGCCAGCAGGGCGCGGGCGCACACGATGCCGGCCTGGACAGTCGTCGCGAAGTCGCGGTCGGGCTCGGCGAGCATCCGCAGGGCGAACCCATCACCGAGGGAGAACAGGATCTCGGCGACCGCGTCGGGCTCGGCGCGCAGGCGGACGATGCCTTCGCGCTGGGCGGTGGCGAGCATCTGGGCGACATGATCGCGCATACCCCTCATCAGCTCGGCGTACTCGGCGGCGATGTCCTCGTTGCGGCGGGAGAGGGTGAACAGCTCGAACACGAGGGTCACGAAGTCCGGGTCCTCGCGAACGGTCTCCTGAAGGTTCTGGGCCATCAGGCCGATGAAGTCCTCGGCGGTGCGGGCTTCGGAGAGCTGGTGCTCGAGCAGCTCCATGCGCAGCTCGCAGTCGCGCCTGACAGCCTCGACCAGGAGCTTCTCCTTGGTGCCGAAGTAGTAGTGGAGCAGGCCACGCGAGACCCCCGCCTCGCGGGCAACGTGATCGAAGGTGGAGGCGGCGGTCCCACGGCGGGCGACGCTCTGGCGCATCGCCTCAACGATGCGCCGAGCCTTCTCGCCGTCCGCGGTTCTCTGGGTCTTCGTGCCCTCGACGGCCGCCGCCATCACGCTCCTCGAGCCGGCTTGAGGCTCAGGACGCGGGCGCCGGCGCGGGGGCCGGCTCGGACGGGGCGGTGGTGGAGGTGTACTCGAACTCGTCCTCGGCGCCGAACAGCATGTCGAGGACCTTGCCGCGCAGGCCTTCGCTCAACACGAGGGCGAGGACGCCGGCGACGACGAGCAGCAGCAGAGCTCGGCCGGGCCGGCGACGACGGCGCTTGGGCGGGGGCTCACGGAGCGTGCCCGCCGCGTCCCGGAGCGCATCGGCGGCCTTACGCAGGTCGTTCTGGAGCTTGCGGTCCTCGAAAATGGCCTTGCTCGCGGGCTTGCCGTTGTTCATGCGTCCGTACGCGCTGCGGGCCGCGCCATAGGCGGCGAGCAGGCTGGAGCGCAGCTCCTCGTCTTCGATCAACCGCTCTATGTACCGGTTGCGAAGCGCCGCCGACCGGAGATCGGCCAGCGCAGCCTCGCCGGACTTGGGAAATCCACTACCACGATCCTTCGCCGCCATCTGGGCCACCGCCTCTGGAAGAGCTTGCAGGTCTGCGATCCAATATACGCCCCCGAGGCGGCCGGCGGGCGCCACATGGGGCCTGGATGACCGCCACACGGCCCTGGGCGGCCGCCACACACACGGCCCTGGGTGGCCGCCACACGGGGCCTGGGTGGCCGCTAGGTGTGCAGCGCGGCCTGCTCCTGGGCGGAGGGGAACGCCCAGGCCGCGCGCGACCGGCGCTCTTGGCGAAAGACGAATCGCAGCTGTTGTGGCGGTTTCAGCTGAGCCTCGTTCGGGCGAAAGGTGGCGCAGGGCTCGTCGAGATCCAGGGCGCAGAGGAGGTTGCAGCGAAAGAAGCAGTCGTCGCAGCTGACCTTGCGTGGCACGCGTTGCTTGGCCTGCTTTCTCTGCACAAGTCCCCCAGGCGGGTCGAAGTAGAACGGACAGCACCCATCAAAGCACTCCCGCCAGGGACCCTCGCGGGCCATCCCGCAAATCGCAGAGAAAACCGGTTTGCACGATGATGAAGGGACATGCGCATCCTGGTCACCGGTGCGAGCGGCTTCGCCGGCTCGCTGCTCGCCCCGAGGCTGCTCTCCGAAGGCCATCGGGTCCTCGGCCTCGCCCGGGATCCGGCGGGGGTCGATCTGCAGGCGGAGGTGCTGAGAGGGGACGCGGTCACAGGCGAGGGCCTCGCAGCAGCGATGCGGGGGGTCGAGGTGGCGTATTACCTGATCCACTCGATGGAGGCGACGGGGGGCGGCCGGGCCCGTGACGAGCTCCCTTTCCCCGAACGTGAGAGGATCGCGGCGGAGAACTTCGCCGGGGCGGCGGTGAAGGCGGGAGTGCGGCGAGTCGTGTACCTCGGCGGACCGGTCGCCAGCTGGAGAGCGCCCGGGACGGACACGGCGAGCTCGCGTCACCTCGCCAGCCGGGAGGCGGTCGAGCACATATTGCGAGAGGCCGTGCCCGACACCGTGGTCCTGCGAGCCTCGATCGTGATCGGCGCGCGGTCGCGATCGTTTCGCTTCCTCGTTCGACTGATCGAGCGCATGCCGATGCTCGCGTTGCCGTCCTGGCGGTCCTATCGCACCCGGCCGATCGACGGACGGGACATCGGGAGGATGCTCGCAGCGGCGGGGAGCGCCGACGCGATCGCGGGCCGGTCGCTGGACTTGGGCGGACCGGACATCCTCAGCTACGGTGAGATGATCGAAAGGATCGCCGATTCGATGCTGGTGAGAAGACCGGCGCTCGGGCTCTCGGTGAGCCTTACCCCCGTGGTGGCGCGCGTGGCGGCGGCGATCGCAGACGAGGACCCCGAGCTGGCGGTGGCACTGATGGAGAGCCTTCGGGGCGATCTGCTGCCGGAGGGTGTGAATAGCAGTGCCCACCTGCGAGCGAGCGAGCTGCTGGGCGTCGAGCTGCACTCGTTCGACTCGGCGGTGGAGAACGCGCTGCGGGAGTGGGAGGAAGTCGAGCCGCTCGCGGCACGGTGAGGACGATGGGTCGGGAAGCCCCTCAGCTCGCATGAGTGTCGTCGCCGCATCCATCCATATCGACGCCCCCGTCGAGGAGGTATGGCAGATGGTGATGGATCCCAGCCGGCTGGGTGACTGGGTGACGATCCACCACAGGCTGGGACATGTCGACGAGGGTTCCCCCCGAGTGGGTTATCGCATGGATCAGCACATACACCTGCGGGGTGTGAGCCTCGAGGTCCACTGGAAGCTCGTCGGGTGCCGGCCCTGCGAGCGTGCCGTTTGGGAGGGCCGCGGTCCCGCCCGCTCGCGGGCGCGCACCGAGTACGTCCTCGGACGCGAGGGAGACGGCACTCGCTTTGACTATCGCAACGAGTTCCATCCACCGCTCGGTCCTTTCGGGGCGATCGTAAGCCGGGCGCTCGTCGGGGGCATGCCGGAGCGGGAGGCCACCCGCACCTTGAGCCGCCTGCGGGCTCACTTTGACTCAGGCGACGCATGACGCAGCGCTGCCGGAATCTCGGACACCATCATTAAGCAGCACTTTATGCAGCCTGGGGGCTTCCGAGCGGGGTAGTGTAAGGTGATGCGCAGAACAAGCGTGATTTAGATTCCAATTTAGATCACACACTATTACTAGTGAAGAGGATTGAATCGTGACCGACTTCCTTGACGAGAAGCGCCGAGAGATCACCAGCCGGCTGGCGGAGCTGGCGCCGGTGGTGGAGGAGTACCGTCGCCTGGAGGCCGCCGCTTCGGCATTGGACGGGCTCGGCGGGTCCACCAGCACAGCGGCGGCTTCTCGCCGGCGTGGACCGGGGCGCCCGCCCGGATCCGGCAAAAAAGCCGCGACGGCGACGACTGTGACTCCCAGGAAAAAACGCGGCCGTCCCAAAAAAGTGGGCCGTCCCAAAAAAGTGGGCCGTCCCGCGGGCAGCGGCAAAGCCCCCACGACGACGCGACGTCGGGCGGGTCGACGCAAAGGCAGCGGCACGCGTGCCGCTCAGGCGCTGTCCTTCGTGCAGGGACAGCCCGGCATCACCATCCCCGAGCTCGCGGCGAAGATGGGGATCAAGCAGAACTATCTCTACCGCGTGCTCCCCGGGCTCGAGCAGGAAGGCAAGCTCACCAAGCGGGGCCGGGGCTGGCACCCGAAGTCCTGACCGAAGTTCTGACGCGGGGCCGGAGGCCCGGCGCAACCCGTCGCAAGCATGCTGCCGGGAGTCAAGTCATGGAGAGGCCGACTCCCGGCCAGGGCGTTACTGGGGACCGGTGCGTTACCCGGGACCGGGGCGTAACTCGGGGCGTAACCGGGACCGGGGCGTAACTCGGGGCGTAACCGGGACCGGGGCGTAACTCGGGGCGTGACTGTCAGATAAGGCCCTGATCTTTGACGGTGTCGCGCTCGCCGGCCAGCTCGGCGACCGAGGCGTCGATCTTGGCGCGCGAGAAGTCGTCGAGCTCGAGTCCCTGCACGATCGAGTACCGGCCACCGGAGCATGTGCACGGGAAGCCGACTATCAGTCCCTCGGGGATCTCATAGGAGCCGTCGGAGGGAACGCCCATGGAGACCCAGCGACCGTCGGTGCCGGTAACCCAGTCGGCGATGTGATCGATCGCGGCGTTCGCCGCCGACGCGGCGGAGGACGCGCCGCGAGCCTCGATGATCGCGGCGCCGCGCTTGCCGACGTTGGGTAGGAACTGGTCTTCGATCCACGCCTGGTCGTCGACCGCGGCGGCGGCTTCGCCCCCCTTGAGGAGGGCGTGGAACAGATCGGGGTACATCGTGGGCGAGTGATTGCCCCAGACACCCATGTGGGAGACGTCGCTCACCGGCGCCTCCAGCTTGGCGGCGAGCTGGGCGACGGCGCGATTATGGTCGAGGCGCATCATCGAGGTGAACCGCTCGCGGGGGACGTCGGGGGCGCTTGACATCGCGATCAGGCAGTTCGTGTTCGCGGGATTGCCCACGACCAGCACCTTCAGGTCATCGGCGGCCCGGTCGTTCAGGGCACGGCCCTGGACCGTGAAGATCTTGCCGTTCTCGCCCAGCAGCTCGGCCCGCTCCATGCCCTTCGTACGCGGACGGGAGCCCACCAGCAGAGCGATGTTCACCCCGTCGAAGGCGTCCTCGGGGTTGTCGTGCAGGTCCAGGCCGGCGAGCAGCGGAAATGCGCAGTCTACGATCTCCATCGCCACTCCCTCCAGGGCGCCCATCGCGGGTGGGATCTCGAGCAGGCGCAAGTCGACCGGCTGGTCGGGGCCGAGCAGCTGCCCGGAGGCGATACGAAAGACGAGGCTGTAACCGATCTGGCCGGCGGCGCCGGTGACGGTGACTCGCACGGGTGTCATGCTTGCGCCTCCATCCGGTCGGCGCCTTTGATCGGGACGGACGCCCTCCAGGCGCCCGTGAACGTGGCGTTGCTGCTCATGCATTCATCTCCTTGGTGAGGTTCTCGGCGATCGATGCGAGGAACTCCTGGGTGGTCTGCCACTGCTGGTCGGGACCGACGAGCAGGGCGAGATCCTTGGTCATCTTTCCGCTTTCGACGGTCTCGATGCAGACACGCTCGAGGGTCTGCGCAAACTGTGTGACCTCCGGTGTGCCATCCATGCGCCCGCGTGAGGACAGTCCGCGAGTCCAGGCGAAGATCGAGGCGATCGGGTTGGTGGAGGTGGGCTTTCCCTGCTGGTGAAGACGGTAGTGTCGGGTGACTGTTCCGTGGGCGGCCTCGGCCTCAACGGTCTTGCCGTCAGCGCTCATCAGCACGCTGGTCATCAGCCCAAGCGAGCCGAAGCCCTGGGCGACCGTGTCGGACTGGACGTCCCCGTCGTAGTTCTTGCAGGCCCACACGTAGCCGCCCTCCCACTTCAGGCAGGCGGCGACCATGTCGTCGATCAGGCGGTGTTCGTAGGTGATCCCGGCCTGGTCGAAGTGGCCCTCGAACTCGGACTCGTAGACCTCCTGGAAGAGATCTTTGAAGCGGCCGTCGTAGGCTTTGAGGATGGTGTTCTTGGTGGAGAGGTAGACGGGGTAGCCGCGTTCGAGGCCGAAGCGCATGGAGGCCCGAGCGAAGTCGCGAATGGAGTCGTCGAGGTTGTACATCGCCATCGCGATCCCTCCGCCGGGGAAGTCGTAGACGTCCAGCTCGATCGGCTCATCGCCGTTGGCGGGCGTGAAGGTGAGCATCAGCTTGCCCTCGCCCGGAATCAAGGTGTCAGTGGCGCGATACTGATCGCCGAAGGCGTGGCGGCCGATCACGATCGGCTTGGTCCATCCGGGCACGAGCCTGGGGACGTTTGCGATGACGATGGGCTCGCGGAAGATGACGCCGCCGAGGATGTTGCGGATCGTTCCGTTGGGCGAGCGGTACATGCGCCCCAGGGCGAACTCGCTCACCCTGGCCTCGTCGGGGGTGATCGTCGCGCACTTCACCCCCACGCCGTGGCGCTTGATCGCCTCGGCGGCCTCGATCGTGACCCGATCGTCGGTGGCGTCGCGGCTCTCGATGCTCAGGTCGTAGTACTCGAGGTTCACGTCCAGGTGAGGCAGGATCAGCTGGTCCTTGATGAGCGACCAGATGATCCGGGTCATCTCGTCGCCGTCGAGCTCGACTACGGGGTTGTGCACCTTGATCTTGTCCATGGTTCGGTCCTCGGGGTCTGGAGCTGTCGCGGGGAAGCCGGCGCCGGGGAGCTTGCGCCGGGCGGCGATGCTATCGCGAGGGAGTACCCTGTCATGTGATGGCCACCGCTCCCAGGACGACCACGGGCGAGAACGAGGCTCCCTGGCAGACGCATACGGTCTTCAACCAGGTGCCGGCGCTCGGGCAGCGAGACGTCTTCTCGGAGAACATCCCGCTCCTGGAGGCCACCGAGCGCGAGGGCGCGTCGTGGGTGTTGGAGCGGGCGAGCGCCCTGGGGGAGCTGATCGGGGCGGTGGGCGGGCCTCAGGACCTGTGGGGCAGGCTAGCGAACGAGAACAAGCCGGTCCTGAGGACGTTCGACCGCTACGGCCACCGGATCGACGAGGTGGAGTTCCACCCGGCGTGGCATCAGCTGATGCGCCTGGGTGTCGAACACGAGCTGCATGCGTTGCCCTGGCGGGAGCTCGACAAGCCGGCCGCCCACGTGGCCCGGGCGGCGCTGTACATGACGGCGATGCAGGCCGAGGCGGGGTTCGCGTGCCCGATCACGATGACGTTCGCGGTCGTGCCGGCGCTGCGCGCCCAGCCGGAGCTCGCGGCCGAGTGGGAGCCGCTGGTGACGGCCACCACCTATGACCCTCGTCTGATCCCCGCCGGCGAGAAGGGCTCGGCGATCGCGGGCATGGCGATGACCGAGAAGCAGGGGGGCTCGGACGTGCGCGCGAACACGACGGTCGCACGACCGCTGAACGGCGGGGGCGGGGGGGCGGAGTATGAGATCACCGGCCACAAGTGGTTCTGCTCGGCGCCGATGTCGGACTTCTTCCTGGTGCTCGCCCAGGGGGAGTCTCCCGGCGGGGACGCCGAGGGGCTCTCGTGCTTCCTTTTGCCCCGGGTTCTCCCGGACGGCGAGCGCAACGCGTTTCACATACAGCGGCTGAAGGACAAGCTCGGCAACCACTCAAACGCGTCCGCCGAGATCGAGCTGCACGGCGCTTGGGCGCGGATGGTTGGAGAGCCGGGCAGAGGGGTGCCGACGATCATCGAGATGGTCGGGCACACGCGCCTGGACTGCGTGATCGGGGGCGCCGCGGGGATGCGTGCGGGGGTCGTGAACGCGATCCACCACACCTCCCACCGGGCGGCCTTCGGCAAGCTGCTGATCGACCAGCCGCTGATGCGCAACGTGCTCGCGGACCTGTGCCTGGAGGCGGAGGCGGCGACGACGCTCGCGATGCGCCTGGCGCGGGCCTACGACGAGGCGGACGCCGACGCCCAGGCCGGCGATGACTCCAGCGACGCCCAGCTGTTCAAGCGCCTGGCGACGGCCGTGGGCAAGTACTGGGTGTGCAAGCGCGCGCCAAACCACGCGTTCGAGGCGATGGAGTGCCTCGGCGGGGCCGGATACGTCGAGGAGTCGGGGATGCCCCGGCTCTATCGGGAGGCGCCCCTGGCGTCGATCTGGGAGGGGTCGGGGAACGTGATCAGCCTGGACGTGCTGCGGGCGCTCGTCAGGACGCCACGCTCGCTTGAGGTGTTCCTGGGAGAGGTCAAGCTCGCCCACGGCGCCGACCGGCGCTTGGACGAGAGGGTGACGGAGCTCGAGTCCCAGTTCGCCGACCCGGCAACGCTCGAGCAGCGGGCGCGGCGGGTGGTGGAGAGCATGGCCCTGTGCCTGCAGGGCTCCCTGCTCGTGCGCCACGCTCCGGCGGCGGTCGCGGACGCGTTCTGCGGGGCGCGGCTGGCCAGGGACGGAGGGTTCGAGTACGGGACGCTCCCGGCGGGAACGGACTTCGAGGCGATCCTCGCCCGCGGGCACGTCGCCGCCTGAGCCGGCGTCCCACCCGGACCTCGGACCTCGTAACTCCGGACCTCGCAACTCACGGCCCCACGCGCGGGCGGGCGGGGCTCCGTGAGAGGAACACCCGCCCGGACGGGAGCGATGCCCGTGCCGAGGACCCGCAGAGCCCTACCATTGCAGTCGATGGCACCGCGCACGAACTTCCAGCTCGCCCGGATATTCGGCATCCGGATCGGCGTCGGGATCAGCTGGTTCGTGGTGCTGTTCGTGTTCGTGTTCTGGTTCACGCCGGACTTCCACAAAGTGCTCGGGGGCTCGCACACGACCGCCTACGTGGTGGCGGTGGCGGTGGTGCTGTCGTTCTTCGTGTCGGTGATCCTGCACGAGCTGGGACACGCGCTGGTGGCGCGGCGAAACGGCCTGTCTGTGGCGGGGATCGATCTGTGGGCGTTCGGCGGGCTGACGCGGATGCGAGAGATGCCGAGGACCCCGGGGGCGCAGCTGCGGGTGGCGATCGCCGGCCCACTGGTGACTCTCGCGGTGATCGTCCTCGCGGCCATCGCCGCGGGGCTGGTGGCGGGAGGGGGACACTTCACCGAAGTGGCCACGGGCAGCGGCGACGTGACGGCGACCCCGGCGCTCGTGTGGCTGAGCTGGCTGGCGACGGTGAACCTGTTCGTGCTCGTGCTCAACCTGATCCCGGCCTTCCCCCTGGACGGCGGCCAGATCGCCCAGGCTTTGATCTGGTGGCGGACTGGGGACCGCAACCGGGCCACCCGCTGGACGGGACGCACCGGCCAGGCGTTCGCGCTCGCCCTGGGGGCGGGCGGGCTGGCGCTGTTCGCCGGTGGGGACAGCTCGGGGCTGTTCGTGATGGTGCTCGCATACTTCCTGCACCGGGCCGCCAGCGCGGCGGTCGCGCAGGGGACGTTCGGCCAGCGCATCGAGGGGGTGACGGTGGCCGACGTGATGGACCGCGAGCCGGTCACGATCCCGGCCGAGCTGAGCTTGCTCGACGCCCAGGAGCAGTTCTTCCTGCGCTACCGGTGGCCGTGGTTCGCGGTCGTGGACTCGACCAGGCGCTTCTTGGGGGTCGTCAGGGAGCAGCGGGTTGACGAGGAGATCGCCGCGGGCCGCCCGGCGCTGCCCGTGGGGGAGGTGCTCGAGAAGGACCTGCCGGTGCGGATCAGCGAGGACCAGCCGCTGGAATCGCTGCTTCGCAGCGAGGGTCTCGGGCGTCTCGGGGCGATGGTGGCGGTCGACGAGCAGGGAGTTCTCCGGGGTGTCGTGACCGTCGGGCAGCTGCGCAAAGCGCTGAGTCCCGCCGCCGGTATATAGAGTGCCGGCGCATGCCAGCACACGACGTCTTGATCATCGGGGCCGGTCTCGCCGGCCAGCGCGCGGCCTTGGCCGCCGCCCGGGAGGGCGCGAGCGTGGCGGTCATGAGCAAGGTCCACCCCGTGCGCTCGCACTCGGTGGCCGCCGCCGGGGGAATCAACGCGGCGATCAACGTGACCGACGACTGGCGCTCGCACGCATACGACACGGTCAAGGGCTCTGACTTCCTGGGCGATCAGGACGCGATCGAGATCATGTGCGCGGAGGCTCCCCAGGAGGTCATCCATCTGGAGCATCTCGGCGTGACCTTCCACCGCAACGAGCGGGGAGAGCTCGATCTGAGGGCTTTCGGTGGGGCGTCGATGAAGCGGACCGCCTACGTCGCGGACATCACCGGACAGGCGATCCTGCACGTGCTCTACGAGCAGCTGATGAAGCACCACGAGACGGTGGACCGCTACGAGGAGTGGTTCGTGACCTCCGTCGTGGTGGACGAGCAGGGGCGGTGCGCGGGGGCGATCGCACGGGACGTGCGGTCGGGGGCGATGGAGGTCTTCCACGCCAAGAACGTGATCCTCGCGTGTGGCGGGGCGGGACAGGCCTACAAGCCGACGACCAACGGTCTGATCGTCACCGGCGACGGCATCGCGCTGGCCTACCGGCTCGGAGCTCCCCTGATGGACATGGAGATGGTCCAGTACCACCCCACATGCCTGGTCGAGTCGGGGATCCTGATCACCGAGGGGGCCCGTGGCGAGGGGGCTCACCTGCTGAACAAGAACGGCGAACGGTTCATGGAGAAATCGGCTCCCAACAAGATGGAGCTGGCCTCCCGGGACGTGGTCTCGCGGGCGGAGCAGATCGAGATCAACGAGGGCCGGGGCGTGGGGCCCAACGGCGAGGGCATCTACCTGGACGTGACGGTGGTCCCCCGCAAGCGCACCCTGGAGGCATTGCGGGAGATCGTCAACCTCGGCCGGGACTTCGCGGGGGTGGACATCACGCGGGAACCGATCACGATCCGCCCGGGCCAGCACTACATCATGGGAGGCGTCAAGACCGACGTCGACGGGCGAACCTCGATCGAGGGGCTCTACGCGGCCGGGGAGGTCGCGTGCGTGTCGGTCCACGGCGGCAACCGCCTCGGGGCGAACTCGCTACTGGACACGCTCATCTTCGGACGCCGGGCGGGCGAGCATGCGGCGGCACGGGCGAAGGGGATCGCGATGCCAGACGCCGCCGAGGAGAGGCTCGGCGAGGACTTGGCGATGCTCGAGGGGATCCTCGCGCGCGAGCGGGGCGGCAGGAGAGTGTCGGAGATCAAGGACGAGCTGGGCAGGACGATGAACGAGCGCGTGGCGGTGTTTCGCGACGAGGAGGGCCTGCAGGAGGCGCTGTCGGTCGTAAATCGACTGCGCGAGGAGGCGAGCTCGGCCTGGATCGATGATCGCGGGACGGTCTTCAACCAGGACGTCCTCGGAGCGATCGAGCTCGGCTACATGCTCGATTGTGCTGAGGCGACGGTATTGGGGGCGATCGAGCGAAAGGAGTCCCGGGGGGCCCAGTTCCGGACCGACTTCCCCGATCGAAATGACGAGCGGTGGCTCAAGCACATCGAGATCGCGCGCCCCGACGGCGGGGCGGGCGAGCCTGAGGTCAGCTACTCGCCGGTCACGATCACCCAGTGGCAGCCCGAGGAAAGGAAGTACTGATGGCGGACATGGCGGACGTCCACAGGCCACCGGAGCGCTTTGAGCTCAGGCTGCGCCGCTACGACCCGGAGTCGGGGGAGGCGCCCTATTGGGACGAGCACACGATCGAGCTCGCGCCCCACCGGTCGGTGCTCGAGGCGATCCTGCAGGCGCGAGACCAAGCCGACGGGTCGATCGCGATCCGCTGCTCCTGCCGGCAGGCGATCTGCGGCTCCTGCGGGGTGCGCATCAACGGCGAACCCGGCCTCGCGTGTCACACCCACCTGGACCAGGCCCGGGAGGGCTCACCGGATGGGACGATCGAGATCGAGCCGATGGGCAACATGCCCGTGATCAAGGACCTGATCGTTGACATGGACGCGGTCCACTGGAAGAAGGTCCAGCGAGTGACCCCGTGGCTCCTGCCATCCGAGCCAGCCCCCGAACGCGAGTACCTCGTGGAGAGGGAGAGCATGGTGGACGTTACCCAGACGATGGCCTGCATCCAGTGCGGAGCGTGCGTGTCGGACTGCCTGGCGATGGAGGTCGACCCGGACTTCGTCGGCCCCGCGGCTTTGGCGAAGGCCTACCGCTTCGTGGGGGACCCCCGCGATCAGCAGCAACGCGAGCGCCTGCTGGACCTCGCCCAGGATCCCCACGGGATCTATGACTGCACCCACTGCTTCAAGTGCGTGGACGCCTGCCCCAAGGACGTCAACCCGATGGGCCAGATCATGCGGCTGCGCAGGATCGCGGGATCGGACCAGCACATAGTGGACCGCAACAACGGGGAGCGCCACGAGGCGGCGCTGACCACACTGGTGCGCGACTACGGACTGCTCCATGAGGCCGAGCTGCCCCCCCGCTCCTACGGGGGGAACTCGTGGTTCGGGAAATTCCATCCGGCCGCCGCCAAAGAGCTGCTCTCGCTGCTGCCCACCGCTGTGAAGGCGATCGCCCGCGGCAAGATCTCCATCAAGCAGGCGGCCCTCGGTCACAAGATTCCAAAGCAGGACCTCGAAGCGGTGAAGAAGATCTACGAGAAGGTCGAGGGTCGGCCCGAGCGCTATGAGCTGAACCTGTATGTGACCGGCTACGACGAAGACCCCGAGCCGGCGCCCAGCGAGGAGGTGCCGTCATGAAGGTCGCCTACTGGCCCGGGTGCGTGAGCCGGGGCTTCACTCCGGAGCTGCACGGCTCGATGGCGAAGGTAGCGCCGCTGCTGGACATCGAGCTGGTCGAGCTCGACCGGGCCAACTGCACCGGCTGCGGGGTGATCGCCGAGCACAACCAGGAGCTGGCGGACACCCTGAACGCGCGCACGTTCGCGCTGGCCCAGCAGGTGGAGGGGGCGGAGATGATGATGAACATCTGCTCGACCTGCCAGGGCGCCCAGAGCGAGTGCCAGGAGCGACTGGACGCGAGCGCGGAGTATCGGGGGTTGGTCAACGAGACGCTCGCCGACGAGGGGCTCAGCTATGAAAAGGATCCCGCCCACCCGCTCACGAACAAGAACTTCCTGTGGCTGCTCGTCGAGGAGATCGGCCTGGACAGCCTCCGCGCGCGGGTCAAGCAGCCGCTGACGAACCTCAAGGTGGGCCCCTTCTACGGCTGCTACATCGTCCGCCCCCGCACGCGGTTGGGCATCGACTCAGAGCACCCCCGGGACCGCTACCTGGAGCGCCTGATCGAGGCGCTGGGGGGAACCGTGATCGAGTACGCGGGGATGCGCAAGTGCTGTGGCTTTCCGATCGTGACAATGAACAAGGAGGCGTCCCTCAAGCAGGCCGGACGCCACCTGGGAGACGCGGTGGACGCGCAGGCCGACTGCCTGGTGACCCCCTGCCCGCTGTGCCACCTGAACCTCGACCTACAGCAGCCCCAGGCCGAGACGGTGGTGGGACGGGAGCTGAACATGCCCGTCCTGCACCTGCCCCAGCTCGTTGGCCTCGCGCTGGGCCTGGCGCCCAAGGAGCTCGGGCTGGGCCGTCACGTGGTCCGGCCGACCTCGGTGATCGACTGGTCGACGTCGGTCGTGGGCGCTGCCGCCTGAGGCGGGCGGCCGGTCGTGGGGACCGGCGCGTAGGGTGGGCCACGTGAAGATCCTGACGATCGTCGGCAACCGGCCTCAATTCATCAAGGCCGCCGCGGTCTCGGGGCCGCTGCGGGAGAGCCACGAGGAGGTGCTCGTGCACACCGGCCAGCACTACGACGACTCCCTCTCGGCGGTGTTCTTCAGCGAGCTCGGCCTGGCCCGGCCCGACTGGGAGCTGGGGATCGGGGGCGGGTCGAACACATCCCAGACCGCCCGCATGTTGGCTGCGCTCGAGCCCCTGCTGGAGGAGCTGAAGCCAGACGCGACGCTGGTGTACGGGGACACCAACTCGACCCTCGCGGGCGCTCTCGCGGGCGCTCAAGCCGGGGTTCCGGTGATCCACGTCGAGGCGGGCATGCGCTCGTTCGACCGGACGATGCCCGAGGAGCTCAACCGGGTGCTGACCGACCATCTGAGCGACCTTCTGCTGTGCTCGTCGGACACGGGGGCCGCCAACCTGAGAGCCGAGTCCGTCGCGGGGAGGATCGAGGTGGTGGGGGACGTGATGGCGGACGTCGCCCTGTGCCGCCTGCCGGGAGCGCGCTCCGACACGGAGACGCTCGAGCGATATGGAGTGACCCCGGGCGAGTACCTGCTGTGCACGGCCCACCGGGCGGGGAACGTCGACGACCCCGAGCGTCTGGGTGTGCTCGTCCAGCTGCTGAAGGCACTGGCAGGGCCGAGCGGCCCGCGGGTCGCCGGGGCGGGCGGGCCGCAGACCGCCGGGGTGGGCGGCACAAAGGCGCAGACCGCCGGGGTGGGCGGCACAAAGGTCGTGTTCCCCGTACACCCCCGCACGCGCGCGCGCCTGCGAGAGGGGGGCCTGCTCGATGACCTCCAGCGGACCGACGGGATCGAGCTGAGCGAGCCGCTCGGGTATGGCCAGATGAGTGCCCTCCTCTGTCACGCGAGGGCGGTGTTGACCGACTCGGGAGGCGTCCAGAAGGAGGCGTACCTTGCCGGAGTGCCCTGTGTGACGTTGCGCGCGAACACCGAGTGGGTCGAGACGGTGAAGGCGGGCTGGAACACGCTCGTGGACCTCGACGCCCAGGCCGCGATCGAGGCGCTCGAGCGAGAGCCTCCGCGTGAGCGTCCAGCGCTGTACGGGGACGGCCACGCTGCGGAGGGGTGCGTACGTGCGATCGGAGCGCTCGCGGAACAGATCAGGGACGGCCGGCGATGATCAAGATCGGCGTAGTGGGACTCGGCTACTGGGGGCCGAACCTCGCACGGAACTTCGGGGCGATCCCCGACTGCGAGGTGACCTGGCTGTGCGACTCATCCGAGGCGGCCCGGGAGAGGCTCGGGCGGGCCTTCCCCGAGGCACGTACGACCGGGGAGCTGGAAGACTTGTTGAACGACCCCGGTCTCGACGGTGTGGTGCTGGCGACGCCCGTACCCACCCACGCCGAGCTGACGGTGGCGGTTGCGGAGGCGGGCAAGCACTGCTTCGTGGAGAAGCCCCTGGCCACGACGGTGTCAGACGGCGAACGGGCCGTGGAGGCGGCGGAGCGGGCGGACAGGACGCTGATGGTGGGCCACCTGCTCGAGTACCACCCGGCGGTGATCCGCCTGAAGGAGCTGCTCGACGGGGGGGAGCTCGGGGAGCTCTACTACGTGTACGGAAACCGTTTGAACCTGGGGGTGTTGCGGGAGGACGAGAACGCCCTGTGGAGCCTTGGGGCGCACGACGTGTCGGTCGTGCTGGCGTTGATCGGAGAGGAGCCCGGGACGTGCTTCGCACACGGCTCCAGCTTCGTCCGGGAGGGGGTCCAGGACGTGGTGTTCTGCTACCTGGGGTTCCCCTCGGGGGCGGTCGCCCATCTGCATCTGTCGTGGCTGGATCCCCACAAGGAGCGCCGTATGACAGTGGTGGGATCCAAACGGATGGCGACCTTCGACGACATGCAGATCGAGGGGAAGCTGACCGTGTACGACAAGGGCTTCGACGAGGACTCTCGCTCGTGGGGGGAGTACATCGTGCGGTCAGGAGACATCTACTCCCCCCGGGTGGCCAACGTCGAGCCCCTGCGAGTGGAGTGCGAGCACTTCGTCGAGTGCGTGCGAACCGGAAACACTCCCCTCTCTGACGGTCACAGCGGCCTGCGGGTCGTCCGGGTGCTGGAGCGGCTGCAGCGATCACTGGACGTTTGATCGGCTCCTTATGTCACACGACTCAAGTCCATCTGCGATATTGCCGAGAAGGGAGGAGAAGTCGGGACTCCTCCGAAAGGCTTTAGATCATGCTTCTCATCCTCATCCCGATCGCGTGGCTCGCCGTCATCACGCTGGTGGTGGCCGCCTGTCAGTCAGCCTCACGGGCTGACATGAGGCTGCTGGCGGCCTCCGCGGGGGACCATTCGAGCACGGTGGCGCCCCCGGCAGCCGGAGATCGCCAGACCGGCCGTCGCCCGGACGAGCGCCGGCCAGGATCGCTGACTGTCAGCGCCGGACGGGCTCTCTGACGTCCTACACGTCGCAGCGCTACAGGCCGCGACGTCCGAAGACGTGGGGGACTGTGCGGAGCAGGATCTTGACGTCGGTCCAGAGGGACCAGTTGGCGACGTACAGGTAGTCCATCGCCACCATCTCGCTGAGGGGCACGCGGGCCGGGCCGAGAATCTGCCACGGGCCGGTCATCCCCGGCATCAGCTCCAGGCGACGGCGGTTCCATCCCTCGATGCGCCGGTCCTCCTCGACCACCAGCGGGCGGGGGCCCACCAGGCTCATCTCGCCTTTGACGACGTTCAAGAGCTGTGGGAGCTCGTCCAGGGCGGTCGTCCGCAGAAACCTGCCCACGCGGGTCATACGGGGGTCTTCGGCGATCTTGAAGAGGCCCTCCTGGGCTTCGTTGCGGTCACGGAGAGAGTCCTTCATCGCGTCCGCATCCTGGACCATCGTGCGGAATTTGAGCATGTAGAAGCGCTGTCCGTACCGGCCCACGCGGAGCTGGCGGAAGAGGACCGGGCCGCGGCTGTCGAGCTTGATGGCGATCGCGACGGCGATCATCAGAGGCGAGACCGCCAGCAGGCCGATCGCGGCGCCGAGCAGGTCGAAGACCCGCTTGAGCGCGGTGGAGGAGCGGGTGAGATCGAAGCGACGAACCCCCATCAACGTCACTCCGTGGAGGTCGTCGAACTCGACCGAGGACCCGACGACCTCGAGCAGGCGGGGGACCACGGTCACCCTCACGCCCACCGCCTTCAGGGTGCGAACGAGGTTGAGTATCTCCTCGGGTTCAGCGCCCGCCCACCCCGGAGCGACGATCGCCCGGTGGACGTCCATCGACTGGGCGAGCGCCCGGATCTCCTCCAGCCTCGGGGCGGAGAACGTGTCGATCGACCAGGGAGCGGCCTTGTCGAGGTCGAGATGGGCGACCACCTCCGCCTTGACGCCGCCGTGACCGGTGAGCTTCGAGCAGATCGTGTCGGAGAGGGACTCGTCGCCGATGAACAGGCATCGCTCGGCCGGGGCTATGCGCAGGGCGATTACGCGTGCCGTGGCGCGGGCAAGGATCAGGAGGACCGCCAGGGAAAGCCACAAAAACAGCACCTCGTGGCGGCCGAGGGTGCCCTTGATGACGAGGGTTCCCCGCAGGAGCATCACCAGCGCGCACAGGGTCGCCAGCTGGAACAGCTTGGGGGCCTCGTCGAGGGTGGTCTTGCGCAGGAGCATCTCGTCCCGGTCATACAGACCGGTGATCTTCGCCGCCACCAGCAGGATCGGCACGCCCGCGATCGCCGCCCACGTCAGATGAAGGGTCCTCGTCGAACGCTCCATCGTCAACGCGAACGCCCCCACGATTGCGACCACGTCCGCGACCAGAAGCAGACGGCGGAACAATGCGTCCCGTCGCATGCATGCGGCCAGTCCACGCGCGTCGCTGATCCGTCCCTGACGTCGCCGAACCACAAAGCCCGCGACGTCGCCCGAGCGCGCGGGCGTGCTCACCCACGGAAGCTCGGCCTCCGTACCTGTACCCGTCTCTACCCTCATCTCCCCTCAGGCCTCCTTGCTTGCCGCCACCGACTTCCCCTTCCCGACCGACGGCCGTATCGTAGCGCTCTTTTAGCCGGTTGGCTAGTGACGTCTCCGCACCCGTCCATACGTGGATCGTGAATCACTCGATTGCAACGAATGTCGAGATCCAGTTATCCCACTCAAGCAGTGAGAAACACCCCTAGTCAACCCTACCCAAACCGACGAAGTCAAGTCCTCGAGGAGTCAGGCACCAGGCGGGCTCAGGCACCGGCAGGGTCAAGCGCCGGGCGGGTCAGGCGCCGGGCGGGTCAGGCGCCGGCGACGAACGGATGCTCGGGGGCGATCGAGTCCGGGCCGGACAGCTCGAAGGCGTCGTGGAGAGCCCTCACGACCGAGTCGACGCGATCGCGGGGAATGACACAGGAGATCTTGATGGGAGAGGTGGAGATCATGTCGATATTGAGGCCCTGTTCGGCGAGGACCCCGAACACCTTCGCGGCGACCCCCGGGTGAGAGCGCATGCCGGCGCCCACGATCGAGACCTTGCCCATCTCCTCCCGGGCGATGAGCTCCGAGAAGGTCTCCCCCGCGAGAGGCTCCAGGGACGCGCGAGCGTCGCGGAGATGCTCGCGAGGGACCGTGAAGGAGATCTCGGCCAACCCCCCCGCAGAGGTGGGGACGTTCTGGTCGATCATGTCCACGTCCACGCCTGCCTGAGCGAGAGCATCGAAGATGCTCGCGGCCACGCCGGGCTTGTGACGGACCCCGACGAGGGTGACCATCGACTCAGAGGTCGAATGGGTGACGGCCGTGATGAGGGGCTTCTCAGCGTGATCCATGGTCTCTCCTTCGGACACCACCACGGTACCGGGACCGTCCTCGAAAGACGACCGGCAGTGGATGCGAACGCCATGGTTGCGGGCGTACTCGACCGACCGCAGCTGAAGGACGCCCGCGCCGGAGGCGGCCATCTCGAGCATCTCCTCGAAGGAGACCATCGGGAGCTTGCGCGCGCGGGGCACGATCCGGGGATCGGCGCTGAACACGCCGGGGACGTCGGTGTAGATTTCGCACACCTCAGCATTCACCGCCGCGGCGAGGGCCACCGCGGTGGTGTCCGAGCCGCCACGACCGAGGGTGGTGACGTCGCTGGAATCGGTGGACACCCCCTGAAAGCCTGCCACGAGCACGATCCGGTCCTCGTCGAGGGCCCTCATGATCCGCTCGGCGCGGACGTCGAGGATGCGTGCCTTCGTGTGAGAGGAGTCGGTCACGATCCCCGCTTGGGAGCCCGTCAGGGACACGGCCCGATGGCCGAGATCGTTGATCGCCATCGCACACAGAGCACAGGAGATGCGCTCACCGGTGGACAGCAGCATGTCCATCTCCCGGGGATCGGGCGTGTGGGAGACCTCCTCGGCCATCCCGATCAACTCGTCGGTGGTCTTCCCCCGGGCGGACAGAACCGCCACAACCCGAGCGCCCCCCTCGCGCCTGTCCACGATCCGACGGGCCGCCCGCTTGATCCGCTGAGCGTCCGCGACCGACGTGCCGCCGAACTTCATGACAACGATCTCGGACACGCCCGCAGGATAGAGGGGTTGACCACGCCGCATGCGGCGTGGTCGGCAGGGCCGCATGCGGCCCTGCCTTGGGATCGCGCATGCGCGATCCCGCCGACCGGCGCATGCGCCGGTCGGAACTACACCAGCTTCACGAGGCGAATCGCCGGTCGGCTTCGATTACACCGACCGGCGGCCCGCGAAGGCCTTGCCGAGGGTGACCTCGTCGGCGTACTCGAGGTCGGAGCCCACCGGCAGGCCGCTGGCCAGGCGGGTGACGGTCACCTGGGGGGCTCGGTCGCGGAGCTCGTGGGCGATGTGCAGGGCGGTGGCCTCGCCTGTGGTGGTGGGGTTGGTCGCGAGGACCACCTCCGTGACGGGGTCCGTCTCGGAGGTCACCCGGTCGTAGAGCTCACCGATCTTCAGGTCCTCGGGATCGATGCCGTCGATCGGGGAGAGGGCCCCGCCGAGGACGTGGTAGACGCCCTGGTACTCGTGGGTGCGCTCCATCGGGATCACGTCTCCGGGCTCCTCGACAACACAGATCAGGGTGTGGTCCCGGCGGGTGTCCTGGCAGATGCGACAGCGAGATTCGTCGGTGAGGTTGAAGCAGACCTCACACAGGCCGATCCGTTCCTTTACTTCCCGGATCGAGTCCGCCAGCGCAGAGGCGTCCTCGTCGGAGGCTCGCAGAATGTGGAAGGCCAGCCGCTGGGCCGTGCGCACGCCGATGCCGGGCAGCTTCGAGAGCTCGGTCACGAGCCGCTGGACGGGCGGCGCGTAACTGCTCACGGCTGCAGCCCGGGCAGGCCAAGGCCGCCGAGACCGCCGAGGTCGAGGCCCCCGGTGGCGCCCCCGAGCTTGCTCGCGGCCAGCTCCTGGGCTGCCCGGAGGGCCTCGTTCATGGCCGCGAGGACCATGTCGGCGAGGATCTCCACATCCTCGGGATCGACGGCCTCGGGGTCGATGGTCACCGACTTGACCTGGAGGTCCCCGGAGACCACCACGGTCACCATCCCTCCCCCGGCGGACGCCTGGACGGTCTCGTCGGCCAGCTTCTCCTGGGCCTCCTCCATCTGGGTCTGCATCTCCTGGACCTGCTTGAGCATCTGCTGCATGTTCGGCATCCGCTGGCCTCTCGAACCCTTGGCCATCGTCAGGCCTCCTTCCGCTCGCCGGCAAGCTCCTCGGTGTCTCCCCGCGTCTCCTCGCCGGTGTCCAGCGGGATCTCTTCGGCGTCGAGCTCAGACTTGAACCGCTCGATCCACTCCTCCTCGGAGTAGCCATTCGGACGGTCCCCCTCGCTCGCTCCGAGATCCTCCCGGAGCTCATAGGAGAGTCGCCAGCGGCCGCCCGTCAGCTCGCGCAGGGCCTCCGAGACGATCGCCCGGTTGGAGGGGTCTTCGGCCTTCTTCTTCAGAAACGCCGCACCCACCGGGAATCCGACCGTGAGGTCTCGATCGACGACCTCCACCGGCCTGGCGTCCGCGATCACCGCTCCGCACAGGGCGTGTCCGGCGCTCACCAGCTCCACCACCGCGGGCCACAGGTCGACCATCTCCCCGAGCTTCCCCACCCCGATCGGCGCGGGTCCGGCGAGGGGGTCGGTTACGCCGGTCTCGGAAACCGTGCCCCCGCGCGCGCGTGTGGGGCCTTCGGATTGGAGAGCCACGACGGACTCCTCGGGCGCAGAAGCCTCGTCGGGGCCGTCGGGCGCGGAAGCCTCGTCGGGGCCGTCGGACGCGGAAGCCTCGTCGGGGCCGTCGGACGCGGAAGCCTCGTCGGGGCCGTCGGGCGCGGAAGCCTCGGGCAGGGACGCCCCGCGCGCGGGCGCGAGGGGGCCGTGCGAGAGGGGCTCGGCCAGGGGCGCGGGTGGGGCCTGTCCTGCTCCCTCCAAGCGCTCGATACGCGCCAGGAGGGCTTTCGTCGAGGAGTCCACCTCGGGCCTACCCGCCCTCACCAACGCGAGCTCCAGGCTCGTGCGGGGGTCGGTGCCCGCGCGGACCCCCTCCTGGGACTCGCCGAGGAGCTGCAGGAGGCGGACCACGGTCGCGTGGGGCACCCGTCCCGCCTGGGCGAGGAGCCTGGTGTCGGCCTCGGGTGTGAGGGAGAGCTCCGCGGGAACCTCGCCGAGGGTCTGGACCACCAGGAGCTCCCGGGCACGCGCCTGGAGGTCAGCGGCGAACGACCCCGCGTCCCGGCCCCCCTCCGCGCACTCCGCCAGGGCCAGGAGCGCCGACCGGGTGTCCCCGGCGGCGATCGCGTCGACGGTCCCTTCGAGCAGCTGAGAGTCCGCCACGCCGAGTACCGCCAGGACGTCCTCCAGAGCGATCGTGGGGCCGCTGTAGGCGAGCAGCTGCTCGAGGGTCCCGAGAGCGTCCCTGAAGCTGCCGGTGGCCGAGCGGGCGATCGCCACGATCGCCTCCGGGGGGATCTCGATCGACTCGGACTGTGCGGTCCGCCGGAGCACCTGCCCGATCTGCTCGACCGTGGGGCGCTGGAAGTCGAAGCGGTGACACCGGTCCACCACCGTCGCGGGCACCTTCTGGGCCTCGGTGGTGGCGAGCACGAACACCGTGTTTGGCGGGGGCTCCTCGAGTGTCTTCAGGAACGCGTTCCAGGCGGCCGTCGAGAGCATGTGGGCCTCGTCGAGGATGTACACCTTGCGCCGGCCCGACAGGGGCGCGAAGGCGACGCTCTCGCGGAGCTCCCGGATGTCGTCCACCGAGTTGTTCGACGCAGCGTCCATCTCGATCACGTCCAGGGAGCTCGCCCGGGCGATCGACACGCACGAGTCACACTCCCCGCACGGCTCGATCGTGGGGCCCCGCTCGCAGTTCAGGCAGGCGGCGAGGATCTTCGCCATCGAGGTCTTCCCCGTACCCCGGGAGCCCACGAACAGGTACGCGTGATGGACCTGGTCGCGCTGGACGGCGTTCCGCAGGGTCCTCACTACCGGCTCCTGTCCGACCACCTCCGCGAACGTACGCGGACGGTGCCTGCGATACAGGGACGAGGACCGCTGCTCTGCCTGGGGCTGGTTCGGCACCGCCCTGCTGAGTCTACCCGCGTGCTCGCCCGGGGCCAGACCGCCGGCCCGCCGGGGCCGGGCCGGGGCAGGACGGCGTAGGCAGTCCCAAACGGGCGCCCCCCGCGCGCACGTGGGGCCCGCGCGACAGGGGTGTCCGAGCGGATACCGTCCGCGGTCGTGAACGTCTGGAGCAAACGTCTCGGCCCCCCCGCCGCGATCGTGGCGGGGGCGGCTGTCCTGCGTGTGGTCGCGGGGGTGGGGTTCGTCAACTACGACACCCTCTACGCCCTCGTCTGGGGAGGGCAGCTGTCGCGGGGGAGCACACCCGCGTACGGAGTGCCGATCGCCCCCACCCCCCACCCGCTCGTGGAGGCGCTCGGGGTGGTCCTCTCGCCCCTCGGCCCCGGGGGAGTTCTCAAAGTGACGGTCGTCCTGGCCTTCCTGGCGCTCTCGGCGTGCGGATGGGTGATCTACGCGCTCGGCTCGCGCTGGTTCGGGCGCCCCGCGGGGGCGCTCGCGGGGCTGCTGTTCGTGACCCGTGTGCCGGTGCTCTCCTACGGAGTGCGCGCGTATATCGACATCCCCTACCTGCTCCTCGTCCTCTCGGCGGTGCTCGTGGAGAGCCGCCGGCCCCGGGCGGGTGCGCCGGTCCTCGCGCTGCTCGCCCTCGCGGGCCTCCTGCGGCCCGAGGCCTGGGCGTTCTCGGGGCTCTACTGGCTGTACCTGCTCGACCTGATCCCTCGCCTGGAGCGCCCCGAAGATGATCGCCGGCGCGATCTACGGGGCTGGCGTCCAGGCTGGCGTCTGGCCTGGAGCCGGGGGAGCTCCGGCGGACTGACCTGGCATTCGGGGCGGTCGCGATCGGAGGTCGTCCGGTTGACCCTGCTCGCCGCCTCGGCGCCGCTCGTGTGGATCCTCAGCGATCTCGCGATCACCGGCCAGCCCCTGTGGTCGTTGACGAACACCCGTCACACCGCCGAGATCCTCGACCGGTACACGGGCATCGGGAACGTCCCCGAGTACATACCCAGACGGATCGGGGAGATCCTGCGCCCGCCCGTCCTGGTCGGGGCGGCCCTCGGAGGGGTGCTCTCGCTGATGTGGCTGCGGGAGCGCGCCCGAACGGCGGCGATCGTGGGGGTGTTCGCGGTCCTCGTGTTCGCCGCCTTCGCGACCGTGGGGCTGCCGATCAACACCCGGTACGCCTTCCCGGCCGCCGCCATCCTGTGTGTCTTCTGCGGGGTCGGCGTGTTCGGCTGGACGCTCCTTTCGCGAGAGGATCCCCGGCGGCGCTGGTGGATGGCGGGAGGGCTCGTGGTGCTCCTGGCCCTCGTGGTTTACTCGCCCAGCCAGTACAAAGGGGCGCACACCGAACTGGACAAACTGGCCAGGCAGGAGTCCATCGAAGGAGACCTCGTGGCCCTCGTTCACAGTCGCGCGATCGGCCTGGAATGTGGGCTCGTGGGGGTGCCCAACCACGCTCCCATCCCGCTCCTCTCGCTCTACCTGAAGACCAGCCCCGTCAACGTGGTGAGCGCCCAGGTCCATCAGATCGCCGACGGCACTTACGTGGACCCGGCGAGTATGGAAGTGGAAGACGACTACGTCCTCGACCCCCACGACCCCCATCTCCCGGTGAGCGTCCCCCCCGGCTTCGTCGAGTCCGCCACCAACCGCTCGTGGCTCATCTTCAGGCGCTGCTCGTAACGTCCACGCAGGGGACGACGTCCCGCAGCGATGTCCCACGGCGAGTATGGACCGTGCACCCCTCGTCGAGGCTCCGCACACCGACCGCCTGATCGCCGCCTGAGACTCCGGTCCGGGAGCTCCCGCTGCGCCTGCCGGTGTTCGCTTAAGGCTGCTTCCTTCCGGACCTGACCTGGTTCGCGAGCCGACACCGCGCGGGGCCCGAGCCATCGACACCCCAAGCGGAGGGGCGACCGGGACGAAAACCCCTTGAAGGGGAGTTCAGCCCCGCTTGAGCGGATTGCGGATTCAGGGCGCCGCTACATCCCCGCCTAGCACGGTCCACCGAAGATCCTACCGGGCAACTGGCCGGCCCCGGGGACGGCCGCCTGCAAGAGCTGGACCGAGCTTCGAGAGCGACTGCACACAGAGTCCGTCACTTGCGTTAGGCTGCCCGGCCGTGACCAACTTCAGAGATGTCCCTTCCCGGCTTCAACGCGCTCGCCCCCAACTCGGCGTCGGGCTCGCCGCACTCTGCGCGGCCGTCCTGATCGCAGGCTGCGGCTCGAGCGGCAGCTCCAGCACGATCACCGTCGGCAACGAGAACAAGGCCGACGAATCGCTGGCCAACGCCAGCGCGCCTACGAGCTCCACGCCCACGAGCACGACCGCCACGACACCCACCAGCGGGCCCCTCTCCAAAGAACCGAAAATCGCGACGCCAAGCGGCCCCCCGCCAACCAAGCTCGCGACCAAGGAAATCATCACGGGAACGGGCTCGGAAGCCAAGAACGGGGTCCCGGTGTCGGTCAACTACGTCGGGGCCCTCTACAGCAACGGCAAGGTGTTCGATGCGTCCTGGAAACGGAAAGAACCGTTCCAGTTCACCCTGGGCAAGGGTCAGGTGATCCCCGGCTGGGAACAGGGAGTGGTCGGTATGAAGGTCGGGGGAAGGCGGGAACTGATCATCCCCGCCAATCTCGCTTACGGCGCGAAAGGCTCGCCCCCGGCGATCCCGCCGAACGCGCCCCTCATCTTCGTGGTCGACCTGCTCGGCACGTAGGCGTCTCGGAGCTGATCGTCGGCAAGCCCGTGCGCGTCCTGGCGCTGGCGCTCCTGCTGAGCGCCTGCGCCGGCGCGCTGATGAGCTGTGGGGGCTCGAAGGCCACTCCCGCCGAGTTGAGGCTCGAGCGCGAAGACCTGGTCGCCGTGGCACGGGCCCTGAAGAGTGTCGAGCCCCAGGCGACCCGGGAGGTGGAAGCAACCAAGCGAGCCTGGCCGCTCGTCGCCAACGGGCTCCCCGCGGGCTCGCCCCGGAGCCTGCGAGGACCGGTCACGGAAGCCTCCGAAAGCGCAGACCGAATCAAGGCGCCTGCGCTCCTTGGAAAGGATCAGACCAATTCCCTCACCGGCCAAGCGGCCGCCATCTCAGGCTTGTTCAGAACCTACCGCGGGCTCGCCACCCGGGGCTGGCAGCTGACCGGCGCGACGGTGGACGAGATCGAAGCCGCCGAACATGCCGGTTCGAGAGCCTCCGGCCCGACCACCGGCCCCACCACAACCACGACCACCGGCGGGGGCAGCTCGACCGCCAATGCCGCCCTAACGCTCGAGGGGGAGAAGTTCGCGCGAGAAAACGTGGGCCTGTATATCGAGAGCGTCTACGACGGCCACTTCGACCTCGCCCAGATCGGCAAAAGGCTCGAAAAGGGTTACCACAACCTGGGAGGGGAAGCCGTGTTCGGATCGTCGCTGACCTCCGCCGAAGTGACCGCCCTCGCGGACGCCTACTCCGAAGCCGCCACCCGACTCCACCCCCACGTGGGGGTTCGGCTCGGGTCCTAATAGAATCGGCTCTCCAGGGCGCGTAGCTCAGTGGGAGAGCGCTCGCTTCACACGCGAGAGGTCGCAGGTTCGAAACCCGCCGCGCCCATTGGGGGTCCTGTCCATCGATCGGTTGAGCCAAACTGTACGAAACTAATCGGTCGTCCAGCCGGTTGAACTTGAGTCGTGGAGGTCAGGCTGCTGAGGCTCGTCCTCAAGCTATCGTGCGAGCGGTGCCGCACTCCTCGCTGTCCTCGATCGAGTTCCCCGCAGACGATCCCGAGCGCGCCAGGCGCTTTTGGGGGGGGCTTCTGGGAGTTGAGCTGCAACCACGCGAGGAGGGAGAGGGACAGGGGTGGCAGACCCACCCGGACGGCTCGGCGGTCGGTGTTCACGCGCGCGGACGCGGACCCGGGGACTCGTTTGCACTGCCCTACTTCGCGGTGAGCGACATCGGCGAGGCGCTGGAGAGGGTGCAGGCGCTCGGCGGAAGCGTAGTCCACCCCGGGGAGCGCTGGGCGGTGTGCAAGGACTCCGAGGGAACCCCATTCGGGCTGGCTCAGGAGCCACTCGTAGCGTAGCGCCGTCGATCGTGCCGACACCCGCCATCGCCTGCCATCCAAGCGCGGCGTGACGTGACAGTTAGAGTCGGCTACCGCGAGATGGCGACCATGAGCTCCCAGTCACGGGTCGGGCCGTTGTTGCGGGAGTGGCGCAACCGGCGGCGGCGCACCCAACTCGAGCTGGCGCTCGACGCGGGGATCTCGGCCCGGCATTTGAGCTTTGTCGAGACCGGTCGCTCGACGCCGAGTCCAGAGATGGTTCTGCTGCTTGCCGACCATCTCGATGTCCCGTTCCGGGAGCGCAACCAGATGCTCCTCGCTGCCGGCCATGCCCCTGCGTTCCCCGAGCGCTCGCTTCAGGACCCCATGCTGGCGCCCGTTCGCGAGGCGCTCGATCTGATTCTCACCGGCCATGAGCCCTATCCGGCGGTCGTTGTGGACCGCCACTGGAACATGGTCGCGGCGAACTCTGCGATGGCGGCGATCGGCGACTGGGTTGACTCGGCGTTGCTCAAGACGCCTGTCAACGTGATGCGGGCCGGCCTGCATCCCCAGGGGTTGGCCCGGTGGACCGTCAACCTGGGGGAGGTGCGAGCGTATTTCGTGGGACGACTCCGACGTCAGGTCGCGATCACTGGGGACCCGGATCTCGCGGCGTTGCTGGAGGAGGTGGAGGGCTACCCGGCGCCAGAGTACGAGCACGATCCAGCCTCCGAGGCGGCCGCCGGACAGATTCTCACGCCGTTGATGCGGATGCGTGGGCCAGGTGGTGTCGAGCTGTCGTTCTTTGCCACCGTCGCGACGTTCGGCACCGCGGTGGAGGTGACGACCTCCGAGCTTTCGATCGAGTTGACGTTCCCCGCGGACGCAGCGACCGCCGAGGCTCTGCGGAACTTACTTCGCAGGTAATCGACAACGCGATCTTTCCCTGGAAGCATGTGGTCGTCCCAATCGAAACGGAGGCACGACACATGGCGATCACAACACGCGGGCGGGCCAAGAGCGCCACGTACAAGCCGATCACGCTTGCCGGCCTTGCCGGCGTGGTGAGCATCGCGCTTGGGATCGCAGGCTCGATCGTCGATGAAATGCGGACGTTTCCCGGGACCGGCGCGACGGCGGGCGAGATTGCGGCCTACGTCGGTACGCATCGGTCAGCGTTGCTCATCGCCATGATCCTCTCGACGGCTGCGGTGTGGCTGTGGCTCATCTTCGGCGTCGGCGCCTGGCAGTGGCTGCGGGAGACGACTGGCAAGGTTAGCCTTCTCTCGGTGTGCTTCCTGGTCGGGCTCGTCAGCTTCGTCACGCTCCTTCTCGCCGGCTTCACGTCCTTCTTCGTCCTGGTCTATCGCGCGGGCGATGTGTCCGATCCCCGGCTGCTCTACGACCTCGCGTTCGGTCTGCTCGCGATGTCCGGAGCTCCCACCGCACTGGCGCTCGGCTCATACGCGGCGCAAGTGTTCCGCGACATCCACCTCCCTGACTGGACCGCATGGGTTGCCGTCGTGGCCGCTGTGGCGCACCTCGTGCTTTTGGCTTCGCTTGTGATCACGAGTGGATTCTTCTCGCTCGAGGGAGGAGTGATCATCGCGATTCCCGCGACACTATTCGCCTGGATCCTCGCAGCGAGCATCGTCCTGCTTCGGGCGGGAATCAAAGGAGACAACGAACTCCTCGCCGACTGAGCCGAGCAGGCCACACCCGTCACCCGATCTGTCATCGAGCCCCGGCCGGGTCATCCCCCGCCGGCTCACGGGGCGCCACCAGAGACTCAGCTCGATCCGACGGATACCGGTAAACGTCCATCGCGTCGGCGATCGCGAGATCGTCCTCTGACCCGCGCTCGCGCAAGCCGCGGATCATGCCCTCGCGATCCTCGACCGCGCGATTCTGGCTGAGCTTTCGCTTGCCCTGGATCGACTCGATCTCGAGGGTGAACGCGGAGATGTGGGGAAGCAGGTCGGCCACGTACCCGGCCGACGCCGACCGGAGCGACCACGGGCTCGGAGAGGACTTCTCATGGACGTCCACGAGCTCCCCGAGATGCTCCAGCACCCTCTCGCGATCCTCGAGCGGTCGGGGGTGGCCGGCGGCATGGACAGCCGTGAGGTTGTATGTCGGCAGGCCTCCGTTCGGACACCACCGCGGCGAGATGTAGGCCCGGGGGCCGCTGAAGATGGCGAGCGCTTCCCGCCCGTTCCCGAGGTGCCTGGCGAGCGGGTCGTTGCGGGCGACGTGCGCAACAAGAGTCCCGTATCGGCCCTCCTCGCGATGGAGCACGAACGGCACGTGGGCCGCCAGGGGCCCGTCGGCACAGAGGACGAGCACGCCGAAGCGAACTGCTTCGATCGTCTCGTGCAGGACCTCAAGCTCACGCTCGACAAAGTGGGGATTGACGTACATCGGCCTTCTCGATCTCGCTGACCCGACCACCATATCTCGGGGCGGGAGGGCGTCCCCGGGGCGGAGGGCGCCCCCGAGGCGGAGGGCTCCCCTGAGGCGGAGGGCGCCACCAGGGCGCCGGCGGGATCAGCTCCTTCGCTGGAGCGCGACCACGGGGATCTGTCGCGTGGTCTTGCGCGCGTACTCCCCGAACTGCGGGTATAGGTCGGCCTGGCGGTTGTACAGACGCTCCCGCTCCTGCCCCTCGGTTACGACGGCGTCGACGTCCACGGTCTCCGTGCCCACCTCGACCGTCGCCCGTGGGTCGGCCACGAGGTTGTGATACCAGGCGGGATTGGTCGGCGCCCCCGCCTTGGAGGCGAACACGACCATTCGATCGGCGTCCGGGAGGTACATAACAGGAGTCGTCCGTCGCTCGCCGCTCTTGGCCCCGATCGTGGTCAGAAGGAGCACGGGCGCCCCCTCGAACGGCCCTCCCACCTTGCCGCCGTTGGCGCGGAACTCCTCGATTACCGAGCGGTTGAACTCGTTCACGTCTGGCATTCCGCTCCCCCAGGCTAGGGCGAGAGACGCACCGGCAGCGTCTTGAGCTGGTTGATGAAGAGCGATTCGACCGCCTTGGGAGACCCCGCGAGCTCGATCGAGGGATAGCGCCTGAGGGTCTCCTCCAGCATGATCCTCAGCTCCAGTCGCGCCAGGGCGGTGCCCAGGCAGAAGTGCCGGCCCCCGGCTCCGAAGGCCTGGTGCTCGGCTTTGCGACGCAGGTCGAAGCGGTCGGGGTCCTCGTAGCGGGTCTCGTCGCGGTTGGAGGAGACGTACCACATGACCACCTTGTCCCCCTCGCGGATCTTCTGGCCGTGGAGCTCGGTGTCACAGGTGGCGGTCCGCCTGAAGTGGGCGAACGCGGGGAACATCCGCAGCGACTCCTCGACGGCGTCGGGGATCAGCGAGGGGTCCTCGAGCAGCATCTGCATCTGCTCGCGATCTTCCATCAACGCCCTCATGCCGCTACAGAAGGTGGCCTTCGTGGAGTCGTTGCCGGCGGCGACGAGCAGAAAGAAGCCCATCACGATCTCGTGTTCCTCGAGTTTCTGGCCGTCCACCTCGGAGTGGACGAGCACGCTCGTGAGGTCCTCCGTGGGGCTCTCGCGGCGCGCGGCAATGAGCGCCTGGCAGCGGTCGAAGATTTCGGGCAGGTCTTTCTCGATGGCCCCTTCGAAGCCGTCGGGGTTCAGGTCGGGGTCGGCTGCCCCGAGGGTCGAGTTCATGAGCCTCGCCCAGATCGCGTCGTCCTCCTCGGGGATGCCCATGAAGCTGCCGATCACCCGCGAGACCGCCGGCTGGGCGACGTCGCTCACCAAGTCGCACGTCTCGCGGCCGTCGAGCCGGTCGAGAACCCGCAGGACGATCGCCCGGATCTCCTCCTCGTGGGCTGCGATCCGCTTGGGCGTGAAGCCCGCCTGGAAGAGGGCCTTCAGGCGGTCGTGCTTGGGGGGGTCCATGCCGATGAACATCGCCCGGGCGAGCTCTATGGGGAAGCCGGCGGCGGCGGCGAGCACGCCGCCCCGTTCGGAGGAGTAGGTCTTCCAGTCGCGGCTGACGGTGTGGATGTCCTCCGCGGTGGTCACCGACCAGAAGCCGGCCTCCTCGGGGAACAGTTCGAATTTCTCGGTCCGGTGGATCGGACATTGGGAGCGCATCTGCTTGAAGAGCTCATACGGTGGGCCGTCCACCCAGAACACCTCGTCGGTCAGTTCCACGCTCTCGATATCCCGCCCGACTGTCGCCATGTCACGCACCTCCACGCTCGCCGCTCGATGTCAAGTCGATAGTACTGGCCGGCTGGCCAACTCGGCTCCCGACCGGCTCCCGGGCGACTCCGGGCCGGCTGCCGCTGGGATTCGCCAACCCATACGCTTGCCCTGTGCGCTGGCTCATCGACGGGATGAACGTGATCGGCACGCGTCCGGACGCGTGGTGGAGGGACCGCCACGCGGCCATGGTCCGGCTCGTGGACCTGCTCGAGCGCTGGGCCGCCTCCAGCGACGAGGACGTGACGGTGGTCTTCGAGCAGCCTCCCTCACCGCCCATCTCCTCGACGGTCATCGAAGTCGCCCACGCCCCCCGCCCGCGACGAGACTCGGCCGACGACGAGATCGTCCGTCTCCTTCTCGCCGACCCCGAGCCGGGGGCGATCCGCGTGGTCACCTCCGATCACTGGCTCGCGGACCGCGTCTACACGGCGGGCGCGAGCGTGGAGCCCGCCGATCCCTTCCGCCGGCGCCTGGAAGACCTCTGAGCGGGAGCCCGATCAGCGCCCCTCTGAGCGGGAGCCCGATCGGCGCCTTTCGCGGAGGGGCCGACCGCGAGTCACTCAAACTCGGGAGCCCTCCAGCCCGGCATGATGTCGGGGAGGCCGTCGCTCACGCGATCGGTGAACCGCGCGGGGCGCTTCTCCAGGAAGGACGTGACCCCCTCGACCGCATCGGCGGACTGGCCGCGGTGGAACATGCCCCGAGAGTCCGCCCGGTGGGCGATCATCGGGTGCTCGGCGCCGAGCATCGTCCACATCATCCGCCGCGCCAGGGCGACCGACACCGGGGCGGCGTTCTCGGCGATCTCACGCGCGAGATCATAGACGGCGTCGAGCAGCTCCCCACGCGGGTGGACGCTTCGCACGAGCCCCGCCTGCAGGGCCTCCCGCGCGGAGAATACCCGTCCCGTGGCCACCCACTCCATCGCCCGGCTGATGCCCACGACCCGCGGCAGAAACCAGCTCGAGCAGGCCTCCGGGACGATCCCCCGGCGGGCGAACACGAAGCCGATACGGGCGTCCTCGGCCGCGAGACGGACGTCCATCGGCAGGGTCATCGTCGCCCCCACCCCCACCGCCGGCCCGTTGATCGCCGCGATCACCGGCTTGGTGGACTCGAACACCCGCAGCGTGAACTGGCCGCCGTTGTCTCGGGGCACCGGCCCTTCCCGCTCGCGGTCGCGCCAGTCGAAGGTCTCGCCGCCCGCCACGAGATCGGCCCCGGCGCAGTAGCCCCGTCCCGCGCCGGTGACCACTACGACCCGCACCTCCTCATCGGCGTCCGCCCGATCGAACGCCTCGATCAGCTCCCGGCCCATCGTCGCCGTCCACGCGTTCAGGCGCTCGGGACGGTCGAGCGTCACGGTCAGGACGCCGCCTGAGAGATCGGTCGATATCTGCTCGAAGCCCACGCTCGTCCCGGCGGCGTCAGTCGGCGTACATCGCGTCGATCTCGGCGGCGTACTTCTGCGCGATCGGCTTGCGCTTGAGCTTCATCGTCGGCGTGAGCTCGTCGCCGCTGGGCAGCCAGTCTCCAGGGACGATCGTGAACCGCTTGATCTGTTCGACCCGCGCGAGCTTTTCGTTGGCCCCGTCGACGGCATCCCGCACGGCGGCCCGGACGCGCTCCTCGCCCGCGAGAGCATGCAGCGAATCCTGCTCGATCCCCTGAGCGGCGGCCCAGGCGGGCGCGAAGTCGGCGTCGAGGACGATCAGAGCCGTGTTGTAAGGGCGACCGTCGCCGATGCAGCACGCCTGGCCGATCAGCGGCGAGGAGCTCTTCAGGGCCGCCTCGATGTTGACCGGCGACATGTTCTTGCCGCCCGCCCCGATGATCAGCTCCTTCTTGCGATCGACGATCCTCAGATAGCCGTCCTCGTCGAACACGCCGACGTCCCCCGTCCGCAGCCAGCCGTCCTCGGTGAACGTCTCGGCGGTCTTCTCGGGCAGGTTGCGATAGCCGAGCATCACGGCCTCGGACTTGAGAAGCACCTCACCGTCGGTGTCGAGCTTGATCTGCACCCCCGGAGCCGGCGGGCCGACGGTTCCGAGCTTGATCCGCTCGGGCGGGTTCACCGCTCCGGCGCCGCATGTCTCGCTCATCCCCCACAGCTCCGCCAGGGGCAGGCCGATCGCGTGGAAGAACTCCAAGACCTCAACCGGCGTGGGGGCGGCGCCCACGTTGATCGCCTCGGCCTGGTCGAGCCCGAGCGTCTCCCGCAGGCCGGCGAAGATCTCGGCGTCCGCCTCGGCGACCTGCTCGGCCAGCTTGGCGGGCACGGGCTCCCCGCGCTGCTCCAGGCGCACCTTGTGCACGCCCGCCTGCACCGCGGCCTGCATCCGCTCGCGCTGCTCGGGGGGCTGGCCGGCGATCATCGTCTCAAGGCCCGCCTTGAGCTTCTCCCAGATGCGGGGCACCGCGAAGAACCAGCTCGGGCGCACTTCGGGCAGATAGGAGAGAACCTTGCGGGGGTCATCGCAGCAGGTGATCTGCAGGCCGAAGACGATCGGCAGGTAGTGATGGGCGTTTCGCTCGGCGATGTGCGCGGCGGGCAGCCAGGAGATCACGCGACCGTCGGACGGGAACTCGATCAGGGCATCCAGACCCTCCACGGACGCCAGGAGATTGCGATGGATCAGCTGCACGCCCTTCGGCGGGCCGGTCGTGCCCGACGTGTAGATCAGGGTCAGCACGTCGGTCGGCTGCAGTTGCGCGACCGACGCCTCGACGTCGAAGCCGGGGTTCGCGCCCTCGACGTCCGACAACGCGAGCGTCCCCGGCGGCGGCTCGCCGTCGATCACGATCACGTGCTCCAGGCCGGGCAGCTCTGTGCGCGCCCCCAGCACCTGCTCCAGGTAACGCTCCTCGCAGATCAGCACCTTCGCGTCCGCGTCGCTCACCAGGTGGCGGATCTGCTCGGGCGTGTAGGTGGTGTAGATCGAGAACGGCGTCGCCCCGAGCATCATCGCCGCGAGGTCGCAGAGATGGAACTCCGGGCGGTTGGACAGCATCAACGCGAGCGTCTGGCCCCGCTCGAGCCCGAGCCCCGCGAGCCCACCCGCGAGGGCGTCGACACGCTCGCGCAACTCTCCCCAGGTGATCGTGAAAGCGTCTTGTCGTGTGCGGATCGCGACCTCGTCCACGCGATCCGCCGCCGTCATGCGAAACGCCTCCGCGACCGTCCCCGCCTCCCGCGCCGAGTGCGGGCGCGCTTGCGGTTGCCCCTCAGCGGTCTTCATCGTCCACTCAGTCGCCCGCGACCCGCAGCACGAGCTTGCCCGTGTTCTCGCCCCGGTACAGCCTCAGGAGGGTGTCGGGGAAGGTCTCCAGGCCGTCGACGATTTCCTCGCGGGAGGAGACCTTGCCGGAGGCCAGCCATCCGGCCATCTCGGCCGCACCCTCGGCCAAGCGGTCCCCATAGTCGGAGACCACGAACCCGGTCATGCTCGCATGGTTGACGAGCAGCGACATGTAGTTGGACGGGCCCTTGAGGGCGCCGGTGGCGTTGTATTGGGAGATCGCTCCGCAGATCACCACGCGAGCGCGGCGGGCGAGGCGGGCGAGGGCCGCGTCGAGGATCTCCCCGCCGACGTTGTCGAAGTACACGTCGATCCCCTCCGGACAGTGCTCCCCGAGCGCCTGGTTGATGTCCTGCGCCTTGTAGTCGATCGCCGCGTCGTAGCCCAGCTCCTCCACGACGTACCGGCACTTCTCCGGCCCGCCCGCGATCCCGACCGCCCGGGCGCCCTTCAGCTTTGCGATCTGGCCGGCGACGCCCCCGACGGCGCCCGCGGCGCCTGAGATGACGACGGTCTCCCCCGTCTCGGGACGGCCGATGTCGAGCAGCCCGAAGTAGGCGGTCATGCCCGGCATGCCGAGCGCGCTGAGGTACACGGGAAGCTCAGCCTGGCCAGTGTCCACCTTCAGCACGGCTGCGCCGTGAGCCACCGCGTACTCCTGGACGCCGAGCAGGCCGGTCACGTGGTCGCCGACGGCCACATCCGGATGGTTGGAGGCGATCACCTCGCCCGCCCCGAGCGCCCGCATCACATCACCGATCCCGACGGGGGCGATGTAGGAGCGGCTGTCGTTCATCCAGCCCCGCATCGCCGGGTCCAGGGAGATGTAGAGGATCTTGACGAGCACCTCGCCGTCCCCGGGCTGTGGAATGGGCTCCTCGACGTAGCGCCAGTCCTCGCTCTTGGGAAGGCCCACGGGGCGGGCCGCGAGCTGGAACTGGTGGTTCACGCGCTCCATGGTTGCACGTCCACGCACTCCCGCCTGCGTTCGTTGAACAGCCAGAGGGCGTAGCGCCCAGCGGGATGCTCGCGCGCCCTTTCCACGAACGCCGCGGTGACTGGCGGCAGGACGGCCGGCTGGGGCAGGGGCACGCCGTAGACCGGGGGGACGATCACCGACGCGGACATCGCCGCGAACGTCAGGTCGGCCGCGCCGAAGCGATCCCCGCACAGATATGGCCGGCCGTCGGCGAGCAGGTCCGCGACGAAGTCGAGCTCCCGCCAGACCGCCGCCTCGTCCTCTACCTCGATCCCCGGCCGGATCTCCAGGGCCCGCTTGGCGAGGCCCGTGATAAGTGGCCACCCCCAGCGAATCGCCCGGTCCTCCCAGCCTGGCACGCCCTCGTTGTTGTAGCGCAGCATCAGCTTGCGCTCGGCGAGCATGTGCACGTACATGAGCCGCCGCCCTCTGGGGCCGAGCTCCTCGTCCAGGCGACGGCAGAGCCCGTCGACCTCCGCGCGAGCCACTGGATCCTGCGGAAACAGCCTGTGCTCGACCGGCGTATGCCGGTCGATCCAGGCGAGGATCTCCGCGGACTCGCCGATCGACCCCTCTGCAGTCACGAGCACTGGGACCGTGATCCCGCCTCCGGCACGCCGCGCCGCGATGCGATGGATGCCCTGCACGTGGGCTTCCTCGCGATAGGGAGCCCCCACCCGCTCGAGCGCCCACCGGGCCTTCTCGCAGTAGTGGCTGATCGGGATCGTTATGAGCCGGAGCACCGCGTGACAGTATCCCGCAGGAGTCGAAGCGGTCCACGGACAATCGAGGGGTACCCGACACATGAGCTCGCTGCAGACGATCGCCTACGAGGTCACCGACCGGGTCGCTCGGGTCACGCTCGATCGTCCCGAGCGCGGCAACGGCATCACCCGGCGGCTCGCCGGCGAGCTGGAGCGTTGCGTCGAGCGGGCGGATCTCGATCCGGACGTCCACGTCATCCTGCTCGCGGGCAACGGCAAGGGGTTCTGCGGGGGCTATGACCTCGTCGAGAGCGCCGAGGGTCAGGGTCGCCTCGGCGAGGATGAGCCCGCGCCCGGCCCTCCGCGGGACTCGGCGCCGCCCGGCCCTCCGCGGGACTCGGCGCCGCCCGGCCCTCCGCGGGACTCGGCGCCGCCCGGCCCTCCGCGGGACTCGGCGCCGCCCGGCTCTCCGATCGATCCGGCGGTGATGGCCGCCAACCACGATCCGGCTGGTATCTGGGACGCCACCGTGGACTACGCGATGATGAGCCGCAACGTCCGGGCGTTCATGTCCCTGTTTCACTGCGGAAAGCCCGTCGTGTGCAAGGTCCACGGCTTCTGCGTCGCCGGCGGCACCGACCTGGCTCTCTGCTCGGATCTGCTCCTGATCGCCGCCGACGCCAAGATCGGGTATCCGCCGGCGCGTGTCTGGGGATCGCCCACGACCTCGATGTGGGCCCATCGCCTCGGACCCCAGCGGGCCAAGCGGCTGCTGTTCACCGGAGACTCCCTGTCGGGGGGCGAGGCCCAGGAGTGGGGCCTGGCGATCGAGGCCCCGCCGCCCGAGCGCCTGGACGAGCGCACGGAGATCCTGGTGGGGCGGATCGCCCGCATGCCCGTCAACCAGCTGCGCATGATGAAGCTCCTCGTCAACCAGACCCTCTACGCGCAGGGCCTGCACACGACCCAGGCGCTCGGGACGCTCCTGGACGGAATCGCCCGCCACACCCCGGAGGGCTACGCCTTCCAGCAGCGCGCGATGCATGACGGCTTTCGCGAGGCCGTACGCGAGCGCGACGAGCCCTTCGGGGACCTGGGACCGTCGACGTTCAAGGGATAGACGCCGCCCTGCGGCCAACCGCCGTCGCCGTCGCCGTCGCGCTCCATCGCGGCCCGTCGCCGCCGGCTACATCACCGGGACGGTCTCGTAGATCTCAACGCTCCCGCCGGCGGCGAACACTGGGCAGCCCTTGGCCAGCTCGGTCGCCTCGCCGAGGCTGTCCGCCGCGAGGATCGAGTAGCCGGTCAAGCCGGCGGCCCCACCGTCGCTGGCGGCTCCGTCGGGGGCGAGGGACTTCGATGGACCGAACGGGTTGCCCGCGTCGACGAGCGCATCGCCGAGGCCTCCGAGCCAGCCGCCCCAGGCCGCCATCGCGGCCTCCCGCTCGGGCTCGCTCTCAGCCATCCCTCCGCCCTTGTAAGCCAACAGGTAATTCGCCATCTCACTGCTCCTTTCGTTGTTGTGTTTGCGATCTCTTTCGATGAGGTGCTATCCGCCCACGAGCCCTTTCGTGTGAAGGCTCTCCAGGCAGCCCTCCCAACCGTGACGGTGCCGGTCGCGGGACTCCGGGGAGTCGAGGCCCGTGTGCTCGAGCACGAGGGTCGTGCGCTCGCCGTCGCCGATGAACCCGACGGTCACGGTGCTCACGTGGGAGACCTCGCCGGCCGGGACCTCCCACTGCCACGTGTACACGAGCCGCTCGGGCCGCTTCACCTCCAGGTATTCGCCCCCGACCGTGTGCACGGAACCGCTCGCGGGGTCTTCCATCGACAGCCGATAGCGACCGCCGGGACGCAGGTCCACCTCGGCGACGGGCGTCCGCCAGGCGGCGTCCACGACCCACCAGCGTCGCAGCACCTCGGGATCGGTCCACGCGTCGAACACCTCCTCGGGGGTCGCATCGAAGGCTCGCTCCAGCCGCAGGCTGATGGAGCTCGCGGGGGTCGTCTCGGCGCTCATCTGGACTCCTTTCGATTTTGCTTGTTGCGTCGCTCGGGCTGCTCATGTTGCGCGTGTTGCCCGTGCTGCTTGCGTTGCTCACGCTGCTCGCGAAGGTAGATCTCGACGACATCGAGCTTTCGCTCCCACAGCTCGCGCTGACTGGACATCCATCGGTAGGCCTCGTCCAGAGAGCCCTGGTCGAGGTGCAGGCGATGGGTGCGCCCGTCCACCACCCGGACGATCGCCCCCGCCTCCTCGAGCACCTTCAGGTGCCTGCTGATCGCGGGCTTGGACACGCCGAAGTCCCGGGTCGCCTCCGCGACGCTCATCTCGCCCTCCGTCAGCCGCTCGAGGATCCCCCGGCGGATCGGATGCGAGCAGGCCGCAAACGACCGGTCGAGCAGCGCACTGTTAGCCATATGGTTAACAATACACGTTACGCGACGGCGCGGAGGGCCCGGTAGGGCTCGCCCGCGAGCTCTCGCACGAGCGCGTCGACGATCCCCTCCTCGTCCTGCTCGCGACCATCGGTGACGGCTTCGATCACCGCCCGCTTGCGCTCCAGGAGCTTGGCGATCGTCTCGTCGATCGTGTTGGCGGCGAGCAGGTAGGCGATGTTGACCGCGTCCTGCTGGCCGATCCGATGGCAGCGGTCCTCGGCCTGGTCGTGCTTGGCGGGCGTCCAGTCGAGCTCCAGGAATACGACGTTCGAAGATCGGGTCAGCGTCAGGCCCTGACCCGCGACCTCGAGCGAGCACACGATCAGCTGGTTCTCGTCGCCGTCGGGCGCCTGGAACTCGCGCAGCGAAGAGTCCCTGGCGGCGTGGCCGTCTTCGCCGAGGATGTGAAGCGCCCGGGGGAAGCGCTCGAGTACGGCCCGCTGGATCTCGCGGTGGCGGGCGAACACGACCAGCCGCTCGCCCGAGGCGCAGAAGTCGTGGATCCAGGCGAGGGCCCCCCGGAGCTTGCCCCGGGCGGCGAGCAGCTTGAGCGCGTTCAGCCGCACCAGCCGCTCGGCCCGCAGGGCGGCCGCGACCTTCGCGTCCAGCTCGCGCAGGTCCAGGGGCTGGCTCTGCAGCCACGCGACCACGTCGCGCTCGGCGAGCCGGTACTCGTGCTCGTTGTCGAGCTCGACCGGCACCACACTGCGGGTCTTCGGGGGCAGCTGGGGCAGGACCTCGGCCTTCAGACGGCGCACGAAGCAGCGAGCGCGCAGATGCCAATGCAAGCGCAGGTGAGCGTCGGGCCCCCGAAAGCGCCTTCCGAACTGGGCGCCCGAGCCGAAGTCTGCGAGCCTGCCGATGATCCGCAGCTGGGAGATCAGCTCGGGCGAGCGGTTCATCACCGGGGTGCCCGTCAGGGCGAGCACCAGCCCGTTGTTCGGCACCGCGCCCGAAAGTCGCTGGACCGCCTGGGTGCGCTTGGCGGCCGCGTTCTTGCAGTAGTGGGACTCGTCGAGCACCAGCGCCCGCGGCGCGAGCGCTCGCAGCTCGTCCAGCCGGGCGGCCACGATGTCGTAGTTGACGACCGTGATGTCCGCGACCGCGGCCCGGAGCTCGACTGTGGGAGCCCGACCATCGATCGCGACGAGCCGGCCGTCGATCGGGGTGAGGCGCCCGCCCCCGCGGGCAAGGCACCCCCCGGCGGCGGTGCCCGCGAGTGCGCGGGCGGTGCGGGTCGGCAGCCAGCGCTCGATCTCGCGCAGCCAGTTGAGCTTGAGGCTCGCGGGGCACACGACCACCGCCGGAAACGCACCGTCGGCCTGGAGGGCGGCGAGCGCCTCGATCGTCTTGCCGAGCCCCTGCTCGTCGGCGAGGAAGGCACGTCGCTGGGAGAGCAGGTAGCTCACCCCGGCGCGCTGGAAGGGCTTGAGCTCGCCACCGAGGCCCGGCGGATCTAACGGCGAGTCCGTGGCGGCCGAGAGCGCGACGAGGCCCTCCGCGCGTGCGTGCTGCTCGCGAACCTCCTGCAACAGCGCGAGCGCCTCCGGCTCGACCCAGGCTTCGTGGGCGGCGATGAAGCGGTCGAGCTCGGGCACACAGAACGGGTCCACGCGAATCGCCGGGAGCCGCGCGTGCTCGTGTCCCGCCCCTCGGCGAGAGGGCGAGAGCGACGTCCCTGAAAGCCCGGCGAACTCGTCGAGGAGCGCGCCGTCATGGCCGGGCGCGAGCACGAACGTCGGGTCCTCGTGGGCACGCGAGAGCTCGAGCACCGCCGGCGGCGCCGGTCGTCCATCCCGCAGGGCCGAGACGCAGCGGGTCGCCGCGTTGCTGATCCAGCCCTCGAGCGCTCCCTCGATCAGCCTCCAGGAGTCCGGCGTGAGCGGGACAGTCGCCCCGCCCGGCGCGCCCGACGCCCGCTCGCGCAGGGCCGGCGGCAGGCGCTCGACCTCGCCGAGCAGCAGGAACACGGGCTCGCCCCGCTCGCAGGCCACGTCGATCGTGCCCCTCCAGGGGCGTTTGCGGGGCGCGATCCCACGCTCCCGGGGCGCGATCCCACGAGCGGGCTCGCGACCGCGTCGTTCGAGCTCGGTGAGGGCGTGAAGAGCGTCTTCGCTGCACCGCAGACGGCCCGACGAGCGCGGGAGAAGACCGTTGACGAGCCGCTCCGAGCGCTCGTCGAGGGGGATCAGAGCTCGTCCGATCGCGGGCACCCGGTAGGCGTCGGGGTGCTCCATGAGCTCCTCCACGAGATCCTCGCCAACATCGGTCGGGAAGCTCAGCCACCAGTTCTCGTCGGGTCGTGCGAGATCCAGCACGCACTCTCCGCGACGGCGCCTTGACCGCCGGCGCTCGATCGCGCGGGTAAGAGCGTCGCTCAGATGAGGCTCGCCGGGCAGGCTCGCGAACAGCCTCCCCAGCGCCTCCGCGCGCTCGGGGTCGAGCGGGACCCGCCAAGTCCGCTCGCCGGGATCCCAGCGCCTTCCCGGGATCGCCCGCAGGAGCAGGCGCAGGCGCTCGTCGTAGGGAAAGCGGAGCACCGCCTCACCGCTGTCCAGTGAAGCCAGGAAGGAAGCAGACACGAGCAGGACACGATAGGGAGCCGGGTGGATGCGAGCGTCCGTCGGGGAGGTGAACGACACTTGCGTTCGCCGTCGGTCGCCTTCGTGAAATGCCCTTCCAAACCAGACCCTCCCACACGAGCCTCGCGATGCTCGCCTCGACGGCGATCATCGTGCTGCTGCCGGCGAGCGTCCAGACGGAGGGACCGTGGTCTCAGCCCGTCTCCCTCGCCGGTTGCTCGGCCGCCGGCTCACCCGGTGTGCTGTTCCCAAAGGACTCCTACCAGCACGCCACCGGCCCCGGGGCGATCGTGTGGAGCGCCCCCTCCCACTGTCCCGGACACCCCGGCTCAGGTCCCGCCGGAGGGAGCCCCGCGGCCGGTCCCGCCGGAGGGGGTCCAGCCGGTGCTCGCGTCTCGACGATCGCGTCCGGGTCAGACCTCCCCGGAGGAGCCTTCGTCCCGCGGACGGCCGCCGGCCGGGCGCTGGGGCTCACCGGGCCGACAGCCGCCGTAGAAGCCCCCCACGGACGGATCCTGCTGACCGGAGCCGGGCCCGCCGGAGAACTGCTGGTGAGCGAAGGTCAGGCATTGGGGCCGTTCGGCTCCCCGCTTGCCACGGCCGGAGCCGCGACGCCGCTGGCCTTGACGAGCGCCTACCTTGGGGACGTCGCCCTCACCTCCCCCCGCGGACTCGGCGGGAACGGGGGCTCGAGCCCGATCGAGCTGCGGATCCACCGCTACTACCAGAGCTCGTTCCTGGGGCCGGTATCGGTGAGCCCGGCCCCGAGTCGCTCGGTCGAAGGGCTGACGCTGGCGATGGACTACCGCTCGGACGCGCTCGCCGTGTGGGAGCGAGCGGGATCGATCTACGCCCGGGCGATGCCCGGCTCGGGCCGGTCCGGCCGTGCCGTCCAGCGGGTGGCCGCCGCCGCGCCCCACGCCCGCATCGCGGCCCTGCTCAGCGACGACAACCGGGCGATCCTCGCCTGGGCCGACACTCGCGCCGCCGTGACGAGCGTGTACGCGGAGCTCACGGGCCCGGGCGTGCATTTCGGCGTGCCCCGGCTGCTCGAACGCTTTCCCGATCCTTACGCGACACCGCCGCCGAGCGGCTCCATCCGGCTCGTGCGCTTGGCCTCGGAGAGCGTGATGCTCGCCTGGTCGGGGGCGTCCGCGGGACATTGGGTGGTGCACACCGCGGCGGTGGACCTGAACGGCGTGCGCTCGATCGCCACGATCTCCGCTCCCGACCACGACGCCCTGCTCGCCGATCTCGCGACCGGGCCCCACGGCGAGGCGTTGGCGCTGTGGAGCGAACCGCAACAGACCTCCGCCGGGCCCAACCTTCGCGATCGAACGCTGCTCGCGGCCCGCGGCATCGACGCGTACCCAGGGCGAACCATCTTCAGCGCCCCCGAAACGCTCGCCCGGGCGGGCTCGTCGGGGACGACAGGCGAAGCCGCGATCGCCGTCGATCCCGACTCCGACCGCGCGATCGCCGCCTGGCGGACGCCCGCGGGCGGGATCGACTACTCGCTTCGCTCGGTCGTCAACGGCTGAAGTCCTCAGAGCAGCTGCTGATAGATCAGGAAGACGTTCAGCGCGACGATCAACCCGGCCAGCGAGAACGCTGTCGCGGACGTCAGTCGGCGGTTGACATGTATGCCCATCACGTCGGCCCTGCTCGTCAGCATCACCAGCGGGATCAGCGCGAAGGGGATCCCGAACGAGAGCACCACCTGGCTGAACACGAGAGCGCTGGTGGGGTTCACCCCGATCGCCAGCACGATGATCGCCGGGATCATGGTGACCGCTCGGCGCAGCAGGAGCGGGAACTTGACGTTGATGAAGCCCGACATCACGACCTGGCCGGAGTAGGTGCCCACGCTGGAGGACGACGCTCCCGAGGCCAGCAAGGCGACGGCGAAGGCGAGCGCAGCGCCGCCCCCGACGAGCCGGCCGAACTCGCCGTGGAACTGCTGGATCGAGCTGAGGCTCTCGAGGCCGTTGACGTGGAAGAGCTTGGCCGCGACCGCGAGCATCGCCATGTTGATGATCCCGGCGAGACCGAGCGCGATCAGCACGTCGATACGCTCGAAGCGGAGCACCCGCCGTCGCTCGGAGTCGTCGCGACAGGGCATCCTGCCCTTGGTCAGCGCCGAGTGCAGGTAGATGACGTGGGGCATCACGGTCGCGCCGATGATCCCGACGGCGAGGTACAGCGAGCTCGTGCCGTGCAGCCCGGGGATCAGGCCCTTCAGGGATCCGCTCGGGGAGGGTCCGATGCGCAGGGCCTCATACAAGAAGCCCGCGAAGATGATCGCCAGCAGGCCCGAGATCGCCAGCTCGAAGCGCCGGAACCCGTGGGTCTGAAGCTCGAGGATCGCAAACGCGATCAGGCCGGTGATCAGGCCGGCCGGCAGCAGGGGCACGCCGAACAGCAGGTTCAAGCCGAGGGCCGCACCCAGGAACTCGGCGATGTCGGTTGACATCGCGATGATCTCCGCCTGCACCCACAGGCCCCACGTCATCGTCCGCGGGAAGCGCTCGCGACACAGCTCCGGGAGGTTGCGATCGGTGACGATCCCGAGCTTCGCTGACAGGTACTGGATGAGCATCGCGATCAGGTTCGCCGCGAGCACCACCCACAGCAGCAGATACCCGAACCGGGCTCCCCCTTCGAAGTTCGTGGCGAAATTGCCCGGGTCCACGTAGGCGATCGAGGCCACGAAAGCCGGTCCCAACATCGCGAGCATCGCCTTCACGCGGCCTTTCGCCAGCAGCAGATCGAGATGGCTCGGGCCGAGCGTCAGCTCGCCCGTGGTCACTCCCGCCCCGGCGCCCTCGAGCGCCGGAACGCCGCCGACCGCCGGCGGTGGAGGCGGGGGCGGAGGCGGGCTCATCGGCCGATCACGTCCGTGCTCTCGACCGCTCCCGCGCCCACACCCACACCCACGCGCGCGCGCGGCGGGGTCATGCGGGAGCCTCCTCGGGCTCCGGGTCCACGACCACCCGCATCGCCCGTGCCAACTGGCCTCCGATCGCCTGCTCGCGCTCGCCTTCGGCGAAGCTCACCACCAGCGGGCCTCCGAACGGCTGGCGCTCCTTGACTCGCATGCGCTCGCCCGGGGCGATGCCGTGGTCGGAGAGGTATCTCAGCATCTCGGGGTCCGAGTCGGACACCCGCGCGAACACGCCCCCCTCGCCCTCGCTCAGGCTGTCGAGGCTGCGGCTGCTCTCGCGCTCGGGGAGCTCCAGCTCGGCATTCGGGATCGGGTCCCCGTGAGGGTCTCTCGTCGGATCGCCGAGCTTGGCGGCGATCAGCTGCTCGAGATCCTCGGAGATCACGTGCTCCAGGACCTCCGCCTCGGCGTGCACCCGGTCCCACGGCATCTGGAGGGTCTCCGCGAGGAACAGCTCGAGCAGGCGGTGATGCCTGATCACCTCCAGCGCCACCCTGCGCCCGGCGGGGGTCAGGCGCACCCCCCGGTAGGGCACCCGCGCGATCAGGCCCTCGCCGTCGAGCTTCTTGAGCATCGCCGACACCGACCCCGGCGTGATCTGAAGGCGGCCCGCGAGGGCGTTCGTCGAGACCGGCTCCTCGGTGCGGGACTGCAACGTGAAGATCGCCTTGCAGTAGTCCTCCACCGCCGGCGACCGCACCTGGCCGCCCCCGGGCGGGCGCTCCCCCGCATCGGCGTGCCCGCTTGCATCGGCCTGCCCGCGCGCGCGCGCGCGGGCCCCTTTTGGAACCACACGTTCACCCGCGGACCGGCCGCCGGCGTGGAGATGTTCCCGAAGGTCTTCTTGGGTTGACATGCGTTGATGTTATGGCATACCAAGACTTTTCTCAAGGATGCTCCTGAACTGCTTATCGACATACGTGGGGAAGGGCTTTACGGGCAGACCCGCCGGGGCAGACCGCGCGGGGGACCGCTTTAGGAAAAGATGCCTCGCTCATGGATCGCGACTACGAGCTCCAGACCCACCGGGCCGAGGACCGCCACTGGTGGTACCGCGGCAGGCGGTTGGTGCTGGAGCGGGTGATCGACGATCTGCGTCTGCCCGCCCGGGCTCGGATCCTCGACGCGGGCTGCGGGAGCGGTCGGAACATGATCGAGCTCGCCCGTCACGGCACGGTGACCGGGGTCGAGCTCTCTCCCACCAGCGTCGCCCTCGCGCGCGGACGGGGGGTCGGGGAGGTGATCGAAGGGTCGCTCCTGGAGACGCCCTTCGAGTCCGGGAGCTTCGACTTCGCGGCGTCCCTGGACGTGATCGAGCACCTGCAGGACGATCTCGCGGCCCTGCTGGAGCTGCGCCGGGTGATCGCCCCCGGGGGGGCCCTGCTCGTGACGGTGCCCGCCTACCAGTGGCTCTGGAGCGGACACGACGTGATCAACCACCACCACCGCCGCTACACCCGCCGCTCGCTGGCCAGGGTGGCCGAGCAGGCGGGCTGGGAGACCGTGAGGACCACCTACTTCAACTCGCTGCTCCTGCCCGTGGCGATCGTCCTGCGGGTCCTCGACAGGTTCTCCCGCAAGACCACCGAGTCGAGCCTCGACCTGTGGGTGCCTCCCGAGCCTCTGAACTGGATGCTCGAGCGGCCGATGGCGTTGGAGGCGGCCGTGATCGGGCACGGGGGAAGGATCCCCGCCGGGCTGTCCCTGCTCACCCTGTTTCGCTAGCCGCCGCGACCTCGGGGACGGTGCGAAAGGTCCAGGAGCGGTTCGCCACGAACGTCAGGACGGTCACGATCGCCGTGGCGCACGCCTGGCCGACCAGCGCCCCCAGGCCGGCGCCGGACACGAACATGTAGACCAGCCCCAGGTTGCACCCCAGCCCGCACCCCTGGACAACCGCCCAGCGGACCGGCGTCAGCGCATCGCCCTTGTGCTCTTTAAAGGTCCACCTGCGATTCAGCAGGAAGCCGTTCACCGCGCCCACGGCAAACCCGATCCCCGAGGCGGCCACATACCACACGCCGAACACCTTCAACAGAAGCGTGTAGACCGCGAATGCGAGGATCGTGTTCGAGACGCCCACGATCCCGAACTTCAGGAACTGGACGATCAGGGGCAGCCGCAGCCGCGCCGGGGCGGGCTCCTCGGGCTGGGAGATCTTCTGCGGTGGCGTGTCCATGAGTACGTCAACGATAGATTCTCCTCTCAGGCACTACCGTCTAGAGGATCCCCATGCTGCCGTCGTCCCCTCGCACCCCCACACTGCTCAGCGTCGTAGCCCCCGTCTACGACGAGGAGGAGCTGATCGAGGAGTTCGTCCGGCGGGCCACGGCGGCGGTCGGGGCCTACCCGTTCGAGCTGATCCTCGTCAACGACGGCTCGAAGGACCGGACGCCGGAGCTGCTGGATCGGATCGCCGACGGCGACCCGCGCGTGCGGGTGGTGCACCTCTCGCGGAACTTCGGCCACCAGGCCGCCTTGACCGCCGGCCTGGAGCACGCCCGGGGCGACGCCGTGGCGATGATCGACGCGGACCTCCAGGACCCCCCGGAGCTGATCGCCGAGATGGTCGAGTGCTGGAGCTCAGGCGCGGACGTCGTCTACGCGGTGCGCCGCCAGCGGGAGGGCGAGACCGCCTTCAAGCTCGCGACGGCCTCCTGGTTCTACAAGCTGTTCGACAAGCTCGCCCAGGTCGACCTGGAGCCCAACTCCGGGGACTTCCGGCTGCTCGACCGCCGGGCCCTGGACGCGCTCCTGTCGATGACCGAGCGCTCCCGGTTCCTGCGCGGGATGACCGTCTGGGTGGGCTTCTCCCAGACAGCCGTCTCCTACGAGCGGGAGGCCCGTCACGCGGGGGAGACCAAGTACACGCTTCGCAAGATGCTGCGTTTCTCCCTGGACGCGATCGCCTCCTTCTCGCACCTTCCCCTGCAGCTCGCCACCTACGCCGGCCTGCTCTCCGCGGGGCTCGCCTTCGTCGCCATACCGGTGGTCATCGCGCTGCACTTCTCCGGCTCCTACCTGCCGGGCTTCGGCTCGATCACGATCGCCATCCTGTTGCTCGGGGGCATCCAGCTGATCGCCCTCGGGGTGATCGGCGAGTATGTCGGGCGCATCTACGACGAGGTCAAGCACCGGCCCCTGTACATCGTCGCCGACGAGCGCAACCGCCCTGCCGAGCCCGGACACGGCGCCCCCGGGTTCACGACCGGGACCCCGCCCGCGCGCGCGGGCCTCGCGGCGAGAGCCCCCGAGCGCGTCGGCTGAGCCGACCGGCACCGCTCTGCTTGGGGGAGTGTGGTGTTGTGATGTGGCGATGACGTTCCCCCGACGCCGTCGCCCCGGGCATACCCAGCTGCTGCTGCTGGCGGCTGTTGCGCTCGCGCTCGGGCTCGCGTCGGCGGGCGATCTGGCCGACCCGGGGCTCGCGCGCGGCGAACCCGGCGGGGCGCCCTGCCCGGGCGCGGGCTCGGAACCCTGCCCGTACTCCACGGTCGCGACCGTCGGGGAGCGGGCCGAGTCGGTGCTGCGATTCCCCGAGGCGGTCGCGCTGGGCACCGAAGGGGACGTGTACGTGGCCGACCAGCTGAGCTATGTCGTGCAGAGGTTCAGCCCGACCGGGACGTTCCTCGGCGAGTGGGGCTCCTACGGGGGCGGTCACGGCCAGTTCGGGCCGATCGGCGGTCTCGCGGTCGACGGCGATGGGAACGTGTACGTGGTGGACTCGAGCCACAACCGGATCGAGAAGTTCGACTCCGCCGGGGACTTCCTCACCTCCTGGGGACACGCCGGCAGCGAACTGGGCCAGTTCCGCTTCTACTCCTCCCAGACTCCCAGCCAGCCGCCCGGCGGGGGCATCGCGGTCTCAGGCGAATACGTGTACGTGGCGGACTCCGGGAACAACCGGATCGAGCGCTTTAACCTGAACGGAGGCGAACCGATGCAGTGGGGCTCGGGGGGGTCTGGAGCCGGCCAGTTCTCCTACCCACGGGCCCTCGCCGCCAACGGTTCCGAGGTGGTGGTCAGCGACGACGACAACCACCGTGTCGAGAAATTCTCCGTCGACGGCGAATTCGAATCGGCGGCCGGCTCGCAGGGAAGCGGCGCGGATCAGTTCGGCTTTCCCTACGGGATCGCCCTGGACGGCGCCGGGAACGTGTACGTGGCCGACGACATCAACCACCGGATTGTCAAGCTGAATCCCCAGCTCGGGTTCGTGCGCGCATGGGGGAGCTTCGGCTCGGCCGCCGGTCAGCTCGCCTTTCCGCGGGCCCTCGCCAGCGACCCCGCAGGAGACACCTATGTGGCGGACACCGCCAACGATCGCATCCAGGTGTTCGACCCCAATGGCGCCTACCTGCGCACGATCGGCGTCTCCGCACGCGCCCCCGGGGAGCTCACGGCGCCAACGGGCCTCGCCGTGGACCCCACAGGCCGGCTGTTCGTCTCGGACACCGTCGACAATCGCGTGGAGGCCTTCTCCTCCGGGGGAGGCTCCTTCCTCTTCTCCTGGTCGGAGGCGGGCGGATACCGGAGCGGCTTCGGGGAACCCTCCGGCATCGCGATCGACCCCCGTGGGTCGGTGTACGTCGCGGACGCAGCCAACGAACGGGTGGTCCACCTGTGGGGGGACGGAACGTATCTCTCGGAAATCGCCGGACCCGCCGAGCTCGGCGGGGCGCAGCTGCGGGGCGCCCGTTCGCTCGCCGTCTCGCCGGTCTCGGGAGACCTGTACGTGGCCGACACGAACCACAACCGCGTCCTCGTCTACTCCCCCAAGGGCACCTTGCTCGAGAAGATCGGGGCCGGCGAAGGGGATGGATCCGCCGGGCACGAACCCGGCGAGTTCGACCACCCGAGCGCCATCGCGGTCGCGCCCTCCGGCGAGGTGTTCGTCGCGGACACCGGTAACCACCGCATCGTCAGGCTCTCATCCGACGGCTCCTTCGCGGGCGAGTTCGGCCAGCCGGGCTCCGGCCCGGTGGTCGTCCACGACCCCACCGGCGTGGCCGTGGACGCCGCCGGGCGGGTCTATGTGGTGGACTCCACCTCCAACCGGGTCGAGGTCTTCGGCCCATCCGGCGAACACCTCGCCCAATGGGGCCAGCGGGGAGACGGGCCGGGCTACCTCTCCCAGCCCACCGCCGTAACGGTCGGCTGCGAAGGGTCCGTGTACGTGGCCGACACCAACAACAACCGTGTCGAGCGCTTCGACCCCGTCTCCCCCGCCGGCACGGGCTGCGTGACGGCCGGCTCCTGGCCCCCGCCGCTGGACGTCCCGCCGGTGCTCCACGTGATCCTCCCCCGCCGCGCGGGGGTCCTCGCGAGGCGTGCCGTCGCCCTTTCGGTCAGCTGCCAGCGGGGCTGCAAGGTGCTCGTCACCGCCACCCTCACCACGCACTCCCCCCGGCGGACCGTCCCGCTTCTCACTGCCGCCCGCCCGCTCCCGCCCAAGCTCGCCGGCCACGTGCGCCTGCGCCTCACGGCCTCCTCCCTGCGCCGCCTGAGCAAGGCCCTCGGGCGTCGTGGCGGGATGACCGCCACCGTCCACATCCTGGCCGTCGGGCCCACCGGACGACGGACCGTCCTGACCAGGGTCTACCCAGTCAGTCGCTGAGGGCTCCTCCCGGCAGGGTCGATCGCGACGTTGTGGCCGGACACTCCGGAGCAGGCCTCGAAGAGCCGATAATGACCGTATGAGCGCACACGACCACACCGCCCACCGGCCCGCCGCCCACGACCCCACCCCGCACGAGCAGTCCGCGAAAGACCCTCACAGCATGGACCACCGTCGCGAGCGGGTGCGCATCGAGACCGAGCGCCACCGAATCGTCGGGTTCATGACCCTCGCCCGGGACGGCTACCGCAGTCGCGTCTCGGATGTCCTGAACGCGCCCGAGCGCGAATTCCTGACCCTCACAGACGTCTCCGTCGAGCCCGTCTCAGGCGGGCCCGTGGAGCTCTACCCGTTCCTGACCGTCGCCCGCCGTCACATCGTGTTCGCCGTGGACGCCCCCGAGGGAGAGTGACAGCCGGGCTCGACGTCATCCTCCTCGAACGGCAGCCGGTCGATGACGCCCGCCCGCTCGAAGGCCCGCTGGACGAACGGCGATCCGGGGATCAGCGCGAAGTCGTATCCCCGCCTCTGGCAGAGGCGACAGCGAAACGCGATCACGGCCGTCCCGATCGAATCGATGTACGTGAGCTCACGGAGGTCCAGCGTGATGGCGGTGACGCCCTCATCGCAGAGACGCTCGATCTCCGCTTCCAGCGCGGGGGCCGAACGCCGGTCCAACCCGCCGGTGAGGATCAGGGTGTGCTTGCGCACGTTCACACTGGCCAGCACCAGGGTCGGCCCGCCCGAAGTCGGCCTCGTGGGGGTGTTCTTGTCGTCGTAGGCGACGTGCGCCTTGTCGGCGACGCTACTCGTCGCGCCGCCGTAGTTCGGTTTACCGAGACTCATCACATAGCTCCTTCCAAGGAAGCCTCGAATTGATTCCGGGGGCCTGGATCACGAGATCCAGCGCCAGATGAGGAGACCGGGAGGAGCTAGCCCGGGCGCTCTGGAATCAGCCGAAAGCACGTCGTGCGCCACGACTGGCACGAAAGCCGCAGCCGGCGTGTCGCGCACGGAGTCCCCGACAGGGGGAGGCTCGCGAGAGTGGGGACGCCCGAGAGAGCGATGCCGCAGGCGCCCGCCGCCGAGCCGGACGCACCGCTGGGGGCGGGCCCAGGAGTCGGGTTGACCGGAGAGCTACCGATCGCCGAGCCACCGTGGCCGCCACCCCCCCGCGCGGGCGCCGTCGTGGCCGCGAAGGAAGTCACGGCCGTGGCGAGTTCCGGGGACGACCACGACAGGAGGCGCTGGTCGCCCAATCCGGCGGTGCAGCTTTCCGTCGTGGGCCCTCCCAACGCGGAGAGCTCGCAGCTCAGCCTGCCCGCCAGCTGAGCGACCGCTCGCCTCGTGGGCGCACCGACTGACCCCGTGCCCACCTCTGCGATCACCGGACCGTCCCCCGGCCCATAGAAGGTGGAGACCCCGACCACCGAGTCCATCGGAGGGCCTGAGACTTCCGCCCCTCCCCCACCGACCGCCACGACAGCCTGCGGGGCGCCAACGGGCGGCGAGCCTGCTGGAGCTTCCTTGGCGGCCGGAGCCAGCGATCCTGAGGTTTCCTTACTGACCGGAGCACGCGGTTCTGGTTCGGCCACCAGGTATTCTTCGGTCACCGGAGGCGGCGATTCAACCACCGGCGGTTCTTCCACCGGCGGAGGCGGCGATTCAACCACCGGCGGTTCTTCCACCGGCGGAGGCGGCGATTCAACCACCGGCGGTTCTTCCACCGGCGGAGGCGGCGATTCAACCACCGGCGGTTCTTCCACCGGCGGAGGCGGCGATTCAACGCACCGGCGGTTCTTCCACCGGGGGTTCTTCGACCACGGGAGCAGGCGGTTCAGCCTGAGGGGGTTCTTCCGTGACCGGGACGGATCCTTCAGCCGGAGCTTCTTCGGTGACCGGCCCGTCGGATTCGGCCTTGGGCGGTTCTTCTGTGACAGGCGCCTGCGGTTCGGCCACCGGCGGTTCTTCGACCACCGGAGCACGCGGTTCACTCGCGGGAGGTTCTGTCGAGGTCGGTGTTTCCGAGCCGACCTGCTGGACCACCCGAGCGGCAGCGACGCCCGGGGGCGGCGTGGGCACATCAGCGGGAGCCGTTGTTGGGTCGGCAGCCGGCCTTGCGCTGCCGACCCGGCCACCCGGGCCACGGCGGCGGAAGTGGGTAGCTGGGTCTTTACCGCCGGCATGTGAGGCCGGGCCTCGGCGGCCTGCGTGTGAAGCGTCGTACCGGCCGCTTGCGTGGGCACTCCCGGCGAGGACGAGCAAGCCGAGCAACGCCAGAGCCACCGCTCTCAGGCAGGGGTGGCCTTTGGCGAGGAGCCGGGTCGAAGGCTTCGGGGCTGTCCCGTGCACGATGCTCACGCCGTCGCCCGGTAGGCCGTGCCCTGGGGGTCGGTGGGGAGCTGCTCGGCAGCGGTGTCGGTGGGGACCGCCCGATCCTCGTTGCCGCGGCTCATGGCGATCCATTCGGCCAGCGCCACGGCATCGGAGTCATCGCTGACCGTCGCCACGCGAAACATGGTCAACGCGAAAAGCAAGACCGCCAGCCAGGCGATTGGGATTAGGATGAATAGCACCGTGACCAACACTTAGCGAACTGGAGCGGATCGCTCCCTGATCGCCATGACATACCTGTCGCACTGATCGTAACGCTCCCGACCGTCCGGTGCTGCGCCCCGGGCGCGACTGCGCGGAGGCGGACGGAGAGGGCGGGATTCGAACCCGCGATGGAGTTTGACCCCCATACTCGCTTAGCAGGCGAGTGCCTTCAGCCACTCGGCCACCTCTCCTGGAGGTCCGGCCAGTTTAGAGGTTGTCCCCGGCCTTCGCACAAGGCTTGCACGACCGTCGATGAGACGCTTCGCGCTGTTTCCAGCTTGATCGGCGCCGTGCGCCCCGAGCGCCCGCTCGCTCGCCGGAGGCCAGCCTGGGCACTCGCGCCACGCTGGGAAGGCAAGCCGGGCTCGATCGATCCCCGTTGTGATCGACTAGCCTTCGACCGGTCGCCCTGGAGGGGTGGCAGAGCGGTTGAATGCGGTGGCCTTGAAAGCCATTGGACGGGCAACCGTCCCGGGGGTTCGAATCCCTCCCCCTCCGTCCACCTCCTCAGGGGCCGGTCACCAGCCGTCCCGGATACCGACGTCGTGATCGCGGCACTCTCGATCGGCGAGACCCGCACATTCCGAGGCGGCCAAGGCAATCAAGGCAATGTCCGAGGATGACGTGCCGCTGCAGCCTGGCGGACGGGTTAGCGCTCGCAGCCGCAGAGGCACACGACGCGCACGTGGCGTCGTCTGACCGCCGAGTTCGCCGCGCGCTCCCAAAGCGCTCGCCGCGGAGCCCGATCGCTCCGGCCACGGCACCTTCCGAGGGCGCTGAGCCCGCCTCAGCGCCCTCGGCTCGAGGCCGTCAGACTCCCGCTTCCTTTTCTTTTTCCTTTTCTTCCTTTGCTTTCAGCTTTTCTTCTTCGACTTCACGGTGTTCGTGCGCCTTTTCCTTGGCTCTTTCCAGGGCTTCCTTGTCTTTTTCTTTCTGGCGTTCTTTTGCTTCCTTGGCCCGTTCCTTGCGCTTTTCGCTCTTTTCGGCCGCCTTTTCCTTGGCCGCTTCCTTTTTTTCCAGGACTTCCGCTTCGGCTTCTTCGAGCCGTCCCAGTTCTTCTGCTTCTTCGAGGAGTTCCTCGTACTCTTCCTTTTGGGCTTCCTTCAGTTCCTTGGCCTTTTCCCTGGCCGCTTCGTTCTTTTCCTGGGCTTTTTCTTTGGCCCGTTCCTTTTTTTCCTTGATCTTTTCCTTGGCCGCTTCGATCCGTTCCTTTTCCTTTTCCTTCAGTTCTTCCTGGCGTTCCTTTTCCGCTTCGGTTATCGCGCTCCCCGACGCTTGGGTCTTGGTCGCGCCGGAAGCGGCCTGGGCCGCCGTTGCGAGGCCGATGCCCAGCGCTAGGGCCACCGTCAGCAGGAGAGCCAATCCTTTGATCCGTGCCATCCGTCCATCCTCCTCGTGTCGTTGTCGACTGCCGCCGCACCCGGAGCAGACCGGCCGCAAGACCCTTTTCCCATACTTCTCCGTCCGCACGCCCGAAGGAGGTGGCACGAGCGAGGCGCTCTCGCCCGCCATTGAACGCTGGACGGTTTCACAGATCGTATTCGATTCCGGGCCAGGGGAGACCCATTCGGGCCGGTGAGGGCCCGCGTCCAGACCCGCCGGCCCGCTCGGGGGTCCGGGGACCCCTATCCCAGCCGCGAGGCGACGGGCGCTGTCGCGAGCGCTCGACCGGAGGCGTCGAGGGCACGCACGGTGACGTACGGTCCGGCGGTGCCCGCGGGCAGCCCGATCGCGGTCTCAAAGCCGGTCCGCGTAGCCGTGGCGACCTTTCGCAGGCGGCTCGCCGAGGGGCCCGCCAGCACCCGCCAGCTCGCGACCTGCGTGGCGCCGTTCCAGCTCGCATAGACGGTCGCCGAGCCGCCGCCGCGGGGCTGCACGGCGAACGCGGGAGAATGAGCCGGGACGCCCGTCCAGGTGAAGCGAAAGTCCCGGTAGGATTGATCCCCGGCCGGGAAGTGCGCGTCGAGGAGGAGCGCTCCGGAGGGACTGAGCTCTGAGAAGTCGGGGATCTGACCCCAGCCGACGAACCAGTCGCCGTTTGAGAGCTCCTGGGCGTTTCCCTGGCTGTAGGCGAGCAGTGGCGACGGCCTGGTGAGCTGGCTGGCGAGCGTGGCTGTGTGCTGCTGTCGGTCGAGGCTCACGACGATCACCCGGGACTGGCTGTGGACCTTCGGGAAGGCGCCGTTGTCGAAGATGCTGAGCTCCCCGCCCGGCAGTTCCCGCGGGTCGTGCTGCCAGGCGGTGCCCGTGCCGGGGCCCATCGAGAAGCTGCTGTGCCTGCCTCCCAGCTGCCACTGGATCTGGCCGGTGGCAGGGCTCACGTCATAGACGGTCCAGGTGTTCCGGGCCGAGACGAGCAGGCTGCCGTCCTGGGCGAGGTCGATCGAGTTGATGTGGAAGAAGTCGAACGGCCGGTACACCCGTGAGTACCGCGCGAGCTCGTAGGATTCGGCGAGGCTCACATGGTCGATGGACGTCCACTGAAACATCACGAGGCCGGTCCTCACGTCGATCTCCTGAAGCAGTCCGTCGGTGACCGCTCCGTCGCCGGAGCCGCCCACCGAGGAGAGATCGCAGTGGATCGGGTCATACGCGGTGATCAGCGCCGTTCCGGCGGGGGTGAGCTGGAAGTCGTGCAGATCCGCCCGCAAGCCGTTGCCGGCGCGCACGTGGGCGACGTCTTCGTAGGCGGAGCTCGCGATCACGTCTTCGCCGAGCCCGAACCCGTGTATCGAGATGTCCCCCTGCCACCAGCTCAGCACGGGCTTGCCGGCGTATTCCTGGACTCTGAAGTTCGTCGCGGAGGTGCCCCTGGGGAGTGGCTTGAACCACACCAGCCCGCCGTCCGGTTCGAGGATCATCGGCCCGCTCTGGCCGGGCCCGTCGTAGGGGGCCGTGAACATCTCCCCCGGCGCAACCGCCGGCGAGCTCGCGGTCATCGTGAGCGTCGGCGGGTGCAGGTCCGGGCGCGAGCGAAAGCCCTGGATCTCGTTCGGGCTGCCCGAGAGGATCGTCTCCGGCGTCGAGCTGATCGAGTCCTGGCGGGCGATCGCGAACCGGTCCACCAGAGGCTGGATAGAGCCGCCCTGGCGCAGCCGTGCCCGGACGGTCACGGTCTCGCCTTCGGCGAACGGACGCGACGGCAGGAAGCTCTCGCCGTCCCCCTGGGAGTATGCTGCCAGGCGCCCGCTGTGTACGCCTGTCTGCGAGCCCGACACCGCGATCGCGCTCAGATCGGAGGCCCGAACGCCGAGGAAGCTGACCTGAGTCTGGGACGTCGCATCCCGGCTTCCGGGCAGCGGAGAGACGGTCACCGACCCATCGAGCTGGTCGGAGTTGTTCAATGTGTCCGGCACACACGTCGCAGAGACCGCCGATGCGGCGGTGCTCCCGGCGATGAGCCACAGCGCAGCGAACACTGCCGGCACGAAGGCCGAAGCACGTACAGAGACCATGAGAGCAGACGAGGATAAGAGAATCGAAAGAAAAGTCGACAGACGGACCTTCGTGAAGACCGGCCTCCTGGCCGGAGGTGCGCTGGTGGGCGGCGGGCTCGCGGTCTCCAAGCTCGCCGACGCGACCGACGGGTCGCAGGCGCCCGCGCCGACGACCCCGGCGGGCCGGTCGGCCCCGAGCCCGGGCAAGCCGAACATCCTCGTGATCGTGGTCGACCAGCTGCGCTATCCCCAGTGGCTCCCGAGCCCCTCCGGCGGCCCGGAACTGCCGCCCAACATCCAGCGCCTGCGCGAAGGCGGGGTCTCGTTCACCCGTCACTACACCGCCTCCAACGATTGCTCGCCGGCGCGAGCGGCGATGCTGACCGGCCTCTACACCCACCAGACCGGCTGCATGATCACCGGAGGCAGCACCCTCGATCCGGGCTTTCCGACCTGGGGGTCGCTGGTGCGCGAGCACGGCTATGACGCGCGCTGGTACGGCAAGTGGCACGTCACCCACAACGACCACCACTGGACGGCGGAATCGGGCCCCCGAAAGCTCGCGCGCTACGGGTTCGCGGGCGGCACCTACCCCTCGCCCGACGGCGCTCCCGGCCAGGGCTGGCGGGTCGATCCGGCGATCGCCGAACAGTTCGAACAGTGGTTCTCGACGGTCGGCACGGGCGAACCCTGGTGTACGACGGTGTCGTTCGTGAACCCCCACGACATCGCCTGGTGGTACAGCTGGAGCGATCGGGTGCCCGCCGAGGCGCAGGCGCCGAGCGTCACCCGCCAGCTGCCCCCCAACTTCGAGACCCCCGAAGACCTGATCGCCCACAACAAGCCTTTGCTGCAGCGCTCCCTGCAGGAAACCGCGGCCGCCTCGTTCGGGCCGGTGCCGTTCACCGGACCGGAAGTCGCGAACGCATGGCTGCCGTTCCTCGACCTCTACCTCAAGCTCCAGCTCGAGGTGGACACCCACGTCGGACGGGTCCTCGACGCGCTGGAAAGCCGTCCGGAGATCGCCGCCAACACCGTGATCGTGTTCACCTCCGACCACGGCGAGTACGGCGGCTCACACGGGCTGCGGGGCAAGGGCGGGGGCGCCTACGAGGAGGCGATCAAGGTGCCCCTGATCGTCAAGGATCCCCGCGGCCTGCTCACCCAGGTCCCCGAACGGGCCCGCACCCAGCTGACCTCGAGCGTGGACCTCGCTCCCCTGCTGCTCACGATCGCGGCGGGGTCCAACGAATGGCGGCGAAGGCGCCGCTACTCGCATCTCGCCCACAGGCTCGACCTCACGGGCATCCTCTCGAACCCCAACGCCCCGGGCCGTACGTATGCGCTTCACGCCACCGACGAGATCGTCACGGAGTTCGCGAGCGAACTGTATGCCGCCGCCGCGCCCCTGCACGTCTTTGCGCTGCGCACCCCCCAGGCGAAGTACGCGACCTACTCGAACTGGCAGCCCGGAGAGATCGCCCAGATGAGTGCCGGCCAGGAGCGAGAGCTCTACGACTACAGCACCCACGAAGGGCGCCTGGAGCTCCACAACAGCGCCGGCGAAAGCGCGCTGGAGGGCGCCCTGCACGCCACCCTCCGCCAGGCCTATTCCCAGGAGCTGCGACGCCCGCTGCCGGCCCACCTGCAGGCGGCTCGCCGACGGGGCTACCGGGACTACTTCACGGTCGCCACCCGCGCGGCCGTCCGCGCCGCCGAGCGCCGTTCCGAACGCGAACTCGAGCCGCCCGGCTCACCCGGGACCCCCGCGACTCCCGAAGCGGCGGGGGCTCGCGGAAAGGTCCACCACAGGCGCCCGCCCCTGCCGGGATAGGCCCCATCCGAGCGCCCGCCGCCCGGAGCGCTCTGAGCGGGGCCGGTCAGGCCTTGATCGTCGCGGACACGCCGATCGTCGCGCCGGCGGCGTCGAGCGCCTGTACGGCGAGGTAGGCCGGCTTGGGCGTGATCGGGATCGTCGTCTGAAAGCCGCTCTTGGGGGCGCTCGCGACGACGGCGAGCGAGCCGGGAGAGGGCCCGGCGAGGACCCGCCAGGACACAACTTCGGTGGCTCCGTTCCAGCTCACGGCCACCGCCGCCGAGCCCCCGGCCCCGGCCCCCACCGCCAGCGAGGGCCCGCCCTGAGGATGGCCGCTCCAGGGCGAGAGGTAGGTCCTGAAGCCCTGGACGTTCCTGCCGAGGGTCCCGTCGAGCAGGACTTCGCCGGAGGGACCGTACTCGGTGAAGTTGGGCAGCCCGCCGTAGCCCATCAGCCAGTTGCCGGCGGTGTCACCTTCGGGTGAGAGGTTCAGCAGGTTGCCCTGGCTTGACGCGAGGAGGGTCTTCGTGGGATTGACGAACTGCCGCACGAGGGAGACCCTGTGGCTCGCCGGTTCGGGGCGCAGGAGCAGGCCCCGGGAGCGCTTCTCCTCGGGCGGGTCCGAGCCGTTGTCGAACACCGAGATCAGCCCGCCGGGCTGGAACTCCGCGTCGTGCTGCCAGTAGAAGCGGGTGCCCGGCCCGAGCTTGAAGCTGCTCTGACGGTCGCCCAGCCGCCAGCGGATGGCGCCGCTGCGGACGTCCACGTCATAGAGCGTCCAGGTGCCCCGCGAGGACAGCAGCACATCGCCCGAGGAGCCCGGATCGACGGAGTTGATGTGCACGTAGTCCCAAGGCGAGCTCCCGGAGGGGACGGGGCTGTGGGATTCACTCAGGGCGATGTGCCCGAGGGCGTGCCACTCCCACATGACCAGCCCCGTCTTTATGTCGATCTCCTGCACCACCGAGTCGTTGACGATCCCGTCGCCGGAGCCGTGCAGGTGAGACAGGTCCATGTGGATCGGGTCGAACGCGTCGATCCAGGCCGTGCCCTGGGAGGCCAGGCGGATCTCGTGCAGGTCCGCGTGATAGCCGTTGCCGGCCCTGATGTGCGCGACCGGCCGATAGGAGCTGTCATAGATGACGTCTTCCCCCTCGCCGAAGCCCACTTCGAGGATCCGCCCCTGCCACCACGTGAGCACGGGCTTGCCTTCGTAGCGCTGGACCTGGAAGTTGGTCGACTCCTCGCCCGCCGGGAGCGGGTGAAACCACACCAGGGCGCCGTTCTGCTGCGCGATCATCGGTCCCGCCGTGCCCTTCCCCTGGTAGGGCGCCAAGAACAGGTCCCCGGAGCTCGAGCCGGGCTGTGCGGGGGTGGTGATGTGCACGGTCGAGGGCGTCAGGGTGGGCGCCGAGACGTAGTGCTGGACGGCGTGCGCGTCACCGGGATTAGTCGGGAACTCTTTCTGGCTGACTCTCGCCTGGTGGGCGATCGTGAACGTGGTGCTAGTGGCCTGGCCGGGCGCGCCCGAACCGGCGCTGACGAGGGCATGGACGGTCACCCGCTCGCCGGCCACGAACGGGTGTGCGGGCAGGAAGCTCTCGCCCGTCCCGGTCGAGTACGCCTGAAGGCGACCCCCGTGGGAGCCGCTGGCCGACCCCACGACACGCACGTCGGAGACCTGCGTGCCCGGCCCGCCCAGGAAGCTGATCTGGGTCGCCGGGGACGCGTCCTCGGTGCCCGGCGAAGGCGAGACGGCGACGGGGTTGGTGGCGGCAAGGTGGATGTCCGCGGCCGGGATGATCCCGGCCAAACGTGGCCCCGGGGAGCTCGCGGCGGAGACGATCCCGCAGCCGCCCATCAGCGTCGCCGTCGCCACCGCCGTCGCAACCATCGCCATCGCCACGATCGCCCTGGCCGTCGCCGTCGCCCTTGCCGTCGCCGTCGCCCTTGCCGTCGCCGTCGCCCTTGCCGTCGCCGTCGCCCTTGCCGTCGCCGTCGCCCGAGCCGTAGCCGTCGCTCTGGCCGTCGCGAGAAGCCGCACCGCCGAGAAGATCCTCACCGAGCCACCCCAGTGGTGAACGGCCGAGAGACGCCGACCGCCCGACCGTCGGCGGCCAGCGCCTGGACCTCGAAGGTCGCATAGCTCGATACCACCGGGATCGCCGTCTCAAAGCCGGACTTGGGGGCGCTCGCAACGACCGCCAGCCGGCCGGCGGTGGGTCCCGCCAGGACCCTCCAGGACACGACCTGGGTGGCGCCGTTCCAGCTCGCGTACACGGTGGTCCTACCGGCCGTCAGGCGGGCGGCGCCCGCGGGCGGGGAGAGCGGCAGGCCGACCCACGGCTCCACGGTCGCCCGATAGCTGAGGTCCGGCCCGGGGAACTCCCCTTCGAGCACCAGCCGGCCGGATCGGGTGTACTCGGAGAAGTAAGGTTCCGATCCCCAGCCCACGAAGGTGTTCCCGCCGTGGAGCGGCTCGGTGTCGCCCATGTATTCGGATTCGAACTTGCCGTCGCCGCGGTATTGTGCCGCGAGGGTCGCCGTGTGAGTGCGCTGGTCCAGCGCGAGGACGAGCCCGCGAGACGGTCCCGTAGCCGGAACAGAGGTGCCTCCACCGGTGAGCTGACAGCAGTGATCGTCGAACATGGTGATCGTGGAATTGGCACGCCCGCCCACCCCGAGCGCCACATCGTGCTGCCACTGGAAGGCGGCGCCCGGGCCGAACTTGAAGCTCGAGTGCTTGCCCCCGAGGGCCCACTCGATCTTGCCGGTGTCGATGTTTACCAGGTAGGCGGCCCACGTGTTGCGCATCGACACGAGAAAGCTCCCGTTTGCGACCAGTTCGACCGCGTTGACGTGGTAGGCGTCCCAGGGGAACCCGTTGGTCGGAAGCGAGGCGTGGGAGTCCCCCAGCGGGATGTGATCGACCGCGTCCCACGTGCGCAGGAGCTTGCCGGTCCTGAGGTCGTACTCCTGCACCGCCGAGTCGATCAGGGCGCCGTTGTAGGCGCCCCCGTACTTCGAGAGGTTCATGGGAATGTTCTTGTTCGCGGTCACCCAGGCGTCGTCCCCGTCGATCGCGAGCGCGTGGAGGGTGAGGATCCAGCCGTCCGCCCCTTTGAGCCTCGCGACCGTCTGGTAGTGCTGGTCGACCACCACGTCTTCGCCGCTCTCGGTGGCGCCGGTGTTCGTGACGACCCCCTGCCACCAGGCCAACGCCGGCTTGCCGTTATAGGTCTGGAGGCTCAGGTTGGCGGCGGCGACCCGTTCGGGCACGGGCTCAAACCAGACCGGCTGCAGGCTGTTGTCGAGGATCAGCGGCCCGCTCTGGCCGACGATCGGGGGTTCGTTCAGGTCGAAGAAGCTCGTCGTGAAGATATATCCCGGCGCCGGCCGGATGGCGCCCGCCGGATGGATGGTCCGGAGCTTTGGCGGGTGCAGGGAGGGCTCGGTGACGAAGCTGTAGGCGCCACGGGTGGTGTAGGCCCCGATCGGAGCGCCGTGAGAGCCCGCGAACGCGAAGTCGATCGCGACGAAGCACACGAGGACCGCGACGATCGCGACCGCCAGGCGTCGCGTCGCCGCACCCGTCGCGATTGCGGGCTTGGGAAGCGAGGTGAACGTGACCGCCGCCGCCGCCCCCGCCAGGCCGGCGCCGATCAGGTAGGCCAGGCGGAAGCCGTCGGTCAGCGCCTGGGGCACCTGCTGGCCCGCGCCGATCAGATGGGTGGTCCTCTGGGTGGCAAGCGTGATCAAGATCGCCAGCCCGAGCCCCCCGCCCACCTGACGAGAGGTGTTCACCAGGCCCGACGCGAGCCCGGCCTGGCCCTCCTTGGCGCCCTGGGTGGCGGCGATCGTCGAGGGAACGATCGACATCGCGATCCCCGCCGCGGTGAGCAGCCCGGGGATCATCACGTACACGATCGCGCTGCCGCTCGGTCCGATTTTCGCGAGCAGCAGCATCCCGGCGGTCAACATGATCAGCCCGCCCCCGAGCACCGGACGCACGCCGAAGTGGCTCACGAGCCTGCCGGTGCGGGAGGCGACCAGCATGATCGTCAGTGTCATCGGCAGGAACACCAGACCGGTGTCCAGCGGCGAGAGGCCCAGCACCTGCTGCAGGTAGAGGGAGCTCACGAACCACATCGGGAACAGGGACGCGCTGAACAACAGGACGATGTTGTTGGCGATCCGCAACGGCTTGGTGAGGTCTTTGAAGGGGATCAGGGGCGCGGAGGCCAGGCGTGTCTCGATCACGCCGAACACCCCGAGCAGGGCCAGTCCGGCGAGGATCGGGCCGAGCGCGGCGAGCGTGTCCCAGCCGGCGAGGCCCGCTTCCACGACCCCGTACACGAGCACCATCTGACCGGCCGTCAACGTGAGGGCGCCGGCGAAGTCGAAGCTGTCCCCCTCCCGGGCCCGGCGGCGCTCTGCCACGACCGCGTACGCCACGAGCGCGGCCGCGATCGCGATCGGAGGATTGATCAGCAGGATCCAGCGCCAGCTGAGCTCCTGGGTGATGATCCCCCCGAGCAGCACTCCGGCCGCGCCCCCGAGCCCGTTCATCGCCGCCCACGCGCCGATCGCGCGGTGAAGCTTGGGGCCCGGCGGGAACGACGCGGTGATGATCGCCAGCGAGGAGGCCGCCATCAGGGCACCCGCGAGGCCCTGGCCGGCGCGAGCGCAGATCAGGATCTCCTGGCTCGGCGCGAAGCCGCCGGCCAGGGAGGCGAGCCCGAACAGGACAAGCGCCGCGACGAACGTCCGGCGCTGGCCGAAGTGATCGGCCGCCCGGCCGCCGAGCATCAAAAAGCCCGCGAACGTGATCGCGTACGCGTCCACCACCCACTGCAGGTCCGGCGAGGAGAAGCCGAGGCTCGACTGGATCGAGGGCAGGGCGACGTTGACGATGCTCAGGTCGAGGATGACCATGAACTGGGCCACGCAGCAGACGGCCAGGAGCCACCCCAGGCGCAGGCCCGCCCCGCTCTCGGCCACAGGCGCCTCGGTCACCTCCAGGCTCGGAGTCGTCTCGACGCTCATGACCGCCCGACCGCCTTCGATCGGCTCCGCGATCGGCACAGCGATTGACGCCGCGATTCGCGCCGCGATGGACCCCTCGACGGACCCCTCGACGGACCCCTCGATCGGGGTCCTGAACGCCTGGTAGGGTGAGCGCCCGAGCCGCTGAGCGACGATTGGAGCGCGCCCCATGAGAAGAACGCCACTGACCGCCATGCTAACGACACTGGCCGTCCTGGCGAGCACTGTGGCGGTGGCGGGATGCGGGGGCAAAGGGGGAGCTCGACCACCAAGCCGGCGACCAGCGGTCCCGCCACGACCCCGGCGACCACGCACAAGCACAAATCCAAGCCGGCCTACTGAGCATCGCTCTCACCCCGACCCTCCGGAGCTCGGGAGCGAGGCGGCGTAGCTGATCGTCTGAACCGTCGGCGAGACGCCGAGCACGTGGCCGGCCGAGTCGAGCGCCTGGACCGCCACACGGGGGTACTTCTCGGGCAGGGTGGTCGAGCTTTCAAAGCCGTCGTCTGCGATCGTGGCCTTCGCCGTCAGGGATCCGGCCTGCTTGCCCGCGAGCACCCGCCAGGAGGCCACGCCGGTGGCGCCGTTCCAGCTCGCGTGCACGATCGTCTCTTCGCCGGTGTTGTTGAGGCTGGCGAGGACCGCCGGCGGGCTCGCCGGGCGCCCGCTCCAGGGGAACCGGTAGGCGCGGTAGAAGGACATGTCGAACGGCAGGTGGGCGTCGAGGAGCAGCGAGCCGGCGGGGGCGTACTCGCTGATCGCCGGCACCCCCCCGTAGCCCACGACCGCGTTCCCGTCGGTCAGCGTCTGCATGTTGCCCTGGCTCGCGGCGAGGAGCGGCGAGTTGGGGTGCGTGTAGGAGGCGGTGACGCGGGCTTCATGGGTCTTGAAGTCGAGCGCGATCCGCACGGCCCGGGACTGGCGGTGGATCGGCGGGTTCGAGCCGTCGTCGAAGAGGGTGACCTCGCCGTCCGGAAGGATCCGCCCGTCGTGTTGCCAGGCTGTCTTCGTGCCCGGGCCCATCTTGAAGGAGCTCCTGGTGCCGCCGAGACGCCAGAGGACCTTGCCACTACCGGCTCCCAGCTGATAGCTCGCCCAGGTGCTGCGAGCCGAGATGAAGATGCTCCCGTCGGGCTCGAGATCGATCGAGTTGATGTGAAACCAGTCCCACGGGGTCGTGTCCGTCGGAGCTTCCACTTCGGACTCCGAGGCACCGACGTGGTCTAGGCTGTGCCATTCCCAGCGCACGAGGCCCGTCTTCATGTCGATCTCCTGAATCGCCGTATCGACGATCGCTCCGTCCGGCGATCCTTTCACCGGGGAGAGGTCGCAGCGGATCGGGTTGAAGGCCGTGATGTAGGCGATGTCGTGGGGGGCGATCTGAAAGTCGTGGAGGTCCGCCTTCAGGCCGTTGCCGCCGGGAATCCTGGCGACCGTCTGATAGCTGTCGTTCATGACGACGTCTTCGCCTTGGCCGAAGCCGAGCGAGAGCACACGCCCTCTCCACCACGTCAAGTCGCGCCGCCCTTCGTAGGTCTGCTCGCTCAGGTTCTCCGCCGTTTCGCCCCCCGACAGCTTTTGAAACCACACGAGCCGGCCCTGGGGCGTATAGATCAGCGGCCCGTACTGGCCGGGACCGGGCCCGTTGGTCGTGAGGATGTCCCCCGCCCCGGGGTCCCGATCGGGCACCGTGACGCTCAGGATCGGGGCTTGGACACTGGGCAGGGTCTCGAAGCTCTGATAGTCGGCGGGCGCCGCCGGCGGGTTGGGAAAGGCAGGGACGTTGGCCGTCGGAGATGGGGTGTCCACGCGAAAGTGAAAGACGATCGGCTTGCCCCCTTCGCCTGCGCCGATCACGGCGTGCACGAGCACCCGCTCGCCGGGGTCGAACGGGGTCTCGGGCACGAAGCTCACACCGTCGCCCTGCGAGTAGCTCTGGAGTCGACCGGGGTGATCGCCGCTGCGCCGGCCAACGACGGAGACCTGGTGGATCTCCGTCGGGGGCATGCCCAGGAAGCTGATCTGGGTGTGCGGGCTCGCCGTGTCGGTTTCCGGGGCCGGGGAGACATCGACGGGCAGGCCTTCCAACCTGGCGCTCCGGTCCAACGTGGTCGGCAGGCACGACGGCGAGACCTCGCCGGAGGTCGTGCTCGAGCTCGACAGGTCGAGGCTCGGAGAGCCCGACACGATGGCGGCCGTCGCCCACGCGAGCGCAGCAAGCGCGAGGACTGCCAGGCCATACCTCTTCATACCCGCGGAGAGCGGCCCCCTACCACTGAAGCAGCATCAGGCCGACCGTGATCCCGGGCCCGATCGTCACCATCAGCCCGCGATCGCCGGGACGAGGCTCCCTCTGCTCGATCGTTCGCTGCAGGACGTAGAAGATCGAGGGAGTCCCCATGTTGCCGTGGTCCGCGAGCACTTCGCGGCTCACGTCGACCTCCTCGCCGGAGAGCGACAGGGCGGACTGGACGCAGTCGATGATGCGCCTGCCGCCAGGATGGACGATCCAGTGATCGATCGCCCGGCGATCGAGGCCGGCCGAGCGCAGGAAATCGTCGGCCAGCTGGTGCAGGCCGGCGGCGGCCAGGTCGGGGAGGTCGCGACCGAGGTGCAGGTAGCTGTCATCGGGGGCGAGCTTCAGACTGACCGCGTCGAGGGTTCCGCCGATCTGGTGGACCTTGGCGGCGACTATCTCGGGGCCGTCGGCGCGTGGGTCCTCGGAGAGGAGCGCAGCCGCGCAGCCGTCGCCGAAGATGGCCGAGCCGACGACCTTCGCCTTGGGGTCCTCCGCGTGGGCGCCCATCAGGATGCCGCTCATGCTCTCGGCGGCCACCACCAAGCCCTGCTTGCCGGGATGGTCCCGCAGGGATTGGCCGAGGAGGCGCATCAGGGGCACCGCGCTGGCGCAGCCGACCCCGACCACGTGGTACTTGTCAGTGTCCGGGGCCATCTCGAAGTGATCGACGATCCGGTGCGCGAGCGTGGGACCGCCGAGAGAGTAGAGCGAGGAGCTCACCACCGTGCCGATCTTCAGTGGATCGACCTGCAGACGTTCGATGGCCGTGCACGCTTGGTCGAAGAGCTCGTCCTCGACCTGTTCTGTGCGCCCCTGCAGGGTCATCCCCAGCAGCTCGTCGGTGAGCGTGAGGTGGCGCCTGTGAACGCCACACCGGGAGAAGATGCGCTCGGCGAACTCGTCCCCCTGCATTCCCAGCAGCCCCAGGACCTCCTCCTGGGAGAACGACGCTTGCGGGTCCACGAGCGCCAGGCGGCTGATCCGCGGACCGACACGCCGCGAGGGCTTGGCCCGCCGCGGTGAGGGCTCGGCGATGACCGTGGCCATGACTGCGGTCGGTGCAGGCGACTGAGTGGAGAGTTGGCTCATTGTCGGTGCGATCGTGAGGTTCGGCGTGATGTCCGGCCTCCCGGAATCCGTGGCAGGCGTGGCGGGCGTGGCAGTGCCACCGCGCGGCACAGTGGTCGCCACGATATCGGTGTAACCCGTCACTATTCGACGCCGGAGCGCTCCAGGCCTTGATCCTTACCAACTTCTTCGCAGTCGCGACGTGGCCCCGCCCGCAGCGCAAAGCCACCGGCGTCGGAGCGTGTCCCTCCCTGTCAACGCTCCGGCGCCGGCGCTTCTCGTCTCGCCCGGCGCCCTCTGGCCCGCCAGTTCGCCTGGCGCCGGTGGCGTCTACGTCCGAGTCCCAGTGCCCACCCGGCCCGCAAACACAGCGCTAGATGCAAGCATCTCGATCGCCCGCTGTCAAGCCCCTCTGTCGCGGTCTGTCAAGGTTGGTGCGAAAGGTGCGACTGGAGTAGTGTTCGCTCCCTGGTGCTCAACGCCGTTCTGTGCCTGCTCCCCGCTCTCGCGCTGGCGATACCGCTTCTCGCGCGACGCTACCCGGGCGAGCGGGTCCTGCTCGCACGCGGTCGCTCCGGGCGAGCGCGAGCGTGGCCGCGTGCGCGCTCCCATGTGCCCTCCCGCCGTTCCGTGGTGCTGGCGACCGTGCGTGGCGGCCGCCTGATCGGCCGTTCCCTGGCGGTGCGCCCACCGCCCGCGATGCTCTCGGCGAGCTAGCCCCCTTCACGCCCCCACCGGGGCGTCGGCTGCTCGTCCCGCGGGGGTCCCGCCAGAAACGTCGCGTACGTCCGTCTTGGCGAGTCCTCGACCGGCCTTCCCGGCCGATCCGTCCAACGGCCGGCCTGTCGATCGGTCGGCCCGTCGATCGTTCGGCCCGTCCACGTACCCATGCGAGGAGCCTTCCAGATGTCCCGCCGTTCCATCTTGCTGATATTCGCGCTCGCGACAGCCGGTGCGCTGGCGAGCGCTCCCGAGGCATGGGCGCACGCGCAGCTGCTCGGCACCTCGCCGACTTCGGGGGCCACCGTTCGGGTCCAGCCCAAGGAGGTGATCTTCGAGTTCAACCAGGACGTCGGAGGAACACTCGGCGCCGTACGGGTGTATGACGCGCGGGGCAACGAGGTGGACAACCTGGACGTCTCCCACCCCGACGGCGACGAGCACTGGATGGGAGTCGGGCTCAAGCCAAACCTGCCGGACGGCACCTACACGGGCACCTACCGGGTGATCTCGGCCGATACCCACATCGTCTACGGCGGCTTGGTTTTCGACATCGGACACGCCGGGGCGGCGCCGAAGTTCACCGTCGCGGGGCTGATCGGCAGGAACAAGAGCGGCGAGGTGACCGAGGTCGCCTTCGGGGTCGTACGAGGCCTTGACTACCTGTCGATCGCGCTGATGGTCGGCGGGCTCGCTTTCCTGCTGTTCGCGTGGCTGCCCGGCCTGACGGCGGTGGCGGGCGCCGAGGGGCGCTGGCCCGTCGCCTCGCGCGCGTTCGCCTCGCGCCTGTGGCGGCTGCTGACGGTCGCGATCGTGCTCGGCGTGATCGTGAGCGTCCTCGGCGTGCTCCTGCAGGGAGCGAGCGCCGCAGGCGTGTCGCTGTGGAGCTCCCTGAAAGGGTCGATTTTCAGCAACACCCTGGACAGCCGCTTCGGCAGGGTGTGGGTTCTGCGTGCGATCGACTGGCTGGCGCTTGGCGCCCTGCTGCTCACGGCCAGGGCGATGGGCAGAGACGTGGTACGGGTGTTGAGAAGGGACACGCGGGACGCCGACGGGGTGTCGCTCACTCCCCGTCCGCCGGCGGCGATCCTCGTTCTGCTCGGGGTCGGGTGCGCCTACCTGGCGATCACTCCCGCGTTGGCTGGTCACGCGAGCATCGAGAGTCCGGTCGCTCTGTTCTTCCCCTCCGACGCTCTTCACGTGCTGGCCGCGAGTGTGTGGGTCGGTGGGATCGCGTGCCTCTTGCTCGCCCTGCCAAGCGCGACTAGCCGGCTGCAGGGCGCCGAGCGCAGCCGGCTGCTGCTCGCGACGCTCGCCCGGTTCTCCCCGCTCGCGCTGGGCTCGGTGATCGCGATCGTCATCACCGGAGCGATCCAGGCGTACATCGACGTGCGGAGCCTCGACGGCCTCCTGCACACGACCTACGGCGAGCTCGTCCTCATCAAGGTGGCGCTGCTGCTCACGCTGGTCGGCCTCGGCTGGATCAACCGCAAACGGATCATTCCCGCGCTGAGGCGCCTCGTGGGCGACGGCCGCTCGCCGGGCGAGGTGGGGATGTCGGCTCGACGCACGATGCGCGGCGAGCTTGCGGTGATGGTCTGCGTGTTCGGCGTCACCGCCGCCCTCATCAGCTACGCCCCCCCGATCGACGCGGCGTCGGGACCGTTCTCCACGAACACCACGATCGGCTCCGCCGAGCTCGAGATGACCGTCGAACCGGCGAAGGTCGGCCTGAACACCGTTCACCTCTATCTGATCGACGCGAAGACCGGCGCCCAATTCACCGCCACCAAGGAATTGACGGCCACGGCCAAGCTGCCCTCGAAGGGAATCGGCCCATTGCCCCTGAAGCCGACCGTTGCCGGACCGGGCCATTACATCCTGAACTCCGCGGTCCTCAGCCCGGGGGGCACCTGGGAAATCGAAATCGTCGACCGCGTATCTGAATTCGAACAGTCCAGCCGCACCGTGAAGGTGCCCATTCGATGAGCTCCCCCCCCCCCCCGCCGTATCACCTACACAGGAGGAACACGAAACATGAAAGCCAGGAAGATCGCGCTGCTGCTCACCACCGGAGCGCTCCTCGTACCCGCCGACGCGCAGGCACACATCAGCCTCCATCCCAACACGATCCCCGCGGGCGCGTTCGCGACACTCGACGTGCGTGTCCCGGGCGAGCAGGAAGGCGCGTACGTCAAGAAGGTGGACGTGCTGTTCCCCCCGGGGTTCACGGGGGTGGACTATGAAAACGTGCCCGGCTGGGACACGAAGGTCATCGAATCCAAGCTCGCCACTCCGATCAAAGAAGGCGGCGAAACGATCGACACGGAGGTCTCCCAAATCGTCTGGACGTGGAGCGGGTCGCTGGGCAAGGTCAACAACGGCCAGTTCATCAACTTTCCCCTCTCGCTGGCGATCCCCGAAGACGCCGCCGGCAAGGCCCTGGAATTCAGGACCGTCCAGACCTACAGCAACGGCCAGGTAGTGCACTGGATCGACCCTTCGCTGACCGCCGAACACCCCTCGCCGAGGATCAACGTCACGGCCAAGGGAGGCGTGATCGAGGACGTCGCCGGGGACGAGGCGGGGCCGCAACCGGGTCAGACGGCCGCCAGCCAGTCCACGTCCGCGCTGGCGCCGGCCGCGACGACGTCGACGAGCGCAGGAGCGAGCAAGGGCCTTGGCATCGCCGCTTTGATCCTCGGCGCCCTCGGGCTGATGGCGGGCCTCGCGGCGCTTGCCGCCTCGCGACGAAAGGCGGCCGCATGATGGCCTGGCTCGGCCTATATGCAGCTCTCCCGAGGGGGCAGAGCCGACGCGGGGACTCGAACCCCGGACCCCCACTTTACGAGAGTGGTGCTCTACCAGCTGAGCTACGTCGGCGCGGCCCTCGATGCTAGCGGCGGCTCGTTCGTGGCGCCACGCCCCGACGGCGATCCGCACTGCCCGTCCAGGGCGCTCAGCTCCCCGAGCAGCGACTGACCGTGCTTCTCGCAGAACGCGGGGCCGATCCCGGGCACGCCCAGCAGCTGCTCCTCGTCGGCGGGACGTGCGCGAAGGATCTCCTGGAGGACCGCGTTGGAAGCGACCCTGAACGCCGGGAGCCCTTCGGCGCGACTCATCCGCCACGCCCGCAGCCGCTCGAACCGGTCCTCGTCGACCGGCTCTGAGGGCGGCACGCCGTTCGGGCTCGAGTCCCCTTGTGGGCGGTCGTGGCTATTCGAAATGGGACGCCCCGCGCCCGCGCGCGCGCGCCCGCGCGGGCCCCCCTTTGGCGGACCCCCGACCTGCACACCTTCGGCCAGTACCCGCTCGAGCTCGGGGTCGGGGTCGCACACGTCGCAGCATCTGCCCGTGGGCCTGCCCTGGGTGCGGTCCCCGAAGTGGTCGAGGATCTGCCGGCGCCGGCAGCGCTCAGACGCGGACATGAAGCGCTCGATCGAGCGGTATGACTCCCAGCCACGGTCCTTCGCGGCCTTGATCGCCGCCCAGGCCAAGCGGGGGCTGCCTTCGCCGGTCGGTCTCGCCAGCAGCCCGCTCGCGCCCCCCGGGCTCAGCCGCACGGCGCCCGCGCGCTCGGCGATCGAGAGCAGTATCCGGTCGCGCTCGTCGAGCTGCCCGTGCCCGATCGCGACCTCCCCGCCCTCGCGCTCGGCGCGAGCTCGCAGGGTCGCGACGTAGGCCTTGACGTCAGCGACGGTGCTCTGGCGCTGGGTGTTGAACCTGACCAGCCGGCCGAGGTCCATGCGGGCGGCAAGAAGCAGCGCGCGGGCGGGCCGCCCGTCACGACCGCCCCGGCCGGCCTCCTGGTAGTAGGCCTCGAGGCTCGTGGGCAGCGCCCAATGGGCGACCGTGCGCACATCTGCCTTGTCCACGCCCATGCCGAACGCGTTGGTCGCGACCACCACCTCGGCGGCCCCGCTCATGAACGCCTCCTGGCTTGACCGCCGGGCCGCGGGGGCCATCCCCGCGTGATAGGCCACTGTCGGGATCCCACGGGCGGCAATCAGGGCGGCCACCTCCTCGGTGTCCTTACGGGTGCCGCAGTAGACGATCGCCGGCCGGGCGGCCTGCTCGGCGAGCACCCCGAGGAGCGCCGAGCGCTTGCGGGCGACCGCCCCCTTGCCCTGCACCGAGACGACGTCGAAGGCGATGTTCGGCCGGTCGAACCCGGCCCTGACCGACAGCCACTCGCGCAGGCCCAGCCGACCTGCGATCTCCTCGGCGACGCGGGGCGTGGCGGTCGCGGTGGCGGCCATCACGGGGGGGCCTCCGAGCAACTCGATCGCGTCGTGCAGGCGCAGGTAGTCGGGGCGGAAGTCGTGTCCCCACTCGGCCACGCAGTGGGCCTCGTCGACGACGAACAGCGCCACCGAGCGCTGCTGCAGGGCCGCGCGAAAGCCGGCCGAGGCGAACCGCTCGGGCGCGACCAGCACGAGCTGGGTCTCGCCGGCGGCGATCTCCCGCAGGGCCTGGGCGTTGTGTCCCTCGGCCATGCCCGAGGCGAGCATCGCCCCGCGCACCCCTCCCTGGGCGAGCCGACTCAACTGGTCTGACATCAGGGCGATCAGGGGACTGACGACCACCACGAGCCCCCTGCCGGCAAGCGCGGGCAGCTGGTAGCACAGCGACTTGCCCCCGCCGGTGGGCATCACGACGAGACTGTCCCGTCCGGCGAGGGCGGCCTGCACCGCCTCGCGCTGACCGGGCCGGAAGGAGTCCAGCCCGAAGCGCCTCAGCAGGGTCTCGGGGTCGGGCCCCGTCAGATCACTTGCCGTCTTAGCGCTTGCCGGGTTCGCCAGGTCCATCTGAGGCAAGCTACCGGCCGATGCGGCCGGGACTCACCCGCCGCCGCCAGCCCGCCGTTCGCCGCCGCCGCCGGCCCGACGGCTCAGCGGCGGTGGTACTGCTCGCCGGACACGAGACGACCTCCACCTCGGTCGAGGCGGTCGAGCGCCTCGCCGAGGGCCCCCGCCGGGCGGTCCGAGCTCTGGCTCACGGCGAATCGGAGCGAACGTCAGCGTGAACGCCTCGCCGTGGCGGCTCGCACAGAAGTCCATCAGCGCGGTCGGCGCCAGGGCCCACGCGAGCGTCTGGAGGATCGCCGGCAGAGGCGGCCCTGGCGGAAGCCGCCGCGGCGGGGCTGCGCCGAGCTCGATCGGCTGCGGAGATGTGACAGCGCTGGCCATTTGAGGAGGATCCGTGGCGGAGCCCGCTCTATGTTTAGCGCAAAGGGGTCAGCCGGGCGGAGCGGTGGCGACTACGGTTGGCACGGCGCTGGCGGGCACGGTGCTCGCGCAGGGCGGTGGCGACCCGCTCGTGCGCCCGCTGGATCTCGCGGGCGGAGAGCCGGGTCTCGCAGCGGTCGAAATAGCGGGCGAGCAGCCGTGCGGGCAGGACGCGCACGCCCTTGCGTCGCGCCAGCGGCCGGTCGACCCAAGCGCGGCTGAACACGAGCAGGGGCTCGACCTCCCGGCCGGTCACCCGTTCGATCGCCCGGCGCTGGGCCTGAGCCTGAGCGAGCGTTCCGCCATGTACGCGCGAGACCCGAACGGGTCCGGGGTGGCTCTTGGTCTCGACGGTGAAGATCCCCGCGGGACCGATCAGGATGTGGTCGACGTTTCCGTTGCCGAGGCTCGCATCGTGGATCACCCGCCAGCCTTGCCCACGAAGATCGTCCAGCAGGCCCCCCACCTGCTCCTCTCCGGAGGCCCCCCGGTCGTGGCGCTCGACGAGGGGAAGGACGAATCGCGAGACCGTGAAGATGGCGGCGAGCAGCGCGATCTCCGCGACGAGGAACCGCAGGTCGTGAAGCCCGAACGTTCGCCCCAACAGAGCCGTGGCGACCGCCAGCACGCCGAGCGCCACGAGCGTGCGCAGTCGCATGCGCCGCACGATCGCGCGCGCGTGCTGTCCGGGAGCGCGGGCACTCGGGTCATGGCCGATCGCGTGCATCTGTATCTCTCTTCTGTACACATCGGTCGGACCGGTGGCCCTCCTTTAGGGATGGATCGCCACGTGATCGATCGCCGAGCGATCGCGCCCTTTTTTTCGCAAAGAGCGTGGTAACAGCGTGTAAACGGGGGCCGATTCCTAAAGCCCGGGCCTCCGTGGGCCGAAGCCGAAAGCATAAGCAGCGCACACGCACGGATGCCTCGCATGTACGACTTTTCTGACTCTTCCCCATCCTCGGACGTCTGTTCACCGCCTCCGGACGTCTGCCTGCTGTTGCGAGCTCACGCGGAGCAGCTGTGGCTGAGTCGGGAGATCGTTCCGGTGCTCGACCAGCTGAGCGTTCCCGGCGGCCTGCCCGACGAGCAGCTGGGGGCGGCGCTTGCCTATCTGGAGGTCGTGTGGCTGGAGGCGCGCCGTCTCGGAGACGAGACCGAGGGCGCGCTCGCGGCGCTGGAGGAGAGCGCCCCGAGCTCCGGCCAGGGCCTGACGGTGCAGGCGCGCCGCTATCACACGGCCGTGCTGACGCTCCGGGAGGCGGTCGGAGAACACGTGCGCGAGCTGACCGCCGCGCCCGCCGCGCCCGGCGCGCCCGGAAGCGTCGCGTGCGCAAGCGAGCACACGGGCTCCTGAATGGCATAGGCTGGGGCACTCGATGCCGCCGGCCTTCGACCTGCAATCGCACTCGACCCACTCCGACGGCGCACTCGAGGCGGGCGCGGTCGTCGAGCGGGCCGGACAGGCGGGCGTGGAGGTCCTGGCGCTGAGCGACCACGACACCGTCTCGGGAGTGTCCGAGGCGTTGTCCGCCGGCGAGCGTCACGGGGTGCGGGTGGTGCCGGCGGTTGAGATCTCCTCGATCGACGACCTCTCCGAGAGTCCTCGGGAACTGCACGTCCTGGGCTACCTGATCGACCACTGCGACCCTTCGTTTCAGGAGACGCTCACCGACTTCCTCTCCGATCGGGAGAAGCGGACCCTGCGCATGGCGCAGGCGCTGAGGGAGCTCGGGTTCACGCTCGACGACCGCGAGATCTCCGAGCGGATCGACGCGGGCAAGCCGATCGGGCGGCCCCACCTCGCCGAAGCGGTGCTCGGGGCGGCCGAGAACGAGGGGAGGTTGCGGGAGGAGGGAATCGAGGACGTGGGTTCGCTGATCAGGGGATACCTGATCGAGGGAAAGCCAGCGTTTCGCCTGCGGGAGACCCCGACGGTGGGGCGGGCGATCGAGGCGATCCACGACGCGGGCGGGGTGGCCGTGTGGGCGCATCCGTTCTGGGACGTCGAGGACGCTCGAGAGGTGCTCGCGATGATCGACCGCTTCAGAGCGGTGGGTGTCGACGGGATCGAGGCCTTCTACGTGACCCACACTCGCGAGCAGACCGAGCTGCTGGCCCGGCGATGCGCGGACCTCGGTGTGCTCAGCACGGGCTCCTCGGACTTCCACGGCCCGGACAACCGCCTGTTCTCGCGGTTCCTGGCGTTCGAGACCTACGGCCTGGAGCCAAACTTGGGTCCGATCGCCTGAAGGCGATGGGCGAGGGCTTCGAGGGCGAGCTCCTCGGAGACGTTGACGGTGAGGCGCAGGCGAGTGTCCTGTACGAAATCGATGCCCGCCCGCGCGCGCGGGGACGGACATTTGGAGAGGTCTTCCTCGAGCTCCGGGAGGCGATCGACGTTGTGAACGAGCTCGGGGGAGCCCTCGGCCATGCAGAGGAGATCGCGAAGCCACAGCTCGGCGAGACGGAGCATCTGCTCCAACGCGCCGGCCCGCGCGCGGCGCTCGGCGCGGCGTCTGGACTCCAGCGACTCGCGCTCCAGGCGCCGGCGCTCCTTGGCGGGCGAGAGCTCGAGCTCCCGGTCGAGACCGGCCGCGACGCTCTCCCCCCCGCGCGCGCCTGCGGCCTTGGCGACTTCGAGGACATCCGTCCAGGGACGTTCCGCGGTGGCGCCGGCGAGGGACGAGCGGACATATGCCTGGGCGGCCGCACGGAGCGTGCGGCCCTCGTCGCTCGCGAGCACCATCGCCAGACGGGCATCGCCGAGGGCCAGGCGGGCACACGCCCGGGCGGCGGCGAGATCGGCGTCGGAGCGGGACGCCTCGGCGCCGTCCGGGGACGCCCCGGCGTCGTCTGACTGCGCCCCGGCGTCGGCGAGCAGCCGCTGGGCGATCGCCTCGGAGGGAAGCGGGTCGAAGCGGACGTGCAGGCAGCGGGAGGCGATCGTCGCCATGACGTCCTCGCGGCGGTCGGTGAGGAGGAGCAGGTGGGCGAAGGACGGAGGCTCCTCGAGGGTCTTCAGGAGCCTGTTCGCGGCCTGCTCGTTGAGGGTGTGGGCGGCCTCGATCACGAACACCCGACGAGCGGATTCGAACGGGGTGCGGGTGGCGGCGGCCACGACGGGCTCGTCCACGTCGCCGACCAGCACTTCCGCGGCTCCGCTCGGGGTCACCCAGGTCAGGTCGGGGTGGGTGCCACGGGAGACCCGGCCGCGGGCGGCGTCGGGGTCGGAGGCGCCGTCGGCGAGGAGGGCGCAGGCGAACTCGCGTGCGACGGTGCGCTTGCCCGTCCCAGACGGGCCATGGAATAGGTAGGCGTGAGAGGGGCTGCCCTGTGGAGGCAACCCGGGGGCGAGCACCGCGCGAGCGTGAGGGTGGGCCTTAACGCCGGGCAGGAGATGCTCGGCGAGCACGGCCGCGGGGGCGGCGGTGTCCGATGCGCCGCCCGGCGCGGTATGGGCCGCCGGCGCCGCGGTGTCGGGGATCCTCGCCATAGGAGCCATCCTAGAGGCGGTACGGTGGCGCGGTGGCGCGCGGGAAGCTGATCACGATCGAGGGGCTGGACGGGGCGGGCAAGTCGACGTTGGCGCAGGGCCTCACGCATGCGTGCGCGCAGCGGGGCGTGCCGGTGGAGCTCCTGCGGGAGCCCGGCGGGGTGACGGTGTCCGAGCGAATCAGAGATCTGGTCAAGGACCCCTCCCTGACGATCGATGCGCGGGCGGAGGCGCTCCTGTACGCGGCGGCGCGGGCTCAGCTGGTGAGCGAGCTCTTGCAGCCGTCGCTGCGGGCCGGCGCGATCGTGGTGCTCGACCGGTTCGTTGACTCCTCGCTTGCCTACCAGGGCGGGGGACGGGGCCTGGGGGTGGCGGAGGTGAGAGAGATCAACCTGTTCGCGACCGGAGGCCTCACGCCGGACCGGACCCTTTTGCTGCGGATCTCGCCCGAGCAGGGGAGGGAGCGCCAGGAGAGGCGCGCGCACGAGCCCGACCGGCTGGAGCGCGAGGACGAGCGGTTCTTCGCCGCGATCGCCCGCGCCTACGAGCAGCTCGCCGAGGCCGAGCCGCGGCGGATCCGGGTGCTCGACGCCTCCCAGCCGGCCGATCGGGTGCTGGCGGAAGGGCTGGCAGGGATCGAGGATCTGATCGTCGCAGGCGACTGACCGGTGCGGAGGTTTAGCATGGGCCTCGCGATGCACCGACTGTCCAACCGAGTTTCCTCGCGCCCCCTGGCGGCTGTTGTCGCGGCGGCTTTCGCGTTGAGCCCGGGAGCGACGGCGCAGGCTCTCACGGCCAGCTCGGCCGGGACGAGGAGCACGCCGACGATCTCCACGCCGGCCTCGGCGAGACTGGGACAGCCGACGACGATCGCACCGGCACCGACCAATGCGACGCCCGCCGGGACGACACCGGCCCGGACCGCGCCCGCCACCGCCCGACCAACCACGACCACGCCCGCGACGACGACGACGAGCGGGACGAGCGTTCCGAGGACGGGCAGCACTCCCGCGAGCACCCCGTCGCCAGCGACCGCAGCCCCGGTTCCGGGCTCCCCGGCGGCGATTCTGGGGGGCTCGGCGACGGCGCTCGGGCCTGCCCGAGCGAAGGCGAGCTCCAACAGCGCGACGAAGGTCTCGACCGAGGCGATCGTGCTCGGCGCGATCGCCGTTCTGGCGCTGCTCGGGTGCGGGGCCTGGGCATGGGGGCGAAGCCGCGGGTACGAACCGAAGCGGATGCTCTCGCTGCGCCACGCGATGGCCGAGGCGGGCTTCCGGATGTCGGCGACGTGGGCGGAATTCCAGGACTGGGTCCGTCTCGGACGCTAGCCTGCCGGCGCTACCCTGTTCATAGACGAAGAGCCTCGCGAAGGGCCTCGCCGGGTCGGTGTCCGAAAGGCATTCCGTCCGACCCGAGGCGGATGATTCGGTGTTACCCCCAGAACGCCGTTTTAACGCCGCAAATTGGTGGTTTCGGCCCGAATTGAGACGAGGAGGCAAGTCGATGGACAGTACCCCGCAGACAGCACTTGTTCAGGAGGTTCAGCCCGGTCAGGCGCTGTCGATTCGTCGATACTTCACGAAGCCGGGTACGCATCCCTTCGACACGGTGCAGTGGGAGACGCGAGACGCGTGGATCGGCCACGGCGACCGGGTGGCGTTCGAGCAGAAGGACGTCGAGTTTCCCACGAGCTGGTCCCAGAACGCGACGAACATCGTTGCCCAGAAGTACTTCCGCGGCCAGCTCGGACACCCCGCGAGGGAGAGGTCGGTCAAGCAGATGATCGGACGGGTCGCGGGGACGATCGCGGCGTGGGGACGCGAGCGGGGCTACTTCGCGAGCGACGAGGACGGAGACTCCTTCGAGGCCGAGCTGACCCACATCCTGCTCCACCAGATGGCGGCCTTCAACTCGCCCGTCTGGTTCAACGTGGGATTCGAGGAGAGCCCGCAATGCTCGGCGTGCCAGCCGTACCACGCCCTGGTCTCGACGCCCCGGGGCATGGTTCCGATCGGCGAGCTCGTCGAGGGAGACGAGATTGGTCACGAGGTCTATGACGCCGAGGGGGTAACCCGCGTCGTGGCGACCAAGGCCAACGGACGCAAGCATGTGCTCCGGGCGCGGATGCGCAACGGAAGCTTCGTCGAAGCGACCCCCGACCACGTCGTCAAGGCGGTGACCGAGCGCCGCACTCAACCCGCCTGGCTGCGCATGGACGAGCTGAGAGTGGGCATGCGCATGCATCTGCATCCCCATCGCGCCAAGGTGTGCGATCCGATCCGCGTGGCGGTCGGTACGGGCAGCGAGGAGACGCTGATCGAGGGGCTCGCGGAGGTCGATCGCGTCGCGGTGGCCGAGGCGGCGCTCGCCGGCTGGCTGCAGGCGGATGGCTTCGTCGGACAGTACAGCGGCACGAACCGCTCGCTGACGATTGAGTTTCAGGTGGCAACCGACGATGAGTACGACTGGATCGTCGAGAACCTCGACATCGCCCTCCCCGACGTCCACCGCAAGGTGCGGGACGCGGACACACAGCATGTGCGCGTGCGACGCATCCGCCTCTACGGCGAGGTGCTGCGCGAGTTCGTCGAGAGGTGGGGGCTGCTCGCGCGCGGTACGGATATCCGTGTCCCGGAGCGCCTCTTCACGGCCTCGCACGATGAGGTCTCTGCATACCTGCGCAGCGTCTTCCAGGCCGACGGCTACGTGAGCGTTCGCCGCGATCGCGGCTGCGAGCATGCCCGGATCGGTTTCGCGGTGATCGGCGAGCGCTGGACGGAGGACATCCAGCTGCTGCTCGGGACGCTCGGTATCCACTCACGCCGCGTGCACAAGCCAGAGAAGCGAACCAACCGCCACGACCTTCACGAGGTGTGCATCTCGATCGGCTCCGAGCGTGCCCGTTTCGCAGAGCTCGTCGGCTTTGTGGGAGCCAGCAAGCAGGAGAAGCTGCTCGAATCGCTCGCGCTGCGCAATCCCAAGCGTTGCCCGGACCTACGCGAGGAGGAGATAGTCGCGATCGAGAACCTCGGAGAGATGGAGGTCTACGACATCCAGACCGAGTCCGGTGAGTACCTGTCGAACAACGTCGCCGTCCACAACTGCTTCATCCTCTCCGTCAAGGACACGATGGAGTCGATCCTCGACTGGAACACCAAGGAGGGGATGATCTTCCGGGGCGGGTCGGGGTCGGGGATCAACCTCTCGAACATCCGCGGCTCGATGGAGCACCTGGCCAAGGGAGGCACGGCGTCAGGGCCTGTGTCATTCATGCGGGGGGCGGACTCCTGGGCAGGAACGATCAAGTCCGGCGGCAAGACGCGGCGGGCAGCGAAGATGGTGGTGCTCGACGTCGACCACCCCGACATTCGCGAGTTCATCTGGTGCAAGGCCAAGGAGGAGGACAAGGCGGCGGCGCTGCGAGACGCGGGCTTTGACATGTCGATCGACGGGGAGGGCTTCAAGTCGATCCAATACCAGAACGCGAACAACTCGGTGAGGGTCACCGACGAGTTCATGCGGGCGGTCGAGGAGGACGGCGAGTGGCGGCTGACCGCGCGCACGACGGGCGAGCCGGTGAGCGAGCCGGTGCGGGCGCGGGAGCTGATGCGGGAGATCGCCGAGGCGGCGTGGCGATGCGCGGACCCGGGGGTGCAGTACGACACGACGATCAACGCCTGGCACACGTGCCCGGTCTCGGGAAGGATCAACGCGTCTAATCCCTGCAGTGAGTACATGCACGTCGACGACTCGGCGTGCAACCTAGCGTCGCTGAACCTGATGAAGTTCCGCCGGTCAGATGGCGCGCTGGACGTCGAGTCCTTCGAGCATGCGGTGGACATCGTGCTGCTCGCGCAGGAGATCGTGGTCGGACCGTCCAGCTACCCGACCGAGGAGATCGGCGTGAACGCGCGGGCGTTCCGCCAGCTGGGGCTGGGGTACGCGAACCTCGGAGCGTTCTTGATGAGCAACGGCATGCCCTACGACTCCGACGCGGGCCGGGGCACGGCCGCGGCGATCACCGCGCTGATGACCGGACGGGCATACCGCGAGTCGGCGAAGGTCGCGGCGGGGATGGGAGCGTACGAGCGCTACGAGGAGAACCGGCAGGCGCACAACCACGTGATGGAGATGCACCGAGACGCCGCCTACGTGATCGCCGAGGAGACGTGCGCCGACACGGAGCTGTTGGCGGCGGCGAGGCGCTCGTGGGACGAGGCCGTGGAGCTCGGCGAGAAATACGGCTATCGCAACGCACAGGCCACGGTGCTTGCGCCCACCGGCACAATTTCATTTTTGATGGACTGCGATACGACCGGCGTGGAGCCGGACTTCTCGCTGGTCAAGTTCAAGGAGCTGGTGGGAGGCGGGCAGATGACGATCGTCAACCGCACGGTGCCGCTGGCGCTGCAGACGCTCGGCTACTCCGAGCAGCAGGTCGAGCAGATCGAGGCGCATCTGGCCGAGCACGGCACGATCGTCGGGGCGCCGGGACTGGTCGCCGAGCACCTGCCCGTGTTCGACGTGGCGGTGGGCGAGCGGGCGATCTCGCACATGGGCCACCTGCAGATGATGGGGGCGGTGCAGCCGTTCATCTCAGGGGCGATCTCGAAGACCGTGAACCTCCCCCAGGAGTCCACGGTGGAGGACATCGCGGACGCTTACACGCAGGCGTGGCATCTGGGGATCAAGGCGCTGGCGATCTACCGGGACGGCTCGAAGACGGCACAGGCGCTGCGAACCGACGCGGGCACACAGCCCGAAGGGCTGGGTCAGGGCAAGGACACCGACGCCCAGGAGGCTCAGGGCGACATCGACGCGATCGTCGACGCGGCGGTCGGCAAGGCGCTGGCCGAAGCGGGGCCCAAGCGCAAGCGGATGCCCCGTGAGCGCCAGTCGATCACGCACAAGTTCTCGATCGGCGGCCACGAGGGCTACATCACCGCCGGCATGTACGAGGACGGAACGGTCGGGGAGATCTTCCTCACGGACATCGGCAAGGAGGGCTCGACGCTCAGGGGCATGATGAACTCGTTCGCGACGGCGATCTCGATCTCGCTGCAGTACGGGGTGCCGCTCGAGACGCTCGTGCGCAAGTTCAGCTACATGCGCTTCGAGCCCGAGGGAATCACCGGCAATCCGGAGATCCCGTTCGCGAAGTCGATGCCCGACTACATCATGCGCTGGCTGGCCTCGAGGTTCCTGGATGTCGAAGTGCAGGAGGACCTCGGCATTCTCACCCCAGAGGTTCGTGCACGCAAGGCCGCCCAGGAGGCCGCTCAGTCGGTGGCCGCCTCGGACACGGCGGGGCCGAGCGATCCCGGCGGGATGAACGGCGAGAGCACGACGGCAGGCGTACCCGGCGCCTCTGCGGCCGCCGCCGCCGATGCGAACGCCGCCGGCAATGCGCCCGCGGCGGCGGCTCTCACCGACAGCCCGCCGGTCGTGCCGGCGCGCCTTCAGGGGCTGGACCTCGGACCTGCCTGCAGCCAGTGCGGCGGCATGATGCAGCGGACCGGCTCCTGCTACACGTGTTCGAGCTGTGGTAACAACACCGGCTGCGGCTGAGTGTAGAACGTCATTCCGGTGCGCGTGATTGGTCGGGGGATGTCCCAGCTGGTCACGCGTGCCAGGGCCGTCGCTCGGAATCCCGCAAATAGCGAAAATCGTATGTCAGAGTTCTGACCCACCGTGTAAGCTGCGCGAGGCGTCAAGGCATGCGTGTGGTGTTTCGGGGCGGGGAGAGTGCTGGGAGGAACGCAAGTCGTGCGGGGTGGGATAGAGGATCTCGCGCTAGCCCCCGCCCTCACTCCCTTCAGCGGCGCGTCTTTGAGCGAGTGCTCTAGGACTGCGTTGCCTCGCTGGTGCCTTGCGTCTCTGAGCGTGCGCCCGTGCGGGGTCCGTCTGGTCCCGGCCGGTGCGTCGTCGCACGCGAGCGTCTGTCTGGGTCCCGGGGGATCGAGGCTCGGATACCGGTCGCTCGTAACTCACAAAGCAAGACAAAGGAGCGATGGAAGTGGGACATCTGAGAATGGTCGGACTATGCCTCGTGGCCGTGCTGGCTGTCACGGCACTCGCCTCGTCAAGCGCGTCAGCACTGCCGGAATGGGGCGAATGCTACGTTGAATCGGCGCACAAAGGCCGATATGCCGACTCGAACTGCATAATCAAAGCCGCCAAAGTAGGCACAGAATTCACAGGCAACTGGGAATGGAGGAAAGGTAGCCAACTCGCCCCCCGTCCCTTCACGAGCGAAAATGTCGGGAGCGGAGGCGTCCTGAATGCGGAATACATGATCTGTGTTCCGAGTCAACAAAGGATTCCCCGGTCGCGGTGTGAAGAAAAAGCCGAAACCGTAACAACCGAAGCATTGGTTTCTATTGAATGCGAACGCGAGCGTGATATCGGCGAAACTGAAGGGGCAAAAGCCGTAACAAATGTGTCGGCAAGGTTCACCGGCTGCGCGCTGCTTGGTTCGATCCCTTGCTCCTCAAGCGGTGCGGCGGAAGGAGAAATCCTGACCACTCAGCTGAAGGGCAAGCTGGGGTGGATCGACAAAACTTCCACTCCCAGGCAGGTGGGCCTCCTGCTGGAACCCGCGAAACGACACGGGGAGTTTGCTGGCTTTATGTGTGGCGAACTGACCGTCGTGGTAGGCCAGGGAAACGCCAAGGAAGGTGCTGCGTACACACCCGAAACATACGGCGGGTACGACGGTGTAATCTCGCCGATTACGCCTATAAATGTGATGGCCTCCACATTTACGCAAACCTACACTGTCAGCCCATCCACGGTCAACCAACCGCAGCAGTTCCCAGGCAAACACATCGAGTCGCTTGAAAGCTACGTAAGGAACGGTGTGCCGAGCTCGATGTGGTCGAAAGCGGGCTTGGAACTCACTGATGCAAAAACGGTCGCGCAACCGCTTGAGATCCTCGCGGGGCCCGCGGTCAGCAAACCTCCGATCCCCAAGTGGTGGATTGAAGGAAAAACATTCACCGGTACGGAACCGATCGCGGAAGAAACCAAAGTAGAATCCCCCCTCGAACTGGAACTACGACTAGAAGGAGGCAAAGGAAGCGGCTTTACCGTTCAATGTCAGAAAGTGAAGATCAAAAATGGCGGGATCGAAGGGCCTAGCACCAGAAACGAAGAAGCAGAGGTCTACGAAGAATGTGGAGTTGTCGGTCAACCCGGATGCTCGGTTCGAAGCACCAGCCCCAGCGAGCCCCTCGGCACGATCGCGACCGCACCGCTGAGCGCAAAACTCGAAGGCCCAGCCGGCGATATCAAACTCACATTCAAACCAAAAAGCGGCACAAGGATCGCGGCCTACCACGTCGAAGGCGCGGGCTGCAGCCCGGGAGAGGAAGGCCAATACGAAGCCAACGGCGACATGATATGCGGCTACGAAGGCGTCGAAAATGAATCAGAAGAACATCCTTTGGCATTCACGGAAACGTCGTCGGGAAATGACTTCAAGATCGGTGGACAGGAAGCCCGTTTCAGGTTGACGGACAAGGTCCATCTGGCGTCCGGAAAGCTGTGGTCCGCCTATTAGACGCGACTCGCCACGACGAAGCCCGTCACTAGCGCTCGCGCCAGCACGAGGCTGATCGTCAGAAACATGCACCCAAGCGGGGAGGATTGTGGCAAGCCAGCAATCCTCCCCGCTCATGGGATGCCACCGAAAGCCCGAAACCCGACTCCTAGTCTGAGACGACGGAGGTCCCTCCCCACTCCTCGGGGGCTACGTCGGCGAGGGTCTGGGAGAACGTCCAGTGGTGGCCCGACGGGTCCTCGGCGGTGTACTGGCGCTCCCCGTAGAAGAAGTCGGTCGGCTCCGTGACGATGCGCGCGCCGTGGGCCCTCGCGCGCTCGCAATGAGCGTCCAGGTCCTCCACACGGACGATCACCGAGTGGGTCACCTCGCCCGGTCGCGGCGGCCGGCGGTCGTTGCGGACATCGCTGACGATCACCGCTCCCTCGCCGAAGCTGAGCTGCGAGCGATGGTCCTCCCCGATTCGTACCCGCTCGACCAACCCGAACGCCGTACCCAGCCAGGCGACCGCCTCGCGCACATCGGGGTAGATGAGGACGGGAATGACGGTTGCTGTGGGAATCGAGCGATTGAGCTTCACGCCGGCTCCAGCTAACCCAGGTTCACGCGCGGGACCGGCTGGCCCCGCCGGGAGGCCTCCGCCTTCAGGCGTGGGGCCAGGCGCCGGCCCTTGGCCAAGAAGCCGAAGGCGATCTGGGCGCGATTGCCGGTGAGGCTCCAATCGGCGAGTGCGCGCTCGATGCGCAGGCGGGGCCCGTCGGGGCCCGCGAGGAGCTCGCCAATGAGGGTGTGGTTCTCCTGGGTGGTGAACTGCTCGTCGTGGCCGTGGACGGTCAGGCAGGCGGGCCCGGGGATGAGCTCTGGAGCGCCGGCGCCGATCCGCAGCGAGACCTCCTCGCCCGCGAGCTCACCCGGCGTGACGGGTAAGCAGATCGGATAGCCGTCGCTGTGGAGGGCGGTCAGGTCGGCGAGGGGAAGCTCCCGAAGGGCCCGTGCGGCAACCTCCCGCCACTGCTCGGGAGGCTCGAGCCACGCCGGGGGCTGGCGTCCCGAGGGCGCCGGATCGGACTCGGGCAGCTCGAGGTCCCCGGCGGCGGTCCACTCCCGGGGAGGCTCGGCGAGATCGCGGTCGAGCCACCAGCGGATCCGCACGGGCGTGAGCTCGATCCAGATGCGGGCGTAGTAATAGGTGAGACGCCTGAGCAGGAACTTCGGCTGGCCTTTGACGGACCCTGGAAGCTTCCTCATCGAGGCGGACGCGTAGCGGTCGGTGTTGGCCTGCAGGTCGGCGTCACGAACGGCCGCGTAACCCTGCACGAGGACCACCGGCTCATGACTGGCGCCCGCGCCGATCGGGTCGGCGAACAGCAGGGCCACCTTGGGGTTGCGACGGGCTCGTTCGGCTTTCGCCGGATAGGTGAGCCCGGTGGAGACGTCCAGGGTGCCGTCGCCCACGTATGGAGTGGTGGGCATCGTCACCGGCGCTCCATTGCGGGTGAGGCTCGCGTAGTTGCACGTGATCGAGCGTTCGAACACCGCCACGAGCTCGGCGGGCCAGGCGGGATCGGGCGAGTCGGGAGACATCGCGCGGGACAGTAGCAACGGGTGCGCAGCAGCAGGTCAGCCGCTGTAGGAAGGCGGGGGAGAAGGATCGTCGCGAATCGAGGCGATCTCGCCGAGGAGGGCTTCGGGGCTGGTGCCCCCGAGCACCCGCAGGCGGGGCAGGCGGTAGGGATCGCTGTCCGGGCCCGCCCAGCCCGGGACGACGGTGGTCGAGCCGGTGAAGCCGGCGGCTTTGACCTCGGCGATCACGGCGGCGTCGTAGTGGCCGGAGGGGTAGCAGAACCAGTCGACCGGGACCCCGTAGCGCTGCTGGAGGACCTTCCGGGCGCCCGCGACCTGATAGGCGAGCTGGCTGGCGTCCAGGGTGATCAGGTCGGCGTGGCTGAAGCCCTGTGTGTCGAGCTCCCACCCGGCGGCCACGAGGCCGCGGACCTGGGCTTCGGAGAGCCCTCCCTGGGAGGGGGGCAGGCCGGTGAGCTGGATGTTCTCGTCGCCCACCCATCCCAGCCCCCGAAGGACGGGCAGGGCGTTGGTGTACTGGGACTGGTAGCCGTTGTCGAAGCTCACGACGATCGGCTTGCCCGGCGGCAGCGGAGCGCCGTGGCGCCAGTAGGCCTCCAGCTGGTCGAGCGTGACCGCGTGAAAGCCGGCCTTCGTCAGGGCTTTCATCTGAGCCGCGAATTCGCTCGCGGACACGTACAGCCCGGGGAACGGCGCCCCCGCCGGGGGCGGGTTGATCACGTGGTACATCAGGATCGGCGCCGACTCGGCGCCGATCCGTCCGGTCGGTGAGCCGGCACTCGAGGAGCCGCCCAGCGATGCCGAGCCCTCTCCGCCCGCGGGCCCGCCCCCGCCCGAAGAGGACGATCGGCTGGATGCGCCGCTCGTGCCGCTCGATCCGACGGCCCCGTGCTTGGACGGCGTGGAGCCACCACGGCCGGCCAGGACCGCGACCGCCGCCACCAGCGCGACCACGAGCACCAGGCTCAGGCCGGCGAGCACACGGCGGCGGCGGCGCGCCAGTTCCCTGCGACGGGCCTCGCGACGCGCCTGGCGCCGCTCACTGTCCATATATTGGTCCTAGGGGTTCAGACGCTTCTTCAGTGCGCTCGCGGCGGAGAACTTGGCGGCTTTGCTGGCGGCGATGCTGATCGTCTGGCCGGTGGCCGGATTGCGTCCCTGACGGGCGGCACGGTGGCTGACGCTGAACTTGCCAAAGCCGGCAAGCGCGACCTCACCCCCGGTGGCCAGCTCGTCTGAGACCGCCTCGATCGCGGCGTCGATCGCCTCCCGGGCATGGCTGGCGGCCATCCCGGTCTTCCCCGCGACCTTCTCGGCTAGCTCGTTCTTGGTCATGGCACTCCCTTCTCGGGTGTCTTTTCTGAAGGGCAGGCTAACCGTTGAACAGGACGGCGGGGCGCCAAATCGCATGATTTGACGCAGATAGAAGCCCTAATTTCCGGGAATATGCTTCTGTGAAGCCGTTTTTCAGGCCGCGACGGGCTCCTGAAAGCCGTTGCGGGGACCCTGAGGGGTTCCCGCGGAGCCCACGAAATCAGGCCGAGACCCGCGCCGGCGGAGCCACTCGGCGCTCGGGCGTGGGCTCCTGCCCCCGGGCAGGAGAGCCTGTCGCGTAGGCGGCCCACAGGGTCGCGATCCAGGCGGCGCAGGCGAGGGCCACATGGACCCAGACGAGCTCTGTTGGCAGATGGGTCTCGTACTGGTCCAGCCCTACCAGGCCCTGAAGGGCGAGGAGCAGGCACAGGACGGTCAACGAGCGCCTGAGGACCGGGTCGGCGTGACGGCGTCGTGCGAGCCACCACACGGCGAGGGACGCGAGCCCGAACGCGAGTGCGATCTCGCCGTGACGATGGATCACGAAGTCCATCGTCCCGCGTCCGTCGAAGTCCAGGCGATTGATCTTCTGCCCCGGCGAGCCTCCGGCGTGAGGGCCCGCGGCGGTGGCGGCCGTGCCGGCGAAGATCGTCAGGGCGGCGAGGGCCACGAGAGCCCACACCGAGCCCACGAGGGTCCTGTCGGCGGACGCCCGGGTCGGGTCGGCCACGGGCCCGCCCGACGCCGCAACGGCCGCGGGAACGGCCGCGAGCTCGGCCCCTGGTGGGGCCTGGGACTGAGGTTCGTCCGCCACGAATGTCGCCCGCCACGCGAGGAGGGCGGCGGCGGCGATGATGAGCATCGACAGGGCGAAGTGGCCCATCACCCAGCCGTAGTCGAGGGCGCCCCGGACGGTCAGGCCGCCGAGAATCGCCTGGCCGACGACCCCGAGTGGGAGCAGGGCGGCGAGCCACACCAGGTCGCGACGGTAGGGCCGGCGGCGCACCGCCAGCAGCCAGGCGGCGCCCGCGGCGATCGAGACGGGGACGGTGAGGAGCCTGTTGGAGAACTCGATCACCGCATGGGTGTTCAGGGGCGGGTAGACGTTCCCGTAGCACTTCGGCCAGGTTGGGCAGCCGAGACCGGAGCCGGTCAACCGTACGGCGGCGCCCGTGAGCACGATCAGGGTGAGGGCACCGAGGGCTACGTACGCCACGCGGGCGTACTGGGTGGGCGTGACGGTGTAGCCGTCGGTGGCCTCCCGCAGGCGCTCGATCCAGGCCTCCATCGGCCTAAGTCTGCCAACTTGGGGGCGACCTTTTCGCCTGGAGCCCCGCTCGACCTTCGCCCGGGGGCCCGCTCGACCGATAATGGACGCGTGGACGTCGCGGCAGACACGCTCTGGAGCGCGCCCCCCGCGAGGCCCGAAGGCCAGGCCGGAGCGGTCGACGTCTGGCGCGCGGACCTGGCCGTGGTGGGGTCCGGGCTAACGGAGGTGCTCTGCGAGCAGGAGCGAGAGCGGGCCGGGCGGATCGTCGGGGAGCGCTCGCGCGCGCTGTGGGCCTGCGCGCGGGGGCTGCTGCGGGCGGTGCTCGGACGGTATCTCCAGCGAGACCCGCGGGAGCTGCGCTTCGAGCTGGCACCGTATGGCAAGCCCGCACTGGGGACTCGAGCGGGACAGACCCAGGACGTACGGTTCAACCTCTCGCACTCGGGTGAGCTCGTGCTCGTCGCCGTGAGCATCGGCAGGGAGGTGGGAGTGGACGTGGAGCGCACACGCGACGCCTCCGGCAGGCAGGTGAACCAGCTCGCGATCGCCGCCCGGGCGCTCGGCCCCGTGCGGGCGCGACGACTTCGAGAGCTCGAGCCCGACGAGCGCGAATACGAGTTCCTGCGCATGTGGACCGCTCATGAGGCGGCGCTGAAGTGCTTGGGAACGGGGCTCGCCCACGGGCCCTCCCCAGGCGATCGGGACCCGGCCAAGGCGTTGTGGACCGAGACCCTCGAGCTCGGTCCCCGCGCAGTCGCGACCGTGGCGGCGCAGGGCCGCGGGGAGTGCAAGCTGCGCTGCTGGGAATGGCTCGCCGCAGGTTGATCGGGAGAGCTTCAGCGCCTAAATTGGCAGGATGACGTCCCTTGCCGAGGCATCCCTGAGCGCCGACGAGCAGGCTCTGCTCGAGCGGTTCGTGGAGAAGCTTGGTCTGCGCTTGGGCGATGGGCTGCGAGCGGTGTGGCTCTTTGGCTCGCGCGCACGAGGAGAGAAACCCACTGAGGACTCGGACGTGGACGTGCTCGTACTTGCCGAGGATGCGTCTTGGGATGACCGCATGGACGTGCGACGGGTGCTCGACGAGGCCGCCCAGGAGCTCGGCATGGACGCTCTCGCGTGGTCGTTCTCGGTCCACGTTCACACGCTGGACTGGCTGGCGGAGCGTCGCGAGATTCGATCGTTCTTCGTCGCGGAGCTCGACCGCGACAAGATCGCGCTCTGCGGGGCTGTGTGAGCCCGCGATCGAGCGAGTTCCTCGATGCGGCGAGGCGACGCCTTGCCGCCGCTGAGGCGGCGATCGAGGAGGATCCGTCCACGGCTCTGAGCGCGGCCTACTACGCGACGCTGTATACGGCCAGGGCAGCGCTCAGCGAGCGGGATACCTCCGCCAAGACTCACAAGGGAACGTGGCACGAGTTTCGCAGCGCGTTCGTGGAGGGCGGAGAGATAGATTCAGCGTTGGCGGCCGAGGTGCAGAAGATCCAACCCGAGCGCGAGCAGGCCGACTACGACGCGTGGCTCGCTCCGGCGGCGGAGGCGCGACGAGCGATCGAGCTGGCGCACAGATTCACGGCGGCTGTGGAAAAGCTGCTCGACTGAGAGCGATCCCGGCCGGGCTCAGGCGCGGCCGTACACGAACGGCAGCTCGTGGGCGACGTCGGCGAGACGGGGCGCTGAGGAGTCGCGGTCGGAGACGATGAGCTCTGAGACGGGGAGCGGCCAGCGGATGGCCACGTCGGGATCGTCCCAGGCGATGCCTCGCTCCACCGCGGGGTCGTAGTAGGCGGTCTGCTTGTAGAGGACGTCGGCGACGTCGCTGAGTACGCAGAAGCCGTGGGCAAAGCCGACGGGGACGTAGAGCTCACGGAGGGTCTCGCTGTCGAGCTCGAAGCCCTCCCACTCACCGTAGGTGGGGGAGCCCTGGCGCAGGTCAACGGCGACGTCGAGGATGCGCCCGCGTGAGCAGCGCACGAGCTTGGCGACGCCGGGGCCGATGTGGAAGTGCATGCCCCGCACGACCGCACGGGTCGAGCGGGAGTGGTTGTCCTGGATGAACTCCTCCCCGGCCGGTATGCCGGCGTCGGGGTGCCAGGCGCGGCGATAGGTCTCGGCGAAGAACCCCCGCTCGTCGCCGTGGACGTCGGGCTCGATCGCGATCAGGCCGTCGAGGCGACCGGGCAGCAAGCGCATAGGCGCCAGAGGGTAGCCGGGGCTAGGAGTGAGAGGGGCGACGGTGGGTCCTGGGGCGACGGTTATGGGTCCTGGGGCGACGGTGGTAGATCGTGATGGACCTCTCGGAGACGTTTCGCTCCTTGTCGTAGGCGAGGAAGGTGAGGGTGTGACGGCCGTAGGGGATGTGCTTGGCCCCCTGCCAGTTCAAGGCTCCCGAGAGGGTGGAGGGGAAATTGGAGCCGTCGTAGTTGCGGATCAGCTTGCCGTCGATCTCGAGCCTGATCCGGAACACGCCCTCGGCGCTCCGGGCGTAGACGTGGATCGGCAGGGGACCGGAGTAGGTCGCGTGGTTCGCGGGCGAGGCGACGCTTATCTTCGGGCCGGTGAACACGCCGCAGGGTTCCTTGAGCTTGTCCCCGTGCTCGACGTAGTGGCGCATGGCTGCATACGAGGGCTTGTGAGAGCCGTTGGCGCGGAGGAGCCCCGAGACGACGGGCCCTTCGTCCTGGAGGGGATACCAGAGGGCGACCTGGACGTACGGGTCCTGGGCGAGGCAGTGGTAGGCCTGGTTGAGGTAGGTGGCCTGCTGGCTGTCGGTGACCCCCTCGGCCTTCTGTCCGGCGAAGGCGCCTTCCGGACAGGTGGCGTCGGTGGTGCGCCAGCTCAGCTCGGTCATCCAGATCGGTTTGTCGTCGCCGTTGGCGAGCATCACATCGTGGACTTCGCGATAGGCCAGGAACGAGTCGGCGACCATGCGATCGTCGGGACCCCGCAGGAAGTCATACGGCGAGAGGACGTCGCAGGCGGTGTCGGTGTGGACGCCGACCACATCGAAAGAGCCTTTGGCGCCGGCCTGATAGACGCCTTCCAGGAACGGGTAGTCGTTGCCGGTGAGTCCCCCGAGCACGACGGTGGCGGCGGGGTCGGCGGCCTTGACGACGGGATAGGTGGCCTTCAGCAGCTGGGCGTAGGCGACGGGATCGGGAGCGCCGGCCCACCAGCTGGAGGAGTCCTCCTCGTTCCAGATCTCAAAAGCGGTGACATGGGTGGCCCAGCGCTGGGCGAGGGCCCCGACGAAGGCGGCGTAGTCCTCGGCGTTGGCGGGAGGCTGGTGTTCGTCGCTTGAGCCGGTCTCCCAGCTGGGGGTGTCGACCACGTCGAGGATCACTTTGGTGGAGGCGGGAAGCGATCTGAACATTTGTTCGTAGTAGGCGATCCAGTTGGACGCGAACACCCCGGGCTGGGGCTCGAGGTCGGGCCAGGTGGCGAACACCCGCACCCAGTGGACGCCGAGGGCTTTTGCGGTGGCGATCCGGGCGGGGGTCGGGCTGCCAAGTCCCACGCCGGGTTCGGCGGCGGTCGCGGGAGAGGCGCCGCCGGCGGCGATCGCGGCGGCGAGAAGCGCCGCGAGAAGCCCGGTGAGGAGCGCCGAGGAGAGCAGCCGGCGGACGCGGCCCTGGAGACGATCGCCGGCGGTCGGTCGACATCGAGGGGTCCGGGGGCGCGCGTGTATGGCCATCGCCTTCCTCATCGGCGATCCCACCCGGGCCCTTGACCGGAGGTCGGCCCGATCGACGGACGTCAGGGCCCTGACGAGGCGTCAAGACGCCGGCTATCGTTGAGCCGTGTCACGTCGCGCGCGAATCGTGGCGTTCGGGTCGGCGGCCGTGCTGGTCCTCGCGGGCGGCGCCTGCGAGGCGCTGGTCGGGGGGGTTACGGGCGAAGTCCTCACGATCGTCCTCATCTCGATCGGCCTGGGGGGAGCCCTGCTGCTGGTGTTCCTCGAAGTCGGGTTGAGCGAGGAGCGGGAGCTGGAGCGCGACGAAAAGAGCCGGCGCGAACGGGACAGGCGGACGCTCGGCGGGCGTGGGCGGCCACGTCTGGGGCGCAGGCCACGACGCCCACGGTGACCCTCGAAATCGCAGGTTCGACCCTTCCAATCGGGGAGATCGCCGTAGGGACCGTTGTTGCCAGCGGCCCCCCGCGCAGATCCCGGCGTGCACTGCTAGTACTACTTTGTTAGGTTTATTCATTCTGACGGTCGGGGTGGAGTGAGAAGTGGTCGAGGTCGATGGTTCCTCGACAGGTTTGGCAGCGACCGGCCCAGCACCTGAAGACGGGCTGCAAGAGAAGCACCGCCTTGGGCAGCGTCAGGCCGGCGGCGGGCGAAAAGGGTGAAGCCGCTCCAGGGTTAGGAACCCGTGCGCGGCGGTGACGAGCGCGGTGTGGTGGTGCCAGCCCAGGTAGGAGCGGCCCTCGTAATGGTCGAGGCCGAGCTCGCCCTTGAGCTGCTTGTAATCGAGCTCGATCTTCCAGCGCAGCCGAGCCAGGCGCGCCAGACGCTCTGGCTCTTCCTCGCGGGGCAGGTTTGAGAGCCAGTAGTCGGTTGGCGCCCGCTCGCCCTCGGGCCACTCACAGATCAGCCACTCCTCGCGCGGCTCGGTGGCGAAGCCCCACTGCCAGCGGTGGGCAGCGCGCACGCGCACGAACGCGAAGCGGGAGCTCATCGGCTCACTATTGGGCCCGTCGCGGAATGTCACGGTCTGCCAGTCCTTCCGGTCAAGCCCTGCGATCAGCTCGGCGATCGCCTGGGGCTTGCGGTCCGGGCGAAGCCGACCGCGCGGGCGGCCGCTTGCGCCCTGGCGCTCAGGCACCGCGAACTTCGTCTCGGGCGCGAACACCGCGCTCTGCCCGGAGACGCAGAGCATGTAATGCAACTCGGCGTGGTGCAGGCGCTCGCGCAGCTCGGCGTTCTCGCCGTAGGCGCTGTCGCCCAGCACGGGCGCCTTCGAGACCTCCCAGCCCGAGGCGCGCTGCAGGAGCTCGACCCCGAGCTGGGGCTTCGTCTTGAAGGTGACCTGCCCGGGGATCTTCGCCTGCATGCGGCGCTCGGGGTCCTCGCACCACTCCTCGGGCAGATACAGCGCCCACCCCAGCGGCACCGTGCCCCGCTCGCCGACCGCGTGCACCGAGACCCCGATCTGGCAGTTACCGATCTTGCCGAGCGTCCCCGAGTACTGGCGCTTGACCCCCGGCGAGCGCTTGCCCTGCTTGGGAAAACCCGTGTCGTCGAGCACCCAGGCCAAGATCTCGATCTCCGGAGCCACGCGCTCGGCGACCGCCCGCACCACCTCCGCCGGATCCCACGGGCTGTCGGTGAGGAACTGCTGCATCGACTGGTAGTCGCCCACCCCGCCCAGTCGATCGACGATCGGCTCAAGCGACTTTCGCTTTCCCTGCTCGATCAGCCCGCGCAGATACAGACCGCCGTTCTCCATCTGTGCCGGCCGGTTCATCACCTCTGCGAGCACCTCGCGCCCGAACTCCTCAAGCCGCTCCTTGACGGCCGCCGCAGACTCGGCCCTGACTGCCTCGATCACCGCATCATCTTCCTCCTGCGTCGAGTGGATTGACACGAGGAGGGTTCGGCGCGACGGCAGCAAACCCTACCGATGAGCTAACAAAGTAGTACTAGGAGGGTTTGGCGAAACGACTAGCGAAACGCCTCCGCCGGGTTGATGCTTGCGGGTCGTATAGCAGGGTGCCCCGCGGCATCGGAACCCCGAGCCACGTATAGAGCCGGAGCCGCAGCTTGAGTCGGGCTTTCCGCCACCACAAGGTACGCGTGAGCCGCCGGTTGTGGGTCACATCGCAAAAGCTGTATCGGCGCAGTGGCTACGCCGCAAGCGGCACGGCTCGCGTCCGTGCGAGCGCACAGGACAGCTTCGCCAGGATCGTGAGTCCATTGTGCTCAGGCTCCAGTCTGGGGGAGAGAAGGCGAGCCTATCGCTCGCGCCTGGAAATCTTTCGTGGAAGACCCCACCGAAGCCGGTCTGGGAGCGGGCACCACTGATGATTCGACCCGAACCAGTCAGAACGCGATTGGCTCGGCGAAACGGAATCAACCGGTCAGCCGCTCTTGGGCACCATCTGCACGAAGTCCCCGAAGCGCTCGGGCTCCTCCAATCTGCACGACCACACGAGGCGGTCGTTCCACACCGTCATGTCGGGGCAGCCGTCGCACATGTTCTGCCGCCCGTCCTCGTAGATGTCGGCCGGCTGGATGATCATCACCGACTGGAAGTGCAGGCGCTCCAGCAGGCGCGAGGGTCTGCGCCCGCCCGCCGCCAGCCAGCGGCGGGCGATCGTACGCAGGCATGGGTCGAGCGCGGACAGCGCCAGCATCGCCCTGCCGTGGCTCAGCGTCTGCGGCTGGGTGTAGGCGAGATACCTGCCGGTCGCGAGGTGGTGGGCGCTCTGCGCGAGCTCCATCGAGCGCGGCCCGACGTAGCCGTAGATCTTTCCTTTTGCGCCGAGGCGTCCCCCGAGAAGCCACTTGAATGTGTCGGGTCGCTCGGTTCCGTTGAGGTATGCGGCGGGAGCGAAGTCGGGGAAGCGCTTGCGGATCTCGGCCACGATGTCGGTCGACTGGAGCTCGTGCGGGGTCTGGTCGGTGGTGGCGTAGGGCACCGTGGAGAAGTCGACCGGCTCTCCCTGCACGTAGTGGTCGAAGTCGTTGCCGACGACGCCCGCGCGGAAGGCGATGAACACGATCGTGTTGACGATCTCGATGTTGCGCTGCGCCCACTCAAGGACGTCGGGCACGTAGCGCAGCGTGTCCTCATAGACGGTCGCGTTGAACGAACAGCCCATCCCTCCCACCACGGCCACCATCTCGGCGTAGTGCTGGCGCAGCTCGCACAGATCGATCTCGTCCGCCTCCTTCCAGCCCGGACGGCCCTGCTTGGAGTCGACGTGGAAAGTGAACCCGGCCACGCCGGCGTCCTTGAGCTCTCCCAGGCGCTCCTCGGTGAGCGCCAGGCCGTTGGTGTTGATGATCGGCTTCAGGCCATCCCCGGCGACCATCCGGACGATCTCGACGATCTCCGGATGCACGAGCGGGTCGCCGCCCGCGATCGACACGCCGTCCACGGTGCGAAAGCGCTCGAACACGTCGAGGTCGTGACGGACCTCATCGAGGGTCTTGTGTCCCCGCGGATCGTTCTCCCGGTAGCAGCCGAGGCACGCCAGGTTGCACTTCTTCGTCGGCTCGAGCCACGCGATGGCGTTATCGGGGAGCGACCACGGCAGGCGATAGAGCTGGCGATGATCGATGGTGGCGCTCAGGTCAACCAGATCGGAGCCTTCCCCGGCTGGTGCGCGATCGGTTGCGTCGGGTTGGGTGACGCTGTCGAAGAGCGGTGACCGCCGCACGGTGACTCCTTCAAGTTGGGCATCCGATTTAGGGTACCCTAACACAGATTGGCCACGACAAATCGAGCCGTCGTCCGGTGCTCGTTACTCGAGGGCCGGGAGCCTGCGCGCGAGCCAGGGGGGCATCCACCATATGCGCGGTCCGGCCACGCGCATGATCGCCGGCAGCAGCACGAGTCTGACGATCGTCGCGTCGAGCGCCACCGCGATCGTGAGTCCCACGCCGAACTGGCGCAGGGGGATGACGCTGGCTCCGGCGAAAGCGAGGAAGACGGCCGTCATGATCGCCGCGGAGCCCGTGATCACACCGGCTGTGTGCCGCAGGCCGTAGCGGATCGCGTCTTGCGAGTCGCCGGTGGCGAGGAAATGCTCGCGCATGCGCGTCAGTAGGAAGACCTCGTAGTCGATCGAGAGGACGAACATGATCGAGAGGATGCCGGCGCCCGAGGCCGCGTCGATGTAGCCGGGGCCGCCGAGCACGTGCTGCTCGGTGAGCAGCTCCAGCGCGCCGAGCGCTACGGCGATCGTGGCGAGGTTCAGCGTGACGGCGATCAGCGGCAGGAGCAGCGCTCGGAGCACCACGATCAGCGTGAGCACCGCGACGATCGCCAGCGCGAGCACGAGCCATGGGATGCGGGCCGTGTTCGCGTTCTTGTAATCCAACAGGTACTGCGCGCCCTGACCGATCTCGACGTCGCCGCCGGTCGCCGCGGCGAGCGCGGGCAGGCTGTGTCGCAGTCTGCTGCTCAGAGCCGCGGTCGCCTGGGAGCTGGGTGGGCTCGAGGCGACCACCATGATGCGCGCGGCCTGGCCGCCTCCGTTGACGTTGACGAGCTGGGCGACCTGTTCGCGCATCGGCGACACCGTCCCGTCGAGCGCGGTGAGCACGAGGTAACCGGAGTCGAGCGCGTTCGGCGACTCGGTGTGCACCAGCCGGTAGTCGTGCTGGTAGCCGTCCAGCATCGTCGCGTAGCTGTGCAGCGGCCCCTGCGCGTGGCCAAGGCCCGCGGCGAGCGCTCCGGCGTGGCTGTCACCGGCTGAGAGCCCACTTGCGAGCTGTGCATCGCCGGTGACGAGCGCCCCAAGCCCGTTTGCCAGCTGCCCGTTGCCGGTGGTGAGCTTGCCCAGGCCGCCCGCGAGCTGTGCGTTGCCGTTCGTGAGCTTGCCCAGGCCGCCCGCGAGCTGTGCGTTGCCGTTCGTGAGCTTGCCCAGCCCGCCCGCGAGCTGTGCGTTGCCGTTCGTGAGCTTGCCGAGCCCGTTCGCGAGCCGACCCGCTCCGCCGCTCAGTCCGGCGAGCCCGCTTGAGAGGGTGTGTCCGCCTGTGGCCAGACGCTGCAGGGCGGAGTGCAGCGCGAGCGCGCCTTCTTCGGATTCCCGCGTGCCGGTGGCGAGCCGGTCGGCGCCCGAGCGCAGCCGGTCCAGGCCGGCGGTCAATTGTGAGAGCTCGCCCGGCAGATTCGCGAGCCCTTCCAGACCACCGAGCAGCTGCTGCTGGATACGGTCCAGCTGTGAGAGGCCACCCTGTTCGATCTGCTGGGAGACCGCGGTGAGGTCTTGGGCGAGCGCCTGATAGCGCGGGTCGACGCGCCCGACGGTCATCGCTTCCAGTTCGCGCGTCGCTTCGCTCATCCGGGTGCGCATCTGTTCGTCTGAGGCCCGCAGTGTGGCGATCCATCCCGCCCAGCCGCGGAGCGCTTCGGCGAGTTGCTCGATCGGCGCGAGCGCGACATGGACGGTGTGATCGAGCGTGTCCATGCCTTGCGCGAGCTGCGCCGCGCCGCTCGTGAGTTGACCATCGGAGGCGGCCAGGCGTTCGGCGCCCGCGGAGGCTTCGTCGATCCCCCCGGCGAGCTGGGCCGATCCGCTCGCCGCCTGCGCGAGGCCCGTCTGCAGCTGCTTCGCGCCATCGCCAGCGCTGCCCGTTTCGATCGCGAGACGCTTGGCGCCGGCATGGGCGCGGACCGTTTCGCCCGTGAGTCGCTTGGCGCCCGCGTGGGCACGACCCGTTTCGGTCGCGAGCCGCTTGGCGCCCGCGTGGGCACGGGTCGTTTCGCTCGCCAGCAGTTGTGCCCCACTCTCAGCGCGTCCGGTCCCGCCACCGAGCGATCTCGCGCCGCTCGCGGCGGAGGCGAGGCCGCTGCGCAGTGCCGCGACGCCGTCGCTCGCGCGGCTCAGCCCCGAGCGCAGGCCGCTGACCCCACGCTGGGCGCCTTCCAGGCGCGTGGGCGCCGAGGCGAGCGCGGCGTGGGCTTGCGCGAGCTTGCTCCGCGCGCCTGCGACCGACGCCGGGCCGAGCACCGCCGCGACGTCGGGCTCACGGGCAATCCCTTCCTGCCAGCGCATCAGCGCCCGCAGGCGCTGAGGGGTGGTGATCGCGCCATTGCGAGCGCTCGCGACGATCACGAACGGCGCCGACCATCCCGGCCCGATCGTGCGTTCCACCATCTGCACCGCTTTGCGCGCCGGGCTGGAGGAGGGAAGCTCCGCGGCGTCCGGTGGGCCCATGCGCAGCGCGCCGGCCGGGGCCGCGAGCGCCAGCATCCCGGCAAGGATCACTGGAACGGTGACCGCTGGGTGGGCGATCAGCCGTTCGGCCAGCGCGCCCACGCCGCCGCGGCGCCCCTCGCGACGGGAGCCGGGGAGCCGGATCTCCCAACGGTTGAGCCTGGGGCCGAGCAGGCGCAGCAATGCCGGCATCGCGCTCAGCGCCAGGGCGACGCTGAGCAAGCCCGAGATGACGACCCCGATCGCAACCGGTCCGAGCAGGCCGGGCGTCGCGACCGCGCTCGCCGCGAGCATTGTCAGCGCCAGCGTCCCGCCCGCCGCGGCGATCGTGCGCCCAGCGGTCCTGGACGCGATCGCCACGGCCGCCTCGTAGTCCCATCCGCCGGCCAGCTCTTGGCGCACGCGCGAGACCATCAGCAGCGCATAGTCGACGCCGAGCGCCAGGCTCATCATCGCGGCGATCGCGACCCCCAGCGAGTTGATCGGCGTGAGGAAGCTCGCCAGCCACAAAAGGCCATGCCCGGCCATCACGGTCGCGCCGCCCATCGCGAGAGGCACCGCGGCGGCCACCGGCGATCCGAACACCAGCAGCAGCACGAGGATCAGCACCGGCAGCGCGATCAGCTCGGCCCGCACGGTGTCCGCCATAGTGGCTTCTTGGATCGCGTGTCCGATCACCGCCACGCCGGTCAGGTAGCTGTGCACCGGCGGACGGATGGTGCGAGCCAGGATGGCTTCGGTGCTCGGCACCACCGCCATCGCGCCGCTCTCGGGCCGGATGTAGTTCACGAGCACGAAGGCCGCGCCCGGCTCGGGACGCAGCGAGCTCATCGTGCTCCCTTGATCCCACGGCGAGAGAACCTGGACCTGGCGGACGTCTCGCAGCTTCCAAACCAGCTGCCGCCCCTGGCGATCGACTTGCGCGGGTGAGCCCTTCAGCAGGATCGCGATCGGGATCGTGTTGCCGAACTTGGCGCGCAGCATCGCTTCAGCCCGCGAGGAGGGTGTGCCCGGCACTTCCAGCGACATCGGCGCCAGCCGTCCGGTGATGCCGGCGCCGAGGAACGTGAGCACCGCGATCGCAACCCCCCACGCGATCAGGGTCGACCACGACCTCCGTCTTGAGACCGCGATGTCTGGCTCACGCCGGTTGCTCACCGCTGCCTCCCTGGTGCCGACGATCGTGGGGAGAGCGATTTCGAGCCAACATGACCCTAGACAATGTATCATAGATCAATGTCACATTGATTAGTGTGCCATCGGATCGGCTACGATTTTGGGGATGACGATGACGCAGAGCAAGCGGCGAGCTACAGCGGTGGCCGATCGGCCGGCTACAGCGCAGGCCGAGCAGCGGCTGACGATCGACCAGCTCGCCCAGAGCACCGGGCTGACGGTGCGCAACGTGCGCAGCTACCAGTCGCGCGGGCTGATCCCGCCACCGGAGGTGCAGGGGAGGGTCGGCTACTACGGAGCCGATCACCTGGCGCGGCTTGCGCTGATCCGCGAGATGCAGGCCCAGGGGTTCAACCTCACCGCGATCGCCAACGTGCTCGAGCAAGCTCGCGGATCAGGGGAGGAGGTTCTCAGCTTCACCCGTTCCCTGATGGCCCCCTTCGAGACAGAGACTCCCGAGATCATCGGACAGGCCGACCTGCTGGAGCGCCTGGGCGGCAACGTCGAGCGACAGCTCATCGCCAAGGCCGAGAAGCTCGGCCTGGTGATCCCGATCACGGCGGACAGCTTCGAAGTTCCCAGCCCGACCCTGCTGGCCGCCGGCGAGCGACTGGTTGCCCTGGGCGTCCCCTTCGACGCCGCACTCGACACCATGGACAGGCTCAGACGCGACACCCAACGCGTCGCGCAAACATTCGTGCGGATCTTCCTGGAGTACATCTGGAAGCCCTTCGACGATGCCGGCCGGCCCGAGTCCGACTGGCCCCAGGTGCGAGCCGCACTCGATCAGCTGCGGCCGCTCGCCACGGAGGCGCTCACAGCCACCTTCCAGCCCACGATGACCAAGGCCGTCGAGGTCGCCTTCGGCAAGGAGCTCGACCGCGGGCGCGCACGCAAGTCATGAGCGCCCGGTTAGCAAGCGCCGCGAGCGCCCGGGGGCCCTCGATGCTTACGCGGACCACTTCCCCTTGCCGTAGCGGGCGAGCGGCAGGTCGTTGCTGAGGCCCGCGCGGCCGTGCAGCTGCATCGCCATGTCGATGACCGTGTGGGAGGATCGGTTGCTCTCGATGACTCCCGTTCAATGAGATCCACGCCGCCCGCCCGCGCGATCTCGGTCGTGACCGGCAGGTGGTGCACCCAGGCGTGCAGCTGACGTCTGCGCAGACTTGAGATCAGAGCTCTGCCCGGGAGGTTGGGCAAGACCACCTGGACCGCCTGAACGTGGCTAGGTCAGGATCACGCCACTTCGCTCTTCATCGCCGAGATATCGAGCGCAATCTTCACCTTATTGCCGAGCAGCGCTCCGCCTGTCTCCAGCGCCTGATTCCAGGTGAGACCAAAATCTCTGCGGTTCAGCTCCCCGCGCAGCTCGAGCTCGATCCGCTCATCGCCGCCCGCCTCGCGTCTCGCGCCGCCCAGCTGCGCGTCGAGCTCGATCTCGCGGGTGACGCCACGCATCGTCAGGGCGCCCAAGATACGGAACCGCCCGCCGTCGAGGTAGTCGATCCGCGTCGAGTTGAAACTGATCTCCGGATAGCGCTCGACGTCAAAGAAGTCGGACGAGTCCCGCAGGTGCTCGTCGCGCACGGGCTCGTTCGTGTCGATCGAGGCGGCCTTGACCACTCCCGTCGCCCGCGGGGCGCCTGACCCCACCTCCAGTATCCCAGCGAACTCGCGGAACCGGCCATTCACTGTCGCGACCATCATGTGCTTCACGGCGAACGCGACGCTCGAGCGCGGGGCGTCGACTGACCATTTGCCTGCGCGGACGACGCTCGCGCCGCTAGTCCCATCCACCACGGACATCCAGAGACTCCCTGATCGGGTGACGATGCTCGACAGGCAGGTTCGCCCCTGCGCCGCGCCAGCGCATCGGTAGAAGACACCCGTCGTCGCTCAGTGATTCTCCGTACAGCAGACGCCCATATCAGCCGCGTGGTGCGTACCGGTATCACGATTGCAGCCGGTCGAGCAAGCCGCCATCGCGAAGGGGTAGGAATGAGGCCGGCGACACGATCCGCTTCGTCATAAACACGATCGCGTCGCAGTAGAGACGCGGCAGCGGCGAGAAGTCCTCGATCGTGCCGTTCCCGCCGAGCGCCTCGATCCCCCGGCGCACGCAGCTGGTCGCGGCCAGCGACGTGACGAACTTGTTCGCGTTCACGAGAATCCGGTGCCAGGCCCGTCCTCGCTGTCGGCCGTGCCGGTGTCGATCTCCTCGACCATCATCGAAGTCCCCTGGTGGAACGGACGCCGTCTGCGCTTCCAGTTCCGCTGACCTCAACCAACCTAACCAGGTGCCAATGGTGCCAATTCGCTGTTCGGGAATCGGCGCTACCGTGACGCGATGGTCGTGCGCGATCAGAAGGCGCAGACGGCGGCCGCGACGGACGCCGAGGGGAGCACGGGGAGCTCTGGGCGGCCCGGGAGCGGCGAGTCCCAGGCGCCAGGCTGGTCGGCCACCACGCGTCAGCGCCGGATTCTGTATGTCGCGATGGTTGTGCTCACAGTCGTCTTCGGGTACATCGCGCTCACCAACATCAATCTGACCCTCGCCTGGAAGGCGCTGCAGAGCACCGACTACTGGTGGATCGCGGCGGCGCTGGTCGCGTTCGGTGTGGGGAACGTCGCCCGGGCATTGCGCTGGCGCTCGCTGTTTGCCCGCGGGCGGCGGCCGCCGATAGGCCCAGTCCTGGACGCGACGATGGTGGGGTACCTGTACAACAACATCATGCCCGCCCGTGTCGGGGAAGCGGCGCGAGTGGTGGTGCTGACCCAGCGAAGCTCAACGGCGCCCGTGGAGATCGTGGGGACGGTCGTGGTGGAGCGCATGTATGACGTGCTCGTGATCCTCGTGATCTTCTTCGCCGCCGAGCCGTGGCTGGCGCACGTCAGCTGGTTCGGGACGGCGGCCGTGGCCGCGATCGTGCTCGCGGCTCTGATTGCGACCGCCGCGATCGTGCTCACGATCTACGGAGACCGGCCGGTGCGACTGCTGCTTCGCCCGCTCAAACGCCATGCGCGGTTCTCGGGCGAGCGGATCGAACGGATCGCCAGCGAGCTCACCCACGGCCTCAGCGGGCTGCGCGACTGGGAGGTGGCGCTGGAGGCGTTCCTGTGGTCGATCGCCGCCTGGATGCTCACGGCGGTGTGCTCCTACCTCGTGAGCCTCGCATTTCACCTGCACGTGCCGTTCTCGTGCGCCCTGCTCGTCGCGGTGGCGGTCGGCCTGAGCATGATCCTCCCCTCCCCGCCCGCCGCGGTGGGGGTGTTCGAGGCAGCCGCCCTGGTCGCGCTCAAGGCATACGGGATCCCCTACTCCTCGGCCCTCCCCTACGCGCTCGTGCTGCACCTCGTGAACTTCGTGCCGTTCGTGCTCGTCGGGGGCCTGCTGCTGCACTACAACGCGCGTCACCCGCCCCGAGCCAGGACCGTCGAGACTGTGGCTCCGGCGCTCGGCTGAGCAGGCGAGAAGGCCACCGCCCTCATCGGCTCGCGACCCAGCGTTCGGAGTCGCGTTCGTGGGTCTCACGCCGGAGCTCGCTGATCGGCCACACGGTGCAAGGCATCCGCCCTGAAACAAACCGGTCCTTATGGCTCTATGTGTCTCACATTCAAGTCATATGTCTTGTTTGCAATGCAAGCGTCTGGTATGGTGTACCTTTAATGAACGTGTCTCGTGCGTACAGCGCCGTAGCTCCCACCGTGGAGGGAGACGTGTTGGTCGTGCTCGCCGGCACCACCCAACCACTCACGGGCCGCCGGGTCGCTCGACTCGCGAAGCGGGGTTCGGTGGCTGCGGTCGCCAAGGCGCTTGACCGGCTCGTGCGCCAGGGACTCGTCCTGCGCCAGGAGGCGCCCCCCGCCTCGCTGTATACGCTCAACCGGCAGCATGTGGGCGCGCCAGCCGTCGAAGCCTTGGCACTGATCCGCACCGAGCTGCTCAACCGCTTGCGCCGCGCCTTCTCGACGTGGAGCATTCCGCCGGTGCACGCATCTCTGTTCGGGTCGGGCGCCCGGCAGGATGGCGACATCGACAGCGACATCGACATCTTCCTCGTCCGGCCCGCCGATGTAGACACCGAGGACACGAAATGGAGCGAACAGCTGCAGGACATCGGTGATGCCGTCTACATATGGACGGGCAACCACGCGGGCATCATCGACTTCGCCGAGCAGGACATCGCGCAAATAAGCGAGGAGAATCCGCTCGTCCTGCAAGACCTTCGCCGAGACGGCATAGACCTAGCCGGGACACCGCTTCATAAGCTGCTCGGCAGAACGCCATGAGCCCTGGCCCAAAGAACCCTCGCTCGCGCCAATGTGACGGAGCTGACGCACGTAAGCGGCTCCGAGACGCTGAGAAGTATCTGGAAGTTGCCGAGCTGGTCGCGACCGAAGACTCGCTGGAATCCCACAATGTCGCGGCGGGACTCGCAGTGCTCGCTGGCATCGCCGCTGCGGACGCCGCCTGCTGCAAGACGCTGGGAGAGAGCTCCCGCGGACCCGACCATCAAGACGCCGCCATCTTTCTGCGCCGGATCACCCCCGGCGGCGAGACCGCTGGGAAGAACCTCGAGCGGCTCGTCGGGCTCAAGGACAAGGCCCACTACAGCTTCATCAACGTGTCCGGTCAAGACCGCGCGGGAGCTCTCCGCCGCGCCACGAAACTGGTCGACTTCGCGCGGGACGTTCTGGAGCGCTGATGCTTGGACTTGAGAGGCGCGATCACCCGCACCACCCAGAGGACCACCGCGTCACCGGCTCGGGACCCACCGCTCGGCGTTGCGCTCATGGATCTCGCGCAGGATGCCCTCGACGTCGCGGGTGACGTCCCAACCGGGATAGTCGCGCTTGAACGCCTCCAGGTCGCTGATCCACCAGCGATGGTCGCCGATCCTATTCTCCTCGGAGAGACTCCACCGAAGCTCACGGCCGACGATCTCCTGGCACAGGTCGATCGCCTCGAGCATCGAGCAGTTGCTCTGGCGACCCCCGCCGATGTTGTAGACCGCGGCCGCCCGAGGAGCGCGGTGGAAAGCGTCGAACGCGGCGACCAGATCCGCGGAGTGGATGTTGTCGCGAACCTGCTTTCCGCCGTAGCCGAACACGGTGTAGGGCTCGCCCGTCATCGTGCAGCGCATCAGGTAGGAGAGGAACCCGTGCAGCTCGGTGCCAGCGTGATTTGGACCCGTCAGGCAACCTCCCCTGAAGCACACCGTGGGCATCTGAAAGTAGCGGCCGTACTCCTGCACGAGCAGGTCCGCCGCCGTCTTGGAGACTCCGAACAGCGAGTGGGTGCAGAAGTCGATCGACATGCTCGTGTCGATCCCCCGGTGATAGCGATGATCCTCGGGCAACTCCAGACGCCGCTCCAGCTCCAGGAGCGGCAGCCGGTTGGGCAGATCGCCATAGACCTTGTTGGTCGAGCAGAACACGAACGTCGCGTCGGGCGCATGCCTGCGGGTGGCCTCCAACAGGTTCAGGGTCCCGTTGGCGTTGACCGCGAAATCGGTCTGGGGATCGGAGGCGGCCCAGTCGTGGGAGGGCTGGGCGGCGGCGTGGATCACCAGCTCGATCTCCCCTGCACGGCCGGCAAAGGCCCGCTCTACGCCCTCGGCGTCGCGGATGTCCAGCTCGAGCGAGCGAAACTCCGCGGGGTAGCGTTCGACAGCGTCTCGGTCGTGTGGGTGGTCGACGCGTCGGGGCCGAAGAAGGTGGCGCGCATGTCGTTCTCCAGGCCGAGCACGTCATAGCCGGAGCGCACGAAGTGGCTGACGGACTCCGATCCGATGAGCCCTCCCGAGCCTGTGACGATGGCTGTGGGCATGGAGCCCTTTCTATCGCGCCCACGGACGACTGCCGCCCCCCAGACACACTTGCCTCTCGAAATCGGGGACACGAAGCCCTCGAAATCGCCAGCTCGACCCCCTCGAAATCGGGGACTTGATGCTATTGGTTGCCCGGTGAGTGGGGTTGGGCCACCGATCTCCGGCACCGTCACACGGCGGCTCCTGGAGGTGGCGGGCGGGCGGCTCGAGGATGAGCCGGTGATTGCGCTGCGGGGGCCTCGGACCGTCGGCAAGTCCACGCTGCTGGCGCAGCAGCCTGGCGGCCCGCAATCGCTGGTTCGACGACTATGTCGAGCTTGTCCTGGAGCGGGACGTCAGGGAGCTGTCCCGGCTGCGCCAGCGTGAGCAGCTGCCCTCATTGCTCCGTCGGCTGGCGGACAGACCGCGAGGGTGCTGAACATCACGAGGGCCGCCCAAGAAGGCCGGCCTCGAGCGCACCACGGCGGCGGACTATGTGAAGCTGCTCGAGGCGGTGTTCCTGGTCATGCGCATGCCGGCATGTGGGGGACGACCCTGAGGGCGCGAGCAACGAGCACTCCCCAAGATCCATGTCGTGGACGCCGGCTTGGCGGCGCGTCTGCTGGGCCTCGCCCCGGAGAAGCTCGCACAACGCGATGCCGCCTCCATGTCCCAGTTTGGCCACCTGCTGGAGACGTTCGTGGTGGGCGAGCTCGTCACGCAAGCCTCGTGGCTGGAAGGGATCACAGCCTACGGGCATTGGCGTACCTATGACGGCGACGAGATCGACCTTGTGCTCGAACGCGATGATGGTGGGTGTTGGCTTTCGAGGTGAAGGCCGCGGGCCAGGTCGCCGGTCGGGACATGCGCCACCTGCGCAAGCTGCGCGACACCCTCGGCGAGCGCTTCCTCGCAGGCGTGGCGCTGTACACGGGTACACGGGCGTACAACTTCAAAGACGCCGCCTCCATGTGATGCCGATCGACTGTATCTGGACCCCCATATAGAGCGACCCGCAGGACGACGAGCGCACCCTTGACCTGCCGAGACAGGGGTCCAAAGTGTCGTCAACCTCCCAGCCGGGTTAGTCGCGCTTGAACGGCTCCAGGCGGCCCAGATCAGCTGGCGCTGAAGGCGGACCGAATCTAATAGTGCTTTGTTAGGTTGGGGTAGGGTTCGGTTGTCGTGCTGGCGAACTCTTCTTGCGTCTGGTTCTCGACGCGAGGAGGCATCATGGCTGTGATGGCGGTGGATGCGGATGCGCCGGTGGCGGTGAAGGAGCGCTTGGAGGCGTTCGCGGGCGAGGTGCTGGCCGAGGCGATGAACCGGCCGGTGCAGCGGGTCAACGGCGGCTTGTATGTGCGGGGGCTTTTGGAGCAGGGGCCTCGCAAGTCGCTTGAGCCGATCGTCGAGCGGCTGGGCGGCGATGCTGACTACCAGTCGATGCAGCAGTTCGTGGCGGACAGTCCGTGGGATCCGGCGCTGGTGGTCAAGGCGGTGGCGGAGCGGGTGCGCCGCGAGATCGAGGTTGAGGCGTGGGTGTTGGATGACACCGGGTTTCCCGAAGGACGGCAAGGACTCGCCGGGTGTCAAGCGCCAGTACTCGGGGACGTTGGGCAAGAGGGGTAACTGTCAGATCGGGGTGTCGGTGCACGCGGTCGGCGCGCGCGGGACGGTGCCGCTGGGGTGGGCGCTGTATCTGCCGGAGGACTGGTGCTCGGACGCGGAGCGGCGGCGCAAGGCGAAGATCCCCGACGAGGTCGTGTTCAAGACCAAGTCGGAGCTCGGGGTCGAGCTGGTCGAGCGCGCCGCGGGCTGGGATGTTCCGAGGGCGCCGGTGCTCGGCGATCACGCCTATGGCGAGAACACCTGGCTGCGCGATCGCCTCGATCAGGCCGGGTGCGAGTACGTGCTGTCGCTTGGCCCGACGACGAAGGTGTTCGAGCACGGCACCGTGTTCGCGGTGCCAGCCCAAAAGCCGAGGGCGGCTCGCGGGCCGCGCCGGCCGCGGCCGGACCGCAAACCCGAGCCGATCGGCGAGCTGATCGAGCGCCTGGGAGCGGACGGCGCGCAGACCGTCACCTTCCGCGACGGACCCGACGGCGAGCCGGTCACCTCCAGGTTCATCTTCGCGCGCGTTCACGCCGCCCACGGCTGGCGCGACGATCAGCGATGGACTGGCTGGCTCTCTGGCGCCGAGGTTCCCCCGCGCGAGGAATGGCTGATCGCCGAATGGCCCGAAGGCCACGACGAGCCGACCGACTACTGGATCTCAAACCTGCCCGCCGACACCGAGCCCGAACAGCTCGCCCGGCTCGCACGCATGCGCTGGAAGATGGAGCTCGACTACAAGCAGCTCAAAGGCGAGCTCGGCCTCGACCACTACGAAGGCCGCTCCTGGCTCGGCTGGTATCACCACACCGCACTGGTGACCGCCGCGCACGGGTTCCTCACGCTCGAGCGGCTGAACCCTTTTCACCCGCGGCCGGCCTGACACTCCCGAAGGCCGTGCTGCTGATGCAGCCGATCTTCAAGTGCTGGACCGGCCGCTGCCAAACCTGCCAACAGCCAGTCGACCTCGCCCGCCTCCCGCTCCCCACCCACCACGACGAGATGAGCAAACCTAACAAAGCACTATTAAGGGGTCGGGCCAGACCGGCTGCGACTCATCTGCTTCAAGAAAGCAAACAAGCTTGTTAGGCGCTCTTAGCCTGGATCCACCGCATTGATGGGTGGGTTATTTCCTGGTGGTGTATTCTTAAGTGACCTCCTGAGTAGGGCTTTTTCAGGCTGTGTCGGCAGCCGGGGCCCGGCGTCAGGAGGTCACCTTGATGGTGCAGGATGAGAGCGGGTCGGACTGGACAGTGTG
>CAWAWI010000005.1:0-104749 GCA_963785785.1 uncultured Solirubrobacterales bacterium | reverse complement strand
GTGTCTGCCCGGAGGCGCTGGGTATCGTGTCGGGTCTGATGCCTGAGATCCGCTGCACTCGATGCGGGCGCTCACGTCGGCCTTCGGAGTTTCAGGGTTTCGGGGAGCTGCTCGCGACGGCTACGTCAACGGAGGAGTTTCTGTTCGCGTCGCTGCGGGCTTGGGGCGAGATCCGACGGCGTCGACGTTTGTCCATCTGACTGCCAGACGCCTTCTGAGCGGCGCGAGCTGGCGCGACGGATCGTCGGGATGGTCGAGGCTGAGATAGCGCAGAGCGGCGAGCGCGGAGGTGACCCGCTCCCGCACGAGGCGGCCTTGATCGCTTTCGCGCTCTCGCTTCGAGAGACACTTACCCCCCCCCCCCCCCCCCCCCGATCCAACTCGTCGCTCGGGACTCGATGCGACGCGACCGGGCTCGCTTTCGGTCGAGGTCGCGGTCACGGGCGCGTTTCTAACCGGGCGCCCGTTGCGGGTGCCGGTTGGTGACTACGACGAACTGCAGGGGCGTCTCGTAGAGGCACTTCGACAGGCCGGGGACGAGACGTGGTCGGCGAACATCGAGCCCTGGCGACAGGGCGGCACCTACCACTCTGGAGGCGGGTTCACGAGCATGCTGCCGCTGGTGCTCGCAAGACGCGAGGGGCGGGCGATGCTCTAGTGCTGGGAGCGAGCTCTCGCCGCGACGCCAGGGGAGCAGCAGGATTGGTGGCGCTCGCTGACGGACGGCTGGGAGGTGGAGACGGTGTCTCTGCGGGTCGACGTCTACGACTTGGGGATGGCGATCCTGAACCTGACGCTAAGCGTCGCCTGCCGAGGAGACAAATGACCTCGCCGATGTCGGCGGCGAGGCTGAAGCGGGCAGTTTGGTTGAAGGCGGAGAGCGTCGGTGGCGTGGAATCGGCGGTAACGAGCGCCCTGCGCGTCGTAGCTCGCGAGACGACGGCGCAATACGGCGCCGCTATCAATGATGCGATCCCGAGCTCTGCCGAGGAGGCGTGGCTGACGCCGTTTCTTCGAGCGCTCCGCGGCGCCAAGGAGGACACGGGCGAGTCTCCAGACTGGGGTCGGCTGCTTTGGCTTCACCCCGTCCACACTGTCACGGTTCCGGAGCGCAGCGCTCTGCTGGCGACTGCTCAGGACCTCGCGCCGACGTTCCACGGGACTGTTGGGCTCCCTGACGGTGTCTTCGTGGCGGGGATCGGGGACGGGGAGCGCGATCGTGGCCCTCTCCGGGCGCGACGGGGATCGAGATCCCGTTGAGGTTGATCGAGTTGCACTGGGCGTACATCGCTCTGTACATGGAGATCGACCGCTACTTTCTTGCTCTTCTTGAAGGGGGCCGCCTCGCGGCCCCGGACTCACTGGCTGAGTTGGAAGCGGACGCTGACGGGGTGTTCGGCGACGGACATGCGCGCGATGCAAGCGCGTGGGAGGCTCGACAGCGCTCTGGCGAGTCTGGGTGGTGATGAGTTCGCGATGTGGGAGCTGATCACGGAGGTGACGAAGTTCCAGCCCCTCGTTGATGGCGTGGATCTCGAAGGTGAAGGCGCTTCCCTATCAGAGCGAGCGGCGGGTGGAGCAGGGCGGCTTGTAGGGATCGCAGGACGAGCAGATCCTCAGCGGCCTGACGGCGCTGACGGTGGTGACGGTGGCGGTGGCGTTGATCGGGAACTTCGTCGGGACTCACCCTGACAAGCTCGGGCATCTCGGGTTGCGGGTCGCGGTGGTATTGGTCGCGTTGCTGGTGGCGGGAGCTGTCTACCGGGCGGCGTTCCGCGATCGTCGGCACCGCGGTGTGCTCGGCGGACGACGGGCGGGAACTGTCGCGTTCGACGGGTCCCACTGGGGGTGGCTCGCCCGGAGCGGAGCGCGACGAGTCTGGTTGAGGAGCTGCGTCTGACGTCCGGCGGCGTTGTGCGTGTCAGCGGACGGAGCTGATTGACGGCCGGCCGCTGTCCCAATGAATTCGGCAAGAGATACGAGATGCTCAGATCGTCATAGAGGCCTGACGGAGCGCGATCGAGCTGTTCCGCGTCGAAGCACTCGCCGAGCACGATCGCGCGCAGGCAATCGGCGAACGGCACATAGATAGGCTCGCCGAGAGGTGCGTTTGGGACGAATCCGACGAAGCGGTACTCGTACTCGCTGTCCCAGTCGCTGAGCTTCAACGCCCAGAGGTCCGTGTGATGTGCCATCACGTGATCAGTGAGCATTCTGGCGGGGTCGCGGTCGCCAAGGTCTTTGGCGTCGATGAGTCTCGCGGGGCTGACGGCGAAGCCGCCCATTGTGTACTGAACCGGTTCGCAGTCGGCGGCTCCGAAGCGCTGAAGTTCGGTGAAGAACTTCTCGCTCATGCATCTGGCGCTAAACGCGAGGCAGACGCCGCGATGCTGGTCGGCGTAGTGCTCCCACATTGGGCGCGAGCGTAGCCGCGCCCGAATGCCCGTATCTCGTCGGCCCCGTAGCCCTCAGCGTCGATCGTGAGGCAGAGAATGCGCATCTGGTCGCGGATTTCGCCGACCAGTTGTTGGGCTTCGAGGAGCGTGAGTCCTGCGGGGGCTCGATTCCGTCGGCGAAGCGCAACAGCTTGTGGAGGTCCTTGTTTCTCGAGCGGGTCGCGCATACTCCGGTATGAGTTCATGCGGAGCGTCCCGGTCGGCAGGATGTAGCCGAAGGCTGTGTCGGCGGTCGTGTAGTGGTAGAGGAGCTGATCGCCGGGGGTGTTCAGCTTCAGCTCACCGTAGGTGTCTGTGTTCGGGTTGCTCACCTCGCGGATTCTTGCGCTGAAGGAGGATTCCTCTCCACCCAAATGAAGATCGACCGTGCCGACTGTGGTCATCTTGGACTCGGCCGATCAATCATGCCGTGCGGACCAATGACATGACCCGCCATTCAGCCCGTGGCTCGCCCAGAACGTCAGCATTGCCGTCTTCGGTCTCTTTGATCCAGCGCAGACGGCACCGGTGCTGTTCTTCCTTCCATTTGATATCTGCCTCGACATCGCAGCTCGCGGCGGCCTTGAAGTCGAGCTTTGTGATCTCGAAACCCTTCGAGCTCAACGTGCGCGTACTGATTGCGTACGAGTCCGGCCGTCCTCCGGGGGGTGTCCTCGCTCGTGAATTTCGTCAGATGACGCGCCATCCCGCCGTAGTTCTTTTCTTTCCACGCTCTAGGAACCCACGGGCGCACGCGTAGAGCGGCTCAGTCATCAGCTCGGCAGGATCGCTGACCGTGCGGGGCTCGAAGGCCGCGATCGCCTTCTTGACGCGATCGTTCTCCGCTAGCTGCCCGATGACCTCGGACCAGCTACTCCGGGGCTCCTCCGACTTCGTCTCTTCTTTGCGCCTGGTAGCCCAGTCTCCGACGGCGAACAGCCGGTTCCAGGCCTTCGTCGCGACGATGACGTTGTCGAAGTTCGTGAGCATGCCGTGCACGATGCCGTTGCGGTAGAGCTCATGTACTTCCTTGTTAGAGGTCCTCCCGAACGTCTTGGTGAAGGTGCGGTGCGCACTACCGAGGCCGAGGTGGTGACCAGCGACCCCGTCCCACGGTGCCATCTCCTCGTCGCTCCTAGCATGCAGCCCGCGGCGCTCGTGTGTATCAACATCGTTGACGAACCCATCCATTACGGCGAGCAGCACCAACACGGTCGCGTAATAGCGCCCGGCTTCGTAATCGTCGACGGCGCGGTCGATGAGCTCTTTGCGCGGGCGAACCTCGCTATGCAAGCTAAGCCTGCTGAGCATGAAGCGCAGTGATTGAGGCTCCTTGTAGTAGGCGATCAGCGTCTCCTCTGCCTCATCCACCGGCCGCGTGATCGCGCGCCGGACCATGTCGGTGTTCAAGCTGTCATGGAAGATCCAGTGACGCGATCCGAGGAGCGCATAGAAGCCGTCGACCAGCTGCACCATCTCCTCCAAAGAGCGCTTGAGTTCTTCGGCGCGAGGTTTCTGCCCGCGAAGGATGAACGTCGTCAGGAGCTTGAAGCCTCGAAGCTGCTTCTGCAGCGCCGCGATGCTCGGAAGGTCGCGAGCCGACTGGTAAGGAGGACGGTCACTCACCGATCGAGCATAAGGACAGGATCGGAAGAGCCCCGTCACCGCTTGGCGGGCGTGCTCACTACTGTTAATCTCGGAGGCACCTTCGCCCGGCCTCCAGGAGGAGTCCGAAAGGACGGCATGTTCTGATTTCTGCCATCCTGCTCAGCATCATGGGGGAGCGATACGACGCCTACTTCAAGCGCGGCTGGCGAGCTTTTCGACCGAGCGGGTCGCATCAAGGGTGCCGTTCGCCGAGGAAGCTGAGCGTATCGTTGTTGAAGGGATGCAACAGCTTGATTTGCCGTCCCCGTACAGAATCAAGCCGGAGGCCGTGTATTTCCTCGTCGTCTCGCTGCACGAGATGATCCTGGGCCCGGTGGCTGCCGTAAACGAGCAGGAACTCGGGCGAGTCCGCGACGTGCTGCCCGAGGATGTAGTGATGATTCTGAGCGAGGCATTCCAACGTGCGGCCGCAGGTAGTGACACCGACATGACAGGCCACGACGTGGCCGACGCCATCAGCGCCACCTGGCCGCGTCTCGCGTCGACCTCCTCGATCAATTGGGAGGAGTAGAGGACGCATCCAAAGACGCCGAAGATCGGCGTCAGGCCGCGACTCTCGCAGTGGGGATCGCCTCGTCGGTCACGACCGCGGCCCTGGCCGCGCTCGCGGCGGTCGGTGTGATCGTCACTTTCGTGGCGGGCAAGTACCACGAACTCGGCGCCTTCTATGCACTGATCGGCATCAGCGCCACGCTGTTCGTGTTCGCGATCGTGGTGGGCGCGCAGGGAACGGCCGAGGTCACCAAGGAGGGCTACAAAGGGTCGTGGTCGCCCTTTACTAAGAAGAAGCTGTTCACTGGCGGGCGAACATCACGATGGCCGCCTTCGCATTCTTCGTCTTGGCGATCGTCGTTGGTCTGTTGTCACCGGCGATCCCCGCGCAAGCCCCGGCGAGTGCTGCAACACGAAGCGAAGTCATGGCGCTGCGAGAACGCCTCACGCGGGACGAAGCGCTACTGAAGGGGTCCGTGGTCACACGCCGTGGAGCCCACCGTCGGCTTCCTCGATGTCGAGCAGATCGAGATGGTACTCGGCCGCGAGGGCCAGCACACCGTCGCGCCTGTACGAAAGCTGGCGGTTTAGCTGCTCGTGGATGAGCTGCTTGAGGCTCGTCCGGGGGTCGCCACCATCGCGTACATACCCGCCCAGATAGGTCTCTGTGAACGGGCTCTCCGAGAACTGGTCTCGCGTCGGATCGAGCAAGACGCTATCGAGCGCTACCCAAGCGTGTAGCCGGTCGTGTTTGCCGGCGGGCCCGAGGTAATGCCCAAGAACGAACACCGCCGGCAACCCGAGTGACTGCAACTCGCGCGCGAGGAGCGCGGATGCGAGTTCGCAACCGGAGCAGACAATGCCTCTCACCGCGGCATGTACACGTTCGACCTCTGGCAGCAGTTCCTCGAAGCTCGGCACGCCGAAACCGTACCGGCGAAGCTGGAGCGAACTTCAGAGGAGGTCGGCGAGCGCCGCGACAAGCCCATCGAGCGTGGCGATGACCTTCGTGCCGAGACGGTCCGGTAGCCGTGCGGCATTCGCGAGGCGACATGCGTGCCTGTCAGTCACGACGACATCGCAGTAAGGGATCGCCACGCTGAGCGCGTCGAAATCGAAGATGTCGTTCGGGCGCCACTGGCTCTGAGGGTTGCGGTGCGCTGCGGTGAGCAGCGAGATCCAAGTGTCGGCGCTCGACTCGAGTCGGAAAGCTGACGTGCTGTGTGGATCTTGGTGGAACTCGGGGACAAGGTCACGACCGTGGGCTTCTCCGGTTTCTTTCAGGGCGTTGATGAGCTCGAGCACGACGTATCGAGCTGAAACTGCATCGCGCGCGCGATCGCGATTCTCCGGTTTGATGACGAGCTGTGCTGCAAGGTCACGCTCGCTTTGCGCGCGGTCTTCGGCGATTCGACGCGTCGCGGGAGTCCAGCCGCGCGCCACGCATCTGCGTCGCGTCCTCGTCGCTTGTAGGCCCCTTCAATACGCCGCGCGTCACTTCGAGCTCCCCGGCTCGGGCCCACACGTCGAAGGCGGCCGGGCCGCCGGCCATTCCTGTCGCGCCCGTGCTGTGATGTCGCCTCCATCCTCGGAGTGCACCGTCACGCCACCACGGCGACCGAAGGCTTGGATCACACCCCAGCCGAGAAGTGGCGCGTTCGTAAAGCGGGAGGGCTTGCCGCGGAGCTTCGCGAGAGCGGCATCCAGCTCGACCCGCACGATGCTCGACCGCGGCGCGATGCACACGAAGCTGCTCAGCTCCTCCATCAGCCTCGCCAGGTCGGCCCGCCGTGCTGCGTCACGGTTGCCCTCGATCTCCATGTAGTGAACCGAGGCGAGCGGGATCACCAAGCTCCCGGCCGCGTCGCGCAGCGCGTCGAGCGCCTTCTGGTAGCGCTACCGTTGGCATGCCCGGTCGCGGCCTGCGCGAGGTAGATCCAGTGGTTCATGTCGAGATACACCAGCGGCTTCTCGCCTTTGGACTCCAGAAGCGACGGCGGCCACGCGTATTGCGTCTGCGGCCGGTCGAGCCCAGGGCGCGGAGGTCGGCGAGAGGCGGCTGCGGACATAGAGCCAGCGTAGAGGCGCGGGAGGTCGCTCAAGCTGAGCGCGTGAGCCGTTCGCAGGCTCCGGTCGGTGAGCGGCACGAGCGCAGCACCCTTGCAAGCAGCCAGCAATTTCAGGTGAGGCGGTCCCTGGAATCCGTCAAGTCGCCTACGAATCCGACAGGGCCCCCGTCAGCAAGGACCCGCAGACGACGAGCCAGCCCGTGGCCCGGATTCGACCGTTGAGGCGCCGTACTTCTTCATACGGGAAGTACAGTCGATAAGCGGTCGTCCATATCTGGCTCCGAATCTCCCTATTTGCAGGGATTCTGTATGGGCCCGGCAGGACTCGAACCTGCGACCTACCGATTATGAGTCGGCAGCTCTAACCAACTGAGCTACGGGCCCTCTCGCGCTCGAGCCTCGCGGCCCACGCGCGACTCGCCAGACGCTACCAGCGAGATGTGGGATGCTCCCTGCCGCCGTGTCACGGCCCGGCGGCAGAGGTCGCCGCCCGCGGTCCGGTCATCGCCCGTCGGCCACCGTGGGCCGGCCATCGAGACGCGGCTCACCACACGAGACCCACAGGAGGAGACCCATGGCAGACCGTTCAGCGATCGTCACCGGAGCTTCGAGCGGGATCGGCTTCGCGATCGCCCGGATGCTCGGCCAGGAGGGCTTCTCGATGACCATCGCCGCACGCCGTCCCGAGAAGCTCCAGGCGGCCGCCGGGGAACTTGCCGAGGAAGGCATCGACCTGCAGGCCGTCCCCGCGAACGTCTCCGACGAGGGTGACATCCAGCGGGTCGTCTCCTCCCACCGCGACCGCTACGGCCGTTTGGACGTGCTCGTCAACAACGCCGGCGTGGGCATCGGCGCGCCGGTGGGCGAGATCGTCACCAAGCGCCTCGATATGCAGCTCGACATCAACCTGCGCTCGATCGTCCTCTTCTACCGCGAAACCCTCGAGATGCTCAAGGCCGCCGCCGCCGAGCACTCCAACGTGCTCGTCGTGAACACCTCCTCCATCTCCGGCAAGCGCGGCGAGGCCTGGCTGTCGGTCTACTCCGCCACCAAGCACGCCGTCGTCGGCTGGACGGAAGCGATGAACAAGGAGCTCGGCGCCGATGGCATCAAGTCCACCGCCCTCTGCCCCGCCTTCGTGGACACTCCGATGACCGACTTCGTCAAGGGTCACGTCAAGCCCGAGGAGATGATCCGTCCCGAGGACATCGCCGAGGCCGTCCGCTACCTGCTGAAGGTCTCTCCCGCGTGCGTGATCCCCGAGATGATGTTCGTCCGTCCCGGCGACTCCCTGTAGGGTGACCGACATGCAGCTAGGGGTGCACATCGGCTACTGGGGTCTCGGCCTCACCTCCTCCGACCAGCTCTCGATCGTCAAGGAAGCCGAGAAGCTCGGCTATGACTCGGTCTGGGCCGCCGAGGCCTACGGCTCGGATACGGCCACCGTCCTCGGCTGGCTCGCCGGCCAGACCACCAAGATCAGGCTCGGCTCGGGCATCTTTCAGATGCCCGCCCGGTCGGCCGCGATGACCGCGATGACCGCCGCCACGATCGACCAGCTCTCCGACGGGCGCATGATCCTCGGCATCGGCTCCTCCGGCCCCCAGGTCGCCGAGGGCTGGCACGGCCAGCGCTTCGCCCACCAGCTCCAGCGCACCCGCGAGTACGTCGCGGTGCTCCGCATGGCCCTCGCTCGCGAACGTGTCGAGTTCCACGGCGAGACCCTCGAGCTGCCCCTCCCCGACGGTCCCGGCAAGGCCCTGAAGCTCACGATCTCCACCGTCCAGGATCAGATCCCCATCTACATCGCCGCGATCGGCCCGAAGAACACCGCCCTGGCCGGCGAGATCGCCGACGGCTGGATCCCCACCCTGTTCTCTCCCGAGCACGTCTCCGAGCTCCGTCCCCTGCTCCAGGAGGGAGCCGCCCGCTCCGGACGCTCGCTGGAGGGCTTCGACATCGCCCCCACCGTCAACGTGTTCATCACCGATGACCTGCAGGCCGCCCGCAACGCGATGCGCCCCTTCATCGCCCTCTACGTCGGCGGCATGGGCTCGCGTAAGCAGAACTTCTACAACCAGCTTGTCAGCCGCTACGGCTACGAGCAGGAGGCCAAAGAGGTCCAGGATCTCTACCTGGAGGGAAAGCGCGAGCAGGCGATGGCCGCGATTCCCGAGAAGCTGATCGACACCGTCTCCCTGTGCGGCCCTCCGGATGTCGTGCGCGAGCGACTCGCCGTCTACCGCGACGCCGGCGTCGGCACCCTCGGGGTCACCCCCATCGCTTTCACCGCCGAGGATCGCCTGCAGCAGCTTCGCCTCCTCGCAGAGCTCGCGGCAGCGTAGCCCAGCCGGGCTCCGCTTGGAGATGGCCTCACCCGCATCGCCGCCGTCCCCCGAACTGCGCATCCTGCTCGGCGCCTTCGGCGACCCCGGCCACGCCTTCCCGATGATCGCTCTCGGCCGCGCGCTCCATGAGCGCGGCCACGAGGTCACCCTGCAGACATGGCGCCGCTGGCAGGCCGACGTCGAGAGCGAGGGCCTGCGGTTCGCCCCCGCCCCCGAGTACGACGTGTTCCCGACCGGTGGACGAAACGGCGAGCCCCTGGACTTCTACGAGGCCGTCGTCCATGCCACCGAGGACACCCTCCCGCTCGTCCGCGAGCTGAACCCCGACGTCGTCGTCGCGGACATCCTCACGCTCGCCCCCGCTCTCGCCGCCGAGCTCTCGGACATCCCCCACGCAACCCTCATCCCCCACGTCTACCCCGAGAACGAGCCCGACTTCCCGATCTACTCCCTCGGCGCCCGCCTGCCCCGAACCGGCGTCGGCCGCGCGTTCTGGCGCCGCGCCCAGAGACCCGTCCGCCACGGTGTCGAGCGCGGTCGCGTGGAGCTCAACGGCGCCCGCGCCCGCCTCGGCCTGCCCCCACTCGACCACGGCCACGGCGGCACCAGCCGCCACCTCGCCCTGATCGCGACGTTCCCCCAGCTCGAGTACCCCCGCTCCTGGCCCTCGTGGGCGCATGTCGTCGGCCCACTCATGTGGGAGCCCCCCGCCCGCGATGTCGAGCTCCCCACGGGCACCGCTCCGCTCGTCTTGATCGCCCCTTCGACCGCCCAGGACCCCGACCACAGGCTGCTCCACGCGGCCCTTCGCGGCCTCGCCGATGCTCCCGTCAGGGTCCTCGCCACCTGGAACCGCCGTCTCCCCTCCGAGCCCCTGCCCGTGCCCGCCAACGCAAAGCTCGTCGACTGGGTCTCCTACTCCCGCACGATGCCTCTGTGCGACGTCGTCGTCTGCCACGCGGGCCACGGCACCCTCGCCCGCGCACTCGCGAGCGGCTGCGCCATCGTCGCCTGCCCAGCCTTCGGCGACATGAACGAGAACTCCGCCCGCCTGGATTGGTCGGGCGCCGGCGTTCGCCTGCCCCGCCGCTTCGTCTCGCCCCGCCCCGTCCGGTTGGCCGTGGAACGAGCCATAAGCGAGCCTTCGATTCGCTCGCGAGCGCGCGAGTTCGCCGGGTGGGTCGCCGCTCACGATCCCGGTGAGACCGCCGCCGGGCTGGTCGAGCGACTGGGATTCAAGCTCCGGGGGTGGGACTCGAACCCACAACCTCTCGGTTAACGGCCGAGCGCTGCTTCCAGTTGAGCTACCCCGGATCGAGCTACCCCGGATAGGATATCCGGCGCAGGACCACTCTACGAAAGCCGACGCAGACCTGCCTCCACCTCGACGTGGCAGTTGCTGCACAGCAGGACACACTTCTCGGCCTCGTTGCGGGCCTTCGCCATGGATCGCGCGACCCCCCGGTGGCTCAATCCGAGCCTCTTTCCGGCCGCATCGACATGGTGAAAGTGAAGCGCCCCGATGCATCCGTCATAGCCGCAAGCCTGACAGGCGCCTCCAGCCTCTTCGACGAGCACCTGCTTCACTCGCCGCCGCCGCCGCGTGACGGCCTCTGAGCGGCACTTCAGGCATCGATACCCACCACCGCTTCGGCGCTGGAACTCGGTCGTACCGTGACGAGGACATTCGCGCGTCACCCGCTTGTCCTGCCCGGCATGTGCATAGTGCCTATCTGCCGCCTTCGTCTTGAGCCCATACTCGCGCAGCCAATGCCGCACCGTTGTCTGACTGCGACCGACCGCCTCCGCGATTTGCCGGGTCGACCGTCCTCCGGCGACAAGGCCCTCCAGATCGGATCGGCTCAGGCCACCCTGGGCCGCGTGTCTGTCGCGGTTCGCCGCTATGAGCCCATGCTTCTTGACCCAGTAGCCGACAGTCGCTTCGTGTAGATCAAACCGCCTGCCTATCTCCGCCAGCGACAAACCCTGGCCCAAGAGCTGCTTCAACGAGGTGCGATCCATGCACTCCATTGTCCTCGCCCCTTCGGATGAAACGGCACGAAAACACGCCCAAATCAGTGCCAACTTTGTGCCAACTCTGTGACTTCTCAGCCGCCCCGATCCCCCGTCTCCTCGAGCACCCGTCCGTAAGCCCCGTCGAACTCCCGCTTGATCTCCGCCCGCCGGTGGGCGAGCTCGCTCACGTCTCCGCTCTCCTGACCGCGGGCCGACTGGATCTGGCGATCGATCAAGGCCAGCTCGAGCTGCAGACGCTGGACGGGGAGCATCGTCGGGTTCGCGGGCTCCGATCCCGCCTGCACGATCAGCTCGGCCAGCAATGCCTTCAGCTCGGGATCCCCGTCCAGGTCCCGGCCCTCCTGGCCCTCCTCGCCGTTCTCGCCATCCTCGTCACCGTCCAGGAGCGGCTCGCGCAGATGGCCACGCAGATGTCGTGCGGCCCTGCGCAGGAGCTCGCTCGTGAAGTGCGAGTCCACGTCGAGCTCACCGAGCGCCACCTCGCCGTCCTCGGGCGCCGCGATGCAGAGGGCCAGGAAGGCGCGCTCGGTGTCCTCTCGTCGCGTGAGCCCCGCGCGCGCGCGCGGGCCCCCCTTTTCGAGACCCCCATCGGCGGGAGCCGGGCGTCGCTCTCGCGGGGCCTCGCTGCGCGCGAGCAGCGTCTCGGTGACGCTCTCGGGGAGCGCCAGCCGGCCGGCCACGAGCCGGGTCAGCTCCATCCGCATCGCGCTCGGCCCGAGCATCGCGAACACCGGCCTCAGCTCGTCGACCATCCGGTCCCGACCCTCCGCGCTCGAGTGATCCCCCGCCTGAAGGACACGCTCCACACGGAAGCGCACGAACGGCACCGCCCCCTCGATCGCCCGCTCGACCGCGCCCGCGCCCTCCCGCTGGATAAGCTCGGCCGGGTCGGTCCCCACCGGCAGCGCCACCACCCGCAGCTCCAGCTTTCGCCGCTGCGCGAGCGCCGCCGCCCGCAGCATCGCCTCCTGACCGGCGCTGTCGGCGTCGAGCGCCAGCAGCACCGTCGGGGCCATCCGCGCGAGCTCCCCCACCTGCTCGCCCGTCAGGGCTGTGCCCATCAACCCCACGGCGTTGCGGATCCCGGCCTGGTGCAGGGCGATCACGTCGGTGTAGCCCTCGCACAGGATGCTCACCCCCGCACGGGCCGCGTGCGCACGGGCCAGGTCGGCCCCGTAGAGGTGAAGCCCCTTGTGGTAGACGCTGTTGTCGGTGCTGTTCAGGTACTTCGGCCCCCGCCGACCCTCCCCCTCCCGGCCCTCCCCCTCCTCGCCCAGCGACCGCGCGCCGAAGCCGAGCACCCGCCCGCGCATATCGGCGAGCGGGAACATGATCCGCGCTCGAAAGCGGTCGTAGGGGCGGCCGTTCTGCTGGGAGCGCTGGGCCAAGCCGCTCTCGTACAGCTCCTTCTCGGAGAACCCGTTTCGCAGGGACGCCACCAGCACCCGATCCCAGGCGCTCGGGGCGTAGCCGACGTGGAACTCCCGCAGCGCCTCCTCAGCGAGGCCTCGCCCGTGCAGGTACTCCCGCGCCCGCCCCGCCTCCGAGCTCTCCCAGAGGCACCGCTCGTAGTAGCCGCTCGTGCGCGCAAGCAGCTGCAGCAGCCGTTCGCGACCGCGCCTGCGCTTGGCATCGCCCTCGTCCTCCTGCTCGCGCTCGAGCTCGATCCCTGAGCGGTCGGCGAGCATCTCCAGGGCCCCCTTGAAGTCCACCCCCTCGGTCTCCTGCACGAACGTGAACACGTCCCCCGCGGCCTGGCAGCCGAAGCAGTAGTAGACCTTCTGGACCGGGTCGATCCCGAACGAGGGCGTACGCTCCTCGTGGAACGGGCACAGTCCCTCGTAGCGACTCGGGCCGGCGCGGCGAAGGTCGGTCCGCGCCGAGACCAGCTCCACGAAGTCCACGGCGTCCCGCACTCGATCTCGGGACTCGCTGGTGTACAGGGCCATCGGCCCAACGCTAGCTCTTATCGGGTTCGTAGGAGAACAGGCCGGCGTTCGAGGACTAGAGCCGCGCTCGTCGAGACCCTCAGCCGGCGAAGGCCCGCGGCACCCGGAGCTCGGTGAACTCCCTGATGCAGTACCGGTCGGTCATCCCCGCCAGGTAGTCGGTCACCCGCTGGGCCAGGTCCCCCTGCGCCCCCGCCCCGGGGACGCTCGCGGGCAGCAGCTCGGGGTTGGCGACGTAGTGCTCGAACAGCGCCCTGACGACGCCCGCGATGCGCGCGTGCTCGACGCGGACCCCGGGGCCCAGGTAGACGTGCTCGAACATGAACTCCCGAAGGAACTGCATAGCCGCGCCGGCCTCGGGTCCCTGGATGATGTCGCCGGCCCGCGCGGAGTGCTCCACCATGTCGTGCACCAGCGCGTCGATCCGCGCCGAGCCGCTGTCGCCGAGCGCGGCGATCGGCTCCACGGGGAGCTCCTCCTCGCTCAGCAACCCGGCGCGGAGGGCGTCGTCGATGTCGTGATTGATGTAGGCCACCCGATCGATCAACCGCACTATCCGACCCTCGAGCGTGGTCGGAAGCTCGGCCCGCCCGGAATGGTGGGCGATCCCGTCGCGCACCTGCTCGGTCAGGTTCAGCCCCTCGCCGTCTCGCTCGAGACGGTCGACCACCCGCAGGGAGTGCTCGTAGTGGCGAAAGCCTCCGCCGAAGGTCTCTCTCAGGCAGCTGTCGAGGACCTCCTCGCCGATGTGCCCGAACGGCGGGTGGCCGAGGTCATGGCCGAGGCCGATCGCCTCGGTCAGGTCCTCGTTCAGGCGCAGTCCTCGCGCGACCGTCCGCGAGATCGTGGTCACCTCGAGCGTGTGGGTCAACCGGGTGCGGTAGTGATCGCCCTCGGGCGCAACGAACACCTGGGTCTTGTGGGTGAGCCTGCGAAACGCCTTGCAGTGGACGATCCGGTCGCGGTCCCGTTGAAAGGGCGTGCGCAGCCCGCAGTCGGGCTCCGCGCGTTCGCGCAGGGCCGGATAGGAGCGACTCGCCAGCGGCGAGAGCAGCCGCTCCTCCTGGTCGCTCACGCGCGCCGCGAAGGCGCCGGCGACGGTGTCCTGCTCACGGGCGACGCTCACCGCTCGATTGTGCCACCGCCGGCCCGCGGGCCGCTCACTGCTCGCGTTTCCAATCGCCGCGCATCGTCGCGCGATGCACCCAGTGATGCCAGCCCTTCATCTCGCCCGGATCCTCGTCGTACACCGCCGCCCCGCCGCCGGGCTCCGGCAGGCCCTGGGCCGCGGCCGAGTCGATCCGCAGGTCCACACCATGCTCGTGCAGGCTCGCGACATCGGCGGCTTCGACGAACCGCTGACCGTGTCCGGGCACAGCGATCACCAGGCCGTGGAACACGTCCTCCTCGGGTGCCGCGACGACGTGATGGACCGTGCCCACCGTCGCCCCATCCGAGGCGAGCACGGGGATCCCCTTCTCGAGCACCTCATAGGCGATGGGGAGACCCTCGTCCACGAGAGCCCACGATACAGGCAGCGACAGCCGTGCAGCCGGCGGCCGCAGCGCTCACGTCGGCCGTATCGCTCTAGCCGGCGCCCACAGCCGGCATCAGGCGCACGTGGGCATGATGCTCGAGCGTCTCGGAGATCGCCCGCTCGGCCTGGCCCAGCGCGGGATCGGATGCGTCGGGCGTCTCGGTCAGCGGCCGGGCGAGGGCCTCAGTCATGAAGCGATACGCCTGCTCGCCCAGCGGGAACGAGCCGGCCTCGCAGGCGCCACACACCACTCCCCCGGCCGCCCCGGAGAATCCCACGAGGTTCTGGCGCTCCCCACAGGAGACGCACGCTCCGAGCTGGGGCGCGAGGCCCGCCGCGAGGAGGAGCTTCAGGCGGAATGCCAGGGCACCTGTCCGGCCGATCTCCGATGGCTCGCCGTGACCCGCCTGCTCGTCGAGCAGCGAGAGCTTGCGGCACAGCAGGTTGAACACGCCCGGATGAGGCTCGGAGGTCTCGAACAGCCGTCCCACCGCGTCGCACGCCCGCGCGGCGGCGTCGAGCGCGAGGGCGTCCCCACGCAGCCGAGGGTGACCGTCCACGGTCTGGGCGCCCGTGACCGTGAGCAACTCCCCACGCCCCTCGTGCAGGTCGAGCTGCAGCCGAAAGAACGGCTCCAGGCGCCCCCCGAAGCGACTGCGCGCGCGACGGACCCCCTTGGCGATCGCCCCGACCCGACCGCGATGAGGCGTGTAGAGGTGAAGGATCCGGTCCGCCTCGCCGTAACGCAGCGAGCGCAGCACCACCGCCTCCGTCTTGACCGGCCTGCCAGACACGCCCTCAATGGTGATCCATGGACCCGACGATCCGAGTCCACTGGCTATACTTTATGAAGTAATGCATGAGATAACCGTTTACAGCACTGATCCGTGCTCGTTCTGCGCGAGGGTCAAGGGCTTGCTCGAGTCCCAGGGAGCGAAGTTCTCCGAGGTCAACCTCTCCAAGGACCCCCAGGGGCGGGTGGAGCTCGCGCAGAAGACCGGCATGATGACCTTCCCCCAGGTGCTGATCGACGGCGAGTTGCTTGGAGGCTTCAAGGAGGTCCAGGAGGCCGCCGAGAGCGGGCGGTTGGAGGAGCTCCTCGCCGCTCAGCTAGGCCGAACCGACAGGCACGTCAAGCCTTGACGGAAGGCTTCCGGGCCCGCCTCCTGGGCCTGGGCTGGCAGGTCTCGCACACGTAGGTTCCGCGACCGGCCACGACCATCTTCACGATCTCGCGGCCGCAGCGCACGCACGGCTCTCCGGCGCGACGGTGCACGAGGAAACGATCCTGGAAGGAGCCCCGCACGCCGTCCACGTGGCGGAAGTCGTCAATGCTCGCACCTTTCGCGTCGATCCCTTCCAGGAGCGCCTCGATGACGGTCTCGCGCAGGCGGGAGCGCTGCTTGGCCGACAGTCGCCCGGCGGGGCGCAGCGGATGGATGCCCGCCCGGAAGAGGGCCTCGTCGGCGTAGATGTTGCCCACGCCCGCGATCCGGCGCTGGTCGAGCAGGAGCGCCTTGATCGGGGCGGTCCGGCCCCGGAAGACCGCGCCGAGGTGCTCCGCGGTGAAGCCCTCGTCGAAGGGCTCCAGGCCGAGGCGTCCCGTGAAGAACTCCTCCAGCGCCGTCTCGCCCAGGAGCAGCTCGCCGGTGCCAAACCGGCGGGGGTCAACGATCGCGAGCCGTCCCCGCCCAGCCCTGCCGGTGGGTCCCCTTTTGGGCCTGCCCCCGCGTGCGCGCGTGCGCGCGCGCGGGCCCTCATTCGAAGGTCGACCTCCCCCGGACCGACTCGGGGGCCCCAGCTCGATCCACACCCGCACATGGGCCGCCTCGGGGTGGGGCTCTGAAAGGACCGACCCGGTCATGCGCAGGTGCTGGGCGAGGTGGACGTCGCCCGAGAGATGCCACACCAGGTACTTGCCCCGCCGATCGAGCCGTTCCACCAGCCGGCCCTCGAGTGCGTCGGCGAGTTCCGTGGGGGCCAGCGGACGAGACCAGCGTGGGTCGAGGATCTCGACGCGCTCCAGCCTGCGACCCTCCACCAGCGGCGCGAGCTGGCGTCTGATCGTCTCGACCTCGGGCAGCTCTGGCATCGCTTCACCAGCAGCTTAGAGACAGGCCCCGCGCGCGCGAACGCGCCCGCGGGCGGGCAGCCCGTTCAGGGCGTGACGAACGGGCGCCCCGGAAGAGCGTCGGCGTCGCGATCGGCGAGCCAGCGCAGGACGGTGGCGCCGACGTCGGCGAGGGGACCGTCGTGTCGAGGACCAGGAGTGGACAGGGCCCCGAGCATCTCCCCCGTGACGGCCAGCAGGGGGGCGTGCTCGCGGGTGTGATCGGTCCCCGGGTGGGCCGGGTCCACGCCGTGGTCCGCGGTCACGATCAGCAGGTCGTTCGGACCCAGACGGTCGAGCCAGCGGGCCAGCTCGGCGTCGATCGCTTGCAGAGCGCGATGAAAGCCCTGGACATCCTTGCGGTGGCCGTAGACCTGGTCGGTCTCGATCAGGTTGACGAAGATCAGCCCCTCCTCGAGCTCCTCCAGCAGGGTCCGGACGCTGTGGAGGGCGCGCTCGTTGGTGGCGCCAGGATGGGAGTGTCCGATCCCGACGCCGGCGAACAGGTCGGGGATCTTGCCCACCCCGTGGATGGGGACGGCCGCGTCGGAGAGCTCCTGCAGGTAGCTTCGCGAAGGGGGCTCGAGCGCGAAGTCCCGGCGCCCGTCGGTGCGCTCGAAGGCGCCCGGAGAACCGGTGAACGGACGGGCGATGACCCGCCCGACGGCGTCCTCGCCACTCATCGCGGCCCGAACCGCGAAGCAGGCGCGCCAGAGATCCTCGACTGGCACCCGGTCGACGTGGGAGGCGAGCTGAAGGACGGAGTCCTGGGAGGTGTAGAGGATCAAAGCGCCCGTCCTCAGGTGCTCTGCGCCGAAGTCCTCGATCGCGGCGATGCCGTTGTAGGGGAGGTTGCAGATCATCTCCCGGCCCGTCCCCCCTTCCAGGCGGGCGACGGTCTCGGGGGGAAAGCCCTCCGGGTAGGTGGGCAGGGGATGGTCGAGAACCACGCCCATCAGCTCCCAGTGGCCGGCGGTCGAGTCCTTGCCGGGTCCCAGCGCATGAAGGCGCCCGTGGATGGCCGGCTCACGCGCGGGCGGGACTCCGGGCAGCGCCAGAATCGACCCCAGGCCCAGCGCCCCGAGGGTCGGCAGCCGCAGGCCCCCGACCGCTTCGGCGACGTGCAGGAGGGTGTTCGTGTTTTCGTCCCCGTAGTCCCTGGCGTCGGGGAGGGCCCCCACGCCACAGGCGTCGATCACGACCACGACCGCCCGCCTGCGACCCCGGCTCGCGCCGTCAGCTCGCATCGGTCGAGCCGGACCCCCGCCTCCCGCGTCTGGCACGGGGATGGGTGTCGAAGTAGACATCCTTCAGGCGGTCGGCCGAGAGGTGGGTGTAGACCTGGGTGGTGGCGAGATCGGAGTGTCCGAGCATCTCCTGCAGGGAGCGCAGGTCACAGCCGCCCACGAGCAGGTGGGTGGCGAAGGTGTGGCGGAGGGTGTGGGGGCTCATCTTGTGCTCGATGCCCGCGGTGCGGGCGTGACCCTGGACGATCTTGTAGAGGCCCTGGCGGGTGAGAGCGCCGCCGCGACGGTTGACGAACAGCCTCGACTGGACCTGGACGCCGACGAGCGGTGGGCGACCTCGGTGCAGGTAGGCGCGAAGCGCCGCAACGGCCCGCCCGCCGACCGGGACGATCCGTTCCTTGGCGCCCTTGCCGCGAGCCCGAAGCATCCCCTCGTCGAGGTCGATGTCCCGCAGCTCCAGGCCGACCGCCTCGGACGCGCGCAACCCGCATGCGTACATCAGCTCCAGCAGGGCCCGATCGCGAAGCGCAGCAGGATCGGTTCCGCGGGGCTGGCTCAGCAGCTTGGCGACCTCACCTCTTGTGAGCGCCTTGGGCAGGGTCTGGGTGCGAGGGGGACCGTGCAGATCCGCGGTCGGGTCGTGCACGATCGTGCCCTCGCGGCGCAGGTGACGGTAGAACGAGCGCACGCATGCCGCCTTGCGTTGCAGGGTGGCGGGGGCCGCCGGCGCGGGGGCGCCCGCGAGCTCCGCCAGGAACGCCGCGAGATCCCCATGCTGGGCTTGAAGCGGGTCCACCTCGCGGCGGCGCAGGAACGCGCCGAGCTGGAGCAGGTCGGTCCGGTACGCCTCCAGGGTGTTGCGCGAGAGACCCCGCTCGAGCTCGAGATAGGCGAGAAAGTCGAGCATCAGCGGCCCGATCTCCGCGGCCGGCTCCGCGGGCTCCGCGGGCTCCGCGGGCGCGGCGGGCGCGGCGGGCGCGGCGGGAACGCGGATCGAAGTCACGCTCCGAGCTTCGCCTCGCCCCTCTGCGCTCCTTCTCCCTGACGGTCGGTGTCCCTGTCCGAATGCTCAGCCGTGGGCTCTCCGGCGGGCGCCTTCGCGGCCAGCTCCGCCAGGGTCACGCCCCCGGCGAGGGAGGCGGCGAAGAAGAGAGGGTCCTCCAGGAGGCTGCGACCCATCGTGCGGGCGGGCAGGCCCGAGGCGGCGTAGGCGGGAAGGTCCACGACCGCCCGACGCCAGTCGTGGCGGGTGATCCGGGCCGGACGGTCGACGTCCAGCTCCCCGAGTCCGGGCCGGTTGGGAAGGGCGCCGCCGAAGACCGCTCCGAGACCGGCGCGGAGTTCGGCGCCGACGGGAGAGCGCATGCCGGCGGGGAGGGCGACCGTGACAGGCTCGAGCAGGAGGTCAAGGACGGTGAGGGTGTGATGGGAGATCCCGCGATGGCGGGCCCGGGGGTCGCTGCAGGACATGCGAGCCACGAGCAGAGCGGAGCAGCCGAGGGCGAGGGCCGCGTGGGCGGAGTCCAGCGCCGACAGACCTCCGTGGCCAAGGGGGGAGCTCGAGCCGACGATCCCGGGACCGGGCCCGCACACGACCGCGTCCCAGCCGAGGGTGGCGAGGCCGTGGTGAAGGGCGCTCGCGGCGCTGATCGCCTCCTCCTCGCCGCCGAACGTGGCTCCGGCGGTGATGTGACCGGCGAGGAACCCCCGCTCGCGGAGCTCTCGGACGGTGCGGGAGTGCCCGCCGGGGAGCGCCCCGCCCTCGGTCTGCACGTAGCCGAGGCGCCTGCCGGGAGCGGCCCGGGCGAACGCCCACGCGACGGGGGCGAGCTGGCCGTGGAGGGCGAGCACGGCGGCGGGTCGCTCCAGGGACAGGCTCAACCGCTCGTCCTCGACGGGCCGGACGGCGTGTTGAAGGCTCGTGTAGTTGAGCTTCATCGCGTTCGCCCCCGGCACGCCATCCCCGGCCAGGCCGCGAGTGAGGTTGACGTGAACGATGTCGAACCCCCCCGACCCGAGCCCGAGATCGAGGGCCTGGACGTTGACGATCACCTCATCCCCCACCTGGGCGGCCCCGACCATGGAGACGTCCGCGATCGCTGATCGCGGACGCCCGCTCGCACCGCCGGGCGCCGCCAGCTCGACGAGGAGCTCCTGCTCGGGGCCGTCGGGAGGACCGGCGTCGATGACGATGGCGCGACGGAGCTTGAGCATCAGGGATTCAAGCTACAGCGCGCTGCCGCCGGGAGAGCCATCGTCCCGGGGCGAGACCATCTGGACGCTCACGTCGACGTCGCACTCGAAATCCGGAAGGTTGGCGAGCTCGTGGGCGCGGCCGATCAGCTCGGCGGAGATCGCGTTGGCCTGGTGCCCGCCGATGTCCCGGAACACCGCCTCGACGTGGAGGGTGCGGAGCGCTCCCGCAGGGATCTCGCTCGCGGGGGGCGCGCCCGCGGGTCCCCCAGTGGAGAGGCTCGAGCTCACAAGCGGGTCGCGCTCGTCGGGGCGGCGTCGGGGTCCTGGGCGCCTTCGGGTCCGGCGTCGGTCAGCCGGGCATCCGTGGGCCCCGCGTGGGTGAACCTGGGTGCCGGGGGCTTGGCGTCGGAGGATGTGGCCCCTCCGGGATCGGCGAGCGCCGTCGCCTGTGGGCGGGCGAACGCGAGGGCCGCGGCGACGAACTCGCGGAACAGGGGGGCGGGACGCTCGGGGCGGGACTTGAACTCGGGGTGGAACTGGGAGGCGACGAAGAACGGATGGTCGTCCAGCTCGATCGCCTCCACCAGGCGCTCGTCGGGTGAGGTGCCGGACACCGTCAGGCCGGCGCTCTGGAGGCGCTTTTTGAGCAGGTTGTTGACCTCGTAGCGGTGGCGGTGTCGCTCGTAGACGACCGCCTCGCCGTAGATCTCGCGCACGCGGGTGCCGGTGTGGAGCTTGATCGGATCGGCCCCCAGTCGCATCGTGCCGCCGAGATCGGCGACCTCCTTCTGCTCGGGGAGGAGGTCGATCACGGGGTAGGGGGTCTCGAGGTCGAACTCGGTCGAGTTGGCCCCCTCCATGCCGGCCACGTGGCGTGCGAACTCGCTGACGGCGAGCTGCATTCCCAGGCAGATGCCGAGATAGGGGATCGCGCGCTCGCGGGCGATCCGGGCGGCGACGATCTTGCCCTCGATCCCGCGCCCGCCGAAGCCGCCAGGGATGAGGATGCCGTGGGCGTCGGCGAGGGACTCCATGGCGGAGCTGGCGGGGTCCTCGAGGCTCTCGGAGTCGACCCACTCGATCTGGACGCTGGCGCCGTGGGCGGAGGCTGCGTGACGAAGGGCCTCGCACACGGACAGGTAGGCGTCCTCGAGCTTGACGTACTTGCCCACGAGAGCGATCCGGACGACCTGGGTCGCGTGTTCGGCCGATTCGATCGGCTCCCGCCAGCCAGAGAGCTCCGGCGGGGGGGCGTCGATGGAGAAGTGCTCGAGGATGAAGTCGTCGACCCCCTGATCGCGAAACACGAGGGGGACCTTGTAGATGTCATCGACGTCTCTCGCCGAGATGACCGCGTCCACGGGCAGGCTCGCGAACAGGGCGATCTTCTTTCTGATCTCGTGGGAGAGGGGGCCCTCGGAGCGGCACATGAGCATGTCGGGGGCGATGCCGATACGCCTGAGCTCGTTGACGGAGTGCTGGGTGGGCTTGGTCTTCAGCTCCCCCGCGTGGCCGATGTAGGGGACGAGGGTCAGGTGGATGAACATGCACCGGCGGCTGCGGACGTCCACGGGGAACTGGCGGATGGCCTCCAGGAAGGGCAGGGACTCGATGTCCCCGACGGTGCCGCCGATCTCGGTGATCACGAAGTCCACGTCGCTTGACTCGGCAATCAGGGAGATCCGCTGCTTGATCTCGTCGGTTATGTGGGGGACCACCTGGACGGTCCCCCCGAGGTAGTCTCCGCGGCGCTCTCGCCGGATGACGGTGTCATAGATGCCGCCGGCGGTCACGTTGGAGGCGCGGCTGGTGTTGGCGTCGGTGAAGCGCTCGTAGTGGCCGAGGTCGAGGTCCGTCTCGGCGCCGTCCTCGGTGACGAACACCTCGCCGTGCTGGTAGGGGGACATCGTGCCGGGGTCGACGTTGATGTAGGGGTCGAACTTCTGCATCGCCACCGACAGCCCCCGGGCGACGAGGAGCCGTCCGATCGAGGCCGCGGCGATGCCCTTGCCCAGCGAGGACACGACGCCGCCGGTGACGAAGACGAACCGGGTCTTGGAGGGAGTGTCCGGGCGGCGGTCGGAAGCGTGCAAAGTCATGAGGGCCTGCCCCAGGAGTCTAGACCCCGGAGCAGCGGCAACCGTTCGACCGTCGCGGAGATCGATCGCAGCTCCCCGTAGACGGTGAGTGCGAGCAGGATCGCGAGGGCGATCAGCTGGCCGGTGGTCGACAGGGTCTCCACCAGCCACAGCCCGGCGAGGGCGCCCAGGGCGTTGGCGCCCGTGTCCCCCAGCATCGCCCGCTCGCGCAGGTCATGGAAGCCCGCGATCAACATCGGCCCCACGAACAGCCCGAGGGTCCAAAGCGGACGCACCTCCTGCGCGCCCGCGGTCAGCCCGACGGCGAGCGCTACAAACGCCTTCACGGCCCGTCCGGGGCGAAGGTCGAGGAGGTTGAACAGGTTGGTGGCGAGCACCAGCACAGCGGCCGCGAGCAGCCAGCGACCCCGGGACAGTCCCTGCAGGTCTGTCACGACCAGCGCCAACCCGAGGGCGCCGGCGGCCTTCAGAGCCCCAGTCGAGAGCTCCCCCCGCAGGACCGCCCCGCCGTGACCGCGCCAGCCCCGCGGACCAGCCCGCGCGCCCGCCTGCACTCCCCCGGGGGTTGCGTGCGCTCCAAAGGGGGCCACGCGCGCGCGGGGCGGGCCCCCTCCGAGAGTGTCATCCACGAGCCCCAGGAAGGCGACCCCGAGCACATACACGGCGGCGGAAAGCAGGTCCGGATAGAGGATCTCGGTGTCCGTGAGACGTTCCAGGAGGGTCACCGGCACGAGCGCGAGCAGGGCCGCCGCCGGGACGAGCACCCCGAACGGCACCGGAAGATCCCGACCGCGGAAGTTGGGGGCGGTATGCCCGCCCGCCCGGAGCATCCGCAGGATAGGCTGGGCGAGGACCGCAGCGGTCGCGAGGGCGATCACCAGAGGCAGGGCGCGCATGGCGGGAAGCCAGCCGATGGCTACGGGACAGAGCTCGGAAGGAGGGATTCGGCGGTGGCCTTCACTCCGAAGGCCCCGTCTGAGCCCGCGAGGACATACACGAGGGCGGCGCGGCCGGGAGGGGTGTCGAGATCGTCGACGCTCGACAGGCGCCTGCTCTGATACCAGGGAACCTGAGAGGGTTCGGTGGCGGTCAGCTCGACTCCGACGGCGGGCACGCGGGTCGCTCTGACGCCCGCGATCAGGCCGGTTTGGAAGGCGGTGAGGGCTTCGCTCTGCTCGGTGCTCATGCGGGACGGGTCGGCGCGCATGACGACGAGGCCTTCGAGCTTTGAGAGCTGTCCGTCGAACGCGCTCAGCAGGCTCGGGCGGACGCGGCTCAGGAGCTCCCGGTCCACGAGGCGGCCCCCGCTGACGAGCTGGCGGCCGGCGAGCTCGCCGAAGCGCTCGATCGTGGCCGGGGAGCTCGCCAGGGACGCGTAGTGGGTGCCGGTGGCCTCGCGGTCGATTGCCTGCAGGTCCAGGGGCTCGCGGACGGCGGCGACGGTCACGACGTTGCCGCCGGCCTGGGCGACGGCGGAGCGTACGAGGCTGTCGACTTCGTTGGAGGAGCCCCCGAGGAACACGAGTCCGATGTTGCGGGAGCTCAGCAGGTCGTGGGTCGCGAGCGGGTAGAGACCGTTCGCGAACGATTCCTCTTCGGCCAGCTTGACCTGCAGCTGTCCGACCTGCCGGTGGGCGCCGGTCACTTCGGAGGTGAGTTCGTGGACGATGCCGCTCTTGGCGGAGGACACGAGGTTCGAGTCCCCGATCGCCACGCCGATGAGCACGCCCACGGCGAGGGCCAGCAGGACCGCGGCCAGGGAGAGGGCGTGATACCGGTAGTCGAACATCGCCGCCGAAAGAGAGGTGCCGGGAGCCGCTCAGCCGCCGGCGAGAGCTCGCAGGTCGGCCAGCAGCTGGAGCTTGAGCCACAGCAGGTCCACGACGTCACGCAGGGCCGGTGTGAGCCACACGACCGCGATCATCGCGATCAGGCCGGCGACGATCACGACCAGCAGCGGGGCGATCCCGGGACGGGGGTGGTAGAGGCGGCTCACCCCCTTGGCGTCCACCAGGATCTCGCCGATCCGCAACCGGGTCAGGAAGGTCGAGGACATGCCTTCGCGGTTGCGATCGAGGAACTCGACGAGGTTGAACTGGGACCCCACCGAGACGATCAGCCGGGCTCCCTTCTCGGCCGCGATCAGCATCGCCACGTCCTGGCTGGTGCCGGGTGCGGGGACGAGCTTGAAGGGCAGGTCCAGCTCCTCCAGGCGGGTCCGCCCGGGAGCGTGGCCGTCGGTGTAGGAGTGGACCACGAGCTCGGCGCCCTCGCCGACGGCTCTCACCAGAGCGGCCTCGCCGGCGGAGTCCATGTCCCCGACGATCATGTCCGGACAGAGCCCCGCCTCGAGCAGCGCCTCGGCGCCGCCGTCGACGGCGACGAGCACCGGACGCATGTCCCGGATGAACGGCCGCAGGGTTTGCAGGTCCCGCCGGCAGCCCACTCCCCGGACGACCACGAGCGCGGAGCGGTCGCGAAAGTCGGTGGAGAACCGTGGCAGCTCGATCCGGCCCGCGAGCAGCTCCCGCTCCTCTCGCATGTGCTCGATCGTGTTGTGGGCGAACCTCTCGATCGCCTCCCCCACCTCCCGCCTGCGGGCCTCGGTCTCGGCGCGTACACGCGTCCGGTCGAGGACCTCTCCCCGGGTCAGCGTCCGCCCGTCGCCGCGGAGAACCTCGCCGCCGCGAACGACGATCTCCTCGCGGTCGGAGAGTGTGTGAAAGAGGGAGTCGTCCGGGAGGTCCACGAGATGCACTCCCGCCTCGACGAGCAGCTGAGGTCCGAGATTCGGGTATGAGCCGCTCGAGGACGGTTTGCAGTTGAGCACCGCGACCACGCCCGCCTCGATCAGCTCCTCGGCGGACACCCGATCAATGTCGAGATGGTCCACGATCGCGATGTCCCCCCGATGCAGGTACCTGACGAGCAGCTTCGTGCGCCTGCCCAAACGCGCCGAACCGGTGACCGTGCGCGCCGGGACGAGCTCCTCCATCTGGAGGGGGATGCTCGGCGGCTGCCTGGTCGCGGCCATGACCGCCGAGAGTAACCGCTCAGGCCGCTCCGGGGTCCCTGAGGACCCTTGGGCGGCCCGGCGGGGACCTCACGCGACCTTGCGCAGATCTCTCGCGTGACGGCGAGCGCCCGTGTCGCCGTCCTCTGCCCCGAGCATCCGGACCAGCTCCGAGACCACCTCGAGCTCGCCCAGCTGCACCACGGTGGCGAGGGTGGGATCCGCGGATGTGTCCTTGACGACCGAGAAGTGACGCGCCCCCAGCGAGGCGATCTGGGGCAGGTGGGTGATGCACAGGACCTGCCTGGTCTGGCCGAGCTCTCGCAGGCGCTCACCGACCGCTCGCGCAGCGTGCCCGCCGATGCCCGCGTCGATCTCGTCGAAGACGATCGTCGGCTGCTCGGAGTACCCGTGGGAGCCGCCCGCGCGCGCGCCCGTGGCCCGGCCCGTGCGCGCGTGTGCGCACACCGTGGGCTCTACGCCCGGGTCGTCCTGCGGCCCCTCCCCGGCGGACGCCGCGATCACGGCGAGCATCGCCCGCGAGAGCTCCCCGCCGGAGGCGATCTCGCGGAGGGGCCCGGCGGGAACGCCTGGGTTGGGGGCGATCAGGAACTCGACCCGGTCGCCTCCTCGGGGCCCCGGGGGAGCACTCGACATCTCCACCTCGAAGCTGGCGTCGGCCATCGCGAGAGAGACGAGCTGCCGGCCCACGTCGCGGCTCAGCGCGGGGGCGGCCCGCGCGCGCGCGCGGCGCAGGCTTTCGACATGCTCCCCGAGCTCCTCCCTCGCCCGGGTCAGACGCTCGGTGGTCTGGGCGAGCGCGACCTCGGCGCCGGCCAGCTGCTCGCGGCGGACGCGCGCCCGGGTGGCGTAGTCGAGCACCTCCGCGATCGAGCCCCCGTGCTTGCGGATGAGCCGCTCGGTGCCAGCCAGGCGCGCTTCCACGTCCTCCAGGGAGCCCTCCTCGCCGGCCAGGTCTTCTCCGTAGTCCCGCAGCTCGCCGGCGAGATCCTGGGACTCGAGGACAACGGCGTGCAGGCGCTCAGCGAGGGCGTCCAGGCGGGCGTCCACCCCCGTCACGCTCTCCAGGCGCGAGAGCGCCCCCGCGAGGAGCGCGAGCGCGCCGGGGTCCTCCGCGGAGTCCGGGACCAGCGCCTGGACGGCGCCGGCGGCGGCGGAGCAGAGCGCGTCCAGACGGCGCAGGCGCTCGCGGGCTCCGAGCAGGCGCTCGTGCTCGGCCTCGTCGGGCGCGACCCCGTCGATCTCGGCGAGCTCGTGGTCGAGCAGCTCGAGCTCGAGCTCCCGCGCACGGGCGAGCTCGGCCAGCTCCTCGAGCTCGTCCTGCAGGCGGACCGTCTCACGATAGGCCTGACCGCAGGCACCCAGGCGCTCCGCCTGGGCGAGACCACAGCGGCTGTCGAGGATCTGAAGCTGAGCCCCGGCGAGAGTCAGCTTGCGGTGCTCGTGCTGGCCATAGAAGGAGAGGAGCCGCCCGCCTAGGTCGCGGAGCTCCGCGACGGTCGCCGAGCGCCCGCACAGGTAGGCACGCGTGGGCCCGTCGGCGGAGACGCGGCGGGCGAGGACGATCTCCCCGACCTCCCGGGCGTCGGCCGGCAGGCGCTCGGAGAGCTCCGCCCACAGGGACTCCGGCATCGCGAAGACCCCCTCCACATACGCCTCGGAGGCCCCCGGACGGACGATCCCGGGTCTCGCGCGGCCCCCCAGAAGGAGGTCGAGGGCGTGTGCGAGCACGGTCTTGCCGGCGCCAGTCTCGCCCGTTAGGACGTTCAGGCCCGGAGCCGGTCGCAGCTGGGCGTGCTCGATCAAGAGCAGGTTCTCGACGTTCAGCTCCAGGAGCATCGACCATGTCTAGCAACGGACGGGGACGGATTCGTCTTTCGCAAACGCTCGAACAGGCATATAATCGAAGCCAGACGGCATGGGGATGGATCCCGCGGAGAGGCTGTCCCAGGCACGTACACTCGTCCGCTTAAAAGGCATGGCTGCCAGCGACCCAGATCAGAGTTCCGACCCGAGCGCCTCCCCGGGCTCTCGGGGCTCTGCGTCGGCGAACACCCCCGGGGATTCCCAGGGCCAGGTCGAGTGCCTGTCGGCGAGCGCCCTGGAGGAGCGTCTCGTCGAGGAGGTCAACCGGGCGGGACGTCACGGGACCTCGCTCAGCTGCCTGCTGGTGGCGATAGAGGACCTCGACGAGCTCGCGACCCGTCACGGAAGCGAGCTGCCCGCGCAGGCGCTCGCGTACGCGGGGCCGGCGCTCCGGCGTGAGCTCAGGTGCTTTGACCGGGTGGGACGTCCGAGCGAGAACGAGCTGCTGGTGCTCCTCCCAGGCGCCGACGGGCCCCGCGGGGAGATCGTGGCCCGGCGCATGATCGACCGGCTGCGGGCGATCAAGATCGAAGTCGGGGGTGTCCGCCGGTCGCTGCGGATCTCCGTGGGGCTGGCCGCATGGCGCGAGGACCTCACCGGCGAGCAGCTCGTGGCCCACGCCCGGGAGGCCGTCCGCAGCGAACGCAACGGCGCCGCCAACGGGGCTGCCAACGGGGCTGCGGTCGCGTAGGTCGGTCGCCGCCGGGTAGGACATAATCTCGCCTCACTGTGCTTTCCGGATCCGAGTTGTGGCTGCTGCGCCTGATGGCCGATCGCGGCCTGGCGCTGCTGGACGCGAGCACCCTGTTGATGGTGATCGAGGAGGGCGGCGAGCTGCGGGTCGCCGCGGCGAGCGGCGAGGAGGCGCCCCGGCTGCGAATCGTCCCGGTCGAGGGAAGCGCGCTCGGTGCGCTCTACCGGGAGGGCAAGCCGGTTGCGCTCGATCGCCCGCGAGGCCAGGACGCGGCGATGTTGCACGAACTGGGGATCGAGGCGCGGGCGGTGCTGGTCGAGCCGCTGAGCATGGAGGGCCACGGGGGCGGCATGGTGATCGCGTTGCGCACCGACGGAGGCTTCAGGAGCCCCGACGCCCAAGCGCTGAACGCGTTCGCGGCGAGCGTCGCCCAGCGCCTGCAGGCCGAGCGGTCGGTCGAGATCGAACGTCTGCGGTACGGCATGGAGGCACGCGAGCGCGAGCGGACCCGCTGGGCACGTGAGATTCACGACGAGACCGTCCAGGGGTTGGGCGCGTTGCGGTTGAAGCTCGCGAACGCACGGGATCTCGACGACCGCGAGGCCCTCAGCGGAGCGGTGGACGGGGTGCTCGAAGGGCTGGGCGACGAGATCGACGGCCTGCGCCACCTGATCACCGAGCTTCGCCCCGCCGCCCTCGACGACCTCGGCCTGGCGGCCGCTCTCCAGGCCCTGGCCAGGCGCGCCCAGGCGATCGACGGCCTGGACGTGCGGACGGAGATAACGCTCTCGCCCCGAGCACGAGAGCGAGCGGCTGGACCCTGAGCTCGAGAGCACCATCTACCGGGTCGTCCAGGAGGCTCTGACGAATGTCAGCCGGCACGCGGAAGCGAGCAGCGCGGTCGTGAGCGTGACCGAGCGGAACGGCGTGGTCACGGCGTTGGTGACCGACGACGGCAAGGGCTTGCCAGAAGCCGCTCGGCTCGGCCCGCGGGGGGACGGCTTGGAGGGGGGCTTCGGCATGTCGGGGATGCGCGAGCGAGCGGAGCTGGTGGGCGGCGAGCTGGAGCTCGTGCCGGCCCCCGAGAAGGGGACCACGATGCGCCTGACCGTGCCCCTGGCGGGTCGTCCGGTCGCCCAGCCCACGGGGTGAGAGGGCGCGGGCGGTCCGACCGCGCGAGCGACGGCGTCGATCCGTGTTACCGCTTCGGGCCGTCCAGGTCCTCGTCCGTCGAGCCGTCCTGACCTCCGTCGCCCCCGTCTCCGCGCAGCCAGCCCGCGAGCTGCTGACCGGCCGAGCTCACCGACTCGCCGGCGTCGCGGAACGCGTCGCGGATCCGGTCGGCGTAGAAGGAGACCGCCTCGCCGCCGTCGGCACGGACGTCGACCGGGTCCTCCCGTCGCGGATACTCGCCGGCGACGATCCGGTCGTACTCGCCCGAGCGGACCCACGCCATCAGCTCGTGGGTGCGCCGGACGGGCATCGGATGGGTGACGCCGAGATCCAGCAGCAGGCGTGTCAAGCGCTCGAGGCCGCCGCCGGACTCGGTGTAGTCAAGTCCCTGGCGCATGAACGCCTCGAGGTCGAGCTCGTCGACCATCGCGCCCCCGGCCAGGCACATGAGGGTGCGGCAGACGACGAGCGGATCGCGGGTCACGAGCGCGGCGGCCCGGTCGGCGCTCAGCTCGGTCGCCCGGGACCACTCCAGCAGAGCGGTCCGGACCGGCGCGAGGGGAAGGGGCAGGCGCGAGGAGCGGGTGAGCAGGACCAGGATGTACAAGGCGGTCTGGTACAGCTGGTGATCGGCCAGGATGTGGGCGGCCTCGTGCGCGAACACCGCGCGACGCTGGGGCGTGTCGAGCAGGTGGACGAGCTCTGACTGGACCACCACGATCGGTCGTCTCGCGCCGATCGCCAGAGCGTTCGGGGAGGGGTACTGCGTGAGATACAGGTCGGGGACCTCGGCCATGTCCAGGGTGGTGTAGGCGATCGCGTGCTCGCGGTAGACGGCCCCGAGCTGGTCTTCGGAGAGTCGGATGGAGGACCCGAGATAGCTCTGGCGCAGGGCCCGCTCGTAGCCCAGCTCGATCAGCTTGCGCACGACCCTGTCCAGGTAGGGGATCGACCCGAGCGCGGCGGTCGCGGCGCGGTCGGCCGGATGCTGGAAGGCTCGGGGAGAGATACCTGTGAGACGGTAGCCCTCGGCCGGCAGCTGGGATCCGGTGGACGCCATCGCTGACCCTGAGCCTAGCTGAGTCTCACGGAGAGCCATCCCGGGTCTGGGAGGATGTCCCGGATGATCCGCACGACCTCCGCGATCTGGGCCGTGATGATGGCGGGAGTGTTGCTGTGTGGGTGCGGCAAGAGCGCCCCCACGACGCCGACCGCTAGCTCCCCGGCCACCTCTCCGCCGGCCACGGGAGGAGGCGGAGGGACGGGAGGAGGCGGAGGGACGGGAGGAGGATCGCTCGCGGGCAGGGCCCTCACGAAGCCCGAGGCGATCGCGTTCGCCAAGGCGGTGAACCTGCGCCCGGCGGACGTGCCCGGATTCAAGGCCTCTCCGAAACACGGCCGGGCGAGCGCACGGGAAAAGCGACTCGAACACCAGATGCTGAGATGCATTGGAGCGCTGGGAGGCGGCGGAGGGCTCGCCGAAACGAGCTCCGAGGAATTCGAGCTCAAGGGATCCACCGGCGACTTCGGCGTGAGCTCGAGTGTGTCGGTCGCCTCAACGGCCGCGATCGCCGCAGCGGGACTATCGGCGACGCTGAGCGAGCACACGCGGACATGTCTCACGCAATATCTCACCCAGCTGCTCGAGGGGGGCCAGTACCACAAAGCTCACATCGGCGGGGTCTCGGTCCATGACGAAGCCGCTTCGGCCCCCGGCACGACGGGGGGCTACGTGCTGCGGATAGGAGCCAACATCACTCTCCTCGGCAGGTCGATCCCGATCGAAATCGGCATGTTCGGCTTCGTCTGCGGTCAGGCAGAGATCGGGCTCTTCACGACCGGCATTCCGACGCCCTTCCCATCAACGGCACGGCAGCTGCTCCTCGCGCTGCTCCTGGCTCGCGCCAAGACCCACGGCGAGTGCGCCGGGGCGAACGCGCCGGGAACATCGACCGCGTACGTGCAGTAGGCGAAGCCCCGGAGGCAAGCCTCGGAGCGGCGTCTCGGAGGGTCGCCTCGGGCGGCGGCTCGCCTATTCGACGAGGCCGAGCTTGCGGGCGTACGCGGTGATCTCCGCGCGGGAGGAGAAGCCGAGCTTCTCGATCGCTCGCGCTCGGTAGGTCTTGACCGTGCGCTCGGCCACATGCAGCTGGTCGGCGATCTGAGGGTTGGTGTAGCCGTTGGCGATCAGCCTGATCACCTCCCGCTCGCGCTCGCTGAGGGCTACCCCATCGGACGGGGCGTCCTCGCCCGCGGCCATCTGGGCGCCGAGGCGAGGATGCAGATAGTTGCCGCCGGCAACCGCAAGCCGGAACGCCTGCAACAGCTCCGAGGGCTCGGCCTCCTTGAGCACGTAGCTGCGCGCACCGGCCCGGAGCGCCTGGCGGGCGTACTCGGGATCCTCGCGCATCGTCAGGATCGCGACCGCCAGCGTGGGATGGGCAAGGAAGCAGGCGGGGAGCGCCGCAAGGCTCGATCCGCCGGGCATCGTCAGGTCGAGGGTCAGCAGGTCCGGCTTGTGCTCGCGCACTTCCTTGATCGTCGAGGGCACGTCGGCCGCTTCGGCGACGATGTCGAACTCACCGGCCTCGCGCTCGAGCACCGTCCTGACGCCGTCGCGTACGACCGCGTGATCGTCGGCGATGATCACCCTGATCGGGCGATCGACCCCTGGCGTGGCCCCGTCCATACGCCCCAAACCGTAGCGCCTGGGTCGGCGGCGGCGCATGGGTCGGGACGACAGAAGGGCCGCTCGCGTAGTCCCCGGCAGGGCAACCCCCCAAAGCCGTAATGGTGGCGAACGCCTTCAGCAGAACGGCTTGCTAGAGCCAACAAGCGGGAACTGGGCCCCAAAAGGACGACACGAATCGTCCGTGGGGACGACACAGATCGGCACGTTTAGGACGACACGATCGGCACCGTCCGGACGACAGACAAACGGCCCGCGAGGGCGCATCATGTCGTCTATGACGCACGCACCCTCCAACTCCCCTTCCCCTCGCGTGGGTCAGCGCACCGCAAAGGAGGCCCCACGATGATTGCGCTGGGCATCGCAACCACTTGGATCACGCTGACGGCTGCCGGATTCGCCGGGCTGTCCGCATTCGATCGCTCCGAGTCCCGCAAGTACGTCGAGTCCGAGCTCGCCACCCCGGAGCGTTCCCCGATCTCCGACCGGTCGAGCTACGACCAGTCGCTCGTGCTCGCCGACACCCGCTCGCTGATCGCAAGGGCGCTGCTGGGATGAGCCCGATCGTCTCACCGGCAAGCCGACCCGAGCGTTTCCGGCGCCCCAAGCTCCGGCTGGTTCGTGGCCAGGGCGAGCCTCGTCCCAGCGGCTCGGTGCTGCTCGCCGGCGCCGACCCGTCCAGGCGGGCGGCCCTACGTGTCGAGCTCGGCGGAACGCTGTCCGGGAGGACGGTTTTCGCCGAGGCGGACGCAGCTTTCGAAGTGCTCGAGCAAGCTCCCACGAGCCGGCTGGTGGTCCTCGCCGGCAACCTCGAGGACGTCTGCGCCGAGTCGCTGATCGACATGCTCGCACGCCGTCACCCGCTGCTTCCCGTGATCAGCGTGGATGCGGTCCTGCCCGCCCTTTCGGGAGTACAGGCCTGAGCTCTCGGCGACCCGCGGGCTGAGCTACCTAACTGCCCGCGACGGGCGTGTACGGGAGTGGTCTTGCAACACGCGGTGAGATCGCAAACAGCAGGTAGCGTGGGCCAGTCCGATGTCATCGACCACGGCCACGACGCCCCTGCGCTCCTCTCGGCTGCGACGAATCGTCGCCGCTTACACGATCAATCGACTGGGCACCTGGTTCGGCTTCATCGCCCTGTCGATCGCCGTCTTCGACCACACCCACAGCGCGATCGCGGTCGCCGGGCTGCTGCTCGCCGACCAGGTTCTGCCCGCGTTCCTGGTGCCCGCGCTGGTCGCTCGCGTGGAGGCCTCCGCGCGGCGGGGGGAGCTCAGCGGGCTGTACCTGTTCGAGGCGGTCACGACCTCCGGCCTCGTGGCCCTGCTGTTGTGGCACTTCTCGCTGCCGGCGATCCTGCTGCTGGTCGCGCTCGACGGGACCGCGGCGCTGGCGGCGAGCGCACTCCTGCGGGCGGCGGCGGCACGGAGCGCACGGGAGTGGGCAGACGCCCATTACGAGCAGACCGCCGAGCGGACCGCCGAGCAGGCCGTCGAGCATGCCGTCGAGAACGGTGTCACGGACGCGGCCGAGGAGGATCCCCGAGAGGCCATGGCGGTGGAGGCCGAGCGCCGGGCCAACGCCGCGCTGAACATCGGCTTCGCGATCACGTTCACGCTCGGGCCGGCCCTCGCGGGGCTGGTGGTGCCGGCGTTCGGCGCCCCGACGGCGCTGGTGATCGACGTGATCTCGTTCGTGATCTGCGCGACGATGCTCCTCGACCTGAAACCCCATGTCGAGGACTCCGAGACCTCCTCCGTTCGTGCGCGCCTGCGTGACGCGTGGGAATACATCAACGACGCGACCACCCTGCGCAGGCTGCTGATCGCGCAGTCGGTGGCGCTCGTGTTCTTCATGTTCTCGCCCCCGATCGAGGTGGCCTACGCGAAGGTCTCGCTGCACGCCGGCGACAGCGGCTACGGCGTGCTGCTGGGAGTGTGGGGCCTGGGGGCGGCGATTGGGAGCGTCATCTTCGCGCGGTCGATCAAACGCTCCCTCGGGGTCTTGCTGAGCGCCTCCACGCTCGCCGTCGGGCTCGCCTATCTGGGATGGGCGGCCGCACCCACGCTGGCCCTCGCCTGCGCAGCGGGACTGGTCGGCGGGATCGGCAACGGCATGCAATGGGCGGCCCTGATCTCTGCCGTCCAAAGACTCACGCCGCAAAGGCTCCAGGGACGGTTGATGGGGGCGGTCGAATCGCTCGGGGCGATCTGCCCCGCGATCGGCTTCGTGCTCGGCGGCACGATCGCCGCGGTCACCTCGCCCCGGGACGCGTTCCTCATCGCCGGGGTGGGAGCGACCCTCAGCACCGCCGCGTTCCTACGCCTGCGCTTGGGCGCGGTCGCGGGCATTCCGGGAGCGCCCCCGGGCGCCCCCAGAGCCCATGGCCCGGAGGCCGCCGGTTCACCGGCCTCCGGACCGCTGCAAGCGGCCCCCTGAGCGTCCGCTTCCCGCCCCCGAGCGACCGCTCGCCGCGGCTGTCCGCCGGGCGTTCGGCCAAATCGTGGGCGATCGTCCCCTTTGGGACGACGTGCAATCGACGGTCCAGTGCATCGGGCGCACCTTAAGGGCGACGGCCGATTGGCCGTTAAGTACGACAACAGCAAAAAGGTATGCCTTCTTCGAAGCTGACCATCCGCATCTTCTGCGCCTGCGAGGCCCTGCTGCTCGCGGGCGCCATCGGCGCCGCCGCGTGGCTGTCGCGCGCGCAGGAATGGCAGCCGCTGTTGCTGGTCGGGCTTCTGCTGGCGCTGTCCCTCGGTGGACAGCGGCTGGTGTTCACAATCCGCGGCCAGCACCTGTCCGCGGGACTCGTGGCCCAGGTCCTGGCGATGTGCCTGCTCGGACCGGCTCCGGCCGTGGCCGTGTCGATCGCCGCGGCACTGCTCATCTCAGTCGGGCGCAAGTTGCCGTTGTCGGCGTGGCTGAACAACCTCACCACGTTCGCGATCTTCCCGTTGGTCGGGGGTGTGATCGCGCAGGCGCTCATCGGCGACGTGCACGACCCCTCCAACCAGCTCGCCAAGGGACTCACCTTCGCGCTGATCGTGTTCGGGGTGTACTTCGTCTCGCTCGTGATCGACTTCGGCGTGATCGCCCTCGACAACCGGATCGTCGAGAACCGTCGCCTCTCAGAGCAAATCCGCGACGTGCTGGGACCGGTGCTGCCCGGCCACGTCGCCGCGGGAGCCCTCACGGCGATCCTCGCGGTCGCCTATACGAACCTGGGAGTGTCCACGCTGTTCGCCTCGGTGCTCGTGATCGTGATCTTCCAGCACCTGATGGTCGCGCTGTTGCGCTCGGAGGAACGCGCCGACCAGCTGGAAGCGCGGTCGGTTCACCTGGCGTCGCTGCAGCTCGGCGTGCTGACAACGCTTGTCGAGACGCTCGCCCTGCGCGACCGCATGACCGCGCGTCACGCGGCCGCGGTCGCGCGCTACGCCCGGTCGCTGGCCAAGGAGGTCGGATGCTCGGAGGCCGACCAGGACCTAGTCCACACGGCGGGCCTTCTCCACGACATCGGCAAGTTCGCACTGCCCGACAGAATCCTCAAAGCCGAGCTGCTCTCCGACGAGGACTGGGCGGTGATTCGCCGCCACCCCCAGGACGGAGCCACACTCGTGGGGCGCCTCGACGGGTACGGGCCGGTGGCAGACGCGATCCTCTACCACCACGAGCAGGTCGACGGCGGCGGCTATCCGGCTGGCTTGATCGGCACCGAGATACCGCTCGCGTCGCGCATCATCGCGGTCTGCTCGACCTACGACACGATGACCGCCCGCGAAACCTACCGCTCGCCGATGACCCCGCAGGACGCGATCGCCGAGCTGCGCCGGGTGGCGGGCCGCCAACTCGACGGCGAGCTGGTCGAGAGCTTCATCGCGATGCTCGAGCGGGAAGGCCCGATCACGTCCGCGAACAGCGACGACGCCAACTTCGAGGCCGAGCTGGCGTTCGAGCGTCGCGCGCGCAAGATCGCCCAGCCCGCCCTCAGCTGACGGGCACCAACCAGCTGCCCGTCGCCGTGACGGGGACCGGGAGCACTTGAAAACGCCGAAGGCGCCGCGACCGAGTCCCTCCGGGCACGGCGCCTTCAGCGGGCCGCCTTGGCGACCTCTCCGAGAGGTTATTTGTGGAAGCGCACGATAGTTCTCCTTCGCCAGGGCCCATCGGGCCTTTTGCGAGGCGGCCCCGTCTGTCTCCATCCACAGGACTACCGCTACCTTTGATAAGGGTAGTACAACATCCTACAGGGATTGTCCGATATGTCGAGTTTGCGGAGGTTTGTGCACGATTACTTGCACAAGCAGGGCTATCGGATTGCAGGCTCGACGCAGGTTTGCCCGCCCAAACGTCCACAAACGTGCGGCTCGGTGTTCTTTCCGGGCCCGCGAGCCGATGGTTGGTCACGTCCACTCCGAACTACGAGGCCACACATGCGCTCCACCCACCCCAATCCCGACCCCCAGCTCGTGTTCACGAGCTCCGAGGCGGCCGACTACATAGGCGTCTCGCTAGCGACCATCCGTCGCTGGTCCGACGCCGGACACATCGCCTGCTACCGCACCCCGGGCGGCCAGCGGCGCTTCTCAAGCGACCAGCTCGACGAGTTTGTCTCCTCGCTCGAGGATCACGACGCCGAGCACGGCGCACGGAAGGTGGCCTGAGCCTCCCGCCGTCGGTCAGCGTGCCAGGCGGCCGAACTTCTCGCGCAGCCGCCGATAGAACGACGAGCCCGGCAGCTGGGCGATCGTCCCGACGGCGTCCACGAACCGGGCGTCGATCGAGCCGCCCGGCGGGATCTCCCCGGCCGGGCGCCCGTCCACGGCCACATCGAGGGGCTCGCGTGAGTGGTTGCTGATGCTCAGGCGGTCCCCCGGCGCGACCACCAGCGCGCGTGCTGTGAGGGAGTGAGGGGCGATGAACGAGACGACGAAGCCCTCGACCCCCCACGCCATCACCGGGCCGCCGTTGGCCAGGTTGTAGCCCGTCGATCCCGCGGGGGTGGAGATCACCAGGCCGTCACAACGCACGCTCCCCACGGTCTCACCCTCGAGGGCATAGGCGATCTCGGCGACCCGCTCGCCGACCTTGCGATGGATCGCCACGTCGTTGATCCCCGAGCAGCCCCCGAACGGGGACCGGGGCTCGACGAGCCCCGACGGACCGTCCGTAGGGCGGTCGGCCGGGTCGAGCACGATCGCGGGGAGCCGCAGCAGCTCGAAGTCCCCCGCGAACGCCCGCGCGATGCCCTCGCCCATCTCCTGGGGCTCGACCGTCGCCAGGAAGCCGATCTCGCCGAAGTTCACGGCGAACACGGGCACGTCCGTGCCGGCGTAACGCTGGAGCGCCCTGAGGATCGTGCCGTCTCCGCCGAGGACCACGCACAGCTCGACCTCGTCGCTCACCGGCGCGTCGAGCGCCACCCCCGGCCCCGGCTCAATCGCGTGCTTGGCGGTCTCCTCGGGATCCAGTCGCATCGTGATCCCCGCCGCCCCCGCCGCATCGATCAGCTCGCGAAGCGCTCCTGTGGTGTCCGCGGGGCTTCGGTGGGTGAACACCGTCATCTGGCGCGAGCCGCCCGATGACCCCCCTGGGACGGGCCGCTCGGTCATCGCTCGACCTCCCCCGGCTCGACCTCTCCCGGCTCGACCTCCACCGGCTCGACCTCCACCGGCTCGACCTCCTCGGCCATGCATCTGAGCGCCTCGATCCCGTCCGCTCCCCCACCGCGCCCGCGCTCAGCGAGATGCACGAACGTCTCGCGGTTGCCCTTCGGTCCGGGCAGGCCCGAGGAGTGATAGCCGAGCACGCTCGCTCCCAGCCCGAGCGCCGCCTCCCCCACCCTCTCCAGCGCCCCACGCCTGGCCGCCGGGTCGCGGACGACCCCGCCTTTGCCCACCTGACCCCGACCCACCTCGAACTGGGGCTTGACCATCGCGAGTGCGTCATAAGTGTCGGCCATGCACCCGAGGACCGCCCCCAACACGATCGAAAGGGAGATGAAGGACACGTCGATGCACGCCAGGTCCGGCCGGCAGGGAACCATCTCGGGCGTGAGCGCACGCGCGTTCGTGCGCTCTAGGACGATCACCCGGGGGTCGCTTCGAAGTCGCCAGGAGAGCAGCCCGTAGCCGACGTCCACCGCCACGACCTCCACGGCGCCGCGCTGGAGCAGGCAGTCGGTGAACCCGCCCGTCGAGCTCCCCACATCGAGAGCCCGGCGGCCGGTCACCTCCAGGCCGCAGGAGTCGAGCGCATTGGAGAGCTTGATCCCACCCCGCGACACGAAGGCGGGACCCTCCTTGACGTCGAGGAGCTCACCCGGATCGACCATCTCCCCGGGCTTGCGGGCCCGGCGCTCGCCCGCACCGACCATCACCTCCCCCGCCATCACAGCCACCGCGGCCTGGCTACGCGAGCGAAACAGGCCGCGATCGGCCAGCAGGGTGTCAAGACGCACACGACGCTCTCCCATCGCCCGAACGGTAGCCGCTCCACCCCTATGCGCCGATCCCGGTCCGCCACCCGATCACGCCCGTGCGGACGCGTCCTATGTGATCAAGCGCATATATGTGATCAAGCTCACGCTTATACCATCACGCCAGGTAGATGTGCTAGGCTATGAGGCATGGCCGATAATGACCCGAACGTCCCCGAGGACGAGTTCGACGCGATCGCCCCGCCGGATATGGACGCCGTACGGGCAGCATTGGGGCGGAAGGCGGCGACCGAGTGTCCGGTCTGTGGTGAACGTAACTGGCTGATCTCGGACGGCACGAACCTCATCACGCCGAACTTCGGCCCCACTGGCGAGCTGGCGCACACGACGCTTGTCGTCGTGGCCGCTGTCTGCAATGGCTGCGGATACGTCCGGCTCCACGACACCAACCGGCTCTTGATGGACTGACACGATGCCTCCTGTTGATCGAAACAACCCCGTTCGTGGCACGGCCGGTGCTACGGACTCGCGCTACTCGCTGATGGAGTTCATGCGCGAATGCCCCGACGACGCCGCCTGTCTGGACATGCTCTGGCGTGAGCGCTATGCGCCCGACGGGCACCACGCGGAGTGTCCGAAGTGCGACCGGGAACGCAAGTTCCACCGCATCGCCTCACGTCCCGCCTACTCCTGCGACACATGCGGACATGCACTCTATCCGCTCTCAGGCACGATCTTCCACAAGTCCTCCACCTCCCTGCACCTGTGGTTCTACGCGATGTACATCATGGCGAGCACTCGCTGCGGAGTATCCGCCAAGCACCTAGAGCGCGAGCTGGGCGTGACCTACAAGACCGCGTGGCGGATGTTCAACAAGATCCGCAACCAGCTCATGACCGAGGACCCCGCGCCGCTCACAGGCTACGTCGAGGTAGACGAGACCTCCGTGGACGGCAAGCCGCGCAAGAACCCCGGCACCGCACACCGGCGTCTCCCGGCGCTCCGACGCCGCGAAACTCCGGGAACGTAGTAGAGCAACCGTGTTCGCCGCCGTCGAACGCGGCGGACGCGTCAAGGCCACTGTCGTCCCCGGACGACGCGGACCACACATCAAGCAGCAGGTCATCGAATGGGTCGATCCCGAATCGATCGTCTACACCGACGAGTGGCCCGCATACAACCAGCTCGGAGCGCACTTCGCCGACCATAGTCGAGTCCGGCACGCCTCCGGCGAGTACGTCATCGGTGACGTGCACACGAACACGATCGAGGGATTCTTCGGGAACCTCAAGACCGGCATCCGAGGCAACTACAAGAAGGTCTCCCACAAGTGGCTACAGGGCTACCTGAACGAGTACACGTGGCGCTACAACCACCGACACGGCTCCCGGTCGATGTTCCATCTACTCGTTAGTAGAGCCGCGACTGTCGCTAGCTGAGCCGGAGCTGCTTTGAGTCGCGCGTGCGAGCAGCGCTAGCGGCCAGCTCCGATACCGAAGTCGTTGGCCTGACGGGGCGCTTGTGGCGCTCTGCGAGCGCCCCCGCGAACAAGCCCATGAGGTCCGGCGTGATGTTCGACACGTCGGGCTCCGTGCGCGCCGCTCTCGCTGCCATCACCAGATCCTGTAGATCCAGCAGGTCCGACACGCGCACCAGATGAACGGCCGTCCTGCCGACCTCCCGTGACCGCGCTGCCTCGCCGTAGGCGTCCTTTGTGAAGCTGAACGCGACGATGTACCCGAGGTCCTTGCCGTCGCGTTCAAGGGCAGTCTCGAAGTTGTCCACGACGTTCCGACCCACGCTCTCAGACTGCTTGACCTGGATGGGGTGTCGCTCAAGGAATGAGTAGCCGTCGATCCCCAAGTCACCGGACTTGCGCTGCCGCCGCACGCCGTTTACAGCGTCAATGACCCAGTTCTGGAACTCAAACGGGCCGAGTTCCTTCAGATCCTCGATCGTCGCCGGCAGGCCAGTCACGATCGCGTTCGCGCCGAAGCCATCGACCCGGCGCTTCATAATGACCGCAGCGCGCGGGCTCACGTCAATCCCGATCCATTCGCGCTGCATCTGCTGCGCAACCGCGATCGTCGTGCCACAGCCACAGAAAGGGTCAAGCACGATCTGCCCCTTGTTGGTGCTCGACGCGAGTATGCGCTCCATGAGCGCTTCCGGCTTCTGGGTCGGGTAGCCAAGCCGCTCACTCCCGCGCGCTGCGACAGGCGCAATGTCCGTCCACACGTCCTGCAACGGGACGCCGCGCATCTCGTCCAGATAGCGCTTGTAGGCCGGGACCGCGCCGGGCTTGACCTGGATCACTCGGCCTTCCTCGATCAGCTTCGTCATCTTCTCCTGCGAGTAACGCCAGTAGCGAGTGACGCCCATGACCTCGTACTCAGGGTTGCCCTTCGCGGCACCACCCGGACCTGTCAGATCGCCGAGCCGGTAACGACGGCCGGTGCCCTTCTCGACATACTTGTAGAACGCATCCACGTATGAGGCGTCATACGGGGTGTAAACTGGGTTCCATGTCCAGCTATCGCCCTTGGTGTAGAACAAGATCACGTCATGGATGCGGCCGTGCTGCCTGCGGCCCTGTTTCGTGTCGCTGTGCGCGCTGCTGCGCTTCCAGATGATCTCGCTGCGAAAACCGCCCGGGCTCTCGAACAGCCCGTCGAGCATTACCTTCAGGTAGTGGCTCGCGCTCGGGTCGCAGTGCAGATACAGCAAGCCGGTCGGCTTGAGGACCCGGTACATCTCCACCAGGCGCTTACGCATCCAGTCCGTGTACTCACGGATACCGCCCTTCCAGCGATCCTCGAAGGACCGGACCTCGGCCTCATCTCCCCAAATGACCTCATAGGCACGATTCGAGAAGAACGGGGGGTCCAGGTACACCAGATCGACATGATCGTCGGGTAGCTCGTAGAGGACGTGGAGGTTGTCCTCGCAGTGAATGACGCCCGCCTGCTCGTAGATCGCAGAACCCATGGGAGCACCTTCTTTCGCTTGCCATCACGGATTCCTGGGCCTGCAAACAGCCCTGCAACGGGGCTATCTGCGCTGCGGGGCTACGACTTGCCGGGCGACTTGTCCGGCTGCGCGACCTTGCGAATAGCAGCGCGGATCGTGCTCACCTTCGGCACCGGGATCTCGACCGGCTCGTACGGCTCGCCGGTCTTGGGGTCGATACCCTTGGGCTGCGTCTGCTGGGTAGGCTCCGCGTCGTGCTGTTCGTCAGCCATCGGAGAGTAGATTAGCGCCGTGCCATGCGTCTTCTGCGGCGGCAACCCGCTGACGCGTGAGCATGTCTGGCCGCAATGGCTAGGCGACGTAATCCCGATGAACAAGCTCGCTGACTACCGGATCGCGCGGCGCGGCGCGGCGCGACAATACAAAGCACCACCCTTCAGCTTGAGAGTCCGTCGCGTCTGCAGCACCTGCAACAGCGGTTGGATGAGTCGGCTAGAGGTCGCGGCGCGGCCCCTCCTAACTCCGATGATCGGCGGCGAAGAGATCCGCCTCGATGAGCAGGAGCAGCTCATCGTCGTGCGGTGGGGCCTCAAGACCCTGATGATGTTCGAGTGGACGGACCCGAAACACCGCTCCGTCCCCGACTCGTTCTACCGCCGTTTCTACGAAGGGGCGCTACCTCCCGCCGCGGTCGTGTGGCTCGCGAGGTATATCGAGACCGACACCAGCGGGAATATCTACAAGGTCCCGCCGAACCGGACCTCCTGGTGGAGTCACACGCCGCTTGAAATGCGACGCCCAGGCTTTCCCGAGCCTGACGGGCCGAACGGTTATGGCGCGACCCTCAGCATCGGACAGCTCGTATTCCAAGTAGTCAGCTTCTTTATCGACGAGGTAGGCCCGATTACCCGCCGTCCGAGGCCCGAGGACCTCGTGGTCGAGATCCTCCCCACCCATCCGCTTGTTGTCTGGCCTCCACGGGTCGCACTCACCAAAGAGGGGCTGACGCGCTTCGCCCAATCGATGCCCACCACGGGAGGCCCTCCGGACAAGTAGCCACCAGATCCGGTCGAGTATCCGCTTGCCATGCCCAGCAAGCCTATCTGATCTACCTGGCGTCATGGTATATGCGTGATCAAGCTCACACATAGGGACTCTCCCCGTGGGCAAGATAGTGATCGACCCAAAGTACAGCAGCATCCCTCCTCCCCGAAGCGGCCCGTTTCCCCAGCGGGCCGCTTCCCTTTTCCCCTCCAGACAGAAGCGGCCCGCCTCCCCGGCGGGTCGCTTCTCTTTGCGGCCCCGCTCGCGTGAGCGGCCGGCTTGCTCGCGTGCATCACCGGCTCGCCTCACGTAAGCGGTGACTCGCCTAAGCGTTGATCGTGCTGGAGTCTCGCGAGAGGATCGCGGCTCTCACCCGCTCGGCGATGCGAACGCCCGTGTAGCCGATCTCCTCGTGAAGGAGTGCCGGCTTGCCGTGGGTCACATACCGGTCTGGCAGGCCCACCCGCAGGATCCGCGGGGTGGCGCCGGTTTCGTTCAAGGTCTCCCACACGGCGCTCCCGAACCCTCCGGCGAGCATCCCCTCCTCGACTGTCACGAGCAGGTCGTGCTCGGCCGCCAGCTGGGCCATCAGGCCGGCGTCGATCGGCTTGGCGAAGCGCGCATCGACGACGGTCACGGCGATCTCGCTCGCGTTCAGCTCCTGCGCAGCTTCAAGCGCCTTGCCGACCCCGGACCCGTAGCCGATCAGCGCGACCCTGTGGCCGACCGCGCCGCTCGCGCCGCCCTCCCTGAGGATCTCCCCCGTGCCGATCCGCAGCTTGCGGGGCCGTGAGGGAAGCTCTACGCCGACACCCTCGCCGCGGGGGTAGCGCAGCGCGATCGGCCCGTCGTCGTGGGCCAGGGCGGTGTGGAGCATGTGCACGAGCATCGCCTCGTCCCGGGGGGCCATCAGCACTATGTTCGGCAAACATCGCAGGTAGGCGATGTCGAACGCCCCGTGGTGGGTGGGCCCGTCGTCGCCCACGAGACCCGCACGGTCCATCGCGAACACCACGTTCAGCTTCTGCAGGCACACGTCGTGCACGATCTGGTCGTACGCCCGCTGCAGGAAGGTCGAGTAGATCGCCGCCACCGGCTTGACCCCCTGAAGCGAGAGGCCCGCCGCGAACAGGACCGCCTGCTGCTCGGCGATTCCCACGTCGAAGTACCGCTCGGGCATCGCCTTCTGCAGGATGCTCAGTCCCGTCCCGGAGTTCATCGCGGCGGTGATCCCGACCACGCGCTCGTCCCGTTCGCACTCCCGCACGAGGGCCTCTCCGAACACCTGCGTGTACTGGGGCGCCGGCCGGTCGGCCTTGGCGCTCTTCGCCCGCTTGGCGATCGCCGCGCCCCGCGCCGGCGAGGGATGGGTCGGAGATCCGTTCAAGATCGACTTGGGCTTGGCCGCGTGCCACTTCTCCATGCCCTCCAGGCCGCCCTCCTCGGCCGGCGCGAACCCCTTGCCCTTGACCGTCGCGATGTGCACCACCACGGGGCGCTCCGCGGCCAGGGCCTCGCGCAGGGCCTCTCTGAGCGCGTGCACGTCGTGGCCGTCGATCACCCCCATGTAGGCCCAGTCGAGCTCCTCCCACCACAGCCCGGGGGCCCAGAACGCCTTGATCGACTCCTTCAGCTGCGGTCCCAGGCGCTCGAACGCCGCGCCGATCCCGCCGGGCAGCTTCGCGAGGCCCCCCTCCACGCCTGCCCGGGCGTGCCACAGCTTCGGGTTGAGCCTCACCCGGTTGAAATACCTCGAGAGCGCTCCCACGTTCGGCGCGATCGACATCCCGTTGTCGTTCAGGATCACCACGATCGGAGTGCCGAGGCCCCCCGCCTGGCCGATCGCCTCGAACGCGACTCCCCCGGTCATCGCCCCGTCGCCGATCACCGCCACGACCTTGCCGTCCTCGGGCATATCCCCGTGATCGCCCTCGCGCTCACCCGGCTCGCGCTGGCCGTCTAGCCCGTCCGGCGAGTTGCCCGCGGCCGCCTGGTCGCCGCCGGCCGCCTGGTCGCCCCGTCGCGCCTCTGCATCGGCCTCTTTTGCTCGCAGGCGCATCCCCTCCTTGATCCCCACCGCATATCCGATCGAGGTGGACGCGTGTCCGGCGCCCATGATGTCGTGCTCGGACTCGCCGATCGAGCAGAACGGAGCCAGGCCGCCATACTGGCGGATCGTGCTCAGCTCCTCCCGGCGGCCGGTGAGGATCTTGTGCGGGTAGGCCTGATGGCCGACGTCCCACAGGATCTTGTCCTTCGGCGATTCCAGCACCGAGTGGAGCGCCACCGCGAGCTCACATGTGCCGAGGTTCGCCCCGAAGTGCCCGCCGATCTCACCGACCGTGTCGATGATGTGCTCGCGCACCTCTGCGGCGAGCTGGGCGAGCTGTGCCTCAGAGAGCCCCTTCAGGTCCCGGGGTCCGTCGATCGTGTCCAACAGTCGCCCCCCCTCGGGGCGGTCGGGCTCGCCGGCGCCCGCGACGCCCTTGCTGTTCCGATCGCTGTCTGGCTGCTGAGGACTCATGAGGTCCGTGTGTAGATGAAATCGGCTATCTGCTCGAGCTCCCTCGCCGAATCCCCGCTGCCGCCGATCGCCCGCGTTGCCTCCGCGAGCGCCTCGCGCGCCGTGCGGTGGGACTCTGCCGCCAGCTCTCTTGCTCGTTGGATGCCGTACTCGCTCACGTATGTTCGCTTGCCGTGCCGCTCGTCGCTGCCTCGCGGCTTGCCGAGCGCCGCGTCCGTGCCGGTCACATCGAGGATGTCGTCGACGATCTGAAAGAGCACGCCCAACTCGGCCGCAAAACGCCTAAACCCCATTGTCGCAGGTCCGTCGATCCCACCCAGCAAAAGCACGCAGATGACCGACGCCCCGATCAGCCTGCCCGTCTTGAGCTCGTGCAGCCGCCTCAGCGCAGCCGGCCCCTCGGGCGCCCGCGGGCTGACGTCGGCATACTGGCCCCCCACCATTCCGTCCACGCCCGTCGCTCCGGCCAGCTCCGCCGCGGCCGCGAGCACCCGCTCGGGCTCGGAGCCCCGGCTCATCAGCAGATGCCGGAACGCCTCTGCGTACAGGCCGTCTCCCGCGAGGATCGCCACGTCCTCGCCGTACTTGACGTGACATGTGGGTATTCCCCTTCGCAGCGGGTCGTCGTCCATCGCCGGCAGGTCGTCGTGGATGAGCGAGTAGGTGTGGATCAGCTCCACCGCACCCGCCAGCGGCATCACCCGATCCTGCTCGAGGCCCACCGCCCGGGCGGTCGCGAGCGCGAGCACCGGGCGGATTCGCTTGCCGCCCGCCAGCAGGGAGTAGCGCATCGCCTCCTCCAGGCCGCCTGTGAGGGGCTCGTGCGAGAACCGCATCCCCTCCAGGTAATGCTCGACCTCCTCGCGCAGATGCTCGGGATAGTCCTCCCGCGCCGGGCGCTCGGTGGTCATCTCGGCGGTCACCGACACCGCTACAGGAGCGAGTCCTGGCCGGGCGCCACCGTCGACGCTTCCGCGCGAGCACGCCGCTCGAGCTCCGCCGCGGCCTCGCCCGCCAGCCCGGCACAGTCCTCCACCAGCGTCGCCGCGGCGTCCGGCGAGAGCTCTCCCGAGCGCAGCTGCTCGGCGGCCCGTTCCAGCTTGGAGATCAACTCGTCCAGGCGCTCGTCCACGATTCGCTCGGTCTCGTTCATGACATCTCCCGGCCGTCGTGACGGAACCCTCGCGCGCGCGTCCGATCGCCGCTCAAGGGGCCCCCTGGGGCGCATTCTCGCGCACTTCGCGCAATACCGCCGCCAGCACCCCGTTCACGAACCCGGGGGCGTCGCTCCCACAGAAGATCTTCGCGCTCTCGACCGCCTCCTCGATCGCCCCCTCCGGCGGGATCGGGTCCCGCGCAGGCACCGCGTCGGGATGGAGCATCTCGATCAGGGCCACCCGCATGATGCTCCGCTCCAGCGGCTGGATTCGCTGCACCGACCAGCCATGGGCATGGCGGTCGAGGATCTCGTCGAGCTCCCCCCGCGCTCAACGGCCGCGTTTGCGAGAGCCCTCGTCAGAGCCGAAGCGCTCTCGGAGAGGGTCTCAGTCAGGGGCCTACCCGTGAGGTCGTGCTGGTAGAGCGCCACCACCGCCGCCCTGCGCTGCTCGGAGCGACGCACCGCTAGACCCGTCCCCTCACAAGCTCATGCGCGGGACACGTATTCGCCCGAGCGGGTGTCCACCCTGATCTGCTCTCCCACGTCTACGAACAGAGGCACCATGAGCGTCGCCCCCGTCTCGAGCGTCGCGGGCTTGCTCCCACCGCCTGAGACCGTGTCCCCGCGCACGCCCGGATCGGTCTGTGTGACCTCCAGGTCAACAGCGCTCGGCAGCTGCACGTCGGCGGGCTCGTCGTCGATGAACAGGACCTCCACCTCGCTGCTCGGCTTGATCCAGCGCAACGGCTCCTGCAGGGCGCTCTCGGGGACGGCGATCTGCTCGAAGGACTCCATGTCCATGAAATGAGCGTCCGTCCCGTCCGCGTACAGGAACTGCATCCGACGCGTCTCGGTCCTCACCGACCGGAACTTCTCTCCCGCCCTGAACGTCCGGTCGATCACCGCCCCGTCCGCCGCCCGACGCAGCTTCGTGCGCACGAACGCCCCACCCTTCCCGGGCTTGACGTGCTGGAACTCCACGATCTTGTAGATCGTCCCGTCCACCTCTATGTGGTTGCCGTTCTTGAATTGGTTTGTTGAGATCAAGAAAATACCTGCAAACAGATGGTTTTTGGGCCTTCAGACGGAGTGATCATCCGTCAAGCGGAAGGATCGGCAATCCAGACCATACGTACGCCAAGCAGGTCACCTAGGCGCTCGAAGTGATGATCGTAGTGCAGCACGTCCAGTCCCGACGTTTGTGCCGCGACGGAGACAGTGAGGTCGGCCAGCGGGAGGCGGTGAGCACCGTGAGAACCCTCGTCCGCCAGCTCTCGCATCGCCGAGAGAACGCCCCGCTGGACAGCACGATCGACCGCGATCTCACGCATGCCCGCCAGTGTCCGATCGACCGCGGCGATTCGCTCCGGGCTCGGCGCATCGAAGGTCAACTCGTAGCGCACAGGCCAGCACCAGGCGATGTCGCCACGCTCAGCGGCCGCAACCAGCAGCTCCCGCGCACGGGGAATCCGACGTGCGAGCATCCATGCGGAGGTGTCGGCGAGGACCGCACCCCGGCCGTCCCACGGCTCGACGCTCACACGCTGCTCGGAGGCGAGTTGAGCCGATCGATCTCATCCAAGTCGAGATCGAACCCATCCCTGTCCATCGCGTCGAACAGCGCCTCGATCGCCTCACGACGCCCACGCCCGGCCCGAAGCTCCATCTCGGCCCCCTCTACTGCAAGCCTGCGCACCAGAGACGCATCGGCCTCCTGCGTGCCCGTCACTGCGCGCACACGCTCCAGTGCGTCCCCCAGCTCCGGGTCCGCCGTCACAGCGATTCGTGGGTGCTTGCTCGGCATGCCAGCCCTAGTGTAGCTCGCAGGGGTTACTCTGACGGCTCCCTTCGAGGGAGCACCGGTTCGCAACTTGCGAACCGTCAAGTTCGCGTCCTGCGCGTAGTCGTCTCCGTGCCACTCGCCCCCCGCCCGGGCGAGCCGCAAGTCAGCCCTCGATCGCCGCGAACACCTCGTCGAGCAGCTTCTGCCGGTCGGGGACCTCGTAGTTCTCGGCGATGTACCTGTCGGTCTCCTCCCGCGAGTCCCCATTCAGGGCCATGTTCAACGCCACCAGTCGGGCATCGTAGTCCACTCCCTCCCCGGACCGATCGAGCGGGTTTCCGGGCGAGTCCGAGGAGCCGCTCACAGAGGCCCGCTCGGCTGGCGGGCTCGCCGTCCCGGAGGGCCCCCGCGCCGGCGTGGGGCGCTCGGGAACGGGAACGGGCACGGGTGGCGTCGACGGCAGCGGCGTCGCGGACGATGCTCCGGGCGACTGGCCTGCGGATGCCCTCGGGGCGCCGGACTCTCCCGGAGGGGCGGGCGGCGACTGCGATGCCGGCGGGGCCGGGCCAGCCTCAGCGGCCGACTCCATCCCAGTCGGCTCGAGGGTCGCCTCCGATCTGCGCCCGGCGGCCGCGTCGTAGAGCTCGCCCATGTTGGTCTCGACCACCGCCAGATCTCCCGCCAGGCGGGTCGCTCCTCCGCGAAGGCTCTCGACGAGGGCACCCACCTGCCCGTCCATCGACTCCACCCTGGCGAGCAGTGTGGCGCTCGCCCGGCCGACGGCCGCGACCTGCGCCTGAGCCTGTGCCACGGCGTCCGCACGGATCTTCTCGGCGTCGCTCTCGGCCTGCTCGCGCATCGCGTCCGCGTTCGCCTGGGCCTGGCTCTCGATCTCCGCGGCGGCCGTCTCAGCGGCCGCGACGATGCTCTGCACCTGACTCCCGGCGCTCACCGCCAGGGAGTCCGCCCCCCGTCCCGCGGCCGTTCCTTCCAGCTCCTGCACCGCGCTTGCGAGCGCCCGCAGATGGGCATCCACGGCCGCCGGGTCATAGCCGCGGCGGCCGATCGGGAAATCCCGCTTCTCGATGCTCTGCCTGTCGAGATCCACTCGGCTGGGAAGCGTACCGGACGCCTCAGGCGACCTCGCCGGCGGGCTCGACCTCGCCAGGCGGTTCAGCCTCGCCGGGGGACTCCTCGCCGGGCGAATCGTCCTCGGCTTCGCCGGCCTGGATCTCGCGCAGGTCCCGCCGCAGCTCCCTGAGCTCGTCCCGCAGCTGGGCGGCGTACTCGAAGCGCAGGTCCTCCGCCGCCGCGCTCATCTCCTCCTCGAGCTCCACCACCAGCCGCTCGAGCTCGTGGGTGGGCAGCTCCTTGGTCTTCGCCCGCCGCTCGGCGGACCGCCGGCGCCCGCGCGGGATCTTCGAGTCCCCCTGCAGGAACTCCGCGATGTCTGAGATCCCCTTGACCACCGTCGCCGCCGTGATCCCGTGCTCCTCGTTGTAGCGCACCTGGATCTCCCGCCTGCGGTCGGTCTCCTCGATCGCCGCCCGCATCGCCTTGGTCTCCCTGTCGGCGTACATAAGCACTGTTCCATCGACGTTTCGCGCGGCCCGCCCGATCGTCTGGATCAGGGAGGTCTCGCCTCTGAGGAACCCCTCCTTGTCGGCGTCGAGGATCGCCACGAGGGACACCTCCGGCAGGTCCAGTCCCTCGCGCAGCAGGTTCACGCCGACGAGCACGTCGTACTCGCCGAGGCGCAGGTCCCGGATGATCTGGATCCGCTCGAGCGTGTCCACCTCCGAGTGCAGGTAGCGGGTCTTGAAGCCCATCTCCAGCAGGTACTGAGAGAGGTCCTCGGACATCTTCTTCGTGAGCGTCGTCACCAGCACCCGCTCGTCGCGTTCGGTCCGCCGGCGGACCTCGTTCATCAAGTCATCGATCTGGTTTCTCGTCTCCCTCACGTCCACGACCGGGTCCACGATCCCGGTAGGCCTGACTATCTGCTCGACCACCTTCGTCGACCGGGTCCGCTCGTACTCGCCGGGCGTCGCCGAGACGAACATCAGCTGCGGCGTGATCGACAGGAACTCCTCGAAGGTCTGCGGCCGATTGTCCAGGGCGCTCGGCAGCCGGAACCCGTATTCGACGAGCGTCTGCTTGCGCGAGCGGTCCCCCTCGTGCATACCCCCGATCTGGGGCACCGTCTGATGGGACTCGTCGATGAAGCACACGAAGTCCTTCGGGAAGTAGTCGATCAAGCAGTACGGACGCTCGCCCGGCCTGCGGCCGTCGAGGATCCGCGAGTAGTTCTCGATCCCCGAGCAGAACCCCATCTCCCGCAGCATCTCCATGTCGTACTGGGTGCGCTGGCGCAGCCTGTGGGACTCCAGCGGCTTGCCCTCCGCCTCCAGCTGCTCGCACCGCTCGTTCAGCTCGGAGCCGATCTCCGCGACCGCCCCCTCGATCGTCCCCTCCTTGACGTTGTAGTGGGTCGCCGGCCAGATCGCCACGTGCTCCAGATCGTCCTCGATCACCTCGCCCGTGAGCGGGTCGAAATGGGCCAGCCGCTCCACTTCGTCGCCGAACATGCTCGCCCGAAATGCCGTCTCGGCATACGCCGGGAAGACCTCGAGCGTCTCCCCTCTGACCCTGAACGTGCCCCGTGCGAGGGCCGTGTCGTTGCGGGTGTACTGGATCGACACGAGCTTTCGCAGCAGCTCGTCTCGATCGATCTGCTCTCCCCGCTTGAGGATCTGCATGTTCAGCTCATACGTCTCCGGAGACCCGAGGCCGTAGATGCAAGACACCGACGCCACCACGATCACATCCCTGCGTGCGAACACCGCCGCGGTCGCCGCGTGGCGCAGCCGGTCCACCTCCTGGTTGATCGCCGAGTCCTTCTCGATGTACAGGTCCCTGCTCGGCACATACGCCTCGGGCTGGTAGTAGTCGTAATAGGACACGAAGTACTCGACCGCGTTCTCCGGGAAGAACGTCCTGAACTCGTTACACAACTGCGCCGCCAGCGTCTTGTTGTGGGCGATCACGAGCGTCGGCCGCTGCACCGCCTCGATCACGCCCGCCATCGTCATCGTCTTGCCCGTCCCCGTCGCCCCCAAGAGCGTCTGAAAGCGCTCGCCCTCTCGCATCCCCTCTGCAAGCGCCTCGATCGCCCCCGGCTGATCGGCGGTTGGCGTGAACGCGCTGTCGAGCTTGAAGGCAGGCATCGGACGGACCTTCTACGTTAGCGACGCCCCACCGACAGGTCCTTCAGGCAGCCCGCCGGCGATGAGCCAGTACTCCGCGCCCGCGCTCGCGCGCGCGATCTAGATCCCCAGCTGACCGGCGTACAGCGAGCGGTATTCCCGCTGGGCCTGAAGCACCCGCTGCACATACGCGCGGGTCTCCCCGAAGGGGATTTCTTCGACCCGCAGGCTCTTGCCTTCCGCTCTCGCCCGTGCCACCCATCCGTCGACGTTCGCCAGGCCCGCGTTGTAGGCGGCCACCGCGAGCATCTCGTCGCCTTCGTAGTGGTCGAGCAGATACCGCAGGTAGTAGCTGCCGTAGGCCACGTTCACCGCCGCCGTCCCCAGGTCGCTCGTCGTGAACCTCACTCCCCCCGAGAGGTGCGCGAGGAACAGCGCGGTGCTCGGCAGGATCTGCATCAACCCCTCCGCCCCCGCCTTTGAGGTGCGCGGGTCGAACTTCGTCTCCGCGTAGATGACCGCGGCGATCAGCGCGGGATCCAGGTGCTTGGCTCCAGCCTGTTCGCGGATGATCTGCTGGTCGCTCAACGGCAGCCCCAGGCGGCGCACCGTGTGGCTGAGACTCGGCCCGAGCGTCACCGCGAGCGCTCCGGCGACCACCACCGCCGCGAGCGCGAGACCGGCGCCGCTCAGCCCTCCACCACGCGATCCTCGTCCGGGTCGCCGCTCCCGCGAGCGCCCGCCAGCGCGATACACCATCCGGCGGCCGATGCCGTATGAGGCGGACGGGGAGGACGAAGCCTTCATCGTCGCTCTAGCTTCTCAAGCACACCTGACAGCTGCGCCGTCAGCTCCTGCACGCTGCCGTCGTTGCACACCGTGAACGCCGCTTTGCCCGCCTTCTCCTCCTGGTCGAGCTGCCGCGCCGTCCGCGCCTCTTCCAGGGCGTGCCCGCGACTGGCCGCACGCTCCCGTCGCACCTGCTCGTCGGCGACCACGGCAATGGTCGCGTCGTAGATCCCCTGAAGGCCCGCCTCGAACAGGAGCGGCACCTCGACCACCGCCGCCCGCGGCGCGGGAGTCCTGGCGCGAACCTCGCCCAGCCACGTCCCGACCCGCTCGCCCACCAACGGCCACAGCAGACCCTCGAGCCACGCCCGGTCCTCGGCGCTCGCGAACGCCCGCTCGGCCACCGCGGAGCGGTCCACCTCCCCCCCGGGCGCCACATCCTCGCCCCAACGCTCCACGACCGCGTCCCGCAGCCGCTCGTCGCGAGCGTACAGTTCGTGCACGACCGTATCGCTGGAGAGCACCGCCGCGCCCAGTCGCTCGAGCGCCGCCAGGGCGGTCGACTTGCCGGCGCCCATGCCGCCCGTCAGCCCGACGAACGGCACCTCCTCGCCCATCGCCCTCAGGTCACCCGCCGCGTGGAGCGCCGGTCAATCCTGCGCCGGCTCGCCGGCCGCCTGGAGCTCCCCAGCGTCGCCGTCCGCCGCCGCGGGCGCCTCGGGAGCGGTCTCCGCAGCCCCGTCCTCGGCGACGGGCCCCTCGACCGCCTCAGCTGCCCGCGTCTCGACAGACTCTCCGTTCGCCTCCTGCACGGCCGGGGCCTCCGCCTGAGGAGCCTCCTCGCCCTGTGACTCCGCCGCGGGCGCCTCCTCAGCCCGTACCTCTGCCGCGGGCGCCTCTGCGGTCGTCGCCTCCTCAACCTGTACGTCTGCCACCGGCGCCTCAGCCACCGGCGCCTCCGCGGCTGGCGCCTCAGCTGCCTGTGCCTGCCCCGCCTCGACCTCGGCGGCCGGGGCTTCCGCGGTCGGGGCATCCTCGTCCTGCGCCTCCTCGGCCGGCGTCTCCTCAGCCTGAGCCTCCGCGGGCGTGGCATCCGGTCGGGGGACCGGCAGGATCTGATCCTCGACGCGCTTGGCCGACAGCGACAGGCGTCGGCGCTCGGAGTCGATCTCGAGGATCCTCACACGGATCTCATCGCCCGGATGGACGATCTCACGGGGACTTTCGACGTGGTGGGAAGCAAGCTCTGAGATGTGCACGAGACCCTCCACCCCGTCGAGGATCTCCACGAACGCGCCGAACGTGACCACCTTCGTGACCTCGCCCGCGAGCTCGTCGCCGACGCTGTAGGTGTCCACGATCCGTTGCCACGGATCTTCCTGAGTCTGCTTCAGGCCCAGCGAGATGCGCTGGCGATCGCGGTCTATGTCGAGCACCTTCACCTGGACGGTGTCGCCGATGTTGAGAATCTCGCTCGGGTGGTTGACGTGCGACCAGGACAGCTCTGAGATGTGGATCAGCCCGTCGATGCCGTCGAGGTCCACGAACGCCCCGAAGTCCACGATGTTCGAGATCTGCCCCTCGACGACCAGGCCGGGCTGCAGACGATCGAGGATCTGCTGGCGAACCTCCTTGCGCTCCTCCTCGAGAACCGCCCTGCGCGAGAGCACGACGTTGTTGCGCGAGCGGTTGAGCTCGATCACCTTCGTCTCTATCTTCGTCGCCAGGTATTCGTCGAGGTTGGGCACCCGCCGGATGTCCACGAGGGACGCGGGCAGGAAGCCACGGACGCCCAGATCGATTATCAGGCCGCCCTTGACGACCTCGATGACCGTCCCCTCGACCGGCTCGCCGGACTCCGCCGCCGTTTCGATGCGCCGCCACGCTTTCTCGAAGCGGGCGCGCTTCTTGGACATGATCAACCGGCCGTCCTGATCCTCCTTGGTAAGGACGATCGCATCGACCTCCTCGCCGAGATGCACCTCCTCGCGGGGATCCACGGCCTTGCGGATCGACAGCTCGTTGGCCGGTATTACTCCCTCGGACTTGTAGCCGATGTCCACGAGGACCTCGTCGTTGTCGATCCGCACGACGTGCCCCGTGACGACCTCGCCCTCCTCGATCTCGCGGAACGTGGCCTCGTAGTTGGGGACGATCTGCCCGTCGATCTCGAGCAGCAGCCCGTTCGACCCCTCTACCACGTGGGCTTGGGGATTGTCTATCACGGTTTGCACCGATCGAAGCCTAGCGCAGTGCACCGCACCTATGATTGGCCGACATGCCGATGCGAGCGACCAAGCGGGGAGCGGATCGCACCCGCTTTCAGCGATTGCGCGACTGCGACGTGCTCGTCTGCGGCGCCTCGTTCGCGGGTCTCGCGGTCGCCCGCGAGCTGGCGGGCTCGGGCATGAGGGTGCTCGTGATCGACCGCTACGAGCTGGGTGAGCGCCAGACCTCCGCGTGCGCCATGCCGACCCTGTGGCTGGAGGCGATGGACTTGCTCGGCTCGCACCGCCAGACCTTCGATGAGCTGGTCGTCCACACCCCGTTTCGAACGTCCCGTTGGCAGCTGCCGTGGTCGTTCTCCACATTCGACTATCGCGAGCTGTGCGCGCTTCTCTACGGCCAGGCCGACCAGGCCGAGGTCGAGCTGGAGATCGCCGCCGTCACGGGTCGTGACGGTCTCACCGTCCATACCGACCGCGGCGAGCTGACGGCGCCCCTGATCGTCGACGCGCTCGGCTGGCGCCGGGTGCTCTCGGGCGGGGTGGACGGGCGGGCCGGCGGACGGGCGGACGGACGGGTGGGCGAGCACCCCATCCAACCGCCGAACGCCCCGCTCTCGCGGGGCCTGGAGGTCCATCCGGCGGGAGCGGGCTCGGAGCTCGAGCTGTGGATCGACCACAACTACATCCGCTCCGGATACGCCTGGAGCTTTCCCGCGCGCGATGAGATCAGGATCGGGGTCGGCTCGTTCTGGCCGGCCCATCACGTCAAGGAGCCGACCGTCCGGCTCGCTCGCGAGCTCGGGCTCGGGCCCGACGGCTATCAGGGCAACTGGATCCCCCATCAGCTGCGCCCGGCCGTCGAGGACGGCGTGTTCTTCGTCGGGGACTCCGCCGGCCACTGCCTGCCACTGACCGCCGAGGGCATCCGGACGGCCCTCTACTTCGGGCTCGCGTGCGCGCGCGAGCTGCGGGCGGTCCACGAAGGGCGAATCACCCGCGAGCAGGCCATCGCCCGCTACGGGGCGTTCTCCAACGCCCACGAGCGCAAATACAGCTGGCTATTGCGCGTCCAGCGGGCCATCGGCAGGCTCACGCCCACCAGAGCTCCCACCGCGCTCGCGCGTAGCCTGGAGTCCCAGCGGATAGTCACGTGGGCGTTCGATCACTACCTGGCGATCGCCCCACCGTCGTTCGTCGCCCACGGATCGCCCAAGACCCCGTCCCAAGCGCCGCTCGCGGCCGCGGCGACGGGTTGACCCTCAGGCGACGCTGCGCAGCCTCGGCGCCCGCGAGCGGGCGGCCAACGCCAGGCGGCTCGCCTCGATCGCGCTGGCCCACGAGACCTCCGAGAGCAGGCCCGGGGCGGCGACCATGTCGCCCGCGAGGAACACTCCCTCACCGCGGTCCACCGCCGGACGGTCGCGCCAACTCGTGCCGGGCAGGTCCACGGCGCCCGCACGCCCGTCCATCACCTGGCGCCTGCGCCAGGTCTCGCGCTCGCGCCACTGCGGCAGCGATGCGTCCAGGAGCTTCTCCAGGCGCGCCCCGGCCCGGTCGGCGTCCTCCCCAGGGCGAACCGGCATCTGTGCCTGGATCAGCTCCTCGCCGTCGGGGGCCAGCGACGGGTCCGGGGCGGTGAAGCGCTCGATCCAGCCGGCCTCGTCGAGGTCCGATACGGCGAACGGATCGCCACGGCGGCGGCGCAGGCCCAGGTCGATGCATACGGTGTGCCCGCTCGTCCAGCGCAGGGACTCGTCGCCGAGGAGCTCCCGTGCCTGGTCGAGCTCGGTGGCCACGATCACCGGCGGCTCGGGCAGCCGATCGACCCGGCGGGCCGTCTCGATCGCCACGCCCAGCTCGCGGGCGCGGGCCTCCAGCGAGCTGACCACGACGCCCCAGCCGCCGAGCGGATAGCGAGCCGCCGGCGGAGGGGTGAGCAGCGTGCGGACGGTCCGAGGCCAGATGAAGCTCGCCGACAGGGCCCCCGGGTCATGATGGAAGGTGTAAACGCCGGCCCCCGCCGAGAGCATCGCCGCGGTCCGCTCGTCGGTGTGGTCGGCCGCCCACCCACGGAAGTCGAGCTCCGCGGGAGCTTCCCGGCCCCTCAGTCTCAGCACCGCCGGGATCGCCCCCAGCGGGGGGGTGCGCCTGATCTCACCCTGCCAGCGAAATCTGACGCCCGACAGCGGCGGGCCCACGTGGGGCGGGAGCAGCCTGCGCTCGGCCATCCATTTCCACAGAGGGCCGTCTTTGTAGAAGGCGTGTGGGCCGACGTTCGCCTTGTACGGGCCCGCGGCGCTTCGCGCGCGCCCGCCGAGGGACTTGGCGGCCTCTAGCAGAGAGACCTTCGCGCCACCTTCGGCGCAGGCGATCGCGGCGGTGAGACCCGCGAGCCCGGCGCCCACGATCGTGATCTGCGGGGTCTCGACGCTTGGCTGTGGCCGGCTCATGGGATCCTCCTGGCGGTTGCTGACACGCGTTACCCTACCCCGCGACTGGTCCGGTATACAGTTCCAGTAATGGCAGATCGGACAGGACCAGTTGCCGGCCCGGAGCTGCTCGTCGAAATCGATCGTGCCGGCGAGCTGCCGTTGCACGAGCAGCTGGAGCGGTCCCTGCGCGCGGACATCCGCCGCGGGCGGCTGCCCGCCGGCACGAGGCTCCCCTCCACGCGCACGCTCGCGGCCGAGCTCGGCATATCCCGGGGGGTGGTGACCGAGGCCTACGGACAGCTCGGGGCGGAGGGATACCTGGAGAGTCGTCAGGGATCGACGGCACGGGTCGCCAAAGCGGTCGGCGTCGTCGCTCCCCGCGCCCCGGCCCGGTCGCTGCTGCCCACCTTCCCCTACCACTTCCATCCCGGAGTCCCCGACCTGGCCGGCTTTCCTCGCGATCGCTGGCTGCGCTCCCTGCGAGCCGCCTGGCGAGAGTCGCCCCTGGGAGCGGTCGCCTACGGCGACCCGCGGGGCGTGCCGCGGCTGCGGGAAGTCCTCGGCGACTACCTGGGACGCGTGCGCGGCGCGGCGGCGGACCCCGAGAACATGCTGATGTGCACGGGCTTCATGCAGGGCTTCTCGATCCTCTGCCGCTGGCTGCACAGCCACGGCGTCGAGGCGATCGCGGTCGAGGACCCTGGCTGGCAGGTGCACCGCCTGATCGCCGGCCAGGCGGGGCTGCGGACGATCCCGGTGCCAGTCGACGAGCAGGGCCTGTGCGTGGGAGCCCTCGCGCGGACCGGCGCCAGCGCGGTGCTGGTTACCCCGGCCCACCAGTTCCCCACCGGGAGCGTGCTCAGCCGCGAGCGCCGGGCGGCGCTGATCGAATGGGCCGAGGAAGGGGAGCGGCTGATCGTCGAGGACGACTTCGACGCGGAGTACCGCTATGACCGGGTCGCCGTCGGCGCCCTGCAGGGCCTGGCCCCCGAGCGGGTGCTCTACATCGGCTCGGCGAGCAAGCGCCTGGCGCCGGGCATGCGCCTGGGCTGGATGCTGCTCCCCTCCTGGCTGGCCTGGGAGCTGATCTCCGCGAAGGCCGTCGAGGACGGCGGCTCGGAGGTCGTCGGCCAGCTCGCGCTGTGCGATTTCATCGAGCGCGGCGAGCTCGACCGCCACGTGCGGCGGATGCGCCTGCGCTACCAACGCCGGCGTGAGACCCTGCTGGGAACGCTCGCCCGTTGGCTGCCGCAGGGGCGCCCGGGAGCGGCCGGGGCGGGCCTGTTCGAGCTCGTGATGCTGCCCGAGCACGTGAGCGAGTCCGCGCTGCTGGCGGCGGCCTCGGCCCGGGGCGTGGGCATGGAGGGCCTCGCCTGGCACCGCTTCGCCCACGGAGGCTCCCCGGGCGTGGTGCTCGGCTACGGCAACCTCTCCGAGCCCGCGATCGAACAGGGCGTCCGTTTGATCGCCGAGGCGCTCGCCGAGGTCAGCGACGCCGGCTGAACGTGCCCTGGCCCGAGCATTGGCATCGGCGAGCCGCCCTCAACTGGACCTCCACCGCTGCCTGCGAAGGCCATATCGTGAGAGCCGTGACGAGCGGCTCCGGAGAGCTCACAGAGACGGCCACGCTGCGCGAGCCCGCGTCAGTCGTGGCGGTGGGCCTCGCCGCCTTCGCCCTCGTGAGCCTCGCCCTGGCCCTGTTCATGGCGGTGAGCCCACACGGCTTCTACACGGACGTGGGCCCGTTCGGAGCCTTCAACGGACACTACATCCGCGACGTCGCCACCTTCTACGGGGCGATCGGCATCGGTCTGCTCGTCGCGATCCGCCGGGTCTCCTGGCGGGTGCCGATGCTCGCGATCGCCACGATCCAGTACGCGCTGCACAGCCTCAATCACCTGCTCGACATCGACAAGGCCCATCCGGCCTGGACCGGGTACTTCGACTTCTTCTCCCTCGCCGCCGCAACCCTGCTGCTCGCCTGGCTGTGGCGCACGGCCGTGTTCGAGGCCCGAACGTGAGGGCCGCGCTGAAGGTCCGCGCATGAGGGTGTTCGTCGCCGGAGCCACCGGCGCGATCGGCCGCCCGCTGCTGCCCGCGCTCAAAGCCGCCGGGCACGAGCCGATCGCGATGACCAGATCGCCAGATAAGGCCCGGGCGCTGGCCGAGGAGGGCGTCGAGACGGTCCTCTGCGACGCCTACGACAAGGACGGCCTGACGCGAGCGCTCGCCGGCGCGCAGCCGGAGGGGGTCGTCCACGCCCTCACCGACCTGCCCGCGGAGATCAACATGCGTCGCTTTGAGCGCGACACCGCGAGCACCGGACGCCTGCGCAGGGAGGGCACCCGCAATCTGATCGCAGCCGCCCGTGCCGCCGGCGGCGTGCGACGGATCGTCGCCGAGAGCATCGCGTTCGCCTACGCGCCCGAAGGAGACTGGGTCAAGGACGAGGACGCGCCCCTGGCCACCGCGACGCTTCCGTTCGTCGCCGAGCCCCTCGCCGAGCTCGAGCGCCAAGTGCGGGACGCCGGCGGGATCGTGCTGCGTTACGGCCAGCTCTACGGCCCCGGCACCGCGTTCGCAAACGACGGCTCGTGGGCTGCGAACCTGCGCCGCCGGCGCCTGCCGATCGTCGGAGCGGGCAGCGGCGTGTTCTCCTTTCTGCACGTGAACGACGCCGCGAGCGCCACCGTCGCGGCGCTCGGGCACGAGGGCCCGGCGACGTACAACGTCGTCGACGACGATCCCGCGCCGATCCACGAGTGGGTGCCCGTCTACGCGCTCGCGGTTGGAGCTCCCAAGCCCTGGCGCGCCCCCACCTGGCTGGGCCGGCTGGCCGCCGGCCGAGTCGCGGTCTGGATGACGAACGAGCTCCGCGGAGCGTCAAACGCGCGGATCAAGCGGGAGCTGGGATGGCAGCCCGGCCACCCGAGCTGGCGCGAGGGCTTTCGCACGGCACTCGGGTGAGTGGGCGAGCGGGCCGGTCTCAGCCCGCTCACCGGCGCACGACCAGGATCACCCCTACCACCAGCAGCACGAGGCCGACGATGCGCGAGGCGTCGATGTGCTGCTTGGCGATCCCCAGCAGGCCGAAGCGGTCCACCACCACCGCGATCGCGAGCTGGCCGGTCACGACGATCGCGGTCAGGCTGCTGAGGCCGAGCGTGCGGACCGTCACCAGGGCGACGGTCACGTAGAACGCGCCGAGGACGCCCCCGATCAGCGCCCACCACGGGGCCTTCGTCGCGTTGCCGATGCCCGACACGCCGCCGCTGGACAGGGCCGCGACCAGGATCAGGGCGAGCGTGCCGATCGCGAACGAGACGGTCGCGGCCTGCAGGCTGCCGACCTGCTTGCCCAAACGAGCGTTGACCGGGGCCTGCAGACCAACAAAGCAGCCGGCCGCGACGGCCAGCACGATCGCCGCACCCCGGCTCACTTCGCCTCCAGCCAGTTCGAACCGACGCCGATGTCGACCGCCATCGCCGGCTCGTGCTCCCACACGCCCACCATCTCACGCTCGATCAGCGAGCGCGCTCGGTCGACCTCGCCCGGAGGGCCCTCGAACAGGAGCTCGTCGTGGATCGTCAGGATCAGGCGCATCTGCAGACCTTCCCCCGCGAGGGCGTCGTGGCAGCGGACCATCGCCAGCTTGATGATGTCCGCGGCGGTCCCCTGGATCACGGTGTTCACGGCCAGACGCTCGCCGAGGGTTCGCACCTGGTAGTTGCGGGCACGCAGCTCGGGAATCTGACGACGGCGACCCCACAGGGTCGTGACGTGGCCCTCGTCGCGGGCCTGCTCGATCGTTCGCTCGATGAACGCCGCGACCTGGGGGAAGCGGCTCAGATAGGCGTCGATGAACTCCTTGGCCTGCGCCCGGGGGATGTTCAGGCGATCCGCGAGACCGAAATCGGAGAGGCCGTAGACGATGCCGTAGTTGATCATCTTCGACTTCGAGCGCATCCCCGGGTCGATCTCCTCGGGCGCGACCCCGAACACCTGCGAGGCGGTGGCGGTGTGGACGTCTTCGCCGTGGCGGAAGATCTCCTTCAGGGCCGTGTCGTCGGCGGCATGGGCGAGCACCCGCAGCTCGATTTGGGAGTAGTCCGCGGAGATCAGCCGGCCGCCAGGCGCGGCCTCGAAGCAGCCGCGGATCTCCCGTCCGAGTTCCGTTCGGATCGGGACGTTCTGCATGTTCGGGTTGGTGCTCGACAGGCGTCCGGTCTGGGCGACCGCCTGCAGGAACGTGGTGTGGATGCGGGAGTCCTCGTCGACCAGCTCGGGAAGGACGTCCAGATAGGTCTTGATCAGCGTGCTCAGCTCCCGCCAGCGCTCGATTCGGGGGACGATCGCGTGCTCGGAGCGGATCGCCTGCAGAACCCGCGCGTCGGTCGAGTAGCCGGTCTTGCCGCGACGCTTGCGCGAGAGGCCGAGCTTCTCGAACAGGATCTCCCCCAGCTGCTGGGGTGAGGAGATCAGGAACTCCTCGTCCGCGAGCGCGAAGATTTCCGCCTGCAGCTCCTCGATCTCCTCGCGCACTCGACCGGTTATCTCCTGAAGGCGCTCGCAGTTCAGGCGCACACCGATCTCCTCCATCGCCCGCAGCACCGCCACCAGCGGCAGCTCGATCTCAGCCATCAGCCGCTGCAGGCCCCGCTCTGAGATCTGTGCCCGCTGCCAGGAGGCGAGCGCCCCGAGCAGCACCGCGTCCGCGGCCGGAGAGTCCTCCAGGTCGCAGGCCAGGCCCCGCTCTTCGCAGAGCTCTGAGAACGGATAGCCCCGCCGGGCGGGCTCCAGCAGGTAGGCCCCCAACAGGGTGTCGTGGGCGAGCTCCCGCGGAATGTCGCGCAGGGCTTTCGCGTCGTGCACGACCACCGGCCGCCCCGAGCACGCCGCGACGATCTCCTCGGGTCCCTCGCACTCGCCGGCGAGCACCTCCACCGCGCCGCCCCCGACAGCGGGACGCCCGACCGGCTCGACGGCGCCGCCCGCGGGCGCCAGCGCGAACTTCCAGGGCGCGTCCTCGGCGAACAGGGCCCCCTCGGGCGTCTGGGGCGTGCGCACCGCCACGCACAGCTCCTCGCCCGCACGAAACCGGGCGATGTCCGCGGGCACGCCCGCGCGGACGTGCCCGTGCAGGATGCCGTCCGCGGCCGGCGCCGACGGTGCGCCCGCAAGCTCCGGATCGCCGAGGGCCTCCTCCAACCTGCGCAGCGGATCGCGCAGCTCATAGCGGCGGAAGAACTCCCGCAGGCGCGAGCGGTCGGGCTCGCGGGAGGCCTCCTCGTCGAGGTCCACGCCTACCTCCAGGTCGCGCTTGACGGTCGCCAGGCGCTTTGAGATGCGCGCGTCCTCGCCGTGGTCGAGCAAATTCTGTTTGCGCTTGGCCCCCCCGATATCCGAGACATGCCCGAGAACGTCCTCCAGCGAGCCGTATGTGCGGACCAGCTCCGAGGCGGTCTTCTCGCCGATGCCCGGAACTCCCGGGATGTTGTCCGAGGTGTCTCCCTTGAGGCCGTAGAAGTCGGGGATCAGCTCCGGTGCGATGCCGTAGCGGTCGAGCACGGCCTGGCGGTCGTAGATCTTCGTGTCGGTGATCCCACGGGAGGTCGCCATCACCTTGACCAGCCCGTCGTCGTCGATCAGTTGAAAGACGTCCCTGTCGCCCGTGAGGATCATCGTGGGGACCTCGGCGATTCGAGCGCGCTCGGCCAGCGAGGCGATCACGTCGTCCGCCTCGTAGCCCTCGAGCTTGACGTTGCGGTAGCCGAACGCCGCCACCAGCGGCTCCATCGCGGGCCATTGAGCCTTGAGCAGGTCAGGGCGCGAGCGGCGGGTGGCCTTGTAGTCGGCGAACAGCTCTGTGCGCCCGGAGGTGCCCGCGTCCCAGGCGACGACGGTCGGACGGATGCCGTACTCGGTGACGATCTTCACGAGCATCGAGGCGAACCCGAAGATCGCGTTCGTCGGCTCTCCGGTGGAGGTGGCGATCGACTCTGGCAGGGCATAGAACGCCCGGTACACGAGGCTGGGCCCGTCGATCAGGAACAGGCGTCCCTCGGGTGGAGACTCCCCACCCCCCAGCTTCTGCTCAGCGTCGGCTCTCACGGGTGCCGCCATGGACCGCCCACTCTACGAGAGCACCGAGAAAAGGGGACCCAAATAAGATCCCGGCCGCCATGGCCAGCCTGACCCCGAGCGCCCAGTACCGACTGAACATCCGCGTCGCGATCGAGGACAGCCCCGGGCTGCTCGGCGAGGTGACGAGCGCGATCGCCGCGGCGGGCGGGATGGTCGGCGCGGTGGACCCGGTCGAAGTGGAGTCCGGGCACAGCCTGCGCGACATAGTCGTGGACACTGCCGGACCCGAGCACTGGGAGACGATCGTCGCGGCCATCGACGCCCTCGCGGGCGCAAGCGTGATCGACACCGTCGATCGCACCCTGCAGCTGCACATCGGGGGCAAGATCGAGCAGCACAACAAGCACCCTCTGAAGACCCGGGACGACCTCTCGATGGCCTACACCCCGGGGGTCGCCCGCGTGTGCCTGGTGATCGCCGACGACCAGGAGAAGGCGTTTCAGTACACGATCAAGCGCAACACCGTCGCGGTCGTCAGCGACGGCACCGCGGTGCTCGGACTCGGCAACATCGGACCCCGGGCGGCGATGCCGGTGATGGAGGGCAAGTGCTGCCTGTTCAAGGAGTTCGCCGGCGTGGACGCCTTCCCGATCTGCTTGGACACCACCGACGCGCTGGAGATCGTGGAGACGGTCAAGCGCATCGCCCCCGCGTTCGGCGGGATCAACCTCGAGGACATCTCCGCGCCGCGGTGCTTCGAGATCGAGGACCGTCTGAAGGCCGAGCTGGACATCCCGATCTTTCACGACGACCAGCACGGCACCGCCGTGGTCGTGATGGCCGCGCTCATGAACTCCGTCAAGCTCACCGGCAAGCGCATGGAGGACCTGAAAGCTCTGATCATCGGGCTGGGAGCAGCCGGGCTCGCGGTCACCAGGATCCTGCTCGAAGCGGGCGTGCGAGAAATCGTCGGCGCGGACTCCAAAGGAGCGCTTCACGTGCGCCGTCCGGACTACCTCGACGGGACCATGAACCCGCAGAAGCGCTGGTTCGCGCAGGCCACCAACCCCGACTGCCGCAACGGCTCGCCGGCCGATGTGATCGACGGCGCGGACCTGATGATCGGCCTGTCCGGCGCGAGGGCCCTGCCGGCGCAGGCGCTGCAGCGGATGAACCGCGACGCGATGGTCTTCGCGATGGCCAACCCGAACCCCGAGGTGGTCCCCGAGGAAGCTGCCGGGTACGTGCGCATCATGGCCACCGGCCGCTCGGACTATCCCAATCAGATCAACAACGTGCTCGCCTTCCCGGGCATCTTCAGGGGAGCCCTCGACGTACGCGCGGGCGCGATCACCGACTCCATGAAGATGGCCGCGGCACGCGCCATCGCGGAGATCGTCACCGACGAGGAGCTCAGCGAGGACTACATCATCCCGTCGGTGTTCAACCGCGACGTCGCCCCCGCCGTGGCGAGCGCGGTCGCCGAAGAGGCCCGCGCGAGCGGACAGGCGACAGCCGGGCACGAGGTCGGGTTCGCGCAGGGGGACACACAGACCGGCACCCACCCGGTCATACCTCCTGCAGACACCCCGACCTGACCCGGACCTAAGATGGCCGTATGAAGGTGGCCGTCACGGGCGCGAGCGGACTCATCGGCGGCGCGCTCACCCAGAGACTGGCCGGGCGGGGCGACGAGGTCACGGTCCTCACGCGAGACCCCGACCGGGCTCGCTCCGGACACCGCCCGACGTTCGTGCGCTGGGAGCCCCTGGGCGAGCCCGCGCCGGCGCAGGCCCTGCAAGAGCAAGACGCGATCGTGCACCTCGCGGGCGAGCCGATCGCGCAGCGCTGGAGCGAGAAGGTCAAGCGGGCCATCCGCGACAGCCGCGTACTGGGCACCCGCAATCTCGTGGACGGACTGCGGGCGCTGCACCCGGACGCCCGTCCCAAGACCCTCGTCAGCGCCTCGGCGATCGGCTACTACGGCGCCCACGGCCCCGAGCCGATCGACGAGGAGGCTCTGGCCGGCGGCGACTTCCTCGCGCAGGTGTGCGCCGACTGGGAGACCGAGGCGAGGGCCGCATCAGAGCTTGGCCTGCGGACTGTCCAGGTGCGCATCGGCATCGTCCTCGACCGCTCCGGCGGAGCGCTCGCGCAGATGCTCACGCCGTTTCGTCTGGGGATCGGCGGCCCGCTGGGCAGCGGCGAGCAGTACATGGCCTGGATCCATCGCGAGGACCTGATCGGGATGTTCCTCGCCGCCCTCGCCGACGAGCGCTGGTCCGGTCCGGTCAACGCAACCGCCCCCGAGCCCGTCACGAGCAGGACCTTCGCCCGCGCTCTGGGCCATACGCTGCATCGCCCCGCGCTGCTGCCCGTGCCCACGCTCGCCCTGCGCCTGCTCTACGGCGAGATGGCCGACGTGATCGTTAACGGAGTGCGCGCGATGCCCGCCAAGGCACTCGTCCTGGGCCACCCCTTCGAGCACCCGTCGCTGGAGGAGGCGCTGCGGGCGGCGCTGGGCTGACGGGCTCTCGCCTGAGGGGGCTCTCCGCCTGAGGGGCTCCCGCCCGAATGGCCCGCGGACCGGACCGCCTCGATCAGCCGACGTTCAGCGCCCGCCAGAAAACGGGCTTGCCGGCGGACACCCGATCGATGGCGTAGCTCGACAGGGTCGTTTCGCCGTCGGGTTCGAACGAGTAGCGGCCGATCACCGAGTTGCGGGGGTCCTGGGCGAACAGGTCGTCGATCACAGCTTGGCGGTCGTTGCCGTGCGCGCCCGCGCGCCTGATCGCCTGGAGGGTCGCGCTCATCGCCTCGTAGCCGAACAGCACATACGCTTCGGGCTGTTCGCCGAACCGTTTGCGGTACGCCGCGAGCACGGGCTGCGCCGAGGCCGGGTAGTAGCTCACCGGCAGCACGGGCGTGGTCAGCAGTGTCTTCGCGGCCGTCCCGGAGTCGAGCGCCGCGGTGAACGTCGGTTCGGTCAGGCCGCTCGACCCGAGCAGCGACAGCTTCGGATCGGCGCTGTGCAGCTGGGCGAACAGGTCGGCGGCTCCCGCGTCGGCGTCGCCGTCGGCGCTTGCGGCGAAGAACACCGCTTCCGCGCCGCTTTCTCCGATCTTGGTCACCTCCCCGGAGAAGCTGGTGTTCGTCGCCGTGTCGAGGCTGTCGTGGGCGGCAACTTCGATCCCGGCGTGTTCGGCGTCCGCGGCGACCATCTGGGCGAGCGGTTGCGAGAACGGATTTTCATCGTCGAGCACGTAGACCTTCCGGACGCCCAGGATCTTCATCAGTTGCACCTGCGCCTGCGCCTGCTTGGGATCGCCGGGCTCCAGTCGCGCGAAGTTGCGTTTGGCCGTCGGGTAGAACCGTTCGGGCTCGTCCTGGCCGGCATATAGCGAGGAGGTCAGGCCCCCATACGGGCTGGCCGGGCTGACCTGCAGGATGCCTGCAGCGTTGATCAGCGGAAGCGATATCGCGGTCGCCGCGGAGTCGTAGTCGCCGAGATAGGCGATCGTGCTCGGGTCATCCGCCGCGGTCTTGGCGTTCGATTCCGTCAGGCCCGGTTCCCACTTGCCGCTCGTGGGATTGGAGTCGTCCAGGGAGACATACCCCACCGCGAACGGCCCCACCTGGGCCCCGGCATCGTGCAGCGCGAGCTTCTCACCGCCGACGATCTGCTTGGAGATCGCGCCCGAGGGACCCTGCAGGGGAAGGCTCGAATAGACGGTCAGCTGGTCGCTCTGGACGCTCGCCGCGCCGGAGATTCCGCCGCAGCCCGACGCGCAGACGAGCGCCACCGCGCAAGCCGCCCCGAGCGCCGTGCCGACGAGAGCGCGAAGGCCGGTCCGGTGCGCGCGCACCACTGGTGTGTCAGCCGCTTGAGTCCCGGCGGCCGGGCAGGTAGCCGGAGAGGAGCTTCACCGTTGCGCCCACGACGATGATCAAGGTCGCGAGCATGAAGGCATCGAAGCCCTTCGCTCCCAGCGCCCAGAGCACTATCCAGACGACCAGGCCGGCGGTCACGGTGAGAATCAGTCCCATGGCTCGCGCATCCTACCTCACCGCGCCAGCCCGCCGGCGAGCTCCGCCACGACAGCGCCGACCGCGCCGGCCGGGTCCGCGGGGTCCTCGCCCGCGGCGCGCACCAGTCGCGTGCCGACGATCACGCCGTCGGCGCCCGCCTGCGCGGCCAGTCGCGCCTGCTCGGGCGTGCCGATGCCGAAGCCGAGCGCCACGGGCACCTCCGTGCTCGCCTTGGCCCTCCTCACCACCTCCGCGAAACGCTCGGACAGGCCAACGCGCTCGCCGGTCGTCCCGACGACCGAGACCGTGTAGAGGAATCCCTGTGCCTGCCCGCCGATCGCGGCCATCCGCTCGGGTGTCGTGGTGGGGGCGACGAGCGCCACGAGCGCGATCCCATGGGCCTCGCACGCCGCCCGGATCTCCTCGCTCTCCTCGAGCGGCAGGTCCGGCACGATCAGCCCACACGCTCCCGTCCGCGCCAGGCGGGCCACGAACGCCTCGACGCCCGGCGCGAGAACCATGTTCACGTAACACATCAGCACGACCGGCACGCTCGCGGCCAGGCCACGGGCGACCTCCAGGACGCCCGCCACGTTCGCTCCGGCGGCAAGCGCCTGCGTGCCCGCCGCATGGATCACCGGACCGTCCGCCAACGGGTCGGAATAGGGCATACCCAGCTCGATCAGGTCCGCTCCCGCCTGCACGCACGCCTGGCCGATGCGCAGCGACTCCGAGAGGCTCGGATAGCCGCCCATCAGGTAGGGCATCAGCGCGGCCCTGCCCCGTGCGTTCGCGAACGCACGGGCGATCCGCTGCACCCCGCTCGTCTGAGCCGCCGCCGTGCTCACCGCACCCGCGCCCGCGCCCGGATCAGCCATCGTGCTCACCGCACCCGCGCCGCCATCGCCGTTGGACGGTCAGCCATCGCCCAGCACCTCGGCCAGGTCCTTGTCGCCGCGTCCGGACAGGCACACGAGGTCGAGCTCGCCGTCGGTCTGTGCGAGCGTCCAGGCCAGCGCGTGCGCCGTCTCCAGGGCCGGGATGATCCCCTCCATTCGGGAGACCGTCTTGAACGCCTCAACCGCCTGCTCGTCGGTGACCGCGACGTAGCTGGCCCGGCCGGCGTCCCGCAGGTGCGCGTGCTGGGGCCCGGTGCCCGGGTAGTCCAGGCCCGCCGAGATCGAATGGGCCTGGACGATCTGGCCCTCCTCGTCCTGCATCACCGCCGACAGCGCCCCGTGCAGCACACCGGCCCGACCGCCGACGGTCAGGGGTGCGCCGTGCCTGGGCGTGTCGATGCCCTCCCCTCCCGCCTCCACGCCGATCAGCCGCACGCTCTCGTCGGCGAGGAATCCGCTGAAGATGCCGATCGCGTTCGATCCCCCGCCCACGCACGCGATCACGCGCTCGGGCAGCCGCCCCTCGCGCTCTGAGATCTGCTCTCGGGCCTCGGCGCCGATCACGCTCTGAAGCTCCGCCACCAGCGCCGGGTAGGGGGCCGGGCCGACCGCCGAGCCGATCACGTAGTGGGTGCTCTGCACGTTCTCGACCCAGTCCCGGATCGCGGCGGAGGTCGCCTCCTTCAGCGTTTTCGCGCCCGCGTCCACCGGCTGCACGCTCGCCCCCAGAAGCTTCATCCGCTGCACGTTCGGCCTCTGCCGACGCGTGTCCTCGGTGCCCATGTACACCACACACTCGAGCCCCAGCAGCGCGCATACGGTGGCCGTGGCGACCCCGTGCTGGCCGGCGCCCGTCTCGGCGATGATCCGCTCCTTGCCCATCCGCTTGGCGAGCAGCGCCTGGCCGAGCGCGTTGTTGATCTTGTGCGAGCCCGTGTGGTTGAGGTCCTCGCGCTTGAGGTACACCGTCCGGCCCACCAGCTCGGACAGCCTGCTCGCCCGATAGAGCGCGGTTGGGCGCCCGGCGAAGTCTCGCAGCAGCTTGTGAAGCTGGCTTCGGTATCCGGGGTCCGTGCGCGCCCGGATCCACTCCCGCTCGAGCTCCGCGAGCGCCGGCATCAGCGTCTCGGGGACATACTGGCCCCCGTAACGGCCGAACCTGTGCTCGATCGTCGCCTCGGCCGCGCTCACGCGGGTGCGCTCTCGATCGTGGGGCCTTCGAGCGGGGCGCCGGCTCCCTCCCCCGGATGGCCGACCCCCTCCCTCGGCCCGCCGCTCGCGACCGCACCGAAGAACGCTCGCAGCTTCGCCTCGTCCTTGTGTCCCGGGGAGCGCTCCGTGCCGCTCGCGGTGTCCACGGCGAAGGGCCTGGCCCGGACGATCGCCTCAGACACGTTCTCCGGCGCAAGACCTCCGCTGAGAATCAGCGGCGTGCGCGAGCGCCTGCCCGTGAGCAGGGTCCAGTCGAACGTCTCCCCCGTCCCGCCCCGCAGCTCCGTCTTCGCCGGCGCCTTCGCAGGGGCGTCGGCCAGCTGGAAGTCCACGTGGTAGCGCTCCAGATCCCTGACGTCTCCCGCGCCGCCCACCTGGATCGCCTTGATCACCCGCGCGCCCGTGCGCCTGCGAGCCTCCGCGCAGAACGCGGGACCCTCGTCGCCATGCAGCTGCAGCATCGTCAGCCCCAGCTCATCTGTCCGTCGGGTGAGCTCCTGCAGCGTCGCGTTCACGAACACCCCGCACAGCTCCACCTTGCGCTGCAGCGCGCTCGTGATCCTCAGCGCCTGTTCGATCGAGCAGCGTCGCGGGCTCGGCTCATGGAAGACCATGCCGATCGCCCATGCCCCGAGCGCGACCGCCAGCTCGGCGTCGCCGACCTCGGTGACCCCGCAGATCTTGACCTTGGGGGATGTCTCCGACATACCCCAACGGTAGCGGCCGCCCGCGACGCGCGACCTACCCCGCGGGCGTGCTCGGGTTCGGCACCGAGTTGGGCCGAGAGCCGAGCGTCAAGGAAACCGTCTTGTGTTCGTAGCCGCCCTTGCCGGTCGCCCGCAACAGGCCGATCGTGACCGTGTCGCCGGGTTTCTTGGTCGCGACGTAGTTGGCGAGATCTTCGGAGCTCGTCACCGGTTTCCCGTCGAAGGAGACGACGATGTCCCCGCCCAGCTCCACCGCGCCACCTTCGGCGCTGACGTTCCCGCCTTTGATCCCGGCCTTTTCAGCCGGGGTCCCGTGGGGGACGCTCTGCACGAGCGCGCCGCTCTTGACCGGCAGGTTCAGCGCCGACAGCGAGCCGTCGATCGTCAGCGAGACCAGGCCGATGTAGGCGCCCCGCACGGTCCCGCCTTTCTCGAGCTGGGCGATCTCGCCCTTGGCGGTGTTGATCGGCACGGCGAACCCGATCCCCACGCTGCCGTTGTTGCTGCCGCCCGTCTCGATCTGCGAGTTTATCCCTATCACCTTGCCCGAGGCGTCGAGCAGCGGCCCGCCCGAGTTGCCAGGGTTGATCGGCGCGTCGGTCTGCAGTACGTGGTTTATCGTGAAGCCGTTGGGCGCCGTGATTTCGCGCTGCAGGGCCGAGATCACACCGGTGGTCAGGGTCCGTTCCAGGTCGAACGGGTTGCCGATCGCATACACCGGATCGCCCACCTGCACGGCGCTCGAGTCCCCGAGCGTGAGCGGGTGCAAAGTCAGGCCATCCGTGGGGATGCGCAGCACCGCGAGGTCATTTGAGGGATCCTTGCCCACGACCTTGGCTTCGACGTTCTGACCCTTTTCGATGCTCACCTGCACCTTCACCGCGTTCTCGACCACGTGATAGTTCGTGAGGATCGTGCCGTTGCCGTCGATCACGATCCCCGAGCCGGTCGCCTTGCCCTGGCGTTGGGTTTCACCACCGAACAGTTCGAACGGCGATTCGGACTTCTGCACGATCGTCGAGGTGACGAACACCACTCCCGGAGCGTCCCGCACGTAGATGTCGTGGGGCGTCAACCCGGTGGTCACCTGCGCCGCGTTGGACCTCGTCGGCGCGACCGATTGCACCGTCGTCACTGTGTTGGTGGAGGATTGGAACCCACCGGCGGCGGCGATCACGCCAGCGACCAGCGCGCCGCCGATGAGCGCCGAGAGGAATGGAATTGCGAACGAACGATTCATGCGCCGGAAAGGATGATCGGCCGCGATGAAGCTGAACTAAAGCGAAACATCCGCTCCACTAAAAACTCTCAGAGCTCCCTCGGGCTCGCGCCCGTCACGTTCGCGGCGGTGTCTCCGACAACGGATCTGAGGGCCCTGAGGGCCTGTGCGGGATCCTGCGCGCGCATCAGCGACTCGCCCACGAGCACAGCCGCGACGCCCGCCCGCTTCAACTCCGCCAGCTGTCCCGGACTCGCGATCCCCGACTCCGAGACAACCGTCACCTCGGCGGGCATCTGTGAGAGCAGCGCATGGGTGCGTTCGACGTCCACGCTGAAGTCCCGCAGGTCCCGGTTGTTGATCCCGATCAGCTCGGCGCCGGCCTCCAGCGCGATCTCAAGCTCAGACTCGTCGTGGGCCTCCACCAGCGCATCCAGGCCCAGCGTCAGCGCCTGCTCGCGCAGCGCCACCAGCTCCCGCGAGTCGAGCGCGGCGACGATCAGCAGCACCGCGTCCGCTCCGGCCGCGCTCGCCTCGTGCAGCTGGTAGGGGTCGATCACGAAGTCCTTGCGCAGCACTGGCAGGGCGCTGGCCTGGCGTGCGAGACGCAGGTCCTCGAGGGAGCCGTCGAAGCTGGGACCCTCGGTGAGGACCGACAGGGCGCATGCCCCTCCGCGCTCGTAGGCCGCCACGATCTCGGCCACGTCCGCATGCTCGCGCAGCACCCCCGCCGAGGGAGACCGTCGCTTGAACTCCGCGATCACGCCGATGCCCGGCGCCTTCAGCGCCTCGCCGAAGCGCCGCCGGGCACGGCCGGGTCCAGACGCGGCCCCTTCCTCGGCCTCCCGCTGGCGGGTCTCGGCTTCGAGCTCCCGCTGTGGGACCTCGCGGATGCGTCTCTGCAGCTGCTCTCGCGTGTCCGCCAGGATCCGATCGAGGACGGTCGCCCCCCGCCCTGCGCTCATCGGGCCGCCGCCTGCGCCGGTGCGTGCCTGGCGCTCGCCTGCACGAAGCGCTCGAGCGCCGACGCGGCAGCGCCGCTTGCCAGAGCCTCCCGCGCCCTCGCGACGCCCTCGGAGATCGACTCCGCCCCTCCCGCCGTGTAGATCGCCGCCCCCGCGTTGATCGTCGCGAGCTCGCTCCGGGGTCCCTCGGCTCCGGCGAAGATCGCGTGCACCACGTCGGCGTTCTCCTGTGGGCTGCCCCCCGCCAGGGCCCGCGCATCCGTTGAGGCCCATCCATCGATCGGGTCGCCCGCATCCTGCGCGCCTGCGCCGGACACGCCCACGCCGGACGCGCCCGCGCCGGAGACGCCCACGCCGGACACGCCCACGCCGGACACGCCCACGCCGGAGACGCCCACGCCGGAGACGCCCACCTCCCCGGGCGTGAGGGTGTACCGATCGACCCTCTCGCCGTTGACCTCGATCACTTTCGTGGCCGCACCGATCGAGATCTCATCCAGGCCGTCCTCGCTGGAGACGACCAGCGCGCGATCCACCCCGAGCCGCGCGAGCGCGCCCGCTACGGTCTCCTGAAACGCCGGATCTGACACTCCGATCAGCTGCCGGCGAGCGCCCGCCGGGTTGGTCAGGGGGCCCAGGAAGTTGAAGATCGTCCGCACCGCCAGCTCGCGGCGCACGGGCACGACGAACCGCGTGGCCTGATGGTGGGCCGGAGCGAACATGAAGCCGAAACCCGCCTCCTCGATGCACGCCGCCACACCCTCCGGGGCCAGGTCGATGCGCGCGCCCAGCGCCTCCAGCACGTCGGCCGAGCCCGAGCGGCTGGTCGCGGATCGATTGCCGTGCTTGGCCACCGCGCAACCCGCCCCGGCCGCGATCAGGGCGGCAGTGGTGGACACGTTGAAGGTGCTTCGCCCCCCGCCCGTCCCGGCGGTGTCGAGCAGGTCCGCCCTTTTCACCGGCACGTGCGTGGCGAGCTCGCGCATCGTGCGCGCGAGCCCGGTGAGCTCCCCGACCGTCTCACCCTTGGTGCGAAGACCGATCAAGAAGCCCGCGATCTGAGTCTCGGACGCCTCGCCGTGCATGATCTCGCCGAGCACCTCGGCGGCTTCGTCAGCGCTCAGGTCCCGGCGCTGGGCGAGCGCGTCGATCGCCCGGGTGAGGATCGGATTGGGCATCTACGAACCCTCAGCCCGGGACCCGGCCGTCCAGGAAGTTGGCGAGCAGCTCCTTGCCCTCCTCGGTGAGCACCGACTCCGGGTGAAACTGAACGCCCTCGGCGGGCAGCTCGCGGTGGCGCACGCCCATCAGCACGCCCCCGCCGCGGGCGGACTCTTCCAGGCAGTCGGGCAGGTCGGGTGAGACCACGAGCGAGTGATAGCGCCCGACCGTCAGCGGCGAGGACAGGCCCGTGAAGATCGTGCGGCCGTCGTGCTCGATGGTCGTCGCCTTGCCGTGCACCGGCGGATGCAGCTTGACCTCGCCCCCGAACGCCTGGGCTAGCGCCTGATGGCCGAGGCAGACCCCCAGCGTCGGAATCCCGGCCTCGGGCATCCGTCGCGCCGCCTCCAGGGAGATCCCCGCCTCGTCGGGCGTGCATGGGCCGGGCGAGATCACACAGCGCGCATACTCCTGCGCCAGCAGCTCCTCGACGGTCGCACGGTCATTGCGAACCGCCCGCACGTCGGCCCCGAGCTCGCCGAGATACTGGACGAGGTTGTACGTGAACGAGTCGTAGTTGTCGATGACGAGAACGCGCATGATCGGACTCCGCTACGGCCAGTCGGGCTGTCCGACGGCCAGCTCGATCGCCCCCAGGACCGCCTTCGCCTTGGCTTGGGACTCCGCCAGCTCGTACGCCGGCTTAGCGTCGGCCACGGTCCCACCGCCCGCCTGGACGTGGGCGAGCCCGTCCTTGACGACCACGGTGCGGATGTGGATGCAAGTATCCATGTCCCCGGCGTAGGAGAGGTAGCCGATCGCTCCGCCGTAGCCGCCCCGCTTGATCGGCTCGAGCTCGTCGATGATCTGCATCGCCCTCACCTTGGGCGCCCCCGAGAGCGTCCCCGCTGGCAGCACCGACCGCAAAGCGTCCATCGCGCTCACGCCGTCTCGCATCACCCCCACGACCGAGGAGACGATGTGCATCACGTGGGAGTACGTCTCGACCGCCATGAACGTCTCCACCTCGACCGTCCCGGGCTCACACACCCGGCCGAGGTCGTTGCGGCCCAGGTCCACGAGCATCACGTGCTCGGCGCGCTCCTTCTCGTCTTCCAGGAGCTCCTTGGCGATCCGCTCGTCCTCGGCGACGTTCGCGCCGCGCGGACGGGTGCCGGCGATCGGCCTGGTGCTCACCCGCGTGCGCCCGTCGGGGGCGCCGATCGAGGTCACCGTGAGCAGCGGCTCGGGGCTCGCGCCCGCGACCTGGAAGTCGCCGAAGTCCAGGAAGTACATGTACGGGCTCGGGTTCACCGCCCGCAGGCCACGATAGATCGAGAACGCCTGCACCGGCGTCGGTGCCGACCAGCGCTGGGAGGGCACCACCTGGAAGGCGTCCCCGGCGTAGATGTACTCGACGATCCGCTCCACAATCCCTTCGAACTGGACCTCGGTGAGGTTCGACTCGAACTTCGGCATCTGTCGCTCACGCGAGGCCTCGGACGCGCCCGGGGCGGACGGGGCCGACACCTCGCGGGGCACCGGCCCCGCAAGGGCACAACGGATCTCGGCGATCGTGTCGGCGGCCTTCGCGTACGCGCGCTCGAGGTCGGGCTCGGCCTGCAGGTCGGCGTTCGCGAGGATCGTGACGGTGTGCTTGAGATGGTCGAACACGACCAATGCGTCGGAGAGCATCAGCGCCATGTCGGGCAGGCCCAGGGGATCGGGTCCCGGCTCGCCGAGCGGCTCCACCGTGCGCACCAGGTCATAGCCGAAGAAGCCGACCGCGCCACCGGTGAACGGCGGCGGGTCGGGTATCGGCGCCTGACGAAAGCGTGTTATCCGCTCGGCCGCGAGCGCGTACGGGTCGCCTCCGTCGGACAGCGACCAGCGCATCACCCCACGCGGGCGAAAGCCGATGAAGGACCAGCGCCCGACTCGCTGACCCTGGTCGGCGGACTCCAGCAGGAAGGCCGGCTCCCCGGGCGCCAGCCCGCGCAGCTTCAGAAACGCCGACACGGGGGTCTCGCAGTCCTCGATGAAGCTGTGACGCAGCGGGATCAGGTTGTAGGGGTGACGGTCAGCCTCGCCGGACGTGGCGCTGGCGGCGGACGTGGCGCTGGCGTCGCCGGACGGGGCGCTCGCGAGGGCCCGAGCCTGCGCGAGGGTCGGCTCGATCGCCAAAGCGCCCGTGGTGGAGGCCGGTGTCGCGAGGGTCTCAGCGGCGGCGGCCATCGAGGATCCGCTCGGCGTCGGCGAGCTCTCGTCCACGGCCGTGGACGAGCACGAGCAGGTGATAGAGCAGGTCCGCGGCCTCTTCATCGACGCGCTCGTCGGACTCCTCGCGGGCTGCCCGCACGACCTCCTCGGCCTCCTCACGGACCTTCGCGCCGGTCAGCTCGGGGTCGTCCAACAGGGTCACCGTGTAGGAGCCCTCGGGGCGCTCGAGCACGCGCTCGCGAAGCGTGCGCTCGAGCGCCGGCAACGCCTCATAGGGCGCCGCGGAGGCAAGCTCTCCACGGTGAAAGCAGGTGCGCTCGCCCGTGTGGCAGGCGGGCCCCGAGGGCTCCACCAGTGCGAGCACGGTGTCGCCGTCGCAGTCCAGCCGAAGCGCTCGCACCGCCTGGACGTTGCCGCTCGTTTCGCCCTTGTGCCACGCCCGCCCGCGGGAGCGGCTGTAGAGGTGAAGCTCGCCCGTCTCGCGCGTGCGCGCGAGCGCATCGGCGTTCATGTAGGCGAGCATCAGCACCTCGCCGGACCCCCAGTCCTGAACGACGCACGGCACGAGGCCGCGCTCGTCATAGACGACCGCTGCATCGATCTGGCTCGTATCCGAAGCGCTCACCTGTGGGATTGTAGGTTGCATGGCCGCGATGGCATCGGCGCTCGAACGCAAGCTGGTGGTGGTCACGGGCAAGGGAGGCGTGGGCAAGAGCACGATCTCCGCCGCCCTCGGCCTGGCCGCCGCCCGGCGAGGGCTGCGCACGATCGTGGCCGAGCTCGGCGACCAGCGCCGGCTGGCGTCGCTGCTCGGGCTCACACGGACGTCGGCGGGAGTCGAGACCGCGCTCGCCGAGAACCTGTGGGGCATCACGATCGACCCCGACCAGGCGCTCCTGGAGTGGCTGCAGAAGCTCGGCGGGCGAGTACCGGGACGCTTCCTGGCCACCAGCGGCACCTTCCAGTACTTCGCCGCCGCCGCCCCCGGCGCCAGGGAGCTCGTGAGCATGGTCAAGATCTGGGAGCTGACCGAAGCAGAGCGCTGGCGCAAGCGCGCCCGACGGTATGACTTCGTCGTGCTCGACGCCCCCGCCACCGGGCACGCACTCGGGCTGCTGGGGTCGCCCTACACCTTCGGGGCGATCACCCGCGTCGGTCCCATCTTCGGCCAGGCCGAGAAGGTCCGACGCCTGCTCGAGGACCCCGCTCGCACCGGCTACCTGGCGGTGACGCACGCCAGCGAGATGGCGGTCGGCGAGACGCTCGACCTGAGCTCGGGCCTGCGCTCGCAGCTCGGCCGTGAGCTGCACGCCGCGGTCGCCAACGCGACCCTCCCGCGGCGGTTTGACGCGGGCGAGCTTGACCGGATGGCAGCGGACCCGCATTCCGGGAGCCAGTTGCGACGTTCGGCGGTGGCCGCGGCACGAGCGGTCCACGATCGCGGCCGCGCCCAACAGCGCCAGATCGCGCGCCTGCGCCGTCATGGCCTGGCTGTCCACGGCGTCCCCTTCGTGTTCGCGACCGAACTCGACGTGCAGGCGGTCCGCCGGATCGGCGAGCGCCTGGTCGGGCGGCTGTGAAAGTGCGCCTGGCGTTCTCGTCAATGCCACAGGGGATCCTTCGGATTCGTTCAGATCTCGTCATATACGCCGCGGTGGGAAGAGTCCGCGGCGGGACCTCATACGATGCCCAGACGGTCGAGCAGTCCCTCGTCCGCACGCCAGTCCCGGCGCACTCGCACCGACAGGTCGAGGTGCACCTGACAGCCGAGCTCCCGTTCCAGCTCACGCCGAGCGGCCGTCCCGATCGCCTTGATCATGCGCCCGCCGGCACCGACCACGATCCCCTTCTGGGAGCCGCTCTCGACCCAGATCAGAGCCCGCACACGCGCGAGGCCCTCGCGGGGACGCTCGAGCTCTTCGATGATCACCTCGACGGCGTGGGGAACCTCCTGGAAGGTGCGCCTGACGACCGCCTCCCGCACCAGCTCCGCCAGCAGCTGCTCGCGGGGCTGATCGGAGCGCTGGCCGGGCGCGAACATCGGCGGCCCCGCGGGCATCAGCTGCGCGAGATGCGCGACCAGGGACTCCACCCCCTTCCCCGTCCTGGCGGAGATCGGGAAGATCTCGCAGTCCAGGCCCAGCTCTCCGGCGTCCTGAAGCACCGCCGCCGTCGCCGCCCGGTCGAGCCTGTCGATCTTGTTGACCGCGATCGTCGCCGGCGGGCCGGCACCCGTGAGGGCCGCCGCGATGAACCGATCGCCCGGACCGACTCCCTGCTCGCCGTTGAGGACCAGCAGCGCGCCGTCGGCCCCGTCGAGCTCCTGCCGCACACGCTTGGCCATCCGCGCGGTGAGGGCATCCCGGGGACGCTGAACGCCCGGCAGATCGACGAGCACCACCTGGCTCTCTCCGTGCGTCCACACTCCCCGGATCGCACGACGGGTCGTCTGGGGGCGATCGGAGACGATCGCGACCTTCTCCCCGACCACGGCGTTCACCAGCGTCGACTTGCCCACGTTCGGCCGGCCCGCCACGGCCACGAAGCCGCTGCGGGTCACGGGTCCCTCTCCGCCACGAATCCCTCTTCGCCACGGACCCCCTGCGAGAGCAACTCGGCCTGCAGGGCAAGCATCTCGCCGTCGTCGGTCTCGTGGTCCATGCCAAGCAGGTGAAGCACGCCGTGCACGACCGCCGCGCGCGCGTCGGTCGTGTGCTCGGGGCAGATCAGCACGTCGCCGAGCTCGCGTGGAACCTCTGATCCCCGAGGCGCGGACGGGCCGTCGAGGGGAAACGACAGCACGTCCGTGGGCTCGCGCTTGCCGCGGTGCTCCTCGTTCAGTCTCGCGATGCGTGCGGGCTCGACGAACTCGACGGCGAGATGACCGTCGCGGACCCCCGCCGAGCCGGCCGTGAGCTCGCACAGCGCCCGCACCTGCGCCTCGCTCGGGCCGCTCCTCAGCAGTCCCGTGCCGAACACCTCGATTTCGAGCATCTCCGATCGCCTCAGGAGCGGCGGCGGTCGGCGCGACGCTGGCCGGCCCAGCCCTCGAGGCTCTGTGCCCCCGGCGGCTCGGGAGCGTCGCGCTGGGCGTGCTCGCCGTAGGCCTCGACTATCCGTTGCACGAGCTTGTGCCTGACCACGTCCTCGCCGCCGAAGCGCACGAACTCGATGCCCTCGACGGCGTCGAGGACGTCCCCCACGACGATCAGCCCCGACTGCTGCTCACGGGGTAGGTCCACCTGTGTGATGTCTCCCGTGACGACCATCTTCGAGCCGAATCCCAGCCTCGTCAGGAACATCTTCATCTGCTCGGGCGTAGTGTTCTGGGCCTCGTCGAGGATCACGAACGAGTCGTTCAGGGTCCGCCCCCGCATGAACGCCAGGGGAGCGATCTCGATCACCCCGCGCTCGAGATGCTGGGAGACCTTCTCGGGGTCAAGCATGTCGTGGAGCGCGTCGAACAGGGGTCGCAGGTAGGGATCGACCTTCGCCATCAGATCGCCCGGCAGGAAGCCCAGCCGCTCGCCCGCCTCCACCGCCGGGCGCGTCAGGATGATGCGGTTCACCTCGTGCCTTGAAAGCGCGGCGGCCGCCATCGCCACCGCCAGGAACGTCTTGCCGGTGCCCGCCGGCCCGACGCCGAACGTGACCGTGCTCTCCCGGATCGAGTCCACGTAGCGCTTCTGGTTGACGGTCTTCGGTGCGACCTGACGGCTGCGGTGGCGCCACACGACGTCCTCCAGCACCCGGGCGGGCGACTCGTGGGCGTCGAGGGCGCCGGTGACCGCGGCGATCGTGCCGGGGCCGATCTGATGGCCGCGGGAGATCAGCTCGGAGAGCTCGCGCACCACCCGCTCGCCCGCTCTGGTGTCCCCTTCCTCGCCGTCGAAGGTCACGAGGTTCCCGCGCAGGAACACCTTGCACTGCAGATGGGCCTCGAGCGCGCGCAGCACCGTGTCCTGACTGCCCGCCAGCTCGGCGGCGACATCGTTGGGAAGCTCGAGTTGAGTCCTCATCCGCCGTTCCGGACGGCGCTCGTCCGCGAGAGCGAGCCCCTCATCCGCCGAGCGCCGCCTTCACGAGACCCGAGACCCGTCCCCCGTCGGCACGACCGTCGACAGCAGCCATCGCCTTGCCCATTGCCCGTCCCATGTCTCTCACCGACTCGGCTCCGCTCTCGCGCACCGCCCGCTCGACGATCGCCTTCAAGTCCTCCTCGGAGAGCTCCGCGGGCAGATAGCCGGCGATCAGCTTCGCCTCGCCCTCCTCGCCCTCGGCGAGATCCGGGCGTTCCGCCTCGCGGTAAGCCTTGGCCGCCTCCAGACGGCGCTTGCGCTCTCGCCGCAACACCGCCAGCTCGTCCGAGGAGCCCTCCTTCGCGGCCTTCTGCAGCTCGGAGAGCAGCAGCCGCAGGGCCCCCACACGCTCCTTTTCGCCCGCGCGCATCGCCTCCCGCAGGTCCGCCTTCACCTCGTCCGTTATCGCCATCTCTGCTCAGGATACGCCGTAACCGGGCGTTTGATTAGGGTGGCGCTCGATGAACGAGCAACTTTATGCCGACGCCCTCGCCCCGTTCCTCGGCGAAGTCGCCAGCATGCGTCCCGCCGACGCCGAAGTGATCGACGCCCACACCCACCTCGGCCTCGACGAGGACGGTCGCTCGCTCACCCTCGAGCAGCTGCTTGGACAGCTCGACAATGCGAACGCCCGCAGGGCTTGCGTCTTCCCGTTGCACGACCCCGAGCGCCGGCCGTCCTACCGAGTGCCCAACGAACGTGTGATCGAGTGGGCGCAGGAAAGCGAAGGACGGCTCACCCCCTTCTGCCGCCTGGACCCCGCCGAAGACGCGCTCGCCGAGGGCGAGCGCCGCCTGGCGGCGGGCGCCCGCGGGATCAAGCTGCACCCCCGTGCCCAGGACTTCGTGTTCGACGGACCGGAGATGCGCGCCATCTTCGCGCTCGCCGAACGCGCGAAAGTGCCCGTCCTGATCCACGCCGGACGTGGGCTGCCGCCGCTGGCGGACGGGCTCGTGGATCTCGCGCTCAGCCACCCGGAGGTCGTCCTGATCCTCGCCCACGGAGCGATCTGCGACCAGGGCATCCTCACCTCCCGCCTCGCCGACCATCCGGGCGTGCTCTATGACATCTCGTGCTTCTTCCCGCTGGACGTGATCGAGCTGTTCGCACGTGTTCCCGCCGAGCGGATCGTGTTCGCCTCAGATCCCCCCTACGGCCTGCCCGCCACCTCCCTCTACCTGGCCCTGCGCGTCGCCGCCCAGGCCCGCCTCGACGAGGCGGCCACCCGGGGCATGCTCGGCGCCACGATGGCGAGCCTGCTCGACGGTCACGGCCTGCCGCCTACCACGCCGCCCAGAAGAGGCCCGTCGATCACCCTCTCGGGCCGCCTCGCCCGGGTCTACGGCTATGGCAGCCTCACCGGTCCCGCCCTGTTCGCGGGCGTTCCCGAGCAGGCGCTCGCGATGCTCGAGATGGCGCTCGCCGCCTGTCGCGATCCCGAGCCCGGCGACGTCGGCGAGGCCCTGCAGACGATCGGCTCGGCGTTCAGCGCCGCAGCGGTGCTCCTGCAGGACCCCGACGGCGTCCGGGCGGCGATCGATCTCGTCTACCGCGCGATCGTCCGCGCGGCCACCGAGCAGCCAGACCCGGCCTGAGCGTCCGGCCCGATCGCCCCTCCCGCGCGAGCCTGAAGCCAGACCGCCGCCCACTCGCCGCTCTGCCGGCGCGCGCGCTCGTGCAGCCCGACGCTCCCCGCGAAAGCGCGGGCGACCTCGTCGGCCTCCTCCCGCAGCAGGCCCCCGGCGATCAGGTGCTCCGGGGCGTCCTCCGGAGCGCGCTCGATCGCAGTGACGAGATCGAGCAGCAAGGGTTTGAGAAGGTTCGCGAGCATTACGGGCGCACGTACGGTGGGCAGGGGCTCGCGGCGCAGGTCGAACAGCCGCGCGTCGACGGTCACGCCGTTGACCTTTGCGTTCTCACTCGCGGCCGAGACGCTCAGAGGATCGTTGTCGAGGGCCGACACCGGCCGGTAGCCGAGCATGGCGGCTGCGATCGCGAGCACCCCCGAACCGGTGCCGATGTCGAGCAGGGCCCCCGCGCCGCCAGGGCCGTCCGCGCCGCCAGGGCCGTCCGCGCCGCCAGGGCCGTCCGCGCCGCCAGGGCCGTCCGCGCCGCCAGGGCCGTCCGCGGCGCCAGGGCCGTCCGCGACGCCCGGCTCGTGGGAGCGCTCGGCGGTCAGCTGCAGGAGCAGCTCCAGGCACAATCTCGTCGTGGCATGTCCTCCGGTGCCGAACGCCCGGCCGGGATCGATCACGATCTCCGCCACCCCAGCCAGGCCGCTGGGAGGCTCCCACGGAGGACGGACGTGAATCCCAGGCACCAGATCTCTCGCGGGCGAGCCGATCGACACGGGCTTGTGAAAACGCTTCCAACGCTCCTCCCAGTCCTCGCCCACCTCGCTGCTCGACACCTCCACGAGGGCCCCGCGCGCGGCCGCCCGCAGGTCGGGCATCTCCGGCAGCTCGCCCGGGGAGCCGTAGACGGCGAACTCGATGAGCTCGCCAGCCAGATCGACCTCTTCGACGCCGCCCCGAGCGAGCTCCAAGAGCTCGGCGAGCACGATCTCCGCGTCGGCGCGTCGCACGCGCACCGCGAGACGGATCACGCCGGCGAGCTCGGGCTCACGATGCGTGCCCGCGCAGGGCGCGCCTGAGCTTGCCGAGCATCGACTCCTCCGAGCGCAGGTTCTCCTCGGTGAGGGTCTTTTGCAGCGCTCCGATCAGCTCTCGCTGCTCGTCGGTCAGGCGCCTGGGAACCACTACGTTCATTACGACCCTCAGATTCCCGTTGCGCCGGCCCCGTAGGGATGGCATTCCCTGGCCCCGCAGCGTGATCACCTCGCCCGGCTGGGTGCCGGGGGGCACCTCGATCGCGGCCGTGCCCTGGAGCGTGGGCGCCTGCAACGTCCCGCCGAGGGCCGCCAGGGGGGCGGGCACGTCCAGGGCGGTGATCAGATCCTCGCCTTCGCGCACGAACCGCTCGTCCTCGCGGACTCTCACCAGCACGTACAGGTCGCCCGCGGGGGCTCCCGCGTCGCCGGCGTTTCCCTGTCCCGAGAGCTTGATCTGCTGGCCGTCCGCGATCCCGGCCGGCACCTGGACCTCGATCTCCCGCGTGGCCGGCCGGCGGCCACGGCCGCGACATTCCCCGCACGGCTGCTTGGCCACACGACCGTCTCCCTCGCATACGTCGCACGCGACGGTGCGGACCATCTGCCCGAAAGGTGTTCTCGAGACCGCCTGCAGCTGTCCGCTGCCCCCACAACGTTCGCAGGTCTCGATCGGGGTGCCCGGCTCGGCGCCGTTGCCGTGGCAGTGCTCGCAGCGCTCGGTCAGCTCGAGCTCGACCGTCGCCAGAGCGCCCCGGGAGGCTTCGAGCAGGTCGATCTCGATCGCCGCGGCAACGTCTTCGCCAGGGGCGGGACCGCCACGCGCGGCAAACGGGCTCGCGCCGCCGAAGACCGCCTCGAACAGGTCCCCGATCGATCCAAACCCGTCGAAGTTGGGCGCGTACCCGCCGGTGCGCAGGCCCTCGTGGCCGTAGCGGTCATAGGTGGCGCGGCGCTCTGCGTCGGACAGGATCTCGTATGCCTCGGCGGCCTCCTTGAACTTCTCCTCGGCCTGCGGGTCGTGCGCGTTCACGTCTGGGTGAAGCTCCCGAGCGAGCCGCCGGAACGCCTTCTTGACCTGCTGCTCGGAGGAGTCTCGCTCGACTTCGAGCACCTCGTAGGGGTCGCGCGGCACCGTTCGACTCACGAGGGCTCCCTACGGCTCTCAGATCTCGGCATAGGCCGCCTCTACGAACCGCGACAGCTCGTGGGCGGCCTCCCGTACGGTGACGATCGCCTCGGCGTAGTCCATCCGCACCGGCCCGATCACCGACACGGTCCCGAGCTTGCGCCTGGCCACCCCGTAGCCGGTGGCCACCAGGCCGAGCGAGCGCATCGCGGGGATCTCGTTCTCGCCCCCGATCCGCACGTACAGGCCGTCCTCGCCGAGCGCCGCCCGCAACACCCGCAGCAGCGCCACCCGCCGCTCGAGCAGGCTCATCAGTTCGTTGATCTGGGCGGTGTCCTCGATCATGCCGGTCGAGAACAGCCTCGCGGTTCCGTCAACGTACAGCGCATCTTCGTCCTCGGTGTCTATATCCACGAACGCTGGCGCCAGCTGGCCCAGGAACGCCAGCTCGGTCGCCGAGAGGCTCGCATCGAGCAGCCGCTGATGGAGCATCCGGGCACCCAACCCGATGCCCGCGAGCCGCTCGTTCAGATACTCCCCCGCCCATGCCACCAGGCCGGGGTCCACCCCGTCCTCGAAGCTGACCAGCAGCTTGGAGACGCCGCCGGTGGAGGTGATGATCACGACCACCACCACCTGGGGTCGCAGAGCGAGCACCTCCACATGCTTGACCTCGGCCGTGTTCACGGCGGGAGCCGACACAACCGCGAGCAGGTTCGTGACCTGGGAGAGCGTCTCGGTGGTCGTCCGCACAGCCTCCTCGACTTCCCTGCGTATCAGCGAGAGCTCAAGGCGCGGCGTCACCCGCCGGGCGAAGTCAAGCCCCTGCCCGGACGTGAGCATCCGGTCGACCACGTACCGCTGTCCGGCGTCCGTCGGGACTCGCCCGGCGGAGACGTGGGGATGACCCAGCAGGCCCCGCTCCTCGAGCAGCACCAGCTCGTTTCGGACCGTCGATGCCCGGCAGTCAAGCGAGGGATCCGCAGCGATCGCCTTCGACGCCACCGGCTGGCCCGTGCGCAGGTAGTGATCGACCACCCTGCCGAGGATCAGCTCCTGCCGTGCGGTGAGGGCTCCCGACAGGACAGACCGAGCGCCGGATCTGGGGACGGGAGCCTCGAGCATCCCTTGATTCTATGAGCCCCAGGGACGGGAGCCCCAGACGGCCGGCGCCCGCGCTCGGCGCCGGGGTCCGGCGCCGGCGATCCGGCGTCCTAGCCGATCTCCAGCTCAGCCTCGGCGTTTCGCACGATCTGATTGCCCGCCTGCTCTGCCACCGTGTCGATCACCATGCGGCCGTCTCGGGCTTCGCGGACGGTGCCTTTCACGACCACCTCCTGCTCGGGCACGCCCATGCCGCGAAACTGCACGGACAGCCGCTTCAGATGCTCGGGTCCGCCGGCGGCCTCGGTCTGGGCGCGCGCCACCTGGGCCATCGTCCACAGCCCGTGCAGGATCCGCCCGGGCAGCCCCACCGCACGCGCGAACTCCTCGTCCATGTGAATCGGGTTGAAGTCCCCCGACGCCCCCGCGTAGCGGACGGTCAGATACTTGTCTGGTGTGACTCTCAGCTCGGGGATTTCGCCCCCCACCGTCAGGTCTGCCATCTGCTCCTCACACTCCTCGCACGATGTTGGTCCAGGTGCCTTGACACACCTGCTCGCCTCGCTGGTTCTTGGACACCGACTCGAACACGTAGTAGCCCCGTCCGTCTCGTTCGGAGATGTCCTTGACGCTCGCGGTCGTCGTTATCTCATCGCCCGCCACGACCGGCTCGCCCCACTCGAACTCCTGCCCGCCATGGACCATCAGCGCGAAGTTCATCTCGATCTCGGGATCGAAGATCGGCGGCCCCATCGACGGGGCGCTGTAGACGACCGCGAACATCGGCGGGGCGACCAGGTCCGCGTAACCGGCGTCCCGGGCGGCCTGCAGGTCGAGATGGACGGGATTCGTCTCCCCCACCGCACGCGCGTACTCCCTGATCTTCTCCCTGCCCACGGCGTAGGTCGTGGGCTCGTACTGCTTGGCGATCGCTTTGGTGTTGACTGGCACCGCGGAAGACTCCTTGGCTTTCGTCTTGGCTGTCGTTGCCCGCGAGCCGCTTGTGCGGCGCGGCGCGCCAGTTTACGCGGACGCCACGCGGACGGCCTCGCGGTCAGCCTCGCGTCCTTCGCCCGATGAACGAGGAGCGGTCCAGTCGCCCCCAAGACCCGCCGGGCCCAAGCGATTCCCTCTTCTGACCCTCAGAACCTGTTTTCAAAATAGGCGGTGCGGTCATCCGGACGTGCCGATCTTTTTGAAACAGGTCCTTAAACGCGAATGGCGCCCCTTGGTGACAGGCGGGGGACGCCGCTGTCGCGTCCCCCGCAGTGAGCCCGTTGCGCGAGCCGTGCCGGTGCGGCTAGAAGACGAGGTTCTCCTCCTCCGAGCCCGCTCCCACGCCGACGAGCTCTGCCGAGGACCCCGCGTCGGCCGAGCCCTCCGGGCCGTCCTCGTACTCGTCGTCGTCCTCTCCAGGCCGGTCGATCCCCGGCCGCCCGCCCGCGCTGTCCAGGAACTGGACGGTGTCGGCGACGATGCTCACCGCCTGACGCCTCTGGCCGTCCGAGCCCTCCCACTCGCGCCATTCCAGACGGCCGTCGATCGCGACCCTGCTGCCCTTGCGGGTGTAGCGGCTCACGCTTTCCCCGGAGGCGCCGAACACGCTCACATCGAAGTAGTTCGGCTTCTCACAGTAGTCCCCGTCGGCGTCCTTGCGAACCGAGTTGCAGGCGACCCGCAGGCCGCACACGCTCATGCCCGAGGGCAGCGCCCGCAACTCCGGGTCACGAGTCAGACGTCCAACCAGCACGGTGCGGTTGATATTGAACATAGACATGGTCCTGCCTTCCGTTTTTCGAGGTTGCTCCCCCGGCCAGCAAAGCTAGGAGCCGCTTGGGATGGAACTTTCATTCGGGCCCACCCGGGACGCTCTCACACGATCCGCTCGGGGCACCCGTGCGAGGCCCGCCCGATCGCTCGTCGAGACCGGGCAGGGCGTCGAAGCCGACGATCACGACCCCCTCCCTCGCATGGGCGCGGTCAACCGCCCGCTCCAGCGCCGACGCGACGTCGTTGGGCGCGATATAGAGCGCCCCCGCGACATGCCGGCAACGAGCCCAGGCCCGGCAGATCGTCGCGAGACGGGCCGGCGCCTTGACGGTGAGCTCCACCTCCACCGCCACAGGAAGACCGTCCACATCCGCGGACGGCCACAGGACCAGATCGCAGCGATGCAACAGCCGCTCGCCGTGCGGTCCGACTCCCAGGTCCGCGCTCGCCAGCGGCCGGCCCTGCTCGCGCTCGGCTCTGCGGAGCGCCCGCTCTCCGAGCACCAGGTGATCGGGATAGCAGCGCTCGAGCGCGGCGGCCACCCCCGCGCAGGCGAGCAGATGAGCGGCCCCGGATGCGCTCACCCGAGCGGGGTCGATGCCCCGCTCGCCGCACGCCCGCAGGCCGGCCGCCGTGGCCATGTAGAGGGCGGGCCGTCCGCTGAGGGGCCGGCTGGACGCGAGCCATCCCCGGCGCCTGCCAGCCACCAACCGAGACCTGGCTGCGGCGACGCTCACCTCCATGCGATACGCGAGCGCCTCGGCGCTGATGGCTCCCAGGGACGCCGACCAGCGGACGATCTCGCGCTGCTCGAGCGAGGGTGTCGTGTGCCGCGACGTCTTGTGCTTGGGTGTCGTGTGCTTCGGTGTCATGCGGTCCTCCTTTGGTGTTTCGATGGGGAGACGAGCCCGCGAAGCCGCATCGCGAGCGGGGGGCCCGTGGTGGGGGTGGTCGTGGTCGAGAACATCCGAGCGACGTTCACCACGGGGTGACCGCCGAGATCGACGACCGCGGCATAGCCGTCTGGGAGCCCTCGGACGAGCTCCGCCGGAAGGAGCGGGGCGCTCGTTCGGGTGCGTGTCCAGCGGCCGTCGTTGCTGCGGGAGGTCTTCCAGACCCCGCGACTGCCGGTGAGCGCAGAGACGAGCTCTGTCGACTCGGGCACGATCTGACGGTGGGCGATCAGCGTCGAAAGGTTGCCGAGCACCTGCTCGAGCACCGTTTCGCGCCCCGGGAGACGCATGTCGGAGAGCTCCTGCGTGCAGAGCAGCAAGCTCAGGCCCGCCGAGCGCGCCCTGCCGAACAGCCGCGTCACCTGCTCGGACGCGAGCGCGGAGAACTCGTCGACGATCACCAGGGTCGGCGTCGGTCGGCGCTGCAGGGCCGAAGCGGTCGTCTGCAGGTCGATCAGGATCGACACGCCGAGCATCTGTGCGAGCAGCGGCCGGCTGTCGGCCTGCAGGTCGAAGTACACGACCGCCCGTTCCCGGACCGCCGCGAGCAGGTCGAACGACGCGACGCCCGGCGTACCCGGATCGAGCCACCGTGCGAAGTCCGACTCCGCCATGATCGAGAGCCGGTCGCGAACTCCGGAGAGATCGCTCTGCTGTCGTGCGGTGAGCGAGTCCAGGTACTCGTGCGTGCGCCTCGCCGAGGCCTCCGGAAGGCTCCTGGCAAGCATCTCCAGGCGGGCCGGATCCAGGTATTCGACGACCGTCGACAGACTCGCATCCAGTCCCGCCTCGTGCAAAGCCCGGGTCTCACATCCGAGATAGCGCTGGGCCAGGCGCATGTAGTGGGGCTCGGTGAACCGCTCGCCCGCGAGTGCCTTGTCGGCGATCTCACTCGGGCCTCCATGGGCGTAGGGGTTGTAGACGAACGGTCCTTCCGGCGTCCACCGGATCAGCCGCCGCTCGTGGGTGTCCGCGAAGCGGGCGAGCTCCGCCGCCATATGGCCGTCGCCCTTCGGATCGATCGCCACGACACCCATTCCGCACGCGATCGCACGGGTCGCAATCCAGGTCGCGGTGACGGTCTTGCCCGAGCCGGTCGCGCCGACGACGAGCGCGTGCCTGCCGCCGCGACTGGCGCCGAACGGGATCGACACGGGTCTGGCGCTCTCGTCGATGCCGACGACCAGCCGGTCGCCGTCGGGATGGGCCATCCTCGACAGTGCTTCCTGGGTCGGTGCGACCTTGCCCACCAGTGAGCGCAGGGCCTGCATAGGTCCGCGCCGGCAGGCGGCGATCTCGGCGAGGTCGGCGCCCGACAGGAGGTCTTCGCGATGCCAGCGACGCCCCCGCACCGCGGCGCAGAGCGTTGCGCTGCCCACGGCCAGGGCGTAGCCGCCGAAGAGCGGCCATGCGAGAACGACGAGAGCGAGGGCCCCGGCGGCCCATGTCCAGCGCAGGCCCCGCCTGCGCATCTCGCCCGCGAGGACGAGCCCGATCACCAGTCCGAGGGTGACATGGAGAGTCGTGGTCAGCAGCCAGTGACCCAGCTGTTCCAGCGGGGCGAGGGGATCGATTCCCGGTTCGTTGGTGTATTCGGATGACGGCATTCGCCGCTCCTTTCTCTGTATCTACGGCCGGCGCTTGCACCGGCCGAGTGGTTAACGAGCGACGGCCGGACCGAGGGCCAGCCGTCGTGCTGTCGGCGGGCGTTCAGCCCGCGTCAAAATGTGCGCTTGCGCCGCCTACGTCGCTTGGCGACGTTTCCGGTGGCGTCAGCGAAGTCGGTAGCCGACTCCCCAGACGTTGATCACCCAGCGACCGGCGTCGGCCTGCCCGAGGCCAGTGGCCTGCCCGAGGCCGGTCTCGGCCTGGCCGAGCTTGCATCGCAGGCGGCTGGCGTGGCTGTCGACGGTGCGGGTCGATCCGCTAGATCGATACCCCCAGACCACCCGCAGGAGCTCCTGCTTGGCTACCACGCGCGCCGGATCGGCCGCGAGGTGGACGAGCAGCTCGAACTCGAGCCTGCGCAGGTCGATCGGGATCCCGTACAAGCTCGCGACCCGTTGCTCCAGATCGATCTTCAGCGGGCCCACCTCGAGCCGGCGGACCGCGGGGAAGGCCGGCCGGGTTCTGCGCAGCAGCGCGCGCAGACGCGCTCGCAGCTCCAGGTAACGGGCGGGGCGAGCCATGAAGTCGTCTGCGCCCGCCTCGAACGCCCGGAGCATGTCCAGCTCGCGACGGCCGGCGCCGAGAACCACGACGGGCACCTCCCGCATCCAAGCCGCCCTGCCGAGACTTCCGCCGCGGATCTCCTCCAGCAGCTCGATCGAGCCGCGGGGTGAGTCCACAGCCCCAAGCACCACAGCCTCGGGCGGATGACGCTGCCCGAGGATGCGGGCATGGCCGGCGGTCAGCGCGAGCTCGGTCAGGTAGCCGTCCGCCTGCAGCTGCTCGACGAGCGTGCCCGCAACCCTGCGATCGGACTCAACGACGAGGATCGGCCCGGCCTCGTCCGTGCCGCTCGCCTGGAGGGCCGAGTTGGAGATGCTCATATGAGTTCCACCTCGTGCGGGCTGATCCCGATCCCGGCACGGGCGATCAGCGCGAGTACGTCGCTGTGGATCCATGGCGTCAGACGATTGGCGCCGCTGTCGGGCAGGAGCCCGAGGCGACGGGCGAGCCAGCTCGTCTCGCCGCTGGTGTTGCCCTTCGCATCTCGCTTGACCCGACCGCAGCGAAGCGCGATCTCGCTCATGCTGAGCCCGCGGGCGTCGATCGCGCAAAGCACGGACTCGCGAAGCTTGCGGTTGAGCACGATCGGGCTCTCGCGAAGGCGGACGAGCTCGCTGCTCAGGACACCGACCCACACGCTCTTGTCCTCTCGATACCGGTCCACCGCCATACGCGTCAGAGCGCACGCGGGCTCGTAGCTTTCGACCGCGCCGATCACCTCGCGCAGGCTCACGCACCTCCACTCGTCCGTGTCGGGCCGGCCCCGATGCCGGCGCCAGCGCAGCTCCGGGGTGGATGCCCCGGAGGCGAGCTCCAGACGATGGACGCTTTGACCGTGGCGATCGGGCAGGTCGACCAGGTGCGGGTCTGCGGCCCGGAATCCGTCGGCGTCGTCACCCGCCACATAGGGATCGAGCGCCAGGTCGCTCGCGGTCACCCGCCTGCAGCGGCCCCGTCGCGGATCTTCCAAGTAGCGATCGCACACGACCGCCGCGTTCTCGGCGGGCTCGTCAGACCCGAGATGAGCGATCAGCCGCCGGTCGCCGAGGGTGAGCGCGTCACGGTCGAGGACGAGCACGCTGCCTCCGCGGCCCTGGCCGGCGATCAGCTCCCGCGTTCGACCGTCCGCGCCGGTGTAGCGGCCGAGCGGTGCGACCCTTGATCGCGTGGGGATGCACCGTCGACGAGCACCCGGCGAGGACGGGGAGGCGGTAGGCGGGATAGTGGGTGAGGCGGTTGGCGAGATCGTGGGGGTCATCGGTTTTCTCCTGCCCGGTAGGGGCTGCCGCGTAGATGTGTTGGCGGCGGCTTGTAGGACGCCCGGCGTACGCCGTCAAGGGGTGCACAGCGAACGGTGCCCGCGCATGGACAGGACCCGAGAACCCCTTAAGGGGGTCTCGGAGATCGCGATTCGGAAGCGCTCGACTGCGAGAAGTTGGCGCGAACTCGTCAGTGGCAGCGTGAAGTCTGTTTCGGTGCCACGCCGTTGTGGGGCGGGCTGTGCGCCGGCGTAAGCCGTGAGCGTGGAAAGCGAAAAATGGAAGGAAACGAGACTAGCTCTCGACGGGGATGCATGTGGCCGGGCCGCGCCCTCGACTGCCCCACGCGCGCCGTCGCCCGCGGGCTGGCGTCCGCAGTCCGGCTCTGGCATGCCGTTCTCGGGGCTTGTCGAGCGCAGTCACCCTTCTCGCCTGAGGATGGGCGACTGTGCGAAAGCTCGCCCGCCGGCGAGCGCGACTGCACAGCGACCGGGCCCGACTGCACGAGACGGCTGGCAAATGCACGAGCGCTCGCACGCCGAACGCTCGCCAGCGGCAGGTCACTCGGGGCTGTCCTCAGACGCGCCCAACGTGGAAGCGAGATCGACCTCCCGCACCGTGGCCTGTCCCGCGCCGGGGTCGCCGTGAGCGGCCCGCACGCGCACCTGGGGCGGCAGGACGGGCACGCCATATGCGACCGTGATCCCCTCGTGGGCGTCACGCTCGGAGGCGCACAGGATCGCCTCTCGGCCGGGATACTCCCAGTCGAACGGATACTCGCCCGCATACGCTCGGCACGCCCCCAGCGCCGCATCCGCCCGGCGGGCGCACGCCCTCGCGCGTGATCGATCCCGGCAGAGGAACACGACCAGGGGCCTGGCCCTGCCCCGTGGGCCGTACCTGCGAGTGTGGTCCGACCAGCCGGCGATGAAATGGTCGTAGCGCTCCAACTTGCCGGTCACGGCGCCGGACGCCAGGCGGTCGTCGCGCTCGACCATCACGTCGATCGCCCGCGCCCGCGAGGGTGACGAGCCCCGCGAGGCGGGTGAGCCGGTCAGCCGGCTCACCTCGACGATCGCGTCAGGGCGCACCGTCTCGAAGCGTTCGATCTCGACCCGCTCGCCGTCCGAGGAGGTGCGCAGGAACGCATGCGGAGTCCTGCCGTTCGGCAGGCGCAGGTCGCCGGGACCGAACACGCCCTGTCCCGGAGCGCCCGGGGCAGGTGGCGGGCAAAGCACGCACGCCGCCGGGCCGTGTGGCCTCATCTCACATCCCCGGAGCGCTTGCTCGAAGGCCAGCACCCAGCCGGCCACATGGACGTCGTGACGGGCCTGGCGCAGCCGGCGATCGCCTCGGGACGCTGCCCCGAGATGAGCTCCGTGCGAGGACCTGCCGCTCATGCCGGCCGGGGCGAAGGGGGGCTCGTCCTCGCCAAGCCCTTCGCTCCCGGCAATGGCGTCCGGGCGGTCGTCGGCGCCCAAGAGCTCCAACCCGAGGCGTGTGACCACGTAGCACATGGGCACGCCTCCGCCGTCGCGACGATGAAACTGAAACCTCTCCACGAGGCCGGCGTCGCAAAGCCGCTTCAGCCGTCGCTGGGTTGTGGTCAGGGCACGACCGGCGTTCAAGCGTCGATGGATCTGACTCGTCAGCACATGCCTGAGGCCGGCGACGAGCGCGAGGATCTCCAGGTCCAGCGGCTCTGGATCCAGCGCCTTGGGTTGAGGGGCAGGTCGAGCCCAGCGCACGCTGCTCGCGCCGTCGAGCTCGACGAGCTCACGAAAGCTGTCTGGCGGGGTCTCGGAAAGGGGCCCCGCGCGCGCGCGGGGTGCCCCGTCGGGACGCGACGTCCGCCCGGCGACCCCCGGCACGTCCGACGCCGACTTGGCCAACGCCGGCTCGCCCGACGCCTTCGAACCGGTGTCTCGCCAGCGACGGTCCCAGTGGGGCTGGCGCAGGTCGCTGCGATGACGCCCCCCTCGCTCGGCCTGACGAGTCGCATGCAGGAGCAGGCGCTCGCGATCCACGTGCAGGGGGATGGTCTCCGCGACAAACGGCGCCTGACGTCCCTGAGCGGTCAGCCAGCTCGCGATCGCGTGATGCTTGGGCAGGTGCAGGCGGGCGTCGGGACGGCCGAGCGTGGAGATGCGCTCGATGCCCGGCCGGACCATGTCTGAGAACTCGGCCATCATCAGCTTGACCGCCGTACGGGCATCAAGAGAGGAGGAGGTCGCGAAGTAGACCCGGTGGGCGAACAGCGCGTCGAGCTGGTCGCGGACCTCCGGATCGGTCCACTGGGCCTCAGTCTGCCAGCAGGCCACGGTCTCCAGGCCCGCCGAGCGCTTCAGGGCCATCGTCTCGGCGAACCCCCGGTTCAGCACCAGGGGAGCCTCGTCCACCTTCAGCGCCACCGCCACCCGCCGCTCGGCGCAGACGAGATCCTGCTGACGGGCCAGGGCGGCGTCGAGCATCCCGACGAGCAGCTGCATGAGCACGGAGGTGTTCCCTGCGCCCATCGCCCCGAGGGCTCCCTTGACGACCAGCACCTCCTCCCCGGCGATCACTCTGTCGAAGTCGACGAGCAGGGAGTCGTTCAGGAGCACCCGCTTGATCGAGGGCGAGTTCAGCAGCCGGGCGAGCTTGTTGACGGGCGCGTCGAGCTTGGCGGTGGTCGTGCTGCGGGCATCCGCGAGCTGGGCCGAGAGCTCGGCCGTGAAAAACTCGGAGATCTCCTTGAACTCGGGCATGGTCCGCACACGAGCACCCACCGCGTTGCGGTACGCGTAGCCCTCCTCTCCCACCGACAGCAGCCGTGCGGCGTCCCACAGAGTCGACGCCCGGTCGTAGGCGAGCACCGCGATGATCGCGTTGCGCAGGTAGCGATCCGACGACGCCCTGATGTCGGCGTCGGTGAAGAGGTTCTTGAGACTCGCCACCACGTAGTCGGCGATCACGTCCGCCGGCGCGTCCACCGCGAGCGGGTTGAAGCCGCAGGTCGGGTGGGTGAAGTCAAGGAGCGTGCACGTGCGATCGGCCGGCACGAGGCTCACGGCCGCGTCGGCGGCGTCGCCCTTCGGATCGAGCACGATCACCGCGCAGCCCTCTCGACGCAGATCCTCGGCGACGGTCGCCACGAGGTAGCTTGACTTTCCCTGCTCCACCGCGCCCGGGACGGCGGTGTTCTGCTTGCGCAGAGACGGATGGATCGTGACCGTGCCCAGCGCATCTCGCAAGGTCCCCGGGCCGTCGGATGGGCGCAGGATCGAGGGCGGGGCCGGCGCCCGGGGAACTCCGCTGCGCGCGAAGGGCACGCTCGCGAAGTCCACCGACGGCAGATGCCACAGGGCCGCCAGCTCGGTTGAGGCGAACACACCCTTGTGAACCGGCGCCAGCGGGTTGCCCTCCCCTCGCCGGACCCGTCTGTCGTACAGCCCGAGGCAGCCGTGGCGCACCGCGGTTCCCCGCTCCACGAGGTTGTTCTCCGCGACGACCGCCCGAAGCTCGGAGGCGATCCGCTCACAGGCCGGTCGGCTGGAAGCGATCACCCGCAGATCGGCGAAGAACAGGGGCTGATGCTGCACATCCAGGCCCCCTCGCAACTCGGTGTCCTCGACCAGCGACCGGTCACGGACCACCAGATGCTCGCGACGCTCACGCGAGAGCCGGGCCTCGTGGCGCTTGTACAGGCGCCTGGCGTGACGCTCGAACAGGATCGGGGCAGGTGTCAGCGCGAGCTGCATGAACGCCGGCTCCCCGGACGTGGCCATGACGCTCATCAACCGGTTCACCGACGGCTCCCGGGCGTGCTCAAAACGATCCACCGTCTTGACCCGCCTGATGAACCCGGACTGCTTCTTCAGGCGCAGCACCACGGGCGGGGATCCGGGCTCCGAGCGAGCCGGTAGCAGCCGGCAGTTCGGATAGGCGCCGCGAAGGGCCGTCTCGACCATCTCCTGAAGGCCGGCGGGGCAGCAGACCGCGAGCCACACCTCGCGTGCCTCTCGCGCCTCGGCGGCTTCTCGTACCTCGAGAGCCTCTCGCGACGAGGCCGAGAGGTCCCCGGCATAGTGGACCTCCAGCGCGATCGAGGGCTGGCCCCAGATGAGCCGCCGCCACCAGCGGTGCAGAAGACGCTTGTGGAGGGCGTGGAACATGGTGACCACCCCGTCCGCGGTTGTCGTGTCCGCGCGGTAGGCGTGGACCTCGAGGCGGGTGTAGATTCGGCCTGCCCGCGCGCGCGCGCGGGCACCCCCCAAGACCATCCCCAGGCACACCGCCGCCGACGCCAGGACCTCCCCCAGGGAAGGCCCTCCAAAAGGCCCCCACCCCAGCGCCATGCTCGCGCCCGCGGCGAGAGCGTCCGCGAGGGCCCCCACCGAAAGATGCCCCGCGATCGGCGAGCCCCCCGTACCTCTCAACGCCGCTCCGAGGCCGCCATCCAGCAGATACACGATCAGCGCGACCGCGACCACGAACGCGGCCAGGCCCAGCATCCGCCACAGCAGAAAGCGCAGCACCTCGTCCTCTCCCTCCGACGACGAGATCTGGGCGGGACGAGCCCCTTTACGGGGGGAGGAGCCTCTTTACGGGAGGAGGAGCCTCGCGCGCGGGCTGGCCAGAGCCCTGGACTCCGTCAGAGCTCGTTCAGAGCTCGGCGGAGCGTGTGGCACGCTCGACCTGGGCACCGCGATCGGTCAGATGCCAGGCGTTGGGGGTGCCCTTCTGCTGACCCTCGTCGCGGTTCTCGACGAGCTCGAGCCGTCGCAGACGCCGCAGCAGCTTGGAGATCTGGCCCTGATCGGCGATCCCCGAGCCCTCTGCGACCTCGCGATTGCTCGCACCCGGATTGGATCCGATCGCGACGAGCACTCGTACAGTGCGATAGGTCAAGCGCATGTTCAGGCCCTGGAGGGGATCGCCTCTCCTGCGAGACACCCCACGACCGGTGCTCGCACGAGCTTTGCGCACAGGCCTGGAGAGCTCAGCGCTCGCCGCCCGGCCTCCGAGATACGGAAGTACGATTATGCTCATGAGGGGAGCCAGGAGGTTGGTCAACGGCTCGTGGCCGCCCTCGAGAAGGCGCGCGTGGAGCACCGCGAAGACCGCCCCGACGACGCCTTCGGCGGTGACCTCGGAGGGTTCCAGGTTGACGTCTCCCGCGGCTCTGCCCCGATCGATGTGACCCGCGAGCTCGTCCAGCACCTTGGCGCGGCTGTCCAGGACGCGAGGACCGGCGGCAAGCGCCTCGATGACGAGCAGACGGGCGAGGCCAGGCTCCTCGTCCATGAACGTCAGCAGACGCTCCAAGCTCGCGCGAATGCCGTCCCGCCAGCTGGACTCTCTCTCATGGGCCTCCGCGAGAAGCGCCCGGACCTGGGCGATCGTGTGCTCGAAGGCCGCCAGAAAGCAGTCTTCGCGGTCGACGAACACGTCGTAGAAGGTTTTCCGGGATACCTTCGCCCGGGAGATGACCTGGGCCACGGTCATACGCGTGAATCCGACCTCTTCGACCGCCTGGACCGCCGCGCTGAGCATGCGGCTGCGCTGGATCTCGGTCACCTGCCCACGTGGCAGCCCGCTCGGACCCGGACGCAGACGCTCGGACGTCGTGAGGGTTTTGTCAATAGAAGCCATTTCTTCCTGCCTGATCGTCCTGTTCGACTTTGGGATGAGAGCGTCGGTACGCGCGCCGACCGAGATGTATGCCCGACCACTTCGCAGGCCAAACGAAGCCCACGCCTGCCCGCGTGAAGCACAGAGGTTCATTGGTCCGCGCTCACAAGTCGAGACCCGTCTCCTACTTTCTTCCGCTTGTTCGAACGGGGTCCAACGCATGGTCGCTGGAGGGCGCCGGGGAGACTCCGCGGGGAGACTCCGCGGGAAGACGCTAAACCAGGCTGTCGACCCACCGATTGGGCGGGAGCCCGCCGACCCACAACGACCCCCGCGCCGTAAGGCGTTTGGCTTCGGGTCGGTATTCCTGGGGCGTGTGCCCGCGGGGCCTTGCGGGCCAGGCGCGCCAGCGAGAGCATCGCAAGAGCGTCTGTGAAAGATCGATACCGCCAACGGGATTCGAACCCGTGTTACCGCCGTGAGAGGGCGGCGTCCTAGTCCCCTAGACGATGGCGGCTCGGGACTGCGGGACCGAGGCTAGCAAAGCACCACGAGCGACTCCGACGACGCGAACGCACCCGTCCACGGCCGCGACAGCCCGCACAGGACCTCTCCGGGACCGGCGAGCGCGGTGCGATATCTTCGCTTGCTCGCCTACAAGCGGATGTGGCGGAATTGGTAGACGCGCACGGTTCAGGTCCGTGTCTGGGTAACCAGGTGGAGGTTCGAGTCCTCTCATCCGCATCGTAAGAAAGCCCCGCATAGCGGGGCTTTCTTGGTTCTCGCGTAGTTGCGTCCCATCTCGGCGCTACCGTACATGTTGTTGCCATTGGCAACGTCGTACAATTTTCCGTACATCGTCGAGGCGATCTGGACGTGGAGGAAGGATGAGCTACAGGCTTGTGCAGGGCCGATACGAAGTGCGCTGGCGCGACAGCTCGGGCCGGCATCGCGCCAAGCGCTTCCGCGACGAGGATGCGGCACGGGAGTTCGACGAGTCGATCCACGATCACGACGTCCCGGAGCGCAGCAAAACCAGACGACACGGGCAGAGTGGCGGCGTCTATCCGTACGAGACTTCCTCGGGCACGAAGTGGCGGTACGTGGCCCGGCGCTCGGACGGCACCGCCACCAGCAAGAGGGGCTTCTCGAGCAAGTCGGCCGCGCGTACGGCGCGGCGCCGGATCACCGAGCGCAAGGAGCGCGGCGAGGTGCTCCACACCAAGCGTACGTTTGGGAGCTGGTGGGAGGCATGGCTTCGTCAGCGCAAGCCCTACCTCGAGCCGAATTCCTGGAGGGCCTATGAGGTCGATGGCCGCAAGCGTCTCTTGCCGGAGTTCGAGTCGATCCGTCTGGACAGGCTCGACGCAGAAGTGGTTCGGACGTGGATGGTCGACCAGGCTGAGAGCGTTGAAGCCGGTGAGGTCGGTGCGAAGACGATCAACAACACGCTCGGCACGTTGGTGGTGTGTCTGAATGCTGCGGTCAAGGACCGGGTTATCGCGAGCAACCCGGCGCTCGGGATCGAGCGCCTGCCTGCTGCCCATATCGAGCACGACTACCTGCGCTTGCACGAGATCCCGCTCTACCTGGATGCGTGCGTAGAGGTCTACCGGCCGCTGGCGGAGGTGCTGGTACGGGCGGGCTTGCGTATCTCCGAGGCGATCGATTTGCAGATCGCCGATCTCAAGCTGAGGAGACGGGCGGGTTCATGGTCGTCTATCGCTCGCACAAGAAGACGCGAACGCGGATGACGGCGAGCGGATCGACTAAGGGCGACAGGTTCCGCAGCGTAGAGATTGGTCCCGGCTTGAGCCGCACGTTGCGTGAGCAGCTTGCACGGCGAGCGGAGATGGCCAGCGGCGAGCAGAAGAACGCGCCGCTGTTCGTAATGCCGGTGCGGACGCGCAAAGCCGAGCGGGGTCGTTGGGCGAGCGCCGGTGAGCCCGAGCACTTTGACCGCAACACCGTCTCCCAGGAATGGCACAAGATCGCCTTGCAGGACGCCGCGCTGCGGGACATGCCGCTGCACTCGCTTCGCCATACCGCCGCGGCCGCGTGGCTGGCTGGCGGCAACTCGTTGATGTATGTGCAGCGTCAACTGGGGCATGCGGATATCGGCATGACGGAGCGCTACTACGGTCACTTGGAGCGGCACGTTCTCGCCGCGGGCGCGATTGCCACTGAAGAGGCGATCGTGCGGGCTGCTCGCCGGGCCGCGTAGCCGCAGGCGTCCCCTAACGGCGTCGACGCGAGCGCGAGCGGCCCCCCGGCGGACCGACGATGTCGACTAGATCAAGCGCGGCGGAGCTGGTTGAGCGCGCGGCCCGTCTCGGGATTGAGGCGGCACGGGCGTCATCTATCCACTGCTCAAGATCGGCGGGGACGAATCGGAGTGGACCATCCTTACCGCCTATGCGAATCGACGGTATCCGCCCGGTACTTGCAGCGTCATATAGCCACGTCCGTGAGACCCCGAGACGCGCGGCTACCTCGGCGGGCTTGAGCAGCTCGGTGATGCTCGGTTCATGGGTGTTCATGCGGTTACTGACCACGAGAGACCCAAACCGGCCAACGACTTGCTCGATATGGGCCTGGGGCGCGTGGAGGACACCGGCCGGCAAGCGCCGCATCTTCATCGGCCTCGGTCCGGTGATCGGTCGGGTTGGATGATGCGGTGGATGGTGCGCGCGAGCCCTGGCAGGCGGCTGCGGCTTGGTGCGAGTGTCGGCTTGAATCCCAGCCCCCATTCTGGGTCTGGTAGTTCGGGGTGCGCGAGTGATGGTGTGTGGGCGCGGCTGTTTCTCATCTTGTCGGCGAGCTTCCTGACTCGCCGCTCGTCCTGGCCCTCGAGGCCGAGCTCGTCGCGGGCGAGGAACCACTCGGTGCCCTGCCGCGCGCGGCTGGCCTGGACGTAGGCGGACTCCTTGCTCGTCTGCCATCCGCCGGTCACGACGACGGAGCGCTCGACGGTCGCTCCCTGCTGGCGGTAGACGTGCTGGGCGTAGCCGAGACGCAGCGACTCAAGGTCCTCGCCGGCGAGGTTGACGTGGCGCTCGGACCCGTCGAGCGTCAACGGTCACGCCGCGTTCGTCGTGGACGTCGGTGACCTGTCCGCGGGTGCCGTTCTCGACCCTGGGCTCTCCTGGTGTCCGGTGCTGTTTGGTGAACGCGATCAGGTCTCCTTCGCGCAGCCCGTAGTGCTGGTGCGGCAGCGGGACCTCTCGCTGTCCGAGTTCGCCGCGTTCGGCGCGCAGGTGCTGGGCGCGGGCGTTGAGCCGGTCGATCTCCACGTTCGAGCGCGTCGGCGATCAGCGCGACCTCGCGGATGTCGCGTGTCTCGGTCAGTTCGGCCCAGCGCTGCACCGCGGCCTCACCGGCCTCATCGCGGGTGTCGTTGAAGAACAGCTGTCCGCGGGCCTGGTAGTGCGCCATCGCCCGCTCGGGCTCCCCGGCACGCAGCGCCGCCCACGCCTTGCGCTCCTCGGGGTCGCTGGTGCGGCGGACGTCTGCCAGCTCGGCGGTAGGCGCGCGGCCGGCGATCCGGTCGAACATGCCGCCGGGTCCGATCGACGGGAGCTGCTTGCCGTCGCCGACCGCGATCAGCTTCGCCCCCGAGCGGTCGATCAGCTCGGTGAGGGCGTCCATGCGTTTGTGGTCGACCATCCCGGCCTCATCAAGGATCACCGTCGTGCCGGCTCCGATCTGGACCCTGCCCGTGTCCGCCCGCGCGACCAGGGCATCGAGGGTGAGCGTGCGCCCGGCGAGAGCGGGGCTGTCCGCGCCGAGGCGCTCGGCTGTGGACCCCGACACCGCGATCCCGATCGTCTCCCGGCCGGCGATCTGCTCGGCGCGGGCGGCGGCGTCGATCACGACACCCTTCCCGGTCCCCGCGGGGCCGACGAGCACCGCCAGGCGCTCCGGGCCGGTCACGGTGCGCAGGGCCTGCTCCTGCTCGCGGGAGAGCGGTGCGGCGATGCGCTCCGCGACCTCCCTGCCCGCGCTGGCCCTAGCGTGCTCGCCGACATCCCGGCCGGCGGGCTGGGCGAGCAGCCCGGAGCGTCGCTCGATCGCCTCCTCCTGCGCACGCACCGCGAGCGTCGTCATCCGCCCGCCCTCCAAAGTCAGGACACGACGGTCGGCGACCATTTCGCGTGCGACCGCGAGCGCCTCATCGGGGCTCATCTCCCCCGCTGTCTGCTCCAGCGCGACCGTCCGCAGCGCACCGGCGTCGAAGACGGCCTCCTGCTCGGTCAGCTTCGCTTCGATGCGATCCTCCAACGCCTGCTCTGGCGGCGTGTGCACGGGTGAGCCGATCAGATGCACCGCCTCATCAGCCCCGAACCCGTGACGCTCACCCGTCCGCGCCCAGACGCGCTGCAGGTCCCCGCGGGTCGTGAGCTCCTTGGCGCGGCGGTTCTCGAGCGCCAGGTCGCGCAGCTCCCCGCGTTCCGGAGCGCGGCCGTGCTTGGCACGGAACCGCTCCGCTGCCTGTGCGATCTCACGGTGGCGGCCGGAGAACGCATCACGCAGCTCCTTGGGGACCCCGGCGATCTCGAAGTAGCGCCCGTCGCGGCCGGTGCCCTGCTCGATCGCATACCCCTCCCCCGCCAGCTCCTCCGCCAGCGCGGAGCGGTAGAACGCCCCCACCTCGCGCGCGCCACGGAACACCGGACGGGAGGCGACCGCGACGATCCGCTCATCCTCACGCACCGCCCCCGAGATCACGACATGCGTATGCAGCTGCGGGTCGGGCGCCTCAGCACCCGAGACGCCCCTCGCGGTCGTGTGGCGGTACGCGGCCGCGATCAGATCCTTCGCGGGCTCCTCGATGACCTCGGCGCCATAGCGGCGGCGAACGACCGGCACCCGCTCACGCAGATAGCCGACCGAGCGCTCGACCGCCCTCGCGTGCGCTGCCTCGATCTGCTCGCGCTGCCACGGGTCCCCCAGCGCCCAGACGACCGACACCGACTTCGGGGCGCTGAACGTCACATCGATCCCGCCACCCCGCGACCCATCCGCGCCCGCCCTGCGCAGCCACCGGCCGGTCCCGGGGTGCCGGCCCTCCATCAACGCGATGAAATCCCCGCCATCCACCGGCGCAGCCGGGTCGACGCCGAGGCGGGCCAGCGTCTCCGGGGCCGACAGCCAGTTGCCCGGCGCCTCCGCCAGCTCGCCGCCGGGCGTCAGGTAGTAGTCCCCGCGCTCGGGCGCGACCGTCTTGCCCTCCAGATAGCGGGCGTAACCCCCGCCCCGGCCGGCACCGATGCTCGAAGCGCTCATCATCCACGGGTACAGACCCCAAGCGCCCGAAACCGGCCAACGAAATCGCACAGCGATCGCACAGCGCCCGCACCCCTGTGCATCTTGTGTGGACGGGCCTTTGTCGCTTCTGACGGTGGAGCAGGGCAGACGTCTGAAGGAGCGGCGAGGCGGTGGAGATGGGGTTGCTAATAGTGCTCCGTTAGGTTGGTGGTGGGTGTAGTTGGTGGTGGGGCGGCAGCTCTCGGTGGCAGGTGGGGCAGGTTCCGTGCCAGCAGGCCAGGAGTGCTTGGAGCTCCCGGACGACCCTGAAGAGGGTCAGGCTGCCGCCCTGGTTTGAGGGCGCCGGGTTCGCTCCAGGGTGAGGAACGCGTGGGCGATCGAGACGAGCGTGAACGTGGTGGTGCGAGCCGCGGTAGGTGATCGCCGGTGCCGCATCCGTTCTGGACTTCTCGATCGCGAGGGCCGTCCCGAGGAAGTATTTCCCCAGTGGCCGGCAGCGGTCGGTCGTGGGGAACGATTGTGTTCTTCAAGGCGGGGGTCGGTCGGGCGCTGACCTCGGGCCAGTCGCCTATGGAGTGAGAGATGAGTTGGCCACGATGCGCCTCAACGTGCACCAAACGGTCAAGCCCATCCCTCTGATGCGATGGCTCGTCACCCTGGCGTGCCCAGAGGGCGGCACCGTGTTGTGGATCCGTTCATGGGCTCTGGGACGACCGGCTGCGCGGCTCTCCTTGAGGGGCGCCGCTTCATAGCGACGGCCAGCGGCTACTGGAGGCACACCGGCTCTATGCAGAGATCGGCTCGGTCTCGGCGTAGACCCGATGCCGTGACTTGGGGTTGACGCAAGTTCCTGCTTCCGGTTGAACGGAGCCGTCCATGGAGGCGCGAGCCCTGGTATGCTGCGCCGTACTTTTGCCTCGGCGGAAATCCGCGGCAAGCTGGCGCTCGCCGTCCGATGTAGACACATGGGGGAGCTTCGATGTCCACTTGGATTACGGTTTGCGTCATCGCGCTGATTCCGATGCTGTTGCGCGCACGCAGGGCGTTGTTGCCGCTTCGCACGACGACGGATAGCCCGCCGCGCTTTGCGCGGCCATTCGGCGCTTACAAAATCACGACCTTCACGGGGCGGGCAGGTGAAGTTGGGAAGCGGACCGAGAGTACGACGCGCGGGAGCATTGGCTCTTCCCGTGGCGCGTACCAGGAAGTCGGCTCTGTATCCGGTTCGGTTTGGACTACCCACACCACGATCGATCAATTCTTCGTGACCGCTATCGATGGGACCACGGACTCGTTTCAACTCCGCGACTTCGACGTTGCCATCGCGGATGGCAACGTCGTGAGTCTGGCGGCCGTCAGTCGCGGGAAGCGCAGCAACGTGGTCTTTCTCGTGCACAACCACACGACCGGGCGAACGTATTTCAACGACAAGGCTCTTCGCAGCATCACGTTTCCGTGGAACAAGTACTACGTTGCTCTCCTAACTGTGCTGGTCTTGACATTTCCAGTGCTCTGCTTCTTTGGTGCGGTGGAGATGTGGCAGATACGCCGATTCAAGGTGTCCGGGTTTGAGCCCCTAGGGGGAGGGGAAGAGGGATTGGAGGGGGTGAGGGAGAGAAGGGGGGTGGGGGGGGAAGGGGGGGGGGGGGGTAGGGGAAGGGGGGGGATGGGGAGAAAGAGGGGGAGGAGGGAGGAGGGGGGGGGGGAGGGGGAGTGCAAGCGCTCGATGCCGCCGCGAGCGCCGTCGTCTCAGCGCAGGCGGGCTCGCCTTCCCAGCCTGGGCCTCAGACTGACGGGGCCAGGGGCATCGCGGGCGAGCTTCAGGAGATAACACGTCTTCGTGAGTCTGGAGCCTTGTCGGAGGCAGAGTTTGACGCGGCGAAGTCGAAGCTCTTGGCGCCCTAGCGTTCGCCGACGCGCTGAGTTGATAGCTGTAGGCGCGGGCCCTCGCAAAGCAGGAACGATCACGGCTGCCCCCAACCACCAATCGCCAACGACACGCTGCCCGAGCCCTGACGCAAAGCCACGGCACATGGCCGACACGCGTTGGACGAAGCCCGGTCGCACGAGCGCAGGCTCAGCGAGACGCTTGCTTGCGCCGGCAGGCGAAGCAGGCGTGACGAAGTCGTCCGCGCCGGCACCTCCCGGTCGTCCAAATCCGATCGTCAGCGCAGCCGTCGCTCGGACGCATGCATCCACGAAACTGGCACTGCCGTCGGCCCGGCACTTTGCGGCTCGCCCCAGACAGGAGTACGATTCGCGCAGGCTCTCGGCACGTGAGGGCAACCTTCAATGGCCAGGGACGGGGGGCACCAGATGTCGAGGATCGCTGGAGCGGCCGGACTTCTGTCAGGCGAGGGCGCGCCTGCGGCTTATGGGGACCTCGACATGCGGCAGAAAGGTGGCACTCCGACGCACACGACTCCGCAGCCGGCCGCATGAGCAGCAATCTGCTCCCGCGATCGCCGATCGATGGGTCGTCGCGGCACGACCGGGGGCAGACGATTGCCACGGAGCCGGGCATCGTGAAGAGCAACTGCCCAAGAGGCAATGCTCGCACGACCTGTCGTGCTCACCGTATCGCGGTTTACTCGCTGCCGTCTTTGCCGTCGGTTGCTGGCTTGGGCATCCACCTCGATGGCTGCTGGTCCGTCGTGGTCGTCGCCGGTCAAGGTGTTTACTGAGCCGAGCCCGGGCGGCTACGGCGTGATCCCTGTCTTGTCCGTCGGCGTCGTTTTGCGTCGCGGTAGACGACGAGAAAAGTGCCGTCATGTTCGAAGGCAGTTCGTGGGGTTCCGCTCTCAATATCGAAGGCGCTTTTCTCAAATCTTTATCCTGCCCGTCAGAATCGTTCTGCGCTGCAGTGGATCTGTCCCGCGCCATCGTCTATACCGCAGGTACGTGGCATACGCGGCTAGCATCGATACTGGCAGCACCGGTGGGCAGCTCCACTGGTGTCTTGTTCATCGGAGTCGTTCTGCGCCGCCGTGGACAACGGGGGCAAAGTCGTTACATACAACGGCAGCTCGTGGAGCACGCCGCCGGACGAAATCGACAGCAACGCCGGCCTAAACGCCGTGTCTTGTACAGAAACCGGGCTCCAACGTTTTGCGCCGCCGTGGACGCGAAGGGAGGCGCCGTGACGTACAACGGGAGCACCTGGGGTGCACTAGTCCACGTCACCGGCGAAGGCCTTGCGTTTTCATCGGTATCGTGCGCATCAGCGTCGTTTTGCATGGCAGGAGCTGCAAAAGAAGGCTATCTGACGCAATACCACGGGAGCTCGTGGAGCCCAGTCACAAAAATCGATGCGAGTACCTCCAATCGGTGTCGTGTCCGTCAGCGTCGTTCTGCATGGCGGTGGATAATTCTGGTAACGCGCTGGCGTACAACGGGGCCACTTGGAGCACGTTTCCTGGAGTCGACGGCAACGGCCTCGTGTCGGTGTCGTGTTCGTCGGTGCTGCGATGTGTCGCAGTGGACTTTCAGGGTGACGAAGTCACATATTCGGGAGTGCCCGCGCCCGAAGGCGATAGACCGCCAAGCATCTCCGGCGCTACCGAACAAGGCCAAACTCTCACCGAGGTACATGGTGAATGGACTAACAGTCCGACCGAATACAGCTACCAATGGGAACGCTGTGCCAGTAACGGCGAAGGCTGTACGCCGATCAGTGGTGCAGGCTGACCGAGCTACTTGCTCGCGGGTCCCGATGTCGGGCATACGATCCGGGTGACGGAGACCGCGAGAAACGATACGGGTGCTGGTATCTCCGCAGCGTCCGCAGCTACCGCCGTGATACAGGCGCAACAGCTAGGCGTCCGAGAAGAGCGGCGAAACGTAAAGCTGAAAAAAAAACAGCGGCGAAACGTAAAACTGAAAAAAAAGCAGGCGGCGAAAACGTAGAAACTGAAGAAGCGGGCCGCTAGAACACAAACACGAAGAACACGCTGCTACGGGCAATATTTTTCTTGACCGGTCCGTCATCACGGTCGAGCGTAACCACGAGGCGCTC
>CAWAWI010000004.1:0-384715 GCA_963785785.1 uncultured Solirubrobacterales bacterium | reverse complement strand
GAAGGCCTTGCGTTTTCATCGGTATCGTGCGCATCAGCGTCGTTTCGCATGGGCAGGAGCTGCAAGAAAAGGCTATCTGAACGCAATACTCGACGGAGTCGGAGCCTGAGTCACAAAAATCGATGCGAGTACCATCGAATCGGTGTCGTTGTCAGCGTCGTTCGGCATGGCGGCGGAGAACTCCGGGCAACGTGCTTGGCGTACGGGGCCACTTGGAGCACGTTTCTGGAGTCGACGGCAACGGCCTCGTGTCGGTGTCGTGTTCGTCGGTGCTGCGATGTGTCGCAGTGGACTTTCAGGGTGACGAAGTCACATATTCGGGAGTGCCCGCGCCCGAAGGCGATAGACCGCCAAGCATCTCCGGCGCTACCGAACAAGGCCAAACTCTCACCGAGGTACATGGTGAATGGACTAACAGTCCGACCGAATACAGCTACCAATGGGAACGCTGTGCCAGTAACGGCGAAGGCTGTACGCCGATCAGTGGTGCAGGCTCACCGAGCTACTCGCTGGCGGGGTCCCGATGTCGGGCAGATCATCTGGGTGACGGAGACCGCGAGAAACGATACGGGTGCTGGTATCTCCGCAGCGTCCCGCAGCTACCGCCGTGATACAAGGCGCAACAGCTAGGCGTCCGAGAAGAAGCGAAACGTAAAGCTGAAGAAGAAGCAGCGGCGAAACGTAAACGGTAGAAGAAGCAGCGGCGAAACGTAAAACTGAAGAAGAAGCAGCGGCTCGACGCAAACACGAAGAAGAACACGCTGCTACGGGCAATATTTTTCTTGACCGGTCCGTCATCACGGTCGAGCGTAACCACGAGGCGCTCATCAAGCTGAGCTGTACGGGCACGGCAACATGTCGCGGCAAGCTAACGTTGACCGCCAGGAGAAAGGGCGAGGGAAAGGGGAAGGCCAAGAACATCGGTACTGCTACCTTCTCAGTTCCTGCGAACCGCAGCGAGACCATCAAGCTGATGCTTACGCGCTGGGCGCGCGTTTCTAAGCGGTGCTCACGGACGCCTGAGCGCCATCCTGACGATTTTCAAGGGATCTCCAAGCCCAAGCAAAACGCAGACGCAGGGCGTCCATCTGGTCAAGGCTAAGAGCAAGAAGTAGCGCTACGCGTCCGGCGGCGGCCGAGACGCTCGCTGCCGTACCCAAAAGTTAGCGTATATAGTGAGGAAATGGCACGCACTACTATTGCTTACCCACTTCACTCCTGGGTCGGATGCGGGGTCGCGTCTCAGTTCTCGGGTGAATTCGCCGAGGCGTAGCTCCGCTTGCTGCGGATCCTATGCGGCGATCACCTCCTCGGTGTCGGCGGTGCGGGTGGCGCGGCGCGTCCTCGCGCAGCTGACGGCGGAGCCGCTCGATCTCGGCGACGGTCTTGGGGTTCATCTTCACTCCGCGCCAGCCGCGTGAGGAGAGCTCCAGCACGGCCCAGATCAGTGAGAGGGCGGATGTCTCTCCGGGGAACCGGCCGATGACCTTGGTGCGCCGGCGGACCTCCACGAACGTCCGCTCGAGGAGATTCGTCGTGCGGATTCGCTTGCGGTGCTCGGACGGGAAACTGCAGGTGGGTGACGAGCGCCGGCAGGTCCGTTTCGATGACGGCCATTGCCGAGGGATAGGCTGTCTTGTAGTTGGCGATGATGCCCTGCAGCTCGCGGGTGGCCTCGCCCGGTGAGCGGGCGTCATCGAACGCTTTCCACCAGCGCGCCTTGACCTCCTGGTGGTGGCGCTCAGGGAGCTTGCCCGTGACGTTCCGCAGCGCGTGGACGGTGCAGCGCTGCTCCAGCGCAGCGGCCAGAGCTCCCGCGCCGCCTTCCAGATCCCGGGTGCCCCGTCGGCGATCACGAGCGCCGGCGCCCGCAGGCCGCGATCGATCATGTCCCGGCCGAAAGCGAGCCAGCTGTCATAGCTCTCACGGCTCCCCAGAGCCAATCCGAGCAGGACCTTGCGGCCCTCCAGCGTGACGCCCCAGCAGACAAGGACGCCCTCCGCGGGCGTGTCGTCGGGACGCAGCTTCAGATAGATCGCGTCCAGGAACAGGTAGACGATGTCGTGTTGCTCAAGGCGCCGCCGGCACCACTGGCGGTATCGCTCCCGGGTGTCCTCACAGATCCGCGAGACCGTCGCCTTGGAAGCGATCGGCTCCTCGAAGACTTCCTCCAGCGCGGCCTCCACATCCCGCGTCGACAGGCCCCGCAGGAAACCGCTGATCACCAGCGACTCCAGCGCATGTGTCCGGGTGACGCCCTTGCCGAGGATCCGGCTCTCAAACCCGAGCTTGCTCGCGTCACGGATCCTGCGGCGCTCCAAGCCATCGCCCCGCTCGTCGTCTTCACCGTCCTCTGTTCATGGCCGTTGCGGTGACCGACCGCCTCACCGGCGCGCTCATAGCGGCCACGGCCGAGGAACCCCGTGACCTCGTCCTCCAGCGCCTGCTGCAAGATCAGCCGCGCACCGAGACGGCCGACCGTCTCGATCGGGTCCTCCTCGCCGCCGACACCGGCCAACACCTCATCCAGTTCTCGGCGAAACCTCTCGCTCGGGGCTACCTTCTCCATGCGGGCGTACCTCCATTATTCGACTTCCAGGGTCAAAGCGGAGGCTACGCCCGTCTAATCAAATCCCCCGGCTAATGAGACGCGACCGGATGCGGAAACCGATGCGCTATCTCGTTTGGACGAAGAGCGTCTGGACGTGGTCGGAGTGGGCGCGATTCGACGGACACGGTGGCGAGAAACCCAGACCAGACCACGGTCTCCGTCGAACCCGGTCCGGCTCAGTGGCCGCCGGCTGCTCGATCATGCTTTTCGCATGAGGCAGCGAGTCCACACGCATGTCAACAGCGCTTCGGGCTGGGGGCACTCATCTCCGCCGTCCCGAAGCCGGGTAGGGCACAGGGCCCGGCCGGACACCTGCTCTCGCGACAACACGCGCGTCTCAGCGCCGCCGACGACGGTCTCGCAATGCGCGGCAAGCGGAGGGATGCGGCAGCCGCACCGGTCTGCCGGTTGATCTCCCCGGCGGCGTCGCAGGCCGCGCTCTCCCAAAACTCTCCCAGACGGAGCGTTTTCCGAGGTCACCTGAGAGCACTCGGCGCCCCCGAGAACCGCTTAGATAAGTCAGAAACAGGAGTTTCGGGCGCTCTGCAAAGCCGTCTCCAGTGGTTCGATTCCGATGCCCGCCTCCCGCGACCGTGAGCCGTCGGCCTACACGCGACGCAAGCTCCGAGCGTTGCTCGGACGCTATTTCCGGCGTTTGGCTACGGACTCGGTGCTACGGCGGCGATGATTGGCGCCCACGAGGTTGTTGATCCCTGCGGTGGCTTTGCGTGAGCCTTTGGCGAAGGCGCTTTTGGCGTCCTCGCGCACGGGAGCGCGGTCCGCGACGACCCGAATTCCGTGGGGGTTGGTGCTCTCAAGCGGGCTAGTCATGCTCTTAGTTTACGCACCGGGGGCGGACGCCTTCAATCCCAGAGCCTGACCAGCTCGTCGTGGAGGGCAATGTCGATCGTCTTGCGGATGCCTGGAGCGAGTTCCTCCGCCTGGTCGAAGATAGAGCTTCCGGTGGGTTGTGTTGAGGTAAGCGTCGCGGCGCCAACAACGATTCGCTCCCGCTGCGCGGCCTTTGTCCAGACGAGCGGGATGCCACGAACCGAACGCCAGCGGCTTGCGTATGTGTCGGGATCCCATTCCACGACGGAACCTGGGTGATGGCCTCAACCGCGACCCATTTTGAGTCCCAGGCGAGCGGTACGCCCGTCACGGTCGACATGTCGACGTGGACTCGATCGGACGAGCCCCAGAGGGTGACGTTACGTTGGTCGTAGTCCAAGCCCCACAGGCCGAGACCTAGGACTTCGTCTGCGGCGTCAACGCCGGCGCTTGCAAGCGCAGCGCGCACGCCCGAGAGCGAACCGGAGAGGATCTGGCGGACCTTGCCCTGTCGCGTCTGCAGGCCGGAGCCCGGCAGGCACCGTCGGCGTCCTTTCAGCGCGCGTTTCTGAGCGCGCAGAGGGTACGGAGCCGGGGGCTTGCCGGGGCCTCGCCGACGACGCGCCTCGTGCATCAGCTGCGCGACCTCAGCGTAGAAGTCTGCCCAGTAGGCGGTCACGTGCGCGTTTGCCAGTCGCGCGCGGTTCGCGGACTTCGAGCTCTCGGCGCACCTGCCCCGATAGCCGGGGCGAGCTCTGCCGGGTGAGGACGGCGACGTGTCGGCTGCCGGTCGCACCATAGATCCAGCGCAACAGGTTCTGGTCGGTGAACGAAAGGCCCAGGAAGACACAGACACCCGTGAGCGCCTCGCTCATGAAATCGTCCTGCCAGCTCCCTGGGGACCAGACCGCATAGTCGCGCTCCGTGAGGACCACCGCGTCGTTGGCAGGCGTGCCCGTCAGCAGTCCGTGGAGGTGGTGGGCATACGCGGTGCCGTCCGGCTCGGGCGCGTTGTCCTCGCGCGGCTGTGCGGTCAAGCCGACATCCTGCAGCGCTCGCTCGAGAAGCTGGTCGTAGTTGAAGGTCGCCAGCTGTATCTCGGGGTAAGCTTGCTTCCAGGCTGCGATCTCACGAGTAAGCGGGCCAGGGTCAAAATAATCGGGACCCTTCCCCCTGTACAGGTGTTCGTCGACGCGTTCGACGAACTCCTTGTCGGTTCCGGCCAGCACCCGTGCGGTCGCCGCCATCCCGAGCAGCCCAGACTCGGCGGCAGCATCGAGCCATGCTGCCCGATCGTTCTCGTCGAGCGAGGCCGGGGCCGCCGACTCAAGCAGCGCGCGCACCAGACCGGCCCACGAGGGCAGACCGGCCTCCATAGATGCCCCGGCTCCTAGAACGAATGTCAGGCGCTCGGCGCCTGCTAGGCGCTCGATGATCGGCTGGGGATCGTTCTGGGGCTGCGCAACAAGGAAACCCGGGCGATCGACGACAGGGATGCTCGCGGCGGCCGACTCGAAGCCCGCGAGAATCGCCACGCCGCGGCCCAGCAACTCGGAAAGATCAGCTAGTTCGCCGTGCCGCACAAGCACACGGTACGTGGCGACGTAGACGCTCCGATCAGCGAGCTGGAGCCGCCCGGGCTAACTCGAACTCGGCCGTACGGCTACGGCGGCGCTCGCAACGCCAGACGGCTGCCGAGCGTCGCTGCACGGCGCTGGTCACGAGGAGGGCACGCCGACATCGCCAATCCACAGCAGATCAATGGCGACGGCCGAATGAGCCGTGGCAACATCGTGGCAACAGTCAGATCGTCCGATGCGTCCGATGCGTCCGGAAACTGGGACGGATAGGACGGTTTGGACGCGGGCGGACGTATATGGATGCCTGCTGCACGGTTCAGGTCCGTGTCTGGGTAACCAGGTGGAGGTTCGAGTCCTCTCATCCGCATTGGGCCGAGATCGGCCCCGTTGCGTGGGCCGACAAGCCAGCCGGGCAACCGGCTCTAGTGCTCGCCCAAGGCGTGCGTCTGCTCGAAGCCGGCTAACGCACGCGTACTGGGGGAAAGCAGCGTTGATGTTCCCGACCCCCCGAGTGGCGACAACAGCGGTTTTCTACGGAGCAGAATGCGGCCTGACCCCGGATGACGTCGAGGCACGGCCAATCTAGCGTGAGGGCATGTTCCCAGGGGGTGCCACGGAGCGCGCGCAAGCAGTGAACATGAAGCCCCAGCCTTGGCGCTGGAGCCATCCGCGGGTGCTTGTCGAGCACCCGGACGAGGCGACCGGCCTCGCGATCGCCTCGGGCCTGCGCTTCGCCGGTTACGCCGTCGGCGTGTGTCCCGGCCCGCGGGGACACGGGCAGTGTCCGCTGACCGGGCCCGCGGGGTGCGCCTCCGCTCACGACGCCGATCTCGTCGTGTGCTCACTGGGCTACGAGCGCGAGGTGGCCCGAGAGGTCTTGAGCGAACTGCGCACGCGTTATCCCGAAATGCCGCTGCTGGTCGAGGCGCCGTCGGATATTGACGCGGGGCTGGGGGAACTCCTGAACGGTTGTCACCGGTTGCCAGCAGCGGCGACCCCCGAGCAGGTGGTGGCCGCCGTGCAGAGCCTGTCAGGACACGCCGCAGAAGAGGGCCCCACTGGTGCGTAGCCCATTTCACAGCGAGCCGGAGGCCTTCCGCTTTGTCCTGCTGCTGACACTCGCCCTGATCCCACTTGTGCTCGCAGCCACGCTCGGCCCGACGTGGCTCGCTCTCGTTGTGCTTGCGGTCGTACTCGGGGCTCTCGCTGTACGGGTCGCGCAGCTGCGCATACGCAAGCTCCGCGCCCTTGAGCTGCCGGTGAAGATGGCCCCTCCACACGTGGGCTCGGCGGCGGAGCGCCGCGTCCTCGTCGTCGCCAACGACACACTCAGCGAGGAGGCGCTCCTCAGCGAGGTCGAGAGGCTGGCCTCCGCGCCGTCGACGCACGTGCTTCTGCTCGTACCCGCGCTGATCTCCCCTGGAGCGCGCTTGACCGGCGCGGTCGACAGCCCCTCGGAGCAGGCGCGCGTCCGCCTGAAGTCGGCCCTTGAGCGCGTCGGCCACGACCTTGTCGTCGCGGGCGAGATCTCACAGGCTGACCCGCTCGAAGCCATCGAGGACGCGTTCGCCACCTTCGCGCCGGATGAAGTGGTCGTCTCCACTCGCTGGGAGCGAGCCGCGCGCGGGCTCGAGCCGCGGCTCGCGGGTCTCGTACGCGAGCGGTTCGCGGTGCCCGTTCGTCATCTCGTCTTCGAGCCCGGCTCCGCCGCGGGGGAGCCAGACAAGGACACTGAGGCGAGATATCGGTACGAATTCGGTGACGCAGCCGCCAGGAGGTTCGGGCTGAGGGCGCTCGCCGGTGTGGGGATCCTGGCCGCGGTTCTGATGTCGATGGTCGCGCTCGTCCAGAGCAGCGAAAGAGATGAAGCCCGCGCGGCATCCCAGGCCGCCGCTGAGCAGGCCGCCGCGCTACCGCAGGTGGCAAAGGCGGTCGCTCTGTCGGTAATCCCAGAATACAAGCGCGGTCCGGAAGGCGAAAAGCACGACGCCTTCACCACGACCGAATTTGCCGTCCGGGCGGGCCAACCCCAGCAGCTGAGGATCGACAACACGGATACCGTGCCTCACAGCATCACCGCGCCGGACGCCGGCGTCAACATCGTCGTGATGCCCGGCACCCACACCTACACGTTGCTCGTAAAGCAGCCTGGAAGGTTTCTTTGGTTCTGCACCTTCGTATGCGACGAATGGGCGATGCAGCACCCGGGTTATATGAGCGGTTACATCACCGTCAGCTAGAGCCCCGTCAGCTAGAGCCGGACCCGGGTCATCACAGCCCTGCGGGGTCATCACAACACCCGCACCTCAACCGCAGGCCCCCTCGAGGCGCCGATCGGCAGAGTTGCCGGCGTGTCCGACAGAGCCGCTGGTGAGATACCGCCACGAGCGGCGTGCGTGGCCAAAGACATAGGCCTGGATGCCCGCTTCCGGCGTGCGGACACACACGACGGCCAGGCTCGAGTTCGAGCGAGACACGTATACTCCGTGCACCTCCGAGGAGCTGCCGTCGTTGGCGGTGAAGGACGCCATGATCGCCGCCCGCTCCGATCTGGTGGCCGGCCTCGCCGATGCACTCGTCGCGAGCGCGATAGCAGCAGGCGCCACCGTCAGCGTCACGACAGCGAGCGCTGCGGTGAGAGCCGGGCGAATGGATGAGCGAAGGATCATCGACTCACCCAGTGTGCAGGCTCATATTAACGGCCGGCTAATCAAACGATGAGAGTTCTCATGCCTTGCTGCGCCGGCCGCGTGGGGAGAGATCGAGCCGCGTATACCCCACCTGACCGGTTTCGGGCCAATGACGGCAGTCACCGCATCGTTGTTGTGAGTTATCGGGACCTTGGCGGCTTCAGGCGAATGTGGGAGGCGAGACTCCTAGATGAGACACCTCTCACCGTGACTTGCCGGAGTCCTTTCGGCGAGCTAGCATCGAGATGTTGACGCGGCGAGACATTTCCACCCGCGACGTCCAGCGCCACACTCGGGCCTCCGCGCGTGTCGAGGAACGCCGTCCACGTGGCAGTCGAGATCGCGGTCGAGACCGGGTAGGCGTTGGCGTGCACGCGCGCAGGCGCGTGAGCGCTCTTGCGTTCATCGCGTTGATTGCCGGCGCAGTCATCTACAACGTGGGCGTCGGGCAGTCGAGTACCCATGTGACACGCGCGACGAGTGCGGTGACGACCGGGACATATTCACACACAGTGAAGGGAAGCGGCTCGGCTGCCACGAGCGGCGGCTCAGAACCGCCGCTCGTGGTAACCGCGCCGACGAACCCGACGAGGAGTTGGACGGTGGTGGCAAAGGTTCATGGTCGGCCCGCGGCGTGGCTGGCCCAACGCTCTGGGGTAACCCTGATGCGGTTCGATCAGAGTCTGGTGCACCTCACGCTGCACGCGGGCTCGAGCGACGGAGGAGTGACGGGCTGGACCTACGGCGACAAGATCACCCCACGGGAGATTCACCTGCTGATCGCCGCCGTCAACGGAGGGTTCAAGCTCACCTACCGGGATGTCGGCTTCATGTCCGGCGGTCACGTGGCGGTCCCGCTCAAGGCCGGACTCGCCTCGATTGTCACCTATACCGATGGGACAACCGATATCGGGGCGTGGCGAGCGGGCGTGCCCAGCGCAGGGAAGACGGTATTCTCGGTGTTGCAGAATCAGCGTCTGCTCATCGACGGCGGCGTCGCGCCGGCGAGCGTCTCAGATTGCATCATCGCGTGCTGGGGCGAAACGATCGGCGCGCGAACGAGCGTGGCTCGCGCAGGCCTGGGGATCACCGCAAGCGGGCAGCTGGTCTGGGCCGCCGGCGAGGAACTCCTGCCCTCCCAGCTGGCCGCCACCTTGACCGCCGCCGGCGCGGTGCGCGCGATCGAGCTCGACATCAACCCCGACTGGGTCGCCGGTTATCTCTACCCCCATCACCGAGTCGGCCCGACACCTGTGCCAGTCATACCCGGTCAGCTCGGGATCGCCGGCAAACTTCTCGAACCCGACAGCCGCGACTTTCTCGCGTTCGTCGCGAACTAGGGTTCGGCAAGCAGGGAAGAAGCTCGGGCGACGCCCCCCAGCGAGACCAGACGCTGCAGTTCCGCGGACTCGTGCTTTAGGTATCCGTTCAGGAATGCGACGGTCACCCGCTCGACGATCGCGAGCTGGGGTTGCTGGTGGGTATAGGGTGAGAGGTGTCCGGCTCCCAGCAGGCGGAGCTGAAACTTCGGTCGCTGGGCGAGCTTGAAGAACGCGTTCGTGTACCTCGGCTCGTTGAATGTGTCGTCCGTGCCCTGCGCGGCGAGCAGGGGCGGGCTTCCCAGAGTGAAGCTGTACCCGCCGACACCCGACATCTCCGCACCCGAGAGGATCACAGCGGCGTCGACTCGGGGATCGCGAAAGCGGCGACTGTAGGCCACCGCAAGGGCGGTCTCGCCGCCGTCAGAGTGTCCCGCGACGGCGATCTGCGCGGGATCGACGAGACCCGCCAGGGGTCCCCCGCCCGGCCGGCTCAACGAAACCAGGCTGGAGATCACGAAGCTCATGTCCTTCGGCTGATTGATCACGTCGGCTTCGTCCGGGCCTCCGGGGGCGTTGGCGCTCCCCAGCGGAAACACCGGCGCGGCCACGACATATCCGGCTCGCGCCCAGCTCTGGAGCAGCCGGGCGTACGGTTGGGGTGTCACCGCAAAGCCATGTCCGAAGACGATCAGCGGGTAGGGGCCGCCGGCGGTGGCCGGCGGCCCGTTGGGGATGTCGGTCTGGCCCGGCGCTCCGAGGGCGGGATAGCGGACGTAGGTGACGAGGGTCCGTGGTTCAGATCGTCGGTTCTCGAGCCTGATCGTCCGGCTCCTATCGACGAGTCGCAGCACGCGAAGCCCCACCGCTGGGGAGGACGACGGTGGGGCCGGCGTGCTGGATGTCGGTGTCGTTTCTCCACCGCCGCCGCTCGCGCCCGGTACGGGGACCGGGGTTGCGCCTCTCAGCGTGGGCGCGCCAGCCGCGAGGACGGCGCCCACGGCGACGGTCGCGCCAACGAGCATGCCCGGCCAGACCGTCAGCTTGCGAAAGCCCCGCCCGGACATCACCGGCGCACGCCTAACAGGTCCCCGAACGGGCCGATTCGCCGGGCCCGGAAGCGGGTTCATCCACGATGCCCACGTCGCTGGAGCGCAGGATCGCGCCGAGATGAACCACGTACCAGACCCCTCGCCAGGAGATCATCGAGGCGATGCCGAACGAGCGGATCTGGCCATCCTCTCGATAGACCACCCGGGCGTTGGGCATCTCGTAATAACCGATGCTGTTGTAGCAGACGCCCGGTTCGATCCAGTGGCCGTAGCTGGAAGGGGCCCTCACGGCGATCAGGCGAGCGTGCATGGCGTCGCGGCCCAGGAGCATGTGGGCCGCGACGATGTCCAGGTCGTAGTCGTGGACGAGCCTGTCGGTCCAGTCAGAGCCCGCGGAGGAGATCGCCTTCAGCTGCACGTAGGCGTCTTTCGGGAAGAACGCCGCCATGGCCGGGGCGCGGGAGCCGTGCACGATGCCACTCCACAGCGAAGCCATGAGCGACCTGAACCGAGTGCTCGTCCCGGACGGATATGTGTCCGTCTGGGGAAGCGACCCCTGAGAAGAGGCTGTCGTGCGAACGCGTATGGCCGGATGCGGAGGGCTCGTTCGTTTGGGGATCGAGCTCCGTCTGGCGGCAGCGGAGCTCAGCCGCGCCACGGAGGTGCCTCGAGCCGCGCCGGAGGTGCTCGGCGCAGCGGTGTGGGATCCGCCGCCGAGCCACAGTGCCACAGCCACAGATACCGCGATCACGGTCGACCCTGCGACGCGACGACGTCGTCGCGCCAGCCGGCGGCGCGCCCGTTCACGCCGAGCACGGCGGTAGTCGGCCTTCGCGTCGGCGAGCGGCCCGGCGAGGTCATCGCTGGCGGTCATACGGACCATCGAACTGTAGCCGAGCGGTTGCCGAGCGGCGCTGGATCGCGGCCGCCGATCGGCTGTGCCACGGCTTCATGAGCGGCTACGAATCAGATGTGGTCTCCTGGGAATCATCATGTGACCTCCTGGAGACTTAGGTGACAAACTGCAACACGCGATACTCGAAGGCGTGCCTGAGCTCGGGCGATCCCTTTCAATAGAGCTCACTCACGTTGTGAGTGCATGGTGTAAACAGGCACCGAGCGATGACCACGCCGATCGAGCGCGGACCGTGAGGACAGTCTCATCTGGGACTTTACCTCGCCCTCAAGGAGGGGTGGAAGTGTGCCGATGGGGGCAACGTAACCACTAGATCAAAGGGGAAGGATCCATGGCCAGAATCATCGTGACAACCGATCCAACCGAACGGCCCCAGGCCCCGGTGCTGCTCGACGAGACCGTCTGCTCGGCACATCTCGCCGACGCCCACGCCGCCGCGCAACTCGTCGAGCGACTGGGCTGGGCAATCAACGACGCCGAGAGCTCAGAGCGGGTCGAGCGAACGCTGGTCGAGCGAACGCTGTAAACCGACAGCCGACCTGGGCGGGCCTGCGCCGACCTGGGCGGCCTGCGCCGACGCGTGGGTCGCCGAGGTGTGCGCTGCTCGGCATGCCCGCGCTGCTCGACATGCCCGCAGACATGGAGTCCGACCTCACCCCGTTACCGCCAGCGTGCCCGCCTGGCGGTCGGTCGGCCCGCAAGGCATCGCAGGCGCCTGGGCGATCGCGATGCCGCCCTCGTGATCGAGCGTCTCGATCCTGACTCGCTCAAATCCAGATCGCTCCAGCGCCGAGCGCCACCACACCGGATTGGCCGGATGCTCCCAGCGCCCGACGGCGAGCCGTCCGCCGTTCTTCATCAAACGCCAGACGCCAGGCAGTCCGCGACCGAGGAGCCCGCGCAGCTTGGCGGCCACGACTTGACGGTCGCGAGCATGGCCAGGATTGAGCGAGAACATCATGTCGCCTATCACGAGCCGCCCGCCGGGCTTGATCACCCGTCTGGCCTCGGCGAGAGCACGATGCTTGTCCTCCCGAGAGAGCTCGTGCAGGCAGTAGTTGGAGACCACGAGGTCGGCGACCGCGTCGACGAGAGGCAGGCTCACCGCCGAGGCGAGGACGGTCTCGATATTTCCGAGTCCAGCGCTGGCCGCCTTGACGCGCAGGTACTCGCCCATGGCAGGCGACCTGTCAACGGCCCACACGCGGGTGACGAGCGGGGCAAAGGCCAGCGACAGCAGACCCGTGCCTGCGCCCACGTCGACGACCGTCTGGCCCGCCTGTGGCGCCGCCAGATCCAGGATGCGGTCGCGCAGCCCGTGAAAACCGGAGCCGCGCGCGATCAACTCGGCCTCGACGACCCGCGCATCCCAATCCTTGGAGGTTGCGAACACTGCCCGACAGTCTCTCAAGCCCATTTAAGTTGAAGTTATGTGTTCAAATAGAGTTTTCTCAGACTCCGGCGAGCTGCGATCGTCACGGTGTGGGAAAGTGGTCATCATGCCCCAATGGCGACACTAATTTTGGAAAATCTCAGCCGGTATGATCTTCCCCGAATCTGAGTACTGATTTGTGAGACTGTACTCATAAATATCGTGAGGGTTCTTGCCCACATCCCGACCCACGTCCGGTCGCGCGAGCGCGGAATCCGCCCGCCGAAGGACCACTGAGCTCGAGCGAGCCCAGCGCAGGAGCGCCCGCCGGCGCCGACGTCTTCTGGCGTCCGGGCTCCTCGTGTTGGCTCTCGGGGCGGTCGCTTTGAGCATCGCCCTGGCGACCGGCGGGCAGTCGTTGCGGCGCCCCGGCGAAGCCGCCGCGACGGCTGGCCGGCGCACGAACGCCGTCCCGAGGTCGAGCGCCAAGCCGACCAAGTCCTCGTTCGCGGTCGGCTTGCGGGTGCTGCGGCTGGTCGACACCACTCGCAGCATCGAGCTGCCGAATGGACACAGTGAACCGAGAACGCTCCTTACCTATGTCCGCTATCCGGCGCTTGGCAAGCCCGGCCGGACCGACCTGCTCGACGCACCGCCCGCACATGCCGACGGTCCGTTCCCTCTCGTCATCTTCGGACATGGCTTCGCTGTCACGCCCGCCCTCTATGCACGCATGCTCCAGAGCTGGGCACGAGCGGGGTATGTGGTCGCAGCGCCCGTCTTTCCGCTCGAGAACGCCGATGCTCCGGGGGGGCCGGACGAGTCGGACCTGACCAATCAGCCCGCGGACATGAGCTTTGTGATCTCTCGTATGCTCGCATTGAGCAGCGAAGGATCGGATCCCCTCGCCGGGCTTGTCGATCCCACACGGATAGCCGTCTCGGGACAGTCCGACGGCGGCGACACGGCGCTCGCCGTCGCCTACGACAGCTCCTTTCGCGACTCTCGGGTCAGCGCCGCGATGATCTTCTCGGGCGCCGAGATACCGGGCGTCGGTGCGTTCACGTTTCCTCGCGGCGGCCCGCCCCTCCTGGCCACACAGGGCACAGCCGACACCGTCAACCTGCCAAGCGCCACGAACGAATTCTTCGAGGCCGCCCCAAAGCCGAAGTATCTCCTGCGCCTGCTCGGCGCCGAACACCTGCCCCCGTACTCCGACCAGCAGCCACAGCTCGGCATCGTCGAGCGCGTGACGATCGCGTTCCTGGACGCCTACTTGAAGCACACGCCCGGTGCGCTGGGGCAGCTCGTCTCGCTCGGCGACGTTCCGGGGAGGGCGACGCTGCTTGCCGAACCGTAGAAGGACGGCGACCGTGGGTCTGGGACTCAGTCCAGGCTCGGCAGCCACCGCTCCAGCGGCCCGGGCAGCCACCAGATGCGGGGGCCGACCGCGCGCATGATCGACGGCAACAGGACCAGGCGTACGACGGTGGCGTCAAGCAGGACCGCGATCGTCAGACCGACGCCGGACTGGCGCAGCGGAATGACGTCGGCTGCGGCGAACGCCAAGAAGACCGCCGTCATCGTCGCCGCGGATCCGGTGATCATGCAGATGGGTGTCGCCGGGCTCCCAACCTCAGCGACGTCCCATTCCAATAATGAATGCTACTTAGATAGTGATCACTACGCGGATAGCATACACTATCTAAATCTCAGGCTCCTCGCGGTCGTCTCACCTGTCGCAGCGTCTCCTTGTGCCCAGGCGCTGGAGGTCTTTCTGCCCAGGGGTCGGCGATCCGGACGGTCCGTCTGCGCCGCCAATCTCGCGTGGCCTTCTCCGACGGGAGGAGCCCCGACGGACGGTGCGTTGCGGCATATCCCCGTGGTCCTCGACGGGAAGCTGCTGATGACCGGGCCAGGCCCCTCGATTAGCTTCCAAGCATGCCCAATACCCGGACACCCCCGTCACCCGAGCACGACAGGCCCCACACGGGCGATGACTCCCTCACGGGGGCCTCCACGGGAGTCTTCACGAACATCCTGTGCGCCGTCGATGGCACCCGGGGGAGCATGGCGGCCGTCGAGACGGCCGCTCCCCTGGCGGGCCCGAACGGTCACCTGACGCTGCTGGCGGTGACCGCCGTATCGGGCTCGGGACCATATGCGACGGCCGCCATCAGCCCCAGCCGGGTCGGGGAGGCGCTGAGCCAGGCGGAGCGGATCGCCGAGGATGCCGGGGTGCGGTCGACCACGGTCGTGGACCCCGACGGGCCTCCCATCGAGGTGATCCTCGATCGGGCCTGCTCCCATGACCTGCTCGCCATTGGCGCCCCCGCCACCTCGTGGCTGGGCGGGATGCTGATCGGGGGCGTGGCCCGATTCACCGGGGGCGTGGCCACCGCGGCGGTGAGCCGGTTCACGACTCCCCTGCTGGTCGCTCACCGGCCGTCCGCCGGCTCGCTGGGGGGCCGAGAGATCCTGGTCGCGAGCGATGGCGAGGAGGGCTCGGATCGGGTCGTGGAGCTGGCCGGCAGGCTGGGACTCAGCCAGGGGGCGCGGGTGACCCTGGTGAACGCCCTCGTCTCGGAGTCCAAGATGAATCCTCACGACATTCAAACGCAGGCGCGTGCACTGGAGGTCATGCTGCCCGACACGGGCAAGCCACGCGTCGAGCCGGGCAAGGCCTGGGACGTGATCCTGAACGCCGCGAAGGACACCAGGGCCGCCATGATCGTGATGGGCAGCCGCCGGCTGAGCGGTGTGCGGGCCTTCGGCAGCGTCAGCCGCCGAGTCGTCCATGACGCGCCCTGCTCGGTGCTGCTCATACCGCCGAAGTGACCGCCCTCGAACGAGGAGACCCGAGATGTTCAAGACCGTGCTCGTGGGCGTGGCGTACAACTCCTCGGTCGAGGCCGAGGCGGCCCTCGCGCTGGCACGCAGGCTGGCGACCGCCACTGGGGCGAGCGTTCATGCCCTGGAAGTGATCCCCATAACGACCTACTCCTACGCCGGGGCCGTGTCCCCGGCGATGGGCGACAGCGTAGAGGCGATGCTCGAGGAAGCCAACGTACGTCTGCGGGGGCTCTCAGGGGTGCAGGCGCGGGCGGTGTACGGGATCGCCGGCGAGGAGCTCGCCGCCTTCAGCGAAGAGGTCGACATCTTGATCGTCGGCTCACGAGGGTATGGGGCGGTGAGACGTCTGGTGTTGGGGAGCACCTCCGGCTACCTGGAGCGTCATGCCCGCTCCTCCCTGCTCGTGCTGCCCCGCATCGCCCGGGGAGCTTGAGGGGGTCGGGAGCTCGAGTGAGGAGCCTGCTGACGACGGCGCAGCGCGTCTCGGAGGATCGGTAGGATGCCGCCCATGCTCCTCCCCGCCCTCCGCGCAGTCCGGGCTGACGCCACAGGGACAGCCCGATGAGCTCGGTGCCAGGCTGGAGCTCCTGGAGCTTCAATCCGGTGGTGATCGTTGGGCTGATCGGCGCGGCGGTCCTGTATGGACGGGCCTACCGGCGGGCGTCCCGGAGATCCTCGGCGCTCGGTCCCGGCCACTGGGTGCCCTACGGGTGCGGGCTGGTGGCGGTGGCGGTGGCGCTGCTCTCGCCGGTGGACAGCATCGGGGACCGGTGGCTCCTGTCGGCCCACATGAGCCAGCACGTGCTCCTCTCGGACGTCGCCCCCGCGCTGCTCGTGCTCGGGCTGCGGGCGCCCCTGCTGCCGCTGGGACTCTCTCGGGAGGCGTTGCGGGCGATCGCCCCCGGCGGAGGGACGCGGACCTCGCGGATGATCGCCCGGCTCACCTCGCCGTGGCTTGCGATTCCTCTGTGGGCCATCGCCACGTGGGTGTGGGCGATCCCGAGCGTGTTCGACTTCGCCGCCGAACACCAGGCGGTCCACGCGTTCGAGCACGCGACCCTCTTCTACACGGGCCTGGCCCTGTGGTGGCTGATCATCGACCCCCTTCCCCGCGCGCGGTTGCGCCCCCACGGCGAGCGGCTGGCGCTGCTCGGCTTCTCGCGTTTGGCCAGCGCGTTCGTGTGCCTGCCGCTGACCTGGCTGGCGCATCCCGAGTACCCCCTCTACGCAGGCGCCCCTCGGGCCTTCGGTATATCGGCCATCAACGATCAGCACCTCGCCGGAGCGGGCATGTGCTTCGTCGAGTTCCTCGTCTTCGGGATCGCCTTCGCGGCGGTCTTCATCAGCATGCTCGGGCGCTCGGAGGCCCAGGTCACGCTCGCCGAACGAGCGGCGGGCGAACAGCTTCTGACCTGACCCTCCCGGCTAACCCCGCGCGGTCTACCCTGCCGGCCCCGCCGGCCCGTCGGGCCCGTCGAGGAGTTCCTGAGAGCACGCGAACAGCTCGACCGGTGTGACCTCGAGGGAGGAGGCGATCTTGAGGATGTTGGTGAGGCTCGGGTTACGGATCCCTCGCTCGATGCCGCTCACGTAGGTCCGATCGAGGCCACACTTCAGTGCCAGGCTTTCCTGGGACATGTTCTGGCGTTTGCGGATCGCCCGGATGGCCCCGCCGAAGGCGACGTGGGCAGGTGAGCGTGTCGTCATATATCCGCAGCTTTCCGCCTTGAGGACTATTAGTCTATGGACTATCAGTCACCAGAAGGTCCCGGGCCGGAAACAGCCGGTCGCGGACTCGGCACGGAAGGAGAGAGGGCTCCATGCAAGGCCATGAAAAGACGACTTCAAGCGACGAGGACCGGCGGCTCGAGCGAACGGTGGTCCTGCAGATCCTGCGTGACGACCACGACGTGGTCTGGTCTGTGGGAGAGCTGGAACACGAGCTCGCAGGCCCCGACCCGGTCGCGATCGGCGAGGCGCTGGACCGGCTGGACGCGGACGGCGTGCTCGAGCTCTCCGGCGCGACGATCCGTGGCTCGCGGGCGGCGTGGCGGCTGAGCGAGCTGGAGTTGATCGCTGTCTGAGGTCCCACGAACATGACCGCCGGCTCACGCCGGCGGTCCGTCCTTCGAACCGAACGTTCGGTCAGCGACCGCTGCGACGCTGGCGGCGCTGGATCGCGACGATCGAGACGCCGGCACCCATCAGGAGCAGTCCGAAGCCCACCGTCCAACGCAGGTCGAAGCCCGTGAAGGGAAGCGTGCCCTCTTTCGCGGGAGCCGTGGTGGCGGTGGTGGCAGTCGGCGTGGTGGGCGTCGAAGTGCTGGTCGCGGGTTCGGATTCTTTCGCCGGAGCCGGTTTTTCGCTTTTCGAGGGCGAGGTTTCCTGTTTCGCCGGTTTTTCTTCGTGTTTGTAGCCGGACAGGCCTTCGCTGTTGGTGGTGGTGGTCGCCGCGATCGCCGATGCGGGGGCCGCCACAAGGAGCAGCGCCACCGGCAGGACCAGCAGCCTGCGCAGCCACGTGCGCCGGCGGGCCTTCGTCGACTTCATGGCTACATCAGTCCGGGTCATGCCAACCTCCCGTTTGTCGTCTGGTGAGCGGTGTGGCTCGATGGGCGAGCCGCCTTCCAACCTTCATCGCCGCGATTCTAGGAGCAAAATCCCGTCGATGCGGGCCGGCTCCGGACGGACTCCGCCCGGAAGAGCGTGATTTGCAAGAACCACTTTAGTCGCCGATCCAGACGAATCGGCAATTTTGCCGTCATTCCGCCCCCGCGCGGCCGTCATGCCCGCCCCATTCGGTGGTCACCCCACGCGCGCGCGGGCCTTCAGGCCGGCCATCCCCAGGCCGGCCATCCCATCTCCACCACCCCCACGCACGCGCGGGGCCCCATCCCGGCCATCCCATCTCCACCACCCCCACGCACGCGCGGGGCCCCATCCCGGCCATCCCATCTCCACCACCCCCACGCACGCGCGGGGCCCCATCCCGGCCATCCCATCTCCACCACCCCCACGCACGCGCGGGGCCCCATCCCGGCCATCCCATCTCCACCACCCCCACGCACGCGCGGGGCCCCATCCCGGCCATCCCATCTCCACCACCCCCACGCACGCGCGGGGCCCCATCCCGGCCATCCCATCTCCACCACCCCCACGCACGCGCGGGGCCCCATCCCGGCCATCCCGACGTCGCCCCCGGGGGTCTAGTGTCCTGAGTCGTTGATCCGCTGGCAGTAGTTGGCGAGACTGTCGAGGATCTCCTCGGCGCTCTTGTGCCAGACGTAGGGTTTGGGGTCTTCGTTCCAGCTGGTGATCCAGGTCCGGATCGAGGCTGTGAGGTCTCGCACGGAGCGGTGCGTGCCGCGCTTGATCCATTTCGTGGTGAGCTCTGAGAACCATCGCTCGACGAGGTTCAGCCAGGAACTGTAGGTCGGCGTGAAATGCACGTGGAAGCGCGGGTGGCGTAACAGCCACCGCTGGATCGACGGCGTCTTGTGCGTGGAGGAGTTATCGAGCACCACATGGATCTCTAGGTGCTCGGGCACGGCCTTGTCGATCGTGTTCAGGAAACGGCGGAACTCCTCTGCTCTGTGGCGGTTGGTGATCTCGCTGATGACCTGCCCGGAGGCGACGTCAAGGGCGGCGTAGAGGTTCGTGGTTCCGCTGCGCACGTAGTCGTGGGTCGCTCGTTCGGGCACGCCTGGCATCAGCGGCAGCACCGGGGCGGTGCGGTCAAGCGCCTGGATCTGGGACTTCTCATCGACGCAGAGCACGACCGCGGCCTCGGGCGGGTTCAGGTAGAGCCCGACGATGTCGCGGACCTTCTCGATGAACTGCGGATCTGGCGAGAGCTTGAACGTCTCCGCCTGATGTGGCTTCAGCGCAAATGCCCGCCAGATGCGGCTGATCGCGCTCTGGCTCATCCCGGTGGCCTGCGCCATCGAGCGGGTCGACCAGTGCGTCGCGTCCTTCGGCTTCTCCTCGAGCGTCTTGACGATCACCCGCTCGACGTCCTCGTCGGTGACCGAGCGCGGTTTGCCGGGACGTGGCTCATCGTGCAGCCCGTCCAGGCGCCGCCACGCGAACCGCCCTCGCCACTTGCCGACGGTGTTGGTATTGCACCTCAGGGCAGCGGCGATCTCCTTGCTCTGGCGCCCCTCGGCCGCGGCCAACACGATCCGGCAACGCAACGCCAACGCCTGCGAGCTCTTCGGGCGCCGCGCCCACCGCTCCAACACCTCGCGCTCCTCGTCAGTCAGAACGATCTCCGCACGCTGAGCCATAGCCGCCTCCAATCGTCGTGGATGACGACGAACTTCGCGGCCAACCCCACATACACCTGCGAACTAACGACTCCGGACACTAGCCCGGCTCGACGATGGACCCCGGAGGGGGCTTGCCGGCGATGGCGGCGCCTTCGCAGTCGCGTATACACCGCTTGAAGACCTCCCGAAAGCCCAGGAGCTGGGGAATCGTGACGATGCGGTAGCCGCGCGTGTGGAGAGCCCGGATGATGGCCGGATAGGCCGCGAGGGTCTGCCCCCGGGGGCCGCCGCCGTCGTGGGAGATGACGATCGACCCGGGCCTCACCTGGCTCAGGACCCGTTGCTGGATCGCGGCGACACCCGGGAGGGTGTAGTCGCTGGGATCGACCTCCCACAGGATCGTGGCCATGGCGAGAGAGGCGGCGGTGTGGACGATCGAGCTGTTGTAGTCCCCGTAGGGCGGACGGAACACGCACGGGGTGTACCCACTGAGGCCCCGGATCGCCTGAAGGGTGCGCTGGAGCTGGCTGCGAACGCCGCCGGCGGTCACGAGATCGGGGTGTGTGTAGGTGTGATCGCCCAGCGCGTCTCCGTCTCTGAGCTCTTCGTGAAAGGTGGACTTGTAGCCGGAGGTGACCTGCTCGCCGATCATGAAGAAGGTCGCCACCGCGTTGTTCGCCTTCAGCATCCGTACGAAGCTGGGGGTGAGCGGGTAGGGGCCGTCGTCGAAGCCGATCGCCACCTCCTTGCGGCGGGGCCCATGGGTGTAGGCCATTTCGGGCCCCCGCCGGACACACCCGATCGGGCGGTATAGGACGGGCGAGGACGAGGGAGGCGCCACGGATGGAAGGGGGGCGACGAGCTGGGTCCCCGCCGGCGCATGCGCCGGCGGGAGGGCCCGCACATGTGCGGGCCCCGATGGGGCCGCATGCGGCCCCATCGGGAGCGTCGCATGCGACGCTCCCACACCCCCCGCCCATGCGAGGGACATCAGCGAGAAGGCGACCGCGAAGGTGCGGCGTGACAACGTTCGATTACCCCACCGGGAGGCGGCCTTCGAGGGTCCCGTTGGCGAGCTTGGAGCGAAGGACCTTCTTGTCGAACTTGCCGACGCTCGTCTTGGGGACTTCGGAGATGAATGCGAACTCGTCGGGGATCCACCACTTGGCGACCCGGCCGTTCAGGTGCTCGACGAGCTCCTTGGTGTCGGCGGTGGAGCCCTCGCGCAACACCACGCAGCAGAGGGGACGCTCGGCCCAGCGGTCGTCGGGCTTGGCGATGACGGCCGCCTCGATCACGTCGGGGTGGGCCATCACCTCGTTCTCGAGCTCCACCGAGGAGATCCACTCGCCGCCGGACTTGATGACGTCCTTGGAGCGGTCGGTGATCTGGACGTACCCGCGAGGATCCATCGAGGCGATGTCCCCGGTGCGAAGCCAGCCGGAGTCGAACTTCTCGTCGTCCTCGGGGCCGTGGAAGTAGCGGGCGGCCACCCACGGGCCCCGCACCTGGATCTCGCCGGTGGACTCGCCGTCCCAGGGGGTCTCCGAGCCGTCATCGCCCATCAGGCGGAGCTCCACCCACGGCATGGGCCGGCCCTGCTTGGCACGGTCGTTCCAGTAGGGATCGTCGTGCTCGCCGGTCTCGTCCGGGCGGGAGTAGGTGGCTACGGGGCTCGTCTCGGTCATTCCCCACGCCTGGAAGATCCTCACGCCGTGGCGCTCCTCGAAGTCCTTCATCAGCTGGCGGGGCACCGCCGAGCCGCCGCAGGCGGCGTTGGAGAGGGAGGAGAGATCGACCTCGGGATGGGAGTCGGCGTAGCGCAGGAGGTCCGCGAAGATCGTGGGCACGCACCCCATCAGGGTGGGACGCTCCGAGGCGATCAGCCCAGCCAGGGGCTCGGCCTGCAGGAACCGGTCGGGAAGGACCAGGTCCGCACCCGCGAGGGCCGCCCCGTGAGGCAGCCCCCAGGCGTTGGCGTGGAACATCGGCACCACCGCCAGCACCCGGTCCGCCCGGGAGAGGCCCACGGCGTCCTTCATCATGGTGGCCGTTGAGTGCAGGCTGATCGACCGGTGGGAGTAGAGGACCCCCTTGGGGTTCCCGGTGGTGCCGCTCGTGTAGCAGAGGGCCGCCGCCTGTCGCTCGTCCACCTCGGGGTAGTCGAAGGTTCCCGGACCCGCTTCCTCCAGGAGCTCCTCGTAGTGAAGCGCGTTCGGGAGCCCGCTGAGGTCGACCGCGCCGTCGGACCCCGCGCCGGCGGGGTGGCCCATGACCACGAAGTGGCGGACGCAGTCAAAGCTCGGGGCGAGTTTCTCCAGGAGGGCCACCAGGGAGGCGTCCACGAAGATGACTCTGTCCTCGGCGTGTCTGACGATGTAGGTGAGCTGCTCGTCGAACAGCCGGATGTTGAGCGTGTGCAGGACCGCCCCCACGCAGGGGATCGCGAAGTAGAGCTCGAAGTGGCGCTGGTTGTTCCAGGCGAACGTCCCCACCCGGTCGCCCTGCTGAATCCCCAGCCGGCCCAAAACCCGGGCGAGGCGGTCGATCCGCTCGGCGCTCTCCCCATAGGTCGTCCGGGTCCTGAGAGCGTCATCGCCGAGGGTCACCACCTCGCCGTGGGGATGGCAGGTGCGAATCCTGTGAAGGATGTGATGGACGGTCAGCGGGAAGTCGTCCTGCATGAGCCCCTGAAGCGTGTCCGTCATCCCCGTCGTCCCCGTGTCCGTCATCCCCGTCCAGCCCCCTCACGATCGCCTACGGAGAGGTCACTGTAGACGGTGACGGTGCGCTGGGCGATGTCGTCCCAGTCGAAGCGGAGGACGTGCTCGGAGGCCTCGGTGACGAGGCGGTCACGGAGGTGTCCGTCGACGAGGAGGCGCTCGATCATCACGCCCAGGTGCTCGGCGTCGCCGCCGTTGAAGCGCAGGCCCACGCGCTCGCCGGAGGGGACCACCTCGCGCAGGCCCCCGGTGTCGGCGACGATGCACGGACAGCCCGAGGCCATCGCCTCCAGGGCCACCAGGCCGAAGGGCTCGTACAGGGAAGGAATCACACACAGGTCAGCGATCCGGTAGAGGGAGTGCAGGGCATCGTCACCGATCCAGCCGAGGAAGACCCCGTGATCGGAGAGGCCGAGGCGCTGCGCCTGAGCCTTGAGCTCGGCCTCATGGGTGCCCGAGCCGGCGACCACGAAGCGGACGTTCCCGACCCGCTGGATCACCCCGGGGAGGGCGTCGAGGGCCAGCTGAAAGCCCTTCTCGTAGACGAGCCTCCCGACGAGCAGCACGAGCTGCTCCTTGGGCGCGGCGAACTGCGCGCGGAGCGCCGACAGGTCGTCCACCGGCTGCAGGTCATTGGGGTCGATGCCGTTGGGAATGACCACCACCCGACGCTCGTCGATGTCGAAGATGTCGGCCACATGGCCGCGCATGTAGTGGGAGCAGACGATCACCCCGTCCGCCCGGTGGGCCATCCACTGCTCGACCGAATGGATGTGGGCCTGGGGCTGATCCTGGACCCACCCCTGGTGACGGCCGTGCTCGGTCGCATGGATGGTCGTGACGTAGGGCACCCCCAGGCGCTCGGCGAGGGCGGCCGAGGCGTTGGCGACGAGCCAGTCGTGGCCGTGGATGAGGTCATAGGAGCGCTCCTCCGCCAGGGAGACGCCGGCGGCGAGCATGTCCTCGTTCATCTGCTCCACCCACGCGACGAATCGGTCGAGATCCCGCGGCCACCCGGGCTCGGGGACCCGGTGGACGGTCACCCCGGAGCGGTCTTCGACGGTCAGGGAGCCGGTGGGTTCGTGTCTTCCGTTTTGGGGGGTCCGCGCGCGCCCGCGTGCGGACCCACGGGGGGCACCGTTTTGGAAAGGCCCCACCCGGGTGCCCTCGGGCGAGGATCCCCCGCCGCTGGGAGCGGCGCCGGAGCCGCGGGTGAGGACGTCGACGGCGACCCCCTGACGAACCAGTGCCTCGGCGAGCTTGCGCACGTGCCTGGCCAGGCCACCCTCGATCACGGGGGGGTACTCCCAGGAGAGGAGCAGCACACGGTCGCTCATCGACAAGACCCTATCTCGCGAGGGGCGCCGCGGCGGCGCGGCACACCGCCGCCGTAACTGCCGGCAAATGAGATGCTCACGTTCAGGACAGGATGGCGAGCAGGGAGTTGCCCGGGACGCTGAGCACGATGCGGTCGTGGCGCGGACGCAGCATCTGCGTGCTCAGACCCGTGTATGCAGGGCTCAACGTCTGGACGGGCAGCGGCTGGGCGCTGCGGAGCACGAGCTCCTTTGCGCGCGGGTGCTCGTTTGTCGAGGATGATCTCGGGCCCGGCCGGCGGGCCGCTGACGGCGGTCGCGAGGAGCCCTCGCACGCCGTCGATGGGCTGCAGCGAGGAGCCTACGGGCAGCCACCGCTCGAGCGCGACGAGCGCGCTCGCGAGTGGCCGCCCGATGAACTGGCCGTTGCTGAGTACGAATGGGTCGTATGGACCGCCGCTGAAGTGGAAGCGCACCTCTCGAAAGCCGGTCTCAAGCGCCGAGAGGACGAAGCGCACAGCCCAAACGCCGGCCGCGGGACGGTCGGACACCCCCGCCACGCCTCCACAGGACGCGGAGTTCGCCTCGGAGACGATCGCCGGACGTGCGCGGCGTTCGCATCGGCGACCACCCATGCCGGCCAGTCCCGACTCCGACGAGCAGCGTTCCGAGCGTGGCGATCAGGATGGCGGGAAACGTTGCGAGCGGTTTGCGCAGCAGAGCGCGCAGCACAAACTCAACGTACCGGGCGACTTGTCGGTGCGTCCACGAGCATCTGGACTCGGGCCGAGCAAACACCGGTCAAGTGCGTCTCTATCCTCGTGCTCGCTCGCCTCGCGATCCAGGCTGAGGAGTCAAATCCCGAGCCTGCCAGAGCCCCAGCCATCCCTGCATCCAACCAAGCCTCCAATCGGGGCGCCCGGATTCGAACCGGGGACCTCGGCCACCCAAAGGCCGCGCGCTACCAGGCTGCGCCACGCCCCGATACGACAAGAGTAGAGGTAGACGCCAAGAACAACGTGGCCTCCCGCACGGACGCCTCGTAAAGCGCCGACCTCAAGACCTGACGAGGCTGGCGAGGCCGCCCTTCCCCACGCTGCTACCCTCCGGCCCGCCATGGCCGACGTCCAACCCCTGCGAGCCCTGCACTACGACCTCTCGACGGTCGGATCCCTCGCCGACGTGACCGCGCCTCCGTATGACGTGATCGACTCCGAGCAGCGCTCGGAGCTGCTCGGACGGTCCCCTTTCAACATCGTCGCGATCGACCTGCCCCGGGGCGAGGAAGGGCCGTACTCCGACCGTTACGCGGCCGCGGCGAGCCTGCTGGAGAGCTGGCAGCTGCAGGGGGCCCTGGTGCGGGACTCCGAGCCCGCGATCTGGGCGCACGAGCAGGACTACACGGGCCCCGACGGCCAGCGGCGGACCAGACGGGGGTTCTTCTGCAGAGTCCGCATCGAGGAGTACGGCCCCGGACGGGTGCGACCCCACGAGCGCACCCACCCCGGCCCCAAGGAGGACCGCCTGCGGTTGACAAGGGCCACGCGGACGAACATCTCCCCCATCTTCTCCCTCTACTCCGATCCCGACCAATCCGCCTGGGCCGCCCTCTCACCGGCGACGAAGGCGCCCCCATGGGGTGAGGTGACCGACGAGCAGGGCACCGCCCATCGCCTGTGGCGGGTGGCCGAACCCCAGGCGATCGCGGCGGTGCAAGCGGCCGCGAGCACCTCGGAGCTTCTGATCGCCGACGGCCACCACCGCTACGAGACGATGCAGGCCTACGCCCAGGAGATCGGCGGGGAGGGAGACCACCAGTACATCCTCATGTGCCTCGTAGCCCTCGAGGACCCGGGCCTCACCGTGTTCCCCACCCACCGCCTGATCGGCGGCCTGGACGAGGACCGACACGAGGCGCTCCGGCAGACGCTGGAGCGTGACTTCGAGATCGTCGAGGTCCCCCTGGAGCAGATCGCCCCCGAGCCCCAGGGACCGCGGGCGACCACGCCCCTTCAACTCGGCTACATCGACAATCGCGACGGGCGAGCGCTGCGGCTTACCCTGAAGGACCAATCGATCGCCGACGCCGCCCTTCAGGGCCGCTCGGAGGCCTACCGCCACCTGGACACGGGCGTGCTGGAGGTGCTCCTGCTGAAGGGCCCGTTGGGGCTCAGCGACGATGACATCTCCCACCTTCACGGCCTGTTCTACGCGCGCTCCACCGAGGAGGCGGTCCGGCTCGTGCGCGACGGCACCTATGACGGGGCGTTCTTCATGCGCCCCACGCCGGTGACTCAAGTCAGAGACGTGGCCGCCGCGGGTGAGAACATGCCGCCGAAGTCCACGTTCTTCTTCCCGAAGCTCCTTACGGGGCTGCTCCTGAACCCGCTCGCGTGAGGCGCCCCGGTCGGGCCGAGCAGGAGCACGGACCATCTGAGAGTCGCACCTGGAAATGGCGGCCCTGAGCAGGAGTACCATGAGATAGAGGCAAAGATCACGGAGAGGTGGGATCGGGGGGGTCGATCGAGTGACAACGTTGATCGATGATCGAGGAGAAAGGTGGCGGCATGAAAGCTACGGCACGACGTGACGGCAGGACGCTCAGGCACACGGTCCAGGTTCGCGATCACCAGCTGACGGTCGACGAGCCGCACGAGAGCGGAGGCGAGGACACCGGGGCGGATCCCCAGGAGCTGCTCGCGGCCAGCCTTGCCTCGTGCACGGCGATCACGATGGAGATGTATGCGTCGCGCAAGGGCTGGGACATCGGCCATGTCGAGGTCGATGTGGAGTACACCCTCGCCGACCGTGGCTGTCCGACCAGGTTCGAGCTCGTGCTCCGCCTGCCCGAGGACATTCCCGAGGAGCAGGTCCAGCGGCTGCTGGTGATCGCCGCGAAGTGTCCGGTCCATCGTGCGCTCGACGGTGAGGTCATGTTCGCCGAACGAGTCGAGCGCGTGCACATGGCCGCGTGACGAGCACCCCCGCGGCGGTGCTCGTGCCGTTGTTCCTGGCGCCCGCCGACGGGCGCCCCCACGCGGTGCTCACCAGGCGACGCGCCGACCTGCGCCGCCACGCCGGAGAGATCTCGTTTCCCGGCGGCCGCCCAGACCCACAGGACGCGGACCTGAGCGACACCGCCCTGCGCGAGGCCGAGGAGGAGATCGGCCTGCCGAGGGATCTGGTGAGCCTGCTCGGCGAGCTGCCCCCGGTGTCCACGTTCGTCACCAACTACGAGATCCACCCGTTCGTCGGCCTGATCCCCGCGGACCTGCGCTGGGAGGCCTCGCCGCAGGAGGTCGACGCGGTGCTCGAGCTCTCCCTGGAGGACCTGCAATCCGGCAGGACCCGCGCGCGCGTCCAACGCCGGGGCATCGCCTTCGACACCGACGCCTATGTCGTGGACGACCACCTCATCTGGGGCGCCACGGCGCGCATCCTGGACAGCCTCCTGGAGGACTCCCAGGCGCTGCTCGCCCGTCGCGCCGGCCCTTGAGACGCGGCGCGACGGGCGTTCCCGATCGAGGCCGGGCCCGAGAGGAGCGGGCCCGCGGCAGGCCGGGCCCTGAGATGGACGTGGTTGTCAAGGGTGGGTTGGGTTTTGTTGGTGGTTAGGGTGGTGGGTGCTGGGGTCGGGCGACCGGTGCGATGGCAACGACGACTGTCACTCTGAGATTCGCGGGTCGGGACCGCAGGACAGTGTCCGGTCGTGAGCTGCCTCGAACTAAAGTCGCGAGTCGGGATCGCATAGGGCCATCGAGGGTCCTCCGGCGGTCGCACCGGCCGCCCGGCGCCAGCACCCGGGGGTTGGTCAGGCGGCGAGTTCCTCCTTGCGGTCGGGCTGATTGGTCATCGCTGCCCATAGGAACCCGGTGAGCTCTCGGGCGATCGCGATGTTGACGACGGTCGGGCGCTTGCCGTGCTCGGTGAGGTGGCGGTAGCGGTGATGCAAACGGACTTGGGCGTGCCAGGCACGCTCGTCGGGCTGCGGGCCCGTTGCGGGCCGGCGAGGGACGTGGCGGTAGTGCCAGGCCGTCTCGACCAAGAGCCGGCGGGCGTGGCGGTTGCCTGCCTTGGTGATGTGTCCTCGGTGTTGCTGTTCGCCTGAGGAGTACTCGCTCGGGGTGATCCCCAGCCACGATGCCAGCTCGCGTGGGTGAGAGAAGCGAGCGAAGTCGCCGATCTCAGCGATCAGCCCGAGCGCTGTGAGCGTGGAGATCCCACGGAAGCGGACAAGGATCGCGACTTGGCCGGCCCAGCGCTCGCTGGCAGCGATCTCCGTGAGCTGGGCGTCCAGCGCGTCGAGCTGGCGCTCAATCCCGTCGAGGTGGATCAACATCTGCTCCAGCGCGAGCTGCGCGAGCGGGTCCCCCAGACTCTGGCGGGCGACCCACGCACGATGGATCTTGGTCCAGGCCTTCTTGCCCTCGCGGAAGACATGGCCGTGACGCAGCAGCTGCTTCTGGACGCGGTGCCGGGCCGCGGTCCTTGCGCAGCGCAGATCATCACGACAGCGCAGCAAATCCCTGAGCCCCTCAGTCTCCGACGTCGGGGCCTGGACGTAGGTCAACTCGCCGGCGCGGAAGAGCCGCACCAGCTTCTTCGCGTCGCGGCGGTCGGTCTTGACTCGGTCGCCAGCACGGGTCGGTACCAACGACGGCGCGATCACATCGCACGCGACACCCATGCCGCTCAAAAGGCGCCACAGCGCAAACCCGCCCGGCCCGGCCTCGTAACAGACTGCCAGGCCCTCAGGGCCACCGAGACGGTCGATCAAGCGGCGGATCGCTTTCTCGGTCGTCTCGATCCGGCAAACCTCGGGCTTACCGCCGACGGGCGGCAGAATCCCGGCAACGATCGAGAGCTTATGAACATCAAGGCTGACCCACAAACGCACATCAGCGGGCGCAATCGAAGCGGTAACGTCAGGCATGGCTGGTCCTCCATTCGTATGCGGCACTCGCCGCAGCGGTCGGTAACAACCGCGAGGCTAACCCGCGAACCTACGAACGCCGAGGGCCAGCCCCACACCGTCCATGCTGACTAAGCCCCGGTCTCGACGGGTACCCCGACGAGGTTGCCCCACTCGGTCCAGGAGCCGTCGTAGTTCTTGACGTGCTCGTGTCCGAGCAGCTCGTGGAGCACGAACCAGGTGTGCGCGGAGCGCTCGCCGATGCGGCAGTAGGCGATGATGTCCTGGCCGTTGAGGACGCCCTTGCCGGCGTACAGCTCACGCAAATCCTCGGCCGACTTGAACGTGCCGTCCTCGCGTACCGCCTGCGCCCACGGGACCGATGCGGCGCCGGGGATGTGACCGCCCCGCTGGGCCCCCTCCTGCTCGTAGCCCGCTGGCGAGATGATCTCGCCGGCGAACTCGGCGGGCGAGCGCACGTCCACGAGCCTGGTCGGGGCGTCGACCGCGGCGAGGACCTCCTCGCGGCGAGCCCTGATCGCGTCGTCGCCGGGCTCGCCGATGAAGCTCGCGGGCGCGTGGGAGGGCTTTTCGGTGCTGGTGGCGCGCCCGTCGGCGATCCACTTTTCGCGGGGGCCGTTCAGCAGCAGCACCTTGTGGTGGCCGTAGTACTTCAGATACCAGTATGTGTAGGCGGCGAACCAGTTGTTGCGGTCGCCGTAGAGGACGATCGTGTGATCGTTCGAGACTCCGTTGGAGCCGAACAGCTCGCCGAACGCCTCGGGGCCGAGGAAGTCTCTGCGGACCTGGTCCTGGAGGTCCTCCTTCCAGTCGAAGCCGATCGCCCCGGGGATGTGGCCCTCGGCATACAGGGCAGGGTTCTCGTCGACCTCGACGATGCGGATCGACTCGTCGTTCAGGTGCTCCTCGAGCCACTCGGGCTCGACCAGCACATCTTTGGCGTAATCGGACAAGGGAGCCTCCTGATCGCAAACCTGATCGGCTTTTAGGGGATTACTCCAGGATAGCGAACCTCACGAGTCGAGCCTGGCTGGCTCCACAGGCTCGCCGAGCAGCGATCCGACAGCCCTCCGAGCGGCGCAGAGCCACGCCCGCCGATCGCCCGGATCGGCGTCCACGACGGCCACGGGAATCGCGTTACGATCGCCCATCTCCCTCACGATCCGCTCTCCCGCCGCCAGATCCTCCGCCGGCACGGTCGTGCCGGATGCCTCGTAGAGGAAGCCACGAACGGTCGTATCGATCGCCTGGCCCAGGAAGAACCTCAGGCGGTCGCCGTGCAGAGCGCGCACGTCAACGCCCGACCCCCGTGCGGTCCCGAGCAGCCAGCAGGCGATCGTGACGGTCTCCAGGGCCCCCCGCAGAGTCGCCAGGCGGTCGGGGGTGCCGATCCAGCACTCGCCCCCCGCGGCCTCGATCGCCACCCGGCCGGACTCCGTGCGAGTGACGATCCGGACCGCGTGCCCCTCCCCCACGAGCTCGGCTGTCAGGCGCCTTCCGCGACAGCCTCCGCCGACGATCAACACCCGGGCCACGAGCGGCGATGTTAGGGCACCGGGCCGCCCGCGGTCCACCGGTCTGCCCGCGGGCACCTTCCGATTTCGGTCTGCCCGCGGGCACCTTCCGACTTCGGTCTGCCCGCGGGCACCTTCCGACTTCGGTCTGTCCGTGGGCACCTTCCGACTTCGGACGGCGCCGCGCGCACGCGCGCGCTCGCGCGCGGGGCCCCGTTTTCGGACCATCGATAACGCAGCCGTCAAGCCCCCCAAAAAGCGCGCCCCGGGCTGGCAGGCGGCCAACCCGGGGCGTCCCGAGAGCTACATGAGTGAGACATGCAAGTGTTTGCTAGGAGTCGGTCCGGCAGCAGGAAGGCAAGACGTCAGCGAAGGGAACCAGGGGGTCGCGTCCCATCTAGGCCGCGACCCCCTGTTGAGGGGAGGTCGGCACGAAGCGAACACGCGCCGAGACCTGCTCGAGCGCCACCGGAGAGGTATGGGTAGCGGCGCTCGAGCAAGCACCGGCTGACGGTCCGTCCCGAGCCTGGCTGCCCCGATTGCAGTTTCCTGCGCATGGTTTGCTTACCGTGCATTGCCTGAAGAAAAACATAGTTTTTAGCGTCTGTCAAGTGCGAGGTCGAAATTCTTGTCAAGACCCCTCTCGGCGAGGGCCGCTCCGAGGCCGCTCCGCCGGCCCGGAGACTCATCTAGCCGGCCTTACGAGCCCCGTCGGCGGGGTTCCCACGAGCCTCCGGCGAGCCTCCCAGCGGGCCTGCCGGGGGGGCCTGCCGGGGGGCCTGCCGGGGAGCCTGCCGGGGGCTTCAGGTCGCCGGCCCCACAAGTGTCCAATACGATGCGCCGGCGATGAGCGACGTGGTCACGATGGAGAAGATCGTCGCGCTGTGCAAGCGGCGCGGGTTCGTGTTCCCCTCTTCGGAGATCTATGGAGGGGTGGGGTCGACCTACGACTACGGCCACTACGGGGTGCTCCTCAAGAACAACGTCAAGAACGCCTGGTGGCGGGCGATGCTCCAGGAGCGCGAGGACATCGTGGCGATCGACTCGGCGATCCTGCAGCACCCGCGGGTGTGGGAGGCGAGCGGGCACCTGGCGGGCTTCACCGACCCCCTCGTTGACTGTCGTACGTGCAAGCAGCGCTTCCGGGCTGACCACCTCGGAGACCTGCCGTGTGGGCGCAAACCATCCAAGCACCCGGGCGAGACCGACGAGTGCGACCTGACGCAGGCGCGGGACTTCAACCTGATGTTCGAGACGACGATCGGCCCGGTCAAAGAGTCCGGGGCCACCGCCTACCTGCGCCCGGAGACGGCGCAGGGGATCTTCATCAACTTCAAGAACGTGCTGCAGTTCTCCCGCAAGAAGCCGCCGTTCGGGATCGCGCAGGTGGGCAAGTCATTCCGCAACGAGATCACGCCCGGGAACTTCATCTTCCGGACGCGGGAGTTCGAGCAGATGGAGATGGAGTTCTTCGTGGCGCCCGCCGAGGTGGGCGAGTGGTTCGAGCACTGGCTGGGTGAGCGCGAGCGCTGGTACCTGGAGCTCGGCCTGCGGGCGGACCACTTGCGCCTGCGGGCGCACGAGCCCGACGAGCTCTCGCACTACTCGAGCGCGACCAGCGACGTCGAGTACCTCTTTCCGATCGGCTGGTCGGAGCTCGAGGGGATCGCCAACCGCGGGAACTTCGACCTGACCCAGCACGCCGAGTACTCCGGGGAGAAGCTCGAGTACTTCGACCAAGCCAGTGGCGAGCGGTACGTGCCCCACGTGATCGAGCCCGCCGCGGGCGCGGACCGGGCGGCGCTGGCGTTCCTCGTGGACGCCTACGACGAGGACGTTCTGGAGGGCGAGACCAGGACGGTCCTGAGGCTGCACCCGCGGCTGGCGCCTGTCAAGGCGGCGGTGCTGCCGCTGGTCCGCAAGGACGGCCAGCCCGAGCTCGCGCGCAAGCTCTACGAGGAGCTGCGGGAGCGGGTGCAGGCGGAGTACGACGAGGGTGGCTCGATCGGCAAGCGCTACCGGCGCCAGGACGAGATCGGGACGCCGTTCTGCGTGACGATCGACCACCAGAGCGTCGAGGACGGGACGGTGACGGTGCGCGATCGTGACTCCCTGTCCCAGGAGCGCCTGCCGATCGACGGTCTGGCCGATGAGATCGAGCGGCGGGTGCAGGCGCCTTGGAGCACGCCGAAGCCGAGCGGCGACGGGACAGCGGACGGCGCGAGTTGACTACGAGCGCCCGGCCGAACGCGCGGGCGAGAGGGAGATGACTGGAGACATGGACTTCGACTTGACCGACGAGCAGCGCCTGATCAAGGAGACGGCAAGAGAGTTCACCGACAAAGAGGTCGTCGATCGCGCGCGGGAGAACGCGCGCAACCACCACTTCGACACGGAGCTCGTCAAGAAGATCGCCGAGCAGGGCTACCTCGGGGCGATCGTGCCGCGGGAGTACGGCGGGGTGGGCCTCGACTACCTCAGCTACGGCTTGGTGGTGGAGGAGATCGGGCGGGGGTGCTCGGCGATCAGGACGGTGATCTCGGTGCAGACCTCGCTGGTGTGCTCGGGGATCGTGAAGTGGGGCACCGAGGAGCAGAAGCGCCACTACCTGCCGAAGCTCTGCTCGGGCGAGTGGCTCGGGTGCTTCGGCTTGACCGAGCCGGACACGGGCTCGGACGCCGCCAACCAGCGCACGCGCGCGCAGAAGACCGACTCGGGCTGGGTGATCAACGGAGCGAAGATGTGGATCTCAATGGGCAACTACGCGAAGGTGGCGCTGATCTTCGCCCAGACCGACCCCGAGAAGGGCCATCGGGGACTCGGGTGCTTTCTGGTGGACACCGACCAGCCGGGCTTCAAACCGCAGCCGATCGAGCACAAGATGGGCCTGCACGCCTCCGACACGGCGGCGATCTCCCTGGAAGACGTGGAGGTTCCCGAGGACGGGCTCCTGGGCGACATCGGAGATGGGTTCAAGGTGGCGATGTCATCGCTCGACTCCGGGCGCTACTCGGTGGCGGCGGGATGCGTGGGCATCTGCCAGGGATGCGTGGAGGAGTCGGTCTCCTACGCGAAGGAGCGCGAGCAGTTCGGGCGGCCGATTGCGAGCTTTCAGCTCGTGCAGGCGATGATCGCGGACATGGTCCTGAGGACGGACGCCTCGCGGATGCTCGTCTGGCGGGCGGGATTCCTCAAGGACCAGGGCAGGCCGAACACGACGGAGACGTCGATCGCGAAGCTGCACGCGACGGAGGCGGCGGTGGAGTGTGCGAACACGGCGATCCAGGTGCACGGAGGGGCGGGCTACGTGGACGACCACCCGGTCGAGCGCTGGTTCAGGGACGTGCGGGTGACGACCCTTTACGAGGGCACGAGCCAGATCCAGAAGCTGATCATCGGGCGTGCGATGACGGGGATCAACGCGCTCGTCCCCGGCTAGCAGGATGGCGGCGGCTGAGATGGGAGCGGCCCGGATCATCGGCGTGGTGGGCGCGGGGACGATGGGCGCAGGCATCGCCCAGCTGGCGGCCCGGGCGGGCGCGCAGACGCTGCTGCACGACCCGGTCGGCGAGGCCCTTCAGCGAGGAGTCAGCCGGGCTCAGGCGGGGCTCCAGAAGGAAGCCGCGAAGGGCAGGCTGAGCGAGCAGGACGCACAGGCGGCGGCGGGACGGATCGAGCCGGTCGAGAATCTCGCCGGCATGGCCTCGTGTGAGCTCGTGATCGAGGCGGCGCCCGAGCGGATCGAGCTAAAGCACGAGCTGTTCGCTCGCCTGGCGGAGGTCGTGGACGAGAAGTGCGTGCTCGCGAGCAACACCTCCTCGTTGCCGATCACGGCGATCGCCTCGGTCGTGCCCCGGCCCGAGCGGGTCGTGGGGATGCACTTCTTCAACCCCGCGCCCCTGATGCGGCTGCTGGAGATCGTCGCGGGGGCCCTCTCGGACGAGCGCTCGCTGGGACTCGCCCAGGAGACGGGCATCGCGATGGGCAAGGACACGATCAGGGCGGCGGACGGCCCCGGGTTCCTGGTCAACCGCTGCAACCGGCCGTTCGGCCTGGAGGCGCTGAGGCTGCTCGCCGAGCGAATCTCAGACGTCGAGACGATCGACCGGATCGTGCGGATGGGCGGAGGGTTCAAGATGGGACCGTTCGAGCTCAGCGACCTGGTCGGGGTCGACACGGGGTTTGCCGTGTCCGAGAGCTTCTACGAGCTGAGCTTCGGCGAGCCCCGCTGGCGGCCGTCACCGATCCAGGCCCAGCGGGTGGCCGCCGGCCTGTACGGACGGAAGACCGGCAAGGGCTACTACGACTACAGCGCCGAGCCCTACCGTCCCGAGGACCCGGGCCCGCCCACGGGCGTCGGGGGCGAGGGGGTCGTGGCGATCCTCGGCGAGAGCCCGCTCGCGTACGAGCTGCGCGAGGCCGCGGAGCGGGCCGGCTATGAGGTGAGCTCCCAGCGGAGCACCCCACGCGAGCTGGCAGGCCTGACGATCGAATGCGATCCCGACGGCCCCGGATTGGGGGGCGGGCATCCAGGTGCAGAGCCGCGTGGACGTCACGGCACGCCCGGGGACTTCCACGCGGGGCGCGGAGCGACGGTCTTGACGGCGGGCGCACGCACCACAAAGAGGGCCGGATCGGAGCGGGCGCAGGAGCGCCCGGAGGCGTTGCGCCCACCCGCGCCCGAGCCGCTGTACTCGCCCAGGATGGTCCTGTGCGGGGCGGGCTCGCTGGCGGCGCTCGACCCCGACGGAGACGCGGTGGGCTTTCACGCATTTCCCCCGCTCGGACGCGCGAGCCTCGTCGAGCTGACTCGCGGCGAGCGCTCCTCCCCGGCGGCGGTCGCCCGGGCGGAGCGTTTCTTTCAGGCGCTCGGCAAGCACACCGTGTGGGTCGCGGACGCGCCCGGGCTGGTGCTCGGACGGATCGCCTGCCAGCTGGTCAACGAGGCGTCGTTCGCGCTCGGCGAAGGGATTGGCAGCGGTGCGGACATCGACACGGGCATGACCCTCGGGCTCAACCACCCCCGCGGGCCATTGCGGTGGGCGGATGAGATCGGCCTGGACACGGTGCTGGGCACGCTCGAAGGGCTCTGGGAGGAGTACCGCGAGGAGCGCTACCGGCCGGCGCCGGAGCTGAGACGGCTCGTGCGGGCGGGCCGTCTCGGGCAGAAGACCGGAGAGGGGTTCTTCGAGTATGGGGCGGCGTACGACGAGCCCGACGAGCTCACGCCCTGAGGCGGGACGGCCGCGCCCCGGGACGGGACGGCCGCCTCACGTTTGGGCGACCCCGGCCGTTCTATCCCCATGAGGGCAGGGCCGCCACCGTTTCAGCGCTTCGTGGAGATTCACCGCGAGGACGTGTGGCGGTTTCTCGTGGCGTCCGTGGGGCGTGCGGAGGCCGAGGACTGCTTTCAGGAGACGTTCGTGTCGGCCCTGCGGGCGTATCCACGGCTGCGAAAGGACTCGAACCTAAAGGCGTGGGTGTTGACGATCGCCCATCGCAAGGCGATCGACGCGCACCGCGGGAACGCCCGGCGGGCGCTGCCGGTCGCCGATCTCACCGAGATCGAGACGGTCGACGGTGGGGCTTCGACCGACGGGCAGGCTGCGGTCGACGGGCGGGCCTCGCCGGGAACGCCCGCGAACGACGAGGAGCTGTGGGGAGCCGTGCGGGAGCTGCCGCCGCGCCAGCGCTCGGCGGTGGTGCTGCGATTTCTCGCCGATCTCGCCCACCGGGACATAGCGAGCGCGATGGGGTGCTCGGAGGGGGCCGCCCGCCGGTCGCTGCACGAGGGGCTGGCCACGCTGAGAAAGGAGCTGGGGACATGAGCGCGAAGATCGAACGAGCCCTGAAGCGGGGGCCGGACACACCGCGAGAAGCATCGGTGGCGGCGTCGGCGGCGGCGGGGCGACTGACCGATCGGATCCTCGAGGAGGACCTCGCGGACGTCTGCTACGGGCCGGTGGACTCGCCCTTCGGAACGCTCCACGGAGCGGTCACCAGGCGGGGGCTCGTGCGGTTGGCGTTCCCCGAGGAGCATCCCGAGGAGATGCTCGAGCGGCTCGCCCGAGACCTCTCGCCGCGAATCGTGCAGGCGCCAAGCAGGCTGGAGGCGCTCGAGCGAGAGCTCGACGAATACTTCGCCGGGAACAGGCGCACGTTCGATGTGGCCGTCGACTGGGCCCTGGTGGGACCGTTCGGCAGACGAGTGCTGAGGATGACAGCGGCGATCCCTTACGGCAGACACCTCAGCTACGGGGAGGTCGCGGCCGAGGCGGGAAGCCCGCGGGGAGCGCGCGCGGCGGGAAACGCGCTCGGCTCGAACCCGATCCCGATCGTCGTGCCCTGCCACAGGGTCCTGCGCACCGGAGGGGCACTCGGCGGATACGGAGGAGGGCTCGACCGAAAGAGGTTCCTCTTGGAGCTCGAGGGCGTGATCACGCCCCGCCTGTAGGCCCCGTCGCCGACCTCCCCGCGCCGCGACCGCCGTGTCCAGCGGGAGCCGCTCAGCTGCCGGCTTGGGCGGGCGCCCACTGGGCGGTGGCGGGGTCGCCCGCGGGCATCTCCGCCGGTGTGGGCACGCCGGGGGTGTCCCGCAGATACCACTCGGCGTCGAGGGCGGCCTGGCAGCCGGAGCCGGCGGCGGTGATGGCCTGGCGGTAGGTGTGGTCGACGAGGTCCCCCGCGGCGAACACGCCGGGACGGTTGGTGCGGGTGGACTTGGCCTCGGTGATCGCGTAGCCGTTCTCGTCGAGGTCGATCTGACCCTTGACGAGGGCCGACTGGGGCTCGTGGCCGACAGCGATGAAGGTGCCCGAGACGGGAATCTGAAGATCCTCGCCGGTCTGGGCGTTGACGAGCTCGGCGTGTCCGAGTGCGCCGTGCTCGCCGGCGACGAACTCACGGACGGTGTAGGGGGTCAGGAACTCGATGTTCGCCTGCTCGCGAGCGCGCTCGAGCATGATCTTCGACGCCCGGAACTCGTCGCGGCGATGGACGACAGTCACCTTCGAGGCGAACTTGGAGAGGAAGATCGCCTCCTCCATCGCGGAGTCCCCGCCGCCGACGATGATCGTCTGGCTGTCGCGGAAGAAGGCCGCGTCGCAGGTGGCGCAGTAGCTGACCCCGCGGCCCGAGAGCTCCTCCTCGCCGCTGACCCCGAGCTTCTTGTGCTCGGCGCCCATCGCCAGCACGACCGTGCGGGCGAGATGCTCGACGTCTCCGACCCACACCTTGTGCACGCCCCCGGGCTCGCTCGAGAGCTCCACGCGATCGGCCTCCTCGGTGAGCAGCCGCGCTCCGAACCGCTCGGCCTGGTCGCGGAACTTCTGCATCATCTCCGGCCCCATGATCCCCTCCGGGAAGCCGGGATAGTTCTCCACGTCGGTCGTCTGCTGCAAGAGGCCACCCCAGGCGTAGCCCTCGATCACCAGCGGATGGAGGTTGGCGCGTGCGGTGTAGAGGGCCGCCGTGTAGCCCGCGGGGCCGCTGCCGACGATGATCACGTTCTCGACGTCGCTCATCTCTTTCTCCATTCTCACGTCTTTCGAGCCTCTCGCGCATTCGCGGTGGTCGCGGATGTCGAGCGAGGATACAGCCCCGCGAACCGACCTACCAATATCACTTTACTTTGTAAAGTATAGCCTGTTCGAGAGCCGCGCCGAGCTCGTGCTGAAGCCACAGTGAGGCTCGCGCAGAAGGTCTCAGGCATCTCATGCGGCGACCGAGCTGTCGGACAGGGCGCGTGAGATCTTCTCCAGTTCGCTCGGCGGAGTATCCCAGCGGCTGACCGTGCGACGCAGCTGGAAGTAGGCGATCGCGCCCGGGATGCTGGGAAGCCAGAACGCGAACAGGCGGTAGGTGAGGACCGCGGGCACCGCCAGGCCGACGCTCACGCCGAAGGCCGCGAACGCTCCGATCATGCCGCCGTCGACGCCGCCGATGCCGCCCGGCAGGGGCAGCAGGTTGGCGAGCATGCCCACCAAGTAGGCCTGGATCAGCACGGCCGTCGGCGGAGCCTCGCCGAACGCTCGGAAGGACGCGTAGAGGACGGCGATGTTGAACCCCCACCAGCCGAGGGTCCCCGCCAGCGCCCCTTCGGGGTGACGCAGGAGCTCCCAGGCGTAGTGGACCCCGCCGGACAGGGAGGCGGGCCCGGCGGCCAGCCGGCGGACCCAGCGCCCGAGACGGCCTCGCGAGCTGCCCACCCTGCCGAGACGGCGCTCGAGATCCTCCGGTACGAAGGCGATCCCCAGGAACACCGTGATCACGACCACGCCCACGATCGCCGGGCCGATCGTGATCGCGAACGGGTGGGGACCCGGGAACAGGCCCGTGTAGAGGCCGACCCCACAGACGATCATGGCGACCATGTAGACGCCGTAGATGAGCACCAGGAAGGCGATCATCCGCTGGGCCACCTCGCGGCGCTCCATTCCCGAGCGACGAAGCGCCCAGGCGGTGACCGCAACCCCACCGGCGCCCCCAGCGGCGAACAGGCGGGTGGCGGCCAGGCCGGCCATCATGATCAGGTAGCTCTCGCGCACCCCGATCGGCGAGCCCGGGGGCACGTGGACGCCCTTGAAGATCGCGACGTAGCTGGCGATCGAGAGCAGCTCCATGACGATCGCCACCGAGATCCACCACTCGTCGCCCTCGTTCAGCCGGGCGAGCGTGTGCTTGACGCCCCCGAGCTGGGGAAGCACGAAGTACAGGAACGCGAGCGAGACGACCACGAACACTCCGAACAGCAGCGCCCGCCTGCGGGTGACGGGGATGCGGGGCATCTCCTCGTGGGTCCCGATCGTCTCGTGGGTCCCGTGTACCTCGCTCTGCGCGTCCCTCCCCTCCACCCCGACTAGGACACCGCCCCGGGGACTCTCGCCTGACGGGCCCCCGCCTGTCGGACCCCCGCCTCGTGGGCGATCGCCTCCAGGGTGGCCACCGCGCGGCCGGCGCGCGCCAGGGCGGGCCCCGCGCGGGGGGCGAGCCGGCGCACGGCGCCCATCAGGGCCGCCCCAGCGAGGAGGTCGACGACATAGTGCTCGCCCAGGTACACGAGCGAGAAGCCGAGCATCCCGGTGTAGGCGAACCCGAGGGCTCCCGCCAGCGGGCCCGTCTCGGCGAGCAGGGTCGCGGCCATCAACGATGTTGCGAAGTGCAGCGAGGGCATCGCAGCCAGGGGATTACCTCCGAAGACACTGTAGAGGGGCCCCCAGCCGTCTCGCCAGAAGTGCTCCCCGTACTCGACCATCATCCGCCTCACGTCCGGGACGCCGTGGTGGATGCGACCGGTGACCAAGGCCGCATACCAGGGTGGGGCTGTGGGAGCCGCCCAGTAGGCCATCGCCCCGACGTCGAAGACCACATAGGTCATCACGGCCGCCCGCGGGAACTGCTCGGGCCGGCGCACGAGCACGTAGGCCAGAGCGCCGTGGGGCACCGTGAACCACATCCAGTGGGCCCACACGAGAACCCGGTCGAGAGTCCTCCACTCGGGCTCCCCGGTGCCCGGATCGACCCGCGCGAAGGCCCGCTGCAATCGGCGGGTGGGCAGCTCGCCCAACCCGATCGCGCGGTCGATGTCGATCGGGTAGTCGATGTGCACCCGGGCGGCCTGACCGGCTTCGTCGTCGTGTGGAGTCTTGTATGCCGCCAGGTATGCCCACATCTGCAGACAGCAGACGGCGACGTCACGCCGGGGGGAGCGGCGCACCACCACGCACAGGCCGATGGGGGCCGCGAACGTGACGGTCTGCGTGAGGAGGTTCGGCGCGGCGATCCGCTTGCGCACGAGCGGCGCCGCGACTCCGGCCGCCACAACCCCCCAGGCGGTCGCTCTGATCGCCTTTGACAGCCGCACTGAGCCGGGAGTATATGGTCGCGCCGGACCGTCAGGCCGCTGCTGCGACCACGAGGGAGGCGATGACCTCGCTCTGGACGTCGGCCTCGGGGTGCCACTGGACCCCGAGCACGAACCGGCGGGCGGGCGGGGCGCCGTCCCACTCGATCGCCTCGGGCAGGTCGTCGAGCGTCGAGCGGCCGCTCACGCGCAGGCCCTCCCCCAGCCGGTCGATCCCCTGGTGGTGATGGGACTTGGTGGCGTGTTTGAGCTGGCCGGCGGCATGGGCCGCGAGGGAGCCCTCCTGCAGGAGGACATCGTGGTCGGAGCCGTCGAAGGAGCCAATCACCCGGCGATGCTCGTGGTGGCCGAAGCGGTCGGGGAGATGCTGCAGAAGGGTGCCGTGGCAAGCGACGTTGATCAGCTGCATGCCCCTGCAGATGCCGAGCACCGGCATGTTCCGGTCGATCGCCGCCCGCGTGAGGGCGATCTCGAAGGCGTCTCGCTCAGGGACTGTGTCGACGGTCTCGGGATGGCTCTCGGCGCCGTATGAGGAGGGGTCGATGTCGGCGCCCCCGACCAGCATGAGCCCGTCGATGAGATCCAGGATCTCGCCGGGTCCCTCGACCAGCAGCGGATCGACGGGCAGCATCAGGGCGAGCCCGCCGGCCCGCTGGACGGCGTCGACGTAGTTACGGGGCAGGAGCATCGCCCGCTGGTCCCACACGCTCCAGCGGGCCCGCTCGAGAGCCGCGCACATGCCGATCACGGGCCGGGCCATCGCCCACACCATAGGATCATTCGCACGACCCCCACGTTCGCGCGATCAGCGCGACCCCCACGATCCCGGTAAGACAAGGAGAGACGATGACCGACGAGCTCGAGACCGTGAACCTCCATCTGAGCGACGGGGTGGCGACCGTCGAGCTGAACCGCCCGCAGGCGCTGAACGCCTGGAACAGGCAGCTCGGCGAAGACCTGCTGGAGGCGCTCCGGCGGGTGCAGGCCGAGAAGGAGGTGCGAGCGGTGCTGATCACGGGCGCCGGACGGGCGTTCTCCTCGGGGGCGGATCTGAAGGACTTCAGCGGCGGAGAGACCACGCCGGACGGGCGGCCGGATGTCTATAAGACCCTGACCGAGCGCTACCACCCGATCATGACGACAATCAGGGAGATGGCCAAGCCCGTGGTCGCGGCCGTGAACGGGCCGGCGGTGGGGATCGGCTGCTCGCTGGCGCTGTGCAGCGACCTCATCGTGGCGGGCGAGAGCGCCTATTTCCTGCTCGCGTTCGTGAACATCGGGCTCGTCCCGGACGGCGGCTCCTCCCTGTTCGTGCCGACCCGCGTGGGCATGGCGAGGGCGATGGAGCTCTCGATGCTGGGCGAGCGCCTTCCTGCCGAGCTTGCGCTCCAGTGGGGTCTGATCAACCGGGTGTTCCCGGACGGGGAGCTCGCGCGGGAGGCGGCGGAGCTCGCGGCCCGGCTGGCGGCCGGCCCGACGCGCTCCTACGCGGGTACCAAGCGCCAGCTGAACAACTGGCTTTACACCCGGATGGAGGAGCAGCTCGAGCTCGAGGCCCAGATCCAGCGGGAGACGGCGGGGAGCGACGACTTCGTGGAGGGCGCCCTCGCGTTCGTGCAGAAGCGCCCGGCGCGGTTCTCGGGCAAGTAGCAAACGTCATCAAGCGCTTCGGGTACGAGCCTGAATACAATCCCGCCCGCCTTGGGCCATCCGCTCCCCGAAACGCTCGCGTTCTTCACGCCCCAGTCGGGCGGCTCGCCGAACGCGGACCAGATCGACTCGCTCTACAAGATCATCCTGGTGATCGCCCTGGTGATCTTCTTCGCGGTGATCGGCGCGCTCGGGTACGCGCTCGTCAAGTTCCGCGCCCGCAAGGGGGCCACGGCGGCGCAGATCCACGGGAACACGCGCCTGGAGGTCAGCTGGACGGTGGCGGCCGCGGTGATCCTGGTGGTGCTGGCGGTGATCACGTTCGCCAAGCTCGGCTCGATCCAGAACCCCCCCAACTCCGACGCCGACGGGGCCAGTCTCGTCGGGGAAAGCGGAGAGCTGTACGCGAGCGCCACCAAGAGACTGCCCCCGAACGGCAAATCGCTGAACGTCACGATCATCGGCCGCCAGTACATCTGGCAGTTCGTTTACCCGGGAGCCAACGAACGGGACGGCCTGGGGGCGCCCTACTCCTATGAGGAGCTGGTGGTGCCGACGAAAACGACGGTCACCCTGGACATCGTCTCGGCGGACGTCGTGCACTCCTGGTGGGTGCCCCAGCTCGGAGGCAAGTACCAAGCGGTGCCGGGCTACCACAACTACGCGTGGTTCAAGATCGACAAGGCGGGGGTCTATCGCGGCCAGTGCGCGGCACTCTGCGGACGGGGTCACGCGCGGATGATCGCCACCGTGAAGGCCGTGCCGCCGGCCCAGTTCGAAGCGTGGCTGGCCTACCAGAAGAAGGAGATCGCCGAAGCGAACGCCGACGCGAAGATCGCCCGGGAAAAGCTGCGCGGGCAGACGGGCGCCGGCCAGGTCCAGAACCCCTAGCGAGCCGATCGAAAACACCCAACGAGCAAAACCAGGAGAGATCAGTCAGCAAATGGCCACCGTCGCAACCCCAGTCCCCGAGATAGTCGCCCACCACGTCGAGCCCGCGCCCCACGGCCTGACGAGCTGGCTCACGACGACCGACCACAAGCGGATCGGGATCATGTACATGGTCACGACGTTCGTGTTCTTCTGCCTCGGGGGCGTCGAGGCGCTTCTGATCCGCCTGCAGCTCGGGGCCCCCGACAACACGTTGGTCACCCCTCAGACCTACAACCAGTTGTTCACGATGCACGGGACGACGATGGTCTTCCTGTTCGTCGTGCCGATGATGGCGGGCCTGGGCAATTACTTCCTGCCGCTCATGATCGGCGCCCGGGACATGGCCTTCCCGCGCTTGAACGCGCTCTCCTTCTGGCTGCTCCTGGCCGGGGGAATCGTGTTCTACGCATCGATCTTCTGGAACCCTCCGGAAGCGGGCTGGACGAGCTATCCGCCGCTGTCGAACGCGCTGTACTCGCCCGGAGGCGGCCAGGACGCGTGGATCTACCTGATCCACCTGACCGGCCTGTCATCGCTGGTGGGAGCGATCAACTTCTACGCGACGATCGCCAACATGCGCGCGCGAGGCATGAGCTGGGGGCGACTGCCGCTGTTCGTGTGGGCGATGCTGACCTACTCGATCCTGCTGATCTTCGCGTTGCCGGTGATCGCAGCGGCGGTCACGATGCTGCTCACCGACCGGCATTTCGGGACCCACTTCTACGATCCGGCGCTCGGGGGGTCGCCGCTTCTGTGGCAGAACCTGTTCTGGTTCTTCGGGCACCCGGAGGTTTACATCATGGTGCTGCCGGGCTTCGGGATCGTCTCGGAGATCCTGCCGGTGTTCGCGCGCAAGCCGATCTTCGGCTACAAGGCGATCGCGGCCTCGACCGTGGCGATCGCGTTCCTGGGCTTCCTGACGTGGGCCCACCACATGTTCACGGCCCCGATCCCCGAGGCGATCCTCGTGTTCGTGATGCTCAGCTCGTTCTTGATCGCGGTGCCGACGGGCGTGAAGATGCTCAACTGGATCGCCACCCTGTGGCGGGGAACGATCGAATTCAAGACTCCCCTGCTGTTCTGCGTGGGCTTTTTGGGGCTGTTTTTGATTGGGGGCATCTCGGGGGTGTTCCTGGCGGTGTTCCCGGTGGACTGGCAGCTGAACGAAACCTACTTCGTGGTCGCCCACATCCACTTCGTGCTGATGGGTGGCTCCGTATTCACGATCTTCGCGGCGATCTACTACTGGTTCCCGAAGGTCACGGGGCGGATGCTCAGCGAAAGCCTCGGCAAGGTGAGCTTCTATCTGATGTTCGTCGGCTTCCTGGCGACCTTCCTGATCCAGCACGTGATCGGCCTGGACGGGATGCCCCGACGGGTCTACGAGTATCCGAACGTGGGCAACCTCGCGCTCTACAACCTGATCTCCACGATCGGCTCGTTCATCCTCGCAGCGGGGGTGATGGTGACGATCGTCAACGTCGCCCGGAGCGTCAAGTCCGGAGCGATCGCCGGGCCGGACCCGTGGAAGGCGAACACGCTGGAGTGGTTCACGACCTCGCCCCCGCCGGTCAACAACTTCGACGTGGTCCCGATCGTGCGATCGGCCGAGCCGATGAAGGACATCCGCCGCGAGGTCGCCAGGCGCAGCGGTGCGGCAGTTCCGGCGCCGGGCGGCGCGACCGTCCCTTCGGGAGCGACCCAGGTGGGCGTGTAGTGGCGATCCGCGCCGCGGGTCCTGCCGGTATGCTCCGGCGAGGATGAGGGTCCACCCGACAGGCGCCGCCTCGGCGATCGGGGCACCTGCCGTCGGCGTCGCCCCGCGGGCGAGGCTGCTGGCGGCGGACTACCTGGAGCTGACCAAGCCCAAGGTCCAGTCGCTGCTGCTGCTCAGCACGATCGCCACGATGTACGTAGCCGGGGACCCCTCCGCGCTGCTGGTGGGGCTCACCTGTCTCGGCGGCTACCTCTCGGCCGGCGGCGCGGGGGCGGTCAACCACTGGTTCGACCGTGACATCGACGCGCTGATGACGCGCACGGCCAACCGTCCGATCCCCTCCGGGCGGGTGTCCCCCCGGGCGGCCCTGCTGTTCGGATGTGTCCTCGCGGGACTGTCGTTCGTCGAGCTCTCGCTCACGGTCAACGTGCTCGCAGCGAGCCTGTCGTTCGCCGGGTTCCTCGGATACGTGTTCGTGTACACGATCTGGCTGAAGCGACGGACCCCTCAGAACATCGTGATCGGAGGCGCCGCCGGAGCGGTCCCTCCGCTCGTCGGCTGGGCGGCGGTCACGGGCTCGGTGAGCGGGACCGCGGTGATCCTGTTCTTCATCGTGTTCTTCTGGACGCCCCCCCACTTCTGGGCGCTGTCGTTGCTGATGAAGGAGGACTACGAGAAGGTCGGCGTGCCGATGCTCCCGGTCGTCCGGGGGGAGGCCGAGACTCGCCGGCAGATCCTGCTGTACACGGTCCTCCTGTACGCGGTCACCCAGCTGCCGTTCTGCGCGGGTGAGTTCGGGGTGCCCTACCTGGTCGCCTCGATGCTCCTCGGCCTGGGCTTCATCGGCGGCGCGATCCGCCTGTATCGCCGCGCGGACAAGCGCTCGGCGCTACAGCTGTACCTGTACTCCCTGGCCTACCTCGCGCTGCTGTTCTGCGCGATGGTGATCGACGTCCATGTGTAGCTCGAGTCGGCATCCAGCCGACTCTTCGACCGCGACGGCCGCCCTTCAGGCGCCGGTGACTGGGCCTTCGGCCCGTCTGCCAGTTCGCATGGCGGGCCTGGGGCGAGACGGCCGCAAGAGGTATTCTTTCCGCTCATGAACCGACGACTCGCGCGTAAGAACATCACGACGGGGCTGGTCGTGGCGGCGGTCTGCATGTTCATGTTCGGGCTCACCTTCGTGGTGGCTGCGGTGTACGTCTCGTGAGCCCGCTCGAGCCCGAGGTCCCCCCCGCGGGCGAGGAGATCCACCTCCCAGGACCCACGATCCTGCCGCTCCTGACCGCGCTCGGGATCACCCTGCTGCTGGTGGGGGTGACGACGATGATCTGGCTCACGTTCATCGGCGGGATCGTGACGATCGTGTGCGTCTTTCGCTGGATCAAAGACACACGCCGCGAAATCGACGAGCTCCCGCTCGACTGAAGGATGGGGCGGCGCGCGGCCCCTCCTCCGCGCGCATTGCCCCTTTTGGGGTCCCTGACGGGTCCCCTCACCCCACGGCCGCGCTGGCGGGGATGGGACAGATCGCCCCGTCCTCGGTCCAGCAGCGGACGATGTCGCGCACGGAGAGCACCCCCGCGGTCTCTCCGTGATCAACGACAATCAGATGGCGAAAGCCCCCTCGGACCATCGCCGATGCGGCCTCCTCCAGAGACCAGTCGGGGGCCGCGAACACGACGTCCCGGGTGAGATGGTCCGCGACGAGCTCCCGATCGGGATCCTGGTCGGAGCCGAGGGATACGAGGATGTCGCGCTCGGTGATGATCCCCGGACCGGGGCTGTCGGGGTCGAGCACGACCGCAGCGCCCACCCGACGGGTGGACATCGAGTGAGCGACCGACCGCAGGGTGTGGCTGGGTCCCACGGTGAGAATCGTCGGACTCATTCCTTCGCGAACCACCATCTGGGCCCCTTTCGCACTCACCCCGGGCGGATGACCCCACCCGCGTATTTGCAACGATTGCCTCAATCTAGTACCGAATGGGCGATTGGTCAAGTCCCAATCTCAAGTCCCAATCGATTCCGCCCGACCGTCGGTCTCGAAACCCCCGGGAAGGCGTGTCCGGGCCCGCCCTCGGACCCACCCTCGGACCCCCCTGCGAGCCACCGGCCGAGCCACCCTGCATCGCATCGCCCCGAGGCATTAGGATCACGGATGGTCAAGGACGAAGTCGCTGTTATGGGAGATTTACGTGATGGAGACGACGAGATTTACGTGATGGAGATGACAGAAAACCATGCCTAGCCGGAGGGCGATCGTGGGAACGTTCGTGGCGGGACTCGTCGCAGTGGCGATCGGTATCGCGCTCAGCTACGCGATCCACTGGTTCCCCGTGCAGGCGAGCGTGCAGGCCAAGAACACCGACCGGCTCTACCGGGTGCTGGTGTTCGCCTCGATCCCGATCTTCGTGCTGGTGGTCACCGTGATCCTGTTCTCGGTGTGGCAGTTCCACATGAAGCCCGGACAGGAGCTCCAGGACGGGCCGCCGATCCACGGGAACACTCGTTTGGAGGTCTTCTGGACAGCGATCCCGGCGATGCTTCTGCTCGGACTCGTCTCCTACTCCTTCGTGATCCTCAAAGACAACGAAGAGAAGCCCAAGGGAGTGCCGGAAGTCCAGATCGGGGTGACGGGCCAGCAGTTCTTCTGGAGCTACGAATACCCGCCGTCGGTGACCGGGGGGGCGCCCCTGAAGAGCTATCAGCTGTACCTGCCGGAGGGGTACACGGTGTACTTCAACATGCGCTCCAAGGACGTAATCCACGCCTTCTGGATCCCCGCGTTCCGCCTGCAGGAGGACGTGGTGCCTGGGATCACGACCCACTACCGGGCCACCCTGGACCGGCTCGGGAGCTACCCGGTGGTCTGCAACCTGCTCTGCGGGGCCGGGCACTCGCTGATGCGCTCGACCGTGCACGTGGTGCCGCCGGCCCAGTTCCGGGTGTGGCTGAAGGGCCAGGAGCGAAGCGGGGCGCCGGTGGCGAGCGCATCCACCGGGAGCCCGGCGAGCCCCCGGGCGCCCGCCGCCGCCGGTGGGACGACCTTCGCCGTAGCGGGGGAGGTCGCGGGATAATGTGCACGTCGATGACTTCGAGGGGAGCACGCTGATGGCAACCACGGTGCCAGCGCCCGGTCCGGTCAGCTCCGGTCCTACGCGGTCCTCCCATCCCGGCGGCCGCCAGTCGTTGGGGGCCAAACTGCGAGCTCCGGGCTTCTACCGGGCGGCCTGGATGATGGTGCTCGGGGTGGCGTTCGCGTTCGGGCTCACTTGGCTTGTGAGGATGACCACCGGGCACACGACCTTCCACCACTTCATCGACGGGGAAGCGATCCTGTCGGTGGCGTTGATCGCGGCGCCGTTGATGTTCCTGGTGGGGATCGGAGGGTTCGACTACTGGTTCTACTGGGCACTGGGCAAACCGACGCGGCCGGAGGACCACTCCGGGCACGGGGCGTATACGTGGAAGGACTACTTCAGGATCAACACCGACCACAAGGTGATCGGGATCCAGTACACGGTCACGTCGTTCTTCTTTTTGCTGGTGGGGGGTCTGGTCGCGATGCTGATGCGGGCCGAGCTGGCCCAGCCGGGAGCGCAGTTCGTCTCGGCGAACACCTACAACGGGCTGTTCTCGGTGCACGCGTCGATCCTGATCTTCTTCTTCATCATCCCCGTGTTCGCGGGGTTCGCGAACTTCGTGCTCCCGCTCATGATCGGGGCGCCCGACATGGCGTTCCCCCGGCTGAACGCCCTCTCCTACTGGCTGCTGCCGGTGGGCGGGGCGATCATGCTCGCGAGCTTCCTCGCCCCGGGAGGGGCGTTCGCGGACGGGTGGACGGCCTATACGCCCCTCTCAACGGACATGCCCGTGGGGCAGGTGTTCTTCTCGCTGGGGGTCCAGTTCGCGGGGGCCTCCTCGATCATGACCGCCCTGAACTTCCTGGTGACGATCATCACCATGAGGGCGCCGGGAATGAGCTTCTTCAGGATGCCTCTGCTGGTGTGGGCGAACTTCGCGACGTCTCTGCTGGTGGTGATCGCCACGCCGTTCATCGCTGCGTCCCAGTTCTTCATCCTGCTCGACCGGTCGCTGGGCTTCAACTTCTTCAACGCAGGGGCGGGAGGTGACGTGCTGATGTATCAGCACGTCTTCTGGTTCTACTCCCACCCGGCTGTCTACATCATGATGTTGCCCGGGTTCGGGATCATCAGCGAAATCCTCGCCGTGAAGGCCCGAAAGCCGATCTTCGGCTACCGGATGATGGCGTTCTCGCTGCTGGCGATCGTGGTGCTCGGGTTCACGGTGTGGGCCCACCACATGTTCACGTCGGGGATGGCCGCCTGGATCAGGATCCCGATGGCGATCACGACGGCGATCATCGCGGTGCCGACGGGCATCAAGATCTTCTCCTGGCTGGCGACCCTGTGGCGGGGAATCCTGCATCTGGACACGCCGATGCTGTTCGCGTTGGGCTTCTTGACGACGTTCACGCTGGGTGGGATCAGCGGGGTGATGCTGGCGATGATCCCGTTCGACATCCACGTGAGCTCCAGCTACTTCATCGTGGCCCACATCCACTACGTCTTGTTCGGGGGGTCGTTGATGACGATCTTCGCGGGCGCCTACTACTGGTTCCCGAAGATGACCGGCCACATGTATGACGAGAGGCTGGGCAAATGGCACTTCTGGAGCACGTTCGTGTTCTTCAACCTGACGTTCGCCCCGATGCACGTGTTGGGCCTGGAGGGGATGCCCCGAAGGGTGGCCACCTATGCGACCCAGTTCGCGGACGTGAACCTGTTCATCTCAATCGCCAGCTGGGTGCTCGGGCTGAGCACCCTGATCTTCGTCTATAACATGATCACGAGCTGGCGTGGGGGGCCACGGGCGGGGTCGAACCCGTGGCGGGGAATGACACTCGAGTGGCAGGTGAGCTCGCCTCCGCCGGTGTTCAACTTCGATCGGGTGCCCACGGTCGTGGGGGGCCCCTACGAGTACGGTGTGCCGGGAGCGGTTCACGGCATCTTCAAGCCCGCGCCGGTGGGAGCGGGAGCAGGCGCCCCGCCGGGCGTGACGTTGTCCCCGAGCGAGTGACTATGGGGCCCTACAGCAGGTCAAGAGCGATGACGGGTGCGGGAGGAGAGCGATGACGGAGATCCTGGTGGTTGCCAACCGGACCCTCGGCGGCGAGAAGCTGCTCGACCTCGTGAGGGCGAGAGCGAAAGCCGAGGAGGACATCCGCTTCCGGCTGGTGGTCCCCCAGAGCAAGCCCACGGCGGGGCTGGTGGTCTACGACGAGGCGGTCCGGGAATCGGCCCAGGTGAGGGTTGATCTCGCGCTCTCGAGGGCCGGCGAAGAAGGGATCGAGGCGACCGGGGAAGTGGGGGATCCGGACCCGTTCCTGGCGACGATGGACGCGATCGCGACGAGACGGCCGGACGAGATCATCGTCTCCACCCATCCGGCGACCCACTCGGGATGGCTGCGAAGGGACCTGATCGAGCGGATCCACAACGCGTCGGGTTTGCCGGTGGATCACATCGTCACCGATCTCGACCGTGAAGGGCTGCCGTTCGGGGTGACCCTGGTGATCGCCAGCAAGACCTCCAGCGGGGAGGAGCTGATCGAGCGGTTGCAGACCAAGGCCGAGCAGAGCGCCGCCGGCGGGGACGGAGCCGGCGGGGACGGAGCCGGCGGGAGCGACGGCGGAGCCGGCGAACAGCGGCTGTTCATCGCTGTGGTCCCCCAGCAGGACGGAAGCGGGGACGCGCCCCGCCAGGCGAGAGCGCGGCTGGCGGCGATGCTCGAGCGGCTGCGGGGGGTGGGTCTGGTGGCGTCCGGGATGATCGGGGACCCGGACCCCTACACTGCGGCCCTGAACGCGCTGGAGCTGTTCCGTGTGGACGACGTGGTCATCTCGACCCTCCCCGACCAGCGTTCGGGATGGATGCGGTCCAACCTGATCGAGCGTGTCCAGCACGCCACCCCGGCGCCCGTGGAGCACGTGGTCGTGAACATCCAGGAGACCCCGGCCGCCGCGATTCCGGCGGCCTAGGGAGGCTGGGCGATGGAGGCAGCCAGCATCTCCGCGGGCGGGGGGGACACGGCGAGCACGAGCACGCCGCTCCGCCACCCGCCAACCGGAGCTCCCGGGTGGAGCCCCAGCTGCTGGGGATGCTCCTTTTCATCATCTCCGAGGTGATGGTGTTCGGGGCGTTCTTCACGGCCTACTTCTTCATCAGGATCGCCCAGGGAGACCCGTGGCCGGCCGTCGGGACCCAGCTGCCGGTGGAGGTGGCGGGCGTGAACACGGCGATCCTCGTATCCTCCTCATTGACCCTTCACTGGGCCCAGACGTCGGTCAAGAACGGCAACCGGTGGGGGCTGAAGGCGGGGATCCTGACGACGTTCCTGCTTGGATGCACGTTCCTGTTCGTGCAGATCAACGAGTACGCAAACATCGGGTTCGCCCCCCAGGACGCGGCCCAGCAGACGATCTTCTACTCGCTGACGGGACTCCACGGGGCGCACGTGTTCATCGGCCTGTGCCTGCTCCTGTTCGTGACCATCAGATCCTTCCGGGGCCACTACTCCCCCGAGGAGCACCGGGGGGTGGAGGTGCCGGGGATCTACTGGCACTTCGTGGACATCATGTGGATCGTCGTCTACACCACCGTTTACGTGCTTTGACGTGCTGAACCCTCTGCGCAGCGAGGGGGAGGCGTTTCGGCTGCTCTTGTACGTGGTGGCGGTGTTCGCGGTGTTGATCGCCGCCATCCTGATCCTGCGGGCGATCCTCTGACCCGTCCCGGCCGCGAAACGGATCGGCGCATGCGCCGATCCGCGGGCCGCACATGGGCGGCCCGGCTGACCGATCGAAGATCGAAGGGAGCTTCGATCGGCCAGCATGCGCCGCCGGCTACAGCTTGAGCCGCCGCCGGCGACGACCGCTATTTGACGGTCAAGGTCCCCCACATGCCGGCCGCGCGGTGGCCGGGGGCCTGGCAGAAGAAGGTGTAGGTGCCCGGTTTGAGGGTCACGTTGAGCTTGGCGGTGCCCTTGCTCACGAAGGTGCTCGCGCCGAGGAGGGGCTTGGAGGCGGGTGTGGCCCCGCCGGTGCCCGATTCGAGGGCGATGTTGTGGGAGACGCCGGACATGTTCGGCATTTCGATCGTCACCGACCCGGCGCTCGCGTTGGCCTTGTTGGTGGCGTAGGCAAGCTGACCTTCGGGGTTGGCGGGGATCTGGAGCTTGCCGGCCTTCTCTTCGGCGGGCTTACCCGAGCCCGGAGCTTTGACGGCCGTGGCGAGCAGGCCCGTGTCCGATCCCGGCCGGGCCGCGGTGGCGGCGACGTAGGAGGCGACGTCGTTGACCGTGGAGCCGGTGACGACGTTCTTGGGCATCACCCCGAACGGGTTGGGCTCGCGGATCTGGTATTCGACCACCCCCCGGATCGCGCTCCGGCCGTCGGCTTCGGCGGTGGCCCCCCGGAAGGCTTCGTCGAGGTTGGGCCCGACCGTCCCCCGCGTGCCCGCCCGGGCGAGCGTGTGGCAGGCGCCGCACTTGGCGACGAACTGCTGCTTGCCGGTGATCAGGTTGGCGTTCTCGCCCTGCTTGACCGAGCATCCGGCGAGGACCGGCGCCAGAGCGCCCGACGCGACCACCAGGGCGAGCGTCCGCAGACTCCGAATGTGAGGGCGGTGCAACGGGGACATAAGCGCGGGAACTCTATCCGAACCCCCGGGTGTCAGGGCCTGGCAAGGCCCTCGAGCTCGCCGTGGGCGGCGTCGATCACGCCCCGGGCGACACCCTCCCAGGACCACCGTTCGCGCACCGTGGCCACGAGCCCGGCTCGGGTCCGTGCGCGGAGCTCCCGGTCGGCTCCCAGCCACGCGACGATTCGCCCCGCGAGCGCCCCTACGGGGTCGTCATCGAGAGGGAACGACAGCAGCGGACCGACCGCCTCCGGAACGGCCAGGGCGAGCGCGTGAGCCACCTCCGCGAGGCCCGAGTGATCGGCTCCGATCGGCAGGGCCCCGCACGCGGCGGCCTCGGCGGCGACCATCCCGAAGGCCTCCGGAAAGGTGCTCGGCACGACCACCGATTCGCACGCGGGCAGCAGCTCTGTGAGCTCCTCGTGATCCAGCCGTCCCGTCAGGAGGACCCGCTCGGAGAGCCCCCGGGCGGCGTCCAGGTAGCGAGCCCTCTCTGGTCCCTCCAGGCCGTCGAGAAACGCGAGCAGATACCGCAACGGGGGCCTGCTCGCCAGGGCCACCTCCCGCGCGCGTGGGAGATCACCGGCGGAGAGGCCGTCGAGGAGCCGTTCCAGTCCGCGTCGGTAGCCCCCGAACCCGACCACCACCAGCAGCGCGTCGGGGGCCCTCTCCAGGACGAGAGGCCAGGCCGCGACCAGCAGGTCCACCCCCTTGCTCACGATCAGCTTCCCCACGAACGCCACCAGCCTGTCCCGGTCGAGATCCAGGCGCTCCAGCGCCCGGGCAGCGGCGGAGTCGTCTCGAGCGAACCCGTCCCCCGCGAGCCCATCCCCCCGATCGGGACCTTCCGAATGTGGGGCCCCGCCCGCGCGGGCGCGCGCCCGCGCGGGCACCCCTTTTCGGGAAGCCCCCTCCCCCTCTCCCGGAGAAGATCCGACCCAGCGTCCCTCCGCCACGGCCAGCCGCGAGATGAGCGTCCGCACGCCCTCACGCGCCTCCACGGGGTCCCGTGGAGAGAACCCCTCCACATCCACCCCCGGAGGTCCCAGACGGGTGCGATCAGCCAACGTGGGGTCCTCCAGGGCGTTCCACAGGCTCTCCGCCGTGTGACGGGACCCCACGAGGATCCCCCGTGCCCCCGCCAGGCCCTCCCGGGCGTAGGGGAGGAAACGCTCGGGATCGGCCTTGACCGTGTACTCCAGGGCGCTCCCATGGACCTTCACGGCATAGGGAACCCCGTCGGGGCCGCGGCCGGGGTCGCCTTCATCGCCGCCGAGGGCTCGTGCGAGGATGACGGGGCCCATCACCAGGTGGTTGGCGAGGGCGATCTCCGGACGAGCCCGGGCGACGACCTCCCGAACGGCAGAGACGTTCGCGTCGACATAGCCGGCGACCTCCCCGTCTGTGCAGTCGGCGAACGTCCGCGCTTCGATCCCCTCGTAGCGGTCGGCGACGTACACGGGAAGAACCGAACCGATGTCGGGCCGGTAGACGGTGCATCGGCCACCCTCCCGGCCGCCACCGCGGTCTCCGCGATCACCGCCGCCACCGCCGTCACCGCCCCGGATGCCGCCCACGGGCCGGACCCGCAGGCTCCCGTCCTCCCAAATCCCGTACTCATCCACAAACGGTTGGTCCTCGGGATGGCGGTCCTGACAGATCAAGTGGACCTCATGACCGAGATCCACGAGCGCCGCGGCGAGGCGGGCGTTGTAGACGTTCGAGCCGGTCCCGCCCAGCAGGTAGCCGTGGAAGATGAGGATGCGCACCTACGGGGAGCCTATTGGTGGCCCACCCCATCCCCCGTCCGACCGGCTCGCCGGACGGCCGGCGCGCCTCATCGAGCCCGCCATGCGTGGGGGCCGGACGCTCCGATAAAGTCCCGGCCATGAGCATCGGAGAGCGCTATCGCCTGCGCAACCCCGCCAGCGGACGGGAGATCGTGATCGAGGCACAGCCCGGCGAGATCTACCGCGACCGCGAGACGGGCGAGGAGATGGAGGTCGTCGGCAAGCTCGTGCCCATGCCGCCGTCGGAGTCGAAGCTTCCCTGGGCCGTCGAGAGCCTGCGGTTGTGCCCGTGGTGCGATCAGCTCGCCCAGAAGGACCTGAACGACTGCCCCACATGTGGCCGGCGTATGGGGCCGCTGGGCTCGCCGGCTCCGAGCTCGTGATCCTAGGTAGGCCCACCCTCGTCATCCGCCGCCCCGCCCGCCGAGCCGTCCTCGGTGGGGGCGCCGCTTTGGCGCTGATCGGGTGCGCCGCGGGCCTGAGCGCGTGCGGTGGGTCCGGAAACGTCTCGGACGTGGCGCCGAAGAGCACCCCCGACATCATCCCCCCGACCGACACGAGCGCCGAAAAGGAAGGCACCCAGACGACCTCCACGACGTCGACCGCCAAATCGAAGACCACCGGCGAAGGCGAATCGAGCTCCTCGAGCGAAGAAGGCGGATCGAGCTCCGAATCCACCGGCGGCAGCGGCGCCGGTGAAAGCGAACCGGCTGGCGGCGCGTCGGGAGGGACGGGAGCCGCAGAAAAAGAAGAAACCGCCTCAGGCAAAGGCGGCAGCGAAGCCACCGGCGGGTCCAGCCCCACCGGCGGCGCCGGCGCCCCCTAGCCGCCAGCGTCCTGGGCGCCAGCGCCCCCTAGGCGCGGATGCCCCCAGGGCCCGGGTTGCCCTCTAGGAGCGTGGGGTGCCCCTAGGCGCGTGGGGTGTGCCCCCTAGGCGCGTGGGTGGTGCCCCCTGGGCGGCCCGGGTGCCCTCTGGGGGGCGGGGGTGGTGCCCCCGCTCCCTATGGCGTGGAGATCAGGGTCGCGCTGTAGGTCAGGCGGGCGGTGCGATACAGGCAGTAGTACTGCACGTTCGTGCCGATCTGGGTGTGGGCGGTCTGGCTGGAGGTGCTGGTGCATTCCTTCTTCGGCCGGGAGGCCCGCCAGGAGGTGGTGTTTTCGAAGCCGAGCGCCAGGGCGGGCGCCCACGAGGGCACCGTCAGCGCGATCACGTCCCCTCGCTTGACGTTGATCGTGGTCGCAAGGGGGAACTGGACGGTTTTGCCGAAGTACTTTTCGAGCTTCATCACCGGGCTCTGGGCGATCAGCTTGTAGGTGAGGTTGGGCTTGGGTTGGGGGCGCAGGACCGCGATCGCCGCAGTGGAGACGCCCCCCTCGTTCGTGTCGAAGAACTTGACCTGGCTGGCGCTGGGCTTGCCGAGGGATATCGTCCAGGCGACGATCGTGCCTTCTCGTGGCGAGGCCAGGATGTTGGTCGAGGAGCCGACCTTGACCTGAAAGCCCGTCGTGCGACTGACGGCCAGGCACGGGGTGGCGGGGCAGCTGGGGGTCGTCGCGGGGGTCGTAGCGCCGATCACGCCGACTTCGCTGAGGGTCGCGGGCGCGAGCGCGGGAAGCGCCAAGAGCACTGCCAGGGACCCCAGTATCGCGGTGAATGCACGTTTCATTTGCGTTACGAACACGCCCGCGGGACGGATGGTGCGGTTACGCGGCACGGATCGTGCGTTCAGCTAGTTCGCGACTCGCGCGCGAGTTCCTGCGCCGCCGCAGCGATCTCCGCGGGATCCCCAGGCGCCGGCACCCACGGGAGCAGCAGCGGATCGTCGGCGTAACGGGGGATCACGTGGACGTGGAAGTGAAACACGGTCTGCCACGCGACCGCCCCGCAGGAGTTCACGAGGTTCACGCCGTCCGCCCCGAGAACCTCCTTCATGCGCCCGGCCAGCCGCTGGCAGGCGACCGCCACGGCGGCGAGGTCCTGCGGGGCCACGGCGAGCAGATCGGTCGAGTGCTCCCGCGGGATCACGAGCGCGTGGCCCCGCGTGGCGGGGTTGATATCCATGAACGCGATCGTGAGCTCGTCTTCGTCGACGATCGTCGCGGGCAGCTCCCCGGCGAGGATCTTGCAGAAGATGCAGTCCGGATCGGCCATCGACCGGGAAGCCTAGACGGACGGGCGCTCGGGCGGGCGGGCGAGCCAGGCGCGTGCGTGGACGAGGGCCTGCTCGCGGTCGTGGACCTCTCCGGAGTACTGCGCAGCCGCGAGCTCCCTGAGCAGCTCCCCGATCCGGGGACCCGTGGGGATGCCGAGCTCGCCGGCAAGCTCGTCGCCGCGCCACAGCGGCCTCGGCGGTCCCTGCGCCCGCCAGCGCAGCCCGTCGGCGAGCATCTCCCGGGCGAGGGCCAGGTGGGCGTCGGTCGACTCCCTCGCCCGGTCCCCTCGCGTGGCGAGGCGGTCGGCGACGGACAGCAGCGTGACGTCCACCTCGACCGGAGCGGTGGCGGTCAGGTACTCGAACACCGTCCGCCGCGCGAGCGGCATCGGCTCGTGCACGAGAAAGCCAAGGCGCAGGTGGTGACGGACGAGCGCCGCCACATGCCCGCGCAGGCGCTCGGAGGCCCGCATGCGCTCCAGGACCGCCCGTGCGAGCTCCGAGCCCCGGGCGTCGTGGCCGATGAAGGTCACCCGCCCGTCGGGCCCCTCCGCACGGGTGAGCGGCTTGGCGGCGTCGTGCAGAAGGACCCCCCAGCGCAGGGCATCGCCCCGCGTGACCTCGTCCGCGACGGGCTCACCCAGCAGCGCGGAGACCTCAGCGCCGTGCTCCTCCGCGCTGTGCCCGTCCACGCCCAGGACGGCCGCGGGGTCGGCCTGCAGGTCCATCACGTGCTCGAGGGCCTCGAGGGTGTGACCGTAGACGTCCCGATGATGAAAGCGGCTCTGCTCGACGTCCCGCAACGCCTCGAGCTCGGGCAGAACCGCGGCCGTGAGCCCCAGGGAACTCATCATCCGCAGACCGTCGAGCGCTCGGTCGGAGGCGACGATGCGACGGAGCTCCATGAAAACCCGCTCGCCCGAGACGTCCCGCAGGCCGCTCGCGGCCAGCGAGGCGGCGCGGGCGGTGTCCCGATCGGCCTCCAGGCCGAGATCCAGGGCGATCCGCACGAGACGGAGCGCCCGTAGGGGATCCTCGGCGAACGCGCCCGGACCAGCCATGCGCAGGCGTCCGGCCGCGAGGTCCTCGAGGCCGCCCAGCGGATCGACCGGCGGGCCGCCCGCGACGGGCTCGGCGATCGCGTTCACGGTGAAGTCCCGCAACGCGAGGTCCGCGTCGAGCGAGCCCCCGCGCAGCGGCTGGACGTCCACCTGCCAGGATCGATCCCGCGCCACCACCCGCCAGCCTTCGAAGTCCGCGGAGAGCTCGAAGCATGCCGCGCCCCCGGCGGCCTTCGCGAGGGCACGGGCCGCGTCGGAGGTGCATCCGTCCACGACTACGTCGAGATCGGCCGTGTGCCGCCCCAAAGCCCGGTCGCGGGGCGCGCCGCCGACCAGCCAGGCAGGGATGTTCGCGAGCGCGGCCCTGACCACTCGCAGCGCCTCGCCGGGCAGTACATCGCCGGGCCGCGCCTCGCTGGGCAGCGTCCCGTCGGGCGGCGTCTCGCTGGGCAGCGCCTCGTCGGGGACGGTCTCGCTCATCGGACCGCCGTTGAGATCGGGGCGTAGGAGCGCTCCACCCGGGCGGACAGGCCGCACGTGATCTCGTAGTTGATCGTCTGCAGGCTCCCCGCGAGCTCCTCGGCGGTGATCCGCTCCTCCCCCCGGCCTCCGATCAGGATCGCCTCGGCGCCCGCCAGATCCATCGCCACGGGATCGGGGCCGAGATCCACCGCGACGTTGTCCATGCTCACCGTCCCCACCAGGGGCCGTCGGCGGCCCTCGACGAGCACGTCCGCGTTGTTCGAGAGCCCCCGCCGCCAGCCGTCTCCATAGCCGATCGGGAGCACCCCTATGTGGGTGTCTGCCTCGGCGACGAACCGCCGGCCGTAGCCGGTGCTCTCGCCGGCGGCGCACGACTTGACCTCGGCGACATAGGAGCTCAGCTCCAGCGCCGGCCGCAGACCGTGCGCGAGGGGATCCTCGCCGAAGGGATCGAGACCGTACAACGCCACCCCGCACCGGGCCATGTCAAAGCGCGCCCGGCGGTCGCGCAGGACCGCAGCGCTGTTGGCGGCGTGGACCAGGACCTGGGGATGCTCGCGCTTGATCTCCCCTACCCAGTCGGCGAACACGCTCAGCTGGCGCTCGAAGAAGTCACCGTCGTCGAGGATGTCGGCGGTCGCGAAGTGGGTCATCACGCCCGCGAGCTCCACGTTCGGCGCCTCGCTCGTAGCCGCGGCCGTCCGGGCGGCCTCGTCGGGGTCGCGGGTGCCGAGGCGACCCATGCCTGTGTCGAGCTTGACGTGCACTCGCGCCGTGCCCGAGACCCGCCTGGCCGCGGCGGATGCGTCGGCGATCGAGTACTCGTGCCAGAGCACCACGTCACACCCCAGCACGATCGCACGCTCGAGCTCCTCGCGGTCGCGCAGGGCTCCCATCACGAGCATCGGCGCTTCGATGCCGGCGTCCCGCAGCTCGCTCGCCTCATCGACCGTGGCAACGGCCAGCCAGCTCGCGCCCGCCCCGAGCGTCGCCCTGGCGGACTCCACCGCGCCGTGGCCGTAGCCGTCCGCCTTGACCACCGCACACAGCTGGGAGCCGTCGAGCTCTCCCAGCAGGCGAGCGGTGTTCGCGGCGATCGCCTCGGGGTCGACTCTCGCCCTCGCGCGAGAGAGGCTCATCGAGCTCCTCCCCGCCCTATCGGACTCCCCGGCGTCATTGGACTCCTCCCCGCGCGGCCGGCAGCTGGGCGATCACGTCCGAGGCCACGACCCCCTCGGGGGCGCCCAGCGCCCGGGCCGCCAGACGGCCGGCCTGGGCGTGCACGAACACGCCGGCCGACGCCGCCGCGAACGCCGGCAGGCCCTCGGAGAGCAGCGCCGCGATGACCCCGGCGAGCACGTCCCCCGTGCCCGCCGTGGCTAGACCGGGGCTGTCCCCCGCGCTCACCGCCACCCGCCCGGACGGGTCGGCGACGAGGGTGTCGTCGCCCTTGAGCACCACCACCGCCCCCGCCCGCTCGGCGGCCACGCGCGCGGGGGCCAGGCGCTCGCGCGCGATCGCCTCGACGTCGAGGTCGAGCAGTCGCGCGAGCTCGCCCGCGTGGGGGGTGAGCACGGTGGCTGTGCTGCGGTCGGCGAGGTCGGCGAGATGGCCGCCGGCGTGCGCGAGCCCGCCAGCATGCGCGTTCAGGCCGTCCGCGTCGAGCACGAGCGGGATCTCGGCTTGGCGGGCGAGGGCCCGCGCGAACGCGACCGCCTGCTCGCTTCGGCCGAGGCCGGGGCCGAGCGCGAGCGCCCCGCCGCGACGAGTGGCTTCGAGGACCGTCTGGACACCCGCGACCGTAAGCGCTCCGTCGTCGTCGGGCAGTCCGCGGGTCATCAGCTCCGGCGGGCCGCTCGCGAGGATCTCCTGCACGGATTCGGGCACGCACGCCGTGACGTAGCCAGCTCCGGCGCGCATCGCCCCGAGCGCGGCCATGCGGGGGGCGCCCGTCAGGCCGCGGGAGCCTCCCGCGACGAGCACGTGACCGGAGGAGAACTTGGTCGAGCCCGCGCCCCGGCGGGGGAGCAGCTCGAGGACCGATCGGGCGATCAGGCCTACCTCGGCGTCCTCGGGGGCGCTCCGGGGTATGCCGATGTCGAGCACCTCGACCTCGCCTGCATGAGCCTTGCCAGGATGAATCCACAGGCCGGGCTTGGCCAGGTGGAAGGTCACGGTGGCGACCGCGCTCACGGCTATGCCGGAGACGACGCCCGTGGAGGCGTCCACGCCGGAGGGCACGTCCACGCTCACGACCGGCGCACCGGCGCTCTTAACCGCCGCGATCGCCTCGGCCACAACACCCCGCGGCTCCCCGGCGAAGCCGGTCCCCAGGAGCGCATCCACGATCGCGCTCGCCTCCCCGAGACGCTCGCCCCCCTGCGCGAGCGCGAGCGGCTCCTCTCCGGGAAGGCGCTCCAGGTTGACAAGGGCGTCGCCGGCGAACTGCTCGGGGGGGGCCACGCACAGGACGGTGACCTCGCGGCCGCCGTCGCGGAGCAACCGCGCGGCCACGAGCCCGTCGCCGCCGTTGTTTCCCTTGCCGCACACGACCGCCACGGGACCGTCGGGCACAAGCCGCTCGAGCGCCCGCACGACGCCCGCGCCGGCGCGCTCCATCAGGTCGAGCGAGGGCACCCCCCGATCCTCGATCGCCCAGCGGTCGATCGCGCGCATTCGCTCGGCGTCGGGCAGCGGGATCAGCCAGTCCGGGAGGGCCTCCACGACGAGCGATGCTAGATGACTACTCGAGGGTGAGGACTACTCGACGGTGACGGTCTTCGCGAGATTGCGGGGCTGGTCCACGTTCAGGCCCCGCCTGCGAGCGATCTCATACGCGAGCAGCTGCAGCGGGATCACCGCCAGGATCGGCTGCAGCATCCAGTCGACCGCCGGGACCGCGATCACCGAGTCCGCGTGCTCTGCGATCCGTTCGTTGCCGGCGCTCACGATCGCGATCACGTGGGCGCCTCGCGCGCGGACCTCCTGCATATTCGAGGCCAGCTTCTCCAGTACCGGGGAGTCGGTGGCGACGCTCACGACCGGGGTCGCCTCGTCGAGCAGCGCGATCGGGCCGTGCTTCATCTCCCCGGCGGCGTATGCGTCGGTGGCGATGTAGGAGATCTCCTTGAGCTTCAACGCTCCCTCCAGGGCGACCGGCAGCCCCGCATGACGGCCGATGTAGAGGAAGAACTCGCTCTGCCAGTACTCCTGTGCGATGCGCGCCGCCGGCTCGGTGGCGCCCTCGAGCGTCTCGGCGATGCAATGGGGCAACCGCTTTATCTCCGCGACCAGCTCGGCCACCCGCGCGGGCTGAAGCGTTCCCCGTAGTTGGGCCAGGCGCAGCCCCAGCAGGTAGACGACCGCGACTTGGCACAGGAATGTCTTCGTCGCCGCCACCCCGATCTCCAGGCCCGCCCGCGTGAACAGCACCCCATCGGCGTCCCGCGTGGCCTGGGAGCCCATCACGTTGGTGATCGCCAGCACGCTAGCGCCTCGCTCGCGAGCCATACGCATCGCCGCGAGCGTGTCGGCGGTCTCGCCCGACTGGGATATTCCAACCACGAGATCCCCCGGGCCGAGCACCGGGTTGCGGTAGCGGTACTCGGAGGCGATGTCCATCTCGACCGGCAGCCTCGCCCACTCCTCGATCGCGTACCGTCCGATCAGGCCCGCGTGGTAGGAGGTTCCGCAGGCGACAATCACGATCCTCTTCACGTCCGCGAGGATCGCCTCGTCGAGGGCCCCCTCCTCGTCGAGGTCCACCCCGTCCCCGCCCGCGGTGCGGTCGGCGATCGTCTCGGCGACCGCGTCGGCCTGTTCGTGGATCTCCTTGAGCATGAACGTCTCATACCCGCCCTTCTCGGCGGTGTCCTCGTCCCAGTCGACCGTTTCCACCGGCCGCTCGATCTCCTCGCCCGCGGGCGTCGTGATCACGACCCCCTCCGGGCGCAGCACCACGATCTCGTCGTTGTCGAGAAACTGCACCCGCCTGGTCTGCGCCAAAAACGCGGGCACCGCCGAGGCGACGAACTGCTCCCCCTCCCCCCGCCCGACGATCAGCGGGCACTCGCGGCGGGCGCCCACGAGCACCTCGGGCTCGTCGAGGCTCATCGCGACGAACGCATAGTGGCCCTCGAGCTCGGCGTAGGCCGCCCGCACGGCGGCCGGGAGATCCCCGTCGTAATGGCTCGCGATCAGGTGGGCGATCACCTCCGCGTCGGTCTCGGAGGTGAACACGCTCCCCTCCGCGGCGAGCCGCTCCTTGAGGGAGATGTAGTTCTCGACGATCCCGTTCACGACCACATGCACACGGTCCCGCGAGTCGTAGTGCGGGTGGGCGTTCTCCTCGCTCACCCGCCCGTGGGTCGCCCAGCGGGTGTGCCCGATGCCGGTCGTCGCGGGCCTCGCTGCGACCGCCACCGCGGGGACCCCCGCGGAAGAGGCGCCGGCCTCGCCGACCGCCGCGAGCTCATCGAGCTTGCGCTCCAGCGCTCCGAGGTTGCCCACCGCGCGAACCGCCTCGATGCGGTCCTCTTCGATGATCGAGATCCCCGCCGAGTCATAGCCCCGGTACTCCAGCCGCTTCAGACCGGCGAGCAGCAGCTCCCGGACGGGGCGATCACCCACATAGCCGACGATCCCGCACACCCGCCCGAAGATACCAGCGGCTCAGCCCAGCTCCCGCTCGACCAGCGCCACCAACCGGTCGCACACCTCCTGCGCCTCGCCGTCGGTCGGCGCCTCCACCATCACCCGCACGAGCGGCTCGGTGCCGCTCGGACGCACGAGCACCCGCCCGCGTCCCGTCAGCTCCTCGTCCGCCGCACTCACCGCGTCGCTCACCGCGTGCGCGTCGTGGAGCGCCTCGCGGTCGCGCACCCGCACGTTCACGAGACGCTGGGGAAGCTTGGCCATCGCGTCCCGCTCGCTGAGCTCGCCCCCGGCCAGCGCCTCCAGGGTCAGCAGGGCACTCGCCAACCCGTCGCCGGTGCGGTTGAAGCCCATGTCGATGATGTGACCCGACTGCTCCCCGCCCAGCATCCAGCCGCGGGCGCGCAGCTCCTCCAGCACATACCGATCCCCGACCTTCGTGGTTGCGACCCTCACCCCCGCCCGCTCCATTGCCACGTGAAAGCCGTAGTTGGTCATCACGGTCACCACCACCCCGTTGCCGCTCAGCCGCCCGGAGTCCCGCAGGTGCATGGTGGCCAGCGCCATCAGCTCGTCGCCGTCGACCACCTCTCCGCGACGATCCACGGCCAGCACCCGGTCTCCGTCCCCGTCGAACGCGAACCCCACCGCGTGTCCCCCCGCGAGCACCCGCTCTCCCAGGCCCTCGAGGTGGGTGGAGCCGCACCCGTCGTTGATGTTCTGCCCGTCGGGCGTGACGGCGATCGCCGTCACGCTCGCGCCCAGCCGCCTGAAGATCTCCGGCGCGACCATGTACGTGGCGCCGTTCGCGCAGTCGAGCACAACGTCCAGGCCGGTCAGGTCCAGATCGGCGAACCGCGTGTGGAGCTCCCGCAGGTAGTCCTCCTCGGCGCCTCTCAGCTCCCGGATCCGTCCGATCCGCCCGCGCTGGCCGGGTTGGCCGGGTTGGGCCTGCCCGCTCCCGCCGGCCTGCGCCGGCCCCTCGCCCGTCAGGCCGCCGGCCGCGCCGCCGGCCCGCTCGAGCTCGCGCTCGATCTCAAGCTCGGCCTTGTCGGAGAGCTTGTATCCGTCCGGGCCGAAGAACTTGATTCCGTTGTCCCGGTAGGGGTTGTGCGACGCCGAGATCACCGCCGCCATGTCCAGGCCATAGCGCCCGATCAGCAGGGGCGCCGCCGGCGTGGGCAGCACACCTCCCAGCAGCACGTCCCCGCCCCCGGAGGCGACCCCGGCGGCGAGGGCAGCCTCGAGCATCGGGCCCGACTCGCGGGTGTCCCGCACGACCAGCACCTGGGGGCGCTCGCTCTGCAGCTGACGGGTCGCCGCGCGGCCGAGGCCGAGCGCGAGCTCGGCGCTCAGCAGCCCTCCGGCCACGCCTCTCACGCCGTCGGTGCCGAACAGGCGACGGGTCATCCGAACAGACGACGGGTCATGTCTCAGGGAATGGATGCATCCGGACCCCCCGGGCCGGGCGAGCCCGCGCCGGGCCGCCTAGCGCTTGGAGAACTGCGGACGCTTTCGCGCCTTCTTCAGGCCCGCCTTCTTGCGCTCCTTCGCGCGCGAGTCACGCGTGAGGAAGCCCCGCCGCTTGAGCTCGCCCCGCAGGTTCGGGTCGGCCTCCAGCAACGCCCGCGACACTCCGTGACGCAACGCCCCCGCCTGCGCGGAGATGCCGCCCCCGTGCAGCCTCGCGACCACGTCCATCCGCTCCTGGTATCCGACCGTCTCCAGAGGCTGGCGGATGTTCCGCTGCAGCGTGACCCTCGGAAAGTGTTCCTCCAGCGCCCGCCCGTTCACCAGGTAGGTCCCGTCGCCCGGCCTGAGCGTCACCCGCGCGATCGCCGTCTTGCGCTTGCCCGTCGCCCGGTATCTGGCTCCCGCGGCGAGGTCGATCGCGGCGGTCGAGATCGGCTCGGCGAGCACCTCCTCCTGGAGCTCCTCCTGCGCCTGCCCGTCGTCCTCCTCCTCGACGACCTCCCGCTCGTAGACCTCCGCCACGATCGCGTACGGGTCCGCCGGCTCCCTGTCCCGGCCGAGCGGATCCACGCCCTCGGGAACGATGTCCACTTCCAGATGGGCACCCGGCACGGCCGGCTTCTCGCGCGGCCCGGACTCCTCTTCGACCTCCGCCTCGCCCTCCTCCTCGGTGACGGGCTCGCTCTCGGCCGGCTCCTCGGCTACGGGAGACTCCTCCTCGCTCTTCTCGATCGCCTCCAGCGGGGCGTCCTCTGCGACACCCGCGATCTCCGTCGCCTCCTCCGTCGGAACCGCGGTGCCCGCGACCGGCTGGAACTGCTCGGCCTCGTCCCCCCCCCGCGCGTCGCCATCCTCGCCTCGCTCCTCAGCCTCCTGGAGCGCCTCCAGCGGCGCGTCCTCGGCGGAGCCGGCGATCTCTGTCGCCTCCTCGGTCGGAACCGCATGCTGCTCGGCGGGGGCCTCTCCGGCCGGGGTCTCCGCGGCGGCCTCAGCGGAGGCCTCGGGCGTCTCCGGGGTCTCAGGCGTCTCCCGCGTGTCGGGCGTCTCGTCGTCGGCCATCTCTAGCTTTCAATCTCCAGCACTCGAGGCTTCTGGGCGATATGAGGGTGCTCGGGACCCGCGTATATCTTCAGCTTGGTGATCTGCTTACGGGCGAGCCTGTTGCGGGGGAGCATCCCTTTCACGGCGAGCCTCAGGATCTCCTCCGGCCGGCGCGCGAGCATCTCCTCGAAGCTCCTGGAACGGAGGCCTCCCGGGTAGCCGGAGTGGCGGTAGTAACGCTTGTCGGTGCGCTTTTTGCCGGTGACCGCAATCTTCTCGGCATTGATCACCACGACGAAATCCCCCGTGTCCACGTGGGGTGTGTATTGGGGCTTGCGCTTGCCCCGCAGCACGTCCGCGATCTGAGTCGCCAGCCGGCCCAGGGTCTTGCCGTTCGCGTCGACCACCACCCACTCGCGCTCGCGATCGGTCGGCTTGGCGACGTATGTCTTTGAGGCGACTGTGCTCATGGCGTGAAAAAGGCCGCACTTCGGCGTGCGGCGCACCAGTCCATCATAGGCGAAGTTTCGGCCCGGCGGCGACTCAGCCGGCCCAGCGGCCACTCAGCAGGCCCGGCGACCGCTCGCGCGGCGACCCCGGGGCCGGTCTCAGTCGCCGACGAGCGCCGCGGCCTTCCCGTTGACGGCCCCCATGCCGACCGCCTGGTCGCGCTGCAGGGCCTTGCCCTCGGTCTGAAGCGCTGGCGCGATCACCACCTCCGCGCGGTTGAACTCCGCCAGGTCCTTGTGCCCGCAGGTCGCCATCGACGTGCGCAGGCCGCCAAACAGGTTGAACGTCCCGTCGTTCTCCCGAGCCGGTCCCACGAGGATCTCCTCGAGCGTCCCGTTCTGGGTGGTCGCCACCCGCGCGCCCCGGGGCAGGGTCGGGTGAAAGGTCGCCATTCCCCAATGGAACCCCCGCCCCGGCGCCTCGTAAGCGCGCGCCAGCGGCGAACCGATCATCACCGCGTCCGCGCCCAGCGCGACCGCCTTGGCGACATCTCCGCCGTTGCGCATGCCCCCGTCGGCGATCACCTGGCAGTACTCGCCGGTCTCCAGCATGTGGGTCGAACGGGCGTGCGCCACGTCCGCGATCGCCGTCGCCTGGGGCACCCCGATCCCGAGCACCCCCCTGGTCGTGCACGCCGCCCCCGGGCCAACTCCCACGAGCACGCCCGCGGCGCCGGTGCGCATCAGGTGAAGGCCCGTGTGGTAGGAGGCGCACCCGCCGACCACCACCGGCACGTCGAGGCTGGGGATGAACTCCTTGAGGTTCAGCGGCTCGGACACGGTCGAGACGTGTTCGCCGGAGACGACCGTCCCCTGGATCACGAGCACATCCAGACCCGCCTCCAGCGCCAGCTCGTAGTGGTCCCGCACCCGCTGAGGGGTCAGCGACGCCGCGACAACGACCTTCTGCTCCTTGATCTCTCTGATCCGCTGGGCGATCAGCTCGGGCTTGACGGGCTCGCGGTAGATGTCCTGCATCTCCCGCGTCGCCACCTCCTTCGGCAGTCCCGCGATCCGCTCCAGCTGCTCGTCGGCGTCCTCGTAGCGGGTGAAGATGCCCTCGAGGTTGAGCACCGCCAGCCCGCCGAGCCGCCCGACGATCCCCGCCGTCTCCGGCGAGACGACGCCGTCCATCGCCGCCGCCAGCATCGGCAGCTCGAACTGGTAGGGCCCCAGCTTCCAGCTGATGTCGATGTCATCGGGATCCCGCGTCCTGCGCGAGGGCACGATCGCGATGTCATCGAAGCCGTATGCCTGGCGCGCCTTCTTGCCGCGCCCGATCTCGATCTCCATCTCAGCATCTTTGCACCTCTCGCGGATGAACACGGAACGGGCCACCTCGCGCGTACGCGCGCGCCCGCGCGCGGGCCCCCCGAAAAAGAACGATCCCCCGTGGGCCTCGGATATCCTCGATCGTCCATGAGCCAAGCCAGCACCCCGAGCTATCACCCGCAGGCGATCGAGGCCGCCCGCCAGGCCGCCTGGCGGGCTCGCGACGCGTTCGCGACCCCCTCGATCGACGGTCCCCGGCCACGCCGCTACATCAAGCCCTCCGCCCCGTTCACCTCCGGGAACGTCCACATCGGCCACGTCCGCTCCTACTCGATCGGCGACGCCTACGCCCGCTTCTGGCGCGCCCGCGGCGAGGACGTCCTGTTCGCCTTCGGCTTCGACGCCTTCGGCCTGCCCGCCGAGCTCGGCGCGATCGCAAGCGGGGAGTCCCCCAGCGACTGGGTCGCCCGCTGCGCCGAGCACATGACCGGCCAGCTGCAGCGGTTGGGCTACTCCTTCGACTGGGATCGCGCCTTCCTGAGCTCCGACTCACTCATGTACCGTTGGTCCCAGTGGCTGTTCCTCACGCTCCTGGACGCCGGCCTGGTCTACCGGGGCACGGGCGCCGTGGACTGGTGCGATAACTGCCAGACCACCCTGGCCACGATCCAGGTCGAGAACGGCCTCTGCTGGCGCTGCCACAACCCCGTCCGCCTGATCCAGCGCCCCCAGTGGAACCTGCGCATCAGCGCCTACCTGCAGGAGAACGACAGCCGCCTGGACGAGCTCGCCGACAGCGGTCTGTGGGACGACGTCGCTCTCTCCAGCCAGCGCTTCGTCCTGGGACGCGTAGACGGCGTCGAGGTGGACCTGCCCAGCCCCGAGGGCGAGGCTGCCGGCGGCGCTCCGGGGGCCGATCCCGGCGGCGAGGCACCCGACGGCGACGGCCCCGGCGGCCAGACCCTCACCGCCTTCACCCCTCACGCCGACGCCGTCGCGTTGGCCCGGTTCGTGCTGATTTCCCCCAAGCACCCCGACATCGACCGCTGGGCGCTTGAGCCCGCCGTCCGTGAGCGCCTGGAGGACTTGCGCTCGGGCGGCCTGCAGCGCGACGCCCGCGACGCCGAGGCGATCCCCCTGATCGACACCGGCCGCACGCTCGCCTCGCCCGCGACCGGCGAGCCGATGCCGGTGCTCATCTCCCCCGTCGTGGACGGCCGCTTCGGCGCCACCGCCGTACTCGGCATCCCCGCCCGCGACCACAGCGACGCCCTGATCGCCGGACGCCTGTCGCTGCCGGGAGGCGAGGGCGTTGGAGGCGAGGACGCCACAGGTGAGGACGCCACAGGCGAAGACGCGCGCCCCGACGACGAGACGCCCCCGCCGGTGCCCGGCGTTCGTGAGGCGGTTCGCTACCGCGCCAACGACTTCTCGATCTCCCGCCAGCGCTCGTGGGGAACCCCGATCCCGATCGTCTATTGCGAGGGAGACTGCGGCGTCGTGCCGGTGCCCGCCGAGCAGCTGCCCGTGGCGCTCCCGCTCGACCTGAAGCCCACCGGCACGGGCAACCCGCTGGCCGAGCGAGAGGACTTCGTACGGGTTCCCTGCCCACGCTGCGGCGGAGCCGGCCGGCGAGAGACCGACACCCTGGACTGCCACTTCGACGCCCTCTGGCTGTGGGTGCCCGTGTGCGTGCCCCCGGGCGAGCGCGAGCGCACCCTGGAGGAGATCCTCGCCCTGGAGGACCTGCGCGCATGGCTGCCCTCCGAGCGCGTCGTCGCGGGCTCTGACAGCGGCAACTTCGTGTTCGACCAGCGGATCGTCACGAAGGCCCTGCGTGACATCGGCCCGCTCGCGTTCCTCGCCGACGGCGAGCCCTTCGCGGGGTGCCTTTTCCACGAGATGGTGATCCGTGACGGACGCAAGATGAGCAAGCACCTCGGCAACGTCGTGGACCCCGACGAGCTCGTCGCGAAGTACGGCGCCGATACGGTCCGCCTCGCCACCCTCTACGCGGCCCGTCCCCAGCGCTCGCTGAACTGGAGCGACTCCGCGGTCCTGCGCTGTCACCGCTTCCTGAACCAGGTCTGGGACTTCTCCCACGCCCAACTCGCCGCCGCCGGCGTCGGGAGCGATGGCCTCACCGCCGCCGATGCCAGCGGCGGAGCCGCCGATTCGCAGGCGCCCGTCAGAGACACGACCGAGCATCTGCGCTCACGACTTGAGAAATGGTGCGACACTGCTGTCCAGAAGACAACGGAGGAGATGGCCGCGCTGGAGATGCACAGCGCGGTTCGCAACGTCATGCGGCTGTTCGACCGAATCAAGGACTTCGATAAACGGATCCTCGCGCGCAGCGGCGCCCTGAGCGACGCCGACCGCGACTCCCTGCTTGGTTCGCTGGGAGTGCTCACGCAGCTGCTCTCGCCGCTCGCCCCCCACATCGCCGAGGAGCTGTGGATCGCTCTCGGCAACGACCGCGACACCCAGATGCCGTGGCCGGGGGTATCTTCCCGGGTGCCAGCATGAGCTCCTCCACCACCCCATCCGCTGGCGCCCGCGGCCCGGCATCCGGGCGGACCCGCTCGTGCGCGACCGGCCTGATCTGCCATCGCTGCGACAATCGCTATCCGCTCACAGATGCCGTGTTCGCCTGCCCGGACTGCGGCAAGGGCCTTGACATCTCCTACGACTACGAGCGCGCCGCCCGGTACTTCGAGGAGGTCCCCCGCTCCGAGCGCCCGATGAACATCTGGCGCTTCGAGGAGCTCCTGCCGATCGTGGGCGCCGCCGCCCAGTCCCGTGTGGGGCTCTACGCCGGCTGCACCCCGCTGATCCACGCCGACCGGCTGGGCGCGGAGCTCGGCCTCTCGAACCTCTATCTCAAGGACGACTCGACCTCCCGCCCCAGCCTCTCCTACAAGGACCGGGTCGTGTCGATGTCCGTCGCCCGCCTGCTCGAGCTCGGGCGCGAGGAGATCGGATGCGTGTCCACCGGCAACGTCGGCACCGCCGTGGCCTCGCTGGCGGCCAAGGCCGGAGTGGCCTCGTATGTCTTCTATCCCAACCGTCTGGAGGACATGAAGGCCCGCGCCTGCCGCGCGCTGGGCGCCGAGGTCTGCCAGGTGGAGGGCAACTACGACGAAGTCAACCGCCGCTGCCGCGAAGTCGCCGAAGCCACCGGCATCGAGTTCGCGAACATCACCCTGCGGCCGTTCTACGCCGAGGGCGCCAAGACCGAGGCGTTCGAGATCGTTGAGCAGCTCGGCTGGAAGGCTCCCGAGCACATCGTCACCGCCGCCGCCGGCGGGACCCTCTCCTCGCGCATGCACAAGGGCCTCGGCGAGCTCCAGCTGCTGGGTCTCGCCGAGACCGACTCCACGCGCATCCACATCGCCCAGCCCAGCGGCTGCAACCCGATCGCCAGCGCGATCCTCGCCGAGGAGGCCGAGATCCACGCGGTCACCCCCGAGACGGCCGCCCACTCCCTGGCGATCGGCAACCCCGGGGACGGCTATCTCGTGATCGACGCGGTCCTGAAACGGGGCGGCACCGGTGGGTTCGCCAGCGACCCCGAGATCTTCGCCGGCATCGACCTGCTCGCGGCCACCGAGGGCCTGCTCACCGAGCCCGCCGGGGGCACCACGATCGCGGTCCTGCAGAAGCTCGCCGGCGAAGGCAAGTTCGCCCCCGACGAGACCGTCGTGGCGGTCATCACCGGCAACGGCCTGAAGACACTCGACGACCATCCGCAGAAGGACTGGCCGGCGAAGATCGACTGCCAGCTCGACGCGATGCTCGCCTCCCTGGAAGAGCTCAGGCGCAAGCCCAGCCCGATCCCGGCGTAGGGGCCCAGGCGGCGCCCCCACGCGCGCGCGGGGCGACGCGCGCGGGGCGGTCATCCAGGGCAGGACGGTCGGGAGCCGTTCAGATGCCGGGCCAGCGGCGGTTCACACGCCCAGGCCGGCGGGGGAGCCTACGTAGTCACCCCGGACCGCTCACCGGTCCTATCACCGATGTCAGGAGCCCCCCGGGGGCCTAGCGTCCGGGTATGACCGGCAAGAGCATCCGCATCGCGCGAATCGCCGGCATCCCGATCGGGGTGAGTCCCTGGTGGCTGGTGATCGTCGCGTTGATCACCTGGTCGTTGGGCGCCTCCTACTTCCCCGAAGTCGTCCATCACATCGCCCCCGCCACCTCCTACGCCCTCGGGCTGGCGAGCGCGCTGCTGCTGTTCGCGAGCATCCTCCTGCACGAGCTCGGCCACGCGATCGTCGCCCGCCGGGAGGGCATCGAAATCGAGGGAATCGACCTGTGGCTGCTCGGCGGGGTCTCGAAGATGCGTGGCGAGGCCCACGACCCCGAGGACGAGCTCCGGTACGCGCTCGCGGGACCGGCGGTGACGGCCGTGGTCGCGGCCGTTTTCGGCGCGATCGCGCTCTTGCTGCCGTCCTCCACCCCCGCGGTCGTGCGGGCGCTGATCGACTACCAGGCGCTCGTCAACTGCCTGATCCTCGTGTTCAACCTGCTTCCGGCGTTCCCGCTCGACGGGGGCCGGGTGCTGCGCTCGCTGATCTGGCGTCGCAGCGGGAACATGCAGCGGGCCACCGACACCGCCGCGAGCGTAGGACGGGTGTTCGGGTACGTGCTCGTCGGCCTCGGGGCGCTGGAGCTGATCGGCGGCTCCCCCGAGGGGCTGTGGCTGGGCGTGATCGGCTTCTTCATCGTGATGGCCGCCGGCGCCCAGGCGGCCGGCGCTCAGGTGCAGGCGGTCTTCTCCGGGATGCCCGCCCGCCGGCTGATGTCCACGCCTGTCGTCTCGATCCCCGCCGAGCTTTCGGTCGATCGGGCCGCGAGCGACTACTTCCTGCCGTACCGCTACACCGCCTTTCCCGCCGTGGATCCGAACGGGAGGCTCGCGGGCCTCGTGGAGGTCCGCCACGTCGAAGCCGTCCCGGTCGCACAGCGGGGGCTGCGCAGCGTCGCGGACATCGCCGACACCGACCCCCAACTCACGATCGGCGAAGACGAGGATGTCGCGACGCTCCTTCAGCGCCCGGCCTTCGGGCGGGTCGGGCGAGCAGTCGTCGTCGACTCGCGCGGAGCCCCCGTGGGGCTGCTGTCGATCACCGACGTCCAGCGCACGCTTCGGGCGTCGCGAATCGCCGGCGCGAACGCGCAGGACCGGCCGACCGCCCTGGCGGGCTGAACGGATCGGCCCGGCGATGAAGCTGCGCGACCGGCCCGCGCATGGGGAGCGCCCTGCCCCGGAGGACGGCCCCGAGCCGGGACCTCAGGCCGGCGAGACGAGCGGGACACTCGGCGGGATGCTTCTGAGCTCGGCCAAGCGATACACGGGGAGCGCCCTGGGCTACCGGCGTGACGGGCGGGACATCTCGATCTCCTACCCCGAGCTCGGGGCCATCAGCCGGGAGATCGCACGCGGGCTGATCGCCCTCGGCATCGAGGCCCGCGCGCGCGTGGGCATCCTCTCGGGGACCCGCCCCGAGTGGACGCTCGCCGACTGCGGCGCCCTGTGCGCGGGGGCGGTGGTGGTGCCCGTCTACCACACCAACTCCCCGGCGGAGTGCGCGTATGTGGTCGGCCATTCCGAGGCGAGGCTGGTCTTCTGCGAGGACGCGGACCAGGTGGAGAAGATCCAGCGCATCCGCGACGAGCTGCCCCAGCTGGAGCGGATCGTCGTCCTGGACGGCGAAGCCGATGGTGCGATCGCGCTCTCGGAGCTTCGGTTGCTCGGAGCCGGCGTGCCCGAGAGGGCCGTGGAGGAGCGCGTGAGCGGGACGTCGCCGGAGGATCTCGCGACGCTCGTCTACACCTCCGGCACCACCGGACCGCCGAAGGGCTGTCGTATTACCCACGCGAACCTGACGGCCGCGACGGGGATGTACCAGGAGACGCTGAGGCTGAACAGCAGCCACGTCCTCTACCAGTTCCTGCCGCTCGCACACGTGCTCGCGCGGGTCGCGCAGCTGGTCGTGCTCTCGGTCGGCGGGCAGATCGCCTTCTGGGGCGGCGATCCCGCGCGGATCGTGCCGGAGCTCGCAGAGCTTCAGCCGACGCACTTCCCGGCGGTGCCAAGGGTCTACGAGAAGATCCACGCCTCGATCCTCGGGACGGTCGAGGAAGGGTCGGCGCTTCGGCGTTCGCTGTTCACGCGCGCCCTTGCGCAGGCTGGGCGGGTGCGGCGGGCCGAACGCCGGGGCGAGCGTCCGGGGGCGCTCGGGCGGCTGCGTCACAGGCTCGGAGATCGTCTGGTGCTGGCGCGGGTGAGGCACATCTTCGGCGCGCGATTGCAGGCGGCGCTCGTCGGGGCGGCGCCGGTCGCGGGGGAGCTGCTCGAGTTCTTCGACGCCTGCGACGTGCGCGTGCTCGAGGGCTACGGGCTGACCGAGACGTGTGCGGCGGCCACCCTGAACACCCTCGACGGGCCCCGGTACGGGACGGTCGGCAGGCCGCTGCCCGGGACCGAGATCGAGATCGCCCCCGACGGCGAGATCCTGATCGCGGGCCCGCAGGTGTTCGACGGCTACCTCGGGGATGCCGAGGCCACCCGGGAGGTCCTGCGCGACGGTCGCCTGCACACCGGCGACCTGGGAGCGATCGACGAGCGGGGCGCCCTGATCGTGACCGGGCGCAAGAAGGACCTGATCATCACCTCCAGCGGCAAGAACGTCACGCCGGTGAACATCGAGAGCGCCCTGAGGGACACCCGCTGGATCTCCGAGGCCGTCGTCTACGGCGATCGGCGCCCCTACCTGGTCGCTCTGCTGACGCTCGACCGCGACGAGCTGAAGCGTCTCGCCAAGCGTGTCGGGGTCGAGACGGACCCCACGGCCATGGCCGGCCAGGAGAGCGTGCGGGAAGCCGTCCAGGAGGCGATCGACCATGTCAACGGAAGCTTCGCCCGGATCGAGCAGATCAAGCGGTTTGCGATCCTCGACCACGACCTCACACAGTCCGCCGGCGAGCTGACGCCCACCCTGAAGGTCAAGCGTGATGTCATCTACGATCGTTACGGGGACGTCTTCGCGGGGCTGTACCGGACGGAGACCCCTGCATGAGCTCCACCCCGACAGAGACCCACGCATGAGCGAGGCTTCGGCATGAGCGACCCCGGGCCGCGGGTGGCGGTGTTCGCGCCCCACCCTCTGTTGACGGTGACGGTGGAGGCGGAGGGAAACGACCGTCAGAGCATCCACCTGCACGCGGGCGGTCAGGGTGTTTGGGTTGCGCGGATGGTGGCGGCGATGGGGGTGGTGCCGGTCTTCTGCGGGCTGCTGGGGGGCGAGACGGGAGACCTGCTCGAGGGGGTGCTCGGGCGGGCGATCGAGCCCGCGGACCTGAAGCTCGTGCAAAGCACGGCCACCAGCGGCTGCTACGTGACCGATCGACGGTCGGGCGAGCGAAAGCTGGTGGCGATGGCGCTCAGCGACCCGCCCTCCAGACACGAGCTCGACGAGCTGTTCTCGGTCACCTGTGCGCAAGCGCTCGCGTGTGGACGATTGGTGCTCACCAACCCGATGCCCGCCAGCGCGTTGCCGCTCGAGCTCTACGGTGACCTGGTGGCAGACGCGCGGGCCAACGGATGCGAAACCCTGGTGGACCTCTCCTCCCCGCGACTGGACAGCGCCCTGAGGGGCGGGCCGGATGTGGTGAAACTCAACGACTGGGAGCTCGCGGAGTTCGTGCGGGGACCGGTGTCTGAGCCCGGCCAGCTGCTGGCGGGGGCCGAGCGCCTGCTGGAGCGGGGGGCGAGAGCGGCGATCGTCACCCGCGGAGAGCAACCGGCGCTCGTCCTCACGGGCGAGCGGGCACTGATGCTGACGTCTCCCCGCTTCGAGCGGGGCTATCGGGAGGGGTGTGGGGACAGCATGATGGGGGCCCTCGCCGGGGGTCTCGCCCGGGGAGAGAGTTTCGATGAGGCGCTGCGGATCGGGGCGGCCGCGGGCGCCGGGAACTTCCTGCGTCACGGTCTCGGGAGTGCATCTCGGGAGGTGGTCGAGCAGCTGCTCGACAAGGTCCGGCTCGAGCCGTGGCCGAACCGGCCGGAGCCGGACCGCGAGATCACGGCAGCGGCGTGAGGGGCTTCCCTTCCACGATCGAGCGGGGCGCCTGCTCGGCCATCCAGGCCAGGCGCTCAGGCGAGCACACGGTGCGCAGCCGGGCAAAGCCCTCGGACAGCCTCACGGGCCTGCCCGCTAGGGAGGAGTGAGAGTCGCTGGCCAGCAGGTGAACGAGCCCACGTTCGGCGAGCTCGAGGACGGGGTCGCCATCCTCAGCGTGAGCGACGAACTCGGCGGTCCATTGGATCAGAGCGCCCCGTTCGGCGAGTCCCGCCAGACGCTCCAGGAAGTCCGTTCCGGCGTGACGCTCGGGATGGGCCACGACCGCGCGGGCTCCCCGCCGGGCGAGGACCTCCACGCAGGCGTCGAGCTTCTCGTCGAGAGGTCCGGGGGCGGGCTCCAAAAGCAGCCACTCACGGTCGACGCGACCGGGGGGCCGCGCACCGGGGCCGGCGCGGCGGAGCGACCGGGGGGGCCGGCGCCGGGGCCGCCCAAGCGGACGAGAGACAGCTCCTCGTCGGTGAGGCCGTCGACGGCGCTCTGGGCGACCTCCCCGCCGGGGAGCACCTCGACTGGGACCCCGTTGCGCTCCAGCTCATGCTGGAGGGCATGCACACGGGATACGAGCTCGGGGATATGAACGTCGTGATCGTGTCTGATGTGAGGAGTGGCACACACGATCTCGATCCCGTCCGCCTGGGCCTGTCGGGCCATCGCGACGCTGTCCGCAAGATTGCGGGCACCATCGTCCAGCTCGGGCAGGATGTGGCAGTGAAGATCGATCACCGTGTGCGGCGTGCGCCGTCCGGCGCTTCAGTGGCGGCTCACGCTTTCCGACGAGCTTTCGCCCGCGATTTCCCCGCGGCCCCGCCGACCCGCGATTTACCGGCGTCCGCTCGTTTGGTTGCCGCTCGTTTGGTTGCCGCTCGTTTGGTTGCCGCTCGTTTGGTTGCAGGCCGTTTGGTTGCAGGCCGTTTGGCCGCCGGCCGTTTGGCTTTCGCGCGCTTGGAGGTGCTCGAGGCAGCCGACGCGAGGTCCTTCTGGAGGCGTTCCAGATCGTGACGGACGGTCTTGCTCAGCTTGGTCGCATTGCGGCTCGCGTCCTTGAGGTGCCTGCCTAGATCCCTGCGGAGATCGCTCGCGCTGGTGCCGAGGGTGCCGCGCAGGGACGCCAGCTCTTTCTGAGCCGCCTCCAGAGACGACCCGACCTTGTCGACCGCCTTACGGTTCTGCTCGAAGCGCTTGCGCTCCGCCGCGGTCGCGGTCGGTTTGGCTTTGGCGCTCGATTTGACTTTCCTCGCAGGTTTGGCTTTGGCCGCAGGTTTGGCTTTGGCCCTCCCTGTCCCCGCGCTCCTGATTGTCCCCTTCCGTGCTGCCGGCATCGCTGCTCCTTCCCATGTCAAGCTCGCTTGTGGCACAAACGTATCCGGTCCGCGGCTCCGCTGCCGTCCGCGGGTCGCCTGAACCGGCTGGTTGGACGGCTTTGCGATACCCCCGACCGTGGCTTGCGGATGGGCCAGCACCGCCTACGAGGGCGGCGTGACGAGCTGAGGAGGCAGAGTATGCGGGCGGTTCGGACGGTCGCGATTCTCGTCCGCATGTGCGCGTTGACCGCGCTTGGAGCCGCGGATGCTTCGGCGACGATCTCGAAGCTGATCGTGAAGGCCAGCGGAGAGGTTGCACCGGAGGGCACGCCAGCGACGGGTGTCCTTCGGTTTGGAGCGTGCGGCACCCTGAATTCCAGCGGCACGCTCATCGTGAACGACCGGCACAACGATACCGCTGAACTTCCCACCGCCGAAGAAGCGCCAACGGCTGTGCGGAAGCCTTGAGTGTGGAATACGCTGAAGCAACGCTCTCCGACCGATCCACTGGCGAAGCCTTCGAAGCCGCACTGTAGAGCTAATGCCGTGCCTCGCCGAGTAGGCCCATAGAAAAACCCCGCCGGAGCGGGGCTTTTCCTTAGCAGGTCGGTAAGCCGGATTCTGTCGTTGGGCAGCCATCCATCTGCGCGGTCTACCTGGACCTTGGCGGGCAACCTGCAAGCGGTCCGTCTTGACCTTGCACCGAGTGGGGTTTACCCAGCCGCCGCGTCACCGCGACGCTGGTGCGCTCTTACCGCACCATTTCACCCTTGCCCGTTCGCCGCTCACGTGGGACGGCGGACGTCGGCGGTATGTTTCTGTGGCACTTTCCCTCGGGTTTCCCCGGGTCGATCGCTCGACCACCTCGCCCTGTGGTGTCCGGACTTTCCTCGAGCGCCTCGCGACGCCCGCGACTGCCTGACCTGCACATCAACGGTAGCGCGTCACGCCCCTATCCGGAACCTGCGGGCCGAACCCACCCGGGACCGACGAGTCGAACCCTGTCCTCAGACGCTCCTGAGCAGGCCCACCACGCGCCCGAGCACCTTCACGTCCTTGCTCCTGATCGGCTCCATCGTCTCGTTCTCGGGCTGGAGCCGGATGTGGTCGGACTCGCGGAAGAATCGCTTGACGGTCGCCTCCTCCCCGATCAGGGCCACGACGATATCTCCGTCACGGGCGGTGTCCTGGGAGTGCACAACCACGTAGTCGCCCCCGATAATGCCCGCGTTCTTCATCGATTCCCCGCGAACCCGGAGCAGATACTGGCCGTCTCCCCCACCGGCGAGATCCGGGACCGACACGTACTCCTCAACGTTCTCCTCGGCGAGGACCGGCTCTCCCGCAGCCACGGATCCCAGCAGGGGCAAGCTCTCGGGACGGACGATCCCGCGGACGCTGTCCACCGCGCTTCCGACCGCACGGTCGAGGAGTTCGATCGCACGAGGCTTGGACGGGTCCCGTCGCAGAAGCCCGATCTTCTCCAGGTTCGCCAGGTGAGCGTGGACCGTCGAGGAGGAGGCCAGGCCCACCGCCTTGCCGATGTCGCGGACAGTCGGCGGGTAGCCGTGCTTGGCGGAGTGCTTGCGGATGAAGTCGAATATCTCCTGCTGGCGCTTGGTCAGATCCATGTCTGCTCTGCTCCCTGCTTGAGTGGACTGGGGACTTCGACGAACATGTGTTCGCAAGCGTAGCGCTCCCAGCGGATCGAAACAAGGGCCTACGGGCAGGCCGACGGTCCGGCGAGCCCCGCGCGGGCGAGCGCATGCGCCCGCGAGACCCGTCTCCGCGCCCCTCCGTCGTTGGCCGGGGCGATCAGGCCGCGGCTATACTCGCCCCCTCTGCGCTCGTGGCGGAATTGGTAGACGCGCAAGGTTGAGGGCCTTGTGGAGATAGTTCTCCGTGGTGGTTCGAGTCCACTCGGGCGCATTGGTTCGAAATCGGCCCCTGTAGTTGGACACGGCCCGGCAAGCGTCCGAAGCCGCTCCTGCTTTTTCACGACGGCCAGTCGGGAGGATCAATCGCGGCGATGTCGCCGCGCGCGGGCTCAGGCTCGGGGAGGTGAGGAGCGAGCGATAGTGAGCTCCCAGTAGCCGCCCGCGAGATTCAGCACCGCAACAGCCAGGAAGAAGGCTGTCCATCCGTAGGCGGCGTACGAGAGGCACGCGACGGCCGCGGCGGCCGCGACAAAGCCACCGGCAATACGCGTGACCCCGAAGGCGCGGAGGTGGCGGTACTCAAATGGCGCAAGCAAGCGTCGCATGCCGGATCTTGGAGGAGATAGCCACCACCCGCGTACACCTTTCGCACCGGCGTTGTCGTTGGCTGCGTTCATCGGAGGCGTCCCGCTCATGCTCGCTTCAGGAACCTCAAATAGAACGCCGCGAACACCAGGACAATCCCGACGTTTACGATCAGGCGCTCCCAGAACCGATGCCTGAAGAACAAGACGTCCACGCCGACCACGACGGCTACCAGCGCGAGCACGTAAAGCACAACGCCTGCCTGCCTTCCCATCGTTCCACCCTACTGCTCGAGGACCGCGTCGCGGGCCTCTCGCGCGTCAGGCGGACATCGTGCGCTCGAGGGCGCGCTGGCGAGCGGGCCGCTGCGTGAGCCGCGCGAGGTAGTCCCTCAGGTTTGCCGGGAGCTCATCCGAGAAGCCGATGCGCTCCGTGAACGCCAGCGTGCCACCGACGAGTATGTCAGCCACCGTGAAGCGCTCGCCAACGAGATAGTCGCTGCCATCCAAGGCGCTGGACACCGCACCTGCGGCGTCGTCAAAGCGCTGTCGCGCAGCGGCGGAGCGGTCGGGGTCGCGCTGAGCGTGCACGGCGGACTCGATCAGCGGTGGCTCGAGCTCGGCTGGGGCGAAGATCGTCCACTGGTAAAGCAGCGCTCGCTCGTGGGTCCCCGGTGGGGGCGCGAGGCCGGCGTCGGGATGCAGGTCCGCCAGGTACAGGCAGATCGCCGCCGATTCGAATACGAACCCTTCCTCGTCCTCGAGCACGGGAACGCGGCCCAGGGGATGGCGGACGCGGTGCTCCTCGCCGTTACTCTCCTCGCGCGTCATCATCGTGATCTCATAGGGCTCACCGAGCTCCTCGAGCAGCCACGCGACGCGGATCGGCCGGCCTGCGTGCTCTCGGTGATAGAGGCGCATCATGGACGGCACGATAGCCACCGGTGCGAGAGCACGCCGGCCTGGTCGCGGGGCTCAGGGTTCTGGCGCTGGCCGCGTACTCGCTTCTAATCACTCGCCGCGAGCATGACCTTGACCCGCAGCGCGGCTCGGTGCTGGTTCGATGGTGGCAAGGGTGGCCGGCGGCGCGAGGTCGGCATGGACCCGTGGGGCTGGGAGCACCTGCGGCCCTGGCTCTCAGCGCGCCTCGAACTCTCTGCAGGACCGTTGTTCTGCGTGATCGACGGTCCCACGCGCGGTCGACCCTGGTCGGCCGCCGCGGTCCGCAGCGAGTTCCGGCGGCATGCCGCCGAAGCACACGTCAGGCGACGCTTCGCACCGCACCAGCTACGCTACGCACACGCCGTCGAGCTCGCCCGCGAGGGAGTGTCCCTGAACGTCATCAAGCGCCAACTCGGCCACGCCAACGGGTCGGTGCTCGCCTCGCGGTCCCCGACCGCAGAGTGCGGCTGTGCTCCGCGCAAGCGGTCATCCGAGCACGTGCCTGCGGAACTCTCGCAAGCGATCGCAGGCCGTCCATTGCGCTCGTGAGCGGCCGACGCTCAAACGATGGCTCGGCCCGGAAAGCTGGCGCACCGATGCGGTGGGAAGCAAGCGTAGATTGTTTGTGATGGATTGCCGTCACCGTTCGTAGTTAGGGTGATGAGCACTCCCGTGTCCTCTTCCGAGCAGCCATCGTCGCGGACTGGAGCAACGTCTCGCCAGGGTGTCCTCGACTCTGCCGCGTTTGATGCCCTCTTCAGAGAGTGCGCTACCGATGTGCATGGGTATCTGGTCTCCCTTCTGCGCGATCGCTCAGCGGCTGAGGATCTCACCGCGCTCGCGTTCGAGCGGCTCTACCGTTCGCGTTTGCGCCTCGATCGGCGGCGCGGGACCCCGCGTGCGTGGTTGTTCTCCATCGCTCGCAATGCCGCTTTGGATGAGCTGCGGCAAAGACGGCGCAGGAGCAGCTACGACCTGGGGGAGGACCTTGTAGACGATCGGGCGTCTGGTGACGCGCTCGAGGATGTGGAGCGTCGCGCAACGGTGCTTGACGCACTTGCGTCGTTGCCGCTTCGCGAGCGTGAGCTCGTGCTGCTGAAGTTTCACGGTGAGCTCTCTAACAGCGAGGTTGCACGTGCCCTGGGCATCAGCGAGTCCAACGCCGGCACGCGGCTTCACCGTGCACTCACGCGGCTGCGCGAGCACTGTGCCGAAGCCAGCCGCGAGGAGGTCGCATGAGGATCATTCCGTTCCCAGCCGATGAGCCGTTGCCCGGCCAGGAGGCTTGGACTGCGGAGCTGGAAGCTGCGCTTCGCGGTGAGTCGCAGCGCCCCGACGCGCGTGCGTGGCGAGAGCTGCGCGATGACGTGCGTGCGCTCGCTCCCGCCATGACTCCCGCGTTTGAAGTGCGCCTCGCGCAGGAGCTCGAGCGCCGTGGTGCACTGGACGGTAGCGCCGAGGACGCTGAGATGCGGATGCGGGGTCAGGACTCGGCCGGGTCACCTCGACGAATCTCGGCGGGCGACACGTCGGGTTCGCGACCGGGCGCGTTTGCACGCCATCGGCGCGGCTCATGGTCACTCGCGTCTCATCGGCGCTCGGCTGTTGGGGTAGCCGCGACTGTGGCCGTTGCGCTCGTCGCGGCACTGCTCATCTCGGGATCGCACGGATCCGGGCCTGTTATCGAGTCCCGGGCTCCCACGCAGAGAACGCCAGCCGCTGCCCTCAACGGTAGCGTCCGTGCTTCAAAAGGCCCAGCATCGTCGTCCCCCTCTTCCACGCCGGCACCTTCGGCAACGTCGGGAGGCTCGTCTGCGTCGGCACAGGCGCAGGTATCACCGTCGATCGCCGCCCCGAGCGCTACTGGTGCGTCCTCGGCGCCCGGGCGTGTGCAGCAGCTCGCGGCGTCCATCACACTGGGCAGCACCCCCCAGAACCTGCAGGCCACATCAGACCAGGTTGCGCAGCTCACGGTTCGTGACGGCGGCTACGTGCAGTCGTCCAACGTGCAGGTTCAGCAGCAGGGAGCCAGCGAAGCCACGCTTGCGCTCAGGCTGCCCAGCGCGCGACTCGCCGCGGCGCTGGCAGCGATCGGGCGTCTGGCTCCGGTTCGCGCGGAGAACCAGTCCCTGCAGGACATCACCGGTGCGTACAACGCCGCGCACCAGCAGTTGAGCGACGCCGAAGCTGAACAGCGAGCGCTGCTGCGTGCACTCGCAGCAGCGAGCACCGAAGCACAGATCGACAGCCTGCACGCTCGCCTGGCGGTGTCCCGCGCGGCGATCGCGCGAGCACAATCCTCCGTGAACTCGATCACGGCGCGTTCGAGCACGTCCGAAGTCGAAGTGAGCATCCTCGGCGACACACACGCCGGTAGTGAAGGACTCACCCTCTACAAAGGCCTTCACGACGCAGGCCAGGTCCTGCTCGTCGTCGCTATCGCGATCCTGATCCTGGCCGCGGTGCTCGTGCCGCTCGCGCTCCTCGTCGCAGGAGTTGCGCGTGCGCGACGCACCTGGCGCCGATACCAGCGCGAGCAGGCTCTGAATGCACCCTAACGCTGAGCGATTCTGGCATCACGCACCCATTCGTGCTCCAGGTACCCGGAGGCCTAAGGAAGGCTCGCCGGGCGCGACGGCCCTGACCACCGCGAGACCGGGACGAGCTGGTTGGCCCGGCTGCACCACACGGCGCCAGCTTTAGTCACGCCGCCAGTGAGCTTCACGCACGAATCACACAGGTGGTCAAGACGGTGGACGCCAACCTCTGGGCAGGGTCGTCTGACCCACCTCGATCAGGTAGCCGTCGGGATCGCGGATGTAGCAGCGCATCTCGGTCTCGTGCTGCTTCGGCGGCGTCAGGAATTGGGCGCCCCGCGCGCTCCACTTGGCGTACACAGCTTGGATGTCCGCAACCCGGATGTTGAGGAAGCTGCTCACCCGATCTGGGTCGAGCGGCGTCTCGAGCGTGACGGTCGGCTAGTGTCCTGAGTCGTTGATCCGCTGGCAGTAGTTGGCGAGACTGTCGAGGATCTCCTCGGCGCTCTTGTGCCAGACGTAGGGTTTGGGGTCTTCGTTCCAGCTGGTGATCCAGGTCCGGATCGAGGCTGTGAGGTCTCGCACGGAGCGGTGCGTGCCGCGCTTGATCCATTTCGTGGTGAGCTCTGAGAACCATCGCTCGACGAGGTTCAGCCAGGAACTGTAGGTCGGCGTGAAATGCACGTGGAAGCGCGGGTGGCGTAACAGCCACCGCTGGATCGACGGCGTCTTGTGCGTGGAGGAGTTATCGAGCACCACATGGATCTCTAGGTGCTCGGGCACGGCCTTGTCGATCGTGTTCAGGAAACGGCGGAACTCCTCTGCTCTGTGGCGGTTGGTGATCTCGCTGATGACCTGCCCGGAGGCGACGTCAAGGGCCGCGTAGAGGTTCGTGGTTCCGCTGCGCACGTAGTCGTGGGTCGCTCGTTCGGGCACGCCTGGCATCAGCGGCAGCACCGGGGCGGTGCGGTCAAGCGCCTGGATCTGGGACTTCTCATCGACGCAGAGCACGACCGCGGCCTCGGGCGGGTTCAGGTAGAGCCCGACGATGTCGCGGACCTTCTCGATGAACTGCGGATCTGGCGAGAGCTTGAACGTCTCCGCCTGATGTGGCTTCAGCGCAAATGCCCGCCAGATGCGGCTGATCGCGCTCTGGCTCATCCCGGTGGCCTGCGCCATCGAGCGGGTCGACCAGTGCGTCGCGTCCTTCGGCTTCTCCTCGAGCGTCTTGACGATCACCCGCTCGACGTCCTCGTCGGTGACCGAGCGCGGTTTGCCGGGACGTGGCTCATCGTGCAGCCCGTCCAGGCGCCGCCACGCGAACCGCCCTCGCCACTTGCCGACGGTGTTGGTATTGCACCTCAGGGCAGCGGCGATCTCCTTGCTCTGGCGCCCCTCGGCCGCGGCCAACACGATCCGGCAACGCAACGCCAACGCCTGCGAGCTCTTCGGGCGCCGCGCCCACCGCTCCAACACCTCGCGCTCCTCGTCAGTCAGAACGATCTCCGCACGCTGAGCCATAGCCGCCTCCAATCGTCGTGGATGACGACGAACTTCGCGGCCAACCCCACATACACCTGCGAACTAACGACTCAGGACACTCGTCGTCCGTCGGACCTCCTCCGACGTTGATGATGATCCAGATGGACCTCCGGCTCGAACCGCCGATCAGCGGGGCTCGTCCGACTCGCCAAAGTTCTCAACAAGCCGGAAGAGCCGCACGTGGGAACGCGCGATCGCTCGAAGTTCGCGCATCAGGCTGTGAGCCTCAGGCGAATCCGTGAGTTCTTGGCGCTCCTTGATCGTTCGCATGCGCACCATCACCATCATCGCGTCGCCATTGGTGCTTTCGTAAAGCTGGGCAGACACGAAACCTTGGCGGCCGACGATCACGTTTCGCACTCCGTCGGAGATCCCTCGGGCTAGCTCAACCTGCTGCGACGGGTCGACCGTCCAGACGTCGATCAGAATCGGAGATTCCATTGGACGCATTGAGTCTAGATCGTTCGTGAGCCGCCGTGTGGCGTACGGCCCTCCGGACGATCAGCGGACAGCAGACACTCGGTCTAATCGAGTGTCCGGTCGGAACCGGGTGCAGGGGACCGGACATTCGTTGCCGGCTGATACGCCCGGCTGTCCCGCCACCGCAATCCCCGTCACGCTAAGCCTGGATCCACCGCATTGATGGGTGGGTTCTGTCCGGTGGTGTCTCTTAAGTGACCTCCTGAGTAGGGCTTTTTCAGGCTGTGTCGGCAGCCGGGGCCCGGCGTCAGGAGGTCACCTTGATGGTGCAGGATGACGAGCGGGTCGGACTGGACAGTGTGCGCGTCGTCTTTGACGACGATCGGGTGGTTTCCGATGCCGGGATCGCGCTGATCGCCACGCTCGCCGGGCGGTTGGGGATCGAGCGTCTGGTCGGCCGGTTCGTGCGTCTTCGCCGAGATCGTCCGGGCGCGGCGAACGCCGGCAGGAAGGTGATGGCGCTGATCTACGGGATGCTGCTGGGCGCCGATTGCATCGACGACTGCGAGGTACTCCGCGCCGGGCGCACGCGCCGGCTTCTGGGTGGTTGGCTGCCGGCACCATCGACGCTGGGGACGTTCCTGCGGGCCTTCACCTTTGGTCATGTGCGCCAGCTCGACCGCGTGCTGGCAGAAACATTGACGCGTGCGTGGCGGGCCGGTGCCGGGCCGGGTGATGAGCGCCTCGTGGTCGACGTCGACAGTTTCGTCGGTGAGGTTCATGGCTACCGGAAGGAGGGTGTCGGTTTTGGATACACCAGACGGCGCGGGTATCACCCGATGCTCGCCTCTCGGGCCGGGACCGGCGAGGTATTGCACGTGCGGCTGCGCAAGGGGCAGGCGGCCAGCCCGCGCGGGGTGCTGCGGTTCGCAGAGGAGCTGATCGCCCGCGTTCAGCGTGCCGGGGCCACCGGGGCGAAGCTCTTCAGAGCCGACTCGGCGTTCTGGAACAACAAGCTGATCGCCCGTCTGGAGAAGGCGGGCTGGGCCTACTCGATCAGTGTGCGCCTGCAGTTCTGGGTCAAGGACGCTGTCGCCGAGATCCCCGAGGCGGCCTGGCAGCCGCTTGAGGACTACCCCGCCGACGGGGAGGCGCAGATCGCCGAGACGACCGCCGCCGGCAAGCGCCTGATCGTTCGCCGCACTCGCCTGATCGGTCCCCAGGCCGAGCTCTGGCCGGACTGGCGGCACTTCCCGTTCATCACCAACCGCACCGAGGCGCTAGAGGTGGTTGAGGCCGAGCACCGCCAGCACGCTGTGGTCGAGCTCACGATCCGCGACCTGAAAGACCAAGCGCTCGCGCACTTCCCCTCCGGCAAGTTCAACGCGAACAGCGCCTGGACGGTGATCGCCTGCGTGGCGCACAACCTGCTGCGCTGGAGCACCCTGATCGGCCTGCCCGGCGAGACCGTCCGCGCAGCCCGCACCTCCCGCCGACGGCTGCTTCAGATGCCCGGCCGGCTGACGCACACCGCGCGCCAGTGGACACTTCACCTCCCTGCCCGCTGGCCATGGCAAGGTGACTTCACCCGTGCGCTCGCCCGGATACGAGCGCTGCCCGCGGCGCCCTGAGGCGCGTCCGGCCGACAAGGATCACCACTCAGACCGCCGGCGACCCCGGCGATCTCGCCCTGTCAAGAAACCCTGCCACGGACGCCTCTGACCCAACGCCGGGCGCCCCTCGCACTCCCAAAGACCGACCGAACACCCGACAACCCCACCGACAGCGCCAATCCCAGGTCGTCGCGGCACCATGCGGTGGATCCAGGCTAAGCCCCAGTACCGCTACGCCGGCCGACCACGGCGACTCATCCCGAGGCATCAAGGCCTGCGTGCCCACGCAAAGCCGCCGCACTACTGCCGTTTCGGATCCCGTCGCTCCCTGCGCATGTGTGGCCGATAGCGTGCTGACATGCAGCGGCTCGATCGGCGGGCGTGAGCGCTCGGCCTGCCCCTGGGAGGGAGGGTGGGAGTGATCGCTGGCTCGCGCCCGTGGTGGGGCTCTGCGCGGCCGTCCCTGTGATCGTTTCGACGGTACGGGCATTGCGCGACGGCTGGATTCCGGCGGGCGATCAGGCCAACATCGCGACGCGAGCGCACGACGTCCTCACCTCGCGCACGCCTCTCGTGGGTCTGCATTCGGACGTTTCGTTTCTGACCCATCACACCGTCTACAGCCTCGGCCCGATGCTGTTCTGGCTTCTCGCGCTCCCGGCTCGCGTTGCCAGCCCCGACTCCCTCACGTTGACGATGGGACTGGTGAACATCGCCGCGATCGTCGGGGTTGTAATTCTTGCCCGACGCCGCGGCGGCCTCACGCTGATGTTCATCACAGCCGTCGCGGTCGTGCTCATGTCCCGCTCGCTTGCCCCCGAGTTGCTTCACGACGTGTGGAACCCTGCGGCCGGCCTGTTTCCGTTCACTCTTTTGATCTTCCTGTGCTGGTCGCTGGGGTGCGGCGAATACCGGCTGCTCCCCCTCACTGTGCTCGTGGCGAGCTTCGTTGTCCAGTGCCAGCTGGCGTTCCTGCCGCCCTCGCTCGGGGTGCTCCTGGTCGGAATGGCCGGGCTCGTCGTGTCACCCTGGTCGACAAGGAAGGATCCCGATGTGGGCATCGCCCGGCCCGGTCGCGCTTGGCCGTGGGCGCTCGCCGCGCTGCTCGTGACCGTAGTGTGCTGGGCTCCGCCCGCGATCGACCAGATCAAAGGAAGGCCGGGCAACCTGACCGCGATCGCCAGAACCGTAGAGGCGAACCATTCCACGCTCGGCCCGGCCGTCGGGTGGCATACGGTTGTGCTCGCCGTCGGCGTGCGCCCGTGGTGGCTGCGAAACCCGGCCCATGCGTTCGAACGAAAGAACGAAGTCCGGGTGGCCCCCAGCAAGCTGGCCACGGTCACGACGGTCCTCGCGCTCTGTGCGCTCCTGATCGTGGCCGCGGTCGGGTTCCTGCGCCGCCGCGCGGACCTCTGGGTGGGCGCTCTCATTGCAGTCAGCCTCTGCGCTGCACTGGCAGCCGTCGCTTCATCGACGCCCACGTTGCGTCTGCTCTCGGCCACCCTTGGCTACACGCTGTGGTTCGGCTCGCCAGCCGGCATGTTCGTGTGGGTGGTGCTCGCGTGGGCCCCCGTCACGATCCTCGCGGAGGTTGTGCGTGTTCGGCCACGTCGGCTGTCGCCAATCCTCGCCTCCGGCGTGGCGATCGGCGCGGTCGCCCTTGCCGGTGTCGCCGTGGGCGTCGACGAGCGGCCGGATGAACACCTGAACGAGTACCGCCCGCTCGGCGTGATGCTCAACAAACTGGATCGAGCCGTACCGAGCGGGAGGACCGTCCAGCTGATCGGCAACCTCGGGATCGCCACGTTCCGCTTCAAAATGGCTGCCCGCTATTCACTTGTGGAGCATGGCGTGCGGCCGGTCTCCCCCGGCACTGACACCCGCGTCGGGAGCTGGTATGAGCTGGATCACGTTCGCTATGACTGCACCGTCTACATAAGCGACGGCACTGCACCGCCGTCACGATCGGCCGCGCTGCTCACCACCGTGGTGTACGCAGGGAGCTATCCCGTGAGCGCGTGGCTGGCGCCCGCGGGTTGCCCGAAGGGCCATCTGAGAACCCCCGCCGCAGCGAGGTCCGGCGCAGCTTCGCCGCGGGCTTCGTCGGCCTCATCGCGCTCCTCGGCATCGGCGTGCTCCTCTACAGGCGCCGGCACGCGCGAGCCGCGGCGGAGCCCTGACGCTCGGCCGGTGTCCCCGCCGGGCCACGCGCGGACGTCCGGTGCTCGCCGTGCGTGCGAGGCCTGACGGGGCTGCGGCCTGCGGAGGCGACCGCCAGTCTGCGACGTGCGCTCTCAGGCGGTTGGCGGCACGGCGACCTCCGCATATACGCCCTGCTCGAAGCCTGCGGCCATCTCGACGATCTTTGCGTCGTAAAACGGGAGAACCTGTGTAAGCACCGCCCCGACCACGCCAGACGCTTGGTCGATCCAGTAGTAGCAGTTGAACAGCCCACCCCAATCACCCGTGCCGGCCCGGCGCATTCCCGGCATGTCCTCGAGGACGAGACGGAACCCCAGCCCCCAGCCCTGGGCGAAAGGCAACGCGGGCACGTCGTTGGAGAGCTCGGGGACCGCCGCGTGCATACCGTCCGGCAGCACCGCCCCGTCGAGGTGGTCGCTGAAGGCGAGCTCAACGGTCTCCGGTCGCAGCACACGCTCGCCATCCAGCTCACCGCCGCGCAGCAACCCGCGCATGAAACGCAGGTAGTCGGGGCCCGTCGCATAGGCGCCACTGCCGCCCGAGGCAAACTCCGGCTCGGGGAAGTCGAGTGATTGCTGCACGAGGCCTCCCTCCGGCGCCCGGAAGTGCAGCGCCATCATCCGCGCCGCCCCCTCCTCGTTCAGGCGGAAGGTCGCGTCGACCATCCCCAGCGGGTCGAAGATACTCTCCTGGCAGTAGCTTGCGAGATCCTTCCCGCTGACAGCCTCGACGACCTGGCCGAGCCAGTCGGTGCTGATGCCGTATTCCCAGCGTGTGCCGGGATCGGCGACCAGCGGCACGTGCAGCGCGGTGAGCTTCCCGCTTGTCACGTCCGGGGCCCCAGTGACCTGGTGGTAGCGCAGGATGTCGGCGTTCAGGAACGCGTACCCATGACCCGATGTGTGGGTGAGCAGGTGGCGAATCGTCGCCTGACGGGCCGGCGGCCGCAGGCGCGGAGTGTCGCCATCGAAGCCGTCGAGTACCTGGAGCTCGCCGAAGGCGGGCAGAATGTCTGCGACAGGCTGCTCGAGCTCGAGCGCACCCTGCTCGATGAGCTGGAGCGCGGAGACGCTAGTGAAGGCCTTGGTCATCGACATGATCGCGAACATCGTGTCTGTTCGCACGGGATCCTCACCGTCGACGTTCAGCAGCCCGACAGCGCCCTGATAGAGCACGCCGTCGCGATCCCCTATCACTGCCACGACTCCCGGTAGCACCCGATCGTCCACCGCCCGCCCCAGCAACTCGTCAATTCCGCTCGCGCCCATGCCGCCCTCCTCCGTAGTTCAAGGTCGCTGCCAACATACCCGAGCGCCTCGCGCACCGTGTGACCCTCCCCTAGACATCGGAAGGGCACCTCCCCGCTGTCCAAACCGAGCGTCTGCCGCGACCGCTCATGAGACGCTCGCTGTCCCGCGAGACCAGCAGTGCAACGGCTACAGCGAACGCAGCCGGACCGGGAGCGTCTTGAGCTGGTTGGCGAAGGGCGACTCGACGTAGGACGGCTTGCCGGCGATCTCCATGTCGGGGTAGCGCTTGAGCGTCTCGTCGATGAGGATACGCAGCTCAAGACGAGCGAGCGCGGTGCCCAGGCAGAAGTGCCGGCCACCCGCGCCGAACGCCTGGTGCTCGGCTTCGCGCGTGATGTCGAAGCGTTCGGAATCCTCATAGCGCGTCTCGTCGCGGTTGGACGACGGGTACCACATCACCACCTTCTCACCCTTGCGAATCGTCTGCCCGTGCAGTTCGGTGTCGCTGGTAGCGGTGCGGGCGAAGTGGGCGAATGCGGGGAACATGCGCAGCGACTCCTCGACGACCGCCGGCACGAGCGACGGGTCCTCGAGCACCTTCCGTCGCTGGTCAGGGTTTTCCATCAGCGCGCGCATCCCACTGCAATAGGTCGCCTTCGTGCTGTCGTTCCCGGCTGCCATCAAGAGGAAGAACCCCATCACGATCTCGTGGTCCTCGAGCCCCCCGCCGTCGAGCTCCGCGTGCACGAGAACGCTCGTAAGGTCATCGGTCGGTGACGCACGTCGTTCGGCGATCAGCTTGCCGCAGCGCTCGAACACCTCAGGCACCTCGCGCTCCATCACGCTCTGGGCGCCCTCGGGCGTCGCGTCCGGGTCGCCCGCGCCGACGATCACGTTGATGAGGTTGGCCCAGATCTCGTCATCCTCAGGCGGTAGGCCCATGAAGCTGCCAATCACCCGCGCCACTGACGGCTGCGCCACATCGCTGACCAGATCGCAGCTGTCGCGGCCCTCGAGCCGGTCAAGCACGCCGATCGTGATCGCGCGAATCGCGCCCTCGTGCTCCTCGATCCGCTTCGGCGTGAAACCACGCTGGAAGAGCGCCTTGAGTCGGTCGTGCTTGGGCGGGTCCATGCCGATGAACATCGCCTGCTGAAGCTCCAGCGGCAGGATTGAATTCTTCAACGCGACGAACCCGCCGACTTGCGAGGAGAAGGTCTGCCAGTCGCGGCTGACCTCGAACACGTCGTCAGCGGCTGTCACCGACCAGAAGCCATCCTCCTCGGGGTAGTCCGAGATGCCCTTCGACCAGTGCACCGGACACTCGGCGCGCAGTCGCCGGAACAACGCGAGCGGCGGCCCCTCCTGGAAGCGGTCGCGATCGGCGACACGCACCTCGTCAAGCGGCGTCTGATCCTGGCTGATGGTGCTCACGATCTCCCCTTCCGATGGTGCGTTGTGGCGTCCTCCCAGCCGAGCCTACCCCACCTGGCGAGCGCGAGCGTCAGCCACGGCCTGACTCCCGCGAGCTCACATTCGTGAAGACGAGGACGCTAGGCTCCCCGAGAACCTGACCGGAGCCCGACAATCGGGCCCGGAAGACCAACGGAGGTTGCATGAGCGACACAGCTGAGGCGTTCGAACCGGCCTTTCGACTCTTCCTCGATCCGAGCGAGGTATCCGTGACCGGAATCGCGATACGTCTGTTCATCTCCGACGAGGCCCACCAGCCCCAGATCCGCCAGCTCGCCCGGGAGGTGCTCGAGGGGCTGGAGGGAGCCCCGGACGAGCGAGGCACGCTCACCGTGTCGCTCAGCCCCCAGCAGATGAAGATCACCCACAGCGCGGTGGGCCTGCTGCTCAGCGACCTACAGCGCGAGCAGGCCGACGAGCGGGAGACCCTGCGAGGCATCCTTGAGAAGCTCCCCGATGAGCACACGATGCGCGCGATCGAGCTGGAGTAGCGGGGTCCAGGCCGTGACACTCGTCCTGATCACGGGAGCCACCCGCGGCATCGGCCAGGCCGCCGCCATCGAGCTCGCCCGCCAGGGCGCCGAGGTGGCACTCGTGGGCCGGGAGGCCGCTCGCGTGAAGGCCGTCGCCGCAGAAGCGAGGGCGGCGGACGGGGATGGGCCGGTCCACGAGCACGTCGCCGACCTGACCTCGATGGCGGAAGTTCGAAGGCTCGCCGAGGAGGCGAGAGAGCGCTACGAGCACATCGACGTCCTCGCCAACAACGCAGGAGCCCTGTTCAACTCGCGCAAGGTGACCTCCGAGGGCTTCGAGCGAACGTTCGCCCTGAACCATCTCGCGCCCTTCCTGCTCACGAACCTGCTTCGCGATCGCCTCGCCGGGAGTCGGGTCGTGACGACCTCCTCGGACGCCCACGAAGGCGGCCTGCTGGATCTCGAGGACCTCCAGTCCGAGAAGTCCTATCGGGCGATGCCCGTGTACGGCACCTCGAAGCTCTGCAACATCCTCTTCACCCGCGAGCTCGCCAGGCGGGCGCCGGAGCTGCACGCCAACTGCTTTCACCCGGGCGTCGTGCGTACGGGCTTCGGCAAGAACGAGAACGGCATCTGGAAGGTGCTCACGACGATCGGCGGCCCCTTCTTCCGCTCCCCGGCCCGCGGCGCCCGGTCGCTGGTGTGGCTGGCCCTGTCCGAGGACGCCGCCGGCCTGACGGGGGAGTACGTCCAGGACGAGAAGGTCATCGCCCCCAACGCCCAGGCCCAGGATGAGGACCTCGCGCGGGGGCTGTGGGAGCGAAGCACCGAGCTCGTGGGCCTCCCTGCCGACTCACCCGCCTGACGGCGCACTCGAGACCGGGAGCGCGAGCGGGAGAAGACGGGGGAGCGGGAGGTCTCCAAATGAGGGGCCCCTGCGCGCGCACACACACGCGTACGCGCGCGCGCGGCGGCCAGTTTTTGGAGGTCACAGACAGCGTCCTTTTAGAATCAGAGCCGGCGTCAAAGCCGGCGTCCGGCGAGTCCCTCGGCGGCCTCCACGATCGCCGCGTAGTCCTGATCGCCGTAGCCCCTGCCCATCGTGGCGGCGAGCAGGTCCCGGGCGTGAGCGGCGGCAGGAAACGGCACCCCCGCCGCCTGTGCCTCCTCCAGGCACAACCGCACGTCCTTGAGCATGTGGGCGGTCTTGAAGAGGGTCGTGTAGTCGTGTTCGCGCATGGTCGTCGACTTCAGAGCCATCTGGGCGGAGGCGCCCGAGCCCGCCATCGTCACCTGCACGAGCGCGTCGAGATCGACGCCCGTCGCCCGAGCCAGCACCAGGGCCTCGGCGAGAGCGGCCGCGTTGGCGGCGCCGAGAGAGTTGTTGATCAGCTTGAGCATCTCCCCCTGGCCGAGCTCGCCGACGTGGACGACGAGCGTGCCGAGGACATCGAGGACCGGCTTGGCCCACAGGAAGTCATCGGCCTCGCCGCCGACCATGATCGTCAGGGTGCCGTCCTGCGCCCGAGGCGAGGAGCCGGTGACGGGAGCGTCGAGCATCCGGACCTCCCGCTCACGCAGGGCCGCGCCGATCCGCCGGGTCTCAGACGGGGAGATCGTGGACATGTCCACGCACAGCAGTCCGGGACGGGCCGCCTCGACGACCCCTCCGTTGCCGAGGAGCACCGCCGAGACCTGGTCTCCGTCCACCACCATGCTCACGACGATGTCGCTCGCGCTCGCCACCTCGGCGGGGGTGTTGAGGGCGGTGGCAGCGTGCTCGGAGGCCCACCTGGCCGCCTTGCCGGGGGTGTGAGTCCAGACGGAGAGCGGAAACCCCGCCCGGGCGAGGTTGGCGGCCATCCGCGAGCCCATGATACCCAGGCCGAGAAAGCCGATCCGCGCTGGCTTCTCCAGGTCGGTCATGGGTCAAGGCTCCCACATGAAGGGCCGGGACCTGTCGTGCAGCCACTCGGTGCGCCGCTCCCGGACGATCGGATCATGGATCTGCTCGAGGATGAACCGATCGATCGGCGACTCGGGAGCGAGCTGATCGCGCATCCAGGAGAGGATCTCGAGCTCGGTGTATGACGTGAAGCGACGGCCATCCGCGGTCAGTGCGCTCAAAGCTGTCTCCGAACCCTCGATCAGAGTGGCGCCGTTGTGGGATATGTAGGTGTACGCCGAGCCGCGGAGGACCGGCTCGCGGGCGGCCGACTCGTGCACGGCCGAGCCGCCGAGGGTCAGCTCGAGTCCCGTGAGCTCGGCGAAGCGATAGGGCTTCTCGGTGGGATGCACGATCTTCGAGCTGACTGTCGGTCATCGCCAGGACGAAGACTCGCAGGGTCGTTCCGGGCGAGCGTTGAAGGGTCGCCGGGATGGCGCCGTAGGAGGAGACGTGGGCGGAGAACACCGCGTCGAAGTCCCCGAGGGCGCCCTCGAGGACGGGAAGGAGAAAGTCGCGGGAGTCCTGGGCGAACTTGCAGGCCAGAGCCTGCACCGACGTGTTCGACCCATAGCCGATGACCGGCGTACGGCCGGCGGTCAGCTCGTGATGGTCGATCTCCCGGCGCGAGGTGAGCTCCCCCACGCCCAGACGCTCGCCGGTAGGCTCCTCGACGACCATCTCCTCGAGCGCGAGCGGATCCTCGCCGAAGTCCACGAGCGGGAACGGGTGTCCGTTCGCGAGCACGTAGGAGCCGGCTGGCGGAGCGTATGGATAGCTGGTCGCTCGCTCGACGTGTGCGCCTACCGTCGAACGATCCACGGATCGGGCCGGCACGGCCCAAGATCATAGTCAAACCCGATCCGATCGAAGAAGGGGGTGTGTGGATCGACTTGCTATATCGAACGGCCAACCCACCCGCAAAGGAGCCTGCGGGACAGCTGGTGAGCGTCCCCTTCCAGATCTCACGTGGAAAATGCCGGTCTGCGAGCGGGCTACCCCTCGGCCCGGGCCAACTCCCCGTCTGAGACGGAGGCGAGCAGGGCGAGGACCTCCTCGTCGGAGACTGGGGCGAAATCTCGATACCAGGAGCCGACGCTGAGCAGGTGGTCGGGGACCTGCAGGCAGAGGACGTTGTCGGCCTCCTTGGCGAGCATCGCCAGGGACTCGCTCGTGGCGACCGGGACGGCGAGGACGATCCTGCGGACCTCGCGTCTGCGCAGGGCGCGGACGGCGGCGAGGTCGGTGAGGCCGGTGGCCAGGCCGTCGTCGACGACGATCACGACTCGGCCGCTGAGCGAGACCGGCGTGCGGTCGCCCCGGTAGCGCTTGACCCTGCGTGTCAACTCGCGGGACTCCCGTGCAAGGACGGCGTCGAGCATCGGCTCGCTGATGGCGAGCCGCGCGATCGACTCCTGGTCGAGCACGCCGGTGCCGTCCTCGGCAACAGCGCCGATGGCCAGCTCAGGGTTGGCGGGGGCTCCGAGCTTGCGGACGGCCAGCACTTCGAGGGGGGCATTCAGGGCGCGAGCCACCTCGAAGCCGACGGGCACGCCGCCGCGGGGCAGAGCGACGATCACCGGGTGCTCGCGTGCGAGTGCCGTCAGTTCGACGGCCAGCCGGCGACCAGCGTCGCGACGATCGAGAAACCGCATCGACCGATCATCCACCCGTAGCGGTTTTCGTGCGTCCGCGAAACCCCCGGGAAGGCGTGCGGAGGACTACGGAGGACGCGCCCGCGAGGGGCGTCCTCCCATGCGAATGATGCTGGGAGCCACCGCCTGGTGGTCACCCCGCAGTGGAGTGCGGCGATCCCGCCAGCGGCGCCATAGATGATCGCGTTCTTGCCCTCCAGCAGCTTGTCCATCTCGCCTCCGATCGTTGTGGGCGGTCACGGGATCCATTCGCCGGTCCGCGGTCGCATATCCCTTCGACCGTTCCTAGACCGGAAAGTAATCGTTCGGGGTCAGGAATACGCCACGCCACCTCGCCGCATCCGACGGACCTCCGCTCATGGGACACTTGCCGGATGAGCCCCGCGACCGATTCCCGTGACCGCGTCCAGCGCTCCCGATCCACTTCGACCTGGTAGCACGGCCCGGATTCGGCCTGTAGACTGATGAGAGGGAGGTGGGCATGGTTTCAGCAGGGATGGCTTGCAGCGAGATCGGCCTCGCGGTGAGCTCAGGGAGGATCGGGCGGCGGGAGCACGGGTCATGAGCCCCTCACGCGCGCTCGCGCGCCCGGCGGCGCTGACGCGCGCCGGAGCGCTCGCGATCCTCCTGTCCGCGTTGGTGGCACTGCTGGCAGCCGCGCTGGCGACCCCTGCGCCCGCGCCCGCGGAAGGCACCTGCGCATCGCCGCCGGTGACGCCGTACGGCCCCTGTGGAATGGATCTCGAAGACGCGTGGTCTCACTACACCACGGGCGAACCCAGCGAGGTCATCTCCTACGTCGAGGGGGGGATCAACTGGCACGACTCCCAGGCCAAAGAACTGGTCAACAACATCTACGTCAACTGGCACGAACTTCCGGTCCCCTGCACCGGCTCGACGATGATCGTCGGCGGTGAAAGCCAGCCCTGCACCCGCGTCTACACGAGCTCCTTCGCCGACTACGACGTCAACCACGACGGCGTCGTGAACATCCAGGATTGGGCTAACGATCCGCGCGTGACCGACTCCAACGCAAACGGCTATCTCGATCCCGAGGACCTGATCGTGGCCTTCTCCGACGGCATCGACCACGATCACAACGGCTACGTAAACGACATCTCGGGCTGGGACTTCTACGACAACCAGAACGACCCTGCCACCGAAGACTCGACCTACGGGCACTCCGACGGCCAGATGTCGGTGCTCCACCGTGAGTGCCCCAAGTGCATGATCCTGCCAATCAAAGCCGGGGACGAGGCGCTGGACATGACCGACGACCTCGCCAAGGCGTGGCTGTTCTCCGCGGACTCGGGTGCGAGCGAGATCGTCTCGGTGACCGCCGACCTCGGCTACTCCTCGTTCATGCGCGAGGCGATCTCCTACCTGGAGTCAAAGGGTGTAGCGATGGTCGAGGCCTCCAACGACTTCGACTCGGTGGATCATCAGGGTGGGATGTTCTGGCCGTACGTCCTGCCGGGCAACGGCGCGCTGCCGACCGCCAAAAAAGAAGCATGGACCCGCTCTGACTACACCTCCTGGGGGGCTCACAACGTCCTCACGGGAGCGACGAGCGGCGGCACGACGTCCGAATCTACCCCCACGATCGGCGGCGCGATCGCGCTGCTGCAATCCTATGGACGCAAAGCAGCAGCCGAACACCTGATCTCCGCTCCGCTCACCGGACCCGAGGCCGAGCAGGTGCTGATCAACACCGCCAAACGGATCACCGAAACCACCCTCCCGTGGCCGGGAGGCCCGGGCGAATGGAACCCGCAGTATGGATACGGTATCCCGAACGTCTACAGCGCGATGCAGGCCGTGGCAGCCGGCGAAGTCCCTCCCGTCGGTCACATCGACTCGCCGTCCTGGTATTCGCTGGTGGACCCCACGAAGACCAAATCGATCTCCGTGACCGGCACGGTCGAAGCTCCGCGCAGCACCTCGGTTCACTGGATATTGCAGGCGGGCCTGGGCGGCAACCCGCAGACGTGGTTCACAATCGGTGAAGGAACCAAGAAAAAGGCCTTCTCCGGCCACCTCGGCACGCTGAACACGTCGGAAATCCCGGAAAGCTTCTGGGCGGCTCAGTTCGGGCTCTCGAAAACCAAGGAGCTCGAGACCTCTGAACAGTATGCGGTAACCCTCCACCTGACCGTCACCGACGCGAGCGGGCGATCCGCCCAGGACCGCCGGGCGATCAACGTTACTCACGACCCGAGCTGGACGAAGAAGTTCCCGCTGAAGCTGAAAGCCGGAGGCGAAAGCCAGCCGGCGCTCGTCGACCTGCAGGGCACCGGTCGCCTGGACACCGTCTTCGGTGACTCGGACGGGTACGTGCACGCGATCGACCCGAAGACCGGCAAGGAGCTCCCGGGCTGGCCGGTCCATACGGATGCCGTGTCGGTCCTGGCCTCGCACGAAGGCGTCGACCCCGGCTATGAACCGATCATCTCTGACGTGGCGACGGGCGACCTCGAACACACCGGGAGTCTGTCCGTCGTTGCCACGACCGTCGATGGGAAGGTGTTCGCATGGAACGCCCAGGGCGAATTGGAGCCCGGCTGGCCGCAGACATGCGACACGGGCGTCATCGCCCCCGCGATTCCGCGACCTGCGCTCCCGTTCACCCGGCTGCCCACCAAGGGCGCCGCGGCCGGAGGCCCGGTCCTGTTCGACCTGGGCGAAACGGGCAAGCTCGACGTGATTGAGGCGGGGTGGGACGGCTACATCCACGTGTGGCAGCCCAACGGCACGGATCTCCCCGGCTGGCCGGTCAAGGTGGACATGCCCGAAGGCTTCAAACCCGCGCCGGGCTATGTGCTGGTGAACGACCAGAAGCTCGATACGCCCCCGGCGGTCGCCTACCTCGAAGGACACTCCAAGTCGCCGGACCTGGTGATCCGCCCGCAATACACCGAAACCAAAGGCGAAGGACTCCAAGAGCTGCCGTTCGCCTTCGCATTCGCCTATCACAGCAACGGAACGCCGATGAACGGCTGGCCGGTGCGGATACCAGGGACGATCGAGTACTACGGCTCGGCCCAGGAGTTCCTCACCGAGGGCACCTCAGCTCCGGTCGCAGCCGATCCAACCGGGACCGGAACGGGAGCGGACGACGTCGCGATCGGCCCGGCCTTCACACCTCCGTACTTGATCAACGGCGCGGGCGCGATAGTCGGTCCCTACGGTTCCGTGCCCGCCTTCCCCTTCTTCTCCGAAGTCCCGATCGCCTTCGCCACGACGGGGGCGTTCGGGAAGGTCGGCGGCGCCATGCGATTCTCGATCGGCGAGCTGGGGGTGGCGTCGTTCGCCGAGGCCCTGGAGACGCCGAACGGTGGTGGCGGGCTCAACGACTACGAGTCCTCCTTCCCGGCGACCGGAGGAGCGTCGGTTGCGGGCTTCCCGGCAAAACACCAGGGAGCGGACCTGCTCGGCGAGCCGATCATCGCGCCCGTCACTTCCGGTGGAGGCGCCGCGATCGTCGACGGCGGAGACTCGAACTCTCTGCAGGCCAACACCTCCACCGGAGCGCTGGCCGAAGGGTTCCCGAAGTGGACGACCGGCTGGAACATGTTCTCCCCGGTCGCCGGCGATCTGCTCTCCAACGGCAGCGTCGACGTCGTGAGCGCCACCCGGGAGGGGTACCTGTTCTCCTGGAGCACGAAAGGCCCGGAGAGCCAGAACACTGAGTGGTGGCGCGCCCAGCACGACGAATGGAACAGCGGCAACTACGAGTCGGTCACGCGACCCCCTGGTGCGATTCTCAAACCGCACTGGGAACCGGGCGCCGTCCAGGCGAAGTTCAAGGCTCCCGGGTCGACCTGGTATGAAGGCACCCCCGCCTCCTATCAGCTCAAGCTCGAACCGCAGGGGACGACGGTGAGCGAACCTGCGACCGCGCCGGCGGGCTCGACGCAGAAGCTGCAGATACCCCCCGGCACCACTCGGGTGGGCATCCAGGCGGTCGGTCCGACCGGACTGCTCGGCACGCTGGTCTGGCTCGGTTAACCGGGCTGAGGCGCTCGTGTTCGCCATTCGCCATGTACGGCGGAGCGTTGGCCGCAAACCCACTACCTGATCAACTCGACCAAGCAGATCAGTCCAAGGAGCTCAAGGAGCTCAAGGAGCCCAAGGGCGCCACAGGCTACCCGGAACCCGCAGGGGCTACCGGCGCGCGAAGGGTCCACCGGGGCGACCGGAGCTCAGGGCTCCGCGGGGGCGCCGGGCGCGCAGGCAACGGAAGAGACCTGACGCTGCCGGGGGTCGGTGGGCTGGTCTTCGTCCAGGCCGCCGTTCACGCGGCCAACGGCGGAGCAGGGCTGGCAATGCCCCCAACGGCGGAGCAGGGCTGGCAATGCCCGGTAGCGAGATGAGCAGGATCCGGCGCATATTCCCCTTTTGACGCGGGTGTCTCCCAGTCAGCCGCCGTCTATGGGGAAGCGCCTCTACTGGACTTTCGACGTGCCTTCCACTTCGTTTGGTTTGTCCAGCACAGTCCCCGTGTTGCCTTTGACGGTGAGGCCACCGGAGATGACGTTGTTCGTCACGGTCGTGCCCCCACCATTGTTGAGCACTTTCAGAGACGAGTAGAAATCGTTTTCATCTATCAGCACGCCCGCGGTGTTGGCCTTGACGGTGACCGTCCCGTGGAGGGAGTTGCCCGGGCAGGTGTCGCTGCCTTCGCCGATCACCACCGAGCCCGTGCCTTCCACCGCTTTGAGCGGCCCGGAGACGGTCGCCCCGCACAACCGCAGGAACGTCGCGCCTTTCGCGCTCAGCGAGCCTGAGACAGTTGCCCCCTCTACGTCGATCGCGCCGCCGGCCTTGACGATCACGTTGCCGCTGACTTTGGCCGTCGAGGTAAGCTTCACCGATTCGCCCGCCTTGACGAGCAGCTTGCCTATGACGTTGCCGGTGATCACGTGCGTGAATTCTTCACCCTGCACCATCGTCGTGCACGATCCCGTGGTTTCGTGGCCGACGTTGTCGACCGCCGTGCGCGTCACGGTCTCGGGACCGGCGCTGCTCGTATCGATCGGCACCGTCCCACTCGGATCGACCGCCAACCCGGACTGTCCATCAGACGCGGCCACCGTCGCGACGACGCCCGCTTCGCCCACTTTCGCGAAGGCTGGACAGGTCACTTCGATGCTGGGCGGGCTCGCATCGACTTGGACCGTCAAGCTGCCGGGCGCCGACACGTTGCCGACGTTATCGCTCACCGTGCCGCTCGCTTCGTGGGCACCGTCGGTATTGAACACCTGAGGCGCCGGGATCGAAGCCGGATTGACACCAGAGCCGGCGCTGCCATCCGACAGCAGCGGGTCACCGTTTTCGGCGAACGAAACCGTCACCGAGTCCTTGTACCAGCCACCGTCGCCGGCGAAGTCGGGGGGACGATCCGCAGACGCTGTCGGCGCGTTCGGAGCGGTCTCGTCGACCTTTATTTCTTCAGAGGCGCCCGACGGTTCGCTGTCCGGGCTTTCGTTGCTTGCGGTCACACGGTAGGTCCACGTCCCTTCGTCCTCGGGGTTGCCGCCCGTGAACGCGTACGTGGGGCTGGTGAGACCGCTGGCGACGTCATTCCAGCCGCCGCTCGCGTTCTTGTGCTGCAGCGTGTAGGTGAGCCCGCTTGCCGCCTGGGAGGGTTCCCAGGCGAGCGCGAAGACGCCGTTGTCGTTAGGGTTGGCCCCACTGGTGAGATAGGGCGTGCCCGGAGCCGATGGAATCTCATTGCGGGCGAGGGTGTAGCCCGGCGGCAGGTATCTGGACAGCGGCTTGTGCACGAGCCCGCCGTCGCTGCCGGGCGCTTCGGTCGTCGGTATCCGCAGTTCGAGGTTCTTCACCTGGATCGACTGCGGCGATGTGGTGTTGCGCGCGTACGTCGAGTCCTGGACAAGCAGCTCGAGCTTGACGACATGTCCTTTCGCGACGTTCCACGCCTGCGGGTGCAGCTGAAACACCTGCTTGGTGAAGCCGTCGCCGGGGCTGATCGGCCGGTAGATGGCGCGCCCGATCAGCTGCTGCGTGCCACTGCCCCCTTCGCTGACGTCGTACAGCCTCGCGATGATCTGGTCGTTTTTCCCGGGTGTGGAGAATTCGCCGATGACGGTCGAGGAGCCGGCGATCGTGAAGCCTTCCGCGGGTGCGGGCGCCAGCTTGTAGGTGGCCGCGGAGGGGTTGTCGCCCGCGGCCTGCGTCGTGCATACGTTCCCCGAGGTGAACGTCGTCGTCGGCGCCGTGCCGGGCGCCTGGATAGTCTGTTCGTCGGCGCCTTCCAGGCTGATCTCGCCGGGCGCGAGGCTTGCCCAGTTTGCCGCTGTGTATTCGTGCCCGGAGCTCGAGCTGCCGACCGGACAGACGCTCGTGATCGCGGTCACACCCCCATGCGCGCCGGGCGGTTCGCTGCCAACACCCTTGACGTAGTGTTCGAACCACGCATTCTGGGCTGCCGTGAGCTTGCCCACGTCGATCGTCGAGGGAGTGCCGGCCGAGCGCGGGTTGTGGCCCAGGTCGAGGTCGAACAGCTCGATCGCCGCGTTCGGATACGTGGCGCGGACCTTGTTGTAGTAGTCGACGGTCTGGTCGACCGGGAACAGGTCGTCGTTCCAGCCGTTCTGCATCAGCGTCGGCGCCGGCGCCTCTGACATGTCGGTGTAGTAGGGGCTGTGGTTGGGGAGCACTTCTTCCTGCTGGATCGCGAGCGGCAGTCCGTCATAGGGGCCGCCCGAACTGTTGAAGGTGTTCCATTCGACGATGTTCGCTTCGGGGTCGTCGGCCGTTGTCGGCGCGAGGTATCCGAGCAGAGTCCCGGCGAAGTACAACGTCTGGTTCCAGTTCTGCTTCTGGATCCCGAATTCGTGGTTGCCGAGCATGCCCTTGTAGGGAGCTTCGGCGACATAATCGAGGTTGCTGCCGTTTGGCTGCAGTGACTGCGCCAGGTCGGTCCACGGATAGTCCGGGGCGGTGGCGGCGATCGACATCGGTTTGCCTTTTGGGCTCACCCAGGGGATCAGTTCGCCGTCGGGAAGCTGCACACGGTCCTTGAGCGAGCCGAGCTGCAGCGACATCCCGCCGCCGTAGCTGCCCCCCGTGGCGCCGATCTCGTGCGGGCTGATAACGCCTTCGTCGGCGAGCAACCCCAGCAGGTATTGGACGTCGCGCACCTCGTAGGCCCTGCTCATCAGGTGGATGTAGCCTTTTTCACACGGCGGCGGCTTGAGCGTGTTGGCGGGGCTGGAGGGTTTTCCGCACGAGCCAGCCCACCCGCGGTCGCTGATGCTGAAGACCGCATAGCCCTGCGCCAGCCACCGCTGCGCGGCCGAGCTGGACGGCAGGATCTTCGATTCGCCCCAGCCGTGGTAGATGCCCACCACGGGGTAGTCGTTGTCAGATTCCGTCGCGGGCGGGAAGGCCACGGACACGTCGATCGGCGTTCCATCCCAGCTCGGGACCGTCGTCCCGGTGGAGTTGCCGCACCAGCGCTGGCCCGCCGTTTCGCCCGAGGGCTGGGTCGTACAGGTGACGCTGCCGAAGACCTGCGTGATCGAGGCACTGGCCACAGCGGGAAGCGCCAGCGATCCGAGTATCACGACCACCGATACGAACAGCTTGCGAACCCCGACACGAGCGATGACTGCGATCCCGCTGTACATCCTCTCCAACCCCCGTTGTCACTACCCCATGTCCGGCAGCAACGCCTCAGAGCAGGCCTCCTGCCGCTGGCCCGCAAGCTTACCACCACCCCTGCGAAGCGGAGTGCCTGTCCGCGCAGAGGTCGGCAGCGCGCGCCAGCATGGCCGTCTCGGAACCGATGGTAGATCACGCTCGACCACGTCCCACACGAGGTTCAGGTCTACCCCGAAGTATTCGTGAATCAGCTTGTCACGCATCCCTGCGATCTGCCGCCAAGGCACCGCCGGATCAAGCGCGCGTCTCGTCTGAGATCCCCTTGACGGCCTGGCCGATGATCTCGATGTTGCGGATTACGGCGTCCTGCGTCTTGCGGTCCGCGAAGAACCCCTCTCGCCCGTCTTCCGTGTAGCTCAAGACCGCGTCGATCGCTTCGAGCGCGTGCAGCAAGTAGACGCGCTCGTCTTTCACAACGGGACGGCCTCGGCGTAGATGCGCTCGCGAAGGTGCGGGCTCACGCCGCCGTCGCTCAGCACGTCGACGTGCGTGCCCAGCAGATCCTCAAGGTCCTGCCACAGCCCCACGAGATCGAGCAGGCTGCGTCCAGGCTCCATCTCGACCTCTTGCTCGAGTCGAGCAGAAACGGGCGCGGATCGCGTCGGGGCGACCCACACGGTCGCACCTGATAGCTTCGTTGGAACGGGAGGAGATGAGGAGGTTGGATGTCCGATAGCGGTGCACGAGTCCCCCGCGTCCTTGCGATCGACGCCGGCGGCACGATGACCGACACGTTCATCGTCGATGGGCGCGGCTCGTTTGTTGTCGGCAAGGCGCAGACGACTCCCGAGAACGAGTCAATCGGCTTCATGGCGTCGGCGCGCGACGCCCTAGGCCAATGGGACTCCACGCCCGAGCAGGGCTTCCCACCGATCGTCTCGGGCATCTATTCCGGAACCGCCATGCTTAACCGGCTGCTCCAGCGTCAGGGATTGAAGATCGGCTGCATCGTCAACGCCGGCCACGAGGACTACCTGCGGCTCGAGCGCGGCATCCAGACCTATCTCGGCTATTCCTACTCCGACCGTCTACACCTCGCGACCCACTTCCACAATGAGCCGCTCGTGCCGCGCTCACGAATGAAGGGGGTTCGCGGGCGTATCGATGTGTTCGGCGATGAGGTTCTGCCGCTGCGCGAGCAGGACGCGTTCGAGGCGGCAAGCGGGCTGCTCGACGAAGGCGTTGAGGGCATCGTCATCTCGTTTCTCTTCTCCTACCGCAACCCGCAGCACGAGATCCGCGTGGCGGAGATCGTGGAGGGCGAGAAGGCAAAGCGCGGCATCAACGGCGCGGTCCCGGTCTTCCGATCCTCCGAGCTGTACCCGATGCGGCGTGATCTGCCGCGACTGAACTCCACCGTGATCGAGGCGTATGCCGCGGAGCCCTCACGCACCACCCTGAAGGCTGTTCGCGACGTGACCAAGGCGCACGGCGCACCCTTCGAGCTTCGGGTGATGGCCGCGCACGGCGGCACCATCTCGATTGAGGCCAAGGAGCTCGGACGGACGCTTGTCTCCGGTCCGGTCGGCGGCGTCGTGGGCGGGCAGGCGCTCGCTCAGCGGATGGGATTGCGAAACATACTGTGCACCGACATCGGCGGTACCTCATTCGACATCGCGCTGATCACGGACGGCCGCTTTGAGATAACTCAGACGCCGGACATAGCGCGGTTCCTGCTGAACATCCCGCTCGTTCGGATCGATTCGATCGGCGCCGGTACCGGCTCGTTCGTGCGCGTTAACCCGAACTCGAACCGGCCGGAGCTCGGGCCCGACTCGGCGGGATCGCGCATCGGCGTGTGCTGGCCCGAGGGAGGCGCCGACACCGTGTCGGTGACCGATCTCAACCTCGTGCTTGGTCGTTTGAATCCGGACTACTTCCTCGGGGGCGAAGTTGAGCTGGATGTGGAGCTCGCTCGCGCCGCGATCGATGAGCAGATCGCGCGGCCTCTGGGCCTCGAGGTGGACGCGGCGGCAGCCGGTGTCATCGAGCTGTTCGAGCAGACGCTCAAGAACGAGGCTGTCGGGCGGATCCTGGGCAAGGGCTATTCCCCCGCCGATTACACGCTCCTGTGCTACGGCGGAGGCGGTCCTCTCCATGTGGCCGGGTACACCGAGGACGTCACCTACAGCGATGTACTCGTTCCCGCCTGGGCGGCAGGATTCTCGGCATTCGGCTGCGCGTGTGCGGACTTCGACTACCGCTATGACCAGACCGTGGACATGCCGCTGCTGCCGACCTTCGGCCCGCCGGAAAGGGTGGGGATCGGAGGCATGATCACCGGCGCCTGGGTTGGCCTTCAGGACCGTGTCGCGGGCGAGTTCGCGAAGTCGGGGATCGGGCGCGAGAGCATCCGCTTCACGCACGCCGTGCGTATGCAGTACTACGGTCAGCTGAACGACATAGAGTTCGTCTCACCCCATCCCGCGCTCGAGGACGCCTCGCAGATGGACGACCTCGTCGCCACGTTCGAGGACGCCTACGCAAAGATGTACGCATCCTCGGCCCGCTCGCCGGAGTTCGGCTACCTGGTCACCCACGTGATCGTCCACGGAACCGTCGACGTGGAGAAGCCCGCGCTGCCGCAGCTGCCCGAGGAGCCCGGCAAGCCGCCGCTGAAGGCGAGTCGACGGGTCCACTGGGGCCGCGCCAGCCGCGGTCAGTTCGTCGAGACCGAGATCTTCCAGCTCGAATCGGTGACGGCCGGCAATTCGATCCACGGCCCGGCGATCGTCGAGCATTCAGCGACCACCTTCGCGATACCGCCCGGGCGCCGCGCGACGCTCGACGGTCATCACATCTTCCACCTCACGAACATGGAGGGATCCTAAGATGGCGACCATCGACGCGGCGAGTGAGCTTCCGGGCGCCACTGCGGGGATTGGCTGGGAGGGCCGGCGCCTGGACGAGATGCTCGCAGAGTCCGAGCGCCTGTTCGCGGACACGGGGCATTACGGCGGCCTTCGCGAGCTCGAGATGATGAGCACTGACCCGATCGGTTACGAGAAGCTCTTCTCGCGGATCCGCGGCGGGCTGGTGTCCGCCCGCGAGACGGCGCTCAACATCTCCGCCTCGCCGATCGTGCGCGAGCTCGGCGAGCTGTGCTTCGCCCTGTACACGCCCGAGGGCGACTCGCTCGCCCTGTCCACGGGCATCATCGTCCACGTCCACACGATGTCCGACGCGATCAAGTGGATGATCCGCAACGGCTACGAGGACAACCCCGGCATCAGGCGGGGCGACATCTTCGCCAACAACGACCCGACGATCGGCGACGTTCACAACGCCGACGTGCAGACCTTCGTGCCGATCTTCTGGGAGGGCGAGCTGGTCGCCTGGGCGGGCGGCGTCACCCACGTGCTCGACATCGGCGCGAGCACGCCGGGTGGAGTGCCCGTGGGGCCGACGATGCGCTACGAGGACGGCATCGACCTTCCATGCATGAAGGTGGGAGAGCAGGACGAGCTGGCGAGATGGCACCTCGAGCGCTGCAAAAAGCGGACCCGCGCCTCGGTCTACTACCTGCTCGACGAGCGCACGCGCCTGGCGGGCTGTCACATGGTCCGCGCGGCCGTGGAACGCATCATCCTCGAGGAAGGCGTAGATCGGCTCAAGCGCTTCAGCCGCGAGGTCATCGAGGAGGGCCGGCGCTCGTTCAAGTCACGCATCCGTGAGATGACGGTCCCCGGGCGCTACCGATCCCCGGCGGGCTATGACGCGGAGTTCGCAGACAAGGTGCAACTCCCGGCGCGCGCGCGCCGAGACGTCATCATGCACTCCACCTTCGAGGTGCGGATCGGCGGCGACGGCACGTACGAGCTTGACTACGACGGCTGCTCGGCCTGGGGCTGGCACTCGATGAACTGCACGCCATCGGGGATGCAGGGGGCCATCTGGGTCATGTTCACCCAGACGCTGATCTGCAACGACAAGGTCAACGACGGCGCGTTCTTTGCGATCGAGACCAACTTCCCGCTGGGCACTGTCGCCAATATCGGCGACGCGGAGGGCTCCACCGCGATCGCGTGGGCGTTCCTTCAGCCCTCATTCACCGGCTTCCCGCGCACGATCTCCCGGGCCCTTCAGGCCCGCGGCTTCATCGAGGAGGTACTGGCGGCCTACTCGGTGTCGGGCAACGTGCAGCAGGGCGGCGGCATCGATCAGTACGGCAGCTCCTCGGCGATCATGAACTTCGAGATCTCGGCGCAGGGTATGGGCGCTAAGTACGTTCTCGACGGGACCGACTACTGCGCCGCCATGTTCAACCCGGAGGGCGATATGGGAGACGTCGAGATGTGGGAGCTGATCTCGCCGTTCGTGTATCTGTCGCGGCGGATCAAGGCGTCTTCCGGCGGCGCGGGGCGCCATCGCGGTGGGTCGAGCTTCGAATCGCTGTTCATGGTCAACAAGACGCCCTTCTGGGAGCTCCAGAACCTCGGCACGGGACGCGTGCTCTCCTCCTCCGGTCTGTTCGGCGGCTACCCCGGAGCCACCGCCTACATACACAACATCCACGGTGCCGACCTGATCGAGCGGGCGCAACGCGGCGAGGCCTACCCGGTCGCCGACGGCGACTTCGAGAACCCGGCGCTGATGGAGATCCAGGGCAGCTCCCGCGACTACAAGAACGACGGGCTCACGCTGCTTGAGCCATTCGCAAACGGAGACCTGTACCTGTCGGTGATGAAAGGCGGCGCGGGGCTCGGCGACCCGCTGCTGCGACCGCTGCAGGCGGTCGACCGAGACGTCCAGGAGGGGCACCTCCTGCCCCGTTTCGCCGAGTCGATCTACGGTGTCTCCGACCGCGACGCGTTTCGAGCACGCCGGCTGGCGCGGGCGATTCCCGTACGCGAGTGGGTGGCAGCCGAGCGCGAGCGTGTGCTCGCCCAGGAGTTCGCCGAGGTGGTCAAGGTGATGTATGCGGAGTCGATGCGACTGTCGCCGCGATGGGCCGCGGAGTACCGCGGATTCTGGGACTTGCCGGAGGACTTCGAGTATGAGGTCGCCACGCCCACAGTGGTGGCGCAGCGCTCCGAGCCCGGCAAGCTCGACCCCGACGACGCCGCCGATGCCTTCCTTGCCGCATCCGATCCGCGGCCCGGCGAGGACAGCGTCCTCGCCGCCGGGGGCAAACTCGACAGCCAGACGCTCGCGGCGCTGCTCGAGGAAAAGCTCTCCCGGCGCGAGGTGAAGGACATCCAGTCCGGCTACAAGGATGCGGATCGGTTCGAGAAGTGGGTCGCGGTGCTACGGGAGCGAGTGCCCTACGATGACCCGATCGTGCTGCCGGCGGGCGAAGGGCTGAACATCGTGCGGCGCCGGCTCGATGGGCAACTCACCTACCGCTGCGACTGCGGGCACGACTTCTGCGCGCACAATCGCAATTGGAAGATGGATGCCGTGGTCTATGTGCGCGAGACCGAGGAGGCGCTGCTCGAGATCTACCCCAAGATGGCCGGGCCGGATCCGAAGCTGCAGCAGATCCGCGAGTACTACTGTCCCACTTGCGCGCGCCAGCTCGAGGTGGAGGCGCTCCAGCCAGGCTATCCCGTGGTCCACGAGTTCCTTCCGGACGTCGAGGGCTTCTACCGTGGCTGGCTGGGGCGCGAGATGTCAGCGTAGGGGTAGCCAGGAGCGCTGACAAGGTGCGGTGTCAGCCCACGCTCCTAAGGATTATCAGTCTTCCAATTCAACACCTTCCTGTTCGCCCACCCGGTCGGGCTTCGCTCACTTCAATGCCAGGCACTTTGACTGTATGCGAGACCCGTCACGAGCGTGACCGCTCGGGGCTCTCTCGGTGTTTGGCTCCATTGCGAGCCGGCAAGCCGGGCTGGTTCGTGCGCCCGTCACGCTTCGCCGCGGCGACGAGCTCCCGCATGGACTGCTCAATTCCATGACACAGCACGTCGATGTCCGGAGCCTCGTCGTAGTCACCAGTGATGCCGAACGTCAACCCGCCGTCATAGGAGAAGATGGCCACTCCGATCCGGACGTGCCCCCCGAGCGGAACGTAGGGGAAGCACTCGAGCACCCGGCGCCCGGCTGCGTACAGCGGGTGCTGAGGGCCGGGAACGTTGGTCGTGACAGTGTTGACGCTTCGCTGCGGCATCCGAGTAGCGGCGCGTAGTCCGAGCGCGAGCAACATCGCGGGCGCGAACCCACTGAGACCTACCAGGACGTCGCCCGCCACGGCTTCGCCCGAGTGCTTGAGGTGATCCATCTGCGCGCGCATCGCCCCGAGCCGCTCGACCGGATGCTCAATCCCAACCGGCAGGTTGGCGAAGATCGCAGAGACGCGGTTGTTGTACTCGCCACGCTCCTCGGTGGAGCGGACCGACACAGGGACAAGCGTTCGCACGTCCCGCTGGGTGGACTCTTCGCGGCCCGCGAGCAGCGCGCGAAACCCGCCTGCGATAGCGGTCAGAACGACGTCATTGACGGTGCCACCGAACGCACCGCGGATGCGCTTGACGTCTGAGAGCTGTGACCGTGCCCACGCCCAGCGGCGGTGGGGGCCTATCGGTCCGTTGAGCGACGACGATGGCGGCGGCGCAACCACACCGGTCATGGTCCACAGCCCACGAGCGGTCGCAGCGGCGGTCCTGGCTGCACGGGCCGGCGAGCGCGCCGCTGAGCGCACCGCGCGCAGCTGCTCATACGGACTAACCGCCCTTCTAAGGAGCGCTTGGACGGCCAACTCCGCCCCCAACGGCTGGCGCTCGGGATGCCAATAGTCGGGGAAAGCGAGCTCGGGATCGCGCTCAGTGTCAAGGATCACAGCCAGGAGCTCAGTCCCCGAGACGCCGTCGACCATGCAGTGATGCAGCTTGGTGATGAACCCCCACCTCCCCTCGCTGAGCCCCTCGATGATCCACATCTCCCATAGCGGCTTGCCCCGGTCGAGCTGCTGGGACATGACGCGCCCGACCAGATTGCGCAGCTCCTCATCGCCACCGGGCGGTGCGAGCGCGGTGCGGCGCAGGTGATAACCCAGGTTGAAGTGCGGATCGTCCACCCACACTGGCCGGCCGAGCGCGATTGGCACGAAATGGACCTTCTGCCGATAGCGCGGAACACTCGACAGGTGCGCCCGGACCATCCCCGAGAGCGCCTCGTACGTGGGTGGCGGTCCCTCGAGGATTGCCACGGAGCCGATATGCATGTGGCTCACAGAGTCCTCGAGATGCAGGAACGAGGCGTCTTGGGGGCTAAGGCGCTGCACGGCTCCCTCCGCCGGTTGAGGTTGCGAGGACCATTCAACCGTACCACCGCCCCCGTGCCCAACCCTCGGCGCGTCGGCAACCCCCCTCGAGCTGCCAGCGAGGCGATCGGATGCGGGCCTATGGAGAGGTCATGTGCGAGGCCCCAGGTGGACTCGGCCGCTCGGAGTTTCGCTCAGTCTGGACGCTGTCGCGCGTCACTAAATCGCCCAGGGACGCGCCAAAACACAAACATCAAAACATCAAAACATCAAAACATCAAAACATCGGTATTTGCAGGCGCTTTAATCGGGGAGATAGGTGCGGAAGCCCGTGGTCACGGTGGCCTATGGCCCGCGTGGGCGGTTTCGTGGGCGGTCTGGCCGAACGGATCAGCGGGATGCGACCAGCACCGACGCGCCGGCATATGCGTGCGCCGGCGCGTCCTTGACGGCCTTGCCGACGAGCTTGGGCTCCTGGCCCAGGGGTGCGACGTCGATCGCGAACTCAAGGCCGGTTGCTGCAGAGATCTTCACGAGCGTCTCGATCTGGGGGTTCTTCTCGCCCGACTCAAGCTCGACGACGCGCGGTTGGCTCACGCCCAGGCGCTCTGCCAGCGCCCGCTGCGAGAGCCCGTGGTCGTAGCGATAGCCGACCAGGCGCGCGGCGAGCATCCGGGCCAAGGAAAGGCGCTCCCACTCGGCGGCGAAGTCAGGGTCCGCGGCGAGCTCGGCGGACAGCAGCTCCTCATGGGTCTTCGTGCCCTTAGGCAGTCTCTTTGAGGTCGTGGCCATGGCGGACATGATAAGTCAGAGCTTATCGCGATTCAAGGGGTGGCCCGGCGTATTGGACGGCGCGTTGCTGAGCGCGAGCCACGAGGGCTGAGAAGTTGTCGTGCCTGTCGAACGCGAGCACGACGTATGTGGATCCAAAGCGGCGGTAGAGAGCGCGCCAATCGCTCCGACCCTGTCGCGGGCGCAGCTCGCATAGCTCGCCCGCGGCCTCGCCTCCGAGCGGCTTCATGTGTGGCGGCGCCAGCCGCTCGCCAAGCTCGCGGAGCTTCTCGACAGCGTTGAAGATCGCTCGACGCTCCTCCTTGGACTTGACCGCCGTCACGAACTCCACCACGGCATCGGCGTCGTAGATGACCGTGTGGGGACGGGGCTTGGAGGCCGCGGGCATTCCCGGCAAGCTATCCCCTACGTCGGCTCTGACTGCGTGGGGCTCGCCGTTCTCCGGTAGGCCGCCGTCACGCGGTCCAGCGCACGCTCGCGTGCACCGCCTTCCAGTGGTAGGCGCGTGAGCTCGGCGTCCAGTGCTCGCCTCGAAGTGACACGAAGCAGAACTCGCCTTCTTCGGGGAGCGAGACGATCGCGGCACGCGCTGGTGGAGTAAGTGGAGCCTCGCGCCTCTTGCCGTTCTTGGGCAGCGTGAAGGTTCGCGTCTTGGCGTCGAACTGCTCGGCGACCTCGATACGCGCGCGCGCCAGATCGACACGAGCGCGGCGCAGGGCGTCGAGCTCGCCCGGACGCAGGCCGCTGAACGCCGCCACCTGCAGCCAGGCCGCGAACGACGGGCTGACAAGCCTGCGAGCGTGACCGATCAGCGTCCATATCTGCTCCTCGCTCGGTGGCTGCTCGTGGCGGCGGCCGGGTCCTCGTGAGATTCCCAGCCGTGCGAACGGGTTGTGCGTCAGCAGGCGCCCGGCCTTGGGCGAGGCGGCGTCGTTGAACATCGCACGTAGCGCCGGGACGGTGCCGTTGCGTTTGCCGCCGGCCAGCCACTCGGCCACGACCTCATCGTCGATCGCCGCCAGGCGCAGGCGCCCGTAGCGATCGACGAACGCTTGAGTGCGCTCACGATTGAGGATGTTGGTGGACTCCTTCGGGCGGGCGAACAGCGGATCGCTCGTCCAGCGCTCCCAGAACGCACCCGTCGTCACAACCTCCACACGAGCCTGCCCGAGCCGCTCACGTGCCCTCATGCGGGCGTGCTTGGCCTCGGTCTTCGTAGCAAACGTTCCCGGGCCTTCAAGGACCTGCGACACGCTGACGTTCCTTCCCCTCGCCGGGTCATACACCTGAGCCCGCCAACGGCCAGAGGGCAGCTTCATGACGCTCATGCCCTCCCCCGATCCTCTGCCCAGGCGATCGCGACCGACGGCCTGAAGCGACGTGTCCGCCGGCCCCAGGTGACCGACGGCATCCCCTCGGCGACCATCCGGTCGACGGTTGCCAAGCTCACACCCATGATCGCCGCGAGCTCTACGCGCGAGACGTAGCGCTCAGTGCCGACATGGGCGAGCGCGCCGCGCGCCGATCTCTGAACAGCCGTGGAAGTGCTCACACCCAAAGGCCGAGCTAGGCGCCCTGCGCGCAAGCAAATTGGACGCGTGTACTGCGTGACTGCTGGACCAAAGCGCGAACTGTGACGAATCATGGTTCCTCCAATGGGTCGACCTGCTACCCGCGTTCCGGCGCTGGAGCTAGGCGGATTCGAACCGCCGACCTCCTGGGTGCGATCTGCCTCAAGTAGTGGACCTCCTTCGACGTGACGTTCTTCACCTCCGTGGCGACGTCCTTCGGACTCGACGCCGACTGCGGGCAGACCCCGGGCCCACCCTCTCGGGTCGTTCTGCGTCCGGGGTCGGTCGCCGCGCCGGGCGGCGCGGCCGAGGGCGCGGCCGAGAACCTAGGAGCGGCCGAGAGCCGCCTGGCTCGCCAGGTACTGGTGGACGAGGCGCACCGACATCGAGCCCTCCCCCACCGCCGAGGCGATGCGCTTGATCGAGCCGGTGCGGCCGTCGCCGACGGCGAAGACGCCGGGCAGGCTCGTCTCCAGTGGCATCGGCGGGCGACCGCCGTTGATCGGGTCGACGTCGAGGTGGGTGACGTCGAGGTCGCCGCCGGTGAGCAGGAAGCCGTCGTCGTCCTTGGCCAGTTGGCCGTCGAGCCACTCGGTGCAGGGATCGGCACCGATGAAGATGAACAGGCCGCCGACGTCGAGGTCACGGCGCTCGCCGGCGCGCGTCTCCTCCACCGTCAGCCCGGCGAGGACGGCATCGCCGTGGATCTCGCGGACCTCGGTGTGGCGGAGCACGTCGATGTTCTCGATCGCTTCGATCGTGTCGATTAGGTACTGCGACATCGAGGCGCCGAGGTCACCGCCGCGCAGCAGCAGGAAGACCTTTTCGGCGGTGCCGGAGAGGAAGATCGAAGCCTGGCCGGCCGAGTTGCCGCCGCCGACCACCGCCACCGCCCCGCTCCCGCACATCCGCGCCTCGACCAGCGTCGCCGCGTAGAAGACCCCCGCCCCGTTCAGCTCCGCGCAGCCGTCGACCGGCAGCTGGCGGTAGCTGGCGCCGGTGGCGAGGATGACGGTGCGCGCCGCCAGTTCGTCGCCGCTGTCGAGCGCGACGACGTAGCGGCCGTCTTCGTGGCGCAGGCTGAGGGCGCGCTCGGGGACCGCGGTGCGCAGGCCGAAGCGGCGCGCCTGGGCGATCGCCCGCTCGGCCAGCTCGGAGCCGGAGATCCCGGCCGGGAAGCCGAGGTAGTTCTCGATCCGCGACGAGGTGCTCGCCTGGCCGCCGAGCGCGGTCGAGTCGATCATCATCGTCGAGAGCCCCTCGGTCGCCGCGTAGACGGCCGCGCCGAGGCCGCCCGGGCCGCCGCCGACGATCAGCGTGTCCCAGGATTTTTTCGCCGTCTTGTTCGGGGCGCGCAGGTTGAGCGCGGTCGCCGCCTCGAGGATCGTCGGCGCGCGCAGGATCTTGTCGCCGCCGATCAGCAGCGGCAGGTCGTCCTCGGCGAGCGGCCGACCGTCGGGCTTCGGCGCCGTCAGGTCGGAGCCGTCGAGGTCGATGAAGCGGTGCGACACCCGGTTGCGGGTGAGGAACTCGCGCAGCTCGCGCGTGCGGGGGTCGCCGCCGTGGCCGATCAGCCGGGCACCGCTTTCGACTTCGATGACGATCGCCCGCCGGCTGACCAGGGCGTTCATGATCATGTCGCCAAGCCGGGTGTCGTGGGAGATGACGGCGCGTAGCGCCTCGCGGCTGACGAAGATCGCCTCGCCCGCGGCCGCGACGCGCGCGGTCAGCAGCGTCGGTTCGAGAGTGATCAGGTTCAGCTCGCCGGCGAACTGGCGCGGGCCGTAGCCGACGATGACACGCTCACCGGGAGTGCCGTAGGCGTCGATGATCTCGACGCAGCCACTGGCGACGACGATCAGGTCGAAGTCGAGGTCGCCCGGGGAGAAGAGGATCTGCCCGGCGCTCACCTGTTCCCGCCGCCCGGCGGCTTCAATCGTCGCCATCTGCGCATCGGTCAGGCGCGGGAAGGTGACGTCGCTCTCGCCGGCGCCGGGGGGGCGGGCCGGCGCGGCGCCGGTCGGGTCGGTCTCGCTCATCGAGGCCGCAACGTTAGAGGCTCGGCTCGCTCTTTCCCAGGGTCTGCCCAGCCGACGCCGACCTGTCCATATTCGGACAGATCGGCGCGGACTCGTTCGAGCTGTTTCTCGTCGCGGCCACAGACCATGACCTTCCCCCCCTCCCGGAGCAGTCGCTCGGGTACGGGGCCTCGCTGTACTTCACGGAGACCACACAGGGCTGGACGGCAGGGGAGATCGGCGACTGCATCGGTCTCGTCGTGAGCACATACACGGAAACGCAGATCGTCTACCACTTCGGCGCGGGGTATAGCCACTACGGTCAGGTGATGAGCGGGGACGCCTATACGCTGGTCGTGCGCGGCACGAAGCACAAAGCCACGGTGGCATACGGCTGAGCAGCCTGGGCCCGGCCTAGTAGCCAGCCGAGACCGCTGGCGCAGCCATTAGCGCACGGTTTGCGCGCAGGGAAGTTTCGCCCACTCGCGAAGACCCTGCAAGCGAGGCGGTTCTGAGCAACCCGAGCCACCACTGACATCGACGAGGTGCAGTCGCACGCCGCTCAGGGTGCGCGTGGCGCGAACCTGCACCGAGGCGGTTCCTCCCGTCCACACCGGCTCACCCACGTGCCAATCTGCTGCTGGGCGCGCTTCCGGGGCGTGACCGTTGCAGCCGGCCGAGACCCAACTGCTCCACCCGCCGTCGCGGCCGCGGAAACGCGGCCAGACGCCCGCTCGGGCGGGCGAGCGCCACTCGAGACCGACGAGATCCGCAGGGTGTTCGAGCGTGACGGTCGTGCCCTGCGGTGTCACGGTGCCAAGCCAGCGCTGCGCGAGCGTCGGGGCCGGCGCCCCGCCGAGCAGCGCGAGCGCCCCGCGTGGCCGCAGCACCGCTCCACCGATCGCGCCGGCGCCTGCCACCAGCAACGACCTGCGTGTTATCCGCGACGCGCTCATCTCGACTAATGACACCACGTAAGCGGACGAGTTGGATCAGTTGCGTCGACGGACGCATGCGCCAGCAACCCAATTCAGGCTAGCCCGGAGCAGCTGGGGCACGCCTGCCGCTACGCTGTGGCCGTGGTGCGAGCGAAGAAGCCCTTCAAGCAGTACTCGCGCTCTCAGCGGGCCTCGGTCGTCGTGATCTTCGCCGTGTCGCTCGGGCTGGTGGCGGCGGCCGAGCGCGACATCCAGCATCGCCCAGGCGATCAGGTGCGTGGCAGCCGGGCGCTGTGGCGCTTGGTCTGTCTGAACGCCCTCGGCGCGGCCAGTTACTTCCGGTGGGGGCGCCGATGGACCGTTGGCGTGCCACACGCCTGAACGCCCGCCGATTCGATGTATCCGCCCGCTGGCTCTGAAGTGAGCGTTCTCGGCGATGGCCGCTGAGCGGCGATCACCCGGTGGGCCGCGCGGGAGCTCGGGCTCGCGCGAGAGTCGGGCCAGGCGTCGCGCTGCCGTGCGACGTCGCTGCGGGCTCCTCGCGATCGTTCTGCTGGTAGTCGCCGCGTCGTTGCTCGTGTGGGCCGGCTCGCCCGGCCAGAGCACGCATCCGCGATCGGCGGGCGCCAAGACCCTCAGTGCGTCGCGCCCGGTGCGGCAGACGTTGCCCGCGCATTTCGTGGTCAAGCCTCTCCCCTTCGAGCTGCCGGTTGCGCTGCAGGACGCCGCTGCTGCCGCGCTCGGTCCCGAACGGGTCGTGCTGCTGGGCGGGCTGAACGCGGCGGACGTTTCGACCGACTCTGTAAGCGTGCTCGACGGGCAGGGCCTCGTCTCAAGCGCGCGGCTTCCCGAAGCGCAGCATGACGCCCAGGCCGCGCTGCTGGAAGGGCGGGTCTACGTGTTCGGTGGTGGGCAGGTCGCGTCTTATGACCACATCCTGTCCTACGACCCCGCGAGCGGGAGCGTGACTGTGGTCGGAAGCCTGCCGGTCCCGACCTCCGACGCGGCGGTTGCGGTGCTCGCGGGTACCGCGTATGTCGTGGGGGGCTATGACGGGCAGCAGGCGCTCGACACGATCGTGGCGTGGCGTCCTGGTGGGCCCGCGCGGATCGTGGCGCACCTGCCCTATGGCCTGCGTTACCCCGCGGTCGCCTCCAGCGGCGGGCGCTTGATGATCGCGGGTGGCTCGCGCGAAGAAACCGCGACGACCGCGATCCTGAGCTTCGACCCCGCCAGTGGCCGCGTACGAGGACTCGGCGAGCTGCCCGATCCGGTGACGCACGCCGTCGCGGTTGCGCTCGGTGCCTATGTCTATGTGTTGGGAGGCCGCGGCGCGGCTCCGGGCTCGCAGACCGCGGCGATCGTCGCGGTCGACCCTGACACTGGCCGCGCGGTTCGCGTCGGGCTACTGCCTGCGCCGCTGTCCGATGCAGCCGCGATCTCACTCGGCGGCACGGCGTGGCTCGCCGGAGGGCTGAGCGCCAGCGGCGAACCGGTCGCGACCGTGCTCGAGCTCACGCCCGCGGAGACCGGCTCTCGCCGATGAGGATCTTCTCACCGGTGGCTCGGTCAATCCTGCGTGACTGAGAACATGAGCGCAATGTCCCCTCGGCGCAGCGCCGCCCACCGCCGGACGATCATGCGCCGCCGGGCGGTGGCGCTGGCCGCTTCGCTCCTGCTCGTGGGTGTGATCCTGATCGCCACTGCCGGAGGGGGCCGCGCCGGCCGGACCGGGGCGGCATCCGGCGCGCCAGACCCGCCTGTGCATGGCGGCACTGCGAGCGGGAGCCTGCAACCGGGCTCTGACCCGAGCGTGTTGCCGGGGCCGGTGTTGATCGCCGATCGCGACAACAACCGCCTGCTCGAGGTCAGTCCCGAGGGCAAGGTGCTGTGGCGATTCCCAGCCGCGGGCGATCTCGCCCCGGGCCAGACGTTCGATCTGCCCGACGACGCGTTCTTCTCTCCCGACGGCCATCAGATCGTCGTCACCCAGGAGGACGACTTCGCGATCAGCGTGATCGACCTCGCCAACGACCGGATCGCCTACCGCTACGGCCATCCGGGCGTGCCCGGATCAGAACCTGGATACGTGCACAACCCCGACGACGCGATGCTGACCCCGTCGGGGGAACTGGTATCGGCCGACATCAAGAACTGCCGCATACTCGTGATCCGCCCACCGGCGCAGCAGCCGCTGCGCCAGCTGGGGGTGACCGGCCGCTGCGAACACGAACCGGGCGTCGCCTACGGCAGCCCCAACGGCGCGTTCCCGATGGCCAACGGAGATACCGCGATCACCGAGATCAACGGCGACTGGCTGGACATCGTCGCCCCGGACGGGCACGCGCTGACGGCCACCAACCCGCCGGGATTCAGCTACCCCTCGGACACCAACGAGGTCAGCCCGGGCCTGTTCCTGTCGGTCGACTACACCGACCCGGGAGCGATCGAGACGTTCACGAGCTCGGGCGAACTGCGCTGGCGCTACGAACCCACAGGGGCCGAAACGCTCGACCAACCATCGCTGGCGCTGCCGCTGCCAAACGGCGACATCCTCGCCAACGACGACAAGAACGACCGCGTGATCGTCGTCGACCCACACACGAACAAGATCGTCTGGCAGTACGGCCACACTCACGTCCCGGGCGCGGGCGAAGGATTTCTCAGCAATCCCGACGGCGTGGACCTCGCGCCACCCCACTCGCTGACCGACCGGTTCGCCACCACGATGCGCGCGCCCTGACACGGCGATCACTTGTAGAAATCCGCACCGTCAGAGCGGGCGCGACCACGCACAGTGAGCGCGCATCGTAAGAACTGTCTCACCCCCCGCTTAGCCGAGCTTTCGCAGTGAGCACCAAAGTGAGGTCATATGGTGCCCGACAATCCGCGTCAGATGAGAGAGATCGGGCTGCGCCGGCTGCTGCTGGCCAAGCACTGGATTCTCGCGGGGAGCGTAACGCTCACGGGAATACTCGCCGCAGTAGCCGCCAACGCTTTCCCCGGCAAGACGATCGCAACACCGGCATCGAAAACAACGAGCGAACAACACGCAGGCGAAGCCTCGTCCTCGACCGAATCGTCCGGGGAAAGCTCATCGGAATCAGTGACGCCGCCGGCGCAGGCGCCTGCATCCGGCGAAGTTGAACAGGGATCTTCCCAGTCCCCTGAAACGCCGGTGATCTCGGGCGGGTCGTAAGGGAACGCGCGGGGAGGGGTGATGAGCGCTGTTGGTTCGTTAGCCACAATCGGTCCGAGTGCCTACTGGTACATGACGCGCTCCACCGGATGGGTGTCGTTTCTGCTGCTCACCGCGACGGTCGTCATTGGCGTGATCGAGGTGAATCGCTGGAGCACGGGAGGCTGGCCCCGCTTCGTGGTGCACGCGCTGCATCGCTACCTCTCGCTGCTGGTGCTCGTCTTCCTCGCCCTGCACATCCTCACCGCGGTGCTCGACAGCTTCGCCACGATCAGCCTCGTGGATGCGGTGATCCCGTTCGTCGGCAGCTACCGGCCGATCTGGCTGGGTCTCGGGGCTGTTGCCTTCGATCTGCTGCTCGCGGTGATCGTCACGAGCCTGGTCCGCCACCGCATCGGCTACCGCGCGTGGCGGATCGTTCACTGGCTGGCATACGCCTGCTGGCCGATCGCGCTGATACACGCCCTCGGTACCGGCAGTGACGTCAAAAGCGCATGGTCGCTCACGCTGACGGCGATATGCGTGCTCGTCGTGATGGGCGCGGTCGCCGTGCGCGCCCTCCGTGGCTGGCCGGCGCGCGCGCGCCTGCGCGGCGCGGCGCTCGCGCTCGCGGCGCTCGTTCCCCTCGCGCTGATCGCGTGGCTGCCGGGCGGGCCGCTGGGACGGGGGTGGGCAGGTCGCGCCGGCACACCCGTGTCGCTGCTTCGCTCGAACGGCACCCTCCCAACGTCCTCGACCGCTTCAACAACAACCGGTCAGGCGAACGCGGTGAGCCCAGGCGTGCGGTCGCTGGGCGCCGGTTTCACCGCGAGTCTGTCGGGTGCGGTCAAGCAGGGCCAGGGACCCGCTCCAGGGCTGGTCTCGGTCCAGATCACCACGAGCTTCACCGGCTCGGTCGCTGGACGCCTGGAAATCGAAATCGTCGGTCCGCCCGCACCCGGGGGCGGCGTCGCGCTGCGACACAGCAGCGTGACCCTCGGCAGCCCGCCGACGCCTGTCAGCTACCACGGGAGCATCCTCGCACTGAACGGCGACCGCCTGCTCGCGAACGTACGCGATGGCGAAGGACACAGCCTCTCACTCCAAGTCGCCCTCGCCGTGAACGCCCGAGCGGGCACGGTCAGCGGCACGGTCTCCGCCTCACCCACCGCTGGCAGATGAGAGAGATGAGGTGGGGTGGACTCCGTTTGACGGATCGCACTGAGCTTCCCCACCCTGCGAGCCAGAGCGCTGTGCGCGGTGCGATCTCCCCGGCCGCTCTCTGACATCTACGTGACCTCTGGCTTCCCGGAGTACACGTTCGTGCCGCCGGGCGTGTACTCCAAGCTCGTCAACGCACTCGGACAGCGGACTGGCGGCGTCGTCGTAGAGGGTCCCTCCGGGATCGGGAAGACGGTCGCAGTGACACGCGCGGTGAGCGAACTCGGCGACGCGTTGGGCCGGGTCACGACCCTTTCGTCACGCAACGCCAACGATGTCAGCGAGATCAGGCACGTCGCGGCTGAGAAGCCCGACGGCACTTGGATCGTCGAGGACTTCCACCACCTACCGGAGCCGGATCGCGCCGCGCTCGCCGACGCGATCAAGTATCTCGCCGACTAGAGCGAACCCAGCTGCAAGCTCGTGTTGATCGGTATCAACAACGCCGGGCAGAGCCTACTTGTCGGCTCATCGGACCTGCTGACCCGGATCACTGTCGTTGAGTTCGAGCGGAACCCCGATGAGAGTGTCGAGGAGCTGATCAGCCTCGGGGAGCAGTGGCTGAACGTCCGCATCCCCAGCCACGATCTGGTCCTCACGGAGGCCCGCGGCAGCTTCCTACTCGCCCAACTCATCTGCCGCGCCGCGTGCGATGCCGCCGGTCTTACCGTCGAGCACGCCGGCGAGCCGTTGCCTTTGGATATCGCCCTTCAGGCTGTCGTCGAGGAAGTCCTGAACGATCTCGGGCGCCAGTTCGAGGACGTGTGCCGGAAGTTCGCGCGCGGAAAGAAGCCCAAGCGGGCAGGCCGCGCGCCGTACCTCCAGTGTCTCCGATGGCTTGCCGAAGGTAACGAGTGGTCGATCCAACTTGAGCGCGCCGCAGAGTTGAATCCCCGCTACAAGGGAAGCGTCACGCAGATTCTCAAGAAGAGCTTCCTCGCTCAACACATCAACGACGACCCGGAGATTGCCAAGCTCATCCACCTCTCTGATGAGAACTACCTGTCGGTGGAAGACCCCCGATTCGTGTTCTTCCTTCGGCACGTCGACTGGGCCAAGTATCGCGAGCAGATTGGGTTCGGACCGGAGTCTCAGCACAACTACGACTTTGCACTGTCGTTCGCTGGCCCACAGAGAGATCTCGCCCGGTTGCTGTACGAAGCGCTGACGGAGGGCGGGTTCAGCGTCTTTTTCGACGAGGGGGAGAGAGACCAGATGCTTGGAGAGGACCTGCGCTCCTACCTGGCGCCTATCTACGCCTCCGGCGCAGAGTTCGTCCTGGTTGTTCTCGGCCCCGAGTACCCCAAGCGCTACTGGACCGCGTTCGAGGAAGACCAGTACAGCGGTCGCATCGCCGAGGGCAGCGTCATCCCGATCTGGACGCCGGACGCACAGCCGACCTTTGCGTCCGAGCTGACGGATAAGGGCGCGCTCGTCTTCTCCGCGTCGGTGCCCACACCCGACGAGCTAGAGAAAGCGGTTGACGACCTCGGGTCGGCACTTGCAAAGAGAGTGGCCGAGACGACGAGTTCCTAGACCCGAGAAGCGTCGAGTGTGACCCGCGAGCTGATCACTCGTTCGTTCTGTAGCACGAGGGCTCGGCGAGGTGCCTTCCACCGACACGCTCAGCGTCGCAGCGCTCGCCATCGCAGCAATCAGCGGTGGAGGCTCGCTCTACGTCGTCGTGATCGGCCGGCGCGCGCTCAGCCGTCGGCCGGTCTGTCAAAGGAACATTGGACCCCAAATTGGACCCCAGAGGCACGCCGCGATAGCTCCCAAGACAGCCAAAAGGCCCGTTGTCACGGGCCTTTTGGCCTGATCGGGGAGACAGGATTCGAACCTGCGACCGCCCGGCCCCCAGCCGGGTGCGCTACCAGACTGCGCCACTCCCCGTGACGTCCTCGATTCTACGGACATGACGCCACAAGCTGCCGCCGATCGCTATGCGAACATATGTTCGTGATGGATGGACCCTCCCCCGATCCCACCAGAACGTGCGGCCGATGCCGGAGGATCTTGCCGATCTCAGATTTCGGATGGCGCCGACGAGCCCGTGGCCAGCGAGACAACTACTGTCGCCCCTGCAGAGCCGCCTACAAACGGCGCCACTATGCGGCGCATCGCGAGCGCTACATCGCGAATGCCGTTCACCGAAAACGGGTCCTCATCGCGGAGCGCATGACCTATCTCGTCGAGTTCTTCGGTGAGCGTCCGTGTGTTGACTGCGGCGAGACCGACCCGCTCGTCTTGGAGTTCGACCATCTCGGACACAAGAACTTCAACATCGGCGCGGGCCTACGCGACCGCAACTGGCAGTCGGTTCTCGATGAGATCGACGCTTGCGACGTCGTTTGTGCAAACTGTCATCGTCGGCGAACCGCCCTTCGATCCGGATTCGCCCGCGCGGTGGTAGCTCAACGGTAGAGCCTCGCCCTTCCAAGGCGATGATGCGGGTTCAATTCCCGTCCGCCGCTTTCCGCCCCTCCGTCGGCACCTCCCCCGTTCCCCCCGTCAGCCCCGGAGGCGGCCAGGGGCCGAACCAGTTGTCCCTGGCCCCGTCCAGCGTGATCGTGGAGCCGTTCAGCCCACGCCCGACCGGCGAGCACAGCAGCGCGATCAGCCATGCGTGCTCCTCGGGACGGCCCAATCGCTGCAGGGGCACCGACCGGCCCATGCCCGCCCTGACCGTGTCGGGGTACTTGCCCATGGCCTCCGTATCGAAGTGTCCCGCCGCCACCGCCGTCACCGATACGCCCCGATCGGCCCACCGCTCCGCCAGCTCCCGCGTCAGCGCCTCCACCGTCGCCCTCGCTGCGCCCGAGTGCGCCATCCCCGGCATCCCGTGGTGCGGCGACAGGGTCACGTTCACGATCGTCCCCCCGCTCGTGCCGCCCGCGGCCGCGATCCCGCTTGCCGACTCCTCGCCCGGACGACCGCCCCCGAGTCCCGCCTCCACCGACGCCTCCGCCATGTTCAGCATCCCCTCCACGTTCAGCCTCCACACCGCTTTCCAGCCCTTCCCCAAGATCCCCTCCGCCGGCGTGAAGTACTGGCCTCCCGCGTTGTTGATCAGTATGTCCAGCCGCCCGTACCGCTCAATCGCTCCCGCCACCAGACGCCGGCCTTCGTCGGGATCCCGCACGTCCCCTGCCTGTGAGGCCACCACGTCGCCCGTCCCCCCCGTCTCGGCTGCGATCTCCCGGGCCGCCTGCTCCAGCACCTCACCCCGTCGCCCCGCGATCAGCACCCGCGCTCCGCACCGAGCCAGCTCGATCGCGCTCGCCTTCCCGAGGCCCGTCCCCCCTCCCGTCACGAGCGCCACCTGACCCTCGAGCAGCCCCGGGGCGAAGATCTCCGATCGGGCTCCGCCCGCCGCGGAGGTGGGGTTTGCCGGATGGGCGGGATCTGCCGGGCGGGCGGGGTTCTCCGGATGGGCGGCGGCTGACTGGCGGGCCTTGTCTGGCACAGCCGCGATCATAAGACCGTGACCGGCCCGTCCGTGAGCAAGCGCACGCGTTGGATCCTAGGGGGACTCCTCGCCCTGCTCGCCGCCCTCGCCCTCGCCGGATACCTGTACGAGCGCCACCGCACCGGCAACGTCTACCACCCCCACGCCCGGTTCATTCCCCAGCCCACCCCCATCCTGCCGACGAACGCCTCCGAACGGTTCGCCTGGCCCTTCTACGGCTACACCAAGAACCACACCCGCTACTTCCCCGCCTCCTCCAGCCTGTTCCCGCCGTTCAAGCGCCTGTGGGCCCATGGGGGGAACTCGCTGCTCGAGTTCCCCCCCACCATCCGCGGCGATCGCATCTTTCAGCTCGCCGACGACGGCGTCCTCACCGCGATCGACAAGCACAACGGACACACCCTCTGGCACCGCCAGATCGGCTCCCTCTCCGCCTCCACCCCCGCCACCGTCGCCAACGTCGTCTACGCCACCGTCCTGGCCCGCTCAGATCATGTCCGCAAGGGGGCCGTCTTCGCCGTCGAAGACGCCACCGGTCGCACCCTTTGGTCCCGCATGCTGCCCAGCCCGAGCGAGTCCTCCCCCCTGGTCGACTCCGGCCGCGTGTTCTTCGGCTCCCAGAACGGCACCGTCTACGCCCTGAACGCCCACGACGGCTCCGTCGTGTGGACCTATCACGCCTCAGGCGCCGTCAAGGCGAGCCCGTCCCTGTCGAACGGCGTCCTCTACTTCGGCGACTACTCCGGCCATCTCCAGGCCGTCAGCGAGGCTACCGGCAAGCGCCTGTGGGACAGCGCCTCCGAAGGCGCCCTCCTGGGCAGCGGCACCTTCTACTCGACCGCCGCCGTCATATACGGCCGGGTCTTCCTCGGCAACACCGACGGCCGCGTCTACGCCTACGACGCATCCACCGGCAAGCTCGACTGGGCCGTCCAGACCGGCGCCTACGTCTACGCATCCCCCGCCGTTGCCAACACCCCCGGCCTCGGCCCCACCATCTATGTCGGCTCCTACGACGGCACCCTCTACGCCCTGAATGCCCGCTCCGGCAAGATCGACTGGCGCTACCACGCCGGCGGCCGCATCTCCGGCTCGGCCACCATCGTCGGCAAGGTCGTCTACTTCGCCGACCTCGCGAGCCATATCACCTACGGCCTCGGCATCTCCACCGGCCGCGTCGTCTTTCGGGCGGACACGGGCTCGTTCGACCCCGTCATCAGCGACGGTCATGACATCTACCTCACCGGCTACACCGGCCTCTACGCCCTCGCTCCGGGATAAGCCGCGCCGCGATCGGCCCGGCCCCGTTACGCCCTTGGCCTCGCGACAGCCCTACCCCCGGCAGGAGCTCCCCAGCGCGAACGCCCGCCCGATCGAGAACTCCGCTTCCACCGCGATCCTCCCGGGCGCCCTGGCCTGCACGTACGTCCAGCCTTCCGGCGCCCCCGTCACGCACCCGTTCCCCGCCGTCACCGTGAAGTACCGGCTGTGATGGATCCGCACGAGAAACCTCCCGGGCCTGTCTGCGACAAGCGCGAACGTGTCATCCCCGAGAGCGGTCAGCCTTCCGGGGCCTTCGAGCAGCCCGGTCCCGTCTCTGACCGCGTACACCCGCCAGTGCTCGCTCGAGAACACCGGCTTCAGGTAGGCCAGCCCACCGCGGATCAATGCCCCCTCCCGCGCGCTCGACCCGTCCAGCGCCACGTCCGCCAGCACAACGTATGACACACCCTGTTCACGCAGCCACCGGTGGTAGGACTGGGCCGTCAACCCGCCCCCGAGCAGCACCCCGTCGTAGCGCTCCTCGAGCTGCTTCTCCCAGCCCCTCGCCAGCGAGACCCTCCCCGCGAGATACGCCGCCTCCCAGTGGGACCGTGTGAGCGGCACCTCCACCCGCTCGAGCCTTCCCCCGTGCTCTTCCAGGAACCGCTCCACCGGCTCGTAGTAGGAGCCCGACGTCGCCGCCGAGGACACCACGGCTCGCGTCTCTCGCACCGGACCCCACACGATCCAAACGCCGATCGCCGCCACGCACACTCCCGCAACGCCCGCCCCCCGCGCGCGTACGCGCGCCCGCGCGGGCCCCCATTTCAGACGACCACCACCGGCGCTCTCGCCGCCGCCGTCCACCCCGCCACCCGGCGCCCCCGGCGCGTGCCCGTCCCGCCGGTCCCGCCCGAGCGCGCACAGCAGCAGCGGCCCCGCGAGCAGGACCCCGTAGCGCTCGATGTTGCTGCCCATGGGCGTGTGGATCGCCAGGGCCAGCACACACGCGAGCAGATACACGACTGCCCCCAGCCGCAGCAGGTGCTCGCGCGGTGGCACCGCCCACAGAAACGCCACGATGACGATCGCCGTGGCTCCGAACGAGCGCACCGGGTAGGGCTCGAAGCCGCCTTCTGAGAACAGGAGCTCGAGCGGCCCGAGCACCAGCCCGACGGGCACCCCGACCGTCGCGAGCACCCGCGCCGAGCGCCGGTTCAGGGCGTAGGTGAACGCCGCCAGCACGAGCAGCAGCCCCGCCACCGGACTGGCCGCCGCGCACACCCCCGCCAGCGCCCCCCCGGCCCATGGACGTCCGTGCCATAGGGCGAACACACAGGCCATCCCGAACGTCACCCCGAACGCGAACGTCAGCCGCCCGCTCCACACGTCCCCCACCGCCGCCACCGCGAACACACACGCGCCCGCCCGCACCAGCCGCCCGTCCCCGTAGACCTCCACCACCAGCCGTTCGAACAGCAGGATCGACACGAACACCGAGACGGCCGCGAGCAGCCGCATCCCCACCAGCGACGCCCCAGGAGCGAACAGCAATCCGTACCCGGGCAGCCCGTGACCCGCGTACCAGCGCTCGTCGAACACCCCGAAGCCGATCCGCTCGTAGAGCCCCACCCGGTAGGCCTGCGCCGCCAGGTCCGGCGTGCGCGGATCGGCGAGCAGCCACGCCACGAGCAGCCCCGCCCCGAGCACCACCGCCGTCGGGACCCGAGCCCACGAAGCGGCCGGAGTCAGATGCGCTACCCCACCGGACTCCGGCCCCTCGTGTTCATGTAAACCGGCGAACGGCCGGGAAGTAGCTGTCGAGCGCAATACTTCGATGATCGCCACTCCCCAGATGATGACGGCCAAGCGAACGACACGGGTGGGCCCGGGCAGGCTGACCCTGGCCAAGCGAACGACACGGGTGGGCCTGGACAGGCTGACCCTGGCCAGGCGGACGACACGGGTGGGCCTGGCGCTGGCGAGCGTCTGCGCCGCGACCGTGGCCTGTGCGGGCTGCGCCTCCACCCACCATCCTGACCCGATCGACGCGAGCGAGCTGGCCGAAGCCCAGACGTTCCCCTACTACCGGATCTACTGGGTCGGCCCGACCTTCGCCGGGGCTCCCCTGGCGGCGGCTGACGGCCGCAAGAGCTACAACGGCTCGGTCGGGGACAGCGTCTACTACGGCGACTGCATCCGCGACAAGAGCGTCTTCGGCGGCGGCTCGTGCACCCTCCCTCTGCAGGTCACCACGGTCATCTACCGCCTCCACGACAACGCCGCCCTCGGCCCCCAGCACAACATGCTCATCAGGGGCGTCCCCGCGACCGTCTACGACGAAGGCCGCTCGATCGAGCTCTACAGCGGCCGGACCTCGATCGACGTGTTCTCGGACACCTCCTCCCACGCCCTCGCCGCCGCCCGCCGCCTGCGCCCCCTCAACGCTCCCGGCTCCTCCGCCGGGCGCCTGCCCCCGCCTGTCTTCTGCCCGGGCCTGTACGGCCCCCAGGAACGATCCGTCGAACACGCGATGGCACGCCTGCCCGGACACGCCTGCCAGCGGGCCGCCGCCGAGACCGCGTTCGCCGAAAGCCTCCGCACGAGCTCCACGTCCCGATAGGGGGCGCTAGGACGCGGCCACCCCGGGCGCCGGAGGAGCAGGGGGCGCCACCGGCCGGTCGAGGTCCCGGCGCAGGCTGAGGAACGCCAGCGAGCCGATCAACGCCGGCACCCACAGTGAGATCGCCCTGTAGCTCACCACCGCCGCGAGCGCCACCGAGGCGGGACGGACCCCGAACAGCAGGAGCATCCCGAACAGCCCCCCTTCGACCGCCACCAGCCCCGCGGGGATCGGCAGGGAGTTGGCGAGCATCCCCACCAGGTAGGCCATCGACACCACCCAGAACGACGGGCTGGAGCCGAACGCGAGCAGACACACGTACAGGACCGCCACGTCGAACAGCCAGTAGGCGACCGCCCCGAGCAGCCGCCACTCGCGCGCCCGGATCAGCGCCAGCGATTCGAAGATTCCCCCGCTCACCGCCGTCAGCGCCACGAACGTCCGCTCGTGCGCGCGCATGTCCTGGGCCGCCGTCCGTCGCGCCCAGTAGGCGAGCGCCAGGGTCGCCGCGATCGTCGCCGCCGCCGCCGCGGCCGGAAGCAGGGTCAGGAGCTCGTTTTCCGAGCCCGGCAGCAGCCCCACGTACATGGGCACCCCGATCAGCACCGTCGCGAACACGCTCACGGCGCTCGTGAGCACGAAGATCAGCACCGACCGCTTGGCGATCCGCTCCACCGACACTCCCTTGCTGCGCAGCACCCAGGCGCCCAGCGCGATCCCCGCGAGGCCGCTCACCGAGACGACCGAGTTGACCGCGAGCTCCGACAGGGACAGCCGCGAGATCAACCGCCTGCCGAGCATCCGGAAGATCAGCGAGAACAGCAACACGTATCCCGCGCACGAGAGCAGCTCAAAGCCCACTCCCGCGGCCACCCAGCCCGGATTCGCGTCGGTCATCTTCTCCGCCGCCGACCGCAGCCCCGGCACCGCCAGCAGCAGCGCCGCGACGAGCGCGAAGAAGATCGCCAGGCTGATCAGGCTGTTGCGCAGCCTCCTCGACTGGACCGCGATCTCTGCTGTAGGGTCCCTTTCGGGAGTCTCCGTCATGGCCTCTGCTTTACCACGCCATGGCCTTCGCTTTAATCTCATGATGGCCGACCAAGCGGCTCGCATCCTGGTGGTAGACGACGAGCCCGCCGTACAGGGCGCCCTTTCGCGTGCTCTCACCCTAGAGCACTACAAGGTCTCCCAGGCGATGGACGGAATCCAGGCCCTCGAGCGCCTCGCCGGGGACCCCTACGAGGTCGTGATCCTCGACGTCACCATGCCCCGCGTGGACGGCCTGGAGGTGTGCCGCCGCCTGCGCGAGGGCGGCGATCGCACGCCCGTCCTGATGCTCACCGCCCGCGAGGGCATCGACGACCGCGTCGCCGGCCTGGACGCGGGCGCGGACGACTACCTGGTCAAGCCCTTCGCCCTCCGTGAGCTCCTGGCCCGCGTGCGCGCCCTCCTGCGACGCTCCTCCGAGGACGACGAGGACGAGCAGGAGCGGTTGCTCGAGTTCGAGGGCCTCCGCCTGGACCGCTTCGCTCACGAAGCCTGGCGCGAGGACCGGCTGCTGACGCTCACCCGCACCGAGTTCCTGCTCCTGGAGATGTTCCTCCATCACCCCCGCCAGGTCCTCACCCGCTCGGTGATCTTCGAACATGTCTGGGGCTATGACTTCGGCTCCACCTCGAACTCCCTCGGCGTGTACATGGGCTACCTGCGCCGCAAGACCGAGGCCAACGACGAGCCCCGCCTGCTCCATACGGTCCGGGGCGTCGGTTACGTGTTGAGGAGCGACTCGTGAGGCCCCCGGTATGGCCACTCGCGACGGTCGGGGGCGACTCGTGAGCTTCAGGCGGCGGATCACTCTCGCCTCGGCCTCGGCGGTCGCGATCGCCGTCGTGCTGGGATCGGTGGTGACCTACGTCCTGACCGCCAACGAGCTCCGGGGCCAGGTGGACGCGCAGCTGCGAAACCGTGTGGACAACCTGCGGGTGATCGAGCGCCACCCGGCCCGCCGCCACGGCGACAGGCTGCTGGACGCCCTGCAGGGACGCAGCTCCTCCAGCCAGCAGCTGTTCGAAAGCGGCCCCGGCCAGCCGGGGAACGCACTGGGGAACGTCCAGCCCCGGCCCAACCAGGTGCGCGGCTACCAGCAGCTCGTGGATGCCCGCGGCACCGTCCTGTTCCGCTCGGGCGCCCAGGACCTGACCCTGCCGGTTGGCCCCAGGATCCGCACCTTGGCGGCGGGCAAAGGCAGGAGCTTCTTCCGAGACGCCACCGTAAACGGCCTTCATCTGAGGGTCCTCGCCGAGTACTTCGCCCCCGGCCGAGTCGTCCAGTTCGCCCAGCCTCTCACCGAAGTGGACCAGCTGCTCAACCACCTGCGCCTGATCCTCGTGCTCCTGGGCCTCGGCGGGATCGCCCTGGCGGCCCTCCTCGGGCGGCTCGTTGCCCGCGCGGCGGTGCTCCCCGTCAGGCGGCTCACCAAGGCGGCCGAGCACGTGGCCAGGACCCAGGACCTCTCCCGGCGGATCGCCCCCGCCTCCGAAGACGAGATCGGACGGCTGGCAGTCAGCTTCAACGCGATGCTCGACGCCCTCGAGCGCTCGATGACGGCCCTCGACGATTCCGTGAGCGCCCAACGCCAGCTCGTCGCCGACGCCTCCCACGAGCTCCGCACGCCCGTCACCAGCCTGCGCACGAACATCGAGATCCTCCAGCAGGCACGCGAGATGGACGATCGCGACCGCGAGCACCTGCTGGACGAGGTGGTCGAGCAGATCGAGGAGCTCACCCTCCTGATGAACGACCTGATCGATCTCGCCCGGGGCGAGGAGCAGCGCGCCCCCGCCGAGGACGTCCGCCTGGACCTGCTCGTCGGCGAGGTCGTCGATCGCGCCCGCCGGAACTCCCCCGCGACGCGCCTGCACGCCACCCTTCGCCCCGTCCTCGTGACCGGCGTGGCGGCCCGGTTGGAGCGGGCGGTGGCGAACCTGATCGACAACGCCATCAAGTACAGCCCCTCCGGCGAGGTCGTCGAGATCGACCTGCATGGGGGCGAGCTGACCGTCCGCGACCACGGCCCGGGGATCCCCCCCGAGGACATCTCCCACGTGTTCGACCGCTTCTATCGCGGCGCCGAGGCCCGCGCCCGTCCCGGCTCGGGGCTGGGCCTGGCGATCGTCCGTCAGGTCGTCACCCAGCACGGCGGCTCCGTGACCGCCGAGCGGGCCCCCTGGGGCGGGACCCTGATGCGGGTCACCCTCCCGGGAGCCGAGCCCCTGGACGAGACCGACCCGGGCGAGACGCCCCCGCCTCCCCGGGACGCGAGCCTGGGCGTCCACGCGTAGGCGCCCCCCTTCGCCCGCTCGCGGTGTGACTCGCGGCACGGCTCGCGGCGTAACGGACGGCCCGCTCGCGAAAGCGCGCCGGCGAGAGGCCGTAGCGGCGGCGGAAGGCGGCCGCGAAGCTCGAGCGCTGGCGGTAGCCGACCAGCCGGGCCACGTCTTCGACCGGGATCGTCCGCTGCTCTGCCAGCAGCTGGCCCGCCACGGACATCCGGCGCGCGAACAGGTCCTCGTGGAAGGAATCCCCGAACTGGGCGTACGCCCGCTGGAGCTGCCGCGGAGAGGTCGAGAGCGCGCGAGCGACCGCCCGGAGTGTCAACCGGCGGCGGTAGTAGCGAGTGACCACCACCCGCCCGAGCAGGTACAGGCGACGCTGCTCTCTCAAGGTGTCCGGGCGCACACCCCCTCATCCCGACGGGGCTCCCGTTACGGGACAGGCCGCGACGGACAGGTGTGGTGGATGTTCCTCAGAGGGGCCACCCGCGCGGGCCGGTGGATGTTCCTCAGAGGGGCACCGCGCGCGGGGTCTAGGTTAAAGCCCGCACGCGCGCGCAGCCCGCACACGCGCGCGGGGGGTCCCTTTGCGGCGGAACCCTGCCCCCGGAGCCCGGGGACCCCGCCTCCCCGCATCCCCCGGCTACTCTTCGCCGAGCTCCAGGACCGCCAGGAAGGCCTCCTGGGGGACCTCGATGCGGCCGACCTGCTTCATGCGCTTCTTGCCCTCCTTCTGCTTCTCCAGGAGCTTTTTCTTGCGGGTGATGTCGCCGCCGTAGCACTTGGCGACGACGTCCTTGCGAAACGCCTTGACGGTCTCGCGGGCGATGATGTGAGAGCCGATGGCCGCCTGGATGGGCACGTCGTACTGCTGGCGGGGGATGCGCTTGCGGAGCTTCTCGGTGAGGGAGCGTCCCGTCTCATAGGCCTTCTCCCGGTGGACGACCATCGACAGGGCATCGACGGGGTCGCCGGCGAGGAGGACGTCGAGCTTGACCAGGTCCGAGGTGCGCATGCCGTCGAGCTCGTAGTCCAACGATGCGTAGCCGCGGGTGCGGGACTTCAGCTGGTCGAAGAAGTCGAGCACGATTTCCGCGAGGGGCAAATCGTAGGAGAGCTGGACGCGCTCGGGAGAGAGGTAGTGCATGCCGGCGTGCTCGCCGCGACGCTCCTGGCAGAGCTCCATGATCGCGCCGACGTGCTCGCGGGGGGCGATCAGCTGGGCCTTGATGTAGGGCTCGCGGATCTCGGCGATGGTACCCGGGTCGGGCATGTCGGAGGGGTTGTGGACCTCGATCTCCTCGCCGCTCGAGAGAGTCACGTCGAACTCGACGGAGGGCATCGTGGCGAGGAGCTCGAGGTCATACTCGCGCTCCAACCGCTCCCGGACGATGTCCATGTGGAGGAGCCCCAGAAAGCCGCATCGAAAGCCGAAGCCGAGGGCGTCGGAGGTCTCGGGCTCCCAGGAGAGGGCGGCGTCGTTGAGGGTGAGCTTCTCCAAAGCGTCTCGGAGGTCCGGGTAGGAGTCGGAGTCGATCGGGAACAGGCCGCAGAAGACCATCGGCTTGACCTCCCGGTAGCCGGGCAGCGGCTCGGCGGCCTCGCGGCGGGCGCCCCGGACAGCGGGGGTGGCGCTCGAGGAGGGACGGGTGGTGAGAGTGTCTCCGACGCGCAGCTGGGTGACGTCCTTGATGCCCGTGATCAGGTAGCCGACCTCGCCCGCGGACAACCGCTCGGTGGGGATCATCGCGGGCGAAAAGAAGCCGATGTCGTCGATCTCCGCCTGGGTGCCCGCGGCCATCGCGCGGATGAGCTCGCCCTTGGCGAAGGAGCCGTCGACGACGCGGATGTAGGCGATCACGCCGCGATACTGGTCGAACTCGGAGTCGAAGATCAGCGCTCGGGGGGGCGCCTGCGGATCGCCGGAGGGTGGGGGCACGCGCCGGATCAGCTCCTCGAGCACCTCCGGGACCCCCTCGCCGGTCTTGCCGCTGATGCGAAGGATCGACTCGGGGGACTCGCCGAGGAGCTCGGACACTTCGCCGGCCACCCGCTCGGGCTCGGCGCCGGGCAGGTCGAGCTTGTTCAGGCAGGGGATCAGCTCGAGGCCCGACTCGACGGCGAGATAGGTGTTGGCGACCGTCTGGGCCTCCACGCCCTGAGCGGCGTCCACGACCAGCAGGGCCCCCTCGCAGGCGGCGAGAGAGCGGGAGACCTCGTAGGTGAAGTCCACGTGGCCGGGGGTGTCGATCAGGTGGAGCTGATAGGTCTCCCCGTCGGAGGCGGTGAAGAACACGCGCACCGCCTGAGCCTTGATCGTGATGCCACGCTCGCGCTCGAGCTCCATCGAGTCCAGCAGCTGGGCTCGCATCGCCCGGGGGTCCACCGTGTGGGTGAGCTCGAGGATGCGGTCCGCGAGCGTGGACTTGCCGTGGTCGATGTGGGCGACGATGCAGAAGTTGCGGATGCTTGCCTGATCCATGGGCGGGTCGAACTCTAGAAGGGCTCGCGCGGGCGTCAGGCGCGGCCGAGGCGGCCGAGGCCGCCCCGGACCAGACGGCGGACCTGATGGGCCTCGGGGATGCGCATCGCGAAGATCGCACGGGTGTACACGAGCAGCCCCGCGACGGCGGCCCCGCCGACGGCCACGATCTGGGCGGGCAGCGAGGAGTGCCCGAGGAGGGCGTCGAGTCCGTACCACACCGCCCACGAGACGAGCCCGAGCAACGCCGAGGCGAGCAGGATGCGGGCAGTGATCATGGTCGTTTGGGCGCCTTCCAGGTGGCCGTTGAAGCCGATTCGCAGGCGGTGAAGCTGAAGGGCGGTCATGACGGCGTTGGCGGCAACGGTGCCGATGATCAGGCCGGCGATCCCCAGAGGCTTGTAGAGGCCGATCGAGACGATGATGTCCACGATCATGTTCAGGGCCGCCAATCGGGTGGGAATCCAGGGGCGCTGGACCGCGAAGAACACCCGGGTGAGGAGCAGGTTCAGCCCACCGAAGGGCAGGCTGAAGGCGAACCAGAACAGGGCTTCGGAGACGAGGTCGGTCGATTTGGCGTTGAATTCCCCGCGCTGGAACACGAGCTGGACGATCGGGGTGGTGAGGACGACGATGAACACCGCCGAGGGGATCAACAGAAGGTTGATCTGGCGCATCCCCACGCCGATCGCCCGGCGCATGCTCAAGACCTCGCTGCGGGCGGCCATGCGGCTGAGAGTGGGGAACAGGACGGTCGCGACCGCCACGCTGAACAGGCCCTGGGGAAGCATGTAGATGCGAAAGGCGTTGTCGATCGCCCGGGGAGCTTCGGCGGAGACGAGGGTGCCGAAGACGGAGTTGATGAGCTGGTCGAGGTTGACGATCCCAAGGCCGATGGTCACAGGGAGCATCAGAGCGAACACCTGACGGATGCGGGGGTCGTGCCAGTCGATCGAGAACTGCAGCCGGAAGTCGATCCTCGCGAGAGCCCCGAAGACCATCAGCATCTGCACGAACGTGGCGATCACGATCGCGATCGCGTATGCGTACAGCTGATCCCCGTTTTCATAGCCGCCCTGGAAGTGGGGGCGAAGGACGACGAGGAGGACGATGATCACGAGGTTCCAGACGGCGGGCGCGATCGCGGGGATCGTGAAGTGTTCGTATGACTGCAACACCCCGACGAGCAGGCCGATCAGGCCGATCAGGAGGACCACCGGGAAGAGCACCTGGGAGAGGCCCACCGTGATGGCGTCCAGCTCGGAGTTGAACGTGGGGCCCGTGAACAGGGGCATGATCACGCCCGCCGCCAGCACGAACACCGCGGTGATCGCTCCGAGGACGATCAGGATGATCCAGAACAGGGTCGAGGCGAGCCGGAAGGCCTCCCGCTTGCGTCCCTGCTGGAGGAGGTCCGTGAACACCGGCACGAACGCCGCCGAGAGGGCCGCGTTGGCGAAGAGGTTACTCACCAGGTTCGGGATCTGGAACGCGATCGTGAACGCCGACGCGGGCCCTTTGGTCCCGAAGAAGCTCGCCGCGACGATTTCCCGGACGAGCCCGAGCACCCGGGAGATGCCCGTGGCTATCGAGAAGATGGCCGTGTTCCGGGCGACCCGCCCTCCCCCGCGGTCCGAGCCGCCGCCCTCGCCCGATCCGCCCTCGCCCGAGCCCTGGTCGCCCGTGGCGCCCCCTCCCGCGGCCTCCCTCGGCCCGTGTTCGGGAACGACGAGGCCCCCGTATTCCTCGCCGAAGCTCGCGTCGGGGATGCCTATGACCTCGCCGGGGAGATCCGACCGGGGTCCTTCAGGGGGTTCGTCGACTCCTGGGGTCACAAGGGTTCGTGAGAACGGATCGTCGGTTGAGGGGGTCGAGCCGTGGATGGCAGACGACGCACGCGAGCGCAGGCGTGCTGCCGATCATCCTGGATCGGCCAGCACGTCGAGCATCGCGACCGATCGAAGATCGGCCAGCATCTTCCGCCGCGGATCGGCAGCCTCAAGGGCGCTATAGTACGGCGCTCCAAAGATGGCCAACATTCATTCTCAGAAGAAGCGGATCCTGAGGTCCGAGCGGGAGCGACTCGAGAACCGCAGGTACACGTCCGCGATCAAGACCTACTTCAGGCGGTTGGAGGCTGCGGTGAGCGCCGGTGACGAGCAGACCGCCGCCAGCGAACACCGTTTGCTGGAGAGCACGATCGACAAGGCTGTCAAGCGGGGTGCGATGCACAAGAACACAGGTGCACGCAAGAAGAGTCGCGCGGCCCGCACGCGCGCGGGCGCACACACGGGCACCCCTTCCTAGGCTCCACCCGACACGCAGCGAATCGCACGCCCCGCGCGCACACGCACGCGCGGGCACCCCTTTCTAAGGGGCCGCAGTGAGGCTAAACAGGCTGCCGGGCGGTCATCGCTTCGATCGCTCGGAGGGCGAGAGTTTCTTCATCCAGGTATGACATCCGCGAGCGAGCGGTTCGCAGAGGGGAGCCGCCGCGGGTGTCGAGCTCGAGGTCCGCGAGGCTTCCGACGGCGTCTCGCAGGTGGTCGGGGTCGGTGCGGGAGACGTCCGCGACGAACCTCTCGGCGACCTTCGGGGGCATGCGCAATCCCCGCCTGACCTCGGCCGGGGACTCGCCGGACTGCAGCCTCAGGGCGACCGCGAGGGCTTCGCGCAGGCGCGAGGCCATCAGGTAGGTGAGCCCGGACAGACGCTCCCCCTGTCCGCGCAGACGCAGGTATGAGCGTGAGGCCTCCCGAGGATCGCCCCCGACGAGGGAGTCCGCGAGGGCGAACACCCGCTGCTGGGCCGACCGTGCGGCCCGGCGTTCGATCTCCTCGGCGGTGATCGTCGCGGGGCCGCCGGGGTCGGGGCCGTCGTCGGCGGAGGCGTCGTCGGCGGCAGAGGCGTCGTCGGCGGCAGAGGCGTCGTCGGCGGCGGAGGCGTCGTCGGCGGCGGAGGGGGCGGGGGCGTCGAGCTCGAGGGAGAGCTTCTCCAGCTCGCGAAGGAGCCGCTGCTGGCGCTCTCCCACCTGGGAGACGAGGGCCTTGGCGGCGGCCATGTCCAGTTGGAGCCCCATCCGGGCGGCCTGAGAGCGGGCCCACTTGGGAAGCTCCCAGGGCTTGACCGTGGCCTGCTCGACGACCTGCCCGCCCGCCCGGTCGACGGCTTGGTGCAGGGCGGCGGGCGCCTTGGCGCGGCCCTCCTCGCGAGCGAACATCGCGATCGTGGTCTCGGGGGGCATCGCGGCGAGGGCATCCGCGAGATGCTCCTCGACCTCCGCCTGCTTCCAGCGCTCGACGCCGTCGACGAGGATCACCCGCCAGCCGAGCGCGAGGGTCATCACCGCGAGGGCCCTCGCCGCGCCCGCGGGGGTTGCGGACTCGCCCTCGAGGGACTCGACGGTGTCCGGCCCCCCCTCCCGCTCGGCCAGTGCCCGCAGGCCCGCCCGGCGCTCGGACACCGCCCCGTGATCCTCGCCGTGGATCAGATACGCGGGCTTGAGCTCGGCCATCACACGCAGTCTAGGCCCGACGCCCGATCGGTCTATCTGACGACGAGGTTCACCAGCTTGCCGGGCACGACGATCTCCTTGACGATCTCCTTGCCGTCCATGTGCACCCGCACGTTCGGCGCGGCCCGGCAGAGCTCCTTGAGCTCCTCCGGGCTCGCGTCGGACGCGGCCTTTACCCGATCCCGGAGCTTGCCGTTGACCTGACACACGAGCTCGTAGACGTCCCGCTCCAGCAGCGTCTGGTCGGCCTGAGGCCAGGGCTGCTCCCACACCCGCTCCCCCGTCAGCCCCTCGTACACGTCCGCGCTCACGTGGGGCGCGAACGGGAACAGCAGCGACGCCCCACTCGCCAGGGCGAACTGCAGCGTCTCGGAGTGCACCCGTTCCCGCAGCCGGGAAGCCTCGTTCAGGAGCTCCATCACCGCCGCGATCGCCGTGTTGAACGCGAACCTCCCCAGGTCCCCCGAGACCTTGTCGATCGCCCAGTGGGTCTTTCGCAACAGCTCGAGATCCGGGTCAGTTCCGGCCGGCGCATGCGCCGGCCGGCGGGACGGCACATGTGCCGTCCCGGACGGGGCCGCATGCGGCCCCGTCTCCCCGCTATCGCCCCGGTCGGCTTCGGCCGTCTCCGCGGCCAGTCGCCACAGGCGGCTCAGGAACCGGTGCACTCCCTCGACGCCCTCGTCGGACCAGTCCGCGTCCTGCTCGGGGGGGCCCACGAACAGGATGTAGCAGCGGGCGGTGTCCGCGCCGTACCGTTCCACGATCGTCGAGGGCGAGACCACGTTCCCCCGGGACTTGCTCATCTTGGCCCCGTCCTTGGTGACCATCCCCTGGGTGAACAGCGCCTTGAAGGGCTCCTGGAACTCGAGGTGGCCGAGGTCCGCGAGGGCCTTGGTGAAGAACCTCGCGTACATCAGGTGCAGGATCGCGTGCTCGACCCCCCCTATGTACTGATCCACGGGCATCCACTCCCGCAGCACAGCCGGGTCCCAGGCGGCCCTCTCGTTGGAGGCGTCGCAGTAGCGCAGGAAGTACCAGGAGGAGTCCACGAACGTGTCCATCGTGTCGGTCTCCCGCCGCGCGTCCCCCCCGCACTCCGGACAGCTCGTCCTCACCCACTCCTCGGCGGCCTGGAGCGGCGAGCGCCCCCGTGGGGCGTAGTCCTCGATCTCCGGCAGCTCCACCGGGAGATCCTCGACCGGCACCGGCACCGCCCCGCAGCTCTCGCAGTAGACGATCGGGATCGGACACCCCCAGTAGCGCTGGCGGGAGATCAGCCAGTCGCGCAGCCGGTAGTTGACCGACGCATGCCCTTTCCCCTGACGGTCCAGCCAACCCACGATCGCGCTCAGGGCCTCGCGGTTGTCCATCCCGTCGAACTGCGGATCGGAGTTCGTCAAGGGGCCGTCGCCGGTGTACGGGAGCCCGTTCTCGTCGCCTCCCTCGGGGGGCGCGCCCTCGATCACCCGCCGGATCGGCAGCCCGAACGCCCGCGCGAACGCGTAGTCGCGCTCGTCGTGTCCGGGCACCGCCATGATCGCCCCCGTGCCGTACTCCATCAGCACGTAGTCCGCCACGTACACCGGGATCTCCTCCCCGTTCACCGGGTTCACCACCGTCCGCCCGAGAGGAACGCCCGTCTTCGGCTTCTCGGCGTTCCCCCGCTCCTCCCCGGACTCGGTGATCGCGTGGCTCACATACTCCTTCACCTCCCGCTCCCGGTCGGTCCCCGCGACGAGCCTCAGCACGTCCGGGTGCTCGGGGGCCATCACGAAGAAGGTAGCCCCGAACAGGGTGTCCGGGCGGGTCGTGAACACCGGGTAGTCGATCGGGTGGGCGGGGTCCAAGTCCTCACACCGGAACGTCACCTCGGCCCCCTCACTGCGACCGATCCAGTTGCGCTGCATCGTCTTGACGTTCTCCGGCCAGTCGATCTCCTGCAGGTCCCCGAGCAGCCGCTCGGCGTAGTCGGTGATCCGCAGAAACCACTGCTCGAGCTGCCTGACCTCCACGACCGTCCCACACCGCTCGCACCGCCCCTCACCGTCCACCTGCTCGTTCGCCAGGACCGTCTGATCTTTGGGACACCACTTGACCGCCGCCTCCTTGCGGTAGGCCAACCCAGCCTCAAACAAAGTCACGAAGATCCATTGCGTCCACCGGTAGTAGTCCGGCTCGTGGGTGGCCAGCTCCCGCGACCAGTCGATCGAGATCCCCCACGAGTGAAACTGCCGCCGGAAGGACTGGATCGAGGCGTCCGTCGACGCGCGCGGATGAACGCCCGTCTTGATCGCGTGGTTCTCGGCGGGCAAGCCGAACGAGTCGTAGCCCATCGGATGCAGCACCCGCCGTCCCAGACGCCGGTGGTAGTGGGCGATCGCATCCCCCACCGAGTACACCTTCAGATGCCCGATGTGAGGCTCCCCGCTCGGGTAGGGGAGCATCTCAAGCACATACGAGCTGAGGACCTCCTCCTCCGCGCCCGATCCCCCTCGCCCCGCCGCCAGCGTGGCCCCCTCGTTGGCCACCTCCCAGGTGCGCTCGCGCGCCCACACCGCCTGCCAGCGAGGCTCTATCTCGTGGGGGTCATACCGACGCTCCGACATGGAGAGCGCAGGTTAGCGACCGACCGGGGACGGAACTCTCGGGGACGGCCCTCCCGGGCACCGAGTTCCGGGGAGGGAGCGCCGGGGAGAGGTTTCAAAAGCGGTGCCCCGCGCGCGCGTGGGGCATCCCTTTTTTGATGTGCGCCCGCCGCCCGGGTCCCCTCAGCGGCCGCCCCCGAAAGCCCAGAACAGCGGTTTCGCCCACCGCACCAGGTCCCGGCGGCCCACGGTGGCGAAGCGACCGATCCGGACCGGCGCAGGCGGGCGGCGCAGGCGCGGTCGCGGTCAGGAGAACCGCGCGTACGCGCGCAGTCCCTCCACGATCGCCGGCGGAGCCTTCTCGGGAGAGCCCGCGTCGAACGGAGGCTCGGGGTCGTACTCGATGCCGAGCTGAATCGCCTGACCGAGCTCCTCGCCCGCGATCTTCCCAGCCAGCGCAAGCGCCATGTCGATGCCCGCGGACACTCCCGCGGCTGTAACGAGCTTGCCGTCGAACACCACCCGCTCGGATGTCGCCTCCACACCCAGCCTTCCCAGCTCCTCGAGCGCCAGCCAGTGGCTGGTCGCCCGCCTGCCGTCCAGCAGCCCGGCGGCCGCGAGGATCAGCGAGCCCGTGCACACCGACGTCGTCCACTCGGAGGTCTCGTGAGCGCTCCTCAACCACTCGTGTACGGGCCCGTCCTCCATCAGCGCCCCCTGACCCGGGCCCCCCGGCACGACCACGATCTCCGGGCTCGGGAAGTCCTTCAGCGCGCCGTCTACGGCCAGCCCCAGCCGACCCGTGTCCGTTCGCTTGACCCCCGGCTCCTCGGCCACGAACGTGACCTTGTAGTCCGGCAGCCGGCTGAGCACCTCGTAAGGGCCCACAGCGTCCAGGGCGGTGAACCGGTCGTAGATCAGGATGGCGATGTCCATGTTGTGGCTCCCCTCGTGTGAGTGCTGATGTGATCGTCGGGCGTGCGTGCGGGCAGGCCGGTCAGGCGTGCGGGCGTGACGGTCCGGTGGGTCGGGCCTATGCCGCGAGGGGGCCCGCGCGCGCGTGTGCGCGCCCGCGCGGGCCCCCCTTTTGGGAGGAGCCCACCGCGGGCCTGTCGTCCGGATCCGTCCCGGCGGGGCGGTAGCGGCGGCGATACTCCGTAGGGCCCACTCCGAGGGTCCGCAGGAACGCCCTACGCATCGTCTCGGAGGTGGCGAACCCGCAGGCATCGGCGACGACTGCGACAGGCTGGGCCGTGTCCTCCAGCGCCCGTCGGGCGGCCTCCAGTCTCACCCGCTCGACGTACCGGCCGGGCGTGATGCCCGTCTCGGCGCGAAACGCCCGGGCGAAGTTCCGGGGGCTCATGTGGGCGCGCGCCGCGAGGGCCTCCACCGAGAGGTCCTCGCACACGTGCTCGAGAACGAACCGCTGGACCTCTCGCAGGGGCGCTCGATCGGCCTGCTGGGCGGCGAGGGTGGCGCTGAACTGGGACTGGTTGCCGGGCCTTCTCAGGAACATCACGAGATGGCGGGCGATCGCCAGGGCGGCGTCCCGATCGAGGTCCTCCTCGACGAGCGCGAGCGCGAGATCGATGCCCGCCGTCACTCCCGCCGACGTCCACACCTGACCGTCTCGCAGGTAGATCGGCTCGGGATCCACGTCAATCGAGGGATATCGCCGGGCGAGCTCGCAGGCGGATGCCCAGTGGGTGGTCGCCCTACGCCCGTCGAGCAGACCCACGGCCGCGAGCACGAACGCGCCCGTGCACACCGACGCCACCCGCCGCGCCCGCGGAGCGGCCGTGGCGAGCCAGTCCAGCAGCGCCGAGTCCGTGCTCGCGTCGGAGGAGCCGATGCCCCCGGCCACGATCAGCGTGTCGATCTCCGAAGGCGTCCCGGCGAGGCTCATGTCGGGGAGGATCTGAAGGCCGCTGGAGGTGGCGAGCGGCACGCCGTCGACGCTCGCCACGGTGATCCGGTAGCCCCGCTCCGGCCGTCCGGTGGCGTCGATCAGCTGCCGGGCCCCGGTGAACACCTCGAGCGGTCCTGTGAGGTCCAGGCTCTGGACGGCGGGGTAGACGACGATCGCGACCTCTCTCGGGACCCTCGCCGAGATGTCTACGGGGCTCGCCTCGCCGGATCTCGTCTCGCCGGATCTCGCGTCCCGGGGGATCGCGTCGCCTCTGAGGCTCGTGCGCCTATCCATGCCTCGATCATGGCCTACTCGGCGCTTGTCTGCAAGGACAACTTTCCAACTTTTCCTGCCATGTGCGCTCGGCGACCGATCACCGCCCGTCCGCTCCGCTCCGCACCCCCCGGCCACTCCGGCGGCAGCGGCGCCGGCCACTCCGGCGGCGGCGGCTCCGGCCGTGGGTAGCCACCGGCGCGGGGCGGTAGATTGGGTGGACTCGAGCACTACGGAGGATGGGACGTGGACGGCGACACACGCGGCGACACATCAGCGAGCGTGGAAGGCATCGTCAGGGCGGCTGAGCTGGCGGCGGCCGAGCTGCGGGAGCAGGCCGAGGGGCGCGTACGGGAACGGATCGCCGAGGGCGACCGGGCGGCGGAGCACCGCATCCGGGCCGCCGAGGACGAGGCACAGGAGATCCTTCACTCGGCCCGAGCGCAGGCGGAGGCGGCCAGGAACGAGGCGGTGGCGTCGGTCGGGGCGCTGCACGGCGAGGCCGAGCACACGCTGGCTGGCGCCCGCACCGAGGCCGGGAGCGTGCTCGCGGCCGCTTCGGAGGAGGCAGCGCAAGCGCTAACCCTGGCGCAGGAGCAGGCGGACGAGGGGTTGGCCGCAGCGCGTGAGCAGGCGACCAGGCTGATGGAGGACACCCAGGCGGAGGCCGAGCGGGCGCTCACGAGCGCGCGCGAGGAGGCGGATGGGATCGTGGATCACGCACGCAAGGAGTCCGAGCGCACCCTTGGGCGCACCCGCGAGGAGGCCGAGCGCATGGGCGCCACAGCGAGTGAGGAGCTGGCGCGCGAGCAGGCGGAGGCGCATGAGCGTGCACAGGAGGCCCGCGCGCGCGCGCGGGCCGAGGCTCGGGAGATATTGAGCGAGGCCCACATGGCCGCCCGGCAGGTGGTGCGCGAGGGAACCGAGCTCTCGCGGAACCTCCGCGAGCTGTCCTCGTCGCTGCGCAACAACGCCGAGCGTCTGCTCAGGGACGTCAGGCTCGCCCATGGCAGCCTGACCGCCCGGTTGGACCAGGCCGGGCCGGGGGGCCGGGCGCGGGACCTCCCGGAGCCCGGCGACGGCGAGGATCTCGACGTGCCGGAGTTCTTGCCGCCCGGGTAGGGGCAGGCGAAACTCACCGCTCGATCGCGATCTGACCCGCCGCGATCGAGGCGATACGATGGGGTGGCCTGGGGCTATAGCTCAGTTGGGAGAGCGTCTGGCTGGCAGCCAGAAGGTCGCCGGTTCGAGCCCGGCTAGCTCCATTTTTCTTGTCGGCAAACAAACCTAGAGGCCCAAGACGAGCGCGAGGGCTTCATCGACAGCGCTCAGCTCATCTGGATCGAGGCGTCCCGCCGAGCGTCCCAGGCGCTGGGGATCCACGACAGTCGTCTGCTCGACAAGGATGCGCGTGTGAGTGCCTTCGAGAGTGATTGCCGGCCGAAAGCTCGCCGGTTGCGCACTCGTCGAGGTCGGCGAAACGAGCACTGTGCTCAGCGTCAGGAACTCGTCGGCTTGAACGACCACCGCGTAGCGCGCGCCTCTCTGCTCCCTGCCGCGTGTCCCTCGCGGCGCAGGCAGGCGAAAAATCTCGCCACGCACCACTTCAGTCAGTGAGCTCCGGCGCCAGTTCCGCCATCTGCTCGCGGATCGCTCGCATCTCCGCTCGATCGTCCTCATCACCCGCGAGCCGTCTAACCTCAGCTGCAATGGCGGAGCGAGCCCGACGCCTTGCCGCAGTCTCGCGCAGCGCAGTACGCACCGCCTCGGAGTCGCTCAGTCCGTCATTGCGGATGACGCTGAGCGCTGCGGCCGAGCTGTCGTCCAAGCGCACATGAAGAGAGCGGCTCACGCGACCTAGCGTAGCACAAAACATGCTACGCAAAAAGACGATTCGGCTCTCTCAGTCGATCGCCACGGCTGGCGCCGCCATCAGCACACGGTTTGCGCACAGACAAGTTTCGCCCATCTTCCTTGTCGGCAAACAAACCTGTGCTCAGCGTCAGGAACTCGTCGGCTTGCCTGTGCCGCACTGGACGTCGCCGTGGACTGCTCTGGCTGACAGTGTCCGTCCGAGCCCTCGTCCTCGCATCGGCGACGCTAGCGTACGGTCCGTGCGCGTGGCGACCTGGAATGTGAACTCGGTCAAGCAGCGGGTCCCCCGGCTGCTGCCCTGGCTCGACGAACGTCGGCCTGATGTCGTCTGCCTGCAGGAGACCAAGCTCACCGACGACGCCTTCGATCGGCTCCTTGGCGAGGAGCTCTCCGCTCGTGGCTATGCGTTCGCCAGCCACGGCGAAGCGCAGTGGAACGGGGTGGCGATCCTCTCTCGCGCGGGGCTGGACGACGTCGTGACCGGCGTCCCCGACGCGCCGGGATTCCCGCACCCTGAGGCCCGGGCGGTGTCCGCGACCTGTGGCGGCATTCGGGTTCACTCCGTTTACGTGCCGAACGGCCGGACACCGGACTCCGAGCACTACCGCTACAAGCTCGCCTGGCTGAACGCGCTGGGAGAGATGGTCGGCGCCGGTCCCCAGGACGCGATCGTATGTGGGGACATGAACATCGCGCCCGCCGACATCGACGTGTTCGACCCGGACGCCTACGCGGGCCACACCCACGTCACACCCCGGGAGCGGGCGGCCCTGGCCGGCCTGCAGGCGGCGCGGGACCTGCACGACGTCGTGCGCGATCGCTGGCCCACCGAGCGGGTGTTCACCTACTGGGACTACCGCGCCGGCATGTTCCATCAAGACCTCGGGATGCGTATCGACCTGGTGTTCGCCACCGCCACGGTCGCCGGCAGGGTCCGGGGGGCATGGGTGGACCGACAGGCCCGCAAGGGCACCGGGCCGAGCGATCATGCCCCGGTGATCGTCGATCTGGACGAGGCCCCGGACGGGGACATCGGACCGGTCGTCCCGCCTCCCTCCGCTCCAGCCGCCGGAAGGGGGTCGGTCAAGCTGCCTCAGTCACCGTGACCGTGTCCACCGCGCCCTGCACGAAGCGCCGGTCCTCCTACCCCCGCGGGTCGCGCCACATCGGCCACATGCGCGGCCCCCGCGGGAGGCGCAGCTCGCCCGTGACCCTGAACCCGTGGCGAGCGTAGAAGTCGATGTTGCGCTCCTTGGAGGACTCCAGGTAGGCGCCCACGCCGTCGGAGTCGCACTGTTCGAGCACAGGCCCCAGGACCGCGGACCCGAGCCCCTGTCCCTGAGAGGACGGATCGGTGCCGAGCACCGCCAGATACCAGTGCGGGGGCTCTCGTGGATGATCGCGCTCGATCCCCAAAAGGCCGGCCGTCGCGAGGGGCAATCGAGCCAGGAGCCGGGGATGCAGGACACTGCGAGCGATCGCGAGATCTTCCCGCCAGGTCGTCCGCCAGCGCTTCGGCGGCGCCCACAGGGCCGCACAGGCACGATCCTCGCTCGTCCAGATCTCCTGGTGGGCGATCAGCTGGCGCAGGCGGGTCCCTTGGAAGCGCTCGAGCACCTTCGGGCGAAGCCGCTCGGGCGGACAGGACCATGCCGCCACGGGGTCGTCCATGAACGCCCGCACCAGCACCTGGGTCAGCGCCGGCACGTCCTCCTCGGTAGCCCGCCGTATTCTGAGCGAGCCGGTGTTGCGCAGGCGAAGGGCCACGTGGGCAAGAAGATACATCGCCGCCCCGCCGAGCAACGCCGCCGCGGGGACGACTTTAAGGGGGTCGTCCACGGTGCGCGAGCGTACTCTTCATCCCAACCGCGATCAACGAGATGCCCGCCACCATCGGGAAGTGCAGGTAGGAGTAGGCGCCGCGTCCGCTAGCGCCGGGGGCAGGGAGCCCTGTACTTGGTCGTCACGGTTTCCCCGCTCGCGAACGTGATTTCGGACTTGACCGGGAAGCCTCCCCGCGGGCAGCGCTTCGGCATCGTCCCGTAGGAGATCGTCTTCCTGCCCTTTCTGTAGGCGGCCCCGACCTTGATGTTGATCGATTCGGTGGACACCGGCGGCGCGCCCGGCACAGAGTCCACGAGCTGGACGTCGGTGCTGAGCTTCGGCCCGTACGGTCCCCCCACGGTGCTCAACCTACCTTTGGCGACGACCAGCTGGGCGGAGATCGGCGAGGCGGCGTTCACGTAGAACTGAAGGCCCCCGCCAGGCGCGAAGAACGCCTGCAGGGTGGCGCTCTCTTTGACGAGTTCCCCGCCGATCGGATCGACCACGCCCGCGCTTCCGACCGGGCTGGCCTGGGACTTTCGCGGGCATCCGCCCGGGCCGATGTTTTCGAGAGTCCCCGTACTGCAGGACACGAATCCCTGCGGGTGAATCTTCGTCCCGGCGGGCAGGTAGAAGTTGACGTGGGTGATCTGCGAGGGCACCCCGCCGATCGCTTCGGTGCCTCTGATCGTGTATTTCGCTTCGACCGCCGCCCCCGCGCCGAGTTTGTTGCCGGTCCCGGGGAAGCCCCGGATCGGGACGGCCTTCGCCACTAGGGTCACCCTGGGAGCCCCCAGCGCGACGCCCGGAAAAGCGATCGCGCCGAGGACGATCAACGCCAGATACGCGGGCGTGCGGCGAACCGGACGGTTGAGCCTGACGCTAACCGGGTGGCTGAGTCTGACTTTGCGCATGGCGACACTTCCTTTGCGGTGGAGGCTGATGAACATGCGGACTCGGCGCTCCACAGCTCTTTTTGTACTCATCCACACAAACACCTCGCGACCCCGCAAGTCGCGCCGCCCGTCGCCGTTAGGCGCTCGCCGAGGTTCGGTCGGCCCCCGCCCGCTTGGTCGTCCGCTTGGGGACCTCTCCCCACAGCTTCTCCAGGCGGTAGTAATCCCTGGTGGCGGGCGTGAATATGTGGACGACCACGTCGAGGTAGTCCATCAGGATCCAGTCCCCCCTGGTCAACCCCTCGACGCGGCGTGGAAGGACGCCGTGCTCGCGCTTGCACCCTTCGAGGATGCCGTCGTGGATGGCCTTGGTCTGGCGCTCGGTGTTGCCCGAGCAGACCACGAACCAGTCGGTGTAGCCCACCACTCCCCTCAGGTCCAGCTCGATGAGGTCGCTCGCCTTCTTGTCGTCCGCGTAGGAGACGATCTCGCCCAGCAGCTCCTGCGAGTTCATCTCGGGCCACCGTCCGAGGAGAGCCCCCCGGTCGGGGAGAGTCCCCCGGTCGAAGAGAGCCCGCCCGTCGGGGAGAGTCCCCCGGTCGAAGAGAGCCCGCCCGGCGAGGAGCGCCCCGCCGCCGGCCTCCCGGTCGCGGCCCCGTATAGGCGGTGTTCGGCGATGTATCCCGCGACCCTCTCCCCCACCAGCTCGGTCACGGGCAGGCCTCGGGCCAAACGCTCGCGGACCGACGAGGAGGAGACCGTCACCTCGTCCATCGCCAGGAACCGCACACGGGGGGAAGGGTGAAGCGCGAGGAGCCCCTCGCGGACCTCTTCCTCGGCGAGCCCGTCCCGTCCGGCTACCGCCAGCTCCGCCAGGCTCAGCAGTCGGATGGGCTCCCGCCAGGTCGCCAGGGTGCGGGCCGTGTCGGCGCCCACGATGAACGTCAGCTCGACATCGGGGCGCTCGTCATGGATGTCCTTCAGCGTATCCACGGTGTAGGACACTCCCCCCGCTCGACCTCCATCGAGCAGGCCTTCACTCCGGGAGCATCCTGGACCGCCAGGCGGCACATCGCCAGGCGATGCTCGGGGCCGGGGTCCTCGCGCTCCAGACGCTTGTTGGGGGCCGTGGACGCGGGCATCAGCAGCACCTCCTCCAGGCCGAGCTCCTCACGAGAGCTCCTCGCGAGGGCCAGGTGCCCGAGATGGGGCGGGTTGAACGTCCCGCCCAGGATTCCCACCCCCACGCAGAAGCTCTCAAGTCCGGACGTGGCCGTCACCCTGGACGAGATACTTGAAGGTGCACAGCTCCCGCAGCCCGATCGGCCCGCGCGCGTGGAGCTTCTGAGTGGAGTTGCCGATCTCCGCGCCCATCCCGAACTCGCCCCCGTCGGTGAACCGGGTCGAGGCGTTCACATACACGCACGCCGCATCCACTCCCAGCTGAAAAGCTCGCGCGGCGTCGACGTCACGCGTGACGATCGCCTCCGAGTGCCCACTTCCATACCGGTCGATGTGCTCGATCGCCTCCCCGAGCGAGTCCACGACCCGGATCGCGAGGATCGGCGCCAGATACTCGGTCTCCCAGTCCTCCTCGCTCGCCTCCTCGACCGGCGCCCCGGACCCGTCCCCCTCGGACGCCCCGGACCCGCCGGCTCCGATCCCCCCGGCTCTGCCCCCGGACCCGGACCCGTGCGAGCGCGCCCGCTCGTCGCCCTTCAGCTGCACTCCCGCCTCGTCAAGCGCCGTGACGATGCGCGGCAGGAACGTGTCCGCGACGGCCTCGTGCACGAGTAGCGTCTCCGCGGCGTTGCACACTCCCGGACGTTGGGTCTTCGCGTTCATCACGATCGCTTCGGCGTCGTCGAGGTCAGCGCCGGCGTCCACGTAGACATGACAGTTGCCCGAGGCCGCGTAGATGACCGGCACCGTCGCGACCTCCTGCAGGGCGACCTTCAGCCCCTCCCCGCCCCGCGGGACGATCAGATCGACGGTGCTCGTCTGGGTGGCCAGCTCGGCGAGCTCTCCACGGCCGCCCCCCGCCACGAGGCTCACACACGCCTCGGGCAATCCGTGGGAGACGGCCTCCTGGGCGGCGATCCGAGCGAGCGCCGCATTGGAGTGGACCGCCATCGAGGAGCCCCTCAGCACGATCGCGTTCCCCGACTTCAGGCACAGGGCCGTCGCGTCGATCGTGACGTTCGGGCGGGCCTCGTAGACGACCGCGATCACGCCCAGGGGCACCCTCACCTTGCGCACGTCCAGGCCGTTCGCCAGCCGCCGCCCGTCGATCACCTCTCCCACCGGATCGCCCAGCGCGACGATCTGCTCGACCGACCGTCCGATCTGCTCGATCCGGCCCTCGTCGAGCGACAGCCGGTCCAGCAGGGCGTCTCCGAGCCCCGACTCCCTGCCGACCCGCATGTCCAGCTCGTTCGCCTCCAGCACCTCGCCCGCTCGCGCGATCAGGGCGTCCGCGATCGCCTGCAGCGCCTCGTCCTTGCGGGCAGTGTCGACCTGGGCGAGCGCCCTAGCGGCACGCTTGGCGCGGGCGCAGACATCCGCGATCGATGGGGGCGACGCAATCGTGCTTGCCACCAGCCAAGCATAGGCAATGCGCGCGTTCCCGCCCAGACGACCCGACCTGCGCCCGGGTGAACTCGCGTCGGACCCTTCGCAAAAGTGAGGCACCGCGTGCGCGTGTGTGCGCGCGCGCGGGCGCACGCGGGCGCGCGCGGGCCCTCAATCGAGGACCATGTAGTCCCTGTGGACCGCCTCCTCGCTGGCCCGCGGCAAGAGCTCGCGCACGTCACCGGACTTCATGCCCATCACCTGACGGAGCTCATCGGCGGAGTAGTTGCAGATCCCCTTGCCGATCCCCTCCACCGAGGCCGTTGCTTGGCCGGGGGCTCGCGCCTGGCGCGACGCACCAGGATCGTCGGCTCGTACGGCGATCTCGACGGCGTCCCCCGCGTCGAACGAGCCCTTCACGTCCACCACTCCGACGGGGAGCAGGCTGGCGCTGCCCTCCCGCACGGCCCTCCCAGCGCCGCGATCGACCACCAGAGTGCCCCGCGCCGGCTTGGCGTACTTCAGCCACAGCTTGAAGCTGCTGTAGCGGGCCTTCCGGGGCTCGAAGCGGGTGCCCGCGCGAGCGCCCGCGAGCACCTGCTCCAGCGGGCCCTCGCTCAGACCGTTGCAGATCGTCGTCGCGATCCCCGCGGCGGTCGCCATTTCGGCGGCCACCACCTTCGAGCGCATCCCCCCCGAGCCCAGCGGGGAGGTGGTGTGTCCGACCTCGAGCCCCTCCAGGATCGCGAAGTCGCTCACGTGCTCGACCAGCCTCGCGTCGGGCTTCAGCCGTGGATCGGCCGTGAACAGGCCGTCGATGTCGGTGAGCAGCACGAGCTCCTCCGCGCCCACGAGCACCGCCACCTGGGCCGCGAGGAAGTCGTTGTCCCCGAAGGAGATCTCGTCGGTGGCGGTCGTGTCGTTCTCGTTGATCACCGGCATCACCCGCCAGTCAAGGAGCGTCGTGAGGGTCTGGCGTGCGTTGATGTAGTGGGTCCGGGCGGACATGTCGAAGAAGGTGAGCAGCACCTGGGCGCTCGTCACGCCCCGCTCGCGCAGGAGCTCGTCGTAGACGGGATAGAGCTTCCCCTGCCCCACCGCGCTCGCCGCCTGGAGCGCCCCGATCTGGGTCGGACGACCCCCGAGGCCGAGCACCTGCATGCCCCGGGCGATCGCCCCGCTGGTGACGATCACCGCGTCCCCGCCGGCCACGAACAGGGTGCTGACGGCGTCGCACACACGCGCTAGGACATCCCTGCGCAGCTCCCCGTCGGCGTCCGCGACGACGTTCGAGCCCAGCTTGACGACCACCCGGCTCATCCTCTGGCCGACACCCGCCTCATCATCTTACGAGCACCCGCTCCATCGGCTAGCCGGAGCCGCCCCTGCCCGCGAATCGCCCGAGATCGGCCGGAGTCATCTCGTGCGAGTCCTTCTCGGTGCGGCGCTTGACCTCGACGAGCCCCTCCCCGGCCTTGCGCCCGATCGTCACCCGCACCGGACAGCCGAGGAGATCGGCGTCCTTGAACTTCACCCCTGCCGAGGCCGAGCGGTCGTCGGCGAGGAGGTCCAACCGCATGTCGCCGGTCACCTTCTCGATCTCTGAGAGGAGCTCAAGCTGGCGAGGATCCTCGGGCTGGGTGAGGACCGCGTGCACGTCATACGGGGCGACCGCCGCCGGCCACATGAGGCCGTCGTCGTCGTGGGCCTGCTCGGCGATCGCCTGCAGCAACCGGGTCGTGCCCATCCCGTAGCTGCCCATCCACATCGTCTCTTCGCGCCCGTCCTCGGTCTGGTAGCGCGCGTCGAGCACCTCCGAGTAGCGCTGCTGGAGCATGAACACGTGGCCGATCTCGATCCCCCGTCGCTCTTCCAGGACGCCCGAGCAACCGTCTTTCGGGCAGCCGTCTCCGCCCTTCGCGAGGTGGACGTCCACGAATCGCTCCGGTGGAGCCACGTCTCGCCCGAAGTTGACGTTCAACGCGTGAACGTCCTTCTCGTTGACCCCACACAGGAAGTTCTCCATCCCCCTCACGGACTCGTCGAAGTGGATCTCCCGCACGCCCTTCAGGCCGATCGGCCCCGCGAAGCCCACCGGTGCCCCCGTCGCCGCCTCGATCTCCCCGGCGCTCGCGGGCGTGACGGCCGCGTTCAGCAGGTTGGCGAGCTTGATCTCGTTGACCTCGAGGTCTCCCCGGACGCACACCGCCACCAGACACCCGCCCGCCCGCCCGCCGTCCTTCGGGCCCTCCCGCGGGGCGCCCTCCGGGCCATCCTGCGGCTCCTTCGGGCCATCCTGCGGGGCGCCGTCCTTCGGGGCGCCGTCCTGCGGGGCGCCGTCCTGCGGGGCGACCGCGAAGATCAACGTCTTGACCATCCTCTCGGCCCGGATCTCCGGGAACCGGCCCTGGAGCTCCTCGACGGTTGTGATGCCCGGGGTCGGCTCGATGTGGAGCGGGAGGGACTCGCCCTGGGGTTCGCCCTGGGGGTCGTGTCGCGCGTAGCGGCTGTCGGCCTTCTCGGCGTTGGCCCCGTAGCCGCAGACACCGCAGCTGAGCAGGGTGTCCTCGCCGACGTCGTTGACGACCATGAACTCGGCAGAGCCCTTCCCGCCGATCGGGCCGCTGTCGGCCTGCACCGAGATCACCTGCTCGAGCCCGAGCCGGTCGAAGATGCGTGTGTAGATCTTCCGGAACGCCTCGAAGGACTCCCCCATCCCGGCCTCGTCCCGGTCGAACGAGTACCCGTCGGACATCATGAACTCCCGACACCGCAGGAGCCCGAGGCGCGGTCGGATCTCGTCGCGAAACTTCGGCCCGATCTGGTGCAGCCTCAGCGGCAGCTCTCGCCAGCTCTTGACGTCCCCCGCCACCAGCGCCGTCACGACCTCCTCGGCGGTGGGGGCAAGGCCGAACTGGGTCCCCCGATGTTCCTCGATCGTTTGGAACATGACCTTCTCTCTCACATACGTCTCCCAGCGGCCGCTTCGCTCCCACAGCTCCCGCGGCTGCAGGATCGGCAGCTGCAGGGTCTGGACCCCGCCCCGCTCCATCTCCTCGAAGATCACGTCACAGATCTTGCGATGCACCCGCCAGCCGGCCGGCAGCAGGGTGAAGATCCCAGCCGCTCCGCTGGAGCGCACGAACCCTCCCCGCTCGAGCAGCGAGTGACCCGGCGTGATCCGCTGCTCATGGGCGGTGACGCGTCGCGTCTGCGGGAAATGCTCGGACAGACGCAGCATCCGGCGCCATGATACTCGCTGCAAGATCGCGAAAATGCGGCGCCCGGGGCGTCTTCGGCGCCCGGCGTCCTACGGGCGAAAGTCGAAGACCGTCTCGCCGATCCGCAGGTCGTCGCCGGGTTTGAAGCCTTCCTCCTCGAGGGCCGCCACCACGCCGATCCTGCGCAGGCGCTCCTCCAGATAGGCGAGTGCGTCCTCGTTGTCCACGTCGAAGCGAGCCAGCAGCCGCTCGATCCCGCGGCCGCTCACCGCGAATTCCCCCGGGCCGAGCCGTTCCACGGTGAAGCCCCGCCCGGCTCCGGTCGGCCGGAACACCATGTGCTCGGCCAGCTCCCGCTCCCCGTCCGCGGGCCCGGTCGAGGGGGCACCTGGGGACCGGGCCTGGGACCCGCCCTGGGAGCCGCCCTGGGAGCCGCCCGCGCCGGAGCCCGACTCCAGACCCTCGTCGGCCTCCAGACCCTCCTGAATGCCCGTCGCGCCGGCGTCGGGGACGGTGCGAAGGAGAAGCTCCCCGAGCTCCCTCACGCCCATGCCGGTCGCGCTGGAGGTCGCCAGGACGGGCGTGTCCGGTCCCAACCTGCACTCCCATTCGAGAACCGCGTCTCGCACCCGCTCCGGCGTGAGGAGGTCCACCTTGGCGAGGACCAGCACCCGCGGAAGCTTTGCGAGGCGATCGTCGTGGGCGGCCAGCTCCCGCTCGATCGTGGCGTGGTTGGCGAGGGGGTCGGACTCTTCGTGGCCCGAGAGCTCGGGAGCGATGTCCAGCACGTGCACGAGCAGCCGGGTGCGCTCGACGTGCGCGAGGAAGTCGTGACCCAGGCCGGCGCCACCGCTCGCGCCCTCGATCAGGCCGGGGATGTCCGCCACCACCAGCTGGCGGCGCTCCAGGTCGTCTTCGAGCACCCCCAGCACGGGCGAGAGGGTCGTGAACGGGTAGCTCGCAACCTTCGGGGTCGCCCGGGTCAGGCGGGAGAGCAGCGAGGACTTGCCGGCGTTCGGCAGCCCCACGAGGCCCACGTCCGCGAGCAGCCGCAGCTGCAGCTCGATCCAGCCCTCCTCGCCCGCGAGCCCCCGCTCGGCGAACCGGGGGGCCTGGCGGGTGGCGGTGGCGAAGCGCTTGTTTCCCCTTCCGCCCGAGCCACCCCGCGCGATCCGCGCGTGCTGGCCGCCCGCGATGAGCTCCCAGCGGCGTCCCCGCAGGTCGTCGGGATCCTCGCCCCGGGCTTCGGTTCCCGGGGGCACCCCGATCGTCAGGGACTCCCCGTCGGCGCCGTGTCGAAGCGCCCCTTCGCCATGGCCTCCCCTGCCGGCGTGGTGCTGGGAGCGGCGCCGGAGCCCTCGCAGGTCGCGCAGGGACTCGTCGCAGACGAGCACCACGTCACCGCCGCGCCCGCCGTCGCCGCCGTCCGGTCCACCGCGAGGCACGTGTGCCTCCCGGCGGAAGCTCATGCAGCCGTCGCCCCCCGCCCCGGCCCGAACGTGGATCCTCGCGCGGTCGTCCATCGCCGCCCTGTCGCCGCCCTGCCGGCCGGGACCCTCTCGCGGCGCCGAGACCGGGCGCCGCCCCGAGAGGGGGCGCCGGGCGCTAGGCCCCCGGGCCGTCTCCGGCGGGCACCACGCTGACCACACGCCCGCGCCGGCCCGTCGTGAACGCCACCGTGCCGGGCGCGCGCGCGTACAGGGTGTCGTCCTTGCCGATCCCCACCCCGTCGCCCGGCTTGAATTTGGTCCCCCGCTGACGCACGATGATCTCCCCGCCGGTGACCGTCTGTCCGGCGAACGTCTTTACGCCCAGCCGCTGTGCGTTGGAGTCGCGACCGTTGCGACTCGATCCGAGCCCCTTCTTATGCGCCATCGCTATCGGCCTCCTTCGGGGCTTTCGTCGGTTTCGTCGGTTTCGTCGAGGCGGGCCCCGCGGGTTTCGCTTTGGCCGCGGGTTTTTCGGCTTTCGGCGGTCGGTTTCGGTTTGGCGGCTCCTCTGGGCTTGGCCGCCGCTTTCGCTTTTGCGGGGGCCGGTTTCGCGGGCGCCGCTTTCGCAGGGGCCGCTGCCGGGGTGGCCGGTTTCGCAGGGGCCGCTGCCGCAGGGACCGGTTTCGCAGGGGCCGCTGCCGCAGGGGCCGGTTTCGCAGGGGCCGGTTTCGCAGGGGCCGGTTTCGCGGGTCCCACCTTCGCGGGCGCGGGCTCCGCGGCCTTCACCGTGGCGCCGTGACCCAGCTTGAGCTCGGTCACCTCGATCCTCGTGAGCTCCTGACGATGGCCGTTGCGGCGCTTGTAGCCGCGCTTGGGCTTGAACTTGAAGACCCTCAGCTTCTCGCCCCGCTCGTGGGCGATCACCTTGGCGGTCACCTTCACGTTCTCCAGGCCCTTGCGGTCGAACACCGCGTCCTCGGAGCGGTAGAGGATCGGCTGCAGGGCCACGCTCTCGCCCTCGGCCGCGGCGAGCCGCTCGACCACGAGGCGCTGGCCGCGCTCGACGCGGTACTGCTTGCCGCCTGTCTTCACGATTGCGTACATGATCGTCTCGGTGCCTGGTGGTCTCGGTTACTGGGTCCTACGCCTGTCGGCCTGCTCGGTTGCGGCGCCCTTCGTCTACTCGCTGCTCGCCTTCGCCTTAGCAGCCGAACGGCGTCGCCCGCCCCTGCGGCCACGACGCCGAGGCTTGGATTGTAGGCCATCACCGGAGCTGTCGGCCCCCTCCTCGATGCCGGCCTCGCTGCCGGACTCGGGCGAGGCCACCGCGACCTGGGCGGCCACGAGGGCGGGCTCGGCGCCGTTCTGGGCAACGGTCCGGGGCTCCTCGGCGATGCTCTCCGGCTTTGGCTCGCCCGCGCCCGACTTGGGTTTCGCGCCCGAGGCCTTGGCGGCAGGGGTGCGTTTCCTCGGCCTGCGCGCACGCGCGGGCGTCGCGCTGCGGGGAGCCGGCCTGAAGACCTCGCCGGACTCGTCGAGCAGCAGGGCGCTGGCTGCGGTGCGGCCGACCTGGTCGATGCGGACCATCCGCTTCTCCCCCACGTGCCCGGCGGCGCCGGAGATCGAGATGATGTAGCCGTCGATTTTCGCGACCGCGTCGTCGACGTCGTACATGTGAGGCTCGACTATCTCGACGAGCACCTCGTCGCCCTGGCGGAACGGCAGGGCACGCTCCTCGACCTCCTCGCGGGTGCCCACGAAGGTGATCGCGAAGTGATGGAGGTCCAGCCCTTCGGAGCCCTCGAACAGGAAGGACTTGCCGGTCTGCGCCTCCAGCGCGTGAAGCACCCGCGAGGCGTGGCCTGTGAACTGGGTGCTCACGCGGGGGTTCATCTGCACCAGCAGGGCCTCCGCGTCGGGGTGTTCGCCGGCGACGTCCCGCAGGCGGCGCTCGAACTCGATCGCGATCGTCTCCTCGCTCTTGATCACGCCCTCGCCGTCGCAGGTCGGGCACGGGCGGCTCATGATCTCGCGCACGCCCTCGGTCACGTTCTGGCGGGTCATCTCGACCAGGCCGAGCTTTGAGATCTCCGCGGTGAACGTCTTCGTGCGGTCTTCGTCGAGGGCCTTGCGGAGGGTCTTCATGACGGCGTCCCGGTTGCGGGCGCGAGCCATGTCGATGAAGTCGATCACGATGATCCCGCCGATGTCTCGGAGGCGCAGCTGGTTGACGACCTGCTCGGCGGCCTCGAGGTTGGTTTTCGTGATCGTGTCCTCCAGGGCCGCCCCTTTCCCGCGGCCGATGAAGCTGCCGGAGTTGACGTCGATCACGGTCAGGGCCTCGGCGTAGTCGATCATCAGATAGCCCCCGCTGGGCAGGTCCACGCGGCGCGAGAGGACTCCCTCGATCGCCGCATCGACCTTGTATGCCTCGAACAGGGTCCTGTCGGTCTCCTCCCACAGCTCCACCCGCTCGACCAGCTCCGGGGCGGTGCGGGCGAAGAAGGACACCAGCCGGTGGTACTGCTGCTCGTCGTCCACGATCGCCCGCTCGAAGTGGGCGGAGAAGATGTCCCGCACGACCCGCACCGACAGGTCGGCCTCCTGGAAGACGAGATCGGGGGCCTCGGTCTCCTGGACGCGCTTGACGAGCACCTCGTGGAGCTTGTGCAGGTACTTGAGCTCCCGTTCGAAGTCCTCGCGCTTGGCCCCGTGGGCGGCGGTCCTGACGATCGCCCCACCCGAGCCCAGGTCGAGCTTGGCGGTCTGGCGGCGCAGGCGCTCGCGCTCTGCGTCCTCCAATCGCCTGGAGACGCCGACCCCTTCGCCAGTGGGCGCATAGACCATGTAGCGGCCGGCGATCGTCAGCTCCATCGAGAGCCTCGCGCCCTTCGTCTTCAGGGGATCCTTGATCACCTGCACGACGATCTCCTGGCCGGGCTTGAGCAGGTCGGAGATCTTGTTCTTGCCGCTGCCGCGGCCCCGCTTTGAGATCTCGACCCCGGGCAGGACGATCTCGTCGACGTGCAGGAAGCCGTTCTTCTCCAGGCCGATGTCCACGAACGCGGCCTCCAGGCCCGGGAGGACGTTGTCGACCTTCCCCTTGTAGATGTTGCCGACGATCGAGCGCCCTCCGCGGCGCTCCAGATAGAGCTCAGCTACCCGGTAGCCCGCTCCCGGGGGGCCGCTCGCGCGCTTGCCGCGCCGGCCTCCCTTCGCGGATGATTTCGCGGCGCCCGGCGTTCCGGTCGCCTCCAGCAGCGCGACGCGCGTCTCCGCGCGGTCGACGCTCACAAGCACTTGCTTTTTCAATTTTCCGATCCAGTCTTGTCATATGTCTAATAGAGGGGCACGCGACCCTTGAGCGCGGCCGAGGAACGGGACCGGACGTAGATCGACTGCAACAGACCCACGGCCAGAAGAATGGTGATCACCGACGAGCCGCCATAGCTCATCAGGGGCAGCGTGACGCCGGTGATGGGCATGATCCCGATGGTCATTCCCACGTTCACGAACACTTGAAACATCAGCATAGCCGCTACCCCGGCCGCGATCAGCGCGCCGAACAGGTCCTTGGACATCGTCAGGATCCGCAGGGTCCGCCAGATCAGCAGCGCGTACAGGCACAACACGATCCCGGCGCCGACAAAGCCGTACTGCTCGCCCACGGCCGCGAACACGAAATCCGTGTCGTCCTCGGGCAGGTAGTTGCCCGTGAGCTGGGTGGAGTTGGATCCCCGGCCGGTCTTCTGACCCGAGCCGACCGCGATCTTCGATTGGGCGAGCTGGTAGGCGGGATCGGGTTCGCCGGTCTTGGATTCCTTTTCCTTGATTTCCCCGAAGTTCGAGGAGGGGTGCAGGAATGCCGTCAGCCGTTCGGTCTGATACGGCTTGAGCACGTGCACGCCGACCGCGGGCGCCACGACCAGCACGATCGCGAGGGACACGCACACCAACGCCACCAGTCCACCCAGCTGCTGCCACGGCGTCCCCGCCACCAGCAGCATTACGAATGCGACCGCCATGAACACCATCCCCGAGCCGAGGTCCGGCTGGGCGATCACGAGCATCGCCGGCACCAGCGCCGCGACCATCACCCGTGCGGTCGTGTCGCGCTCGCGCAGCCGACGCGCGCGGTCCACCACGAACGCCGACAGCGCCAGGATCAAAAGCACCTTGCCGAGCTCCGATGCCTGAAAGGAGAAGAACGACAGGCTGATCGCGCGCTGGGCCCCGTTGGCCGAGTGGCCCGCAACCAGGACGGCGAGGATGCTGAAGATGAGCAGCGCGTAGATCACGTTTTTCAGGGGTCGCAATCGCGTGTAGTCGATGCGCGCGAGCACCAGCATCAGCAGCCCGCCGATCACCAGATAGATCGCCTGACGATCGACGTAGTAGTTGGGCTGGCCCGGGATGAGTTCGCGGGTGGCCGCCCCGAGGGTCATGATCGAGGCGATCCCGAGCCCGACCACGGCGAAGGTCAGCAGCGGATCCAGCGCGAGCCCCAGCCGGGGGCCGGCGCTCTGCTCAGGCGTGCGCTCAGGGGCCTGGATCGGCGAAGTGCCGATCGGGCTTGTGCCGGCGGTCGGGCTCATCGCATGTGGGCGGTCGGGCTCAAAACGTTTTCGAGGTCCCCGCGACGAACTTCTCGGGCTGGCCGAACCACTTCGATGCGATCAGCCGCGCGATCGGCGCAGCGGTTTCGGCGCCGAACCCGCCCTGTTCCACGGTCACGGCAATCACAATCGGCCGATTGGGATCTCCCACATAGCACATGTACCAGGACTGGTCTTCCTTGCCCGCGTGTTCGGCGGTGCCCGTCTTGCCATAGACCGGATGCTGTTCTTGGTTCCAACCCGTCCACACGTCCGCGGAGGTGCCGCCGGGCTGGCTGGCGGCCTCGTGGATGCCCTGCATCACGAGGCTCAGGTCGGAATCGTTCAGGTGCACGTGGCGCACCGGCGAGGCGCTCAGAGTCTGCACGAGGCCGCCGTCGGGTTCGTCGATCTCGAGCCCCAGGTGTGGGCGCACGACCGTGCCGTAGCCGCCGTGGATGTAGGCGTTGGCGAGAGTCGAGTATGCGACCGCCATCTGCAGGGGCGAGGTCAGCAGATCCCCCTGGCCGACGGCGAGGTCCATGTTGTCGCCCACGCTCCACGGCCTCACTTCGGCCACGATGTCGCACGTCCCACGATGCTTTTCGTGTTCGCACTTTTCCTGCAGGCGGTTCTGTCGCTCCCGCCAGGAGGGGTCGGGGATCGTGCCCTTGATCTCGTTCGGCAGGTCGATCCCGGTCGTGTGGCCGATGCCGAGCTGGCGGGCCATGTTCTGGATCACTTCGTGGTATTTGTTGGCGAGCTCGCCGACCGTGAAGAAGTAGGTGTCCGAGGAGACCTTCAGCGCTTCCACCAGGCCCACGGCGCCGTAGTCGGCCTTGCCGGCGTTGCAGAACTGCTCGGTGGAGACGGAGATGCACTGGCCCGCCCCGAGGCCCTCGGCCGGGTTTATCACCCCGGCTTCCAACGCCCCCATCGCGGTGAACGGCTTGAACGTCGAGCCCGTCGGATAGGCGCCGTTGACCGCCCGGTTCAGCAGCGGTGCGGGAGCTTCTTCGCCGCCCGAGCCGGCGGCGCCCTCGAGGGCGGCGTATTCGCTCTGGGTGAGCGGTTTGGCGAACTTGTTCGGATCGAAGGTCGGGTAGGAGCCGGTCGCCAGCACTTCCCCGTTGAGCGGGTCGAGCGCCACGAACGCGCCCGCGTTGGCCGGTTTGCCGCCCGCACGAGCGTTTTCGATCCCCTCCAGGAGCGCTTTTTCGGCCTCGTGCTGCAGGCCCAGGTCGAGGGTGACCTTGAGGCTGTAGCCGGCCTTCGGAGGCGTCGGTTGCAACCGCGTGGGGACGGGGTAGCCGGCGGAGTTGACCTGCACTCGCTGCACCCCCTCCTCGCCTCGCAGGTAGCGGTCGTAGTAGTACTCCAGACCTTCCTGACCGACGACCGTCCCCTGTTTGACGCCTTTGAACGCACGCTGTTCGAGCTCCTTTTCCGAGACCTGACCGACATATCCGAGCACCTGGGCGGCCATCTCGCCATACGGGTAGGAGCGGATCGCGACGGGCTCCTGGGTGACGCCGGGAAACTCGTCCTGGCGCTCGGCGAGCACCGTCAGGACGCCCGGCCCGGCATCGGTCTTGATCGTCACGGGCGCGTACGGGAGGGCCGTGCGGCCCTTGATCACAAGCGCCTCGATGTGCTGGGCGCTCATCCCCAGGAGCCTGCCCAGGCGCCGGTAGAGAGCCAGGCGGGGAGCTCCCGCGGGGGGCAGCGCGGAGGGCACGATCTGCACCGCGTTCGTCACCGTGCTGGCCGCGATCGGCTGTCCCTCGCGGTCGAGGATCTGTCCCCGGGGGGCGGCGATCGGCAGGTCGCGGACGCTGTTCGCGGCGGCTTCCTGAACGTACCGTTCGCCGGTCAGCACCTGCAGGTACCACAGCCGGAAGAAGATCACTCCGAACATCACCGCGGCGATCCCGCCGAGGATCGCCACGCGAAAGGCCATCTGCGGGGACACCGGAGGCATGCGCGAGCCCGACGATCCCGAGGACCCGCCGCTCGGGGCCTCGCCGGGGCGAAAGCGTTCGATCGCGCTCATCCGGCCGGCTAGGTCCTCGACAGCGGGCTGAGCCCGCCGGTCGTGTAAGCGCGCCGGCGGCGCCGGCGGGGATCCTGGGGCAGGCCGCCGATCAAGCAGCGGCGCACGAGCATCCACATCGGCAGCGCCACGATCGTGTTGACGAGCACCCCGAGCACGATCTGACGGAGCAGCTCGAGGCTCACGGGCGCGTCGACGCCGAGCATGAACTCCATCAGCGAGTAGCCCACGAGCGCGGCCGCGGTGGCCGCCGCGCCGACCAGCAGAGGCGTGAGCGCCGCCTGGGGGTCGCGCAGCTCGCGCAGTCGCCCGCACGCGTAGCCGACGAGCGTGAGCACCAGCGAGGTCAGCCCGAGCGTCTGAACGAGCGCCAGGTCGACGAGCAACCCGACCCCGAAGCCGCTCAGAGCGCCGAGGGTCGAGCCGCACAGCAGGCCGATGAACGCGACCAACAGGGTCGAGAGATCGACGGTCACGCCGAGCACCGGCACCTCCGAGACCACCCCGATCTGAAAGAACACGAGCGCCACCGACAGCGCCGCGACCCGGGCGATCAGCCCCGAGGAGATCGCCTGGCCGTTCATCCACCCAGCCCCGTCGAGGCGAGCTGGCCGGTCGCCCCGGCTTCGCCGTTCGCCTGCTGACCCGCCGGCAGGCTCGAGACGACGCTGCTCAATCGGGCCGGCTGGGTGCCCGGAGCGACGGTCAGGACCTGCACGTCGTCGAGGTTGCGCAGGTCCGCGAGCGGATGGACGTTGACCGCCTCGTAGGCGCTTTCTTCGTCGATCGAGGTGACCTGCCCGATCGGGATGCCCCGCGGGTAGAGCGAGTCGTCGGGACTCGCGACGGTGCCGGATGTGAACACGTATTCGCCCTTGGTGGCGGTCGTGTTCGCCGGCAGGTAGCCGAGCAGCAGGTCGTTCGGTTCCCCCACCTTGGGCTGCACTATGCCGGTCGCCCCGGTCGCGCCGATCCGCGCGCTGACACCCATCGAGCTGTCGGTGATGAGGCTCACCTGGGCGCCGTCGGCGGCGGCCAGCGTGACCTTGCCGACGAGCCCTTCGCCGTTTATCACCGGATCGTTGAGATGCACGCCCGCGGAGGTCCCCTTGTCGATCGTCACCGTCGAGTACCAGATGTTCGGGGACTTGCCCACGACGGTGGCGCTCACCGGACGATAGTCCGCGATGCTGAGCTGGCCGTCGAGGTGGAACATGTTCAGCAGCTCTCGATAGGACTGTTCGTCGACGCGGTCGGCCACCACTTCGCGGCGGAGTTTGTCGACCTGCTTGCGCAGTTCAGCGTTCTGGCCTTTCGCGTGGAGAGTGTCGCTGAACCAGCCGAACAGATCCCTGACGGGCTTCAGGGCCTTGTTGGCGCCGTCCTGGATCGGCGAGGTGACCGTCAGAAAGCCCCGCTGCACCGAGTGCAGGGGACCGCTCGAGGCCTCGCCGAAGTAGGCGGTCAGGAGGATCAGGGAGAGCACGACGAGCAGCGCGAGCAGCGCACGTCGACGCCGGACCGTCTTGTTGTACACGATTCAGAGCCTTCCAAAGCGTTCACGCCGAAGAGTACCCTGGCGCCGGCGGACAGGCGGCGGCACGTCGGTCGGGGCGCGGCGGACGGGTCTCTCCGGACCCGCGGCTGCGCCGGCGCTCACCTGCGCCGCCGGTTGCGCGAGCCGCGGTTTGCCCGGTGGATCGCCTCGAACTCCTCCAGCGACCGTCCCGAGCCGACGGCCACGCAGGTCAGCGGAGACTCGGCCAGGTGGGCGGGCATCTGGGTCTCCTCGCGCAGACGCTCGTCCAGGCCCTGCAGAAGCGAGCCTCCGCCGGCGAGCATGATGCCGCGATCCATGATGTCCGAGGCCAGCTCGGGCGGTGTGCGGTCGAGAGTCTCCTTGACCGCTTCGATGATCTGGTTCAGCGGTTCGGTGAGCGCCTGGCGGATCTCCTCGCTGGTCAGAACCACCGTCTTGGGCAGCCCCGAGACCATGTCCCGCCCGCGGATCTCGGCCTGGAGCTCGTCCTGCATCGCGCAGGCCGAGCCGATCTCGAGCTTCAGCTCCTCCGCGGTCTGCTGGCCGATCAAAAGCTTGTACTCGCGCTTTGCGTAGTTGATGATCGCCTCGTCCATCTCGTCCCCACCGACCCGGATCGACTGGGAGACGACGATGCCTCCGAGTGAGATGACGGCCACCTCGGAGGTGCCCCCGCCGATGTCCACGACCATCGAGCCGGTGGGCTCACCGACCGGCAGGCCCGCGCCGATCGCGGCCGCCATCGGCTCCTCGATCAGGTACGCGGTGCGGGCGCCCGCCGACAGGCAAGCCTCCTCGACGGCCCGCTTCTCCACGCCGGTGACGCCGGAGGGCACGCACACGACCACCCGCGGGTGCGCCCAGCGATTCTGGTGGACCTTCTGGATGAAGTGCCTGAGCATCTCCTCGGTCACGTCGAAGTCCGCGATCACGCCGTCCTTGAGGGGCCTGATCGCCTGGATCGTGCCGGGCGTGCGCCCGAGCATCCGCTTGGCCTCTATGCCCACGGCATGGACTTCCCCCGTGCGCGAGTCGATCGCCACGACGCTCGGCTCAGAGAGGACGATCCCGCGGCCACGCACGTACACGAGCGTGTTCGCCGTGCCCAGATCGACCGCCATGTCGCGGCCGCCGAAGCCTGTCAGGTAGGTGAAGATGCTCATCAGTCAGATCTCGGGAGCGCCTGTCCGCGCACGAACGCGCATCCGGCTTTAAGCGCGGATCTCGGCTTCGCTCCCTGCTGAGAGCGGGCCCGTCGGCCAGCGTCTGCCCGCGGGCAAGTCTAGCGGACGCCCTTCTCTTTCCTCTATGTGTGCCAGCGGATTTGCAGGTCCCGCCGGGGTTTCACGACGCCAGTGCCAGTAGCTCGGGGCAGAGGTCGAGCAAGGCGCTCACCGGCAGCCCGACGACGTTCTCGTAGTCGCCCTCGACCCCGCGCACGAGCGCCGCGCCCGCGCCCTGGATCGCATAGCCCCCCGCCCGGCCACGCCACTCGCCCGTTCCGATGTACCAGCGCAGCAGGCCATCGTCGAGCGCCCGGAACGTGACCGCCGTGCGCGCCACCCTGACCCGCTCGGAGCGAGCCCCGATCAGGGCCACGCCGCTGAGAACCTCGTGGGTGGCCCCGCTCAGGGCCTTCAGCGTACGCCGCGCACCAGCGACGCTTGGGGGCTTGCCGTAGATCTCGCCGTCGAGCGTTACCAGCGTGTCGCAGCCGAGCACGACCTCCGCCCGTCCCCCTTCGCCCGGCCGGTCCCCTTCGCCCGGCCGGTCCCCTTCGCCCGGCCGTCCCCCTTCGCCCGGCCGGTCCCCGGCGCCCGTCAGGCCTTGGGCCCACGCGGCGCGAGCCTTGCGCAGGGCGTTCTCCGTGGCGACCTGCTCGGGATCGCCCTGAGCCAGCTCGGACACCTCAGCGGGCCTGACCGTGAACGGCACCCCGAGGCGTTCGAGGATCGCCCGGCGTTGGGGCGAGCGAGAGGCGAGCACGAGGCTCGGGGGCGTTAGTGAAGCCCCTCGAAGAACAGCTCGACCTCGCGGGCGGCGGACTGCGGGGAGTCCGATCCGTGGACCATGTTCTGGCCCATCTCGATCGCGAAGTCCCCCCTGATCGAGCCGGGGGCGGCGTCGAGCGGGTTAGTCGCGCCGATCAGCTGGCGGGCGGCCTTGACCGCCTCCACCCCCTCAAGCGCGATCGCCACGACCGGCCCTGAGGTGATGAAGTCCACGAGCTCGCCGAAGAACGGGCGCTCGGAGTGCTCGGCGTAGTGGCGCTCGGCGAGCTCCCTGGTGACGGTCATGTGTCGCATCGCGACGATGCGCAATCCCTTGCGCTCGAAGCGGGCGAGGATCTCGCCGGTCAGTCCCCGCGCGAACGCGTCGGGCTTGATGAGGATCAGCGTCCGGTCCACGTCTCAGGAGCTCGAGCGAGGTCGGCGGGCGCGTTCGGTGGCGCGTGGACGGGACGGGGCCGGCTCCGGCGCGGCGACCGGGGTCGCCCGGGTGTCTTCGCCAGGGCCACCCGAGTCCGGCTGCTCGTCGACGAAGACCGGGGCCGGATCGGCGGCCAGCGGGGACTCGATGTCCAACGCCGTGGCGCTCTGCACCGGCGACTCCCCTTCGATCAGCCGCCGGCCGACGTCCGAGCGATCCTCCTCGGTGGACGTGCGCCGCCGGCGCCTGCGACGCATCGGCGAGGCGCCCGCGACCTCGGTCTCGCAGTAGGGGCAGATCGCCCACGCCTGGTCGAGCGGACGCTCACAGCTGACACAGCGCTCCTTGAGCTTTCGCAGGCAGCTCGGGCAGCGCACGAAGTCGTGCTCGATCCGGTAGTCGCAATGTGGGCAAAGGCCATGATCGAGCTCGTGCAGGCGGGCCTCGGCGGCCTGCATCTCCAGTTCGCGCTCCCGCGTGTCCTCCAAGTACTCGGGCGGGCGCAGGATCATGTAGACGATCGTGCCCACGAACGGGAACAACGACGCGGCGGTCGCGCAACCCACCAGCATCGGGTCCACGATCCGGCGGCGGGCGTCCATGTAGGTCCAGTAGATCAGCGACAGATACAGGACGACCACGAACACGATCAGCAGATCAATGGCCAGGTTCAGGCCGCTGCTTTCGATCCCGAAGTACGCGAAGGGGAGCATAGGGTGACCTTATGACTGGCTCACGAAGAGCGCAGGCCGGCTGAGTTTAGAGTCTTTGTCGGTGGGAGAGGGCACGAGCTCACAGGAACAGGCGCCCGAAGCCGTAGCCAGCGGCGAAGAAGACGAGGATCACGAGGGCCACGATCAGCGCGACGGCGCCGACCATCGCGAGCACCGAGGGGCCGTCGTCGTTCATCTGAGCTCCCCCCCGGAGGAGGCCACGCTCAGCAGCTCGCCGACCAGGTACACCGAGCCGGTGGCGAGCACCGCCCGGGCGCCCTCGGCTGCCCAGCGGCGGGCGAGCGCGAGCGCACGGTCCGGTCGCGGCTCGCAGGCGACCGCCTCGAAGCCGAGCTGACGGGCAAGGGACTGCAGGGCGGCGGGGGACAGAGCACGGGGGCTGCGAGGAGCGGTGAACCAGGCGCGCTCGCACAGGGGCAGCATCGTGCTCAGCATGCTCGCGGCGTCCTTGTCCTCGAGAACCCCCATCACGAGCCCGAGCTTGCGTGTGCCGACGAGCGCCGGCAGGGACTCGACCAGCGCGGCGACCGCATGGGGGTTGTGGGCGCCGTCGAACACGGTCACGGGGTCGCCGTCGATCGCGTGCAGCCGTCCGGGCACCTCGACCTCGATCGCCGCGTCACGGAAGGCCCGCTCATCGAGCTCGATCCCGGCGCCCTGCAGCCAGGTCTCGGCGGCGGCGCGGGCGAGGGCGAAGTTGCGCCGCTGAAAGAGACCCCCCCCACGCGCGCGCGGGGCCCCCGTTTTCGACCACACGATCCGGGCCTCGCGCTCGCGGGCCACGTCCCGGGCGACGGCGAGCGCCTGCGGGTCCAGTCCGTGGCCCAGCACGATCGCGCCCCCGCAGCGCACGACCGCGAGCTTCTCCCCAGCGATGTCTGCCACCGTGGGCCCCAGCCAGCGGGTGTGCTCCAGGGCGACGTTGGTGAGGGCGGTGACGGGAGCGTCGATCACGCTCGTCGCGTCGTAGCGACCGCCGAGACCCGCCTCCACGACGGCGACGTCCACCTCCTGGTCGGCCATCTCCGAGAAGGCCGCGGCGGTGAGGAGCTCGAACTGGGTCACGTGGTCGTCTCCCTCGAGGGTCCGGTCCACGCGCTCGGCGGCCCAGGCGGCCCGACCGATGGCGGCGGCGAACGTCTCGGGAGCGACGTCCCGCTCGGCAATGCGCAGGCGCTCGTGATAGGAGACCAGGTGTGGCGAGGTGTAGGCGCCGGTGCGCAGCCCGTGGCGCTCGAGGATCGCGGCGGTCATCCTGGTGGTCGAGGACTTGCCGTTGGTGCCGAGCACGTGAATCGCGTCGAAGCGTCGCTGGGGGGAGCCCAGGACGGTCATCATGCGGCGCATCCGATCCAGGCCGAAGCGCATCCCGAACAGCTCGAGCGAGCGCAGGTGACGCTCGGCCTGGGCGGGCGTCCAGTAAGAGCCGCCCGAGACGCTCGTGGCGAGTGCTCGTGCGTGCTCGGGGGTGTGCATATCTTCAGATCCGGCGGGTGGGTGTGGCGGACGGGTCAGACGTCCGGTCAGGCGTCCGGGTGCTTGCGCAGGTACTCGACGAAGACCGGCCGCAGCGCCTCCCCCAGGCGGCCGTCGCCGCTGTGAACCGCGTCGTAGATCAGGCCTTTGGAGGACTCGACGTCGTACTCGCCCTCGCCCAGGTCCCCGCTGGCGGTCTCGGCCGCCGGGATCATCTGCAGAAGGGACCACAGGAACTTCACGTCGAGGTGCTTCTCCGCGCGGCGTACGGCGCGGTCGTGGAGCTCGCGTGTGGAGAGCTGCTCGAGGTCCTCGCTGTCGGGTCGGTCGGCCATCGCGGTGTCAGCTGCCCGCCGTCGGGATCGCGACAGCGCCCGGCGCCATCAACGGCGACCGCGTCGGCGCGAGCGGGAGCGCCTGCCGCGGGCGAGGACCATGAGCTCGCTGCCCATGCCCTTGAGGTCGAGGCGGTGAGCGAGCTTTCGCAGCTCCGAGCGCTCTCTGGCGCTGAGGTTGCCAAGGCGCCCGCGAGACTCGCGTAGGATCTCGGTCAGACGGGCGCGCTCCTTGGCCGAAAGGGCCATCCAGCGCTTGCCGACGATCAGACTGCCCTGCAGCAGCGCCGCCCATGGCACCGACTCGACGCCGCGCTTCAGCTTGGACTCGCTCGGTTTGGGCTTGGCCACGGAGCGATGGTAGCGATAGGAGCGGAACACCCGGCGCCAGAGGAGGGCCCTGCGCTCAGGCGGACTCCTCGCGGAGCTCTGGCGCGGGCGCCTGCTCATCGGGCGCCGCTTCGGTGACGAGGGTCGGCGTGAGGCCGCGCTCGACCGTCTCCTTGGTGACCACACACTTCTTGACGTCCCGCCTGGAGGGGAGCTCGAACTGAACCTCCAAGAGGATCTCCTCGATGATCGAGCGCAGGCCCCGGGCTCCGGTTTCTCGCTCGAGGCCCCGTTGGGCTACGGCCGTGAGGGAGTCCTCGGAGAACACCAGCTCGATGCCGTCGAACGCGAAGAAGCGCTGGAACTGCTTGACCAGGGCGTTGCGGGGCTCGACGAGGATCGAGACGAGATCCGAGCGCGTGAGCTGGTGCACGGCGCTCATCACCGGCAGCCGGCCGACGAACTCGGGGATCAGGCCGTACTCGATCAGGTCCTCGGGCAGGCACCGCTCGAACACCTCGCCGGTGTCCTTGTCGGCCTTCGCCTCGATCGCCGCCGCGAAGCCGACGCCCTTGTGGCCGATGCGACGCTCGATCACCTTGTCGAGGTTCGCGAACGCGCCGCCGCAGATGAACAGCACGTTGGTCGTGTCGATCGTCAGGAACTCCTGGTGGGGATGCTTGCGTCCGCCCTGGGGCGGCACCGACGCCTGGGTGCCCTCGAGGATCTTCAAAAGCGCCTGCTGGACGCCCTCACCGGACACGTCTCGGGTGATCGACGGGTTGTCGGCCTTGCGGGCGATCTTGTCGACCTCGTCGATGTAGATGATCCCGGTCTCGGCCTTCTTGACATCGTAGTCGGCCGCTTGGATCAGCTTCAGCAGGATGTTCTCGACGTCCTCACCGACGTACCCCGCCTCGGTCAGGGCGGTGGCGTCGGCGATCGCGAACGGGACGTTCAGGATCCGGGCGAGGGTCTGCGCGAGCAGGGTCTTGCCGCAGCCGGTGGGGCCCAGGAGCAGGATGTTGGACTTCTGCAGCTCGATCTCCTCGTCGGCGGACTGCATCATCTGGACGCGCTTGTAGTGGTTGTAGACGGCGACCGAAAGGGTGCGCTTGGAGGCCTCCTGGCCGACCACGTACTCGTCGAGGACCTCGTAGATCTCGCGGGGCTTGGGCAGGTTCTCGAGGTCGAACGCCGGCGGCGAGGAGAGCTCCTCGTCGATGATCTCGTTGCAGAGGTCGATGCACTCGTCGCAGATGTACACGCCGGGGCCGGCGATCAGCTTCTTGACCTGTCGCTGGGACTTGCCGCAGAAGCTGCAGAGCAGCTGCTCGTTGGAATCGGTGGGCCTGGCCATCGTGTTTGTCCTGTCCCCGCGGCTCCCGAGTCGTGCGCTCCCGAGCTAGTGCTCGGAGATCACACGGTCGATGATGCCGTACTTCTTCGCCTCCTCGGAGCTCATGAAGTAGTCGCGCTCGGTGTCTTTGCGCACATCCTCGAGCTTCTTGTGGGTGTGCTTGGCGATGATCTCATCAAGGCGGTGGCGCACGTCGATGATCTCTTTGGCGTGGATCTCGATGTCCGTCGCCTGACCCTGAAAGCTCGATGAGACCTGGTGGATCAGGATCTTGGCGTTCGGCAGGGCCATGCGCTTGCCCTCCGCGCCGCCCGCGAGCAGCAACGCTCCCATCGACATGGCGATGCCCACGCAGATCGTCTGGACGTCGGGCTTGATGAACTGCATCGTGTCGTAGATCGCAAGGCCCGCGTAGACCGATCCGCCGGGAGAGTTGACGTACAGCGAGACATCCTTCTCGGGGTCCTCGGACTCGAGGTGCAGCAGCTGGGCGACGATCAGGTTGGCGATCTGATCGTCCACGGGGGTTCCGAGGAAGATGATCCGCTCGTTGAGCAGCCGGCTGTAGATGTCGAAGGCTCGCTCGCCTCGCGAGGTCTGCTCGACGACCATGGGAACAAGTGGGCTCATGGATGGTTCTCGCTTAGTTTTCCCTTGCTCGCTCGATTCCTGCTGAAAAGCCGGCGTGCTCGCGAACCGCCCCGAGCCTCGTTCGGGCTTCCCTGCCGGATCCTCTGTGTCAGCGTAGTACACGCCGGCCCCGACCCGTACACCCGCCCGCGAGCAGTCAGCTCCCGGGCGTCCACAGTCCGCCGGGTCCTCCCGGCTCGCCCGCCGCCGCGCCGGCCCGTTCGCGCTCCTGCTCCTCCTCGCGCTCCTTCTCGGGCGTCCACAGCTTCTCCCGCGCCTGGGCGCGCTCGACGGGGATCGGCCGGGCCTCGCCGGCGATCAGATCCAGGGCCTGGCGAGCGGCGAGATCCTCGCGGGCCTCTTCCAGGCGCCCACCGTCGCGCAGCTGCTGGAGCAGCTTCTCGGGAGCGACCCCCTCGCGCTCGGCGGTCGGCGCGAGCGCCTCCAGCAGGTCCTCGTCGGAGGGAGCGATCCCCTCCGCGGCCACGACCGCGGTCAGCAGGGCCTCCCGGCGGAGCGCCTGGTCGGCTTCGGGAGTCAGCTCGGCGAGCACCTCGGACTCCTCGCGTCCGCTGATCTGCAGGTAGGCCTCGCGCGAGATGCCCCGGTGGGCGAGCGAGTGAAGCATTCGCTCCCACATCTCCTTGGCCCGCGCCTGGGCGAGCTCGGGCGTGACCGGCACGCTCGCCTGGGCCACGGCCGCGTCCAGGGCGGCCTCGCGGAACTCCTCGGCCACGCGACTTTCCTGCGCATCCAAGAGGCGCGTATGGATGTCCGCACGGAGCTCCTTGACGTCGTCGAAGCCGGCGTCGATCGCGAAGTCCTCGTCGATGTCGGGCAGCTGCTTGTGCTTGACCTCCTTGACGGTGATCTCAAACGAGGCTTCCCGGCCGGCCAGCTCGGCGTTGGAGTAGTCGGCGGGGAACGTCAGGTCGACCGTTCGGGTCTCCCCCGCGCCGGCTCCCACGAGGCCCTCGGCAAAGCCGGGGATCAGGTTGCCCGCGCCGAGCTCCACGAGCTGGTCGCGGCCTTCCCCGCCGGCGAATGGCACGAGGCTCGTCTCGGCCGGCTCTCCCTGTGAGGGCTCAGGCTGCTCTGGGAGGCGCCCGACGTAGTCCACGACCACGAAGTCGCCCTCACCGGCCGCTCGCTCGACGGTCTCCAGGCGGGCCAGGCGCTCGCGCAGAGCGTCGATCTCGCTCTCGATCTGCTCCTCCTCCACGACGGCCTCGCGACGGGGCGCCTCAAGACCCTTGTACTCGCCGAGCTCGGCCTTCGGTAGCACCCCGATCTCGATTGCGAACTCCAGGGGCGCGCCCTGAGCGGGGAGCTCTCCGAGATCGATCTTGGGATCGCCGACGGGAACGATCTCCGCCGAGCGGATCGCCTCGGAGTACCAGCTCGCGAGACCGTCCCGAACCGCCTCGTCGAGCACGGCCTCGCGGCCGATTCGCTGCAGGACCATCGGCGTGGGGACCTTGCCCTTGCGAAACCCCGGCAGCTTCAGCTCGCGCCCGAGCCTGCGGGCGGTGCCCTGCAGGCGCGTCTCGATCTCCTCGGGGGGCACTCGCACGTCCACACGAACGCGCGACTGCGGCAGCTCGGCGACGGAGGTCTGCACCGGTGATGCGGCGGCCATCACCGCCACGATACCGTGCGCCCGCATGACGGCGACCCCTCCGCGTCCGAGGCCCCCACGGCAGGGCCCGCGCGCGCGCGCGGGCCCTGATCCGGACTCCTCCTCGGCTCGCTCAGCCCGCTCTCCCGCCGGCTCAGTTCGCTCCCGGGCTCGGCGCCTGGAGACGTGGCTGTGGACAGGCCCGCTCGGCCACCTGCTCGGCGGTGGGCTGGACTTCGCCCGTGCGCTCTGGAGCTACCTGCTCGCGAGAGCGCGCGGGCGTCCCTTGCGTTAGGCGACGGCGGCGACGGGGGCGTCGCCGAACTGCAGAGTGCCGCCACGCGGGAGCACGAGCACCGGGCAGGCGGCGATCTCGACCAGGTGCGCCGCCGAGGAGCTGATCGAGACCCGTCCGGGCTCGGCGTCGACGCGGGAGTCGATCACGAGCAGGTCGGCGTCAGCGTCGGCCACGGGAGCGACCTCCGCCCCGAGGGCGCGCGCGAGCGCCTGTGCGGTCCGCTGGGCACTGCCGTCCCCGCCGGCCTCGCCGACCGCGACGATCCTCCGGATCTGCGCGTGAGCGCCATCGCTCTCGGCCAGCCCAACAGGGGCGATCGCGACGGCCACCGGGCCGCCCTCTAGCAGGCGCTGGGCAGAGTTGCCGATCGTAATGTGACCCTTCGCGGTATGGGAGTCCGAGCAGAACACGACCGCGTCCGCGGCGATCTGCTGGGCGAGAGCGCGCAATCCCTCGGGGGTCGAGCGGTCGGTCACGACGTGCGCGCCCGCTGCGGGCGCCCCGAGAAGCTCGGCGCCGCGCTCGAGCAGGGCCTGGGCCTCGTGCTGGGCGAGGGTCTCACGGTCACGATCGGGTTCTGAGGTGTGACGTACGTAGGCGAGCGCCACGTGGGCGCCAGCGCGAGCGAACAGCCCCCCGAGGGCGACCGCGTCGTCCTCGTTGGCGGTGCCGTCATAGGAAACGATGATGTTGGCTGACATTGCTTTTCTCCTGTCTATACCTGGCGACGACTGCTTTGGTGAAGTTGGGTTCTGCACCATGGTGGCACTTTCCTGCCATCAGTGCCAGTGATATCCATGATTGATAGCATTAGAAGTACTTATGCTTAACGTGGGCCGGTTGAGAGTCCTCAAGGAGGTCGCCTATCGCGGGTCGATCTCGGGCGCCGCCGAGGCTCTCTCCTACACCCAGTCGGCCGTCTCCCAGCAGATCTCCGCGCTGGAGGCCGAGACGGACATGACGCTGCTCGAGCGCCACCCGCGGGGGGTCAGCCTGACGGCCGCCGGGCAGACACTCGTGGGACATGCCGAGGGCATCCTCGGGCGCCTGGAGGCGGCCGAGGCGGCGCTGTCGGAGATCGCGGGCCTGCGGGGAGGGAGGCTGCGGATGGCCTCCTTCCCGACCGCGGGGGCGACGTTGATGCCACTGGCGATCGCCGCGTTCCGAGCCTCCCATCCGGACGTCGAGCTGACGCTCGCCGAGGGCGAGCCCGAGCAGATCGTGCCCCGCCTGCGGGCCGGCGAGCTCGACCTGGCGCTGCTGTTCGAGTTCGCCCAGGAAGACTCCCTGCTGGAGGGCTTGACCGGCGTGGAGCTGCTCGAGGACCCGATGTATCTGGCGCTCCCTCGCGAGCATCGGCTCGCGGACCGGGAGAGGCTTCGCCTCGAGGACCTCGCCGAGGAAGCCTGGGTGCAGACCTCCAGCTCGAGTCCCTGTGCGCGTCATGTCGTGCGCTGCGCCCACGCGGCCGGTTTCGAGCCGAACGTGGCGTTCGAGAGCGACGACTACCAGACCGTCCAGGGTCTCGTCGCCGCTGGCGTGGGCGTGGCCCTGATCCCCGAGCTCGCACTCTCGGTGGTGCGCGAGGACGTCACGATCCGCGCCCTGTCCCCGCGACCGCCGCTGCGCACGGTGCTCGCCGCGACGCCCGCCGGCGCCCGCCTGGTTCCGGCCGCGCCGGCGATGCTCGGCCTGCTCGAGCAGGCCGCCGCGCGTCTGAAGGGCTCGGGGCCCCCGGTCGAGTAGACCCGGGCGCCCCGAGGATGCTCCTTCCCTGCACTCGAGGAGGTCAGGGGGTTCGGGCTAGGCGATGCCGCAATCGGCTTTCATGATTTTTGCGAGCTCTTCGTAGCCCGCGGGGGTCGGATGGATGTCCGGCCCATCTTTTTTGCCTTCGTATACGTTGAGGTTGGTCATGTTCGTCCATCTCTGCAGCCGATAGGGTTCTCTTCTGTTCTGCGGGTTGAACTTGGGCTGCGGGTTGGCGTAACAGGCGCCGAACGCCGCCACCGTGGCCGCCTCGTGTTCGTTCAGCAGCGCGGCCAGGTCGTTGGAGTTTTCGAGCAGTTCGCCTTCTCCAAGGACGTTCCCGTACGGGTCATATCCGCCCTGGACGACGATCGAGCCGGTGTAGTTCACACCGCCCGGCACGAACGAGGCGCCGTTGCGGATCGCCGCGAGGACACCGCTGATGTTGCTCAGGATCTGGGCGAACAGGCCGGGGACGTGGTATTCCAGACAGCCTTTCACCGCCGCCGTCGGCGTTGCCCCATATTTGCTTTTTCCTTCGTTGACGAATTCTTCGGTGACTTCCGTTTCGCAGGCTTTGATCTGGTGGAGCTCATCGTTGGCGCCGATGTTCAGCGTGATGTGGGTGACCGGTTTGCCGGTCGCACTGTCGAGGGCGATCGTTTCGAGCGCATTTTCGAGCTGTGACTGCCCGACGTAGGGGTGGTGAAGCGGGCCGCCTTTCCCATTTATGTGGTATGCGTTCCAGGCTTCCTGGTAGGCACAGGGGCTTTCGCCCGTGATCGGAGGAAGTTTGTTCGCTTCCTGGGTCGCTTTCAGCGCGTAGTTGAGCCCGCCGATGAGCGTCGCGTTGGAGCCGATCATCGACTCCGTCGTCTCACCGGGGCAGCCGTCGTTGGTGAGCAGCAGGCCCCTGTATTTGGTATGAGCTTTGATGTGGTTGTAGTAGTCGTTGACGTACCCGGCTTCGAACGCGGTGGCGGGATCGCCGGCCGCTTCGTTTTCGTTGTACAGCTGCTGGGAATAGCCGAACGCGAGCGAGTCCCCGAGGGCCAGATAGGTTTCTGGTGTTGGTGTTTTCGCAGCGCCTGCGGTCGAAGCGAACGCCAGCGCCGACAGCGCCAGGGCGATCGCCATTGAGCACCCGATCAGGCGGGCGCGTGAACGGAACAGAACAACCAAGCCGTTCGTTGCCTTCATCTCACATCCTCCTCGTACGAGCGCCGCTCACCGACGGACAGATCCACAGCGCGTCGCCCCGTTGAAATGGAATGTTCCTCTCATCCACGCTCCCAAGCCGAAACGCCCTGGACGCGAACGACAACTATAGGGTCGGGCTGTCTCCCTGTCAAACCGCAAGTGTCTCGATGTCACATCCAAGTTTATAACGGACGTCGAGGGCGCGGCGGCGGCGGCTCGCTCCTCACCGTCCGCGAGTGCTGTCATCGTGAGGGTTGGTGAGCTTTCTGCTTCTCATCCTCGGACTTGCGCTCGGTGCGGGCGTCGTCTTCGTGCTCGGCCGCCGTGGCGGCCGTGAGCGCGAGGAGCATACGCGCGAGCGCGAGCACGAGCGCATGCGCGACGAGATCAAGGCCCTGTCGGTGGATGTCCTGCAGCAGACTGGCGACTCCCTGGCCCAGCGCCTGGTCGACGCCCGCCGAGCCGAGGAGGAGCGGGCCGCGGGTGAGATGGCCCGCCGGGCCGAGGAGATGAAGGGGCTCGTGGGGCCCGTGCAGGAGCGGCTGGGGCGCATGGAGAGCGAGATCGGACGCCTGGAGCGCGAGCGCCGCCAGGCGCAGGGAGAGCTCGCGGAGATGGTCCGCCAGCTGAACGACGGCGTGGGCACGCTTCGCCAGGAGACCGGCAACCTCGTGTCGGCGCTCAAGCGCCCGAGCACGCGAGGCTCATGGGGGGAGATCCAGCTGCGGAACGTGATCGAGATGGCCGGCATGGTCGACCACTGCGACTTTCAGGAGCAGAGCACGATCCACACCGACGAGGGCCGGCTGCGACCCGACGTGCTCGTGAAGCTGCCCGGAGGCAAGGTGATCGTCGTGGACTCGAAGGTCCCGCTCGACGCCTATCTCTCCGCACTGGAGGCCAGCGAGGAGAGCGAGCGCGAGGTCCACCTCGCGCGCCACGCCCGCCAGACGCGCGAGCACATCGTCAAACTGGCGTCCAAGGGCTACCAGCGCCAGTTCGACTCGACGCCGGAGCTGGTCGTTATGTTCGTGCCCTCCGACGGCATCTACCAGGCGGCCCTCGCCGCCGATCCGGCGCTGATCGAGTACGGCGTGCAGCAACAGGTCCTGATGGCGACGCCGACCACCCTGATCGGGCTGCTGCGAGCGGTCCACTACGGCTGGCGCCAGGAGCTGATCGCCGAGTCCGCTCGCGAGATAGCCGAGTCCGCGCGTGAGCTGCACAGCCGTCTAGGGCGGTTCGTCGAGCCGTTCGCCCAGATCGGCCGCCGTCTCGACTCCGCCGTCTCCGCCTACAACGAGGCCGTCGGCTCCTTCGACCATCGCGTCGTGCCCCAGCTGCGGCGGATCGAGCAGGCGGGCGCGGCATCCGAGCGGGAGATCGCCGCGCCCGAGGCCGTCCAGTCGGGCGTGCGCCCACTCACGGCGCGGCTCGAGCAGCCCCCGGACGAGCCTCAAGAGCATCCTCGCCCGGCGCCGGTGCTCGGCGCGCCGCAGTCCTCGCCCGGATCCGCGTCAAACCCCGCCGACGTGCCGTCAGAGCGAGCAGCGTGAGCGCCGGGGGCACGGTCGCCGGGAGCTCGTCCACGAAGAAGAACAGCAGGTCGAAGCCCAGCGCCAGCAGGGCCGTCAGCGCCGCGCCGCGCAGCTGAAGGCGGCGGCCCATCGCCGTTGCCAGCAGGGCCCCGAGAACACCGGCCACGAACAGGTCGCCGTAGCCCATCACCGCCGAGCCGAAGACGGCGCTCTGAAGCCGCGGCAGCCCCGCCGCGGGATGGGCGGCGTTCAGGGCGTCATTGGGCTTCTGCAAGAGATCTGAGACGACCAGGGCGGTGTCCGCGACGGCCATCGCCACGATCCCCGCCGCCAGCCAGCGGGCGGGCGTGACGGCCGCCAGCAGCGCCCCGAGGGCCGCACAGCTCAGGGCCGTCAGGATGAGCGCCGCGGTCTCCCCCGGGAGACCCCCCCGGTCGGCCCAGGCCAGCGCGAACAGGGGCACCACCAGCAGCGCCCGACCGGGACGTGCCGGCGGGACGTCCCACGTCAGCCATCCGAGCACGAGCGCGGCGAGCGCGGGCACGGCGACCAGCGCGAGATAGGTGAGCCCTTCGGCGCTCGCCTGTTCGGCCAGGCGGGCGATCAGCACGAACCCGATCACCGACACGGGCGGGATCAGCGCCCAGCGGCGGCTTCGCAGCCTCGCCAACCCCGGCGGACCCTCGGGCGCGACTCTCGACCGCTCCGGAGGGTCCTCGGGCGCGACCCCCGGCCGGTCCGGGGGTCCCCACGCGCGCGGAACCGCCACCAGAGCACCCTGGACGAGGGACAGCACGACGATCGACAGCGAGAAGGGGATCATGGTTCTGCCAACATAAACTCTCCGCGATGGTCGTCCGCCAACAGCAGCCGATCGGAACGCAGCAGCTCTACCGACGCAGGCGGACCGTCGCGATGCTCGTGGCTCTGGCGTTCCTGGCGCTGGCGGTCGCCGCCCTGGGCTCCCATGGAGGCGGGAAGAAGCACACCGCCGCGAAGGCCCCCGCGCACGCGCGGGCCGCGGTCAAGCGCACCCCGGCCGAAGAACAGGCGATCACCAGAGCGGCCGAAGAACGGGCGATCGACCACGTCCTCTCCTACACCCCCGCGATCACCGCCGGGGGCTCGCACGGGGACGAGGTGGCGCTCACCTTCGACGACGGCCCCGGCCCGTACACGCAACAGCTGGTGACCGAGCTCAACAAGCTCGGGATCCACGCCACGTTCTTTGCGATCGGCAAGGAGGAGCAATACTTCTCGGCGGGCACCCAACTCGAGTTGCGCTCGGGCGACGTGGTGGGCGACCACACCGAGACCCACCCGATGATGGCGTCTCTCTCGGCCCACGACCAGTACGAAGAGCTGTACGAACAGATCGCCCGCATCGAACTGCTGGGGGGGTCGCGGCCACGCCTGTTCCGCCCCCCCTACGGCTCGTTCGACGCGACCACCTTCAAGCTCCTCCACAAGCTGCACCTGCTCATGGTCCTGTGGTCGACGGACACCGAGGACTACACCCTTCCGGGCGTCCAGGCGATCGTGCAGCGCGCCCTCGCGGGGGCCCACCCGGGCGCGATCATCCTCATGCACGACGCCGGCGGTGACCGCTCGGAGACGATCGCCGCGCTCCCGGCGATCGTCGCGGGGCTGCGCAAGCGGGGCCTTGAGCCAGTCACGATCCCTCGCCTGATGCTCGACGACCCGCCGCCCCCCGGCCGGCCGTTGCCGACGAGCTTGGCCGGGGATTGAGTGTCTGAGCGGGCAGAGCCGCGTGTCAGCTTCCGAGCTGCACGGTCTTGACGATCAAGAGCACCACCGCGATCACCAGGTAGCCGCGCAGCATGAGCATGGCTGCCCGGCGCCCAGGCGACCACACCGGGCGCTCGAGCAGGGCGAGCGGGGGCATCGTCCAGGTCTGGCGCCTCTCCTTCGACATCTGACCATCGGCGACCGAGACCCCCGCCGGGCCGCGTCGGGCGAGCGTGAAGGAGCCGGCGGTCAGGAGGGTCAACGCGAGGGCGATCGACAGATACAGGAACAGGCTCATGACGTCGATGCCCGGGAACATCGTGCTCGCCATCAGGATCAGCGAGAGCTCGACGAGCACCCCCACGATCACGCTCGCGATCGCGTTCAGCCAGGGGGGGTTGACCCACGGGCCGAGGACCTCCCGGTCGTTGCACAGGAGCAGCAGGAACACGGTCGCGCTCGGCAGGAGCACTCCCGCGAGAGCCTGCACGGAGGTGGTGATCAGGCCCAGGGGCGCACCCGGGATCAGCACGATCCCTGCCGCCGCGACGACCATCAGGGTGAAGCTCGCGTAGAAACCCTTGGCTTCCAGCGGACCCCTGTTCAGCGAGTGCTTGGCCCCGAACACGTCCCCGAACGCGTAGGAGGTGGACAGCGTCACCGCCGCCGCTCCGATCAGCGACGCGTTCAGCAGGACGATCGCGAACAGCGTGCCCGCGCTCGAGGAGAGCACCCGCCCCAGCTCCGTGGCCACCGCGCCGGCGTTCGAGAAGTTGCCGAAATAGGGCGTTCCGGCGAACGCGAACGCGGTCACCGCGATGATCGCCCCCGCCCCGATCACGACCACGAAGGCGCCGATCACCGTGTCCGTGCGCTCGTAGTTGATCCACCTTGGGGTGATCCGCTTGTCGATGATGTTCGACTGTTGGAAGAACAGCTGCCACGGGGCCACCGTCGTTCCCACGATCGCGATGATCAGCAGCACAGCGGTCGAGCTGGCGCCCCCGTCGATGCTCGGCACGAACGTGTGCTGGACGACATCCCCGAGATGGGGCCGAGCCAGGATCAGCAGCGGGATCACCAGGAAGTTGGCGATCACGAACACGTACATGAACCGCTCCCAGCTGCGAAAGCTCCCGGTCGAGGTGATCCCGATCAGGGTGGCCGCCGCGAGCGGCACGGCCACGTAGGAGCTGACCCCGAAGTACTCGAGCGCGAGACTCACGCCGATGAACTCCGTCACGATCGTCAGGAAGTTCAGGATGAACAGATCCCCCACCGAGAACCATCCCCAGAAGCGTCCGAACCGCTCGTTGATCAACCGCGCGTGACCGACCCCCGTGACCGCCCCGAGGCGAATCACCATCTCCTGGTTGACGATCAACACGGGGATCAGCAGCACCAGCAGCCACAGCAGGCTCGTCCCGTAGTTCTGTCCCGCCTGCGCGTAGGTCGAGACGCCTCCTGCGTCGTTGTCGCCGACCATCACGATCAGACCCGGGCCCATGATCGCCAGCAGCGCCATCGTCCGCGAGCGCCAGCCGTGGCGCTCGCCGGTGTCGTGCATCCGGATCGTCCCCAACGCACCCCGGATGTCCCCGATGTGCGCCTCGTCGAGCACCGGCGGCACCCCCTCCGGGCGCACGGGCACGGGCGCCTCGGTCAGCGTCGTCTGCTCGTCGGCCATTCGTTTCACCTCCTTTCCTGCCTTCGCTCGTGGGATCGCGCATGGTCACGTCTCGGCGCACGCCGATCCGGACGGGGTCCCGGGAAGGTGATCAGGCCAGGAGGGACGAGCCCGACGGGCGTGCGGCCGGCTGGGTACTTCGCGGCTGTTCTCGGTCCATGCCGACCTCCTTTCAACGCACCGTCTGAGGGCTCAACTGAGGCGAAGCCCAGCCTAGCAACGGCCGGCCGCTCACGTCAGTCGCCGCCCGCCGGCGACCTAGCCGCCCACGTCAGTCGCTGGCGACTCCGAACCGCCTCCGCCAGCCGGACGGCAGGGTCTGCTCGAGCACGTCGTCGACGGTGATCGCACCCACCATCCTGCCCTCCTCGTCCACGACCGCGAGCATCACCAGGTTGTAGTCGGTCATCGTCCGCGCCACCTCGGGCAGATCCGCGTCGGTCCCGACCGACACCGGCTCGTGCTCGGCGACCTCGTGGATGGCCGTCTCGGCCCCGGCCCGAAGCAGCGTGACGACGTGGACCGAGCCCGACAGTCGCCCCTCGGCGTCGCTCACGTAGACCGTGCTGAGGGTCCCCGGCGAGAGGTCGCTGGCCCGCACCCGCTCGAGCCCACGCGCGACCGTGTCGGTCTCGGCCACGAGGATGAAATCCGGGCTCATCAGGCCGCCGGCGGTGGAGGGGTTGTAGCCGAGCAGCCCTTCGATCTGCTTGCGCTGGGTGGCCGGGAGCAGCGCGAGCACCCGGCCGCGCCGCTCCTGCTCGATCTCCACGATCAGGTCGGCCGCGTCGTCGGCAGCCATCCGCCCGATCACCGCTGCCACCTGGGCGTCGGGGCGCTCGCGGATGAACTCCAGCTGGTGATGCTCGTCGAGCTCCTCGAAGACGTCCGCCTCCAACTCGCGGTCCAGGCCGACCGCCTCGATCAGCTCCTCCCCCTCGTCGTGGGAGGCCGCCTCGACGAGGTCCGCTATCTCGGCCGGATGCAGGTTCGCGAGCTTGCGATGAGAGAACCGCAGTCGCGCGCTCGGCACGTGCCCGACGAACGGCTCCATGTCGGTCCAGTCCAAGAACGGCCTGTCGGCGAGGAGCGAGCGCATGCGCCTGGGCAGCAGCCGGCGCAGCTGGGCGCGACTGCTGTGGTCGACCCCCACCACCCGCCACCAACCCTCGATGCACGCGAGCTCGATCTCGTTGGCGGTCACGAGCCGTGGCGGATCGGCCTCGACGTTGACGAGCTTTCGCCCCAGCACGTCCTGGCCGAGCAACACCTCCCCCGGACGCCGCTCGAAGCGCCCCAGGCTGAGCTTCTCCCCCGCGAGCCTTGCCGCGCCCGGGGCCAGCTCGGCGATCCGATCCACCGGGACGAACAGCTCCCGGCCGCCGATCTTCGCCTTCAGGCCCGTCACCGGCGGATAGCCGCCGTCGGCGAGACGCACGATCAGGTCCTCGACCCGGCCGAGCCGCTCCCCCGTCCGGTCGAGCAGCGGGCTGCGCAGAATGCTGGAGAGGTGCACGACCGGTTGGGTCATGGCGGCGATCCGAACGTTACGAGCACGACACCCCCAACGTTACGCCGTGGGCGCGAGAAGCAGCGCCGCCCCAATCGCCCCGCCGAGGTCCCCGAGGGCCGCCACGTGGACGTGGGGCGGGCGGTCGTCCGCGAACAGGTGCGGCTGCATCTCCTCGGCGATCCGCTTGGCGTACGGGTGTCCGAGGCGGACGCCCAGTCCTCCCCCCACGATCACCCCCTCGACGTCGAGCAGGTTCACGGCCGAGGCGATCCCAGCGCCAAGCGCCCGCACGGCACGGTCGATGATCTCCACCGCCAGCTTGTCCCCGTCCTCCAGCGCTCGCGCCCAGATGCCGCTCGTCAGGCGCTCGCGATCGTGCTTCTCCATCAGCTTGAACAGGTCCGTCCTGCGACCCCTCTCCTCGTGGAGCTTCCGCGCGTGGGCTTCCATCGACGCCCGTCCCGCATAGGCCTCCATGCAGCCTCGCCTGCCACAGGTACACCGGGCGCCGTCCATCTCGACGACCATATGCCCGATCTCCCCGGCCCCGCCACGACCGGTCCAGAGCTTGCCGTCGAGGATCACGCCGCCGCCCACGCCGGTCCCCCAGAACACGCCCAGCAGCGAGCTGTACAGCCGCCCAGCGCCTAGCCTCACCTCCGCGTCGGTGGCGACCTGCACGTCGTTGCCGACCCTCACCTCCGTCTCCAGGGCGCCCTGAAGGGCCGGTCCGAGCGCGAACGTCCCGTCCCATCCGGGCAGGTTCCGCGCGCTCGTGACGCTCCCGTCCTCGATCCTCCCGGGCGAGCCCACCCCGACGCCGTCCAGCCGCGAGGCGTCGAACTCGGCTGCCGCGGCGGCGTCCCGCAGCGTCGCCTCCATCTCCCTGGCCACGTCCGCGGGCCCGCCGCTCGTCGGAGTCGGCCGCCGCGCGGAGCCGAGCACGTTGAACACGTCGTCCACGATCGCCGCCTGGATCTTGGTCCCGCCGAGATCGATCCCTCCGTAGGTGGCCATCGCCGGCATCATCGCGCATACACCCGACACCCAAGATTTAGGCGAATTTAGGTCCGTCTTCGCAGTCTCTTAGACGCTCTCCACAAGATCGTCCCAGGCGTTCTGTGTGAGATCGCCGCCGCGAGATGACCAAGTCCACCAGACCATCCTGGCTCCTCTATGCGCTGGCGGCTCTCTGTGCCGGCGCGATCGCCGCGGCCATCCTCGTCGTGGGCCCCGCGTCCGGCAGCCAGGCCACCGCCACTCGCACTGCCAGGGTCGCCCAGGGTGTCGTCCAGTCCACCGTCTCCGGCAGCGGCAACCTCCAGGCCGTCAGCCAGCTGAACCTCGGCTTCAAGACGAGCGGCACGGTGACCCATATCTATGTGACCCAGGGCGATCAGGCCGTCCAGGGCCAGTTGCTGGCCACCCTCGATCCCCAGACCGCCGAAGTCACCCTCGAACAGTCCAAGGCCAGCCTCCTCTCCGCCCAAGCGACCCTCGCCGGGGAGGAAGAAACCGGCGGCGAAACGTCGACCGGCCCGAGCGGCTCGTCCTCGGGCGGCTCCAGCCAAAGCTCCGGCTCGTCCTCGTCAGGGTCGGGCTCGTCCTCGTCCCACTCTGGCTCGTCCTCGTCCAAATCCACCGTCACCACGGCCACCCGCGAAGCGAACCTCGCCTCCGCCCGAGCGGCTGTCAAGAGTGACATGCTGACCGTACAGAGCGACGAGCAGGCCGTTCAGGACACCAAGCTCTACGCGCCCGAGAGCGGCACGATCGTCTCGCTCACCGGACAGGTGGGAGAAGTGGTCTCCGCAAACGGCACCACCAGGACTTCGAGCTCCAGCGTCTCCTCCAGCGGATCCGGATCGAGCGGGGCGGGAACGGCAGGGGCCTCCTCGGCGGGCCGCTCCGGCGCCGGCTCCTCGAGCTCCTCCGCCGCGAGCTCCTCCGCCGCGGGCTCCTCGGGCTCGGGCTCCTCGGGCTCCTCGAGCTCCGCGTTCGCCGTCCTGAGCGACCTCACCTCGATGCAGCTGGTGGCGCCTCTGAGCGAATCGGAAATTCACAACGTGAAGGTCGGTCAGATCGCCACCGTGACCGTCGAAGCCTTGGAAGGCCGCAAGCTGGCGGCCCACGTCAGCGAAGTGGCGATCCTCTCGACGAGCAACAGCGGGGTGGTCAGCTACGACGTCACATTCCAGCTCGACCAGATGGAACCTGGCCTGAAGCCGGGTATGAGCGCGACCGCCGAAGTGGTCGTCAAGCAGGCCGAAGGCCTCAACGTCCCCACCAGCGCGATCTCCGGCGGCTCGGTGACGGTGGTGCGGGACGGCAAGCAGGTGCGCCAGCGCGTTGTCACCGGACTGGCGGGCAACAGCTCGACGATCGTCCTCAGCGGCCTGAAGGCCGGAGAAGAGATCGTCCTGCCCGTCGCAACCAGCACCGGCGCCGCCAGCCTCACCTCGAGACTCGCCAGCCGCCTGGGCGGCGCCGGGGCCCTCGGCGGCGGAGCCCTCGGCGGCGGCGGTGGCGGCGGCGGTGGCGGTGGGGCCGCCTTCTTCAGGGGTGGCGGCTGATGGGCGGTCCATTCCGCTCCCGCACGCCCGCACAGGCGCGGGTCCCTCGCACCCAGCCGCTCCTCAGGCGCCCCCCGACCCGCGAGGACTCCGGCCGCGGGGATCTCAGACCACGCCACCCGGTGATCGAGGTCCACGGGGTCTCGAAGGTCTTCGACCTGGGACAGATCCGGGTGCAGGCGCTCCGCGACGTGTCCCTGCGCATCGACGCTGGGGACTTCGTGGCGATCATGGGCAGCTCGGGCAGCGGCAAGAGCACCCTGATGAACATCCTCGGCTGCCTGGACGTGCCCACCAGCGGTCGCTACCTGATCGACGGCGTGGACGTCTCCCACATGGACGAGGACGACCTCTCGGACCTGCGCAACCGCAAGATCGGGTTCGTCTTTCAGAGCTTCAACCTGGTGGCCCGCACGAGCGCCTTGGTGAACGTCGAGCTGCCCCTCGCCTACGCCGGATTGAGAGGCGCCAAGCGCAGGACACGGGCCGAACGAGCGCTGTCCTCTCTGGGGATGGCCGACCGCATGCGCCATCAGCCCTCGGAGCTCTCCGGCGGCCAGCAGCAGCGAGTCGCCGTGGCCCGAGCGCTGGTCACCAACCCCTCGCTGATCCTCGCCGACGAGCCCACCGGGAACCTGGACTCCCGCTCAACCGAGGACATACTGCGGATCTTCGCCCACCTCAACGAAGAAGCCCGAACTGTCGTGCTGATCACCCACGAGCCCGACGTCGCCGAGCAGACCAAGCGTGTGATCCGGCTCAGCGACGGCGAAGTCGTCGAGGATCGCCGCCTGGCGGGCGTACACGACCCGCCTCCCCCACCCCACGCGCTGAAGTCCGCCCACCACCGTCCGAGCTCCACCGCCATGGAGACGAGGCCCACCGCCATCGAGACGAGCCCCACCGCCGAGGAGACGAGCCCAGGCGCCGAGGAGGCCCGGCGATGATCTGCCCGGAGACCCTGAGGATCGCCTGGAGTGGGATCACAGCGAACAAGCTCCGTTCGGGCCTGACGATCCTCGGGATGACAATTGGAGTGGCTTCGGTGATCGTGCTGATAGCCGTCGGCAACGGCTCCTCGGAGGCCGTCGCCTCGCGCATCCAGAGCCTCGGCACGAACGTGCTCGTCGTTCAGGCCAGCGGCGCCTTTCGGGGGGGCGCTCGGGCGAGCACCGCGGCGAGCGTCTCGCTGACCAGGCAGGACGCGCAAGCCCTCCAGAGCCCCGGCCAGGCCCCCGACGTCAAGAGCGCCTCCCCCGTGGTGAACGCCACCGCCACGAAGCTCGTCTACGGCAGCTCCAGCTATGAACCGTCCTCGTTCGTGGGCACCACCCCCTCCTACCTGACCGCCCACAGCTACAAGATCGCCGAAGGCTCGACCTTCACCGAAGCCGACGTCACAGAACACAGGCGCGTGGCGGTGATCGGCCAGGAAGTCGTACAGGAACTGTTCCCCGGAGTCAGCCCCGTCGGGCAGAACATGAAGGTCAACGGGAGCAACTACGAAGTGGTCGGCGTCCTGGCGAAAAAGGGCACCAACGGCGCCACAAACGAGGACGACGTGGTGATGGCCCCGATCACGACCGTCCAGAGCTCCCTCACGGGCACCGGTCCGATCGACTCGATCACAGTCCAGGCGTCCTCTGAATCCTCCCTGAACGCGGCCGAAGGGGAGGTCACCCAGATCCTCGAGGAACGCCACAGGGTCAAAGACACCGCCGAACCCGGCTTCACCGTGCTCAACCAGGGGTCCCTGCTGGAAACGTCGAGCTCCACCAGCAGCGTCTTCACCACCCTCCTCGGCGAGGTCGCCGCCATCTCCCTCCTAGTCGGCGGGATCGGCGTGATGAACATCATGCTCGTGTCCGTCACCGAGCGCACCCGCGAGATCGGCATTCGCAAGGCCATCGGCGCCAGACGCACCGACATCCTCACCCAGTTCCTGACCGAGGCGGTCCTGGTCTCTCTCTTCGGCGGCATCGCCGGAGTGGCCGTGGGAGTTCTCGGCAGCCAGTTCGAAATCGCCGGTGTCCAGCCGGAGATAGCCACGTATTCGATCTTCCTGGCCTTCGCCGCGGCCCTCGCCTCCGGCCTGTTCTTCGGCACCTATCCCGCCGCCCGCGCGGCGTCCCTGCGACCGATCGAGGCGCTGCGCTTTGAGTGATCGACCGTCCCCCCACCAGGAGCCAGCAATGCCCCACGAGGAGCCCGTCATGCCCAACGAGGAATCCGTCCTGACCCACGAGGAGCCCACCCCGGTCGCCGGTGAGTGGCTGCAGAACGCCGAGGAGCTTCCCCCCCGGCCCCGCCGTCACCTGCTCGCGCCGGTGCCCCTCGCGCTCCTGGCCGTGCTCTTGATCGCGTGCGGCTTCATCGGAGGGGTGCTCGTCGAGAAGGGTCAGACCTCCTCGAGCTCCTCCGCCTCCGGCGCGACGGCCCTGTCATCGCGCTTCGCCTCCCTGCGCGCGGGCGCGTCAGGCGCCGGCGCATCGCGAGGCGCGGGCGCGAGCGCTGCCGGCGGCTCAAGCGCGGGCGGGTCCGCCGGCGGAAGCGCCTTCTTCGGAGCCGGCGGCGGGGCGGCGGCCGGCTCTGGCGCGGGCGCGACGGCCGGCCAGGTGGCCTACATCTCCGGAAGCACCCTGTATGTGACAAACGCCGAAGGGAATACCGTCAAGGTGACCACCTCACCGGCCTCGACGGTCACCAAGACCGTCAAAGCGTCCGTCAAGGCCATCCACCCGGGCGAAACCGTCGTCGTGACCGGAGCCTCCGGCGCCGACGGGACGGTGAGCGCCGAATCGATACGCCTCGGGGCGGGAGGCTCCGGCCTCGGGGCGCTGTTCGCCGGCGGAGGCACCGGGGGCGCCTCCGCCGGCGCTGGCGGCGCTGGCAGCAGCAGCAGCAGCAGCAGCAAATCCGCGGGCGGACGCGGCGGTGAACCGGCGCTGTTCGGCAACGGCGGCTGACGGCAGTACGACAATCGACAAAGGAGCTCAATGCCTCACATCAGCATCTCATCACGCAAGTCCGCGGCGCTGGCCGCTCTCATCGTGCTGCTCGCCGGCGTTGGGTTGACAGCCTGTGGAAGCTCGGGCTCGTCCACGACCACCAGCGCGGCCGCCACCGCCACGAGCCCGGGAGGGACCACCAGCGGGCCGAACGGCTCAGGGCCGGGGGCGACGCGCTTCGCGAAGGTCCGGGAATGCCTTCAGAAGCAGGGGATCACGCTGCCGAAATTCCGTCCCGGCGGAGGTCCCGCGGGCGGTCCCGGCGGGATCACCGGCCGCGGCACAGGTCCACAGCTGCCCAAGGGCATGACCCGTGACCAGTACGAAGCCGCGATCAAGAAGTGCGGGGGCGGCGATTTCGGACGCGGCCGGTTCCTGGGCGGGGGCGCTCGCCTGAAAAGCCCCGCCTACAAGCAGGCCCTGGCGAAGTTCGCGACGTGCATGCGCAAGAACGGCGTGAACGTCCCCGAACCGAACACTTCAGGCACGGGTCCGGTTTTCGACACCAAGGGCATCGACACGTCCGGCTCCCGGTTCAGGACGGCGCAGATGAGGTGCTCGAGCGAACTGCGAAGCGCGTTGCGGCCCGGCGCCGGCAGCGGGGCGCCGCCGTCCGGTGGAGCGCCCTCCACGGGCTGAGAGCTGACGCTCGGGGCTGACTCCTGGCGCCAGGAGGGCGGCGCCAGAAGGGGCGAGATCGTCACGGCGGCGGCGTGCAGGCGCCGCCGCCGAAGAATATGGCCAAATGGCCGCCGAACCACCGAGCAGAGCGACAGCCGCCGGCTGCAAGTCATAGGCTTGCCGCCCATGTTGACCCGCCTCGTGATACGTCGCTTCAAGCGCTTCGTCGAAGCCGACATAGAGCTCGGCAACCCGGTTGTGTTCGTCGGCCCGAATGATGCGGGCAAGACCAGTGCTCTGCAGGCGCTCCTTCTCTGGCAAATCGGTCTACGGCGGTATCTGGAGAAGCGTGGCCCATCGAGCGTTCCCGACACCCGCGCGGGCATCGCCATCAACCGGAAGGATCTCACCGGGATTCCAGTCGCCACGGCGCGAGTGCTCTGGCACGATCTGTACGTCCTGAACAACTGGACAGATGAAGGCAAAAAGCGCGCGGACAAGGTCCGCGTCGATGTGATCGTCGAAGGCGTCAACGCGGGACACCCTTGGGCATGTGGACTGGAGTTCGACTATGCAAACGAGGAGTCCATCTACGTTCGTCCGTTGAGAGGCGAGAACGGGGACACGCGCATGCTGATTCCCGAGCTGGCGGCCGACGCAAATGTCGCGCTGCTCGCCCCGATGTCAGGCCTCGCGGCAAACGAGACACGACTTCCCTCAGGAGCCATCGACGTACGAATCGGAGAGGGTCGGACCGCAGAGGTTCTGCGAAATCTCTGTTTCCAAGTCGTCGAACGCGACTCGGCCGAAGGCGGCAACAGGTTCGTGGAGATCGCAGACCGAATCGAGCGGCTGTTCGGCGCCCATTTGGATGAGCCGCGCGAGATCGCAGAGCGAGGAGAGATCGCGATGAGCTACCGCACGAGTGGTGGGGTGCGCCTGGACCTGGCCTCCGCCGGTCGGGGCCTGCAGCAGACGTTGCTACTGCTCGCCTTCCTGGCCTTGCATCGCGGAGCTGTGGTGCTGCTGGACGAGCCCGATGCCCACCTGGAGATCCTTCGACAACGTCAAACCTACGCGATGCTGAGCGAGATGGCAAGCGAAACCGGAGGACAGATCATCGCGGCCAGCCACTCCGAGGTCATCCTGAACGAGGCCGCTCAGCGAGATACCGTCATCGCGTTCCTGGGACGCCCTCATCGCATCGACGACCGGGGCAAGTCGCAGCTTGCCAAGGCGTTGACCGATATCGGCTTTGAGGCTTACTACGCGGCGGAGGAGCGGGGATGGATCCTGTTCCTCGAGGGCTCCACAGACCTGGCGATCCTGCAGGCGCTCGCTCGGCGTCTTGGCCACGCGGCGATCGAGCATCTTGACGGCCCGTTCGTCGACTACGTCTTCGATCAGCCACAGCTTGCGCGCAACCGCTTCCACGGTCTGCGCGAGGCCGTGCCGAACCTGGTCGGCTTCGCTCTGTTCGATCGACTCGACCATGTGCCCGAGGGCGGCGCGGGTTTGAGGATGTATATGTGGATGCGGCGCGAGATCGAGAACTACATATGCCAGCCGGCAACGCTTCTAGCGTGGGCACGCCGGACTGGAGGCGAACGTAGTCTCGGCGGTCTGTTCGAGGTCGCCGAGGCCGACCGCTGGGAGGTCACGATGACCGAACAGCTCCGGCGCCTGGTGCCACCTGTCGCGCTGGATGACACGGACGATCCCTACTGGCAGGAGACCAAGATCAATGAGCAGTTCCTGGATCGGCTGTTTGTGGGCTTCTTCGCGGAGCTGGGGATCGAGAACCTCATCCGCAAGTCGAACTATCACGTGCTGGCTGAGCACATCGACCCATCCGACATTGACCCGGAGATCGGTGTCGTGCTGGACCACATCCTCGCGACAGCGAAGGCAGCGACTCCAGCGTCCCTCCCGGATGCTCCTTAATTCTTTTTCCGGTCGGGGATCGCGGAGGAGCTCGGCTTGGCCGAGACCTTCGGCTGGGGCAGGGCCCCCACGCGGGAGATCAGCTGTTCCCACTGCGTCGCGCTCAGTCCGCCCACGACCGCGACCGGAGCGGGGGCCGTCTTGCCCGAGCGCGCCGAACGCGCTACCGCGGCCGTGGCGGCGGCCGCGAGGCGCGGACGCCGGGGGGCGGGCGTGAATACGACCTCGATGTAGTCGCCATGGTCTGCCCGGGCCATCGTCGTGGGTGCCCCCGGATAACGCATCAGGCTGACGATCCGGGCGGGGAAGAATTCCTTCTGGAGCGTCAGGAGCGTGCGAATCGTCGTGTCCGTGATCGAGCCGGCGCCCTGGTGGCCGGCGATCGGTACGCCATTGATGGCGACGATCGCGGCGGCGTCTCCGTCATGGCCGGCCGACACGAAGCCGCTCGCGGCATACGCGCCGTTGCCGCAGGCCAGGGTGCCGATCGTAGGCTTCAGGCCACTGCGGGAGAGAAAGCCGAGCACGGCCAGGACCCGCTTGTCGACCTTCCCGGCGGCCACTTGCTGACGTGAGCAGGCGGACATCGCGATTCCCGGATCGGCCAGGACCTCACGCTCGAGCTGGCTCTTGGACAGTAGGAACACGTCGCTGGCGGTCGCGCCGAGCAGGCTGGCGTTGCCCTTCGCGCCGCGAGGGTGAAGGGCCGTAGCGAGCTGACTCCAGTTCTGAAGGATCGCCCGGGGGTCGATCGTGGTGGAGTCCCCGGCGGGCTTGATCGCGAAGCGCAGATGGCCATCCACGGCTCCCGGAGGAGTGCTCACGCGACCGAGCACGGTGCCCTGGGCGACGACCGAGCCGCCGCGCAACGGCCGGCGGGGGTCGGCTGTGGACCTGGCGCTCGCCGCCCTCGCGCGAGCGGCGACGAGGGCGTCCGGGTTGCCCGGATGGGCGAACACACGGGCCTTGCGCGAGCCGCTCGCGGTCGAGACGGGCGCTCGGCCGACGGCCCCTCCGGAGCCGCCCTTCGGCGATCCGTTCGCCAGCGAATCCGCGCGAGTGGGCAGGTAGCTGGAGGCGATCCTCGCGAGATCGGCGTATGTGAAGGTGTCGCCGTAGACGTCCTGCAGGACCACGTACCGGCCGAGCGCCCGGGAGGTCCCGAGCTTGACGATCCGCCCGTCCTGTACGGCGACCGCGTGAGCCTTCGGTTCGCTGGTGACATCCACCAGCTCCGGCGAGGACCCGGTCGTGCTCGCGGCCGTGGCGGCGCTCGCCGGAGACGGCGCGGCGGTGGAGCCGGGGGTCCCAGCGGCGGCGGCGGCCGCCGGCGTCTTGACGGCGCTGGCGCCGGCCGTGGCGGTGGAGGACGAGGGCAGACTCACCGGCGCAGCGAGGGCGGGCGCCCCCCAGCCGATTCGCTTGCCGGTCACGGGCGGGCGATCGTCGACGAGCCCGGTCAGGGTGGCGATCACCTGGCCGGGATAGGCGGCGATCAGCTTCGCGCGCAGCAGGACCGAGCTCACATACGCTTCGGAGTGGTTGTAGGCGAGGATCGCCGCGTCGAGGTTCTGGGCGGCGCCCGCGGCGTTCAGGTAGCGGGCGGCCGCGAAGATCGCGTCGACCGGGTTGTACGGATCGGCGTAGCCCGCGTTGAGCGCGTCCACCCCGTATTCCAGCCAGGTCTGGGGCATGAACTGCATCCACCCGACCGCCCCGGCGCTCGAGACCGAGAGGTCGGTGCCGTAGTCGGTCTCGATTTCGTTGATCGCCGCGAGGATCTGCCAGGGCACGTCGTACTGCTCGGCGGCGGCTCTGTAGATCGGCAGCAGGAACAGGGGGATGCGGTAGAAGTCCAGCGCCTGCGCCGACGCGGCCTGGCCGCTGAGCTCAGCCGCCAGCGCACTCGCCTGGGCCGCGACGAGCTGCGGTGCGAGGGCCACGTTGTTGGAGACGTTCGCGCCGGCGCCCGTGCCCTGTGAGGAGGTCTTGCCCGACTGGGTCTTGGTCTGAGCGCCGTTGCGCCTGGCCGCCCCACCCGCGCTCGCGCCCTGGGGGCGGCGGAGCACCACCTTGGGGGCTTCTCCGGAGGACGGTGGGGGGACGGCGCTCGGAGCGGGTCCCGTCGCCTGGGGCGCCCCGGCGCTCGGGGCAGGCGTGCTTGGAGCGCTCGCGCTCGGGGCCGGCGTGGTGGGCGTGGTCGTGCCGGTGGTCGTACCGGTTCCCTGGGTCGTGGTCCCGGTGCCTTCGGAGCCCCCTTCGGGGGTGGTCGTGGTCGGCGGCGGGGAGCTTTCGGTCGAGGTCGTCGAGCCGGCGGGTTCTTCGGCGCCGAGGGCCGCGACCGGACCGCCGAGGCCCGCCGCGCTCAGACCGCCGCCGGCGAGGGCCGAGAGCAGCATGCGCCAACTCAGCAGCCGACTCCCTTTCCAGCCCACGCCCGCGCGGGGCGAGCCGCTCATCGGCCGCCTCCCTGAAGGCTTGTGATCGTGCGTTCCCTGTCGCTCATGGTAGGTCTGGTGGCGCCATCGACCCACGATCGCAGGACGCCATCTGCAATTCATATCGGCAGACAACCATGAACCCGTAAAGGATTCGTAATCGTGCCTGGCCGACCTGCATGGGCTCGGGCGCTGGCCATGTAGCCGGGACCGTAGCGAGATACGAGGCGAGACGTCGCACGCGCCCGCCCACCGCTCTATTCTTCCTCCCCGAGGGTTTAGGGTTCAGACGCCAATCAGGTCGGCGCCCCGGCCGACGGTTTCAGGGACAAGAGGAGAGAACCAGATGTTCAAGCTACGAGTGATCGCCACGATGTTGGCCGGCTGTGGGCTGATGCTCGGACTCGCGCCGCTGGCGCAGGCCGAAGAGACCGTCACGATCACCGAAGCAGGCTTCTCGCCGGACCGCCTGGGGGTGCCGACGAACGCCTTCGGCAAGGCGACGATCGGCTCGACCAACCTACCGGTGCCCTCGCCGATCACCCATGTGGACGTCTACGGCCCTGCCGGAGCGACCTTGAGCCTTGCAGGCACCGGCACGTGCACCGCCGCAACGCTCGAAAACGTCGGGCCCGAAGCCTGCCCAACGACCTCCAAGGCGGGGTTCGGCGGCGGCGAAGGGGCGTACGAAATCGCCCACGAAATCGTCAACGAGAAGTTCACGCTCGACTTCTTCCTCGGCGACAACAAGCCCGGGCACACGACCCTGCTGATCTACCTCGACGGCTCGAGCCCTGTGTCGATCCAGCTCGTGTTCACGGCTACCGTGATCAACGGGCCCAAGCCCTATGGGCTGGGCTTCAGCCTCAACGTGCCCCTGATCAAAGTCCTGCCCGAAGCCTCCGACGCGTCGGCAACGAGCAGCTTCCTGACCCTGGGCGCCAAAGACGTCGCCTACTACAGGAAGATCCACGGCAAACGGAAGCTGTTCCACGTCAAGGGCATCATCACCCCCAAGACCTGCCCGCGCGGGGGCTGGCCGGTCGAGACGGTGATCAGCTTCGAGGACGGCTCGACCGTCCCCGCCAAGCACGCGATCCCCTGCCCGAAGAAATAGCCGTGAGGAGCTTGTCCGCGGCTACGGTCCTGGCGGCGCTGGCGGTCTGCTGCGCGGGTGCGCCGGCGGCGGCGCAGGCCGAAGAAGCGACCGTCAGCATCCACCCCTCGCTGATGCCCGACCGGCTCGGCGCGAGCACCGTCTTCACGCTCGCCTTTCGCTTCTCCGGCGGCGAAGAAGGGGTCCCGCCGCCGCTGCGTAAGGTCGTCGTGCGCCTGCCCGCGGGCCTGCACATCGACGTGTCGGGGGTCAAGACCTGCCAGCCGGGGAGCCTGAGGCGCAAGGGCCCGTCGGGCTGTCCTTCGAGATCGCTGGTCGGAACCGGGCACGCGCTGCTGCGAGTCCACGCCGGATCCCAGTCGCTCCCCGAGCAGGCCACCCTGTCGATCTTCCGGGGCCCGAGCCGCGAAGGCCTGCCGACGTTCGAGATCTACGGTCACGGCAACACGCCCCTGGACCAGAGTCAGGTCAGCACGGCGATCCTCGAAACCGACAAGGCGCCCTTCGGCTGGAGGACCGTGACCACGGTCCCGCCGATCCCGACGGTGATGTACGAGCCGAACGCCTCGTTCATATCGACGTCGGTCACGTTCGGCGCGATCCACGGGGCGCCCACGGCCCACGCCGCCGGCGGATCGATCGTCATGCCGCGAACCTGCCCCGCCGGCGGCTTTCCGTTCGCCACCGAAGTCACGTTCGAGGACGGCACCACAGCCACCGCGTCGGCGACCGTTCCCTGCCCTTAGAACCTCAGGGCCTGTCTCGGAGAACCTCAGGGCCTGTCTCGGCGGGCCGTTAGGCGTCGCTCGCCGTCCGGGCCGCGCCGGCACGGGCCTCGAAGCGCTACCCTGCCGTCGTGGAAACGATCCTCTCTGTCGTTCAGGTCGCGATCTGCGTGGTCCTGGTGTTCCTCGTGCTGATGCACTCGGGCAAGGACTCAGGGCTCTCCGGTGCCTTTGGCGTCGGCAGTGGCCAGGGCCCCCTCGGAGGCGGCTCGATGGTCGAGCGCAACCTCAACCGGTGGACCGTCGGGTTCGCCATCCTCTTCGCGCTGAACGCCATCATCCTGCTCAGGCGTCCCTGGGCCTAGGAGCTCGTCGAGCGCGTCCAGCTCGTCGAGCTGGTCGAGGATCTCCAGGGCCTCGACCCTCAGGGCGGCGTCGATCAGGCGGTAGTCCTCGTCTGAGAGCTTGCCCGTGCGGTAGTCGAGCTCCAGATCCCTCAGCTCACGGTACTTGGCCTCGCGGGCGGCCTCCAGGCGGGCGCCCACGCGGGTCAGCGAGCGGACGGCCACCCGCCGGCGGAGCACCGACGGGGCCGGCCAGATCGCGATCAGGGCGCCGAGGACCACGATCAGGCCGCCGATCCAGATCCACATGACCAGCGGGGAGACGATGAAGTGAAACTGCGCCGGAGGCGGGTTCTGCAGATACGCGCGCGCGAGATAGGCGATCGCGATCACGCCCTCGTCGGGGCGGACGATCGGGATCGTGCGGTTGCCCACTTCGACGATCCTCTTCAGTTGGGGGGTTTCGATGTCCGGGGCGATCGCGCTCCAGAGGTCCCGGGTGATGCCCGCGCTCAAGGCCACATGACTCACGGGCTGGCCGCCGATGAAATGCCCGACCGAGCCCTGGCTGGCTTCACCTGAGTCGTAGTAGCCCTCGCTCGGGCGCAGGGTCGCCACGTGACGGCCGTTCTTGGTCACGTCCAGGACCGCGCCCAGGCTGAGGGTCGCGCCGGTGTGGGCCGCGTCGTACTTGGGGGTGATCGTGGCCGTTGGACGCACGTAGCGGACCGCGTAGGCGCCCACCTTGCTGGACTGGCCCACCGACAGGGTCGGCTCGACCGCATGCTGGAACGACGAAGAGGCGGCCACCCCCACGAACAGCACCGCGATGCCGACGTGCACGACATAGCCGCCATAACGACGTCGGTTGCGGCTCACGAGCGCGACCAGGGCGACGGGAAGGGACTCGTGGGCCATCGCCCTGCGCACCCGGACGCCCCGCAAGAGCTCCTGGCCGACGCATCCCAGGACGAAGGCCGCGCAGGAGAACATCGCCAGGGGCGCAGGCTTGCCCTGAACGCCTGCCGCGAGGAGCACAACGAGCGTTACCGCCGCGATCGCCAGCGGAGCGAGGAAGTTGCGGCGTGCGTTGGCGAGGGTCGCTCGTCGCCACGCGATCACCGGCCCGATGCCGCTCAGCAGCACGAGGATCAGCGCGAGGGGAACCGTGTAGCGGTCGAACCACGGGGGTCCCACCGACGCGGCTTTGCCGGTGAGGGCTTCGGAGATGAGCGGGAAGTAGGTGCCCCAGAAGATCACGAAGCAGAGGGCCACAAGCACGAGGTTGTTGGCCACGAACGCGGACTCCCGCGAGAGCAGCGAGTCCAGGCGGTGCTCGCTGCGGAGCATCTCCCGGCGGCTCACGACCAGGTAGATCGAGCCGGCGATCAGCACCCCGATCAGGCACACGAACGGCACTCCCAGGGTCTGCCCGCCGAAGGCGTGGATCGAGTTGAGGATCCCGCTGCGCACCAGGAAGGTGCCCATGATCGCGAGCGTCCCGGTGGCGAGCACCAGGGAGGCGTTCCAGACCTTGAGCATCCCCCGCTTCTCCTGGATCATCAGCGAGTGCAGGAACGCGGTGGCAGTCAGCCAGGGCATCAGGGAGGCGTTCTCGACCGCGTCCCAGCCCCAGTAGCCGCCCCAGCCGAGCTCCGAGTAGGACCAGCGGGCGCCCAGCATGATCCCGATGCCGAGGAACAGCCAGGCGGCGAACGCGAACTTGCGCACGGCCCTGATCCACTCCGCGTCCACCCGACGGGCCAGGAGGGCGCCCATCCCGAAGGCGAGGGGAATCGTGCACAGGGTGTACCCGGAGTAGAGCATCGGCGGGTGGATCATCATCGTGGGGAACCGCAGCAGCGGATCCAGGCCGGCGCCCTCGGCGGGGGCGGGGCTGGTCGTCTGGAACGGGTTCGCGTAGAAGACCATCAACGACACGAAGAACCCGCCGAACCCGAGCAGGATCGCGGTCGCGTAGGCGGCGATGTCGCGCATACGCTTGCGAGTGAGGAACAGCACGAGGCTCGACCACATCGACAACAGCCATGCCCACAGCAGCAGGGAGCCTTCCTGGGAGGACCACACGGCGGCGGCCTTGTAGAAGGTGGGGGTGGTCGTGCTCGAGGTGTCCGCGACGGTGTTGAAGGCGAAGTTGTTTCCCAGGAACGCGATCTCGAGCACCCCGAACGCGACCGTCAGGATCCCCGCGAGCGCATACACCGAGCGCCTGCCCGAATCCGACCACTCGGTCCGTCCGCTGCGAACGCCGTACAGGGATGCGCCGATCCCGTACGCGCACACGACCAGCGCGAGCACCAGGCAGGCGCTTCCGAGGCTCGCCATCAGCTTCCGAGACCACCCATCAGTAGGTCTGCTTCTGGCTGGGCGGGGCGGCCTTGTACTTGGACGGGCACTTCGTTATCAGCGAGTTCCGTTCTCCCACGTAGGCGCCGTCCTGGCGCTCCACGGTCACGATGACCTCACGGCCTTCCCGGAAGGGATCCGGGACGGTGCCGGTGTAGGCGACCGGGATCCGCGTCCCGCCCGCGCCGCCCGCCCGGTCCGCGACGCTGAAATCCAGCGTGCCTCCGTCGCGATGGACCGAGCCGGCCACGACGGTCCCCGTCAGCTGGTAGCTGCGCCCGGGCTGGGCATCGTGGACGAGCTGGCTCGGCGTGAGCGCCGGGGAGGCCGCGCTGAAGCTCGTGTAGATCAGGGCGCCGGCCAGCACCACGGCTGCGCTCAGGGCAACCGTCAGCCGCACCGTTCGCCTGCGTGCGGGGTTCATCGCCGCCCAGTATCTCATGGTTCGCACGCCCACATGCCGCTCAGGGAACTGACCGCCGTCCGAGCCCGCCCCGCAGATGTCGAGCCCGTGTCGCCCGGATGTGTCTCCGAGTAGGGAATCGGGGTCGCGAAGCGAAACCTTTGGACATCCCAAGAGTCTTTAGTGACAGACGATGCGAGCCTCGGACCTGCTTCCACCCCTCCTGAGCGAGCGCCACTCCCTGCGGCGCCGGCGCCGGCACCCCGCGGTCGCGCGCGCCACCGAGGCCACGATCCTCCTCGGAAGCGACCCGGCGGTTGAACGGGTCCGCAGCGCCGGAGGGCCGATCGACAACGCGTGCTACTCGTGCGCGTGCGGGCTCGTGTTCGCCGCACCGGTCTCCACCACCGTCGCCTGTCCCCGCTGCGGCACCGATCAGGCCTGGTAGCGGGCCACAGCGGCGGCGCTCACGGCGCAGTGGCGGTGTATGTGCCGATGTCGTACGGACCTTCGGCCGTCACCGTCCACGTCAGCACGAACCCGTAGTCCCCGCCGGTCCCCTGGGTGACGGGCGATTCCTCGGGATCCTTCACGACCGGTTCGCCCACGTTGCCGCTTTCCGCGCTGTAGATGCAGAGAAAGCCTTTTTCGGCGTGTCCGGGGCCGGTGCAGTCCGGCGGCACCGGTTTGCCGATCTGGGTGTAGATCACTTTCGGAACGCCGTTCGAGAGAGGAATCGGGAACGTCACGGCCTCCTGGACCAAGCCCGTTTTCACGCTCTCGTCGCGCACCGCGTAGTCGCCGCTCTCCGAGGCGCCCGAGGGCAGCTTCGAGAGCGCCGAGAACCCGTTTTCGCCCGCGGCGCCCTTTTCGCCCTGGCCGCCTTTGGCGCCCGTTTTACCCGTCAGACCCTGAACGCCCTGAGGACCCACCGGGCCGATGTGCCCCGTCGAGCCCGTCCTGCCGATGTTTCCCTTGAGCTTCTTCAGGACCTTCGGGTTGATCTGCTTGGTCGAGTTGATCAGGTAGTGGTTCGCGGCCAGCGCTCCGCCGCTCATCGCGAACACGAGCGCGAGCGTCGCGACGACGTTCGCGTAGGTCAGGCGCGGGCGCGGGAGTCTGGGTCTCGGCGGTCTGGGCATGACTTGACCATAGGGACCCGCACGGCCGGAGGCAAGCCGCAACCGTCGCTCGCGTCCTGTCCCGCTTCAAGATCAGGTGCGTATAGGGGCGGTGGCTGCCGCGCGCTCGCCTATGCGACCAGCTGCTGAGACAGGAAAACGCCCTCCCTGCGGAGCGTCGCCCGGAAGCCCGGCCCGGCCTACCCCCGAGATCGCCCGGGCGATCACGAGCTGCTGGATCTCCGCGGTGTCCTCGAAGATGTCGTAGATCACGTTTCGGCCGCGCGCTGACGCGGTTTTGGCTTGGTTGAGCCAAAACCGCTCCGGCTGAATCCGGTGGAATCCGGCCCAATCGGAACACGACTGGCGCGAGACTGGCGCGCACTTTATGGACGTCCAGGCGGCGAGGTTCATGCTAATGTTCATGTGAATGTTCATGTATCTGCCTATGCGAGGAGCAACTTGTGACCAGTGCCATAGCAAGCCGTCTTGATTCGATCCGTGACCGCGGCGGAATCAAGTCCCGCGAGGTCGCCCAGCTGCTCGATACCACCCCGCAGACCGTTTCGCGCTGGCGCACCGGCAAGGTCGAACCGCAACCCGACCGCCTGCAGCGACTGCTTACACTCGAGTGGCTGCTTGCAGAGCTCGCCGAGTTCTACGAGCCCGATGAGGCCCATCTGTGGTTGTTCGCACCGCACCGCCTGCTCGGCGGCGAACGTCCCGCCAGCCGCATCCAGCAGGGCAAGCTCGACGACGTGCTCGCTCTGATTGCCCAGCTGCGGGACGGCGCCTACGTCTGATAACCACCGCCGGTACCAGCGAACATGGTCTACCCGTCAAGGCTACTCGATCGCCTGCAGGCGATCACACCGGCTCCGTGGAACGGCCAAGCGTTTCGGCATATGTTTGGCGATTACCCGCCCGACGCCGAGAACACCCGCGGCGCGCGCTGGAACCCACAGGGCGTCGCCGCCATCTACACAAGCCTCACCAGGGACGGCGCACTCGCCGAGGCCGAGCACCAGATCGCTGTGCAGCCGATCCCACCTCACGCCCGCCGCACCATCTACACGCTTGAGTTCTCGCTGACAAGTGTCCTTGACCTCACCGACGCTGAGCTTCTGCAGGATGTCGGCATCGGTCCAGCAGAGATCACGGCCGACGACATGATCGCGTGCCGCCAGCTCGGCGGCACGGTTCACTGGCTCGAGCGCGACGGGCTACTACTGCCCTCCGCCCGCAGCCCCTGCACCAACCTCGTGATCTTCCCCGCCAATCGGCCGGCCGCCGCTCGCTTCGACATTATCGGCGCAGAACCCGTGAATCCGTAGCTCTCGGCAACGCATTGACTCTCCGCACCTTCTCCGGCCCAGCACCGAGGAGCGGCCCTCTATGCAATGGCTGCCCCCCCTATTTTGGTAAGGACATATGCCGTTTACCCCCCGGGTTTTGGTAAGCCACCGAGTTACGCCGCCTCGTCCTGAGATGGACGCCTGGTACACACTCATCGCGTGAGCTGGGCAGCCGGCGCCCGGCTGCCCCGGACACGACCCAGATCTAGCATGACTGGCGCGAGGACTGGCGCGAGCAGCCTTTTCGAGCGCCGCTGCTCTGGGCCTCAGCGACCCCCCAGCACGACCAGCACCACCCCGAAAACCCAGTCCCAGAGCTACTTGATGTACATCCCCGAGATCGCCCGGGCGATCACGAGCTGCTGGATCTCGGCGGTGCCCTCGAAGATGTCGTAGATCTTGGCGTCGCGATGGAAGCGCTCGACGGGGAACTCGCGGGTGTAGCCGTTGCCGCCGAGGACCTGGATCGCGCGCTCGGTCACCCACACGGCGACCTCGCCGGCCTTGAGCTTGGACATCGAGCCCTCGGCGTTCTCGAACGGGACCTGGTTGCGGCCCATCCACGAGGCGCGCCACACGAGCAGCCGGGAGGCGTCGATCTCGAGCTTCATGCGGGCGAGGGTGAATGCGATCGCCTGGTTCTCGATGATCTTCCTGCCGAACTGCTCGCGCTCCTTGGCGTAGTCCAGGGCGTACTCGTATGCGGCCCGGGCGATCCCGAGCGCCTGGGCGGCGACGGTGGGGCGAGAGGCCTCGAAGGTGGCCATCGAGGCGTTGGACTTGTTCTTTTTGCCCTCTTTCGCGCGGGCCAGGCGTTCGTCGAGCTTGTCCTTGCCGCCGAGCACGTACCCCGCGGGAATGCGGCAGTCGTCCAGGTACACGTCGGCGGTGTGGGAGGCGCGGAGGCCGTGCTTTGAGACCTTCGCCCCCTGGGAGATGCCCTTGGCCTCGCTCATCGGCACGACGAATGCGGCGTGGCCGCGGGCGCCGAGCTCGCGGTCGACGGAGGCGATGATCACGTGCACGTCGGAGATGCCCCCGTTGGTGGCCCACGCCTTCTGGCCGTTGAGCACCCACTCGCCAGTGGCCTCGTCGAACTTGGCGTTCGTGCGGATCGCGCTCACGTCCGAGCCGGCGTTGGGCTCTGAGGAGCAGAACGCCGCGACTTTCACGTCGTCGAGTGTGCCGAAGCAGCGGGGTATCCACTCTCCGATCTGCTCGCCGGTGCCCTGGCCGAAGATCGCGGCGACGGCCAGGGAGGTGCCCATGATCGCCATGCCCATGCCCGCGTCCCCCCAGAACAGCTCCTCGTTGACGATCGGCAGCGTCAGACCGGTGGGGTCGGCGAAGAACTGGGCGAGGCCTTCGAACCCGTAGAGGCCGATCTTGGCGGCCTCCTGAATGATCGGCCACGGGGTCTGCTCCCTCTCGTCCCACTCGTGAGCCGCCGGGCGCATGACATCCGCGGCGAAGCCGTGGACCCAGTCGCGGATGTCCTTCTGATCCTGGTTCAGCGCGAGCGAGAACGTGGCCTCCTGGCCTGCCGCGCTCGCGATCGCGTCCACCGCAGCCGTGGCGGCCTCGGTGGCGTCCGTGATCTCGGTCGCGCCGTCGGCGCTCTCGGTCGTTCCCTTGGGATTGACGACGGACGTCGTGCTTGACATCTGGCGAGACTCCTCTCCTGTTCGGTCGGCCGGCGCCCGGCGCCGGGTCGCGGGCGACCCTCACGCGGTCCCGCACCCCAGATCGTACTCCAAGATGGCGTACCCGTCGAGCCCGTCTCCGCCCCGGGCCCGTCCCAGGCGGTCCCCATGCCCACGTCAGCGGGTCCGCCACGTCAGCGGGTCTGCCAGTCGTCCACTCAGCGGGTCTGCCACGTCAGCGGGTCTGCCACGTCAGCGGGTCTGCCACGTCAGCGGGTCTGCCAGGCTTCCTCTTCGCGTGTCAGCTCGAGCACTTCCGCAGGCAGCTCGCCCGCGGCGACTTGTGCGAGGGTCACGTGCTCGAGGACCTTGCGCAGGTTCGCGCGCAGGGCGATCCAGACCTGTTGCAGGGACTCGGCCGAGCCCTTGTAGGAGATCTCCTCCGGACGCTGTCCCCGGATCCCCACCAGGGGACCCTCGACGGCCCGGATGACCTGCGCGAGGCTGACCTCCTCGGGCGGCCGGGCGAGCCAGTAGCCCCCTTCCGGGCCGCGCTGGCTGCGAACGATTCCGGTGGAGCGAAGCTGGGTGAGGATGTTCTCCAGGAACGACACCGGGATCGCCTGGGCCCGGGCGATCTCGTCCACCTTGCGGGGCGAGCCGGGGCTCCCGGAGGCCAGCTCGACGACAGCACGGAGAGCGTAGTCGGCCTTGGCGGTCACGTGCATGAGGGGATTCTCCCGGAAACCGCGGCGGATGACTTGCGGGCGCGCCTCAATCCCGACCTCTGTGGTAGAAGTTAGGCATGCCTAACTCGACGGACCGCCGCCGGGACCCCGATCGCAAGCGGATGAGCCGTACATGAGCTTCGGCGAGACCGTGGCCCTCGGGGCGATCGCCGGGTTGACGATCTTCATCGGCCTGCCGGTGGGGCGAATGAGGACGGTGAGCGACCGCACGCGGGTGTGCCTGGCGATGTTCTCGGTGGGGATCCTCGCGTTCATCTTCATGGACGTGACCAAGCACGCCGAGGGGATCCTCGAAGCGGCGCTCACGGGATACAAGGACCACACCGAGAGCCTCTGGCACGTGGTCGGGCTGTTCGCCCTGCTGGCTGTCGGGTTCACCGCCGGCACGGCGGGGATCTCGGCGGTCGAGCGCAGGCTGCGGGCTCGTCGCGGGCGGCTTGCGCCGCTCGCCGGGGGCGAGGCCGAGGCGGTGCTCGACTCCGTCCAGGTCGAGCGGGCGAGCGCAGGCGCCGGCGACGCCGAACGCAGAGCCCTGCAGACGGGCATGGTGATCGCGGTGGCGATCGGCTTGCACAACTTCGCCGAGGGCCTCGCGATCGGGGTCTCGGCGAAGACTGGCGCGATCGGGCTGGCGACGGTGCTCGTGATCGGCTTCGGCCTGCACAACGCGACCGAGGGCTTCGGGATCGTCGGCCCTCTCGGCAACGTCCGCCCGTCGTGGCGCTGGCTGGCGCTCGCGGGACTGATCGGCGGGGGCCCCACGTTCGTGGGCACGCTGGTCGGCTACCAGGTCGACTCGCAACCGCTCGAGCTGATGTTCTACGCGCTCGCGGGCGGGGCGATCCTGTATGTGATCGGGGAGATCTGGATGGGCATGCGCCGGTATGGCTACCACACCCTCGGCCTGTATCTGATCGCCGCGGGCTTCCTGGTCGGGGTGGCCACAGACCTTGTGGTCTCCTATGGCGGGGCCTGAGCGCGAGCGTCAGCAGGCTGGGAGCAGGCTCAAAGCCCTCGCCAGGGCCGGGCGAGGGTGGGGTCGAGCTGGATCGTGACGGTGGCCCTCCGTGCCGCGGGGCCGCTGCGTTCGAGCTTCGTCGCGTCGAGGTCCCGCTCGATGGCGCGCGGGTCGTGTAGCACGGGATGGGTGCGGGAGCTGTGGGCGTCGACGTGTTCGGAGGGGACGTTCGCGGGCGACTGCTGCGGGCCGGCGGGACCGGAGACCGAGCGCATCCGCCGAGCGGCTTCGCGAACGCGGTCGGGCATCAGGTGACCGTAGATGTCGACGGTCGTGGAGGTCTTGGCGTGGCCGGCAAACGCGGATATGAGCAGGATGTCCTCGCCCTGGCCGATCGCGTTGGTGATGGCGGTGTGCCTGAGGTCGTGCAGACGGATCGACTCCGGCAGTCCGGCGCGCTCGGCGTAGCGGCGGAACACGCGGGTGACCATGCGGGGGCTGAGGGGACGGCCGAGCGGGCGAGTGAAGCCGTCGTGACCGGGTTTGCGCTCGACCGTGCCGAACACCGGGGCGTTGTCCTCGGTGTTCCTGGCGCTGGTGAAGAGCTCCTCCAGGGCGCTCTGGGCGCCGTCGAGGATCGGCACGAGGCGCTGGCTGGCCTCGGTCTTGGTCGTGAGCCTGTCCTGGTCACAGCCGCCGGCGAGGTCGTCGGGGTCGTCGTAGGGGCCGATGCTGCGGCGCACGTAGAGGATGCGCTCGAGCAGGTCCACGTCTCCCCAGCGCAGCCCGATGAGCTCTCCACGACGCAGGCCCGTGTCCAGGGCGACGGTGAAGAACAACCGCCACCGGGGGAGCACTCCTGCAGGAAGCGCTTGACCTGCATCGGGCTCAGTTCGGTGCCGCGAGCCCGGTGGGGGCCCTTCTTGCGCCCGCGCGCGCGGGCGGAGTCGGCGGGGTTGATCGTGATGAGGCCCGCGTCCTGGGCGAACGCGAACATCGCGTGGATATGACGGCGGAGCTTTGCGACCGTCTGGTCGCTGAGGCCCTCGACGCGCTTGCGGCCGAGCAGCGAGCGGATCATCTGCGGGCGGCAGTCGTCGACGCGCACGGCCCCCAGGGACGGGGCGATGTGCCGGTAGAAGGTGCCCTTGTAGTCGGCGGCGGCGCCGGGCTTGAGGTTCGGCTCGACGTGCTCGGTAAGCCACTTGCGGCCCAGCTCCAGGATCGTCGTGCCGGTGGGCACGAAGCGCCCGTCCTCGATGTCGGTCTGCAGGCCCCGCAGGATCCGTTCGGCGCCACGGCGTCTGCAGCCGGCGGCCTTCTCGACCTGCTTCCAGCGAGAGGTGCCGGTCTTGGCGTCGACCACCAGGACGCGAGTGCGGACGTAGAAATGTCCGTTTCGCTCTCGGATACAGCCGGTGGCCATCGATCAACACACCTCCGCATCCCCCCCGGCGCAACCCGATCCGCGCCCCCCTTGCCTGTAAGAAACCGCAGATTACTACATGTCAAGGGGTCGTGTCAAGGGCAGTTTTCAGATGTCAACCAACCGTGCGGCGCGGCCGGCCGTGAGCGCCCTTCGAGGGGACGGGCGTGGCCCCCGACATTCCGTTGTCAAGGGGTCACGCTCCGTCACTGCGGGTGTCCTCGGCTTATCGCGGAGAGGGAATCCGGGCCGAGGTGTTCCCGGGCGCCGTCTGGTGTGGACGGTGCTCGAGTTCTTGGACGGCGGGCCTCGGGTGTCGGGGTGTCGCTCGGGATGGTCGTGTGGGCGTCCATTTTTCAGCCGGTTTTGTGTTGGAGTTGGCTGATCTCGACGGCGTTGGTCGGCGGGGTGACGGTGACGGGGTCGTTCCAGGCGGTGAAGGTGGTCTGTCCGGTTTCGCGGCCGGTCTTTCGTAGGAGGATTGGGTATGGTTGGCCTGTGGTGGCGACATAGAGGGTGCCGGTGTAGAGCTGCTGGGCCTGTTTGAGTTCGATCGCGGGTTCTCCGTTGATCTTGGTGGTGGGCCCCTTGGTGACGGTCCCGCGTCCGGAGAGCAGGAGGAGTAGCTCGGTGTTGATGTTGGTGAATGCGCCGGCTTGCGCGAGTGTCCCGGTCGCGGGCCCCTTCAGCCAGGTGTTGGGCGGGATCTTGACCCCGAGGATGCTCCCGAGACGCGCGGCGAAGACCGGGTTGCCCTTGACATAGATGGTGTTCCCGACTACGGATCGCTTCGAAGCCGGTCCCCAGGAAGGAGACCTGCGCGTGGCTGCCCGTCTTGGCGAGGCTCGCGTTCAAGGTGAGTGATGCTCGACGGACACTGGCTTTGCTCACGATGTGCACAGCGCTGGCGCTCTGTGCGGCTGCCCTCGTGGCCGCGAGGATTTCACTGGCGGATTTGGAGGCCACACCGTTATCTGAAGAACCACAGCCGGTGAGGCCCGCGCCAAACGCGAGGATTGCGAGCGCGAGCGCTGCACGATCTCGAAGGCAGAACATGCGCGTTAGGACCTCTTCTTGTGCGCGGCGGGTTTGGCGGCGAAACGTCTGCGTGCTGTGCGTTCGCAAGCGTGACGCTGCTTCTTGGCATGCTTGTGCTGGTGGCGGCAGGCGGTGAGCGCGAGGCTGGTGTAGTGGGCGTGTGCCTGGCGTTCGCACTTGAAGCGTCTGTTCTTGGAATGCTTGTAGCGATGCTGGCATGAGAGCAGGGCACGGTGGAGCTTCTGCATCAGCGTGAGCTTCTTGGCCTTGGCGCTCTTGACTTCTCCGCAGCCGTGATCGCGATCTTTGTGGGGTGTTCGATCACCGCACCGTTCTGGGCGGTGATGGTGGTCGGCATCGTGAGGTTTTCCCCGCACAGACTGAACTTCTTGGATTCCGCGACGTTCGGTGTCAGGACTCCGTGGGGCCCGCGGGCAGGATGGTTTCAAAGACCGTGAACGGTGCGTCGGGTGCGGATTCGAACTTCGAGTAGGTGATCCCGTTCTTGATCTGTGTCTTGCCGTCCAGGACCAGCTTGATCCCTTCGCCTTGGAGGACGAACTCGACGTCCGGGAACGCCGCGCTGCCGTGGGAGACGAGATATGCAGGTCCGGACAGGGGGTTGCGCAGTACGGGGGTATGGATCGTGGCGTTCCCGATCACCGATCCTTCGGGACAGGACGCGGGATTGGCGTTGAAGACCGTTTCAAGGCATGCTTTCTGGAGTGTGGGTAGGCGTGAGGAGAGCTGTTTGGGTAGTTGCAGGTCGACTTTCGCGATCCCGGCTTGCGCCACACCGTTCGGTCCGACCCCGCCGGAGGTGACCGTCACGTTGAAGGTCGTGCCGTCGGCTTTGCTGCCATGCCCAACCGCGTTCGCCGTCAGTTGCGGAGCGAACGGCAGGGCTGCGCAGTTGCTCGCTTGAAACGGTGAGGAGAGATGCGCGCTGGCGCCTTCAGCACCGGTGATCGTGCCTTCGATACTCATCGGGTTGCAGCTGGTCGGGTTGAACTCGAAGCCGGGACGGTCGACGTTCACGAGCACCCGTTTCAGCTGCAGGGGGATGCCCCTGATCTGTGTCGGCAACGGGTCCTGAGACGATCGTGACTGACGCGTTGTTGGGGTCGACTTCGAGCTTTGAGCGGACTGTCACATACCCCAGGTTGAATGGGCCCGCGTCTGCGGGGCTGACGATCTCAAGGCCGAACGGGGCGCCGTGATAAGGGCCGGTGATATACACTCGGCCGCCTTCCTGTACGTAGGGTTCCGGGCCGAGCCCGGCGATCGCGGTGGCCTGGCCGACTTCGCTGCCCGGTGGGCAGGCATCCGCTGCGGCCTGGGCTTCGCTGCAGAGTTCCACGGAGGAGAGCAGTGCTGCGATGCCTGAGGGCAGGTGCATCGTGACCGCATTGAGGGCTTGGTTGCCGTCGGGACGGGAGAGTTCGAGATGTGAAGGCGGTGAATGCGCCTGCTTGGGGGTTCTGGCTTTGGCGGGAAGCCGGGGTGAACGGTAGCCCCGGCGGGGCATGCGCCGACCGCCGACGCCGGAGGAGATCGCGAAATCGCCTGCTGGAGAGCTGACGGCCAACGGTCCGGTGGCAGACCAGGGCGTGAACAGAGCGTTGGTCGTGTAGTTCCCGCACAATGGTGGGGTGCTGACCGCGCTCTGGGTCCACCGAACAGTTGCAGCTTCAGTTCTTCGAAGGGGACCTGTGGGGCGTTGCGGAACGTCGTTGAGAGGCGTAGCGTGCCTTCATCGATCTGGCCTTCACCGGCGAGCTTGACGAGCACCCCTGACACGGGGTCTTCAGCGACCAGGTAGAGCGCGACCAGCGAGTTGAATGGGTTGCGTCCGGGTTCGCCCGTTGGGTGCTGGTGAGGCGAGATAGACCCATCCTTGCAGTTCGTGGCTGAGCAAGGGCGTCTTGATCTTGACGGTCCCGACCTTCGAGGCGTCCGGGCACGCGACTGGTGCGGTGTTGAATTCGTCGGTCTGGGAGGCCTGGTTGATCCCGGTGAACCCGACCTGTGCTTGGGAGCAGCCTTCCAGGCCGTTCGCCGCGGACGGGCTCAGCTCTACGCCCTGGGGCAGCGTGACGGTCGTGTCACGCACGTCAGCCTCGGCGAGTTCTTTGGCGTTGAGCGTGGACTGTTGCGGGACGCTGACGTCCACTGTCAATCCTGTGGGGGTGGCCGCGGAATGCTGTTCGGGGGTGACGTCGATCGTGGGGGTGAACGGCAGTTGGCCGCACCCTTCGAATCCGAGCAGCTGTCCGTTCCCGTTCATCCAGGCGTATTCTGTTCCCAGATACACTCCTGGTTGTGTCCAGGAGTCCATTTCTGTGGATGAGAGCACCGGTTCGGCCTGCGGATTGGCCGCACACGACGTCGGCGCGGTCAGGAACGGCTGTTCAGCCAGGCCGCTCGTGGCGGGACAGGGTTTACCGATCTGCTTTTCATAATGGTTACCGGCGACGCATTCCCAGCCGCGTGCGTTGTTGTGCCGCGGATCGGCGGGTACACCCCACAACGTGACCTGGGTGCTGAGCAGTCCAGCGGTCTCGGTCGCGTCCTTGACGGTCGCGACCACGCTGTAATCCTTGCCCGAACGTACCGCGGTATCGATCACGATCGGGACCTTCCCGATCACCGCGAACCCGAGGCGTGCCGGCTCGCCCTGCGAGGGCACCAGGTTGAACACCGGTACCGTCTCGGTGAAGATCGGCAGGTATTTCGGTTCGTTGCCGATCACTGTCGCGACACCCACGACCGAGCTCGGCGCGCACAGGTTCGTTTCGAACAGCAGCGAGAAGAAGTCGCTGAGCGTGCACTGGCTCGCAGCCGTCGGGTTGCCGATCAGTCCCGGTGGCAGCCTGAAGCTCAGATCCTTTGGCAACGCGACCGCTGTGCGGCCCGCCGCCTGGTTGAGCACCAGCGACGTCGTCAGCTGAAACGGATGCGCACCAGCCTGCACCGCCGGTGTGCCATCCTCGTTGAACGCCCCCAGTTCATAACTTGAGACACCGAACGATGTCGGCTGGCCACTCACCCGTACCGGCAGGCTCGCCGACACCCGGCCGCCACCACCACCTTCCACACTCGCTTCATTAGACAATGACGCTACCGTCCCCGGCGGCTCGTTCACCTTCACTTTGATCGCGATCGCGACCCGTTCATAAGGATTGACCACCCCTTTGAACGTGCAAGTAACGACGGTCGCTGTCGAGCATTCCACGGGAACTTCGTTGACCAACGTTTCGTTGACTCCCGTCACGGTCAGCCCGGGCGCGAGTTTGGCGGTGAGCGTGACCGTGGTGGACGCACCGTTCGCCGGCGCGTCTCCGAGATTGCTCGCCGCGACGCTCACCAGACCTTCCCCGCCCGGCGCCAGGTTGCTCGGGGAGGCTTCCACGTTCAGCTGCCACCACGGTCCAGCCGCCGAGGCCGACCCCACCCCCCCAACCGCGAGGATCACCACGCTCGCGAGCAACGTCAACGAGAACCGCAACGTAAACCCACGCCAAACCGCCGTCAGAACCCCTCCCTCTATGCGTGAGCCGGTCATCGTGCACTCCTTGTGTTGGGGGAGTGGGCGTGGATGCTGGAGTGCTTAGCGGTGCTCTTGGTGTGCTTTTGCGCGTGTTTGACGCCGTAGAGCTTGCGGGCATGCTTTTCACATGTTCTGCGCTTGTGCTTGTTGTGTTGTTTGTGACATGCGTGCAGTGCTTTGGTGAGCTTCTGAGCCCGCGTGGGCTTCTTCGCTGTGGATTTGGCGCCCTTCTGTTCCTGTTTGGCTGACGGTGGGAGCACGACGATGTTGCCCGGCCCCGTGAACGTGGAGCTCCCCCCCGGCGACACCGGTGCCTGCACCGGCGGTGACGCCGCGCGACACCCATCAACGGTGGCGCACCCCGGTTCCGCTGGGACGGGAGCGCTCTGACAGGGTGAGGCCTGTGAGCATTCCCGCGCGTCATAAATGTCATACGCGGTGTCGGTGTCCTGCCCCAACAACTGGGAGGCCGTCACGAAGAACACGTTGCTGCCGTCCGGGGTCGCTTCGATGAACGCCGATTCTTTGCTGGAGCTCCCGGAGCTCAGCAGGGCGACACAACCACCCGTCGTGCTTTCACAGCTCCCCAACCCGGCGGGCTCATACTCGTAGACGTTCTCCTTGCCGTTGCCAGCCTGGGAGACCAGACTGTCCGGACTGTTGAAGTACAGGCGTCCGTTATCAGCGAGATACCGTGATTGCACGAGTGCGCTGGTGATGTTCTGTGCTGTCCAGCCGGGGATGTTGCCCGCCAGCCAGTGCCCGAACCACACCTTGCGCCGGTCAACGAGCCGGCCCAGGCCTTCCCCGACACCTTCAGCATCAAGGACGCCTTTGGGGCGGGCACCGGTCGGGTTGCACGAGACGCATCGCAGGCTCCCGGTCGCGGAGTCGTACTGGTAGACCTCCTCGTCACGGGCGCCTTTGGCTTCGGCGCTGGCGTCGACGTTGTCATATCCTGTCAGGCTGGCCGCGGACATGAACGCCAGATACCGGCCGTCCGGGGAGACCCGGGCGGTCAGGAACGCCATGTTCGAGACGTGGAAGCCTTCCCACTCCGGATTGTCTTCGCTGGAGAGCGTCGCGATGAACGTTCTCGACCACTGGCTGCCGTCGAAATGCGCCTCATACAGGTTGTCCTTGCCCGCGAGCGCCTTTTCATGGTTGCCGTTTTCGTTCGAGGCGAGCAGGCCCTGCGCGACGAAATAGGTGCTTGTGCCGTCCTGGCTGGTACCGAACAACAAGCCCTGGACGTTGGCGTGTTCCCCAGCGTTCTGATCGGCGGTGAGGTCCGTCAGCCTGCACGTCAGTTTGCCGCCCACCACGACCATTTCGCACTCATACAGGTCGGGCCTGGTAGGGAACGCTTCCGCGGTCGAGTCCGGTGTCAGCTTCTCCCGGTCGGTGAAGAACACGCGTGACCCGTCGCGGCTGGCCGTCTGGAAACGTGCTGAGCCCGTGCCCGTCGGTTCAGTCACGCCCTGCGCAGCATCCAGCTTGACCGTTTCCCCGGTATCGGTCTCACGCATGTACAGGTGTCCCGTCCGTTCGGATTCAACGGTCGTCCACACGATCCGTGACCCGTCCGCCGAGACAGCGTTCGCCGGGGTGTTGGTGTCACCGATTTCGATCAAACCGGACGCCGGCGCTCCACCCGGCAACACACTCACGAGCTGCAGACTGCCGCCCGTCCACTCATACAATCCCGGTGCCGAGGACGGACCATTCAACGCCACACCCGAAGCGATCACGACACGACTGAGGTCCGCCGCAGCACCAACGAAATGGATCTTGCCACCAAACTGGGTACCCGGTGGCGTATTCGCTTCGGTCACGAGCGGCAGATACGTGCCCGTACCGTTATCCCGCAGATACATCGTGGCCTGCACCACCCCCGCCGCCAACGGCGGTTCCGCGAGCGTGCTCGTCCCGAACGCCGGTTCCACCAACGCCCTCGAAAGATCCGCCGTGAAATACTTGTATTCAGGCGCCTGACCAGGATTCACACCCTTCGCTTTGCTGCTGGGATTCTCAACATCCCGTGACTGCCATTCACCAGGAGTACGCGTCGCGATCACCTGCTGCCATTCAGGACTACGGTTGCCCTGCACTTCTTCACCGAGCGCACCATTGACGACATACGTCAAAGTGTTGCCGTCTTCAGAGGCACGAATCAGCCCGCCTTCACGGGTCAATCCTTCCACGGGTGCGCCCTGCTTGTCAGGCGGAGAAACCATCTCCCACGCACGACCATCCGCCAGCGCCAGCGGCGTAGTCGCGGCCTGCGTCGTGAACGTATGTTCGGGACCTTCGGTCACACCCAGACTGTTGCTCGCGAGCACCCGGTAGTGGTAGGTGGTGGCCGGGGACAGACCGGTCAACGGCCGGCTTTCCGCCACATCCACTTCGCCCCCGCCGATATCGGTCCCCGGCGGCGCAGGAATATCGGTGCAGCCCGCGGGGTTAGGCTGGCACGGTTCGGTGCCGTACTGGAAATAGAACGTCGTGTCATGACCGAGCGGGTTGATGAGCGTGTTCAACGTCGCTTCGGTCGCGCTCACCCCGGTCGCGTAAGTCGCGTCCACCGGCGCCGGTGGCACCGTCGTGAACGTCTGGTCAGACTCGCTGCTGCTACCACCTTCGCTTTCAGCGATGACCCTGTAATGGTAGGTCTGACCGAGCTTCAGTTTCGTGAGCGTCGCAGAGACCGCTACCGGCGTCTCCCCCGCCGGAATACTCCCACCACCCAACGGGACTTCGGTACCATAACTCGTGGTTTCACCATATTCGAAATGGTAGCTCGTCGCGAACTCGTCCGGGTTGATCTTCGCGTGGATCGTCGCTTCTTCATGACCAACCCCGCTCACCGCTTCCACCAAGATCCGTGGCGGCCCCGACGTCGTGAACTGCGCATCAGTCCCCCGCGTGACACCAAAACTGTTTTCCGTGACGATACGATAGTGATAGGCCGTGTTCGCCACCAGCCCAGTCAAACCCGTTTCTGCTTTCACGGCTTCGCTGCCCGAACCAGCATTCACCGGCGGTTCGGGACTCTCATGCCCATAAGCAGTCGTCGTACCCCATTCGAAATAATAGTGGGCTTCCACCCCGCCAGGCTTCAACATCCCGTTCAACGTGACAGTCGTGGGCTCCAGATTCGTGACCGCACCAGTGCTCACACCTTCCACCGCCGGAGAGGTCGTGAATTCCCGTACCACCCCATAATTCGTGCCGTTTTCGTTTTCCCCCACGATCCGCTCAAAATACGTCGTACCCGCATGCAGACCGCTCAACGTCGTAGAAACTTTTTCTTCCCCGACACCAGCCGCACCCGCAACGGTCGTGTTCCCCAACGCTTCGCTCGTGCCCCACTGAAAACTGTATTTCGCCGCTTTACCATCCCCATTGATACTGCCATTCAAGCTCACCATCGTGCGTGTCACTTTAGAAGCCTTGCCCGTCACCACATCCGGGACCACCACCCCAGGACCGAACTCGTCCACGACCCGCAAACCAGCATCAGCCACAAACACACCACCCGACCCCGTCACCGCGACACCACTCGGTTCCCCAAACGCGCCCGTCGGGGTGTTCGTGATCCACCCCACCCATTCCCCCGCAGCATTGAACTCGCTCACCACATGCCGCTGGGCCTCCGCCACCAACACATCCCCCGTACCATCATCGATCGCGACCGCCGAAACGTTGCCTTCTTCTTCTTCAGGACCCCTGAACGACCCCTGCGGCGAACCGGACCCCGTGAACTTCCCTTCAGCAACCCCCGCCGCCGAGAACGCGTAGAACGCTCCCTTCGCGCTATCAGCCACCACAACCCGACCCGACGTCCCACTCACCGCAACACCATTCGGTTCAACCATTTTTCCCGCCGTCAACTGCCTAACCAAAACCCCTTCCGAACCTTCTTCAGGGCCCGCCGGCCTAGGCTTAAAAACATCCACCGCACCATATTCACTCACAACATCTTCACTATCAACCACATACACATCCCCCGCCGACACACCACCCGAATTATCGACCGCGACACCCGTCACCTCGCCAAATTCCTGGCCAGGCAACGCTTCCCCCGACCATTCCCCCACAAGCCCAAACCCACCAGAACCATCCGGCTTGAACACCAACACCGCATCCGCAAACGAATCCGTCACATACACAAGCCCCGACGCTTCATCCACCGCCACACCCACAGCCTCGACTTCACCACCCCCGAAGCGAGTCAAAAACACCCCACCCGAACTAAACACATCCACCACACCAGCACCCGGATCAGCCACAAACACATCCCCCGACACATGATCCACAGCCACCCCACTAGGTTCAACCAACGCCGACCCCACAGGCGCTTCACTCAAAACCCCCAAAAACCCATGACCCCTCGCACCCCACGCCACACCACCAAACACCAAAAAACAACCCGCCACCAACACCACCAACATCACCAGCCGACACACCCCAAACCAGCCACAACCACACCGCCCACCAAACCACAGCCGGTCAGAAGCCCTCCCCCCCTCCAGTGTCCAACAAACCCTCATCAAACCCTCTCTCTTCCAAACCCCTCAAATCGACTCATCCGTTCACAAGGCGTGCGCGAGGCCCAATACGGCGACCCCACGCACGCCAACCATCACCTACAACAGACTCACACTACGCCTTGATCTCACCTTCTTCTTCGGGATGATTCACGTTCGTGATTTCCTCACCCGAACGCGACCACATCTCCGTGACCTGCGGCTGTGACGGATTGTATAGATAATCTTCGAGCAGCTCGATGTGTTTGCCTTCGAATTTGCTCGGGATGTTTTCTGCTGTTGACGGGTTGACCGTGTACACCTGGGTGTATTCTTTGGTCATCTGGTTGACCGGAGTGATCGGCGAGATGATCCCGTCATACCCACCGGTTTTTTCCGGTTCGTAGTAAGCGCCTTCTTTGCTGTTTCCTACGCCCACCACGGTCTCGAGCTGGCCGATGCAGTCGAAACTCGCGAAATCGCCGTGGTGTTTGCATTGGTTCTAGCAGTACGCCTGCCTTGTGTTCACTTTTGTTGATGTACCCGAGCTTGCCCTTCAGGGGGTTGACGTTGATTTCCCCTTCGTTCGTGCCGTTCGCGCAGGGAGCAGAGCCAAACACCTTGCATCCCAGGAACTTCACGTCGACGTTCGCCACCGAGTTTTTGCCGACCGCTTCGCCCGAGTTGTGCTCGGATTCGCATTCGATCTCGATCGCTTCTTCGAAGTTTACTTCTTCGCCCGTTTCCGCACAATGTTGACGGGTCACGCGGCCCTCAAGTTCGCCATTTTCGTTGCTGAAGCATCCCCTGAGATACGTGATCAGCATGCCACCGCTGCCGACGTTTTCACCGCGAATAAATTTCCCGAACGGCCGCGCGAGTTTCGCGGCACTTCTGCTTTCCCATTCGTAGGTGCCCGAGCCTTTTGGTTTGGCTTTTTCCGCTTGGGTGCAGTTTGGTCCCGGGTAGTTCCCGCCCGCCCTGGGCGTTCGCACTTGCCCCATTCCGGCAGCGCCGAAGCACTCGACACGACGTAGGCACCGACCGCCAACACGGCGACCAGACAGAGTCCCAGCATCCTTACATGTCTCACTTTTCCACTACTCCTTTATCCTCTCGATTAACAATCGAACGAGACCCGAGCCCTCCCTCAGGAAGACCCCTCGATCCCACTCGCCTGTGAAAGCGCACGTCCGCAGGGGCCACCGGCCCCACACCCGGCATGCGCTCGCCGCCCACACCGAAGCCAACAGCCCCGGCCTGGACGCACGCTTGTAAGCCAGCTCGTCGGCCGGCGCTCCCGTCAGCTGCGCGCTCGCACGCTCCTCGGCCCAGATACGGCGCCACGATGAAAGACATCAACGACGGCGCCAGCTCCACCAGCCGCTCGCCGTCCGGATCGAGCATTCCGCGTGCGGATCACGGAGAAGACGCCACCGACGACCAGTTCGTCCGATCAGCGCCGAGGAGGGCATGATGCCCTGCCCAAGCCCGACCTCACCCCGCCTCACTGCCACCGCGGAGCGGTCTCATCGCTGCCCTCGCCCAACAGCTCGCGCAGCACGCCGAACACACCCCGCTCGCGACCAACGCCCAGCCGCCCCCCGCGCCGGGGCAACGAGAATCAAAACCGACCCCACGCCGGCTCGTCATCGAGGAACCCGAGCAGGCCCACGAGACCAGCGCGAACCCGGTCGATCCACCGCGCCTCGGCCCCTCCCCCTCGAAGCCCCGCTCCTCTCCTCGCCCCACCGTCCGGCGCCCGACCGCCTCGGACACCGCCCGCGACAGCCGCGCGATACCCTCCTCGAACGCAGCCGCGAGACACTCCTCCTCGCTTCCGAAGACCTCGAAGAACCGGCTGTGGGAAACGTCCCCACAGGTGACCTCCGAATCGCTCAGACGGGGGTCACTGGCTCATCGCGGCCCCTCTCATGGTCGCCTCGACAGCCGAGAAGGCCCGAAAAGACTGCCCGTTTCGTGCCCGTCCAGAGGGTACCTTGACAACATCGGCCCCATCTGTTCTTATTCTTCCCACAAACCTGCAGACGGTTTCGGGGAAGACGTAGGGGTGTTGAGGAGAGGGAAGATGGAGGGAATTGAGGAGAGAACCATGGACGGTAGAGCGCAAATCTTGAGTGCCACCGGGCGAAATGCCCTGCGCGCACAGCTCATCGAGGCGACCGTCGAGGTGCTCGCCGAGGGCAGTAGCCCCCGTCTGAGCGAAACGGGGGGCACCGCCAGGACCGCGTAGATACTGGGGTTGCGGGACCCCTCCCCCGCGCTTCCCACGCTTTCCGTCGTTCCCCGTCGCGGGGACGGTCTTTCCACCTCGTAAAGGCGCTCCGCTCCCTGCCGCTCCGGTCGGTAGGTTGCGCCGGTGACGGACGCAACTCCGGGCCGGCGCGCCGGCCCTGCCCCCGACCCGAGCCAACCGCCGCGCGAGCCTCGGCGCCCTGCCTATCACCCGCGAAGCCACGCCCGGCGCCAACGGGGCGAAGGCCTGCTCGGGCTGCGCGAGGCGAGCGCGATGGCCATCGGGGGCATGATCGGCGGTGGCATCTTCAGCGTGCTCGGCTTGACCATCGACCTGGCGGGCCATCTCGCGTTCGCAGCGTTCCTGGTCGGCGGTGTGCTCGCGGCGCTCACCGCTCACGCCTACGCCCGCCTGGCGGTCCACTCGGGCCGCGCCGGCGGTCCGTTCGCCTATCTGCGCGAGGAGGGACATCCGCGACCGGCCGCATGGGTGGCCTGGCTTTTGATCCTCGGCTACGTGTTCGCGCTGGCCGTGTATGCCTTCACGTTCGGCCACTACCTTGCGCACGTGCTCGGCGCGCCGGTGTTCGTCGCGCGCGCGGGCGGCGTGGCGGTGCTCGGGCTGTTCGTGGCGATCAACCTGCGCGGCGTGGCCACATCGGGGCTCACCGAGGATCTCGTGGTCTTCACCAAGCTGGCGGTGCTCGGTGGGATCTCGCTGATCGGCCTCGCCGCGTTCTCCCCCGCCCGGCTCACGCCCCTCGACAACAAGGGCATCCTCGGAGTCTTCCTGGGGGCGGCCGTCATCTTCGTCGCCTACGAGGGCTTCGAGCTGCTCCCCTACGACTACGACGACATCAGCCGCCCGCGCAGAACGCTGCCGCGCGCCCTCTATCTCTCCGTCGCGGTCGTGGTGCTCGTCTACGTGGCCGTGACACTCGCCGCGCAGATGCTGCTGTCCGATCGCACGATCGTCAGCGAAAAAGAGGTGGCGTTCGCGGTGGTCGGGCAGAAGGCCCTGGGAACCTTCGGCCTCTGGGCCGCCACGGTGGGCGCCCTCTTCTCGACGAGCTCGGCGATCAACGCCACCCTCTTCTCCACCGCCCGCCTGGTGCGCGACGTCAGTGGCGCCGGTGAGCTGCCCGCTTCACTCGGCAGCGCCGCAAACGAGTTGCCCACGGCAGCGGTCCTCGCGCTCGCGACACTCGGGGCGGCCTTCTCGCTGCTCCCGGGCATCACCGAGATCGTCTCCTTCGGCTCGCTCACGTTCCTGCTCGTGTTCGCGCTGATCAACTTCCTCCATGCCCGCCACACCGCCCGCGGCAGATGGGACGTCGGCCTAGCCTACGCCGGTGCCATCGGCTGCCTCGCGGCGGCCATGGGGCTCCTCTACTACCTCGCCCGCTCGGACCGCGCCGGCCTGGCGCTGATCGGCGCCTGCGCGATCGCGGTCACCGCAGCCCGCGTCGGGTTCGTGCGCTCACGGCGCAGGACGCTCGCCGGGTAGGGCCCGCGGGCCGTCGGCGAGCCGGGCGACACCACCCGGCTCGGTGCGCGCGCCGCCCTCAGAGCGTGCCCGGCGGAGCGAGCCACTCGCTTTCGAACTCCAGGCTGGTATGCCGGACGAGCAGATCGTAGTCGCCGTCATAGTGAAGAACGCCCGCTTCGCTTCTGTGCGCGCACGCGGCGATCATCACGTCGATCGGCGCGAGGCGGTGGTGACCGACCTCGGTGAGCTCGCGCTGTGCCTGCGACGCCAGCCTCTCCACCTCGTTGTCGATCGCCACGCGGGGCAGCACATCGAATTTGGCCATCACCCCCCGACGCTCGGCGGATGACCGCGCGGAGTAGCCCGCCTCCAACAGGAAGGGCAGGCACACGGCAATCTCGTTGCCCTCCATCCAGCCAGCCACCTGCATGACCCGCTCCTCTCGCACCCACTCCTGACCCAGCTGCGACCAGGCCGAGTTGTCGAGCAGCAGCACGCTACTCGTCGTAGTTGGCGATCAGGCCGAGGTGCTTGACCTCTTCGGCCGCACGGATGTCGATCGGAACCGACCGGGTGCGGATCATGTCGGCAAGCTCTTTACGCGCCTTGCGCGCCTGCTCGCTGTCCCCCCCATCCGGCAGCCGCCGCGCCTTCGCGCGGGCGCCGAGGATCACCAACTCCGAGAAGTCGACCCGATCTCCGTTCAGCTTTGCGCGCAGCTCCTCGAGCGCCTCTCGCACGGGTGGAGTCTCAGTGATCGTGTGACGCGGACGGGAAGTCGGCACGCGGCCAGTGTAGCACCGTGCAGCACCTCGCCCACACCTCCAGCCGGGGGCGTTACGCCCGCGGCGAGACGCCCGTGCCCTGCCCGGCGCTCGACACGGCACGCATCCGCCGGGCGGCTTCGCGGACGCGGTCCGGCATCAGGTGACCGTAGACGTCGACGGTGGTGGAGGTCTTGGCGTGGCCGGCGAACGCGGAGATGAGCAGGATGTCCTCGCCCTGGCCGATAGCGTTGGTGATCGCGGTGTGCCTGAGGTCGTGCAGTCGGACCGTCGGCGGCAGTCCGGCACGGTCGGCGTAGCGGCGGAACACGCGGGTGACCATCCGCGGGGAGAGCGGGCGGCCGGGCTCGATGGGGACGCCGTCGCGGCCCAGCTTTCGCTCCACCGAGGCGAACACCGGCGCGCGATCACTCGTGTCGTGCGCCTGCGTATAGAGCTCCTCGAGCGCCGCCTGGGCGCCGTCGAGGATCGGCACGAGCCTGCGGCTCGCCTCGGTCTTGGTTGTCAGCGGGGTCTCCCCCACTTCGAGCTCGTCCTCGACTGGGTCATACGGACCAATGGTGCGGCGCACATAGAGGATGCGTTGCAGCAGATCCACGTCGCCCCAACGCAGCCCGATGAGCTCGCCGCGGCGCAGCCCCGTTTCGATGGCAACCGCGAAGAACAACCGCCAGCGAGGCGAGCATCCCTGCAGGAAGCGCTCGAGCTGAGCGGGGCTGAGCTCGGTGCCGCGGGTACGACGGCCGCCGGACTTGCTCCCGCGCGCACGGGGGGCGTCGGCGGGGTTGACGATCGTGAGGCCCGCGTCCTGGGCGAAGGCGAACATGGCGTGCACCTGGCGGCGGATCTTCGCCACGCCCTGCCCGCTCACTCCTTCCGAGCGCTTGCGCGCCAGCAGCGCCCTGACCGTCTGCGGACCGCAGTCCTCCACCCGCACCGAGCCGATCGCCGGCACGACGTGCAGGTAGAAGGTCGTGCGGTAGCTCGCGACGGCCCCTGGCTTGAGGTTCGGCTGCACGTGCTCTGAAAGCCAGCGCCTGCCGAGCTCGAGCACCGTCAGCTCACTGGGGAGAAAGCGGTGCTCGTCGATCTCCTCCTGCAGCGCCCGCAGCATCCGCTGGGCGCCCCGCCTGCTGGGCCCCGCCGCCTTCTCCACCTGCTTCCAGCGCGACTCACCGGTGTGGGGATCGGCCACGAGCACGCGCGTGCGCAGGTAGAAGCGGCCGTTGCGTTCCCGGATGTAGCCGCTGGCCATCGGGCATCGCCTCGGCCGCTTCGCCTACTTCACCCCGCGCGCCGGAACGACCGGCACGCACGCGAGCGTGACACCGGGAGCGTGGCCCCCCGCGTGAGGGGCCACGCTCCGGCTGCTGCGGGTTCCTCGGCAATCGCGGAGAGGGAATCCGGGCCGAGGCGTTCCCGGGCGCCGTCTTGGAAGGACGGCGCCCGAGTCTTATCGAGACCCTGTCGCGGCATCATCAGCCGCTCCTGGACGCGAGTTGGTTACGCCAGATCGCGGGCTGCCCGTCGATCGTGGTCGTGGAGATGACGCTCGAGCTTCGGACATCTCAGCTCCCCTTGTGCTGGAGCTGGCTGAGTTCGACCGCGTTCTCCGGTGCGCTCACGCTGACGGGGTCGTTCCAGGCGGTGAAGGTGGTCTGCCCCGTTTCGCGACCGTGCTTAAGGAGCTTGATCGGGTAGGGTTCGCCTGTCGTGGCGATGTACAGGACGCCGGTGTAGAGCTTGGTGACCTGTTTGAGCTCGATCGCGGGCTGCCCGTTGATCTTGACGATCGCACCCTTGGTGAGCGTGCCTCGTTTACCTAGGATCCAGGGGATCTCGCTGTTTGTGCTGGTGAACAACCCGAGCTGCTTGAGCGTGCCGTTCGCCGGACCCTTCAACCAGGTGTTCGGGGGGATCTTGACTCCGAGGGTGGCTCCCAGGCGTGCGCTCAACGTCGCGTTGCCCTTCAGGTACAGCGTGTTGGCGGTACGAATCGCTTCGAAGGCGGTACCAAGCAGCGACGCTCGCGCCTGACCCTGTCCGCTGGCCATAATCGCATCCAGCGTGAACTTCGTCCTGCGCACACTCGCACCGGAGACCACATGCACAGAGCTCGCGTGCTGCGCCGCGGCCGTGGCAGCGGCGAGGATCTCTGCCGCTGATTTTGAGGCCACGCCGTTATCGGAGGAGCCGCAGCCGGCGAGCCCCGCGCCCAGCGCGAGAATGGCGAGCGCAAGCGCTGCACGCTTTCGGTAGAAGAACACGCGCTAGGACCTCTTCTTGTGCGCTGCCGGTTTGGCGGCGAAGCGTCTGCGCGCCGTCCGTTCGCATGTCAGGCGCTGCTTCTTGGCGTACTTGTGCTGATGCTGGCAGGCGGTGAGAGCGAGCTTGGTGTAGTGGGCGTGCGCTTGTCGTTCGCACTTCACGCGCCGGCTCTCAGAATGCTTGTAACGATGCTGACACGAGAGCAGGGCGCGGTGGAGCTTCTGCATCAGCGTGAGCTTCTTGGCCTTCGCGCTCTTGACTTCCCCGCAGCCGCTGACCGCGATCTTCGTCGAGTGTTCCATCACCACACCGTTCTGACCGGTGATCATGGTCGGCATCGCGAGGTTTTCCCCACACAGGCTGAACTTCTTGGCTTCCGCCACATTCGGCGTCAACACCCCGTGGGGACCGGCGGGCAGCACCGTTTCAAAGACCGTGAACGGCGCATCAGGTGCGGATTCGAACTTCGAGTAGGTGATCCCGCTCTTGATCTGTGTCTTGCCATCCAAGACCAGCTTGATCCCTTCCCCTTGCAGCACGAACTCGACATCCGGGAACGCCGCACTCCCGTGCGAGACCAGATACGCAGGACCCGACAACGAGTTCTTCAAGACCGGGGTATGGATCGTTGCATACCCGATCACCGACCCTTCATCGCAGGAGGCGGGGTTGCTGTTGAACGCCGCTTCTGTGCACGCTTTCTGCAAGGTCGGCAACCGTGAGGAGAGCTGCTTCGGCAACTGCAGGTCCACTTTCGCGATCCCCGCCTGCACCACACCACCCGGCCCCACCCCACCCGAACGGACAGTCACATTGAACGTCGTCCCGTCCGCTTTGCTGCCACGCCCAACCGCACTCGCCGAGAGCTGCGGACTGAACGGCAGGGCTCCGCAACCGCTCGCCTGAAACGGTGAGGACACACCCACGCTCCCGCCTTCAGCACCCGTGATCGTCGCTTCGATACTCATCGGATTGCAACTGGTCGGGTTGAACTCGAAGCCGGGACGATCCACGTTCACCAGCACCCGTTTCAATTGCAATGGGATGCCCCTGATCTGTGTCGGCAACGGATCGCTCACGATCGTCACCGACGCATTGTTCGGATCGACCTCGAGCTTGGAGCGAACCGTCACATACCCCAAATCGAACGGGCCGGCCGTTGCGGGACTGACGATCTCAAGACCGAACGGCGCGCCGCCGTAGGGGCCTGTGATGAAGACGCGGCCACCTCTCTCCACATACGGTTCTGAGCCGAGCCCCGCGATCGCGGTCGCTTCGCCGATTTCGCTTGCCGCTGGGCACGCGCTCGCGGCCGCCTGCGCTTCAGAGCACAGTTCCACTGAGGAGAGCAGCGCAGCAACGCCCGGCGGCAGGTGCATCGCGACGGTGCTGAGCGCCTGATCCCCGTCCGGACGCGTCAGTTCGAGGGTAAAGCCCGTGAACGCTCCAGCGCTCGTGTTCTGGCTGTACGCAGTGAACCCCGGGGAGAATGCGAGCGTAGCCGAGGGACAGCCGGAACCGCTCGCGCCAGAGGAGACATTGAAGTCCTCCGCTGGGGAGAGCACGCTCACGGCTTGCGGCTCAGACCACGGCGTGAACAGCGCGCTCGTAGCATAGAAGCCACACAGCGGCGGCGTCGTCAGCGAGGCCCTGGGGCCGCCGAAAAGATCCAGGCGCAGTTCTTCGAAGGGGACCGGCGGCGCGTTCTTGAAGGTCGTTGACATCTGCAACGTCCCTTCATCTATGTGTCCTTCGCCGACGAGCTTGACGAGCACATCCGAGACCGGGTCCCTGGCAACGATATAGAGCGCCACCAGCGAGTTGAACGGGTTCCGTCCCGTTTCCCCGTTGGGAGCGGGCGAGGCGAGATACACCGCGCCTTCAAGTTCGTGGCTCAACAGCGGCGTCTTGATGTGCACGACGCCCACCTTCGACGCTTCCGGACACGACGGCGGGATGTTCCCTTCTTCTTCGAATCTGAACGTAGGCGTGAACGTCGCGGTTTCCGCGCCCGCTTCCATGCCAGGACCGTTCAGTTTCTGAATGCCAGTGAAACCGATCCCTTCATAACCATCTTCGGGACCCTCCGGACATGCCGCCAGGCCGTTCGCCGCCGACGGGCTCAGCTGGACACCCTTTGGCAGCGTCACCGTTGTGTCGCGCACGTCCGCCTCGGCGCTCCCACCGGGTTCCAAGAGGCCTTCCTGTGGCACGCTCACATCCACGTGCAGCCCGGATGGGGTCGACGCGGTGTGCTCTTCGGGTTCGACCAGCAGCGATGGGCCGAACGCCATGCCGGCGCAATCGGTGAAGCCGAGCGGCATCCCGCCTTCTTCCGCCCACGAGTAGGTGCCATCGACGAACACGCCAGGGTTGGCCCACGAGTCGGTTTCCATGCCGAAGATCACTGGTTCTGTCGCAGGATTGCTCGCACAGGAGCCCGGCAGGGTCAAGAACGGCTTTTCTTCGAGACCGCTCGCGGCGGGGCACGTCCGACCGATCTGCTTTGAGAAGAAGCCCCCAGCGACGCATTCCCACCCCCGTGATGAGTCATGCCGCGGATCCCCGGGTACGCCCCAGAATGTCACCTGGCTGTTGAGCAGCCCCGCGGTCTGCGTCGTGTCATGCACGCTCACGTCCACGCCGTAGTCGTTCCCGGACCGCACGGAGGTATCAAGCACGATCGGGACCTTGCCCGCGACCTCCAGTCCGAACCGTGCGGGCTCTCCCTGGGCGGGAACGAGATTGAACACCGGAACCGTGAGTTTGAGATTCGGAGCAAACTTCGGTTCGTTGACAGCGACGGTCGCGACACCCACGACGGTCGCCGGCGAGCAGTGATTCGTTTCGTAAACGAGCGCGAAGAAGTCCGCCATCGTGCATTGCGCCACCGCGGTGGTATTGCCCACGAGACCGGGAGGTAAATGGAAGCTCAGATCCTTCGGCAGTTCGATCGGCATCCAGCCATGTCCCATCTTCTGGTTGAGAACAAGGGTGGTGGTCAGCTCGAACGGATGTGACCCCGCCGTGGTCGCGGGAGTGCCGTCTTCGTTGAACGGCGAGATTTCATACTCGTCCAACCCGTATTTCGCTGGTTGCGCGCTGACCGGGACTTGTATGGAGCGCGAGCGCCTGCTCGCGCCGCCCCCTTCAACGCTGGCTTCAGCATGCAGTATCATCGCCGAACCGGCGGGCTCATTCACCCTCACTCGGATCGCTAGGGCGATCTCCTGATATGGGTAGAGAGTGCTCCTGTATTCGCATGTGAGAGTGCTCAGCGAGCACTTGGATCCAGAGATTTCGATTGCAGTGAGACCTGCCGGAAGCGAAGCCTTGATGATGACTGGCGCAGTGGCGCCTTCGATCGGCGCGTCGCCCAGATTGCTTGCGACTACGATGACTTCGCCTTCCGATCCCGGCGCCAGGTTTGCCGGCAGCGTTTCCGAGCTGATGTGCCACCAGGGCGCAGCCGCCCGCGCTGCCGTCGCACCGGTGACCGCGACCGCCAAGCTCGCGGCCAGAAGCGCGAGCGAGAGCCGTTTCCGCAACAGGACAGCCTGCATCCAGAGCCGCCGAGATGCAATCGTCAAGCGACTCATCATCCTTTTCTCCCGTTCCCACCAGGCGTGCGCTTGGCGTGCTGCTTCTTGGTGCTGTTCGGGCGGTAGCGCTTGCGGGCTGATCGTTCGCAGGCTCCGCGCTTCGGCTTGGAGTGCGCGTACCTGTGCCTGCATTGGCTTAGCGCCCTGGCGAGCTCTTGCTTGCGCGTGAGGTGCTTCGCGGTCGGCTTCTTTGCGACCTGCTTGCCCTTGACCTGCACGTGTGGCTGGGGTGCACTCTGCGGATCGCCCGGTCCGGAGAAGGTGGCGCTACCAGCGGGGCCGCCCGAGATCTGCGCGGCTGGGGAGGCGGGCCGACACGTAAGCACTTCTTCGCAACCACCGGGCGGGGAATGCGGGATCGTCTGGCACGGTGATTGCGCGGTGCACACCCGCGCGTCGTAGAGATCGAATGCCGTATCGGTGTCCTGCGGCAGGAGCTGCGCGTCAGTGAGGAAGAACACGCTGCCGCCATCGGGCGTGGCTTCCAAGAACGCCGATTCCCGGCTCGAGGCACCCGAGGAGAGCAGCGCCACGCACCCACCCGTGGAGCTTTCGCAGCTGCCGATCCCCGAGGGCTCATACTCGTAGACATCCTCCTTGTGATTGGAGGCTGCCGGCACCAGGTCGTCTGGGCTGTTGAAGAACAGTCTGCCTTCATCGGTGAGATAACGTGGTTGATACAGTGCGCCGCTCAGGCTCTGCGCGGTCCAGCCGGGTATGTTGCCCGCCAGCCAGTGTTCGTGGCCCGGTTCACCCCACACTTTGCGCCGGTCGACCAATAGCCCGTCCCCTTCGCCGGCTTCGTTCTGGTCCCGAACGCCCGATGGCCGGGCACCGCTCGGGTTGCACGACACGCACGTCAGAGTGCCCGCCACTGAGTCGTACAGGTAGACCTCCTCGTCATGGGCGCCCTTCGCTTCAGGCTTGGCATCGACGTTGTCATAGCTCGTCACGCTTGCCGCGCTCATGAAGGCCAGGTAGTCGCCGTTCGGCGAGACGCGCGCCGTCAGGAACGCCCGATCGCCGAGCGCGCCGCCTGTCCACTCCGGGCTGTCTTCGCTCGAGAGCGAAGCGATGAAGATGGTGGCCCATCCGCCACCGTCATACCGAGCCTCGTACAGGTTATCTGCACCAGCCACCGCCAGCTGACCGTCACTGTTCGCATTGCTCGCCAGCACTCCCTGGGCGACGAAGTAGAGGTTGGACGCGTCCTCATTGGCACCAAATAGCAGCCCTTGTACAGCCGCGTGTTCGCCTTCATTGCGATCGACAGTCAGGTCGCTCAGATCACAGGCGAGCTTGCCTTCTTCTTCCACGATTTCGCACTCGTAAAGGTCGGGCTTGCCCGGTGTCTGGGCCTGGCCCACTTCGGTGGTGGCATTCCTGGTCAGGCGCTGCCTGTCAGTAAAGAGGATCCTCGAGTCGTCGCTGCTGGCAGCCTGAAACTCGGCAGACCCTTTCGCGGGTTCTGAGATGCCCTCCTTGGCCGCGTCCAGCTGTACCGTTTCGCCCCTGACGGTATCGCGCAGGTAGAGGTGGCCCCTGCCGCTGTTTTCTTCTTTTTTGGTCCAGATGATCCGCGAGCCGTCGCTCGAGATCGCGTTGGTGAGCACGCGGTTGAAGAAGCCGAATTCCACTTCACCGCGCGCTCCCGGTGCCGGTCGGCCGGTCGGCAGCACGCTGGCGAGCCGCAAAGGTCCGGCGCTCCACTCGTAAATGCCCGCGACCCCGCTCGCGCCCGTGAGTCCCACTTCGGAGGCGATCACGACATGGCGAAGATCCGGCGTGGCGGATAGGAAGTGGACCCGGCCGCCGAAGCGCGTCCCGGGCGCTGTGTTCGCTTCGGTCACGACCGGGGTGTAGGCGTCTGTGAGGTCGTTGCGCACATAGACCGTGGCTTCGGTGACGCCGGGAGCGAGGGGCGGTTCCGCCCGGCTACTCAGCTCGGCCGGTTCAACGAGCGCGTCCGTAAGGTCGGGCGTGAAGTATTGATACTCCGGCGCAAGACCTGCCGTCAGGCCCTTTGGGCCCGCATTCGGCGTGGCGATGTCCTCTGAGCGCCACCTGCTGGGACTCCGATTGGCGAGGACCTGCTGCATTTCGGGACTTCGGTTGCCCTGCACGGCTTCGCCGAGTGCTCCGTTCACGACGTAGGTCAGCGTGCTGCCATCGGTGGAGGCCAGTATGATGCCGCCTTCACGGGTCAGGGCTTCCACCGGTGCACCCCCCTTGTCCGGTGGTGAGACCATCTCCCACGCACGATCATCCGGAAGCGCAAAGGCGCCCGCCTTCGCCGGTTGCTGCGTCGCAAACGTGTGTTCCGGACCTTCGGTGATCCCAAGCGAGTTGCTATCTAGGACACGATAATGATAGGTCGTGCCCGGCGTTAGCCCGTTGAGGTTCACTTCACCTGGCACCGCTTCATCACCAGTACCTATGTCTTCCCCCGGTGGGGCAGGGATGTCAATACACGCGTCGGGACTCGGCGCACAGCTTTGAGTGCCGTACTGGAAGTAGTAGCGCGTGTCGTGGCCTAGAGGATCGATCTTGGTGTGCAGTGTTGCTTCACTCGCGGTCACGTTGGTCGCGTACGTCGTTTCCACCGGGGCCGGTGGCACGGTCGTCAACGTCTCATCTGAACCTACTGTGACGCCCGCTTCGTTTTCCGCGAGCAGCCTGAAGTGATAAGTCGTGCCGATCTTCAGGTGACTGAGGGTTGCCGCCACCGGGACAGGTGTCCCACCCGATCCGGCGGTTTCCATCGGCGATTCACCGCCGTAGGCGCTCGTTTCACCGTACTGGAACCTATAGCTCGTCGCCAGCTCGTCCGGATCGATCTCGGCGTGCATCGTCGCTTCTTCCTGACCAACGCCTCCCGTCGGTTCATAGGAGATCCTTGGCGGTCCGGAGGTCGTAAACGTCCTATCTGCGCCGTAGGTGGTACCATAGTCGTCGTTTTGTCCAACGAGCCGATAATGATACAAGGTGTTTGGTGAAAGTGTGATTATCGTCGTTTGAACCGTTTGCGACTGCCTTTCTTCCTTTTCCACGCTCCCAGGTGGCACTTCCATGGGCGGTTCCGGACTTCTCTGGCCGTAAGCTTCGGTGGTCCCATACTGGAAAGAGTAGTGTGTGACCACACCGCCGCGCTTTAGCGAGCCCGTCAGCGTCACGCCGCCAGGCGCCCCGTTCACAGCGGGGCCCGTTTCCAGTCCTTCCACTGCGGGCGGCGTCTCAAACTCACGGATTGCACCATAACTGGCGCCGGAGTTGTCTTCACCAACGATCCGATAGAAGTACACGGTGCCCGCATGCAACTTTTCAATCATCATCGCGACGGGTTCCGAGCCCGCACCCACTTTCTCACCGACCGTTTCTGTGCCCAACGCCTCAGTCTCCCCGTACTGAAACCGGTAGGTGGCCGTTTCGCCATCTCCGTCTACCGTTCCGGCCAGCAGCGCGCTCGTGCGCGTTAGGTCCGATTTCGCCACCTCGCCGGTTTCGACGCTCGGCACTACCATCCCCGGACCGAAGAGATCCACGTCGCCTGCGCCTGCGTCGGCTACGAAGACCTCTCCCGAAGACGTCAGCGCGACGCCGCGCGGTTCACCGAGTTCCCCGCCGGGTGTGTCGGTTATCCAGCCATCCCATTCCCCGCTCGCCGTGTACTGAGACACCGCGTGGCGTTCCGCTTCTGCAACATATATATCACCGGACGCTTCATCCACTGCCACACCGGCGACGTCTCCCACAGGCATTTCCTTCACGAACGCGCCGTATGGCGAGCCTTTGCCATTCAGCTTTGCTTCATACCCACCGGTGGCGTTATATACATACACAGCACCCTTCGCGCTGTCAGCCACCAGCACTTGCCCGGTACTGGCGCTCACGGCCACCCCGTCCGCACCTTCGAGCTTGGAACCGGACATGCTCGTGACCAGCGTACCTTCGCCCTCTTCAGGGACTGGCTCGGGTCTGAACACGTCGACGACACCGCCCACCACTCCCCCGGCCCTGGCCTGTACCACATACACGTCGCCCGCCGCCGGCCCTGTCGCGTTGTTGACCGCAATGCCAGTCACTTCCGTGAATTCCTTGCCCGGTGTTTCCTTTCCCGACCATTCTTCCACGAGCCGATATTCGCTTCCGGCGTCCGGCGCAAACACCGCGACCCGCTCGTAAGGCGCATTCGCCACGTACACGAGCCCACTCGCTTCGCTCACGGCCACGCCCACCGCATCGAGGGCACCCCCTCCGAACTGCGCCACATATTCCCCCGACGAGGTGTAGACATCCACATAACCCGCAAGCGGATCGGCCACAAACACGCGACCCGAGGACCGATCGACAGCCACCGAAGCTGGGCTCAGCAGATCGCTCCCCATCGACGCTTCCACGATACGCGACGCGTACTGGTGGCCGACCGCGCCCGCGGCTGAGCTCATCCCCAGCGCAGCACCGGCGCACACCGCCGCGAGGGCGCACGACATTGCGCGACGCGCTAGCACCCATGCCAGCGGACGGGCCGCTGCCACACATCGCGAATATTTCCGCACGCAGTCCTTCATCGCTCCCTTTCGTTCACACGTAACCCAGCTTCAGCCTGCGTTGTGTGAGGCATGCGCAATACCCTCGGGTCCTTGCGCATGCCTCGGTCGCCTACATCGCTCCAGCTAGGCTTTGATCTCGCCTTCTTCTTCCGGCGTGTTCACATTCGTGACTTCCTCAGACGCAGGAGACCACATTACGCTACCTTCGACTTCGAGTCCTTCGTGGATCACCACGTAGTCTTCGAGCAGGTCGATGTGCTTGCCTTCGAATTTGTTGGGAATGTTTTGCGGATCCAGGGCACCTGCACCGGTTTCGGTCGAGGTGAATACCTGTGTGAATTCGTTTGTCATTTGATTCACGGGGGTGATCGGCGAGATGATCCCGTCGTACCCGCCATACTTTTCTTCTGCGGGAGTTGTGCCGGGACATGCCCCTATGCATCCCGACGAGGGATAGAAGGCGCCTTCTTTATCGTTGCCCACACCGACCGACGTTTCGATGACTCCGCCAAAACAGGTGAATACAGCAAACCGTCCATGTTTTGCCACCGGTTCGAGCAGGACGCCGACTTCCTTCGCCCCTTTGTTGATCCATCCCAGCTTGCCCTTCAGCGTGTTGGTGTTGATTTCGCCTTCACTGGCGCCAGCGGACTTGCAAGGTGCGCCGCCCTCGATCGTGCAGCCTTTGAAGCTGACATGGATATTGGCGACCTCGTTCTTTCCTACGGTTTCACCCGTGTTGGTCTCTTCTTCGCAATAGACGGAGAGGCCTTCGTTTGATTCGATCACGCCTCCCGCTTCTTGGCACGCCTGACGCGTGACGCGCTTCAGTTCGTCAGTGCCTCCTTCGCACTCGTTGGACCCTGTGGAAAGAATGCCGCCGCCATCGATGCTGTGTCCTGAAAACGGTACATCGGCCGATTTGCCTTCGGCTTCTCTTTTCGCCGCCACTTCGCTGGCTTTACGCCATTCGTAGCTGCCGCTGCCTTTCGGTTTAGCTTTTTCCGATTTCGTGCAGTTTTTCCCGGTGTAGTTACCGCCGGAACCGACTTTTTCGCACTTGCCCCATTCCGGTCCCGCCAATGCGCTCGACGCAGCAACCGCCGCCAGCGCCATCGCGGCAACGAGGCAGAGCCCCAGCATCCTTACATGTCTCACTGTTCCACTACTCCTTTATCCTCTCGGTTATCGATCGAGCGACATCCTGGCTCTCCTCCATGGAGATCCACCGACGACGCCCGTTTGCGACACGGCCGACGACGCCGACCCCGAACGCTCCTCCGGAGCGCTCCGTGGCGCTCGCCCGCCGGCAGGTACACACGCCGGCCTGTCGCCGTGCGCCTCCCCTGCCCGTCACCGGCGCCGGCAGCCAAAGGCTCCCGCACCGGCCAACGCCTGTAGTAGCTGCGCGCGACTGGCGCATTTACCGCCGAATGCGGCTTGCGCTGGCACGAACGATCGCGAGTCATGCCGACCCTCCGGTCCGCCGCATCCGGGTCGCACAAAGGGGCGAACCCACCCCAAGCCCTGCGACCCCCGCGCGAACGCGCATGTCCGCCTCCGAGCGCCCGGAAAACTCAGCACTTGCCGAGGCCTGACCGAGATACGGCGCCACGATGAAAGACATCAACGACGGCGCCAGCTCAACCAGCCGCTCGCCATCCGCATCGAGCATCCGCACGCGGATCGCGGACAGCGCCCCGCCGACGACCAGCTCACCGATCAACTCACGCGAAGGCGAGAGCTGCTGGCCCACAGCCTGCTCCCCGGGCCCCTCGCCCAACAGCTCGCCCAACACACGAAACACATGCCGCTCACACTCGACCCCACTGAGCCCGGCCGCCGGAGCAGCCAGGATCAGCAGCCGACCCCATGCCGGCTCGTCGTCCAGGAACCCGAGCAGGCCCACGAGCCCCGCCCGAACCCGGCCGAGCCATCGCGCCCCGTCGGACCGGCCGGCGTCACGCCCGACCTCTTGGCGCGCGACCTCGTCCGAAACCGCCCGCGACAGCCGCGCGATACCCTCCTCGAACGCCGCCGAAAGGCACTCCCGCTCGCTGCCGAAGACCTCGGCGATCTCCCCACGGGCAGTTTTCCCACAAGTGACCACCGAATGACTTAGACGGTCCACACTCAGCTCGGAAAGGCCCTCGACGGTCGCGTCGATCAGCCTCGAGCGCCGGTTCTCGGCGCGTGCCGACCTGCCCAATAGCTCGGTTCGAGCGCTCCCGTCCACGATTCCCTCTTCCGTTCCCTCCATAGTCCCTCTCCCCGCTGCGCCGGCACATCCACGCCGGAACCGCTCTTACTTCGTGGGAGGAATGAGAACACATCCCGCCGTTGTTGTCAAGACGGCGCTGTTTCCGCCCGCGAACACTGGACTGACGCGTCGCCGATGAGCGAGTGACCACCGTCTAAGTCAGACGCGGGCCACTCCTAAATCCCCGTAAACACTGGGCCTGGCGCAGCCGGTCCCACGGGCTTCCCACGAACTTCCGCGATCGGGGGTCCTCGCGCTCACGATCCATGCCCGAGGTAGGGCACTACGAACGTTCCCGCGCCGGAGTCGCGAGTACCATCGGGGCATGTCGCCACAGCCAGAGGCGAGTCTGGCTCGTGAGCACCTCACGAGAGCCACCGGAGCGTTTGCGGCCGGGAATCCTGTGGTCGGCGTCACGTTCCTGCCTCTGGCCGCAGAGGCTGCGGTCGTCGCGCTGTCCGAGCTGAACGGCATCGCGACCGAACGCCAGCACCGACGTAAGGGGCAGGCAGCCGCTGGGTGGAGTACACGATTGCGGGCAGACCGCCGCCGAGCGGCCGTGCGGCGCTCACCACCATCGCACGGTGGTTGTTGATCGCAAACCGAGAGTTCCCGCTCTCCCGTGACGAGCTTTCGGACCAGCTGCTCACGCTCGGCTGCTTCGAGCTGGCCGCAGCGCTGCGCCATCTGATCCACGACGAGCCCTCGAACGCCGAGCTGCGCACCAGCCTGCAGCTCGGCGAGAAGCTCCTGGCTCTACCGTAAAGCGGCGGACGGGCCTCGAACCCGCGACCTCGAGCTTGGGAAGCTCGCGCTCTACCAACTGAGCTACCACCGCGCAGGCGTCAATCTTACCCGCGCAGACATCAATCCCAGGCCCCGGGCGATCTATGCTGATGCCGTGCGACGCCGGGCCATCCCGATCCTCGTCTCCCTCGCGGGCGCCTGCCTGATCGGGCTGCTCGTCTACGGCGTCACCGCCCAATCCGCGAGCCGCACCCTCGACGAAGCCCTCGCCCTGGGTCAGCGTCCAACCGCCCCCCAGGCGAGCCGCGAGCTGCCCGTGCTCGCCGGTGGGACCGATGGCGAACCGGCCGGCGGCAGCGACCCGGCCGGCGACTCGACCCCCAAGGGGAGCCACACCGCCTCGCTCGCCGACTACCGCGGCAAGGTGGTCGTGCTCAACTTCTGGGCATCCTGGTGTGAGCCCTGCCAGGCCGAGGCCCCCCTGCTGGAGCGCGCCCAGACCCGTCTTCAGCGCCACGACGGAACGGTGCTCGGCGTGACCTACCTCGACGCCTCCGGCGACTCCCAGGGATTCGTCCGCGAACACCACATCACCTACCCGTCCCTCCGTGACACGACCGGCGAATTCGCCCACGCCTACGGCACCGACCAGCTGCCCGAGAGCTTCGTGATCGACCGCTCCGGGCACATCGTCGCGATCTCCCGCGGGGAGATCGACGAAGCGTTCCTGGACAACGCCGTCAAGCTCGCGGAAGGCCCGTCGTGAGGGCTCTGAGGCTTCTGGCCGCGCTGATCGCAGCGGGCTCGATCACGATGGGCCCTGCGACTGCGAGCTCGGCGGCAGCGGACGCCGCCCCGAGGACGTCCCTGCCCGCGGTCGAACGCAGGGTGATGTGCGTCACCTGCAAAATCCCCCTGAACGTCGCCGAGTCGGTGCAGGCCGACCGCGAGCGCGCCTACATCAGAGGGCTGATCGCCGAAGGCGACACCGAGGCCCAGGTCGAACGCGCGCTCGTCGGCCAGTACGGCCCCGCCGTGCTGGGGCTGCCGAGCGCTCACGGCTTCGACCTCACCGCGTATCTGGTGCCCCTCGCGGCGATGCTCGCGCTGCTGACGACGCTCGCCCTGCTCCTGCCCCGCTGGCGCAGGCGCGCCCGCGCCCAGGCGGCTGCGCGGAGCGCCGCGGACCCGACCTCGACGCCCGCCCTCACGCCCGCCGAGAGCGCCCGCCTGGACGCCGATCTCGCGCGTTTCGAGCGCTGAGGCCCACTTGAGGTCCGATAGCGTCGGCTCAGAACGCGACGGTGAGATCGCGCCACTGCTCCTGGGACGGTCGCAGCCGCAGTTGATGCTCTATTCCCGCGACGATCTCGGCGAACTGGCTGTGGTCGAGCGTCCAGATGAGCATGATCCCGGCGTGTGAGCGTCGGGCCTCGGCCCACCGGCGAGCGAGCGGCGCGAAGTCTCGGCTGTTGCGCGTGACGAGCACACGCTCCTGCGAGGCGGCGAGCTCCAGCACCTGGGGGTCGGGAAGCCCCTCGAACGTGACGTCTTCGGCGAGTGCGAGCACATCATGGCCGGCCTCGCGCAGCTTGCAGCCGATGCGTCGGGGAGAGAGATTCTCGTCGAGCAGCAGACGCAAGGATGTCTACGCCGCGGGCGAGAGCTCGATGAACGGGTAGAGCTCACGCCACTGCTCGACGGTGCGGCGGTTTTCCGCCATCGCCGCGGCGATCTCATCGGGGTAGCTGTCACGGTAGGCGACGGCGAGACGGACCTGGCGCTCGTTCAGCTGCGTCTCCTCCACGAGGCTCTCGATCGAGGCGAAGTCCTCGAGCATCTGAACGATCTCCCAGACATCGAGGCCCGAGCCGATCACCCACGGGCGCCGACCGGCGTCCTCGCCGCGGAAGCCGATCCCGGCGAAGCGACGGGTGCGCGCCGCCTCCTCGGTCAAGACCTCGACGATCGCGCTCTTGGAGCGGCGAGTTCTCCTGGCCTCATCCTCGACAAGGTGGTCGGTCGGCAGGCTGAAGCGCACGCTGAACGGCTCCCCCTTGCGGACTCTTTGACTCGCTCCAGATGCCACACCTACATGCTAGCATACAAAACTTACAATGTGTCCTGCTCGCCTCGAGCGCTGAGGCGACTATCGTCAGGCGAGGGTCCCGTCCGGCATGAGCCAGTGCTGATCCAGCTCACTGACGCGGGCAATCCGCTCGTAGTCGCGATCGTAGTGGATGAGGGGCACTCCGGCCCCCTCTGCCGTGGATCCGATCAGAAGATCCACTGGAGGTACCCGGCGGTGGTCGCCGCTCGCCGCAAGCGCGATCTGGAGCTCACGCGCGCGATTCCACAGTGAGGCCGGCATCGGAACCGACTCGAATGCGTCCAGGCGTTCCTCGACCTCGCGTGCGCGAGCCTCGTTCGGCGTCAGCCTCGTGAGCTCGAGCACCACGAGATCGCACACGAGTACGAGCCCGGAGGCAACCTGCGAGTTGAACCAGGTAGCGAGCTGTGGAAAGCGGTGGTCTCGTGCCCATGTCCATACCCCCGTGTCGAGCAGCGCCGGGCGCTCGAGCACGGGAGGCATGACCTCCTCCGGCGCGGGTGGCGCTGCCTCAGCCTCCGGGCTCAGGACGCCCCTCCCGGCGGTTGGCCTCGACTTCCGCGGGCGTGCCGTCGATGTCGCGCGTCACGTCGAAGCCGGCGAGGACCCGCTTGCTCGCAACCTCTCGCAGCGCGGCGTTCACGGTGGTGCTCAGCCCTGCCGTGCCAAGCGACCTACGTGCCGCATCAAGTGCATCCTGATCGATATCAACCGTGGTGCGAGGCATCTACATCATCATAGCGCATCGCGCTTGATATCCAATCAGTGCATCGCCCCTACATCTCCACCGGCGCGCTCACCCCGAGCAGCTCCAGACACCGCGCGATCGCCCGTTGGGCGGCCGCCGACAGGGCCAGCCGCAGCGATTCCGCTTCCGGAGGATCGGCGCCGAGCACCTGACAGTCCCGATAGAAGGCGGTGAAGTCCTGAGCCAGCTCGAGCGCGTAGGCGGCGATCCGGTGGGGCGCCCGACGCTCGGCGGCCTCCGCGACCTCCCCGGGGAACGCGAGCAGCTTCTTGATGAGCGTCCGCTCGGAGGGGTGCAGCGGCGCGGCGCTCGCGTGCCCGTCGGGGTCCGGCCCGTGGTGGCCGTCCCCCCCGTCCGCAACCTCCCCGACGGCTGCCGCCACCCGCTCGGAGCCGGCCTTCGCGAGGACCGAGGATATGCGGGCGTGGGCGTACTGGACGTAGTAGACGGGGTTCTCCTTGGACTGCTCTCGCGCGAGGTCGAGGTCGAGGTCGATGGTCGTGTCGTGGGAGCGCGAGAGCAGAAACCAGCGGGCGGCGTCGGCGCCGATCTCGGCCATCAGCTCATCGAGGGTCACGAACTCGCCGGCCCGCTTTGACATCTGCGCCCGCTCCCCTCGCCTGAGCAGGTGGACGAGCTGCATGATCAGCATCTCCAGGTGCTCGGGGTCGCCGCCGAGGGCCGCGTAGGCGGCCTTCATCCGGGCGGTGTACCCGTGGTGGTCGGCCCCCCACACGTCGATCTGCCGGGCGAAGCCCCGCTCGCGCTTGGCGAGGTGGTAGGCGATGTCCGAGGCGAAGTAGGTGTGCTCCCCGGAGGACCGCACGAGCACCCGGTCCTTGTCGTCGCCGTAGTCGGTGCTCCGCAGCCACAACGCGCCCTCGCTGCGGTAGGTGTGGCCGCCCCGCTCGAGCGTCTGAAGCGCGTGCTCGACCGGGCTCGGGGAGCCCGCGTGAAGCACGCTCTCATACTGCCAGTGGTCGAATTCCGCCACCGCGAAGGACCGCAGGGAGGACTGCATGTTCGCGACCATCACCCCCACGGCCGCCCTGCCGAGCTCTCCCGGGTCCATCTCGGCGGGGTCCTTGGCCGGGTCCGTCCCGGCGGCCCCCCGAAGCTCCTCCGTGAGGACCTTGACGTACTCGCCCCTGTACCCGTCCTGCGCCACCTCCTCGCCCCGCGCGATCGCCCCGATCGACTCTCCGAGCTTGCGGATCTGAGAGCCCGCGTCGTTGACGTAGAACTCCCGCTCGACCTGATGGCCGTGGAAGGCGAGCACCCGCGCGAGGGAGTCCCCGTAGGCGGCGTTCCTCGCGTGACCGGCGTGCATCGGGCCGGTGGGGTTGGCGGAGACGAACTCCACGAGGATCCGTTCCGGCGCGGCCTGGACGCCGGCGCCCAGGCCCTCGCCGGCGTCCAGGCAGCCGGCGAGGGCCTGCAGCAGCCAGGAGTCCGCGAGAAACAGGTTCACGAAGCCCGGTCCCGCTATCTCGAAGCGCTCCAGATGCTCTCCCAGAGCCCGCGTGAGCTCCTCCCCCAGGCGCTGGGCCACATCCCGCGGGGAGGCCCCGAGGGTGGGCGCGAGCAGCAGGGCGGCGTTGGTCGAGTAGTCCCCGAAGTCGGCCCTGGGAGGGCGCTCCAGCGTGATAGCGTCGGTGCGGGCGAGCCCAGACCGAGCGGTGGGGTTGACATAGGAACTGGCGACTGGCCCGGCATCGCCGCCGGCCGTGAGCTCGGCGGCGCCGTCGAGAACCGCGTCACGCAGGGCCCGCACCGGCATTTTCATCCCCTCACATGCATCTGACACATAGATTGGGATACTAACTACGTGAACGACCAAGACCCAGGCGCAGAGCGCCACATAAACATCCATCTGTCCCCTGAGATCATGGGGGGCGTATATGCGAACTTTGCGAACGTGAGCCACTCCGACTACGAGTTCACGGTCACGTTCGCCCGCGTCGACCACGAGGTCGAGTCCGAGGAGGTTCCCGGCGTGGTCGTCTCCCGGGTCAACATCTCGCCCCGTTTCATGCGCGAGCTGATCGACGCAATGGAGGACAACTACTCCAAGTGGCGAACCCGCGAGGGGATCAAGAACCTGCCCGAGTACGGCGGGGCCGAGGCGGGTGAGGAGGAAGGAGCGTAGGAGGGGCCGTCCATGAAGGTCGCGGTCATCTCCGACATACATGGCAACAGGCAGGCTTTCGAGGCGGTCCTCGAGGCGGTCGCCGCCAGCGACGCCTCCGAGCTCTGGTGCCTGGGCGATCTGGTCGGATACGGCGCCGATCCCGATATGTGCGTGGCCCTCGCCAGCGAGCACGCGGCCGTCTGCCTGGCGGGCAACCACGACCTGGCGGTCACCGGGGAGGTCTCCCTGCAGGAGTTCTCCCGGGGCGCCTCCATCGCGGTCCAGTGGACCCGCGAAGTGATCTCCGCCGCACACATGGAGTTCCTGAAAGGGCTCCGCCCGCAGGGCCAGGAGGGGCCGGTCGGCCTCTACCACGCCAGCCCCCGGGACCCGGTCTGGGAGTACGTCCTCTCCGCCCTCCTTGCCGAGCTGTGCCTGAACGAGCAGTCGCACAGGCTGTGCCTGATCGGCCACTCCCACGTACCCCTGTCGTTCGTGCGACACGAGGGCGAGCTCACCACCGGCGAGCCCCGGCGTGAGGGCGCCCAGCTCGACGTCTCCGGCGGGGAATGGCTCCTGAACCCCGGCAGCGTGGGCCAGCCCCGCGACGGGGACCCGCGGGCTGCCTGGATGCTCCTCGACCTGGACGACCTGACGGCGTCCTTCAGGCGAACCGACTACGACATCGCCGGAGCCGCCGCGGCGATCCGCGCCGCCCGCCTGCCGGACTCACTCGCCGAGCGCCTGGAGTACGGTCAGTGACCGTGCCCGTCCCAGACACCACCCGAAGGCCCTCGCCGCGGGGTATGACGCCCCTGCCCTGGGGTATGAGGCCCCTGCCCGGGGGTATGACGCCCCAGCCGTGGGGGTGGAAACTCATCGTTGCCGGACTGTTGGGCGTGGTGGCGGCCGTGCTCGTCTCGTGTGGGAGCTCCGGTAAGGGCCTCATCCCGCTCGCCAACGCCGGGCCTCTGCAGAGCGACTTCGAAGCGGTCGCTCAGGCAGCCGCGGCGGGCAACGGCAACTGCGCCGCGACCACCGTCGCGATCAACAAGACCGAGCGGGACTTCGCCGCGCTTCCCTCCTCGATCGACCTGGGCCTGCACGCGAGGCTCAGCCAGGGCATCTCGAACCTGCGCGAACGCGCCCTGGCCGTATGCGCCGAACCGTCCACCCAGACGACCACCACCCTCACGCGCCCCCACACGACCACCACCGCCAAGCCCCCGACCACGACGACCACCACGCCGACGACCACCCAGACCACCGGAACGCAGACCACAGCCACCACCCCGGCCACCCCCGCCACGCCGAACACGGGAGGCTCGGTCGCGCCCACCGGAGGCGCCAGCGGAGAAGCCCCCCCGGAAGGCGGGGCGGGCGGCGCCGGAGTCGGAGAAGCGGGCGGTCAGGAAGCCGGGAAATGAGCGAGGGGGACGTGATCGCGGGACGCTACCGCCTGGAGGGAAGGCTCGGCTTCGGCGGGATGTCCACCGTCCATCTCGCGTTCGACATGCGCCTGGAACGGCGAGTCGCGGTGAAGCTGCTGGCCGAGCATCTCGCCGAGGACCCCACGTTCGTCTCCCGCTTCCAGCGCGAGGCCCAGGCGGCCGCGAGGCTCGTCCACCCGAACATCGTGCAGATCTTCGACTCGGGCCTTGACGAGCAGAGCGGACGGCACTTCATCGTGATGGAGTACATCGAGGGGCAGTCCTGCGCGGAGATCCTGCGCGACGACGGCTGGGTCGAGGTCGACCAGGCGGTCGCGATCGTCGAACAGGCGTGCGCGGGCCTTCACTACGCCCACCGCCACGGGGTGGTCCACCGGGACGTGAAGCCCGGCAACCTGCTTCGCGCCCGCGAGGGAGAGGTCAAGCTCGCGGACTTCGGCATCGCCAAGGCCACCGAGCAGTCGAGCATCACCCAGGTCGGCTCGGTGCTCGGCACCGCCGCCTACCTCGCCCCCGAGCAGGCCCGCGGCGAGGAGGCCGGCCCCCGTGCGGACCTCTATGCCCTGGGGGTCGTCACCTACCAACTGATCTCCGGACGTCTCCCCTACGAGGCCACCTCCCTGACCGAGCTCGCCCTCAAGCAGCAGCGCGAGGAGCCCGCGCTGCTCGACACGCTGGTCGCGGCCGTCAGCCATGAGCTGGCCGAGGCGGTGGCCCTCGCCCTCGCCCTCGACCCGCGCGAGCGTTATCAGACCGCCCGCGAGATGGGCCGCGCGATCAGCGACGGCGCCGACGGCATCTCCCCCCTCCGGGAGACCGCCGGCGAGCGTGGCGCCGGCTCCCAGCAGCCGACCCGCGCGACGACGGTCCTGGCGGGCGGCGCAGCCGGCGCCCGCGCCGATGCTGCCGGTGCGAGTGCCGCCGGCGGCCGTCGAGGAGGCGCTCCCGCCACGGAGGCCGCCGTGTCTCCGCGCCGCCCCCGGCCGGGACCCGCGAGAAGCCCCCGCGCCCAGCCGGCCGCGTCCGCGCCGTCGCACTCGGGTGCAAGCGGCCCCAGGCGTCTGGCGATCCTGCTCGTGAGCCTCCTCGCGCTGGCCGGTGTGATCGCCGCGATCGTCGTGATCACCGCCCCGGCCCCGACCAAGGTTGTGCTCCGAAACGTCGTCTACACCGATGTCGAAGAAGCGTCCATCGCGTTGAAACAGCTGGTCAGCGAAAACACCAAGTGAACTAAACCTCTCCCGCCCGCCACGCGCGGGCGACATCCGACAGCTCCCCGTCGAGGATCCCCTGGCGCAGGTCGCCCATCAAACGGGCGAGGAAGGCGAGGTTGTGCATCGTTACCAGGCGCATCCCTGTCAGCTCCCGGGCGCGGGCCAGGTAGCTCAGGTAGGCCCGGGAGACGCCTTTCGAGCAGGCCGGGCAGTGGCAGCCCTCCAGCAGGGGCTCCTGGGAGTCTCGGGAAGGGGCCTTGGTCAGATCCAGGCGCCAGCGGGCGTCCGGGTCGGGGACGAGGGCGGTGCCGTGACGGCCGAGACGGGTGGGGATGGCGCAGTCGAACGTGTCGATCCCCAGCTCGACCCCCGCGATCAGGTCGTCGACTTCGCCGATGCCCAGCAGATGACGGGGCCGGGACCGGCGCTCGGGGCCGTTCCCGTCATGGTCTCCCCTCTCGTGGTCGTGTCGCTGCAGCTCGCCCCGCTCGAGCTCCTCGGTGGCCCACGAGACGACCTCGCGCATCTGGGCCTTCTCGGCGCCCAGTGAGCCGCCGATCGCGATCCCCTGACAGGCGCTCGCGGCGACCGTCTGGACGGATTCGCGGCGCAGGTCCTCGTAGACGCCTCCCTGGACGATCCCGTACACGATCTGGCCCGCGGGGCCGTGCTCTGAGTGCCAGCTCAGGCAGCGCTCCAGCCAGCGGTGGGTGCGCTCGGTCGAGGACTGGGTGTAGGCGCGGTCGACGTGATAGGGGGTGCACTCGTCGAACACCAGCGCCACGTCCGATCCCAGGGCCGCCTGGACCGCCATCGAGCCCTCCGGTGAGAGGAAGTGGACGCTCCCGTCCACGTAGGAGCGAAAGCGCACCCCGGACTCGTCGATCGCAAGGATCGTCCCCTCCCGCTCGGAGGGTTGCTCGCGGACCCGAGACGGACGGGACGGACGGGACTGGCGGGACTTGATCTCCTCGGCGACGGTGCCGTGGCCCATCGAAAAGACCTGAAAGCCTCCCGAGTCGGTGATCGTGGGGCCCGGCCAGCCCATGAACGAGCCGAGACCGCCGAACCGCTCGATCAGCTCGGGGCCCGGATTCAGGAGCAGGTGAAAGGTGTTCCCGAGCACCATCTCGTACCCCAGCCCGGACACCTCCTCGGCGAGCAGCCCCTTGACGGTCGCCTTGGTCGCCAGGGGTACGAACGCCGGCGTATGAACGTCGCCGTGGGGGGTGCTCAGCACCCCCGCACGGGCACGCGAGGACCAGTCTCGGGCCGTGATGGTGAAGGCGGGCACCGCCGCGGGATCCTAAGGTGATCGGATGCTCGCCGCCATCATCGACGTCGGCCACCTCGTCGAAGTGTTCGGCTACCCGCTGCTGTTCCTGGTGGTGATGGCGGAGTCGAGCGGCGTGCCGGTGCCCGGGGAGACCGGCCTGATCACCGCAGCAGTGCTCGCCTCCCAGGGCAAACTCGAGATCGCCCTGGTCATCCCGATCGCGGCGCTCGCGGCGATCGTGGGCGACAACATCGGCTATGTCATCGGCCGCAAGGGTGGGCGCTGGATCCTGGAACGGCCGGGGCGCTTTCACCGTCAGCGCCAGCAGGTGCTCGATCTGGGGGAACCGTTCTTTGAGAAGCACGGCCCGAAGGCGGTGTTCTTCGGGCGCTTCCTGCTGGGGCTGCGCGTGTGGGCGTCATGGCTCGCGGGAGCCACCCGCATGCCCTGGCGCTCGTTCGCCCTGTGGAACGCCCTCGGCGGGATCTGCTGGGCTACGGGGATCGGCCTGCTCGCCTACTTCCTGGGCACCGCCGCCGGCAACGCGATCAGCACCTTCGGCCTGTACGGGCTCCTCGGCCTGGTGATCGCCGCCGGGAGCGTCTTCTACGCCCATCGCCGCCACCAGCGCCATCTGCAGGAGGGCTTCAGGGGGGACCGCCCGGAGGAGCCGCCCGTCTAGCGGTGCCCGCCGGTGGGCTGGACCGGCGCTCAGGGCGCGGTGCAGCCGCCGTTGGCCCCGTTGGCCCCGTTGTTGCCGGGCGCGATCCGGCCCCACAGGTCAGCCAGGGCGCCGAGCTCGGGCTCGGAGAAGCGAGAGAAGAAGTGCTCGCGAACAACCGCCAGGTGGGTGCCGCGAGCCTGCTCGAGGCGCTCGCGGCCGAGATCGGTCAGGCAGGCGTAGGAGCCGCGGGCGTCGTGGACGCACGAACATCGCTCCAACAGGCCGTCGCGCTCCAGGCGATCGACCAGCCTGGTGAGGCCGCTGCGGGAGAGCTGGGCCTGTTCAGCAAGGTCGCACATGCGCATCCTCCCCGCACCGGCGTCTTCCAGGTGCTGAAGGACCTCGTAGGAGGTCATCGGCAGGCCGTGCTCGCGCTCGAGCTCCGCATCCAGTCGCTTGGCCAGGCATGCGTGGGCTCGCAGGAAGCCGCGCCACGCCTGCAGCTCGGTCTCGGTCAGCGACTCCGACTCGTGCTCCCCGGGAGCGATCTTGATTGCGGTCGCGGTGGACATGATGACAATTGCTACTAAAACCCTCCGTCAACCGAACATAGCAGGCTGGGAGGCGAGTCTCAGCGTGTCGCGCGCCACGCCCAACGCATCATCAGGGGTTGCAGGGGCAGCCTGGCGTAGAGAGCCCAGCGGGGGATGCGGCGGAAGCGCTCGGGGTTTCTGGCCATGTGGAGATTGGCTGGAAACACCGCCGCCAGAAGCGCGATCAGAGAGAGCCCGGCGAGCCGGCGGGTGCGCGGAAGGAGCACCCCCACCCCGCCGGCGATCTCCGCGACGCCGCTGATCGCCACGAGACGGCCGGGGTCGACGGGGATGCTCGGCGGCACGATCGCCTGATAGGCGCGAGGCATCAGGAAGTGGTTGATCCCGGCGGAGAGGAAGAACCCGCCGAGCAGCCCGCGGGAGCGACTCATCGCGGGCATATCTATCAGTTCTCGATCAGCGAGCGGCCGGTCATCGCGGGCGGCTGCTCGATGGCGAGCAGTTGAAGGACCGTGGGCGCGACGTCGGCCAGGACGCCCCCCTCCGAACGCAGGCGCAGATCCGCGTTGACTGTGACGATCAGCGGGACCGGGTTCAGGGAATGGGCGGTGTTGGGGCTGCCGTCGGGCTCGAGCATGTGATCGGCGTTGCCGTGGTCGGCTGTGATCACGCACGCCCCCCCGGACTCGTGCACGGCCGCGACCACCCGGCCGAGGCACTCGTCAACGGTCTCGATCGCCCGCACCGCGGCTGCGATCACGCCGGTGTGGCCGACCATGTCGGCGTTCGCGAAGTTGACGATCCCGAACGTCGGCCGGTCCTCCCGCCAGGCGGCGACGAACGACCCGGCGGCCTCCCGGGCGCTCATCTCGGGCTTGTGGTCGTAGGTGGGCACGTCCCGGGGCGAGGGCGCCAGCTCGCGCCGCTCACCCGCCTGAGCGGTCTCGACGCCGCCGTTGAAGAAGTAGGTCACGTGCGCGTACTTCTCGGTCTCGGCCACATGCAGCTGGCGGGCGCCGGTGCTCGCGATCGTGGCCGCGAGGGTCGTCTCGGGGCGCTCGGGGGCGAACATCACCGGGTAGGGCCAGCCCTCCTCGTACTCGGCGAGGGTCGCGTACCGCTCGACCGGCTCGGCTCCACCCCGGTCGATCTCCGTGAAGCCCGGCTCGGCCAGCGCCCGCGTGAGCTGGCGCATGCGATCGGGCCGGAAGTTGAACGCGATCACACTGTCCCCGGGAGCGATCGTGGCCTCGCCGTCGACGAGGGTGGGCTCGATGAACTCGTCGGTCTCCCCTCGCTCGTATGCGACCCTGACCGCCTCCTCGCCGCTGTCCCCCCGGTGGGGAGCGCGACCGTGGACGAGCATGTCGTACGCCCGCTGGGTGCGATCCCAGCGACGGTCCCGGTCCATCGCCCAGTAGCGCCCCACCACCGAGCCCACCCGCACGCCCTCGGTCGCGTCGAGCTCTGCCAGGAAGCCCGCGCCCGCGTGGGGGAGCGTGTCGCGACCGTCCGTGAACGCATGCACGACCACGTCTTTGACCTCCCCGGCGTCAGTCCCCGCGGCCTCGGCGGCCGCCGTGCCAGCACCCACGTCGGAACCCTCCGAATCGGTGCCCGGCGCGCTCGCCCGCGCGCTCGCCCGCGTGCCCGCGCGCGCGTGGGCGCGGGCGCGGGCACACCCGATGAGAGCACGCAGGTGGGAGAGGGAGGAGTGAACGCCCCCGTCTGAGACGAGGCCGATCAGGTGCACCCGGCCGGGGCCGGACAGGGCCGCCTGCAGGACGGGGTTGCGGGCGAACGAGCCGTCGGCGATCGAGTCGTCGATGCGAACGAGATCCTGGCGCACGACGGCGCCGGCGCCGAGGTTCAGGTGGCCGACCTCGCTGTTGCCCATCTGGCCTTCGGGCAGGCCGACGGCGCGACCGCAGGCGGTCAGGGTCGCGTGAGGGTGCTCGCTCCAGAGCTCGTCGAAGACGGGGGTGTGTGCGAGCGAGACGGCATTGCCCGGCCCGGGCTCGGCCAGCCCCCAGCCGTCGAGCACGATCAAGCACGCGCACGGGACGGGCAACGAGGTCGGGCCCGCCGGCAGGCTCATCGCGCGGCCGCGGCGACGATCGCCGCGAACGGGTCCGCCTGCAGCGAGGCGCCCCCCACGAGCGCGCCGTCAACGTCCGCCAGGGAGAGCAGCTCGGGGGCGTTCTCGGGCTTGACGGAGCCTCCGTAGAGGATCCGCACGCGCTCTGCCGCATCCGAGTCGCGGTCGCCCACGAGGGCGCGGATGAAGGCGATCGCCTCCTGGGCCTGCTCGGGCGAGGCGACCCGGCCGGTGCCGATCGCCCAGATCGGCTCGTATGCGATCGCCACGTCAGCCAAACGGTCGTCGGGCACCGAGGCGAGGCCCTCGCGGACCTGCAGGCGGAGCTTTCGCTCGGTGTCGCCCACGTCGCGCTCTGACTCGGTCTCGCCCACACACAGGATCGGCGCAAGGCCCGCTGCGAGAGCCACCGGGACCTTCGCGGCGAGCGCTCGATCGGTCTCCCCGAACAGCTCCCTGCGCTCGGAGTGGCCGAGCACGACCCCGTGGACGTCGAGCTCGGAGAGCATCGGCGCGGAGATCTCGCCCGTGTATGGGCCCTCGGGCTCCGAATGCATGTTCTGGGCGTACACGTGCACCCGGGAGCCCCGGGCGGAGTCCACCATCGCACGCAGGTCGGTGAAGGGCACGCAGATCCCGACGTCCACGGTCGCCACCGAGGAGACCCGGGGGAGCAGCGCCTGGATGTACTCCTCGGCCTGGGCCTCCGTCTTGTACATCTTCCAGTTGCCCGCGATCAGCGGGGTACGCGCCGGCACGGCTACGCGGCCCTGGCCACGATCGGCGGGGCCGCGATCGGCGGGGCCTTGATCGGCGGGGCCTTGATCGGCGAGACGGGCCCCACTATGCCACCCCCGCGCCGTCCAGGGCTTGAAGGCCGGGCAGGACGTGTCCCTCGACCAGCTCGAGGGTGGCGCCGCCGCCGGTGGAGAGGTAGTCGACGGACTTCTCCAGGCCGAACTCGACCAGGGCGGCGGCGGAGTCGCCGCCTCCGACGACGCTCGTGCCCGGCGCGGCGGCGACCGCCTTGGCGACCGCGTGGGTGCCGGCGGCGAACGGCTGAAGCTCGAAGGCGCCCATCGGGCCGTTCCAGAAGATCGAGCCGGCGGCGGTGATCTCCTCGGCGTAGAGGGCCGACGTGGCCGGTCCGATGTCGAGGCCCATCCAGCCGGCGGGGACCTCGACGGTGGCGAGCGCGCGGGCGGGCGAGTCCTCGGAGAGGGACTCGCCGATCACGAGGTCTTTGGGCAGGCACAGACGGGTGGCTTTGGAGCCGTCCGGGGCGAGCTCGGTTTTGCGATCGGCGGCGAGGACGGGGGCCTGCGACGGGGGACGGCACTCGGCGGCGCGGGCGAGGGCGGCGCGGGCGTGCTCGACGTCCTCGGGCTCGCACAGAGAGGCGCCGATCGCGTGGCCCTGGGCGGCGAGGAACGGGAAGCACATGGCGCCGCCGATCAGCAGGGCGTCGGCGAGGCCGAGGAAACGGTCGATGACGGCGATCTTGTCCGCCACCTTGGAGCCCCCGAGGACCGCCACCAGCGGATGGGCGGGATGCTCGAGGATCCCGGTGAGGGTCTTGACCTCGCGTTCGAGCAGCCGTCCGGCGGCGCTCGGGAGCAGATGGGCGACGCCCTCAGTGCTCGCGTGGGCGCGGTGGGCGGTGCCGAAGGCGTCGTTCACATACACGTCCGCCAATTCCGCCAGCGAATGGGCGAGCTCGGGGTCGTCGGCGGTCTCGCCGGGCTCGAAGCGGACGTTCTCGAGCACCAGGATCTCGCCGTCGGAGAGGCCCTCGGCGAGCTCGCGGACCTCCCTGCCCACGACCGCCGGGGCGAGGGTGACGGGGGCGCCGGTCAGCTTGCACAGGCGGGCGACGACCGGCGCGAGGGAGAGCTCGGGCACGACCTGGCCGTGGGGACGGCCGAGGTGGGAGACGAGCACCAGCCGGGCGCCCCGGCGGCGAAGCTCTTCGATCGTCGGCAGGGCGGCGGAGACGCGGGTGTCGTCGGCCACGATCGTGGCGCCGTCGGGACCCGTCCCGAGCGGTACGTTGAAGTCGACGCGCACGAGCACCCTGCGCCCGTGCACGTCGAGCTCGTCGATGCTCCTCACCGGATCACAACACCCTCTGCACGAGGTCGACGAGGCGGTTGGAGTACCCCCACTCGTTGTCGTACCAGGCGACCACCTTGAGCATCGTCTGATCGATCACGGCCGTGAGGGCGGAGTCGACGATCGAGGAGTAGGGCGAGGTGACGATGTCGCTGGAGACGATCGGATCGGAGGTGTAGGCCATCAGGCCGGCCAGGGGGCCCTTCTGCGAGGCGGCCTGGAGCGCGCCGTTGACCTCCTGCACGGTGGTCGGGCGGGGACACTCGACGGTCAGATCCACCACCGAGCCGGTCGGCACGGGGGCGCGAACGGCGAAGCCGTGCAGCTTTCCCTGCAATTCGGGGATCACCAGCCCGATCGCCTTGGCGGCGCCGGTCGAGGCGGGGATCAGGTTGATCGCGGCCGCGCGAGCGCGGCGGAGGTCTTTGTGGGGCAGGTCCTGCAGGCGCTGGTCGGCGGTGTAGGCGTGGATCGTGGTCATCAAGCCGTGGGAGATGCCGACGGTGTCGTTTACGACCTTGGCCACCGGGGCCAGGCAGTTGGTCGTGCAGGAGGCGTTGGAGATGACATGGTGCTGGGCGGGGTCGTAGACGTCGTCGAAGTTCACGCCGAGCACCACCGTCGCGTCGGGGTCGGTGGCGGGAGCGGAGATGATCACCTTCTTGGCGCCCTGCTCGAGATGGGAGGCGGCACGAGCGCGATCGGTGAACAGGCCGGTGGACTCGATCACGACGTCCACGCCCAGCTCCCCCCACGGGAGCGCTCCGGGATCGCGCTCGGCGAACACGGTCAGCTCGCGCCCATCGATGTCGATCGCGCCCTCGCGGGCCTTCACCTCGCCGGGATAGGGGCCGAGGATCGAGTCGTAGGCGAGCAGGTGGGCGAGAGTGCGGGAGTCGGTCAGGTCGTTGACGGCTACCCACTCGATCTCCGACGCGTCGGCCCTGGCCTGGGCCGCGCGGTACACGTTCCGGCCGATCCGGCCGAACCCGTTGATGCCAACGCGTACTGACATATGTGCACCGCCTCCTGGTCAGCGAAAAACGAACGATGCCGGACCGGTGAGTCTGGCTCCCGCGGCCCGGCAGGCCCGGGGAAGGCTATCAGCGGGCCGGCAAACCCCGGCTGAGGCCCCCTATCGGAGGGCCGGGGAGCGGCGGTCGAGGCCGCCTGTCAGCGGGCTGGCGAACGGCGATCGAGATCGCGATGGGCGACGGCCACCTCGAGGTCGTCGTGGTCGCGGTAGCGGGCCGCCAGATGCTCGGCGATCGCGACCGAACGGTGACGGCCGCCGGTGCAGCCGACCGCGATCACGAGGTGGGACTTGCCCTCCGCGAGGTACTCCGGGAGGAGGAAGTCCAGGAGGGCGTGCAGGCGCACGTAGAGCTCGTCCAGACGGCCGTCTCGGGCGACGTACTCGATCACCTTCTCGTCGTGGCCGGTGAGGTCCCGCAGCTGAGGGTCGTAGTGGGGGTTGGGCAGGAAGCGGACGTCGAACGCGAGGTCCTCGTCGCGGGGAGGGCCGTACTTGAAGCCGAAGCTCATGAACGTGACGGCCAGGCGGGGGACGGCCTGGCGGGGCAACAGACCGTCGGCGATGCGGTCGCGGAGCATCGAGACGGACATGCCGGTCGTGTCGATCACGAGGTCCGCGCGGCCGCGGAGGGGTTCGAGCAGGGCGCGCTCGGAGGCGACGCCCGCCGCGATGCTGCCGTCCGGAGCGAGGGGATGGCGACGGCGAGTCTCCTTGTAGCGAGTCACGAGGGTCTGCTCGGTGGCCTCCAGGAACAGCACGTGATGGTTGATCCCGAGAGCGTCGAGGTCGTCGACGACCGCCCTGAGGGCGTCGAAGTAGACGCCCCCGCGAACGTCCGAGACGACAGCTGCGCGTTCGACCTTGGAGCCCCGGTGGACGAACAGCTCGACGAGCGAGCGGATCATCTCCGGCGGGAGGTTGTCCACGCAGAAGTAGCCGGCGTCCTCGAACACATTCATCGCGGTGGACTTGCCTGCGCCCGAGAACCCGGTGATCACCACGAGATCCTGCAGGCGGGACTCCACGGCGGGCTTGCTCGCCGAGCGCAGGGGTCGGAGGGGCCTGATGACGGCCATCGCCACGCCATTGTGGCGCGTCCGGCGGCGCCAGACGCCACCCGACGGCTCAGCCCGCGCGGTGCAGGCCTGCGTACAGCTCCCGGCCGACCTTGGCGGGCAGGCCGGGCACAGTCTGGAGCTCGTCTCGGGAGGCCGCGAGGACCGCCTCGGGAGAGCCGAAGAAGGCGAGCAGGGCGCGCTTGCGGGCCGGGCCGATGCCCGGCAGGTCGTCCAGCAGGGAGCTCGTCATGGCGCGGTCGCGACGGATCCGGTGATGGGTGACGGCGAAGCGGTGGGCCTCGTCGCGGACGCGCTGGAGCAGCTGAAGCTCGGGGGTCGAGTGATCTAGGAGGAGCGGCGAGGGCCGTCCGGGCAGGAACACCTCCTCGATGCGCTTGGCCAGCGAGACGACCGCAACCCCCCGGTCGCGAAAGCCGCGCAGGGGCCGCAGGCCGGCGGCGAGCTGGCCGGGGCCGCCGTCGATCACGACGAGGCTCGGGAGGGTGGCGAAGCTCGGATCGTAAGAGGAGTCGTGGGGGGAGATGTCCGCCTGGGCCTCCCACTGGGCGAACCGTCGGGCGAGCACCTCGGCCATCGCGGCATAGTCGTCGGAGATGCCCTCCTGCAGGGAGCGGATGCGAAAGCGGCGGTAGTCGGACTTCTTGGGAGCGCCCCCCTCGAACACGACCATCGAGGCGACCGTGTTCTCGCCGGCGAGGTGGGAGATGTCAAAGCACTCGATGCGGACCGGGGGCGCGTCGAGAGCGAGAGCCTGCTGGAGCCCTTCCAGGGCGTCCACGCGGCTCTGGCGGCGGCGCTCGGCGCGCAGGCGCTCGGTGTCCAGCGCCAGGCGGGCGTTGCGCTCGGCGAGATCGAGGATCCGGCGCTTCTCGCCGCGCTCGGCGGCGCGTATCTCGACGGGTCCGCCGCGACGGCTGGAGAGGGCGGCGGCGAGGGCCGAGGGGTCGCTCGATGAGAGCTCGCGCTGGACGACGATCAGCGAGGGGATCGACAGGTGGCCGGCGTAGAACTGGAGCATGAACTCCGAGGCCACCTCCGCGAGGTCGTCCTCGGTCTCGTTGGCGAGGTAGAAGGACTGGCGGTCGGTGAGGACCCCGTCGCGGATCTGAAAGACCTGGCCGTTGGCGTCGCGGCCGTCGAGGGCGACGGCGACCGCGTCGAAGGTGCCGGTCGAGGAGTTGGCGACCCGCCGGCGCTCGAGCAGCGAGCGGACGGCGCGCAGGCGGTTTCGCTCTAGCGTCGCCTGCTCGAACTCCTCGGCGGCGGCGGCCGCGCGCATGCGGTCCTCGAGCTCGGCCTCGATCGCGAGGAAGCGCCCGGACAGGAAGTCCCCGACCTGGTCGATGCTCGCGCGATAGGCCTCCTTTGAGATGTAGCCCACGCACGGGGCCGAGCAGCGCTTGATGTAGTAGTCCAGGCATGGGCTCCCGCTGCGGCGGCCCGGCTCGGGGCCGGTGCAGGAGCGGAACATGAACACCTTCGCGAGGACCTCCAGCGTGGAGCGCACGCGCTTGGCGTTCGAGTAGGGCCCGAAGTAGGCCCGGCCGGGCCGGTGGCGCTCACGGGTGAAGTACACCCGGGGGAAGTCCTCGTCGAGGGAGATCGCGATGAACGGGTAGGACTTGTCGTCGCGCAGGCGGATGTTGAAGCGGGGGCGGTACTGCTTGATGAACCCCTGCTCGGTCAGGAGAGCCTCGGACTCGGACGCCACCACCACGCACTCCACGCGGGCGATGGCCGCGATCATCTCGGCGTGTCCGGGGCTGCTGGGGACGTTCGCGCGGGCGAAGTGGGAGGCGACCCGCTTGCGGATCGACTTGGCCTTGCCGACGTAGATCACCCGGTCGCGGTCGTCTCGAAACAGGTACACGCCGGGCTGGTCTGGCAGCGCGCGGCGTTGCTCGGCGAGGGTCAATACGCGCGCCAATGCCGGAAGACCGCGACCAGCGCGTACACGACCCCGCCGGCCAGCACGAACCAGAGCAGCTCGCCGATGCCCGTCAGCCACATGCGTGAGCGGGCCATCACCACGAGCAGCCCGACCGCCAGAGCGCCGTACAGGAGCCCGCGGTGAAGGTCTCCGAGGGAGTGCAGGGCGACCCGGTTCTCCCGGTAGAAGCGCAGCCCCAGATAGCAGATCGCGATGCCGAAGCCGACATACAGGATCGCCACGAACGTGTTCGCCACGCGACCGCCCGCGGGCAGCAGGTAGACGGCGGCGGCGATCAGCGCGACGATCGCGATGTTGCGGGCTGTCTTGAGACGGTCCATCAGGAGGATCTTAGGACCCGGGCCACGCGTGAGCGGGCGCGCGACTGACGCGCCTGCAGGCACGCGAGCAGGCGCGTGAGCGGGCGCGGGCGGGCGCGGGGCGGGGCGGAAAGCCGACATTCGTTTACCTGTTCGTGATGGCGATCGGGACCGATTACAACATCCTCATCTCCTCCCGGCTGCGAGAGGAGTTCAAGGAGACTCAGTCGACTAACGCCTCCAGGCGGGCGTAGGCCTCCTCGACGGCCCGACGGGCGGCGGTGTGGCGGGCCTCGGACTTGGCGGACTCGTATTGGGTGGCCCAGGCGGCCGGGTCGGCGAGCTCATCCTCCAGAGCCCGCATCGCGGCCTCGGCGTCTTCGATCGCCCGCTCGGCCTCGGCCTGGGCGTTGAGGCGATTCTTCGACGGCCCCTTCGCTTTGGGCTTGGCCTTGGCCTTCGCCTTGGTCGTCCCCTTGGCCTTGGCCGTCCCGTTGGCCTCGGCCGTCCCCTTGGCCTCGGACCCGGGCCCGGTCCTGATCGCGGCCCCGACCCTGATTCCAGACAAGGGCCCGGTCGCGGCCCCGGTCGCGGCCCCGGTCGCGGGCCCGTCCTGGGCGTCGAGCCCAGCCGAGCTCGTCCGAGACACGCCCTCCCCGGTCCCGGGCGGAACGCCGTCCTGGGTCTCGGCGCCGGTGGCGCGGGCTTCGCGGACGCGTACGTACTCCGGCCAGCCCCCCGCGTAGCTGTGCAGGGAGTGGTCCTCGACAGCGATCGTGCGGGTGCCCACGGCGTCGAGCAGGGCACGGTCGTGGGAGACCAGCAGCACAGCGCCCGAGAAGGCCCGGAGGGCATCCTCGAGGGCCTCCCGGCTCTCGATGTCGAGATGGTTGGTGGGCTCGTCCAGGATCAGGACGTTGGCGCCGGACTGGACGAGGATCGCCAGGGACAGCCGTCGGCGCTCGCCTCCGGAGAGCCCTTCCAGCGGCTTCTCGGCCTCCTCTCCGGAAAACAGGAACCGCCCGAGCAGAGCCCGGGCCTTGTTCGGGGTCAGGCCCGTGGCCCGCTGGGCGGCGTCGAGGACGCTCTGCCCCGGCATCCCTCCCGCGCCGAGCTCCTCGGCGTGCTGGGAGAGGTAGCCGAGCCTGACGTTGTGGCCGGTGCTGAGTTTGCCGTCGGCCAGGGGACGGCGTCCGGCGAGGGCTTCGATCAGGGTGGTCTTGCCCGAGCCGTTGGGGCCCACGAGGGAGACGTGCTCCGCTCGTTCCAGCCACAGCTCGGCGTGCTCGAGCAGGGTCGGCCCCGCCTCGCCTCCGACCTGGATGGTGGCGTCGATCAGCTCGAACACGACCCTGCCCGAGCGCTCGGGCGCCTTGAAGGAGAACTCCAGGCTCTGGCTCGATTCAAGCCCACCCACCCCCCGCTCGATCGTCTGGATCTTGGCGAGCTTCTTCACCCGGGACTGGGCCTGGCGGGCCTTGGTGGCCTTGTAGCGGAACCGCTCGATGAACCGCTCCATGCGAGCGATCTCGGCCTGTTGCTTGTCGATGGCCTTCCCGAGGGCGATCTCTCGGGCGGCCTGCTCGCGGCGCCAGGCGTGCCACGTGCCCGCGAAGAACCGCGACCGGCCAGCCTCGAGCTCGAGCACCGAGGTGCCCACGGCCTCCAGGAACCAGCGGTCGTGGGCGACCAGCGCGATCGCGGCGTCCAGTCCGGTGAGGGTCTGCTCGAGCCACTCCAGGGACTCGATGTCGAGATGGTTGGTGGGCTCGTCCAGGAGCAGCACCTCCGCGCCCGTGGCCAGCGCCCGGGCGAGGGACGCCCGGGTGAGCTGACCGCCGGAGAACGTGTCCAGGGTGCGATCCAGGTCGGCGTCGGCGAACCCGAGCCCGCGGGCCATCGTGGTGGCCCGGTCGCGCCAGAGGTAGCCCCCTTGGGCCTCCAGGCGGGCCTGCGCCCGGGAGTAGCGCTCGAGGATGCGCTCGTCGGTCGTGCCCGCGGCCATCCGGCTCTCGAGGTCGGAGAGCTCTGCTTCGATCTTCAGCTCCTCGACGCACCCCGAGAGGACGTACTCCCGCAGGGGCACCGCGCGCGCGCGTGGGGGGCGCTGGTCATGCAGGACAACCCGGGCGCCCTTGGCGAGACTGACCGAGCCCCGGTCGATCGAGGTCTCCCCCGCGAGCATCCGCAGGAGGGTCGTCTTGCCCGCGCCGTTGCGGCCGGCGATCGTCATTCGCTCGCGGGGCTCGAGCTTGAACGAGACTCCCCGCAGGAGCGGCTGGCCGGCCATGTCCTTGTGCAGATCGGATGCGCTCAGTACCGCCATCGCAGGCATGGTAGGCGGGCTCCCCGAGCACGGGCGCGAACATCGCCGGGGGGCGCTGCGGTAGGATCGGGCGCGATGACCGGCCTGAGTGCACGCGGGATATGGCGCCTTGCGGGGACTCTCGGCGCCTCCGCGCTCCTGCTCCTCGCGCTCGCTCCCGCGGCTTTTGCGGTCGAAAATGACGGTCGCGGGCTCTATGGGGCCACGAACGACAAGGTCGTGACGGACGCGGGCTTCATCCTGATCATCTTCTTCCTGACGTTCGTGTTCGTGATGAGCATGATCCAGTGGCGCCTGGACAAGCGCAAGGAGGCCCGGAAGGCGGCCAAGAAGCAGCTCGGCGACGTCGAGTGGCGCGGCGGCGGCTGGTAGGGCCGTGATCCTCCGCAAGGAGGCCCCGCGCGTGCGGGCGTGCGCGCACGCACGCGCACGCGGGCCCCTCGAATCGCAAGACATCCACCCCCGGGTAAAGCCGCCAGACGGCCACCCCCGGATCCACGCGAGATGAGCGACGGGCGGGCCGTCCACTACGAGCGGAGAGGGTCGGCGGCGATCATCACGATCGACCGCCAGGAGCGACGGAACGCGGTGGACGGACACACGGCGGGAATGCTCAACGAGGAGTACCTGCGATTCGAGGAGGACGAGCAGGCGCGGGTGCTCGTGCTGACGGGGGCCGGGGGAGTGTCGTTCTGCGCGGGGGCGGACCTGAAGGCGACCGAGACGATGGCCGGCAGGCTGATGTCGCAAGAGGGGCCGATGGGCTTCACCCGGCTGACCCCCTCCAAGCCGACGATCGCCGCGATCTCGGGCTTCTGCCTGGCGGGGGGTCTGGAGCTCGCGCTGTGGTGCGATCTGCGGATCGCCACCGAGGAATCGACCCTCGGCTACCCCGAGCGTCGCTGGGGGGTGCCGCTGATCGACGGGGGCACCCAGCGGCTGCCTCGGATCGTCGGGCTGGGGCGGGCGCTCGACTTGATCCTCACCGGCCGGATGATCGGGGCCAGGGAGGCGTCGGAGATGGGGCTGCTCACCGAGATCGTGCCCGCGGGGGCACACCTCGAGCGGGCGCTCGCGCTCGCGGAGGGCCTGGCGGGGTTTCCCCAGCGGACGATGCTCGCCGACCGGCGGGCGGCGATCGAGGGACTCGGGATGACCCTCGCGGACGGGCTCGCGCTGGAGGCGAAGGCAGGACCGGAGGTGTTCGAAGACGGGGCCCGTGGGGCCGCTCGGTTCGCGGCCGGCGAGGGTCGGGGCGGGGCGGGCGCCGGGGCCTGACAGGCGGGCGCCCTGCCCGCGCACGGGGGGTGCTCGGGCGCTGACGGCGGGTGGAGGGCTTGACGGATATGCTCACCTGAGGATGGCTTACTTCGTCACGGGTGGAACCGGCTTCATCGGGCGCAGGCTCGTGGAGAGGCTGCTCGAGAAGCGCCAGGGCACCGTGTACCTGCTCGTGAGGGAGAGCTCGGAGGGCAAGCTGGACGACCTGATCGCCCACTGGCAGGGGACCCTCGGGGCGGGGGCGGCCAAGCGGGTGGAGGCGGTTGTGGGAGACCTGCGCAAGCCGCTGCTCGGGGTCGAGAAGGATCGGGTGGAGGAGCTGCGGGGGAAGATCGACGACTTCTTCCATCTCGGGGCCATCTACGACATGACGGCGCCGGCCGAGCAGAACACGGCGGTGAACGTCGGGGGCACCACCCACGCGGTCGAGCTGGCGCGGGCGGTGGAGGCGGGACGGCTCCACCATGTGTCCTCGATCGCGGTGGCAGGCACCTACCACGGGACCTTCGAAGAGGACATGTTCGACGAGGGCCAGCGGCTGCCCTCGCCCTATCACCGCACGAAGTTCGAGTCCGAGCGGATCGTGCGGGAGCAGCCGTACGTGCCGTGGCGGGTGTACCGGCCGGGGATCGTGGTGGGGGACTCGAAGACGGGCGAGATGGACAAGATCGACGGGCCGTACTACTTCTTCAAGGCGATCCAGCGGATGCGGCAGCTGCTGCCCGAGTGGGCGCCCCTGGTGGGGGTGGACCTCGGGTACACGAACGTGGTGCCGGTGGACTGGGTGGCGGGAGCGCTCGAGCACATCGCCCACGAGCCCGACCTGGACGGGAAGGCGTTTCACCTCACCGACCCGCGAAGCCAGCGGGTGGAGGAGCTGATCAACGAGCTGGCCGCCGCCGCTCACGCGCCCCGGTTTCAGATCAGCATCGACAAACGGCTGACGGACCCGCTGCCGAAGTGGCCGCTTGCGCTCGCGCTCGCGCTGCCGCCGTGGCGGCAGGCCAAGAGCCTTCTGTTGCGGGACCTGGGGATCCCCCAGGAGGTGCTCTCCCACATGGAGCTCGTGCCCCGCTTCGACACCCGCCAGGCGCGTCTGGCGCTCGCGGGCTCGGCCCTGGAGCAGCCGCCGCCGGTGCACGAGTACGCGGGGCGACTGTGGGACTACTGGGAGCGCAGGATGGACCCGGACCTGGCGAAGGGACGGACCCTGCGGGCGGCCCTGGACGGCAAGCACGTGATGATCACGGGCGCCTCCTCGGGGATCGGACGGTCGACCGCCCTGAAGGTGGCGGCCGCCGGGGGAGTGCCATTGCTGGTGGCTCGAAACGTGGAGAAGCTCGAGGAGGCGCGCGCAGAGATCGTCGCGGCGGGGGGCACCGCGTACGTGTACGCGGCGGACCTCTCCGACATGGACTCCGTCGAGACGCTGGTGGAGCGGGTGCTCACCGACCATCGGGGGGTCGACATGCTCGTGAACAACGCGGGACGCTCGATCAGGCGCTCGATCGCCCTCAGCTACGAGCGCTTCCACGACTTCGAACGGACGATCCAGCTGAATTACTTCGGGGCGGTCAAGCTGATCATCGGCCTGCTCCCCCACATGCGCGAGCGAGGGTCGGGGCACATCGTGAACATCTCCTCGATCGGCGTCCAGACGAACCCGCCCCGGTTCTCCGCCTACGTGGCCTCCAAGGCTGCCCTGGACGCGTTCACCAGGGTGGTCGCCTCGGAGGTGGTCGGCGACGGGGTCACGTTCACGACCATCCACATGCCCCTTGTGCGCACCCCGATGATCGCCCCCACGAAGATGTATGACGCTTTCCCCGCGATCACCCCCGACGAGGCCGCGGACATGATCTGCGACGCACTTCGCACCCGCCCCAAGCACATGGGCACCCGGTTGGGGACGGTCGGGGAGGTCGCCTACACCCTCTCCCCCAAGGCCGTCGACCGGATCCTGCACCTCGCCTACAGGGTGTTCCCGGACTCGGCCGCCTCCAAGGGCCACAAGGACGTCGAGGAGCGGGCCTCCTTCGAGCAGATCGCGATGGCCTCCCTGACAAGGGGCGTGCACTGGTAGAGCCGGCGATCGGGGTGCGAGACCTGTGCAAGCGCTACGGCGAGTACGAGGCGGTTCGGGGGATCGACCTGACCGTCCGCCGGGGCGAGGTGTTCGGTCTGCTGGGCCCCAACGGGGCCGGCAAGACGACCACGGTGGAGATCCTCGAGGGCTACAGGGAGCGCACGAGCGGGGAGGTGTCGGTGCTCGGCTACGACCCCGCTCGCCGGCCCTACGACCTGCGGCGGCGGATCGGGATCGTGCTCCAGAGCGGTGGCATCTACAGCTACGTCTCTCCCCGGGAGGCCCTCGGCCACTGGGCGAGCTTCTACCCGGAGCCCCGTGACGTCGAGGAGGTGCTCGGCCTCGTGGGCTTGCAGGAGCAGGCAGACGTGCGCAGCCGCAAGCTCTCGGGCGGGCAGCTGCGACGGCTGGACTTCGCCCTGGCTCTCGTGGGAGACCCCGAGCTGATCTTCCTGGACGAGCCCACCACCGGCTTTGACCCGGAGGCTCGGAGGAGCGCGTGGGAGACGATCAGCGGCCTGCGGGACCTGGGCAAGACGATCCTCCTGACAACCCACTATCTCGACGAGGCCCAGGCCCTGGCCGACCGGGTGGCGATCGTCAAGGACGGCCGCATCCTCGCGATTGGGGCCCCCCGCGAGCTGGGCGTGGGCGCGTCGAGCTACCGGGTGGCCTACCGCGACCGTGACGGCGAGCTGATCGAGCGCCAGACCGACGACCCCACGACCATGCTGAACGAGCTCACCACCGAGGCCCTCGCGCGGGGGGAGCCCCTGCGGGAGCTCACCGTCGGGCGTCCCACCCTCGAGGATGTCTACCTGGAACTGACCGCCGATGCCTGACACGGTGACGATGGGCTGGCGCCAGTACCGGCTGGAGAGGCGGATGTTCTGGAGAAACCCGAGCGCGGCGTTCTTTAACTTCCTGCTCCCCCTCGCGTTCCTCGTGGGGGGTGGGATCATCCTGCACGGCAACCAGCACCAGCTGAACCTGCTGGTTCCGGCGATCGCGGGGATGAGCGTGATGTCCACGACCTTCACCGCGCTGGCCTACAACATCGTGTTCCTGCGCGAGCGTGGGGTCCTGAAGCGGATTCGCGGAACTCCCCTGCCGACGGGCGCCTACTTCGGGGGAGTGGCCGCCAACGCGGTCACCAACACCGCCCTTCAGATCGCGATCGTGGTGCTCGCGGGACGAGTGTTCTTCGGGATCGGCTGGCCCAGGGAGTGGGGGGAGCTGGTCGTGTTCGTGCTCGCGGGGGTCGTCTGCTTCGCGGCCCTGGGGGTGGCGTTCGCCCACGTGATCCCCAACTTCGAGTCCACCGCCGCCTACGTCAACGCGGTGTTCCTACCGGTGGTGTTCGTGTCGTTCTTCGTGTTCGACAACAACAGCGCCCCGTCGTTCCTGCGAAACGTCGCCGAAGCTCTCCCCCTGAAGCCCCTCATCGACGGCCTCTCGGGAGCGATCGTCACGGGGGCGAGCCTGGAAAGCAACCTCGACGCCCTCGCCGTGATCGCCCTGTGGGGCGTGTTCGGGCTGTGGTTCGCCATCAAGGGCTTCTCCTGGGAGCAGCGCCGCGGGTAGCCCGGATAGGGTTCGCCCATGAAGAAGCTCGCTCAGGACGTCTACATGCTGAAGGGATGGCCTCGGAACGCGATCAACGTGTACCTGGTGGGGGACGTCCTGATCGACGCCGCCACCAGGCAGGGGGAGAAGCGGATCGTGCGCCAGATCACCGGCCTGACAGTGAACGCTCACGCGCTCACCCACGCCCATCCCGACCATCAGGGTGCTAGCCACGCGATCTGCGAACGCCTGAACATCCCCCTGTGGTGCGGAGCCGGGGACGTCCCGGCGATGGAGACGGCGGGCGGGATCAAGAACACCCAGGCCCCGGGCTGGCTGAACAGCCTCCAGGAGAGGTTCTGGACGGGACCCCCCCATCCGGTCGCGAGGACGCTTCGGGAGGGAGACGAGGTGGCGGGGTTCACGGTTCTCGAGACCCCCGGCCACTCCCCCGGCCACGTGGCCTTCTGGCGGGAGTCCGATCGCACCCTGATCCTCGGAGACGTCCTGAACAACATGAATGTGATGACCGGCATCCCGGGCCTCCACGAGCCCCCGAACATCTTCACCCCCGACCCACCCCGCAATCGGTGCTCCGCTCGGAGGCTGGCCGAGCTCGAGCCGTCCCTCGTGTGCTTCGGCCACGGCGCCCCCCTGCGAGACACCGCCAAGCTGAGAGGCTTCGTGGCCCAGCTGCCTGCGTGAGCGGCCCCGTCGTCCGTCGTCCGCATGAGCGATCCCCTCCAGCTGCCCGCATGAGCGATCCCGTCTTCATCCAGACCGGGGACGGCCTGTTCGAGCCCACCGAGCACGCCCGCGGCCCGTGGGACCCGAGGGCCTTGCACGGAGGGGCCCCCGCGGCGCTGATCGCCAGGGCCTTCGAGCGGATCGAGCCGGGCGGGGAGCCCGCCACCGCGCACCACGGGGGGCTGGCGATCGCCCGGCTGGGGTTCGAGTTCCTGAAGCCGATCCCGTTCGCGGAGCTTCGCCTGCACACCGAGATCGTGCGCAAGGGAAAGCGGGTTCAGGAGCTGGCGGCCGAGCTGAGGGCCGGCGAGGAGATCGTCTGCCGGGCGAGCGCCCTGCGGATCCAGCCGGTTCCGGCGGGTCTTCCGAGCGAGGGCCCCCCGCGCGAGGGCCCCCCGCGCGCGCGGGGGCTGGCCGGACCGGAGCACGGACAGACCACGAGCTTCGCCCTGAACAAGGACCAGGGCACCGGCTTCGCGACCACAGCCATGGAGATGAGCTGGCTGGAGAACCCCTGGCAGCCCGGTCCCGGGAGGGTCTGGATGCGCCTGCGCAGGCCCCTGGTGGCGACCGAGGAGACGAGCCCGCTGGTGCGCCTGGTCGCGACCGCCGACTTCGGCAACGGCGTCAGCGCCGAGCTGCCGTTCGAGGAGTACCTGTTCATCAACGCCGACCTCTCGATCCACCTGTGGCGCCGCCCCCGGGGCGAGTGGATCGGCCTCGACGCGTCCACGTTCCTGGAGGGATCCGGGACGGGCACGAGCGAAAGCGTCCTCCACGACACCACCGGCCCGGTCGGCCGAGCGTTCCAGGCCCTCGTCGTCCAACCTCGCTGAACCCCTCGCGGCTGTGCCCGAGGAGCCCTGCCCGGGCGGTGCGCCGACACCTGATAGTTGACTGTGCAAACAGTTTGGCTATAGTTGTACGTGCAACCATTCTCACGCCGGGCAGGTCCCCCCCTTCGTACGCCGGAAGGGCCTCTGCTCGGCCCTCAGCGAAAGGAACGACCATGTCCAGCACCGACTCCCCCACCATCCAGGCCCCGAACTCCGTCACCATTCAGGCCACAGGGCAGGCGACAGAGACCTCCCTTCCCACCGGCACGTGGAAGGTTGACCCCGTCCACTCGAGCGTCGAGTTCCAGGTCAAGCATCTGGGGATCGCCACCGTCAAAGGCCAGTTCAACGAGTTCGAGGGCGCCCTCGAGATCGGACCCACCGGCGCCCAGGCGTACGGGACGGTGAAGACCGCGAGCGTGAACACCCGCGAGCCCGCCCGCGATGATCACCTGCGCTCGGCGGACTTCTTCGAGGCGGACACATACCCGGAGATCGCCTTCTCCTCGACCGCCATCCGTTCCACGGGCGAGGACGAGTTCGAGATCGACGGGGACCTCACGATCCACGGGGTCACCAGGAACGTGACCCTGAAGGGAGAGCTCGAGGGAGCCGAGCAGGACCCCCAGGGAAACGACCGCATCGGCGTCTCCGCATACGGCCAGATCAACCGGTCGGACTTCGAGATGCGCTTCAACGCGGCCCTCGGCTCAGGCAACGTGGTGGTGAGCGACAAGGTGAAGATCCTCGTGAACGTCTCCGCGGTCAAGGCCGACTGACACCCGAGCCCCGCGGCGTCGCGGAGTCAGGGGCCGCCGGGGCCTGGCGTCGGGACCCGACGTCCCCGGGCTCGCGCCGGCCCCCGACGTCCCCGGGCTCGCGCCGGCCCGCGGCGACTCAGCGGACGATCACCTCGCCGAGGGCCTCGTCGATCGCGGCCAGGGTGTCGGCGCTGAGCTCGACGCCCGAGGCGGACGCGTTGTCGTGGACCTGCTCGGGCCGGCTGGCGCCGACGATCGCCGAGGCGACGTTGGGCTGGCGCAGGACCCACGCGAGCGCGATCTGGACCATCGTCAGGCCGGCCTCCTCGGCGACCGGAAGCAGGCGCTGGACAGCCTCGAGCACGGGTGGCTCCAGGAAGCCGCCGATGAAGCCGCTCATCGCCTCGCTGGTGGCCCGGGACTGGGGCGGGGGAGGCTCGCCGGGGAGGTACTTGCCGGTGAGGACCCCCTGTCCGAGGGGAGACCAGACGATCTGGGAGATGCCCTGCTGTTCGCAGAGCGGGATCACCTCGGCCTCGGGCCTGCGCCAGATCATCGAGTACTGGGGCTGGCTTGAGACCCATCGCTCGACGTCCGGGAGGGCGAGGGACTGCTCGATCCTCTCCACCGGCCACTCGCTGAAGCCGATGTGACGGGCCTTCCCCGAGCGCACCACTTCGGTGAGCGCGGTCATCGTCTCCTCCAGGGGCGTCTGGTCGTCGTAGCGGTGGCACTGGTAGAGGTCCACGTAGTCGGTCCCCAATCGCTTCAGGGAAGCGTCGATCTGCTTGTGGATCTGCTCGGCGGACAATCCCCGGTCGGTGTCGGACATCGGAAAGTACACCTTCGTGGCGAGCACGTAGGAGGACCGCTCGTGCCCGGCCAGGGCCTCCCCCAGGAGCGTCTCGGACGCGCCCCGCCCGTACACGTTGGCGGTGTCGATGAAGTTGATCCCCGCGTCGAACGCCGCCTCCACGCACGCCTTCGCCTGCTCCCGCTCCACGCCCCCCGAGTAGGTCAGCCACGAGCCGAGGCTGATCTCCGAGACCTCGATGTCGCTGGAGCCGAGCTTTCGCAGTCGCACATGCGCCAGCCTACCCGAACCGACCGCCACCGCCCCAACCGCCGCGACCGCCACCGCCCCGACCGCCACCTCCGCGACTACCGCCGGCGGCCCATCGCGAAGCTCTGCACGGGTGGAGCCACCGCCCGCATGCTCGACCCCACCTCGGCGCTCTGGGCATCCTCCTCGGCGCCGGCCCCCGCGGCCTCGCCCACCGCTGTCTCCTCGGCGGCCTCGCCTGCATCCGCCCCGGAGCGCTCGGCGCCGGGCAGCCGGTGGACGCGCGCGGATGCGGCCCGCCCGTCGGCCTCCTCGACGCCGCCGTCCAGGAAGCGCTCCAGGGCCACGAGCTCGCCCACGATGACGTTGACCACGCCTTCGGAGCGCTCCAAACGCCCACGGGCGAGCAGCAGGGGCTCGGCCCGGGCGAGCTGGCGGTGATGCTCATAGACGACCTTGGGCACGATCAGGTTGATCGTGCCGTGCTCATCCTCGAACAGCAGGAACATGGTTCCCTTCGCGGTCCCCGGACGCTGGCGGGCGATCACCAGCCCCGCCACCGCCACCGAGCAGCCCGAGGGCAGGCGGCCGAGCTGGGCGCTCGTAGCCAGCATCGGGATCGACAGCCGCTTCCGCAGGATCGCCATGGCGTGATCGCCGGCGGTGACCCCGCTGGTGGCGTAGTCGGCGATCAGCCGCTCCCACCGCCCGAGTGGCCGCAGGCGTGGGTCGGGGGGCAGCTCCAGCCCCAGCGCGAGCTGGGTGGCGTCCCCGGCAGGCGAGGTCTTGGCGGGCGCGGCGATTCCCAGCTGCCACAGGGCCCGGCGCCGGCGCGCGTCCACGGATGCGCCGGCCGCGAATGGGCCGATCGCGGATGCGCCTGTCGCGGACGGGCCTGTCGTGGACGGGCCTGTCGCGGATGCGCCTGCGCCCGCGGATGCGCCGGTCGCGCCCGCGGTCCCCTCCTGTACGAGCTCGTCGCAGGCGCCCGACCAGGCCAGCTGCGCCAGGGCCGGCCGGCCGACGCCGGAGCGTGCCGCGAGATCGCCGAGCGAGCGATAGGGACCGCCCCGCTCGCGCTCGGCCACCAGCCCGCGCACGTCCCCGGCCGGGACGTCCTTGACGTACCCGAGGCCGAGCCGCACACCCAGCCCGTGAGCGGGGGTCGTCTCGGCCGGCCCGCGAGCGGGAGTCGTCTCGACGGTGCACTGCACGTGGGAGGCGTTCACGTCGAGTGAGAGCACGGGGATGCCTCGATTCTCGGCCTCGTGGACGAGGCTGTCGGGGGCGTAGAAGCCCATCGGCTGCTCGTTCAGGAGCGAGCACAGGAACTCGGGGCCGTAGTGGACCCGCAGCCAGGTCGACTGGTAGGCGAGCAGGCCGAAGGCGGCCCCGTGGGCCTTGGGGAAGCCGAACCCGGCGAATCCCTCGACCATCTTCCAGATCCGCTCGGCCGTGCTCTCGTCGGCGCCGACATGGTCTCGAGCGCCCGCGAGGAAGCGCTCGCGATGGCGCTGCATGTGCTCGTGCGAGCGCTTGCGGCTCATCGCCCGCCGCAGCCCGTCCGCCTCACCGGGGGTGAAGCCGGCGAAGGCTTCGGCCACCTCCATGACCTGGTCCTGGAAGATGATCGTCCCGAGGGTCTCCCGGAGGACCGGCTCGAGCGACGGGTGCTCGTAGGGGATCGCGTAGGAGGGGTCTTCCCGCAGGCGCCCACGGCGCTCGATGTAGGGGTTGATGGCGCCTCCCTGGATGGGCCCGGGCCGCACGATCGCGACCTGGATCGTCAGATCCTGCAGGCTCTCCGGACGGGTGCGATGCAGCGACTGCATCTGTGCGCGACTCTCGATCTGAAAGACCCCCACCGTGTCCGCCTCGCGAATCGCCGCGAAGGTCTGGGGGTCGTCGAACGGTATCCGCGAGAGGTCGATCCGCTCCGCTCGCGTATGCGCGATCTCCTGCACGCACCCCTCCACCGCGGAGAGCATCCCCAGGCCGAGCAGGTCGATCTTCAAGAACCCGGCGTCCGCGCACGAGTCCTTGTCCCACTGGACCATCTGCCTGCCCTCCATCGCGGAGGGCACCACCGGGACGCAGTCGATCAGGGGTCTGGTCGAGACGATCATCCCTCCCGAGTGCTGGGAGAGGTGCCGGGGCAGCCCGTGAGCCTCCGCCACCAGGCGCTCCAGCCAGCGCCAGCGCTCGGAGACGGCCGGCCCCGAGTCCCCGCCGGCGCCCCGGGCGAGACGCTCGAGCTCGCCGGCGGGCAGGCCCAGGACCTTGCCCAGCTCGCGAATCGCCCCGCGCACGCGAAAGGTCGGGAAGGCGGCGACCAGCGCCGCACGATCGCGTCCGTAGCGCTCGTGCACGCGCGGGATCAGCGCCTCGCGGACGTCACGGGGAAAGTCGAGGTCGATGTCCGGGAGCCCCCGCAGGTCTTCATGCAGGAACCTCCCGAGGGCCAGCCCGTTCGCGATCGGGTCGATGTGGGAGAGGCCCGTCAGGTAGCAGACGATCGAGGAGACCGACGACCCGCGACCGCGGCCGGGGGCCAGCAGCGATCGCACCGGGTCTCCCGCGCGCACCTCCCGGGCGACCTCCCGGGCGAGCTCGAGCATGTCGTGGTGGAGCAGGAAGAAGCCCGCCAGCCCGAGCCCGTCGATCACGCGAAGCTCCTCCTCAAGGCGCGCCTGTGCCTGCGCCCGGGCCTGCGCCCGGGACGCCCCCGGGCCGTAGCGATCCTCAAGGCGCGCTCCGCACAGCTCCACCAGGCGCCGGATCCCGTCCTCGTCCTCCGCGCCCGGATAGCGATAGCCGAGGTCCCTGGTCAGGTCGAACGACAGCCTCTCGGCCAGCGCCAGCGTCTCCCAAACCGCCTCGGGGTGATCCACGAAGCGGTTGGCCATCGCCCGGGGGGAGCTGAGCACATGGCTGAAGTTGCCGCGACGCAGCGGCTCGCAGGCGTCGAGGGTGCTCCGCTGGGCCAGCGCGACGAACGCATCCTGGAGCTCCGCCCTGGATCGCCCATGGGCGTGCACGTTTCCGGTGGCCACGCACGTCACCCCCAGCCGCCGGCCGAGCGCCGCGAGCGCGCGGTTGCGGGCGCGATCGTGACGACCGTAGGGGCGCTGGAGCTCCACCCGCAGGCCCTCCCGCCCGAACGCCTCCAGCAGCCGCCGGGCGGTGACCTCGTCTCGCGCCCCCCGACCGACGGCGGACCGGCCGGCGCAGCCGGTCAGGCAGAGCAGCCCCTCGGCGTGGTCGAGCACCGCCTGCAGCTCTACAGACGGGCCCCCCCGCGCGCGCGCGGGCCCCTCGCGAGTGTGCTCATGGGCGAGGGTGAGGATCCGGCAGAGGTTCCTCCAGCCCCGCTGGTCACAGACCAGCAGCGTGAGATGGCGCCCGCCGACAAGGTCGATCTCGGCGCCGTGGATCGCCCGCACGCCGCACTCCCCCGCGACCTGCGCCAGCTCCATCGAGCCCGACACCGAGTTGTGGTCGGTCAGCGCGAGCGCCTCGTACCCCAGCTCCCCCGCCCGCCGGGCCAGCTCCTGGGGCAGCGAGACACCGTCCAGGAACGAGTACGCGGAATGGCAGTGCAGCTCCGCATATACAGGCGTCGGCGATGTCATCCCCGGATGCCCACCCTCATCCGTGCCCGCGGAGCAAGCCCGCCCGCCCTCATCCGTGCCCGCGGACCCCGCCTGCCCGCCCTCAGGGCCCCTGCACGAACCAGCCGCCGGCGTACAGGTCGCGAAAGACGACCACGTTGCGCCCCCTCACGCTCACCAGCTCCCAGTAGCGACGGCGAAGGGGCTCCTCGCTCCACCAGCGGTCCTCGACCAGCCACGACTCCCGCAGCAGCTCCATCGCTTCGCCGTTCACCTCCGCCGGAGCGCCGTCTCGAAAGCGCACACACGCGGGTCGGGGCAGGTTCAGCCGGCTCACGTCTCATCCGTCAGCCCGGCAGGGGCGTCAGCAGCACCCGTCGCTCGGGCACACGCGAGTCCGGGTCCACGCACACGGCCCGCAGGGCCGCGTCCTGCCCGGCCACCGCTCGCATCTGGCCGACCGCCTCCCGCAGCCGCGCATCGCGGACGGCGACCTCCACGTCGAGCAGTCCCTGCTGGTCCCCGGACGCGCAACCGAAGCGCTCGACGGCCAGCCCCAGCGCCGCGGCCGGCGCAGGCAACAGCTGCAGGCGCACCGACAGCGCCAGCCCGATCCGCTCGGGGTCGGCGAGGGCCTGACGGAAGACCACATGCTCACGCCAGGCGCCCCCCGCGTGCAGGCGCGCGGAGAGCGTGACCGCCCGCAGGGACCGTCCCCGCCGCTCGGGCCTTGCCAGCAGCCGGTCCACGAGCACACCCAGCACACGCTCGAGCGCCGGCCCGGAGCTCGCGTCACCGACGCTCATCGTCTCCCTCAGCCGCTCCTTCACCCGGCGAGCCCGCGGTGGGGTGTCCTCACCGCAGGCGAGTCGATGGGCGAGCACCCCCGCCGCCCCAAAGCGGTCGGCGAGCCTGGGTCGTCCCAGCCGCGTGAGCTCGCCGAGCGTGCCCACCCCGAGGCGCCCAAGAGGCGCCACCAGGTCCTCCGTCTCCCGGCGGTGGCCGAGCAGGTCCACCGGCCGGTCAGCGAGCCACCGGCGAGAATCCCCGTCCACCACCAGCGGGCGGCTCGAGCGCACGGCCAGGGCGGCCGCCAGCGCGCAGAACCGCGTCAGTCCGGCCCCCACGCGCGCGCGCGGGCCCCCGCAGCGGCTGGCCCGCTGGGCCGCGGCGATCGTCGCCCCGTCCGAGCCGTGCAGCCCCCGCAGGCCGTCGGCCGTGAAATAGGCGAGCCCCGGTCGCTCCCCCTCGACGGCCGCCCCGATCGATTCCAGCCCACACAGGACCCTCTCCCAGGCCTCCCCCACCGCGACCGGGTCCGGGGGCACGAGGACCAGGTCCGGACAGCGGGCGAGCGCCTCCCCGAGGACCATCCCGCGGGTGACCCCCCATCCCTCCGCGGCGCCGGAGACCTCCCCCACCCGCTGCTCCCCCCCGGCCCGCGGGGCCAGAGCCAGTGGGCGCCCCAGCAGCTCACGACCGCCCCCCATGCCATCGGCGGCGACGACCACGACCAGCTCGAAGCGGGGCATGTATACGCACACAACCATACGAACATATGTTCGCATACGCTCCCCACGGAGTCAACCGACGGCCCATCCCCGCCATCGGCTCATGCGAAGACCCACCCACGGGCTGGGAGCCGTTCGAGCGGCGCATGCGCCGCTCGCGAGGTCGCGCACGCGCGACCTCCGCCGGGTCCGCATGCGGACCCGGCGACCACTCAATCCATCCTCAACGGCCCCTCCGCGGATCCGCTGAGGAACTGGCGCACGAACGGGTTCTCCGAGGAGAACATCCGCTCGGCGTCTCCCGCCTCCACAATCCGTCCTCGCCACAACAGGGCGATGTACTCGCCGATCTGACGCGCCGAGGCGATGTTGTGGGTCACCACGATGTAGGTGCCTCCGTAGACCTTGTGCATCTCCTGGATCAGGTCGCACAGGAGCGCCGTCCTGACCGGGTCAAGGCCCGAGTCGGGCTCGTCGAAGATCACGATGTCCGGCTCCATCACCAGCGCCCGGGCGAACCCGGCGCGCTTGCGCATGCCCCCGGACAGCTGGTTGGGCATGTAGTCGATCGCCTCCACCAACCCGACGTCGGAGAGGCGCTGTTTAACGATCTTGGAGATCTGCGCCTCGGCCATATCGGTGTGCTGGCGCAGGGGGAAGGCGACGTTGTCGAACACCGACATCGACCCGAACAGGGCGCCGTCCTGGAACAGCACCCCGATCTTGCGCCGCAGGGCCAGCAGCTTGGGGAGGGTCTGGTTCGGGACGGACTGGCCTTTGACGATGATGTCTCCCGAGTCCGGGAACATCAACCCGATGATGTGCTTGATGAGCACGCTCTTGCCGGTGCCCGACGGGCCCAGCACGACCGTGATCGTCTCGTCCGGGATGCTGACGTTCAGGCCGTTCAACACCGGCACCCCGCCCAGCCGCTTGTGCACGTCCAGGCAGCGGATCGACCATCTCTCGTCGTCCGGGTCCCCGACCAGGTCCAGCTCGCTGGAGTGGTACTCGAACTGGTCGTCTCGGAGCCGCTCCTCCATCCCCTGGATTCTAAGGGTTCAGAGCCCGTCGGGACGACCCGGGACGTCCCACGGGGAATCTTTATCTTGACATCATGTCATATTGCGTATTACGATATCGCGTCATAACAGGTTTTTAGTTCGTGAAAAGAGACGTCGGGGGAGACGGGCCGGCGGCCGAGCAGATGGGCTGGCGGCTTTACGGCTCTCCTTGCGAGCGCACAGGGAGGAAGTTCTGGATGGAGGGTCCCGGCAGGCATCGTGCCGGCGCAGCGGCGCCGCTCACCCCCAGCGAGGTGGCGATCCCATGCACCCCGTGGACGATCGCCGTCGAACACGCGATGGACTCCGAGCTCCCCACGGGGCGCCCGCCCCATCCGCGAAGGCGCATTCTCGACGCCTTCGTGCAGACAGTCGCACGCAGGGGATACGACGCCACAACCGTCGCGAGGGTCACCCGCCTGGCGAGGGTTCCCACGCCCCTCTTCGAGGAGCATTTCGAAGGCAAGCAGGACTGCCTGCTCGCCGCTCTCGACGAGCTGCTCGAGGGACTCGAGCGCATCGTCATCGAGCGGATCGCCGGCCAGGCGCCTTGGTCCGAGCGGGTGCGCCTGGCCCTCCAGACGCTCCTCGCGGCGCTCGCCTGCCACCCCGACGGCGCGAGGGTGGCGTTCGTCGAGTACCTCAGCGCGGGCGAGCCCGCGCGCGCTCGCATGCGCGCGGCGGCCGCGAGCGTCGTGCCGGCCCTCGAGCAGGGCCGTGCCCAGGCTCGCGACACGGACCACCTGCCCCCGCAGGCCTCCGAAGCCGTGGTGGGGGGCATCGCCGCGATCCTTCATCGCCACGTGCTCGAAGGCAACACCGCCGAGCTTCCGAGCTTGCTACCGGACCTGCTCTATTTCGCCCTCATCCCGTATTTGGGTCACGAGCCAGCCCTGAGAGCCGCCGCGGCCTCTCGGACCGCGCCCTGCCGTCCAACCCTCTAGGAGCTTCGGCGCACCCGGAGGGCTCGGAGGGCCCTATTTACCGGCGTAGGTCACGTGCGGGTACTGGCTGGCCTGGCCGTTGAAGGAGAAGGGGCCCTGCTGGTTGCACCCCGGCGCCGGGACCGAGTTGGAGCTTTCCGGTGCATTGGCGACGTGGAACTGGATCAGCTGTTCGATGAAGGTCTGGGAGATGATTTCGTTCGGCGGCCCGCTCACCGACGGCGCCGAGTTCGCGCACGAGCCCGTTTCGAACACCTGCAGCCCGCCGCTGCCCAACGCGCTGAAGGCGCCGGGCTTGAAATACGGGTTCGCCCTGTTGGTCCCCACCCGTTTGGTGTACACGGCGAGGCTTTCCGGGCCGAACACGAACATCGCCCTCAGGTAGTGCAGCTGGGGGCCCTGGTTTTCTGTGTTGGAGTCGAGGTTGTGCGCCTGGGTGGCGGCGGCGAAGTTGGCGAAGAACGCCTGCACCTCGGGTACATACTCACCCAGGAACTTCAGGAACGGGTCGAAGTTGTGGAGCACCGGCTCGAGGTTTTCGATCACCGGCACCGTCAGGTCGTTCACCTGCTTGACCGCCGGCAATCCCGTCTTCGCGGCCTTCGTGAGCGGCCCGAGCGCGGTCAGGAAGCTGTCGAACGCCGGGGCGAAGGGCTTGGCCGCCTGCAGCAGCGAGGAGAGCGCCCGCTCGGCCGGGCGGAATTCCACGAGGTATGGGTTGGCGACGTTGGCGAAGCTGTCGAGTTCGTTGAGGGCCACCTGCGAGCTGTGCTCGAACGAGGGCAGCAACCTCCACGTCTCGGCCCACGCGTCGCTGGCTTCGGCCGCCGCATGGAACGTTCGCTCGCCGTTCACGATCAGGCCCTGGAGCTGGTGGTCGCGCCCGGCGAGCGCGTCGAACACTTCGCCGGTGTTCTTGATCAGGGCCGTCACCGCCCCTTCCTGGGAGGCGAGGATGGTGACGAGCTTGTTGGCGTGTTCCACGAACGGGTCGAGCTCGGAGAAGTCGGAGTTGATCTGTTCCCCACGTCCGGTGATCCCCACCGCGACCGACTGCATCCACACCTGGAAGGACTTCCTGGTCCTCGGGGTGAGCGCGGCGAGGATGTCGTCGAGGGTCACCGACGGTTCGACCTGGCTGTCCGCCAGCTGGCTGCCGTCGGCGAGGTAGGGTCCGGTGTTGCTCTCGGGGATCAGCTGCACGTAGGTCTCCCCCAGGAGGGTCTTCTGGCGCAGGATCGCGTGCATGTCCGCACGAATCGGCGCGTACTGGCTGTCGAGTTCGAGCGTCGCGTGGGTGCGTCCGTCCTGGCCCACTTTGATCGCCACCACGTGCCCGACTTCGACGCCGCTGATGCGCACGTCCGACTGTTCGGCCAGGGCGAGGGCCCGCGGGAACGCCACCGTGACCTGGTACCCCTTCGGCTTCAGGGGCACCGGCCCTCCGAAGGACTCCCACAGGAACAGCAGCAGACCGAAGCAGCTGAGCACGAACAGCAGGATCACGACGATGTTGCCGACTGTGGGAGCGCGCTTCTGCATGGTCTACTTCCCCACCCTCTGTCCGCCCGCGCCGAAGAGGTTCGAGCTCAGGCCCGAGAACGGCCCGCCGGTGGGCGCCTTGGCATGGCCGTGAGCGCTCGCGGTGGTCTGGCCCTTGAGGATGCCCGCGCTTTTGCACGCCGCCCTCGTCGGCGGGTTCAGCAGTCCGACGGTGATGTTCACCGTCGGGTTGATCGTGGCGGCCGGCGCCAGCAGGGGCAGCAGTTCGCAGTTCAGGTACAACAGGGTCCGCCCGACCGGGCCGTGTGCGTCGGCCGAGCTGACCACGCTGTTGAGGTTGTGGGCGGCCCAGGCGGCGAAGAAGCCAAAGCTGGGGCGGCTCCTGCTGGGATTGTATGCGAGCTCGTTGAAGAGTTCGTTGAGCACCGAGAAGCTGGCGGTGAGCTTCGGGAACGATTCGGCGAGCTCCTTCGTACTGGGGCCGAGCGCGTTGATCGTGGGCAGGATTTCGCGCGCGAACGGGCGGATGTCGTTCTTGAATATCGGCGTGATCGTCTTGAAGGACGCCCGCGCGGCTTCCTGGCCGGAGGCCAGCGACGTCGCGAACGGGTGCAGCTCCTTGAGCGTCGGACCGACCACGTTGAAGGCGGTGGCGATCTTCCCGAGTCCCTGGTCGGTCTTGCTCAGCGCCCCCGGCAGCAGGCCGAGGGTGCGTTCGACGCTCTGACTCTCCTGGGAGAACACCGCGAACACGGCGTTGGAGGCCTGGATCAAGTCGGCGAGCTGCTTGTCCTTGTCGCCGAACGCTTCCATCAGCAGCTTGAAGTTGTGGATCGAGCGCGCGATCTCGACGTGGCGGGTTTCGAGCTGCTGGGCGATCAGCCCCAGGTCCCGGGTGGTCGGATCGAAGCGCTTGATGGTCGCGGAGAAGGCCTTGCCGTTGTCCTTGAAGCCTTCGCCCGCCCCCGCGAGCAGCTCCTGCAGGTAGGCGCGGGTGTCGGCGTCCAGGCCCGCCAGGAGTTCGTCGAGATTCCCGTCCGGCGCCGTCTGCGAGAGCGGGATCGTTTCTCCGCTCTTCACCCGCCCGCTGGAGGGCGTGCCGGGATTGACCTCGATCGTCATGTCCTTCAGTTCGGTCTTGGGACGCTGCAGGAGGGTCGCGTTGTGGTAGATCAGCGCGTACTTGGGGACCACGTGCATCGTCACCACCGCGATCCCCCGCTCCAGTTCAACGCTCGCGATTTCGCCGATCTTCGCGCCCGCGATCGTGACCGACTGGCCCTGCCCCGGGGTCACCGCCTGAGCGGTCTGGAACTCCGCCTTCAGGACGAAGTAGTTGCGCCCCAGCACCGGCACCCAGCTGGGAAGCTTGAGGTTCTCGTGCGCGAGGATGTACCCGCCCACCAGCGCCGCGAGCACGATCATCGTGACGACCGCGATGAACGCCGTCCGGTAGCGCTCGATCTGTTCGCGAACCCCCAGCCCGCCCTCGTGGCTGTCCCCGGGCGTCATGGTTCGCTCCCGTCGGCCGGGCCCTGCGCCAGCGGCCCGTTGAATTCGGGCAACGTCTGGGTGTAGCACTTCACCAGCGGCTGATAGGACGGCTCTTCGGCGGGATACGCCGGGCGGGTGCCCAGCGGCGGGAGGGGCGCGTGGGCGAGCAGCTGAAGGCCCTGAAGTTTGGTGCCGAGGATCGAGGTGTGCGCCGAGCGCACCGTCTGGCCGCTGTTGCCGATCAGCGCGTTGGCCACCGTGCCGTTGCCGTTGAAGCTCTGCCCGAGGCCCGCCACCCCGGTCATCGCATACCAGAACTCCTTGTACACTTCCGCGCCCGAGGTGCTCGCCCCGTCCTGCAGCTTGGTGTCCGCGCCGGGGATGAACAGCTTGGTCAGGCACTTGCTGAAGAGTTCGCCCTGTTCGTAGAACGCCGTCTGTTCGCCGAAGAGCTTCGCCAGCGTGGGCACCGACTGCTGCAGCCCCTTGGCGACGCCCCCGAGCTCGCTCGGCGCCAGCGATGCCTGCACCTGTTCGATCCACGGCAGCGCCGCGGTGACCGTGGCGGGCGTCTGCTCCACGCCTGGGACGAGCGCTTCGGAGAATGAGCGAATCGACGGGGAGGCCGCGTGGAGCGAGACGAACGCCCGGTTGGCGTTTCGCAGGGTCCCCGGCAGCAACGCCACGGCTTTGCTGAGGCTCGGGGACTGATGGGCGAGCGACGCGAAGAAATCGTTGAAGTGGGGGATCCATTCGCTCAGAGACTGCTCGTACACGTTCAACGCCGAGGTCGTTTTGCCGATCGCGGTGATCAGCTCGGAGAGGTCGTGGGTTTCGGTGCCGGTGATCGCCTGGTTGACGATCGCCGAGCCACGCAGCGCCTGGGGCGCGCGATGGTAGGTCTTGTTCAACGCCTGGGCCCCGTTCAGGCCGTAGACGTCGGGATCCTGTTCGGCGTTTTCGGCGGCGTCCGGCTTACGCGTCAGCCCGTCGCCGTAGCCCTGCAGGAAGTTCTGCAGGTTCGCCCGCGTGTCGGTGTTCAGCGCGTCGAGCACCTGGTCGAGCTGGACCGGGTCGGAGGTCTGGGTGATCGGGATCGTCGCGCCCGAGGACAGGGTCGGCGCCGATGGGCTGCCCGGCTGCAGTTCCACGAAGAAGTTGCCTTCCAGGAAGATCCGCGGCCTGATCTTGAGCGTCGTGTCGGAGTGGATCGGCAGGCCTTTGGGTTCAAGTTCTATGTTCACGATGCCGACGTTGCCCTCGCGTTCGATCGAGGTGACCGTGCCCACGGGCACGCCGGCGATCCGCACGGGCGCCTTGGAGTGCACGTTGACGGCCGTGGCGAACACTCCCTTCAGGCGAAAGCCGTGTTTGAACGGGATGTGCTTGGTGAAGCCGAAGTACACCGCGATCGCGAGGATCACCAGGAAGATCGCTCCTGCCCGCACGGGGTTCGAGCGGCGCAGCTCGGCCACCGGGATCTCGTCGTGGCGACGCCACCAGCGCAGGCGGCTCATGATTTTCCGCCCTTCGTCAATCCGAGCGCCTGCAGGGTCGAGGTGGGATACTTCTGCCCGAACAGGTTCTCTTCGCGGGTGGTGATTTCGCGGTTGGTGGTGGAGCCTCCGGCCGGCAGGTTGCCGGTCACGGTTTTGCCCTGGATGTAGTTCTCGTTGGCGGCTTCACACAGGTGCGGCTGGCCGGGGCCGGCCACGTTCGGGTACGGGTTGGCGTGCAGGTGGTCGTTGTCGATGATCTTCCCGGGTTGGCCGCCCCGCGATTCTTCTTTTTCGATCGACGGCCCGTTCGCGGGTCCCGAGGAGGGGAAGCCCTCCGCGTTGGGCCCGTTCGGGGAGAGCACCGGGAAGCCCCGGGCGAGCGTGCCGACCCCGATGTTCTCCGCCTGGATGCTCGCGACGTTGCGGAACGCGAGGGTCAGGTAGTTGCAGTACGCCTGCTCGGGTCCGAGCCCGGCGACCAGCGGGGTTCCCAGTTCGGCGGTCTGGGTCAGTTCTTCCAAGCCGACCGTCACGACGGGGTTCTGGGCGAATTCCGCGAACGCCTTCGCGGCTTCCGCGAGATCGGAGTTCAGCGCCGTGGCCGCGCGAAGGTTAACCGCTCCCACCGCGAACGCATGTCCGAGAGCCGGCGCGACGGTCTTCAGAGAGACCGCGCTCGGGCGCAGCAGGCGCATGAACTCGGTGGTGTTTTCCACGAACGCCGCCTGATGGATGAACGAGTGAGTCGCCGTTTCAAGCGCCGCGGGGCCGCCCTCGATCGTCTGTTCGAGCGATGGCGCGACGCTCGCCCAGGCGGTGAAGAAGGTGCTGAGGTCGGTGAAGAACGACGCCTGCGTCCCAGCCACCGGCGCCACCTCCGAGGCGACCTGGTCGAGCGCCGGGAACAGGTTGCGAAAGTTCGTCTGAGACGACGCGATGTTGTGCAGCACCGGCGTGCCGTTGGTCACGAGCGGACGGAGCGTGGCGATCGTTTCGTTCAGCCCAAGCCCCCTTCCCGCGAGGCCGTCCCCGAAGTTGACCGTGTTCTTCTGGATCGCCAGGCGGGTTTTTGCGTCGAACATGTTGAACAGGTCGTTGATGTCCACCGGTTCGCGCGTCTGGGTGACCGGGATCGTGCCACCGGCCTTCAGCTCGGCGCTCGAGGTTCCCCTTTCCAGTTCCAGGTACTTAAGACCGATCGCCGAGACCGACTGGACGATCGCCTTGGTGTCCGCCGGCAGCGGTTCGACGCTTTTTTCGAGCTTCAGGTCGGCGATCGCCGTCACGCGCCCGGTCGCAGGATCCTGGTGCGGTTCCAGGGCGCTGACGATCCCCACCCGGGTGCCGGCGATACGCACCTGGTTGGCCTTCTGCAGGCCCGAGGTTTCCGGCAACACCACTTTGATGTTGTACGTCGGCACGAACGGCAGGCCGTTGTTCGCGTTGTAGGAGATGAACACCGCGACGACCACGATCAGCGTCGTGATCGCCCCGATCATCAGCGGGCTTCCAGCCAGCGATCCACCGCGGCGCCGGTTCATGCTCGCTCCCGCGCGTTCATGGCGTCTCCGAGGGGTCGCATCCGAGGGTGCCGTTGTTCGTGAAGGGCGCCGATCCGTCGGCCGAGGGCTGGGTCGCCGCCCCCGGGCAGCGACGCAACTGTCCGGTGCTCAGGCCCTGGAGCCCCTGCTGGGCGCTGGAGGGCGTGAGGTTTTCGTTGGCGCCCAGCGTGAACGACGGAGCGACCGGGCTGATGTGCGCGTAGTGGCCGTTGGCGTCGTAGTAGGAGGTCGTCTGCCCGAACGTGCGCACCGCTCCCCCGATCTCGGGGGCGTATGGCCCGAAGAAGGCCGTCATCGGCACCGATTCGCGCAGCGACCTCACGGTGGCCGGGGAGGCGGTGGTCAGCGCCTTGGCCACCTGCGGCAGCGTCAGGAACAGGTCGGTCAGGTCGTTGTTCGGCCCGGACAGGGAGATCGCCTGGTCGAAGTTGGTGACCACCGGCGTGGCCGTCGTCACGAGCGGACGCAGCCTGTTGAAGAGCACCGTCAGCGGCTGGCTGGTCGGCTTGGAGGCTTCCACCAGCCGCGTGAGGGCGCCCAGCGTGGAGGGCACTTCCGCGAAGACTTCGTTGCCGTGCTTGAGCGTCACCGGCAGCTCGTGCAGGGCCTGCGCGAGACTGCTCTGCTGGGAGCCGACCGCCTGGAAGGTCTGGTCGGCGTGTTCGACGAGATCGCTCAGCTGTTCCTTGCGGGCCGCGATGACCGTCAGGGCCTTCGCCGATTCGACCAGGAAGTTGGTGAACGTCGACTGATCGCGCACGAGCTCGGCGAAGAAGTGGTCGGTCGCGGACAGCGAGGGGCCGAAGTATTCGGTCGCGAGACCCAGGGAGTGGCCTGCTCCGGCGAACTGTTCGGCCGAGCCCTGAACGAACTCCTGCAGGCCCTTGCGGGTCTTCGGGTTCAGCGTGTTGAACAGCTGGTCGAGATCGGTGACTTCTTTGGTCTCGGCGCCACTCAGCGTCGCCCCGCCCGGGAGCGCGGGACGGTTGTTCGGCCCCGGCGTCAACGCGACGTAGCGGTTGGCCACGCCCGTCAGCGAGGGCACCCTGATTTCGGCGAGGGTCCCTTCGTGAAGCGGCGTCAGCGAGGAGTTCACGCTGATCGTGATGAGCGCTTTGAAGTCGCGCGTGAGCTGGATGTTGGTGACGCTCCCCACCGGCACGCCCCCGACCTGCACCTGGTCCCCCTTCACCAGCTGCCCCGCTTCTTTGAGTTCCAGGTGGTATTCCCCGGCGCCCCCGCCGGACAGCGCCAGGATCGCGACGATGACCACCACGACCCCCAGCGCTCCGAACGCGAGCAGCCGCGCCCGGCGGGGTGGCGACGGGCTTGTCGTCCCCGGGCGCTCGGGCAGGTCATCGGGCGGCGGCGGCACCGCCGACGAGGTCGGTGGGCTAGTTGTGGCCACCGACCCGCCCTTCTTCGGCGCCCGCGCCAGCGGCGGTGCCCGCGCCAGCGGCGGTGCCCGCGCCAGCGGCGGTGCCGGCGCCGGTCGTGGTGGGCCTGTCCGGTATCGCCGCCGAGGATGGTCCGCCGGTCACGCTCGGATCCGGGATCTCCCCCAGCCGGGCGATCAGCTTGGTCCACTCCTGTGGCGTGAGCGCCGAGCTGAACGCCCCCGCTGTGTGGGCGCCGGCCGCTCGCAGGGGCCCGAACGTGACGGCTATGTAGTCGCGTGCGCTCGCCTTCGCGACCGCCACCTTCGTGCCCGGATAGCTCAGCAGGCTGAGAATCCGCCGGGGCCTGTTCACGCCCTGAAGGGTCAGGAGCTTGCGTACCGTGGCGTCCGCGATCGATCCCGAGGACTGATGTCCGGCGATCGGGACCCCGTTCACGGCGGTGATCCGCAGGACGGCCCGCGTGCCCGCGGGGGCGTTGCCTTCGGTCGCGGGCGAGCGGGTGCCGCACGGCAGCGCGGACACCGTCGGCTTCAGCCCCGACACCGTCAGCAGCTCGATGCTCGCCAGCACTCGCCGGTCCACCCGTCCGCTCTGCACGTCCTGGCGTTCGCACCGGCGCATGTGGACGCTCGAGTCCCGCGCCAGGAGCTGCTCGAGCTGGCTCTTTGACTCGAGCAGCGCCTGCCCCGCGCTGGGCGAGGTCGCAAGGAACGGATTCTCCCCCTTGGCCCTGAACGTCGAGGTGTTCTCGAGCGCCACCCATCCGTCGAGGATCGGCTTGGGGTCGATCGCCGGCGCGCCGGTCCCGGCGGGCCGGATCTGGAAGAGCATGTGGGGTTCGGGACCGGCGGAGTCGGCTCCGCCCGCGGCCGGAGCGCCGGAGCCGAGGTGTCCCAGGATCGTTCCGGCGAGCACCTCCACGCCGACCCGCAGGGTGTGCAGGTAGACGTCGTCCTGGCCGGACCTGAAGACCCTCACGGCGCCCCTCCACGCGCGCGGCACGGCCGGGCGCGCCGCCGGCGCCTTGACCGGCGTGGGAGCGCTCGACGGTGGTTCGAGCGCGGCCGCCGCCCCCAACGCGAGGCCTGAGACGATCGCGCCCGCGGAGAGGGGCGAGCGAGGCTGGGCGCCCGCGGTCGCGGGGCCCCTCGGCGCGGGTTCGGAAGCGCCCGGGCGGGCGATCCGGGCGCTCACGGTCGCGTGGCTTTGGGGCTGGAGGACCGGATAAAGCGCCGAGACGCTTCCCAGCTGGGCGTAGGTGTAGGTGTTGCCGTAGGCGTCCCGCAGCGACACGTACCGCCCGAGCGCAGGCGAGTCCCCGACTCCCACGATCTTCCCGTCCTGGACGGCGATCACGGGGGCGCCGGGCTGGGAGTAGATCGTCGTTCCCGCAAGTGTCTGCACGCGACCCGAGCGGCTCGCGGGCACCGTGGGAAAGCCGTCGGCGAAGTGGGAGGGCGCGTGCACCGGGAAGCGTCCTTCGGTCAGTCCGGTGACGGCGCCCAGCAGTTCCGGAGGAGTGCCCCCGAGCAGCTGAGCCCGGAGCATCACCGAGCTCACGTAGGCCTGGGAGTGGTTGTAGGAGTACACGGCAGCCTTGATGTTCGTGCTCCCTCCGGCCGCCCGCAGGTACCGGGCCGCGGCGAAGATCGCGTCGGCCGGGTTGTACGGGTCCCTGTAGCCGTCCCCGTTGGCGTCCACCCCATACTGGGCCCAAGAGGAGGGCAGGAACTGCATCCAGCCCTCCGCTCCCGCGCTGGACACGCTCAGGTCCCGGCCGTAGTCGGTCTCGATCTCGTTGATCGCCGCGAGCACCTGCCAGGGAATGTCGTAGGCGGTCCCGGCCGCCTGGTAGATCGGGAGCAGGAACGGCGGGATCTGGAAGCTTTCGACGAAGAAGCTCGACGCACCACCGATCGAGGATCCGAGGGCGCCCGGCAGGGCCGGGGTCAGAGCTGACGGAGACGGCGCCTTATGGTGGCCCCGCACACTCGATTCCGACGCCGGCCCGCCCGTGACGCCCTTCGCCTGCCCCTGCCGGGAAGCGCCCTTGGAGGCGCCCGAGCGCTTGCCCCTGTGCGCCCGGGGGCGCTCGGGGGTCACGTGCTGGAGGTGCTGTTCCTGGACCTGTGGCCCGCCCGCGCCCGCTTCCGCTTCCGCTTCCGGGCTTCCTTCGGGGCTCGCCGGCGTGGGAGTCGTGGCGGTCGAAGACGGCGGGGGGATCGTGGAGCCGGCTCCCGCGGGGCCGTTGTCGCCCGGGGTGCTCGCCGTGGGCGCCGTGGGCGCCGTAGCGGTCGGTTCGCTCGCGTCCGCCACCGGCGCCACCAGGACCGCCGCCCCGAGGATCGTGGCGAGGAGGAGCTTGCGAGGGGTTCTCAGGGGAGTCTTCATCTCAGTTGCCGAGCAGGTAGTTGAGCAGCATCCCGCCGGGTTCGCCGGCTTCGGCCGAGGGCGCGTAGAAGGTGGTGCCGGCGCTCGACCCGCCGACCGGCTGGGCGCTCGCGGCGCCTTCGCCGGAGCCCGCCCCGGAGAACGCCGCCGCCGAGGTCGAGCCCGGGTATTTCGCGATCGCCTGGGCGGGTGTGGCGCCTTTCAGGACCGCGAGCGTACGCGCCATCACGACACTCGTCCCAGCGGCCTTGGCGGCGCTCGCGGTGCTCGCGCTGGCGGCGCTGCCGCTTGCCGTGCTCGCGCTCGCGCCGCTTTCCGTCGAGGACGTGCCGGTGGTGGCGAACAGTTTGGCGCTGCACCCCGATTTGGGCTCGATCGCGTAGGTGAGGCAGAGGTTGGCGCTTCCTTCGGCGCGCAGGAAGTGCCCGAGCGAGTCGTATCCGTTGGTCGTGCCCGCGCCGAGGAAGATGAAGTCCATGATCCGCTCGAGTCCGCCGGTGTCGCGCAGGCTGGTGAACAGTTCGGAGAGACTGAAGGTGAACGGCTTGGCGGCGCTGCCCAGGGTCTTGGCGTGGGCGAGGAGCGGCTGGATCGCCACGAGCGCCGGCCCCGAGATCTTGGTGCTCTTGCCGAGACTCTGAAAGAACGCGCTCGAGCTGTTCGAGAACGGCGCCAGGTTGGTGAAGGTCTGGTTGATCCCGGGTGCGGCGGCTTTCAGCGCGGTGAACGTCGGCGTGGTCTGTTCGGCCAGGCGCCCGTACCGTTCCATCGCCGGTCCCAGCTGTTCGAGGAAGGGCGGGAAGGCCGCCAGGTTGCGGGCGAGCGCTCCCCGATGGTTGGCGGTCGCCCGCGAGATGGTGTCGTTCTGGACGATGAAGTTCGAGATCTGCTCCTTGACCCTGGCCACCGGCTGCAGGGCGGTGTCGGAGTCCACGGCCAGTTTCGCCAGCAGCTTGTTCTGGCCGGCGAGGATGCCCAGGACCTTGTCGAGTTCTCGCAGTGCCGGGTTCGCCCTGCGGATGACCGCGTTCAGGTCGCTCCCTCGGCCGGCCAGGCCGGCGCCGAGTTCGTTGACGATGATCGTGAACCGCTGACGCACGGGCAGCCTGTTGATGTCATTGAGCAGGTCCGTGTCCACGGGGCTCGAGGTGTTCGCCACGGGCAGCAGGTGTTCGCCTTCGCCTTCGTGACCGGCGGGGATCACCTTCAGGGGAGGCGGCAGGGGGGTGCCTTCGGGGCGAGGCTGGGTGGGCAGGCAGTTGACGAACTTCTCGCCGATCAGCGCCTCGGGTTCGATCGTGCAGCTGGCGTCTGAGCGGAAGTCCTGAAAGCCCGGGTTTTCGATCTGCAGGACGACCGCCGCCTTCTGCTGGGGAGTCGGCGTCACGGGCCCCACGACCCCTATCTTCACGCCGTCGATCTTGACGTCCTCGCCGGGGATGATGTTGGCGGCGTCGTCGAAGATCGCGCGCACCGAGTACCCCCCGCTCCCGCCGCCCGCCGAGGTGGCGAGCAGCACGACAGCGACCAGCGCGACCGCACAAAGGGTCCCGATAATGGCGACCATCCCTCTCCTCCACCAGCTGGTCTGGCTCAACCGATCCTTCCTCGCCTTCAACAGCGAGCAGGGCGACCCCGTGCGTCTGGACGGGGCCGCCCCTCTCGCTTTCCTTCCGGCGGGCCAAGCCCACCGCTGTCGTTTATAGCTTACTTCTTAGGGCATGGAGCCTTGTTGGTCGCCGTCACCGTTTCACCGCTCAGGAACGTCATTTCGGACTTCACCGGGAAGCCGCCCTTCGGGCACTTCGTCGGCAGCCGGCCGTAGTAGACCGTCTTCTTGCCCTGCTTGTAGGCGGAGCCGACCTTGATGTTGATCGAGGTCGTCGAGACCGGCGGCGCGCCGGGCACCGATTCGATCAGTTTCACGTCGGCCGAGAACTTCAGCCCGCCGGGACCGCCGAAGCTTCCCGTCGAGGCGATCAGCTGCGCCGAGATCGGGGAGGCGGCGTTGACGTAGAACTGCAGGCCGCCGCCGGGGGCGAAGAACGCCTGCAGGGTCGCGTTCTCGGTGACCGGTTCTCCGCCGATCACGTCCACGACTCCGGCGCTGCCGACGGGGCTGGCCTGGGACTTCTTCGGACAGCCGCTCGGGCCGATGTTTTCGAGCGTTGCCGCCGTGCATGTCACGAAGCCCTGGGGATGCAGCTTCGTGCCGGTAGGCAGGTAGAAGTTGACGTGCGTGATCGGCGAGGGCACGCCACCCGTGAATTCGGTGCCGCTGATCTTGTATTTGGCTTCCACGGCCGCTCCCGCGCCGAGGATGTTGCCGGTGCCCGGGAACCCCGGGATCGGCACGGCCCTTGCAACGAGCGTGACGGTCGGGGCAGCCGACGCGACGGCCGGCAGGCCGAGAACGGCAAGGCCGAGCAAGGCCAGGCAGATGGATGCTCTGCGCATCAGGTTTCTCTCCTCTGTTTGATGGACAGCTCCGCCTCGATCCGGGTAGCTCCGGAACGTTGTCGGTCCGGCGACATCGAGATCTCCGGCGACCCACGCCGAAGAACGGTGGCGATTTCTATCCCCAACCTTATCCATCGAGCGCGACACGTTCAAGACCGAAGGGGGCTCGGCCGCGAACCGGCACGTTCGCGAGCCTGCCACCGGAGCGTGGTGGCGGCCACCCGGAGACCGTCGCTCACCCATCCAATTCGGCTGAGGGGAACCCTGAACCTCAAATCGAAGGTCATGGTTGCCCGGAGGTGATATGCGAAGGAGACTACGTCGAGAGCTCGAGCTCGGCGCCGTCGAAACGGACGTCCACGGGCTCGAGGATCACTTCCCGGGGACCCTCCTCCACGGCGCCCGCGACCCATGCCCGCAGGCCCGACTCGGCCGCGATCTCGACGATCCGTGCGCCCGCGCCGGCGGGGCAGTAGAGGGCATAACCGGCGCCCATGTTGAACGTGGAGTAGGCCTCCTTCGCCGCCAGGCCCGCCTCGGCGGCCATGAACTCCAACACCTCCGGCGTTTCCGGGAGCTTCCACACGCGATACCGCAGGGCCTTCGGCCGACGCATCAACTTGAGCAGGCCGTGGCCGGTGATGTGACTGATGTACGTCAACGGCACGTCGCGGGCGAGGAGCTCTCGCACCAGGCCCACGTACATCGCCGAGGGCTCCAGCAGGGCCTCCCCGAAGGTGGTCCCGCTCGGCAGGAGCGTGGAGTAGCCGTCCTTCAGCCTGCCCGCGAGCAGCCGCGCCAGGGAGGCGCCGTTGGCGTGAAGGCCCGTGGAGGCCACCAGCACGATCTCATCGCTCGGCCCCAGCTCCTGCCCGAGAATCGGCCGGCGCCCCGCGGGCACCACCCCGACGGCCGCCCCGGCCAGCTCGATCTCGCGCTCGTCCACGAGCCCGGGCAGAGACGGGGACTCGCCACCTCCCCACGTGCAGCGTGCGTCAGCGCACCCCGTGCGCCAGCCTTCGATGAGGGCCCGCGCGCGCGCGGGCTGGCCGTACCATTCCGATGACCCCGTCGCGAAGTAGGCGTTCACGACCACCGGCAACGCCCCCATGCAACAGAGGTCGTTGACGATCGCCGCGACTGTGTCGTAGGCGACGTCCCCGAACCGGTCGATCCCCTGCCCCTCGAGCACGTGCCGGGCGACGATCGACTTTGTGCCCAGGCCCTCCACCACGAACCCGTACGTGCGCCCGGCGAGCTCGAACGCAAACGCGGGCTCCCCCCGGGACTCGTCGATCGCGCGACCTCCCCCGGAGCTCATCAGGGAAGACGTCGAGAGGGCCATCGCCATCGCCAAGCGCTTGCCCTCGTCGAGGGTCTCGTAGTCCACGCCCGCGTCCCGGTAGCTGGCCCCCTCCCGGTCGCTGTCCTGCGCTTGCGTCATCGGCGATGATCCTATGACCATCGCCATCCGGGAGGAGACTCAGCATGGATTTCGAGCCGAGCGAGCGTTGCAGCGACTTCGTCGAGCGCCTGAATACGTTCATGGAGGAGCAGGTGTACCCCGCGGAGGAGGTGTACGAGGGCCAGCTGCGGGAGTCCGGAGACCCCCACCACCAGCCGGCGGTGATGGAGGAGCTCAAGGGGCTCGCCCGGGAGAGGGGCCTGTGGAACATGTTCCTGCCCGACCCCACCGACGGGGCGGGGCTCTCCAACAGCGACTACGCTCCCCTGGCGGAGATCCTGGGACGGTCCCACATCGCCTCGGAGGCGTGTAACTGCTCGGCGCCGGACACCGGGAACATGGAGGTCCTGCACCAGTTCGCCACGCCCGACCAGCGTGAGCGCTGGCTTGCGCCCCTGCTCGACGGGGAGATCCGGTCGGCGTTCGCGATGACCGAGCCCGACGTGGCCTCCTCGGACGCGACCAACATCGCTCTGCGGATCGACCGGGACGGGGACTCCTACGTGCTCAACGGACGCAAGTGGTGGATCTCCGGAGCGCTTCACCCCCACTGTCGGATCATGATCGTGATGGGACGCACGGCCGCGGAGGACTCGGACACCCCTCGCCATCGCCGCCAGAGCATGATCCTCGTGCCCCTCCCCTCCCCCGGCGTGAGGATCCTGCGGGGGTTGCCCGTGTTCGGCTACCAGGACCAGGAGGGCCACGCGGAGATCTCCTTCGAGGACGTGCAGGTGCCGGCGGAGAACCTGATCGCGGGCGAGGGGGACGGCTTCATGGTCGCCCAGGCCCGTCTCGGGCCGGGGCGGATCCATCACTGCATGCGCTCGATCGGCGCCGCCGAGCGGGCCCTTCAGGCGCTCTGCGAGCGGGCGGTCTCGCGCACGACCTTCGGCCAGCCCCTCGCCTCGCGTGCGAACATTCAGGACTGGATCGCGGAGTCCCGGGTTGAGATCGAGATGGCCCGGTTGCTCGTGCTGAAGGCCGCCTGGCTGATGGACACGGTCGGCAACCGCAACGCCCGCACCGAGATCGCCGCGATCAAGGTCGCCGTCCCCTCAATCGCCCTGAAGGTCATCGACCGCGCGATCCAGGTCCACGGCGGGGGCGGGGTGAGCGACGACTTCACCCTCGCCTGGGCCTACGCCCACCTGCGCACGCTGCGCCTCGCCGACGGACCCGACGAGGTTCACAAGCTCTCGATCGCCCGCCGCGAGCTCGCGCCCTACATGTCCCCCGAGCGGGAGTGATCAGAGGGATGGCGGACCGCGTGACCCGCCATCGTCGGGCCGCTACTCGCTGGCCAGCTCATTCTCCCGTATCCCCAGCGTGGGGCCTCCTCTTCGACTGTCCCCCGCGTCTGAACGTTCCTTTTTGCTACGCAAAAAATTAGCGTATAGTGAAGCTATGGCACGTAGTGCGATCGGCTACCTGCAGGCGGACGAGCCCGACGGAGACGCCGGAGAGGAGTCGATCGCCGGCGCCCGCGGATTCGAGCTCGTCGCGATTGTCCGGGACACAGCCACGCGGGACATAGCCACCCGGGACACGGCCGCGCGGGACACAGCCACGCGGGACACGGCCACCCGGGACACGGCCGCGCGGGACACAGCCACGCGGGACACAGCCACCCGGGAGACGGCCCCTAGGGAGACGGTCGCCCGCGACGTCCACGACCCCGCCGGGGGCGGTCTGGGAGAGGCGTTGGGGCGGATCGCCGCGGATGAGGCCTCCACCCTCCTCGCCCCCCGCCTGGGCGCGCTCGCCGGGTCTTTGCGCGAGCTGGTCGCCCTCTTGGACTGGCTGGAAGCGGCCGGCGCGGACCTCGTGGCCCTCGACGCGGGACTCGACACCGGGTCGCCAGGCGGCCGGCGAACGGTAGGGGTCCTGCGAGAGATCGACCGCCTCGAACGCGAGCCCCGACCCGGGCGGCCGCCACGGGGGCGTCCCGGCCTCGCCACCCACGCGCCTCTTCTCGGCGAGCGGATCGTGGCGATGCGCGAGCGGGGCCTGAGCCTGCAAGCGATCGCGGACACCCTGAATGCCGAGGACGTGCCCACCCCCCGGGGCGGAGCCCGATGGCGCCCCTCGAGCGTGCAGGCCGCTCTCGGCTACCGCCGGCCACGCCCGCCGGTGCCCGGCCCTCCGCCGCCACCCCCTCCGGGGCACCCTCCGCGAGGGCCTTCTCCGCGGGGGCCTTCTCCGCGGGGACACCCTCCAGGGGGAGATCCTCCGCGGGGGCCTTCTCAAAGCGGTGCCCCGCGCGCGCGCGCGGGGCGGCCGCACAGAGACTCCCACAGCGGACCTCCGCCAGACCGAGGGAGGCACCCGTGACGGGGGTGATCGAGCGGTTCGGGGCGCTCGGGGTGTTCCTGCTGATGGTCCCCGAGAGCGCGTGCATCCCGATTCCCAGTGAGGTGACCCTGCTGTTCTCGGGGTTCGCGGTCCACAAGGGCTGGATGAGCTTTCCCGTGGCGGTGCTCGCGGCGACCGCTGGGAACCTCATGGGATCCCTGCTCGCCTACGGGCTCGGGGCCACGAGGCTGCTCCAGCGGGTTCCCATAGCGCGATCGGTGGTGGAGCGATGGGAGGGGCTGCTCGAGCGTTACGGCTCACACGCCGTGCTCACCGCCCGGCTGGTGCCCCTCGCACGAACCTTCGTGTCCCTTCCGGCCGGCGCCAGACACGTCCCGCTCGCTCGGTTTGTCGCACTGACCGCGATCGGGTGCGCAATGTGGGCGACCGCGTTCGTGCTCGCCGGGCTGCTCGCCGGGGCCGCCTGGTCAACGGTCGACACCGTGGCGGGCCGCGTGCTTCTGGCGGTGGGGGTGCTCACGATGGTGCTGACACTGGCTCGCCGCCATTCAGGCTCTAAAAGGTGAGCTGATCCCTTACGCTCCAGAGCATGTGTAGAAACATCAGGACCCTTCACAACTACGAGCCCCCGGCGACCGACAGCGAGATCCACGATGCCGCGCTGCAGTACGTGCGCAAGATCAGCGGCTCGACCAAGCCCTCGCAGGCCAACGCCGAGGCCTTCGACCGGGCTGTCGAGAAGATCGCGCTGGCGACCGGCCGTCTGCTCGATGAGCTCGTGACCTCCGCTCCGCCCAAGAACCGAGAGATCGAGGCGGCCAGGCGACGGGCCCGAGCGATCGAGCGGTTCGCGGCATAGGGTCGCGCGGAGCCCAGGGAGCGCTCGCCTAGGATCGAGGGAGGATGCCCCCTCGCGAACGCCCGCTCGCGGACCGCCCCGAGGCCGAGCTGGTCTTGAGGTCCGCCTACCGCGCGTTCAACGCTCGCGATGTTCAGACGGCGCTCGAGCTGATGCACTCCGACGTGGACTGGCCGAACGCCTGGGAGGGAGGTCGGGTGGTCGGCCACACGGCGGTTCGCGACTACTGGGACCGGCAGTTCGCGTCGATCCGCAGCCGATCTCGAGCCTCTGAGCTTCAGCCAGGAGTCAGACGGCGCCATCGCCGTGGACGTCCAACAGGTGGTTCGCGACGCCCACACCGGCGAGCTTCTCTCGAGCTCACGCGTCCGTCATCGCTACCGGCTCGAGGACGGCCTGATCGTCCGGATGGATGTGGTGGAATAGATCGATGGTCCGTACCGCCTACACGCTCGCCGCCCTCGCGTGGGTCATGTGGCTCGGCGCCGGGGCCATCTCGGTCGCGGCGGACAGCAGCACGCGAGGGCTCCGCGCCGACGGGCAGGCGGTCTGGGTGACTCCGCGTCCGGCGGCGGAGACGCTCCCGTCCGGCGCCCACATGCTGCACATCAGTGTGCGCAACGAGCTCGAGCGCAACCAACTCGTGCAGCGACCGCTCACCGTCACGTCCTCGAAGAGGATCGAGAAGATCGTCGCCCTCCTCAACGCCCTACCCGCGGCCCAGCCAGGCGTAAGGTCATGCCCGGCGGACTTCGGCATCCGTGTCCGCCTGACGCTCTACAGAAAGCGTGGCGTTGCGCCGCTGGCGATCGCGGAAGTCGATCCTCAAGGCTGCGGCGGGGTGAAGTTGACGATCGACGGCCGATCGCAGCCGGGGCTTGAAGGTGGACGGTCGCTGATCGACCGGCTCGACCACGTGCTCGGGGTCACGCTCGACACCCACCCTCCCGGGCTGCAACGTTAAGCGCCGATGCCGAGGAACCCCTACGGAGGGCGGACATCTACGCAAATCATTTGCGTATATAGCCGGGAGACAGTGTGACGGTCTCGGGCTGACACGGCTCTGGCTGCGCTGTTGCGTCGATCCGTCCAGCCCCGTTCGCAATGGATGCGAGCGCCTCAGCGACACGACCGTGCGCCCTCGCGCAAGTACTGACGGGCCAATGTGAGCGCCTCCGGGATCCCGGCAGTACAGTTTGCTCACGATGGCACTGTTCATGGACCGCCACGATCTTCCCGATGCGACCGCGGCCGATCTCGCGGCTGCTCACATGCGCGATCTCGAGGTGCAGGAGCAATTTGGGGTGCGCTTCGTTACGTACTGGTTCGAAGAGGAGGCCGGAAGCGGCTTTTGCCTGGTCGAGGGACCCGACGCGGAGTCCGTCGAGGCGGCCCACCGTGCGGCACACGGCTTGCTTCCCTCGCAGGTGATCGAGGTCGATCAAGCCGGCGTACGCGGTTTCTTCGGCCGGCTGAACACGCACCCTCCTGGCGAGCCTTACGTGGAAAGCGCGTTTCGCGCGATCCTCTTTACCGATATAGCCGACTCCACGCGCCTGACTCAAGAACTCGGGGACCGTGCGGTGATGGCAGTGCTCCGCGAACACGACTCGATCGTGCGCACCGCCCTGGCTCGGTTTGGCGGCAGCGAGGTCAAGCACACGGGCGACGGGATCATGGCTGCGTTCGTCTCCGCCTACCAAGCACTCGGCGCTGCAATGCAGATCCAGCGTGATCTGCATGAGCGCGATGGCGCCGAGCAGCATGCGCTGCATGTGCGCATTGGCGTGGCGGCAGGGGAACCGGTGACTGAGCACGACGATCTCTTCGGCGCGGCGGTGCAGCAGGCAGCGCGGCTCTGCGCCTGCGCTCAGCCGGGCTGCATTGTCGTGTCGTCGGGCGTGCACGATCTCTGCCGCGGCAAGGGCATCCGGTTCTCGGACGGCGGTCCGATCGCCGTCAAGGGATTCGACGAGCCGATCGGGCATTACGAGGTTCACTGGCGCGGGTGACGGCGATCACGCTCAACTGGTTTCCTCCGGCGACCCGACGGCCTAGACGCGCGCTATCGCGAGCCGCCCACTCGTGAAGGCGGCTGGGGTCTCCCAGCGTCCCCTGCCGGACCTCGACGACCTCGTCCGAGCCGGTGCCGGAGGCGTCCCGCCCGGTCAGCATTCGCCCGGCCTGCTCGGACCTGCGCGCCATCCTTTCGGCAGCGTCCAGCTGCCCGTCTGAGAGCGCGATCGCAGCGCCGTAGTGCTCGGCCACGTGGAGGTTGAAGGGCTCCCAAGCGATATGACAAGAAGTCCTGGGGCTCGGGCCCACCCGGTATCGGGTCGCCGTCAACCCGAGGGTTGACGGCGAGATCAACCCTCGGTTCAACCCCTGCTCCGACGACGGCACGCCTCGATCAGGCGACCATGGCGCCATGACTACTACCGATTTCCTCATCAACGCAGTCTTCGTCCTCGTTGTCCTCCGCCAGGCGCGTGAGCGCAAGGTGGATGCCCGCTCCTTCTGGGCACCGATGGCCGTCGTGCTTTATGTCGGCCACCTGTTCGTGCACTCGGTCCCGACCGCCGGGAACGACCTGATGCTGATGGGCCTGCTGGGCTCCGTGGGCCTGGCGTTGGGCCTGCTGGGCGGGTTCGCGACCCACATTCGGATAAGCGCCGACGGCGGCGCGCTCGCCCGCGTCGGCTGGATCGCCGGCGCGCTGCTCATCGCCGGAATCACTTCTCGGCTGGTGTTCGTGTACGCCGTGCATCACGGTGCCTACCATGCTGTCAGCGCCTTCAGCATCGCTAATCACATCGGTGCAGCGGCGTGGCCGGTGGCGCTGGTCTCGATGGCGCTGATCGAGGTCAGCGCCCGGCTGGCGACGGTTCAGCTGCGCGCTCGCCGGCTGACCGCCTCGCAGGCACCCGGCACGATCGCGATCCCCGCCGCGACGTGATTACCCCGAAACGATCGCTCGGCTCGTCCGGCCCGTTCCCCGCGGGCCGGACGGCGCTTTATCGTCTACCACAGGTGACCGTGACCGAAGAGCCCGCGAGCGTCGTGGGGACGCCGGTAGCCGACGACCGCGAGAGTGCGCGCGTCGCAGGGGCGCAGACCCGCGCTGGGCTGCGGCTGGGTGGGCAGCGGGACACACTGCGGCCGCTCGGCCTAGCCGTGATCGCGGTCGTCGTCGTCGGGACATTCAACGCAGACCCTCAGCCCGCGTGGCAGGGCAGCGGGCTCTGGGTCGCGCTGGCTCTCATCGTCTTCGCCGCCTCGCTGGCGGCGGCCATCTCGAGTTGGTTCATCGAGCGAAGCATCGGGTTGCAGGCGGCGGTGATCGCTGCTATGGGCGCCGCCGGGGTCGCGCTCGCGGCGCTGCAGCCGCGTGGCGCTCCCGGCCTGGCTGTCGGTGCCGCGGTGTGGATGGCGGTCGCCCGCCTGCCCTTGGCGCTCGCGATCATGCTCGGTGTCGCCATGACCGTCGCGCTCGATGTGGCGTCCGGGCTCGCGGGCAGCTCCTCCTCGGGGGTCCTCGCCTCCACGCTGCTGTGCGCACTGATCGGCCTGATCGCGTATTTCCTCAAGCAAGCTCGCGAGAGCCAGGACCGGACCGAGATGCTGCTCGCGCAGCTGCAGGACGCACGCGAGGAGCAGACGCGAGCGGCGGCGATCGCCGAGCGCGGCCGGATCGCGAGCGAGCTGCACGACGTCCTCGCGCATTCGCTCTCCGGAGCCGCGATCCAACTTCAAGGCGCCCATCTGCTGGCGGAGCGCGAGCAGGCAAGCACGAAGATGCGCGAGGCGATCGACCGCGCCGGAGAGCTCGTCAAGGACGGACTCGTCGACGCCAGGCAGGCCGTCGGGGCGCTGCGCGGCGAGCGGCTCCCCGGCGTCAACGAGCTCGGGGCGCTGATCGACGGCTTCAATGCCGACATGGGCCTCGAGGTGACGCTGCGCGTCGAGGGCTGCGCACGCACACTGCCCGCCGAGGCGGGCCTCGCCCTCTACCGCGGTGCACAGGAGGCGCTCACCAATGTCGTTCGTTACGCGCCCGGCGCCAGCACCACCGTCGTTCTCAGCTACGAGCCCGATCGCACCACGCTGTGCGTCGAGGACCGCGTCCCAGCCACCGCGACGCCGGCCGGTGGCGGACTGGCCGACGTGGGGGGCGGACGGGGACTCGCCGGCATGCGCGAGCGGCTGGAACGCGCCGGCGGGAGCATGCAAGCAGGCCCGACCGACGCAGGCTGGCGCGTAGAGCTACAGGTGCCCGGATGACGGGAGCGCCGATCCGGGTACTAGTGGCTGACGATCAGCGCACCGTGCGCGATGGGCTGACGATGCTGGTCGGCCTGATCGACGGCGTCGAGGTCGTTGGCGCTGCGTGCGATGGCGTCGAGGCCGTAGAGCTCGCACAGACCGAGCACCCCGATGTCGTGCTGATGGACCTACGCATGCCGCGAATGGAAGGCGCCGAGGCCACGCGCCATATCCGAACCGAGCTCCCGGAGACGCAGGTGCTGGTGCTCACGACCTACGCCGACGACGAATCGCTATTCCCCGCGCTCCAGGCCGGCGCACGTGGCTATCTGACCAAGGACGCGAGCGCCGAGGAGATCGAGCAGGCGATCAGAGCTCTCGTCGCCGGTGAGACCCACCTCGACCCGACCGTACAACAGCGGCTCGTGGCCGCCGTCCTCGACGCCAAACCGATCCCCGACGCGCCAGCGCAGTCGCTCCCCGATGACCTGACACCTCGGGAGGCCGAGGTGCTCAAGCTGATCGCGAGCGGGCTATCGAATGCCGAAATCGCCGAGGCTCTTGTCGTCAGCCAGGCGACCGTGAAGACCCACATCAACCGGGTCTTCTACAAGACCGGTGCGCGCGATCGGGCGCAGGCGGTGCGCTATGCCTATCAGCATGGATTAGCCTGATCTCACCTGCGCGCCTGGTCAGACGCATTCTCGACACCCCTCCTCCTGTATCGAAGCAGGACTTTCGACGGCTGACCCGCTGACGCTCGCAACGGACGGTGGGTGTCGCACAAACGGGGGTTTGTCCGGGGTGCTCGGGACACTTGGGGTATGGCTATGAACTTCTTGGCGTGTGATCGTGAGCAGGCGTTTTTGATGCCGCCGGACCCGCGGGATTGGCTGCCGGAGGACCATTTGGCGTGGTTTGTGCTGGCGTCGGTTGAGGAGATGGATCTGTGAAGGAGGCTCAGGGTGTGGAGCTCGTGTTTGATCCTGAGGTGATCGTCGCGCGGGTGCAGGGCGTGAGGGGTGGGTGCGCGAGACGCACCACCAGCTTGATGAGCATCGCCGCCTGACGGCCGATCCGATCCCACGCTCGCGGCCGGAGCGTCTGCTTGAGTGCGAGCGTCGCATGCAGGAGAACCTGCGGGTTGAGCGCGAGGCCAACGAGGCCTATGAGCATCACCGCGCGACTGGTGTGATCAGGGATGGCCGGCGGTTCGGGGCGCGCCCGAACCCCCATGTGGCGCCGGAGGTTCCACCCGGGAAGATCAACGTGACCGCCAGTCGCCGCCGCGCCAGTAGTGCAAACACGGCGACCGCGCAGTCCTTCGCGGCTATCCGTCTCAGTGGAGAGGACAGTACGTTGCGCAAACCTCGCGGTCGCGTGCCCATCGTCTTTTTGTGCGTAGCCGCCAGAGCGGCAGAGGACCGATCAGGCTGCGCCTTGCGGCTCGTCAGACCTCAAACCGTCCGAGCGTTAGGGAAGTCGGGTCCGGCCTCCTTCCAGAGCCTGATGATTCCCACGTGATTGGAGTTTTCGTCCACCGGCGACAGGATGAGATCGGACCGCGGCCGCCCCACCAGCTCGCTTTCGCTCAATGACATCACGAACGAGATCCAGCCAGTGATGCTCGAATGGGGCGCAATCGGGGCTTGCCCGAAAATTGACGGACCGGGGGCTTTCCGGGGGTTGAGGATCGCCACGACGCTCAGGCCTTGGCCAGGGGCGCCAGCGGATATCGGGAGCGCCAGTTCGGCAGGTGGATGGGAGCGATAGCTGGGCACGGCTGAGCGAGCGATCAGAGGTCCGTACTGGAGAGGCTGGGTCCCAGGGTTCCCGATTTCCACCTCAAGCGACACCAACGTGCCGCGCCCGTTGGGGAACCGTCGCGGTTCGTCTCGCCAGTTCGAAACGTGAGTTCTGGTTGTGATCCAGGTGAGCACGCGGGCGTTGTATTCGGGCATGCGGAGAGTGCTATTGCGATCGACGATATTCTTGACGACGATGCCGGTGTGTTCGTAGACGGTGCAGAGGCCTTCGCGAGACTCCGGCGGTTCGAAGGACGCAGACCCGCAGGAGGGGTACGGCGCCGGATGGAACAGACTGCTGCCGTCGGTGTCGACGATAAGCAGGACGAGCCTCAGAACCAGAAACAGCGCCGATAGCACGATTGCTGCACGTCGGGTTCGGCGGATCCTCGGGCGGCGGTCCGGCGGCACCCCAGACTCTTGGGAGAATGCAAACCTGTGCACCTGCTTCAAATCGGCACCAGTAATGGAAGGCTTGACGAGCTCGCAGCGCGGCAGCGGTTCGCCAACAAGGCAAGTGCCTGATCGTCCTTGGTCGGACGACCCACGCCGCCGACAATTGTCTATGGAGAGAGCCGTACGTTGCGCAAACCCCGTGATCGTGCGTGCGGAGACGCTGAGCTTGAGGTAGAGCGCGGGGCCGCTTCGCACCAGCCTTCTGATTGCAGGCAAATCTTGCCTATAATGTAGGCATGCCTAGAATCCAGTACACGATACGCCGCGTGTCGCCTGCCCTCGATGCCGAGCTTCGCCGCGAGGCGAGCGAGACCGGCCAGACCCTCAACGCCGTGGTCGTGCAGACGCTCGAGAACGCGAAGCTGCCCTCCACAGCCAGCGAGCACGACGACCTCGACTGGTTCATCGGGGGCCTGCCGGTAGATGCTGGCGACGAAGCCAGCGCGCAAGCATGGCTCGACGCACTTCCGGTCGAGCCCGCCGCGTGAAGCTCGCACTCGACACGAACGCCTACAAGGCTCTTGGCGAAGGCAATCAGCAACTAGCCGAGGGAGCACGCACAGCCGAGGCCGTCGGTCTACCGATGATCGTGCTCGGAGAGCTTTGGTTCGGCTTCATGAACGGAACCAAACTACGGCAGAACGCCGCCACGCTCGAACGCTTCCTCGATACACCCCGCGTTCGTGTGCTCGCACTCGACCGGCAGACAACTCGCGTATTTGGCGAGATCGCAACCTCACTCCGGCAAGCAGGCATTGCGATACAGCAAAACGACATTTGGATCGCGGCGCTGTGCAAACAACACGGATTCGCTCTCGCAACCCGAGACCATGGCTTCAAGCACGTCCTCGGCCTCGAGGTCATCGAGTTCACGGTGCATGTTCCAGAGACTCGAGGTAGTCGGTGACGTCAGGGACCTTCGTGAACCCCAAGGTGGGCCAGCATCGCATCGCGTAAGTCGTCACCCGCGAGGCCACGAGCACCCGCCGCCACGACCACGCGGGTCCAGAGGTCCGAGTCCTCAGCGGAGGCCAGCGCAGGTCGCAGCGGCGCCATTGCGCACATCCTCACATCATGAAGACTGGTCGTCGAAAGCATTCAGGAGCCGGCACCTGCTCCCGAGGTCGGCGAGTGCCCGACGCAGCCTGAGCCCAAACCGAGATTCGCGCGCACCCGCCTGGTTCAGGACCGACTACGTAAACCAAGTCCCTGACGACGCCGGGCCGAGAGTCCAAAAGAGCACTCTTTTCCAGGCCTTTCCCGTCCCGCCCGTCCAAGACGCCCGTGGGATCTGGCAGGATGGGCAACGTGGCCACCGCGACAGCGCGCCCCGACACCAGGTCGGTCGCCGAGTTGACCCAGGTCCTCTTCGGCGTCGCGCTAAGCATCGACCAGGTGCTTGAGCGTCTGGAGCTCGTCGACGTCCAAACGTCCTCCAGTTCGGAAGCTACAGCGGGGCTATGGGTCGGCTCGATCGGCTACGAGGTGCACAAGGATCACCTCGCATTCGCGCGCCACGTGCAGACGGCAGGAGTCGAGCGACTCATTGACGTCCGCGAGCTTCCTATCTCTCGTCGTCGCGGCTACGCGAAGAGCGCACTCGCTAAAGCAATGGCCGATGTCGGCGTCGAGTACGTCCACATAAGGGCCCTTGGTAATCCAAAGATCTTCCGAGATCTCTACAAGAGCGGGCGCGTAGAAGAAGGCCGACGCCGATATGAGGAACACCTGCTAGGGGAGCAGCGAGGAGCACTCGAGGACCTCGCACCGCTGCTACTTGTGAAGCCCTGTGCTCTCATGTGGTCGAGCATTACCCGGCTACCTGCCACCGCACCGTTTCATCGAGGCATGCGCTACGAGTCGGCCGCAACGTGCCGAATGCTAGTGCGAGCTGCCGGCCCGTGGGGCCACCACACGCAGGACCAGGAAAGACCATAGTCGTCGACATGTTGCCCAGGAAGAACGCGGTGTCGCGGTCGGCGCCGCAGAGCTTGCCGACCCATTGCGCCTTCATCCGGTCGCGCCAATCATCGAAATGCCGTACGCGCCGGTAGAACCGCGCGATCTCCCAGTCGATCGGCTTCGACGTCCATCCCCCCGCACTTGTGGTGGTACTGGTCCCGGAGCCAGTCGCTGCCGCTGGGGCGCGGGAGTGTGGGCGAGCATCGACCCGGCTCGGTGCGGAATCCAGGCCTTCGCGATCTGGCGTTTCCCCTCGTCGACGCTCGCCTTCTCGAACTCCAAGTCGACGACTCGGCGCGGCCGAAAGACACCGAGCGAGGTCCGGTCGCGGCGCTGGCGGCGCACGATCTCGCACATTGAGGCGGCCATCAACGGCTCAACGAACCGTCGCCGTTGGGCCCAGGCGTTGCTGAGGAGATAGGACCACCGCGCAGCTCGATCGAGTCGAGGTCCGGACGCCGCGTCTCGGGCCGTCGGTCACCACTATGCGTCGCGGCCCGGACGCGCACCGGCTGGTACTTCCGGAACTGCTTCTCATCCTCGACGATCGAAATGGAACCGGATAGAGCCTTATCCACCGCGGACCAGCCGCTGTCATCTCAACGCCCGCTACACACGACACCTCCCCATAGGTGCGGCTCAGTGCCGGGTAGGCCTTGACCAGCGGGATGAAATCGATCGTGTCCATGAAGGCGAAGCCCACCGTACCGTTGAATCATCCACGGCCACGGCGCCCAATGAGCGGCACATGAGCCCGAGCGCTTATGCCATGTCGCCGAGCAGGTGTGGGCGCGACGCAGCGTCGAGCTCGGTGCGCGGGCGCGCCATGAACACGCTGCAAACTCGTCGAACCGTCTCCTTGCTCGAAGCGGTACCGAACGTCGCTCTACGACCGCCGACCGCGTATGAGCGGCGCAGATCTTCGTAATGATCACTGCTCGCCGCCTTGAGACCTTCGATGTACACCGTCCGATCTTACCGTCGACCTCGAGTGTCATTGCCCCCCACGGGAACGGATCCGCCATGGTGGAGAGCAGGTAGAGGACGGCCATTAGGCGCGTGCATCGACCGTTGCCGTTGGGGAACGGATGGATGCTCACCAGGCGGCAGTGGATCCGCGCGGCCGCCTCGTCGCGTGGGAAGGTCTCGTGCTCGTGCCAGTAGCGCGCGTCCTGAAGAAGCAGTTGCGTCTGCGTGGTGATCAGGCTCGGGTCGACGCCGATGTTCGTGACGCGCCGCCGCTGGGTTCCGGCCCACCTCCACACATCGCCGAACATCCGACGGTGCAGGTCCATCATGAACCCGTAATCCAAGACGCCGTCGGGCCCCAGGGAGACGGCCTGAGCTCGCGCCCAGGCAAGCACCTTGGTGATGTTCTCGAACTCGACCTGGTTCAGGTCCGCGCGCGTGGCAACGAAATCTGGAATCAGCCCCTCGAGGTCCTCATGCTGGATCGTGGTCGCACCCGAAGTCTCGGGGCCGATCGTGCGCACGTTGAACCCGGACACGGAGCTGGCCTCTGCCGAGGCCTTCACTCCGAGAACTAGACGGCGGGGCTTGCTCTTCGCGCCAGAGCCGTCCGCTGTCGATCAGACCGCGTGCATAGCGATCGAGGGCTTCCTTCTGGCGGTCCTCGGAGACGTCTTCGGCCTCGAGAGCCATCGTCCGGCTGGCATATCCGAGCAGGCGCGCTGCCCGGTTGCGCGCCTGGGCGCCCACGGTGCCCTCGAGGCTAGTGTTCGGCACGATCGCGTATACAAGGCTGCAGTCAAGGGCCGCTGCGACCTGTGCCAGCTTTGCGATAGTGATGCCGCCGTCGAGCTCGGCGTGCTCAAGTTTGTTGACGGCGGCGCTCGAGACGCCAAGGCGTTTGGCAAGTACGGACTGGCTCATTCCGAGAGCACCACGGACTGCTCGGATCCAACCCGACCGCGGACGCGCACGAATCGATCGCAGGTCGGCCGAGTCGAACTTTCGATCGAGCTCTCGCCTCGCCTGTGCGGATCTTTCTGTTTTTTGCATACGTTTAGGTTAGCAGTAAAGCTGGAAATAGCAACTTATTGGTTTGCACGCCATGTCAAATTGTCAACCTTTAGGTTCTGTTCTTGGGCTGACCTCGCCGCGCCTTTAATGCGACGCCCACGCGCAGCGCGCACGCGCTCTCCACCTCCCGCCCTCACCGCAAAGTCGGCGGGTCGCTCTTGCTTCGCAATCGCTGAAAGCTCGACGGTGACCCTGCCCGGTGCGGCCGGCAGCGTGAGGTACATCCGTACCTCCTCGATCGGGATGTGTGCGAGTTCAGCCAGCCGCTCGGCATCGATCCCGGTCTGCTCGAGAGCCTCAGCGGCCCCTCGTAGGAGGCGCGGGCGCTCGGGCGGCCCTAGCTCACCGGGCTCGCGCTTTCGCCACCCGGCCCGGGACATGTACTTCATCGCCGACTCGTAGGTCGTGGCGGTCACGAGGCCGACGTCCTGAGCGCGGTAGAGCAGCGCGCCTAGGGACATCTGCCAGCGTTGCTTCAGGGCCACCAGCTCGCGCCAGTTGAGCCGCCCGGTCGGCCACTCCTGGTGCAGTTGCCTGGCGGGCAGCAGGAACGAGCTCGCGAAGCGGTGCGCCTGTTTCTCAAGGGCGCGTCGGCCGCGCGCGCACCGGCGTGCCGGTGCATCACGAGGTGTCCGAGCTCATGGGCGCAGTCAAAGCGCGAGCGTGCCTTGTCGCCCTTGCCGCTGTCGAGGATCACGACCGGATGGCCGGACCCGGGACAGGTGAACGCATCTATGCCTTCGTGGAGCCCGGGGTGGACCGCGACGGGCCGTGCAGCTCAAGCTGACGCAGCATGTTCTCGATCGGCTCCTCCCCCAGCCCCCATTGGTCCCGCACGGCGCACGCGACCTCGTCGATCTGCTCGGGCGGGGCGTCGATGGGCAGCGGGTTCTCCGGGATGGTGAGCGCGGGCAACTTCGCGTGGCGGTCGATCACCTCGACGAGCTCAGTGATCAGCGCGGCGTGTGCGAGCGCGGCCTCGCGGTCTGCCTGACTTGACTTGCGCAGGCTGCGGAAGAAGCTGAGGTCGGTCTCGAACTCGGACAGCTCGCGCCCGCTGGCGGCGAAGTAGGCCACGGGGAAGTCGAGCACGTCGGCGACCTGCAGGAGCGTCTGCGGCTTGGGACGTGCGGTGGCGGTTTCCCACTGACCTACCGCCAGGCGGGGTTGACCTTCGCCCTGCTCGGCGATTGCGGGGCACGTGAGCCTTCCTGGCTTTCGCGAGATGCGCAGCCCTGTGGTCGAACTGCTCGACGCGAGCGCGCCTCCTCGAGGCTCACGACGCCTCGACCTCGCGTATCCCGCTCGTGATCTCGCTCAGCGTGTCGGTGGTGGTCATGAGGGCAAGCCTAACGTCCGGTCCGAGGGGCGGCCCTGAAGCGGTCATGCCAGATACGAGTACGCGGCTCCTGCGGGTCGGTTCGACATGTGCAGCAGCCCGCCTGCGCTTCTCCGTTTCGCGGTCGGGCTTGCAAGAACGATTGCAGCGGGAGCGGACGCGACGCGGCGGCGAGCCCGAAATCCCGCTCTATGCGTGAAAATGAAGGGGTTATTACATAATCGGTAGCGAAATCCAGGGACCACGCGTCTTTTGTGCGCTAGTATGAAGCTGTAGATCCCGTCCACCTCTTCGATCGAAAGGGGACAGCCGATGTCTGCAGACACCGCCGCGCCCGCGAAGTTGAAGGTCGAGGTCCTCTACGTCGGCGTGACCCGCGCCGTCGCCTACCACCCGCACGAGCGTGCGCGGAGCCTCTACCACGAGGCCTATGTCGCGTTCGAGATCCCCAAGCCCGAGCGCGATCAGCTCAAGCTCTACCTGCCGGACAACACCACGCTCATCAACCCCGACCTGACGGTCGAGGAGGCGGGCGTCAAGCCGGACACGACCCTGATAATGCGCGCCCGCTCCGGCGGCGGGCGCGCATGATGCTGCGAGTCGCGCCGGAGGTGCTCGAGACGTCCTTCGAGCGCCTCCGCCGCTGCAGCGCCGGCGAGCGCGAGTGCGTGGTGGTATGGACCGGCCCGCAGGCGCAGCCGGAATACGTCGACGGCGTCGTCCAGCCCAAGCACACCGCGACGGCTTGCCTGTACGACATCGACGACATGTGGATCGGGGAGTTCTGGCAACAGCTTGCCGCTGAGGGCCGCACGGTCCGCGCCCAGGTGCACACCCATCCGCGCAACGCCTATCACTCCCCGCGAGATGACGTGCTCTCGCTCGTGCACCTGCCCGGCTACCTCTCGCTCGTTATCCCCCGCTTCGCGTGCGGCCCCGTCGGCCTGGAGGGCAGCTACCTGGCGGAGCGGCGCGAGCAGGGCGGCTGGTCGCAGCTCGACCCCGCAAGCGCGCTGAGGTTCGAGCGGTGAGTCGCGCGTTCGCCCTTTCGCGCACCACGCGCCTGATCAACCGCGTGTTCTTCGACGCAAGGCCGAGGAGAAGCGATCGCGCCCGAGCTCGCAGCGACGACCGTGCGGCTGCTCGCCGACGCCGAGAGCATGTCCGACGCCTGCGGCCAGGCGACCCTGATCGGCGCCTTCCAGCTGATCGCACGCATGGGCATCGGGATCGAGCTCGCCGTCGCGGACCTCCCCGTGATCAACGTAGTCGCGCCGCTCCGCCGGCCGACGCTGCCGCCGCCCTGCGGAGCTGGGCGAGCAACTCGTCCCCGCAACGACGCTGCGCACCGAGCGCGGAGCTGTGGCCATGACGTTCGCGTTCGGCACGACCCCGTGTACGGAGAAGGGAGCGATTCACGTCTACGCCGACGACTTCGAATGCCACCTCAGCTGGGACCGACCGGACACGTTCCCATCGGCGACCGGTCCGCTCGGCGGTCTCGCCGCCGCCGCTGCCGCTGCCGTGATCGCCCTCGAGCACGCGCTACCGGAGATCGAGCGCTCGACGGGCATCGCCCGCTCGCGCCGCCCCCACCCCTCACCGGGACCTCCGGTCCATATCGATCTGCGAGAGCTGTTCCCCGCCCTGGAGCACAGCGCGGTGGCCAAGGGACGGACCCGCGCAGCGCTCGGCGCTTTCGACGCGGTCAGCGGCGGAGCGATCGTCAACGCCCTCGTCGCGACGCTGCTGCAGCTGCCGAACATCAGCGGCGACGTGCGCGTGATCGAGTCAGAGCCGACGGACCTGTCGAACGTCAACCGCTATCTGCAGCTCCGAGGCGACGAAGGTGAGCGACCGAAGATCGACGTGCTGCGCGACTCGAGCACCCAGTCGCTGCCGTCACGGCATCGCGCAACGTTTCACCGAGAAGACGCGCGAGCAGCTGCGGCCCCTGCGCGAGCGGGTGTTCGTCGGCGTCGATGACATTCCCTCGCGCTGGCGTGTACAGGAGGAGTGGCCGGAGAGCCTCATCGTCGGCGCGACGAACGACCACGAAGCGGTCGTGACGAGCCACCACCCGGGCGATCCGTGCGTGGGCTGCGCCCACCCAGACCCGCTTCCACCGAGCGACGAGTTCATCCCCACAATCTCATTCGTCTCGTTCTGGGCGGGGATACTGCAAGCGTGCGCGCTGCTCGCCGAGCTGGCGGAGGGGCCAACGGCACGCAGGTATACGGTGTTCCCGTTCGCCCTCGGCGGAAGCCACTGGTACGACGTCGCCGAGCTGGTCGCCAACAAGCGGTGCCCTGTCGTGTGCCCACGCTCGCTGCAAAACGCTGCCTAGTCGATTCGCGCCCGCGACCCGGCCAGGGTTGAACCAGACGACCGGAGTCCTGTGCGGCCCGCTACAGGGGAGCTCACGGACCCCGTAGGCCGGGAGGTTCGATTGCCGCTGCTATGTGCCCGTCCGCACATGTAGTATTTGGCTTAGAGCTATGAGTGGAGACGGTGGGAATCGAACCCACGTCCGCGATCGCGTGAGAATGGCTTCTACGAGCGTATCCGGCGCTCTGATCTCATCCCCCGCTAGCCTCGCCGGCCGGGTTGCGAGGGACCAGCCTCCTTGGTTTCCCCGGCTTGGCGGAGGCGGTCCGCGCCGGGTGAGCCCGCTTTCTGATCCCGACATTCCCCGCCACGGGCGACCGGGGGCCGAGACCTCGCGTCTAGCTTCTAACTAGACAGCTGCGAGGGCAAACTCATGAGAGTCCGCACTTATGGTTTTCCCGGGTGTTTTACGAGGCCGCCCGGGGACCTCGACTCGCGACCATCCACACGAGCCGACCGCGTCGAAGCCTGTCGTCCCCTGGATGCTTGCTCCTCCATTGTACCCACCTCGTCATCTCGGCTCGGTCATCCGGCGTCCCGTCATCTGGGCTCACACGCGGCGGAGACGACTCAGGCGGCTCGGCGGAGATGACTCACGCGGCTCGGCGGAGACGACCCAGCCGGCCCGCCGGACCGGCAGGCCCCGCGAGGCGATACCGGCCCGGCAGGTCTGATCCGGCCGAGACAAAGGAGGAGACCTCACAGACGCAAGCGACGCGGTCCCGGGCCGCTTGAGGAACCTTCTCCGTCCGGCCCGGAGGCCTTCTGGTGTCGGGTGGCGCGGCCTCACACCTCAGTGGCCTCGCTCTTTGCGGCTCGGTTCCGCGTCTGTCTTGAACTTACGCCTCCCACAGGCCGATTTCAACCCCTCTCAGCGCATCTCCCCGCATCTTGCGAAAAAAAACGGGTCCGTTAGGAGACGCTTATCCGTGCTGCCACAATGAGGGCATGGACAGCAGCGATCTATCCCTGCCTGCGTCCCCCCTCCCGGACGCCTCCCGTCCGCTGCCCGCCGCTCAGAGCTATCCCACGCTGGCCCGACCGGCGGCGGCCGTTCCCGTCCCCGGCCACCCGTCCGTCGCTCCGGGGTCCCTCGGATCTACCTCCCCGGGACCCCTGGCGCCGGCCTCCCCGGGACCCCTGGCGCCGGCCGCCCCGGCACCCCTGACGCCCGACCGTGAGGATCCCTTCGGCGAGCCCAGCCCGGTCCGCCGCCGCGCCGACTCGCTGCGCAAGCGCATCGCCAGCGCCCTCGCCGCCACCCTCGCCCTGTTCGCCAAGTTCTTCGCGGCCATCAAAGGCCTGTTCCTGCTCCTGCCCAACGTCAAGCTCCTGGCCACCGCGGGCACCGCTCTGGTCTCGGTCGCCGCCTACAGCCTGTTCTGGGGCTGGACCTTCGCGGCGGGCTTCGTCGTGTTGATCTTCATCCACGAGATGGGCCACGTGATCCAGCTCCGCCGTGAGGGGATCAAGGCGAGCGCCCCCATGTTCGTCCCGTTCATGGGCGCCGCCATCTTCGCCAAGTCCCTCGGCGAGGACGCCCTCGCGGAGGCCCGCGTCGGCCTCGCCGGTCCGATTCTGGGGACCCTGGGCGCCGCCGCCTGCCTGGCGATCGGCGAGGTCACCAACAGCGACCTGCTCCGGGCCCTCGCCTACATCGGCTTCTTCTTGAACCTCTTCAACCTGCTTCCCGTCGTCCCCCTCGACGGAGGCCGCGCGATGGCCGCGATGGCCCCGGTGATGTGGTTCGTCGGCCTGGCCGCCCTCGTCGCCCTCGCCTTCGCCTTCCCCAACCCGATCATCCTGATCATCCTCCTGTTTGCCGGCATGGAGACGTGGCGCCGCTGGAAGGCTCGCAAGACCCGCTCGCTGGAGCAGGCCGCGTACTACCGCATCGCCCCCCGCCACCGCCTGCTCGTGGGCGCTGTGTACATCGGCCTGATCGTTCTCCTCGCGGTCGGGATGGACGTCTCCCACATCCTCTCCACCGGCACCCACAGCTTCAGCTCGATCTGACGCCGCCGGTTCACGCCGCCGGTTGACGCCGCCGGTTCACGCCGCCGGTTCACGCCGCCGGGCTCCCGACAGGCCTCAGCGCCCAGCTTCGCGGACCGCCCTTTCCATGTCCCGCTTTGACTCCCGCTCGCGGATCGACTGGCGCTTGTCATAGAGGTCCTTCCCCCGGGCCAACGCGATCTCGACCTTCGCGTGGGAGCCCTTGAAGTAGATCCGTGTCGGCACCAACGTGAGGCCCCGCTCGGATACCCGCATCGCGATCCGATCGAGCTCCCGACGGTGCACCAACAGCTTTCGCGGCCGCTCGGGGTCGTGGTTCTCCCGCGACGCTGGACCGTAAGGGGGGATGTGGATCGAGTGCAGCCACAGCTCCCCGTCGTTGATCGCCGCGTACCCGTCCTTCAGCTGCGCCCCGGACTCCCGCAGCGCCTTGACCTCGGTGCCCTCCAGCACGACCCCGCACTCGATCCGCTCGATCAGCTCATACCGGTAGGACGCGTACCTGTTCGACGCCACGTCCCCCGCCCCGACCTTCCGCTTGCCTTTCTTGTTTTTCGCCATTGGCTTGCGAGCCTACCGTGGCCCACAGCGCGTGCGGCCGGTCAGTCGCCGTCAGCGGGTGCGAGGTCCACCCGACCCCGCACCGTGTCCACCCGCGCGACCCTCACCTCGATCGAGTCCCCCAGCCTGATCGTCGCCCCCGAGCGCTCGCCATGAAGGACCGTCTCGTGCTCGTTCAGCTCCCACCAGTCCTCCCTTGCCCCGCCTTCCCTCGCCCGGCCCTCCCCCGCGCGACCCCTGCTCGCCGGGCTCTTGCTCGCCCGGCCCTTGCTCGCCCGGCCCTCCCCAGCCGAGGGCGCCCGCATCCGGCGCACTGGCACCATCCCCTCGTACAGCGGCCCCCGCGCGGCCGTCCCTGCGCCTTCGCCCGAGTCCTCGCTCTCCGCCGAGGACCCTCCCCCGAACGCCACGAACGCGCCCGCCGAGATCAGCCCCGAGACCTCCCCCTGGAAGATCTGCTCCCAGCCTCCCTCGTAGAGGGCCTTCTCGAGGGCGAAGCAACGCGCGAGGTCATCTCCGGCCCGCTCGATCGCCATCGCCTCCCGCTCGCGCTCGGAGGACCATTCCCCGAGGTCCCGTAGCCCACTCGAACGCGGCGCCTCCTCTCCGCCCCCGAGGCTCGACACGAGCGCCCGGTGACACACCAGATCCGGGTACCGGCGGATCGGCGAGGTGAAGTGGCAGTAGCACTCCGAGTGAAGCCCCGCGTGACCGATGTTCCGGGGCGAGTAGTAGGCCTGCTGCAAGGACCGCAACACCAGCGAGGTCAGTCCGATCCGTCCCCCCCACGGCCCGGCCCCGCTGCGACCGCGGGCCAGCGTCTCGCTCACGTGCCGATCCACCCGCTGAGAGAGCCCTCCCAACAGATCCGCCGCCTGAGAGGGCGAGAGATCGTCGGCCACCGGCGGCGTCGAGACACCCAGCGACGCCAGCTGCTCGACCAATCGCAGAACCCGCGCGGGCTCGGGCCGCTCGTGAACGCGATACAGGCAAGGGATCCCCCGTGCCGCCAGATGCCTCGCGACAGCCTCGTTGGCGGCGATCATCAGATGCTCGATCAACCGGTGAGACTCCGTCTGCTCACGCGCGAGGATCGCGGTGACGTGGCCCTCGTCGTCGAGCTCGAACTCGGACTCCTCGGAGTCCACCGTCAGCCCTCCCGCCTGCGCCCGCGCCCTCGCGAGCGCCCCCGACGCCTCCCTCGCGGCCGCCAGCGGCTGTCCCCACGGGTCCGCCCCCCGCTCGCTCCCCGCGAAGATTCGATCGACCCGCTCGTAGTCCAGGCGCTCGTCTGAGCTGACGAGCGATCGGTAGAACGCGCTCCTGAGGACCTCCGCCCCCCGCAGGTCGAGCTCCACCGTGACCGTTCCCCGGGCCACCCCCGCCACCAGCGAGCACGCGTCGTTGGACAGCGAGGACGGCAGCATCGGCTCCACCGCTCCCGGCACGTACACGCTCGTACCCCGCCTGCTCGCCTCCCGATCCACGAGCGAGCCCTCGCCCACATGAGAGCTCACATCCGCGATATGCACCCACACCCGCACCACACCGTCCCGAAGGCGCTCCGCGGAGATCGCGTCGTCGAAGTCTTTGGCGCTGGCCGGGTCGATCGTAAAAGTGCTCAACCCCCGCAGGTCTCGCCTGCGTCCTTCCCCGACCTCTCGCTCGAGCGCCTCCCGCCCCCGATCCCGCGCGAGATCCGCCTCCCGCTCGACATCCCCTCCGAACCGCCTCGCGAGGCCCCGGTCGAGCATCAGCGCCTCGATCGCGTCCCTCGCCACCTCCGGACGCCCGATCAGACGCACGATCCGCGCTCTCCCCGAGCCGCCCCTGACGGGCACCTGCACGAGCACGAGATCCCCCTCCCTCGCCGTCTCGTCCTGGCCGCCCTTCCGCCCACCGGAGACCCGGTTGGAGGCGAGCACGATCCGCCGGTCGCTCCCCGCCCCCCGACCGCCCCCGCGTGATCCCGGCCCGCCCGCGTCCGAGCGTGACACGGGGAAGTACGGCTCCGCCGCCCAGAACCGTCCCCGCTTCTGGACCGTCGCTACAACGGTCCCGCCCACCTGGCCCTGACGGGCGCTCACTTGACTTTGGCGGCGAGCGTATTCAGGGCCACCGCCAGCCCGTGGGAGCTGTCGACCCCATGCGCGACCACCACTTCGGGCGTCACCCCCGCCCCCTGCCTGATCCCGCCGCCGCCGAGGTTTCGGCCATTCGGCGTGAAGTACTCCCCGACCGTGATGTCCAGGGCGCCTCCGTTGGACAGGGGAGTCTCCTCCTGGAAGACCCCCTTGCCGAACGTGTGGGTCCCGACGACAGTCGCCCGGTGATGATCCTGCAGCGCCGCCGTGACGATCTCCGACGCCGACGCGGTGTTCGCGTCGACCAGCACCACCATCGGGAACGGCGGCTTGATTGCGTCCCCGACCGCGCTCAGCGTCTGGGTCGGCTGGCTGCGACCGCGGGTGGTCACGATCGTGCCGTGCTCGATGAAGATGCTCGCGATCAGCTGGGCCTCCTCGACCAGGCCCCCGCCGTTGTCGCGCAGGTCGAACACGATCCCCTTCGCCCCCGACTTCAGCTCGTGTTCGACCGCTTCCCGCACTTCCCCGTGGGCTCCCAAACTGAACGTCGCGAGCGCCACCACCCCGAGCTTCTTGCCATGAACCGTGGTCGTGGCCGAGGCCACCACAGGCTCTGAGATCGTCGCCCGGGTCAGCTTCACCTCGTGGGACCCCCCGCCAGGGTGTCTTTCGATCGACAGCGTCACGTCCGTCCCCGGCGGTCCCACGATCAGCCCCCGGGACGCGTCCGAGGACAGGCCCGCGATCGGCCGCCCGTTGACCGCCACGATCGACTCGCCCGCCTGCAACCCCGCCCGGGAGGCCGGCGAGGAGTCGAACACCCGCACGATCGTAAGACCCCGCTTGGAGGGCGCCACCTCCACGCCGATCCCCGTGAAGCTCGGGGGGGTGTCGAATTCGTGAAATTCCTTCGGACTGAGATAGTGAGAGAACCGGTCGTCCAGGCTCCCAACCGCCCCCCCGATCGACGCGTTCGCCAGCTGCCCCCGGGACACCCGCCGGTAGTAGTCGCTCGCGATCCGGTCGATCGCTTCGTCCACCACCCGTGTTTCCCCGTGCGCCACCAACCCCGACCGGGCGAATGCCGGAAGATCTTCGGGATGCCCCCCCAGCCAGATCCCGCCCACGAGCAGGATCGGCAGCACCGCCACGAGCACGTAGGTCAGGCGCCGGCGCGAGGACATGGCAGGCAGCGTAGTGAAGCCGCGCCCCCGTCGAGCCCGCTTGGAGTCACGGCGGGACTCAGACCTTCAGGAAGCGTCTCAGCGACAGCCCCGAGCCGGCGGCCGACACGGCGACCGCACAGACCATCAGGACCGCGATCAGCACGGGGAACTCGATCATGTCGGGCTGGGAGATCAGCTTGACGGTGTTCGCGAGGGGATCCACGAGGGTCACCTTGGCGAGGCCCAGCAGGCCGATCGCAGCACCCCCGCCGAGGGCTCCGAGGAACAGGCCCTCGAGCACGAACGGCCAGCGGATGAACCAGTCGGTGGCGCCCACGAGCTTCATCACCTCGACCTCTCGCCTGCGCGAGAACAGGGACAGGCGGATCGTGTTCGAGATCAGCAGCACCGACGCGAGCACGAGCAGTCCCGCGAGCAGCGCCATCGTCAGCTTAATCACCCGCGTGGCCGACAGGATCCGGTTCGTCTCGGCCTGGCGGTCCTGGACCGCCGCGATCGCCGGGTCGCTCACCAGGCGGGTGCCCAGCGGGCTCGACTGGTCGAGCTCACCCCGCACGAGGCCCGCGTCTTCGGGGCTCGCGGGAGTCACCCGGAAGATGTCCGGCAGCGGGTTGTAGCCGATCAGCGCGAACGCCTGAGGGTTGAGCTTTCGCTCCTGTTCGTAACCCGTCTGCTTGGACACGAACTGAACGCTCTTGACGTGCGGCGCGCCCATGACCTCCTTGCGTACCCGCGCCTGTTCGGCGGGGGTGGCGCTCGTCGTGAGGTCCACGTCGATCAGCACCCGCCCGCGCACGTCGTTGGCGGCGCCGTTCGTCGCCTGGACCACCGGGATGAACACCCCCAGCACGAGCGTCGTCACGAGCACCGAGGCGAAAGCCGCAAAGCTCGGCACCGCGTTGTGGCGGATCGAGCGAAAGCTCTCTTTGAGGAAGAACCCGGCTTTCATCGCCTGCTACCGAGCACCCCTCGGGCGGCCTCCAGGGTTTCGCTGCGCAGCCGCTCGCCCAGCTCGTCGGTGCTCTCCTCCCGCGCGTACAACCCGGTCGCCTCGTCGCGCACGATCCGCCCGCGTCGCAGCTCGATCACCCGTCGTTTCATCCGATCCACCATCTCGCGGTCGTGGGTCGCGATCAACACCGTCGTGCCCGCCCGGTTGATCCGGTAGAGCAGCTGCATGATCCCGATCGACGTCTGCGGGTCGAGGTTCCCGGTGGGCTCGTCCGCCAGCAGCAGCGGTGGACGGGATGCGAACGCACGCGCGACCGCTACCCGCTGCTGCTCTCCACCGGAGAGCTGATGGGGATAGTTGTGAAGCTTCGTCGAGAGCCCCGTCAACCGCAGCACGTCCGGGAGCGTCCCCCGGATCTGCTTGCGCGAGGCTCCCGTCACCTGCAGCGCGTAGGCGACGTTTTCGTAGACCGTCCGGTTGGGCAGGAGCTTGAAGTCCTGGAACACCACTCCCACGTTCCGCCGGTAGTACGGGATCTTTCTGCGGTCGATGTCCGCGAGGTCCCGCCCTGCCACCCGCACCACACCCTCGGTCGGCTCGAGCTCCTTGATCAGCAGCCTCATGATCGTCGACTTCCCCGACCCCGTCGGACCCACCAGGAACACCAGCTCTCGCCTGGCCACCGCGAACGTCGCCCGCTCGAGACCCACGTCGTCCCCCGCGCCGTAGAGCTTCGAGACCCCCCGCAGCTCAACGACGGTCTGACGGTCGTCCCCCACCGGCGCCCCTTCGCGGCGCACCACCGGGCGAGGAGCCCCACCGGGAGCCACCCGGGCCCCGGGCGCCACCGGAGTCCGAGGGGCCGCGGGAGCGATCGGCGCGGAGGTCCGGGGCGTGGCGAGGGGAGCCTCGGGCGCACGGCCCGTGCCGGCCGGCAGGGTGACCCTCAGCTTGCCTCCCACTCTCGCCCCGAGCGTTCGCCCGGAGGCCGGCGGGGAGGCGGCCGGGAGCCCGGCCGGGGAGGCCGACGGCGAGGTGACCCGCGAGGCCTTCGGAGATGCGGGAGATGCGGGAGATGCGGCGGCGTGCGGTCCGGTGCGGCCCTTGGAGGTGCTCGAGCTCGACGGCATGGCCCGGGAGGGTACCTGCGGGAGGCCCCCGGGCCCAGCATTTCCCCTGCATGCAACCGGATTTGCACCGAGACCGCCGTGGACGGTGGGCGTGGCGATATAAGGTGACCTCGATGGCAAGGATCGACACGACCACCATGCAGGCCAACGGGCTGCCGGTGCACAGGATCGCCCTCCCGGGCACGCGGGCGTTGACCGTCCTGGTCGCATTCGACGCGGGCGCGCGCACCGAGCGTGTCGAGGAGAACGGCATGGCTCACTTCCTTGAGCACCTCGTGTTCAAGGGGGGCGAGAAGTACAACACCTACAAAGCTGTCAACGAGACCGCGGAGCGGCTCGGAGGAGTGCTGAACGCGTATACGAGCCACGACCTGGTGGCGTTTCACATCACCGTCCGCGCGGAGTCCGCGCCCCAGGCGATCGACCTGCTGAGCGACTTCGTGGGGCGGCCCAAGCTCGACGCCGAGGAGCTCGACCGCGAGCGAGGGGTCGTGATCCAGGAGATCAACCGCTCATACGACCAGCCCTCGGTGGTCGCCGAGTATCTGATCGACAGGGCCGCCTTCGGCGAGCACCCACTTGGGCGGACGGTCCTCGGGCCCGAGGAGAACCTGAGGGGCTTCACCCGGGAGGCGATCATCGCGTTTCGCGAGCGCCGCTGGTCGGGCCGGCGCGGGGGCGCGTTCCTGGTGGGCAACGTCGAGTCCCTCCCCGACGATGCCGAGCTGATGGAGCGCTTCGGGCGCTTCCCCACCCTGCCCGAGCCCGAGCCCTACCTGCCCGCGCCCGAGTTCTCCCCCCAGACCCTCGTCGAGGAGCGCGACACCAACCAGTCTCACCTGCGCATGATCTACCGGCCCGACATCGAGGTGCACAGCGTCCGCGAAAGGGCGGCCCTGTCGATCTACGCGACCCTGCTGGGCGGCTCGATGGGCTCGCGACTGTTCGAGGAGATCCGCGAGAAGCGCGGCCTCTGCTACTCGGTCTACGCGACCGACCACACGTTCGCGGACCTGCCCGTCCTGCAGCTCGGCTCGGGCCTGGAGTCCGCGAAGTGCGTCGAGGCCTACACCCGAATGCGAGAGATCGTGGACGAGCTCCGCGACGACGGCCCCACCGAGAGCGAGGTCTCCCGCGCCCGCGCCTACGCCGCCGGCCGGCTGGTGCTCGCGTTCGAGAACACCAACGCCGTAGCTCGATACGGCGCGAGCCGCTCGATCGTGTTCGGCGAGGACATCGACCCGGACGCAGCCATCAAGGCCCTGGACAAGGTCACCTTCGATGAGGTCCGCGCGGTCGCTGCAGGCGTCGCCGACAGCCTGGCGGTCGCGTGTGTGGGACCCCACACCGTCGAGGAGTTCTGAGGCTCCCAGGCCCGTCAGTCGAGGTCGAACGCCGCCCGGATCGCGGCTGCGAGGGCGTTCTCCTGATTCTCCTGATGGTCGAGCAGGACCCCGATCTGCTTTCCGACGGCCTTGGCGGGGATCGTTGTGACAGGACAGCCGGGAGACTCACCCGAGACTTATGCCCCCATCGGGCCCAAGCGTCCAATGAGGGTTGTGGGCGATCTCCCAGGGATGGCCCTCGGGATCCACGAACACCGAGGAGTACCCACCCCAGAACGTCTTGCCCGGCTCCCGCCCGATCCTCGCACCGGCGGCACGGGCCTGGTCGGTGGCGGCGTCCACCTCCTCGCGTGAGCCGAGATTCAGCGCGAGCGTCACCCCGCCCCATCCCGGGGCGTCCTCCACGCAACTGTCCTCGGCGAGCTTTACGCGATCCCACAGCGACAGCACCATCTCGCCGGCCTGGAAGAACACGACATCGTCACCAGGCTCGGCCCCCGTCTCCCAGCCGAGGGCTTCATAGAAGCTCCGCGCCCGCGGGAGGTCGTGTACGCCCAGCGTGATCACGGTTACTCGCTGTCTCATGCCACACCTCGCGTCTGCTCGTCGATCCAAGAGAAGATCGCACGCGAGTGGGTGATGACCGTCCCGTCGGGCAGCTTCAGCGCCGGCAACTTCGTCGCTCCTGTCGCCTCTCGCAACTCCTCCCGGGAGCCTTTGCGCAGGAAGGGGAACGGGCTTCCGTGTCCGGCGATCACCTTGTCGTACTCGATGCCTGCGCTGCGGAGCGCCTCCTGCACCCGACGACACGGATGCATCTGTGGGCCGCCGTCATCGCCGTGACAGATGAACAGCGTCGGGGTCTCGGTCATCTTCGTCCTCCAGTCCTTAGGCTGGACAAGGAGACTATCGATGAGCTTGAACGACGCTTGGAGGGGAACCCGCTATGAGCGCCAACCTGATTACCGTCGACAATCGCCCCGCGCTTCGCTTCGAGCATCGTCGATGATCGCCGAGCGCCTCACCGCGCAGCTGCTCGCGGGAGAGCCGGCCCGTGACCCGGTCGCCGTCGCGGTGCGCCTGCTGGCGATCCGTCCGGGGCCGCGCGGCGGCCACCTGGACGATGACCGCCGGGAAGGTCGTGTTGAAGCCGTTCGGCCGCCTCTCCCCCAGGGACGCCTCCGAGCTGGACGCAGACGCGGAGAGCGTGGTTCGCTTTCTCGCCGCGAGTGGCTGACCACTCGCCGAGTGCAGACGAGAACCGCCCCCGGTCGGCCTCTCAGCCCAGCGCCACCATCCGGTCGATCGGCGCCCTCGCCCGGGCCGCGACGTCCTCGGGGACCCTGACCTCGAACTTCATGTCCCTCAACCCATCGCGAAGCTTGGGCAGGGTGATCATCTTCATGAACACACACGAAGCCTCGGGGTTGGCGGCGATGAAGGTCACGTCCGGCGCGGCCATCTGCAGGGGGTAGAGCATCCCCGTCTCGGTCGCCACCACCGCCTCCCGCCCTCCGTCCTCCCGCTCGAGCTGGTCGGCGTACTTGAGCATCCCGCCGGTGGAGAGCATGTGGACCCCCTCGGGGGAGATGTCCCCGGCGGCGACGTACTCCATCACGCTGGTGGTGCACCCGCACTCGGGATGGATCAGGAAGTCCGCGTCGGGGTGGGCGGCACGGACGGCATCGATGTCAACGGGCCGGATGCCGGCGTGGACGTGGCACTCCCCGTCCCACACGTGCATCCGCCGGCCGAGCTCCTTCTCGACGAACGCCCCGAGCCACATGTCCGGGCCGAACAGGATCTCGGTGTCCTGCCCCCGGGTCGCATAGATGTGGCGGACGACGTCGACGGCGTTGGCGGAAGTGCAGCAGTAGTCGGTCAATGCCTTGACCTCGGCGGTGGTGTTGACGTACATGACCACCACCCCGTCCGGGTACTCCGCCCTCCAGGCCGCCAACTGCTGCGCGTCGATCGACGCGGCCAGCGAGCAGCCGGCGTCCAGGTCGGGGATCAGGACGGTCTTCTCCGGGCACAGGATCGAGGCTGTCTCGGCCATGAAGTGGACCCCGCAGAAGGCGATCACCTCGCTCTCGGTGGCGGCGGCCTGGCGTGAGAGGCCGAGGGAGTCGCCGACGTAGTCCGCCACGTCCTGGATCTCGGGGACCTGGTAGTTGTGGGCCAGGATCACCGCCCTGCGCTCGGCGGCGAGCTCGCGCACCTCGGCGTGCAGCTCGGCGATCTCCGCGGGCGTGAGCTCGGGGAGCGGCTGCTGGGTGGGGATCATCGGCAGCGAGCGTGTCACAGCTCCAGTCTATCCTCGGCCTGGTGAGCGCCGAGATACCACGCGATCAGCTGCTCGCGCTCGTGCGAGAGGCGCTCGCCGAGGACGTTGGCGCGGGCGACGTGACCACCCAGGCGACGGTCGATCCGGCAGCCCGCGCCCGCGCGCTGATCGTGCAGAAGGCCCCGGGCGCGATCTACGGCCTCGACGCCGCCGAGGCGGTGTTTGCGCTGCTCGATCCCTACGTCCGCTATGAGCGCCGCGTGACCGAGGGCCACTGGCGCGAGCAGGGCGGCCCGGTGCTCGCGCTCGAGGGCTTCGCCAGCGCGCTGCTCACCGGCGAGCGCACAGCGCTCAACTTCCTCGGCCATCTCTCCGGCGTGACCACGACGGCCATGCGGGCCGCCCGCGCGGTGCAGGACACCGGCGCGATGGTGCTCGATACCCGCAAGACCACCCCGGGGCTACGCACGCTCGAGAAGGCCGCCGTGGCCGCCGGCGGCGCCGCCAACCACCGGACGGGCCTATTCGACATGATCCTGATCAAGGAGAACCACATCGCCGCCGCCGGCTCGATCGCCCAGGCCGTCGCCCGCGCCCGCGCCGCGGCGCCCGAGCTCGCGGACACGCTCGAGGTGGAGGTCCGCGACACGCGGGAGATCGAAGAGGCCCTCGCCGCTGGCGCCCCCCGCATGCTGCTCGACAACATGACCGTCGACGAGCTCCGCGCCGCAGTCGCCCAGGTCGCCGGCCGGGCGAAGCTCGAGGTGAGCGGCAACGTCACCCTCGAGAACCTCCGCGAACGGGCCCTTACCGGCGTGGACTACATCTCGATGGGCGCCCTCACCCACTCGGCGCCGGCGCTCGACCTCAGCATGATCGTCGATAGCGCCGAATAGACCACACCGTGTCCCTGAGGAAGCCGTAGACCAAGCGAGGACGCACTGAGCGAAGTGTGCTCCGCACACGAGCGACCGAGGACGCAGCATCGCGCGGCGTCTACGGCTTCCTCAGCAGGTAGGCGCGCACGAAGCCGTCTAGATCCCCGTCGAGCACCCGCTGCACGTCGCCCATCTCAAAGCCCGTGCGGTGGTCCTTGACCAGCGAGTAGGGGTGCATCACGTACGAGCGGATCTGCGAGCCGAAGTTCACGTCCTGCGCCTCCCCCTTCTCGCGGGCGATCTCCTCCGCCCGTTCGCGCTCCCGGCGCTCGAGCAGCTTCGCCCGCAGCATCGCCATCGCCGTGGCCCGGTTGGAGGACTGGGAGCGCTCGTTCTGGCACTGCACCACGATTCCCGTCGGCCGGTGGGTGATCCGGACCGCGGAGTCCGTCTTGTTGACGTGCTGCCCGCCAGCCCCGGACGCCCGGTAGGTGTCCACCTGCAGGTCGTCCTCGTCGATCTCCACCTCTCCGGACGCCTCGGCGACCACCGGCGCCACCTCCGCGCCCGCGAAGCTCGTCTGGCGCCGGTGGGCCGAGTCGAACGGCGAGAGCCTCACCAGCCGGTGCACCCCCCGCTCGGCCGAGAAGAGACCGTAGGCGTTCTCCCCGCTCACCTGGAAGGTGGCGGACTTGATCCCCGCCTCCTCCCCCGGGCTCGCCTCCAGCAACTCCACCTCAAAGCCACGCGACTCGGCCCAGCGCATCTCCATGCGCAGCACCATCTCCGCCCAGTCCTGCGCGTCGGTGCCGCCGGCGCCGGCGTTCACGCTCACGAGCGCGTCCCCCGCGTCGTACGGGCCCGCGAACAGCCGCTGCTCCTCGAGCGCCTCCAAACGCCACTCCACCGAGGCGATCTGCTCGTCCACCTCCCCCTGCAGCGAGCCGTCCTCCGCGGCCATCTCCGCGAGCCCGTCGAGGTCCTCCACGTCCGCCCGCAGCGTCGTGAAGGTCTCCAGCCGCTTGGACGCCCGCGCGTGCTCCGCCGACACCGCCGCCGCCCGCTCGACGTCGTCCCAGAAGCCCTGCTCACCCATCTGCGCCTCGAGCGCCGCCACCCGCTCGCTCAACGAATCCGGGTCAAAGATAGTCCGCGAGCAGCTTCATCTGCTCACGGATCGCAGCCAGACGCTGAGGCGTCGACTCGCTGGGCGGTGCCGTGGCCATACCCCCACGCTATCAGCGCGCCGCGACGGAGCCTGCGCCGATCTCAAGCAACAAGGGCGCTGCGGATACTGACGTGGTTGGCCGTCCTACGCGCCGTGGCACTTCTTGTACTTCTTACCGCTCCCGCACCAGCACGGGTCGTTGCGGCCGACCTGGTGCTCGTCATCGACGACACGCTGCTCGACGACCGGCACGGCCACCGGTTCCAGCTCGCCGTCTTCGCCCGGGTAGGCGCCGGCGCCCTGTGGGGCGCCCGGGGCGCCTGCGGCAGCGGCGGCGGCAGCGAGGGCAGCGGCGCCGGCGGCGGAGCTCCCGCCCGAGTAGGAGATCCTTCCGGCCTGGGTGGCACTCCCGGTGGCGGCGAAGGCGGGGATCGCAGGCCTGCCCGGGCCGCCGGGGCCGGCGCCGTTCTCGCCTTCGACGTTGACCTGGACGTTGAAGATCATGCGGGTGTAGTCCGCCCAGATGCTGTTCATGAGGTCTCCGAACAGCTCGAAGGCTTCGTTCTTGTATGCCACGAGGGGGTCGATCTGGGCGAAGCCCCGCAGGTGGATGCCCTCGCGGAGGTAGTCCATGTCGTAGAGGTGCTCCCGCCAGCGCTCGTCGATGATCTGCAGCAGCAGGAACCGCTCCAGAGCGCCCATCAGATCCTCGCCCAGCTCCGCTTCGCGGGCGTCGTAGCGGGCCATCGCGAATTCGCAGATGCGCCCGCTCAGGGAGTCCCGATCGGCGGTGTTGGGATCTAGGTCCTCGTCGTCGAGATCGACCGGGAAGAACTGGCCGAGGGCGATGAACAGGCCGTCGAGGTCCCAGTCCTCGATGAAGTCCCCGGGCGTGTACTGGGCGATCGTGCGCTCGAGCACCGCCTGCACTTCCTGGCGGGCCTCGTCGCTCATGCTCTTGCCCTCCAGGACACCGTCCCGGTAGCGATAGACCACGCGACGCTGCTCGTTCATGACGTCGTCGTACTCGAGCACCCGTTTACGGATCAGGAAGTTCTGCTCCTCGACCTTCTTCTGGGCTTTCTCGATCTGCTTGGAGAGCATCCCCGCCTCGATCGGCTCCTCGTTGCCCTCCTCGTCGACCCCTCCGAGTTTGTCGAGGATGCGATAGATGCGATCGCCCGCGAACAGCCTCACGAGATCGTCCTCGGCGGACAGGAAGAACCGGCTCTCGCCGGGATCGCCCTGGCGGCCGGAGCGGCCGCGCAGCTGGTTGTCGATCCGTCGGGACTCGTGGCGCTCGGTGCCGCAGATGAACAGGCCCCCGGCGGCCGTCACGCGCTCGTGGTCGGCGGCCACCCGCGGCTCGATCTCCGCGACCGCGGCGGCCATGCGCGCGTCATATCCTTCCGCGTCCGGCTCGATCCCCTCCTTTGCGAGCTGCAGGCGGGCGAGATGCTCGGGGTTGCCGCCCAGCTTGATGTCCACGCCGCGGCCGGCCATATTGGTGGCGATCGTGACGGCGCCAGGCTGGCCGGCCTCGGCGACGATCTCCGCCTCCCGGGCGGCGTGCTCGGGCTTGGCGTTCAGCACCTCGTGCGCGACACCCCGCTTCTTCAGGCGCTCGGAGAGCAACTCGGAGACCTCCACCGAGATCGTGCCCACCAGCACCGGCTGACCGTTCTCGTGGCGGGCGGCGATCTCTTTGACGACCGCGTTCCACTTGCCCTCCTTGGTCTTGTAGACCTGATCGTTGCGATCGTCGCGGACCATCGGCATGTTCGTGGGCACCTGCACCACGGGGAGCTCGTAGATCTTCATGAACTCGGTCGCCTCGGTGAGCGCCGTGCCGGTCATCCCCGAGAGCTTCTCGTACAGGCGGAAGTAGTTCTGGTAGGTGATCGTCGCGAGGGTCTGGTTCTCCTCTTTGACCGACACCCGCTCCTTCGCCTCGATCGCCTGGTGCAGGCCCTCCGACCAGCGCCTGCCGTCGAGGATCCGGCCGGTGAACTCGTCGATGATCTTGACCTCGTCGTCGATCACGGCGTAGTCGACGTCGCGCTTGTACAGCGCCTCGGCTCTGAGCGCCTGGATCAGGTGGTTGACCAGATGGCCGTTCTCGGCCCGGTAGAGGTGGTCGATGCCCAAAAACCGCTCTGCCTTGGCTACTCCCTGCTCGGTGATCGCCACCGTTTTCTGCTTCTCGTCAGCCTCGAAGTCGAAGTCCGCGAGAAACTGCTTCTTCATCCGCGGATCCATGCCTTCGGGCGTGTTCCCCGCTTTCATCTGGGGCGCCAAACGGGCGAACTTCACATACAGGTCAGCCGCCTGTTCGGGCGCGCCGGAGATGATCAGGGGCGTGCGGGCCTCGTCGATCAGGATGTTGTCGACCTCGTCCACGATCCCGAACCAGTGCCCCCGCTGGACCTTTTCGGAGAGGTCTTTGGCCATGTTGTCGCGCAGGTAGTCGAACCCGAACTCCGAGTTGGTCCCGTACACGACGTCACACGCGTACGCAGCCTGCTTCTCCTCGTAGGGCTGCATGTTCTGCAGGACCCCCACGGTGACCCCGAGGGCCTCGTAGATCGGGCTCATCCATTCGGCGTCCCGTCGCGCCAGGTAGTCGTTGACGGTGACCAGGTGAACGCCCTTGCGCCTGGCCGGATCGTCCTGCTCGCCCTGCTCGTCCGCATCGCCGTCGCGCTCGTCCGTGTCGCGGACCGCGAGCGCGTTGAGCACGACCGCGAGGGTCGCGGTAAGGGTCTTGCCCTCGCCGGTCTTCATCTCGGCGATGCACCCGTCGTGCAGGACCATCGCGCCGATCATCTGAACGTCGAAGTGACGCATCCCCAGCTCGCGCTTGCCGGTCTCACGCACGATCGCGAAGCACTCGGGCAGCAGGGCCTCCAGGGACTCCCCTTCGCGGGCTCGCTCGCGCAGGGCATCCATGCGCTCGCGCAGCTCAACGTCGCTGTCGTGTTCGAGCTCTGGCTCGAACGCGTTGATCAGCGCCACTCGCTTCTGGTAGGACTTGAACTTCTTCGCCTCGCCCGCGTTCAGGGCGCGATCGAGCAGAGATGGGGACACGTCCTCAGGTTAGCTGGCTGGCCGATATGAGGTCGTATCTGATCTCATATCGGTCTCATATCCGCGGCGATCTCAGATTCGTGAGGCTCGACCTGAGGCAGGGTGGCCTCGGTGGCCGCCGCGTGGGCCTCGCGACGATGCCTACGTTTGACCCGGTGGCGCTTGACCTGCCGGGCGAGCTCCACTGCCACGAGCTTCAGCGAGTGGTCCATCTCCGGGGAGGCGTCTCGCGCGCGCAGGGTGGTGCCCTTCAGATACAGGGTCGCCTCGGCGACCTGGCGGTCGGCGATCGAGGGGTTACGCTCTTCGTAGATCTCGACCTCCAGGCGGGCGAGGTCCGAGACCTGCTCTGAGACCTTGCGAAGGCGCCTCTCAAGACGGGCGCGCAGCTCGTCGCTGACCGGGACGTTGCGGCCCTTGATCTCGATCTGCATCACAGGCTCCGTTTCCTATTGGTTTCGCCGGCATCCACCTGCGCCTCCTTGCGAGGTGCGGCCGCCCTCCAGGCGTCCGTGGTGGGGGCATCCGGCCCTTTCCGGTGACTGTCGGCCCTGCCAACGATTCTACGACGGTCGCGATCGCCTGTCGAACGGGTTTGCCGCGGACTCCTTGACGGGCGTTGACGCGGTCGTCCCCTCATGTTATGCTGACAACTGTCATAGAAACCCACTTTCTGTGTCGCGGGGACCCGTACGCGCGCGCGGGTCCCCGTTTTTTGAGGTGTGTCGCGGGGACCCACGCGCGCGCGGGTCCCCGTTTTTTGAGGCCCATTCCCCCGCAAGCCCAACGGGTCCTACGAGCCGCGGGGGCGTAGGCTTTCGAGAATCCCCGTGTGACCGGAGATCGCCCCGATCAGGATCGAGTCCTCGGAGACGTGGGTGCCGGGGAACACGATCGTCTCGCGCAGCTGGGCTCCGTCGCCGATCGTGGCGCCATCGCCCAGCACTACCGGGCCCATCAGGCGTGTGCGAGCCCCGATCTTCACCTCTTGCCCGATCCACACGGGCCCCTCGATGTCGGCGTCGGCGGGCAGGTCGGTCTCGCCGCAGACGAGGATCCCCGGCCCGACCTCCCTGCCCTGGACCTCCAGGCGGAGCTCTCCGCGGAGGGCATCGAAGGTGCCTTGGCGGAGCTCCCCCAGAGAGCCCACGTCGTTCCAGTACTCCCGGATCTCGTGGATGTGGAAGGGCACGTCGTTGGCCAGGAGCGTCGGGAACACGTCTTTGGCCCAGTCCGCGAACGGGCGGTCGGGGAAGTAGTCGAAGATCTCCGGTGAGAACACGTAGATCCCGCAGTTACCGAGATCCGAGAGGGCCTCGTCCGGTCGGGGCTTCTCTTGAAAGCCCGTGATCCGCCCCTCGCGGTCGTGCAGGACCACGCCGAACTCCCGGGTGTCGGGGACCTTCTTGACCGCGAGCGTCGCCACGCCCCCGGCCTGCAGATGCCTTGCGGCGAGAGCTCCGAGGTCGATGTCTGTGAGGGCGTCCCCGGAGATCACCAGGAACGGCTCGTCGCCGAAGAACTCCGCGCAGGCGCGCACGCCACCGGCGGTGCCCAGGAGCTCGGGCTCGTAGCGGTAGGAGAGGCGCTCCCCGAAGTGCTCGCGGATCGAGTCCGGGAACCAGTGCAGGTTGGCGATCGTCTGATCGAATCCGTGGCGGTCGAGCAGGTCCACGATGTGCGCCATCACGGGCCGGTCGAGCACCGGGACCATCGGCTTGGTGATCTCGTTCGTCAGTGGGCGCAGGCGCGTGCCGAGACCCGCCGCGAGGACCATCGCTCTCATCGGCCGGCCGCGGAGGCGCCTAGTAGCGGTAGTGGTCGGCCTTGTAGGGGCCGCCCGCGGGCACGCCCAGGTAGGCGGCCTGCTCGGGGGTCAGCCTGGTGAGCTTCACACCGAGGGCGTCGAGGTGCAGGCGGGCGACCTTCTCGTCCAGGTGCTTTGGCAGCACGTGGACGGCACGCTCGTACTCGTCGTTCTTGGAGAACAGCTCGATCTGGGCGATCACCTGGTTGGTGAAGGAGTTGCTCATCACGAAGCTCGGATGGCCGGTGGCGTTGCCGAGGTTCAGCAGGCGTCCCTCGGAGAGCAGCAGGATCGAGTGGCCGTCTGGAAACACCCACTTGTCGACCTGGGGCTTGATGTTGATCCTCTCGATCCCCGGAACCTGGGCGAGGCCGGCGATGTCGATCTCGTTGTCGAAGTGCCCGATGTTGCCGACGATCGCCTGATGCTTCATGCGGGCCATGTGCTCGGCGGTGATGATGTCCTTGTTGCCAGTGGCCGTCACGAAGATGTCCGCGCTCGCGACCACTTCCTCGAGCGTCCTGACCTCGTAGCCCTGCATCGCCGCCTGCAACGCGCAGATCGGGTCGATCTCGGTGATCACCACCCGGGCGCCCTGGCCCCGAAGCGACTCCGCGCAGCCCTTGCCGACGTCCCCGAATCCGCAGATCACGGCCACCTTGCCGCCGATCATCACGTCGGTGGCACGGTTGATGCCGTCCACGAGCGAGTGACGGCAGCCATACAGGTTGTCGAACTTCGACTTCGTGACCGAGTCGTTGACGTTGATCGCCGCAAACAGGAGCTCGCCCTCCTGGGCCATCTCATACAGCCGGTGCACGCCGGTGGTGGTCTCCTCGGTGACCCCTTTGATCGCGGCGGCGATCCTCGTCCAGCGCTGGGGGTCCTCCGCGAGGGAGCGGGCCAGCAGGGAGAGAACCACCGAGAGCTCCTGCGACTCGGCGCTTGCGGGGTCCGGGACGGCGCCTTCGCGCTCGAACTGAGCGCCCTTGTGTACCAGCAACGTCGCGTCCCCGCCGTCGTCGAGGATCATGTTCGGCCCCGATGCCTCCGAGCCAACGTCCTCGGCGGGCCACAGGAGGGCGCGCTCGGTGCACCACCAGTACTCCTCGAGGCTCTCCCCCTTCCACGCGAACACCGGCACTCCGCGGGGGTCTTGGGGGTGCCCTCGCGGCCGACCGCCACCGCGGCGGCGGCGTGATCCTGGGTGGAGAAGATGTTGCAGCTGGCCCACCTGACCCGGGCGCCGAGGGCGGTGAGGGTCTCGATCAGGACTGCCGTCTGGACGGTCATATGCAGCGATCCCGTGATGCGTGCGCCTCGCAGCGGCTGCGCGTCTGAGTACTCGGCCCGGACCGCCATCAAGCCCGGCATCTCGTGCTCGGCGAGGGTGATCTCCTTGCGCCCGAACTCCGCGAGCTCGAGATCGGCGACCTTGAAGTCTGTGTCCGTCATTTGGGGGGTGGCGGTGGCAGTCGTCATGCGCTCACCCTACCAGGGGCCTGCCTTCGGCTCAGCTCGCGTCGAGGGCGGCCTTCAGCTCGTCGATGGCCTTCACCGGGGTCGGATCGACCCCCCGGAGAGTGGCCAGGTAGATGGACACCAGGTCGCCCAGGAGCACGAGCGAGATCACCCGCTCGATCGAGGTCTCGCCGCGGGTCTGGGGGCGGAACGTCGCGGCCGCGTATGGCGCGATCAGGCGCTCGGTGAGCTCCATGCGGGCCTTCACCCGTGGGTGGATGTCCGAGTCGTCCAGGAACACCGCCGAGAAGCGCCCGACCGACGGCGCGCCCTCCCAGCCGACGAGCTCGTTGTGGTCGAGCTCGGGCAGTTCGTGGGAGAAGCAGGGCAGCTTCGAGTTCTCGTTGATCTGGGTCTTCCAGCGGTAGGCGATCGGCGCGGTCGGACCGGCGCCGTAGATCACCGGCGTGGTGCCGAGCAGGCCCCTGGCGATGGACTTCGCGAGGGAGTCCTCGGGGGCGTCCGGCCCCCACTCGGCCACCAGCTGCTCGGTGTGAGAGGCGGCGACGTCGATCTCCGAGGTCAGCCTCGGCCCCGCTCCGCAGAGAGCCGCGACCTCCAGCGCCGCCACGGTCATGTAGGCGACGGCCGCCCGCGGCTGGAATCCGCCCGGCAGCGGGATCACGGGGACGCCGTCGGAGCGGGCCATCTCCGCGAGTCGTCCCCCGGTCGTCACGACCGCCCGCCTGGCCCCGAGAGCGCCCGCGGACTCGTAACAGGCGAGGGTCTCCTCGGTGTCGCCCGAGTAGCTCACGCACAGGACCATCGTGTCAGGCATCGTCCACGGCGGCAGCCCGTAGGCGCGGGTGACGAAGATCGGCCGGGACGCGTGGTCTCCGAGGGCGGCACGAGCGAGAGCTCCGCCGATCGCCGAGCCGCCCATGCCCGTCACGACCAGGCCGGAGGCGGTGTCCCAGTCGGGCATGATCGCCGACTCCACCCGCCACAGGGCGTCCCGCAGGTGCTCGGGCAGCCCGAGCACGTCTTCGAGCTGTCCGGAGGCGTCCACGCGGGCGATGGCCTCGCGCGAGAGGACCCCCGCGTCCTGGGTCGCCTGGGGGGTGCTCATCAGAACTTGATCGCTCCGTCGGGCAAGGTCACGCCCGGGAAGATACGCGCACCCCGGGCGATCGTGTTGTCCGCCCCGATGGTCACGCCCTCGCCGAGGACCGCTCCCCCTTCGATCCGGCAGCCGTCGCCGACGCGACAGCCCGCGGCGACGATGCAGTCGCGCAGGGTGCAGCTCGCGCCGATCTCCGCGCCGCTGAGGAGCACCGAGCGCTCGACCGTGCTGCCGGGCCCGACGCGGACGTTCTGTCCGAGCACCACCAGGCTGCCCACGTGGGCGCCCGGCGCGACGTGGGCCCCGCGCTCGATCACCGCCGGGGGGATCACCCGGCCGTGGAGCTCGGCGCCGGCGTCGATCGCCAGCCAGCTCTCGCCCAGACGAGCCCGGACGGCCGTCTCGACGTTGCCCTCGATGATGTCGAAGGTGCCCTGCAGGTACCGCTCTGGCGTTCCGATGTCCAGCCAGTAGGCGTCCGCGGAGAACCCGTACAGCCCTTTGCCGATCAGCAGCGGCCACACCTCCCGCTCGATCGAGACGTTCCGATCAGCGGGGACGAGATCGAGGATCTCCCGCTCGAGCACGTATGCGCCCGCGCTGATCATGTTCGTGTCGATCTGGTCGGAGCTCGGCTTCTCCAGGAAGTCCTTCACCGAGCGGTCCTCGTGCAGGTGCACGAGCCCGTAGGCGCTCGGGTCCCTGACGGGGGCGAGCGCGATGGTGGCCTTCGCGCCCGTTCGCTCGTGCTGGGCGATCTGGCCCGTCAGGTCGATGTCGGTGAGGACGTCCCCGTTGAGCATCAAAAACCGCTCGTCCAGGAGCCGCTGGGCGTACTTCAGGGCCCCCGCCGTGCCACGGGGGTCGGGCTCCTCGACATAGCGCAGCTTGACGCCCATGCCCGAGCCGTCCCCGAGCACGTTGCGAACGCTTGTGGCCAGAAAGCCGCAGGACATGATCACGTCGTCGATCCCGTGGCCCTTCAACCATTCGAGCATGAACGAGATGAACGGCCTGTCCACGAGCGGCACCACCGGCTTGGGCACCGTCGAGGTCAGCGGGCGCAGGCGCGTGCCCTCCCCGCCGACCAGGATCACCGCCTGCATCAGCCCTGAAGTCCCAGCGCCGACATCCAGTCGGCTCTCTTTACGGGAATGCTCGCCCTCCAGGCTCGGCTTGACCGGGCCTTCGACGGAAGTCCTATCGCCGACATCCAGTCGGCTCCTTTGACGGGAATGCTCGCCCTCCAGGCTCGGCTTGACCGGGCCTTCGGCCCTTTCATCGTCATCCTCTGCCTATCCCTTCGTAAACGAGCCCTGAGGCGCGGACGGCGTCCCCGTCGAGGGCGTTGCGGCCGTCGATCAGGAGGGTTCCCCGCATCGCCTCTGCGACCTCGCTCCAGTCGAGCTCCAGGAACTCGGGCCACTCGGTGACCAGCACCACGGCGTCGCTGTCGGCGAGGGCCTCCATCGGGTCGTGGGAGTAGTCGAGCTCGGGCATCAGCATGCGGGCTTGGTCCTCGGCGATCGGGTCATACGCGCGCACATGGGCGCCCTCGGCCTGCAGGCGGGCGGCGAGCACCAGTGAGGAGGCCCCGCGCATGTCGTCGGTGTTCGGCTTGAACGCCAGCCCGAGGAGCGCCACGCGCTTGCCCGCGAGCTCGCCGAGATGGCGCTGGAGCTTTGACACGACCCTGCGCTTCTGCAGCTCGTTGACCTCGATCACGGCGTTGAGCAGCTGGAAGTGGTAGCCCGAGTTGCCCGCCAGGAGCTTCAGCGCGGAGACGTCCTTGGTGAAGCAGCTTCCGCCATAGCCGAGGCCCGCCTGCAGGAACTTCGGGCCGATGCGTTCGTCCAGTCCCATCCCGCGGGCAACCTCCACCACGTCCGCGCCGAGGGCCTCGCAGACGTTGGCGATCTCGTTGATGAACGAGATCTTGGTCGCCAGGAAGGCGTTGGCGGCGAGCTTGATCATCTCGGCGCTCGCGATGTCGGTGCGCACCAGGGGCGCGTCGAGAGGCTCATACAGGCCCACGACCGCGTCGCCCGCCCAATCGGAGTCGTCGCCGATCACGATACGGTCCGGGCTGAGGAAGTCCTTGACCGCCGACCCCTCCTTCAGGAACTCCGGACAGGACACGTAGCCGAACGCCGATTTGCCCTCCTCGCGAAGGATCCGCTTGATGTTCGCGCCCGTCCCGCAGGGAACGGTGGACTTCATCACCAGCGCGTGCCCGTCGGCGGCGGGCATTGCGTCGACGACCTGATGGACGGCGGAGAGGTCCGCGTCGCCGGAGTGGGTCGGAGGGGTGCCCACGGCTACGAACAGCAGCCGGGCGTGCTCCAGGGCGCCGCTCAGGTCGGTGGCGAAGTGAAGGCGCTCGGAGTTGCGCGCCAGGAGCTCGTCGAGGCCCGGCTCGTAGATCGGCACCTCTCCCCGCTTGAGCTTCGCGATCTTCTCGTCGTCGATGTCCACGCACCACACATCGCTGCCGAGCTCGGCGAAGCCCGCGGCCGTCACCAGGCCGACGTAGCCGGTTCCGATCACCCCGATAGGCTCGCGTGCCGCGCTCATGAGGTCGCGAAGGGTAGTCGCTGAGGGCGAGCGGCGATGTGGTTGCCCTGTGACGAGTCGATCGAAAGCTACTCGCGGACCGCGAGGAACGCCTCGTAGCGACGGATGTCCCGCAGCGCCCGCGCCTGCTCCTCGCTGTCGGGCTGGGAGCGCTCGGCGGCGGCACGGGCTTCGGAGAGCTTCGTCTCGAAGGTGCCCCGGTCGATCCGCTCGGGGGCGATGGCCTCCTCGACGAGCACCAGCGCCCGGTTCTCGGCGAACTGCAGGTACCCCTCGGCCTGGGCGAACCGCACGATCTCGGTCTCCGAGCGATACAGCCGCAGCTCGGTCGGCTCCAACCGGGCCAGCAGCGGCTCGTGATTGGCGAGGATGCCGATCGAGCCCACGGTGGTGACCGTGGAGAGCATCTCGATCTCCTCGGAGAACACCTCCCCCTCGGGGGTGAGCACTTCGGCTGGGAACTTCGTGTGGGCCATTATCGGTCACCTCCCCGGGGCATCAAGCTCCTCAGCTCTTCGTCGCCGCGGCGACGACCTCGTCGATGGTGCCCTTCAAGAAGAAGGCGCTCTCGGGAACCTCGTCGTGCTTTCCGTCGATGATCTCCTGAAAGCCCCTGATGGTCTCCGCGATCGGCACGTAGGCGCCCGGGGTTCCCGTGAACTCTTCGGCCACGAAGAAGGGCTGGGAGAGGAACCGCTCGATCCTGCGGGCCCGCTGGACGGTCAGCTTGTCCTCGTCGGAGAGCTCGTCGATGCCGAGGATCGCGATGATGTCCTGGAGCTCCTTGTAGCGCTGGAGGATCTCCTTGACCTGGTTGGCCACCCGGAAGTGGTCCTCGCCCAAGATGTCCGCCTTGAGGATCGTGGAGGTGGAGTCCAGCGGGTCGACCGCGGGGTAGATGCCTTTCTCGGAGATCGCCCGAGACAGCACGGTGGTCGCGTTCAGGTGGGCGAACACCGACGCGGGCGCCGGATCGGTGAGGTCGTCGGCGGGGACGTAGATCGCCTGGACGGAGGTCACAGAGCCCTCTCGTGTCGAGGTGATCCGCTCCTGTAGCTGGCCCATCTCGGTCTCCAGGGTCGGCTGGTAGCCGACCTGGGAGGGCATCCGTCCGAGCAGCGCCGAGACCTCGGAACCGGCCTGGACGAACCGGAAGATGTTGTCGATGAACAGCAGCACGTCCTGACCCTGATCGCGGAAGTATTCGGCCATCGTCAGCCCCGACAGGGCCACCCGCATGCGGGCCCCGGGGGGCTCGTTCATCTGGCCGAACACGAGCATCGTCTTGTCGAGGACCCCCGACTCCTTCATCTCCAGCCACAGGTCGTTGCCCTCGCGCGAGCGCTCGCCCACGCCGCAGAACGCGCTCAGCCCGCCGTGCTCCTTGGCGAGGTTGTGGATGAGCTCCTGGATCAGCACCGTCTTGCCCACGCCCGCCCCTCCGAACAGGCCGACCTTGCCGCCCTTGGCGTACGGGGCGAGCAGGTCGACGACCTTGATGCCCGTTTCGAACATCTCGGTGGTCGGCGTGAGATCCTCCGCCCGGGGGGCCTCCTGATGGATGCCCCGCCGCTCGACGTCCGCGGGCAGGTCGGCCCCGAGATCGATCGGCTCGCCGAGCAGGTTGAAGATCCGCCCCAGCGTGACCTCTCCCACGGGCACCGTGATCGGTGCGCCCGTGTCGAGTACCTCGACCCCTCGCGACAGGCCGTCGGTCGTGTCCATCGCCACGGCCCTCACCCGGTCGTCGCCGAGATGCTGCTGGACCTCGCACACCAGCACCCCCTCGCCCGCGCTGGAGCTGATCCCAGGGGCCTCCTCGTCGGCGGCGGCCGAGGGTCTGACGATCGTGATCGCGTGGTTGATCTCGGGCAGGCGGTCGGGGAAGACGGCCTCGATCACGACCCCCTGGATCTCCTCGATGCGCCCGACGTTGCGCTTGGCCGAGCTGCCGTTCGCGGCGCCTGCGGCGGTCGGCTGGGTAGCTGTGCTGGCGTCCATTTTTATCTGATTCTCCTCGTTATCTCTATTGAAGTCTTTGTGGTCTGAGCGCCCGAGCGCGCCTCAGCTCAGTCCCTCGGCGCCGGCGACCACCTCCATGATCTCCTGGGTGATCTCGGCCTGGCGTGCGCGGTTCATCTGCAGTGTGTAGTCGGTGATGATTTCCCCCGCGTTCTCCGATGCGCTTCGCATCGCGGTCATCTGGGCTCCGAAGAAGCCCGCGGCGGACTCCACGAGGGCCCGGTAGATCGAGATCTCGATGTAGTCGGGAACCAGCCGCCTGAGGATCTTCTCGGGGTCCGGCTCGTACTCGACGGACCCTCGCCGACCGCCTTTCGAGCGATCTCCCGCGGACGCTCCCCCCGCGCGCGCGGGGTCCCTGTCGAGCGACTCCCCCGCAGCGGCGGGACCACCCTGGGAGGCCTCCCCGGCACCGTCCTGCTCGCCCGCGATGGCCTCGTGTGAGAGCGGCAGGAGCCTCTGCGGGGTGACGTGTTGGGTGAGGGGCGAGACGTAGGAGTTGTAGACCATCTCCACGCGATCCACACGGCCTTCGACGTAGGCTGCGATCAGGTCGTCGGCGATCGTGCGGGCGTCCGCGTAGGCGGGTCGATCGGCGAAGCCCGTGTAGCTGCCCCGGAGCTCGTGGCCGCGGAAGAGAAGCGAGGAGACGCCACGGCGGCCGGTCGCATACCAGCTGGTGCTCAGCCCCTTCTCGGCCAGCTCGGCGGAGAGGCGGGTGCCGGCGCGGATGATCTGGGAGTTGAAGCCCCCCGCCAGGCCCCGGTCGCCGGTGACCAGCAACAGGGCCACGTCCGTCTGGGACTCGTGCTCGCGAAGGAGCGGCACCCTTGCGACCTCCGCGCCGGCCGCCTGGGCCGCCTGGCGGGTCATCCGGCCGATCGCGTCCGCGTACGGTCGCAGGGCGGAGATCCGCTGCTCGGCACGGCGCAGGCGCGCGGCGGCCACCATCTCCATCGCCCGGGTGATCTTCTGGATGTTCTTGACCGAGGCGATCTTGTTCTTTACGTCCCGCTGAGAGGCCATGGCGATTGACGGCAGCAGCGCTAGGCCGCCTGGGCCTCCTTCTCGCGGGCGGACTCGTCCTGGCGAAGAGGTTCGTCCTCCTCCAGTGGCTGGCCCTCCTCGTCGAGGTCGAAGCCAAAGTCGGCGGCGAACGCGTCCACGGTGTCGCGGACCTTCTTCTGGGTCTCATCCGACCAATCCCCGCTGTTGATCTTCTCGCGCAGCTCCGGGTGCTGGGAGTGCAGGCGTTCGGTGAGACCGAGCAGGAACTCCTGGACGCGCTCGACGTGAAGCCTGTCCAGATAGCCGTTGGTGGCAGCGAAGATCTGCACCGTCTGATCCTCGACCGCCAGGGGCGCGCGCTCGTGCTGGTTGAGCGTCGCCACCAGGCGTTCCCCACGGGCGAGCGTGCGCTGGGTGTCGACGTCGAGGTCTGAGCCGAACTGGGCGAACGCCTCCAGGTCCCGGTACTGGGAGAGCTCGAGCTTGATCCTTCCGGCGACCTTCTTCATCGGGCCGATCTGGGCGTTGCCGCCGACCCGGGAGACCGAGATCCCCACGTTGATCGCCGGACGGACTCCCGAGTTGAACAGCTTGGACTCGAGGAAGATCTGCCCGTCGGTGATCGAGATGACGTTCGTGGGGATGTACGCCGAGACGTCCCCCGCCTGGGTCTCGATGATCGGCAGCGCCGTCAGCGAGCCTCCGCCGAGGTCGTCGTTGAGCTTGACCGCCCGCTCGAGCAGGCGGGAGTGCAGGTAGAAGACGTCCCCGGGGTAGGCCTCGCGGCCCGGCGGGCGGCGCAGGAGCAGGGACATCTGGCGGTAGGCGTAGGCGTGCTTGGTCAGGTCGTCGTAGACGCACAGGGCGTGGCCGCCGTTGTAGAGGAAGTGCTCGCCCATCGCACAGCCCGCGTAGGGGGCCATGAACTTGATCGGCGCCGCCTCGTCGGCGGGAGCGGCCACGATGATCGTGTTCTCCAGGGCGCCGTATTCCTCGAGCGTCTGGGCGAGGGCCACGACCGTGGACATGCGCTGGCCGATGGCCACGTACACGGACACCACCCCGGTGTCCTTGTTGTTGATGATCGTGTCGATCGCGATCGCCGTCTTGCCCGTCTGGCGGTCGCCGATGATCAGCTCTCGCTGGCCCCGGCCGATCGGGATCATCGCGTCGATCGCCTTCAGGCCGGTCTGCATCGGCTGCTTGACCGGCTGGCGCTGGACCACCCCGGGCGCCTTGAACTCGGCGGGGCGGGTCTGCTGGACCGATATCGCGCCCTTGCCGTCCAGGGGACGGCCGAGCGGGTCCACGATCCGCCCGAGCAGCTGCATCGCCGACGGGGATCTCCAGCAGCGAGCCGGTCCGCTTGACGGTGTCCCCCTCGGAGACCCGCTCCCATTCCCCGAACAGCACCGCGCCCACGTTGTCGGACTCGAGGTTCAGGGCCAGGCCGGTGACTCCGTGGGGAAGCTCGAGCATCTCGAAGGACATGCAGTTCTCCAGCCCGTGCAGGCGCGCGATGCCGTCGGCCACCGACAGCACCGTGCCCACCTCGGTCAGCTCGGCCGCACCGCTGTCGAGTCCCTCGATGCGGCTCTTCAGAATGCTTGTGATCTCGTCGGGATTGATCTGCATGTTCCTAAGAGGCTCCTTGGGCAACGTGCCTGCGCAGCTGCTCCAGTCGGTTGCGAATAGAGGCGTCGAGGATCGAGTTGCCGACCCTGATGATGATGCCGCCGAGAATGTCCGAGTCCACGTGCGCGGCCAGCGTGACCTTGCGCCCGGCCCGCTCGGAGATCGTCTTGCCGAGGCTCTCGGTGGTCGCCTCGTCGAGCGCGATCGCGCTCGTGATCTCCACGGGAAGGGTCTTGTTCTCCTCGTCCCACAGCCGCTCGAACTCCTGGCGGATGCGAAAGATGACGGGCATCCGGTGGTTTTCGATCAGCAGAGAGAGGAAGTTCAGGAGGATCTCATCGGCCCCGTCGAGCAGCTTGGTCAGCCCCTCGCGCTTCTCGCTGCTGGAGAAGTAGGGGGAGAAGAAGAACACGGCGAGCTCCCGATTCTCGTTCAGGGCGTCCGCGAACTGTCCGAGCTGCTCGCGCAGCTCGTCCAGGCGACCCTTCTCGAGGGCCACTCCGAACAGCGACCGGGCATAGACTTGGGCGAGCTCCTCCATCAGTTGCTCTGAGCGGAGGAGGACAGTCCGGAGAAGTCGAGCTCGCTCAGAGCCTCCTCCACCAGGCGCCGCTGATCGGAGTCGTCGAGGGCCTTGCGGGTGACCTTCTCGGTGGCCATGATCGTGAGGTCCGCGACCTCCCGGCGGATGTCGTCGAGAGCCCGTTTGGTGGCGGCGTCGATGTCCCGCTGGGCCTTCCTGGCCGCCTCGGCGAGGATCTCCTGCCCTTCCTCGCGGGCCTCGTGCTTGTGGGACTCGGACGTCTCGCGGGCCCGCTTGACGATCTCCTCGGACTCAGTCCGGGCCGCCTGCAGGCGCTCGCGGTATTCGGCGAGGATCCGATCGGCCTCCACCCGGGTGCGCTCGGCGGCGTCGATCGACTGGTCGATCGCCGTCCGACGCTCATCGAGGGCGTCCCGGATGCGGGGGAACACGGCCTTGATGAGGATGTAGAGCGAGATCCCGAAGACCACGAACGTCCAGATCATCAGGCCGACGTTGGGCGTGATCAGCCACGAGTCGCTCGAGGCGACCGGCATGCTCGGAATGGCGGCTAGGGTCTCCATCGCGGCTTACAGGAAGAAGGCGATGAACCCGCCCACCAGGCCGTAGAAGAAGGTGGCCTCGGTGAGCGCGAAGCCGAGCCACTGGATCGAGGTGATCTCGTCGCGCATCTCGGGCTGGCGGGTGACTGACTCGATCACCTTGCCGAACAGCATCCCGATGCCGGCGCCCGCACCCGCGGCGCCACCGCCGGCGCCCACGCCGAGGGCGATCGCTTTACCGGCGTTCGCGCCGACTTCCTTCGACGCTTCTGCCACCGCGAGCAACGGAGCGCCCAGGTGGATGGACATGAAAGGGAAGAGGTGGGTCAGCATCGTTCTCCTTGTCGAGTGCTTAGGGTTCGTAGGGGCATGGGTAGGGGTTCGAGGAGTCGGCGACCCTCAATGGCTTGTGGCGGTCGCCCCGCCGAGGTAGATGGCGGTCAGAATGGCAAAGATGAAGGCCTGCAGGCCGGCGATCAGGACTGCCTCGAACAGGTAGATGACGACGCCGAGCGGCAGAGTGAACCAGCCGAGGAGCTGCAGTCCGAGGAGCACCGCCAGGTTACCGGCCATGAAGTCGATCAGCAGATGCCCGGCGAGCAGGTTGGCCCAGAGCCGAATGGTGAGCGAGAGCGGCCGCAGGACGAAGTTCGAGAGCATCTCCAGCGGGAAGATCAGGATCAGCATCGGCCCACCCACGCCCCGCGGGATCAGGCTTTTCAAGTACCCGAGGAACCCGTGGGCACGGACTCCTTCGGCGTTGTATGCGAAGAACACCCCCAGGGCGAGCACCAGCGGGACGGCTACATTCGTCACGGACGCGTAGATCTGAAACGACGGGATGTTCACGCCGAACAACCTGAACGTGTTATGCGAGTCGACCGGCAGTGGGATGTAGCCGATCAGGTTGGAGACGAGAATGAAGACGAACAACGTGAAGACGAGCGGGAACCATCTTTTGGTCATCTTCTCGTCCATGTTCTCTCGCGTGACCTGCGACATCAGGCCGTAGCCCATCTCGACCGCGATCTGCAGCCGGCCGGGGCGCCTCTGCATATGACGGGCGACATACACCATGATGCCGAGCGTCAGCACGGTCGCGATCAGCAGGTACAGGACCCCCTTGTCGAACTGCAGCGGTCCGGCGATGTGAAACCAGGCTTCCAGGTGAAATGCGTCGATGACCTTGAAGCTTTCGTTCTTGTGACCTTTGATCCCGAAGGCCACCGCGAAGCCGATCAGGCCGATCAGATAGATGAGCGCGATGCTCCAGCCGATCCTCCTGCCCCTCTTCATCGTTCGCGGGTTCATCGGGCGGCCCTCCCGCCGGGCTGGGGCGAGGCGGCCGGGGCGGAGCGGGTGGCCGAGGTCGGTCGGGTGGCCGAGGCGGGTCGGGTGGCCGAGGCGGGTCGGGTGGCCGAGGCGGGTCGGGTGGGTGAGGCGGGTCGGGTGGCCGAGGCGGGTCGGGTGGGTGAGGTCGGTCGGGTGGGTGGACCCGAGAGAACCTTGATCGCGAACGCCACCGAATAGGCGCCGAATATCACCACGGCCGCCGTCAGGCCGTCGGCGCGCCCGCCAGCGACGCCCGCGAGCACGATCGCACCTGCGAGCAGCCAGATTCGCCCGAACGCCTCGAACAGGTTCAGGCCGAGCTGCGTACGGGGCGCGGTCGCGTTGGCGATCCAGCGCCTGTCGGCCTGGGCGAGAACGCGCTGGATGATCCACGCCGCCGCCCCGATCGCATAGCCGAGCGCGGGCGCCCCGAGCGCCAGCGCCGGCGCCGCCCCGAGCGCGACGAGCGCGATGTCCAGATATCGCAGAATCACCGCCATCGAGATCGCCGTCGAGGGTTCAGGGTCGAGGGGGTCTCCCGGCCCTCGACCGGGCACACGAGCGAGCTCCTCGTTGGGATCGAACTCTTGCATTTGCGTGCGGCCACCCTACAGACGAGCAGGCCTGTGCGCCCTGACACTTGACACGGCTCAGCGCGGCCCAGGGAGGCTTGGGCGTCGTCCGTGACACGCCGTCCACAGTCGCCGGCGATTGCGCGCTGGAGTGCCCAGAATGTGCACGCTACAGCCGTACGGGCAGGCCCTCCGGGCGAGCCGTCTGCGTCGCGCGACCAGCCTGACTCCGACACGTCGCCCGGACCCGGTCTCGTCCGCGGCGAGGTGGCCGTCCGGGCGGTGACGGGTGCGCCTGACGATCGGGGTCTCCTCTCCCAGCCGCCGCCGTTCGTCCGCCGCGGGCGCCCGGGGGGTGGCTCCGAAGGCTTCGGGGGCGCGATCATCGCCGCCGGTGAGCTCATACCAGCTCGAAAGCCACTCGCCGAGGGTCAGATCCTCGCTCGGCTCCCCCGAGCCGGGCAGGGGGGAGACGGCGCGATGGCGCCCGACCTCCATGTAGCCTTCGTTGACTTCGAAATCTGGCATCTGCTAGGCCATCCCCTGGGCCACCTTACAGACACAAAGGCCCACACGCCCTGATGGCGGCGGCGCCTTCGCAAACGCGTCAAACGGTCCGCGGCGGCTCCTCGAGTCTACCTGGTCGCGGACTTCGTAACAAGTTTGTGACATGCGGTACGCGGGCTTGGCGGATTTTGCGGAGAATCCCCGACCCGGCGGAGCCCGCGAGGAGCATCGCGAGCCCGAGGGTCGCGAGCCCGGCGATCACGTCGAGGACGTAGTGGTTGCCGGTGGCCAGCACCGCGAAGGCCGTCAGGCAGGGATAAGCCAACGCCAGCCCACGCACCCACACGAGCGTCGAGAGTCGCCACAGCACGAGCGCGCACCACGCCGCCCAGGCCATGTGCAACGAGGGCATCGCCGCCAGCTGGTTGGCAGCCGAGGCCAGGGCGCCGGTGTGCCAGGAGCCGAACGCGTGCGTCGAGGCGACCACGTCGCTGAAGCCGTCCTGGGTGAGCATCCGGGGGGGCGCCACCGGATAAAGCGAGAACACCGCGAACGCGATCAAGTTCACCAGGACCAGCGTGTTGCGCAGCGGCTTGTATATGTCCGCCCGCCGCCACCACAGCCAGGCGAGCAGTCCAAGCGTGACCACGAAGTGGGCGTTGTCGTAGTAGTCGGACACCGCCAGCGCGAGCGTGTGGTGAGAGGCAAGCCACCGGTCGAGCGACAGTTCGGGATCGATCCCCAGCGTGCGCTCCAGCGCGAGCACGCCTTCGCCGTGGCCGAGCGCCGCGTGCAGGCGCAGCGGAGCGAGGTTCGTGATCGCGTCATACACCCAGCACAGCCACACGATCACCAGGATCTCCACCCACCAGCGCGTGCGCCGGGCGTGGGTCGCCCGCGCCCGCGAGCCGACCTCGAGCGGGCGAAGGGCGACGGCGGAGCCGTCGTGATCTATCGATACGGCGCTCGACAAGCCAACGATGTTATCCGCCCCGCCCGCCGCCATCCACGGGACCCGGGGCTCGCTCAGGGGGAGACGGGGCGAAGCCCTCGCCGGGCGAGCGTCTCCAGCACCAGCGGGAGGGCCGCGGCGGTGCGCCGCCAGGAGCCGGGGGCCGAGTAGTCGTCGGCGTCGTGCAGCAACAGCACCGATCCCTCGCCTGCCCCCGCCGTCACCCGCGCCGCGATCGACTCGGGCGTGGCCTTTGCCTGCCAGTCCCTGCCCCAGTGGCTCCACAGAAGGGTCCGCCAGCCCCGGCCGCGAGCGATCTGAAGGGCGGCTGAATTGGCGACGCCGTAGGGGGGTCTGTAGAGGCCGATCGCCCGGCCGCAGGACGCCTCGATCGTGTCCTGTGCCCGGGCGATGTCCTCGCGCACCTGCCCAGGACCGAGACGGAGCAGGTTGCGATGACGGTCGCAGTGCAGCCCGATCCCGTGGCCCGCGGCGGTTATCTCCCCCACGAGCGACCGGTTGCGCCGAACCTGCTCGCCGACGAGGAAGAACGTCGCCCCGACCCCGGCCGCGGCGAGGATCTCGAGCATCGCGGGGGTTCCCTGTGCGTGGGGGCCGTCGTCGAAGGTGAGCCCGTAGCCGTGACCGCTGGCCGTGCGATCCTCGATCCCGAGCGGCCCCCGCAGCGCCGGCCACGCGGCCGCGAGCCCGGGCAGCAGATATCCGCCGATCGCCATTCCGGCCAGCGCGCCGGCGTACGCGCTGGCGCGAGTGCGATGATCGTTGGTGAACATGGTCGAACTCGTACTGGGCATCGTGGCCGCCGTGGGCGCGTCCGTCTTCTACAGCCTAGGGATCGCGCTCCAGGCGATGGACGCCAAGGAGGCGCCCCGCGAAGATCACCTGCGCCTCGCGCTGGTCTGGGGGCTGATCAGGCGGGGGCGCTGGATGTTCGGCACCGGCCTGTCGATCCTCGGCTGGCCGCTGCAGGTGACCGCCCTGCTGCTCGCCCCGCTGGTGGTGGTCCAGCCCGCCCTCGCCGCCGGCCTGCTGGTGCTGGTGTTCCTGGGCCAGCGGATGCTCGGAGAGCACGCCGGACGCCACGAGTACATCGCGATGGCTGCGATCGTGATCGGCGTGATCGGCGCGGGGCTGTGCGCGCCGCCACGCACCACGAGCCACACCGGCGAGCGGCTGACGATCGTGTTCGTGCTCGTCGGCCTGGCTCTGGCGAGCCTGCTTCCCTACCTTCTGCGCGCCTTCCGCCGCTCGCCCGCGGGGGTGACCATCGTCTGCGCGGGCCTCGCGTTCGGCTGGAGCGGCATCGCCACGAAGCTCGCCTCCGACGACCTCTCGCATGGGTATTTCGCAGTGGCCGTCGCTTGGGCCCTGGCGACTGCGGCCGCCTCCGCGGTGGGCGTGCTCAGCGAGAGCAGCTCTCTGCAGGCACGCCCGGCGATCCAGGTGGCGCCGGTGGTGTTCGTGACCCAGACGATCGTCCCGGTCGCGTTCGCGCCGGTGCTGTTCGGCGAGCGCTTCTCCGACACCCCCCTCCACGGCGTTCCGCTGGGGCTCTCGCTCGCGATGCTCGTCGCCGGCGCCGCCGTGCTCGTGCGCTCGCCCCTGCTGCTGGCCCTGATGGGAGGCGAGCCCGATAGGCCCGAGCCCAAGGTCGAGCCCGCGCCCGAGCCCGCGCTCAAGGTCGAGCCCGCGCCCGAGCCCGCGCCCGAGGAGCCGGTCGCGACTCAGTCCTCAAAGCCGGGCGGGCCGCCCGCGGGCGAGCCGGCGAGCGAGTCGAGCGGTTCGGTCCCCAAGCCGTCCGCGCCGACCGCCGAGGCGATGCGCTCCAGCCCCCTCACCGAGGCTGCGGACCCGTCGAGCGTGACCACGAGCAGTTCGCCCGCCCGCACGGGTCCCTGAGGCCAAGCGCCGGTCGCGCTCAGGCGTCGCGCCCCGCTCACCGGTTTCGCCCCGGTCGTGTGCGCGAGCACGAGCTGGCCGAGGCTGAGACCGCCGCGGGGCTGAAGGAAGTAGAAGCCGTGACGCAGGCCGAGCGCGTGCGCCTGACCGCTCAGCGTGCCCCGCGCTTTGACCCAGCGCAGGAGGGCGCCCGAGGTGGAGATGGAGGGCAGGAGTTCGTCCCCGAGCGAGCGCACACGTGCGATCGTCGCGAGCTTCGGGATCCTGCCTTCGTCGGCGAAGGAGACGTGTATGCCTCTCGCGGCCAGCTCGGCGGCCACCAGCGGCTCGAACCTGACCGGCGTGCGCACGATCACGCCCACGTCCCGGCGAGTCGTCTTGACGCGCGCGAGGGGCTGCATGTGGAACGCCTTCACCGCGAGCGCAGCCACCTCGTCGGTGGACATCATCCAGCTGCCCACCCCCAGCAGCAATGTCGTGTAGGTGGCGAAGGCCACCAGACGCAGCCGCCACTGCGGGATCGGGCTCACACGCCGGGGCGCATCGAGCACCAGCTCGGCGGCGCCCGGAGCCGTCTCTGAGAAATGCTCGGGGACAGACGCCTGCCCGGGGACCGCTACCGCCGGCGCCCCCTCGGCGAAGCTCGCCTGCACGTGCTCTCGCAGCTCCTGCACGTCGTTGGCGAGGCGCACCAGGCCGAGATCGCCCATCGCCCGGGTGTTCAGTCGAGCGTGGCCCACCGGCAGGCCGTAGGAGACGACCGGCGTGCCCGCGGCTCCCGCCTCTAGGCAGGTCACGCCACCGGTGGAGTGCACGAGCACGTCCGCGGCAGCCAGCAGTCTCGGCATCTCGTCGGTGAACCCGTACACGTGAACGCGGCTCTCGCCGGCGAAGTCGCGTGCCAGGCGTTCCTGGAGCTGCTCGTTACGCCCAGCCAGGCACACGATGCTGCTCACTTCGGGCACCCGCGTGAGCTCGCGTACGGCTCCCGTCACGTCGCCCACCCCCCAGCCGCCTCCGGAGACGACAACCATCCTGCCCTCCTCGGGCAGCTCAAGCGCACGGCGAGCCTGCAGGGGACAGCGAGGCTTCAGGAAGTCGGCTGAGATCAGCGGGCTCACGAGCCTCGCGCTTCCCTCGCCGGCGATACGCTCGACGGGGCTCATCGACTCGCCGTACATCACCAGGTGCACGTCGATGCCCGGCTGGGCCCAGAAGAACAGGCCCGTGAGGTCGGTGATCGTCGCCACCGCCGGGCAGCCGACCGCTCCTCTGCGTCGCAGGTGGGCGAGCACGACCGTCACGGCGGGATAGGTGGAGACGACCACGTCGGGGGCGTGCGCGGCGATCGTGCGCGCCAGCGGGCGAGAGCCGAACAGGCACAACATCCGTCGCGCCAACCAGCGGATCGGCGCGACCCGCTCGAGCATCCAATACACGAGGGTATAGGTCCAGGGCATGAACTTCAGCTGGACCCGGTATCCGTCCTCCACGACCGGCTGCAGCAGGCGGCCCATCGCGGCGAGGCCGTCGATCACGGTGACCTCGGCTTGCTGTCCGGACTCCTCGATCTGGCGGGCCAGCGCCCGGGCCGCGGCGGCGTGACCCTCGCCGACGTCGGCGGAGAGGATCAGCACCCGACGTCCCTCTTCGCCGGACCGCCGCTCCCCGGTCTCAGACCGGCCGGAGGGGCGGCGCATCGTGAGTTTGAGGTTGCGGCGTCGCATATGGGTGCTGGATCTAGCTTCGCCCATGCGGCGGGCGGTCCTGCTTTGCGTTGCGCGGTGCGCGCCTGAGGACACGGCCCCCGAAGGGTGAGATCTGGCTTTGGACAGCCTACTGAGGGTGACAGATGCTTGCAGGCCGGACGGACGCACCCGACCGCGCAGGGAGCGGGACCGCAACAATAGGCCGATCGAGGCCACCACTCCCCTACCGGCCGGCACGCGACGGCGCGATCGAGAGCCATTCGGCGCGGACGCGACGGCGCGCTCTATGGGCGCACCGTCGGGGCGCCTGCGGGCGCTCGGCGCGATCGGCCTGGTGGGCGTGCTGGTGGGCGTCCTGTTGGTGTGCGCCGGCGCGGCGAACGGGCCCACGATCTATGTGCCGGGACGCAGCGGCGGCTGGCCCACATGGATGGCGGGCCCGCTCGCGGGTCTCAGGGGCGGGCTGGGCTCGGACAGCTTCGAGGCATACACGCTGCTGATGTGCGCCGGCTACGGGGCGGTGCTGGTGGCGGCCCGGGCGCTGTCGCTGCGGACGATCGCCGCCGGGATCCTCGCCGCCAACCTGATCCTGCTGATCGGACCGCCGCTGATCTCCCAGGACGTGTTCGGGTATCTCGCGTTCGCGCGCATGGGCGTCCTGCACGGCCTTGACCCGTACACCCACGTCGCGGTCGAAGCGCCCACGGACGCGATCTTCCCGTTCATCGGCTGGCCGCGCCAGCACTCCCCGTATGGTCCTCTGTTCACGCTCGCGAGCTACGCGACAGCGCCGCTGGGGCTCGCCGGGGGGCTGTGGACGCTGAAGGCGGTGGCGGTCGCCGGGAGTCTCGGGGCGGTCGCGCTGACCACCCGGGCGGCCGGCCTGCTCGGACGCTCCCGTCGTAAGGCCGCGGTCTTCGTGGGCCTGAATCCCGTCCTGCTGGAGCTGGCGGTGGGGGGCGCCCACAACGACACCCTCGTGCTCGCGTTCCTGGCGGGAGCGCTCGCGCTCACCGCGGGCGCTTCTGCGCGCTTTCGAGCGGGCGCCCTGACGCTGGCAGCAGGTGTGGGCATCAAGGTCACCGCGGGGATCGCCTTGCCGTTCCTGGTGCTTGCGCCCTCGCGCTGGCGCGAGCGGGCGAGCACGGCGCTCGCCGCGGTCGCGGGACTTGCGCTGGTGGCGGTGCTCGGGCTGATCGGCTTCGGCTCCCACGCGCTCGGCTTCCTGAACGCAGTGGGCGAGCAGCAGCAGCTGGTGGCGGCGCACAGCGTCCCCGCCGAGACCGCCCGGCTGGTCGGGCTGGACGGCACTCCGAGCTGGTGGCGGCACTGCTTCGTGGCGGCTTTCCTGCTCGTGCTCCTCTATGAGCTGTGGCGGGTGGTGCGTGGGGCGGACTGGCGAGCAGCCGCCGGCTGGAGCACCCTGGCGCTGCTGCTATCGACCGCCTGGCTGCTGCCGTGGTATGCGATCTGGCCGCTTCCCCTAGCGGCGGTCTGCAGCGATCGGCGCCTGCGCGCCGCCACGCTCCTCCTGTGCGCCTACGCGATCCTGATCCACCTGGCGCTCGCCGACCCCCTCCTGAGCCCGCCCAAGGTCCACGCCGTTCCCCACCACGTGCACGTCGCCGCTCTCGGGCGCTGAGACGGTCGGGAACTCGCCGGTCTCGAAGTCCTGGATCACGTCCTGCTCGATCTCGGCCTGGGTGGCGTCCGGTCGCAGCCGCCGCAGGCGCACCGCGTCCAGGCGCCTGAACTTGAGGATCTCCAGGACGTACACGAGATAGACGCTCGCGGCCACCACCAGGATCCCGAGGACGACCATCACGAGCGTCCAGCCGGTTCGCAGGTGGCCGTGATGGTCGCTGTAGGGGACGAACCGCAGCGCCAGCGCGAGCCCCGCCAGCAGCAGGGTCCAGGCGTACAGATAGGCGATCGTGCGTCGGCTCGAGAAGCCGATACGGGCCATGCGGTGGTGGAAGTGCTCGCTGTCGGAGGCGTAGATCGGGCGGCGGTACTTCAAGCGCTTGAGCACCACGAAGGTGGTGTCCAGGAACGGCACCGTGAGCAGGATCAGGGGCAGCACGAACGACACCACGGCTGTCGTCTTGACAGCCGCCTCGACCATGATCACCCCCATCAGCAGCCCGAGCAGGTTCGCGCCGCAGTCGCCCATGAAGCTCGACGCGGGTGGGAAGTTGTAGATCAGAAAGCCAAGCGCCGCGCCCGCGGTCAGCGCCGCGAGGACCCCCGGCTGGGCCCGGCCGAGGTCAAACGCGATGACCGCGAGGGTGGCGGCGATGATCGCGCACACCCCAGCCGCCAGGCCGTCGACGCCGTCGGAGAAGTTGACGACGTTCATCATCGCCACCAGCGCGATCACCGTCAGGATCGGCCCGGCGTTCGTGACGCCCGCGTTCGGGAACGCGAGCTTGCCGGCGAACGGGAGCGTGATCGACTTGACCGCCACCCCGAAGTGGACGACGATCACCGCCGCGAGCACCTGCCCCAGGAGCTTGACCGCGGGCGGAAGCTCGAAGCGGTCGTCCAGGGTCCCCACGAGCGTGATCAGAGCGGCGCCGAGGAGCACCCCGTGCCACAGCTGGCCCTCGTTGAAGTAGCCGGCCGGCAGGAAGACCAGGCCGGCCGCGAGCGCGCCCGCGAAGATCGCGAGCCCTCCCAGCAGCGGCGTCGGGCGTTCGGACAGGCCCCGCTCGCGAGGTTCGTCGATCGCGCCCACAGCCCTGGCGAGCCGCATCGTGAGCGGCGTCAGCAGCGCGGTCACGGCCGCGGCGAGAAGGCCGGCATACAGCGCGTCGAGTGGTGTCGGGTCCGCCATCGACCTGTCCACAGCATCGCAGGACGCGAGGTCGTCTGCGCGTGGTCCTCCTGCGCGGGACGAGCCCGACGCTGGCGCGCCGCGGAACGAGCGGGGCGAAGGCGGCCCTACGCGGGGGCGCCGGCGGCGAGGCTCTCGTACAGGGGGTAGCGCGCGACGATCGCCTGGACGCCCTCGGACAGGCTCGGAGCGAGGGCCGGGAAGTCCGTGCTCAAAAGCGCCTGGGAGATGATCTCGCCGAGCTCGGCGAAGTCCTGGGGCTGCAGGCCCCGCGTGGCCAGGGCCGGGGTGCCGATGCGCAGGCCGGAGGCTTCCATCGGGGGTCGGGGGTCGAACGGGACGGCGTTGCGGTTGACGGTTATCCCGATCTCGTGCAGCCGGTCCTCGCCCTGGCGACCGCTCAGCTCGGGGGTCAAATCGCGCAGGTCCACGAGCACCAGATGCACGTCGGTGCCCCCCGTGAGCACCTTCAGCGAGCCCAACCCGCCGCCCTGGCCAGCGGCGCTCGAGAGCCGCTCGGCGAGCACCTGGGCGCCGGCGACGGTGCGCCGCTGGCGCTCGCGGAAGAGCTCGCTTTTGGCGATCTTCAGGGCGACCGCCTTGGCGGCGATCACGTGCTCCAGCGGGCCCCCCTGCTGGCCGGGGAAGACGGCGGAGTCAATTTTCTTGGCGTATTCGGACCGACACAGGATGATCCCCGCGCGGGGTCCGCCGAGGGTCTTATGGGTGGTCGTGGTGACCACGTCGGCGCCGTACTCGAGGGGGTTCGGGTGAAGGCCCGCTGCGACGAGACCGGCGAAGTGGGCCATGTCGACCATCAGCAGCGCACCCACCTCGTCGGCGATCTCGCGAAAGCGCTTGAAGTCCAGCTTGCGCGAGTACGCCGACCAGCCCGCGAGCAGCAGCTTCGGCCGGTGCTCGGCGGCGATCCGGGCGACCTCGTCCATGTCGATCAGGCTGCTCTCCCGGTCCACCTCGTAGGCCGCGATGTCATACAGGCGCCCGGAGACGTTGATCTTCATGCCGTGGGTCAGGTGGCCGCCATGGGCAAGGGACAGTCCCATGATCGTCTCTCCCGGCTGCAGCAGGGCGTGGTAGACGGCCGTGTTCGCCTGGGCGCCGGAGTGGGGCTGGACGTTGGCGTGCTCGGCGGCGAACAGCGCCCTCGCCCGGTCGATGGCCAGCTGCTCGGACACGTCCACCCACTCGCAGCCTCCGTAGTAGCGGCGACCGGGATAGCCCTCGGCGTACTTGTTGGTGAGCACCGATCCCTGGCATTCGAGGATCGCCCGGGGCACGAAGTTCTCGGAGGCGATCATCTCCAGCGTGTTCTGCTGGCGCTCGAGCTCGCCCTTCAGCGCTTCGGCGACCTCGGGATCGACCTCCTGAAGGGGACGGTCGAAATAGTCGGGGGTGAGCTCGGCGGGGCTTGGGTCGGCGGGGCTTGGGTCGGCGGGGCTGGAGTCGGACATGGCGCTCTCCTTTGACAGGCGAGGACGGTCTGATGCCCAGGCGCGCGGCGCGTCGATCCGTCGCTCCCCGGTGGTCGATTCCACCCCTAGGCGCCAGTCGCGACGGCGTCATCCGAGGCTAGCAGGAGCGGAGGCCCGAGTTCCCTCCCAAGCAGTGCGTAGCCTGGCGTTCGTGCCAATCGACCCACGTGAGACAACCGATCCCGACGGACGTCGAGTCGTGTTTGACGCGCGCACCGAACAACACCTCGCGCGGCGCCGACCGTAGATGCTCGGTCATATGCACGCAATACTCGACTCTCAGCGTGGGACCGCCACGCACACCATTCAAGACGATCGCGACGCCCGAGGGACACGCAGTCGACTACGACGAGTCCGGAGCGGTGATGAGCATGGTGTTGGTGAACGTCAAGTTCCTGCTTGACCGCGACGGTGCACTGACCGTAACGCTTCCACCAGATCGGGTGCTTGCGGCGAAAATCGAGCCTGCTTTGATCGCCGCTTGAACAGCTGCTCGAGCTCCCGCTGTCACCCTCCCAGTAACCGCTCGAGTGTGGCCCGTCTCAGCGGCCCCTCGCGCAGGATCCGCCAGCGGCCGCCTTGCTCGTACTCGGAGAGGTCGATCACGGTGGAGGCGATGCCGGGAAGCTCGCCGCCGTCGAGGACGAGGTCGGCGCCTTCGCAAAGCTCGGTGGGGACGTCCTGGAGACGGCGTGGATCGGCGCCTCCTGAGAGGTTCGCGCTCGACTGGGCCGCGGGCAGGCGTACGGCGGCGAGCTCGGTCAGGGGCCAGGAGAGCGCGGGAACGCGGAGCCCGAGCAGCCCCAAGCCAGTATGGGTCGGGTCGCAGGCGAGCGGGAATCGCAGCTTGGGGTTGGCCAGCAGCAGGGTTACGGGCCCGGGGAGCAGCGCAGTAAGCGCCGCGCGTGTGCGCGGGCCCACCTCTGCAAGAAACTCCAATGCTGGCTCCACCGCAAAGAACATGACCGCGGACGGCTTGACAGGTGGCCGGCGCTTGAGCTCGTACACACGTCGCACGGCGACCTCACTTTCGGGGTTGCAGACGAGCCCGTAGACGGTGTCCGTCGGAATGACGGTGACCCCGTCGCCGGCAAGAGACCGCTCGAGCCTGGTGGCATCTTCGGATGTGAGCGCTCGTGCGCTCACCGGTTGCCCACGACCACCCGCTCGATCCCGGCCAGGTCGCGCTCGGCGTGCACCGTCTCGAAGCCCGCCTCCACCATCAGGGGCGCCACCGTGCCGGCCTGTCCCGCGCCCACCTCCAGGGCGATCGTCCGTACCCGCTCCCGTGGCGCCGCCTGGGCCAACAGCGCCCGTATGCAGGCCAGCCCGTCGGGCCCCGCGAACAGGGCGCCGGGGGGCTCGTGGCGGATGATCTCCGGCGCGAGGGACTCGCGCTCGGAGTCGGATACGTAGGGGGGGTTGGAGAGGATCGCGTCCAACTCGTCGGGCACCCCCTCCAGGAGGTCGGCGTGCAGCCAACGCACGTCGAGACCCAGCCGTGAGCCGTTGGCGCGCGCGAGGGACAGAGCGTCGGCGCTGACGTCGCTCCCGGTCACGAGCAGGTCGGGGCGCTCGTCCTTGACCGCGAGGGCGACCGCACCGCTGCCGGTGCCCAGATCGAGGGCCCGCGCGCGCGCGGGCAGCCTTGCGAGGGCGACCTCGACGAGCAACTCGGTCTCCGGGCGGGGGATCAGAGCGCGTCGGTCGACCTGGAGCTCCAGCCGACGGAAGGGGCGGGTGCCGAGGATGTAAGCGACCGGCTCCCGCTGCACCGCTCGGCGACGGACCGCGTCCTGGAACGCGCGCACCGCCGGGCCTTCGACCGTCAGCTCACGGTCGAGCAGGAGTCGCTGGCGGTCGACGCCGAGCACCTTCGCCAGCAGCAGTTCGGCGTCCAGCCGCGGCGTCTCACAGCCCGCCCCGGAGATCGCCGTGATCGCGCCTTCGAGGGCGTCGCGGGCGGGGGTGCCCCGCGCGGGGGCGTCGCGGGCTGGGGTGCTCCTCACGTAGCGGTGGCCTGGGCCTGCAGGCGCTGGCGCTTCTCGTCGGCCTGCAGGGCAGCGGTGAGCTCGTCGAGCTGGCCTTCGAGGACCTGTTCGAGGTTGTGAACCGTGAGCTTGATCCGGTGGTCGGTGACGCGACGCTCGCCGTAGTTGTAGGTACGGATCTTCTCGGCCCGGTCGCCCGTGCCCACCTGCGAGCGGCGGTCCGCGGCGAGCTCGGCCTGCTGCTCGGCCAGAGCCCGCTCGTAGAGCCTGGCGCGAAGCACCCGCAACGCCCGCTCGCGGTTCTGAAGCTGAGACTTCTCGTCCTGCATCGAGACGACCACCCCGGAGGGCTTGTGGGTGATGCGTACCGCCGAGTCGGTGGTGTTGACCGACTGTCCCCCCGGGCCGGAGGAGCGGTAGACGTCGATCTGAAGGTCGTTCGGGTCGATCTGGACATCGACGTCCTCGGCCTCGGGGAGCACCGCGACGGTCGCGGTGGAGGTGTGGACCCGTCCCTGGGACTCGGTCTCGGGGACTCGCTGCACGCGGTGGGTGCCCCCCTCGAACTTGAACACCGAGTAGGCGCCGGAGGGGGGGCGGGATCCTTTGATTTCGAACGTGTACTTGCCCTCGCCGAGGTCCATCGTCTCGGTCTGAAAGCCCAACCGCTCGGCGTAGCGGGTGAGCATCCTGAACAGGTCTCCGGCCCACAGGCCCGCCTCCTCGCCACCCGCTCCCCCCTGGATCTCGACGATCACGTTCTTCTCGTCGTTGGGGTCCCGCTCGATCATCGCCAGGCGGATCTCCTCCTCGATCTCCTCGATCCGCTCGCGAGCCCCGGCGAGAAGCTCGCGCAGCTCGGGATCCTCGCCGTCCTCGGAGATCAGCTCCTGCGCCCCCGCTGCGTCGTCGCGCGCGCGACGCCATTCACCGGCGAGCTTCGCGGCGGGCTCGAGCTGGCGGTAGGCGCGGCCGGCCGCGGCGTAGCGCTCCCGGTCGGAGATCACCTCGGGGTCGGTCATCTGCTCGCCGAGCTCGGCGAAGCGGGTCTCGATCTGCTCGACCAGGTCTTCGATCATCAAGAGGTCAGTCTAGGTGGCGTCGCGGGACGGCCCGCACGGCGCGCGAGTCTGGAGAGGGTCAGAGGGACCGCAGAAAGTGAAGCAGTGGCCCGTTGACCTCGTCGGGATGGGTGAGGTTGGAGGCGTGGGGGGCGCCCTCGATGGACACGACGCCCGCGCACCCGGACAGGCCCCGGCAGAGCGCCTCGGCGCGGTCCATCTCGATCGACTGGTCGGCGGTGCCGTGAAAGACGATGGCGGGACGGGAGATCTCACCCAGGCGATCGGAGATGTCGTCTCGGTCCAGCAGGCAGTCGGCGGGCGCGCGCAGGCTCTCGCGATCCAGCTTCCTCCACTTCGCGATCCACACCTGGCTCAGCGCCGGATCGCCGATGATCAGGCTGGCGATCGCGTCGGCCAACTCGTCGACCGGTCCAACCTCCAGCCAGGTCTGCTGCATCTGGCGGTAGGCGGGCAGACGCGCGGGATCCTCGACGCCCGCCTGGGTGTCGATCAGCACAAGCGCACGAACCCGCTCGGGGGCCAGGAGGGCCGCACGGAGCGACAGAAAGCCACCCTGTGACATGCCGCCGAGGACCGCACGCTCGATGGCGAGGTGATCGAGCAGTCCCAGGCAGTCCTCTGCCGAGTCCCAGTAGGTGAAGGGCTCGCCGTCGAACTCGGTCTCCCCGAACCCACGCTCGTCCCAGGTTATGACCCGAAACTCGGGGGCCAGGGCGTCAACCTGAGACGCGAACATCTCACGGTCCATCAGAAAGCCATGAGAGAGGATCACCGGCGGCCCATCCCCTCCGCTGTCATCGAAGCGGATGCGCTGACCATTGACTTCGGCGAATGGCATTGACTCTCCGATCCCCTCGAGTGAGCGCAAATATACAGCTCGACATCCTGCTCAGACTCGACGTGCTGCTCAACCGGGACGTCGATAGGAGCCGGGGCCCCTCTACGCGACTACCTCCACCCCGACGAGGTCGGCGGCCGACATGGCCCCCGGGGTCTCGAGCTCGAGCACGGCCTCCAGGGCGGCGATCGCGACCGCGAGCTGGTCGAGATCGGGCTCGCGGGTGGTCAGGAGCTGGAGCTTCAGGCCCGGCCACATGACCACCCGGACCCAGTGACGGCGGCGGTTGCGTCCGGCGAACTTGATCAGCTCGAAGGAGATGCCCGCGATCAGGGGCACACCGAGGATGCGGGTGATCACCAGCCAGTACCACGCGGGCAGGCCGATCGGCGCGAACACGAAGATCGCCACGATCATCACGACCAGCAGGAAGCTGGTTCCGCAGCGGGGATGAAGGCGGGAGAAGCGCTGGGCGTTGACCGGCGTCAGGGGCAGGCCCGCCTCGAAGCAGGAGATCGTCTTGTGCTCGGCGCCGTGATACTCGAACACCCGCCTCAGGTCCCGAATGCGGGAGAGGATGAGCATGTACCCGAGGAAGATCGCCGTCCTGACGATCCCCTCCACGACCCAGAACAGCACGGAGCTCCCGAGCTGTCCCTTGATCAGGCTCGTCAGGCCGACCGGCACCAGGAAGAACAGGACGATCGCCAGCACGAGCGCCACCACGATCGTGCCCGCCCACAACCCGGCGGGGATCTCCTGGGGCTCCTCGGCCTCCTCCTCGGGCGGGAGCTGGGCGTTGGCGGAGACCTCGAGCGCCCGGAAGCCGATCGCCAGGGAGCCCCCGAGCGCGACCACCCCGCGCAGGATCGGCAGGCGCAGCAGCCGGTGACGCTGCAGGGCGGTCCTCAGGGGGAACGACTTGACCTCGATCTCCCCCAGCGCCGCCTCCTCGGGCGAGCGCTTGGGCTCCCGCAGCTGCTCGGCCGTGGGCTTTCGCACCGCGACCGCCCAGTTCGAGACTCCCCTCATCATCACGCCCTCAAGCACCGCCTGGCCCCCGACGGGGGCGTCCCGCTCGGCGTTCAGCTGGCCGTGACTGTCGAGCTCGACATCGACGTCGCCCGGCAAACCGCCGGGCACCCCCGGCGAGCCGCCATTCAGCGCCGGGGTCGCGCCGTTCCCGTTTCCGTCAGCCGGACGGACGGCGGATCGAGCGCCCTCCCTCGAACCGGCGGCCGGCGAGGCGGGCATCTTCCTACTGCGAGGCCTTGGTCTGCGTCTGGGCGCTCCGCAGGCGGCCCTTGGCGACACGACGCTGGAAGCGCTCGACCCGCCCACCGGTGTCCACGAGCTTCTGGCGGCCCGTGTAGAAGGGGTGGCAGTTCGAGCACACCTCGACGTGGAGCTCCTCGCGGGTGGAGCGGGTCACGAACTCGTTGCCGCACGTGCACCGCACGTGAGCCTGGACGTAGCTCGGATGGATCTTGGCCTTCATCGCCGCACCATTCTAGCGGCCGCCCCGCCCCGCGCACGGAGGGGCACAGGCTGGGGACTCCCTCATCCACTCGCCGGCTGGGTGCTCGTTGGGCTCGTGGGCGTTGCGGGTTCGCCGGGGACAGCCGGCGGCTGAGGCTGGTGGCAGAGGTGGGTCATGTGTTCGGCCCGCTTGATCGTGTGTCCGTGGGGCCCCTGCCAGTGGAACACGATGGCTGCTCGATAGACCGCTGGAGCGGACAGGTTGGCGACCTGCTTGACGTACTTGTAGACCTTAACTCCCGGATCGGCGGCCCGCCACGCGCCGAGCCCCGGGGCGATGACCGTGTGGAAGCTCGTTTCCCCCTGAGCCCGCTCCAGCACTTCGAATCGCATGGCCATCCGGACCGTGCCGGGGATCGCCGTCATTTCCCCGGAGAACGTGGCCGACCGTTCTCCCGGAGCAGCAGCGGTGACGCACTGCACGAGCGATGCCGAGGAGGCTCCTTCCGGAGGCTGGCCCGGGGTCGTCGTCGTTTCGCCCGACGCGACGGCGGCCGACGCCACCCACGACAGCGCGAACGCGCAGGCGATCGCCGCGAGCTTACGCACGCCGTGGATGGCCGGCCGAGTGGACGTGAGACGCATACATCCTTGTAACACCGGTTTCACGCGCTTGTTTCGCACTGGCTGCCCCGCGCGCACGCGCGGGCCCCCCACTTGCGAACCCCCACACCGCCTTCACGCCTTGGCCGGACGAGGCTCTCGCGAGAGCCCCTCCGGGCCTCGTGCGCGCGCACGGGCGCGGGGCCCCGTTTTCAGACGATCTGATACAGCGGCCCGTCGCCCCCCTCGGGGGTGGTGAGGCGGCCGCCCTTGGCGGTGATGGCGCCGCACTGGACGCAGTTGGTGTAGTTGACGATCACGTCCACCTCGCCGCGCTCGGGGGCGTCCTCGGGGATCTCGTAGACCCCCGCGGGGCACATCCAGCGCCACGTCTCGGCGAGCACCCGGGGAACGTGCTTCTGGACGCGGATGTGGTTGGGGGCGTCGTCGCGGGTGGCGTTGCCGGTGATGAACACCGAGGAGAGCTTGTCGAACGTGTACTTGCCGTCGGGCTTGGGATAGCTGTCCTTGGTCTTGCCGATGAACATCGGCTTGGCGTCGTTGCGGTGCAGCGTCCAGCGACCGCCCGGGAAGCGGCCCTTCGTAGCGATCATCAGGTTGACGAGGGGGCCGCCCTTGATGAGGCCTTTCTGGAACGGCTGACGGGTGTTGCGCTGTTCCCAGAGGTCCTTGCCGATGAACGAGTCCTCGACCACCCGCTCGTAGTCCTCGAAGGAGGACTGACCGCGCTGGAGGGCCGCGTAGATCGACTCCGCGGCGAGCATCCCGGACTTGATCGCGTAGTGGACGCCCTTCAGGGACGCGAGGTTCATGATGCCGGCGGCGTCGCCGACGAGCACGGCGCCGGGCATCGAGAGTTTGGGCATCGCCCAGTAGCCGCCCGCGGGCAGGGCCTTGGCGCCCCATGCGACGCGTTCGCCGCCCTCGAGAATCCCTTTGAAGAGCGGATGAGTCTTGATCTGCTGAAGCAGGTCGTGGGCGGAGGTGGTGGCGTCCGCGTAGTCGAGGTCCACGATGAAGCCGATCGAGACGAGATCCTCGCCGGTCTTCTCGTTTTTCATCGGGTAGATCCAGGACCCGCCGATCTGGCCGTACTTGGCGGAGATCTTCAACGGCCAGCCCGCGAGCGTATGGATCACGCGGTCGAGGGGCTTGGCGACCTTCCAGACCTCCTTGACCCCGAGCTCCCAAACCTGGGGCTCGCGACCCTCGGCGAGGTCGAACTCCTTGATCGCCGCGCCTGTGATGTGCCCCCAGCAGCCCTCGGCGAGCACCGTCGCCTGGGCCTTGATGTCGGTGCCGGGCTCGAAGTTGCCAAGCGGCTCACCCTCCTTGCCCCGGCCCTTATCACCCGAGCGTACGCCCACGACGCGGCCATCCTCGACGATGAGCTGGGTGGCGGCGGTCTCGGTGAGGATGTAAGCGCCAGCCTCCTCTGCCTGTTTTTGCTGGAAGCGAGCCATCGCCGACACCGAGATGACCTCATTGCCCTGGTTGTGCTGGGGGGGCGGGGGCGGGATGCGGATCTTGGTCTTGCCGTTGGGCAGGACGTAGACCGCCTCCTTCTCGACCTCCCCGAACGCGAACCCCTCCTCGCGCCACTGCTCGCGGGTCATCTCGGGGAAGAGCTCCTGCAGAGGGCCGGGGCGCATGACCGCGCCGGAGAGGTTGTGGCCGCCACAGGTCTTGGCCTTCTCGATCACCGCCACGGGCACTTCGCCCAGGCGCTCCATGAGATCGCCCCCACCCGCCCCATCCTCGGCGAGCAGCTGGAGCAGGCGGTTGGCGCAGGCCAGGCCCGCGGTGCCGCCGCCGACGATCGCCACGCCGACCTCGATCAGCTCGTCCTCGGCGTCGAGGCCGCGCTTGACGAACTCCTTGCGGGAGTCCACCGGCGGCGGGAAGGCCGCCGGGACGACCCTCCCGTTGCTGGAGCCGTTATGAGATGGCATCGCCGATCCTCAGCCGGCCTTCTTGGCCTTGACCGCCTCGGTGAGCTTGGGCAGGATCTTGTTCAAATCGCCCACGATGCCGAGGTCTGAGAACTCGAAGATCGGGGCGTTCGAGTCCTTGTTGATGGCGACGATGTTCTCCGAGGACTGCATCCCGACCTTGTGCTGGATCGCGCCGGAGATGCCCGCGGCCAGGTAGAGCTTCGGCGCGACCGTCTTGCCGGTCTGGCCGATCTGGGCGGCGTAGGGGTACCAGCCCGCGTCGACCACCGCACGGGTGGCGGCGACGGCGCTGTTGCCGCCGAAGGCGGCGGCCAGGTCCTCAGCGAGCTGAAAGCCCTCGGGCTTGCCCAGCCCGCGGCCGCCGGCGACGAGGATGTCGGCGCCCTCGATGTCCACGTCCGCGCCGCGCTGTTCGCCACGGACGAGCATCGTGGCCTGGGTGGCGTGGGGGCTGAGCTCGAAGGCGAGCTGCTCCACCGGCGCCGCTCCCGCGCCGGACTGCTTGATCTCGAACGCGTTCAGGCGGCCGATGATGATGCCGATCTCGGAGCGGTATTTGATCTCGGAGATCGCGGAGTCCCCGAGGATCGGGCGCTCGGCGATCAGCTCGCCGTTCTCGGCGCGAACGGAGATGACCTCCATCGTCACGCCCGCCCCGAGGCGGGCGGCCAGGCCGGCGCCGATCTCGAAGCCGAGCAGGCCGCCGCCGAACAGCGCGTAGGAGTAGTCCCCGCCTGAGATCGCCGCGGCCATCGCGTCGACCACCGGCTGGGCCAGGCCCTCGGGGCCCTCGGCGACGAGCACCTTCTTGGCGCCGTAGTCGCCCAGGGACGCCGCCAGGTCCTGAGGGACGCTCTCGCCGACAAGGATCGCGTGGGCCTCGCCCCCGAGCTCGCCCGCCAGCTTGGCGCCCTCTGAGACAGCGCCGAGGGAGTTCTTGTTGATCGCCCCTTCGTAGTGAAGGGCGTAGACCAGGATGTTCTTAGCCATTGGTTTTCTCAGTTCCTTTCGCTCGCCTCAGAGGAGCTTGCGCTCGTCGAGCCAGGCGACGATCTGCTCGACCGTCTCGTTGGTGTCCTCGTCCTCGATGATCTGACCGGCGGCCTTCGCGGGGGGCGCCTTGGCGGCGACCCACTGGGCGGCGGAGTGCTCGCCTCCGACCTTGCTCGGGTCCACGCCCACGTCCGCGGCGGTGACCGCCTCCAGGGGCTTCTTCTTGGCGCCCATGATCGCCTTCAGGGACGGGTAGCGGGGCTCGTTGATGGCGTCCCCGACGGAGATCACCGCGGGGAGCTTGATCTGGACGGTGTCGTAGCCGTACTCGGCCTGGCGCTCGCAACGGAGGGCCTCGGAGTCGATGTCCATCTTGATCACCTGGGTGAGCGAGGGCATGCCGAGGTGCTCGGCCACGACCGCTCCGATCGTGTAGCACTCGCCGTCGTCGGACTGCTGGCCCAGGAGCACCAGGTCGGGGCTCTCCCGCTGGAGGGTCTGGGCGAGGGCGTAGCCGGTGGCGGCCACGTCAGAGCCGGCGACCACCGGGTCGGACAGGTGCACCGAGCGATCGGCCCCCAGCGAGACCGCCTTGTGCAGGGCCCGCACGGCGCTGTCCGGTCCCATCGTCACGGCGACGATCTCCTCCACCGGCACCGCCCCGCCCTCCTTGATCTGCATCGCCGCCTCGATGGCGTGCGTGTCGTACGGGTTGAGGTTCTTCTCCCCGCTGCGGTCCATCCGCCCCGTCGAGGGGTCGATCCTCTTCTCGACGGCGGCGTCCGGAACCTCCTTCACCAGGACGCATATCTTCATTCTGTGACTGCCTTCATTCGATGGCTGCTCCTTGAGGTCTGTTGACGGAATCGTACTCGGTCCAGCGGTTGACTGACGAGTCAATCGGTTTGGACCGAGGCACGGATGAAGTCGACGATCGACTGGGTTGAGGCGCCGGGCGTGAACACCTCGGCGACGCCCAGGCGCTTGAGCTCGGGGATGTCCTCGGCGGGGATGGTGCCGCCGACGGTGACCAGGACGTCGTCGATGTCCTGCTCGTGGAGGAGCTCCACGATGCGGGGGACGAGGGTCATGTGGGCGCCGGAGAGGATCGACAGACCGACCGCGTCGGCGTCCTCCTGGATGACCGTCTCGACGATCTGCTCGGGGGTCTGGTGAAGGCCCGTGTAGATGACCTCCATGCCGGCGTCCCGCAGCGCCCGGGCGATGATCTTCGCGCCCCGGTCGTGACCGTCCAGGCCGGGCTTGGCCACGACCACCCGGATCTTGGCTGGGCCCGTCTCGGACGGGCGTGGGGTGGCGGCCGGGGAGGTCATGCGGGGGAGATTATGCCCGGGAGTCGCCCCGCGTTCCCACATGTCCCCTGAGGAGCCGCCCCAGGGCACCGATGACAGCCGCGACGGAGAGGCCAGCGAAGACCTTCAACCGGCGGCCGAGACGATCCAGGTGCAGAACCTCCCAGCCCTCGTCGCGGGCGATCCGGCGGAGGTCGGCGTCGGGGTTGACGACCACCGGGTACCCGACGGCTCGGAGCATCGGCAGGTCCGACTCGGAGTCCGAGTAGGCGTAGGAGGCGGCCAGGTCGATCGACTCCCGGTCGGCGAGCTCCCGTACCGACAGGAGCTTTCCCTCGCGATAGTTGAACGGCCCCGCGGGACGGCCGGTGTAGCGGCCGTCGACCACCTCCGAGCGCGACCCCAGGCCGCCGTCGAAGGCGAGGACGTGGGCGAGCAGGTCGGCCATCTCCTGGGAGGCGGCGGTGACGATGTACACGAGCCGCCCGGCGTCCTGGTGGGCGTACGCCCGGGCGAGCATCTGGGGGTACAGGCGCGGGAGCACCCCGGCGAGCACTCGCGGGGACAGCCGCTGGAGATCCCGGACGGGAACTCCAGCGATCATCCTCCCGACCCGTTCGCGCACGTCGTCGGCGCGATCGTCGGTGGAGCCGCGCAGGCGAAAGCGCAGGTTCTCATACACGTCCCGGGCGAGCCTTCGACGGGAGATCATGCCCGATTCGAAGGCGGCCCTCGCGAAGAAGATCCCCGAGGAGCCCGCCATCAGGGTCTTGTCGAGGTCGAAGAACGCGGCGCCACGCAGGCTGGTGGCCGGCGCTCGCTCGCCGAGCTCCGATCGATCGCCGCCGGTCACGGGCTCGGGCACGCCGGCGCTCGTGGGGTCGGGCATCTCAGACGCGCAGGATGACCGCGTCGCCCTGGCCGCCGCCGGAACAGATGGCCGCACAGCCGAGGCCGCCGCCGCGACGGCGGAGCTCGTAGATCAGCGAGCCGAGCAGGCGCGCGCCGGAGGCGCCGATCGGGTGTCCCAGGGCGACGGCGCCGCCGTTGACGTTGACGCGGTCCTCGTCGATGCCGAGCATCCGGATCGAGTTCAGGGTGACCGACGCAAACGCCTCGTTGATCTCCCACACGTCGATGTCCCCGGGCTGCAGACCGGCTTTCTCCAGGGCCTTCTTAGCGGCCGTCGCGGGGGTCCTGGCGAGGTAGGCGAAATCGTCGGCGGACTGGCCGTGGGCGACGATCTCGGCGAGGGGCTCCTTGGCGTTGGCGGAGGCCCACTCCTCGGCGCAGAGCACCAGGGCGCCGGCGCCGTCGTTGACGCCGGGGGAGTTGCCCGCCGTGTGGGTGCCCTCCTTGCCGACGAGGCCGGGAAGGGATGCGAGCTTCTCCAGGGAGGTGTCCCGGCGAGGTCCCTCGTCGATCTCGACGACGGTCTCGCTCTTGCGGCTCTTGACGGTGACGGGGACGATCTCTTCGGACATGCGCCCCTCGTCGATCGCCTTCAGGGCGAGCTCGTGGGAGCGCAGCGCCCAGCGGTCGAGGTCGGCGCGGGTGAGCTCGAGCTCGTCTCCCACCTCGGTTGCCTCGACGAACATCTGAAGCCCCGAGAACGGGTTGGTGAGGCCGTCGTGGACCATCGCGTCAAGGGCCTTCACGTCGCCCATCCGAAAGCCGAACCGGGCGCCGGGGAGCAGGTAGGGAGCCTGGGACATCGACTCCATGCCCCCTCCCACCCCCACCTGGACGTCCCCGGCGCGGATCGCCTGGTCGAGGATCACGCACGAGCGCACGCCCGAGGCGCACACCTTGTTGACGGTCTCCGAGGAGACCTCCTTGGGGATGCCCGCCTTGATCTGGGCCTGGCGGGAGGGAATCTGGCCCTGGCCGGCCTGGAGGACCTGGCCCATGACCACGTGATCGACCTGCTCGGGAGCAACGTCGGCGCGCTCCAGCGCGCACTCGATCGCCGTCCCGCCCAGGGTGGTGGCGTCGAGCGTGGAGAGCCCCCCGCCCATCTTGCCGATGGGGGTGCGGGCGGCGCCGATGATCACGGTCTTGGGCATGTTCGGATGCTCTCCTTGGGGTCGGGAAGGAGGACGAGAGATCGAGAATGCTAGCGGGGCGGGTATCGTGGCCGAGTTCGTGAAGGTCACCGCCACCACCCAGCCAGCCGCGGACACCGACGCCGACACGGTCGCGATCGGGGTGTTCGAGGGAGAGGGCCCGCCCGGGAACGCCCCCGGGGAGGTCGAGGCGCTGCTGCAGTCCGGCGAGGCCAGGCGCTCGCTGAAGGCGCTGGGTCTGGCCCACGCCGGGGGCAAGCGCTGGCTGGTGGTGGGATTGGGCGCCCGCCAGGACTTCACCCCCGAGCGCGCCCGGGCGCTGGCCGCGGCCGTCCACGGGCGGGCTCTGGAGCTGTCGACCCGAGTTCTGTGCGTGCAGGCCCCGGGAGAGGTCGATCTGGAGATCGCCGGTGCCCTCGTGGAGGGGATCGTGCTGGGCGACTACCGCTATGACGAGCACAAGTCAAAGCCCCCCGAGCAGCCCGACGGGGAGCCCCAACCGCCGAAGCGACTGGAGGGCTTGATCGTGGCCGCGTCTGAGATGGGCTTCGAAAACGGGGACCCCGCGCGGGCGCGCGCGGGCGCGCGCGGGGCGTCCAAATCGGAGACCTCCCAGCCAGACGACTCGGAGTCGACGGAGAGCCGGGACAGGGAGTTGGAGACATGGGTCGCTCGAGCGGCGGTGGTGGCCGAGGCGGCGAACGCCGCCCGGGACCTGCAGAACCGGCCGGCCAACGATCTCACCCCCACCGCCCTGGGCGAGTATGCCGTCGGCTTGGCTGCCGAGATCCCCTCGCTGTCGGTCGAGGTGGAGGGGCGAGCCGGGATCCAGGCGCGGGACATGGGCGCGTTCGCGGCGGTCGCCCAGGGCTCCGAGCAGGAGCCGGCGCTGATCGTGCTGCGCTACGACCCGCCGGGGGGCGCCCGGGAGGGCTCGCCCGTGCTCGGGTTCGTCGGCAAGGCGGTCACGTTCGACAGCGGCGGCATCTCGCTGAAGCCCGGGGCGAAAATGGCGGAGATGAAGTTCGACATGTCCGGGGGGGCCGCGGTGATCGAGGCTGTCGCTGCGATCGCCAGGCTGCAGTTGCCCGTGAAGCTGGTGGCGGTGGTGGGCGCGACCGAGAACCTGCCGAGCGGACGATCGGTCAAGCCCGGAGACATCGTCACGGCGGCCAACGGAAAGACGATCGAGGTCAACAACACCGACGCGGAGGGACGTCTGGTGCTCGCCGACTGCCTGTGCCGCGCCGTCGAGCTCGGGGCGGAGCGGATCGTGGATCTCGCGACCCTCACGGGCGCGGTGATCGTCGCCCTCGGCTCCACGTACGCGGGGCTGATGAGCAACGACGACGATTTCGCCGAGGGGATCCTGGCGGCGGGCGGGAGAACCGGCGAGATCGTCTGGCGGCTGCCCCTGCACGAGGAGTACGACGAGCTGATCAAGGGCACCTACGGCGACCTGGACAACGCCCCCGAAGCGCGCAAGGCGGGCACGATCGTCGGGGCGGCCTTCCTGCAGAACTTCGTCGGCGAGACCCCCTGGGCACACCTGGACATCGCTGGCTCCGCCTGGGATCTCGGCCGGGCATACGCCCCGAAGGGGGCGTCCGGATATGGCGTGCGGCTGCTGGTCGAGCTGGCCGGCGCCTACTGCGCCTGAGGCCCTCCACGGCGTCTCGAACGCGCCCACCGTCCGAGCCTGAGGAACGAGTTTCAAGTCTTGCTTGCAAGTAGTTGCAAGTAGGTTGCAAGTAGACCTCACAAGCATCAAGCGCCCGCTCTGTGAGAATGGCGACCCCATGGACTTCGATCTCTCAGCCGAGCACGAGCTGATCCGGCGCACCGTCAGGGAGTTCGCACAAGGCGAAGTAGAGCCGGTGGCCGAGGAGCTCGACCGGACGAAGTCCTTCCCATATGAGATCGTGCGCAAGCTTGGGGAGCTGAACCTGATGGGGATCCCGTTCCCGCTCGAGTACGGGGGAGGCGGCGGGGACACGCTCGCGTATGCCCTCGCGGTCGAGGAGCTCGCGCGGGTGGACTCCTCGGTGGCGATCACGGTTTGCGCGCACACCTCCCTGGGCACCCAGCCGATCTACCTGTTCGGGAGCGAGGATCAGAAGCGGGAGTGGCTCCCCAAGCTGTGCTCGGGGGAGCGGCTGGGAGCGTTCGGCCTGACCGAGCCCGAGGCGGGAAGCGACGCGGGCAACACCCGCACCCGCGCCCGTTTGGACGGCGAGGAGTGGGCGATCAACGGAGCCAAGCAGTTCATCACCAACGCGGGAACCGATATCTCCGGGGTGGTGTGCATCACGGCGGTCACCGGCGAGGAGCCGGCCGGCGAGGGCAGCAGTACGACGGGCGGAGCCGGCAGCAGTACGACGGGCAGGGGCGGCGGGAGCACGACGGGCGGCGGCCCGGCTGGCGGGAAGGAGATCTCGAACATCATCGTCGCCAACGGAACCCCCGGGTACGAGCAGGGGGAGCCCTACCGGAAGATGGGCTGGAACGCCTCGGACACGCGGCCGCTGACGTTCACCGACTGCAGGGTGCCCGCGGAGAACCTGCTGGGCCCACGAGGGCAGGGGTTCAGGCAGTTCCTGCACATCCTCGACATCGGCCGGATCGGGGTGGCCGCGATGGGTGTCGGGCTCGCCCAGGGTGCGCTCGACCAGGCGTTGAGCCTACGCGAAGGAGCGAAAGGCATTCGGAAAGTCGATCTCCAAGTTCCAGGCGATCCAGGCAAAGCTCGCGGACATGTCAGTCGAGATCGAGGCGGCAAGGCTGCTGGTCCAGAAGGCGGCCCTGGAGAAGGACTCCGGGCGGAACTTCACCCTCACGGCCGCCCAGGCGAAGCTCAAGACGGGCCGGTTGGCGGTGAGATGCGCGGAGGAGGCGGTGCAGATCCACGGCGGGTACGGCTACATCGAGGAGTACCCGGTGTGCCGCTTCTACCGGGACGCGAAGATCCTCACGATCGGCGAGGGCACCGACGAGGTCCAGCAGATGGTCATTGCGCGGGCGTTGGGGGCGTAGGCGGGGCGACCTTCCCTGGCTGATGCGTGACGATGGTCGTGGTCATACCTGGCGCGCCGCGAATTGGCCAAGCATCGGAGGGCGCGCGTAGGCTCCACGTAGAAGATCACGATGGCACGAACTCCAGATGCACTGATCAAGCCGGAACTGCTCGTTTGGGCGCGTCAGTCAGCGGGCTTTAGCCTCGGCGCAGCTGCTGCCAGGCTGCGGGTGCCCGAGGACCGACTGCGCTCCTGGGAGGCCGGCGAGGCTCGCCCTACCGTCGCTCAGCTTCGCACGGCTGCCAAGATCTACAGGCGCCCCCTGGCGATCTTCTATCTGCCGGCGCCACCGCTCGACTTTCAGCCGCTACGGGACTATCGGCGTGTGCCAGATGCGCAACTAGGGCAGCTGTCGCCCGGTCTGCTGGCGCTCATTCGCCGTGCCCATGCCATCCGCGAAGCTGCCCTTGAGCTGCGCGAGCTTGCTGACGAACCAGTGAGCCCCACACCCAAGCTCGATGAGGGGACGACCGATCCCGAGCAGTACGGGGCTGCCGCGCGATCGCTTCTCGGCGTGACCCTCGCGCAACAGGCAGCTTGGCGCGATCCCAGGCGTGCGCTCAACGCATGGCTCGATGCGGTTTCCGCGCTTGACGTTCTCGTTCTACAGGCGCAGTCGATCCCTGTTCAAGAGATGCGGGGGTTCTCGATCTCGACGGATCGTCTGCCGGTCGTAGTGCTCAACGGCGGCGACTTCCCGCGTGGGCGAATCTTCACTTTGCTTCACGAGTTCGCGCATGTGCTGCTCCATGCCGACGGAGTGTGCGATGTCCTGCCACGGCGTCAGGCACGCGGACCCACGGACGAGGTTGAGATCTTCTGCAATCAAGTCGCTGCTGCTGCTCTAATGCCGCTCGACGCCTTCCGCTCGGAGCCAACGATTCAGGACCCGCCCGCCGACAAACGTTGGAGCGAGGACACAATCGGCAGTCTCTCGGAGAAGTACTCCACTAGTCGAGAAGCCGTCGTGCGCAGGCTTTACTCCGTCGGCCTCGCGGATTGGAACTTCATGCAAGAGAAGGAGGCCGAGTACAGCGCAGCCTACAAGGAATTCCGTGAGGAACAGAAGCGCAAGAGACGTGAGGAGGAGCACTCGGGAGGCCCCAGCTACTATCGAATGAAGGTCCGTGACCTCGGCCGCGGATTTATCGAGTCGGCGCTCGACGCCTACTACCGGCGAGCCATCACCGGATCAGATCTCTCGGAGTATCTCGAGATCAAGCTCAACGGCCTTCCGAAGCTCGAAGCCGAGCTTGCGGCCACTGGCGGTGCGCGTGACTGATGGCCTACTGTTTCGACACAAGCGTTCTCATCGAGTGCTGGTCGCGCTCGTACCCGCCCGACGTCTTCCCCGGCCTATGGCTCAAGCTGGATGAACTCATCACCGGCCAGAAAGTGCTCTGCCCCCACGAGGTGCGCATCGAGCTGGCAAAGCAGGAGGACGATCTCGCCAAATGGATCAGCGCGCGCCCACACATGTTTGTACCGCTCGACGATGACATCCAGCGAGCTACAAGCGAAGTCCTCGCACAGCACCCGCTTCTGATGAAGGCCACTAAGAATCGCAATGGAGCGGACCCGTTCGTCATCGCCACCGCCCGGGTCAGGAGCCTAACGGTCGTCACCGAGGAGAAGGGCGGGACCGAGACCAAGCCAAAGATTCCCTCTGTCTGCGGAGCTCTTGGCGTGCCGTGCGTCAACGTGCTCAGCTTCCTTCGAGACCAAGGCTGGAGCTTCGCGTAAGCCCGTTTGCGCCGGACTTCGTCCGCGTCGACTTGGCGAATGATGGCGCCAGCCGGACTCGAGCCCAGCGCCTAACGTTGCCCCCTACCGCGGCTCGAGAACGACAAGCGGAATCTCCCGGTCGGCGCGCCGTCGATACGCTTCATAACCGCTGTACACGCCCACCACCAAGGGCCACAGGCGCTTGCGCTCCTCGGGGTCGGCCACGTGGGCGTGGACCTCACGCCGACTGGAGCCGACCTGGACGGTCGTGTCGGGGTTGGCGTTCAGGTTGTGAAACCAGGAGGGGTTCTTCGGATAGCCGCCCTTGGAGGCGATCAGCACGAGGTTCTCTGCATCCTGGGCGTAGACGAGCGGGCTGGTCCTGCGCTTGCCGGTCTTGGCGCCCACGTGGTCGAGCAGCAGCACCGGCGGTGTGCCGGGGAAGCGGTGGCCGATCAGGCCGTGGCTGGCCCGGTAGATCTTCGCGTGACCGCCCATCAGGCGCGTCAGCAGCGACCAGTTGCGGTCGGCCCAGCTCAGGTAGTCCATCGACCGACCCTACACATCGGATCTCTCCAGCAGGGCGGTGGCGGCGCTGGCCGGGTCCAAACGCCGGGCGACGACCTCCTCGAGCAGACGCTGGAACTCGGCGTCGTCGCTGAGCTCGTCCTCCAGGCGGCGGCGCAACCGGGCGGTGGCGATCGCGAGGACCTCCCCGCGCAGGTGCCGGCGGCGGCGCTCCTGGAGCTGGCCGCCCGCGAGGATGTGCTCGCGATGCTCGTCCAGGCGCTCCACGAGCTCGGGCACGCCGGTCCCGTGAACAGCCTCGGTCTTGACGATCGGCACCCGCCAGCCCGCCCGGACCTCCTCCTGGGAGCGGTCGAGGTTGGCCAGGGAGAGAACCCCGCGGATCTCACGGACCATCGTGTCGGTGAGGGGATGGTCTGCCTTGTTGATGACGATCACGTCGGGGATCTCCATGACGCCCGCCTTGAGCGCTTGGACCGAGTCGCCCGAGCCGGGCATCAGCACGAGCACGATCGTGTCGGCGTGGTCGATGATGTCGATCTCGGCCTGACCGACACCAACGGTCTCGACGAACACGTCTTCCCGGCCGGCCGCGTCGATCAGCAGGGCGGCCTGAAGGGCGGCCTCGGACAGGCCGCCGAGGGCGCCCCGGTTGGCCATCGAGCGGATGAACACGCCCGGATCGAGGAAATGCTCGCCCAGACGGATGCGGTCGCCGAGGAGGGCCCCGTGGGTGAAGGGCGAGGACGGGTCGATCGAGAGCACCCCCACGGTCCGTCCAGCCTCGCGACGGGCCTTCGTGAGAGCGCCTATCAGCGTTGACTTGCCGACGCCGGGGGGACCGGTGAAGCCCACGACAGCAGCGGCGCCCGTGTGGGGGTAGACCTCGCGCACGAGCTCCCAGCCCTCGGGCCGATCGTCCTCCACGAGGGAGATCCCCCGCGCGAGCGCGCGGCGGTCGCCGTCGAGCAGTCGTTGGCCGAGGTCGGAGGGCATGCGGGGAAGTATCTAGGATGCCCGCCCGTGAGCCCCCTCCGACAAGCCCGCGAGCTGCTCTCGTTCATGCGAGCCAACAGGATGCTCAACCGCCGCTATGCGCTGCTGCTGGCGCGGCTGGCCTGGCTGAAGGTGCGCTACGGCAAGCGCCTTCAGACCGACGGGATCTGCTTCATCTGCCCCGGCGTTGAGCTCGAGATCGGGCCCAAGGCGACTCTGCGGATCGGCCGCTGGGCGTGGATCGGACACCGCACCAAGATCAGGGTCCACGAGGGGGAGGCGATCATCGGCGCCAAGACCGTGATGGGCCAGGAGTGCACCGTCTCCGCCTACCAGCACATCGAGATCGGGCGCGAGTGCATCGTCGCCGATCGGGTGATGCTGATCGACTTCGACCACGGCGTCGTGGAGGTCGAGCGGCCGATCCGGCTGCAGGGAATCTACAAGCGCGACGTGCGAGTCGGCTGCAACGTGTGGATCGGCTACGGCGCCTGCATCCTGCGGGGGGCGACCGTCGGTCACAACAGCATCGTCGGCACAAATGCGGTCGTCACCGGAGACGTGCCCGAGAACGCCGTCGTGGGGGGCGTGCCCGCGCGGGTGATCCGCATGCGCGAGGCTCCCCGATCGCTGCGCTGGGAGTAGGCCGGTATGGTCGGCGTCCGATGGCTCCCACGACACGTTACGCGCGCAGCGGCGATGCGACGATCGCATATCAAATCGCGGGTGAGGGTCCGCTCGATCTGCTGTTCCTGCCTGGGTGGATCTCCCAGGTCGAGCAGTTGTGGGAGGCGTCCGCGTTGCGGCGTTTCCTCGAGCGCCTGGCCGGGTTCAACCGCCTGATCCTGTTCGACCGCCGCGGGAGCGGACTGTCCGACAGGGTCGGCGAGTCCTACACCCTTGAGCAGGAGGCAAGGGACGCCCTGGCGGTGCTCGACGCCGCGAACAGCGAGCGGGCGGCGCTGTTCACATACGGCTTGGGCGGGCCCGTGGGGGCCCTGCTCGCCGCCGATCGCCCCGAGCGCGTGGGCGCGCTGATCATGTACGCGTCGACCGCGCGGACAACCTGGGCGCCGGACTACGACTGGGCGATGACCGTCGAGGATCGTGCCGAGTGGACCGAGGGCACCGTCGCCGCCTGGGGTGAGACCGACGGTCCCGGCCTCCCGGTGCTGGCGCCGTCGATGGCCGAGGATCCGGGATTGGCCGAGTGGTTCGCGCGCCTGCAGCGGCTGGCTGCGAGCCCGAGCGAGGCTCGCGTCCTGCTGAACGCCTCGGCCGACCTCGACGTGCGCGAGACGCTGCCCCGGATCCGTGTCCCGACACTCGTCATGCACCGCTCCGGCGATGACGCCTGGGATCCGCGCCACTCACGCTACCTCGCCGAGCGCATACCCGGTGCGCGATACGTCGAGCTCGAGGGAGCCGACTCCCTGCCGTTCGTGGGGGACAGCGAGGCGATAGTCGAAGAGATGGAGGAGTTCCTCACCGGTGGACGCACCGGCGGGGAGCTCGCGCGGGCGTTGTTGACGGTGATGTTCACCGACATCGTCGAGGCGACCTCGCGCGTCGCCGAGCTCGGCGACGGCCGCTGGCGGGACCTGCTCGCGCGCCACGACGAGATCGTGCGCAAGGAGCTTCACCGCTTCGAGGGTCGTGAGGTGAAGACGGTCGGCGACGGGTTCCTCGCGACGTTCGCGGGGCCGCCGTCGCGGGCTCTGCGCTGTGCCCTGGCGATCGCCGCCGCCACACGGGAGCTTGGGGTGGAGGTTCGTGTCGGCCTGCACACGGGGGAGTGTGAGCTGATCGGCGAGGATGTGGGCGGCATGGCCGTCCACATCGCCTCACGTGTCACCGCGCTGGCCGGGCCCGGCGAGACGCTCGTCTCGGGGACCGTGTTCGGGACGGTCGTGGGGGGCCCGTTCACTTTCGAGGACCGTGGCTCTCATGAGCTCAAGGGCGTCCCCGGCCGTTGGCCGCTGTTCGCACTCACTCGAGAGTGACGGCGTGTATGCTCGGCCGATGAAGACCCGCGTCGTCGTCCTCGGAGCGGGCTTTGGTGGCTTGGAGCTCACGACGATGCTCTCGCAGGAGCTCGGGGACGAGGTCGAGGTGACCCTGATCGACAAGAGCGACTCGTTCGTGTTCGGGTTCTCGAAGCTCGACGTGATGTTCGCCAGGACCACGCTGGACGCCGTACGGCTGCCCTACTCGGCGATCGCGAAGCCCGGGGTGCGGTTCCTGCGCGAGACGATCACCGCGATCGACCCCGAGGCCCGGAGCGTGAGCACCGACGGCGGCGTCCACGAGGCCGACTTCCTCGTCGTGGCGCTGGGAGCCGACTACGACTTCGACGCCACCCCCGGACTGCAGGACGCCAACGAGTTCTACTCCGTGGCCGGCGCACAGCGACTGGGCGAGCTGCTGCCGACGTTCACGCAGGGCCGGGCCCTGATCGGCGTGTGTGGGGCGCCCTACAAGTGCCCTCCCGCGCCGAGCGAGTGCGCTCTCTTGCTGCACGACCATCTCTTTACCCGGGGCGTGCGCGAGGATTGCGAGATCTCCCTCGTGATGCCGTTGGGCAGTCCCGTCCCTCCCTCCCCGGACACCTCCCGCGCGCTGGAAGCCGCCTTCGCCGAGCGCGACATCAGGTTCGTCCCCGGCCGGCGCCCGAGCTCGCTGGACCCGGTTCGCAAGGTGGCGGTGCTCGACGACGGCAGCGAGATGGCCTACGACCTGTTCCTCGGCGTCCCCAAGCACCGCGCACCTGACGTGGTGATCGGCAGTGGCATGACCGAGGACGGGTATGTGCCCGTGAGCTCGGCGACGCTCCAGACACGCTACCCGGGGGTGTACGCGGTCGGCGACGTCACCACCGCGGGTGTGCCCAAGGCGGGCGTGTTCTCCGAGGGAGCCGCACGGGTCGTCGCGGAATCGCTGATCGCGAGCATCCGCGGGGGCGAGCAGCCGGACCCCTACGACGGGATCGGCATCTGTTACATCGAGTTCGGCGCCGGTCGTGTCGGTCGCGTGCAGGTGGACTTCCTCTCCGGCCCGAAGCCCACCGGCACGTTTGGCGAGCCCTCAGACGTCATTGCAGCCGACAAGCAGCGGTTCGGCTCCAGCCGGCGCGCCCGCTGGTTCGGCCGCTGAGCTAATCCCAAGAGAAAGGCACCGCCATGCACGCAGTCGTAATCAGGGTCACCATCGACGACCTACCCGCCGCCCAGGCTGAGCTGGGCGAGCTCGTACCGCGAGTCTCCGGCGCGCCAGGGTTCGTCGCCGGCTACTGGATCGCCCTGCCGGAGAACAAAGGCACATCGACCGCCGTGTTCGACTCAGAGGCCGGAGCCCAGGCGCTCGTCGCCCAGATGGCGGCTGTCCCCGCCGGAGCCGTGACGGTCGACAGCGTGGAGGTCGGCGAAGTCATCGCACACGCTTAGCCGCCGCTCCTCCTCGTACTCATAGTGGTACGGGCATCTCACCATTGGAGAGTCCCTGGGCGGGCAGGGTCGCGTAGTGTGACCGGGTGCGATGTCCGACTACCAGAGCACCCGGCAGCGTCACGTCGAGCACATGCTCAGTCGTCTCCCCGGGCATCTCAAGCGCCTGACGTGGCCCGCCGAGCGCCTGCGGGAGGAGCGCACCGAGCGCCTGCGGGAGCTGATCGCGATCGCCAAGGAGCGCTCCCCCTGGCATGCTCGCCGCCTGGATGGGGTCGATCAGCAGAACATCGACGAGGATCTCCTGAGAGAGCTGCCGGCGATGAGCAAGGAAGACCTGATGGAGCACTTCGACGAGATCGTCACCGATCCGCGGGTGACGCTCGATGCCGTCAATGCTCACATCGCCGCTCTGAGCGGCGACGCGTACTTCCTTGATGAGTTCCACGCCGTGGCCTCAGGAGGATCGAGCGGCGTGCGCGGTGCGTTCGTCTGGGGCTGGGATGCATGGGCGACGGTCCAGCTGACAGCCGTGAGACGCCAGCTGCACGACCGCTTGAGCGATCCGGACCTGGCGTCGCGAGTGCCGGTGACGATGGTGGTGGCGGCCGCGAACGCCACGCACTTCACCGGCGCGTTGACCCAGACGTTCGCGACCGAGGCTATCCAGATGCACAGGTTCCCGATCAGCCTGCCGCTCGAGGAGATCGTCGAGGGGCTCAACCGCGTCGACGGGGACGGGCTGGCCACCTACCCTTCGATGCTGGCCACCCTCACCCTCGAGGCACGTGCCGGACGGCTGCACATCGGGCCACGACGGATCGTCACGATGGCCGAGCCGCTGCTGGCTGAGATCCGCGAGGCCGCCGAGGAGACGTGGGACGCGCCGATCGCGAACCTGTGGGGCACCTCTGAGGGCGGCACGACAGCCTTCGGCTGCTTCAAGGACCGCGGCATGCACATCGCCGATGATCTCGTGATCGTCGAGCCGGTCGATGGCGTCGGCGAGCCCGTTCCGCCCGGCAAGCCCTCGCAGAAGGTGTATCTCACCAACCTGTTCAATCCGCTGCTGCCGCTGATCCGCTACGAGATCACCGACGAGATCACGATGCTCGACGCTCCCTGCGCGTGCGGCTCAGAGCACCGCCGAATCGCCGACATCCAGGGACGCAGCGACGACGTGTTCGTCTACCCGGGGGACCTCGCCGTTCACCCCCACGTGTTCCGCTCGGTCCTCGCCCGCCAGGCCGCCGTGAGCGAGTATCAGGTGCGCCAGACCCCCACCGGCGCGCAGATTCTCCTCCGGGCACAGGAGCCCGTGGACACCGGGCGTGTCGCGGCGGAGATCCAGGTCGCGCTTGGGCGCCTGGGATGCCCGGGCCCCACGGTCACGATCGAGCCGGTCGAGCGGCTTCCGCGGCTGCAGACGGGCAAGCTCAAGCGGTTCGTGCCACTGAACTGAGTCAGGTCAGCTGACCGGCGCCAGCCACCTGGCTCAGCTCCGGCCCGAGGCCAGCAGCTGACCCGCCGCGCGTCCGCCTCGGCGTGTGGTGGTGAAGGCCAGCGTGGCGACGATGACCATCACAATCGGCAACACGACAAGGGAGGCCCCAGTGCTCACCAGCTGGAGCGGCCCGTTCGAGGCGCCGGCGAGATGGGGTGCATCGAGGGCCAGAGCGATCGCGTACAGCCCGGTGGTCAGTGCCATCGCGGCCATCGAGGCGGTCACGAGAGCTCCGCACGCGAACGCCGTGACCAGTCGCCGTGCCGACAGCGACAGGGCGAACAGAATCCTCCGCGAGGCCACCACGCAGACGGTCGCGCACGCCAGTCCGGCCAGACCCCAGGCGATGAACGCGATGCCACCGACCACGCTCGCGCGAGGATCCGCGGAGCGAGCCAGCAACACCAGGATCCCGGTCAGGCCGGCGAAGAGGAGAACGGCCAGCGGGGGCACGCTCACCAGCGCCCGCAAGCTCGGCTCTCGCCTCGCTCGAGCAAGCGCCGAGACGACGAGCGGCAGCGCGCCGATCATCACGGCCACCGAGGCGACGATCGCCAGCGCTTGGACGGCGAGGTGTGTGACGCCGAGCAACGGATGGGCTTGGCCGGCGGCAGTGAAGGATGGGTCCTCGGTGGTCTTGTAGAACCCGAACCCGGCTGCCGCGAACACGACCCAGCAGGCCACCTGGGCGCTTGCGCTCGCACGTACCCGGTCTGCGGGATCGACCAAGCCTGCGGCCGCCGCCGGCGGCCGCAGGTGGGCGGCCAGGGCGCCCCGCGACAGGTCGAGGGCCATCCGCACGCTCGTCGGGGTCTGATCGAGCAGCGCGCCCATCTCCCGGCCGTACCGACGGCGGAACGCCAGCGGGTAGAGCCAAAGCGCCAGCCGGGCCAGCCGCCGGGTCATCGGACCGCCTCGGCCACGCGCAGACGATCGAGACCGCTGCGCGCCACACGCTCGAGCGTCCGCAGATGCTCCGCCAGAGCCGCGCCGCCGGCGCCCGTCAGACGGTAGGGACGCCGTCGATCTTCGGCCGGGAGCGCCTCGATGAGGCCCTTCCCCTCAAGCCGGGACAACGCTCCGTAGAGAGTTCCGGGGCCGAGCCTCACTCCCGCGAGCTCCTCCACGTCAACGGTGATCGCGTAACCGTGCTTGGGACCCTCGGCCAAGCTCGTCAACACCAGCAGCCCCGGGTCAGTAGATCGCTCTCCGATAGATCGCATAACGTAGTAGTAGCATACCGGTCGACCTCGCGTGGCCGGCCGCGCTCTTCGGGCGTGCAGCGACTACTCGGAGCCGGCCCTCCAATCGATCACCTGTTGACCTCGCCGCCCTTTGCGTAGCGTGTCTGTGGAGGCATCGGCACGAAGGCTACGCCAATGCCCGCCGGGGATAATGCGGCGACGATGACGGCGTCCAACGACGATGCCAAGCGCCAGCACATGATGGCTGCGGTGACCTTCGACCTCGACGGTGTCCTGGTCGACTCCGAGGTCGCCTGGAACGATGCCCGCAGGGAGCTCGTCGAGGCCAGCGGAGGCGCCTGGCGAGACGACGCCCAGCGGGCGATGATGGGAATGAGCTCGGCCGAGTGGTCACGCTACATGGCCGAGGAGCTTCATGTGCCGATGAGCGCCGAGGAGATCTCGATCGCCGTCGTGGAGCGCCTGCGACGTCTCTACGACGAGCATCTCCCGCTTCTACCCGGCGCGCGCGAGGCCGTGGTCTCGCTCGCCTCCCACTGGCCGCTCGCGATCGCCTCCTCGGCGAATCGCGAGATCATCGCACTGGTGCTCGAGCGAGCCGGCCTGACGGAGAGCTTCGGCGTGGTGGTCTCCTCCGAAGAGGTGCCCCGCGGAAAGCCCGCTCCCGACGTCTACCTGGAGGCGGCCCGCAGGATGGCCGTCGAACCCGCGGACTGCGCGGTCGTGGAGGACTCGACCAACGGCATACGCGCGGGGGCGGCGGCGGGAATGAAGGTCATCGCGATCCCCAACCGGGCCTTCCCACCCGACGAGCAGGCGCTCGCCCTTGCAGCGATCGTGCTCGCCTCGATCGAGGCACTGGACCCCGGGGTGATTGGAGCTCTGTATGACTGACGGCCAGCCACCCCCGGACGGTGTCGAGCGAGCTCGAGAAGCAGGAGCGCTGCCTCGGGGTGATGGCCGATCTCGGCAACGGCCCGCGGCCCGGAGCGCCCGGTAGCATGAACCGGGCACCGCGACACACAACGGCCAGGAGGTCTCGATGGCGTCGATCAGCAGCGATCTCGAGAGCGTGCTTGTCAGCGAGCGCGAGGTGTGGCAGGACGGTCCGCCGAACGAGCTGTTTGAGCAAATGCGCCAGGAGTGTCCGGTGCACTGGACCGAGCGGATCACAGAGTTTCCCGACCAGGCGGGGTTCTGGTCGGTGACCACCGCGGAGGACGTCCACACGGTCAGCCGCGACTGGCGCACCTACTCCTCAGAGCTCGGCGGCGTGACCTCGACCAACGCCGCGTTCCCGCTGGAGCTGACCCGGGCGATGTTCATCGGCATGGACCCGCCCCAGCACGACCGCGTCAAGGCCCTGTTCCAGGCAGGCTTCACCCCCAAGCGAATCGCCGCCCACGAGGACGCGATCCGCGAAATCGTGGTCGAAGTCCTCGATCGCCTGCGAAGCCGGGAGACGTGCGATCTGGTCACCGACGTGGCCCAGCCCGTGGTCTCGCGGGTGATCGGCAGCTTCATGGGCGTTCCGCCGCAGGACGATCAGGCCTGGGCGCGGCTGATCAACGCCACGCTCGCCGTGACCGACCCCGATCTGAACCCGGACGGCATCGAGAAGGGAGTCGAAAGGAACAGGGCGGAGCTGTTCGAGCGCTGCGGCAAGCTGATCGCCGAGCGCCGCGAGAACCCGACCGAGGACCTCACCAGCGTGCTCGTCCATGCCGAGGTCGACGGCCAGCGCCTGGAGGAACACGAGATCGTGATGGGCTTCTTCTTGCTGATGGCCGCCGGTAACGATTCCACCAAGGCCACCTACTGCAGCGGCATGCGCGCCCTCATGGAAAGCCCCGACCAGCGCGAGCTCCTGCTCCAGGACCCCGACCTGATCCCCGCCGCCGTCGAGGAGTCCCTGCGAATGTTCCCCGCGTTCGCCCATTTCCGGCGAACAGCCACCCGCGACACCGAACTGCACGGACGCCAGATCAAAGAGGGCGAGAAGGTCGTCATGTGGTACGTCTCCTCAAACCGCGACGAGACCCGCTACGAGGACCCCGACCGCTTCGACGTCCACCGCAACCCCGAGCACCAAGCCTTCGGAGCAGGCGGACGACACTTCTGCCTCGGTACCGCCCTCGCACGTTTGGAGCTGAGGATCCTCTTCGAGGAGACCCTCAAGCGCTACCCCAACATGCAGATGACCGGCAACCCCGCGATCGTGGAATCGGTCTTCCTGAACCAGCTCAAGGCCCTGCCCGTACGCCTCAGCGCGTAGCGGCCAAGCGTCCTGCCCACCTACGAGGCGTCCGCGGCCTGCGGCGGCATCTCATAGATCGACTGCAGCTGCAGGTAGGCCGTGAGGCCCTCGGGGCCGAGCTCGCGTCCGAGGCCGCTCGCCTTCACTCCACCGAACGGCGCAACCGGGTCGATCATGTAGTGGTTGATCCCGATGCTGCCTGTCTGAACGCGCCTCGCGACAGCTTCGGCGCGCTCGTGATCGGCCGTCCACACGCTACCGCCGAGCCCGAAGTCGGAGTCGTTGGCGATCGCCACCGCCTGATCGACGCCGTCGTAGGGGATCACCGAGAGCACCGGCCCGAAGATCTCCTCCCGGGCGATCGTGTAGTTGTTCTGGACGTCGGCGAAGATCGTCGGCTCCACGAACCAGCCACGGTCCATCTCCTCCGGGCGACCGCCTCCTGTGACGACGCGGGCGCCCTCGGCGCGGCCCTTCTCGATATAGCCCTCCACACGCTCGCGCTGGCGGGCGCTCACCATCGGGCCGATCTGGGTGGCCGGGTCCAGCGAGTCGCCGACCGCGAGCGCGCCCGCCAGGCCGCCGAAGATCTCTACCACCTCGTCATAGCGCGAGCGCGGCGCCAGCACCCGCGTGCCGAGGTAGCACGTCTGCCCGTTGTTGGCCAACGTCGCGCCGAACAGGGCTTCGGCGGACTCCGACAGGTCGGCGTCGTCGAGGACGATCGCGGCGGACTTGCCGCCGAGCTCGAGGGTGACCGGGCGCAACAGCTCACCGCAGCGTCGCGCGATCGTGCGCCCCGCCGCGGTGGAGCCGGTGAACGCGATCTTGTCGACGTTCGGGTGCTCAACCAGATACGCCCCGAGCTCCCGTCCCCCGGGCACGATGTTCACGACGCCGGCCGGCAGCCCGGCCTCGACGATCGCCTCGGCGAGCAGCAGACTGTCGAGCACGGTCTCGGGGCTCGGCTTGATCACGACCGTGCAACCCGCCGCGAGCAGCGGCGCGAGCTTGAACATCGTGAGGCACTGCGGGTAGTTCCACGGCACGATCGCACCGACCACGCCCACCGGCTTGCTGACCACGTGGATCGTGCCCCCGAGCAGCCCCTGGCGATCTTCCTCGAGTGTGGACTGCCGGATCATCCCCGCGTAGTAGCGCGCGAGCACGGCCGGGAACACGGCCTCCGTCGCCAGAGCGATCGAGATCGGCATACCGTTCTGCAGCGACACGCGATGCGCGCTCTCCTCGCCACGGCCTTCCAGCGCGCCGGCGAGCCGCTCGAGCGCCTGCGCGCGATCCTCAATCGACCACGAAGACCATCCGCTCGGATCCTCGAACGCCGCCCGTGCCGCCTTCACCGCGGCATCGATGTCTGCGTTGGCGCCCTCCGGCACCGACCCGACGAGCTCCTCCGTGCTCGCGCCGGTCACCGATATGCGGCCTGAACCCCGCGGTGGGACCCAATCACCCCCGATGAAAAGCTCATCGCTGTCGATGGTCGTTCGCGTGCTCATCGCCGGGGCCCCCTTGTATTCGGGATGTGATGTCGAGATCGGACGGCCGGTCCAGCCTACTCTCTCCGCGACTGCACCGGGAGGCGACGATCACGCCGCAAAACGCCAACGAGCCGCTCAGATCGCTGCCTCAGGGTGGGGTCTTGGGCCGGGGATGCCCCGAAAGTTGAACGCCTGGCTCTCGCGGCCGGCCTGCACGAACCAGCACTCGCCCGTCATCTCGCCGTCGAAGAGCTCGATCACGGCGTCTGTGACCTGCTCGACAGGGATTATCGGCAGGCCTTGATCCACGAGCGCCTCCCGGATCGGCTCGATGATCGCCGTCTCAGCGAAGCCGGGACAGACCGCGTTGATGCGGATCCCGTCGGCCGCGAGCGCGGGCCCCAGGGATCGCACGAGGCCGACGACGGCGTGCTTGTTGGCCGAGTAGATCGGATCCATCGGCACGGGCGTCAGCCCGGCGAGCGAGGCGGTGGCCACGATCGAGCCGCCGCCCCGAGCCTTCATCGCCGGTAGGACGGCGTTGATGCCGAAGACGACACCGTCCAGGTTCGTCCCCATCGCCCGCCGGTAGCACGCCAGGTCGAAGTCCTCACCGAGCCCGGTCTCGCTCACCACGCCCGCGTTCAGGAACGCCATGTCCAGCCCGCCGTACTCCTCCACCGCGGCCGCTGCCGCTGCCGCGGTCTGCTCGGGGTCACTGACGTCACAGCTGAGGAACAGCGCACCGTCCCCATTGGCCACCTCGCGGCCGCCCGCCTCGTCCACGTCACACGCCACGACCCGCACCCCGCGGCCGGCGAGCGCCAGCGTGAGGGCCCGTCCAAAGCCGCTCGCCGCGCCCGTGATGAGGGCAACCTGATCGCTCACGAAGCCCAAGCAGACTCAGGTCAGGTCGGCTATCGCCGCCTGGTAGACGCCGATCGAGGCTTGCACACCATCGCCGAGGGAGGCATCCACGACGCCGACGTCCTGCACGACCAGCGTGGCCCGGGTGACGATCCGTTCGAACTCGTCCTCCGCGCGCAACGCGGCGATCTGCGCCTCGCTCCCGCGAACCAGGATGAAGCCCGAGAGGTCCCCTCCGTGAGGGTTGAGCAGCACCGTCTCCTGGCTCTCGATACGACCGTCCTGTGCGGCCTTCCCGTAGTACGCCAGCGCTTCGGCGAACACCTCGAGGCCCTTCGCCTCACGCCCGGTGACGGGCGGTCCCCATCCGATGAAGAGTCCGGCATCTGCCATCACACACCTCCTGCTCGGTTGGCGACAGAGCGCGAGATCGCCCGAGTCTCCGGCCGGGGTCAGACCCTCCGCTCCGTCCTCGTGGCGACTCTACTCCGACCCGTGCAAAGCTGCAGCGACGGACCGTCCCCGGCTCGCGGTGGCGCCTCCTAAACCGATCGCGGCCGCCGCGACGATACTCCCTCACGGCGCCAGCAGCAACGAGGGATCGACGCCGGCCGCCAGCTCGCGCAGCCCCTCCTCGCTCGCGTCGGGGCCGTCGGCGAGCGCGCTCGCGAGCGCCTGGCGGTGTCCCTCGAAGCGCTCGCGCGCGTAGGGCACGGCCACGCCGCGGGAGACCATGAACGCCCAATCGCTGGCCTGGAGCGCCAGCAGCTCCCGTACGGCCGCGGCTCCGGCGGTCCCGGCGATGGCGGCGGCGAGCGTCTGCAGCTCGGCCGCCCGGGTCGCGAACGCGAGCTCGGCGACCGCCGGTCCCGACCAGGTCGAGAGGTCCCCGCCACTGCCCCAGCTGCTGGCCCGCCCCTTCTCCGCGTCCCAATCGTCCGCCTGCCACTCCGGGCCGTCCCGGACCGGCGTGGCCCCGCCCCGCACCGGCGTGGGCTCGAAGCGCTCGAGCGCGTCGTCCAGGCGCACCAGCTCGAGCCCTCGTGCGCCGGCCTCGTGGATGACCGCCCGTAGCCAGGCGATCCCCTCATACCACCAGTGCCCGAGCAGCTCGGTGTCCAGCGCGCACACGGCCAGCCCTCCCCCGGGCAGTCCGGAGCCGTCGCGGGCGAGGCGCTTCAGGACACGGTCGACGAAGTCCGCGGCGTGGGCCCGCGCGCGCGCGTGGGCCCCCTGAAAGTCATAGGGGTCGCCGCCGTTTGACCAGGGATTGTGGTGGTGGACGGTATGGCGATGGTAGTCGCGGTAGACGTCGTCGGCCGGGTAGCCCGAGTCGCTCCACACGAGTGAGATCAGCGAGCGATCGATCGGGAAGAGCACGAGACCCGAGTCGCAGAGCAGCGGCCGCAGGCTCTCGTGGGCCCCCAACCCGACGCGACCGGTGAGCTCCACGCAGGTGGCCCGCGCGCCGGCGCCCGCGAGAATCGGCTCCAGGCGACTCACGTGAGCGCACTCGGGAAGCCAGAACCCTCCCTGCCAGTCGCCGGCGAAGCGCGCGAGGTGGGAGGCGACGCCCCCCTGCACCTGAAGGCGCGCGCAGGCGTCGCTCGCCAAGAGCGGCAGGACCGCGTGGGTGGCGCTGGAGGTCCAGGACACGTGCGGGGCGAACCCGCCCAGCAGGTCTCCGCCGCGAGCGGCGAAGCGCTCGAGCGCGTGCTCGTAGTCGGCGCTCCACCCGCGGTCGAGCTCTGCTGCCAGCACCTCGTGACCGCCGGCGCGCAGTCCGGCGGCGTCCTCGGCGTGGGTGAAGTGGCGGGTCTCCCCCACGAAGCGCTGGAATCGCTCCGCCAGCCCCGGAGCGGACAGTTGGTCGCAGAGGACGGGCGTGAGCGAGAGCGTGAGCGGGGAGTCGCTCGCGTCGAGCAGATCCAGCAGCGGCAGGTAGCAGCCGCAGAACGCCTCCCACAGCCACTCCTCCCCGAACGGCCAGGTGCCGAAGGACTCGACGTAGGGCATGTGGGTGTGAAGGACGATCGCAAGCGCCCCCCGATCGCGTGCGTTGCCCCGACGGGACCCGCCCGCGGCCGGCTCGCTCACGGCCGGCAGACCGCGAGGAAGTCGAGCGCCCGATCAAGGTCGGCGTCGGCGTCCGGGCGCAGGTTGAAGTCCGACACGGCAATCGCGGGCGTGAACCGGTCGTAGAAGGGAGCGGTCAGGCGCAGGCGCGGGTGCACCGAATCCCAGCCCACGCGCAACGCGAGCTCGTGCACCCACAGCTTGCGCGCATGGAAGAGCCCGTGGATCTCGACCGATCCGAAGACTCCCCGGCAGAGCTCCTCGAACTCGGCGGCGCGGTACTCGTGGACGTGCCAGGGATTGTCCGAGCGCTTGGCCCCCGGGGGAGCCAGCGTCAGGATGTTGGGCGTGGAGACGAACACCGTTCCCGCCTCGCCCACCAGCGAGCGGAAGTGCTCGAGCACCGCCGAGGCGTCCTGGACGTGCTCGATCGTCTGCAGGAACACGACCGAGTCGGCGGGCTGCGAGAACGTCTCGATCAGGTCCCGCTCGAAACGGAGGTTGGGACGGCGGTAGCGCAGGCGGGCGTGCTCGAAGGCCTCGGGATTGGCGTCGATCCCGACCACCTCCGCGGCGCTCCCGGCGAGCAGGTCCGAGCCGTAGCCCTCGCCACAGGCCATGTCGAGGACCCGCTGCCCCGCCACCCGTGTCGCGATCCACTCGTACACCGCCAGGTGGCGGCGAAACCAGTAGTTCTCGACCGGCACGTCCGGGAGGGTCCGCTCTCCCGTGAGCGCGAGCGGCGGCACGCCCGGAGGCTGGTCGCGCTGCTCGTGTAGAGGCGAAGCGGCCACGGCGGGCGAGTATACGAGCGCTAGTGTCTCCGCTCATGCTCGCGGGCGCTCCCCGGACTCGACCCCTCGCGGCGGCCCTCTGTGTCGCTGCGACGATGGCCGTCGCGGCCGTCGGCTGCGGCAAGGCGGGCTCCGGCACGACTGTCTCCGGGCAGCAGGGTGGCACGGGCGTGGAAACGGTCGTCGTGAGAACCGGAGCGGCGGGGACCGCGGCCACCGCCACCCGCAACACGACGAGGCTCGGCGGCGCGAGCCCCACCGCCGACGCGGCCGCGGTGGCCCGTGCCGCCTACCCCGGCCTGACCCCCGAAACCCGCCCCCAGGCGGTCGTCGTGGCGGACGCGAACGACTGGCCGGGGGCGCTTGCGGCCTCGGTCCTGGCGAGCGCGCCGCTGGGGGCTCCGCTGCTGTATGCCGAAGGGGGGACGCTCCCCGGGGTGAGCCTGCGGGCGCTGGGGGCCCTTCACCCGACGGGATCGAGCGCCCTCGACGGGGCCCAGGTGGTGCTCCTCGGTCCCTCGATCCAAGCGCCAAGCGGCTACCGGGCGCGGGGCGCGACCACGAGCGACCCGTACTCCCTGGCGGTCTCGGTCGCGCGGCTGCTCACGGTCGCGCGCGGAGCGAACCCCCACGCGGTGATCGTGGTGGCGGCCGACGGCCCGCGGGCGCTGGCGATGCCCGCCGCGGGCCTGGCCGCCGAGAGCGGCGCTCCGATCCTGTTCGTCACCCGCAGCGGCGTGCCCGCCGCGACCGCCTCCGAGCTTATAAGCCTCGGCAGACCCGCGATCTATACGGTCGGGTCCACGGCGATCGGCGAACGGGCGCTCACCGAGCTCGGGCGGTTCGGAGCGGTCAAGCGAGTCGAGTCCGCACAGGGCGAAGACGCGACCGTGGCGGGGAACGCCGTCGCCGTCTCCCGCTTCGCCCACGGGTCGTTCGGCTGGGGAGTCAGGGAACCCGGTCACGGCTTGGCGTTCGCCAACTCCACCCGCCCGTTCGACGGGCCGGCCGCCGCGATCCTCTCCGCCACCGGCGACTACGCCCCGTTGCTGCTGCTCGAAGACGCAGACCGGGTGCCCCCCGTGCTGGCCTCCTACCTCAGCGACATCAAGCCCGCCGCGCCGGGGTCCCAGCCGGTCAAGGGCGTCTACAATCACGGCTGGTTGATCGGCGACGAGAGCGCGATCTCATCGGGCACACAGGCACAGCTCGACGGGACGCTCGAGATCGCCCCGCGGAGCTCCTCCGGCGAAGGCGTTCAGCCGGCCGAAGAACCGCCTCCCACGGTCTCCTCGGGATGAACCCAAAACGCCACAGACCGCACCTCAACCACACCTCAAAGACCCCCCTTCACGCGAACACATGAGCCAAGCCGAGGATCCCGAGCTGGTGCGCAAGGAGCGGGCGCACGAGGTGACCGTCGAGGACGTCCGTCGGCTGATGGGCGCGTCCACCCCCCACTTCGCCCTGCAGCTGCGCAATCGCGTCGCGCGCCTGATCGCCGACCTCCCGGAGGGCCACCCCGCGCGCGTGGAAGGAGAGCGCGAGATCGCCCGCCTGGAGCGCCTCGGATTGGAGGGGGAGACCCGCGGCGAGGCCGCACACACCGGCGAGCCCCCCCTGCCTTCGCTCGAGCTCGCCTGAGCGGCCCGAGCCTGAGCAGACCCGAGCCTCAGCGGTGGGCGTCTCCGCGTGGGCGTCTCCGCGGTGGGCGTCTCAGCGGCGGCTGATCACGCGGGCGCGGGCGTCCAGGAAACGGGCGCGCCAGAGTTTGAACAGCACCGCGAACAGCGCCACATCGACGGCGAGCAGAGCGACGTTGAACAGGCGGGGCACCGTCGTGAACGCGGACACGCCGAGCGCAACGATCGTGTCGAACACGAGCACCGGAAGCAGCGAGAGGAGCGTCGCGTGCGAGCGATAGCCGGCGCGATGCTCGCGCAGCGTCACCTCGAACGTACCGAGGGCCACCGCCCCGAGGCCGGCGAACAGGGCGGGACCGCCGTTTGAGATGCCACCGCCGCCGGAGAGCCGCCGAAGGCCGACGACGGTGCCGATCGCCCCGACGAGTATCAACACCTCGGAGAGCGGCCAGGGATGCCAGGGCGCACGGGGTCGCTCGCCCACGGACAGGGGATCCCTGAAACCGCCGTCACGGCTCGCGCGCTTGCGCGGGCTGGCCTTGGCCTGCTTGGGGGCGCCCTCGCGGGCGGTCGCGCCCTGATCGGCGGCGCCCTGCGTGGAGGCTCCCTGGGTGGACGTTCCCGGAGGCGGCCGGCGCTTGCGGGAGCGCCCCCGGCCACGACTCTTGCTGCGAGAGCCGGCCACGGACGTCAGATCCCCGACCGAGGCTCTAAGGGTCCATCCCGGAAGCGCGGCCGCATGGAGACCGATCGTATCGCCCCGCGCGCGCGAGCCCACGCGCGGGGCCACGCGCGATACCCCGCGCGCGCGGGTCCCTCACAAAGAGGACCCCACCACCATAGGCTCCCATCGGGGGCGGCCCCTATGCTGGACTGGTGTCTTCGTCGGCAAGCCAACCGCTCCCGCCCACGCCGGACCCGACGGCCGGCGAGGGGCGAGGGATCCCCGGAAGCCCGCTCCCGGGGCCGTTCGACGTGGGCGAGTACGCGGTGGGGCTGCGGGCGAAGCTGCGGTCGTTCGCGAAGGTACAGCTGGTCGGCGAGCTGGTGAACCTGCGTCCGTCCAGGGCCCGGGTGTACTTCGAGCTGCGAGACTCCCGCGGGGCGATCCCCTGTGCGGTCTGGCTGAAGGATTGGGAGGCGATCCTCGCGCGCACGGGCGAGCCTCCGGCCGAGGGGGTCCAGGTGGTGGTGGCGGGGGGGTGTGACTTCTATCCGGGCAGCGCCACCTCGTCCCCCGGCTTCACGTTCGCGGTCACCGACATGCGGGTGGCGGGCGAGGGGGACCTGCTCGCCCGCATCGAGCGGCTGCGCAGGCAGCTCGACTCCGAGGGACTGCTGAGGCCCCAGAAGCTGCTGGCGAGACCGTCGCTCCCGCACACGATCGGGATCGTGACGGGCGAGGGGGGCAAGGCCCGCGGCGACATCCTCGCAGCGCTCGCCCGGCGCGGCTGGGCGGGGCGGGTCGTGTGGGGGTTCACGCCCGTCCAGGACCGCCACGCTGCGCCCCTGATCGCGCGGGCGCTGCAGGATCTCGTGGCCGTGGGAGACGTGGACGTCGTGATCGTCGCCCGGGGCGGCGGGTCGCTGGCGGACCTGCTGTGCTTCTGCGAGGAGTCCCTGTGCCGGACCGTAGCCCTGCTCGCCGTGCCGGTGATCGCGTCCGTCGGGCACCACACCGACAGGACGCTCCTCGACGACGTTGCGGCCGTCAGCTGCTCCACCCCGACCCACGCGGCCGAGGCGGCGGTCGGGCTCGACTGCGGTCGGGCGCGCACGGAGATCGCCGCGACGGCCGCGCGGATGCGCGCACAGGGTCGACGGGCGGTGATCGTTCGGGCAAGGGCCCTCGGGATGCTCTCGCGCGCCCCCTCCACCCATCTCGCGCGCCAGCGCGCGCTCCTTCACCAGCGCCTGCGCGAGATCCGGGCCGGCTCCCGTCGCAGGATCCAAGGCGAGAGCCAGGTGCTCGGAAGGCGTGGCCTCGTCCTCAAGCGGAAGGCCGACTCCGCCGTGCTGGACTGCCGCACGAGACGTCCCCGCGAGCTGCAGCGACTCGAGCTGGCCCTCGCGGGACACGATCCCCAGCGGATCCTCGAGCGCGGATACGCGCTCGTGAGCTCCGAGCGGGGCGATCCGATCGCCACCGCCGGTGCGGCCCGCCGGGCCGGCCGGATGCGAGTGCGCTTCGCCGACGACACCGTGCCGGCGAGGATCGACGAGGGATGAGCGACACGGAGCCCCGGACCGAGGCGGCCGCCCAGGCCCAGGCGCAGTCGCCCCCGCCCGCCCAGGCGCCGGCCGATCGGCAGACCTATGAGACCGCCTCGGCGCGGGTCGAGGAGATCATCAGGCGGCTGGACTCCGGCGAGGCTAGCCTCAACGAGACGCTCGAGCTGGTCAAGGAGGGAAAGGCGCTGATCGAGCTCTGCGCCGCGGAGCTCGAGTCCGTCGCGGGGGCGCTGGAGGAGCTGCGTTTGGACGAGTTGGTGGCACGCCTCGACGGCGAGAGCGGCGGCGTCGCCGGAAGCGGCCCAGCTGAGCGATCGAACGCGGAGGCGGGCAAGTGAGCACCTGGGAGCGGCTCGCGGGCCTGGCGGTCCAGATCGACGGGTACGAGCTGCAGGGGCTCCAGGAGACGGTCTCGAGCGAGTTCGAGCGCAAGAGCACGGTGATCGAGCTCCGCGGTGGCGGCGAGGAGGGACAGGGAGAGGACGTCACCTACGACGCGGTCGACCACGAGATCCTGCAGGCGGCCGGCCCCACCCTGGCGCTGGCTGGAACCTGGACGCTCGGATCCTTCTGCGAGCGTCTGGCGGGTCTCGAGCCGTTCCCCGAGGCCCCCAAGCGAGAGGTCTCGCGGCGCTACCGGACCTGGGCGTACGAGTCGGCGGCGCTCGACCTGGCATTGAGACAGGCCGGTACGACTCTGTACGAGGCGCTCGGGCGGGCATGCCAGCCGGTGCGGTTCGTGGTGTCGCTGCGACTCGGCGAGCCGGCGAGCATCGAGCCGGTGAGCAGGCGCCTGGCAATGTACCCATGGCTGCGCTTCAAGCTCGACCCAACGAGCTCCTGGGACGAGGAGCTGATCGCGGCGCTCGTGGCAAGCGGAGCGGTCGAGTCGGTGGACTTCAAGGGCTATTACTCGGGGACGGTCGTCGACCAGCCGCCCGACCCGGCCCTCTACAAACGGGTTGCGGAGGCCTTTCCGCACGCCTGGATCGAGGACCCAGCCCTCACTCCGGAGACCGACGCGGCGCTCGAACCCCACCGGGAGCGGTTCTCCTGGGACGCGCCGATCCACTCGATCGCGGACATCGAGGCTCTCAGGTATCCCCCGGAGATGGTCAACATCAAGCCCTCCCGGCTGGGGGGCCTGAAGAACCTGCTGGACGCGTTCGACTACTGCAAAGCCCATGGGATCGGCAACTACGGAGGCGGCCAATTCGAGCTTGGCGTGGGACGGGGCCAGATCCAGTACCTCGCCTCCCTCTTTCACGGGGACGCCCCCAATGACGTCGCGCCGACGGGCTTCAACCTGCCCGACCCTCCCCCGGGCCTGCCCTCCAGCCCGCTCGAGCCCGCGCCGTCCGAGCGGGGCTTTCGCTGGACCTGAGCCGCCGCGTGGGGCCGCGAGGCCCGCTGACCGCCGCTGACCGCCGCTGACCGCCGCAGGGGGCCGCGGGGCCGCCGGCCGGCGCGCAACTTTCATCTCAAGATCCCCTTCCCGCAACTTCTGTCCCGGACTCCTGTTGGAAGGCCAAAGCGGCTAAGGTCGGTGGCCGCTTCCCCGGCGCAGAGGAGTTTTCGTGACGAGCGCAGGCGCCAACAAGCGAGCGAGACCCATCTCACCAGCAGTCCTCTGGCGACTGTGCGCGCTCTTGCTCGGTGTCGTCACGTCGGTCGCCGTCGGCGGCGCGTCGGCGAACGCGGCCGGCGCCAGCAGCGCGGGGGGCGCGGGCAGCGCGGGCAGCGCGGGGGGCGCGGGCGGCGCGAGCGCCCCGGCCAGCGGGGGCGGAACGGGGGGCACGACGAACAAGACGCCCTCCAAGAAGACGCCCTCCAACAAGACGCCCTCCAACAAGACGCCCTCCAAGAAGAAGGCGCCCGCCGCGAGCAAGGCGCCGAGCCTCCACGTGACGACGGTGAGGATCACGAGCGTGAAGTGCGTGCCCTTGAGCAGATGCGGGCCCAGCGCCCATGAGGTCTCCCTGCGCGGAACCCTGGTGATCGCGGGCAAGGGGTTGACGAGCGGGATGGTGGTGGCCTTCCCGAGCAAGCCCAAAGCGCGGATCAGCAGCACCTCGCCGGGGACGCACCTGCGCAAGGCCACGGCGGGGCTCGAGGTGACGGTGCCCTCGAGCGCGCACTCGGGGAACATCATGGTGCTGCTCGGCAAAGGCCGGCACACGAGCTCCTACGGGCCGATCACGATCGTCCGCTACGCCCTTCACCCACCCCCGCCGAAGGACCCCCCGGCGGCACCCGTCACGGGGGCGCCCACGGGGTCGGCCTTCGAAGGGCAGGGCATGTGGATCTGGTACCTGAGCCAATCCGACGGCGGGAACCTCGCGTCGATCGTCGCCCAGGCCCACGCGGCGGGGGTGACGACGGTGTTCGTCAAGAGCTCGGACGGGTCCACCAACTACTGGAGCCAGTTCAGCCCCGAACTCGTGCAGCAGATGCACGCGAACGGATTGAGGGTGTGCGCCTGGCAGTACGTTTACGGGACCAACCCGGTGGGGGAGGCGGAACTGGGCGCGAAAGCGGTCGCCGCTGGAGCGGACTGCCTGGTGATCGACGCGGAGTCCCAGTACGAAGGCCACTACGGGGCCGCCCAGACATACATAACGGATCTGAGGGCGAAGATCGGACCGACCTACCCGCTGGGACTGGCCTCGTTCCCCTACGTCTACTACCACACGTCGTTTCCCTACTCGGTTTTCCTGGGGCCGAACGGGGCTCAGTTCAACGCCCCCCAGATGTACTGGAAGGACATCGGCAACTCGGTGGACACGGTGTACGCGAACACCTACATCGCCAACCGGGTCTACGGCCGCCCGATCGCGCCTCTCGGCCAGACCTACAGCCATCCTTCGAACAGCGAACTGGTGCGCTTCCGGGAGGAGGCCGTGGACTACGGCGCCACCGGGATCTCGTGGTGGGACTGGCAGGAAACCCCCGCGAGCGAGTGGACGGCGCTGGGCGAACCGCTGGCGCCCCTGACGAGCGTCACGCCCAACCCGGGATACACCGAACTCGCCCAGGGAAACCGGGGCGATCCGGTGCTGTGGATGCAGGAGCACCTGGCCGGCGCGATCTCAAGCCAGGCCACCACCGGGATCTTCGACGCGACCACCACCGCGAACCTCGAGCAGTTTCAGACCGCCCACGGGATCGCCCCGACGGGCAAGACCGAAGCGGCCACCTGGCAGGCGCTCCTGGCCCTACCGCCGGTGGCCGTGAACTGGACCGGCGGCGGGCCGAGCGGCGGTTAGTCAGGGCCTATCCCGGAAGGCCCTTAGCGGATCTCAGACTCGCTGGATGAGGGTGCCCGTGCCCAGGCCCCCGCCGCAGCACATCGTGACGAAGCCGACCTCCTTGTCCGAGCGCTCGAGCTCATGCAGGAGAGTCGTGATCAGGCGGGCGCCGGTCGAGCCGAGGGGATGGCCGAGAGCCATCGCGCCGCCGTTGACGTTGACCCGGTCCATGTCGGGGCTCAACTCGCGACGCCACGCCGCGAGGACGGGCGCGAACGCCTCGTTGATCTCGATCAGGTCGATGTCGTCGATCGACATGCCGTTGCGATCGAGGATTTTGCGGGTCGCCGGGATCGGGCCCTCGAGCATTTTCACCGGATCGCAGCCGACGGTCGTCTGATCGACGATCCGCGCACGCGGGGTCACGCCCAGCTCCTTGGCCTTCTCCGCGGACATCAGCAGCACCGCCGCGGCGCCATCTGAGATCTGGGAGGAGTTGCCGGCGGTGATCTTGCCGTCGGGCTTGAACGCGGGCTTCAGCTGGGAGAGCGTCTCCAGGTTGGTGTCCGGACGGATGCCCTGGTCGGTCACGTAGGTGTCCCCGTTGACCTGGAAGGGCACGATCTCGCGCTCGAACCGGCCCTCCTCGGTGGCCTGGTGGGCCAGCCGATGGGAGCGTACGGCGAGCTCGTCGAGCTCGGAGCGAGGGATCTCCCACTGGTCGGCGATCATCTCCGCGCCGAGGCCCTGGCCGACGATGTCGTGCTTGGCCATCAGCTCGGGAGTGAAGGCAAAACCGAAGTCCTGCTGGGTCTTCATGCCGGCGGAGAACGGGAGGTGGCCCATGTGCTCGACCCCTCCGCCGATCATCGCGTCGTGGACGCCCGCCCCGATCAGGGCGCTCGCGAAGTTCACGGCCTGCTGGGCCGATCCGCACTGGCGATCGACGGTAGTGCCGGGGGTCTCGATCGGCAGGCCCTCCTGCAGCCAGGCGTTCCGGGCGATGTTGAAGCCCTGCTCGCCGAACTGCTGCACGCAGCCCGCGATCACGTCCTCGACCTCTCCCGCCTCGATGCCCGCCCGGGAGATGACCTCGGTGTAGCACTTGCCGAGCAGCGCGTTGGGATGGGTGTCCTTGTAGTAGCCCTTCTCCTTGTGCCCACGGCCGATCGGCGTGCGCACAGCCTCGACGATCACGACCTCGCGGCCCTCTGGTTGCCTCATGACTGGAAGTCCTCCTCGGTCAGCTCTTTAGCGATTGGGGTCTTTGCGTGACGCGTGCCCTGCGCCGATGCGATACGCGGTCCTGGCGGCGCCTTCGGGACCCGCACAGGTACGCTCGGCACCCCTATCCCTTACTCTACCGCGCCAATCAACGATTAGATTGACCAGTCAGTCAATGAGCTCGCCAAGACCATGAACGAGAGCCTCGCGATAGTCGGCAGCGGCGCGATCGCCTGCGGCCTCGCGGCGACCGCCGCCCATCACGGGCCGGTGCTTCTGCTCGCACGTTCGGACAGTTCCGCGGAGCGGGCCAAGCAGACGGTCGAGAAGACCCTCTCCCGGCTGGGCGCCGAGATCGACCCCGCGCACGTGCGGGTCGTGACCGACAGGGACCTGCTCGCGGACGCAGGCTTCGTCGTCGAGGCGGTGGTCGAGGATCACGACGTCAAGGCGGCTCTCCTCGGCGAGATGAACCGGGTGCTGGGCTCGGACGCGATCCTCGCAAGCACGACCTCCTCGCTGTCGGTCGAGCGTCTCGCCTGCGAGAGCGGACGGGAGGAACGGTTCGTGGGGCTCCACGTGTTCAACCCCGTCACGAAGATGAAGCTCGTCGAACTGATCTTCCCGGCGGCCGCCACCGCCGACACCCGCGCCCGGGCCCTGGCGCTGTGCGAGACCTTCGAGAAGACCCCAGTGGAGGTCCCCGACGTGCCCGGCTTCGTCGTCAACCGGCTGCTGTTTCCCTATCTGTTCAACGCCGTGAGGCTGATGGAAGAGACCGACATCGACGCGACGAGCGTGGACACCTGCATGAAGCTCGGGGCGGGCCATCCGATGGGGCCCCTCGCTTTGCTGGACCTCGTCGGCCTGGACGTGTCGAAGGCGATCGGCGAGACCATCGGCGAGCCCGTCCCCCCTCGCATCGATCAGCTGATCGCCGAGGGGGCCCTCGGACGGAAGACCGGCCAGGGCTTCCACTCCTACTGATCCGAGTCTGTGTGTTTTCTCACATGAGGATTTAGGAACTATGAGGCGACTTTTAGGTGGCGTTGATCAACATCGAGATACTGGTGATGCGACACAGTCGCAATGCACACCCGCCTCCTCCCAGTGCACACGTTCCGGCCCGCTCCCCCCGCGGGCCGGACGTGTTTTTGGGGGCCTGACGTGCTGCTGGAGCCAAACGGCTGACGGGGCCAACCGCTGACGGGGCCAAAGGGGCTGATGGGGGGCCAAACGGCTGACGGGCCAAACGGCTGACGGGGGACCAAACGGGCCGACGAGGCCGGAGGGGCCTAGGAGGCCTCTTCGCGTGAGGCCTGCTCGCTGGGTGGGCGTCGGCGGCTGCGAATGCGAACCGCGTCGATGCGGTTCTCGCGCACGGACTCCACCCTGATCGAGAACCCGCCCGCCTGGACGGCGTCCCCGCGGCGCGGCAGCCGGCCGAGCTCGGCGAACACGAACCCCCCGACGGAGTTGTAGGCGTCGGTGTCCACCGGCAGGTCAAGGCCGTAGTCGGCGAGGTCGCTGATAGCGACGTGGCCGCGGACGAACCAGTCGCCGTTGGCCAGCCGCCTGACCTCCCCGGCGGTCGGGTCGGTCTCGTCGGCGATCTCCCCGACGACCTCCTCGACGATGTCCTCGACGGTGACGATCCCCACCACCCGCCCGTACTCGTCGACGACCACCGCCATCGAGGTGCGCTGGCGCTGGAGGTCCGCCAGCAGGTCGTCCAGGGGCTTGGTCTCGGGCACGATCGGGGCGTCGTGGACGAGGGGCTTCACGGAGGCCTTCGGCCCATCCCGAATCAGCCGGTCCGCGAGGGAGCTGACGTGGACGAGCCCGTGGACGCGATCGCGGTTCTCGTCCTCGGTGACCACGAGACGGGTGTGCCCCGAGGAGATGCACCGCTGCAGAGCGGTCTCCACGTCCTGGGAGATGTCCACGGTGACGACGGCGGGGATCGGGGTCATCACCTGGCGGGCCTCCTGCTCGTGCAGGTGAAAGACGCCCGTCAGCATGCCGGCCTCGCCCGGGTCGATGTGGCCGCCCGCGTAGGACTCGGCGATCAGCCGCTTGAGCTCGTCGGGTGAGCCGCCGCGGCGTTCGGCGCTCATGTCCACTCCCATCCGCGCGAGGATCCACCGGGCGACGGCGGTCAGCCCCAGGATGAACGGCCGGAACAGGACGCTGAACGCCTGCAGCGGACGGGCGATCCGCCGGGCGACGAGCTCGGCGCGGTCGATCGCATAGAACTTGGGCACCATCTCGCCGGCGATCAGCTGGGCCACGGTGATCGCCAGGAACGACAGCGACACGGCGATCACCACCGCCAACCCGTGGCTGATCGCGTCGCCGAACGCGTTTTTGAGGATGTTCGCCAGGGCGGGCTCGCCGAGGGCGCCGATCCCGATCGAGGTCATCGTGACGCCGATCTGGACGGCCGAGATGTACTCGTTGATGTTTCCGACCTGGTGGAGCGCGAGCTGGGCGCCCCGGGCGCCTTCCTCGCGCATGATCTCCAGGCGCGACTTGCGCGAGCGCACGAGCGCGTACTCGGCGATCACGAAGAACGCGTTCACGCCGATCAACACCGCCGTGAGGATGAGCCTCAGGCCGTTCACGCCGGGGCGCCGCCCTTCGGGGCGCCGCTACTTCGGTGAGGTTCTTCGTCGTCGTTCATCGCTTGCGACGCGCGAACCGTAGCAAGGGGCCGAGTCGGAAGCGCACGGGTCAGGCGCGAGACGCAGGTGCGAGAAGCAGGCGCGAGACGCAGTGCGAGAAGCAGGCGCGTGCGGGGAGACCGCCGGCGGCCTCAGAGCAGACCGTCGATCCGGGCGGCCAGGTCGAAGTCGGCGCCGGTGAGGCCCCCCTCCGAATGGGTGGAGAGGGTCAGGCGAACCTTGTTCCAGCCGTGCACGAGGATGTCCGGGTGGTGGTTCATCTCCTCGGCGACCGCCGCCACGCGGTTCACGAATGCGATCGCCTCCGCGAAGTCGGCGAACTTCAGGTCGCGGACGATCGAGTCCCGCTCGTTCCGGCGCCATTCGCCGCGGGCGAGGCGCTCCTCGATCTCCGGGTCGCTCAGCTTCTCCATGCGCTCAGCCTCTCCATGGTCAGGCGCGAGAGTATCCCGGTGAGGCATAAAGTCAAGGAGATCGTGCGTATCGTGAGCCTCGTCCCCCACGCCACCGAGCTGCTGTTCGCGCTCGGCCTCGGCCCGGAGGTCGTGGGGGTGACCCACGAGTGCGACCATCCGCCCGAGGCCCTCGAACTCGAGCGCGTCACCCGGGACGTGCTTCCGGCGGGACTCGGCCCGGCGGAGATCGACGCGGCGGTGCGCGAGCGGACGGCCGAGGACCAGGCCATATACGAGCTCGACCGGGACGCCCTGGAGGGGCTCGAGCCCGAGCTGATCGTCACCCAGTCGCTGTGCCCGGTGTGCGCGGTCTCCCACGAGGAGGTCTCAGAGCTCGCCCAAGAGCTGCCCTCGCGCCCAACGGTGATCTCGCTGGACCCGAGCACCCTCGGGGAGACCCTCGCGGACGTCCGCACGATCGCCGAGGCCACCGGCCGGCGGGATCGAGGAGCGGAGCTGATCGGGGAAGCCGCGATCCGGATCGATCGGGTGAAGCTCGCGGTGCGCGGTCAGCGCCGCCCGCGGGTGGCCGCCCTGGAGTGGCTCGATCCCGTCTACGTCGCGGGTCACTGGACACCCCAGCTGATCGAGCTGGCGGGGGGCGAAGACGTGCTCGGCTTTCCCGGCGAGCCCTCCCGGACGGCATCGTGGGAGGAGCTCGAGGCAGCGGCGGTCGAGGTGGTGGTCGTGATGCCCTGCGGCTATGACGCCCCGCGCGCGCACGCGGAGGCGCTCGCGTACGGGAGCGAGCTTCAGAGGCTCGGCACGGGCAGGATCGTGGCGGTGAACGCCTCCGCCTACTTCTCCCGCCCCGGCCCCCGCCTGATCGACGGTTTGGAGCTGCTCGCCCACGTCCTGCATCCCGCCCAGGCGCCCCACGCGCCCGCTGAAGCCCTGGAGGTCACGTTGGCGCCCGCTGCGAAGCGCTGAGGCACAGGCTCGGCCGACGCGACGCCGGAGCGCGCGAGGCGTTCAAGGTTCGGGGGTCAGCAGGGTTTCCTGGCTCGGTCCGGTCGGTTCGACCTCGCTCGATTTCGAGGTGGCCAGCGAGCCGGCGACCGCCCCGACGCCGATCGCGGCGCATCCGGCGAGCGCGAGGGCCTGCCGGCGGTAGCGGTCCCCGGCCTGGATCACGGCCATCGCCACCGCCCCCCCGATCAGGCCGCCGATGTGGCCTCCCCAGGAGATGCCGGGCACGGTGAAGCTGAAGATCAGGTTGATCAGGATCAGCATCCCGACGCCGCTCTGCATGATCGGGATCTGGCGGGCGCGCATCTCCAGGGCCGCCGCCCCCATCACCCCGAACACGGCTCCGGAGGCTCCGACGGTGAGCACGTGGGGGGAGACGATCAGCGCCCCGAGAGAGCCGGTGAGCAGCGAGACGGCATAGATGACGCCGAACTTGAGGTGACCGATCGCGGACTCGAGCATCACGCCGAGGTAGTAGAGGACCAGCATGTTGAAGCCGATGTGCAGGATGTTCTCGTGCAGGAAGCCGCTGGTCACGAGCCGCCACCACTGGCCGTGGGCGACCCCCTGGCCGGCGAGGGGCGGAAATTCGCTGCTCCCGAGGAGGGCCCCTTTCAGGTACACGCTGTCGCCCGTGCCACCGCCGTTCAGCGTCAGATTGCCCTCCGAGAGAAACGCGATCACGTTGATCGCGATCAGCGCGTAGGTCACCTGCGGACGCGCGGCCATGTCGCGCATGCGCACCGTTTTGGTGCGCTGCTTGGAGCACTCGGGGCAGCGCATCCCCACCGCCGTCGGGGTCATGCAGTCCGGGCAGATGGGCCGCCCGCAGGACGAACACGAAACGCCGGTCTCGCGGGAGGGATGGCGGTAACACGTAGCCATTGCCGCGAAGAGCCTATCTACGCGGTGGGCCGGCTCCCGCTCAACGGTCGCCGAGCAGCCTGCGGGTCTCGCGGCTGAGGTCCCGGAGGGCCCGCTCCGCGGTCTCCCTGGCACCTCCCACGACGCCGCCGTGGGAGACATTCTGCTGGGCCTTCCGGCGGGCGCGAAGCAGCACGAGCGCCGCACCCGCGGCACTGCCCGCCACAACCGCGGCCGCGGGACGGGCCCAGTTGCGAGGGTCTCGCATCGCCGAGAGCTCCCACGCCTCGAGCTCGTCGGCGGCCAGCTCTGTGATGCTCCGAAGGGTCCCCTCCAGCCGCAGAGCCAGGTCCGCGGGGGGCTCGACGGGCGAGAGAGCCTCCCGCAAAAGACCCTCGAAGCTGCTGGAAGCGGCTTCGCTCATAGCTCAGTCCCCTCCCTCTCGCCGGAGTCGCCGGCTCCGTCGCCCGTGTCGCCGACCCCGTCTCCCATGTCGCCGACGATCTCCTGGAGCTGCTTGATGGCGCGATGGATGAGCACCTTCGTAGCTCCGTCCGAGCGCCCGAGGGCGCGGGCGATCTCGCGATTGTCCATCCCCAGCGCGAACCTCATGATCAGGGCCTCCCGCCGATCCTCCGGCAGGCGGCTGACCCCGTCGAGCACGTGCTTGGCCTGCTCGCGCCCCTCCACGAGCTGCTCGGTCGTGTGGGGGTCCGCCAGGGGAGTGGTGTCGTCGATCGGCGAGGCGGGCTTGCGGGAGCGGTCCCGGTAGAGGTTCGCTGCCAGGTTGTGGGCGATCCGGATCAGCCACGGTCGCAGGGGCCGGCCGTTGGATTCCCGTTGGGCCCGCTCGAAGTGCCTGTACGCCTGCAGGAACGTCTGCTCGGTCAGGTCCTCGGCGTCGTGGTGATTGCCCACCCGGTAGTAGGAGTAGCTGTACACGTCCCGCAGGTGGGTCCTGTAGAGGTCCGAGAACTCCCTGTCCAGCTGCGCCTTCGCCTTGCCGGTCGGCTCGTCGTCCACTCATCCCACACTATCCTTCCCCGCCATCCGGTCGGCTCGGGCCCTCAGGCGGCCCGCGCCGGCTCCCGCTCATCCCGTGGGGCCCGTTCGGCCCGCTCGACGTGGCCGGCCCGCTCGATCCGGTCGGCCCGCTCGATCCGGTCGGCCCGCTCGAGGTGCTCTTCCTCGTGCGGCGCCCTGGCACCGCCCAGCCACTCCCACTGCAGGCTCACGCACGACCAGATCCGTCTCGTCACCGCGGCGGCGAGCTCCGGGGAGGGCTCTTGGACGGTCGGGAACCGCATGGGCACGCCTACCCGCAGGCACACCTTGCGTGGCCGGATGCGCCAACCCCGGCGGACGTCTTCGGTGCCGATCACGGCGACCGGCACGACCTTCGCGCCGGTTTCGAGCGCCAGGCGCCCGACTCCCCGGCGGGGCGCTCCGAGAGGACCTCGTCGCGTACGGGTGCCCTCGGGGAAGATCACCACGCAGTCGCCCCGCTGCAGGATCGCCCTGGCGGTCGCCATCGCCTGGGTGTCGCTCGCGCCGCGATCGACCGGAAAGGCGCCCAGGGCATTCAGGATCCACGCCTGCCAGCGCCGTTCGAACAGCTCACGCTTGGCCACGTAGTACAGGGGCCTGCCGATCAGCGCGCCGATCACGAACGGATCGAGAAAGCTCCGATGGTTGGCGGCCAGCAGCAATGGGCCGCTCCGCGGGAGATGCTCACGCCCGATCCTGGCCAGGCGGAAGTAGACCAGGAAGAACGGCACCAGGATCGCGCGCACGGTCCAGTAGAGGATCGGGTTCACGCCCTTGGCGAGCGACCGCTCCCTGAAGTCCTCCAGTTGGAGATCCGGCTCCATACATCCCGTTACACGATCCCCAGCCCGCCGTTACAGTGGTGCTCGGCCTGTCGAGGTGGCGGCGGGACAGCTGACCGGAGCGCGTCCACCGAGCGCCAACCCCGTAGACAGCCAGGCGACCTATCAAAGGCTA
>CAWAWI010000003.1:0-402098 GCA_963785785.1 uncultured Solirubrobacterales bacterium | reverse complement strand
TACACGCTTATCCAATCTTTGGCCTATATGGCCGGATAACTCAGCCGCGACGATGTCCTCGGGGGTCAGGCGAACGTCGAGACCGTCAACCCCGAAGCCGCCGCGGGAGACGCCGACGAGGAGCGTCTCGTCACGCCTCTCGCCCGACGAAGCGCCTTACGCTCATGGACGAAGGTGTAGCACGATAAACACTACGTGAGTACACTTCTGTCGCCCCGGAGGCCGGCGACGACCTGCCCCGCGACCAGGCCGTGATGCCCTGGCCGCGTCGTGCCCGCTCAGCCTGCGACTGCCACGTCGGAGACCGAGCGCATGCGGCGGGCGGCCTCGCGTACGCGGTCGGGCATGAGATGCCCGTAGACATCGACGGTGGTGGACGTCTTGGCGTGGCCGGCGAAGGCGGCGACGAGCAGGATGTCCTCGCCCTGGCCGATCGCGTTGGTGATCGCGGTGTGGCGCAGGTCGTGCAACCGCACACTCGTCGGCAGGCCGGCCCGGTCGGCGTAGCGGCGAAAGACACGGCTGACCATTCTCGGGCACAGCGGCCGGCCGGTGGGACGGATCGCGCCGTTGCGTCCGCGCTTGCGCTCCACCGTGGCGAACACGGGCGAACGCTCGCGCGTGTCCTGCGCCTGCGCATAGAGCTCCTCCAAGGCCCGCTGAGCGCCGTCGAGGACCGGCACGAGCCGCTGGCCCGCCGCCGTCTTCGTGCTCAACATGGCGCGATCGGCGGCGCTTGCGCCGCCGAAGGCTTCCCGCCAGCCCAAGCCGTCCTGTGTGACTTCTGGGCCCCGGAGGGACATCTCGTGGGTTTCAGGGTCGTCGTAGGGACCGATGCTGCGGCGCACCTGGATGATCCGCTCCAGCAGATCGACGTCTTCCCAACGCAGCCCAATCAGCTCGCCGCGACGCAGGCCCGTATCCAGAGCGACGGTGAAGAACAACCGCCACCGCGGTGGACACCGTCCAGGAACCGCTTGATCTGAACAGGGCTGAGCTCGGTGCCACGGGCCCTATGGCGCCCGGGCCGACGCCCACGCGCACGGGCGGCGTCGGCGGGGTTGAGGGCCACGAGGCCCTCATCCTGGGCAAACGCGAACATCGCGTGGATCTGGCGGCGAAGCTTGGCCACGCCCGGCTCGCTCATCCCTTCCCGGCGCTTGCGTGCCAAGAGCGCGCCAATGGCGTAGCCGTCGCAGTCGTCCACACGCATGTGGCCGATGACGGGGGCGACGTGCTTGTAGAAGGTGCCCCGATAGCTGGCGGCGGCGCTCGGCTTGAGGTTCGGCTGCACATGCTCCACGAGCCAGCGGTTGCCCAATTCCAGCACGGTCGCGCGACAGGGCACATAGCGACGGGCCTGAACCTGCTCCTGCATCGTGCGCAGCATCCGCTCAGCGCCTCGCCTGCTCTTGCCGGCTGCCTTCTCGACGTGTTTCCAACACGACTGTCCTGTGTCGCGGTCGATCGCGAGCACGCGGGTACGGACGTAGAAGCGGCCGTTGCGCTCACGGATGTAGCCGGTGGCCATCAGCCCATCACCCCGCTATGTCCCATCCCAGCGTCCGACCGGAGACGTGGCCCCCGACGACGGGTCTGTGTCGGAGGCCACGCCCCGGCTGCTGCGGGTGTCCTCGGCTCTCGCGGAGAGGGAATCCGGGCCGAGGCGTCCCGGGCGCCATCCTGGGAGGACGCTCGAGCTCTTTCGAAGGCTGGAGCGAAACATCCTCACCCCGCCTTGTGTTCGAGTTGGCTGATGTCGATCGCGTCGGCAGGCGGATCAACAGTGATCGAGCCGTTCCAGTCGCTGAAGGTCGTCTGCCCCGTTTCCCGACCAGCCTTGCGCAGCAGAAGCGGATACGGCTGGCCGGTCGTGGCGACATACAGGGTGCCGGCAAAGAGCTTTGCTGTCTCTTTGACCTCGATCGCAGGCTGACCATTGACCTTTACGGCCGCGCCCTTGGTGAGCGGACCACGGGCCTCGAGGATGAGCGGCACCTCCCTGTTCATGTCGGTGAACGTGCCAACCTGCCCCAGGACGCCGTCCGCGGGTCCCTTCAACCACACCCCGGGCGGCACCTTCGCACCGGTCGTGCTTTCAAGGCGCGTGTCGAACGCTCGGTTGCCCTTGATGTAGAGCGTGTCGCCGATGCGGATCGCTTCAACGCTGATACCCAGTAGCGAGAGCTGCGCGTGAGCCTGATCCTTGGCCAAGCTCGCGTCCAGCGTGAGCTTTGCTCCGCCCGCGCTGGATTTGACCGCGACGTGCACAGCGCTCGCGCTCTGTGCGGCTGCCCTTGAAGCCGCGAGAATCTGACCGGCCGGTTTGGAGGCCACACCCTTATCAGAGCTGCCACAACCCGCGAGGGCTGCGCTCAGCACGAGGATTGTGAGCGCAAGGGCTGCACGGTCTCGAAGGCAGGACATGCCCACTAGGGCCTCTTCTTGTGTGCTGCCGGTTTGGCGGCGAAGCGTCTGCGTGCTGTCCGTTCGCATGCGTGACGCTGCTTCTTGGCGTGCTTGTGCTGGTGGCGGCACGCGACGAGCGCGAGACTGGTGTAACGGGCGTGCGCCTGGCGTTCGCATTTCACGCGCCGGCTCTTGGAATGCCTGTAACGATGCTGACATGAGCGCAGGGCACGGTGCAGCTTCTGCATCAGCGTGAGCTTCTTGGCCTTCGCGCTCTTGACTTCCCCGCAGCCGCTGATCGCGATCTTCGTGGAGTGTTCGATCACCACACCGTCCTGGGCGGTGATGATGGTCGGCATCGCGAGGTTTTCCCCGCACAGGCTGAACTTCTTGGCTTCCGCCACGTTCGGTGTGAGGACCCCATGCGGACCAGCGGGCAGGACGGTTTCAAAGACCGTGAACGGCGCATCAGGTGCGGATTCAAACTTCGAATAGGTGATCCCACTCTTGATCTGCGTCTTGCCGTCCAGGACCAGCTTGATCCCTTCCCCCTGCAACACGAACTCGACGTCCGGGAACGCCGCACTGCCGTGGGAGACCAGATACGCCGGTCCGGACAGGGGGTTGCGCAGGACCGGGGTGTGGATCGTGGCGTTCCCGATCACCGATCCTTCATCACAAGACGCAGGATTCGCGTTGAACACCGTTTCCAAACACGCTTTCTGCAGTGTCGGCAAGCGTGAAGACAGCTGTTTGGGTAGTTGCAGATCAACTTTCGCGATCCCCGCCTGCACCACACCATTAGGCCCGACCCCACCGGAGCGGACGGTCACGTTGAACGTGGTGCCATCCGCTTTGCTGCCATGCCCGTTCGCACTCGCCGACAGGACCGGACTGAACGGCAGCGTTCCACAGTTGCTCACCTGAAACGGGGAGGAGACATTCGCGCTTCCGCCTTCAGCGCCTGTGATCGTCCCTTCGATACTCATCGGATTACAGCTCGTGGGGTTGAACTCGAAGTTGGGACGATCCACGGTCACGAGCACCCGCTTCAGCTGCAACGGAATACCCCTGATCTGTGTCGGCAACGGGTCTGAGACGATCGTCACCGACGCGTTTGCCGGATTGATGTAGAGCTTTGAGCGGACCGTCACATAGCCGAGGTCGAACGGGCCAGCCTTGGCGGGCGTGACGATCTCTAGGCCGAACGGCGCATCCCCGTAGGGGCCGGTGATGAACACCCGCCCGCCTTCCTGCACATACGGTTCCGGCCCAAGGCCGGCGACCGCGACCGCCCTGCCCACTTCGCTACCGGCCGGACAGGCGCTCGCCGCGGCCTGCGCATCCGAACACAATTCAACCGAGGAGAGCATCGCCGCGACCCCCGACGGCAGATGCATCGACAGGCTCGAGAGAGCCTGATCGCCATCGGGGCGCGACAATTCCAGGAAGAAGCCTGTGAACGCGCCAGCCTGCGGATTCTGGCTATACGCGTCCAGGCCCGGACCGAACCCCTGACCGCCAGGACAACCAGAACCACCAACACCGGACGTGACCGCGAAATCTTCCCCAGGAGCGCCCACCGCCACCGGACCCGTACCCGACCACGGCGTGAACACCGCATCCGTCACATAGCTCCCACACGACCCAGGAGTGCTCACCGACGCGCGTGGCCCGCCAAACAGGTCGAGTTTGAGGTCTTCAAACGGCACCTGCGGCGCGTTCCTGAAGGTGGTTGAGATCCGCAACGTGCCTTCATCGATGTGGCCTTCACCCGCGAGCTTCACAAGCACCCCCGACACCGGATCTTCCGCGACTATGTACAGCGCCACGAGCGAGTCGAACGGGTTCATCCCAGCTTCCCCGTTCGGCGCGGGCGAAGCGAGATACACACCTCCTTCCAGTTCATGGCTGAGCAACGGCGTCTTGATCCGCACCGTCCCCACCTTCGACCCATCAGGACACGCCACAGGCGCCGTGTTGAATTCGTTCGTCTGCGACGCCGCATTGAACCCCGCGAACCCCACCTGACCCTCCGAACACCCTTCCAACCCGTTCGCCGCCGACGGACTCAACTCCACACCCTCGGGCAACGTCACCGTCGTGTCGCGCACGTCCGCCTCCGCCAGGCCCCCGGCTTCGAGGGTCGTCTGCTGCGGGACCTTCACGTCTACCGAAAGGCCCGTGGGTGTGCTCGCAGAATGCTCTTCCGGCATAATATCTATCACCGGACTAAACGGCAAGCGACCACACCCTTCGAACCCCAGCAACTGACCATTTTCGCTCATCCACGCATATTCGGCGCCCAGAAAGCTCCCCGGATTCGCCCACGAGTCCGCTTCCATGGGAAAGACGACAGGTTCGGCCTGAGGGTTGGCCGCGCATGAGCTCGGCAGAGTTAGAAACGGATCTTCTGGCAGTTCGCTCGTGGCGGGACAGGATTTACCAATCTGTTTTGCATACTGTTCCCCGTCGATACATTCCCAGCCGCGCGAGGGGTTGTGTACCGGATCGGCCGGGACACCCCAGAAGGTAACCTGGCTTGAGAGTACGCCCGCCGTCTCTGTGGCGTCCTTGATGCTCACGTTCACGCCATAGTCGTGTCCGGAGCGCACAGAAGCGTCGATCACGATCGGGATATTGCCGAGCGCCTCGAAGCCAAAGCGCGCCGGCTCCCCCTGCGCAGGCACCAGGTTGAACACCGGAATGGTTTTGGTGATGAGCCCCACGATCGGTTCGTGCACGTAGACAGTCGCGACCCCCACGACGGCGTTCGGCGAGCAGAGGTTCGTTTCATGTACGAGCGCAAAGAAGTTCGCCATCGTGCATTGGCCGACTGAATTTGGGTTGCCAACAAGACCGGGCGGGAGATGGAAGCTCAGATCCTTGGGCAGCTCGACCGGATAATGTGGCTTTTCCGGGTCAGTGGTGGCCGTTTGATTGAAGATGAGTGTCGTGGTGACCTGGAAGGGATGCTCACCCGCCTCCGTGGCGGGTGTGCCGTCTTCGTTGTAGGGTGCTAGCTCAAAACCCTCCACGCCGAACCCGGCGGATTCGGCGTTCACAGGAACCTGAAGGATTCTCAAGACCTTCGCCCCGCCGCCGCCTTCCACTGTACTTTCGATCGGCAACGAGGCGACCGTGCCGGACGGCTCTTGGACCTTGACCTTGATCGTGACCGGCAACTGTTCGTAGGGGTTGAGGACTCCTTTGAAGGTGCACTGCAACGTGGCCAGCGAACACGCCGAACCGCTGATCGCGGTCGCGGTCAACCCAGCAGGAAGCTTGTTCGTGATCACAACCTGTTCTTTGCCGCCATCGACCGGCACGGCACCAAGATCACTCGCCACGATCCGCACCTGACCTTCTCCCCCGGGCGGCAGGTTCGTCGGTGCCGTTTCAGAGCTGATCTGCCACCACGGGGTCTGCGCAAACGCAGACGTCGCAGCGGTGAGCGCCAACACCACGACGCTTACCAGTACGCCAAGCATGAGTCCACCTGTCCTTCCCCGCCGCCTCATCGTCCTACCCTCGGCTTGGACTTCGTGGTCTTGGTCTTGCGCGTGTTGCCATAGCGCTTCCTCGCACTGTGTTCGCAGACCCGACGTTTGCGCTTCGAGCGCGAGTAGCGCCTGCGGCAGCTTTTGAGCGCACGGCTGAGCTTCTGTGCACGCGTGGGTGGCCTGGCGGCTTTCTTCGCTTCAACGGCCTCTTTGGCAGATGGAACGTGAGAGACGATGTTCCCCGGCCCCGAAAATGTGGCGGTGCCTGCAGGACCACCGGGAATCGTCTGGGCCGGTTCGGCCGGACGGCAGGTCTCTGTTTCACCACACGGCGGCGGAAGCGGTTCCGGAGGCGTAAGACATGGCGAGACCCCTGTACATTCCCGTGCATCGTAAATGTCGAACGCGGTGTCGGTGTCCTGGGGCAATAGTTTGCTCTGGGTGGTGAAGAACACACTGCTTCCGTCCGGGGTTGCTTCGACGAACGCCGATTCGCGATCGGAGCCGCCTCCTGAGATCAGGGCCACACAGCCGCCCGAGGAGCTCTGACAGCTGCCGATTCCCGAGGGCTCATACTGGTAAACATCCTCTTTGGCGTTCTTCGCCGCCGGCACCAGACTGTCAGGACTGTTGAAGTACAGCCGCCCCCCATCCGAGAGATAGCGCGACTGAAAGAGCGCGCTCGTGAGGCTCTGTGTTGTCCAGCCGGGGATATTACCCGCGAGCCGGTGCCCCAGCCAGACCCTGGGGCGATCAACGAGCAGACCCAGGCCTTCGCCCGCCTCTTGGGTGTCCAGCACGCCACTCGGACGCGCACCCGTCGGATTACACGATACACACCGCAAGCTACCGGTCTCAGCATCGTATAGGTAGACCTCCTCGTCGCGTGCGCCTTTGGCTTCAGAATTTGCATCGACGTTGTCGTAGCCCGTCAAGCTCGCCGCGGACATGAATGCCAAATAGCGTCCATTCGGCGAAACCCGTGCGGTCAAGTACGCCGTGTCCGCAAGCTTGTCGCCTTCCCACTCCGGGCCGTCTTCAGCGGACAATCTCGCCACGAACGTGGTGACCCATTGCGAACCGTCGAGGTGAATCTCATACAGGTTGTTCATGTTGCTTTCGGCCGTTTCACCGTTGCCGTTTTCGTTGTCCGCCAGAACACCTTGGGCAATCAAATAGACCGTCGTGCCGTCTTCGTTTGCACCGAAGATCAGGTTCCGGACCGCGGCGGACTCGTTTTCGTTCGGGTCGACCGTCAGATCCCTGAGGTCGCACGTCAGCTTGCCGACGACTTCCCCAATTTCGCACACATACAGATCCGGCTTACCGGTTCCCTGGCCTGGTTCCGCCGTGGAGTACGTGGTCAGTCGCTGCTTATCGGTGAAGAAGACCCTGGATCCGTCGCTGCCCGCGGATTGAAACTGCGCCGAGCCTGTTTGGGGTTCAGCGACACCCTGCGCCGCGTCGAGCTGGATCGTTTCGCCCCTAGCCGTGTCACGCATGTACAGGTGCCCGCGCTTAGCTTCCACCGCGCTTTCAGGAATCGTCCAGACGACTCGCGACCCGTCGGCTGAGATCGCGTGCGTGACGGCGCGATTTTGAAAGCCGAGTTCCGCCGTTCCGGGTGCCGCTTTGCCTCCCGGCATTCTGCTCACGAGCTGCAGCTTGCCGGCAGACCACTCATACAACCCAACTGCCGAGCCGGCACCCAGCAGCGCGACCTTCGATTCGACCACGACATGGCTGAGGTCCGGGGTTGCCGTGATGAAATGAACCTGACTGTTGAAGTGGGTGCCCGGCGATACGTTCGCTTCGGTCACCAGCGGCAGATATGTTCCATTGGCGTTATTGCGTAGATACATCGTGGCTTGGGTGACACCGGGCGCCAGCGGGGGTTCCGCGTGTTCGCCCGCGGGTTCCACCAGTGCGACCGACAGATCGGAGGCGAAAAACTGGTACTCCGGCGCTTCGCCGGCGGTCGTGCCCTTCGCTTTGCTGCTCGGGCGTGGCTATGTCCTGTGACTGCCAGCCGCTGGGACCACGGGTCGCGATGACCTGCTGCCATTCGGGGCTGCGGTTGCCCTGCACTTCTTCGCCCAGCGCGCCGTCGACCACGTAGGTGAGAGCACCGCCATCTTCCGCGGCGAGGATCAGCCCGCCTTCGTGTGTAAGAGCTTCCACCGGCGCTCCTCCCTTGTCCGGCGGTGAGACCATCTCGAAGGCGCGGTTGTCTGGGAGCGCGAAGGAGCCACCCTCCCGTTGGGTTGTGAAGGTGCGTTCGGGGCCCTGCGTTTCGCCGAGCGAGTTTGAGTCGAGGACGCGGAAGTAGTAAGTTTTGTCTCGGCTGGAGGCCGGTGAGCTTGGCTTCGCCCGCGACGTCTTCTGTGCCCGAGCCGATGTCTTCCCCGGGCGGCGCGGGCACGTTCGTGCATGCGGCAGGGTTGTCCTGACAGCTCTGGGTTCCGTACTGGAAGTAGTAGCGTGTGTCGTTGCCCAGCGGATTGATCTGGGTGTGCAGCGTGGCTTCGCTGGCGCCCACCCCGGTCGCGTAAGTGGCGTCCGCCGGTGCGGAGGGCACGGTTGTGAAGGTCTGATCCGCGCCCGTTGTCGTGCCGGCGGCGTTTTCTGCCACGGCCCTGAAGTGGTATGTCTCGCCTACGTGAAGACCCGTCAGGGTCGCTGAAACCGCCACTGGGCTCGACCCGGAGCCGACGCTCTGTCCTCCCGGCGGCGTTTCGGTTCCATAGCTGGTCGTTTCTCCATATTCGAAGTGATAGGTGGTGTCGATCTGATTGGGGTTCGACGCATGCGTGGATCGTGACTTCGTGATGCCCGGTGTCGGTGGTGGGTTCGTTGCAGATCCCCGGCGGTCCGGAGGTCGTGAACGTCCGGTCCTGACCGTAGGTGGTGCCGTATTCGTTTTCGGCGACAAGCCGGTAGTGATAAAGCGCGTTCGGCTGAAGAGTGGAGACGGCGGTCTCAAGCGTCTTTGGTTGCTTTTCTTCCTTCTCTTCCTTCGCGGGCGGCACTTCCGCCGGCAGGGCGGGGCTGGTGGCACCATATGCTGTGCTTGCGCCGTACTGGAAGTCGTAGTGCGTGACCAGCCCGCCGCGCTTGAGTGAGCCCGTCAGCGTCACGCCTTCCGGTCCTATGTTCTCGGCTGCTCCCGTTTCGAGCGCTTCGACCGCAGGAGGAGTTTCGAACTCATGGATCGCGCCGTAGTTGGTGCCGTCTTCGTCTTCTCCGACGATTCGGTAGAAGTACCTCCGCCCACCGGCCTTCAGGCCTTCGACCATCGCGGAGACCCCCTGTATACCCGTGCCCGAGGCCTGGGTGGGCGTCTGCTCGCCCAGCGCCTCCGTTTCGCCGTACTGGAAGCGGTAGGCGCAGGGTTTACCGTCGCCGTTGACCGTTCCCGGCAGGAGCGCCGCCGTGCGGGTGATCGTCGATTTGGCGACCTTGCCCGTTTCCACGCTCGCGACCACCGCACCGCCGTCGAAGCGGTCGATGAGGGCCAAGCCGGCGTCCGCGACGTAGACCTCGCCCGCTGGCGTGAGCGCCACCCCGCGCGGTTCGCCCAGATCTCCCGCGGGCGTGCTAGTGATCCAGCCCTCCCATTCACCGATCGCGCTGTACTGGGAGACCGCGTGACGCCCCGCTTCGGCGACATAGATATCGCCAGAGGCTCCGTCCGTGGCCACGGCAGCTACATTGCCGGCTTCTTGGTTTGCCCCGAACGAACCGCCCGGAGAGCCCTTGCCGCTCAGTTTTTCTTCATAGGCGCCTTCGGCGCCGTACGCATAGACCGCGCCCTTGAGGCTATCGGCGACCAGCACCCGGCCCGTCAAGGGGTTCACCGCGATGCCGTTTGGCTGTTCCAGCTTGCCTGAGAGGCGCTTTATGAATTCGCCTTCCTGACCTTCGCCTTCCAGCGGGTTGGGCTTTGGCTTGTAGATGTCGACGGCCCCGCCTCCGCCTCCGGCGGTCTTCGCCTCCACCACATAGAGATTGCCTTCGGAGGGGCCTTTGGCGTCGTCGACCGCCACGCCCGCTACCTCCCCGAATTCCCTGCCCGGTGTTTGTTCGCCGAACCACCGCGAAAGCAACTTGTAACCGCCTTCGCCGTCAGGCTCATAAACGAGGACAGCTTCCGCGTAAGGGTCGGCCACATAAACATCGCCGCTCGCTTCGTCGAGCGCGATCCCCACGGCGTCGACCGCGCCCCCGCCGAACCGCGTCTCGTATTCCCCGAGGAGCCATAGACATCCACATAGCCTGAAAGCCGATCGCCCACGAACACCGCTCCTGTTGAGCGATCGACAGCCACCGAGGCGGGTTCGAGCAGGCGCGTACCCAGGGGCGCTTCAGAGACGCTCGAAAGGAACTGATGTCCTGTGGCGGCCAGCGCCTGCCCACAGACGGCGACCGAGCCCATCGCGGCGGCCACACACCAGATCAGCGCTCGGCGACCGATAAGCCCAGTCCGATGAACACCACGCGCCTTGCTCCTCCACGGCTCTGCTCCCAGCTCTCTCATGCTCCCTCTTTCTCGACCCTCGTTCCCAGACTCATTCCGTATTGGGTGCGTGGGACCGCGTTCGCGATCCCACGCACCGTCCGTCCCTCTTGAGCAGGCTCGCTACGCCTTGATCTCGCCCGCTTCTTCAGGGGTGTTCACGTTCGTGAGTTCCTCCCCTGCCCTCATCCAGTCGAGGCTCGCGAAATGTTCTTCGCTTCCTTCTTCGATACCGCCCAGCCAGGATTCCAGGTCGTCGATATGCTTACCTTCCAATTTACCAGGTATGTTTTCGCCAACTTTGTTGACCTTGTAAACCTGTTCATATGTGCTCGTCATGGCGTTGACCGGCGTGATGGGCGAAACGATCCCGTCATAGCCGCCGTGCTTTTCTTCTTCTGGGGTCGTGGCCCCACATGCGCCCGGCAGACAGCCAGATGCCGTATAGGCAGCGCCTTCTTTGTCATTACCGACACCTACCGCTATTTCGAAGGTTCCTTCCAGGCAGGAGAATTCGGCAAACGTCCCTTTTTTGTGAGCCGGTTCGAGGAGCACACCCACTTCCTTCGCTCCTTTGTTGAGCCATCCCAACTTTCCTTTCAGGAGGTTTACTTTGACTTCGCCTTCTGCCGCCCCTGCGCTGTGACACGGAAATAGACCGAACAATTCGCAGCCGGTGAACGTGACTTTGACGTTTGCCAGTCCGTTCTTGCCTACCGCTTCGCCCGTGTTGGTCTCGCCTTGGCAGCTAACGGCAAGCGTGGACGAGCCTTCTTCGTAGTTATCCTCCTCCTTCAACGCACTTCTGCCTCGTGACTCTTACTTCGTTGTAGGTTCCGCCAGAGCATTGACGAGCCACGGTGGTCAGAATCGGTGTGCCGCCAACACTTCCACCGGAGAACGGAACATTCGGGTCTTTTCCTTCCGCTGTCCTTTTTGCCGCCACTTCGCTGGCTTTACGCCATTCGTAGCTGCCGCTGCCTTTTGGTTTGGCTTTTTCTGTTTTGCCGCAGTTGGGGCCGCTGTAGTTGCCGCCTGATCCCACGTTTTCGCACTTGCCCCATTCGCAGCGCCGACGCGCTCGACACCGCGTAGGCACCGACCGCCAGCACCGCGACCAGACAGAGTCCCAGCATCCTTACATGTCTCACTGTTCCACTACTCCTTTATCCTCTCGATTACCAATCGAACGACGCGCGAGCCCTCCTCCTGGAGACCCCCCGACACCGCTCGTCTGTGAAAGCGCAGCCCGCCGGGACCAGCGGTCCCCAGCCCGGATGCGCGCCTCGCCGGCACGCGCACGAACGGTGCCCATGTCGACGCACGCTTGTAAAGCTCATGAGACGCTGACCGCCCCTTCGCCCTCCGGCGCAGGAGTGCCTGCGAGCTCCGCCTGCGCGGCACCCTGACCGAGATAGGGCGCGACGAGGAACGCCATCAGCGACGGCGCGAGCTCCACCAGCGGGCGATCCCGCTCGTCGAGCACATGCGCGCGGATGACCGCGAACACGCCGCCCGCGACCAGCTCCGCCGTCAGCTCCGGGTGGAGCGTGACCTCACCGATGGCCTGCGGGCTGCCGTCATCCAGCAGCGTCGTGAGCACGCCGAGGGTCCGCTGCTCGCGGAGGAATGCGCCTACGTCATCCAGCGGCGCCTCGAGGAGGAGCAGGCGCGCCCAGTCGGGCTCGTCGTCGAGGAAACCGAGCAGGGCCACCAGTCCCGCCCGCACCCGGTCGCGCCAGTCGCCCGCATGGGCGGCGGCCTCCTCGACGGTTCGGGTGAGTCGCTCGAGGCCCTCCTCAACGGTGACCCCGGTCTGAACAAGACGGGGGTCAGTGGTGTTTCGCGGTCCGAGCAACCGTCACGTGGAGACCGAGAAGCCCAGTATTTACAGGCGCATTCAGCCCTACCCGATCCGTGCGCTCGCTCCGACCTTGACAAATTGACACCGATGTGTTCTCATCTTTCCCACGGAATCGGGGACGGTTGCGGGGCGAGAATCCGGAGCAGAGGGAACTTGGAGGGAAGCAGCGAGGAACCCATGGACGGACGGACGCACATCGAGGGGAAGAATCCGCATGCTGACGCGGTGGTCGCGCACGTGGGCGACGTAGCCGGGGCCATTGACCCCCGTCTTGTTCAGACTCGGCACACCTCCCACGCCGCCTAGCCGCGGGGCCTTTCGGACCCGCCCCCACACGGCGCCCACGAAAAACCATCGCTCGCCGCCCCACACGCGATCCGCCAGGGTGGAGTCGTGGGCGAACGCGCCCCGCATCGGGGTCCTCCGGCGCGGCGACGCTACGATGCGATGCACTCCCGCCGACGTAGCTCAGCTGGCAGAGCACCGGTTTTGTAAACCGGGGGTCGCCGGTTCGATCCCGGCCGTCGGCTCTGTGTGACCTCGGTTCTGCACGACTCGCGGCTGCACGACCTCAGCCGCCGGCTCGCGCCGCCTCTCGTGCGCCGGCTCGCGCGGCCTCTCGCCGGGTCAGGCCGTGAGCCCCGCGATGCCGTTGCGCATCAGCAACGCACCGAGCAGGACGAGCAGCACCGCGGCGACCGTCCTGGAGTGACGCTCGAGCCAGCCCCGGACCCCGGTGAGAACGTGCTGGGTCCGGTCGCGGGCGACGATCAGCATCACCAGCGCGATCATCAGGGGAAGCAGCGACACGAACGCGAATCCGATCCACTCGGCGATGTACTGGCCGGCGGTCGGGTTCGTCTGGGAGATGTCCTTCAGGGCGAGCGCGATGAAGGCGCCCGGATTGGCGAGGGTCGCGCCCGCGGCGACGATCGCGATGGCCGGCGAGGACGCGACCCTGCCCATCTGATCGATCAGCTTGGCCACTCGCTCGGGATCTCGAGGGCGCCGCAGGAAGCGAACGGCGAAGACCAGCACCAGCACGCCAGCCACGACGTCCACGACCGCCACCCACGTCTTCGGCGTGCTGGAGCCGGGCGAGGCGGCGGCGTTCCCGAGCACGAACGCAGCCACGACGCCGATCAGGAGGGTCACGCCGAACGCGCCGAAGTAGAACCACAGGCCGGTACGCAGCGGCCGCTCGCCCAGGATGAGCGCGAGCACCGACACGGAAAGCGTGATGGGGGACAGCATCGCGCCCAGCGCCACCAGGGCGAGCTCGGTGTCGACCGAGGCCATCGCGGGGATCCTATGCGACCGCCATGATGCACGTCGCGGGGGTCCGGCCCGACCACCGGACCCCCGCGACCCGGCTCACACTTCCTTGGGCTCCCCCAGGACCACGAGACCGTGGATGCAGACCAGGCAGATCGCGAAGACTCCGAGCGACCACCAGGGATGCGAGCCGCCGATGTCCAGGAGCGCGCCGATCGCGCCCAGGGTGGCCGCGACGATGCCTATCACCCGCCCGTAGTCGCCGCCGCCGAACAGCGAGAAGGCGGCGGTCAACTCGATGGCCCCCAGGATGATCGTGATCCAGCCCCAGGTATGGAGGCTGGAGAAGACGAAATACGTGTCGTTGACATAGAAATGGGAGTCGCCCACGGCGGCGATGCCGTAGACGATGTTGAGAACCCCCGCGATCATCAGCAGGATCCCCACGAACAATGCACTGCCCACACCTCGCATTTGCTCTCCTTCTGTAAAGGGCGCCGTTTGGCACCATGGCTGGGAGTCTATGACCGCGAGGCGACTACAAACGGGCGGGGTCTTGCGGCTCGGCTCCTGCGGCGGACTCGTCGAGGCTAGATCTGGGTTTCGGGCGGTGACGGCGCGCTGCCCTGGTGCGGAGGGATGAGCGCTGAGCTCGAACCCGGGACCAAGGCCGACCGCCCGGGCACGCGACCGCTGGGCTCTCCGTCGGGTACGGGACTGAGCGAGCAGGAGGCTGCACGGCGCCTGGCAGCACGTGGACGTCCCGAGCGCCTGCGCACGAGCCGCTCATACGCGAGCATCGTGCGGGCGAACGTCTTCACGGTGTTCAACGTCATCCTCGCGGGCTTCGGCACGGTGACCCTGATCTTCGGCGACTGGCGGGACGCGCTGTTCCTCGGGGTGATCGTCGCGAACTCGGCGATCGGGATCACGCAGGAGACGCGAGCAAAGCGTGCGCTGGACAGGCTCTCGCTGCTTGTCGCCCCGAGAGCCCTGGTCGTGCGCGACGGCGTCGGGCGCGAGGTGCCGGTCGCGGAGATCGTGCCGGGCGACGTCGTGATGCTCGCGCCCGGCGACCAGCTCTCGGCCGACGGGAGGCTGCTCGAGGCGAGGGAGCTGCGTCTGGACGAGTCGATCCTCAGCGGCGAGTCCGAGCCGGCCACGAAGGCGCCGGGGGAGGAGGTGCGCTCGGGGGCGTTCGTGACGGATGGCACGGGCGCCTACGAGGTCACCGCGGTCGGCGCCGAGAGCTTCGCGGCGCGACTCACCGGTCAGGCGCGGTCGTTTCGCCATCCCCGCTCGCCGCTGCAGCGCGCGATCGACCGGCTGCTGTATGGGTTGGTCGTGCTCGTGATCGCGCTCGGCGGGCTCCTCGGATACTCGCTCTATCACCGTCACGTGCCGGTGCACACGGCGGTGGCCACATCGGTGGCAGGTGTCGTGAGCCTGATCCCCGAGGGTCTGGTGGTGCTCGTGAGCCTCACCTACGCGGTCGCAGCGGTGCGCATGTCGCGGCGTGGCGTGCTGGCCCAGCAGCTCAACGCGATCGAGTCGCTCGCGTCGGTCGACACGATCTGCATGGACAAGACAGGCACCCTCACGGAGGCGACGCTGCGGATCGTTGAGGTCCTCCCCGCCCCGGACGTCGAGGGTGGGTGGCTCCAGGAGACGCTTGGCACGGTCGCGGCGAGCTCATCCAGTCAGAACATGACGATGCGCGCGATCGCCGACGCATTCCCCGGGCGGGCCGAGTCGCCCCTCGGCGAGATCCCGTTCTCCAGCCGCCGGCGCTTCAGCGCTGTGGCTGTGCGCGATGGGGTCTTCTACCTGGGCGCCCCGGAGAGATTCTCGCCGGGGCCGCTCGCGAGCGCCGCCGAGGAGCGCCAGCGCGAAGGCCGGCGCGTGCTCGCGGTCGCCCACGGCCGCGATCCGCTCGGCGACGAATCCGGCGAGACGCCTCCGCCGGACCTGCGGGTGCTGGGGCTGGTCGTGCTCGCGGAGGAGCTTCGCCCGGGAGCGGCAGAGACGATCGCGTTCCTGCGAGCGAGAGGGCGTGGAGGTGAGGGTGCTCTCCGGCGACGCTTCCCGGACCGTGGCTGCGATCGCTCGCGACGTCGGCATCCCCCTCGCGGGCGTCAGCGACGGCGAGGCGATGCCCTCCGATCCCGTCGAGCTGGGGCGTTTCGCCACCGACGCGACGGTGGTGGGTCGGATCTCGCCGGAGGGAAAGCGAGCTATCGTGGAGGCCCTGCACGAGCAGGGCCGCTATGTCGCGATGGTCGGCGACGGGGTCAATGACGTGCCCGCCCTGAAGAGCTCACGGCTGGCCATCGCCCAGGGGAGCGGCACGCAGATGGCGCGCAGCGTGGCGGACCTGGTGCTCGTATCCGGCGACTTCGCAAGCGTGCCGGTGCTCGTCGCCGAGGGCCGTCGCGCGTTGCGCAACCTGCGACGGGTCACCAAGCTGTACGTCACCAAGTCGGCGTTCGCGGCGTTCTTGATCCTGACGATCGGGACCAGCTCCGAGGCCTACCCGCTGCTCCCACGCCACCTGACGCTCGCCGCGAGCCTCACGATCGGAATCCCCACATTCTTCCTGGCGCTCGCGCCCAGCAGCGGACCTTGGCGGCCGGAGCGGTTCGTCCGGGGCGTCGCTCGATTCGCGATACCGGCCGGTGTCGTGGTCGGCACGGGGGTCGTGGCAGGCTACCTGTTCGCGGTGCACGACCTGGACCTCGCGGTGCCCGAAGCGCGCACGGTCGCGGTGAGCATTCTCGTCGCGTGCGGCCTCTATCTGGTGATGGCTCTCGAGGCCGAAGGCTCGCCGCGGCGTTCGACGCTCGTGGGCGGGATGTGCGCCGTGCTGGCCGGCGTTTACGTGCTCGCGCTCCTGCTGCCCGCCACACGACACTTCTTCGCTTTGACCCTCCCCAACGCGGGCATGATCGCGACCTCGGCGCTGGCGAGCGCCATCGCGATAGGCGCGCTCGCGCTTTGCGGATTCGCCGTGCGCATCGAACCCTCACGCACGCCTGGAGTCCGGCAGTGAGATGGGCCGTGGAGCATCGCGCTCGCCTGCTGGCCGCCGTCGCCCTGTTCGCGCTCCTGGCCGGAGGGTCTCTGCATCTCGCGGGCGCCGCCGAAGCCGGCGACGACGTCTGGCGTGCCGCCGTGGCGGCGCTCGCGGCCGAGCTGGCGTTCGAGGTCGCCCGCACGATCGCCGTCGAGCGTCACATGGGCGTGGACACGATCGCGCTGGTGGCGATGATCGGATCGCTCGCGCTCGGCGAAGAGCTCGCGGGGCTGATCGTCGGCATCATGTTCACGGGAGGCTCGACGCTTGAGGATCTCGCCTCGACACGCGCGCGCCGGGAGCTGACGGCCCTGGTCCAGCGCGCCCCCAAGGTCGCTCAACTGCGAGTGAACGGCACCGTGCGAGAGATTTCGGTCGAGAGGGTACAGACGGGCGATGTGGTGGTCGTGCGCGCCGGCGAGGTCGTCCCCGTGGACGGAACCGTGCTGAGCGCCGAGGCAGTCCTCGACACCAGCACACTGAGCGGCGAGCCGCTCCCGGAGACGGTTCCGCGCGGGATGCCCGTGCTCAGCGGCGTCGCCAACGCGGGCGCGCCGTTCGAAGTCCGGGCCGACCGGCCCGCGGTCGACAGCGCCTACTCCGCGCTCGTTCGCCTCGTCGAACAGGCGCAGGCCCAGCGAGCGCCGTTCGTGCGGATGGCAGATCGCTATGCGGGCTTCTTCCTGCCCACGACGCTGCTCGTCGCCGCCGCCGCGTGGGCTCTCAGCGGAGATCCTGTCCGGGCGCTCGCGGTGGTGGTGGTCGCGACGCCGTGCCCGCTGATCCTTGCGGCGCCGATCGCCTTCGTCTCTGGCCTCTCGCGGGCCGCACGCGCCGGCGTGATCGTCAAGGGCGCCGCGGCGATCGAGACGCTCGGCGAGGCCCGTACGGTGCTGTTCGACAAGACCGGCACCCTCACGGTCGGCACGCCCGACGTGCGCGAGATCCTGACCGACGGCGACGTGCAGGCAGGCGAGCTGCTGGCACTCGCGGCGTCGATGGACCAGCTGTCCGCGCACGTGCTCGGAAAGGCCCTGGTCGCTGCCGCGCGAGCGGCCGGGCTCGAGCTCGACGTCCCGACCGACGTACGAGAGGAGCCCGGCCAGGGCATCGAGGGCACCGTCGACGGACATCGCGTGACCGTGGGCAGCCGCGCGTTCCTGAGAGCCGCGGGTCTGCCGTCGGAGGAGATCGCCTCGGCCACTGCGATGAGCGGCTACGACTCGGGCGAGGCCCACGTGCTGGTCGCGGTGGACGGGCATCTCGGCGGAGTGGTCGTGATGGCCGACGAGCTGCGTCCGGACAGCCATCGCATTGTCGAGCGGCTGCGCGCCGAGGGCGTCCGTCACGTGGCGATGGTCTCCGGAGACCGCCGCTCGGTGGCCGAGCGAGTCGGGCGGGAGCTCGGCGTCGACCGCGTCTATTCCGAGCAGTCTCCCGAGGAGAAGCTCGAGGTGGTGCGCAGCCTCCGCGCCGATGCGACGCTGCGGCCGGTCGTGATGGTCGGCGACGGCGTCAACGACGCGCCGGCGCTCGCGCTCGCCGACCTCGGAATCGCGATGGGGGCAGCCGGAGCGACGGTCTCCTCGGAGACCGCCGACGCCGTCATCACCGTGGATCGTGTCGATCGCGTCGCCGATGCCCTGCATGTCGGCCGGCGTGCGCTGTTCATCGCCCGTCAGAGCGTGCTCGCGGGAATGAGTCTCAGCATCGCCGCCATGGGTGTCGCGGCCGCCGGCTACCTGCCGCCGGTCGCGGGCGCGCTTTTCCAGGAGGTCATCGACCTCGCCGTCATCCTCAACGCTCTGCGGGCGCTCCGGGGGTGAGCGAACTGTCCCTATCCGAGCGGAGCGCTGTCCCTATCGTAGGTCCGATGGCCGCGGTCAAAGGCGAGGCGCACCGAGTGCTGCTGGTGGAGGACGAGTCCTCGATCGCCGGTCCTCTCGCCCAGGCTTTGGCGCGTAACGGCTTTGACACGCTGATCGCCGGGAATGCCGCCGACGCCATGCGGCTGGGCCGCGAGGCCGAGCCCGACGTGGTGCTGCTCGACATCTCGCTGCCCGACGGCGACGGTCGCGACGTCTGTCGGGAGCTGCGCCGCAGCTCGAACGTCCCGATCATCATGCTCACCGCCCACGGTACGGTAACCGACCGCGTCGTCGGCCTGGAGCTCGGCGCCGACGACTACGTCGTAAAGCCCTTCTCCGCAGCGGAGGTCGTATCGAGGATCCGCGCTGTCCTGCGTCGAGCTGAGCGCCACCCCGCCCGTGCCGGCCGTGCTGAGCGCGGGCGATCTGCGGCTCGACCTCGGAGCACGCCACGCTCAGCTTCAGGGACGCGATCTGGCACTGACGCGAAAGGAGTTCGACCTGCTCGCCCGCCTGGCCCGTGACGCGGGCAGGGTGGTCTCCCGCGAGACGTTGATGTCAGAGGTGTGGGACGAGAACTGGTTCGGCTCGACCAAGACCCTCGACGTGCACATCGCCGGGCTGAGGCGCAAGCTCGGCGATTCGCCGGCCTCACCCCGCTACATCCACACGGTGCGCGGCGTGGGCTTTCGGTTCGCCGCAGACGAGGAGCCGGGGCCGTAAAGCGGGCTTTGAGACTGAGGACGGGCCTGCTCGCGGCGTTCGCCTACGTGCTGCTGCTGGCGATCGTCGCGCTGGGAGTGCCGCTCGCTCTGAGCCTCAGCACGCGCGTGAACGACGAGGTGCGCTCGCAGGCTCTCGAGCAGGCAGACCTCGTGGCGGCCACCGCCGCCGATCTGCTCTCGGCGGCCCACCGCAAAGAGCTCGAGGTGCTCGTCCACACCGCAGCCGCGACCGTGCGAGGGCGGGTGCTCGTGGTCGACCGGGCGGGAATCGTGCTCGCCGACAGCGCGGAACCGGCCCAGATCGGAGTGAGCTACGCGGCCCGTCCGGAGATCGCCAGCGCGCTCGCCGGTCATCAGGTGCAGACCCAGCGAGCAAGCCGCACCCTCGGCGAGGAAATCCTCGCCACGGCTGTGCCGATCATCCGCAACGGCGCGCCCGTCGGCGCGGTCCGAGTGACCCAGAGCGTGGCCGAGGTGCACGCGGCCGTGAGGCGCGTCGAGCTGGGATTGGCGCTGATCGGAGGGATCGTGCTTGCGTTCGGACTCGCCGTGGGGGCCGTGATCGCAGGTCAGATAGCGCGGCCTCTCGGGCGCCTGGAGCGGGTCGCCAGGCGAGTCGCCGACGGAGATCTGAGCGCTCGCGCACCGATCGAGGGCAGCCGCGAGCAGCGCTCGCTCGGCGAGTCCTTCAACGAGATGACCGATCGCATCGAGCGCCTGCTCTTCTCCCAGCGCGCGTTCGTGGCCGACGCCTCCCATCAGCTGCGCACGCCGCTCACCGGCTTGCGCCTGCGCATCGAGGAGGCTCGGGCCGCCGGCGTCGGTCCCGCGGCCGACGCGGAATTGGACGCGAGCGTCACCGAGGTCGACAGGCTCGCTCAGATCGTCGACGAGCTGCTCGTGCTCAGCCGGGCGGGGGAGCGCGAGCTGCCCGGTGAGCAGCTCGACCTTGGGGAAGTGATCGCAGACGCCCTGAAGCGCTGGGATCGCGCGGCCGACGAGCGAGGAATCGCGATGGCCGCCGGACAGGTTCGCGACGGTCGCGCGTGGTGTGCACGGGTCGACGCCGATCGCGCGCTGGACGTGCTCCTGGAGAACGCCTTGTCCTACTCCCCGGGCAGCTCGCGCGTGACGCTCTCCGGCGGACCCGGCTGGATCGAGGTGCAAGATCGCGGTCCCGGGCTGGCGACGGACGAGCAAGAGGAGGTCTTCGAGCGTTTCCACCGCGGCAGCGCGGGCCATCACGGCCTTCCCGGGAGCGGCCTCGGACTAGCGATCGCGCGTGAGCTTGCACGCGAGTGGGGAGGCGATGTCACGTTGCGCAACCGAGACGGCGGCGGCGCATGCGCGAGGCTTTCCCTGCCGGAGAGCCGACCGTGAGGTTCCAGTGCGAGCACGAGCACAGGGCTGAGCGCGATCCCTTGCGAACGCTTAACCATCGACTCTCTAGCCTGGACGTCGTGCAACCTAGATCGACCATCTGGACACTCGCGGCGCTGCTCGGCATCGTCCTGGCGGCCGGCGTCACGTGGGCCACCAGTCAGCTCACGAGCCAGCGCATCGGGCTCTCCTCCGAACCGCTCTCCGCCGGCCGCGGGCTCGCACCGCGGATCGCGATCGGCAAACAGGCGGTGCGCAATGCGACCCATGGCGTGAGCAAGCGCTCGCGCCAGACCACCGCCACGAAGCCGAGCGCCACGGCGAAAACCTCGCCGTCGTCCCCGACGGTGACACTCGTCCCCCGGGCGGCCGTTCCGTCCACGTCGCCCTCGGAAGCCGTGAAGCCCAGCGAAGAATCCGAAGCCACTCCCCCGCCCTCAGCCGAACCGGCACAGACACCGCAACCCTCCACCCACTCGGGCGACGACGGAAGCGGCGGGCGCAGCGCCGGCAGCAGCCGCGACGACTGACTCGCGAGCTCAAGGCGCAGCCGAGCGCTCAGTCTTTGCCAAAGCTTTGCCTGCTCCTGGGCGTCGCCTGGATTGCGGTCATGCACAGTGAGCTCAGAACGTGAAAGGGAGCCTCGGAATGCATCGCCGACCGACCAACGCCAGGATCGCCGCGTTCGCCTCCACGCTGGCGGCAGGAGCACTCGCCGCATTCGCGCTGCGCCCGGACTCGACGCCGGGCACCCGCTCCGCGGCTCACGTACAACAGCAGGCGGCTGAGGTTCGCACTCAGGTGATCAGGCGTACGGTCCACATCGTCCGCCACGAACGCCCTCCGCGGAGACGGGTGACGCACGGCTCGGGCACCGCGAGCTCGGCGAGCAGAGCCGGCTCCGGGGCGGTGATTGGCGCGCCGCGCACGAGCGCGAGCGGTTCTCACTCGGCGGCCGTGGCATCCCCCGTCGCCACCGCCGCGCCGCGCACGCGCACCAGCGGAGCGGGCGTGGGCTCGACGCCGTCCCGCAGCTCGACGCCTTCGGGCGGCTCAAGCGCCGCTCCCGTGCGCACCCGCGCGAGCGGCGGCTCGAGCCCGGGTTCGAGCACCGGCAACACGACCCGGGGCGGCGCTGTTCGAACTCGCTCGAGCGGCGGCCATAGCGACCGCGGCGATGGCGGGGGCGGCCACGATGACTGAGCTCCTTCGCAACCCCCTCGCGGTCATCGCACCAGCTGTCGCGACTTTCCTGGCGGTGTTCGTCCTGTTGGTCGCCCGCGCCGCTACCCGCCACGATCCGACACTCGGCCCGAGTGTCTCGAGCTCGGCACAAGCCTCCTCCGGCGGTCATCCGGTTCTGCGCACCACCGCCAGCGGCAGAGTGATCGCAGCCGCGGGAACCGGCGCGACCGCCGCCCCGAGCCCGAGACAGCCCGCCGCGATCGTCACGAGAGCGAGCGGAGCGCTCGCGACCGGACGCGAGAACGATGGATGAGCCGACGGCTTCAGACCGAACTCGAAGGACGCAGCGCGGTCTCGATCGGACGACCGTGGCACTGCTATCGGCGACCGCGTTCCTGCTGATCCTGGCGCTGCTCGGCACCCAGCTGGGCCACGCAACCTCGACCCACCAGGCTCGGGCGCAAAGCGTGCTCTTGCGACGCATCTACAAGACGACCGTGGTCGAACGGGTCCTGCCGACCGGCTCGGGAGGCCCGAGCGGCACGTCGGTCAACCAATCGGTCTCGGGCTCGACCTCGGAACCGCAGGGCGATGCCCCAGCCCTGGTCACGCGCACGTCATGAGCGAAGAGCACGACATCGTCTTTCACGCGATGGGCAGCGACGTGAGACTGCTGATCGGCCGGGCGCTCCTGCGCGACGCACCTCCTCCGGCGCAGGCGGGCCTGCACGAGCGCGCCTACGTCGAGGACTTCGCGGCGCGCCTCTCCCGCTTTCGCGCCGACAGCGAGCTGAGCTCCCTGAACCGGGACCTCCGCACGGAGGTCCCGGCCTCCCCGCTGCTGCGCACCGCCGTGCGGGCGGGGCTCTGGGCGGCCCACCGCAGCGGAGGACTGGTCGATCCGACGCTGCTCGGCGCGCTTGAGCGCGCCGGCTATAAGAGCTTCACGGGACGAAAGCACGCCCGCGTCGCTGCAGCGGGCGTTGAGTCGAGCGCCCGCACGCCGACCGGCTCGCCCGCAGCCCGAGCAGCCGTGGCAACGGATATCCGTCGATGACATCAAGGGCACCATCGACCGTCCAGCCGGCATTCAGATCGATACCGGCGGCACCGGCAAGGGGCTGTGTGCGGATGCCGTCGCACATCGCCTGCGCGGATACACGCGCTTCGTGGTCGACTGTGGCGGAGACCTCACGGTGGGAGGCGTCGGCGCCCAGATCGAGCCCTATGAGGTCGAGATAGAGCACCCCCTCACGGGCGAGACGATCCGGACCGTGTCGGTGTTCGGCGGCGGAGTCGCCACATCGGGGATGAACGTGCGACTCTGGGAACGCACGGACGGGACCTTTGCGCATCATCTGCTCGACCCCTCCACCGGTCTGCCCGCGTGGACCGGACTGATTGGAGTGACGGCGCTCAGCCCCAGCGCCCTTGAGGCCGAGACCCTCTCCAAGACCGCCCTGCTGCTCGGGCCCCTCGGTGCCCGGCGCGTGCTCGCGCGGTATGGCGGCGTGATCGTGCACGACGACGGCCACAGCGAGGCCATCGGCCCGCTGGGCAAGCCCGGCGGAGCCCTCGGGCTTGCGAGACAGGCCGTGATGGCCGCCAAGATCCCACCGCGTACCTGTGGTGGCTCGTCAGCCGGGCCTCCGGAATCGTCGCACTCGGACTGATCACGGTCGCGGTTCTGATCGGGCTGACGATGTCCACCAAGCTGCTGCGCCGTCCCGGCGTCGGGCGAACCCTGATGTGCCTGCACGAGCATGTGGCCCTCGTGGGCCTCGCGGCGATTGTCGTGCACGGTCTGGCCTTGCTGGGAGACCCCTGGCTACGGCCGGGCATCGGCGGTCTGGCCATCCCCTTCGCGATGTCCTACCGTCCCATGTTCACCGGCCTTGGCATCGTCGCGGGCTACCTGGCGGCACTGCTCGGACTGAGCTTCTATGCGCGGCGGCGAATCGGTGTGAAGCTGTGGCGCAAGCTGCACCGCGCCACGCTGCTCGTCTGGGCGCTGGGCATCGTGCACACGCTCGGCGCAGGCAGCGACGCAGCCACCCCGTGGCTGCGCGCGTTCGTTCTCGCGCCCGCCATCCCGATCGTTTACCTGACGGTCCTACGCTTCCTGCCAGCTCCTCGTGGGCGTCCTGGACGCCCTCAGCGGCCCACGACGCTGACGACGGGCGCCGCGATACCGGCGCTGGCCCCCATCGGGCCGGCGCAGAGCGCCACGAGGCCCGCACTGGCTGCGACGAGGCCGACGCTGGCCACAACGAGGCGGGCACTGGCCGAGGAGGTCACATGAGAAGTCCCGACACAGATGTCCTGATCGCCGGCGGCGGGCTCGCCGCGCAACGCTGCTGCGAGACCCTGCGACGCCTCGGCTTCGACGGACGGATCGTCGTGCTCTGCGAGGAGCCCGAGGCCCCCTACGATCGGCCTCCGCTCTCCAAGGCGGTGCTCACCGGCATACACCAGCCAAGCGAGCTCGCGTTCAGGCCGGCCGGGTGGTATGCCGAGCACGACGTCGAGCTGCTGCTCGGCTGCGCCGCGTGCGGGCTCAACGTCAGGGAGCGCGAGGTCGCATTGCAGGGCAGCGGCGGATCGCACACCCAGACGCTGCGCTACCGCAGCCTCGTGATCGCCACGGGCAGCCGGCCTCGCAGACTGCCCGGCTTGGAGATCGCCGGGGCCGTGCACGAGCTGCGCACCCGGGCCGACGCGCTGTCGCTGCGCGAGGCGCTGCTCGACGCGCAACGCGGACTGGTTGTGCTCGGTGCGGGCCTCGTCGGCATGGAGGTCGCGTCTTCGGCACGCGCGCTCGGACTGGACGTGACGCTCGTCGAGGCCGCCCCCACGCCACTTACGCGAGCGATGCCGCCCACGCTCGGCCGCTGGATCGCCGGGCTGCACCGGGCACACGGCGTGGACGTGAGACTCGCCACGACGGTCGAGCGGGTCGCGCTGCGCGGAGGTGTCACGACGCTCGGACTCAGCGACGGGGCCTCCGTGGCGGCTGACACCGTGCTCGTCGCCGCCGGCACCGAGCCGGCTACCGCCTGGCTCACCGAGAGCGCGCTTGGGCCCGGTGCGATTCCCACCCATCGCGCCGCGCGCACCCGGGTCCCGGACGTGTATGCCGCCGGTGACGCCGCCTGCTTTCCGGATCCCTTCACCGGCGAGCGAATCCCCACCCCGCACTGGGAGGCAGCCGTCAAGCAGGGCGCGGCGGCGGCTCGCGCGATCGTTGGGCAGGAGCCGGTCGAGCCGACACCATCGATGTTCTGGAGCGACCAGCACGGGCGACGCCTGCAGCTGGTCGGGCACGCGCCCGCAACTTGCGAGATCGAGCTCGACGGCGAGCGCGAGAGCGGCGAGCCGTTCGCGGCCTGGATCACACGGCGGGGCCTGCCGGCCGCAGCGCTGCTCGTCGATCGGCCGGATGCCCTCCCGCGGGCGCGCCGGTGGATTGAAGCAGCGCACGCAGGCACCACGGAGGCGCTCGCAGCCTAGGAGCACATGGCGCCGCGGCGCGAGCCACGACCCACCTTGAGATACATAGACCGAACTCCGAGACACATAAACGACAACGCGAACCGAGGCACGAGAGATGACGACATACATACCTGTGATCGACGAGTCCGCCTGCCTCGCGCACAGCGACTGCGAAGTGCTGGCACCCGATGTGTTCCACGTCGAAGACGTGGCGAGCGTCATCGGGACCGCGCCCCTCGAGCAGCTCGTCTCGATCGCCGAAGCATGCCCCGCCAGTGCGATCAGCGTGATCGACCAGGAGACCGGCGAGCAGGCCTATCCCTGATGGCCGCCTGACGGCTCTCGGGCGCTTCAGCCGGCTTCTGAGATCACGAGCCGCAGGGCTCCCTGAAAGCTCTCCTGGGAGCGCAGGTGGCCGTGCTCGGCGTCCCATGCTCCCGAGCCCAGAGCGCCGGAGAGCCGCTGCACTATCCGCTCCTCCACCCCCGGCTCCAGCAGCGCCCACACCGACTGGGCGCCGCGCACGTCCGGGTCGAGGAGCGCCTCCGGACGGCGCCAGAACGCCTCGAAGAACCCGTCCACGCAGTCGCCGGGCGTGGGGATTCGCTCGATGCGCGTGCGACCGCCGAGGGCCCTCGCGACATCCTCCAGGGCGGGAAACCTGGGCCGCTCCTTCGCAACCCCCTCGCGCAGGATCTCCAGCTGCCAGGCCGGGAGGCAGTCGAGCTCGAATGTGAAGACCACCACCGGCCCGCGCGCCACCCGGCGAAGCTCCGCGAGACCCGCCTCGGGCGACTCCCAGTGGTGGATCGTCACGCACGCCATCGCCGCGTCCACAGCGTCGTCGTCGAGCGGCAGGGACTCGGCGCGAGCGCCGATCGCCGGCGCCGCGCCCGCGGGGCGCTGGGCTCGCATGGTCGCGCTCGGCTCGACCGCCAGCACCCAGCGGTCGTGTGGCTCGTAGGACCCTGCCCCGGCGCCCACGTTCAGCACCGTCTGCGCATCGCCCAGAGCGGCGTGGATACGCGCGGCGATCCGAGGGTCCGGACGCCGATGCCGTGCGTATGTGCGTCCGTGCCGCTCATAGTCCACCCGAGCAGTCACCGTGCGAACCCTAACAACCGCCCCCCGTCGAGCTGACGTCGGCGGTGGCCGCACGGCGTGCGTCTGGCATCCTCGGTCGCGAGATGGAGATTCGGCTTCGCTCGTCTCGCGGATCGCGAGCCGCACGCCTCGGCTCGTGGGTCGCACGCCCCGGCTCATGGGTCGCCCTCGCGATCGTGCTCGCCCCGGGGGCGCTCGCCGGCTGCGGATCGGCCGAATCCGTGCCCGGCAAGCCACGACCCTCCAGCGTGGCGACCGCCCACTCGGGAGAGAGTGCGGAGAACGCGTCGCTGAGCCAGGCGCCACATATCTCGGGCGGCGCTCAGGTCGTGTCGGGCAAGGTCAACGGCGCTGACGCCCTCCCCGCGGCGGCCAGGTACAAGGTCGCCCCGGGAGCCCCTTCGGATGAACAGATCCGCAAGGAGGCGGCGAAGATGCGCGCGGCCGGGATCGTCCTGCCGAGCGGCAACACCGCGCAGTCCTTCGAGCAGGAAGCCGCACGCGTGTCCGCGCCCAACGGCGGGGACTGGGTCTTTCCGATCCAACCACTGTCGCTGGTCCTCTCGCCCTCGACCTGGAGCGAGGATCAGGGCGTGGACATGGCGACGATGGGCGGCGCCTGCGGCAACGCGGCCGTGGAGGTCGCCCTCACCAGCGGGACGGTCGTGCAGGAGGGGATCTCGGGTTTCGGCTCATACGCCCCGGTGATCCACATCGACGCGGGTCCCTATCGGGGCTGGTTCGTCTACTACGGTCACGCCGCCCCGGCGCTCGTGCCCGTCGGAGCGCACGTCACGGCCGGACAGCCGGTCGCCGAGGTCGGTTGCGGCATCGTCGGCCTCTCCTCGGGGCCTCACCTGGAGATCGGGCTGACGCCGCCCGGAACCACGCCCTGCTGTCCGGCCTGGCAGGCAACCTCGCCGGACATGGACGCCCTCCTGCAGCAGCTCTACGCGCGCTCGCCCCACTGAGCCCCGTCCCTCGGATCAACCGACGACTGAAGCGAGCTCATCTGCGGCCGCCGGCCCGTCACCAGGAGTATCGTTGACGAGCAAGGACGGGAAGCCGACGAGGAGGGTGCTCAAGACATGTACGACTACGTCATAGTGGGAGCGGGATCGGCTGGCTGCGTGCTCGCGAGCCGTCTCAGCGAAGACCCCGACGTGCAGGTTCTCCTGCTCGAGGCCGGGCCGCCTGACACCAACCAGAACATCCACGTCCCGCTCGGCTACCTGAAGCTCGGGCGGACCGAGGTCGACTGGGACTACTACTCCGCCCCCGAGCAGGAGTGCTCGGGCCGGCGGATTCCGCTGCCCCGTGGCAAGGTCCTGGGAGGGTCCTCCTCGATCAACGCGATGGTCTACATCCGGGGCAACCCCCTCGACTACGACGCATGGAACGTCAGCGGCTGGTCGTGGGCGGATCTCCTGCCCTACTTCCTGAAGGCCGAGGACAACGAGCGAGGCCCCTCTGAGTGGCATGGCGTCGGGGGCCCGCTGCCGGTCAGCGAGCAGCGCTCGGGCAACCTGATCTCACGCGCGTTCGTGGACGCGGCAGAGCAGGCGGGGCTCGCGCGCAACGGGGACTTCAACGGACCCGCCCAGGACGGGGTCGGCGTCTACCAGCTGACCCAGCGCGACGGGATGCGGGCGAGCACCGCCGTCTCCTACCTGCACCCGGCGATGGACCGGACGAACCTGACCGTGATGCCCTACATGCAGGTCCATCGAGTGCTGTTCGAGGGCTCCCGGGCGGTCGGCGTCCAGGCTGCACAGCTGGGCCAGCTGCAGGAGCTGAGAGCGCAGCGTGAGGTGATCCTGTGCGGCGGCGCCTACAACTCCCCGCAGCTGCTGATGCTCTCCGGGATCGGCCCGGCGGAGCACCTGACGCTGCGCGAACTGCCTGTGCTGCTCGACCAGCCCGCGGTGGGCGAGAACCTCTCAGACCACGCGGCCACCCAGTTCGTGTGGACGACCCCCGAGCCCCAGAGCCTGCTGCTGGCGCTCGAGCCGGAGGCGCTCCAGGAGTACGAAGCGACCCGCACGGGTCCGTTCGCCTCCAACCTCGCCGAGTCCGGCGGCTTCGTCCGGGTCGCCCCGGACGCGCCCGCGCCCGACGTCCAGTTTCACTTCGCCCCGGTGCAGATCGTGGACGAGGGCATGAGCGAACCCACGGGTCACGGCGTGTTCGTCTCGCCGTGCCTGTTGACGCCCCACAGCAGAGGCTCGGTGCGACTCGCCTCCAGCGACCCCACCGCCAAGCCGATCGTCCATAACGAGTTCTACTCCGCGGGCGACGATCTGCAGCGGATGATCGCCGCCCTGCGGCTGACCCTCGACATCTGCGGTCGGCCCGCGATGGCGCCCTACTGCGCCGAGCCGTTCACGACCCCCGCCGGGGACAGCGACGAGGATCTGCGAGCCCACGTAGCCCGCACGACCTTCTCCGTCTATCACCCGGTCGGCACCTGCCGGATGGGCGAGGACGCGGACGCGGTGCTCGACGATCGGCTGCTCGTCCGCGGCGTCGAGGGCCTGCGGGTGGTGGACGCGTCGGTCATGCCAGTGGTGCCTCGCGGCAACACAAACGCTCCGACGATCGCGATCGCCGAGCGCGCGGCCGACCTGATCCGTAACGGCCAGGCCTCCCCGCCGGCCGACATCGCGGCCGCACCGTCCGCCGCCTCACAGCCGGCCGCGGCATAGAGCGAGCGGCGTCCGCCGCTCGCGATTGTTCGCCGGCCACCGCAACACCCAGCCGTCCCGCGCGTTCGTTCGAGTGCCGGGCACAATGCGGTGCCCGGCGTTTTCCCGCCAACGAGGAGGAGCGCCAGTTGAAGCGCAACGAGCCTGAGCAACGACACGCCGTCCGATCGCTGCGCCGCGCCCGCCCGCGGGCGATCCCCCTCCTGCTCGTGGGGGCGACCCTGGGGGTCGCTGCCCTCGGGGCGAGCACCGCGTGGGCGGCCGCGCCGCTGCAATGGTCGGCCCCGACGTCCGTCGACGCCGGACAGTCCCCGAGCGCGATCGCGTGCCCCTCCGAACAGCTCTGCGTGGCCGCGGACCGCACCGGCCACGTCCTGCACACGACCGACCCGGCGACGAGCAGCTCCTGGTCGAAACCGGCGAAACTGACGTCCTCGCCCCTGACGGCCTTGGCGTGCGCCTCGGCGACCCTGTGCGTGGCGGTCGACGAAGGCGGCGAAGGGTTCGCCAGCGCCTCTCCCGCCGGCTCGGCGAGCGGATGGCACGAAGCGGACATCCACGGGAGCGCCGCGCTGACCGGCGTCTCGTGCCCGTCGAGCGACCTGTGCGTGGCGGTCGACAGGAGCGGGGACACGTTGACCAGCAACGACCCGAGCGCTTCGATCCCGACCTGGAGGAAGGCGGAAATCGACCCGGGCCAGGAACTGAAGGCGATCTCCTGCCCGAGCGAATCGCTGTGCGTCGCCGTGGACGCGGCCGGCAGGACGCTGAGCAGCGGCGACCCCGCCGCGGCGAGCCCAGGCTGGCAGACCCGGGCGATCGACCCGGTGAGCGAGCCGGTGGTGGCGATCTCCTGCCCGACAGCAGGCCTGTGCGTCGCCCTCGACAGCTCCGGGGATGCGCTCGCAAGCGCCGATCCGGGAGCGGCCAACCCGACCTGGAGCTCCACCGAGGTTTACCTCGGGGGCGAACCGGCGACCGTCTCATGCGCTACGTCGGGCCTGTGCGTGATGCTCGATCCGGCCGGCGGGGCCCTCGCCAGCGACAGCCCGACCGCGGGGATCCCGGCATGGAGCGGGTCCACCGGCGACCCGGGTGCGGCGCCGGCGGGAATCTCGTGCCTGCCGGCGGGACTGTGCGTGGCGATCGACACATCCGGGCAGGTCCTCACGGCGCTCGTCCCCGCGCCGGCCGTCACGAGCACGGCAGCGATCGAAGTGAGCTCCGGCGAAGCGACCCTCACCGGCGCCGTCGATCCACGAGACGCGGCCCTGCAGGAATGCCGCTTCGAATACGGGCCCACCGCCGCCTACGGACAGAGCGTGGCCTGCGCGGCCATGCCGTCCCCGGCGGGGGGCCCACAGATCGTGAGCGCGCGGATCTCGGCGCTGGCGGCCGCAAGCGCCTATCACTTCCGGATCCTCGCCGTGAGCGCGGGCGGCACGAGCGCCGGAGCCGACGAGACCCTCACGACCGCCAAGCCCGTGAGCGTCGTGCAGCCGCATCCCTCGATCTCGGGCGTGCCCGGGGTCGGCGAGCGGCTGTACTGCAACACCGGCATTCAGAGCGGCGCCACGGTCACGGTGGCCTACGCCTGGGTGCGCGACACGACCGCAATCGCTCACGCGACGAGCTCCAGCTACGTCGTCCAGAGCGCCGACGCCAAGCATCACCTGCAGTGCAGGGTCACCGCCACCGACAGCGCGGGCAGCGCCACGGTGGGCAGCGGGTTCGTGGCCGTGCCCGCCACCGGCGTGCTCGCCGCGGCGGGCGAGACCAAGGTGGCAAAGCTCCTCTTTAGCGGCGCGATCGTCCGCGTTCCCGTCACCTGCTCCTCCCAGGCGCCCCGCGGCTGCTCGATCTCGATTCGCATCACGATCACCCAGACACGATCGGGAAAGCCGGTCCGCCATGTGACCGTCACGCTGGCCAGCGCGGCGGTGCACATGAAGCGAGGCGAACGGCGAACGATCCGGCTGGAGCTCGACGCGGCCGGCAGGCGACTGCTCGCCCACAAAAGGCGTCTGGTCGTCAAGGTGTCGGTCAACGGCACCGTGATCGGCGCGCTCAAGGCGAGCCTCGCGACAGCCACGCTCACCCTGCGCGCCTCCTCGAGGTCCGGCCATTGACCTCGCCCCGGCGGCTCCCCCGCGGCCGTCTACACCGCAGCCCGCACAGCCGCCTGCGCGGCTTTCGGCGCGGCTGCCTGGCGCTCGCGCTGGCGGGAGCGCTCGTGGCTTCGGGTTCGTCGAGCGCGAGCGCCGGCGAAGTGCTGGCGGCGACCCCCTACATGGGCTGGGACTCCTATTTCGCCTTCGGCCCACGCTACAGCGAGTCCACGGTCTTGGAACAGGCCAGCACGCTGATCGAAAGCGGGCTGGCGCGCGACGGCTACCGCTATGTCTGGCTGGACGTCGGCTGGTGGTGGCAGGGAAAGCGGGACGCTCATGGGCAGATCGAGGTCAACCGCTCGCAATGGCCCCACGGGATGAGATGGCTCACCGACACCCTGCACGCGGCCGGCCTGCGCGCCGGCCTGTACACGGACGCCGGACGCGCAGGCTGTGGCGGAGTTCATCAGGGCAGTTACGGCCACTACCAGCAGGACGTGAACACGTTCGCCTCGTGGGGGTTTGACGCCGTCAAGGTCGACTTCTGCGGGGGAGTCCGCGAGCAGCTGAGCCCGCGGGCCGCCTACACGTCCTTCCATAACGCGATCCTGCACAACTCCTCGCACCGGCCGATGCTGCTCTCGATCTGCGACTTCCTGGAACCCGGCCAGTACAAGGGCGACCCGGCGTTCGCAGGCTCGGCCTTCTCCACCTACACGTTCGGCCCGTCCGTGGGCAACAGCTGGCGCACGGACACCGATGTCGGCTCGCCCGACCACGTCCTGTTCGGAACGGTCCTTCGCAACATGGACGCCGATGCGACCCACCCCGAGGCGGCCGGGCCGGGGCACTGGAACGACCCCGACTACCTCGGCCCCGACCAGGGGATGACGGCCGCCCAGTTCAGGACCCAGCTCAGCATGTGGGCGATCCTGGCGGCGCCCCTGATGGTCAGCGAGAACCTCACCAGCATGTCCTCCGCCACCCTGCAAGCCCTGACCAACAGGGAAGTGATCGCGATCGACCAGGACCCCGCCGGGATCCAGGGGACCCTGCGAGCCTCGAGCGGCGAAGGCCAGGTGTGGGCCAAGCCCCTGAGCGACGGCTCCCGCGCGGTGGCCCTGCTCAACCGCGGCTCGAGCACGCTCACGATCGCCACGAGCGCCTCCGCGGTGGGGATGGGGCCGGCGTCCAGCTACTCGGTGCGCAATCTCTGGACCCACACCACCGGCGCGAGCGCCGGTCCGATCGTCGCTCAGGTACCCGGCGAATCGACGGTCCTGCTGCGGGTCACCTCGAGATAGTCCGCTACGCGGAGCGGTCCCGGCTCTCGTATTCGGCGAGCAGCTGTTCCTCCTGATCCTTGTGAGGGAACAGCAAGAACACGACCGCCGCCCCCAGCAGCACGGCAACGATCCCGGCGGTGTAGGCCCAGTCGGCGCCGGACAGGAACGAGGACTTGGCCGCGGCGATGATCTGGGAGGAGTAGGCGGGGTAGTGCTGTGCGGTCGCGGCCGCGCTGGAGAAGGACTTCTCCAGTTCGGTCGTGACCGTGTCGGTGATCCGGGCCTTGTTCGGCGAAGCGGCGATCGCGGCTCCGATCGCGGCGGCGTAGCCGGCGCTGAGCAATGCGCCGAGGATCGACTGCATGATCGCGCCGCCCAGGTCGCGCTGCAGGTCCGCCGTGCCGGAGGCCATGCCGGCGCGCTTGACCGGCACCGAGCCGGTCAGCGAGTGCGAGGCGGGCGTGCCGGCGAAGCCGACCCCCACGCCGACGAGGGCGTAGCCGAGGCCGACGGGCCAGTAGGAGATGTGATCTTCCCAGAGGATCAGCATCGTCAGGAACCCGAGCAGGCAGAAGGTGTAGCCCGTCAGGAGGGTGAACCGCGAGCCGCGCGCCTCCACGAGTTTGGCCGAGCGTGGGGCGGCGATGACCATGCCCACCGCGCCGGGCAGGATCGCGAGGCCCGCATCGAGGGTCGAGTAGCCGAGGACGTTCTGCAGGAACTGCTGACCCACGAACATCGCCCCCATCAATGACCCGAACACGATGATCCCCGCGCAGGCGGCCACCCAGAAGATCCGCCGTCCGGCCACATGCAGGTCATACAGCGGGTTGCTTGCCCGGCGCTGGCGGATGATGAACGCGATCACCGCGGCCACCGCCACCAGCGCCAGGGCGAGGACCAGCGTGCCCTCGTCGGGTACGGGCGCGAAGTTGATGGCGAGGATCAGGGCGGCCACGAACACCACCGACAGCACGCCCCCGAGGTTGTCGACCGGGCTGTCGGTCTCGTTGACGTGGCTCGGGACGTAGCGAAGCGCCATCAGCAGCGCGACCGCCGCGAGGGGCAGGGTGATCAGGAACACCGACCCCCAGGCGAAGTGCTCGAGCAGGGCTCCGGAGATCAGGGGCCCGAGCGAGGAGATCGCTCCGCCGATGCCCGACCACAGAGCGATCGAGCGGGTGCGCGCCTGTCCCGACCACAATGCGGTGATCAGGGCGAGGGTCGTCGGGAACGCCATCCCGGCCGAGAAGCCCCCGAGCAGACGTCCCGCGATCAGCACGCCGATCGACCCGGCGAACGCCGCCAGCAGGCATGCGGGGATCGACATGAGCATGCCCAGCACGAGCATCAACTTGCGCCCGTAGCGATCGCCGAGGGCCCCGAGGTAGAGCACGGACGCGGCGAGGCCGAGCGAGTAGCTGACCGCAACCAGGTCGAGACCTGTCTGGGAGGCGTCGAACGCCTTGCCGATCGAGGGCAGCGCGACGTTCGCGACCGCCAGGTTCAGGTTGGCGACGGCCGCGACGAGGATCAGCGAGGCCAGGACCAGCCCCTGGCGAGCCGGCGCCCTGGACGGGCCGGCGTCGTCGGAGGCGTCTGCCGATGCGGCTTCGGCGCTCAGCGCTAGGTCCCGATTTCGAGGGCGAGGAGCATCGTCAGGAGGGCCGCCACCGCGAACATCGGCAGCTGCACGCCGGCGAGCATCGCCTCATGCTCCTCGATCCCCTGCACGCCACCCCCGCCGGCCCCTCCAGCGCCGTGATCGGAGGTGAGGCCCGCCGCCGCGAAGGCCATCGCGAGCACCCCGACGACGCCGAGGCCGCACGCCACCCAGGCGGCCGCCGACGGCCGGCCGACACACACGTACACGATCACGAGCGCGAGCCCGCCGATCGCCGCCATCGCCTGCAGGGCCAGCGAGGCGCGCCCGAACAGCGCGCCCGCCCCGAGCGGCAGCGCGAGCAGCGCGACCAGCAGCCAGATCCCAATCGCAAGCCATTCCATGAGTTCCTCTTTCCAGTCGCTCCCGCGCGGGACGCCGATCCGGCGTCTCGGCCTGCCAACCTAGGCCCGGAGCCGAGGAGGGACATCATCCGAACGGGGTGATGCGCCCTCGTGGACGCCCTCCTAGCGTTGCTGGTTGACTCCCCGTCAACCCAAGGCCAGAGAGGACTCTATATGGCAGGCGTAGCACCGGACACGCAGAAGACCCTCGAAAGCATCGCCACGAGCGAGCTCGACATCCTTGCCACGGGGCTCGGGCTGCGCGAGGTCGATCTCGCGGCGACGGGCCTCGACGGGAGGACGTTCGGCCTGGTGAAGATCGCCGCGCTGATCGCCCTCGACGCGCCCCCCGCCTCCTACGCCTGGCAGGTGTCCAACGCCCTGGCCGAGGGCGCCACCCCCGAGGACATCATGGGCGTCCTCATCGCCGTGGCACCCCAGGTGGGCGGCCCCAGGGTGGTTGCCGCGGCACCCGAGATCATGCTCGCATTGGGGCTCGACCTTCCCGACGCGGCCGAATAGGAGGCGCGAGAAATGCCGATCGTCAGACGTCGTCCATTGCTCCGCGCCGCCGCCGTCGGCGGAGGCGCCTACTACGCGGGCAAGCGCAGCGCCGAGTCGCAGGCCGCGGCCGCAGCGGCCCCCCCGGCGCCACCCCCCGCCGCCGCGCCGCCCCCCGTCGCCCCCGCCCCCGGAGGCATCAGCGCAGATGCGGTCGAGCGCCTGAAGGAGCTCGCCCAGCTCCACGACCAGGGAGTCCTCACCGACGAAGAGTTCGCGGCCCAGAAGGCCAAGCTCCTGGGTTAGACCTTCCGTAGTTCACCCCGGGCCGATCTGCGTAGAGGACGGGATGCGAGTGGCGAAGGGGACGCTATATGGTTGAGCGATGTCGCTTGGCGTGGAGGGTCGGCGCTCGCTCGGTCTACCCGGCCTCGTTCCGCGCCGGGCGCTCCTCGCGAGGCTGCGGGATGGACGGGAGGTCCCGCTCGTCACCGCGGTGGCGCCGGCGGGCTACGGCAAGACCAGCGTGCTCGCCCAGTGGGTGGGAGCCGACCGGCGGGCGAGCGCCTGGATCACCCTCGAGGAGCGACATGACGACCCCGCCTGCCTCCTCGGAGATCTCGCCCAGGCGCTCCAGGAGACCGAGCCGATCGGCTCCGGGCTCTCCGCTGCACTTCGCGATCGGGACCCGGACGCGCGGGACAGGCTCCTGCCCGGCCTGCTCACGACGCTCGAGCGTCGCGGCCGGCCGCTGACGATCGTCCTCGACAACGTGGACGCGCTCGCCGGGACGGAGTCCCTGGAGGTGCTCGCGGGCGTCGCCGAGCACATCCCGCCCGGCTCGCAGCTGGCGCTGGCCTCGCGCACCGAGCCGGCGTTGGGGCTCGGACGGATGCGGGTGCACCGAGACCTGATCGAGCTGCGAGTGAAGGATCTGGCGATGGATCGCTTCGAGGCGTGCGCGCTGGTGCGGGGAGCGGGGGTCCACCTCACCGACGCCCAGGCCCAGATACTCGTGGAACGCACCGAGGGCTGGCCCGCGGGCCTTTCGCTGGCGGCGCTCTCGGCACGCGACGTGCCCGATATGGGCGCCGCGCTTTCACGCTTCTCCGGGGACGACCACGTCGTGGCGAGCTATCTGAGAGACGAGCTCCTCGCCCACCTGAGCGTCGAGGACATCACGTTCCTGACCGGCTCCTCGACGCTCGAGCGGCTCTGCGGATCGCTTTGCGACGAGGTCCTGGAGCGCTCGGGATCGACGGCCACGCTCGAGCGTCTCGCCGGTGACGGGCTGCTCACGCCGCTGGATCGCTCGCACGAGTGGCATCGCTGCCAGCGGCCGGTGCGCGAGATGCTGCTCGGCCAGCTGCGCCGCAACGACCCCGCCCGCGAGAGAGAGCTCCATCGCCGGGCGGGCGCCTGGTATGCGGCCCGGGGAGACCTCGACGGCGCGATCGAGCACGCGGTCGCCGCCGGCGACGCCCGGCGCGCCGGGGAGATGCTCTGGAGGAATCTCCATCTCTACATGTCCGACGGTCGCGAGGAGACCCTGCAGCGGTGGCTGAGCAGGATTCCCTCGGCGGACATATCCGCGGATCCGCCGCTCGCGCTCACCGCGGCGCACTGCTGCCTGGCGATCGGAGACCTCCGCCAGGCCGATCATTGGCGCAGGGCCGGCGCGAGCGCGCTCGCGCGCTCGCCCGCGCGCCCCCACGTCTCCTCGCTCGCCGCGGGAGCGGTCTTGATCGAGGCCGCCGTGGGCAGGCATGGAGTGGTCCGGATGGGCCAAGACGCCGCCCGGGCATACGCCATGGAGGACGAGGACAGCCCCTGGCGCTCGCTCTGCTGTCTGCTGTGGGGCGTCGCCGACTACCTGACCGGCGAGGACGCCTCGGCCGGGGGGCACTTCGAGGAGGGAGCTCATCTGGGCGCCGTCACGATGCCCCACGTCGAGAGCCTGTGCCTCGCCCAGCTCGCGATGCTCGCCGTCGAGGAATCAGACCTCGAGCGTGCGAGCGAGCTGATCGACAGGGCGCAGGCCCAGACCGAGCGCCACGGGTTGAGCGAGAACCCGATCTCCGCGCTCGTATACGCGGCGTCCGCCGACGTCCGATCGCGACTGGGCCGGGCGGACCAGGCCAAGGGGAACGGCCGTCAGGCGACCCGGCTGCTGGGAATGCTCACCGAGCTCGTGCCCTGGTTCGACGCGCAGACCCGCATCGTGCTCGCGCGCGCGTTGGTGCGCCTCGCCGACATCGGCGCCGCCCGGACGCTGCTCGCCGAAGGATCCCGCAGGGCGCGACGGGTGCCCGACGCGACCGCGCTGCGGGTTTGGCTCGACGAGGCGTGGGGGCAGATCGAAGCGTCCGCGACCAAGGCTCTGGGGGGGTCCGCGACGCTGACGATGGCCGAGCTCAGGATCCTGCGCTTCCTGCCCACCCACCTCTCCTTTCGCGAGATCGCCGGGCGTCTGAACGTGTCGACCAACACGGTCAAGACCCAGGCTCAGTCGGTGTACGGCAAGCTGAAAGCGAGCTCCCGCTCGGAGGCGGTCGCGCGAGCCTCGGAGATCGGCCTGCTGGTCAGCTGAGGAGCTCGCGCTTGGCCGCCGCGAACTCCTCGTCGCTGAGGGAGCCGCCGGCGTGCAGCGCGGCCAGGCGCTCGAGCTGGTCGACCGAGCCGCTTGGAGCCCCGCCGTGCCCGGCGCCCTCCCCGTGTCGCGCGGCGACCCCGGAGCGCAGGCTGGCGCGCCCACGCGCCAGGGAGTCGCGCATGCCGGTCATCCCCCGGCGCATCGCGTCCATCCCACCGACGTAATGGGCGTCGGGGAATTCGAGGGCCGTCTGGCGGCGGAGCATCTGCACGCCGAACAATGAGAGAACCGTGATCAGCAGGATCCCGGTCAGTTTCTGGGTCGCGTCGATCGGCCCCCACGCGAACAGGATCAGCAGCGCCACCACGGCGACCCCGAACGTGATGTCTGCGCGATCGCGCAGGTAGGGGGCCAGCGAGCGCCGGGTGGCGGTCGCCCAACGCGAGTGTCCGGCGAGCATGCCCGCCAGCACGACCACGACCCCGATGAAGATCAGCCCGTCGGCGACGTCGACCAGCACGCTCGTGCCGATCGACCACGCGGCGCTCGCGGCAGGGCGGATCGCTTCGGTGGTCGCGAGCGTGTCCACCACCTGCGAGCCGAGGATCGAGCGGGCGATCAGCGCCACCAGCCCCGCTCCCACGCACACCAGGCCGATGTTCACGAGCGTCCGGGGACGCCGCCCCCTTGCGAGGCCGAGGGCTCCCGCGAACAGCAGGAGCACCAGCAGAGGGAGCACGATCGCGAGACTGCGCAGCACCCGCACGGCCGTCTGCATCGTGTTCAGCGATTTGGAGCTGATGATTTTGATCTGGGCGATGTTCGCGGGGATTTTTTCAGCCGTCGACGCGGGCGCGCCGAGGCGAGTGGCGAGTTCGGCGACGATCGGCCTGAGGTCGAGGACCACCGCCCCGCCTCCCGGCGTGTGGATCACCTTGCCCTTGTTCTCGATCAGGTTCACGAACTGCTTGTGGGTGACCTCGTTCGCGGTCTTCCACAGCTGCTGCACACGGGGACGTTCCAGCGCCAGGACGATTCCTTTTTCGACCACGCTTCGCAGCCCGCCGGCCGCCGGCCCCGCCAGCGGCTTCAGTTCCTGGGGCAGGCCCGCCCGGATTTCTCCGGCGACGTTGACGTTCGCGTACAGCTGGTCGGTCAGGTAGGAGGAGAGCTGTTCCTGGATCGCGCTGTTCTCCAGGAGCTTGGTGTTGGTTTCGGTCCAGTAGGAGGTGTCGAGCAGCTGACGGTTGGCCCACACGGCGAAGATGCCAACGATGCTCAGCACCGTCGCGAGCGCCAGCATCCCTCTCACCAGCCATCCGTGCGAGCTCCGGGGCGGGCCCTGGGACGGGGCGCCGGGGGGATTGGGGCCGCCAGGCGCGGACGGGGCTGCGGCCGTGGGGGGCTGCGACTGAGAGTCCGCGCCGGCGGTGTGTGGGGCGTTGTCGTCCATCGCCTTGGCCCTCCCTAGGGCTCCGTGGGAGGCATGAGCGCTCCGATTATCCAGAAGATGGGTATGAAGATCCCGACGATGAACATGATCCAGTGGCCCTTCCTGATGGAGGTGATCCCCAGGACGAGAAGCAGCACGAGGTACAAGACTCCGAACCCGATGGCGAGTGGCGTGGAGACTGCGAGAGTCACCCGGTCATCCACCTTATCCGCGGGGGGCCCGTCGTGCTCGATCGGGGCCGGGTCAGCTGCATTCGATCGGCCCGAGCGCGCTGGCATAGCTTTTCTCCAGCTGTCCTAGCGCGGACTTCAGCTGCGATTCGGCGCCGGACAGCGAGAGGCTCGAGGTGACGCTCGAGAGCACCGAGCTCACCTGCTGCTCGAATGTCTGGGTGGCCTGCTTGACCTGGACCTTGCGCGACGGTGAGAGGTCTTCCTGGGCGCCGGCGATCTTCTTGAGGTCTTCGGCGATCGCGCTCACTTCGGTCTTGACCTGCGCCAGCGCCGTGACCGACGGAGTGAGCGTCTTGAGCGTCTGGATTCTCGTCTGGATGTCGGACTTGGCGGCACAGACCGTCTTCTTGGCCTGTTCTTCCTTGGATTCCCCACAACCCGCCAGGGGCAGGGCGAGAGCCAGGAGCGCGACGGACATGACCGCGACCGGCCGGGGTCCCCGGGCGCCCGCGCGAGCACACGCGGCGCGTGGACGCGATCCGCGGCCGGCAGGCGAGTCTTTCCTCGCGAGCATCATCAGAGACTCAGAGCCTCCAGGAACCTTGAGATCGCGGCATCACCCGATGCGGATGATCTGAGATGTGAGCGCCGGAGCCCGCGCCTCATACGGCCTGCGGCTCGGGGGGCCCATGCTCGGGGGCCCCAGAAGGCTCGGGGGGCCCATGCCCTTCCCCTGAGGACTGACGACCGGGCTGCTCGGTGGGGACGCCGCGACTGAAGAACAGCGCGACCAAAGCGATCAGGGCCAGCACCGACAGCGACGAGCGCAGGGCGGTCAGGCGGGCGGTCTCGTTCTCTTCGACGATCGCATCGGCGGTCGTTTCGGTCACTCCCGCCTTCTGAAGCCCGGCTCGCAGTTCCGTGTCCGAGATGAAGGGAACGCCCCCCGCGAGCTCGACGGTCGCCTTGGATTGAACCGCCGGGGGCACCGCCGGGTTGTTCTGGACGCCCGTCAGGAAGGAGGTGCTCAGGGTCGCGATCAGCACGGCGCCGGACAGCGCGGTGCCGATCGACGCGCCGAGGTTCGTGACCGTGTTCTGCAGCCCGCCGACCTCGCCGCTCTGCTCGTCTGAGACGGAGGAGACGGTGACGCTCCCCAGCTGGGAGGCGAGCGCGCCGATGCCGAGACCGGCCAGGAGCATCGGCCAGGTCACGATCTCCGGTCCCGCGCCCGCGTCCAGGGCGGCCACCATCACGACGATGCCGGCGAACAGCGCGAGGAAGCCGAGCTGGACCACCCTGCGTGGGGAAGCGTCGGGGAAGACCTTCGGGATGCCCGCGGCCGCCAGCAGAAGCGTGATCGAGAGCGGCAGCAGCCGCACGCCCGTTTCGATCGCGGACAGCCCGAGGGCGACCGACAGGAACAGGGGCACCGCGAAGAACAGGCCCGCCTGCAGGAGGTATTGAAAGAAGAACGACGTGAGGCCGCCCCGCAGTGTGGGACTCCGCAGGATCGCGGGGTTCACGAGCGGCTCGGCGCCCTGTGCGATCCTGCGGTTCTCCCAGCGCACGAACAGCCACACGACGACCCCGCCCGCGAGCATCAGCCAGATCGCCGGGGACAGGCCGACCCATTGGGGAGCTCCGGGCTTGGGCTGGACGAACCCCCAGGCGCCCGAACGGAGGATCCCGAACACGACGAGCCCCAGGCCGAGGGCCGACAGGACGGTTCCCACGAGGTCGAGTCGCACCCGATCCTCGGGCTCTGAGTCGGCCATGCGGCGCGTGAGGGCGAGGATCACGAGCACGATCAGGACCTCGCCCACGAACACCCAGCGCCAGGACAGGTAGGTGGTGAAGAGACCGCCTATCAGGGGTCCGGCGGCGACCGCGATGGCGCCCGCCGAGGCCACCAGACCGTATGCCCGCGGGCGCTCCTCGCGTGCGAAGTTGGACGCGACCAGGGCCACGATCGCGGGCAGGATCAGGGCGGCGCCGGCGCCCTCGAGAAACGACCATCCGAACATCAGCACGCCGAGGCTCGGGGAGACGGCCGTGATGGCCGACCCGCACCCGTAGATGACGCACCCGATCGCGAAGGCCCGCTTGCGCCCGAGGATCTGGCCGATCTTCCCGCCCGTGATCATCAGCGAGGCCATCACGAGCGTGTACAGCGTGATGGCCGTCTGGATCCCGGTCACGGTCGTGCCCACATCCCTGGCGACGGTCGCGATCGACACGTTCATCACGGAGCTGTCGAGAACCATCAGGAACTGGCCGGAGGCGAGCGTCAGAAGAACGATCCCGGCCCCGCTCGCCCGCCGGGCAGTCGCGTCGGTCACGGCGCCAGACCGGCTCTACGCGGCGGAGCCGTGCGCGGGGGCGAGCTCACGCTGGGCGCCGCGAAGCACGAACGCGATCACTACGAGCGCCAGGCCGCGCACGATCAGCACGATCCCCAGCACGATCGCCAGGGTGGTGATCCCGAATTCCGGCCAGGCGACGATCAGGATCCCGAACGCGAGGTCCACGAGCGCCCCCAGCACGAGCCAGCCCCGGCCCCCGCTCGCCTCCGCCGCGCCCACCAAGCGCAGCACTCCGGCGAGAATCAGGTAGATGCCCACCGCGAGCGCGACCACCAGCACGCTGCCGCCCGGGTGGCGCAGGACGATCACCCCAGCGATCATGGCCAGGGCGCCGGCGAGGACGCCCGCGACCCGCGACCCGGCCGGCTGGCCGAAGGCGGCGACGATCAGAAAGACCCCGCCGATCAGCAGCTCGATGCCCACCAGCAGCGCGATCACCGTAAGCGTGGGTCCCGGGTAGGCGACGATGACGATGCCGCCGACGAGCGAGATCAGGCCGACGACCAGCCCCAGCCACCAGGCTCGGGCAGCGGTCTCGATCGTGTCCGGATCCCACTCCGGCGCTCCACGCGGGTCTGACGTGCTCATCTCTGCCTCCTCTGCTCAGGTTCTCCGTCCCGGACGACCTGCCGGTTCGCCGTTCGCGTGCGATCGACGCGTGCCCAGCCCCAAGGAACGCACCATATCGACCCCTGCGGACCGGGCCGTCCCACGCCCGTGCGGCGCGACCCGCGCAGGCGCGCGACCCCGCGCAGGCGTGGGACCCCTCGCGGGCGTGGGACCGCATCGAACCGGGGTGAGGTGGGTTAGGGGATGCGTCAGGTCGATCCGCGCTCCCGGCGCAGGTCGCGCCGGCTGTCGCAGAGGCGCGACCGTACAGCCATCGCACGTCAACCCAGGAGAAGAGGCACGATGCGCATATCCAAGCTCGCCCCCATCGCCGCCGCAGCGGCGGCCCTGCTCGCACTTGCTCCGGCGGGCGCTTCCGCCCGGCGCGGAACCCACAGGCACCCGGGGCGAAGGAACACGAGCCAACTCGGGAACTGCAAGGTGAAGATCAACGTGGCTCCGCCGGTGATCCAAGCCGGCGAATCGGCCCTCGTGTTCGGGACGCTCCTGTGCCCGGGGGGCACGAGCGCCGCCGGCCAGACCGTGACCGTCTTTCAGAGCTCCGCCGGAACGCCCGGTGTGAGCACCGCCGGGACCACCGCCACGGACGCCGGCGGCAACTTCCAGCTCACGAGCCCCGCACTGCTCACCAACAGCGCCTTCCACGCCACCGCGGGGGGCGCCCAGAGCGCCAGCAAGAACGTGAAAGTCTCCTCCAAGGTTAGCCTCAGCGGCCCTCCCGACGGCGCCCAGCTGTTCACCGCGGCCGGCCCGTTCCTGCATTCCGGCCACCGGCGCGCACGCAACACGGTGACCTTCACCGGCACCGTGAGCCCGGCGGACGCCGGAGCCACGGTGGTCCTGCAACGCGAGAACGCGACCGGCAACGAAGAATGGCACCGCATCGGCCTGGGACAGGTCGGGCCGGGAGGCGTCTACTCGATCTCCCACACGTTCGCGGCCGCCGGGGACGCCAACATCCGGGTGGTCGTGCGCGCGTTGAGACTCAACACCCGCGGCGCCTCCGAAGCGCTCTCCTATGAGATCTCCCAGGCGCAGAATCCGGCCCTGACGATCCAGAGCTCGGCCGATCCGATCTCCTACGGACAGCCGGTGAAGATCAGCGGAACGACCGCGAGCGGGGCGGGCACGACGCTCACCCTGATGGCGCGGACGCGGCTGCAGAGCAGCTTCGCGCCGGTGGCCAGCACCGTGAGCACCGGTGCAGGCGCGTACACGTTCCCCGTCCAGTCGCCGCTGAAGAGCACCTTCTACCGTGTGACGGGCGCCGGCAAGACCTCCGCCCAGCTGTTCGAGGGCGTCAAATACGGGCTCACCGCCGAAGCGCCCTCGGCCGCCGTCCAGGCAGGTCAGCCGCTGAAGTTCTCGGGAACCGTCACGCCGGGTCACGCCGGGCACCCTGTCTATCTGCAGGCCCAGAACGCCTCCGGCGTCGGCTTCCACGTGGTCGAGGTGGGGACGGTGACCGGAGCCTCCACCTACTCGATCGTGCACGCCCCCTTCAACGCGGGCCTCAGGAAGTTCCGGATCAAGGTGCCGGGCGATCCGGAAAACCAGGGCGTGGCCAGCCTATTGTTCGATGTGAACGTCACGACCGCGCCATCCGCCGCCCTCACCCCCGAGGCGCCGGGGAACACCTCGCTGCCCAGCGAAGGTCAGGTCTGACAGGCCCGAGCCACCGGACCTCCACCCGCACAGGTGTCGCGGCCGTCCCCACGGGGCGGTCGCGCGCCGTTCAGGCGACGGTCACACGGCGTTCAGGCCGCAACGGCCCTGGCCTGGAGGTGGGCGCCGACCTTGCGCTTGACACGCTGCAGAGCGTTGTCGACGGTCTTCGTGTCACAGCCGAGCTGCTCGCCCACCTGCTCGTAGGAGCAGCCGTCCAGATACAGCCCCAGCACCCGGCTCTCGAGCTCTGAGAGGGCCGTCGAGAGGCAGCCCACGAGCGAGCGGAGCTCCTCGGAGGAGATCACCTGGTTGACCGGGTCGTGGATGGTCGGCCCGGGGAGCATCTGGTCGAGGGTCGGCACGTCGTCGCCGGCGGCGGCGGGGGTGGAGGAGAACGAGACGTACTGGTTCAGGGGGGTGTGCTTGTTGCGGGTTGCGGTCTTGACCGCGGTGATGATCTGGCGGGTGATGCACAGCTCGGCGAAGTTGCGAAAGCTCGACTCGCGGTCGGAGCGGAAGTCGCGAATCGCCTTGTAGAGACCGACCAGGCCCTCCTGGATGAGATCGTCGGAGTCGCCTCCGGCGAGGAAGTACGACGAGGCCTTCAGGCGCACGAACCCGTGGTAGCGCCTGACCAGTCGGTCGTATGCGCCTCGATCGCCCTGCTTCGCGAGAGCGATCAGGAAGGTATCGTCAACCTTTACTTCAGGGTGAGAGCTGCGGGGGATTCTCAGTGCCACGAGCAGATCCTTTCTCGGAGTTCTCCACAGCGCGGAGCACCCGAATTTGCTCAGTGGCGCACTCCTCCCCTGGCGCCAATGCGTTGAAATCTGAACCTGAGGTTCAGCGTTATGTGGCGCGAGGTTCGCACAGTTGCGCAGCGTTGTCAAGGATCGCGTTCGCGATTCTGCAAGATCTCGTACAGAACGGCGGCCGCGGCGGCGGAGACTCCGAGGGACTTGACCCGTCCACGGAGGGGCAGCGCGATCAGCTCGTCGCAGACGCTCGCCACCCGCGAGCGCAGGCCACGGCCCTCGCTGCCGAGGACCAGCACCACCCCCGCTCCCCGATAGGAGGGCGCGTCGTAGGGGACGGTCGCGTCGGCGCTGGCCCCGTAGCACCAGCAGCCGGCCTTCCGGGCAGCCACGAGGAAGTCGGACAGATTGCGGACCCTCGCCACCTTCAGGTGCTCGACCGCACCAGCCGAGGCCTTGCAGGTCGCGGGAGTGACCTCGGCGGCGCGTCGCTGCGGGATCGCCACGCCCGCCACGCCGGCGCACTCGGCCGTCCGGCAGATCGAGCCGAGGTTCTGGGGATCCTGGACCTCGTCCAGGGCCACCACCACCGGCTCGGGCCCCGCCAGGAGCTCCTCGCCCGACACGTACGGATATCCGCCCGCCTGGGCACAGACCCCCTGATGAGCATCCGAGCCGCAGCGACGAGCGATCTCGGCGGCCGATCCGATCCGCACGGGAATTTCGCCCAACCACGGCTCTCGGGCAGTGCTCGCGGTCGCCCACACCTCGCCGACGGTCTTCGCCCGGCGGCCACGCATCGCCTCGCGGACGGCGTTGCGGCCGTAGAGGATCACGAGCCCGGAGCCGGGATCAGCTCGGCGCCGTCGGGCCCGTCACGGATCTCCCAGCCTCGCTCGCGGAGCTCCTCGCGCAGGCTGTCGGCGGTCTGAAAGTCACGCTCCTCGCGGGCGCGCTCGCGGCGCTGGAGCAGCGAAGCCGCCTCGGGATCGGTGGCGGCGACGTCGCCCGCCAGCTCGAGCGGTGTCAGCTCACCGAGACCCAGCACGCCCAGCATCTCGCGCAGGTCTCGGTCACCGACGCCCAGATCCCCGTCGCCCACGGCCAGGCTCGGGGCGGCGGCCCGGCGGTTGGCCTCGCGAACCCACTCGAACACGCAGGCCAGGGCGGCGGGCGTGTTGAAGTCGTTCGCGAGGGCGTCGAAGAAGGCGTCCTTGTGGTGGGTCATGTCCGGCGGACTGGGCCGACCGGGGGCGAGCCTTCTGAGTGCGTCGCGGATGCGGTGGACACGGCGCTCGGCGTCCTTGAGCTCCGAGGGCGAGAACGCCAGCGGCTGGCGGTAGTGACCGGACGCCAGGTAGATGAGCACCGCGTCGCGGCCGTGGCGGTCGAGAACCTCGTGAAGGAGCGCGATGTTGCCGGCCGACTTGGCCATCTTCTCGCCGGTGAGCTGGATCATGCCGTTGTGCATCCACAGCCTCGCCAGCTCGTGCCCGCGGGCGGCGCGCGTCTGGGCGGCCTCGTTCTCGTGGTGGGGGAAGACGAGATCCGAGCCCCCTCCGTGGATGTCGAAGCCGACCCCGAGGAGGCTCTCGGCCATGGCCGAGCACTCGATGTGCCAGCCCGGGCGGCCGGGACCCCAGGGAGCCTCCCACCACGTGTCCTCGCCCTCCTTGCGGCGCTTCCACAGGGCGAAGTCCAACGGGTCCTGCTTGCGGTCTGAGCCCTCCAGCTCCTCCCCTTGGTCCATGTCGTCGAGGCTGCGGTGGGAGAGGGTGCCGTAGCCAGGATCCGAGCGGACCCGGAAGAAGACGTCGCCAGCGCTCTCATAGGCGTGGCCGGTCGCGATCAGCTCGCGTATGTAGTCGACGATCGGGTCCATCGTCTCTGACGCGAGGGGCTCGTGGTCGGGGCGGCCGAGCCCCAGGGCGTCGGTGTCTGCGGTGTACAGGGCGGTCATCTCCCGCGCCAGCTCGCCGCTGGGGCGATCCTGGGCACGGGCGGCGTCGTAGATCTTGTCGTTGACGTCGGTCACGTTGACGACGAGGGTCGTCTCATAGCCCTCGTGCTCGAGAAAGCGCTTGAGCAGGCTGAAGATCACGAACGGACGGGCGTTGCCGATGTGGATGCGGCTGTAGACGGTCGGGCCGCACGCGTAGATGCCGACCCTGCCCGGATCCCGCGGGCGCAGCCCAAGCAGCTCGCCGGTGCGAGTGTCGTGCAGGCGGATATCCCGTGTCGAGGCCATGAACGGCAACCCTAAGGGTTGGTCGAGGCGCTGCTCAGAGGGCTCCTCGAGGGGCTCAGGCCGGCGATCGCCAGCGCCGCGACCCCCTCCCCCCGTCCCACGAATCCCATCCGCTCGGCGGTGCTCGCCTTGACGTTGACCCGGGTCGGGTCGATTCCGAGGGCACCCGCCAGGCGATCGCGGATCTGAGGCTTGTGTGGCGAGAGTCGGGGCTCCTGCATGACCACGGTGCAGTCCACGTTGACGATCTGAAAGCCGGCCTGACCGACGCTCGAGACGACCGTCCGGAGCAGCCCCAGCGAGTCGGCGCCCCTGTGGCGCTCGTCGGTGTCGGGAAAGCGCTCGCCGATGTCTCCAAGGCCGGCGGCCCCGAGAAGGGCGTCGATGACCGCGTGGGTCAGCACGTCGGCGTCCGAGTGCCCCTCGAGCCCTCGCTCGTGCGGAATCTCGACGCCTCCCAGGATCAGCCTGCGGCCCGCGGCGAAGCGGTGGGAGTCAAAGCCGATGCCCGTGAGCGTCATCGCTCGGCCGCCCCGCTCGCGTCGGCGCCGGCCGTCCCGCTCGCGTCGGCGCCGGCCGCCCCGCTCGCGTCGGCGCCGGCCGTCCCGCTCGCGTCGGGGGCTGGCGCGCCGATCGGCTCCAGGCGACGGACGCGGCGGTCGAACACCGACAGCTCGCTCACGCCAGCGCGGGCGAGGAGCTCGAGCGCCTGGTCATAGTCGGCGCCCACGTCCTGGGGTCGATGGGCGTCGCTCGAGAGGGCCACGGGAACGCCCGCGTCGACGCACATCTTCAGGAAGGCCTCGGACGGGTAGATCTCGCGGGCGGGCTTGCGCAGGCCGGCGGTGGAGACCTCGACGGCGATGCCGGATTCGGCGATGGCCTCGATCGCGGGCTCGTAGTAGCGGCGGGGGTCGCCTTCGGGGCGTGGCCGCTGCGAGTGGGCGGGGTGGGCGGGACTCCACACCTTCACCAGGTCGGGATGGGCGAGGATGTCGAACAGGGCGCTTCGGGCGGCCTGGGCGAGCGCCTGGAAGTAGGCCCGCCAGATCGCCTCGGGGGTGCGGGAGCCGTTCCATACGCCGTACTCGTCCATGTCGAGGGCCTCGTCGCCCAGGAAGTGGACCGAGCCGAGGACGTAGTCGAAGTCGTGGGCCTCCAGCAGGCTCGCGGTGCGATCCTCTCCTCCCGGGACGAAGTCGGCCTCGATGCCGAGCTTCAGATCGGTCTGGTCGCGCACGAACCGGCAGTACTCGTCGAGGTCGTCCCGGGCGTTAGCCACCCAGAAGGGGTGCTTCCAGACCTCGAGGGCCTGGGCGAAGCGGTGGACATGCTCGGACACGCCGAGCTCTGAGATCCCCCGCTCGGTCGCGACCTCCCGGTAGCGCCGGGCGTTGGCTTCGGTGAAGTGCGCCTCGGCGGTCGCGTCCAGGTCGTCTGGACGCAGGTGGACGTGGTAGTCGGTGAGGATCGAACCCATCGCGGGCCGATTCAAGCAGGCCCGGTCGCCAGCAGCAGCTCGGCGAGCCTCAGGTCGAGCTCGGTGGTGACTTTCAGGTTCAGGGCGCTGGAGGGCACGATGCCGACGCTACCCCCCACCCGCTCGATCAGCCAGGCGTCGTCGGTGGCGCCGGCGAGCACCTCTTCGGGGACGCTCAGGGCGCGCTCCAGGGCGGCCCTGCGGAACACCTGAGGGGTCTGGACGGCCCACAGGGAACCGCGGTCCAGGGTCTCGCTGACGACTCCCTCCGCGGCCCGCTTGATCGTGTCGGTCACCGGGATCGCGGCGATGGCCGCGTCGAGGGTCACGTCGGCGCGCAGGGCCTCCAGGACCTCGCGCGCAAGATCCGCGCTCAGGAGCGGGCGGGCGGCGTCGTGGACGAGCACCGGGTCGCCGGGGCCCGCGGCCTGCAGTGCCAGGCGGACGGACTCCGAGCGTACCGACCCTCCCCTCACGCCGACGGTCCCCTCCGGAGCCCTCACCCCCTCCGGCAGGGCGATCGCGATCGTCTCGACCTCGGCCACCCCACGCAGGGCCTCGACGGACCAGGCCATCAACGGCTTGCCGGCCAGCGGCACGAGGGCCTTCGGGAGCTCGGCCCCGAGACGCTCGCCCCGGCCGGCTGCCACGATCAGAGCGATGGCCACGGCTCGGCTCCCCGGTGGTTGAAGCTGTCGCGCACGCGGCAGGCGACCCGAAACAATCCTGCTGCGTGCGCGAAAGCCCGGCGCTACTCGGCGGCCACCGCGAGCTGGCTGGAGGCCGAGTCGGCCAGCAGCTCGTCCAGGTAGTCCTCGGCCTCTTCCTCGTCCTTGTCGAGCGCGTACATCAGCTCGGAGGCGAGGATCTTCTTGGCCCGGGTGAACATCTGCTTCTCGCCCGTCGACAGTCCCTTCTCGGACTCCCTCAACGACAGGTTGCGAACGACCTCGGCCAGCTCGTAGATGTCGCCGGTCTTGATCTTGTCGCGGTTGTGCTTGAAGCGGCGGTTCCAGTTCTTGGGCATCTCGGAGACTTCGTCCCGGAGCACGTCCAGGACCTTCTTGACAGTCTCTTCGTCGATCACCCTGCGCAGGCCGGCGAGGCCCGCGTTTTCGGTGGGGACCTTGACGGTCATGTCGTTGTGGAGGATCTTGATCGTGAGGTACTCGCGACGTTCGCCGAGCATCTCCATCTCCTCCTTGCCCTCCACCTTGCCGGCGCCGTGGTGGGGATACACGACGTTGTCGCCGAGCTCGAACTCGATGAACTCCGCTTCGCGGGTGGCCTCGAGCTCCTGGAGCAGCGACTCCGCGGTCGCGTCCGGCGGTGAGAGAGCCTCTTCGGTTGCTTGTGCGGGAATGGTGTCCTCCTTCGTCATGGGCCTGCCCCGAGGAGCGGTCCGTGTCAAGTCTGCGAACCGTGTCAGGTCTGCAGATATCGGTCCACGAGGTTTATCTCCTGCAGCCTGCGCAGGCCCTCGCGGATGTCCTTCGCCCTGATCTCCCCCACTCCCTCGACTCCCTCCAGCTCCGCGTCGGTCGCGGTGAGCAGCTCGTCCAGCCCCCCAAACTCACCTACGATCTGCGCCACCACCAGCTTCGGCAGCCTCGGGATGCGCCCGAGGACTCGGTAGCCGCGCGGCGACACGGGATAGTCGAGAGTGTTCAGCTTGCGGTCGTACCCGAACAGCTCGGCCAACCGTCCGAAGTCCAACAGGTCCTGGTGGGCCAGGCGGGCGATCTCCTCGAGGGCCTGTGCGAACGCCTCGTCGGAGTAGCTGGACAGGTAGTCCCGCACGAGAGCCGCCTTCTCGGCCGCCGCCCCCACCATCGTCTCCTCCAGCTGCATCTCGATCAGGCGACCCTCGCTGCCGAGCTCGACGATGTAGCGCTCGATCTCCACCGCCATCCTCGTGACCAGCTCCGAGCGTTGGAGCACCGTGAGCACGTCGTGGAGGGTCGCGCCCCCCTCGAACTCCAGGGCAGTCAGGCGGGTGGAGACCTGATCGAGGCGGCTGCGGTACTTGTCGAGGGTCGCAAGCGCCTGGTTGGCCTTGGCCAGGACCACCGGGATGTCGGCGAGGATGTACTTCACGCCGTCCACGTACAGCGAGACCACCTCTCGGCGCTGGGAGATCGCGATCACCAGGGCGTCCGTCTGCTTGGACACCCGCTCGGCCGTCCGGTGGCGAGTGCCCGTCTCATGGGAGAGGATCGTCGGGTCGGGCATCAGCTGAACGTTCGCCATCGCGATCTTGGTGGCGTTCGCGTTGAGGATGATCGCCCCGTCCATCTTGGCCACCTGGTAGAGGAACGCCGGGCTGTAGTCGATGTCGAGCTTGATCCCGCCCGAGTTCAGAAAGCTCAGCTCCTCGGGCTCTCCGATCACGATCAACCCGCCGGTGCGGGCGTGGAGAATGCTCTCGATGCCCTCCCGCAGGGCCGTCCCGGGAGCGATCATCTCCAAAGCCTTCATCAGCCCCGGCTCCGGTCTTGCTTCTACGTCGAATTCTTCACCGGATCGTGGAGCCACTGGGGCCATTCTACGGCATCCGGCTTTTTCTCAGCCCTCTCGCGAGCCCCATCGGGGGCCGGGACCTCTCGCAGACGGTGCTCCCGCGGGCGCGCGCCCGCACGCGGGGGCCCCTACGCGGCAAGCATCGTCGCACGGGCCCCTCCGGCCGGCAGGGCGAGGGACAGGGCCTCCCGCAGGGTCGTCGCCTCCCGGGCGCCGGGACCGCTGTCAGGGGGCGCGATCGTTGCCTTCAGGCCATGCTTGGCGGCCTCCTGGAGGCGACGCTCGGGATGGCCCACCCAGCGGAGCTCTCCGGTGAGGCCGAGCTCGCCGAAGCACGCGCGGGGAGACCCGCCCAGAGACACACCCCGGGCGGCGCCGGCGACGGCCAGGGCCACCGCCAGATCGCAGCCGGGCTCCTCGACCCGAACCCCGCCGACGACGTTCACGAACACGTCCGAGCCGCCGACCGGGACACCGCCGTGGCGGCCGAGGATCGCCAGCACCAGAGCCAGGCGATTGCGGTCAAGACCGGACACCACCCGCCGGGGCTGATCGAGCTCGGAGGGGGCGACGAGGGCCTGGACCTCGACCAAGAGCGGCCGCGAGCCCTCCATCGTGGCGAGCACCACACTGCCGGGCGCACGGGTGGCCTCGGCGACGAACCGCCCGGAGGCGTCCAGCACCTCCGCGAGGCCCTCCTGGCGCATCTCGAACAGGCCCGCCTCGTTGGTCGAGCCGAAGCGGTTCTTCAGCGCCCTGAGCTCCCTGTAGGGGCGCTCGCGCTCGCCCTCGAACTGCAGGACGCAGTCCACGAGATGCTCGAGCGCCCGGGGGCCGGCGAGGACGCCGTCCTTGGTCACGTGCCCCACGAGCACGATCGCGACCGAGAGCTCCTTGGCCAGCTCCATGATCCGTCCCGTCACCTCACGCACCTGCCCGACCGTCCCCGGCGCGCCCGCGAGCTCGCCGCAGCGAAGGGTCTGGACGGAGTCGATCACGCACACCCGCGGGCGGTGGGTGGCGAGGGTGTCGAGCACAGCGTCGAGATCCGTCTCGGCGAGCACCGGCACCTCCAGCGCGCTCGACCCAAGGCGGTCGGCCCGCAGCCTGACCTGCTCGGCGGACTCCTCGGCGCTCACATACAGCGTGGTGTGGCCTGCCTGGGCGAGGTTTCCGAGGGCCATGTTCGTGAGGGTCGACTTGCCTATCCCCGGAGAGCCGCCCAGCAGGACCAGTGAGCCGGGCACCAGGCCCCCGCCGAGAACCCGATCGAACTCGCCGATGCCTGTGGACAGACGACTCGAAGCGGTCTGGGTGATCTCGCCCAGGGGACGGGGCGCGGGCGAAGCCTGGGAGTCTCGACTGCGCCCGCGCGATCTCGCGGACGGTCCTTCAAGCCGTTCCTGCACGAGGGTGCCCCACGCATCGCATCCGGGACAGCGGCCGTGCCATTGGGGCGAGGAGTGTCCGCACTCGGAGCACTTGTGTAGAGCCGCAGCGCGAGCCATCCGTTCAGGGTATGCGCCGGTGGGGACGGCTCTCTGTGGATGCTAATGGCTCAGTCGACGCCCACGGTCGGGCTGCGGCGCTCGTATGAAGCCACGTCACGCCAACGTCCGTCGTTCATCTGCCCGACGCGACGGCGGAGTCCCACGAGCGTAAAGCCGCAGCGCTCGTGGAGCGCGATCGAGGCCTCGTTCTCGGGGAAGATCCCGGCCGTCAGCGTCCAGAAGCCGGCCCGCTCGGAGTCCTCGATGAGAGCCTCCAGCAGCACGCGTCCGATCCCCTGGCGGGCGACTGCCGGATCGACGTAAACGCTCACCTCGGCAACACCTCGGTAGACCGGGCGAGCCGAGGTGAGGCTCAGCGCCGCCCAGCCGAGAACCTCGCCTGACTCATCCCGTGCCACGAGGCGCGGATCGAGAACCCGCGCACTCGACCACTGCTCCCAGGAAGGCACGGCGTACTCGAAGGTCGCGTCGCCGGTGTCGATGCCGGCCTGATAGATCCTGGCGACGGCCGGCCAGTCGGCGACCGTCATCGGCGAGATCTTCGGCAGGGTTCGCCCGCCTACGACTCGGAGGGCGCCTCTGGCTCGTCGGGGCCGGTCTCGGGCTCGCCCTCGGAGAGATCCGGCTCCTCGCCTGTGTCGCCGTCGGCGCCATCGCCTGCGCCGGCTCCAACCGCGACGGGGGTCTTCTGCTTCTTGGGCTTGACGATCGTCAGGCGGACCTCGCCCTCCTCGCCCTCGGGGGCGGGGTTGACGACTACGGTGGCTCCGGGGATGACCTGCTCGCGCAGGACGAAGTCGGCGAGGGGGTCCTCGATGTAGCGCTGGATCGCCCGGCGCAGAGGTCGGGCGCCCATCGCGGGGTCCCACCCCTTCTCGACGAGCATGTCCTTGGCCGGTTCGGTGAGCTCGAGCTGGAGCTCGCGCTCGGCCATCGACTCGCGGATGCGGAGCAAGAGGAGCTCGACGATCTGCTTGATCTCCTGCTTCTGGAGCTTGTGGAAGACGATCACGTCGTCGATCCGGTTCAGGAACTCGGGCCGGAAGACCTTCTTGAGCTCGCCCATGATGCGGTTCTTCATGTCCTCGTAGGTGATGCCGGTCTCGTCGTCGGAGACGGCGAACCCCAGGGGGGTGTTGCGGGCGATCTCGGCGGCGCCGATGTTCGAGGTCATGATCACGATCGCGTGGCGGAAGTCCACGGTGCGGCCCTGGGCGTCGGTCAGGCGTCCATCCTCGAGGATCTGAAGGAGGATGTTGAAGACGTCCGGGTGGGCCTTCTCGATCTCATCCAGGAGGAGGACCGAGTAGGGCTTGCGACGGACCGCCTCGGTGAGCTGGCCGCCCTCGTCGTAGCCGATGTAACCCGGAGGTGAGCCGACCAGGCGGGAGACGGCGTGCTTCTCCATGTACTCGGACATGTCGATCCGGATCATCGCGTCGTCGTCGCCGAACAGGAACTCGGCGAGGGTACGGGCGAGCTCGGTCTTGCCCACGCCGGAGGGGCCCAGGAAGATGAACGACCCGGTGGGGCGCTTGGGATCCTTCAGGCCCGCGCGGGAGCGGCGGATGGCCTTGGAGATGACCTCGACGGCGGGGTGCTGGCCGATGACGCGCTTGTGGAGTTCCTCCTCCATGCGCATCAGCTTCTGGGTCTCGGCCTCGGTGAGCTTGAAGACCGGGATGCCGGTCCACATCGAGACGATGTCCGCGATCTCCTCCTCGCCGATCGCCGGCCGGTCGCCGGCCTCGCCCGCTTCCCAGGCTTCCTCGAGCTCGCGTTTCTTGTTGGTGAGCTTGCGCTCCTTGTCGCGCAGGGCGGCGGCCTTCTCGAACTCCTGGGCCTCGATCGCGGCCTCCTTGTCGCGGCGGGTGGTCTCGACTTCGGTCTCGAGCTCCCGGTTGGCAGGGGGGGAGGTCATCGACTTGATGCGCATCCGGGAGGCGGCCTCGTCGATCAGGTCGATGGCCTTGTCGGGGAGGAAGCGGTCGGAGATGTAGCGGTCGGCCAGTTCCCCGGCGGCCTGGAGGGCGTCGTCGGTGATCTGGACCTTGTGGTGCTGCTCGTAGCGGTCGCGCAGGCCCTTGAGGATCTCGACGGTCTGGTCGATCGTGGGCTCCTCCACGCGGATCTGCTGGAAGCGGCGCTCCAGGGCGGAGTCGCGCTCCAGGTACTTGCGGTACTCGTCCAGGGTGGTGGCGCCGATCGTCTGGAGCTCGCCGCGGGCGAGGGCGGGCTTCAGGATCGAGGCGGCGTCGATCGCGCCCTCGGCAGCGCCGGCGCCGACGAGGTTGTGGAGCTCGTCGATGAACAGGATGATGTCCCCCCGCTGGGTGATCTCCTTCATCACCTTCTTCAGCCGCTCCTCGAACTCGCCCCGGTACTTGGAGCCGGCGACCAAAGCCGCCAGATCGAGGGTGTAGATCTGCTTGTTCTTGAGCAGCTCGGGGACGTCGGCGGCGGTGATGCGCTGGGCCAGGCCCTCCACGACGGCGGTCTTGCCGACGCCGGGCTCACCGATCAGGACGGGGTTGTTCTTCGTGCGCCGGGAGAGGATCTGCATGATCCGCTCGATCTCGGTCTCGCGACCGACGCACGGGTCGAGCTTGCCTTCGGCGGCGAGCTTGGTGAGGTTGCGGCCGAACTGGTCCAGGAGCTTCGATGACTTCTTGCCCCCCTCGGCCGGGCCGGGGCCCGAGCCCGCGCCCGCGCCGGCGCCCTGTCCCTGGCGGCGTCCACCGGGACCGGAGAGCATCCGAATGACCTCGTTGCGGATCTTCTCGGAGTCGGCGTCGAAGTCGAGCAGGATCCGGGCGGCCACGCCCTCGTTCTCGCGGACGAGGCCCAGCAGGATGTGCTCGGTGCCGATGTAGTTGTGCCCGAGGGACAGGGCCTCCCGGAGGGCCAGCTCGAGGACCTTCTTGGCACGGGGCGTGAACGGGATCTGCCCGGAGGTGACCTCCTCGCCGGAGCCCACGATCCGGACGACCTGCGCACGGACCCGCTCGACGGTGATGTCGAGGCTCTCGAGCACCCTCGCAGCCAGGCCCTCCTCCTCGCGCAGGAGCCCGAGCAGGATGTGCTCGGTGCCGATGTAATTGTGCTTGAGCGTGCGCGCCTCCTCCTGCGCGAGAACGACCACCTGCCGGGCCCGTTCTGTAAATCGCTCAAACATGGTGTAGATCCTTCCTGCGAGGACGGTGCCTCTAGCGCTATGTCGTCTCGGTGACGCCTCATGGGCAGTCTACCAACCGACCACCCGGCCCCATTGAGGGGTCAATCGTCGCGGGTCCTCACAACCTTGAGGATTGGTGTCCGCGCCGCATGCGGCGCGTCTCGGGACCGCACATGTGCTGGCCGATCTTCGATCGGTCCCCCGGGCGGCGCCTACGCCGCCCGGAACAGCGTCGGCCCCCTCCGGTTATTCGCCCATCGCTCGGACGTTCACTCGCGCATCGCCGGGAACAGGACGACCTCGCGGATCGAGCTCCGGCCGGTGAGGAGCATCACGAGGCGATCGATGCCCACGCCCACGCCCCCGGCGGGTGGCATCCCCTGCTCCAAGGCCTGCAGGAAGGGCTCGTCGAAGGGCTGGACCTCCTCGGCCCCCAGGCTTGCGAGGCGTCGCTGGGCTTCGAAGCGCGCCCGCTGGACGTCGGGGTCGTTGAGCTCGCTGAAGGCGTTCGCGATCTCCGCGCCCCCGACGTACGCCTCCCAGCGCTCGGACAGGCCGGGCTTTGAACGATGGTCGCGGGCGAGCGGAGAGAGGTCCGTCGGGAAGTCGATCACGAACGTGGGTCGCGTGAGGGTGGGCTCGACGTACTTGGACAGGAGATCGTCGGCGAGCTGAAACCAGGCGAACCCCTTCGTCTGGATCTCAAGGCCGCGGCCTGAGATGGCCGTTTGGAGGTCCTCCACGTCGGGGTGGGCCATCACGTCGATGCCGGTGGCCTGCTCAATCGCCTCCACGAACCCGATCCGGTGCCAGGGGGCCGAGAAGTCGTGCTCGCCCACGTACCCGACCGCGTGTGCGGCCTGGGCGACGAGCGCCTCCAGGCGTCTGGCCTGGTCCTCGTAGTCGGCGTATGCCTCATACCACTCGACCATCGTGAACTCGGGGTTGTGCCTCGGCGAGAGGCCCTCGTTGCGAAAGTCCTTGCCCAGCTCGTACACCCGCTCCAAGCCCCCCACGATCGCGCGCTTCAAATACATTTCGGTGGCGATCCTCAGGTACAGGTCCCGGTCCAGGGCGTTGTGATGGGTCGTGAAGGGCCGTGCAAGAGCGCCTCCGTAGAGGGGCTGAAGGACGGGGGTCTCGACCTCGACGAAGCCCTGACCATCGAGGTAGGACCGGACGGTCGAGACGATCTTGGCGCGATCCATGAACAGCTTGCGGGCGTCAACGCTTGAGATCAGGTCGAGCTCACGACGGCGGTAGCGGGTCTCGACGTCGCTGAGCCCGTGGTGCTTGTCCGGCGGCGGTCGCAGGGCCTTGGCGAGCACCTGAAAGGAGTCCACCCGCAACGACAGCTCCCCCCGGCGGCTGCGCAGGACCGAGCCGTCCACGCCCACGAGGTCACCCAGGTCCAGCGATGTGAGCCGCTCGAAGGGCTCCTGTCCGAGCACGTCCAGGCGGGCGTGAAGCTGGATCTTGCCGGTCCGGTCCACGAGATCCAGGAACGCCGCCCCGCCCGACCCTCGCCGGGCGGCGATCCGGCCGGCGACCCGATGGGAGTCCTCGGTCTCCTCCCCCGCCTGCAGATGCTCGTAGTCGGTGAGGATCGGACCGATCGGCTCGACCTCCGGGAATGCGTAGGGAAAGGCCGTCGGGTCGGTCTCGCGCAGGCGGTCGGCCTTCGCGCGACGCTCCCCGATCAGCTCCTGCAGGCCGTGACGGGCGCCGTCTTGACCCGCCGCGGCGCCCTCGTCCGTCGGGCTCGCCGACTCGGCGTCTGAGCCATCCTCTGTTCCGCTCATCGCGGGAGCTTATTTGAGGCCGACGTCGATCTTCGTGATCTTCAGCTTGCGGGCGGGTCCCCGGGGGACCTTGACGGCGACGGTCTCGTTGCGTTTGCGTCCGAGGAGAGCCCGCCCCACAGGGGACTCGTTGGAGAGCTTGTTCTCCTGGGGCTTGGCCTCGGCGGAGCCCACGATCGTGTACTTGACCGACTTGCCTGTCTTCTCGTCCTTGACGTGGACCACGGATCCGACCTGTACCACGTCCGTGGAGAGCTCCTTCGGCTCGATCACCGTGGCCATCCGCAGCTTCTCCTGGAGCTGCATGATGCGGCTCTCGATCATCGCCTGCTCGTTCTTGGCGTCGTCGTACTCGGAGTTCTCGGAGATGTCTCCGAACTCCCGAGCCTCCTTGATGCGCTCGGCGACCTCTCGGCGCTTGGCCGTGGAGAGCTGCTCGAGCTCACCCTTGAGCTTCTCCAGGCCTTCGGGGGTGAGGATGACGTCCTTCTGCATGTGACCCTCGAATCGCGGGTTGGTGTTTGGCCGGGGAAACGCAAAAACCGCTTGCAGAGCGGCGGTTTCGGGGCCACGAGGCTGCGGCGAGCGCAGCAGTATAGCGGGCGGGGAATGAGACGCGGTGGCGATTTCAGGCTGCTGCCGGCGACGCCTGCGGGAGCCGTCTTGAATCCAGGATCTCCCTTGCGAGCTCGAGCGTGAAAGCCGCCTGCAGGGACTCGCTCAGGCGTCTTGACTCCCCGGGATCGAGTCCGAGACGTGTCACGTACCACGGGTAGAACTTGCGCAGGTACCGGGTCGCTCGATCCTCCCCGAGGTGCTCGACCGCGCGATCGATCGTCCAGTGGAGCTCCCGGAGGACCTCCTCGGGAGTGGGCTCCCGCTCGACGTCCCCGAGCAGCCGACTGAAGAGCCAGGGGTTGCCGAGCGATCCCCGAGCGAGCATCACCGCGGCCGCCCCCGTCGCCTGGAAGGCCCCCCGCGCGCGGGGGGCGTCGTCAAGGCCCCCCGTCAGGATCACGGGCGCCGGCAGCGTCGCGACCAGGCGGGCCGCCAGCTCGTAGTCCGGAGTCCCCCGATGGTGGACCGCCGCAGACCGTGGATGGAAGGCGATCGCCGCCACGTCCGCCTCCCCCACGAGACGGTGGGCGAGCTCGAACCCGCTCGTGTCCCCCGGATACAGGCCCGACCGCAGCTTGACCGTCACCGGCAGCTCCCGACCGGCGTCCCCGATCCCGTCCCTCGCGGCCCTCGCGACCGCAACCGCGCGGTCCGGGTCGGCGAGCAGCCCCACCCCCGCCCCCGTCTTGCGGACCTTGGGCACGGGACACCCCATGTTGATGTCGATCCCGTCAGCGCCCAGCTCCGCGACATAGGCGGCGGCGGAGCGCATGATCGAGGGGTCCTCCCCGAACAGCTGGATCGACACGGGCCCGCCCCGGCAGACCCCCTCGGCGGGCTCGGGGAAATCGTGTGAAAGGGGTCTGGGCCAGTCCTCTGAAAGGGGCCCCCGCGCGCGGGCGCGACGCGCGCGTGCGGGGCGCTCGTCTGGATGGATACGGAGCATCTCCACGCAGGTCTTCTCGTTGCCATAGTGAATGGCGTGGGAGGAGACCATCTCCGAGAACGCCATCCCGGCTCCGTAGCGCTTGGCCTGAAGGCGCACGAACCAGTTCCCGATCCCGGCGAGCGGCGCCAGGAGCACCCGGTTGGGCACCCGCAGGGAGCCGAGCATCCAGGGGTCGGTGAGCTGCGCAGGCGGGGGCACCCTCCAATTATGGCCCCAACGGCCCCCGCGCCCGCCCGGGAGCCGGCCTCAGCTGTTGCGCTCGTGCAGGAGACGCAGGCCCGTGAGGGTGAGCAGGTCGTCGATCTCTGAGAGCTCCTCGGTGAACGGGACCACCAGGTGGGCGAGGCCGCCCGTGGCGATCACCGAGGCGGTGCGTCCCAGCTCGTCGTACAGGCGCCTGAGGATCGCATCGATCGCGCCCGCGTAGCCGTACACGACGCCCGAGCGGATCGCGTCGATGGTGTTCTTGGCGATCACCGACCGGGGGGGCGCGAGATCAACCTTGGGCAGCCGGGCGCCCCGTTCGGAGAGGGCCTCCAGGGAGATCTCGATCCCGGTCATGAGGGCCCCGCCGATGTAGTCCCCCTCGGCGGAGACCACGTCGAAGGTGGTGGCTGTGCCGAAGTCCACGCACACGGCCGGGCCGCCGAAGCGCTCGCGGATGGCGACCGCGTTGACAAGCCGGTCCGCGCCGATCTCCCGGGGGTTGTCGTAGCGGATCGCCATGCCCGTGCGGGTGCCGGGACCGACGGCGTGCATCTCGTGGCCGAGATACCGGGAGGCCATCTCGGTCCACTCGGGCTCGAGCTGGGGGACCGTCGAGGACACGATCGAGGCGTCCAGGTCCTCGAAGGCCAGGTTCCGCAGGCCGAGCAGGTTGCGCAGGGCCGCCCCGAGCTGGTCGGCGGTGGACTGGCGGACGGTCGCGAAGCGCCAGTGCTCCAGCAGCTCCGAGCCGCGGAACGCGCCGAAGTGGGTTTGGGTGTTGCCGACGTCCACGGCCAGGAGCATGTGTAAGCCATTATCCTGGACGGACATGCTCGAAGAGGCGGACAGTCAGGATCGCGACGTGAGCGCGAAGCTGTACATGATGCCGGCATCCCACCCGTGCGCTGCGGTGGAAGCGGCGCTCAAGCTGAAGGAGCTCCCGTTCGAGCGGGTGTGGCTGCTGCCGATCACATCCCTACTGATCGGTCCCCTGCGCTACGGCGGCACCACCGTGCCGGGCATGCGAATCGATGGCGAGCGACTCGTGGGCTCGCGCACGATCATGCGCAGGCTCGACGAGCTGAAGCCCGAGCCGCCACTGCTGCCCCCGCCCGGGGACGGGCGGTACGCGCCCGTGCTGGAGGCAGAGCGCTGGGGTGACGAGGTCTTCCAGGAGGTGCCCCGGCGGATCATCGACGTCGCCTTCCTGCGCATGCCCGCGGCGATGGAGAGCTACATCGGGGACGCCAAGCTGCCCCTTCCAGGCGCGTTGATCCGGCCGGCGCTGCCCCTGACGGCGAAGCTGATGGCGTTCAAGAACAAGGCCCGGGACACGCTCGCCCGAACGGACATCGCCGGGCTGGGAGCGCAGCTCGATCGGGTCGAGCGCTTCATCGAGGAGGGGACCCTCGGCGGCGAGGGGCCGAACGCCGCGGATCTGCAGATCGGTAGCACGATCCGGTTGCTTGCGAGCATCGCCGACCTGCGCCCCCTGATCGAGGGCCGGCCCGCGGAGCGGCTGACGGGATGGTTCCCCCCGATGGTCGGCGAAGTGCCGGCCGGGACGCTGCCGGCCGAGTGGCTCTCGGCCCCCGTGCACGCGTAGGGCCCTCGTGAGAGCCCTCGACCCGCAGTCGCTGCCGCAGCACGTGGACCGACTGTACCGGGCGGCATGGGCGCTGTGTGGGAGCAGGGAGGACGCTGAGGATCTCGTGCAGGAGACATTCGCGCGCGTCCTCGCCCGGCCGCGAATGGTGAGGGGAGACGACGACCTGTACTACCTGATGCGGGCCTTGAGGAACACGTTCTTCACGACACGACGCACCGCCAGCCGCCGGCCCGTCAAGGGCCCCGAGCTCGATGAGGCGGCCGTGGCCGACCCCCGCCCGACCGCCAGGCCCGAGCAGGCGATCGAGGTGTGGGAGCTGTACGCGACGATCGCCCACCTTCCGGAGAACTTCCGGCTCACGCTCGTGGCGGTGGACGTGCTCGGGCTCTCCTATCGGGAGGCCGCCCGCGCGCTGAAAGTGCGCGAGGGGACGATCACCACGCGCCTGTACAGGGCCCGCGGGCAGCTCGCTCGCGCGCTCGAAGCCCCTCGAGACGAGGATGCGGACGCGAACGCCGACGCACGGGAGCGCCTCCACGCGCGCGGAGCCGAGGCGGGGGCGGGGACCAAGCGCCGGGAAGGGACGCCCATGGGCGGCGTCTTGGAGGGAAGGAGAGCCCGATGAGCGAGATCCACGGAAAAACAGCCTCGACACAGGCGCGACACGAGGACCTAGCCGAGCTGGTGGGCGCGATCGACGTGCCCGCGCCCGAGCGCCTGCACGAGCGCGTCCGGGACATGGTCGCGCCGCGACCGCGCACGAGCCGCGAGCTGATCGCGGCAAGGCTCAAGCCGACGCTCGCCGCGGTGGCGGCGGCTGCGGTGGCGGGGGGGGCGATCGCGCTGCTGAGCGGCGGGAGCGGAGCGGGGACGGGCTCACCGAGCATCGGCGAAGCCTCCGCGCTGACCCAACGGGCGGCGACGATGGCGGCGCCCAGGGAGGCGCCCAGGGAGGCGGGTGCGCACAGCGCCCGCCTGAACATGGCGGTCGACGGGGTCTCGTTCCCCTATTGGGAGGAGCGCTTCGGCTGGCATACAACGGGCGCCCGCACTGACACGATGGCAGCCCGCAGGATCACAACCGTCTTCTATGCGAACGCGAGCGGCGCCAGGATCGGCTACGCGATCGTCGCCGGCACGCCCGCGTCGAGGGTGCTCGCAGGTGTTCGATCGGCCGGCTCGGTCACGTGGATTGGCGGCGTCCCATACCGGCTGCTCAGCGAGGGCGGCCGGCCTGTGGTGGTGTGGCAACGCAACGGCAGGCTGTGCGTGCTCTCGGGCCGTGGCGTGAACGGAGCGACCCTGGTGAGGCTGGCCGGCTGGGACGAGGGCGGCCAATCTGCCTAGGAGCCGACGTAGGACCCAGACGCCTGGCGGGCCGCCAGCGGCGGTCCGGCCCACCGCACCCCCTCATCCAGCGGGAGCCTCGCGAGGGCGTCGGCGAGCGGGGACCCGTCGGGGGTGCGCAGCCCGAAGTCCAGCTCGAGCGCCGGGATCAGGACGAAGCGGCGACTGAGCAGCTGCTCATGGGGGAGCGTCATGCGGGGGTGCGAGAGCTCCACCTCGCCGAGCAGCAATACGTCGATGTCGATCGCGCGCGGCCCGTGGCGGACCTCCCCAGCGCGGCGGCCCAGCTCGCGCTCGAGGCTCTTGACCGCGTCGAGCAGCTGCAGCGGCTCGAGGGCGGTCTGAATGCGAACGCAGGCGTTCAAGAAGCTCGGCTGGTCGACGACCTCCCCGACCGGATCGGTGTCATAGCTGGACGAGCACGCCGTGACCGCCACGCCCACGCCGGGGAGACCATCGACCGCCGCCTGCAGCTGGGCGCGACGATCGCCCACGTTCGAGCCGAGCCCGAGGAGTCCGATCTGGCTGGTCACCCGCGGGACGCTACATGGCGCTCCCGCACGACCATCGCGATCGCGACCGCCAATGTCAAAGCTCCTCGGCTTCGCGCCACACCTCGACGGAAACCTCGTCGACGGACAGCGCGATCGGGGGCTCGGGCTTGGTCGCCTTCACCCACACCCCTTCGAGCTCGTAGTCCCCGAGCAGGCGGTCGGCGATCGTGCTGCACAGCCGCTCGAGCGTTCGGTGGGAGCGCTGCTGCGCGATCAGGGCGACGAGCTGGCAGACCTCGCCGTAGTCGACGGTGTCCTGTACCGAGTCCGTCGCGGTGGCGTCGGTTTCGCCCAGATCCAGACGCAGGTCGAGCACGAGCCGCTGACCCACCTCCCGCTCGGCCTCGCTCACGCCGTGGTGTGTGTACAGGGAAAGGCCAGATATCTCGATCGTGACCGACTCCCCCGTCTCCTCGCGATCCTCGCCGAGGCCCTCGTCTTCTTCCTCGCCCTCCTCGCCCTCATACGGGTCCCCCGGACGGTCCTCCGGCTCGTCCCGAAGGTCGCCTTCGCCGCCGCCGAGCCCACCCCCGCCGGGCTCCCCCCCGCTGGGCTCCCCGGCGTCCTCGTCTAGCTCCTCGGGCTCCTCGCCGCGGTCGGGGTCCATCGCGGGTCCAACGTAGCATCCGCGACTGCCAGCGCTGCACGCACGGGTGCGACGTCGTGGACTCTGAACACGCTCGCGCCCCGCTCCAGCGCCAGCACGTTCGTGGCGATCGTCCCCGGGAGCCTCTCCCCGGGAGCGACGGACTCTGCCTGGCGGACGGCGTTCGCGTCCGTGTTCGCGTCGGCGTCGATATCGGCGTCGGCGTCGGCGTCGGCGTCGGCGAGGATCCTGCCGATGAAGCCCTTCCGGGAGGTCCCCACGACGATCGGCCGCCCGAGGGAGGTCAGCTCACCGAGACGGCGGAGCAGCTCGAGGCTGTGCGAGACCTTCTTGCCGAAGCCGATGCCCGGGTCGAGCATCACGTTCTCCTCGGGCACCCCCTCGTGTACGGCGAAGCGCAGCCGCTCTTCCAGGAACGCCTTGACCTCGTCGACCACGTCCGTGTATCGCGGGTCTTGCTGCATCGTCCGAGGCTCTCCGAGCATGTGGGTCAGGCAGCATGCGACCCCGCTCTCGGCGACCAGCCCGGCCATCGCCGGATCCCCCCGAAAGGCGGTCACGTCGTTGACGATGCTCACCCCCGCCTCGATCGCGGCCCGCGCGACAGTGGACTTGGACGTGTCGATCGAGACCCGCGAACGGGCGAGCAGTCCGGCGAGCGGGCCGGAAGGCGGGTAGCCGGGCGAGGGGACGGCGTGCCAATCCATCGCGGCGATCTCCTCCAAGACGGGCATCACCCGGCGCAGCTCCTCATCGGCGCCGACCGGCTCGGCCCCGGGTCGCGTGGATTCGCCGCCCACGTCGAGGATGTCCGCCCCCTCCCCGACCAGCCTTCGGGCGTGGGCGATCGCCAAACCGGCATCCAGGAAGGAGCCGCCGTCCGAGAACGAGTCCGGGGTCACGTTCACGACCCCCATCAGGCGGAACGAACGGGTCAGACCGGCTCGGGGCGCTCTTTGTCGCTTGCTCGCAGCTCCGCGGTGCCGCCGGCGAGCCCGGGACGGGGGATCGGCCGCGGGGTTTCCCGCTCGGGCCTGTCCGCGGGGGCGGGGGGAGCGGGGAGCTCGGGCCTGGAGGAGGAGTCCTCCTCGACGCCGAACGCCTCCTCCTCGCTCTTGCCGTCGAGCAGGGCGAGGAACTCCTCCTTCTCGATCGTCTCCCGCTTGACGAGGATCTCGGAGATCTTCTCGAGGTCGTGCTGATGCTCGGTGAGGATGTCCCGCGCGCGCTGGTGGGCGCCCTCGACGATGCGTCTGACCTCGTCGTCGATCTCCCGTGCGATCTCGTTGGAGTAGTCGGGCTCGGTCGAGAACTCCCGGCCGAGGAACGGCTGGCCGTGCTCGTGGCCAAACACCCGGGGGCCGAGCTTCTCGCTCATGCCGAACCGCATGACCATCTGCTTGGCGGTCGCGGTGACCTTCTCGAGGTCGTTGGAGGCGCCAGTGGTGATCTCCCCGAACACGATCTCCTCCGCGGCGCGTCCACCGAGGGTCATCGCCATCGTGTCGTTCAGCTCCGCGCGGGTGGTCAGGAAGCGGTCCTCCTGGGGCATCGAGATCGTGTAGCCGAGCGCCTGGCCCCGGGAGATGACCGAGATCTTGTGCACCGGGTCGGCGTGCTCGAGGAAGTGCCCGACGAGCGCGTGGCCCATCTCGTGGTAGGCGGTGATCAACCGCTCTTTCTCGCTCATCACCCTGGTCTTCTTCTCGGGGCCAGCGATCACACGCATGATCCCCTCCTCGAGCTCCTCCTGGTTGATTTCCCGCTTGCCCGTCCGGGCGGCGAGCAAAGCCGCCTCGTTGATCAGGTTCGAGAGGTCCGCGCCCGTGAACCCGGGGGTCTGACCGGCCAGGGCGTCGATGTCGATCTCCTTGGCGAGGGGCTTGCCGCGCGTGTGCACCTCCAGGATTTTCGCCCGGCCCTTGCGGTCGGGACGGTCCACCGCGATCTGCCGATCGAAGCGCCCGGGGCGCAGGAGGGCCGGATCGAGGATGTCGGGACGGTTGGTGGCGGCGATCATGATGATGTTGTCCTTCGCCTCGAACCCGTCCATCTCGACCAGGAGCTGGTTCAGGGTCTGCTCGCGCTCGTCGTGCCCACCGCCCAGGCCGGCGCCGCGGTGGCGGCCCACCGCGTCGATCTCGTCCATGAAGATGATGCACGGGCTGTTCTGCTTGGCCTGCTCGAACAGGTCCCGCACGCGCGACGCGCCCACCCCGACGAACATCTCTACGAAGTCCGAGCCCGAGATCGAGAAGAACGGCACGCCCGCCTCTCCGGCGACGGCCCGCGCCAGCAGGGTCTTGCCGGTGCCGGGCGGCCCGTACAAGAGCACCCCGGTGGGGATCCGGGCGCCGAGCGCCTGGAACTTCTTGGGATTCTCGAGAAACTCCTTGATCTCGTGCAGCTCCTCGACCGCCTCGTCCACGCCGGCCACGTCCCGGAAGGTGATCTTCGGCGAGTCCGCCGACAGGCGCTTGGCGCGGGACTTGCCGAACGACATCACTTTGCTGCCCCCACCCTGGACCTGGTTCATCAAGAAGATCCAGAACCCGAGGAAGATCACGAACGGCAGGATGTAGGTGAGGAGCGAGAGCAGGACGCTGCTCTTTTCCGATTCGACGTTGTAGCCCGCCGTGACGCCCGACGCTTTCAGCTGTGAGAAGAGTTCAGGCGCCTCCTGTTCGACGTACCCGATTTCGTACTTTTCCTTGTTCTTGAGTTCGACCGCGAGCGCTTTGCCCTTGGTCTTGAACTCCACCGATTTGACTTCGTTCTTCGGTATCTCTTCGGAGACGAGCGTCTTGTAGCTGTGCTGGCGAACGTTGTTCGAGCTTGGACTGACCAGTTTCACGGCCAGGAAAGCCAGCACCAACACGATGAGGATCGGGAACGCGGCGCTCTTGAAGGAACGGCTCATGGCGATATCACAAGGTTCTGGCGCCGGTTTTGCGAGTGGTCACCAGTCACCAAGCGTACCACGCAAGGCCCGGTTTTCCGGCGGTTGGGCGGCCGCCGGGGGGCCGACGGGAGGGCCTCATGCCCGTTCCAGAGCCGCCACGAACGGGAGGTTGCGGTGGCGCTCGGCGTAGTCCAGACCGTAGCCCACCACGAACGTGTTCGGGATCTCGAAGCCCACGTACTTGGCCTGCAGCGACACCTTGCGACGGGCGGGCTTGGTCAGCAGCGCACACACCTCGAGCGTCTTGGGATTGCGCGAGCCGAGGTTCCGCAGCAGGTACTGGAGGGTCAGGCCCGAGTCCACGATGTCCTCGACGATCAGCACGTCCCGGTCCTCGATCGCCGTGTCGAGGTCCTTCAAGATCCTCACCACCCCCGAGGAGTCCGTCGCCGAGCCGTAGGAGGCGACCGCCATGAAGTCCACCTCGACCGGGATCTCGATGAACCTCATCAGGTCGCTCAGGAAGAACACCGCCCCCTTCAACACGCCCACCAGCAGCAATCGCCTGTCGGAGTAGTCGCTCGAGATCTCCGCTCCGAGCTCCCGCACCCGTCGCTGCAGGTCCTCAGCGCTGACGAGCACCTCGCCGATCTCGCCCTCGGCGGCGCTCGTGGATGCTCCGCTGGCCTTGGTGGCAGCCGGGACGGTCACGCGCGAGAGTGTACGCCGCGCCTCAGTCGCCGCGAGCGTCGCGCGAGCCGCGGGCGGGCAGCCTGACCATCCGCAGCTCGCCGCCGTCGATCACCGCGCTGACGTTTCCGCCGACGTGCACCTCCGACCGTCCCCCACGATCGCCCAGGGCGAGGATCTCCGCGACCCTCCGGCCGGCCTGGGGGACGTAGTCGCCGGCGGCGTCCTCCGCGAGGCGCACCACCACCAGGCGCGCGAGCGCCGGATGCAGCTCCGCGAGGCGCTCGACCGCGATGAAGGCCCTCCCGGCGAGCTCCCCCTCGACGAGCTCGCCGAGCAGCTCGGACTCCTCCCGCAGCTGGGAGGCGGTGCGCAGCACGCTCTCCTGAGCGGCCGGATGGACGTCACACAGCGCGGGTACGAGCCGCTTGCGCACCCGCACCCGGGCATAGCGCTCGTCCTCGTTGCTCTCGTCCTCCCGCCAGCGCAGCCCGCGAGCGCGACAGTAGGCGGCGGTCTGCTCGCGCGTGATCCCCAGCAGCGGTCTCACGACCCTCCCCTCCCTGGGCGCCATCCCGAGCAGCGGCCGCCTGCCGGGCGAGGCGGCGAGCCGATACAGGATCGTCTCGACCTGATCGCTCGCGGTGTGCCCGGTCGCGACGAGCGCCCGCGGACCATCCCCCCCGGGTCGGCCCTCCGCCCCGAGCCGTCGATCCAGCTCTGAGGCGATCCGAAGCGCCGCCCCGTAGCGCAGCTCCCGGGCCCACGCCTGGAGGTTGCCCGGCTCGGTCTCTCCGGGATCCGGCGCCCCCGGCGCGGGCGCCCGGGGCTCGGTCTCCCCCGGCGCGAGCGCACGGGGCTCGGCGTGAACCACCTCGAGCTCCACGGAGAGACCCGCGCAGAGGTCCGCACAGAGACGCTCGTCCTCGTCTGACTCGTGGCCCCTCAGGCGGTAGTTCACGTGCAGGACGGTCACGCTGCTCGCGCCCCTCAGAGCGACGGCGACGGCGAGCAGGCACACCGAGTCCCGCCCGCCGGAGATCATCGCCACGAGCGGCTCCTCGGAGCCGAGCAGGCCCCCCGTGCGGACCTTCTCGTGGAGCTCCTCGGGTGTCACGGTGTCCGCCCGTCGGGGGTCACGCGCCCGTCAGTCCCCGCGGGGGCGGGCCAGAAACAGCTCCGTAGGCTCGTTGAACCCCTTCAGCACCACCTCGCCGATCAGCTCGAACTCGAGGCCATCCTGACGACTTGCGGCGTCCACGACCGGGCGGGTGACCAGCACCTCTCCCCCGGCCGCCCGCGCGACCACCCGGGCGGCCCGGTTGACCTCACGGCCGTAGTAGTCGCCGTCCCGGTAGATCGCGGCGCCGCTGTGAATCCCGATCCTGGGCGGGGGCGATCCCTCGGGCAGCTCCCCGCCCAACCCCACCGCCCACGCGGTGATCGCGCCCGCGTCGGCCCCCACGACCATCACCTCGTCGCCGAGCGTCTTGATCACGCGCGCGTCGATCGGGAGCGTCTGCTCGACCCTCTCGACGAACCGCTCGACCGCTCCCACCGCCTGAGCCTCGCCCGCCTCCTCGGTCAGCTTCGTGTATCCCGCCAGGTCCGCGAACGCGATCGCCACCCGCATCCGACCCTCCTCGGCCGTCTCCTCGTCGTCGAGGTCTGACTCGATGTGGCCGATCACGTCCTGCTCGACGAAGTACCCCAGCAACCGCCCGTGCAGATAGTTGATGAACGGGACAGCGAACGGGAGCATCTCGCGGGTCATCCCCTCCATCGCCTGCGCCACCTCGACTCCGGGCACCCCGTCGCGCATCAGGGGCTCGTGCAGGTAGAGGTGAAACAGCCGCACCTCCGCGTCCGCCACCTGGGCCATCGCCTGGCCGTACACCCGCACGATCTGAAGGAGCGCGGGCACGGGCAGGCCGGCGGCGAGGATCTCGGCGCCGTAGCGCAGGACCTGAAGGTCCCCCTCGGAGACCGAGTCGGTGGGCAGCACATTCAGGCCCATCGCGCCGATCAGCCGCTCGATCAGCTCCGGCTCGAGACCGGTCTCGCGGGCGGCTTCCCCGAGCGTGTATCTCGCCTCGGTGCTCGGCAGCAGTTCGTCTACGTACCCGAACGCGAGCTTTCCGCTCTGGCTCGCCTCCCTGATCCGCTGGACCGAGTGTCCCCGCTCGCGCAGCCGGGCCACGATTCGCACGTGGGAGGCAGCCGCCGGCGTCCAGGCGCCCTCGTACTGCGGAACCAGTCCCTCCCGCACCCACCGCCGCACCGTCCCCGGCGTGACGCCCGCACGGGCGGCGACCTGTCCGAGCGTGAGTGCGCTGGCGGGGGACGATGCCATCGGGGCAGTCTAAGTGGCGGTGCCCGCGAGGTCCCGCAGCGGCGCGCGCCGGCGGACTACAGCCGGACTACACCATCAGGTGCGGGTACTCCTCGGCGAGGAGCTCCCGGTAGCGCGCGTAGATCGGCTTCGTGATCGGGATCAGCCGCAGCGCCGCGCCGATGTCGCCTCCCGTCTTGATCCGCCGCCGGGCGATCGCGAGTGGGACGTTCTCCCTGCCCTGGAAGTACCTGTTGGCCGTCTGAGAGGCCATGCTCATCCTCACCTTCGGCTCCCAGTCCACATCGTCGGTCCACTCCCAGTGCAGGTTCTTGCGCTCCCTGGCTCGCCGAGCCCTGATGTTCAAGACCAGGTCGAGATCCTCGAACTCGAATCGCTGGGGCACGTCCGCGTCGCGCAGCCTCGGCCCCATCTCGGGGTCCTCGCTCATGATCCCGAACAGCCTGTCCATCACCTCTCGGAACTCTGTGTTGGACCGAAACGGGGTCGCCATCGCTCGAGTCTATGCCGCGAGCCTCAGTCGCGAGCGGGTCACGGCCCGTAAGCGCGCAATCCATAGAGTCGTGGCCGATGCTCGCGCCCAAGTCGATCCACCTGCGTCCCACCGCGGAGCTCGCCGAGCGCGTGCTCCTGCCCGGCGATCCTGGTCGGGCGCTCGCGCTCGCGCAGGTCCTGATCGCGGAGCCCCGCATGTTCAACCACCATCGCGGCCTGTGGGGATACACGGGCCTAGCCAACCGCGACGGCGAGCCGTTGACGATCCAGAGCACCGGCATGGGCGGCCCTTCGGCGGCGATCGTCCTCTCGGAGCTGGTCTCCATGGGAGCCAGCCGGACGGTGCGGGTGGGCACCTGTGGCGCCTTGGCCCCCGACCTGGCCCTCGGAGATCTGGTGATCGCGCGGGAGGCGATCTGCCACGACGGAGCCTCCCAAGCGCTCGCCGGGGAGGACCGGGTCCCGGCCGACCCGTCGCTCACCGAGGCGCTGATCCGCGAGGCGCCCGGCGCCCACGCCGGTCCGATCGTGAGCGTCGACCTGTTCTACGACGCCGACCGTCGAAGGGACGCCGGCGACGCAATCGCGATCGAGATGGAGTCCGCGACCCTGTTCGCTCTCGGGGCCACCCTGAACGTGTCGGTCGCGTCCGTGCTGGCGGTCACCGACACGTTCGACTCGAACGGCACACGCACCCGGATCGAAGACCACCAGCTGCTCACCGCCGCCGAGCGGATGGGCGCCGCGGCCGTCGCCGCCCTCGCGGGCTGACATAGCTCAGGTTTTCTTTGACTCTGCTTTGGGACGCGATGCCGGTTTCCGCGCCGCCGCCGGTTTCCGCGCCGCAGGTTTGCGCGCCGCCGCGGGTTTCCGCGCCGCAGGTTTGCGCGCCGGCGCCTTTCGGGTGGAGGGCTTGCCCGAGGCCGGCCCCTGCGCCGCCGGCGTCGAGCCCTTGCCGAGCTTTCGCGTGAGGGTTCCCAGCTGCTCCTCGATCTTGTCGAGCCTGGTCTCGACGCCGTGCTCGGCGAGCGCCCGATCGAGGCGGTGGACCCCGTCCTCGATGCCCTCCAGGCGCTGAGAGACCGACCGCAGGCGGCGGGTGAGCCGTTCGATGTCCGCAGCCGAGGGGATGTTGAGCGCGCCCATCGCGAGCTCCTGCGCCTGGGCGGCCTTCTCGCGGGCGTCGAACGCCCGGCCGATGGCCCCGGTCAGAAGCGGGTTCTCCAGCAGATCCGACAGCGCCCTGCCCAGCCGATCCTCGCTCGATCCGGCAAGGCGCTCACGCAGGTTTCTAACGGCGGTGCTCGCGTCTGACATCTGACTCCCAGCTGTTGGTCGTGGCGGGACAGGGAGGATACGGTGCACGTGTGTCCCAGCGACTGTTCCTCTTCGTGCAGCTCGAGTTCCCGTGGTCCCTGGATCTTCCCGACGGCCGCTACCTGATCCGCTCGGACACCGACAACGAGCCCGAGCACGTGGTCGTCCTCGGCACGTTGAGCGCCGGCCAGCCGTCGTCGGTGCGTCGGCCCGGCGGGCTGCGCCGCGGATCCTCCCGGCGCAGACGCACCGTCGCGCCCCACCCGGATCCCGCCCCCGTCGCGACGGCGCGGGCCACGGTCGTGGATCCGATCTCGCTGTCGGCCGAGCGCCAGGCCAAGGCTTGGCTCGCGGACCTCGACCCCCGTAGGGACATCCCCGCGGCCGTGACTGTGCTCAACCGGGTCCTTTACGCCCAGCGGATCGCCACGGCGGATCCGTATGCGCGCGAGGTCTCCGCTCTGCAGGCCTCGACCATTCGAGCGGGATGGGGAGAGGGCGAGCAGGTCGCGGAGGGCGGCTGGCTTCACGCGGTCGAGGTGCCCCCGGCGGCGCTTCACGGCAGGCGCCCGGCGGGCGGCCTTCCGATCAGGGGCCGGTCCGCTGCCCTTCGCCCGCACGAGCGCCTGGCGCGCCTGCTTGCCTCGCGCGAGCGTCCGCTGCTGTGCGAGGAGCTCGCGCTGCGAGCCCGCCTGGATCTCGAGCAGGGCCGAGTCGCCCACGCGGCCCTCGAGCTGGACCGTGCCTACACGGCCGCCCTGACCGAGCTCTCCCAGGAACGACATGGGGACCTGCCGTTGCGGGTCGCCGAGCTCGCCTCGCTCAGGGAGGGGGTCTCCCGGGCAGCCCGAGCCGCGCTCCCGGGCCCCTCCCCGGACCCCGAGACATCGCCCGGGTCCCCCCCCGCCGCACCAGTCCCCCCCGACGAGCCCCACGAGCCCCACGAGACCCACGAGACCCACGAGACCCACGAGACCCACGAGGACACGATCGACCATGCCCTCGGGCGGCTGGAAGCCGCGTTGCGGGCGCGGTCGGCGGCCGGCTTCCACGGAGGCTGATCGGAGACCGGCGCCCGCCGGGATCTGACCCGAGACCGGCGTGTGCGGGGATCCCTAAAGTGCACATCACAATGGACCCGACCACGACCGCGATCGGCACCTGGAGCGGGGGACGCTACATGCGCTTCGGCGAGTCTCTGCAGGAGGAGCGACTGCAGGCGCTCCTGAGGCCTGGAGATGGCATCAACACGGTCATCACGGCGGACGTGTACGGGACCGGGGACGCCGACAGGCTGCTGGGACGGGCCCTACGAGGCGTGGATCGCGAGAGCTTCTGTGTGGTGGGGGCGATCGGGCATGACTTCTACACCGGCGAGCGGGAAGGAGCCAAGGGATATCCCCGCTTCACCGACCCGCGGCTGCGGGACGGGGACGCCTACGGGGACTACATCAGGATGGCCACCGAGCGAAGCCTGGAGAGGTGCGGCGTGGAGCGGTTCGACCTGTTGCTGCTCCACAACCCCGACGCCGTCGGCTATCGCAGCGAGGCGGTGTGGGGGGGCATGGCGGCGGTCCGCGAGCAGGGGCTCGCGCGCGGGCTGGGGATCGCGCCAGGGCCCGCGAACGGGTTCACCCTCGACCTGATCGACTGCCTGGAGCGCTACGGCGAGCTGATCGACTGGGCGATGATCATCCTCAACCCACTCGAGCCGTGGCCGGGCGAGCTGGTGCTGGGGGCGGCGCGGGCCAGCGAGGTGAGCTTGATCGCGCGGGTGGTCGATCACGGAGGGCTGTTCCACGACGACGTGCTCCCCGGCCACGAGCTCGCCGAGCACGACCATCGGGGGTTCCGTCCCGAAGGCTGGATCGAGGCGGGCCGGGAGAAGCTCCAGCGGATGCGCCCCTACGCGGACAGGCACGGCCTGACGATGCTCCAGCTCGCGTGCGCCTGGAGCCTCGCCCAGGCGCCCGTGCGCTGCGTGGCGCCGACCCTGATCCAGGAGCGGGGGGTGGGCGGGCGACCAATTCCCAAGCCGATTGAGGACAAGCGCGCCGAGCTCGCAGCCACGCCCGCCGTCTCGCCCCTGGCCGAGGAGGAGGTCACGGCGATCACCGCGATCGGCGAGAACATGGGCTGCATGGAGCTGAAGGGGGCCAACCCCGCCCACGAGGGACCGGCGCGCCCGGACCGGTGGGCGCTGGACGAGCAGCTGCGGGCAGCGGCCGGACGCTGGGGCATCGCTCCCGAGCGCGATCTCGCCAGGAGCCACTCGTAGCCAGCGTGCTGGCAGCCGACCGTGAGCCCCAGGCGGCCGGGCCGCAGGCCGGGGCTGACGGGATGAAGCGCTCGGAGCGTCTCGCCTGGGTCGCGGTGGCGCTGATCACCGTCGTCGCGGCGGCCCTGCGGCTGTACGACCTCAGTCAGGTGCCGGCGGACCCGTTCTACGACTCGGCGGTCAGGAGCATGGCCCTCTCCTGGCACAACTTCTTCTTCGGAGCGATGGAGCCGGGAGGGAGCGTGTCGATCGACAAGCCTCCGGTTGACCTGTGGCTGCAGGTGGCGAGCGTCAAGCTCGTGGGGTTCAACACGACAGCGCTGATGCTGCCCGAGGCCCTCGCCGGAACCGTCGCCGTGCCCCTCCTGTTCGTCGCGGTTCGGCGGATCTGGAGCATCGCCGCGGGCATCGCCGCCGCGCTCGCGCTCGCGGTGCTACCGATCGAGGTGATCACCGCCCGCAGCGACACGATGGACGGGGTGATGATGGCCCTGCTCGTGCTCGCGTTGCTGCTGATCGTGCGAGCGGGCGAGACCGGCCGCATCGCCTGGCTGCTGCTCGGGGCGGCCGCCCTCGGGTTGGCCTTCGACGTGAAGCTGCTCGAGTCCCTCGTCGCGCTCCCAGGCCTCGCCCTGATCGCCTACCTGGGGCTGCCCGGCTCGCGCAAGCGGCGGCTGGCACAGATGCTGGCGGCCGGCGCGGTATATGTGGTCGTGGCCCTTTCGTGGCTCACCGCCACGCTCCTGTTCCCCGTCCACGACCGCCCGTTCGCGGTCGGCTCGAGCAACGGCAGCGCCTGGAACGCGGCGTTCGTGTTCAACGGCCTCGAACGCCTGCAAGGCAAGCCCCAGCCCGGCCAGTCGATCCAGGGCGCCCACGGACCCGGCTCGGTGCCCACGTCCCGGTACGCTCGGCTGACCCAGACCGAACGAGACCACATACCGCTGCCCCTCCCCTCTGCCGCACGCCTGCTCGACCGCGTTGGCCCGCTGTCGGGGGAGCGCCTCGGCCTGGAGGCCCTCGTCGGACTGCTCTTGGGGCTGGCGGCCCTCGTATCGGAGTGGCTCGAGCGACGACGACGACGGGCGGGCCCCGGCGAACACGAGGGGCGCGACCCCATGACGTCGGACCCCATGACGTCGGACCCCGCGAGGGCGAACCCCGGGGAGGCCGACCTCGGGGAGGTGGACCCCGGGGAGGCCGCCCGGCGACTGCGGTGGGCGGGGCTCGCGGGGCTGCTGGTGTGGTTGGCGATGGGGATCGTGCTGTTCAGCCAGATGGCCCACCTGCATCCCCGCTACACGGAGGGGTTCACGCCCGCCGTCGCGGCGACGCTGGGGATCGGGGTCGCCTGGGCGACCGCGAGGCGCAGCGCCGGGCGGCTGCTGGCGCTCGGGGGGACCCTTCTCGTGGTGGTGATCTACACCGAGCAGCTGCTGTTCGGCGGGTTGCCCATTTGGTGGGTCGTGCTCGTGGGCGCCCTCGGAGCGCTCGCGCTCGCGGGGGCGGTCTGGTTGCGGGCGGAGGCGCTCGCCCCCGCGATGACCCGTCGGCTGCTGGCGGGAGCGCTCGCGCTCACGCTTCTGAGTGTGCTCGCGATCCCGGCGTGGGCATCGGTGAGGGCGGTCAAGCAGAACGTCTCGGACACCAACCGGCTCGGCCTGATGAACCCCAGGGAGCTGTCCGAGCTCAGCGCCTACCTGCGCGCCCATCAGGGCTCCGCGCGCTACGAGACGGCCTATGACGCGGCGACCACGATGGGATCGCTGGTCGTGCGCGACGCCCGGCCGATCCTCGTGCTGACCACGCTGAACGCCCGGGTCCTGACGCCGGTCGCGCGCCTGCGCGCACTGGTGGCCGAGGGAGAGGTCCGCTACGCGATCCTGACGTCCCGGTGCGGCCCCCACACGCCGCGCACCGAAGCGGACTGCTCGGCGCCCGCACTGTGGGTGCGAGCCCACGCGAGAGACATCTCTCGCCAGGTCGGCCTCCGTCCCGGGCTCCTGTGGCTGCTCCCGGGACCGGCGGCCGGGGGTCAGCGACCCGCCGGGAACTGACGGTCGGGCGGTCGGGCGTCGTCGATATGAAGGGCCGCCGTGAGGGCGGCGAGCTCCGCGACGACGTCATCGCCGAGACGGACCTCAGCGAGATCGTCCAGCGGGGTGGCGCCCTCGGTGACGATCGCGATCGAGCCACCGGATTCGTGGGTGAGCAGGGGAAGGGCGCCGACCGGTTGGACCTCCAGGGAGGAGCCGATGCAGATGATCAGGCCGGCCTGCTCGCAGAGCTCGCGCGCGCGGGCCATCGCCTGTTCGGAGAGAGGCTCCCCGAAGAGGACCACTTCGGGGCGCAGCGGGCCGGCGCAGAGTTCGCAGCGGGGAATGCCATCGGGGTCGGTGAGCCGGCGCGCGCGGACCTCCAGCTGAGGAATGTCCCCGCCGCAATCCGGACAGGTGCAGCGGGCGATCGAGCCGTGCATCTCCACGAGCTCCTCGATGCCGGCCTTGCGATGGAGCATGTCGACGTTCTGAGTGATCACCCCGTCTAGCAGACCCCTGCGCTCCATCGCCACGAGCGCGCGGTGGGCCCCGTTCGGGCGCTTGCCCCCGAGCGTGGCGAAGCGCTCGCCGTAGAAGCGCCAGAAGCGCACCGGATCGGCGCGGAAGGAGTCGATGTGAGCGACCTTCATCGGATCCACGTTCTGCCAGATCCCCGTCCCGGGGGAGCGGAAGTCGGGGATGCCGGATGGCACCGAGATGCCGGCGCCGGTGAGGGCGACGACCGAGCGAGCGCCGCGGACGAGACTCGCCAGGCGACCTACCTCGGTGCCTTCCTCCGGCGCGGCGCTCTCGTCCCGGGAGCCCATCGCGTGACCGTCACTTCCCTTCGAACCGGGGCGGTCGTTTGGCCAGGAACGCGGCGATCCCCTCACGGCCGTCGGCACTCTGGAACACCCTCTGAAAGCCGGCCTGCTCGGCGGCGATGCCCTCGTCGAGATCGCCCGCGGCGGAGACCCGCTTGATCTGCTCCACCGCGAGGGGCGCCTGACCGGCGAGCTTGGCCGCCCAGGACAGGGCGGTGTCGAGGAGTTCGTGATCCTCGACCACCCGGTTGACGAGGCCGAGCTCGTAGGCCTCCTCCGCGAGGATCGGGTCGCCGAGGAGGTTCATCTCCAGGGCCTTGCTCTGGCCGACCAGACGGGGCAGCCGCTGGGTGCCGCCGAAGCCGGGGATGATCCCGAGCTTGATCTCCGGCTGGCCGAACAGGGCCGAGCGGGCGGCGATGCGGACGTCGCACGCCATCGCCAGCTCGCAACCGCCGCCGAAGGCCAAGCCATTGACCGCCGCGATCGTGGCCACGTTGCTGGAGCCGATCTCGCGCATCAGCGCGTGGGTGCTCTGCACGAGCTCGCGCCCGCTGGACTCGTCCATCGTGGTGAACGCCTTGATGTCCGCGCCGGCGCTGAACAGGAAGGGGTTCGAGGAGGCGATCACGAGCGCCCGCACGGGCGGCTGGGAGGACCCCGTGACCGCGGCCCACACCTTCGCGAGATCTTCGACCAGCTGCGGGGAGATCGCGTTCATCTGGCCGTTCGCCAGCCAGGCGATCGCCACGGCGCCCTGACCGTCGCTGCCCTCGTGGGTCTCCAGCTTGATGACCTCCGCGGGCTGCTCGGTGTCGGGACGGGGGTAGGGGTAGAAGCCCTGGCCGCTGTCCTGTCCGAGGCGGCCCTGGGCGACGAGCCGGCGCAGTACGGTCGGCGGGGCGAACCGGTCCCCGTGGCGCTCCTGGGCGTTCTCCATGCGCTCCAGGACCTTGTCGAGGCCTTCGCTGTCGGCCCGCATGAACGGCGGCATCAGCCCCCGTCGTGGATCGAGGCCCGCGCCGGCCATCATCCCGAAGTCGATGTCCCGGTGGGTGGCAACGCCCTCCTCGAGCACCAGGCAGGCCTCGATGAGCGTCTTCAGGGACAGGAGCTCGACGAGCTCCTGGATGTTCGGCTCGGCCTCCCCGCTCACGTTGGGCTCGCCCTGGGGGTCGTAGAAGCCGTCCCCGCCGGTCTTCGCGCCGAGCTTTCGCTCGGACACGAGCTTCTGCATGGCGGGGGGCACGTAGAAGCGCTCCTCGCCGTAGGACTCGGCGAGATGCTCGGCCACGTGCAGGACCGTGTCCAGGCCCAGGAGGTTCACGAGGTGGTAGGGGCCCACCGGCACCAACCCCGAGGTGCCGATCCCCTCGTCGATCCTCTTGATCGAGAGCCCCTGCTCCTCCTGGGCTCGCCACACCTCTGAGATGCCCGAGTTCAGGATGCGGTTGACCACGAACCCGGGGACCTCCGCGCAGGTGATCGGCTGCTTGCGGATCGCCTGGGCGAAGGCGACCGCCGTGGTGACGGTCTCCGCCGAGGTGTCCTCGCCCTCGACGATCTCGATCAAGGGCATGATCGAGGCGGGGTAGAAGTAGTGAAAGCCCACCACCTTGTCGGGCCGGAGGGTGGCTTCGCCGATCTCGGTGATTGACAACGACGAGGTGTTGGAGGTGAGGATCGCGTGACCCGGCGTGGACCCGTCGAGCTCGGCGAAGACGCTCTGCTTGATGTCCATCCGCTCGGGGACCGCCTCGACGACGAAGTCCACCTCGCCGAAGCCCTCATAGCTCGTGGTGCCGACGATCCGATCGAGCACCTCGGCGATCCGCTCCTGGCCCGCCTCGTCGGTCAACCGTCCCTTCTCGACGAGCTTTCCCACCTGCCCGGCGGTCACGTTGCGAGCCTCCTCCAGACCGGCCTGAACGAGCCCCTCGTCGATGTCCTTGAGCACCACCGGGATCCCGCAAGAGGCGATCGTCTGGGCGATCTGGCCACCCATCGTCCCGGCGCCGACGACGGCGGCTTTGAACACGAACATGCTTGTTGGTCTCCTGTCTGCTCGAATAGTCTGCGACGACCGTCTCTCGTCCCTGCCCGAGAGCCTACCGCGACGAAGCGCACCTCCGGCGTCCGCCAGGGGTTCAGGGACGTAGGGCAATCACGACTTCTCGGGAGGGGCGATGAATCGGCAGAACCCACACCAGAGCTCACACATACACAGCATTCACTCCAAGGCCAGACCGACGCTCGCGACGCTCGTGGCAATCGCGCTGGCGGGGGCCCTCGCGCTCGGGCCGCTCGCCGGCGTCGCACAGGCCGCGCCGATGGCCCCGGCGGTCACCACCGGAGGCGCTCGGGCGGTGAGCTACGGCTCGGCCACGCTCACTGGATCGGTGAACCCCCGCGGGTCGGACACCTCCTACTACTTCCAGTACGGGCCCACGAGGGCCTTCGGCGGGCAAACGGCCATTGCCGACGCGGGCGCAGGCACCGGAAGAGTCAGCGTGAGCCTGCCCGTGACGGGCCTGCAGCCGCTGACGGTCTACCACTATCGCCTGGTCGCGGTTAACGGCGCGGGCGCGACGATCGGCGACGAGAAGACCCTACTCACCACCAAGGTGCCCCTGTCGCTTCAGATCCTTTCCTCGCCCAACCCGATTCTCTACGGAGGCACCGTCACCGTCCAGGGCACCCTTTCGGGAACCGGCAACGGCGGCCAGGGGGTCGTCCTGCAGACTAACCAGTTCCCGTTCACCGCTGGCTTTCAGAACGCCACCAACGCCCAGTTGACGAACGCCGCCGGTGGCTTCTCCTTCCCGGTGCTCGGCCTCACCGAGGCGACCCAGTTCAGGGTGGCGACCACCACCAATCCGCCCGTCTTCAGCCCCGTCGCCGCCGAGAGCGTGACGGTGCGCGTCGCAAGTCACGTCGCCCGCACCAGACGCCCCCGTCACGCACGCATCTACGGGACGGTCACTCCCGCCGAGGACGGCATGCAGGTGGGCATCCTGCGGATCGTCCACGGCCACGGGGTGCTTGTCGGGGGCACGATCCTGCGCCACCGCAACGCGAGCAGCTCCCGGTTCAGCCGTGTGGTGCCCGTCAAGCCGGGCGTCTATCGGGTGCTCGTGCGGGTCACCAGCGGCGCACAGGTCTCCAACTACGGCGGTCCCCTCCTGATCGGCTGACCCCGGGTGGCCGGTCTGTTCGGCCAATCATTTTTTGGGGCCCCGCGCGCGCGTGCGTACGCGCGCGCGGGGCCTACCGGTTTTGGTCGACCAGCTCTACGCCGGAACCGCGGCCGGCTCCTCGACGCGCCGGGGAAGGAGGGTTTCGCGGGCGATCACCAGACGTTGGATCTGGGAGGTGCCCTCGTAGAGCTGCATGATCTTGGCGTCCCGGAAGAGCTTCTCGACGGGGTAGTCCTTGATGAAGCCGTAGCCGCCGTAAACCTGGACGGCGTCGGTGGCGATCTTCATCGCAGCGTCCGCGGCGAAGCGCTTGGCGTGGGAGGAGACGAGCGTGTTTCGCTGGCCCTGGTCGAGGAGCACCGCCGACTTCCAGGTGAGCAGGCGAGCGGCCTCGATTTCGGTGGCCATGTCGGCGATCATGAACTGGATCGCCTGGTGCATCGCGATGGGCACCCCGAACTGGACACGTTCGCGGGAGTAGTCGGTGGCGAACTCGAACGCCGCCCGGGCGATCCCGGTGGCCATCGCCGCGACCCCCGGGCGGGTGCGGTCGAGGGTCATCATCGCGAGCTTGAACCCCTTGTTCTCCTCCCCGATCAGGTTCTCGGCGGGGACCTCCACGTCGTTGAAGGAGATGGTCGCGGTGTTGGAGGCACGCTGTCCGAGCTTGTCCTCCTTCTTGTCCACCACCACGCCCGCGTCCCGGGGGACCAAAAACGCCGAGATGCCCCGGTGGCCGGCCTCCTTGTCGGTCTTCGCGTAGACCGTGTACCAGTTCGCGTAGCCCCCGTTGGTGATGAAGCACTTCGAGCCGTTCAACACGTACTTGTCGCCCTTCTTGACGGCCGTGGTCCGCATGCCCGAGACGTCAGAGCCCGCGTCGGGCTCGGTCAGGCAGAAGGACGCCAGCAGGGGCGCCTCGGTGAGGCGCCCCAGGTACTCCCTCTTGACCTCCTCGGAGGCCCCGAGGATCACCGGCGCGGTGGCCAGGCCGTTGCACCCGAGGGAGGTCTGGATGCCGGAGCACCCCCACGAGAGCTCCTCCTCGATCAAGCACCCGTCGAGGTAGCCGGCCCCCGCGCCCCCGTACTCCTCGGGGATGTGGGAGTTCATCAGGCCCACGTTCCAGGCCTTCTCGATGATGTCCTCGGGCCAGGTGCCCTCCTTGTCGTACTCCCAGGCGACCGGCCGGATCTCCTTCTCGGCGAAGTCGTGGGCCATCTCGCGCAGGTTCTTCTGCTCGTCGGTGAGCGTGAAATCGACCATGTCTGTTCGTGATCTCCTATGCGGGCTGATGCCGGGGTCGATTGACTGATCGGTCAATCACTGTCTGCATCAGGGTACCGATCCGGGCGGCCACGGGAGCCCACGGGAGCCCACTGTGACCGTCGAACGACCCCTCCGGCAACCCTCCGGCGACCCTCCGGCGACCCATCCGGCGACCCATCCGGCGACCCATCCGGCGACCGACGAACACCGTCGGAGCGAAGGTTCGCAACAATCACATGATGCAGAGTGCGTTCCCGATCGTCGTGTTCGGCGCCGTGGGGCTGTCGATCGTGATGTCGATCGTGTTCCTGCTCGGCAAGGGGAGCGTCTACGACCAGATCGGCCAGAGTGGCCTCACCGGGGAGCCCGACGAGCCCCCCGAGGACCCGCCCCACGGAACGCCGGTCGAAGACTTCCCGGGAGCCTTCCCGGGAGCCGGCGAAGGCTCCCTGCTGGGCAGCCCCGCCCACGAGCAGGCAGAGCGAGAGCGCGAAATCAGGCAGATGGTCCAGGCGCGCAGCGAACGGCTGGTCCGCAGGGGCGAGCCGGCACTGGACATCGACGCCGAGGTGACCCGGTTGACCGCGATCGAGCCCACGAGCGCCTCCGAGCGCGACCAGGGGATCGCAGTGGAGGTGCTCCAGCTCGTGGTCGCCCGCAACGAACGCAGGGAACGTCAGGGCCTGGAGCCCCTCGACATCGAGGCGGAGGTGGCCCGAACCCTCGCAGAGCTCAACGCATAAGGCGCGCCCAAGGCTCGCGCGAGGTGCCCACTAGGGACGCGTGAGCGACACCGGGCGGGGCCAGGGACACGCCGACGGGACGGTCGGGTATAAACGGCCCATGGCCGACCACCGGACCTTCGAGCTGGACGAGCTGGCGAACCGGCCGGGCACGTACTTCAACCCTCAGACCGAGGTTCTGTTGATCGTCGACGACTCCCCCGAGATGGACCACGAGATCTTCAACATGGAGGAGCTCGAGGGCACCGAATGGGTGCTCGTCTCCGATGAGGTCCCCGTCGAGGAGAATCGCCGGGACGAGCTCATCGAGCGCTTCCAGGTTACGTATCACCCCGGAGGCGAGCACTCGATCGAGGGAGACGCCGACGACGAAGAGGAGGACATCCTCGAAGCGGATGACCAGGAGGTTGGCCGGGAGTAGCCCGCGGGGGCGCACGCCCCGTAAGGCGCACGCGGGGCCGGGGCTGCGCAACTGCGGGACATGAGCGGGTGTTGAAGAAGCGTGCTGTCGCTCGCGAAGACTGTCCTGCAACCAGCCCTGCATGCACGCTCGCGGGCGACCCATAGCATCCGCGCGATGTCCGCCAAGAGCCCTCGCGCCCGGGTCCTGGCCGTCGTCGTCCTGGGCGGTCTCGCGGCCGGCTCGATCGCTGGGCTCGCCCCCGCGCAGGCCGCGGCGCGTGGGCCGAGCGTGACAAACGCCCTTTCGAGGCTCAAGAGCACGGGCGCGATCAGCGAAGCCGCCTACGTCCAGTACGGCACGGCGTTCTCGGCCGCGCAACGGTCGCTGAGGAAGCTGACCGGAACCAGGCGCACGGAACTGGGGAGCGTGATCGAAAACGTACACGCGATCGCGGCCGCGGGCGGGTTCACGGCCTCGCGACTGCCGGCGCTGTTTCTGACGCTCGAACGAAACAGGCAGTGGTGGACCACCGAACCGCTCCTCTCCGGCGAGCAGCGGGTGAGCTTTCCGCCGAGTGAGATCGTGTGGGAGCACTACCCAGGCCAGGGCCTGGAGATCCAGTGGCTCGCGACCTTCGGCGAGGCCAACGGCTACTACCTCTCGGGCCACGAAAACGCGAACCTGCGACAGCTGTTGGGGGAAGTGATCCCGCTCGCCACCCAGCGGGCGGGAGGAATCGCGTGGGAGTACATGTTCCACTTCGACGGCGGCTCACCCCCGTGGACGAGCGGACTGTCCCAGGGCACCGCCCTGCAGGTGCTCGCCCGGGCGTGGTCGCGGTTCAAGGAAGCGGCCTACCTGACAGCGGCCCAGCAGGCGCTCGACATCTATGAGATCCCCCCCTCGACGGGTGTCCGCGTGAAGACCAATGGGGGGGCGGAGTACGCCGAGTACACCTATGCCCCGAACGACAGGATCCTGAACGGCTTCATCCAGGCGTTGGTGGGCCTCTACGACTACACCTCGATCACCAAGGACCCCCTCGGGTTGCAGCTGTTCGAAGCCGGCGACGCGGAGGCCCGGGCGGAGGTCCCCCACTACGACACGGGCGCCTGGTCGATGTACGACCAGTTCGGGGAATCGAACCTGAACTACCACGAACTCCTGACCGAATTCCTGCAGCACCTGTGCGAACGCACCCGCAAAGGCGAGCCCCTCGTGGGCGCCCCCGCGCCCTCCCCAACACCAGCTCCCTCCCCCACGCCCGCCCCGGCGGGCGAATCGAGCGCGGGCGGGGGCACGACGACGGGCGGCGCGAGCGCGGCGAGGGCCAAGGTCGCCACCAAGGTCGCCACCGCGGCCCCTGCCCCGGCGGCGATCCCGGGGGACGCGATCTACTGCACGACCGCCCAGAAATTCACGGCCGACCTGCACACCCCGCCGGTCGTGTCGTTGATCACGACCACCCTTCCCACGAGCGCGAGAGCCGGCGTGCAGGTGTCCCTGTCGAAGATCGCCACGGTCAGGATCACCGTCCGCAAGGGCTCGAGAACCGTATGGAGCAACGGAGCGACGGTGGAACGGGGCAAGCCCAGGCTGCTGTGGGTTACGCCCTCGCGGGCGGGCTCCTACTCGATCACCGTGACCGCCACGGACCTGGCCGGGAACTTCGCCACCGCGACGGGGAGGATCGCCCTCGCCAAGGGCGCGAAACCGCACTGATCGCGGCCGCGATCAGTGCGTACGGGCTCCCCCTGGGCGAACCTCACGGCTCCCCCCGGAGGAACCCTAGACTGCACACATGACGCGGCTGACTCGCGACTGGCGGGCTTTGACGGGCGAGCAGCGCCTTGCGGGCGGGGCGGCCGTGGCGCTGTTCGTGACGATGCTCCTGCCCTGGTATCAGCAGAACGCGGTCGTCGACGCACCCAGGACGGCGCCCCTCCAGAGCCGAAATCTCAACGCCTTCCAGGTGTTCTCGTTCGTCGAGGCGGCCGTCCTGCTGGTGGCGGTGGCGGTCGTCTACCTGCTCTACGCGCGGGCGGAGGGTCGCGAGTTTCACCTTCCCGGAAGCGACGGCGCGGTGGTGATGGCCGCCGGCCTGTGGACAGCGTTGTTGCTCGTCTTCAGGCTGTTCGACAAGCCGGGGATCTCAAGCCACGGGATCGCCGCCAACGTGGGGGTCCAGTGGGGGATCTTCTTCGCGCTCGCCGCGGCCGGGCTGATGGTCTACGCGGGCTCGCGCATGCGCGCCGCCCGCCCCCTCGAACCGCCGGTCGAGCGGATCGAGCCTCGCCACCCTCCCGCGCCGCCGCCTCGCCCCGCGAGGCCTCCAGGCCCGGCCTCCGGATCCTCACGGCGGCCGGTGGCAGCGGTCAAGCCCACCGAGCAGCTCTCCTTCGAGGATCCTCCGGGTGACTCCGACTGAGCCGGCGGATCGACCCCGACCGGCGAACCGTCGAGGGACGCGGGACGCCTATCATTGTGCGGACGATGTCGAGCTCCTCTCCGGCGGCCCCCTCCCCGGCGCCCCCCTCCGTCGATGCAGTTGCCGAGGGGCTCCGCGCGGTCGGATACCTGCCCGGCGAGTCCACCGCGCTGGTCGCCTACCTCGCTGTCAAGCTCGGAAAGCCGGTGCTCGTCGAGGGACCGGCGGGGGTCGGCAAGACCGAGCTGGCAAAGGCGCTGGCGAAGCTCCTGGACAGGGAGCTGGTGCGACTGCAGTGCTACGAGGGGCTCGACGAGGCCAAGGCCTTGTATGAGTGGAACTACCGCAAGCAGCTGCTGCGTATCCAGGCCGAGGCCGCCGGCGCGGGCTGGGATCAGGTGCAGGACGACATCTTCGGCGAGGACTTCCTGCTGGCGAGGCCGTTGATGAGCGCGATCGCCTCCGAGCGCCCGGTGGTGCTGCTGATCGACGAGATCGACAAGACCGACCAGGAGTTCGAGGCGATGCTGCTGGAGGTCCTCTCGGACTTTCAGATCTCGATCCCGGAGCTCGGCAGGGTCGAGTCGCGCACCCATCCCGTGGTGCTGCTGACCTCGAACAACTCCCGTGAGCTCACCGAGGCGCTCAAGCGCCGGTGCCTGTATCTGTGGCTCGACTACCCCGAGCTCGAGCACGAGCTTCAGATCGTGCGGTTGCACGCCCCCGACCTGTCCGAGACGGTCGCCCGCAAGCTCGTCGAGGTGGTCGGGATGGTGCGAGAGCTCGACCTGAAGAAGCCCCCCTCGATCGCCGAGTCGATCGACTGGGCGCGAGCGCTGCTGCTGCTGGGGGTCGACGACATCGATGAGGACACGTTCACGGACACGATCTCGGTGATCGTCAAGCACCGCACCGACATGGACCTCGTGGCCGAGCGCGTCGGGCTGAAGCTCCGGGCGCCCGCCGATGCCCTCTGAGGACCCCCTCACGGCGCCAGCGGGCGCGTCGGGAGGTGTGCCCGGCAGCGTGCCGGAGGACGCGCGCGGCAGCGTGCCGGAGGACGCGCGCGGCAGCGTGCCGGAGGGCGCGCCGGAAGGATTTCCCGCGAGGCTGCTCGAGCTGGGCGAGGAGCTCCGTCGGGAAGGGGTCGCGATCGGGACCTCCGAGCTGCTGGACGCATTCGCGGTCCTGCGGGAGATCGAGTGGACCGACCCTGAGGACTTCCGGGAGTCCCTGGCCGCGACCCTGGCCAAGAGCCAGGAGGACCGGCGGGTGTTCGAGCTGGTGTTCGAGCGGTTCTTCTTCCGCGCCGTCGAGCTGGCCGCGGCCAGGGAGGGGATCCGCGAGGGAGAAGAGGGCGCCGGCGGCCTGGACCTCGACGAGCTGACCGATGAAGAGCTCGAAGGGCTGCGCGCGCAGATCGCGGCGGCGTTGAGGGACGGCTCGGAGGGGGCGATGCGAGACCTCGCCCGGATGGCGATCGCCGCGTTCGCCCGCCGTCAGGAGGGTTCGGGGGTGATCGGCGTGGACGTGCAGCGGATCAGGCGAGCGCTGGGGCTGCGGGCCGAGCCCCAGCCCGAGCTGCCCCCGAGCGACCCCCGTCGCGACGGCCTGCCGCGAGAGGCCCTGAGGCGCTTCGAGGCGCTGCTCAGACGCGAGCTCGAGCGCGCCCAGATCGAGCGCACGGGCAGCCTGCCCCCCGCCCGTCCCCTGGGCGAGCTGGACCGGGCGCTGCCCTCGGGTCCGTTGCAGGACCTGGCGGCGGTGCACCGGGTGGTGGCCCAGCTGCGCCGCAGCCTGGCCACCCAAGGCCTTCAGGCGCGCGGGCACCGCCGGCACGCGCACGTGGACTTCAGGCGCACGATGCGCGCGTCCCTTCAGACCGGCGGGGTGCCGGTCGTGCTCAAGTACCGCCCTCGCCGACCGAGACGGCCGGAGATCTACGTGCTATGCGACGTCTCCACGAGCGTCACCTCGGCGTCGGTGTTCTTTTTGTCGGTGCTCCACGCTTTGCACGACAGCTTCCGCAAGATGCGCTCGTTCGTGTTCATCGAGCGGATCAGCGAGGTGACTGACATCTTCGAACGGGAGCGCAACTTCAAGGCCGTGAGCGAGCGCATCGGCAGCGACGCGGGCGTGGCGGACATCTCCGGGTACACCGACTACGGGCGAGTCTGGTCCGAGCTCCTGGAGCTGATCGGCGAGGATCTCCATCCGCGCGCGACGGTGATCGTGCTGGGGGACGCTCGCACCAACGGCAGGGACCCCCGCGAGGACATCTTCGCGAGGATCGCCGCCCGGGCGGGCCGAACGTTTTGGCTGAACCCCGAGCCGAGGCTCTACTGGAACTACGGAGACTCGGTGATCGCGGCCTACGAGCAGTACTGCACCGCCTTCGAGTGCTGGACCACCTCCCAGCTGGAGGACTTCGTGCGCGCACTCGCCCGTCCGGGGCTCGCGATGGCGCCGTAGCGGTAGGATCACCGGGGAACGCGGAAAGACTGCAGGGGGGCTGGCGGGAAGGCCGGCTGAGATGGCGCACAGGAGATCCTCCCCCGGCGCCGACCCTTCGAACCTGTGGGGTAATGCCCGCGGAGGGAGTGACGTGCAGACAGGGCTGAAGCCCAGTTTGAGACCGCCCGAGAACGACCTTCCCCAGCCCGCCGTGCGGGTCGCCGGGGTCAGCCGCTCCTACCCGGGCGCCGGGGGTGGCAGAGGCGGAGGCGAGCCGGTGAAGGCGCTGTCGGAGATCTCCCTGCATGCATCCCCACGGGAGCTGCTCGCGGTGGTGGGGCCGAGCGGATGCGGCAAGACCACGCTGCTCGAGCTGATCTGCGGCCTACAGGAGCCCGACACCGGGACGATCGAGTGTTTGCCCGCGGCCCTGATGCCCCAGCGTGACCTGCTCCTGCCGTGGCTGAGCGCGCTCGACAACGCCGCGCTGGCGTTGCGGATCGCCCACGTGCCTCGCGCGCAGGCGCGGGCGCGGGCGAGGGAGCTCTTCGGAGAGCTCGGCCTGGCGGGCTTCGAGGACGCCCGCCCGCACGAGCTCTCGGGCGGGATGCGCCAGCGGGTGGCGTTCGTCAGGACGCTCCTTTCGGGCAAGCGACTGCTGTGCCTGGACGAGCCGTTCGGCGCCCTGGACGCGATCACACGCGCGGACATGCACACGTGGCTGGTCGAGGCCCTGCGCCGAGAGCCGCGGACGGTACTGTTGGTGACCCACGACGTGGAGGAGGCGGTCGTGCTAGCCGACCGGGTGGCTGTGCTCTGCCCCCGCCCCGGCCGTGTGGTGGCCGAGCTCGAGGTGACGCCGGCCCGCCCGCGCTCGCGCACCGATCCCGACGTGGTGGCCTTGCGCGAGCGGGCCCTCACGGCGCTCGGGCAGGGCTCGAGCCCGCTCGCGGGAGGGCCGAGTCGGTGAGCCCGAGCGCGAAACCGAGCGATCGGGGTCCCCGCGCGCGGGGGGGGCGGCCCGGACGCGCATCCGCGGTGCTGGCACCGGCGCTGCTCCTGGTCGTGTTGGTGGGCTCATGGGAGGCCTACGTCGATCTCGGGGGCGTGGACACGTTCGTGCTGCCGGCGCCCCACGAAGTGGCAGCGGCGCTGTGGGACAACGCGGGCTTTCTCGCCGCCAACCTGAGACCGACAGCCGAGGAGGTGGTGCTGGGGATCGTGCTGGCGCTCCTGGTGGGGTTCGGGCTGGCGGTCGCGATCCACCTCTCCCCCCTCCTGCACAGGGCCGTGTATCCGCTCGCGGTCGGCTCCCAGGCGGTGCCGATCGCGGTGATCGCCGTGCTGCTGATCTTCTGGTGGGGCTTCGGCATCCTGCCGAAGCTCGCGGTGATCACGCTGATCTGCTTCTTTCCGGTGCTGGTCACGACCGTCGACGGGCTCGCGGCGGTCGATCCCGACGAGCTGAAGCTGCTGCGCACCCTCGACGCCTCCCGCTGGCAGGCGTTCCGCTTCGCCGAGCTTCCCGCGGCGATCCCCGCTGCGATCAGCGGCGCCCGGATCGCGCTCACGGTGGCCGTGATCGGCGCCTACATCGCGGAGTCCCAAACCGCCACGACCGGCCCGTACGCGGGCCTCGGACACGAGATCGACGCCGACCTCACGGCCCTACAGACCCCCCGCGCGTATGCGGCGGCGCTCGTGCTGTTCGTGTTCGCGATCGCCTGTTTCTATACCCTCGCCCTCGTCGAGCGCCGGTTAGCGCCGTGGGCGTACCGATCCAGAGGAGAAGCCCGTTGAGAACCAGACTCCCCGCCGCAACGCTCGCCTGTGCCATAGCCCTGTGCGCATGCGTCCTGACCCTGTCCGCGTGCGGGTCCGAGCAGGACGTGACCTCCACGCCGGCGGTGAGGCCGTTCACGGTGATGCTCGACTGGTTCCCGAACGCCGACCATGCGGCGCTGTACTCGGCGATCGCCCAGGGTGAGTTCCGGGCGGTCGGGCTGGACGTGCGCCCGGTGATCCCCTCCGAAACAGCCGACCCCCTGAAGCTGCTGGCAGCGGGGAAGGTGGACATGGCGATCTCCTACGAGCCGGAGCTGCTCTTGGCGCGCGATCAGGGACTGAAACTGGTCTCGATCGGTGCTCTCGTGCAGCGGCCGCTCACCTCGATCATCGCCCTCGAAAGCCAGCATGTCCACACCGTCGCCAACCTGGCGGGCAAGCGGGTGGGAACCGCCGGCATCCCCTACCAGGCGGCCGAGTTGGGGACGGCGCTGCAGGCGGCCGGCGTTGACCCCGCAAGCGTGCAGGAAGTGAACGTCGGCTTCAACCTGGTCCCGGCGATGCTCTCCGGCAAGGTCGCCGCCACGCTCGGCGGCTTCTGGAACTACGAGGCGATCCAGCTGCGACTGCTGGGAAAGCACCCGGTGGTGATCCCGGTGGACAAGGCCGGAGTCCCGGCTTACGACGAGCTCGTGCTGGTCGTGCGCGAGGACGAGGCGCGCAACCGCGGCCAGGACCTGCGGGCCTTCCTGCAGGCCCTCACCCGGGGGGAGAGCGCGGTGCGGGCGAACCCGCAGGCGGCCGCCTCCCTGGTGGTCAAGGCGAACCCCTCGCTGGAACCTAAGCTCCAGCTCGAATCGATCCGCCAGACGATCCCCGCGTCAGAGCCAACCCATTCGAGCGACCCCTATGGCTGGCAGGAACCGTCCTCGTGGCAGAGCTTCGGCGAATGGATGCACGTGCGAGGGCTGTTGCGACACGACCCCAATGCGGGGCTGCCGCCGTTCACGAACGAGTTCCTGCCGGGCCAGGGGATCTAGGCACGATCTAGGCGGAGACTCCCGGGCTGGACTCCGGGGCGGGGACTCTCAGATTGGACCCCCCGCGCGGAGACTCCCGGGCTGGACTCCGGGGCGGGGACTCTCAGATTGGACCCCCCGCGCGGGGGGTCCACTTAAACCCCCCGCGCGCGCGGGGGGTCCCAAAAACCGAACGACACGAACGCCAGAACCCAGCCAAGGTGACGGCGTCGGGTTGCAAACAGGCGTGCAGACGCACGCCCAGGACCACACACGCGACCGGCACGCGCTATTTTGCATGCGTGAACATGGCCCGGAATGTGGAACTCTAACCCGGATGCTGCGACTGAGACAATCGATTCGATATGTTCGAAGAGAGAATGGAGGTCGACGTCTCGCGGACGGCGGAGATGGCAGGACGTTGATCGAGAGTCCGTTCTCGGGACAGACGCTCCTCGCCAAGGTCGCCCAGACGCTTGAGCGGGAGGGACCACGGGCATGACGAGGGAGGCGCCGCGGGCATGACGAGGGAGGCGCCGCGGGCATGACGGAGTTGTTGATCGTCGACGACGACGCGGCGCTGCGACGGTGGGCCGAGCGGGTCGTGCGGGAGCGGGGCTACTCGTGTGACTGCGCCGAGGACGCGGTGGTGGCGCGGGAGCGGCTGCAAAACAGCGTCTACAAGCTCGTGCTCCTCGACGTGAACATGCCGGGCGAGTCGGGCATCGACCTGCTCGCCCACATCCGCAGCCACCATTCGGGCGCGGCCGTGCTGATGGTCACCGGCGAGGACGACCCCCAGCTGGCGATGACCGCGATCGAGCAGGGCGCCTACGGCTACATGGTCAAGCCCGTCGGCGCGGGGGAGCTGGTGATCAACGTCGCGAACGCCCTTCACCGGCGCCGCCGGGAGCTGGAGAGCCGCCGGCTTACCCCGCGCCTGCAGGCGACCGTCGAGGATCGGGGTCGCCGCCTGGAGGACGCCCTGCAGGACCTTCAGCTGTCCGAGACCAGGGTCTGGGTCCACCAGGCGGAAACCATCTTCCGGCTGGCCCGCCTGGTGGAGTTCCGCGACGAGGAGACCGGCCACCACCTGCAGCGGATGAGCAGCTACTGCGAGATCCTCACCCGGAACGTGGGCTTCACCGAGCAGCACTGCGAGCTGGTCAGGCTCGCCAGCCAGCTGCATGACGTCGGCAAGGTGGCGATCCCCGACAGCATCCTGCTCAAGCACGGCAAGCTCACCCCCGAGGAGTTCGCGGTCATCCAGAGCCACGCCGAGACCGGCTACCGGATGCTCGCCGGCTCCACCTCGGAGATCGTTCAGACGGGCGCCGTGATCGCCCGCACCCATCACGAGCGCTGGGACGGCCGCGGTTACCCCCGGGGGCTGGCCGGCAAGGACATACCCCCTGAGGGCCGGATCGCCGCAATCGCCGACGTGTTCGACGCTCTCACCTCCGACCGCATCTACCGCTCCGCGTTCCCGGTCAAGTCCGCGATCGAGACGATGCAACGCGAACGCGCCACCCACTTCGACCCGGAGCTCCTGGACTCGTTCCTGCAGGCCCTCCCCGAGATCGAGGCGATCCGCCAGACATATCTCGATTGAGGGCCCCCGTCGCGTCGCATATGCTTGGCAACGAGATGTTCGAGAACGTGATCGTGGGAGTGGACGGGCGGCCGAACGGCCGCGACGCGATCGCGCTCGCCTCGCGGCTGGTGGGCCCGAAAGGCAAGCTCACGCTCGCCCATATCCACCCCGGGGCCGCCCGGCCCGTGCATGCCACCACGCCGGGACTGTTGAGCGCCGAGCGCGAGGCCTCCCACGAACTGCTCGAGCGCGAGCGCACCGATGCGGACGTGCAGGCCGAGCTGGTCAGCTATGCCGCGAGCACCCCGGGCCGGGGACTGCATGACCTCGCCGAAGAGAATCAGGGGGACCTGCTCGTGGTGGGCTCCTGCAGCCGAGGGCCCGCGGGCCGGGTGCTGCTCGGAGACGACACCCGGGGAGCTCTGAACGGGGCGCCCTGCGCCGTGGCGATCGCCGCCCGCGGCTACGCCGAGCACCCCCTGCCGGTCGCCGCGATCGGCGTCGGCTACGACGGCTCCACCGAGAGCGAGATCGCGCTCGCGAAGGCCCGCGAGCTGGCCGCCGGCAACCGCGCGGTCGTGCGGGCACTGGAGGTGGTGTCGATCCCCAACTACGCCTTTACCGGCTTCGGCGCCCCCGCCTTGGGGGACAGCATCGAAACGATGATCTCCGAAGCCGAGGAGCGCATGTCCCAGATCGACGGTGTCGAGGGCCGCGCGGTGTACGGCCTGTCCGGCGAGGAGCTGGCGGCGTTCGGCGAGGAAGTCCAGCTGCTCGTCGTCGGCTCCCGCGGATACGGGCCGATGAAGCGCCTGATCCTCGGAAGCACCTCCGACTACCTGGAGCGCCACGCCCGTTGCTCGGTGCTCGTGCTCCCCCGCGCGGGTGAGTGAGCGCCGGCGGCAAGATCCGTACCGAACCGCGTCGATCACCGTAGTTTCCCGCAACCAATCTGCCGCGTCACGCTGTAACTTCCCGCTCATGGACGCTCGGGAGACACAGCTCGCCGGCGGGCAGGCCGATGGCGCGTCCGAGCCCGGAGAGACGATCCGGATCGTGCTCGCCGACGACCACGCGGTCGTCCGCAGCGGCCTGCGGCTGCTCCTCGACGGCGAGGCCGGGTTCGAGGTGGTGGCCGAGGCCGGGGATCTCGACAGCGCTCGCCGGTACGTGCGCGGACACAACCCGGACGTGCTCGTGCTCGACCTGAACATGCCGGGGGGCTCGAGCCTCGAGGCGATCCCCGACATGCGATCGGAGTCACCGGCCACCGAGATCGTGGTACTGACGATGCAGCAGGAGCCCGCCTTCGCGAGGCATGCGCTCGGGGCGGGAGCGATCGGGTACGTGCTCAAGGAGGCCGCCGACGACGAGCTCGTGGAGGCGGTCCGCCGGGCCGCGGCGGGGGAAAGCTACCTGAACCCCCGCCTGGGCGCTCGCATGGCATCCGAGCCCCCGCCCGGTCCGCCGGACGATCTCTCAGAGCGCGAGCTCGAAGTCCTGCGATTGATCGCCCTCGGCCACACGAACGCCGAGATCGCCGAGCAGCTCTACCTGTCGGTGCGCACCGTCGAGACCCATCGCGCCCACATCCAACAGAAGCTGAGCCTGTCCTCGCGCGCCGAGCTGGTCGGCTACGCGCTGCGGCGCGGGCTGATCAACGCCTGAGCGCCGGCCCGATGGCACGGATCGGGCTGCTCACCGGTGGGGGCGACTGTCCTGGCCTGAACGCCGTCATCCGGGCCGCCGTCCGGCGGGGCCTGGTCGAAGGAGGACACACCTTCCTCGGCTTTCGCTACGGCTGGGCGGGCGTCCTGCAGGACGAGGCGATCGAGCTTACGCCCCAAAGCATCGCCGGGATCCTCCCCCGCGGGGGGACGATCCTGGGGACGTCCCGCACGAACCCGTTCGCATCCGGCCAGGGCGGCCTGGAGGCGATCCGCGAGACCCTCGCCCGCCGGGAGGTCGACGCGCTGATCCCAATCGGAGGCGAGGACACGCTGGGCGTGGCCCTGAGGCTTCACCGCGAAGGCGTCCCGATCGTGGGAGTGCCGAAGACGATCGACAACGACCTCGGGGGCACCGACGTGACGTTCGGGTTTCAGACGGCCGTCCAGATCGTGACCGACGCGATCGACCGCCTGCACACGACCGCCGAGTCCCACAACCGTGTGATCGTGGTGGAGGTGATGGGCAGGCACACCGGCTGGATCGCCACCCACGCCGGGATCGCGGGAGGGGCCGATGCGATCCTCGTGCCCGAGCGTCCGTTCGACATCGAGGAGGTGTGCGCCCACCTGCGCAGCCGCCACGAGCGGGGGCGGAGCTTCTCGATCGTGGTCGTCGCCGAGGGCGCCACCCCACGTGAAGGCACCCTCCAGACGCGCGAGGGCACGGTCACGGATGCCTTCGGGCACGCCCGCCTGGGCGGCATCGGGGTCACCCTAGAGGGCGAGATCGAGCGTCTGACGGGATACGAGACTCGTGTCACGATCCTCGGGCACGTCCAGCGAGGGGGCACGCCGGTGGCCTTCGACAGAGTCCTCGCGACGAGATTCGGCGTGGCCGCCACCAACGCGGTCGCCCGCGGGCGGTTCGGCACGATGACGGCCCTGCGGGGCACGGACGTCGTCGAGGTCGACCTGGCCCAGGCCCTCCGCGAGCCCAAGCTGCTCGATCCGGAGCTGTATCAGACCGCCGAGCTGTTCTTCGGCTAGCCTCGCGGCGAGCCCCAACCGCCGGGCAAAACCCCCGCCCCCGCGACGGGTCGTCTCGCGGCGGGTCGTCTCGCGGCCGGTCCTCGCGAGGGCCTACAGCGGCCAGTAGTGCCCTACCTGGGCGGCCGCCCGCGAGGTCAGCAGCGGCTCGGGGGCCGCCGAACGGACCTCCCCGGCACCGGCCAGCGCGGCGAGGGTCGCGGCGACGGACTCGGCCAGGACAGACGGTTCGTAGCCCCCCTCGAGGACCGCCCCCAGCGGTATGCCCCGCTCGGCGGTGAAGTCGCGCACGTGACAGGCCATCTGGGCGAAGGACTCGGTGTTCAGCCGGCAGTTGGCCAGCGGGTCACGCAGGTGGGCGTCAAAACCCGCCGAGACGAGCACGAGGTCGGGCTCGAAGGCGGCGGCTGCCGGCAGGATGATGTGCTCGAGCAGAGACAGCCACAGCTCCTCTTCGGAGCCTGCCGGCACCGGGAGGTTGATCGTGAAGCCCTCCCCCGGGCCGGAGCCGGCGTCCCCGAGCGGGCCGGTGCCGGGGAACAAACCCCCCTCATGGATGCTCGCGAACAGGACGTCAGGACGGTGGCGAAACGCCTCGGCGGTGCCGTTACCGTGATGGACGTCCCAGTCCAGCACGAACACCCGCCCGGCACCGAGCTCGCGGATCGCGAGCTCGGCGGCGATGGCCACGTTGTCGAACAGGCAGAAGCCCATCGCCCGGTCGGGCTCGGCGTGGTGACCGGAGGGGCGCACGCCACAGAAGCCCGTCCGGGCATCCCCCGCGAGCAATGACCGAGTCATCGCGCATGCCCCCCCGACGGCGTGCAGGGCCGCCCGCCAGGAGGCCTCCCCCACATAGGTGTCGGGGTCGATCGCGCCGCCCCCGGCGGCGCACAGCTCGGCGATCGCACGCACATGCCGGGGGGTGTGGACGAGCTCCAGCTCCGCCTCCCCGGCCGCCGGCGCCGATCGGCGCTCCCAACCCAGCCAATCTCGCGAGCGCAGCTCATCCTCGATCGCCAGCAGGCGCTCGGGCGTGTCGGGATGGCCGGGCATGTGCGCGCGAGGGTCGTGCTCGAGACAGGCGGGATCGCTGAAGTAGAGGGGCGCGGGCTTGTGGTTCACTGCAGGAAATATGGCGCAACCCGACCCCAAGTCCCGCAAGCCCCCGGAGGAGACCGCCGGAGCTACCCGGGAGGAGACCATGACGGCGATGGTCTTCGAGGGGGTCGGGCGGCCGTTGCGGGCCGTGCGGCGGGCGATCCCGAGACCCCAGGCGGGACATCTTCTGATGCGGGTGAAGGCGTGCGGGGTGTGCCGCACCGACCTGCACCTGCTCGACGGGGAGGTCCAGGTCGAGCACCCGCCGCGGATCCTCGGGCACCAGATCGTTGGAGCCGTGGTGAGCGATCCCGAGGCGCCCGACGGGCGGCGCGTCGGGGTGCCTTGGCTGGGATGGACCTGCGGGGAGTGCGAGTACTGCCGCTCGGGCCGCGAGAACCTGTGCCCGCACGCGCGCTTCACCGGCAGGGACATCGATGGGGGGATGGCTGAGTACGCTCTCGCCGACGAGCGCTTCTGCTTTCCGATCCCCGACGGCTACCCCGACGCGCAGGCGGCGCCACTGCTGTGCGCGGGGCTGATCGGCTACCGGGCGCTGGGCATGTGCGGACTGGCCCGACGCCTCGGACTGTACGGGTTCGGGGCGGCCGCCCACATCATCGCCCAGGTGGCGGTCCACCAGGGACGGGAAGTGTACGCCTTCACCCGTCCCGGCGACACCGCCGCGCAGGCGTTTGCGCTCGAGCTGGGAGCCACGTGGGCGGGCGACTCCGAGCAGGCGCCTGCGCGAAAGCTCGATGCGGCGATCGTGTTCGCCCCCGACGGGGCTCTCGTGCCGGGCGCCCTGCGGGTGCTGGCCCCCGGCGGGACGGTCGTCTGCGGGGGCATCCACATGAGCGACATCCCGAGCTTCCCTTACGAGATCCTCTGGCAGGAGCGGGTCCTGCGTTCGGTGGCCAACCTCACCAGGCGAGACGCCGCCGAGTTCCTCGCGCTGGCGCCCAAGGTCCCGGTGAGGACTCGCGTGAGCACGTACCCGCTGGAGGAGGCCGGACGGGCGCTCGAGGATCTGCGAGCCGGGCGCTTCACGGGCGCCGCCGTGATCGTGCCGTGAGGCTCGGCGATAAGCCTTCACGCTCGTGGAGCTCGGCCTGCACGAGCGGGATTCCGTAGCGCGCCGTTACCGGTCGCCGACGGGCTGAACCCGCCGACTTCAGGCGCGAAGCGAGGCAGCTCGATCTCGATCCGGGCGCCGCCCTCGGACGAGCGTCCCGCGCTGACGCGACCGCCGTGGGCGTCGACGATCGCGCGCACGATCGCCAGCCCCAGCCCCGCCCCGCCGGACGCCCGGTCACGCGCCGAGTCGGTCCGGTGGAAGCGATCGAAAATCCGCTCGCGCTGTGCCATCGGGATACCCGGGCCGTCGTCCTCGACCACGAACCGCACATGTCCTGAACCCGCGGGCTCGACGAGCATCCGCACGAGCCCCTCCTCGGCGGCGGTGTGCTCGATCGCGTTGCCGATCAGGTTGCGCAGCGCCTGGGCGAGCCGGTCCGGATCGGCCCGCAGGGTGCCGGGGGGAACGGGGCCGAGCTCGAAGCGGCGATTAGCGAGCAGGCTCATCCCGTCCCACAGCTCCTGAACGAAGCCGGCGAGTTCGATCGGCTCGATCCGCAGGAACTGGGTCTGCTCGGCCTTGGCCAGCAGCAGCAGGTCGTCGACCAGCCGGGTGATGCGCGCGAGCTCGGCCTGCACGAGACGCTCGACGCGGCGGACCTCGGCGCCCGAGGGGCTCTGCTGAGCGGCCAGCACTTCGAGCTGGCCCCGAATCACGGTCAGGGGTGTGCGCAGCTCGTGCGACGCGTCGGCCACGAACGCTCGCTGGCCGGCGAACGCGTCGGTGAGCCGGTCGAGCATATGGTTGAACGCGTCCGCCAGGACCCTCACCTCCTCGCTCTGTCCGTCGGGGTCGTGAATCCGTGGATGCAGGTCCCCGGCGTCCACCCGTGCGGCCACCGCCGCCATCCGGCGCAGCGGACGCGACACCCGGGTGCCGATCAGATAGGCGCCCGCCAATGCTCCGAGCAGCGCAAGAAAGGCCGCGAGGATGAACGCCTGCGCGACTCCACGCTGGGCGGAGGCGACGCTCGCCAGCGGCTCGCCGACGCCGATCGTCACCCGCGGCCCGCCGGGGATGCTCACCGATCGCTTGAGCAGGCGCAGGTTGCCGACATCGGGCAGGGCGAGGGTCCTGTAGCCGTCGGGCGCAGTCGACAGTTGCGCGGAGAGGCGGTTCTCCTGGGCCTGCTCGGGGGGCGTCTCTCCGTTGTCGGGCTTGGAGCGGGCGAACAGCTCGGGACGGTTGGTGCTCGTGCCAACGCCCGGGACGATCGCGAACAGGAACGTGGAGCTCGCCCGGAACGGCTGATTTTGGACGTACCGGCTCGCCACCAGCGAGATCTGCGCGGGCGAGCGCGCGTGGGAGGTCGTGAGATTGTGGGAGAACTCCGCGGCGTCCCCTTCGATCTCGCGGTCGATCTGGTGGCGCAGCTGAGAGCCGGTGCCACGGTAGACGGCCACGAACGTGATGCCGGTGCAGAGCAGGATCACGCCCGCGACCCATGCCGCCAGCCGCCAATGCAGTCCCGAGGGCAGGATCGGTCTGAGGGCCCCGCGCATCGCTTCGCTCAGGCGGCGCTGCCAAGGCGATAGCCGACGGCGCGCACCGTGAAGATCGGCGCCGGCTCGTCTCGGCGGCCGAGCTTACGGCGCAGGTAGCCGATGTACACATCCACCACATTGGTTGCCGGGTCGTGCTCATAGCCCCAGACCGCACTGAGGATCTGCTCGCGCGAGAGCACCTGGCCGCAGTGACGCAACAGGTAGACGAGCAGCTCGAACTCGGTGCTAGACAGCTGCACCGTCTCCTCGCCGCGGCGAACCTTTCGCGTGAGGAGGTTCGCTTCGATTCCCGCTCCCCGCAGGGTCGTGGCCGAGGACTCGGCGACGACCCGCAGCTGCGCGCGCAGGCGGGCGAGGAGCTCCGCCAGGGAGAACGGCTTGACCAGGTAGTCGACCGCGCCCGCGTCGAGTCCCGCCACGCGATCCTCGACCTCGCCCCTCGCAGTCAGCACGATCACGGGCATCCCGGGCTTGGAACGACGCACGGACTCGAGCACCTCCAGGCCGTCGCGACCGGGAAGCATCAGGTCGAGCACGATCGCGTCGAAGCTCCCGCCCAGCGCCAAGCGCTCGCCCTCGATGCCGTCGACCGCGGTCTCCACCACGAAGCCATCGGCTTCGAAGCCCCGTCGTACGAAGTCCACGATCCCGGGCTCGTCCTCTACCAGCAGGATCCTCGACCCGGCGACCGCCCCATCGGCCTCCCGCCCGATCCCGGCCCGGTCCGGCGGGCTCGTGGCGGCCGTGCTCCTGGCGTCACCGTCGGAGTGCGCAAGCCTTGGCATCCCCTCAGGATAGGCCCAGAATCCAAGCATTTTCCCGCACAAGCGATTCGATGAGCTTTCTCATCAAGCGGTTATCGAAACCTTAGCTCGGCGTCACACACTGATTCGCATGTCATCCGACTCTCGGACGGCCACCGACGAGCGCACACGCGAGCCCCGCGGGGAGCGCCGTGACGGGAGCGCGTCGACGATCCGTCACCTTGGCCTGGAGGCTCCCGCGTGCGAGCTCGCTCCGTCGCTAGGTCCTGCCCTTAACCCACCGGATCGCCCGTCGGCTGACCTTCCGCTGCGCAGACGGCTCACCGCGGGCGGGACCGCCGGCAACGAACGGCTCACGACCTTCACCGGGATCGTCCTGCTCGTGTTGCTCGCAATCATCGGGGTGACGCTCCTGCGACTCCGGTCGCTGCTGTGGGTGCATCTGTTCGTCGGCATGCTCCTGATCGGTCCGGTGGTGTTGAAGCTCGCAAGCAGCGGCTACCGATTCGTCCGCTACTACACCACCAACCCCCGCTACCGTCGCAAGGGCCCGCCCCCGACGGTGCTGCGCCTGATCGCGCCGATCGTGGTGCTCTCCACGATCGTGGTCCTCCTCAGCGGCGTCGTACTGCTGTTCGTCGGACCGTCCTCGCGCGCGACACTCCTGCCGATTCACAAGATCAGCTTCATCGTGTGGGTCGCCTTCACCGCCCTGCACGTCCTCGGCCATCTCCCTGAGGTCGCCTCGGCGCTCGGCCTCGGCGAGCAGGCCGCGCTGCGCGCGGACGTGCTCGCGATCGGCTCCCACGCAGGCGAGCCCTCGGCTTGGGAGGATCCCGCCGGCGCGATCGCCGGGCGGGCCGGGCGCGCCGGGCGGGCGCTCTCGCTCGGGGGAGCCCTGGCCGCCGGCACGGTGCTCGCGGTCGTCGTCATCCCTCAATTCGGCCCGTGGATTCAAGCCTCCACCCTCTTCCACCACCACTGAGATCGAGATGTCACCGCACACACACACCAGAGATGCGGCCCTGCGCCGGCTGCAACGCGTGAACCGCTGGCTGATCGCGGGGAGCGTCGCGCTGACGGGGGTGTTCGCAGAGGTCGCCGCAGCGGCGTTTCCGGGCAAAAGCTCCAAGGCGGTCGCAGCCAACAGCAGCGCGAGCTCGAGCTCCGCCGGCCACAGCTCCTCCGGCGGCTCCTCCACGCCCGTGCGACCCCCGGCTCAGGCCCCCCAGGAATCTCAGGAATCCTCGCCCTCGCAGGAAGCCTCGCCCAGCCAGGAAGCCGCTCCGAGCCAGGAACCGGCCCCTTCACAGGAATCAGCGCCCAGCCAGGAAGCGGCCCCTTCACAGGAATCGGCGCCCAGCCAAGAAGCGGCCCCTTCGCAGGAATCAGCGCCCGCCCAGGAATCGGCGCCCGCCGAAGAATCGGCGCCCGCGACCGAAGCCCCGGTCGTGTCGGGAGGCTCCTGAGATGTCCGTGCAGGCGAATTGGGAAGCACTCGGGACGGACGTCGTGCTGCGGCTGACCGATGGGGGCTCCCTGCAGCGCGCCCGCGCGGCGGTCGAGCGTGAGCTCGACGCGATCGACCGAGCGTGCTCGCGCTTCCGGACGGACTCCGAGATCGCGCGCGTAAACGCGAGCCCCGGACGTGCTGTTCGCGTGAGCCCGCTGCTCGCCGAGGCGCTGGCGCTAGCACTGCGCGCGGCCGACCTCACCAAGGGAGATGTCGACCCCACGGTCGGATCGGCGCTGGTGCTCGCCGGCTATGACCGCGACTGGCGGTTGCTGCACCCGCCGGGCGATGACCCGCTGTCGCTGACGGCCGATGACCGACCGGCATTCCCCCACGAACCCCCGTCGGCGTACCCGCCCGCCGTGACGGTCAAGGCCGCTCGCGGCTGGCGCACTGTCTCGCTCGATCGGGATGGCTGCTCGGTTCGGGTTCCGGCGGGGGTCACGCTCGACCTCGGCGCGACAGCCAAAGCCTGGGCGGCCGATCGCGCCGCCCGACTCGCCGCCCGGGCGGGCGCCTGCGGGGCCCTGGTCGGGATCGGCGGAGACATCGCCACCGAGGGCCCGCCTCCCGAGGGGGGATGGCGAATCCGCGTGACCGACGACCATCGTGCGGATCCGAGCGCGCCGGGCCAGACGGTCTCGATCCTCTCCGGCGGCCTGGCCACCTCCAGTACCGCCGTGCGCCGGTGGAGCCACGCGGGTCGCACGATGCACCACATCATCGACCCCGCCACGGGCGTACCGGCTCGCGGAACCTGGCGGACTGCGAGCGCCGCGGCGGCCAGCTGCGCGGACGCGAACATCGCCACGACAGCCGCGCTCATCCGTGGGGACGTCGCGCCCGACTGGCTGCGGGAGCTCGGACTGCCCGCACGACTCGTGGCACAGGATGGTCGCGTGAGGACCATCGGCGACTGGCCCGCACAGGCGACGCCGCCCCCGAGCGAGCTCCCGACAGAACTCTCGACGGAACTCTCGACGGAGATACCGGCATGAGCGTGACTTTGGCGGCCGCGGGGCCGAGCATCTACTGGTATCTGACACGCTCGACCGGCGCCGTGGCCCTGCTGCTGCTGACGGGAGCGGTCGCGCTGGGGGTCGTGGACGTACGCCGCCTGAGCACCCCCAACTGGCCGCGGTTCGTGGTGGACTCCTTGCACCGGAACGTCTCGCTGCTGGCGATGGTGTTCCTGCTCCTGCACATCCTCACGGCGGTGCTCGACAGCTTCGCTCCGATCTCCCTGATCGACGCGATCGTCCCGTTCGCGGGCTCCTACCGGCCCTTCTGGCTGGGCCTGGGCGCGATCTCGTTCGACCTGCTGCTGGCTGTGACGATCACGAGCCTGCTGCGCCAGCGGGTCGGCTACGGCGGCTGGCGAGCAGTGCATTGGCTGACGTATGCGAGCTGGCCGATCGCTCTGCTGCACGGATTCGGCACGGGCAGCGACGTCAAGAGCACGTGGATGCTCGCCATCAGCGTCCTGTGCCTGGCGGTCGTGATCGCCGCCGTGCTCGTGCGGGTGCTCTCGGGCTGGCCCGAGAACCTCTCGCAGCGAGGGGCAGCGCTCGCCGGAACGGGGGCGTTCGCGTTGTTCCTGCTGATCTGGATGCCGAGCGGACCGCTCGGCTCGGACTGGGCGCGCAGGTCGGGGACCCCATCCTCGCTGCTCGGACATTCGAGCGCGACCGGGAGCTCGCACGGAGGGGGTCACCGATGAGCGACCATACCCTCTTGATCGACCCGCCCCTGCGATCCAGCGCTCGGGATGACCCTGGCCATGACGCCGGCCACGCTGCCACGACTGCTCGCGGGCATTCCCACCCACGGGGCGATGACACTCGAGGAACACCTCGCGGTGCACGGTCGGGCTCCGCTCGAGCAGCCACGACGCCGACGCGAGGAGTCGCCCCTGGTGGCACAGCTCGAGCAGGCGGGCCTGCGGGGGCGTGGTGGGGCGGGCTTCCCGACCGCGATCAAGTTGCGCGCCGTCGTGGCGTCCCGCGGCAAGGCGGTGGTCGTGGTGAACGCCGCCGAGGGCGAGCCCGCGAGCCTGAAGGATCGCACGCTGCTGCAGACCCTGCCTCACCTCTTGCTCGACGGCGCCCAGCTCGCGGCGCAGGCGGTTGGCGCCGACGAGCTGATCGTTTGCGCCTGCGAGTCCGCGCCGGCGAGCGTCGAGAGCGTCACCGAGGCGATCGACGAACGCCGACGGCTTTCAGGGGACACGGTCCGGATGCACGTGACGGCCGTTCCGGGCGCCTACGTGGCGAGCCAGGAGTCGGCGCTGGTCAACCATCTGAACGGCGGTCCCGCGATCCCGACGTTCACCCCGCCGATGCCCTTCCAGCAGGGAGTCAGGCGGCGCCCCACGCTCGTGAGCAACGCCGAGACGCTCGCCCACGTGGCGCTGATCGCGCGCCACGGGCCCGAGTGGTTCAGGCAGCTGGGCACGCCCTCCCAGCCGGGCTCGGCGCTGGTGACCCTCTGCGGCCCGGTCGCCCATCCGGGCGTGTACGAGATCGAGCACGGCGCCTCGCTGGTGTCGCTGATCGAAGCGGCCGGCGGGACTACCTCGAGTCCTAGCGCCGTGCTCGTGGGCGGATACGGGGGCAGCTGGATCGGCGGCGAGCTCCTGCGGGGGGTCGCGCTGTCCGACGAACACCTCGCCCCCCACGACGCGTCTCTCGGGGCTGGTGTCGTGGCGCTGCTCTCCCAGGACGCGTGTCCGGTCGCCGAAACCGTCCGGGTGGCTCGCTGGCTGGCCGACCAGAGCAGCGGACAGTGCGGGCCGTGCGTCCATGGCCTGGACTCGATCGCCTCCAGCCTCCAGGAGGTGGCCTCCGGCACCGCCCAGGGAAACAGCGCCGAGCGAATCTCGAGGCTCGCGTCCCTGGTGCGCAGGCGTGGTGCCTGCGGACACCCCGACGGCGCCGCCAACTTCGTGATGAGCGCCCTCGAGTCGTTCTCCTCCGAGCTGGCCGACCACGCCCGCCACGGTCCCTGCGAGGGATGCGGGCGAGAAGGGGAGCTGCCGCTGCCCGTTCATCCGCGCCCGAGCGCACCCTCCCGCGAGCCGATCCGGATCCGATGAGCCATCGGCTGCGAGTCAACCCGATCGCGTGTGAGGCCCACGGGATGTGTGCGGAGCTGCTGCCCGAGCGCATCACCCTCGACGAGTGGGGGTACCCGATCGTCGACGAGCGCCCGCTGCCCCCGGAGCTGGTCGACCACGCCAGGCGCGCCGCCCAGGCATGTCCCACGTTCGCGCTCCTGCTCGAACGCGAGCGCGAGCGCGAACGGCTTCGCGGCCGGTAGTGTTCGCCCACAACCGTCGGGTTCGCCCACAACCGTCGGCCACACAAGTCGGCCTATACGAACTGGAGACCTTCATGAGGAGATTCGCATCACTGGCAGCGGTGACGACCGCTCTGCTCGCCTTCGCCTGCGGCCCGCTGGCCCTCGGCGCACAGGCGTCACCGGCGCTTCCAACCCTGTCCCTCACGCTCACCAAGACCTCGATCACCGTCACCGGCGCGACCCAGTCGGGCGCGGTGAACGTCGTGTCGAGCGCGACCGGCACCAAGGAAGCGAGCGCCATCCTGTTCCTGCTCAAGCCGGGCGTGAGTATCACGGAAGTGAACGCGTTCCTCGCCTCCAAGGGGGCCAAGGACCCCAATGCCGCGAGCAAGTACGGAACGATCGTGTTCGACGCCGAAGTAACCCCCGGGCAGAAGAGCGAAGCCCAGACGAGCCTTCAGCCGGGACAGTACCTGGCGCTGATCGGCGAAGGGGAAGGCGGCCCGAAGGTGAAAACGACCTTCACCGTGAGCGCCGCTCCATCGCCGGCGGCCCTGCCGACCCCCGAAGCCACGATCCGCTCGATCGAGTTCGGCTTCCGCGGACCGAGCACACTGCACGACGGCGAGCTCGTGCGCTTCGAAAACGAAGGCTATCTGGTGCACATGGATCTCGTGGCGCCGACCAAGAGCGCCAAGGCGGCCAAGGAACTCGCCAAGGCCCTGCGAGCGGGCAAGGAAAAGCAGGCGGAAAAGCTCATCACCGGACCGCCGTTCGGCGTCGGGCCCCTTTCTCACGGCGCCTTCCAGCAGGAGACGATCACGGCCAAGCCTGGCTGGTATGTGCAGGTGTGCTTCATGCAGACCCAGGACGGGCGTGACCACGCGCTGCTCGGCATGGAGCGGGTCATCAAGATCGTCAAATAGGCGGCTCACGCCGGTCGGCACGAGGATGCCGAGATCACTCGCGCGGCCGCGATCGCCAGGTGACCGTGGCCGCGCGAGTGTCTGCTAAGAGGCTTCCCGGCCGATGAACGTCCTCGACACGCTCTGGGAAGGAATCGAAAACGCGCTGCTGATGGCATGGGCCGTCTGGTGGGCGCTCGTGCTGGGCTTTGCGATCTCAGCGATCGTCCAGGCGTGGGTTCCGCGCGAGCGGATCGAGCGGGCGCTCGGAGGCGAGGGGGCGCGTCCGGTGGGACTGGCGACAGGCCTCGGAGCGGCGTCCTCCTCCTGCTCCTACGCGGCGATCGCGATCGCCAAGTCGCTGTTCGCAAAGGGCGCCTCGGCGGCTTCGGCGCTGGCATTCCAGTTCGCCTCGACGAACCTCGTGTTCGAGCTGGGGATCGTCATCTGGGTGCTCTTGGGATGGCAGTTCACGCTCGCGGAGCTCATCGGCGGCCTGATCCTGATCCTGGTCATGACGTTGCTCCTGCGCCTGTTCGTTTCGCGGCGCCTGGAGGCTCAGGCGCGCCGGCACGCCCAGCAGGTCGACTCCGGCCACCACCATCACACCGCCGGCCGGGAGGTGAGCCTGCGGGCGCGCCTGACCTCGCCGTCGGCGTGGGCTGACGTGGCTCAGAACTTCCGACACGACTGGAAGATGCTCTACAAGGAGATCCTCATGGGCTTCCTGCTGGCGGGGTTCATGGGGCTGCTCGGCAACAGCTTCTTCGACAGCCTCTTTCTGCAGCACGCGCCCGCCCCGGTGAAGCTGCTGGAGAACGTGATCGTGGGCCCGCTGATCGCCGTCCTGAGCTTCGTCTGCTCAGTCGGCAACATCCCCCTGGCGGCGGTCCTGTGGTCGGGGGGGATCAGCTTTGCGGGCGTGATCGCGTTCATCTTCGCCGATCTCATCGTGCTCCCGATCGTGCTCGCCTACCGTAAGTACTACGGAACGAGCTTTGCAATCCGAATCGTCGCCTTGATGTTCGTGACGATCGTCCTCGCCGCCCTGGCGGTCTACGGGATCTTCGACCTCACCGGCCTGATCCCACAGACACGTCCCAGCCGGGCGGAAGTCTTCAGCCCGGTCGGGCTCGACTACAGGCTGTTCACCAACATCCTCGGCCTCGTGATCTTCGCCACGCTTTTCGCCCTGAGTGCGTCGCCCGAGGAGTAGCGACGCGGGAGGCGCAGCGGCGCGGGAGTAGCGACGCGGGAGGCGCAAGCGGCGCGGGTGCCAATCCCTACAGGCCGGCCGCGTGAACGGCCGCTAGGCCGGCCCACTCGCCATAGGGGGCGAACAGCTCGCGGACCTGCTCCTCGCTCGCGCGCGCCCGCGGGTCGCCGCCGCTGAGCAGGCGTCCGGCCAGCTTCAGCAGTCCCAGGTCCCCGGCGGGCAGCTGGTCATAGCGGCCCTGCCCACAGAGCGCGAGCATCTCCACGGTCCAGGCGCCGATGCCCCTGATCGAGCGCAGCCTCTGCCAGCCTCTCTCGGGGGCGGAGCCGTGCAGGTCGATACGCCCCCGCGCAACCTCTCCAGCGGCCCTGCCCAGCGCGATCGCCCGTCCCGCGGACAGGCCGCAGGACTCCAGCAGCGCCGGCGACGCCCCGGCCACGCGGGCGGGAGCGGGACAGTCGCGCAGGCCGGTGGCCCACGCCTCCTCCCCGGCCCAGCCGCGGCCTAGTCGCGCGACCAGGGTGCGCTGGATCTGGGCGGCACGCTCGTACTCGATCAGCTGCTCGCACACCGCCCACACGAGCGCCTCGAAGGGGTCGGGCCGGCGAGTCACGCGCAGCCACGGCCGCCGCCGCAGCGAGCGCCCGATCAGGGGATCCTCGGAGAAGCGCCGGGCGAACTCGCTGAGATCCTCGTCCACCCCCGTCGCGAAGCGCATCCGCTCGATCCCGTGCTCGGCTGCCCGCCGGCTCGAGGAGCGCGCCCCGAACAGCACCTCCTCGCTCCCGGTCTGGGCCACCCGGACCACGACCGGCTCTCCGACGGGGTCGTGGAGCAGCCGCTCGAGCACTCCCTCGCGCCGGCGGGTCACGCGATCCATGCCCAGGCGATGTGGCAGCCTGAACGGCCCCGCCGGGCGCACCCGCACCCGCAGCTCGACCGGGCCGCGCATCCGGACCGGTCTGCTCCTCAGCGATCCGCGCCCGGGAGGCCGAGCAGATGCACGTCCAGGAGCAGCGACCTGGTGGCGATGACCTGGAGGGGCTCGCGCCCGGAGTCGCTGGTGCGGCGGCGGCCCTTTCCGAGAGCCTTCGCGACCCTGCTCCGCCGGCGGCTCGCCAGGCCGACGATCGCCGCTCCCGCGACGAAGCCACCCGCGGCGATCACCGCCGTCTGGGCGGTGGGCGCGACCGAGCGGATCAAAGCCCGCCTCGGGGACGGACCCACGATCTGCCCGTGCACGACGGGCACGACGGGCACCACGAGCTCGGCGGGCTCGGCGGACTCCACGAGCTCGGCGGGCTCGGCGGGCTCGGCACAGACAATCGGCTCGCTCACGCCACGGTCACTCATCGGGCTAGTGTAAACGGCGGGTCCGACCCCTTCACAGATCCCGCTCGTACATCCGGTAGCGCTTGACGATCCGGCCGCCCATCGCCTCCATGCCGCGGTTCATCGCGGTGTTGGTCTCAAGGATCCAACCCATCTCGCCGCCCGACTGCGGCCGGGCCTCGGCCGCGTCGAAGTGCGCCTGGTAGAGCTTCGCGGCCACTCCGGTGTGCTGGTACTCCGGCTTGACCCCGAGCCACCCCACGCGCACACGGTCGATGATGGCGCCCTTGCGCAGGAAGTACCACCAGCCGAGGGGCAGCAGACGTCCTTTCATCTTCGCCAGCGCCTGGTTGAGATCGGGGATCGTGATCGCCATGCCCACCACCTCGCCCGTGTCTTCGCGCTCGGCGATCATGAACCAGTGCTTGTCGAAGGCGAGCTGCAGCTCCTGGGCGAGGGCGTCGAGATCCTTCTTGGAGTACGGCACGAAGTCCCAGTTCTTCGACCACGCCGAGTTGTAGACCTCGCCGAAGAAGTCCATGTCCTTGCGCAGCTGACGGCGGCGCATCGGGCGCACCCGGATCCCGTGCTCGGCCTGCGCCTTCTCGGCGAGCTCCCAGATGACGGGCATGACCTTGTCGCGCTCGGTCACCTCCAGTTTCCACATGTACAGATCCATCGCCTTGGCCATCCCCGCCTGCTCGACCAGCCGCTGGTAGGAGGGCGGGTGCCACGGCTGGTGGATCATCGGGCGCAGGTCGAAGCCCTCGATCAGGATGCCGCACTCGTCGTTCATCGCGAAGTCGGCGGGGCCCACCATCCGCTCCATCTCGCGCGAGCGCAGCCATTCTCCAGCGGCGTCCAGAAGCGCGTCGAGCACCTCCTGGTCGTCCTCGAACTCCAGAAAGCCGAACCAGCCCCAGCGCTTTTTCTGGTGCTCGTTGAAGGCGCGGTTGACCTGGGCGCTCACACGTCCCACGACCCGTCCGTCCCGATAGGCGAGGAAGTACTCGGCCTCCCCGTGGTTGAAGAAGGCGTTCATCTTGCGATTCAGGAAGATCCGCCGCTCCAGCTTCAGCGGGGGCACCCACAACGGATGGCTAGCATGCAACCGGAACGGCAAGTCGATGAACGCTTTCAGGCCCCGCCTTCCGGAGACCGGTGTGACTTCGACGCCCACAGCGTAGGCACCCTACATGCACCCTCCGACCGACGCCTCCATCACGTCCGCCACGCCTTCCGACGCCTCCTCCCCGGCCCCGGCCCCCCCGGTCGCCGCCGACGTCTTCGCAAAGGTCAGGGGGCACGAGCGCGAACAGATCCTGCGGGCCGCCCGCGAGGCGGACATCCTGCCCTATTTCCATGTCCTGACCTCGCCGGCGATGCCGGTCGTGGAGATGGAGGGCGCCCGACGAATCATGTTGGGGTCCAACAACTACCTCGGCCTCACGGGAGATGAGCGTGTGATGAAGGGAGCCGAGGACGCCCTGCACAGCTACGGAACCGGGCTTACGGGCTCGCGTTTCCTCAACGGCACGATCCCGTTGCATCTCGAGCTCGAGCGCGAGATAGCCGAATGGATGGGGACCGACGACGCGATCGTGTTCACGACCGGCCACCAGGCTAACGTCGGCACCCTGGGCACGCTGCTCGCCCCCGGCGACACGGTGATCGCGGACTCCGGCGATCACGCCTCGATCCTGGACGGCTGCCTGCTCTCGCGGGCGAAGCTGAGGCCCTTCCGGCACAACCGCATGGACAAGCTCGAGCGCGCCCTGCAGCGGGCCCAGACCGATAACGGGGGCGTGTTGGTGGTCGTCGACGGAGTCTTCTCGATGGAGGGCGACATCGCCCCCCTGCGGGACATCTGCGAGCTGTGCGAGCGCTTCGGAGCACGCCTGATGGTGGACGAGGCCCACGGCGCGGGCGTGCTGGGGGCCCGCGGGGCAGGCACCTCGGAGCTGCTCGGAGTGGAGGACCGGGTGGACCTGCGCATGGGCACCTTCTCCAAGTCCCTGGCCTCCTGTGGGGGGTTCGTCGCCGGTCCAAGCGAGGTCATCGAGTACCTGCGCCTGTACTCGCGCCCATTCCTGTTCACGGCCTCTTCGGTCCCCGCGGCCCTGGGAGCTGCGCTCGCGGCGCTTCGGATCGTGCGCTCGCCCGAGGGGCCGTCCCTACTCGAACGGGTGCTAGAGAACGCGCGGCGCCTGCGCGAGGGACTTCATGAGCTGGGCTTCGCGGTCGTCTCGTCCCAGACCCTTCCCGACGACGTCAGCCCGGCCGTCCCGGGGGTCGCGCTCGAGGGCTCACACCCGGCGATCGTCACTCCGGTGGTGCCAGTGCTGGTGGGCGACGACTGGAAGGCGGCGCTGCTGTGGAAGGCCCTCTACGACGGGGGCGTGTTCGTCAACACCGCCCTGCACCCCGCCGTCCCCCCGAGGGGCGCTCTGCTGCGCACGAGCGTGATGGCCACCCATGACGCCCCCACGCTCGAGCGGGCCCTGGAGGTCTTCGCGCGGGTCAAGCGCGAGTTCGAGGCCGAGCACGGACCTCTGCCCGGCCCAAGCTCGCACTGACCAGGCTCGCTCTAAACGTTTCCTACACGTCTCAACCCGGGTCTGGGACTTGTCCAAATCTTCACAAGTGGATTGGCCGACGAAAAAGATCGCTTCTAGCGCACGAACCGTGAGTTGGGAGTTGACCGAGCGCCCCCCGCTGGCGTAGCTTCCAGGAGCGCTCTGCATGACCGTTCGGGGGCTCGCCCCCGACGACCCGCCAACCGGGGAAGGCCCTCCCCGGATGGTGGCAATCGCCGAAACCCGCATCACGATTCGTCGCGGTGGCGTTTCGGGCGGCTGCGTGAGCGTCCACACCTCCAATAACTCAAGCACCGATTGTCACCGCCGCAGAGAAGCGGCGAGTGACGGGGAGAGTCCCATCATGAACGCGACCGCGACGATCGCCCCTGCCAGCCCCCAGTACATGCGTGCGCTCGAGCGCGCCAACCAGGTTCGCCTCGCCCGCGCCGGGCTCAAGCGTCGGATCGCGGCGGGAGAGATCGCGGTCGCCGACGTGTTGCTCGACTGCCCCTGGGAGGCGGCGAGCATGGCCGTCGCGGACGTGCTGATGAGCCAGCGCCGCTGGGGTCAGACCCGCTGCCGCAAGTTCCTGGCCCAGATCCCCATGTCCGAGAAGAAGACGATCGAGTCGATGACCGACCGCCAGCGCCAGACGCTCGCGGCGATGCTGCGCAGCGCGCGGGTCTGCTCCATTCCGGAGATTCGGGCCACGCCGGAGCGTGACCCCTGGCTAACGGACAGCCTGAGGAGAGCTTGACCTGCCACCAGCCGGCGAGCATGCCGATGAGCCCGAGCCGAGGACGCACCTCCCACGCGCCGCACCCGCCTTCTCCGAGGTCTCTCACGGGCAGCCGCACGAGCTTGTAGCGCGCGGGGTCTCGCTTCATCCGTTCCAACAGCTCGCGAGATCGGGTCTCGAGTTCGGCGCGCTCGGCGACCGACCTGCGCGCCCGCTGGATCGCGCCCACCAGCTCGTCGCGCGCGCTCTCCAGCTCACCCAGGTCGAGCAGCCGCGGCCCCCCTCCGAGAGCGCCGCCGATCCTCCCGGGCGGGGACGCTATGTGAGGGAACCCGTTCGCGACGATTCCCGCCAGCTCGCGCTCGAGCCTTGCGACCTGCGCGCGCAGCGCCTTTCTGGCGGCCCGCTCGTCCGTCCCCGAGATCGACCTATGGTCGATTGTGAGCTGCAAAGCCACTCCTCCGATGCGGTCAGACAGCGATCTTACCAGCGCGCCTGGGCCGTCGTCTGAGAAGCTCACGCGGTGCCTGAGACCGTCCTGCACCCACAACATGCGGATCCGGCGCCAGTTGCGGTGACCGAGGTCGAGCGGGCACGCCCCTATTGGCCCCGCACCGCCCCGATGCTCGGCCCGATCATGCTCGCCGTCCTGCTCGACACCTGGGCGCTCGGCCAGAACGGGTATGCGAATGTCTACTACTCGGCCGCCGTGAGGTCGATGCTGCTCTCGTGGCACAACTTCCTGTTCGTCTCGGCTGACCCCGGCGGTCTCATCTCGGTCGACAAGCCGCCCCTGGGGCTGTGGGTGCAGGCGGGGAGCGCGCAGCTGTTCGGGTTCTCGCCGCTCAGTCTGCTTCTGCCGCAGGCGCTGGCGGGAGTCGTGGCCGTGGCGGCGCTGTACTTGATCGTGGGCAAGCGCTACGGCACGCTCGCGGCGATCGTGAGCGCCCTGACACTCGCCGCCTTCCCGGCGTTCGTGGCGGTCTCCCGCGACAACAACGTCGACACGCTGCTGATCCTGTTGATGACGCTCGCGTGCGGGGCGGCGCTGCGGGCGACCGAGACCGGGCGGCTGGGCGCCCTGCTGGGGTCGGCGGCGCTCGTCGCGCTCGCGTTCAACACCAAGGCGCTCGCCGCCTATCTCGTAGTCCCCGGAATCGTCGCCGGGTATCTCTGCTGCGCTCCCGGGTCGCTGCGCCGCCGGGCAGGCCATCTGCTGCTCGCCGGCGTCGTGTGCGGCGCCCTGTCGCTGGCCTGGATCCTCACCGTAGACCTCACTCCCGGCGCCCACCGTCCGTTCGTGGGCAGCTCCACCGACAACTCCGAGCTCGGTCTGACGTTCGGCTACAACGGCTTCGGACGCGTCGGCGGCCAGAGCGGCGGTCCGGGGCCTGTCGTCAACCGGGAAGTGTTTCCCAAAGTCCAAGGACCCGCCACCTCGAGCGGGGCGAGGGCCTCCGAAGCGCTCCATCCCAGGCCGGCACCCGCCACGGGGCCCGCTCCCGACTTCGGGCCCGCCCCCGACATCTCACCGAAGGTGACGGCCACGATCACCGAGGGTCCGGTTGCGTTCGGGGCCGCGACCGGACCGCTGCGCCTGTTCCGCCGCGGGTTCGGCGACCAGGGGGCCTGGATGCTCGCGTTCGCGCTCGTCGGCATGATCGCGATCGCGCTCACTCGCCCGGCTCGCCGAGACCCCAGGCTCGCGGGTCTGATCGTCTTCGGAGGCTTCTTCCTGTGCGAGGCCACCTTCCTGAGCTTCTCCAAAGGAATCGTGCACCCCTACTACGTCTCGGCGCTCGGCCCCGGGGCGGCGGCGATGGTCGGAGCCGGGCTCGCGGCGATGGTCGGAGCGGGGCGCCGCTCGGGGCGCCCCTCGGGGCGCCGCTCGGGACGCCTGCTCATGCTCGCCGGCGCACTCGCCACCGCCATCGTGCAGGTCGTGCTGCTCCATCGAGCTCACTATCTCGCCGTCTGGCAGGTGCTGCTGATCCCGGCCGTCGCAGCCGGCGCGCTGATCGCGCTGACGGCCTGGCGCTCCTCGCAAACCGGTCTGGCCGCGATGATCGCCCTTCTGCTCGTCGCCCCAACGGCGTATGCGGCCAGCACCTGGCGTAAGCCGGTGCAGGGCACGTTCCCGGCGGCCGGCCCCCGCGCGGTCGCCGGCAACGGCGGCGCCGGGCTCAGCCGCGCCCAGCTGGCAACCGACCGGGCGCTCCTGCGTTTCGTCTCAGCGCACGGGAGCGGCACGCGCTTTCAGCTGCTCACCCAGGCGTCCCTGACGGCCGACAGCCCGATTCTGCTCGGACTGTCGGCCGCGGCGCTCGGCGGCTATGGAGGCACGGATCCGGCCCTCGACGGTCCCGGGCTCAGCCGTCTCGTCGGCTCGGGCCAGGCTCGATACGTGCTACTCGGGGGCGGGTATGCCTACCTCGGCGGCAACGGTGCCAGCCGCGCCGCCGCACGCGTCTGCCCGGAAGTGCCGCCCGCTGCGTGGCTCGGCGCGAGGGCGGGCGCCGGGTCGAGCGCGAGCGAAGGCCTGTACCTCCTGGACTGCGCGGGACGCGCCCGCGAGCTCGCGCACCAGCCCCGATAGCGAGCCGGTCGGAGACCGCTCACGAGCGGTCGGAGACGGCTCACGAGCGTGCGGTCGCCGAGGTGCCGAGCACCTGGCCGGCGGCGTCGAGGGCCTGTACGGCGAGGTATTGCGGACCGCGAGCCAGACCGATCGTCGTCTCGAAGCCGCTCCGGGCCGCCGAGACGATGGGGGCGAGGGCTCGCGGGCTCGATCCGCCCAGCACGCGCCAGCGCGCGACCGCGGTGGCTCCGTTCCAGCTCGCGTAAACGGCCAGACCTCCTCGAGCGCCCGCGCGCACGACGATCGCCGGCCGCTGGGTCGGCTTCCCCGACCAGGGGAACTTGAACACGGTGTAGGACTGGTAGGCGCTCGGAAGACGGGCATCGAACAGGAGCCGCCCGCCCGGCTCGAATTCGGAGAAGTACGGCTCCTGGCCCCAGCCCACGAACCAGTTGCCGTCGGGCAGCGACTGCAGGTCCCCCTGGCTCGCGGCCACGAGCGAAGGGCTCGGATGGGCGAAGCTTTCGAGCAGCGTGGCGGTGTCCTTTTCGGTGTCGAGACTCAGGACGATTCCGCGTGACTGCGGCTGGACCTTCGGCGTCGCGCCGTTGTCGAAGAACGTCACCCTCCCCCCCGTCTGCTCCACCGCGTCGTGCTGCCAGGCCGGAGTCGCGCCGGGACCCATCGCGAAGCTGGAATGCTTTCCGCCGATACGCCAGAGGACCTTCCCGCTCGTGTGGTCCACCTGATACGCGGCCCAGGTGTTACGCGCGTCCACGAGCAGCTCGCCGTCGGGCTGCGGGTCGATCATGTTGATGTGGAAATAGTCCCACGGCGAAGTCAGGGTGCCGTTGGGCCTGACCGGCTGGTAGGAGTCCGAGAGAGCCACGTGGTCGAGGCTGTGCCACTCGAAGCGGACCAGGCCAGTCCTGAGGTCGAGCTCCTGGACGACCGTATCCGCAACCGCCCCATCAGCCGGGCCGCCCCGAGCGCTCAGGTTGCAGCGGACCGCGTCGTAGACGGTCGTGAAGGCGACGCCGTTCGGGGCGATCACGAACGCGTGCAGGTCCGGTTGATACCCGTTTCCGGCGCGTACGATCGCGATGTCCCTGTAGGAGGTGTCGGCGATGACCTCGCCGGCGTCCCGCCGGCCGTCGACGATCAGCGGATCCTGCCACCAGGTCAGGACCGGCTTGCCTTCATATTCCTGAACCCGCAGGTCCGCGGCGCGAGCTCCGGCAGGGACGGCCTTGAACCAGATCAGCTTCCCCCTGCTGTCGAGGATCATCGGCCCGTACTGACCGGGCCCGGCGTAGGGGGCCAGAAACATGTCTTCCGACGGTTGCCCCCCCGAATCCGCGGTCACATCGACCGTGGGGGGCTCGAGATCCGCACGAGAGACGAAATGCTGCAGTTCGCTCTGCCGTGGTGGCGGTGGTGGCGCTGGCGGGGTCTCGAGCGAGCGACTCACCGAGTCTGCCTCCGCGATCGTAAAGCGCCACGAGAAGGGTGTCAGGGCCCCTCCGCGCCGTAGAGCCGCGTGTATGGTCACGGTCTCCCCCTCGGAGAAGGAGGTGTCGGGCAGGAAGCTGGCCCCGTCCCCCTGCGAGTACCCCTCGAGCCGGCCAGGATGCCGGCCGCTGCGCGAGCCGACCGCTTCTACGTCTGTGAGGCTCGTGGCCGGAACGCCGAGAAAGCTGATCTGGGTCTCGTGAGAGGCGTCCATCGTCTCGGGGGCCGGCGAGACCGTGACGGCGCCCCCGGCGAGGGCCGCCGAGGTGTCGAGGTGAGCGGGCGCGCACGCCGGCCCGGCGCCGCTCGCGGCGCCCGCCGAGGCCGCGAGCCCGAACGTGAGCATGAGCGTGATCGAGAGCGCCACCAGGAGTCCGACGACGGCCAGCGCTGGGCGCCGACGGTCGGTGAGCGGCTGTGCCATCGCGGGATTATCGCCTCCCACCCGACGTCCACGTCGCAGCAGTCGCACCGGCCGCCCGCTGCCCCATGTCCGGCTCTACCCCGCCTCCTCCAGCCCATTGGCGCAGATCCACAACGCCTCCTCGACATAGAGCGTGGGTACGCCCGAGACCTGGACCGCGAACAGCGTGAGCTCCCGGGTGCGAGCACCCGTCTCGCACTCCTTGGCAAGCTCGCCGAACAGCAGCCCAAGCGCCGTCGTGCCGTCCGCGACGACCAGCCGTCCCGCGGGCAGCGACCAGGCGTCCGAGGCTCGCCCAAGCGGCTCTCCCTCCTTGCTCAGGCGCACCCCGAGCTCGCCCTCCACCGCCGCCGCATCGAGCGCCCACACCGGAACGCCCGTGTCGATCAGCGCCATCAGGAGCACGTCCTGGAGCAGGCCGGAGGACAGGAATCCGCCGTGGAGCATCCGCTCGAGCACCGCCGCCTCGATCGGAGTCTGGGCGATCTCGGGGTCCAAGCCGATCTGGCGATAGAAGACCCGGTAGGCCGCCGGCACCGGTTCCCGGCGCACGCCCACGGCGTGAGCGCCCTTGAAGCGGTCCGAGAGGGCTCGCAGCTGGCGCAGCACCCCCGGCGGGGAACTTCGCCTGCCGGCTCCCGCCCGGGCCAGTCGCGCCTTGGCGAACACCAGCCGCAGCTGGGGCAGCTCCTGCTCGACCTCCTGCGCCCGCCACCCGAGTCGAAGCGTCGTCTCGTTCATGTCCTCTGCGGTCATTTCCCCCGCCCCACGCTCATCTCCCCGGCCCGGCGCTCATGTCCCCGGCCGCGAATAGCCGCGCACCTTCGCCGCCGCCGCCACCAGCTCGGCCACGCGCCTGCGCAGGGTCTGCGGGGATGGCCGGCTGAGCATTGCCGGGCTCTGGATCACCCCGCCGGGCAGCACGAAGGAGACCTGGGGACAGCTCGCCACCTTGTACAGGCTCAGGAGCACCCCGTCGCCGTCGAGCCCGACCGAGACGCGGCTGAGACCACGTTCGGCCACCAGCTTTCGCACCGAACCACGTTCGCCTTTGAGGGCCACCCCGGCGAAGCTCACTCCAGGGAACTCGGGAGCCAGGGCCTGCATCTCGCTCAGGACCGCCGCACAGGAGCCCCCGTCGATGAACAGCGCGAGCACCACGGGCCCCCGTTCGTAGAGCTCACACACGTTCAACACGCCTTCCCCCCGCACCTCGCACGCCGGCCTCTTGCCGGCGGAGCCCTCGTTCGGGCGGGTCGCGACGTTCACGTCCCCATCGACGTTCCCGGTCGCCAGCGGTGCCGCGAACGGCGGGATCTGATGACCGGGTTCTATGCCCCGCACGCCGTTGGGCTTGGTCAGTGCCGTGTTGATCGTGATCAGCACGAGTATCACCAGGGCGAGCACGCCGACGTACCTTCCGTATCGCCGCGCCGTCGGAGCCGGGCCGAGGGCCCTCCGGAACGGATCTCTAGACGGGTTCATGGCCTGCCGGGCCACGAGGAGTCCTGCGTCCGAGCGCCGCGATCGACCGGCCCCAGCGTCGCACCCGCACGCGGCCCTCGCGACCGCCCCGCTCAGCGGCGGCGCCGGAGAGCATCAGCGCGGCGGGCAGCGCCACGAGCACACCGATCAGGGACACGCTCAAGTCGATCAGCGTGACCAGCCCGAAGTCCCGGAGCATCGCGATGTTCGAGAGCGTGAGCACGCCGAAGCCCGCGATCGCGGTCACGCCGGAGGCCGCCACCGCGGCGCCGGTGTGGCGGTAAGTGCGCCGCAGGGCCTCGGCGACGTCGTGCCCGCCCAGGCGCTCCTGGCGGTGTCGCTCGGCCAGCAGCACGCTGAACTCGGTCGCGATCGCAATCACGAGAGCCCCAAGGGTCACAGACATCGGGTTCAGGGGAACCCTGACGACGAACAGGACCAGCGCCGACCAGCCGCTCGCGAGCACGATCGGGGCAAGGGGCGTCAGCACCCGGCGCCTGTCCCCCCTGAAGGCGATCGTCAGAATCAGCGCGACCGCCACCAGTCCGGCCAGCAACATCTCCAGACGCCGCCATGGAGAAGCGACCTGGGCGTTGGCCTGGGCCGCCAGCACGGGCAGTCCGACGAGTTGGGCGCTCACGCCCTTCGGCGGATGCAGGCTCGAGCGCATCGCTTCGATCACCCGCTGCTGCTCGTCGAGGCTCATCAGCCTGATCCCGAACGCGAGCGTCGCCACCCGCCTGCCCGGCGCGATCACGTCCTGGGAGAAGTACGGCGGGATCGCCTGAAGCAGCCCGTTCACCTCCGCCTGGGTGAGCCTCGAGTGGGGGCCTTCCCGCTGGAAGAGGTCGGGCAGCGAGAAGGCCGGACACAGACGCGCCTTGCCGCAGCCCCGGTTTGAGCTGTAGCCGAAGCGCTTGAGCATCGCGCTCTCATACGAGCTCATCCATTCGATCGTCGCCGGCGTGGCCACGTCGTTGGCGTCGACCGTCAGGTCGATCTCGCCGCCGACACCGCTGAGACGCTCGAGCGTGTTCAGGTTCTCCAGCGAAGCGGTGTTCTGGGGTACGAGCTTGGTGATGTCCGTCTGCACCTTCGTCTGGGTGTCAAGGCCCCAGCCGAGCGCCGCCAGAGCCAGCCCCACTCCGAGCACACGTCCGGGCCTGCGCACGGCATATACGAGCGCCGCTCGGGACACCCCCCGGGTCAGGGCGTTCTCGCCCACCAGCTCCCGCGCTCCCCGCCAGGCGGGCGCCAGCCAGGCCGCCACGGGCCAGGCCACCGCCTGTGAGGCCGCCGCCTGCGAGGCCGCCCCGTGCGAGGCCGTCGCGTGCGAGGCCGCCGCCTGTGAGGCCGCCGCATGCCCGGCCGTCGCATCCCCGCCCGCCTGCCGTCGACGCCCCGCCAACACCAACGATGCGGACCCGGCGGTGAGGGCGCACACGAACGCGATCACAACGCCGACCGCGAGGAGCACGCCGAAGCCTCGCACCATCGGCACGGGGGAGCTCAACAGCACGAGCGTCGCGGCCACGCTCGCCGCGCAGGCGGTGGCGATCGTGGGAACCCCCACCCGCGCCGCCTTCACGACGGCCGCCCTCGTATCGGCGGCCCCCTCGGCGAGGGCCTCGGACGCACGGGACTGAAACTGGATCGCATAGTCCACCGACAGGCCCACGAGGATCGGCAGCACGGCGACCTGGGCGACGGTGAGCGACTCGCCCAGAAGGGACAGCCCGCCGAACGTCAACGCCGCTCCCAGCAGCGCGACCCCCAGCGGAAGAAGACGCGGCGCCACCCGGAAGATCAGGCTCAGCGCGATCGCCATCACCGCGAGGACCGCGACCAGGAGCAGCTCGATCGAGCTGCTGATCGAGCTCGTGAGGTCCGAGACGATCGCAGGCTCGCCCGTCACCAGGTAGCTCTCGCCGTGCTGAAGCTGCCATTGCCTCATCGCGACCGCTTCTCGGATCAGGCCGATCGTGCGAGTCCTTTCGCTTTCGGACAGCCCGGCCTTCATCCGCACCGAGATCAGCGCCGCGTCGGGGCTCGGGAACAGATAGGCGAAGCGCTGCTTGGGGGTGCCCGCGGGCTTGCTCGAGTCGAACACGAGCGTCTCCACGAAGCCGGGTTCGTCGAGGCTGGGAGTCGAGGCCAGTCCGTACTTCAAGGCAAGCGTCGCCACCCCCTCCTTGAAGCGCGCCATCGTGATCGAGCTCGCCTGCTCGCCCAGCTTGCGTGCCTGCGCCCCTTCCAGCCCCCGCGCCAGCGCGGCCGCGGTCACGACCCGACGGGCTGCCCGGGCCTGGGCTTCGGCCTGCTTGGTCTCGAGCAGGAGCTGCGTCTGGATCCGTTCGGCCGCCTCGTTGACGAACGTCCCCGGGCCGATCACCACCTTCACCGTCCCGGCTCTCGCGAGCCGCCCGCACGGACCGTTGCGTCCGCCCTCGGCGGCCAGGGCGCTCGCCGGCACATTGCCCGACAGACACCCCTCCAGCCCGACCAGCCTGTCGATGTCCGAGCTCAGCAGCATCTGCTCGAGGCTGCCCTTGACGAGCACCTCGACGGGCTCTTCGCCGAAGCTCCGATAGAAATGCTGGGTCGCCCGGTACTGGGGACTCGAGCTGGACACGAATGTGCTCGCGGCCGCGGTCGGTCGCAGGCCGAGCGCCAGCGCGCCGCCCCCGAGGGCCAGCGTGCACGCAATCGCGACCGTCACGAGCGGCCGGCGGGTGGCAGTGCCCACGAGAGCCGAGAAAAGGCGAGCGCCGTTCATTGCACGAGGCTAGTTGGTGGGCCGGTGGCGCAGCGCAATACCCGGCGGACGACGAGGCGCCGCCGGGCTCACTCCATCCCGAGGGGACCCGCCGAGTCACCCGAGAGGAACTGCCGCACGAACGGGTTTTCCGAGGCGAACAGCTCCGCCGCGGGGCCGGCCTCGACGATCTTGCCCTTCCACAGGACGGCGATGTGTTCGGCCACCCGCCTGGCGCTCATGATGTCGTGGGTTATCACCACGTAGCAGCCGCCGTTCTCGGCGTGGATTTCCTTGATCAGCTCACACAAAAGGGCTGTCCTCACGGGATCGAGACCGGAGTCGGGCTCGTCGAACAGCACGATGTCCGGCTCGAGCACGAGCGCTCGCGCGAAGCCGGCCCGCTTGCGCATCCCGCCCGAGAGCTGGTTGGGCATCTTCTCGCCCTCCCCCCCGAGTCCCACCTCGCGCAGGCGCCTGTTGACGATCTCGGCGATCTCCTCGTCGCTCTTCTCGGTGTGCTGGCGCAACGGGAACGCGACGTTGTCGTACAGGTTGATCGACCCGAACAGGGCTCCGTCCTGGAACAGCACCCCGAATTTCTTGCGCATCTCGAACAGGTCCGCGTCGGACAGGCTCGGCACCGACACCCCCTGGATGAGCACGTCCCCCTCGTCGGGATAGAGCAGCCCGACCATGTGCTTGATGCACACCGACTTGCCGGTCCCGGATGGGCCGATGATCATCGAGATCTTGTCCTCCGGCAGGCTCATGTTCAACCCGTTCAGAACGTGGTTGCGCCCGAACGACTTGTGCACGTCGATGAATTCGATCGCGTCATGCCCGCCGGGCGGGGCGTCGCCCGCGCCGGGGGGCGCCCCCTCGGGCGCGGGTGGGTGGGCGCCCTCGGATGCGCTGGCGTGCTCGCCGGCCATTCGTCATCCTCCGATCGGGGCGCGCGGATTGGCGCCCCAGAAGACTTGCGTGCCGACCATTCCGATCAGGTGCACGAGGATCAGGTTGAGGACCATCGACTTGGCCGTGGCAGTGCCCACGCCCACCGGTCCCCCGCTCGCGTTGTAGCCGTAGTAGCACCCCACCAGCACGATCGCCGTGGCCATGAACATCGCCTTGATCAGGCTGAACAGGAAGTCCGGCGGGTTCTGGAACTGCCAGAAGATCAACAGATAGCCCCCGGAGGACACGTATCCGATCTGCTGGACCACCGCGATGTAGGAGGCCAGGAACGCGCCCCCGATGCCCGCGAGATAGATGAACGGAAGCACCATCCAGGCCGCGAGCAGGCGGGTCGCGCAAAGGAACGTCATCGAGTCGATCCCCATCACCTCCAGGGCGTCGATCTCCTCGGAGATCCGCATCGCGCCGAGCTCGGCCACGATCCCGGTGCCAACCTTGGCGGCCATCATGTAGCCGAACGCATAGGGGATGATCTCGCGCAGGTCACACCACGCGCTGAACACCCCCGAGTAGGCCGGTGCGCCCTGGGCCTCGGTGAAGTAGGCGCCCTCGATCCCGCACTCCAGGCCGAGGATGAACATCAGCGCCCAGATGATCAAGGTCGAGGAGATGATCAGGATCCCCGACTGGCGCAGAGCCTCGCCGAAGAAGCGGAACACCCGCAGGCCCCAGACGTCCCGCACGACGTTCCCGGTGAACCCCGTGATCTCCCCGGTCGAGGCGAGCCATTCGCGCGGGACTGCCAGAGGCTCGCTCACTTGATCACCAGGATCCCCGGATGGGTGGCCAGGAGGGTCTGGGTGAAGGCGTAGTCGAACGCGAAGATCGCCAGGAACGTGACCACGACCGCCTGGTTGACCGCCCGCCCGACGCCCTCGGCGCCGCCCGAGGCGGTCATGCCCTTGTAGCAGCACACGATCGCGATGATCGCTCCGAAGATCGTCGTCTTCAGCACCGACCCCCACAGGTCGGTGGTGGTGGCGTTGGCGAACAGGGTCGCCCAGAACGGTCCCAGCGGCTGGCCGTTGACGAGCTCCGCGAGGATCCCCCCGAACAGACCGAACAGGATCGCGTAGATGTCGAACAGCCCGGTCGCGATCATAAGCGCCAGGAAGCGTGGGACCACCAGGTTCTTGATCGGATCCACCCCGAGCACCTGCAGGGCGTCGAGCTCCTCGCGGATCTTACGGGCGCCGAGGTCGGCCGTGATCGCCGTGCCGGCCACACCCGCCAGCACGATCGCGGTCACGTTGGGGCCGATCTCGCGGATCGCCGCGAGCACGAAGAAGCCCCCGAGCCGGTCCAGGGCGCCGAAGATCGTCAGGAAGTTCGCCGCCTGAAGGCCCGGGGCGGCATAGTTGATGCAGACCGTCGAGATCAGCAGCGGAAACCAGCACAGCCGCAGCGCGAACAGGAACTGCGAGACGAACTCCCCCCCGTAGGGATAGGGTGGACGTAGGGCGGACACGATCGTCCGGCCCGTCAGGATCATCATGTCCCCGATTTCCTCGAGCATGTTCCTGGTCGGCAGGAACGCCCGCTCCGCTGCGCTGCGAACCATCTCTCTGTTGCCCCTCCTCGAGTGGCGTCGACGGCTCTGAGAACTCTACGCGATGCGCCCCCGGTCCGTCTCCACTGGGCAACCCGCGCCGCACCGGGCGCCAGCGCCACTGGTATCGTGGCCGATCGTGAGGGGGCGCCAGATGCACACCGTGGTCGTGCTCGGAGCCTGCGCGTCACTGATCGCCGGCTGCGGCGGCGGGACCCGCCAGGATGCCAGCGAACCGAGCGGGACGTTCCCCGTGAGGATCGTCCACGCGAGCTTTCCCGCACGCCAATCCGTCGCGCGTCATGCGACGATGCTCGTGGCGGTCCGCAACGTCGGCCTTCGCACGATCCCAAACATCGCGGTCACGCTCGACTCCCTGTACTACGCCTCGCGGTTTCCCGGGCTCGCATCGCGCAAGCGTCCCGTGTGGGTGCTCGAACGGGGCCCCGGCACGATCGCCAAGCGCCCGATCGAAAGCGAATCGGTGACTCCGCCGGGCGCTGGACAGACGGCTTACGTGGAGACGTGGGCGCTGGGACAGCTGGCACCCGGCGCCGTCAGGACCTTCCGCTGGCGGGTGACTCCCGTGGAGCCGGGCCTGCACAGCGTCCACTTCGTCGTCTCCGCCGGTCTCGCCGGCAAGGCCCGGGCGCGCCTGCCCTCTGGCGGGATCCCACACGGGCTCTTCACGGCCCTGGTCGCGGGCCGGCCGCCGGCGAGGTACGTGGACCCGAACACCGGCAAGGTCGTGCCCGGAAACTACCCGCCGGCCGGCGAAGAATAGCCCTCGGCGCGACCCTCGGCGCGACCCTCGGCGCAGCCCTCGGCGCGACCCTCGGCCAGACCCTCGACGGCTCGACCTCTCGGTCCGGCTCGGGCGCTTTGGCCCGCTGTCGAAACCGAGCCCCGCCGATTTCGCCAGGCGGTGATGTCCCTTGGGCGAATCGCCACTACGATTGCATTCCGGCTCCGCGCCCGGCGCGCCGCAGCCGTCCGCAGCCCGCCGCGCGGGCAGCCCAAACACTTCACAGGAGGAATCGCCCCGGCCATGCCAAGGACACGTCAACAGAACGTAACCGCCGCCCAGTGGAGCGCAAACGGAAGCGCGCTCGGCGCCACCGATCTCACCCTGCCGGGCAACCAGGTGTTCGCGTCGAACGTGTTCAGCTCGAGCCTCCAGCGCCAGCGGCTGCCCAAACACGTCTACAAGGCGCTGCAGCGCACGCTCGAGCACGGCGAGGCGCTTGACACCTCCCTGGCCGACGCGGTCGCCCAGGCGATGAAGGATTGGGCGATGGAGCGGGGGGCGACCCACTACACCCACTGGTTCCAGCCCCTCACGGGCTCCACGGCGGAGAAGCACGACTCCTTCTACGCGCCCACCGGCGACGGCACCGCGATCGCCGAGTTCTCCGGCAAGGAGCTGATCCAGGGCGAGCCGGACGCGTCGTCGTTTCCGACCGGCGGCATCAGGGCCACGTTCGAGGCGCGCGGGTACACCGCCTGGGACCCGACCTCGCCGGCGTTCCTGCTGGAGAACCCGAACGGGGCGCTGCTGTGCATCCCCACGGCCTTCACCTCCTGGACGGGCGAGGCGCTCGACCACAAGATCCCGCTGCTGCGCTCGATGGACGCGCTGTCGGGTGCTGCGATCCGGGCGCTGCAGCTGCTCGGAATCGAGGACGCGCAACGGGTCTTCACGACCGTCGGGCCCGAGCAGGAGTACTTCCTGATCGACGAGCAGTACTACTTCGAAAGGCCCGACCTCCTCACCACCGGGCGCACCCTGTTCGGGGCCAAGCCCCCGAAGGGACACGAGCTCGACGACCACTACTTCGGCTCGATCCCCGAGCGGATCCTGGCCTACATGCTGGAGACCGAGCTCGAGCTGGCCAAGCTCGGGGTGCCGATCAAGACCCGTCACAACGAGGTCGCGCCCAACCAGTACGAGCTCGCCCCGATCTTTGAGAACTCCAACGTCGGTTCCGATCACCAGCAGCTGACGATGCAGGTGATGCAGAACGTCGCCCGCCGCTACGGCCTCGTCTGCCTGCTCCACGAGAAGCCGTTCGCCGGGGTCAACGGGTCGGGCAAGCACAACAACTGGTCGATGGGAACGGACACCGGCATAAACCTGCTGGAGCCCGGCGACACGCCGTCGGAGAACCTGCAGTTCCTGTTCTTCTGCGCGGCGGTGATCCAGGCGGTGAACACCCACCAGGCGCTGCTGCGGGCGTCGATCGCCTCGCCCGGCCAGGACCATCGTCTCGGCGCCAACGAGGCGCCGCCCGCGATCATCTCGATCTTCCTGGGCAGCGAGCTCGAGAAGATCTTCACCGCGATCGAGTCCGGCAAGGCCCAGCAGTCAAAGCCCGGCTCGTTCCTCGGTCTCGGCACGCCTGTGCTGCCGTCCCTGCCGCTGCACGGCGGCGACCGCAACCGCACGAGCCCGTTCGCGTTCACGGGCAACAAGTTCGAGTTCCGGGCGCTCGGCTCCAGCCAGTCCCTCGCGCTGCCGAACACGGTCCTGAACACGATCGTCGCCGAGGCGATCGACGACCTCTCGGGCAAGCTCAAGAGCGCCCTGAAAGGCTCGTCGGGCAACCTCGAGAAGGCGGTCACGAAGGTCGTCAAGGACAGCTACTCGGCGAACAGGCGGATCGTCTTCGGCGGCGACAACTACTCGCCGGAGTGGCACGCGGAGGCCGAGAAGCGGGGTCTTTACAACCTGCGCTCGACCCCCGACGCGCTGCCGTGGCTGGTGGACAAAGGCACGATCGCGCTGTTCAAGAAGTACAAGGTCCTCTCCAAGCGCGAGCTGGAGGCCCGCCAGGAGGTGTTCCTCGAGCAGTACGCGGTCAAGATCAACATCGAGTCAGAGACCGCCGCGTCGATCGCCCGCACCGGCATCCTGCCCGCCGCGGTGAGGCAGCTCAACGAGCTGAAGGCCGCCGAGCTTCAGGAGCTGATCGGCGAGGTCGAGCCGCTCATCAAGGAGCTCCACTTCGCGATCGGAAAGCTCGAGGAGGCCAACCTCCCCGAGAACCAGGACGACAAGACCGCCGCGCGATGGGCTGGGTACGTGCACGACAAGGTCATCCCCGCGATGGAGGACGTACGCGACGTGGCCGACCGCCTGGAGGCCGTGGTCGCGGACGACCTGTGGCCTTTGCCTCGGTACTCGGAGATGCTGTTCATCAAGTAGCGCAGGATTCGGACGTTCCTCCCGACCGGGCCCCGCTTCGCGGGGGTCGGTCGTGATGAAGTCCGAACCTGCTTGGCTGACGCGGCTAGTGGGTCGTCCATGAATGTTTGACCGGAAACTCGCCTCTGGTGACGAATTGGGGTGTATGTCCCCGAGCCAGGAGGTGGTGATGCGTCCGCCGGAGGTGTTCGTGCGCGAGCTCTCCCCAGAGGAGGGTGCACGTTTGAAGCAGGTTTCCAAGCGCGCGCAGTACCAGGCCAAGCGCCAGCGAGCGATGATCGTGCTGGCCTCAGCGACGATGATGAGCGCGCCGGAGATCGCAGGGTTGATGCGCACCGATGAGTCGCATGTGCGCAAGGTGATTCATGCCTTCAACGAGGAGGGGTTCAGCTCGCTTGACCCTGACTATCGGGGCGGGCGCCCCAAGAAGACGACACCCCGCGACCGCGACCGGATCGTTGCGGTCGCGCGCGCCCGCCCCGACACGCAGGGTGTCCCGCTCACCCGCTGGTCGCTGTCGAAGCTCGCGCCGCACCTGGCCGGGATGGGCATGCTGTTGAGCAGGGAGGCACTACGGCTGCTGCTGATCGACGCGGGCCTGTCTCATCAGCGAACCCGCTCGTGGAAGTGGAGCCCGGACCCAGACTTCAAGGAGAAGGCCGAGCGTGTCCTATCGCTCTACAGGCCGAAGACTCGCTTTGCGGGGGATTAACGGGGGTTGAACGCGCGATTGACACCCCGCGGATCGCTCTTCCAGCGGCTGTCCCGATGTCTCCCGTGCCAAGGCGGAGTCCCGGTCAGGGCCACAGCCGCTTGATGTAGCCGTCGTAGACCCCATATATTTAGGGGCCCGGCTTCTCGGCCTGGCGCAGGATGCGCTCGATGTTGCCGACGAACCGGGCCGACTGCTCGGAGGCACGTAGCTGGGCATTGGTCAGGCAAAAGGCTCGCACCTTGGCTTCTGACAGCGCGTCGCGCTCAGCGGGCCGGCGGCGGATCGCGTCGTCCTTCATCAGCACGACCCAGTCGTGCTCGCCGGCATCGGCGAGCCAGCGCTCATCGTCAAGCTCTTGGGCTACCTGCTCGCCGTAGACCGACGCCATCGTGTGGACCGCGAAGCCGAGATCCCCGAGCGCCTCGGGCAAGATGCCTACGACCCAGACTGCGGTCGATGAAGAACTCGATGGCCGGGCGAGCATCTGCGCCCGACACTCCCGCGCTGTCTGCACGTGAGTCAGGCCGCCGCTCGGGTGGCGACACGGACTACGTCCTCGACCTCGGGCTCGGGAACACCGAAGTCCTCGGCGATGTCCGCCAACATGTCGCCCGCCACGAAGCGATCGACTAGATCCTCGACCCGCGCACCGCCGTGAACAACCAGTGGCATCCCAAACGCCCGGCGCGGATCAACGACGACATCCGCGTGCCGGTAGGCCGGAAGGCGCACCCGGGAGGCCCAGCCGTCCTCGCCGTAGGTGATGCGCTTCAGGTAGTCGCGGACGATCTCCGCGAACTGCCGCTGACCGGTGCGGACGACCGTCAGGCCACACAACTCCTCGTCGTGCTCGCTGGCAGCGTAGTCGTAGAGCACCTCCGCACCATCGGTATACAGACACTGGGACGCCAACGCATGCTCGACACCGATACCAGAGGAGAGCGCCTCGACCGCCGGGCGGATGCGCTGCATAGGTACGCCCGCACGCCGGAACGCAGACAGGACATATGCCTCCGCGAAGCCGATGAACGGCACTGTCGCCTCTCGTCCGTGAGCCGGAAAGCACGTGATGATCGGCTTAGCTGCGCCGCCGGGGCGCGCCCAGCTATGCAGCGTGGAGTTGGGCAGTCCGAGATAGATGGCCGTCTCCCGCAGCGTGAACACCGCCCGCGCGATCCGCGGGTCGCCTTCGCCAATCGTCGTCGTGCCATTCCGCCGTCTGCTCGTCGCCATCACCCCGAGGCTCGTGGTTGCCTTATTCGATCCTACTCACGCCTGCGGCCTCGCCGCACCGCGCGTTGTCAGCGCCTGGGCGGGACGGGCGGGAGTCCGTCGCCCGGGTGAGGCGATGCTGGTGTCCCCGACGGGGCTCGCCAGCCGGCGCTCGAGATCGGTGAAGGCGGCAACGATCTCGCGTGCTCGAACGCGCGATTGCGACGCCCCACGTTCGCCTAGCCGATCCCACCGGCGTCGCGCAACCGTGTGATCGCCTCGTTGGCGGCGATGTAAAGCTGCGATCGATGAGCGTCGCCGCGCCGGAGACGGTGAAGAGGGGCGCCCCGGAAGGCCGCGCATCAGCAGGTCCAGTCCGCGGAGCCCTCGCGGACCGACCCCAGCCGCTCGCGCCAGCCCTCCTCGATAGCGCGATCCGCGCTTCTGAAGGCCGCAGCGTCGGCGACCGCGCGAGTGCAGGCCGCGGCGAAGCGGGCGACCCACAGGTTGAGCCCTTCGTGTGCCGCCCGGGAGGTTGCGGCGCCGCGGTAGCCGGAAGGCGGTCAGCCCATCGACGTAGTCCCGTGCCCATGTCGCGAGGACCAGTGAGACTGGCACGAGAACGCGGGTCGCCAGACCGCGGCGGCGCAGGACCATGTGGATGAGCGCGCGTCCGGCCCGGCCGTTGCCGTCCACGAACGGGTGGATCGTCTCGAACTGCGCGTGGGCGATCGCCGCCTGAGCGACTGCCGGCAGCGAGTCCTCGTCTGCAGAAGGCGAACAGGTCCTCGAGCAGGCCCGGCACATGCTCGGGGGGCGGCGGCACGAACGCCGCCGAGCACGGATTGTGGCTGCTGCCCCCGATCCAGTTCTGCTCGGTGCGCACCGCGCCTGCGTGCTTGTCAAGCCACGTACCGCTCAACAGGCGCCGGTGGACCTCAAGCAGCTGCTCCAGCGCGATCTCCTCTTTGCGGCGCTAACGCCATCCAGCGCGAACCGCATCGCATCGATGTTCGCGAGCACCTCCGAGGCGGTGACGTCTCTTACGTGGCCTCCAGCCTCGCGCGCCAGCCTCGGCGCGGAGCAGCCTCCCCGCGCCCACCTCTAGGCCCTCGATCCGGGACGACGCGACGGACTCGGCCCGCAGCAGGATGCGCGCCAGCGCCTCGGTTTCGACCAGTGCGGATGCCTCGACGTCCAGGCGCGCGATCGCAACCTCCGCGTCCACGACCTCGGCCGCCACGTCGCCATCGAGCGCGATGCCCGCGGCCCACCAGCGGGTCCGGGACGTAGGCCTCGTACTCGCACGACAGGCGATCTTTGCGGGCCATGCCTGATCCGACGTCGCTGCTCCAGTGTTGTTTGATCACTTTGGACATGGCTTCGTACCTTAAGTATGGCCAGTCTTATTATAGGTTGCTAGCTAATCTTTAACAAGAAGAGTCGCTCCGAGGCTCCCATCCCGGGGTCTCCGGGACCCTATTCCGGATTGTCCGGGGTTCTGTTCCGGATCATCCGCGATTCAGACCAGAGGCTGAGGCCCTTGATCGAGGCTTTCTGGCTTTGTGATGCGGGCGGTGGGCCGGGCGTACATATGAGCATGCTAATGTATGTGCATGCCGCTTGAGCATCGCCTTCAGATCCTGATCGACGACGAGCGTCACGGACGGATCGTGCGTGTCGCTCGCGAAAGGGGCGTGTCGGTCGCGACCGTCGTGCGGGAGGCGATCGATCGTGGCCTCACCGGTCCTTCCGCCCGCCGGCTCGCGGCGGGACGGCGGGTGCTTGCCGCCGCCGACATGCCGGTGCCCGAGCCTGAAGCGCTGCGAGCGGAGCTGGATGCGTTGCGCGGCCGCCACGCATGATCGTCCTCGACACGACGGTGCTCGTGTACGCCAAGGGAACGGCCCATCCCCTGCGCGATCCCTGTCGCAGGTTGGTGGACGCCATCGCGCAGGACCTGCTCGACGCAACGACCACGGTCGACGTCATCCAGGAGTTCGTGCATGTGCGCGCCCAGCGTCTCACACGCTCCGACGCGGCCGGCCTCGGGAACGACTACGCCGACCTGCTCTCCCCCCTGCTGGCGGTTGACGACGAGCGGCTGCGTCGGGGACTGGCCCTGTTCGAGCGCCATGAGCGGCTGGGCGCGTTCGACGCGGTGCTCGCCGCTGGCGCCATCGACGCCGATGCCAGCGCGTTCGTCTCCGCGGATGGCGCTTTCGCCGGCGTGCCCGGCCTACGCCACGTCATCCCCGACGATGCTGGCGTGCAGAAACTGCTCGACTAGCATGGCCATATGGAGCGCGACTACAGACATGCGTTGCGCGAGCACATCGTCCTCTACGACGGCGGCATGGGGGCGACGCTCGAGCAGTTCGACCTGACCGCCGAGGACTACGGGGGCCTGGCCGGGAAGTGCCACGAGGCGCTCGTGCTCAACCGCCCGGACGTGATCGAGGGGGTACACGCCTCGATGCTCCAGGCGGGCGCGGAAGTGGTGGAGACCGACACCTTCCAGGCCTCCCGGCTGAAGCTCGAGGAGTGGGGTCTGGCCGACTACACGGTCGAGATCAACACCAAGGCGGCGGAGATCGCGCGCCGGGCCGCCGGCGAGAGCCGGTTCGTGGCCGGCTCGATCGGACCGACCGGGTTCCTGCCCGCCTCCGAGGACCCCTCGCTCGGGCAGATCCGGTTCGGAGAGCTGGTCGAGGTGTTCGCCGAGCAGGCGGCCGGGCTGATCGACGGTGGCGCGGACCTGCTGATCGTCGAGACCGCCCAGGACATACTCGAGGTCAAGGCCGCGGTGTTCGGCGCACGCGAGGCCTTCAAGAGCACCGGCCGGGCGCTGCCGATCCACACCTCCGTGTCGCTGCTGCCCAACGGCGGCAAGATGCTCCTGGGAACCGACATCTCGGCGGTGCTCGCCACGCTGGAGGCGCTGAGGGTCGACGTGATCGGGCTGAACTGCTCGACCGGCCCGGAGGACATGCGCGACGCGATCCGCTTCCTCGGGGAGCTCTGCCCGGTGCCGGTGGCGTGCATCCCCAACGCCGGCCTGCCGCTGCAGGGTCCCGACGGGGAGACGATCTTCCCCGAGCAGCCCGAGCCGCTGGCGGAGGCGCTGGGGGAGTTCGTGGAGCGCTACGGCGTGGGCGTCGTCGGGGGCTGCTGTGGCACCACCCCCGAGCACATCGCAGCGATCGCCCAGCGGGTCGGGAGCCCGACCCGGCGCAAGGTCGGTCCGCGTCCGGCGCCGCGAGCCGCTCACGTCTCCTGCATGATCGCCGCCACCCCGCTCGCCCAGGAGCCGAGTCCGACGATGGTGGGCGAGCGCGTGAACTCCCAGGGCTCGCGCAAGGCCAAGGAGCTGCTCCTCGCAGACGATTACGACGGGCTGGTGCAGATCGCCGAGGACCAGGTCTCCGGCGGCGCCCACGTGCTCGACCTGTGCGTGGCGCTGACCGAGCGCACCGACGAGGACGAGCAGATGCGTTTGCTCGCCAAGAAGGTCTCGCTGACCCAGCCCGCGCCGATCCAGGTCGACTCGACCGAGCCGGAGGTGATCGAACGGGCGCTGGAGCAGATCCCCGGACGGGCGATCGTCAACTCGGTGAACCTCGAGGCGGGCCGGGCCAAGCTCGACCGGGTGGTCCCGGTGGCCCTCGCCCACGGCGCGGCCCTGATCGCGCTGACGATCGACGAGGTGGGGATGGCCAAGACCGCCGAGCGCAAGGTGGAGATCGCCAAGCGCATCCGCGACCTCTGCTGTTCCGAGCACGGCATGGACCCCGAGCTTTTGATCTTCGACTGCCTGACGTTCACCCTGACGACCGGTGATGAGGAGTGGCGGCCCTCGGCCGTGGAGACGATCGCGGGCATCAAGTCGATCAAGGAGCAGATTCCCCAGGTGAAGACCTCGCTGGGGGTCTCGAACGTCTCCTTCGGCGTCTCCCCGGGCGCGCGGGCGGTGCTCAACTCGGCGTTCCTGCATCACTGCGTCCAGGCTGGCCTGGATCTGGCGATGGTCAACCCCAACCACATCACCCCCTACTCCGAGATCCCCGACACCGAGCGCGAGCTGGCCGACGATCTCGTGTTCGACCGCCGTGAGGACGCCCTGGAGCGGTTCATCGCCCACTTCGAGTCAAAGGGCGAGCAGGACGAGGCCGAGGGCGCGGCCGATCCGACGGAGGGCATGGAGCCCGAGGAGGCGCTTCACTTTCACATCCTGCGCCGCCGCAAGGACGGCGTCGAGGATTGGATCGACGCGAGCGTGCAGAAGATCGGCGCGGTGCCGACCCTCAACGAGGTCCTGCTGCCGGCGATGAAGGAGGTCGGCGACAAGTTCGGCGCGGGCGAGCTGATCCTGCCGTTCGTGCTGCAGTCCGCGGAGGTGATGAAGAAGGCGGTCGCACAGCTGGAGAAATACCTCGACAAGATCGAGGGCTACACGAAGGGAACGGTCGTGCTCGCGACCGTGTTCGGCGACGTCCACGACATCGGCAAGTCGCTCGTGAACACGATCCTCACCAACAACGGCTACACGGTCGTGGACCTCGGCAAGCAGGTGCCGATCCAGACGATCGTGGATGCCGCCCAGGAGCACGAGGCGACCGCGATCGGGCTCTCGGCGCTGCTGGTCTCGACCTCCAAGCAGATGCCCGCGTGCATCGCCGAGCTGCACGCCAAGGGACTGCCATACCCGGTGCTGATCGGCGGCGCGGCGATCAACCGGGCGTTCGGCTACCGGGCGCTGTATCCCGGCGGCAAGGACTCGCAGGAGGTCTACGAGCCGGGAGTCTTCTACTGCAAGGACGCGTTCGAGGGGCTCGCCGTGATGGATCAGCTGATCGACGCAGAGGCCCACGAGGCGCTGGTGCAGAAGCTGCGGGCGGGCGCCACCGCCTTTCGTGAAAAAGGCGATAAGCCCCTGGAGGAGGTCAACCTCGCCGACGACTCCGTGCGCTCCCCCGCCCGCACGGACGCGCCCGTGCCCGAGCCCCCGTACTGGGGCGTGCGCGAGATCGACGTGGATCTCGACGAGGTCTATAAGCACCTCGACACCCACGTCCTGTTCAAGCTTCACTGGGGCGGTCGGGGCGTCAAAGGGGAGGCGTGGCAGACGCTCCTGCGCGATGACTTCCGCCCCCGGTTGGAGCGCATGTGGAGCGAGCAGACCTACCTGCATCCCCGGGCGCTCCTGGGCTTCTTTCCCTGCTACTCCCTGGGCAACGAGATCGTCGTGCTCGACCCGCGCACCGCCGGCCCCGAACCCGAGCTCGACCCGGACGATCCGGCGAGCGAGCTCACCCGCTTCGTCTGCCCCCGCCAGCCCAAGGGCGACCGGCTGTGTTTGGCCGACTTCTTTCGCCCCGCCGAAAACGGCAAGCCGCCGCAGGAGCTGGACGTGATCGCCGTGCAGGCCGTGACGGTCGGCTCGCAGGTGACCGAGCTGATGGCCAAGCTGGAGACAGAGGGGTCTTTCGCCGAGCAGCTGTTCGTGCACGGCCTGGGCGTTCAGACCGCCGAGGGCCTGGCCGAGTGGCTGCACGCGCACGCCCGTCAGACGCTCGCCATCCCCGCCACCCAGGGCAGGCGCTACTCGTGGGGCTATCCCGCGGTGCCCGAGCAGTCAGAGCACCTGAAGGTCGAGAAGCTCCTCGGCCTTCAGGACATCGGCATGAAGATCACCGACGGGTACGCCCCCGACCCCGAGCAGTCCACCCTCGCCCTCGTCGCCCACCACCCCCAGGCGATCTACTTCGGCACCCGTCAGGGCCGGCTGCTCCCGGACGGCTCCCCGGACGACGTGATCAAGGGCTCGTCGCGGGACCCCTCCCGGTTCGAGGAGGGCCCAGACGGGCCCGACCTCGCCGACGAGGACCCGCCCGACGGGGCGGTGCAGGAAGAGGACGAGCCGGCGATGCGGTAGGGACTCGCTCGACTGCGTTACACTGTCTTACATGCCTGGTGCACGTCAGTTCTCGGCTCGCCTAAACGCCTCGATCGTGGATCGCCTCGAGCGGCGTGGCGCACGGGTGGGCCTGAACAAGTCGCGCCTGGCCGAGCGATATATCGACGAGGGGCTTCGCATGGAGGATCACCCGGGGATCGTCTTTCGCGATGGTCCGACCGGTCGTCGTGCCGCGCTCTCTGGCGGTCCTGACGTCTGGGAGGTGATCGCCGCCGTCCGCGCGAGCGGGCTCGACGGTGAGGACGCCCTGGCTTCGGCGGCTGACTGGGGCAGTCTGTCGCTCGCCCAGGTGAGGGTCGCGGTGCGCTACTACGCGGAGTACCGGAAAGAGATCAATGAGCGTGTCAGGCGCAACGTCGAGGACGCCGACGCTGCTGAGCAGCAGTGGCGTCGTGAGCAGCACGCGCTCGCGTGAAGCTGTTGCTCGACGAGATGCTCTCGACACGGATCGCCGAGCAGCTTCGAGATCGCGCCCACGATGTCGTGGCGGTCGATGGGAGCTCCGACCTGCGAGGACTCGCCGACCCAGACCTCTTCGCACGAGCGCAGGAGCAGCAGCGGGCGATCGTCACCTACAACCGCGATGACTTCCTCGTCCTGGATCGCCAGTATCGAAGCCGCGAACGCGGGCACCACGGTATCGTGATCCTTCACCCGCGACGCTTCCCTCAGGGCGCTGTATCAATTGGCAGACTCGTCGCCTCGCTGTCGCGCTTCATCGAAACGGGCCCGCCCTACCCGAGCTTCATCCATTGGCTCCAATGAGGCAGGACCATCAGGTGCAAATTCCTTCCGCGTTCTTCGAAGCCGTCGATAACCACAAAACTGCGCGACACCGTCGCGGATTACGACCTCACGCCGCACATCCGCACACGCGGAGAAGAGATCGCTGAGAAGGTACGCACTCCCGGCTGGAAAGCTAGGCGCTGGGTCGTCGAGGCGACACATTCCTGGATGAACCTGCAACCGCGGAATCCTCATCCGCTGGTCCCAAGAAAGAGGAGAACCACCTCGCCCTCCTACAACTCTCAAGCGGCCTCATCGCGCTCAAGAAGGCCCACCTCGGCCACCATCACCACCATCCAACCGGATAGACCCTTAGCGGCGGACCAAACGTGAGGCAGGCTGAAAATCTCCGTGCAAAACGAGCGGGTCGAGGTCTGCACCGTTGGGCCATACGACGGTGCCGAGCTCATCGTCCACCCGCACCTGGCCAAAGAAGTCGGGGTCGGCGAGCGGCTCGAAGATCGGCCCATGCAAGTCCTGGGAGAGATCGACGTCGCGCGAGCCGCCGTCGCTGAAGCCCAGCCTAAGCCGGTAATGACCGAGCACCTCCACGGATGTGGCGCAAACGAAGTCCATTGCCCCATCTTAGGGCAGCGGGTCGATCGGCCCAGAAGCTGATCCGAGGCATCTTCCCATCATGAGCGGCGCTCCGGATGAAGCGGCTGGGGGCCGCAATCCCCGGCTCACGTTCGACCCGCGCTCAGGCGGCGATGTCGGCAACCGAGCGGATGCGGCGTGCCGCGGCGCGGACGCGGTTGGGCATGAGGTGTCCGTAGACGTCGACGGTGGTCGATGTTTTGGCGTGGCCGGCGAAGGCGGCGATGAGCAGGATGTCCTCGCCCTGGCCGATCGCGTTGGTGATGGCGGTGTGCCTGAGGTCGTGCATGCGCACGCTCTCCGGCAGTTCGGCGCGTTCGGCGTAGCGGCGAAAGACGCGGGAGACCATGCGTGGACACAGCGGCCGTCCGGTGGGACGGAGAACGCCGTCGCGTCCGCGCTTGCGCTCGACGGTCGCGAACACCGGCGCGCAGTCGCGCGTGTCCTCGGCCTGGGCGTAGAGCTCTTCCAGAGCATGCTGGGCGCCGTCGAGGATCGGCACGAGCCGCCTCCCCGCGTCGGTCTTCGTGCTCAACCCATCCATCACAGCATCCTGGCTGCCGTTGCGGTGCAGAGCCTGCGCCCCCTCGCCTTCGGGCTCGTCGTAGGGGCCGATGCTGCGACGCACGTGGATGATCCGCGCCAGCAGATCGACGTCCTGCCAGCGCAAACCGATCAGCTCCCCGCGGCGCAACCCCGTATCCAGGGCGACGGTGAAGAACAGCCGCCAGCGTGGCGGGCACACATCCAGGAACCGCTTCACCTGCACCGGGCTGAGCTCGGTCCCGCGCGCACGACGCTGCCCGTTGCGAGGTCCCCGTGCCCGCGCCGTATCAGCCGGGTTGACGGTGATCAACCCCGCGTCCTGAGCGAACGCGAACATCGCATGGACGTGGCGGCGGAGCTTCGCGACCCCCTGCTCGCTCATCCCCTCCCGCGCGCTTGCTCACCAACAGCGCCCTGATCGCAGTGCCCGTCGCAATCGTCCAAACGCATGTGCCCCAGCGCGGGCGCCACGTGCTTGTAGAACGTGCCCCTGTAGCTGGCGGCGGCCCCCGGCTTCAGATTCGGCTGCACGTGCTCGGAGAGCCAGCGGTTCCCCAACTCCAGCACGCTCACGCGGCAAGGCACGTAACGCCGCGCCTGCACCTGCTCCTGCATCGTCCTGAGCATCCGCTGCGCGCCACGCCGGCTCGAGCCGGCGGCCTTCTCGACATGCTTCCAACGCGACTCACCCGTGTCGCGGTCGATCACCAACACCCGGGTGCGCACGTAGAAGCGGCCGTTGCGTTCACGGATGTAGCCGCTGGCCATCAGTCCTTCACCCCGCTATCTTTGCGCCGAGGCGTCCGACCGGAGACGTGGCCCCCGACGACGGGTCTGTGTCGGAGGCCACGCCCCGGATGCTGCGGGTGTCCTCGGCTCTCGCGGAGAGGGAATCCGGGCCGAGGCGTTCCCGGGCGCCATCCTGGGAGGACGCTCGAGTTCTTTCGAAGGCTGGAGCGAAACATCCTCACCCCGCCCTGTGTTCGAGTTGGCTGAGTTCGATCGCGTTGGCAGGCGGATCGACCGTGACCGAGCTCGTTCCATTCGCTGAATTTCGTTTCACCCGTTTCGCGGCCGGTCTTGCGCAGCAAAAGCGGATACGGCTTGCCGGTCGTGGCGACGTAAAGGATGCCTGTGTAGAGTTTCGCCGTCTCTTTGAGCTCGATCGCGGACTGACCATTGACCTTTACGGTCGCGCCCTTGGTAAGCGGACCGCGCGCGCTGAGGATGAGCGGCACCTCCCTTTTCATGTCGGTGAACGCGCCGATCTGTCCGAGCGTGCCGGTTGCGGGCCCCTTCAACCACACCCCGGACGGCACCTTCACACCGAGCGTGCTTTCAAGCCGCGCATCGAACGCGCGGTTGCCCTTGATGTAGAGCGTCGTCGCCCACGCGGACCGCTTCAACGCTGATACCCAACAGCGAGAGCTGCGCGTGAGCCTGATCCCTGGCCAGGCTCGCGTCCAGCGTGAGCTTTGCTCCGCCCGCGCTGGACTTGACCGCGACGCGCACCGAGCTCGCACTCTGCGCAGCGGCCCTTGAAGCCGCGAGAATCTCGCTCGGCCGGTTTGGAGGCCACGCCGTTATCTGAAGAACCACAGCCCGCGAGTCCAGCGCCCAACACAAGGATCGCGAGCGGCAGCACCGCACGGTCTCGAAAGGAGAACATGCGCGCTAGGACCTCTTCTTGTGCGCCGCCGGTTTGGCGGCGAAGCGTCTGCGCGCTGTCCGTTCGCATGCCAGACGCTTCTTCTTCGCATGCTTGTGCTGGTGCCGGCAGGCGACGAGCGCCAGGCGGTGTAGTGCACGTGCGCTTGGCGTTCGCACTTGACGCGCCGGCTCTTGGAATGCTTGTAACGATGCTCACATGAGAGCAGGGCACGGTGGAGCCTTTGCATCAGCGTGAGCTTCTTGACCTTCGCGCTCTTGACTTCCCCACAGCCGCTGATCGCGATCTTCGTGTTCTGTGCGATCACGGCACCGTTCTGGCCGGTGATGGTGGTCGGCATCGCGAGGTTTTCCCCACACAGACTGAACTTCTTGGCTTCCGCCACATTCGGGGTGAGGACCCCATGCGGACCCGCGGGCAGGACGGTTTCAAAGACCGTGAACGGCGCATCGGGTGCGGATTCGAACTTCGAATAGGTGATCCCGCTCTTGATCTGCGTCTTGCCGTCCAAGACCAGCTTGATCCCTTCCCCCTGCAGCACGAACTCGACATCCGGGAACGCCGCACTCCCGTGCGAGACCAGATACGCAGGACCCGACAGGGGGTTCTTCAGGACCGGGGTGTGGATCGTGGCATTCCCGATCACCGACCCTTCAGGACAGGACGCCGGATTCGCGTTGAACGCCGTTTCCAAACACGCTTTCTGCAGGGTCGGCAACCGTGAAGAGAGCTGTTTCGGTAGTTGCAGGTCGACTTTCGCGATCCCCGCCTGCACCACACCATTCGGTCCGACCCCGCCGGAGCGGACCGTCACGTTGAACGTCGTGCCGTCGGCTTTGCTGCCATGCCCAATCGCGCTCGCCGTCAGCTGCGGACTGAACGGCAGGCCCGCGCAGTTTTCGACCTGGAACGGATGGGAGACGTTCACGCTCGCGCCTTCCGAGCCCGTGATCGTCCCTTCGATACTCATCGGGTTGCAACTGGTCGGGTTGAACTCGAAGCCGGGACGATCCACGTTCACGAGCACCCGTTTCAACTGCAACGGGATGCCCCTGATCTGTGTCGGCAACGGATCGCTCACGATCGTCACCGACGCATTGTTCGGATCGACCTCGAGCTTGGAACGGACCGTCACATACCCCAGATCGAACGGGCCCGCCGTCGCCGGCGTCACGATCTCAAGGCCGAACGGCGCACCACCATAAGGACCCGTGATGATACACCCGCCCGCCTTCCTGCACATACGGTTCCAGATCCCAACCCCGCGATCGCTGTGGCCTGCCCCACTTCGCTGCCCGCCGGACACGCATTCGCCGCGGCCTGCGCTTCACCGCACAGTTCGACCGAGGAGAGCAACGCCGCGATACCCGGCGGCAAATGCATCGTCACCGCGCTCAAAGCCTGATCCCCATCCGGACGGGAGAGTTCCAGGCCAAAGCTCGTGAACGCGCCCGCCTGACGATCACCACCACCCGCGACGAACCCCGGCAGCGAACGGCAGCCCCGAGGGACAACCGGAACCACCCACACCCGAGGAGACCTGGAAGCCTTCAGCCGGGGAGAGCACGCTCACCGGGGGCGTGCCCGACCACGGCGTGAACGTCGCGTTCGTCGCATACGATCCGCACAACGACGGTGTGCTCACCGACGCCCTGGGACCACCGAACAGATCGAGCGTCAGTTCTTCGAAAGGAACCTGCGGCGCGTTCTTGAAGCTCGTCGATATCTGCAGCGTGCCTTCATTCAGCTGACCTTCCCCCGCGAGCTTCACGAGCACCCCCGACACCGGATCTTCAGCAACCAAATAGAGGGCCACGAGCGAGTTGAACGGGTTCTTCCCAGGTTCCCCGTTCGGCGCCGGGGAGGCCAGATACACCGCTCCTTCAAGTTCGTGGCTCAGAAGCGGGGTCTTGATCTTGACCGTTCCCACCTTCGAGCCGTCCGGACAGGCGGGCTTGACGGTGTTGAATTCCTCTGTCTGGGTCGCCGAGTTCAAGCCGCTGAACCCGATCTCCGACTCCGTGCAGCCTTCAAGCCCGTTCGCCGCCGAGGGGCTCAGCTCTACTCCCTGCGGCAGTGTGACCGTCGTATCCCTGACGTCCGCCTCGGCCCGCCCGCCCGCTTCGAGCGTGCTCTGCTGAGGAACCTGCACGTCCACCGAGACGCCCGTCGGCGTGCTCGCAGAATGCTGTTCGGGCGTCACGTCGATCGCCGGGCTGAACGGCAGTTCATCGCAACCTTCGAAACCGAGCAGCTGGCCGCTTTCGTTCATCCACGCGTATTCGGCGCCCAAGAAGCTCCCCGGATTCGCCCACGAATCCGTTTCCATCGGAAAGCGCACCGGTTCCGCCTGCGGATTCGCGGCGCACGAGGTGGGCAGAGTCAGGAACGGTTCTTCGGGCTCTTGGCTCGTCGCGGGACAGCTCTTTTTGACCCGGATTGCGAACATTTCGCCGGCGACACATTCCCAGCCGCGCGAGGAGTTGTGCCGTGGATCGCCCGGCACCCCCCACAGTGTGAGCTGGCTGCGCAGTATGCCCCCCGCCTCGGTGGCGTCCTTCACCGTCGCGTCCACCCCGTAGTCTCGGCCGGAGCGCACGGAGGTGTCGATCACGACCGGAATCTTGCCCGCCACCTCGAAGCCGAAGCGGGCGGGCTCGCCCTGCGCGGGCACGAGGTTGAACACCGGCACGGTCACCGAGATCAGGCCCCCGGGGAGGAGCGGTTCAAACGCGACCACGGATGTGACGCCCACCACCGAGTTCGGCGGGCAGAGGTTCGGTTTCATCGACCAGAGCAAAGAAGTTCGCCATCGTGCACTGTGAGACGGCGTTCGGGTTGCCGATCAGGCCCGGTGGGAGATGAAAGCTCAGGTCCTTGGGCAGCGCGACCGGTTGGCGTCCCGCGGTCTGATTCAGCACCAGCGTCGTGGTCAGCTGGAACGGGTGGCTGCCCGCCTGCGTGGCCGGGGCGCCATCTTCGTTCAACGGCGTAACTTCATAGCCCGCCAGACCGTACCCCGCGGGTTCACTGCTGACCGGGATCGCGAGGGTACGCGAGACCTTCGCGGCACCACCGCCTTCGACGCTCGCCTGATCGGATAGCGTGCTCACCCCGCCCGAGGCCACTTTGACTTTGATTGTGATCGGCGTCTCTTCATACGGGTAGAGGACTCCCTTGAACGCGCATGTGAGCGTCGCGAGCGTGCATTCCACCTGGCTTTTGTTCTTGAGCTGACCTGTGATCGTGGTCGCGGTGAGTCCCGGCGGGAGCCTGTCCGTGAAGGTCACCGGGCTCTTGGCGCCTTCGATCGGTACGTCGCCCAGGTTGCTCAGCACGACCAGCAGCTGGCCTTCCCCTCCCGGAGGGAGGTTGGTCGGCACCGTTTCAGAGCCGATCTGCCACACAGGCGCTTCGGCCATCGCTGGTGCCGCGGCCACGACCGCAAGCACTGACGCGCTCGCCAGCACGGCCACCGGCAGGCGCCACAGCTTCGATCCCAGCGTGTTCATCGCCCTCTCCCCACCGCGCGAGCGAGCGACCCGCGAGCCTTCGCGCTCCGCTTGGCCTTCTTGTTCACGTTGTGCTTCTCGCCGTAGCGCCTGCGAGCCGTGCCTTCACACGTCTTACGCTTACGCTTGGAGTGCGCGTAGCGCTTGCGGCAGCTCCGCAATGCCCGTGTCAGCTTCTGCGCCCGCGTCAGCGGCTTGGACACTTTCTTCGCTTCGATCCCGCGTTTAGCCGGCGGCGGCTGGAAGACAACGTTCCCCGACGCCGTGATAGGCGCGGTCGCCGGCGAGACGCCGGGGATCGGCTGAGCCGGTTGGGCCGGACGGCAAGTTTGCGTTTCAGCGCAGCCCGGCTGTTCAGCCGCGGCCGGGGTCAGGCAGGGAGAGAGTACAGTGCATTCGCGCGCGTCGTAGATGTCGTACGCCGTGTCGGTGTCCTGGGGGAGCAGTTGGGCGTCGGTGAGGAAGAACACGTTGCTGCCGTCAGGCGTGGCTTCGATGAACGTCGATTCTCGATCTGAGCTTCCACCCGAGATGAGCGACACGCACCCGCCTGTCGCGCTCTGGCAGCTGCCGACTCCGGAGGGCTCGTACTCGTAGACGTCCTCCGTGTGGTTGGTGGCTGCTGGCACGAGATCGTCGGGGCTGTTGAAGTACAGGCGCCCTTCATCGGAGAGGTAGCGCGACTGGAACAGGGCGCTCGTGAGGTTCTGCGGGGTCCAACCGGGAATGTTGCCCCCCAGGCGATGCCCCAGCCACACCTCGCGACGATCGACCAGCAGCCCCAAGCCTTCACCGGATTCTTCTCCGTCCAGCACCCCTTCCGGTCGCGCGCCTGACGGATTGCAGGACACGCACCTCAGGCTCGCCGTGGCGGAGTCGTACAGAAAGACCTCCTCGTCGCGCGCGCCTTTGGCTTCGGGGTTCGCATCCACGTTGTCATAACCGGTGAGGCTCGCCGAGGACATGAACGCGAGGTAACGCCCGTTCGGGGACACGCGCGCGGTGAGATACGCGCTGTTGCCGACGTGAAAGCCTTCCCACTCCTGGCTGTCTTCAAGCGAGAGTGTCGCGATGAACGTTGTGGCCCACTGAGCGCCGTCATAGTGCAGCTCATACAGGTTGTTCATACCGGCCTGAGCGGTTTCGTCGTTGCCGTTCCGGTTGGACGCGAGCACGCCGTGGGCGATCAGGTAGACGCTCGAGCCGTCTTCGCTTGCGCCGAGGGTGAAGTACTGCACCGCCGCGTGCTCGCCTTCGTTGTGATCGACCGTCAGGTCTTTGAGGCTGCACGCCAGCTTGCCCTTTTCTTCGATGATCGCGCACTCATACAGATCCGCGCTCGGCGGTTCTTTGTTGGGTTCGGCGGTGGAGTCCGGTGTCAGCCGCTGCTTGTCGGTGAAGAGCACCCTCGAGCCGTCGCTGCTGGCCCACTGGAACTGCGCCGAGCCTTTCGACGGTTCGGCGACGCCCTGCGCGGCGTCCAGCTTGATCGTCTGGTCTTTGGTCGCATCCCTCAGATACAGATGCCCGGCAGCGGTGCTTTCTTCTTTCTTGGTCCAGATGATCCGCGACCCGTCGCTAGAGATCGCGTGCGCTGCGACGTGATAGAAGCCCAGTTCCACCGGGGATGCCGGTGTGCCATCTGGAAGCACGCTCACGAAATGCAGGGCGCCGGCAGCCCACTCGTACAGACCGGGCGCCGAACCCGCACCTGCCAAGGCGCCGCTTGAGTAGATCACGACGTGACTGAGATCGGGCGTAGCGGAGACGAAGTGAATCTCTCCGCCGAATTTGGTGCCCGGCGCGGTGTTCGCTTCGGTCACCAGCGGCAGGAAAGTCCCGGTCGCGTCATCGCGCAGGTACATGGTGGCCTGCTTGACCCCGGGCGCGAGCGGCGGTTCCGCATTGCCCCCCGCCAACTCCTTCGGTTCGACCAGCGCGGTCGATAGCTCCGGCGTGAAGAACTGGTACTCCGGTGCAGAACCTGGATATACGCCCTTCACTCGGGTGCTCGGCGTGGCGATGTCCTCAGAGCTCCAGCCACGAGAGCCGCGGGCCGCGAGAACCTGTTGCCATTCGGGACTGCGGTTGCCCTGCACTTCTTCGCCGAGCGCGTTGTCGACGACGTAGGTCAGGGCGTTCCCGTTTTCCGATGAGAGGATCAGTCCGCCTTCTCTGGTGAGTGCTTCGACCGGGGCGCCCTGCTTGTCCGGAGGCGAGACCATCTCCCACGCGCGGTTGTCGGGCAGCGCAACGGCCGCCGTGGCTTCCTGGCGCGTGGTGAACGTGCGTTCGGACCCTTCGGTGGTTCCCAGCACGTTCGAGTCAAGGACGCGGTAGTGGTAGGTAGTGTCAGGGGTCAGGCTGTTCAGCTTGACTTCGCGTTGCACGTCTTCGGTGCCTTCGCCGATGTCTTCTCCTGGTGGGAGCGAAGTGTTCGTGCACGTGCCCGGATTGGCCTGACAGCTTTGGGTGCCGTACTGGAAGTAGTAGTGCGTGTCATGACCGAGGGGATTGATCTGGGTGTGCAGTGTGGCTTCGCTTGAGCTCACGCCTGTAGCGAAGGTCGCGTCCACTGGCGCCGGTGGGACGGTCGTGAACGTCTGGTCTGCTCCAGCGGTGATGCCCGCTTCGTTTTCAGCGAGTACACGATAGTGGTAGGTGGTCCCGACCTTCAGGTTCACTAGCGTCGCCGTGACCGAGACGGGAGCGGAGCCCGAGCCGATGCTTTGGCCTCCCACGGGCGCTTCGGTGCCATAGGAAGTGTTTTCACCGTATTGGAAGCGATAGGTGGTGTCGATCTGGTCGGGATCGACCTTCGCGTGGAGTGTCGCGTCTTCCTGGCCGATCCCGGTGACCGGTTCATAGCTGACGCGTGGCGGACCCGATGTCGTGAACGTCCGGTCGTCACCGTAGGTCGTGCCGTATTCGTTTTCGGCGACCACACGGTAGTGGTAGAGAGTGTTGCGCTGAAGGCCCGCGACGCCTGTTTCAAGCGCTCTGGGCTGCTTTTCTTCTTTTTCTTCGTTGGCTGGCGGGACTTCCCCGGGCGGTTCGGGGCTCGTGCTGCCATACGCTTCGCTTTGACCGTACTGAAAATAGTAGTGCGTGACCAGTCCCCCGCGCTTCAGCGAACCCGTCAAAGTCGCTCCTTCCGCCAGCACGCCCTTGACCGCCCCGGTTTCAAGCGCTTCCACCGCCGCTGGCGTTTCAAACTCGCGCGTCAGACCGTAATTGGCGCCATCTTCGTCTTCGCCGACGATCCGGTAATAGTAGATCTTGCCCGCGTGCAAACCTTCGATCGTCGCCGAGACCGTTTCCTGACCAGCACCCGACCCTTTACTCGCGGTTTCAGAACCCAACGCTACGGTTTCACCATACTGGAAACGGTATTTCGCCACTTCGCCCTCGCCGTTGATCGTGCCCGGCAGCACCGCCGTGGTGCGCGTCAACCCGGATTTCGCGACCTTGCCCGTTTCCACACTCGGCACGATCACGCTTGCACCGAAACCATCCACCACACCCAAGCTCGCGTCCGCGACAAACACCCCGCCCGCCGGGCTCAACGCCACACCACGCGGTTCACCAAGATCCCCCGCAGGCGTGCTCGTGATCCACCCCTCCCATTCGCCATTCGAGCTGTACTGGGAAACCACGTGCCGTTCCGCTTCAGCCACATACACGTCACCACTCGCTTCGTCCACCGCCACACCAGCCACATCACCAACCAGTGCTTCCTTGGCGAAGACACCATACGGCGAGTCCTTGCCGTTCAGTTTTTCCTGATACGCCCCTTCAGGACCGTAAGCGTAGACCGCACCCTTGAAACCGTCCGCCACCAGCACCCTCCCCGTCGAAGGACTCACCGCGACACCGTTCGGCGCCTGCAACGCCGGACCGCCCAAACGCATCAAAAATTCGCCTTCCGGGCCCTTCCCTTCTTCCACTTCTTCAGGATTCAAGGGATTGGGCTTCGGCCTGAACACATCCACCACACCAGCTTCCATCCCCACCGCCTTCGACTCGACCACATACACGTCACCCGCCGAGGTACCCCCAGAGTTATCGACCGCGACCCCCACGACCCCGCCAAACGCCCCACCGGGAACACCTGCCCCAGACCAGCGACCAAGCAACCGGTAGCCGCCCTTCCCATCCGGCTCATACACCAACACCACATTCTGCACAGCGTCCGCGACATAGACATCCCCATCCGCTTCATCGACCGCCACACCAACCGGTTCGATGAAACCTTCCCCAAAACGCGTCTCATACACGCCGGAGGAGCTGTACACATCCACATAACCCGAACGCACATCCCCCACAAACACCTCACCCGTCGCACGATCCACCGCGACCGCCCCAGGCGCGACCAGCCTCGTTCCCACAGGCGCTTCAGAGAGGCTCTCAACGAACTGGTGCCCGTTCGCCGCAAGCGCCTCACCCGCACTCAACAGAACCATAACGCTGACACACCACACGCACAAAGACACAGTCACACGCATCCGCAGCCCCAACGCCGCCAACGGCCACGAGGCCCATCCCGCGTCACGCATGCATCCACGCGCACCCTCTCTAGCTGCCCTTCCCGGCGACCCTCTCATCACAACCTCTCTTGGATCCCTCTCAACTCGACTGTGAACGCGAGGCGTGCGCGGGATCACCCGACCCCGCGCACGCGTTCGTTGTTTCAGCAGGCGTTCCCTACGCCTTGATCTCACCTGCTTCTGCTGGCGTGTTCACATTCGTGATTTCCTCGCCAGCACAACCCCACATCAGGCTTGTTGTTGGTTCTGACGTTAGGTATGGACGGTTTTCGAGCAGATCGATATGCTTGCCTTCGAATTTGCTTGGAGTGTTTTCCGGGCATTCTTCATCGGTGTACGTTCCTACCACTTTGTATTCCTGCGTGTAGGTGCTGGTCATTTCATTGACCGGCTTGATCGGCGAGATGACGCCGTCATACCCACCGTGCTTTTCTTCTTCCGGAGTCGCCCCGGGACATTCTTGGTCGCAGCCCGAGGACGTGTGAGCGGCGCCTTCCTTCTTGCTGCCGACACCAACCACGGTCGTGAGGCCGAGACCCGGACATACGAATTCGGCAAAGGCGCCGTGTTTTTTCACCGGTTCGAGCAGCACACCCACTTCTTTGTTGGGTTTGCTGATGTACCCCAGCTTGCCCTTCAATTCGGTGGTGGTGATTTCTTCCGGACCGGCATTTTCACACGGTATCGAGCCGAGCGCCTTGCACCCCGTGAACGTCACATGCACGCCCTTCACTTCATTTTTACCCGACGCTTCACCGCTGCTGTTCTCGGCGGTGCATTCGATAGTCGGGTAGCCGTCGTGCACGCGGTGGTACGAGTGCCCGTTGAGCGTACTGGCTTCACATTCCGCCCGCGTGAATTTGCCGGGCTGTTCGTATTCGCCGCCGCATATCGCCCATTCGGCGTACAGGACGCCGCCGCTGCCCACGTTGGCCCCGGTGAATGGCACGTTGGCTAGTTCAGAGCCTTTCCGCCATTCGTACGAGCCCGAACCTTTTGGTTTGGCTTTTTCCGTACAGTTGGAGTTTTTGTAGTTGCCGCCGGCTTTCGCTTCGCACTTACCCCATTCCGGCAGCGCCGACGCGCTCGACACGGCGTAAGCGCCGACCGCGAGCACCGCGGCCAGACAGAGCCCTAGCATCCTTACATGTCTCACTTTTCCACTACTCCTTTATCCTCTCGATTTACGATCGAACGACGCGCGAGCCCTCCTCCTGGAGACCCCCCGACATCGCTCGTCTGTGAAAGCGCAGCCCGCCGGGACCAGGCGTCCCGCCGCGGATGCGCACTCGCCGTCCACGCCGCGGCCAACGGCCCCGCCGGGACGCACGCTTGTAAAGCTCATGACTGACGCTGACCGCCCCTTCGCCCTGCGGCGAGCGACGTTCCCTCGAGCTCCGCCCGCGCGGCGCCCTGACCGAGATAGGGCGCGACGAGGAAGGCCATCAGCTCCGGCGCGAGGTCCACGAGCCGCTCACCCTCTCCGGCCAGCATCCGCTTGCGCAGCACGGCCACCACACCCCCCGCCACGAGCTCGGAGACGAGCTGAGGCTCGGGCATGAGCTCTCCCGCCACCAGCGGCGAGCCGTCGTCCAGGAGGCCTGTCAGCACGCCCAACAGCCGCTGCTCGCAGCGCAGGGCGCGCATCTGCTCACACGCGGGCGCGTCGAGGAGAAGCGGCCGACCCCACTCGGGGCGGTCCTCGAAGAATCCGAGGAACGCGACGAGGCCTGCCCGCAGCCGCGCGAGCCATGATCCCCGACGCCCGACCGCCTCGTCGACCGTCGCGGACAGCCGCGCGAGGCCCTCGAGAAACGCGCGCGGCGCGTCCGCGCCGTCGCAGACGAGCTCCCCGCCGAGCCCGTATACAGGCCGATCTACACCCGTTACCTCAGATTGGGCAAGACGGGGGTCACTTGCTGGGGGACGACCGGCGCTTGATCACCAAGAGCCGCTGGATTCCCTTTGTTCATGGGCTCTTGCGCCTCCTCGAGGCTCCGGGCTGACAAAGGCGCCTTGACAAACAAACACCGATGTGTTCTCATTCTTCCCACGGAATCGGGGACGGTTTCGGGGGCAAGAGCCCATCGGAGAGGGATTTTGGAGGGAAGCAACGAGGGAGTCATGGACGGACGGGTGCACATCCAGGGGCAAAATCCGCATGTCGAAGCCGTCGCTGCCGGCACGCGCGAGATCGCCGGGGCCATTGACCCCCGTCTTGCCCAGACTCGGCCCACTTCCCACAGCGCCTAGCCACGGGGCTTTTCGCGGCCCCTCCCACGCCGGTCCCACGATCCGCTGACGTTCAGCCCTCCACGCGAGAGAGCCCGCGCGCGCCGTCTGGCAATGGGCCGAGCTTGACCGGGGCGGCGTGGAGCGCGCGCAGGCGCACCTCTCGCCAGGAGAGCCCCTCGTTCAGGAGCGCCGGTACGCCCATCAGCAGGGCGGTGGAGACCTCGACGGCCTGCAGGACGATCCCGTAGGCGATCGCGTCCGGGGTGGAGACGTGGTAGGCGCCCGCGAGGACCGCGACACAGGCGGCCTGAAAGACGCCGACGTTGGCGGGCGTGGCGGGCACCACGGCGGTTACGTTGACCGCGAACAGGACCGCCGCGGCGGCGCCCACGCCCGCGCGGGAGTCAAGGCCGAGGGCCATCAGCAGAAGCCAGCAGGACATCCATTGCAGGGCCCACGCCCCGAGCTGGGTGACCGTGGCCAGCAGCGCCCGGCGCGGGCGGCGAAAGACGCGCAGGCCGTCGCGCAGGCGCAGGAGGGTGCCGCGCACGCCTGAGAGCAGCGCCTGCAGGCGCCGCGAGCGGGAGGCCGCCGCGGGCGGGATCAGGACCGGGGCAAGCAGCACCGCGACCAGCGCCGCGAGCGGCGCGAGGGCAACCAGCAGCAACGTCCGGTCGTGACCGCTGAAGACACTGACGCTCGAGATCGTCACACCCCCGAGGATCCCCAGCGCGAGCAGGTTGAGCATCGTTTGGGAGACCATCGTGCCGAGCACCACCGGCAGCGTCTCACGGGCGCGACCGATGCGACGAGCGACGATCAGCGCCCGCGAGGGCTCCCCCAGGCGCGCGGGCAGGGTGAGGACATCAGCACGCCGATGAACGTGCCCTGCATCGCGTCGCGACGTTTGGCGCGCCGCCAGGTGGGGGCCGACGCGAGGATCACATACCAGGCCAGGGAGCGCACGAGCATCGCCGCGCACATCAGCGCCAGGCCGGCCGCCAGCAGGCCCGGCTTGGACGCCACGAGCGAGGCCGCCACCCGGGTCACGCCGACACGCTGAAGCGCAAGGGCGGCCAGCGCAGCCCCGACGAGCGTGCTCGCGAGCATGCCCACGCGACGCAGGGTGCGCAGGCGACGGGCGCGCGCGGCGAGCGGCGCCGAGACGTCGGCCGACCGGACGGGCGTCCGCAGCGACTGCAGCCGCTGGGCCGGGATCCGCGGGAGCAGGTCGGCGGGCATCAGGCCGTGGCGCACCGCCGAGCGGGCCAGGCGCGTGGAGGGCTCGCCGACGGCCAGGGCCTGCTCGTAGCAGTCGAGCACCTCCGCGGCGACATTCGGCCAGGCGAAGCGCTCCGCGCGCTCGCGCGCCGCGGCGGCCATGTCCGCGCGGCGCTCAGGTTCGAGCGCGAGGCGGCGCAAAGCCTCCGCGAGCGCCAGCGGGTTCCCCGGGGGGACGAGCTGACCGTCGACACCGTCGCGCAGGACATCCCGATAGCCGGGGATGTCCGAGGCCAGCACGGGGGTGCCGGCGGCGAGCCCCTCGGTGAGGACCATCCCGAAGCTCTCCCCGTGCAGCGAGGGCGCACAGAGCACGTCCGCCCGAGAGAGCTCCGCCAGCTTGCGATCCTCGGAGACCTTGCCGAGCGCCTCGATACCGCGGTCGTCGAGGGTCATATGAGCCACCTCCTCCGCGCAGGCGCCCACGAGCGTGAGCGTCGCCGGGACGTGGTCGCGCAGCGCCTCGAACGCTCGCAGCAGCACGGACAGTCCCTTGCGCTCGACCGCCTGGCCGACGAACAGGATGCGCAGGGGCGCGGCTTCGTCGCCCCCGACCCCGACCCCGACCCCGGCCTCGGCGGCGGCGCGCCCGGCTGCCCCGGCGGCGTGCGCGATCTCCTCCGCGCAGTCGTGATCCTCGTAACCGCCCGCCTCGACGTGGACGCCGTTGGGGACGATCCGGTAGCGCCCGCCGTAGAAGCGCCGGGCGGTCCAGGCGGCCGCCTCGGAGACGGCGATGCGCACGCGCAGCCGGTTGACGCGCCGGCGCCCGCCCAGCCCGACCGCGGCGATGCCGTTGGTGATCCGGTTCTCGGAGTACGTGTGGAAGGTGCCGACCAGGGGGACCGAGCTCGCGCTCATGAGGGCGTCCCAGCAGATGAGGGGCACGATCGGCTCGTGCAGGTGCACGACGTCGTAGCCGCCGCGACCCAGCTCGCGGCGCAGGGCGAGCACCGCTTTGGGAGTGCCGGTGATGTTCGACACGGCCCCGTTGGCGGGCAGGCCGAAGGTCCGGCCGAGCGAGACGAAGCGCTCGGGGCGCTCACGCGCCTGCGGGCGCGCGCCACGGTGCAGACGCCGGGCGAGGGCGTCGTCGGGATCGTAGGGCGCGAGCACGTGGGCTTCGTGTCCCAGTCCGTCCAGCTCCGCCGCGAGCGCCTCGATGTGTCGGGTGACCCCGCCGGGGTAAGTCCAGGAGTACGGAGAGACCAGTGCGATCCGCACACCACGAGTCTAACCCCCGCCGGGGATGGGCCGCCGCGCGGGGCGCTCGCGAGGCGGCGTGGGGCGCCCGCGAGGCCAAACGGGAGCCTGCGATAATCGGCGGGTGGCCGCCAGGCATTTCGTCAAGTACACGTTCCTGAAGCTCGACCCGGCGTGGCGGCGCCTTCACGCCGAGCAGAGGGCCCAGGACAAGGCCGAGCTGACGGCGGCGTGCGAGGACTTCGCCGACGGGCATCTGCTGCAGGCGTTCTCGCTGGTGGGCACGCGGGGAGACGCCGAGCTGATGCTTCTCGCCGAGGCCGAGAACCTCGACCGCATCCACGAGTTCCACGTCGTGCTCGCGCAGAGCGGGCTGATGAAGTGGGCCCAGATCCCCTACTCCCTGCTGGGGGTGCGCAAGAGCTCGGAGTACTCCGAAGACGAGCGCGCCGTCCCCCGGGGGTTTCGCGGGAAGTACGTGTTCGTCTATCCGTTCGTGAAGTCTCGCGAGTGGTATGCGCTTCCCGCCGACGAGCGCTGGCGGATCATGCAGGGGCACATCGAGGTCGGACGGGAATACCCCGGGGTGGACAACCACACGGCCTACTCCTTCGGGTTGGACGACCAGGAGTTCGTGGTGGCGTTCGACACCGACGACCCCGGCACGTTCCTGGACCTCGTGCAGCGGCTGCGCACGACCGAGGCCTCCCGGTACACCGTGCGGGACACGCCGAGCTTCACCTGTATCAAGATGTCCCTGCAGCGGGCGCTGAACGCGCTGGACGGCGAGCCGGTCGGGGCCGAGGCCCTGCCGGGGCTCTGAAGGCCAGGGTGGCGCGGGGCCTCGCCCACCTGCGCCGGTCGGATCCGGTGCTCGCCGAGCTGATCGCCGCGACCGGCAAGCTTCCGGACGCGCGCGCCGACAGGGGGCGGGCGGGACCCGAATCAAACGACCACTACGGGGCGCTCGTGCGGGCGATCGTCGGCCAGCAGCTGTCCGTGAACGCGGCCCGCTCGATCTACGGACGGTTGACCGACCGCTTCGACGGGCGCCCGCCGACGCCGCTTCAGATCCTCGAAGACGAGCCCGAAGAGCTGCGCGCGGCCGCGGGGCTGTCGCGGGCGAAGGTGAGCTACCTGCGCTCGCTCGCCGAGCACGTCATCTCCGGGGAGCTCGAGCTCGAGCGTCTCGACGAGCTCGACGACGACGCGGTGATCGGTGAGCTCGTCGCGGTCAAGGGCCTCGGCGCCTGGACGGCGCACATGTTCTTGATGTTCCACCTGCAGCGTCCCGACGTGCTGCCGGTCGGAGATCTCGGCATCGGGCGGGCGATCGAACGAGCCTACGACCTGGACGGACTTCCCGACGCGCCCGCGATGGAGGCGATCGCAACGCCGTGGCGCCCGTATCGCACTCTGGCCTGCCGCTACCTGTGGCGCTCGCTCCAGAACGAGCCCGGGTAGAGCGCGGCGCGAGCGCCACGGCGGCCGGCCTCAGACGGCGGAGACCTGCTCCTGCTCGGCTACTCGGAAGGATGAGCCGCAGCCGCAGGCGGCGACGACGTTGGGGTTCTCGACCTTGAAGCCGGCCCCCTGGAGGCTTTCCTCGTAATCGACCACCGATCCGCGGACGTAGGGAAGACTCGCGCCGTCGACCAGCAGCTTCAGGCCGTGGCTCTCGAACACGGTGTCGTCATCGCGCTGCTCGTCGAAGGCCAGCTGGTACTGGAAGCCCGAGCAGCCGCCCCCGCGTACGCCGACACGCAGGCCCGCCAGGGCCGCATCGGCGTCTTGGGAGGCGATGAACTCGCGGACCTTCTCCGCGCCCTTGTCCGTGATCGTGACCATTGCTATCGAAAGTATAGCGAGGCTCGGATGTGCTCTAAGCTTGGGGCAGGATGCCAGACGCGGAGGAGATCAGACAGCGCATCGAGGCCGCGATCCCGGGAGCGAGAGCGGAGGTCGAGGACTGGACCGGCGGCGGCGACCACTTCCGAGCGACCGTGACCGCGCCGGCCTTCGTGGGATGCAGCCGAATAGAGCAGCACAAGCTCGTCTACGACGTCTTCGGCCCGGAGATCGGGGGCCGTATACATGCTCTGTCGTTGAAGACCCAGAGCCCCACCAGCTAGCCAGGAGCAGCCATGTCAGACACCGAGCAGAGCCAGATTCGAGACGCGATCCAGAAGGCCATCGACGAGCACGAGGTGATCCTGTTCATGAAGGGCACCCCGGAAGCCCCCGCGTGCGGCTTCTCGGCACGGACGGTCGCGGCGCTGCAGACGCTGCAGGCCCAGTTCGCGGCCGTGGACATCCTTCCGGACTCGCGCATCCGCCAGGAGCTCTCGGCGATCTCCAAGTGGCCGACGATCCCGCAGCTGTTCGTGAAGGGCGAGCTCGTGGGTGGGTGCGACATCGTCATGGAGATGTACGAGTCTGGCGAGCTGGCCGACGTGCTCGATGTGCCGCAGGAGGGCTCCGAGACGTTCCCGCAGCCGTCGGCCGAGCCCCAGTCGACCGAGCCCCAGCCGGTCGCGCCGGGACTCACCCAGATCGAGAACCGCCTCGCCTGAGAGCGCTCGCGACCCGCGCGCGGGCGACGTTGCGGTAGCGTCCGCGGCCGATGCCGACGCCCGTCGCGGTCGTGACCGACAGCACCAACTACCTGCCGCGAGCGCTCGCGGATGAGCACGGCATCCACCAGGTGAGCCTGTATGTCGGCTGGAAGGGAGGTCAGCCGGAGCGGGAGCTCGAGATGGAGAGCTTCGACGCCTTCTACCGGCGCCTGGGCTTCGATCCCGACCTGCCGAGCACCTCCCAGCCGTCGATCGGCGACTTCCTGGCCGTCTGGGAGCCGCTGATCGAGCAGGGCATGGACGTGGTCTCGATCCATCTCGCGGGCGGCATATCGGGAACCTGCGAGGCGGCCAGGCAGGCTCACGGCCTGCTTGCGGAGCGCGGGCTCGGCGAGCGGGTTGAGGTGATCGACAGCGAAACCGCCTGCGGGGGGATGGGCCTGCTGGCCCTGGCCGCCAGCGCGGCGGCGAAAGCCGGCGCGGAGCAGGACGCGGTGGTCGAGCGCGTGCGCGAGACCCGCAGGGCCCTGCAGATCTGGTTCTGCATCGACACCCTCGAGTACCTGCGCCGGGGCGGTCGCGTGGGCAAGGCCCAGGCATGGCTCGGGGGCACGCTGCGGATCAAGCCGATCCTCTCGCTGGAGTACGAGATCACCCCGGTGGAGCGCGTGCGAACGGCCGGCCGTGCGTTCGAGCGGATGGTCGGGTATGCCCAGAAGCTCAACGACGCCCAGTCGGACGGGTGGGTGGTGCAGCACATCCGCGCGCCCGAGCAGGCCGAACGCCTGATTTCGCGCTGTCGCGAGATCTTCGACTCCGAGCCCGTGTTCACCTCGGAGGTGGGGCCGGTGATCGGCACCTACACCGGTCCCGGCATGATCGGCGTCGGCGCGGTGCCCCGCGGCCTGCTGAGCTGAGGGGAAGCCTGTGGCGGCCGTTCAGCGCCTGCGCCGGCGGCGCAGGAGGCGACTGCCGAGGTAAAGGCCCACTACGGCTGCCCCCACGAGCACCTCGCGACGATGGCGCTCGACATGTCCACGCCAGTCGGTCAGATAGGCGACCTCCCCCCGCAGACGTCCCACCGAGATCGCCAGCTCGGCGCGATTGGCCTCGATCGAGTCGCGGATCTCGTCGGGGGTGCGCGTTGCCATCTAGCCGTTCTCCTTCGGGTCGGGGTTTACGGGCGGGTCGCTCTCGACGGGCGGGTCGCTCCCGACTGGTGGCGCGCTCTCGCCCGGCTCGTCGCTCTCGACGGGCGGGGCGTCGTCCGGCCCGGCGCCGTCGATAGGCGGAGCGCTCTCCTCAGGGGGAGGGCTCTCGACAGGAGGGGCGCTCGCGACGTGCGGAGCGCCGCCGACGGGGGCGGCGGCGCCGTAAGGGGCGGGGGTGACGAACGTCTCGACGGGGGCCTCGGGGGCGATGGGCTCGGCGGAGGAGACCGTGTCGCGGATCTTGCGGGCCTCCTCGATCGCCATGTCGGGCGTTGGCGGTGCGCCGCGTTTGACCGCTTTGGCGGCGATCAACCCGGCGATCAGGCCGAGCACCAGCAGGATCAGGGCCATCGCGAAGAAGCCCCAGAAGTACGTGTAGTCATTGCCGATCGGCAGGTAGTAGTAGAGCAGCCAGGCGCAGCCGATGAGCACGAAGAAGAGAGCGGTGACGACGAAGATCCCCGCGGCGACGCCCACGACGGCGCCCTTCACGAGCTTGGTGGCCTTCTCGGCCACCTCCGCCTTGGCTAGCTCGATCTCCTCGCGCACGAGCAGAGTGGCGCGCTCGGAGATCTCGGTGATCGCGGTGGCGATGCCCTGCGGCACGTCCCCTCGTGGGGCGCCGGGGCGGTCGCTGCCGGGAGGGACGCTCACTCCGGGGGCTCCTCCGCGAACAGCTGCCGCCAGACCCGCGCGGCGGCGCGCTGGGCGAGGACGCTGAAGAGTGCGGTGAAGCCCGCGAGCAGGCCCGACCACATCAGGCGCTTGACCACATCGTTCTCCATCGCCGGCCAGTGTATTGCCCGGAGGGGTCGCCTCGGCCCGCGGTCGCCTCCGGAGGAAAGCCCCCGCCCGCGGTCGCCCCGCGCGAGCGCCTCAGCCCGTGGCGGGCTCGCCGGCGGCGGGACGTTCGAGACCGCCACAGACGGTCTCCACGACCAGCCACTTGGATCGCTCGAAGTGCTCGTCCCCGCGGGGCAGGAGATCGAAGATCCAGCCGGTGAGCATCTGCTCGATCGCCCCGTAGAAGGCCATCGCCGCGAAGCGAGAGTCGATCTCGGGCTTGAAGGCGCCCTGCTCCTGAGCGGCTATCACGATCTCCCCGATCAGCTCGTAGGCCTGGCGGATCTGGCCCAGGTGGGTCTGGCCGAAGGAGTTGGCCGCGCGGGTGACCTCGACGATGATCACCTTCATCAGGTCGGGGTCATGGCGATAGGAGTCCACGATGAACGAGGCGATCTCCTGGAGCTTCTCGCGGGCCGGGAGGTCGCGTTCGTCGACCGCCTTGATCATCTCGAGCATCACGTTCCAGCGCTCCAGGAAGAGGGTGTCGAGGATCTCGTCCTTGGAGGCGAAGTAGTGGTAGACGAGCCCGTATGCCACGCCGGCGTCGTCGGCTATGTCGGCGACCCGACAGGCGTGAAAGCCCTGGCGCGCGAACACCCGAACGGCCGCGTCGAGGATCAAACGGCGCTTGTCGGATGGTTTGCTCGGGCCGGCATTCGGCCGGCCCTTCTGACTGGGATGAGAGCCTTCCAGGCTCTCGTGACCGCGCCCCTGTGGGGCGCTTTTGGCCCCTGCCAAAAGAGGTCGGCGAGCGCTCATCGGGCCGGTTCGAGCGTGTCGGGCCACAGATAGGTCTCCGGGCGGCGGTTGGCGAGGGCGGGGAGCTGTGAGCGGATCTGAAGCTGGCGGTCGAGGTCGAGATCGACGACGACGTAATGGACCCCGTCGGGGGCCTGGGCGAGGACGACCCCCCACGGGTCCACGATCATCGAGCGTCCTCCCGAGCGATGGCCGCCGGGATGAGGGCCCACCTGGTTGGCGGCGATCACGAAGGCCTGGTTCTCGATCGCGCGGGCGCGGACGAGCACTTCCCAGTGGTCGCGTGTCGTGGGCAGGGTGAAGGCCGAGGGGAGCGCGAAGATCCGGGCGCCTCGGACGGCGAGGATCCGGAAGAGCTCGGGAAAGCGCAGGTCGTAGCAGATCGACAGGCCCAGCTCGACTCCGTGGGAGGTGTGACTGAGCACGATCTCCTCGCCCGGGAGCTCGACGTCTGACTCGCGGTAGGAGCGGCCGTCGATCGATACGTCGAACATGTGGAGCTTGCGATAGAGCGCGCACACGGCTCCCGTGGGACCGACGTGGACGGAGGTGTTGGCGAGCTTCTCCTCCCCAGGGATCCGCTCGAGGATCGAGCCCGCGACGAGATCCACCGCCAGCTCGCGGGCGATCGAGCGCGCCCAGGCGACGGCCGGTCCGTCGAGCGGCTCGGCGGCCCTGCGGAGCTCCTCCTCAGAGCCCATCGCGGTCCACTTCTCGGGCAGGACGATCAGCTTGGCGCCGTCGGCGGCGGCCGCGCGCGTGAGCCGCTCGGCGACGGCGAGGTTCGCGTCGAAGTCGGCGTTGGAGTTGAGCTGGACTGCGGCTACCTTCAAGATACGTCCCTTCCCCGGCTCACACCCCTGGCGGGGCATCCGCCTCGCAAGCCGGGCGTCCCCCTCCCCAGATATAGATTGACCAGTCAGTCAACAACGGCAAGCATAGCTCTCGCGAGCAGCGGAGTGACTGATCGTCGAGTCTCCGCGGGCCCGCCCGAAGCGCCTGCGCGCCTGCCGCTGCTGCGTGGCGGACGACCGCTGAAGCGGTGGCGATACGTGGGGGTGTTCGCTCCGGAGCTGATGGCGTGCGTGGCGCTCGTGCGAGTGGGTCCCGCGAGGCAGGCCTTCTGGGCGGTGCTCGACCGTCGCGACGGACGCGTCAGGGAGCGCACCCGAATGCTCCCCTGGCCGGCGGGCGCGGTGGACCTGGCGGCCGGGCGGGTAGGAGTGCGCGACGGCGGCGTGGAGCTCGAGCTCGAGCTCGCCGAAGGCGGAGGCGTCGAGACCCGCTGCCCCCACGAGGGCGGCGGGGAGGTCTGGACGAGCAAGCAGGCGGGCGTGCGAGCGCAGGGCACGCTCGCTCTCGACGGAGGCCCCGCGCGGGCGATCGAGGCCCTCGCGGTGATCGACGACACGGCCGGCTACCACGGCCGGCACACCGAGTGGCAGTGGAGCGCCGGCGTGGGCGAGAGCCCTCGGGGAGGTGCACTCGCCTGGAACCTCGTGGCGGGCGTGAACGACCCGCCTGTGGGCAGCGAGCGGACGGTCTGGGTGGACGGCGAGCCCACCGAGACCGTCCCCGTGCGGTTCGCGGCCGACCTCAGCGAGATCGTGGCGCAGGACGGCTCGATCGTGCGCTTCGCGGCGGAGGCCGAGCGCAGGCACAGGCAGAGCCTTCTGCTCGTGAGCAGCGACTACCGGGCGCCCTTCGGCACGTTCTCGGGATCCCTGCCCGGCGGGATCGAGCTGGCGCACGGCCTCGGGGTGGTCGAGCACCATCGCGCGAAGTGGTAGCTCAGCGGCGCTGGCGGGCGAGCTCGGCGAGCAGGAGCTTTGAGTGAATCGCCCCGATCAGCTCCCGCAGGGGATCCCCGCCGGCCTCGATGATCTGAAGGGCCCGGTCGAGCTCCACCTCTCCGGCGAGACGATCCAGGAGGGCACGGACCTCCTCCTGAACGAGGGGCTCCAGGGCCTCGCGATAGCGAAGGGTGTCGTACACGGTGAAGCCGAGCGCCTCGTCATAGCCGCCGGCGCGAAAGCGGCTGATGGCCTCGATGATCTTTACGTCGTCGGTGGTGTAGCCGCCCCGGCCGGGGGTCAGCACGCCGATCTCCGCGAGACGGCTCAGCACGTTCTGAGGGATCGCGTAGCGCTCGCGGATCTCCCGGGCGGGCACGCGAGCGCGCTCCTCGGCGCTCGCCAGAGCCCGCTCGACGATGCGATCCTCGAACTCGACCAGGGCGCGGACGTGCTCGGGATCGTCGTCGAGCATCCCCTTGATGACCCGCAGGGGCATGAACCGCTCCTCCTGCAGACGCTTGATCAGGGCGATCCGCTCGACGTAGTCGGGCGGGTAGTAGGCCATGTTGCGGCTCGTCCTGACCGGCTCCGGCAGCAGACCCTCCCGCAGGTAGTGCCTGATCGTGCCGGCGCTCACGCCGGCCCGGTCGGCCAGCTCGCCGATCTTCAGGAGCGGGCCTCCCGCGGCGGCGCTCTTTCGCTTGGGCCCGGCTGGGGTCCTCGCGGCGCTCACGGCCGACCGCTCAGATCCGGAGGGTCGCGTCTTGGGGCGATGGTTCCGCGGGGCCCGCGGCCGCGCCGCTGGCGAGCAGCTCGGTGACCTCCCGCTCGGAGAGGCCGGCCGCGAGGAGCGCCTCGCGGGTGTGCTCGCCGAGGGCGGGCCCCGGCAGGCGCCGGTGCTCGCCGGGGGTGCGGGCGAGCTTGACGGGGATGCCCAGCTGGCGCACGGGTGAACGGGCGCCGGGCTGGTCGATCTCCACGACCATCTCCCGCTCGCGGACGAGCTCGCAGGAGAGCGCCTCGTCGAGCTCGAGGACGGGCTCCAAACAGCAGTCGTGCTCGCGCGCAAACGCCTCCCACGCGGCCCGAGTGCGGGCCCGGAAGATCTCGGAGACCTCGTTGTGGGCGTCGGAGCCGGGACGCTCGAACTGCCTCTCGATCAGGTCCTCCCGGCCGACGCCCCGGCAGAACGCCTGCCAGAACTTCGGCTCCAGCGCCCCAAGGGTGATCCAGCCGTCAGAGCACTCATACGGGCGATAGCAGATCATGGAGCCCGCGAGGGGCAGCTCGCCCCGATGGGGAACGATCCCATCGGCGAAGTAGGCCCCGGCGACCATCGCCAGCCAGGAGAGAGCGCCGTCTGCCATCGAGACATCCACCACCTGCCCTTCCCCGGAGCCCTGAGATCCGGACCCCGGCCGCCCCGGCCGGGTGGGCGCTCCGTCGCGCTCGCGCAGGGCGACCATGATCCCGAAGGCCGCCATCAGGGCCCCGCCGCCGAGGTCGGCGATCTGGCCGGCCGATTGAATGGGAGCCCCACCCACCCCGCCGCCGCGCTCGCCGGTGAGGCCGAGCAGGCCGACGAGGCCGAGGTAGTTCATGTCGTGACCGGAGGCGTCCCGCTTGGGCCCGGTCTGGCCGTAGCCGGAGATCGCGCAGTAGACGATTCCGGGATTGACCTTCCGCATACGCTCATAGCCCACGCCGAGACGATCGAGGACGCCGGGACGGAAGGACTCGAGCACCACGTCGTGCTCGCGCACGAGCGCCAGCAGAGCCTCCCGCCCGGGCTCGCTCTTGAGGTCCAGGCGGATCGAGCGCTTGTTGCGGTTCAACGACAGGAACAGCGCGGACTTGGCGCTGTCGTCGGCGCCCTCGACGTAGGGGGGAGACCAGCGGATGTAGTCGCCCATCCCGGTGTCCTCGACCTTCAGGACATCCGCGCCGAAGTCCGCGAGCAACAGCGAGCAGAACCCGCCCGGGAGCAGCCGGGAGAGGTCGAGCACGCGAACGCCTTCCAGGGGTAGGCTCACGAGCGGCCCTCCACGCCCACCCGCCCGGCGGCGGATGTGGATTCGCCGCCGTTCGACCCGCCGCCGTTCGACCCGCCGCCGTTCGATTCGCCGCCGTTCGACCCGCCGCCGCCGGCGTCGGGCCCGCGCTGGGGGATCGAGAGCATCGCGCGGGCCTCCTGGACGGTCGCCGGACGGCGTCCCACGTCCTCGGTCATCTGGCGGGCCTTCGCGATGAGCTCGCCGTTGGAGCGTGCCATGCGTCCGTCGGGCAGGTACAGGTTGTCCTCGAGGCCCACCCTGATCGAGCCGCCGAGGGTCAGAGCGGCGGACACGAGCATCCACTGGTCCCGGGAGATGCCGATGACCCCCCAGTGGGAGGGTCGCTCGCCCTCGGGGGGTGGCGGGATGTTCTGCACCATCGCCGCCAGGTTGCGGGCGGTCGGGGGAATGCCTCCGACGACTCCCATCACGGTGTCCACGTGCAGAGGGGTCTTCAGCACCCCCATGTCGATCAGCGGGGCGAGGCTGCCGACGTGGCCGATGTCGAAGCACTCGTGCTCGGGTTTGATCTGGAGCTCGTTCATCGCTTGGAGCAGCTCGATGATCTCCTCGAACGGGTTGGCGAACACCATCTTGAACACGAAGTCTTTGCGGGAGCGGGAGTACTTGGCGTAGTTCATCGACCCCATGTTCAGGGCCGCCACCTCGGGGCGGCAGGCCCGCAGGTAGGCCACCCGCTTCTCCACGGGCACGCCGATGGTGCCAGTCGAGAAGTTGACGATCACCCCAACCCCCACCTCGGAGCGGATCGCGTCGGTGATCGCCTGGAAGTCCTCGATCTCATAGCTCGGGGCGCCGTCCGGTTTGCGGGCGTGGATGTGGATCATCACGCCGCCCTCGTCCACGATCCGGCGGGCCTCAGCGGCGTACTCGGCGGGCGTGTACGGGATCGCCGGGCACTGCTCCCGGTTGGCGATCGCCCCCGAGATCGAGCAGGTGATGAGCACCGGGTCCTCGACGCTCATACCGGCACCACTCCGTGTCGCTTCCAGGGGCGCTCGACGCGCTTGTCGGCGGCCATCTCCAGGGCTCTGCAAATCGTGGGACGGGTCTCGCGGGGGTCGATCACGTCGTCGATCAGGTCGTTGCCGGCGGCGATGTAGACGTCGAACGCGCGCCGAAAGCCCTCGATCAGCTCGGCGCGCTTGGCCGGGGGATCGTCGGCTTCCTCGACGACCTTGCGGAAGGCGATCTCGACGACCCCCTCAGCGCCCATCACGCTGATCTCGGCACTCGGCCAGGCGACGATCAGGTCTGGCTCGTAGGCGCGGCCGCACATCACGTAGTAGCCGGCGCCATAGGCCTTGCGAGTGATGACGGTGATCTTGGGAACGGTGGCGGCGGCGACGGCGTGGAGCATCTTGGCGCCGTGGCGGATGATGCCTTCGGCCTCCACCTTGGTGCCGACCATGAAGCCGGGCACGTCCTGGATGAACACGAGGGGGATCGCGAAGGCGTCGCACAGGTTCACGAAGCGGGCTGCCTTGTCGGCGGAGTCGTTGTCGAGGATCCCCCCGAGCTGCTTGGGCTGGTTGGCGACGATCCCGACGGGCCGTCCACCGAAGCGGGCCAAACAGGTGATGATGGTCTTGGCCCACTGGCCCTTGATGTCCAGGTAGGAGCCGTCGTCGACGATCCGTCGGATAACCTCGTACATGTCATAGGGCTTGCGGTTGGACTCGGGGAGGACGTCGAGCAGGGACTCCTCCCGCCGGTCGATCGGGTCGTCGCTCGGGCGGATCGGCGGCGGGGTCTCGCAGTTCTGGGGCATGTAGGACAGGTAGGCCTTGATCTGGGAGATGCACTCCTCGTCGCTTGCCACCTCCATGTCCCCCACGCCCGACTTGCGGCAGTGAACCCGTGAGCCCCCCAGTTCCTCCTGGGTGACGTCCTCCCCCACGGCGGCACGCACGAGGTGGGGGCCCGCCAGGGCCATCGAGCCGCGACCCTTGACCATCGGCACGAAGTCGGCGAGGCCGGGGATGTAGGCGGTGCCGGCCGCGCAGGGGCCCATCAGGGCGGCCACCTGGGGGATGACGCCGCTCATGATGACCTCCTCCCGGAAGAGGTGGCCCGAGCCCGCGAACATCGCCCCGGCGGCCTCCTGGACGCGGGCCCCCGCGGAGTCCAGGAGCCACACGAACGGGATCCGCTTGGTGAGCGCCAGCTCGCGCAACCGGGTGACCTTGAACTCGCCGGTCATGCCCATCGAGCCGGCCATCACCGTGAAGTCATACGCACACACCGCCGTCAGGCGCCCGTCGACCTTGCCGTACCCGGTGATCACGCCGTCGGCGGGGGCGTCCACGCCGTCCATGGCGCGCTGGGAGGAGTGGGGGCGGCCGTGGATGCCGAGCTCCACGAACGTGTTCTCGTCCACCAGCAGCCCGATGCGCTCCCGAGCGGTGAGCTTGCCCCGCTCGTGCTGCTTGGCGATCTTCTCCTCGCCCCCTCCGAGCCGCATCTTTGCGCGGCGCGCCTCGAGGTCCTCGACGAGGGGTCGCAGGAGAGAGCTCTCGTGGCTCTTGGTGTGGGTGCTCATGAGTCCCTCCAATGGGGGGCCCGCGCGGGCGCGCGCGTGCGCGCGCGGGGCCCCCTTTTCGAAAGACATCTCATCCGCTTCACCGGCCGTTCCCGTCCGCCCCACCGGCACTCATCCGCCTCACCGGCCTTTCCACTGGGGCTCGCGCTTCTGGAAGAAGGCGGTGATGCCCTCCACGATGTCCTCCGTGGAGGTGGCGAGGGTGAGCTGTGCGCGCAGATAGTCGAGGGCGTCGTCTAGAGGCATGTCGAGCTGGCGGCGCATCGCTTCCTTGCCGAGGCGCATGATCAGCGGCGACTTGGAGGCGAGCTTCCCGGCCCAGTCGGAGACGGCGGCGTCGAACTCCACGGCGGGCACGACCCGGTTGACGATGCCCGCGGCATGGGCGTCGTGGGCGCTCCAGCGCTCGCCGAGCAGAAGCAGCTCGTTGGCACGCTTGCGGGGGACGTTGCGGTAGATCAGGGCCATGATCATGAAGGGGAAGGCGCCGACGTTGATCTCCGGCGTGCCGAAGGTGGCCTGCTCGGAGGCGACGATCAGATCGCACGCGAGGGCGATTCCGAGGGCGCCGGCGAGCACGTGGCCGCGGGCGGCGCAGAGGGTGGGCTTGCCGAGGGAGCCGATCAGCCTGAAGAGCTCGACGAATCGGTCCGAGCCGAAGTGGCGCTGCACCAGCGTGAGATCGCCGGCGAAGCCGCCGAGGTTGGCGCCGGAGGAGAAGACGCTCTCGTGGGAGGAGGCGAGGACCACGCACCGCACGTCGGCGTCCTCACGCGCGCGCTCGAAGGCCGCGATCAGGGCGTCCAGGAGCTCCGGCGAGAGGGCGTTGCGGGTCTCGGGGTCGTTCAGGGTGAGGATGGCGACGCCCGACTCCTCGAGCGCGTACACGACTGGATCGCCGGCCATCGGCCAATCCTAACCGGATCGCGGGCGTGCAGGAAGTATGCAGCTCTACTGTTTACTTCTTCCCGGCCCGGCGGACGACGCGAGCGCCCGGCCGGTGGACAACGCGAGTGCCGGCTCGGTGGGCGAAGCGAGCGCGGACGATCACGCCGAAGTCCTGCGTGTACACGGCCCCCGGCTGGCCGCCCGCGAGGACGGCGGGGGGATGGGGAGAGACGCCTATGGCGGTGTCGCGAAAGCGAGAATCGAGGATGTTCGCGCGATGGCCGGGAGACATCATCCAGGCGTGGACGATCGCCTTGGGAGTGGCCAGCCAGAGGGTGCCGAAGCCGATGTTCTCGCCCACTTCGTAGCCCACCCGGGAGCTGTGGATGTAGCCGGCGGCCCTCATGCGATCCAGAGGCGTCCGGCCGGCGGGGCTGATGTGTGAGAAGTAGTCACCGAAGGCCATGCTGTCGGAGTGGCCCTGGGCGGCTGTGAGCAGCCGCGGGTTCGTGCGCAGGGACGCCTCGCCGTGGACGGCCCGGGCGCGGTTGACCAGACACAGGGTCGCCGCCCGGATCTTGGGCAGGTCGTGCAGGGTGGGAGTCAAGCCGGCGTTCGGGCAGACGCCCCCGTGAGCCGGCTTATGATGACGGCGGCACCTGGCCTTGGGATGCCTGCCCTTGCCGGCGCGAAAGCTCGTGGAGGTCGCACAGCGGGTGGCGCCCGTGCCCTGACGGAAGGCGGCGCCCGCCTCGGCGACGGACAGGGTCGCCGGGACGAGGGCGCTGGCAAGCAACCAGAGGACGGCGATGGCCAGGTGGCGGCGGCGATCCAACACGAGGTTGGTATCGGACTGTCAGCCACCCCCCTTGAGTGCGGATGGAGAGGTTTCAGGCCCTTCAGCAGGCGCTACAGCCCCAGCACGCGGCCGAGGATCTCGCGCATGATCTCATCCGTGCCGCCCCCGATCGGCCCGAGGCGGGCGTCCCGGGCGGCGCGCTCGATCCAGTACTCGCGCATGTAGCCGGCGCCGCCGTGGATCTGAAGGCAGGCGTCCATCAGCTCGAAGGAGGCGCGCTGGGTCAGGAGCTTGGCCATCGTGACCTCCCCCAGGGGCTCCTCGCCTGAGACGAACCTACGGAGGGCGTCGTAGGTGACGCAGCGGGCCGAGTAGGCCGAGGCGGCGAGATCGGCGAGGCGATGGCGGATCGCCTGGTGGCCCGCCAGGGGCCGGCCGAAGGCGACCCGCTCGCGGGCGTACGCGGCGGTGCGCTCCCAGGCGAGCTGCATCGCGCCGACCGCCCCGAGGGCCATCGCCAGGCGCTCCCACTGGAAGTTGGCCATGATCAGCTTGAAGCCCCCGTGGAGCTCCCCGAGCAGGTTCTCCTCAGGGACGAACACGTCCTGCAAGGCGATCGTGGCGGTGTCCGAAGCCTGCCAGCCGAGCTTCTGCAGCTTGGACGAGCTCACACTCTCGGAGCGATCGACGATGAAGAAGGAGACCCCGTGATGGCCCCCCTCGGGGGTCGTGCGGGCGGCGGTGACGATGAAGTGGGCGCGAACCCCGTTGGTGATGTAGGTCTTCTCTCCCCGTATCACCCAACCGCCGTCCACCCGCTCGGCGGAGGTGCGCAGGGCGGCCACGTCCGAGCCCGCGCCGGGCTCGGTGATGGCGAGCGCCCCGATCTTCTCGCCGCGGATCGCGGGGATGAGATAGGCACGCTTCTGCCCCTCTGAGCCGAACTTCCAGATCGGGGGGGTGGCGATGTTGACGTGTGCCCCGATCCCCGCGGCGGTCCCGCCGGAGCCGATCCGGGCGAGCTCCTCGCAGAGGACCGCCTCGTGCAGGTAGTCCCCTCCCTGGCCCCCCAGGTCGGTCGGGTACTTCAGGCCGAGGAGCCCCTGACCGGCGAGCTTTCCGAACACCTCGTCCGGGAACCACTCATCGTCCTCCCACCCCTGCGCGTGGGGCGCGAGCTCGCGGTCGAGAAAGCCCCGGATCGACTCCCGCAGCTCCTCATGCTCGTCGGTGAACGGTGGTTGGATCAAAGTCCGTAAGAGCGGCCGATGACCTCGAGCATGATCTCGTCGGTGCCCGCGCCGATGCGGTTCAGACGCATGTCTCGCCACACCCGCTCGACGTTGTACTCGCGCATGTAGCCGGCGCCCCCGTGGATCTGGATGCACTCGTCGGCCACTTCGCAGGCCACCCGGGCGGAGTGGAGCTTGGCCATCGAGATCTCCCGGACGGGGTACTCGCCGTTGGCGAACCGCCAGGCGGTGACGTACACGAGCTGGCGGGCGGACTCGATCTTTGTGGCCATCTCGGCGAACTTGTGGCGGATCACCTGGAAGTGTCCGATGGCTTTGCCGAAGGCTTCCCGCTCCTTGGCGTAGGCGAGGGTGTGGTCGAAGCATTTCTGGGCGCCCGCCACGCAGCCGGCGGCGCCGATCATGCGCTCGCCCTGGAGCTCCCACATGATGTGGTAGAAGCCCTTGCCTTCCTGGCCGAGCATCGCCGAGGCGGGGACGCGCACGTCCTGGAAGGCCAACAGGGCCGTGTCGGAGGCGTGCATGCCCATCTTCTGCAGCTTTTTCTCGCGGATCACCCCGGGGGCGTCCATCGGCACGAGAAACAATGTGAAGCCGTCGTAGCCCGCGTCGGGATCGGTCTTGGTGACGAGCACGATCACGTCCGCCCGGTGGCCGTTGGTGATGTAGGTCTTGGAGCCGTTGATCACGAACTCCTCCCCGTCCCGGACCGCCCGGGTCTTGATGCCCGACACGTCCGAGCCCGCGTCTGGCTCGGTGATGCCCAAACACAGGATCTTCTCGCCCTTGATCGCCGGTTCCGCCCATGCTCGCTTCTGCTCCTCGGTGCCGAACTTGAGGATCGGGGGCATCGCCATGTCGGTTTGCACAGCCACCCCCATCGCCAGGCCGCCGGAGTTGGCGTTTGAGATCTCCTCCGCGAGGACCATCGCGCTGAAGTAGTCCCCTCCCTGGCCCCCGTACTCCTCGGGCTTGTCCAACCCCAGGAAGCCGAGCTCCCCCATCCGCCGGAAGACCGAGTCCGGGAAGGTCGTCTCCTCCCATTCCGCCGCGTGGGGAGCGAGCTCTTTGAGGGCGAAGTTACGAATCGACTCCCGCAGGGCTTCGTGGTCGTCGGTGAAGATGAAGTGCTTTCTCGCGGCCTGGAAGTCGGGCTTCAGAACGCTCTCGGCGGTGGCGGCCATAACGGACGATCTCCTCGGTTCTCGAATGCTCGGGCTCGAACTGGTCGGCCTCGAATACTGGCACTGGCGCCCGATCGGCGCCCCGCACAAGCTAACGAAGACCGACCGAAAAGTAAACAGTAGCGCTGCGTACTTCCCGCGACGGCGAACCGTGGGAGAGTCACGGACGGCGGGTGGGAGGACTCCCGACGCCTGGTGGGGAGGACTCCCGACGCCCGATTCGGGAAGAGCGCAGGTAGGCCGGAATCCGTCCAGGGCCGCGCCGATCGCCTAAGGAGCCACACGGACACGTCCGATCTCTCGCCGGGTGAACCAGATACATGCAGACCGAATTCCCACCCGTCGCCCCTCTCGCCTACGACGACTTGCGACGTTCGCGGCCATCGCCTCGATCGCCATCGCCGTCCCCGCGGTCGCGCTGGCACGCTCGGACAGCCCCGCGAGCCGCCCCGCCCGCAGCGCCGTCCACCGGGCCACGAGCGCCCACAAGCACGGACGTTCAGACACGCACGGACAGTCCTCCAAGGACCACCGGGGAAGCCCGTCCAAGCGGGAGGCTCAGCACGGCACCCACGCCTCAAACGTGAGCGATCGTCCGAAGACCTCTCACACCAAGCAGAGCAGCCACACCTCGACGGGCACCCACGCGAGCACCAAGGGCAGCACCAAGGCGAGCACCAAGGCGAGCACCAAGGGCAGCACCAAGGCGAGCACCAAGGGCAGCACCAAGGCGAGCACCGGCGGCACCGGCACACACGGCGGCACCGGCACCGGCACACACGGCGGCGACCATTCCCATGCGCGGACGACTCCCGCCCAGAGGGCCACACCCCCTCCCCCGCCGAACGAAACCCCACCCACCTGCTCTAACACGAACATCACGCCGACCCCCGAAAACCTCGAAGCCGTTCGCGAAGTGACCCTCTGCTTGATCAACCGGGAACGGATCGCCAACGGCGAGCACCCGTTGCGGCTGGACTCGAAGCTCGAGTGGTGCGCCCAGGGCCACAGCGAAAGCATGGCCCAGCAGGACTACTTCAGCCACGAAGGCCCGGAAGGAAGCACCCCGCTGAGCCGGATGACGGAAGTCGGGTACATCTACAGCTCCAACATCGGCTACGAAGTGGGTGAGAACATCGCCTGGGGAACCCTCTGGTTGGCGACCCCTCAGTCGATCGTGGAAAGCTGGATGAACTCCCGCGAGCATCGCGCGAACATCCTCGACGCCAACTACCAGGACACCGGCATCGGCGTCGATCCTCAAGCCCCATCGTCACGCTCGGAAGGCCAGCCGGGGGCCCTGTACACACAGGACTTCGGCGTGATCATCACCGGCTGACCACTCCCCGACCCCCTGCCCGACCACCCTGCCGGCTGACGGCCGACCGACGACAGCCCCTCTGCCCAGCGGCCGGCAGACGATAGTCTCCCAGCCCGACAACCACAAGACGACAGAGGAGAAGCAAGGGCTATGGGAGTACTCGACGGCAAGTCCGCGATCGTCACGGGCTCCGCGCGCGGGATCGGACGCGCGACGGCAGAGCTGCTCGTGACACAGGGAGCGCAGGTTCTGATCAACGACCTCGACAGCGACGTCGCCGAGCAGGCGTCCGGGGAGATCGCCGGGGAGACGGCGGTGTTCGCCGGAGACCTCACCAAGCCCGGCGTCCCCGACCAGCTCGTCCAGAAGGCGATCGACGAGTTCGGCAAGATCGACGTGATCGTCAACAACGCCGGCTACACCATCGACGCGCCCGTCCACAAGATGTCCGACGAGCATTTCCAGGCGATGCTCGACATCCACACGGTGGTTCCCTTCCGGGTGATCCGCGCCGCGGCCCCCCATCTGAGGGAGCCCGCCAAGAAGGAGCGAGAGGAAGGCAAGGAGGTGTTCCGGAAGATCGTCAACGTGTCCTCCACGTCGGGCACCTTCGGGAACGCCGGCCAGGCCAACTACTCCTCGGGCAAGGCCGGCGTGGTGGGCCTCACCAAAACCCTCGCCAAGGAGTGGGGCCAGTTCAAGATCAACGTCAACGCGGTGGCGTTCGGCTTCATCGACACCCGCCTCACTCAGGCGAAGGTGGACGAGAACAAGATGGAGAAGGACGGCGAGACGATCCAGCTGGGCATCCCCGAGCAGATGCGCCAGATGGCCTCGATGCTGATCCCCCTCGGCCGCCCCGCCACACCCGAGGAGGCCGCGGGAGGAGTGTTCTTCCTGTGCTCCCCCTGGAGCAACTACGTCCACGGCCAGACCCTCCACATCACCGGAGGCCTGTTCGGCGGGATGTCCGGCTGAGCCTCGCGGGCCGGCGCGGACACAGGCCCGTGCGGCGCAGGCGGGTGCGGCGCAGGCCGGTGCGGCGCAGGCGGGAACACGAGCCGTCAGACGCCGCGCAGGTCCAGCAGGCAGCCTGAGAAGTACGCCCCGGCGGGGGAGGCGAGGTAGGCGGTGAGCGCCGCCGCCTCCCCTCCCCTCACCGGGTCTCCACAGGCGGGGAGGATCGTGACGGTCGTGATCGAGTGGCGGGCCCACTCGATCGAGAGGGTCCGGGAGAGGTTCTCGAGGCCCGCCCGGACGCCGTCGGCGTATGTGCCGTCGGTGACGTTCGGGGCACCCCCGCGCGCGCGCGGGCCCCGACCCGGAGCGAGGTACACGATCCGCCCGCCCGCCGGAGAGACGTCCAGGAAGGCTTGGCTCACGGCCGCTCGGGTGACGTTCCACACGGCCTCCATGCAGACCCCGAGAGCCTCCTGGCCACCCCCCAGGCGCTCGAGACCACCGGCCAGGAGGGCAGCCGCGTCGACGGCGAGCAGATCGAGCTTGCGCGTGGGGCCGACTGAGGTCGCGACATCCGCGTCCAAGGAGGTCTCCTCGACACATCGCCAGGACTCGGACACCGGCTGGCATGTCGATACCCGCGCTCCGAGACCCGAGCAGGCCTCACGAACGGCCGCCCCGAGGGTCCCATCCGAGGACCGACCCGGGGAAGCCCCCGCCACCAGCACCGAGACCCCCTCGAGCAGGCCCTCTCGCAGCAGCTCTGTCGGGTCGATCGTGCTCAGGTGCTCAGGGTAGACCGGGCGGGGTCGTGTCGGGCGGGGTCGTGTCGGGCGGCGCCTGGCCAGCGGGCGCCTGGCCAGCGGGCGCTTGGCCGACGGGGGCCTGGACGGCGACCGGTCCCCGGAGCTGGAAGTAGAGGACGGCGGCGGCGAGGGCGGAGATGGGAGCGGTGAGGATACCGACGACGACCCTGACCACGAGACCGATACCCGTCCCGCCGGAGTCGGCGATCGCCTCGATCACGATGCTGAGGGCACCGACGAGGATCACCATCAAGAGGATCACGGCGAACACGTTCCAGCCTTCCCCCCGGACCAGCTCGCGGCTGCGACCGAGCGCCCCCAGGCCGCCTGGGCGCTCGAGCACGACGACGGGGGCGGCGACCGACCAGATCGTGATCAGGATCAGGCCCGGAACGATGATCAGGATGAAGCCGATCACGATGCCGATGCCCGCGACGATGCCCACGAGGATCAGCTGACCGATCACGGGGGTGGCCGCCTGCAGGAGCTGACCGGGGCTCGAGTCCCGCTTGCCGTCCTGGACGTCGGCGACGAGCTCCACGACCATGCCCGTGAACAGGGTGCTGGCGACGATGGTCACGACGAACGCGAGGATCGCGAGCACCGGCGAGGCGGCGATCAGCAGGGCGCTGAAGATCGCGCTGATCACGAACACGACAGCGGCCGCCGTGACCAGCACGAGGGCTTGGTCCGCGTAGATCTCGAACGTGCGGCGGATGACCCCGCCGACATCAACCCTGTTGTTCACGCCGTCCTCCTGGTTGGCGACCCGTGCGGGGCTAACCATACGGGCCGGCCCCGACGTGCAGCCAGGGCGCCCCCCGACGGTCAGGCGACCACGGGAGTCTTCCCGGCGCGGCGCTGTGCGCGGACGCGCTTGAGGACGGCCTTGCGGCCGTGGGTCTCAAGGCCCGTGTACATGACCCGGATGGCGGCGAGGATCTCGTCGGCTACCGCCTGCTGTTGGGCGCGGGTGGGGTGCTCGACGGGGGTCCAGCGCATGGGCTCCCCGTACTGGACGGTGACCTTGGGGAAGCGCAAGCGCTTCCAGTTGCGAATCCGCGAGGACCCCTGGATCGCGATCGGCACGACCATGGCGCCGGTCTCCAGGGCGAGACGGCCGATGCCGGGCTTGGCCTGGTCGGCCATCTTTCCGGTGCGCGAGCGTCCCCCCTCGCAGTACATGGTGATCGCCCCGCCCCTTGCGAGGATGGCCTCGGCGGTGATGAACGTCTCGTCGTCCCGGGCCCCCCGACGGACGGGAAAGACCCCGCCGGGGCTGTAGATGTGCTCCATGAACGGTGTGAACAACTGCGACTTTGCCATGAAGCGAACCTTCCGCCGGATGTAGCAGCCCATCAGGAAGTGGTCCATGAAGGAGAAGTGGTTGGGCGCGAGGATCACCGGCCCGCGCCCGGGGACCTTCTCGGAGGAGATCGACCGCACCCGCAGGAGCGTGTAGGCGTAGAGGGAGGTGATCAGCCGGGTGGCCTCGTAGATCCAGTTGGGTTCCCGCGTGCGCGCACGCTCGTGGAAGCGGTCGAAGTACTCCTTGGGTCGCGGGTCGGAGTAGACCTGCTCGCGCATCGGGGCGAGATCGCTCATCTTCATGGCTTACCTCGTCCGACGGCCGAGGTTACGCGCGGAGGGCGTCTCCTCCGTCCCTTCAGGATGACCGCGCCGCATGCGGCGCGGTCGGAAGGGCCGCACGCGGCCCTTCCTCGAGGCCGCACATGTGCGGCCTCGCCGGTCGGTACATGTACCGACCGGAACCACATCCTGATCACCTCATCGCGAGCGGGCGAGGGCGAGGGCGTCGGCCCAGCCCGCGAGCAGTCGCTCGCGCTCGTCGCCAGACATAAGGGGCTCGTAGCGCAGGCGCTCCCGCCACAGGGAGGGGACGTCGGCGAGCGTCCACAGGCCGGCCCCCACGCCCGCGAGCAGGCCCGCGCCGAGGGCGGTGGTCTCGGCGGTCTCGCCGAGCAGCACGGGCGCGCCGAGGACGTCGGCCTGGAACTGCATGAGCCACCCGTTGGCGCTCGCCCCGCCATCCACCCGCAGCTCGCCCAGAGGCCGTTCGGCGGCCGACTCCATCGCCCTGACGGCGCCCACCGTCTGGTAGGCGATCGCCTCGAGCGTCGCCCGAGCCAGGTGCGCGCGGGTGCTCCCCCGGGTGAGCCCCACGATCGTGCCCCTCGCGTGGGGGTCCCAGTGGGGGGAGCCCAATCCGGTGAGGGCCGGCACGAAATAGACGCCGTCGTTCCCGGACAGGGAGGCGGCCAGGGGCTCGGTCTCGGCGGCATCGGCGATGATCTGTAGGCCGTCCCGCAGCCACTGGACGGCGGCGCCCGTCGCGAAGATCGACGCCTCCAGGGCGTAGGCGGTCCCGGCGTCGGTCGACCAGGCGATCGTGGAGAGCAGGCCGGGGGCGGGCTCGGGAGGCGTGGGACCGGTGTTGAGGAGCACGAACGAGCCGGTCCCGTAGGTGTTCTTGCCCTGGCCGGCCCGCAGGCACGCCTGGCCGAACAGGGCCGCCTGCTGGTCGCCGACGACGCCCGTCACGGCAGCGGTGTGACCGTCGAGGGCGGACGGAAGGATCTCGGCGAAGACCCCGGCGCTCGGACGGACCTCCGGGAGAGCCTGGATGGGGACGTCGAAGAGGTCGAGCAGCTCGGGGTCCCAACGTCCGGCGGAGATGTCGTAGAGGAGCGTCCGGGAGGCGTTCGTGGTGTCGGTCAGGTGACGGCCGGTGAGCTTGAAGACGAGCCAGGAGTCGATCGTCCCGAAAACGGCGCCCCCCGCGCGCGCGCGGGCCCCCAGATCGGGAACGTTCTCGAGCAGCCACCGGACCTTGGTGGCCGAGAAGTAGGGGTCGATTACGAGGCCGGTATGCGCCCGCACGAGGGGCTCGTGTCCGGCGGCCCGAAGCTCCTCGCAGAGAGCCGCCGTGCGGCGATCCTGCCAGACGATCGCCCGGTGAAGGGGCTCCCCCGTGTGGGGGTCCCACGCGCACACCGTCTCCCGCTGGTTGGCGATCCCCACACCCACCAGCCCGCCGGGTCGCACGCCGGCGGCCGCGAGAGCCTCGAGGGCGACCCCCCGGGTGACCTCCCAGATCTCATCGAGGTCGTGCTCCACCCAGCCGGGCTGGGGAAAGTGCTGGGGGAACTCCCGCTGGGCCCGTCCGATCGGCCGGGCGTGCTCGTCATAGACGAAGCAGGTGCTACCGGTGGTTCCCTGGTCGATCGACAGGATCATCGGCGCGCACGATAGACCCGTACGAAGTCCACGAGCTGGCGTGCTCTATGCAGGAAGCCCGCGGGCGTGCGGCCGGTGGCGCGGTGGGCGAGGTCGAGGTCGATCTCCACCAGGCGCCGTCCGGCGCGAACGGCGTCGATCGTCATGCCCATCTCCATGCCGTACCCCCCCGCGAACGGCAGCACCTCCCGCAGGACCCCCCCGGACAGAGCCCGCTGGCCGGAGATCGGCGCGCGGGTGTCCAGACCGCAGCGGCGGCGGATCGCCCAGCGAGCGAAGCGAAGCGCCAGCCCGAAGCCGCCGCCGACGGGTCGGTCGAACACGGCCGCCGCGATGTCAGCTTGGCCCGCACGCACCGCCTCCACGAGCGGACCCAGGCTGGCGGCGGACTCGCCGAGATCGCCGTCGCAGAGGACGAACACGGGCTCGCCGAGATCGGGCTCGCCGAGATCGGGCTCGCTGCGATCGGGAGCCCCGGGATCGGAATGGTCACACTCGGCCCGGCCGCAATCGCCCTGACCGGTATGTCCTCGATTGGGGGCCCCGCGCGGGAGTGCTGCGCCCGCGAGGGCCGCGCGGGCGGCGGCGGTCATTGCCTGGCCCTTTCCGATCACATGCTCGCTGCGCACCACCGTGGCGCCGGCGGCGCGGGCGCGCTCGGCGGTCGCGTCGGTGGAGCCGTCGTCGGCGACCCACACGGGGGCGTCCGCGAACGCATGGGCCAGGCCGTCGAGAGTCGCGGAGATCCGGTCGGACTCGTTGAGGGCGGCGACGACGATGAAGGTGTCCGGGCTCATGAGGTCCGCCGGGAGTATCCGGGAGTATCCGGGTTCACGGTGGTCCGCCCGAGTCCCACCGGGAGTCCAACCGGTCCCACGAGGGTCCACCCGGGGGAGGGGGTCGGGGGAAGGGTCGGGGGAAGGGTCGGGGGAAGGGGTCGGGAGCAGAGGCTATTGTCCGCGACCGTCCCGGGGAAACCCGAGGCTCGCCACAGTCACGGCTCTCAGGAGGTACCAGGTGATCGACGTGGAGGCTCACATCACGGGGACGGTTTGGAAGATCGAGTGCGAGGTGGGCGACAAGATCGAGGAGGGGGACACGGTCGCGATCCTCGAGTCGATGAAGATGGAGATGCCGGTGGAGGCCGAAGACGCGGGCACGGTCACGGAGATTCGCTGCGAGGAGGGCCAGGCGGTCAACGAGGGGGACACGCTCGTCGTGCTCGAGTAGTCCCGCTGGGTTTAGCCTTTCACTCCGATGACTCCAGGTGCCCAGACACGAGAGCTGGCCGAGGGCAAGCTGCTGGTCGATGAGCCGGCCCGAGACGTCGTGCGGCTGACGATCTCAAACCCGGAGAAGCGGAACGCACTCGACCATCCGATCCTCGACGCGATCACCGCGACCCTGGGCGAGCTCGCCGACCCGCGCGGGCGGATCCGGTGCGTCGTGATGACGGGCGCGAACGGGATGTTCTCGGCGGGGTATGACATCGGGGAGATCCCCGAGGAGGAGTTCGAGGAGCGGGCCGAGCGGCTCGTGGCGCACCCGTTCACCGAAGCGATCGACGCGCTCGAGTCGTTCCCCTGGCCGACCGTGGCGACGCTGCCCGGCCACACGATCGGCGGCGGCCTGGAGCTGGCCCTGGCGTGTGACCTGCGGGTGGCCAAGGACGGGATCAAGCTCGGGATGCCGCCGGCGAAGTTGGGACTCGTGTACTCGCACACGGGATTGCGACGGTTCATCGACTCGATCGGGGCGGCCCGCACGCGGGAGCTGTTCCTTTTGGGCCGTCACATCGACGCCTCCACCGCCCTGGAGTGGGGGCTCGTGAACCGGGTCGCGACAGACGACGAGCTGGAGGCGTTGACGCTCGAGTTGGCGGGAGAGCTGGCGGGCAACGCCCCACGGTCCCAGCTCGGAAACAAGCGTGTGATCGGCGCGCTGCTTCAGGCCCGGGGCGAGCTGGCGGCGGAGGTGGAAGCCGAGCTGATCGAGCTGCGCAGGCAGTCGTTCGCGTCGGCGGACATGCGCGAGGGGATGAAGGCGTTCGCGGAGAAACGCTCGCCCCTCTGGAAAAACATGTAGCGGCCCTCCTGCCGTCCGGTGTGCACCGTACGGTGGCAAGATGCCCCCGTTGATCACACCCGAGGAGGCCAGGAGCCTCGGCGAGATCGAGGACCACGGTCAAATCGAAGCGCTCGTGGAGCGAGCGTGGGAGGCGCGTGTCGAGGGGTTCGGAGACTCGACCGACATGTGCTCGCTGGTGAACGCCAAGTCGGGAGGGTGTGCGGAGGACTGCGGGTTCTGCGCGCAGTCGCGATTCGCGGAGGCCGAGACGCCGATGCACGCGATGATGAGCCCGGAGCAGATCCTCGAGCACGCCAAGGCGGCCGAGGCGGCAGGGGCGCACCGGTTCTGCATGGTCACCCAGGGCCAGGGACTGTCCAAAAGGGACTTCGAGAAGATCCTTCAGGGCGCCCGGATGGTCGCCGAGCAGACGAACCTCAAGCGGTGCGCGTCGATCGGGCACATGTCCGTGGAGCGGGCGAAGGCCCTGAAGGACGCGGGCATCCAGCGGGTGCACCACAACGTCGAGACGGCGGAGAGCTACTACGACGAGGTCTCCACGACGGTCCGCTATGAGGGTCGGATACGCACGATCGAGGCGGTGCGAGAGGCGGGATTGGAGACGTGCGTGGGAGGCATCCTCAACCTCGGCGAGACCCGCGAGCAGCGCGTGGAGATGGCGTTTCAGCTGGCGGCGATCGATCCGACGAGCGTGCCCATCAACCTGCTCAACCCGAGGCCCGGAACCAAGTTCGGCGACCGCGAGCCGATCGATCCGTGGGAGGCGGTCAAGTGGATCGCGATCTTTCGGCTGATCCTCCCCGGCGCCCTGTTCCGTCTGTGCGGTGGACGGGTGGAGAACCTCGGCGAGCTGCAGCCGCTCGCGGTCAAGGCCGGACTGAACGGAGTGATGATGGGCAACTTCCTGACGACCCTCGGCTCCGAGCCCGAGGAAGACCGGGCGATGTTCGAGGAGCTCGGCCTGAACGTGGCCCGCCAGCCCGACAACGGCTCCAACCCCCGTCCGGACAATCGCCGCGGCTGGCTCGGCGGGGAGACGCCGGACGTAGTGGAGGAGCTGCTGGGCGCCCCCACGACGAGCATGCCGCCAACGGGCGCGCCGAGCCCCTCGACCGGGGCGCCCGACGAGCCCGGCCCAGGCGGTCAGCCCGACCGGCCCGGCCAGTCCGATAGGGCCGCCGGCCAGCCCGAGATGACCGGCTTGAGGGTGCGCCTGTGGGACCCGTCCACGCAGCTGCGGTTCAAGGCCAAGCGCAACGTTCCCCCGCGACCGGACGGGGCCCCGAATCGAATGCCCGTATGACGAGCCGGATCCCCGTATGAGCGAGATCGAGCAGCGGCTGGAGGAGCTGGAGGAGCTGGGCCTGAGGCGGAGCCTGCGGATGGTCAGCGGACCGCAGGGACCGCGGGTGCTCCTGGACGGCAAGCCGGTATTGATGGTGTGCTCGAACAACTATCTCGGCCTCGCCGATCATCCGCGCGTCCGCGAGGCCGCGGCCGAGGCGGCGATGCGCTGGGGCGTGGGCGCGGGGGCGTCGCGGCTGGTGTCGGGGACGATGACGATCCACCGGCGCCTTGAGGAACGGATCGCGGCGTTCGAGGGCAGCGAGGCTTGCGTGCTGTTCGGCTCGGGGTATCTGGCGAACGTGGGCGCGATCGGGGCGCTCGCGGGGCGGGGGGACACGGTGTTCTCCGATGAGCTCAACCACGCGTCGATCATCGACGGCTGCAGGCTCTCGCGGGCGGATGTCGTCGTGTATCGACACCGCGACATGGAGCACCTGGAGTGGCTCATGCATCGGCGCCGCAACGGCCGGGTCACGCGCCCGACCGTGCGATCCGGGGAGCGGCTCGGGGCGGGACGCTCCGGCGCGGCAGGCTCCGATGGCGGTCAGGTGGTCGTCAGCGACTCGGTCTTCTCGATGGATGGCGACACGGCGCCGCTGGAGGAGCTCGTGGAGCTCGCGGGCGCCTACGGCGCACGCACGATCGTCGACGAGGCGCACGCGATCGGCACGATCGGGCCGGGCGGCAGGGGCGCGATCGCGGCGGCGGGCCTGGAGGGAGAGGTGGACATCGTGATCGGCACCCTCGGCAAGGCGCTGGGCTCCTACGGCGCGTTCGCCTTGGCGAGCAAGACGACGATCGACTACCTGATCAACGTCGCCCGGTCGCTGATCTTCTCGACTGCTCCCCCACCGCCCGCAATCGCCGGGGCGCTCGCGGCGCTGGAGCTGCTGGAAGAGAAGCCCCATCGGGTGCAGCGTCTGCGCTCGAACGCGCGCGTGCTCAGGCGGGCGCTGGCGACAGAGGGCTTCCCGGTGAAGGACGTCGAGATGCATATCGTGCCGCTCGTGGCCGGTGAGGAGCGGGCGGCGTGTGCGCTGTGCGAGGGGGTGCTGCGACGAGGCGTGTTCGCGCAGGCAATCCGCCCGCCGACGGTCGCTCCGGGCACTTCCCGGCTGAGGCTGGCGACGATGGCCTCGCACACCGCCGACGAGCTCGTGGGAGCAGCGCGAGCCATCGGTGACGCCGCCCGAGAGCTGGAACTGGATCCCGCCAAGATGGGAGCGCCGCTCGCGGAGTCTCGCGCGGACGGCGACGGTGCGGACCGCGGCGTGCGGACGGCGACGTGCGGACCGCGGCCGTGCGGGCCGCGACGACGAGGACGAGGGAGAGCTGCGCGTGCCCGAGTTCGCCGAGCCGGTCAGGGCGAGCGCTCCGTTCGACCTCGAGCGCGAGATCCCGACACGCGAGACTCCAACCGTCTCCAGGGCAGCCTAGAGCCGCCCACGACGAGGGCGAGCGTGCGGGGCCTGTTCGTCACCGGCACCGACACGGGCGCCGGCAAGACCGTCCTTAGCGCGGCCCTGCTCGCGGCGATGGCTCGCGGGGGGGAGCCCGTGAGGGCATACAAGCCGGTCGTCACGGGCCTGGACGAGCCCTCCGGGGATTCCGGGGATTCCAGGGATTCCAGGGAATCCAGGGAATCCGAGGAGTCCGGGGAATCCGGTGGGTCCGGAGAGTGGCCGGCCGATCATGTCCTCCTCGCTGGCGCCGCGGGCATGCGCCCCGAGGAGGTCTCACCCCTGCGTTACGGCCCTGCGGTCTCCCCCCATCTGGCCGCGGAGCTCGCGGGCGAGCGGATCGACCCGGGCGAGGTGATCGCACGGGCGCACGAGGCGGGCGCGGACGGCGTCACGCTGATCGTGGAGGGTGTAGGAGGGCTCCTGGTCCCGCTCACGAGCGACTTCACGGTGTGCGATCTGGCGGCCTCCCTGGGACTGCCGGTCCTGATCGCGGCCCGTCCGGGGCTGGGCACGATCAACCACACCCTGCTCACGCTCGCCGCCGCTCGCGCCGCGGGCCTCGACGTGCGCGCGGTGGTGTTGACGCCTTGGCCCGCCGAGCCCTCACAGCTGGAGCACTCGAACCGCGAGACCATCGCTGAGCTCGGCGCGGTCGAGGTCGCTTGCCTGGCCCAGGTGTCGAGTTCCGCTATGGCCGACTTGGCGCAGGCGGGCGACGCACTTCCGTGGCGGCGCTGGTGCCAGCCCGAGAGTTTCAGCCCTCGGCCGCTGCGGCCACCACAGCCCCAGCCACACGCGCGAGGTCGTCGTTGGCGATGACATAAGGGGGCATCGTGTAGATCAGGTCGCGAAACGGGCGCAGCCACACCCCGCGATCGACTGCTGCAGACGTGGCGGCGGGAATGTCGACTTCGTGGTCGAGTTGAACGACGCCGATCGCGCCCAGCACCCGCACGTCGACGACTCCAGGCAGCTCGCGCGCCGGCTCGAGACCCGCGCGAAGCCCCTCCTCGATCGCACCCACCCACTCGCGCCAGCGACCGTCGGCGAGGAGGTCCAGGGACGCCAACGCGACCGAGCAGGCGAGGGGGTTGGCCATGAACGTCGGCCCGTGCATCAGCCCGGCCCCCTCGCCTGCGGAGACGGCCTCCGCGACGGCGGCCGTGGTGAGGGTGGCGGCGAGCGTCATGTAGCCGCCCGTGAGAGCCTTGCCGAGGCACATCACGTCGGGGGCGACCGCGGCGTGCTCGCTGGCGAACATCATGCCCGTCCGACCGAAGCCCGTGGCGATCTCGTCGAGCACGAGCGGGAGCCCATGGTCGTCGCACACCTCCCGGAGCAACGCAACACACTCGGGCGAGTAGAAGCGCATCCCCCCCGCCCCCTGGACGACGGGCTCGACGATCACGCCCGCCAGCTCCCCGGCATGGGCGCGGGCCAGCTCGCGGACGTCGGCCGCCCAGCGCTCGTCCAGACCCGCCGCGAACCCGCCGGGGGGACGTTCGGCGAAGACGTGTTCGGGCAGGGATCCGGTGAACAGGCTGTGCATCCCGCCCACCGGATCGCAGACGGCCATCGCGCCGAAGGTGTCGCCGTGATAGCCGCCCCTGACCGTCAGCAGCCGTGTCCGCCCGGTCCGCCCGAGGGCACGCTGGTACTGAAGGCACATCTTGATCGCGACCTCCACTGAGACCGAGCCCGAATCGGCGAAGAACACTCGCTCGAGCCCCTCGGGCGCGAGCTCCACGAGCCGGTCGGCCAAGCGCACGGCGGGCTCGTGGGTCAGTCCGCCGAACATCACGTGCGCCATCCGGCCCAGCTGCCCACGCACCGCCTCGTCAAGGGCGGGCTGGCGATAGCCGTGGATCGCACACCACCATGAGGCCATCCCGTCGATCAGCTCCCGGCCGTCCGCGAGCCTCAGGCGGACCCCCTCCGCGGAGACCACCGGCAGCGGACCGGGAGGCGCGCCAGGCAAGCCCCCGTAGGGATGCCACACGCGCTCGCGATCGACCGCCAGCAGCTCCCGCCAGTCGCTCACCGGGCCGTCCACGACCTTGGAAGCGAACACCGGGCTCAGCGGCGTCCTGGTCAGTCCTCGTAGAGGACGAAGTCGCGCTTGCGGGCCCCGCAGACCGGGCAGAACCAGGTGTCGGGGATGTCCTCGAAGGCCGTCCCGGCGGGGATCCCTCCGTCCGGGTCCCCTTCGTCGGGATCGTAGATGTAGCCGCAGGACTCGCAGATCCAGCGTTGCAACGTCAATGTCTCGCTCATCCCCGAAAGACTAGCGAGCGCTCCCCGGGACAGGTAGAGTCGCTCAATGGACTCCCGCGTCCCCGACGACCGGCCTGCCCCGGGAGAGGACTACAACCCCGGTCCGGCCACCCCCCCGCGCCAGGCGGCGACTGTGATCCTCCTGCGGGGCGCACGGGACACGCTCGAGGTGCTCCTCGTGCAGCGCACCCCCAAGGCCCGGTTCATGGGCGGCGTGTGGGTGTTTCCCGGTGGGGCCGTCGACGAGGACGAGGGCGACGGCGAGGGGGCCCACCGGGCCGCGGCGATCCGGGAGCTGGACGAGGAGGCGGGGATCGTCCTGAACGGCCCCGACGAGCTCGTCGAGTTCTCGCGCTGGATAACCCCCGCCCAGGTCAAGACCCGCTTCGACACCCATTTCTTTCTCGCTCCCCTGCCGGAGGGTCAGGAGCCGAAGATCGACGGCGAGGAGTGCGTGGACCAGGGCTGGTTCACGCCGGCGGCCGCCCTCGAAGCCCACCGATCGGGCGAGATCGCGCTCGTCTTCCCGACGATCAAGCACCTCGAACAGCTGTCCGCGTTCGCCTCCGCCGAGCACCTCCTCGCGCACGCCCGCGGGCTGATCGTGGAGCCCGTCCTGCCGAGGGTGATCGTGGAGGGAGACTCCGCCCGGGTGCTCCTCCCGGGCGAGCCCGGCTACTGACCCTGCCGGGCCGCCCCGCCAGGCGGCGCTCGATCCCCTCGCGGGCGTCTCGCGCCGCCGAGCCCAGCTACTGACCCTGCTGGGCGGCGATCACGTGGCTGACCGCGTTGATCAGGGCCAGGTGGGTGAAGGCCTGGGGGTAGTTGCCCAAATGGCGTCCGCTGGAGGCCTCCATCTCCTCGGCGTAGAGCCCGAGGGGGAGGCATAGGAGAGCAGGCGCTCGCACAGGTGCTCGGCGTCGCGGTCCTCCCCGATCTCCGACAGAGCCGAGACCAGCCAGAAGGAGCAGATCAGGAAGGTCCCCTCCTCCCCCTGCTGGCCGTCGTCGGTCTGATCGGTTCGGTAGCGAAGCACGAGTCCGTTCTCGGTGAGCTCGTCTTTGATCGCTTTTATCGTCGCGCGCACGCGCTCGTCCTCGGGGGGCAGGAATCGCATGAGCACGACGAGCAGGTTCGAGGCGTCCAGGGCGTCGGTTTCGTAATGCTGGCGGAACACCCCCCGGCTGTCCACGCCCCGGTCGAGGATCTCGGCGCGGATCTCCTCCGCGAGGCCCTGCCACTGCTTGGCGAGCGCGGGTTCTCCCCGCCGTTCGGCCAGGCGAGCGCCCCGGTCCATCGCCACCCAGCACATCAGCTTCGAGCTGACGTAGTGGCGGGCCTCGCCCCGGGCCTCCCAGATGCCCTGGTCGGGCTCGCGCCAGACCCGTTCGGCGCCGTGCACCTGATCCACCAGGACCGGCCACAGGCGCTCGGGGATGTGGTCGCGCTGCTTTGAGTGCAGGTAGACCGAGTCGAGGACCGCCCCGTAGACGTCGTTCTGGCGCTGGTTGTAGGCGCCGTTGCCGATGCGCACGGGCCGGGCGCCTTCGTAGCCCTTGAGGTGCTCGAGGGTCGACTCCTCGAGGTCCATCTCGCCGGTGATCCCGTACATGATCTGCAATGACCCGTCTTCGTTGCGCTTCATATCGGCGAGGTACTGGACGAAGTCGTCGGCCTCCCAGTCCAGGCCGAGCGCGTGAAGGGCCCACAGGGTGAAGGACGCGTCGCGCATCCAGCAGTACCGGTAGTCCCAGTTGCGTTCACCTTTCGGGGTCTCCGGCAGGGAGGTCGTGGGGGCGGCAACGAGGGCGCCCGTGGGTATGAACGTGAGGCCCTTCAGCGTGAGGGCCGACCGCTGCAGGTGGTAGCGCCAGGGGTGGTCGGGATAGGTGCCGTCGCCCAGCCACGTGCGCCAGAAGTGACTGGTCTTGTCCAGGAGGTCCTTGGCGTCCGCGGCCGTGCGAGGGCCACCCCGTGCCTCCGTCCAGGAGATCGCGCAGAACCGCTGCTCGCCTTCGACCATCGTGTGGCGGGCGTGCACCCGGTTGCCCTCGATCCCCATGCGCATGTCGCTGTACAGCCGGAACTCCGGCTCCTCACCGCTCGCGTCGAGCGCGAACCCGCCCTCCTGGCCAGTGTCCACGACCGTCCACTGGGCGGGCGTGACGCCGTAGTCGAGCATCGGCTCGCACACCACCTCGATCTGGACCTGTCCCTGGATGCATTCCACCCACCGCACGAGCAGGTGGTCGGCGTCGAAGTCCGTCGGCGCCCGGGTGTGGCTGGTTCCGTGCTTGTTGTCGTGCCATTCGCCGATCGTCAGTCCGTCGATCGACCGCAGCCACCCCTGTGGGGTCATCCAGGTGCTCTCGATCAGGTTGGTCCCCGGGATGTAACGCCAGCCCACCGGCACATAGGTGCCGTAGGGGCCGATCCTGAAGCTCCCCGCGCCGCGGTCGAGCATCGCGGCGAACACGGACTCCGAGTCGAAGTGGGGCAGGCACATCCACTCGATCGCCCCGTCCGCGGAGACGAGCGCGCCGGTGTGGCAATCGGACAGGAAGCCATAGCCCGCGATCGGCGGAAACGGCGACTCAGCCGCTGTGACGCTCGGGCCCGGGTCGGGGGCGGCGCCGGCCGCACTCACCAGTCGAAGCTCTCGAACGTCGGGCGCTCGACGTCTTCGGGCAGGATCTGCTCGTCGTCGAGCTTGTCCAAGTGGGCGGCGAGGGTGACGCTCGCGAGCGGACGCAGTTCCTCGGCGATCTCGGGCCAGACGGCGTCGAGCAGCTCCTCTTCGGTGCGCACGCCCCGGCCGAGGGCGCACATGAGCCGGTGCTCACGCTCCAGGCGATGGTTGACGTACTCCTCGAGCTTGCCCCGGGCATTCCAGACGGTGGGGCCGTGGCCGGGGCAGATCACGCTGAAGTCTTCGCGCAGGAGCAGCCGAGTGAGCGCGAGCAGGTAGTTCGCCATCGCGCCCCGATGGGGGGAGACGAAGACGGAGCCTTCGCCGAGGACCGCATCCCCGGTGAAGCAGGCGCCGTCCGCGATCAGCGCGAAGTGATCGGAGGAGTGTCCGGAGGTGGCGATCGGATAGAACGGCCCGAACCGCTCGCCCTCGGCGAGCTCGACGTCGACCTCCCCCCGCCCGGCCGCCAGGGGCGCGGGGTAGCGCTCCAACAGCTCCCTCGTCGCCCCGGCGTGATCGTCGTGGTCGTGGGTGAGCGCCACCCCACCCAGCCCCCCCCGGCCCTCGATCGCCGCGAACAGACGCTCCAGATGGGTCTCGATCGGAGGCCCCGGGTCCACGACCCAGGCCGGCCGCCGGCCCACGACCCACGTGTTGGTGCCCGACAGCGTCAGCGGCCCGGGGTTGGGCGCCCGCACGTGAAGAACGTCGTAGTGCTTGAGGAGCTCCTGGTCGGACTCGGGCTCCGACTGCGGCTCAGGGCGATCCCCCTCCCCGAAATCTGGCCATAGCGGCGTGCTCACGTGCGCGACGTTAGCTGACAGAGGGGTTCAAGCGGTCGCTCGTCGCGCATGCCCGCTACATCACGCAACCTGGTGTCGCTTCGCTCCACGGCGCTCCTCGGGCACGGCGATCACGTCCCAGCACAGTCCCACCCGCTCCATTGCACGGATCACGAGCGCCGAGATGTCCGGCTGGCGCCAGCCCAAGCCGTGGCTGGCCGAGGTCGGGAAGGCGTGATGGTTGTTGTGCCAGGCCTCCCCCAGGGTCGGCAGCGACAGCCACAGCAGGTTCCGCGAATGGTCCTCGGTGGCGTAGTCGCGACGGCCGAAGAAATGACAGAGGGAGTTGATCGAGTAGGTCATGTGGTGGAGCACGAGCATCCGCACGGCTCCCCCCCACAACAGGCCCGTGAGGCCGGCGCCCAGCGAGCCCCCGATCGCGAAGCCGAGCGCGAACGCCGCCGCGAGGCCTCCGAGGGCCCACACCAGGAAGGTGCGGTCCACGAACGACACCACCGGATCGGCCAGGAGGTCGGGCGCGTAACGCTCCCGGGAGCCCCGCTGGGTGTGGACGAACAGCCAGCCCACGTGCGCGTGCGCCAGCCCCCGGAGCGCCCCCCGCCAGCCCACGCCGTGGTCGACGTGAGGGCTGTGAGGGTCGCCCTGGCGATCGGAGAATGCGTGATGCTTGCGATGGTCGGCCACCCACGAGATCACCGGCCCCTCGATCGCGGCCGAGCCGAGCACCGCGAACACGCCCCGAAGGGCACGAGAGGTCTTGAAGCTGCGGTGGGTGAACAGCCGGTGAAAGCCGACCGTCACGCCGAGCCCTGTGAGCAGGTACATGATCGCGAACACAGCCACGTCGGAGGGATGCAGGAGACCATCCCACAGCTGCCAGCCGACGAAACCCAGAGCCGCGATCGGCGCGAGCGTGATGATCCCGGTGATCACACGGTCACGCGTCTCGTTGCTGACGGGCTGCACGTCATCGGGTCCGGGCGCCTCCGGCCCGACAGGCGTGTCCAGCCCTACGGGCGCGTCCGCCTCCACGAGTCCGCTTGCCTCGAGACCGCCGCGGGAAATAGTGTTCGGCTCGCTCATGGCGCAGCTCAAGCTACCAGCGCGACCCGTAGGCTGCGTCGTCATGCGGCCAGACTTTCCTCGTCTGACTCCTGGCAAACGCATAGACGGAGGCGGCTTTGCTGGCAAACCCTGAGCCGCTGCGCCGCGAGCTTGCCCTGGCGCTTCCCGAGCGCCCATTCACCGTGCGCTTCTGGGACGGCTCGGAGCTCGTGCCCACAGTCACGGGGGGGCCCGTCTTCAGCGCCCGCTCGCCGGCGGCAGTCGCTCACCTGTTGCGGGCGCCCGGCCAGCTGGGTCTCGGACGGGCATACGCCGCGGGGGAGCTCGAGGCGGACGATCTCGATCGCGTGATCGGTCTGCTGGACACGTTTCGAGCGCCCCCGATCGACCGTCCCACGCGGGCGCGCTTGACGGTGGCGGCGTTGCGGGCGTGTGGGGTGATGCGCCCGCCTCCGATCCCCGCCAGCGAGCTGCGCCCGCGCGGTCGCCGTCACAGCCGCGAGCGGGACGCCCGGGCGGTGCGCCACCACTACGACGTCTCCAACGACTTCTTCAAGCTGTTCCTCGACGCCTCCATGACCTACAGCTGCGCCCTGTTCTCCCGCGGCGCGAACACCCTGGAGGACGCCCAGCTCGCCAAGCGGGAGCTGGTGTGCACGAAGCTCGCCCTGCGCGAGGGGGAGCGGGTGCTGGACGTCGGCTGCGGGTGGGGCAGCTTCGTGCTCCACGCGGCCGCCCGTCACGGAGTGCAAGCGGTGGGGATCACCCTCTCTCCAAACCAGGTCGAGCTGGCTCGCAGGCGGGTGGCGAAGGCGGGCCTCTCGGACCAGGTGGAGATCCGATTGGGCGACTACCGGGACCTCACCGGCGAGCGGTTCGACGCGATCGCGAGCATCGGCATGGTCGAGCACGTGGGTGCCAACCAGATCGACGAGTACGCCCGCCGGCTCGCGGGCTCCCTGGCAGACGGCGGGCGTCTGCTCAACCACGGCATCGCCCGGTTGCGCCACGGGGACGCGGAGGCGGGCCCCTTCTCCGAGCGCTATGTCTTTCCCGACGCCGCTCCCCTGCACCTCTCTCGCATCGAGCTCGCCCTCGAACGGGCGGGGTTCGAGACCGATCACGTCGAGGGTCTCCGTCAGGACTACGTGGACACCCTGTCCGCCTGGATCGACCGCCTGGACTCCAACCGCGCGCGGGCCGAGCACCTGGCCGGGGGGGAGCGCCTGAGGGTCTGGCGCCTGTATCTCCGGGCCGCCCGCAATGGCTTTCAGACCGGGTTCACCTCGATCTACCAGGTGCTCTGCCACCGCGCCTAACGGACCCCCGCCCGGCGGAGCCCCGCTCGGCCGGGTAGCGCCGGGAAGGACGCTGTGAGCGGGGCGCGCTCTTGGGGCGGGTGGCGTCGCTCGGCAGTCCCCCCAGCTCCAACTCGCGATGGAGGCCGAGGTCGCTGACCATGCCCGACAGCTCCCGGGCCTGCTCGTGGGTCACGAGCGTCACGCCCACCCCTCGCGCGCCCGCGCGGGCGGTGCGTCCGATGCGATGGACGTAGTCCTCGCGGGTGCCGGGAATGTCGTAGTTGATCACGTGGGTTATTCCTGCCACGTCGATTCCCCGGGCGGCCACGTCTGTGGCCACCAGCGTGTCGACCACCCCGGACTCGAAGCTCGCGAGCGCGCGCTCGCGCTGGCCCTGGGACTTGTCCCCGTGCATCGCCACCGCCTTCACGCGGTTGCTCGCCAGTCGTTTGACGAGCCGGTCGGCGCCCCGCTTGGTGCGCACGAACACGAGCGTACGCCCGCGCTCGGAACCGTCCAGCTCGGAGACCAGCCGCGCGACCTTGCCCTCGTGGGAGACCGCGACAAAGCGGTGCTCCACGTCGCCCCGGCGCTCGGCGGAGTGGGCGTGCTCGTGGCGGCGGGCGTTCGAGGTGTAGGCCTTGGCGATCCGCCCGACCTCGCCGTGCAAGGTGGCGCTGAACAGCAGCGTCTGGCGCTCGCGCGCACACATCTTGACGATCCGATCGACGACCGGCTTGAACCCCATGTCGAGCATCCGATCGGCCTCGTCGAGCACGAGCAGCCGCACCCGGCCCAACGACACGTCCCGGCGGTCGATCAGGTCGAGCAGTCGTCCCGGCGTGGCCACGAGGATGTGGGCCCGCGAGGCGAGCTTCGCCTGCCTGACGATCCCCGCCCCGCCGTAGACCGCCGCGATCGATAGCGCCCGCGAGTGGGCGATCTCGCGGAGATCGTCGACGATCTGGGACGCCAGCTCGCGGGTGGGGGCGAGAACCAGTGCGGACGGCCGCACGTCGGCGCCCTTCAACCGCTCGACCATCGGGATCCCGAACGCGAGCGTCTTACCCGATCCGGTCGGGGACTGGGCGAGGACGTCGTGGCCGGCGAGGACGTCCGGGATGACCATCCTCTGGACGGGGAACGGCTCGGAGATGCCCCGCTGGGCAAGCTCTCCCGCGACGATCTCGGACACGCCGAGATCGGCGAATGACTGTTGCTTCATGTTGGTATTGCTCCTTCTGGCGACCCTCCGGCCGCCGCTGCAGATGGAGATTCGACTGACCCCATCCGCGCACTCAGAGCGCCAACAAAGACCAAGAACCTCGCGGACGACTTCGCCGCCCGTACGGCCACCGTAGCAGCCGTGTCGGCGACGGCCCGCATGCGGGCCGTCATGGACCCGCACATGTGCGGGTCCACCGAGCGGTGCATGCACCGCTCGGCCGGTCGGCGCATGCGCCGACCGGAACAGCTATTGCAGCGAAGCCATCACGTGCTTGACCACGGTGTAGTCCTCCAGGGAGTACACGCTCAGGTCCTTTCCGTAGCCGGACTCCTTGAAGCCCCCGTGGGGCATCTCCGAGACGAGGGGGATGTGGTCGTTGATCCACACGCAACCGAAGCGCAGGGCGCGGGAGACACGCAGGGCGCGGCCCACGTCTCGGGTCCACACCGAGGAGGCGAGGCCGTAGCGGGTGCTGTTCGCCCAGGCGATCGCCTGCTCCTCGTCGGTGAACCGCTGGACGGTGATCACCGGGCCGAAGATCTCGCTCTGGATCATCTCGTCCTGCTGGCGAAGGCCCGCCACGACGGTCGGCTCCAGGTAGAAGCCAGGCCGCTGCGGCGCCTTGCCGCCGGTGACGATCTCCGCGTTCTCGGGCCTACGCTGAAGGAAGCCCTCCACGCGCTCGCGCTGTCTGGCGGAGTTGACCGGCCCCAGGGTCGTCTCGGGAGCGAGGGTGTCGCCGATCACCAGTCCCTGGGCCTGCTCGGCCAGGCCTGACACGACGTCCTCGTAGACCTTCGCCTCCGCGAGCACCCGGGTGGCGGCGGTGCAGTCCTGGCCGGCGTTGTAGTAGCCGCTCGGAGCGATCGTCTCGAGGGCCCCCTGGAGGCTCACGTCATCGAAGACCACCACCGGCGCCTTGCCTCCCAGCTCCAGGTGGACCCGCTTGAGGCTGTCGGCGGCGGTCCGGGCGATGTGCTTGCCCGTCCCAACCGATCCGGTGAGCGAGACCATGTCCACCTCGGGATGGGAGACCAGCGCCTGCCCGGTGGGATCGCCATGGCCGGTGATCACGTTCAGGACGCCCTTGGGCAGGATGTCAGCCGCCAGCTCAGCGAGCCTGACGGTCGTGATGGGGGTGGTCTCGGCGGGCTTGAGCACGACCGTGTTCCCGGCCGCCAGCGCCGGGCCGATCTTCCAGATGGCCATCATCAGCGGGTAATTCCAGGGGGTGATCTGGCCCACCACCCCCACGGCCTCCCGGCGGGTGAAAGACGTGTACCCCTCCATGTACTCCCCCGCCGCGCGCCCCTCCAAACAGCGGGCGGCGCCAGCGAAGAACCGCAGGTTGTCAGCCATCACGGGCAGCTCATCGCCCCGGACCGCCTCGATCGGCTTGCCCGCGTTCAGGGCCTCCAGACGGGCGATCTCCTCGCCGTTCTCCTCGACCAGGTCGGCAAGGGCCAGCAGCGCCTGGGCGCGCTGGGCGGGCGTCGTCCGCGACCATCCCTCAAACGCCCCCCGCGCGGCCCTCACCGCACGATCGACGTCCTCTGTGGTCGAGTTCGACGCCCGCGCCAGCTCCTCCCCGGTGGCAGGGTTGAGGATCGGCTCGCTCTCGCCCTCGGAACCGAGGGACTCGCCGTCGATGAAGTTCTTCAGTGCCCCTGTCGCCGTCGCCATCCCAGTCCTCTCGTCGTCGCCATACCGGTCGTCTCGGTCCTCTCGCTCATGCCTTCGCCCGCCCGACCGGCCCAACCGGCGTCGAGGCCCTGCCGTCGGTGCCGACGGCCCCGGCCTCCGCCCCGGCCTCGGCCTCGCCCCCGCCCAGCGCCTCGATCACCGCCGGATGGACGATCTCGCCGGCGTCCACGTTCAACCCCATCCCCAAGCCGGGGTCCGCGGCCATCGCGCCCCGGGGTCCTCGCTCGGCGAGCGCGAGCGCGTACGGGAGGGTCGCGTTCGTGAGGGCGTACGTCGAGGTGATGGGCACGGCTCCCGGCATGTTCGTGACGCAGTAGTGGGTGATCCCGTCCACCTCGAACGTCGGCTGTGAGTGGGTGGTCGGGCGGGAGGTCTCAAAGCACCCCCCCTGGTCGATCGAGACATCCACCAGGACCGCGTGAGGGCGCATCAGCTTCAGCTGCTCGCGGGTGACCACGTGGGGCGCCCGGCCGCCGTGGACGAGCACCGCGCCGATCACCAGGTCGGCGAGGGGGAGCATCTCCTCGATCGCCAGCGTGGAGGAGTACACGGTGGAGGCGCGCCCGCCGAACGCCACTTCGAGCTCCCGCAGGCGATCGATGGAGCGGTCGAACACGAACACGTCCGCCTGCATCCCGATCGCGATGAAGGCGGCGTTCATGCCCACCACCCCGCCGCCGATCACGAGCACGGTGGCCGCCGCCACGCCGGGGACGCCCCCGAGCAGGATGCCCCGGCCGCCGAGGGGCTTCTCCAGCATGAACGCTCCCGCCTGGGTGGCGATCTTGCCCGCCACCTCGCTCATCGGCGCCAGCAGGGGCAGCCTTCCGGCGGGGTCCTCGACGGTCTCATAGGCGATGCACGTGGCCCCCGAGCGCTGCAGCCCGCGCGCGAGCGCGGGCTCGGCGGCGAGGTGCAGGTAGGTGAACAGGGTCTGGCCCTCCCGCAGCATCTCCACCTCCACGGGTTGGGGCTCCTTGACCTTCAGCACCAGCTCCCCGTCCTCGAACACCGCCGGGGCGTGGGCCACGATCCGGGCGCCCTGGGCGACGAACTGCTCGTCGGCGATCGCGCTCCCCTCGCCCGCCCCCGCCTGCACGAGGACCTCATGGCCCCGTGAGCTCAGCTCCCTGACCCCGGCGGGCGTGATCGCCACGCGATACTCGTCGGGCTTGATCTCGGTGGGGACCCCGATCCTCATCTGGCCGGCCCCCCTTCCGTGGGTGTTGTACCCGTCCTCGAGGGGGCCCCCGCGCGGGCGCGGCGCGCGCACGCGGGCGCGGGCCTCCCAACGACGGGACGCCACACGGCAGGAGCTCTCCCCCCGCCCTCATCGCGCGAGCTCCCTGCCGCGCAGGGCCAGCCAGAACTCGATCCGGTCGCGCGCGCTGGAGAGATCGCGGCCCGTCAGCTGCTCGACCCGCTTGATCCGGTAGCGGAGGGTGTGGCGGTGGCAGTAGAGGGCCGCCGCCGCCTTCTCCCAGTGGCCGTTGTTCTCGATGAACACGTCCAGCGAGCGCAGGAGCTCATCGCCGTACTCCCCCTCCCCCTGCTCGACGGGCCCAAGGACGCTCCGGCAGTAGGACATCAGGGCGTCGTCGTCCTGGAGGGAGAGCAGCAGCTGGAAGGCCCCGAGATCCTTGTAGGAGGCGACCGTCTCCGGGATGTCGCCCCGGTTGCGCAGCCGGGCGGCCTCCAGCGCGCAGCGGGCCTCGTGGAAGCTCAGCCGCAGCGAGTGGGTGGCCGCGGGGCGGCTCGCGCCGGCTCCCACCACCCCGAGACGCCCCGCCAGCTCACCGCGGATGCGCGCCGCGAGCTCCAGGGGGTCGGGCTGGATGCCGTCGATCGAGATCACCGCGCACAAAAGCCCCGCACGGATCGCCACCAGGCTGTTGACCTTGGCGTGGTCGAGCGCACGTTCCAGGACGGGCGCCCCGATCGTGGGGTCGGGCGGGGAGAAGACGAGCACCGCCGCCTGCTCGCCGATGCCGAACGGGCGGAGCTTGGCCTGGAGCTCTTCCGGGTAGAGGTTCCCGGTGAGGGCTTCCGCGAGCACGTCCCCGGCCACGCTGCGCTGGAGCATCTCGTAGCGTTCGTCCACCAGCTGCGCGAACACCCGCTCGGTGATCGCGATGAACGGCAGCTCGTAGGGAACCTCGAACACGGGAAAATCGTGCTTGCGAGCAGCGTTCAGCAGGGCCGTGGGCACACGCTTGTGAGCGAAGCCGGTGCCGAAGCCCAGGCCCGCTATGTCGTGTTCGACCAGCCGCTCGATCAGCGCGTGCTGGACCTTGGGCCCGTTCAGCTGGATCCCGGTGCTTAGCAGCAGCTCCCCGCCCTTCAGCCAGGGAGTGGGATCGACCAGCTCGGTGATGTGCACCCAGCGCACGTGCCTGTCGCCGGCGTTCCGGCCGCTGACGAGCTGCAGGCCCAGCTCGGCGATCAGGCTCTCTACGGTGAGCTCCATCGCGCCATCCGTTCCGAAGCCTCGCTGAGCACCGGCCGCAGGATCGACTCGATCTCTGCAAACTGCTCCTCCCCGGCGATCAGGGGAGGCGAGAGCTGGACGATCGGCTCCCCCCGGTCGTCGGTCCGGCAGATCAGCCCCCGCCGGTAGAGCTCGCCGGAGAGGAACCCCCGCAGCAGCTGCTCGGCTTCCTCGGAGTCGAAGGTCTCCTTGGTGTCCTTGTTCTTGACCAGCTCGATCGCGTGGAAGTACCCCGCGCCACGCACGTCACCCACGATCGGCAGGTCCCGAAGGCCCTCGAGCATCGCCCGCAGGCGGCCCTCCTTCACGCGCACCCGCTCGCACAGCCGCTCCCGCTCGAGCACCTCGATGTTCGCGAGCGCCGTCGCGCAGGCGACCGGATGGCCGCCGAAGGTGAACCCGTGGTTGAAGATCGCCCTGCCGTGCAGGAACGGCTCGGCGACGTGGTCGCCCGCGATCACCGCTCCCAGCGGCGCGTACGCGGAGGTGATCCCCTTGGCGGTCGTGATCATGTCCGGTTCGTAGCCGAACCGCTCGCAGCCGAACCAGCTGCCGAGGCGCCCCCACGAGCAGATCACCTCGTCGGAGATCAAAAGGACCCCGTGGCGGTCGCAGATCTCCCTGACCCGCTGGAAGTAGCCGTCCTGGGGCACGAAGCAGCCGCCCCCGTTCTGAACCGGCTCGAGGATCACCGCGGCGACCGTGTCGGGCCCCTCGAACAAGATCGCCTCCTCGATCGCGTCAGCCGCCCACAGCGGATCGCGGTCTTCCTGCCAGCGGTAGGAGTTCGTGTTGGCCACGTGCCGTCCGCCCGGCGTCAGCGGCTCGAAGGGCTCGCGCAGCTGCGGCAGACCGGTGGCGGTCAAAGCCCCCATCGAGGTGCCGTGATAGGCCAGGTACCGCGAGACGATCTTGTGCCGGCGGGGCTCTCCCTGCGCGGCATGGTAGGCCTTGGCGAGCTTCCACGCGGACTCCACCGCCTCCGAGCCCCCGGAGGTGAAGAACACCCGGTTCAGGCTCCCCGGCGCGAGCTCTGAGATACGCGCCGCCAGCTCGATTGAACGGGGATGGGCGTAGCTCCAGTTGGTGTAGAAGCCGAGCTCCTTGGCCTGGCGCCCCCCCGCCTCGGCGATCTCCGCGCGACCGTGGCCGGCGTTCACGCAATACAGCGCCGAGAGTCCGTCCAGGTAGCGGTTGCCGTGTTCGTCATAGACGTAACAGCCTTCCCCCCGCACGATCACCGGCACCTCGGCGCCTTCCTCGTAGGCGCCCATCCGCGTGAAGTGCATCCACAGATGACGCTTGGCCAGCGCCTGCAGGTCGCTGCTGGCCCCGCCCCCGGCCTCCTCGACCGTGGTCTGCCCAAGCGGAGCCTCGCCGCCGGCAAACCCAGCCTCGGCGCCCGCGGCCCCAGCCCCGGCGGCCCCGGCTCCAGCCCCAGCCCCGGCGGCCCCGGCCCCAGCCCCGGCGGACGTGGCTTTCCCGCTCGGATCGGTGCTCGTCGGTGTGGCCGCCATCCCAGTCTCCTTTGTGAACGCTCAGCTCTCAGCTAGACACTCAGGACAACCGTACTCCGCCATGATGTCCCCCTCAAGGCGCTGCCCGTTCAAGAAGCGTCGCGATCGTTGTACGAGATGTATAACAACTTCCATACGTTTTGGGGATTGCGCCCCTTTTTTCGTCCCGGTCGAGGACGTAGCGTTCGTCACAACCCTTCGAGAGGAGAGAGCATGGCCACCGACAGCGTCGCCGTATCCGGAGCCCCGGCATCCTCGGAGGTCCAGGACAAGGGCCTCAAAAAGGGCGCCATCGGATACCTCTCGAACATCGTGATCGGCGTCGCGTCGACCGCGCCCGCCTATTCGCTGGCGGCGACTCTCGGGTACATCGTCGCAGTCAAGGGTGTCGGCGTGCATGCCCCGGCGGTGATGGTCGTGGCCTTCGTACCGATGCTGCTGATCGCGTCGGCCTACAAATACTTCAACCGCGCCGACCCCGACGCGGGCACGTCGTTCGCGTGGGTGACACGCGCGTTCGGCCCGGTGACGGGCTGGCTGAACGGCTGGGCGATCTTCCTCGCGGACGTGATCGTGATGGCTTCGCTCTCGGACATCGCGGCGATATACACCTTCAAGCTGTTCGGGTTCACCGAACTCGGCGAATCCAAAGCGGCCATCATCCTCGCGGCGGTCCTGTGGATCGCGATCATGACCTGGATCTGCTACCGCGGCATCGAGCTCTCGGCGCGCATCCAGCAGGTGCTGCTCAGCGCCGAGGTGTTCATCCTCGTCCTGTTCTCGGTGGTCGCCTTCGCCAAGGTCTATGGCAGCCATCCACCGGCCGGCTCGATCAAGCCGTCGCTGTCCTGGATCAACCCCTTCGCGATGAACTTCAGCGATCTGGTGGTCGCACTGCTGCTCGCGGTGTTCATCTACTGGGGCTGGGATTCCGGCGTGGCGGTCAACGAGGAGTCCGAGGATCCGGCCGAGGGTCCGGGCAAGGCCGCGGTCGTCTCGACGATCCTGCTCGTACTGATCTACGTCGTCGTCTCGGCGGCCTCCCAGTCCTTCCACGGCGTCGGCTTCCTGACCAACGAAGCAAACGCGGAAGATGTGCTGAGCGCCCTCGGCACGGGCGTGCTCGGCGAACCCCTGAACAAGCTTTTGATCATCGCCGTGCTCACCTCTGCGTCGGCCTCGACGCAGACGACGATCCTGCCGACGGCCCGCACGACGCTGTCGATGGCCCACTGGAAAGCGGTCACTTCTCTGCTCGCTCGCGTGCACAAACGCTACCTGACCCCGACCGTCTCGACGCTCGGCTTCGGCGCGCTCTCGATCGCCATCACGATCGCCCTGCTGCTGCTCTCCTCGAGCGTCCTTGAAGACTCGATCGTCGCGATCGGCTTCCCGATCTGCTTCTACTACGGTTTCACGGGGGTCGCCTGCGGGTGGTACTACCGCCACGACCTGAAAGAAAGCGCGCGCAACTTCCTGCTGCTGGGCCTCGGCCCGCTGATCGGCGGCCTGATGCTGTTCGGCGTCGGCGCCAAGGCCATCTTCTACTACGGCCACGCGGCGAACGTCGAATCGAAGCCGATCCTCGGCATCACGCTGCCGCTGTGGTTCGGCATCGGCGGCATGGCCCTCGGGGCCATCATCATGGTCGTCTCGCGGCCGTACTTCAAAGAGTTCTTCTCGCGCAAGACCGAAACCGCGCCCCCGGGCCTGCTCGACCAGCCGCCCCCGACGGGCCCGGTGCCGGGGCCGGTGGACTTCTGAGCCGGGGGCACGCCGTCTGTCATGGGGCACGCGCACACATACGGGCGAGAGGGAGGGACCGCCGTGTGCTCCGTGTGACGGGTCAGGAACGGGCGGCCACCGGCGATTTCATCGCCGGTGGCACGCCTCGGAGCAGTCGCGGCCCGCCTTGTCGTGCGCTCTCTCCTCCCGTGAGCCCTCGATGCACGACACGCCGGCGTCGCGACTCCCTCTCGAACTCGTCGCGAGCACCGGCATAGCGGGCGGCCCACGCCGCCACCGACAACGCCAAGCCGTTGCGACCTGTGGTGTCGGCCGGCATCATCGAAGCAGGACGCTACGCGGCCCTGCGTGTCACGACCAGCGGACCGGTCAGACTTCTGACGTCCCGCCCCTCTTGTCTCGCCTGGAGTCAGTATCGGGCGGCCGCGTGCGACGGCGAAGGGCCGTCGTCCGAGCGTTGACCAGCTGTGTGCGATGCCTGGCCGCAGCCGGCGAGCGCGACCAGGCCGCCCGCCGCGAGCAGCGCCCCGCCGCGCCGGACGGCCGCCACGGCGACCTTCCTCCCGCGCTGGATGCGCACGAACCACGCGATCGCGCTCAGGCACAGGATGCCGGCGACGTAGAAGTTCAGCCGCAGGCCGAAGATGTGGTGGGCGGGGTCGATGCGCATCAGCTCCTCGCCCATGCGAGCGAACGAATAGCCCACCACGTAGAGGGCGAACAGCCCGGGCGCCCGGATCGTGCGATGGCGGCCAAGCCAGACCAGCGCACCTGCCAGCAGCAGGTCGAAGATCAGCTCGTACAGGAAGGTGGGCTGAAAGGTCGCGTACTGGGCGTAGCCCACGGGGCGGTGCACCGGGGAGATCTCGAGCGCCCACGGCACGGAGGTGGGCCCGCCGAAGAGCTCCTGGTTGAAGTAGTTGCCGATCCGGCCGATCGCCTGACCAACGAGCAGCGCGGGAGCGGCGGCGTCCATGAACTCGGAAACGTTCGCACGATGACGGCGCAGCACCCAGATGCCAGCAAGCGTTCCCGCGGCGACGCCGCCCCAGATGCCCAGGCCGCCGTCCCAGATCGCGAACGGCCCCCACCAATGCGCGGGCATTTCGTTCCAACTCGTGGCGAGGAAGTACAGCCGCCCGCCGATCAACCCGGCGGGAAAGGCCCACAGCGCCACGCGAAACACGAGCTCACGACAGCCGCCGCGTGCCTCCCAGCGGCGCACCGCGATGCTCACGGCAGCGATCACGGCGACCACGTAGGCCAGTCCGTAGTAATGGACTAACAGCGGCCCCAGATGCAACCCGTTGCTCGGCGGACTCGCCAGAAAACCCGGGTAGGGGAAAATCATGGCCTTCTAGGTCTCACCGCGGGAGGGCCGGCGTATGCCGCGCCGACATCGACCACAGGACCTTCCCGTCACGGTGATCCTCTGCGGCCGGCGGCGCGTTCATTCATGTCCGAATCCTGACGCGGGGAGGGACGGAAAACCGGTCTATGGCTTGATCGCGGGGGATTCGCCGATCACATGCCCGCCCGCGTCGAGCGCCCGCACGGCCAGATGGGGCGCTCCGGCCGGGACTTCCATCGCGGTCTCGAAGCCCGTTCTGTGTGAGGATCCCACGACGCTCATCGTGGCCGTGTCGGTCGAGGAGCCGGCGAGCGCCTGCCAGCTGGCGACATCGGTCGCTCCGTTCCAGCTCGCGTACACGGTGAGCCCCCCGGCGCCGGCGGGGGCGACGGCTGCGTTGGGAGCGTCGTGGGGAGTCCCGGTCCATGGAAAGCGGAAGGCCCGGTAGGAGTCGTCGGCCCCCGGAAGATGGGCGTCGAACACGAGCTCGCCGGCGGGGTCGAATTCTGAGAGGTAGTTGACCTGGCCCCAGCCCACGAACGTGTCGCCGTCGGGCAGCGGTTGTGTGTTGCCCTGGCTGAATGCGAGCAGCGGTTGCGGGTGGGCGTACTGGCGCAGGACGGTGGCGGTGTGATGGGTCATGTCCAGGCGCAGCACCTCCGCACGCGACTGCTTCTCCTCCACCGGAGCGGCGCCATCGTCGAACAGGCTGACCGTCCCCACGGACTGGCTGCGGACGTCGTGTTGCCAGTAGAAGCGGGCGCCGGGCCCCATCGCGAAGCTGCTGCGCTTGCCGCCGAGACGCCAAACGATCCCGCCCGTCGCCATGCTCACTTCGTACGCCGCCCAGGTGTTGCGCGCGGAGATCAACAGGTTCCCGTCGTGCTCCAGCTGGATGGAGTTGACGTGGAAGTAGTCGAAGGGGTAGTAGGTCCTGGGCACTCGCGCATATGACTCGTCGAGGGCGATGTGGCCGAGCGCGTGCCACTCGAACATCACCAGGCCCGTCTTGATGTCGACCTCCTGCACGATGGAGTCCAGCACCAGGCCGTGCTTGGCCCCGTGGAGTGAGGAGAGGTCGGAGAGGACCGGCGAGTAGGCGGTCATCAGGGCGGTGCCCTGGGGAGTGATCTGGAAGTCGTGCAGGTCCGCTTGGTAGCCGTTGCCCGCGCGCACCGTCGCGATCCGGCGATAGCTGCTGTCGAGGATCACATGCTCCCCGAGACCGAACCCGGGGGGCGACACCACGCCCTGCCACCAGGTGAGGACGGGCCTGCCGTCATCGCTCTGCACCTTGAAGTCCATCGCGATGTCCCTGCCCACGGGGTGAAAATAGATCAGGTTCCCGCTGCCGTCGATGATCATCGGGCCGTGCTGGCCGGCCTGGCCGACGGGCGCGATGAAGACGTCGCCGGGCGCTTCCTGCTGGCCGTGGGTCGTCACGGTCAGAGTGGGCGGATGCAGGTCCAGACGCGAGTGAAAGCTCTGCACCTGCCCCTTCGTGACGGGCGACCCGTGGGCCGGCGCGTGATGGATGCTCGCGGGGATGCTCGCGGGCACCGCCACGGTGAAGGCGAAGGCGATTTCCCTGGCGGAGTGACCCGTGCCGATCTTCGCGTGCACGCTCACCCGCTCGCCCGGCTGGAAGCCGACGGCCGGCAGGAAGCTCGCGCCGTCGCCGGTCGAGTATGCCTCCAAGCTGCCGCGATGGAGGCCGCTGCGCGAGCCCGTCACGACGACCGATCCGATCTCCCTGGCGGGTGGGCCGAGCAGACTGATCTGGGTGTCGGGCGAGGCGTCGGGGGTGTCCGGCTGGGGCGAGACGATCAGGCCGACGCTGGCCGGTGAGGCCGCAACCGCCGCGAGCGCTCGCGCTCGCACGCCCGAGGTGGCCGTCGTCGGGTGCGCGGATCCCCCGGACGGATCCCCCACGAGCAACACCCCGAGCGCCAGCAGCCACGCCAGTCCCCCGGCCGTCGCGAACGAGACCGCCGAGCGGTCTCGTGACCTCTGAAAGCTTTTCGATCGCGTACCCCCATTACATCGCCGGGTTGGGGAAGTTGCGCACCGGCCGCTGCCGACGTCGGTCTTCTGACATAGCCATCGCATTCTCTGAGCGGCGCGGGGACTATCGGACTATCGATCGTCGGGGGTCGCTTCGGCCGTGAGAATCGGCGGAACCGGCGTGAGCTCCAGCAGCTCGCCGGGCGGCTCTCCGCTGAGCAGCCAACCGCCATCGACGGCGCGCACGAGCTCGCGCTTGGACAGCTCGGTGAGAGCGCTCGTGACCGTCGGGCGGCGTGCGGCGGTGAGGTCGGCGAGGACGCTGTGGGTGAGCCGCACCGGCAGGCTGACGCCGTCGCTGCGCACGCGGCCCCATCGCGCCGCCAGGTGCCAGAAGAGCATGTGAACGCGCACGTCCACGCGGGTCTGATGGACGATCGCCATGTTCACCGCCAGGTTGCGCGAGCGCTCCAGCGCCCGGCCGACGAGCCGAGCGCTCACCTGCGGATAGCGTGCCAACCGCAACGCGAAGGCCTCGTCGAGCACGGTCATCCTGGTCGGCTCGAGCACACGCCAACCGGTCGTCACCGGCAGCGTCGGCGGCTCGTCTTCGCCCTGCCAGGGCCGCAGCAGATCCCCTTCGCCGAGCAGCTCAGCGCCGAACCGCCCGTCGATGCCCACGCGGCGGATCAGCAACCCATGCAGCACGAGCAGGCCAATACCGTCGCCGGACACGCCTCTCGGCATGCCCTTCCAGCGGCCCGCCGGCATCGACACAAGCCTGGCCAGACACTCCTTGACGGCCTGCTCGCGCAGATCGGAAGGAACCGCTTCGGCCAGCCCGCGATCCTCGAGGAGCACATGGCAGAGTCTGGGAAGCGTCCGGGACTCGACACTCGTCACCACTGCAATGTGGCAGACCTCTCGCCCGAGTGGCGAAAAACACCAGCCATCTGTGCACCGGTCGTCGGCTGAAGTGAGCCCCAGGGGCACCCCGGCCCCGCACAGCGAGCATCTCGGTCAGAGTTCTGACAAGCATGTTCCGGGACCGTCCGCGTCGGCCGGCAGCGAGCGAGCGTCACATACGCTCGGATCATCGTGACCCATCCCGCAGAGGAGCTTCTCACACAGGACGACTCTCAAAGGAGCTCGCGTGAGAGCAATTTGCAGCCGGGTGATGCCGACCAGTCAGCGCGCGCCTCACAGCAGATCGAGCCCACGGGCGAGCGGGCGCGAGGCGACGGGCGAGGCCGATCCGCGCTCTTCGAGGCCTGGCGCGCTCGGCTGGGTCGCTCGGCGGCTCGGGGCGCCGGCGGGCTGACGGCGCTGGCGTTGCTGACCGGGGTGGGCGCCGGGCTGGGGGCGGTCGCGTTTCGCTACATGATCCTCGGCTTCACCTACCTGTTCACGGGCCATGAAGACTTCAGCGCTGCCGGCCATGCGAGCAACCCGCTGGTATCGGGCGTGGGAATCTGGTTCGTCGTGCTGGTACCGGTCATCGGGGGGCTGATATACGGACCGCTCGTGTCCCGCTTCGCGCCCGAGGCGCGCGGGCATGGAGTGCCAGAGGTGATGTATGCGGTCAACCGGCAGGGCGGCAGGATGCGCTCTCAGGTGCCTGTGGTCAAGTCGCTGGCGTCGGCCGTGTGCATCGGCTCAGGCGGCTCGGTCGGGCGCGAGGGGCCGATCGTGCAGATCGGCTCGGCGCTTGGCTCTGTGACCGGCCAGGCGCTGCGCCTGCCCGACTCCCAGCTGCGCCTGCTCGTCGCCTGCGGCGCCGCAGGCGGTATCTCGGCGACGTTCAACGCGCCGATCGCGGGCGTGTTCTTCGCGCTCGAGCTGATCCTGCGCAACTTCGAGACGCGCTCGTTCGGGCTGGTGGTGCTCAGCTCGGTCACCGCCGATGCGATCGGCCGGGCGGCGTTCGGCAGCCACCCGTTCCTGTCGCTCCCCACGTTCACGTTCGGCTCGCCACTGGAGCTGCTGCTCTACGCCGGCCTCGGTGTGCTGGCGACCGGCGTCGGCCTGGCGTTCATCCGCACGCTCTACACGGGCGAGGACCTCGCCGACCGGCTGTGGGGAGACCGTCCGGAGTGGCTGCGACCCGCCGCCGGCGGCATTCTGCTCGGCCTGCTGCTGCTGGCGGTCCCGCAGATGTACGGCGTCGGCTACCCCGTGCTGCAGACGGCCGTAGCTGGGCACTACGTGATCCTCGTGCTGCTCGGCCTGCTGGCGGCGAAGATCCTGGCGACGAGCCTGACGATGTGGATCGGCGGGTCGGGCGGCGTGTTCGCGCCGTCGTTGTTCATGGGCGCGATGCTCGGCTCCGCCTACGGCGCGATCGCCCACGACGTGGTGCCGCACCTCGCCACCTCAGCGGGCGCCTACGGGCTGGTCGGTATGGGAGCTGTGTTCGCCGCCACAGCCCGCGCTCCGATGACTGCGGTGCTGATCATCTTCGAGCTGACGGGCGACTACCGGATCATCCTGCCGCTGATGTTCGCGATCGTGCTCGCCACCGCGCTCAGCACCGCCGTGACCGGCGACACGATCTACACACTGAAGCTCCGCCGCCGCGGGATCGACATCGGCGCGCCGCCCGAGTCGAGTCCGATGGCGCTGATCACGGTCGCGGATGCGATGGGCAAGCCCCCGCGAGCGCTCGCGCCCGAGCAGCCGCTGCGCGAGATCCTGCGCGTCTTCACCGCCGAACGAGCGGACACGCTGCCGGTGATCGACCGCGACGGCACGCTGCTCGGCATCGTCAACGCAACCGACATCGAGCAGGCGCTCCTCGGCCAAACCCGGGAGCTCACCGCCGCCTCCCTCATCCACACGGCGCCCGAGCTGCGCAACGACCAGTCGCTAGAGGAGGGCCTGCGCGTTCTGGCCGCCACCGAGGACGAGGGCCTGGCGGTCCTGGGCGCCGACGGCGAGGGCGTCGTCGGGTGGCTCACCCATCGGCGTCTGCTGCGCGCCTACGGCGCCCACCTCGACGAGCGCTGAACCAAACCCGTGGACTCCCTCGCCGGGCCGCCGGAGGCCCTCAGGACGGCGGACTGGCCTGGGACGTCAGCAGCTCCTCCTCGCGAGCAGTGCGCCGTGCGTGACGGAAGCCCAGAGCGACGAGCACGGCCATGACGAGGGCCAGGCAGAACGAGGCGATCGCGCCCCAGAACATCACTTCGCCGATCGTCGAGAAGGCGTACGCCTCCAGCAGCAGCCCGCGCAGAGTCGTGCCCTGGAAGGAGGTCTGCTCCAGCGCGGCGAGTTCCTTGTCTTCCGGTTTTTCGCGCGCGGCGGTGCTTACCTTCGAGTACACGCCGTTATACGGCATCTCGCGCAGATGGACGGCGATGAAGTCGTTGGCCCACACCCGTGCCTGCTCGCCGGTGAGCAGCTGCTGGCCGGCGTACTGGGAGACGGACGGGATCATCGAGGGGGTGATCTCCGTGCCGGCCTTCGGATGTTCGAAGGCCGCCTTTGGCGGGAAGTAGATTTCCTGCTGGGCGAGCTGGTTGTGGACGTTGGAGTGGGTGAAGCTGTACCCCCACATCAGCAGCCCACCGGCCACCAGCAGGACGACCACCACCACCAACCCGCCAGCGCTGGCCAGAAGATCGAACACCTTGCGACTCATCTATGTCTCCTCCCTTGCCTTACCTCGGGCGAGGTTGTCGTTTCAAGGCAACCTATGTCCCAGCGGCGGGCGTTCCATCGGAGAAAACATGCGGATCGCCTACGGGATTTCCCGCATTCGCAGGCACAGTATCGGTCTGCCTCAGGATCTCCCTGAATGTTCGTCCGGTCCTGCGGCGATACGTAACCTCGAACAAGAAGCTTCCCGCCAGTGTGACGACAAGAGCGATCGCCGACGTCGGAGCCGTGGCGATCATGTGGTCGACGAACACCGAACCAGAGCGAGACACGACACCGCCGATGCGATCACCAGCCATGCTTTGGCTCCCGTCTGTGTGCGTATCCGTATGTGCCCTATATTGACCGCCGAATACACGAGCAGGAAAGCCGCGCTTCCCATCGAGGCCACGGAGCTCAAGGACTTGTGTTCGCAGCGAGCCATCGCGGCCACCTCGCGCACGCTTAGGTAGACAGTCATACCATCAATGACCCCGAGGAGGCTTTTGCGGCAACGATCGATCTCTCGGACGCGCGTCTCTCGACAACTGATTGCTCGCCGAGATAGCAGAACGGGAAGCCGTCTCGCCTTGCACGGCTGCTGCTGCACTTCGTCCGCCGCAGGCCGGCACACGGGCGCTCGCATCGGGGCGATAGCGCCGGCGGCGCTGCACTTCTACCTCGGCCGCCGCCTGCAGCGCAGCTGTCCAGGGGGTATCGCTTCAGCGCTCAGGCGCCCGGAGTCGCGCCGCTGATTGGACGCTGAGGCGGCGACGGCTCCCCGCTCACGGCTGCGGTCTCAGCCCTTCGATTGAGGATGTCGTAGGCCCAGAGCTTCACCTGGTCTAGCAGCAGGATCCAGACGATCGCATAGCCCCAGGCGAGCGCGATGAGATCCCATGGCAGTGGCTTCATCAGCAGGCCGGTGGCGGCGATCGTGGTCGCGAGGATCTGTGTGCCGACGACCGCGACGAGGAGGATGCGGGCGGGGTGCGGTTGGGACCACAGGCGCCCGCGGGTGCGGGCGACGAACAGGGTGAGGTGCCCGGCGACGGAGAGCTTGAGGTACATCAGCGTCTGCGCCTCAGCGTGACTGACGCCGAGCACCCCGACCGCGATCGCCAGGAGCGAGAAGGACTCGATCACCCCCGCGAGGCCGAGCACGCTGGCGATGATCAGGATCTCTCTGAGATCCCAGCGCTCCGGTCGTGGTGAGGGCCGGACGCGGTCGTAGGCGATCGTGAGGATGGCGGCGTCGTTGAGAATCGCCAGCAGCACGATCTGGATCGGCGTGACCGGGAAGAAGTCGAACACGACGATCGAGACGGTCACGAACAGGACCACGCGGATCGTCTCGGTGATCCGGTAGATCGCGTAGTTGCTCATCCGCCGGAACACCTCCCGCGACCGGTGGATCGCCTCGATGATCACCGACAGCCCGGGCGAGAGCAGCACGATGTCGGCCGCGGCCCTCGCGGCGTCGGTCGCGCCCGAGACGGCTATCCCCGCGTCGGCGCGGCTGAGCGCCGGGGCGTCGTTGACGCCGTCGCCGGTCATCCCGACGATGTGACCCCTGGTCTGCAGCGCTTTGACGATCCCGTACTTGTCCTCGGGCACGACCTGCGCGAAGCCGTCAGCCGACTCGACCCTGTCGGCGAGTTCCTCGTCCTCGAGGTCCGTTATCGCGCTCGCTTCGAGGATCTCCTGCCCCATCCCCACCTCGCCCGCGATCTGGCGGGCGATCTCCACCCGGTCACCGGTCACCATCTTCACCACGACCCCCAGGCGGCGCGCCTGTTCGAGGGTCTCCTTCGAGTCTTCTCGGGGCGGGTCCTGGATCGCCAGCACGCCCCGAAGCTGCCAGTGCTCGTCATCCGCGCGGGCTACCGCGAGCGCCCGGTAGCCCCTGCGGGCGAAGGCTGCGGTGATCTCGGACACCCGCTGCTTTGCTTCGGTCGAGTCTTCGGCCAGGTCGAGGATCGCCTGCACGGCGCCCTTCGCGACCCGGCACTCAGCGCCGCCGGGCAGCCTCACCCGCGCCTCGGCGCGCTTGCGATCGGCGTCGAATGGCTCTGACTCGAGCACCTCACAGCCCGCCGGTGGCTGCGCGAGCACGGCGAGGATCGCCTGATCGATCGGGTCGCTGCCGTCGTGCTCGGCCGTCAACGCCGCCTCCAGCAGGATCCCATCGCGATCGACGTCATCGGCGATCGCGGTGACGTCCACGATCGCGAGCTCGTTCTTGGTGATCGTCCCGGTCTTATCGGCGCACAGCACGTCCACGCCGGACATCTCCTCGACCGCCGGCAGGTGGCTGACCACGGCCTCGCGCTTGGCCAGGTAGCGCGCGCCGACCGCCATCGTGACCGACAGTACCGCCGGCAGCGCGACGGGGATCGAGGCGATCGTGACGACGAGCGCGAACTCGAGCGTTTCGGTCACACTCGCGCCGCGCAGCAGCGAGACGATCACGATCACGCCGACCAGGCTCATCGCGATCGCGATCAGATACCTGCCGATCGAGAAGATCGCGGCCTGGAAATGGCTCTGCGGACCCTCTGCGCCAGTCAGCTCGGCCGTGCGGCCAAACTGCGTATGGGAGCCGGTCGCGAGCACCCGCACATGGGGTGAGCCCCTGGACACGATCGTCCCGGAGTAGACACCGTCCCCGGGCTGCTTCTCGACCGGCAACGACTCTCCCGTCAACGCCGACTCGTCGGCCTCCGCGGTCCCAACGAGTATCCGCCCATCCGCGGGGATCACATCACCGCGGCCGAGCACGATCAGATCGCCAGGCACCAGCAGCTCGGCCTCGACAGTCGTCCACTCGCCGTCGCGCCTCACCTGAGCCAGTTTGGCGAGGCGCTCCTTCAGCGCCTCGATCGCGTTAGCGGCCTGATGCTCCTCCCAGAAACCCACCACCCCGTTGAGCAGCAGCAGCGCGAGAATGATCCCGAAATCCGCCCAGCGGGCGGTCACAGCCGTCAGAACGACTGCGGCCTCGATCATCCACGGGATCGGCGCCCAGAAATGCGACAGCAGCTCGAGCAGAACGCTGCGCTCGTGCTCTTCGAGCGCGTTGGGGCCGTAGCGCTCCAGGCGGGCTCCCGCCTCATCGCTGCTCAAACCCTGCTCCGGCTCGAGCAGCTCGTCCGTTCGGCGGTCCTGCTCGCTTCGCTGGTCGCTGACGCCCCCCAATCCGCCCTCGCCTTTGGCGGTGCTCTGTTCGGTTTCGAGAGGCGATTGAAGGGGCTGATCGCGCTCGACGCTCATGAGGGCCTCGAGCCGACGACTACGCCTGCACGGTCGCGGGGTCGTAAGTCATCCTGCCCGTCATGCGAGGAGCCCCTGAAGCGCGGCGAGATGGTCGCGCAACAGCCGGGGGAGCAGAAACCGTTCGCGCACCCGCTCCAGGCCGGCGGCGCCCATGTGCTCGGCCGCCATGGGATTCTCCAGCAGCTCAGTGACGCGGGCCGCGAACTGCTCGGTGGAGTCCGCGAGGTAGCCGCCGACCCCGTCCTGCAGCTGCTGGGGGATCCCGCCGGCGCGGCCGGCGACCATCGCCGTACCCTTCCACAGCGTCTCGGATACCACGAGCCCGAACCCCTCGCGGGTGCTCTTCTGGATCGCCACGTCGGCCACGCGCTGAAACGCGTTCACCTCGTGGTTGGAGACCCCCATCTGGTCGGTAAGCAGCAGGCAGTCACGCTCGCCCGCGGTCTCACGCTCGATCTGCTCGTAGATGCGCCAGCCCTCCGGGTCATCGGTCGCCATCGAGCCGACGAGCGCGAGCTGCAGCGTGGGGAACGTCTCCCGCACCCGCCGCCACACCTCAACCACCCCCAGCGGGTCCTTCCACGGGTCAAACCGCGAGACCTGCAGCAGCAGCGGCTCCGCCAGATCGACGCCCAGCGCCGCGACGGTCCGCCGCGCCAGATAGTCGGGCAGACGCTGGTTCTTGGAGCTGATCGGGTCGATCGCCGGGACCAGCATCGCGGTCGGGATCGCGAGGTCCGGCGGGACGAACTCCTCCAGGGTGAATGCGGCCAGCTCGTGCAGCTCCACATATGGACGCAGGAACTCCCACACCGGCGGGTGAGCCGCGGACGAGTCGATGTGACAGCGCCAGATCCAGTGATCGGCGCGATCGGGTGCGAAGCTGCGCACCGCCGCGGGCTGGGGATCGTGCACGACGATCGCGTCCCAGTGGCCTTCGAGGGCCTTGGCGTTCGCCTCGTTGTGGCGCAGGTACTCCTCGCGCTCCGTATCTGAGAGGTCTATCTCCATGCCCTGCAGGCCGTTGTGGATCCTCTTGGTCACCTCGAAGAAGCGAGGATCGCCGGCGATCACCCTCCACTCCGTCTCGATCCCGAGGTCGCGCTCCAGGGGGACGAGCGAGCTCAAGAGCTCCGCGACGCCGCCCCCGGTCGCAGTGGCGCTCAGCTCCAGCACACGCAAACCACGCAGCTGCGAGGCAAGCTCGCGCACCTCGGCCACGAGCTCGTCGCCGACGAACTCGCGGTAGACCTCCAGCGCCCTGCGCTTGACGCTCACCCGTCTGGGACTGGCACTCGAGCCTCGCACTGAGGTCATCGTTTCAGGTCTCCTTCAGCCCGGCGCTGACGCTCGCTGACGGCGGACGCCCGCTCCGCTGTCAGCCATCGTTCTCGCCGGACTCGCGCACTGCCGCGACCAAAACCTCGGTAGGGACACCCCAGCTCGTGATCACCTCGCGCCGCTGCACCCGCCACGAGTCGGGCGCGAGCAGGCGGTCAACGGCAACGCGCACCTCGACGAGCACTCAAGCACGATCGCTGCGTAGTGGCAGCGGGCGTGGGATCGGTCTGCGTCAAGATCTCCCTGAAAGTCCGCCCGGTCCAACGACGATAGGCAACCTCAAAGAAGAAGCTTCCCGCCAGTGTGACGAGAAGAGCGATCGCCGACGTCGGAGCCGTGGCGATCATGTGGTCGACGAGGACACCGAACAGGGCGAGACACGACACCGCCGATGCGATCACCGGCCATGCTTTGGCTCCCGTCTGTGTGCGTATCCGTATGTGCCCTATATTGACCGCCGAATACACGAGCAGGAAAGCCGCGCTTCCCATCGAGGCCACGGAGCTCAAGGGAAAGATCAAGACGAAGACGAGCACCAACCCTGACGTGATGAAGAGTCCCTCGACATCGCGTCCCCAGAGCTTGCGGTCAAACGCCGGTGGCAGACCACCGTTCTTGGCTATCTGATACGCGACGTTCGTAGCCCCGAACAAGGTGGCGTTGACCGCCGACGACGTCGAAAGCAACGCGGCGATGGCGATCATCCTGAAGCCCGCTTGGCCAAGAGACGGCTTGGCGGCGACCGCCAAGGCGGAATCTCCGAGTCCCTTCAGGACATCGAGCGGCACGTTGCTCACCACACCAAAAGCGACAAGAACATAAAGCATGATCGCGACGGCCACGCTGCCGTAGATCGCGCGCGGCAGCTGGCGCTTCGGGCTCGCCATGTTCGCCGCGGCGTTCGTGATCAGGCCGAAGCCCTCGTAGCCGACGAACAGGACTCCGGCTCCGGTGAAGACCGCGAGAGGGCCCGGCCAGGTGACCGGCGACAGGCGAGAAACGCCGTCTCCGGGCAAGGCGATGAACGCCGCCGCGACGAAGACGACGAGGATCGCCACCTTGATGATCACGATCACGGACTCCGCCCGGCCCATGATTCGGCTGCCGAGAAAGTTGATCGCCGTGAAGGCGAGCACGACCCCGACCGCCCACACCTTGGACGGAAGGTGAATGAAGGTGACCGCATACGCCGCAAACCCTGTCGCATATAGTGCGATCGTAATTATGTAGCTGAAATATTGGAACAGGTTCAGTGAACCCGAGGCCACGCCCTCGCCGTAACCGCGAACCAGGAAGGTGACGGCGCCCCCGATGCTCGGAAATGTTCGCCCGAGGGCGACGTAGCTGTACGCGGCAAGACCGGCGACGACTCCGCCGATCGCGAATGAGAGAGGCATGGCGGAGCCCGCGATGCTTGCCACAACTCCGAGGATCGAGAAGATTCCCGCACCGATCATGCCGCCTACCCCTATGCAGAGGGCCGCGAGCAGCCCGATGCTCGCCTTCTTCGATGGGTCTGCCGTCGGCGTCCCGTCGGCTGGGGGATCTTCAGTCGAGCGGACCACCGAAGCCACCGTACCGATAGCCCTGACGGGATGGTTCTCTCACGCACAGGCATCCCTGGCGCCGAGGCAACTGGCTAGCGCACGTCGAGGCGCGCGAACGCGGCGTTTGCCGCAAGCGCCGCGAGGATTGCGACGCCGATCAGCACCGCGAACGAAGCGAGCCCAGCTCCGTTGGCGAGCTGGTTGTCGCCGACCGACCAGTAGAAGAGCGAGGCGAACCGCACAGGCCTGACCCAGTGCACGACGGGCGCGAGCGAGCTGACGAGGTATGAAACCCCGGCGACTGCGGTCGCGACCCCGATGGCGCCGCCGCGGCTGGCTGTCGCGGCGCCGACTGCCAGGGCGATCAGCCCCAGATCGACGCCGAGCGCAAGCACCGCGAGGGACGCGGTCGCCACCTTCCACGGGTCGAGCGCCAGCTGAAAGCCGCGCCCGGCGTATACGCAGGCGGCGACCGTCACGGTCAGGACCAGCGCCTGCGCGAGCATCGCCGCGATCTTCTCCGCGAGGATCCGCCGCCGCGCGAGCGGCAGCACGACGAGCAGGCCGAGCGTGCTCTCGTCGTCCTGGCCGGCGATCGCCGCGGCACCGTATCCGATCGTCAGCAGCAGCATGATCAGCGGCAGGAAGTTGGTGTATGCGTTGGCGTTCACCCAGCCAGCCGGCGATGTGAGCGGCCCGTTCACGCCGAACAGCGCCGCCACCGTGGACTTTCCCGAGGTGAGCTTGTCGAGCTCGCTCGAGTGCCTGAACGCGGGATAGAGGGCGACGATCACGAGCATGTAGAGCGCCATGCCGATCGCGTATGCCAGCGTCAAGCGCCGGCGATTGTGGAGGTCCAGTCGCGCGATGTCAGTGCGCATCGGGTCTCTGCGTATCCCGGTAGTAGGTCAGGAAAAGCTCGTCGAGGTCGGCGTTGCGGGTGACGAGCTCGATCGGGTCATGGTCGGCGATCACGCGCAGCAGCGGCGCGAGCTCACCGGTTGCCTGGAGAACGACGCGATCACCCTCGGCCGTGACACGGCGCACGCCGTGGAGGTCGTCGAACACGGCGGGGCCCACTGGCGCCCTGAAGCGCAGCTCGATCGTGTGTGAGGCCTGCCGGCGCAGCCCCTCGACCGAGTCGTTGACGAGCAGGCGTCCTTCTCTGAGGATCGCGACGCGATCGGCGACGCGCTGGACCTCGTCGAGGTCGTGGGAGGAGAGGAACACCGTGCGACCCTCGGCGGTCGTCTCGCGCAGCAGGCGATGGAACTCGTCCTGCATCAGCGGGTCAAGCCCGGAGGTCGGCTCGTCGAGCACGAGCAGCTCCGGCCTGTGCATGAACGCGAGCACGAGGCCGACCTTCTGACGGTTGCCCTTGGAAAGCTCGTGGATGCGCCGGTCGAGCGTCACGTCGAAGCGCTCGACGAGCTCCTCGCGCAGCGCCACATCGACGCCCCCGCGCGCGCGGGCGAACCAGTCGAGCACCCGCCGGCCGGTCATCCGCGGGTAGAGCTCGAGATCGCCCGGGAGATAGCCGCAGCGGGCATGGATCGCGACGCTCTCACGGACGCTGTCCAGACCGAGTACCCGCACGCTGCCCGAGCTGGGATGGTGAAGGCCCAGCAGCAAGCGGATCGTCGTCGTCTTCCCGGCTCCGTTCGGGCCGAGAAAACCGAACACCTGTCCCTGCTCTACGCGCAGGTCGAGCCCGTCCACCGCCACAGTCGCGCCGAACACCTTCGTCAACTCGTTGGCTTCGATCGCGGACACCATGGGCTCAGATCCTACGTCTGCGCCGGTGAGCTCGCCACAGCCGCGGTGTCCGCCTACGCTCCCACCGCTCTCGCGACACACGCTTGGGGCGAGATGGAGCGCAGACAGCACGAAAGCGCTATACGACCGAGTTAACCTCTACCCCTTCTTCATTGGTCTGGATCGTCGCGAGTTTCAGCCCAACTTGTTCGAACGCGGCTTTGTTGAACGACTCTTCGAGGATGTCACTCGGTTCTCCCACGAAGCTTTCCGGTTTCTGCCTGCCTTCCGACTCCCTCATTTTCAGTTCAGAGGTCAGCAGCATTTTGTTCGCTTTGACCGGCACGATCACCGATCCCCGAACCACTACGGCTGCAGCGCCGCAGTTGAATTCCATCACCGGTCCCGTTGCCCCAACCGGCAACAGGTCAAGGCCGATCTTGTTTTTGGCACTGGTCGTCCCGAACGCGTAGACGCCGAGCACACCTTCGAGCGATTCCGTCACTATTTCTCCCGCGGCAGCACCGGCGCTTGAGCATTTTTCGGTCGATCGCTTGCATCCGGTGAGCGTGAGCGTAACACCGCTCACCGTTTTCAGCCCGCTGTATTCACCATCGCCAGCCTCACCTGTGCAGGTCACCTTCGAGGTTTTGACCGCCGACACGAGCGTGACCGAGAGCGACGCGAGTTTGGTCTTGAACGCCGCGTCCGCGACGCCGGGGGTCCATTCATAGTCGTCTTCACCGCCCACGCTTGTGCAGCCAGAGCTCGAGTACTTGCCGTTCCCGTTGCCCACCGCGACACATCGTCCGAATTCGGGCGGACCTGCCGACGTCGACAGCGTCGTGAACGTTTCGATGCCGCCTTTGCCCGTGCCGCCCGCGCTGGTCGCGTCCGCTCGGAAGTAGTAGACCGTCGACGGAGTCAGGCCGGTGACCGGCGCCGACACCGCCACCGGGCTTTCGCCCGACCCCGGCAGCGACGAGCACGGCGCTCTCGCGGCGCCCGCGAGCGTCGGACTCGTGCCGTATTCGAATTCGCACTTGGTGACCTCCTCGCCACCGGGATTCACCGTCCCGTTCAGCGTCGCTGTGGCCTGGGTGAGCGAGGACGCGGCTTTCGTCGCGACCGTCGGGGGGGCTTCCGGCACCACTACCGGAGCACGGTAAGGGCTGCCCACGCCCGTTGGCCCGTCGTAGCCGACCTCGCCCTTGCAGAGATAGCTGCCGCAGCTTCCATCGCTGCCGGAAGTGACGTCGTCCAGGACGCCGGTGCCGTTTTGAGCAGCCTCCTTGTAGTAGGCGTCGGCGCCGCCAAACGATTTCGTGTAGGCGTTCGCCAGCGCCATCGTACCCGCCATGAGCGGGCTGCTGACGCTCGTCCCGCCCACCAGCGTCCATCCCGGTTCCGGCTGCGAGAATTCACGCGGGAGTTTGTATGAATCGGCGATCGACACCGGTGTCGCCGGGCTCGCGACCGCGGCGATGTCGTTGTTGGTCCGCTTTTTGCAATCCGGACTTGCGGTCTGCCAGGCCGGCTTGGCCTCGTATTCGCTGCAGCCGCTGCCGGTGCCTTTCCAAACGGTTTCAGACCACCCGCGCGAGTTCGACGCCTTTTCCAGGGCCGTTCCGCCGACAGCGACCACATACCGCGAAGCCGCCGGATAGTTGACCCCGTAGCCTTCGTCGCCGGCAGATGCGAAGATCGGCACGCCCGGGTGATCGAAGTATGTGTCGTCCGATGTCTCGCCGGAGTACTCTCCGCCCGCCCAGCTGTTGCTGATCTCGCTCGCCCCGAGCTTGACGGCCTCGTTCTCGGCCGTGTATAGATTTTCGTCTGTGTTGTTGGTCGCCTCGACCAGGAGAATGTGGCAGTTCGGGCACGCGGCCGAGGCCATGTCGAGGTCGAGCGAGATCTCCACGGCCCAGCCGGCTTCCGGTTTCGGGAGGGATGTGGTTTCGCCGCTCTCGTTCACCTTCTTGAAGCAGCCGTTGGCGATCGTACACGCCGCGATCCCATAGTGTGAGCGATATCTTTCCAAATCCTTTTCCGCTTCCGGATCGTCGTAGGCGTCGACGATCGCAACCGTCTGACCAGACCCGTCCGCTTCCGAGGGAAGGTCATATGCGGAGCGAAGATCCGCCGGCGCGAAGCCACCGCCCACGCCGGTGCCCTGAAGGGTCGGGGTGACGGTTGGACTGACCTCCCCGGGAGCGGCATGCGGCAGCGCGTTGGAGGAGGATAGACCCGTGGCGCTCGGAACGAGGATCGCCTGACACTCCGAATGGCCAGCCGTCGGACGGCCGCAGACCGCATAGGGTTCGGTCTTGGACGGCGTCCACGAGAACCCCCGCCCGCCCGCGGCAGCAGCCTGCGCAGTCACAGACCCAAGCAGGGCAGCCGCGAGAGCCGCCAGACCGGCCGCACGGCCAACCCAGCGCGCGCAAACCAGCCCACGCCAACCACCCTGCAGCTTCAAGCCATGTCCCTGCTCGTCCGCCATGAGCTCCTCCGTTCGGAGCTTGAGTCTACCGTCATGGCAAGCACGAATCGCAGCCTCGCTTGCGCGTGTGGCGACGAGGATGCCCGACTCCCACCAGGCCTCAGCCCAGCTCCATGACCCCGTGCGGGGAGCCCAGCGCCGCCAGGCGCTCCAGGAAGGGCTTCGGCGAGAAGGCCTCCGGGCCGAGCACCCCCTTGCCGTGCCAGAGGCCCTCGTTGAGCAGCTCGAGCGCCACCACCGGGTTGATGGCCGTCTGCCAGACGACCGCCTGGCTTGCGTACTCGCGCATCGTGTGCTCGTTGTCGACCACGTGGTAGAGGTAGGTCGAGCGCTCGCCGCCCTCGACCCCGGTCCCGGTCACCCACGTGCCCGCGCACGTGCGACCGGTCATCCGCTCGCCCAGCGTCGCGGGATCGGGCAGCGCGGCCGCGACCACGTCGCGGGGGGCGACCTGGAGCCCGCGCACCGCGACCGGCTCGGTCGAGTCCAGGCCGAGCTTGTGGAGCGTGCGCAGCACGTCGATGAACTCCTGGCCAAGGCCGTACTTGAAGGTCACCCGCTCGCACGAGACCCATCTCGGGATCAGCACGACCTCCTCGTGCTCGACGTTCACGCACTCCACCTCGCCGATCCCCTCCGGGAACGTGAACGCCTCCGCCTCGGAGAACGGCGCGGTCGTGTAGAAGCCACGCTCGCGCTCCCACACGAGCGGGGGGTTCAGGCACTCCTCGATGGTCGTCCAGATCGAGAAGGTGGGCGCGAACTCATACCCCTCGACGACCAGATCCGCGCCGTCGCGCACGCCCACCTCCCGGACCTCCGAGAACAGCTCCTGGGCGGCGTAGGAGGCGAACACGTCCGAGAGCCCCGGCTCCACCCCGATCCCCACCAACGCGAGCAGGCCGGCCTGCTCCCAGAGCTCGTGCTGGGCCAGCTGGTGCTCTCCGAGCATCGTCCCGGGAAGCTCATAGGGACGCTCGGGATGGGGCTTTGAGAGCGTCATCGCCATGTCCATATAGGTGACCTTCGCGTCAAAGCACGCTCCGAAGATCGGCTCGTTCAAGCGCGGGTCGCACGCGTTCAGGACCGCGTCCGGCCGGGTCCTTGCGATCAGATCGACCAGGCCCGCCCTGTCCGAGGCGTCCACCCGCTCGGCCGCGAAGCGGTCCGCCTCGCCCAGCCGCGCCACCACCTCGTGGGCGCGACGGGGCGAGACGTCGGCCAGCACGACCCGCTCGAACGCCTCCCTGCGCTGTGCGATCGCGGCGAACGCCGCGCCCACGCCCCCGGCTCCGACCACCAGCACCTCCATCGAGGACAGTCTTGCGCAAAACCTCTCGCCGCAGAGTCCGAGAATCGGCCTGAGCATCTGCCGCTATGGAGCAGGCAGCTCGCGTATGCTGCCCCGTTCGATGGAGAGCGCGCTCCTGGACCGGCCCCAGAGGACCCCTGCCGCCCAGCGACGCTCGTCCTGGATGCCGTCTCCCGCCCTGGGGCGAGGCGAGCTGGCGGTGGTCGTCCTCGTGGGCGTCCTCCTGGCGGTGATCACGAGCTGGCCGCTGATCCTGCACCTGCCGAGCCGCATCGCGCCGGACCTCGGCGACCCGGTCCGAACCGCCTGGGAGATCTCCTGGGTGGGGCACGCGATGCTCCACGACCCGCTGCACCTGTTCGACTCCAACGCCTTCTATCCCCATCCGCTGAGCCTCGCCTTCTCGGACTCCCTGCTGGGCTACGGCCCGGCCGCCTTCTTCGGCTCCGGCACGGTCGCGGCGCTCGTCCGTTACAACCTCCTGTTCCTGTTCGCCTGGTCGCTGTGCTTCGTGGGCGCCTACCTGCTCGCGCGTGAGCTCGGGCTCGGCCGTCTCGGCGCCGGCGCGGCGGGCGCGGCGTTCGCCTACGCCCCCTACCGGGTCACCGAGGCCGGTCACCTGCATGTGATCTCAAGCGGCGGCATCCCGCTCGCGCTGTTCCTGCTCGTGCGCGGCTACCGGCGCTCCTCGCGCGCGCTCGTGCTCGCCGCCTGGCTCGTGTCGGCCTGGCAGGTGAGCCTCGGTTTCACGCTCGGCCTGCAATTCGCCTACCTGCTCGCGGTCCTCGCGCTGCTCGTGCTCGTCTACTGGTGGCGGGCTGGACGTCCCGCTCCCCCCAGGCGGCTGCTCGCGGTCACGTGCATCGGCATCGCGGTGCTCGGCGTCGTGACCGTCTACCAGGCCCGCCCCTACCTGCGGGTCGCCCATGACTACCCGAGCGCCAAGCGAACGCTCAAGGAAGTCAAGAACTACTCCACCGGTCCAGCGGCGCTGCTCGCCGCGTCCTCGGAGAATCGCGTCTGGGGCGGCGCCACCTCCGGGATGCGCGCGAAAGTGCACTCCAAGAACGAGAGCATCTTCTTCCCCGGCGGTGAGATCCTCGTCCTCGCTCTGGTCGGCCTCGCCGGGGTCGGCGGGTCTCCGCTCACGCGACGATTGCGCATCGGCCTGGCGGTGGGGATCGTCGTCTGCTCGATCCTAGCGCTCGGCATGGGCCTGACCGGCGCGGGCTACCCGTACAGGCTGCTCTACGACTACGCCCCCGGATGGGACGGCGTGCGGGTTCCCGGTCGAATCTTCACGATGGGAACGCTCTTCTACGCGCTGCTGGCGGGCGCAGGCGCGCAGGCGCTGGCGCATCTGGCGGGCGCGTGGGGCGTGCGCCGCTCGCTGGGCGCGCTCGGGACGGTGGTCGGCGGGGCGCTCCTGATCGGGATCGTCGGCGAAGGCGCCGGGCATCTCGGGCATCCGGTGGTCCCTCAGCCGGCGCACGCGGAGATCGGCCTGCGCGGACCGATCCTCGACCTGCCCACCGACGGCGCCTCGGACCGCGTGTGGCAGTACTTCTCCACGGACGGGTTCCCGAGGATCGCCGACGGCAACTCGACGTTCGACCTCCCGGCGGAGGATGACCTGCGAGGCGGCATGTCGGGGTTCCCCGACCGCGCGAGCGTCGAGAAGCTGCGCTACTACGGCATCCACTCAGTCGTGCTGCACCTCGCCCTGCCGAAGCTCCCGGGCCTGCACGGCCACGAGACCGCCGAGCCACCGAACGCGCAGACGGCCGCCGCCAAATCGGTGGCGGGCCTCGGCGTCACCCGTCGCCGGGTGGGCTCGATCGTGATCTACGAGATCGGGCCCGGTCCGGCGGCGCTGCACGGGACCGACTGATGGACGCACCCGTCACCGGTCGCGGTGGGACATCGCTGCCGAGCGCCGCCAAGGGCTCCCGGCCTCTGATCACCCCAAGGCGCCTGGCGCTCGCGGCGATCCTGCTGGTCGGCCTCTCCTATGCGACGGTGATCCAGAGCTTCTCCTGGAACCAGGCCTCCCATTACGACCTGATCCGGGCGCTGAATCACGACAGCACGACGATCGACGCAAACCAGGACAACACGGGCGACAAGGTCTACTACCGAGGTCACTGGTACTCGGCTCGCGCGCCCGGGCTGGCGCTGTTCGCGCTGCCCTTCTACGACGCCCTGAACCTCGTGGGCGCCGAATCGTGGACGGACTCCCACGTGGCGTCGCCCAACCGGCCGGGCGACGAGATGGTCTATTTGATCGGCCTGTGGGGGAACGTACTGCCCGGGCTGCTGCTGTTGCTGCTGGCGTGGCGGGTGGCGGACCGCTTCGAGCCCGGCTACGGCGCGGCGGCGGCGGTCGCGCTCGGGCTCGGCACGATGGTGCTGCCGCTCTCCACGCTGCTCTTCTCGCACGTCTTCACGGCGTTCCTCGGCTTTGGCGCGTTCGCGCTGATGCTGCGCGAGCGCGACGGGCCGCCCAGCGCGACGCTGCTCGGCCTCGCCGGCCTGGCGATGGGCTACGCGGTCGCCTCCGAGTACCCGCTGTTCTTCGTCGCGGCGGTCCTCGGCCTCTACCTGCTCTCCCGCCGCGACGCCCTGACGCCGTGGCTGGTGGCGCGCCGCGCGGGCGCCTACATCGCGGGCGGGGTCGTGGGCATCGTGCCCCTGCTGCTCTACAACCACTACGCGTTTCACTCCTGGACCCACCTGGCCTACTCCGACGTGCCCCGCCAGCAGAAAGGGTTCTTCGGGATCGGCGCCCCCAGCCTGAAGGTCCTCGCCACGCTGCTGCTGGACTCGCGCGGCCTGCTGACGATCTCCCCCGTGCTGATCCTCGGGGGGCTCGGCACGGTGCTCCTGTACCGGCGCTCCAAGCGAGCCGAGGCGCTGGCGATCGCCGGCATCTGCCTCTGCTACGTGGGCTACAACTCCGGCTACTACCTGCCCTTCGGCGGCGGCTTCATGGGCCCGCGCTTTTTGACCACGATGCTGCCGTTCCTGGCCTTCCCGATCGCGCTCGCGCTCAAGCGCTGGCCCGGCCCGACGGTCGCGCTGGCGGCGGTCTCGATCACGACCACGGTGATCGCCACCATCACCCACCCGCTCACCGGCTACGAGACCGAGGCGGTCGTGTGGGCGCGCTTCCTGCGTGAGGGCTTCTTTCAGCCGACGATCGCCTCCGCCTACGGCCTCGGCCGCGGCTGGGGCGGGATCTGGCCGTTCTTGCTCGCCGCGGGTGGCGCGGTCGTACTGGCCGCGTGGGCCACCCCGCGATTGCGACTGTCGGGCTCCTCGCTGGGCGCCGGCCTGCTGGTGCTCGCGGGCTGGTGTGTGTTCGCGGCTCTCGCGCCCACGGTGCTCGGAATCGACCATCAGGGCCTGCTCGACATCAAAGCAGCCGGCGATCAGACGGCGCTGAACCTGAAGCTTCACGACGGCAGCCGCTACCCGTTGCGCACCCTCGCCCCGCTCGCCGCCGCGATGGGCCTGCTCGCGCTGTGCGCGATGCGGCTGCTGCGCAACGCCCCCGATCCGCCCCCAGCGGAGCCCGATGCGGGGCGGCCACGTCGAGCTGTCAGTTCTTCGCCAGCTTGACGTTCGAGCAGCGGGGCGCGCGCAGCTGGCGGCAGACGGCGACGTAGCCGGGGCGGGGCTGGTCATGGGCGTTCGTCAGCCCCGCGTCAAAGCGCGTGGAGGCGTAGCCGCCGGTCCAGTCGTAGATGTACAGGCGCTTGATCCGAGGCTCAGAGCCGGCGACGGCGAACATGTACTTGAGGACCTTCGCCGCGCGGGTGAGGCCCGAGCCGTGCCTGTTGGGGAAGGCGCCGCCGAACTGGACGATGCCGCCGGTCTCGGTCAGCCACACCTGTCCGCCCAGCGCACGCACGAGCGCGCGAGTGCGCCAGCTTTCCAGGCGGTTGATGTCCGAGTAGTTGTGAAGGCCCCAGATCGAGGGCATCACGGTCCGCAGCCGCCCGATCTCGCGCTTGAATTCCGAGATGTACCGCAAGGTCGGGCTGATGTTCTGCTGGTCCAGGACGTCCAGGCCGATCACCGTGCAGCTCTTGCACACGCGCTTGAGCGCCTGGTAGTACTTGGCGGCGGCGACGGCCGAGGGGCTCGAGAACGCGCGCGCCACGTTGCCGCGGTTGGCCTCGTCCCAGGACTGGTACTGCCTGACCCGCGGGAAGAGCTTCACGAATTTCTGCACGTCTCGCTGGTAGAGGGCGATGCTCGGCATCCTCGTGGGTGTGTACTCGGAGTGGTAGAACGCGACCAGGACCTGCTGGTGCTGCGCTTTGGCGGCATAGATCCAGGCCTTCGCTTTGGCCAGCGAGTAGGGATGCACGGCCGCGTCGTAGGGGGCGATGTAGCGGGCGATCTTCGTGTGCATCTGCCGCCACAGGCGGTTTGAGAACATCTCCGGCTGCTCGTCGCCGATGCCGGTCAGGTAGTAGGCCGCCGCGTGCCCTCGCGGATCCGCCGAGCGCCCGATCGCACTGGGCGCGAGTGCGGCGAACAGCAGCGTGAGCGCGGCCAGCGGGAGCAGCCGGCGCAGGGGTCTCGTTGGGAGGCGACGTGGAGGTCTCATCGGCTTTGGAACAACATTCGAGGCTCAGGGTTGCGCGATCCTAGTCGCTTTACGCCACGGCCACTCCGGTTCCTTCATCGGGCGCTCAGTCCGGCCCGTCCTCAACGAGCGACACGTCCCCGGGTTCGGGTGCGCTCCTCTCGCCGCCCCGGCCCTGCCGATCGGCGCCGGCGCTCTGTCCGCGCTGGGTGGGGTCGGCGACGATCCGGATGTCCACGCCGGGCAGCCCCCGCAGCAGGCGCGAGAGCAGCGCCCGGCCGGCGGCCTGGCGGCCGGGCAGACGCAGCCCGCGGTCCTGGGAGGGAGCTCCCATCAGCACGTAAGTGCTCCCGAGCGAGCGCGCCACGGACATGACGACACCGGCCACGTCTTCGCCTTCCTCGACGCGCAGGCGGGCGCCCAGCATCGACACCAGCCGCCGCAGCGCCTCCAGGCGCTCGCGATCGCGGGAGCTGGGCTCGCGGCCGGGCGGACGCACGACCAGCACGTCGAGCTCGGCGTCCAGGCGCTGAGCCGAGCGCCACGCGCGCCGGATCACCCGCTCGGAATGCGGCGCGAGGGTCGCGAGCGCGAGCAGCCGCTCGGCGATCGGCTGGGGCCCCGCCTCGAGCGCCGCCGGCAGGCCCTCCTCGTCGCGGCGCACGAGCGGCGGGGGCTCCCGTACGAGCCGCTTGACCTCGACGTCCTCGGCGACCTGACGCAGCGCGGTCTCACGCAGCGCCGAGAGGTTCTCGATCTTGAAGAAGTTGTTCAGCGCCGCGGGCACGCGCTCGGCCGGATAGACCTTGCCGGCGCGCAGCCGGGAGATCAGCGCCTCGGGGGTGAGGTCGATCAGCACGACCTCATCGGCCATCGAGAGGACCTCGTCGGGGATCGTCTCGCGCACTCGCGCCCCGGTGAGCTGGGTCACCTGGTCGTTGAGGCTCTCCAGGTGCTGGACGTTGACGGTGGAGAACACGTCGATCCCCGCGTCGAGCACGTCGCGAATGTCCTCGTAGCGCTTCTCGTGCTCGACCCCCGGCGCGTTGGTGTGGGCGAGCTCGTCGATCAGGCACAGCTCGGGCTTGCGCTTGAGCACCGCCGGCAGGTCCATCTCCCGCAAGGGAGTCCCGCGATAGGAGACGGCCCGGCGCGGGACGATCTCCAGGCCCTCCGCCTGCGCGACCGTCTCCTCGCGCCCGTGGGGCTCCAGGTAGCCGATCGCCACATCCCGTCCGCCGTCGGCTTCCGCGGCGCCCTCCTGGAGCATCCGGTAGGTCTTGCCGACCCCGGGGGCCATGCCGATGAAGACCTTCAGGTGTCCGCGTTCAGAGGCCATCCAGGCATTGTCGCCGAGGCTCCGGACTCGCGCGAAGCCGCGTCAACCGCCCGGCGGCGTCCGGCCTTCAGCCTCCAAGCAGGTTGTACACGATCAGATCGATCAGCTTGATGCCGATGAACGGCGCGATTATGCCGCCGAGACCGTAGATCCACAGGTTGCGCCGCAGCAGGGCGCTGGCGCCGATCGGGCGGTAGCGCACGCCCCTCAACGACAATGGGATCAGCAGCGGGATCACGAGGGCGTTGAAGATGATCGCCGAGACGATCGCCGACTGCGGGTTGCCGAGGTTCATGATGTTGAGCACGTGTAGAGGTCCCTCTGATTCGTGTCCGCCCCCCACCCCACCGGTGGCCCACGTGGCGATGAACACAGCCGGCAGGATCGCGAAGTACTTAGCCACGTCGTTGGCGATCGAGAACGTCGTCAGGGCGCCCCGGGTGATCAAGAGCTGCTTGCCCACCTCGACGATCTCGATCAGCTTCGTCGGGTTGGAGTCCAGGTCGACCATGTTGCCGGCCTCACGGGCCGCCTGGGTGCCGGTGTTCATCGCCACGCCGACGTCTGCCTGGGCGAGGGCGGGCGCGTCGTTGGTGCCGTCGCCGGTCATCGCGACCAGCCGGCCGTCCTGCTGCTGCTCGCGGATCAGGGCGAGCTTGCGCTCGGGGGTGGCTTCGGAGAGGAAGTCATCGACGCCCGCCTCCTCGGCGATCTTGGCCGCCGTGAGGCGGTTGTCGCCCGTGACCATCACCGTTTTGATGCCCATCGCCCGCAGCTGGTCAAAGCGCGCCTTCATGCCCTCCTTGATCGTGTCCTTCAGGTAGATCACGCCGAGCACCTGACTGTCGCGGGCGACCGCCAGCGGCGTGCCGCCCTCGCTGCCGATGCGGTCGAGCTCTGACTGCAGCTCGGCCGGCGGGGAGCCGCCTTCGCGCGAGACCAGCTCGATGATCGCGTCGCCCGCGCCCTTGCGCAGCCGCCTGCCGTCGATGTCCACGCCGCTCATCCTCGTCTGCGCGGTGAACGCCACGAAGTCGGCATTCAGCGTCGCCATGTCGTGCTCACGGATGCCGTACTGCTTGGCCAGCACAACGATCGAGCGGCCCTCGGGCGTCTCGTCCGCGAGCGAGGCCATCTGCGCGACCTCCGCCAGCTCGGACTCGGGCACGCCGGGCATCGGGATGAACTCCGACGCGAGCCGGTTACCGATCGTGATCGTGCCGGTCTTGTCGAGCAGCAGCACATCCACGTCGCCCGAGGCCTCGACCGCGCGCCCGGACAGCGCGAGCACGTTGCGGCGCACCAGACGATCCATGCCGGCGATCCCTATCGCCGAGAGCAGCGCGCCGATCGTCGTCGGGATCAGCGCGACGAGCAGCGCGATCAGGGTGGTCTCGGAGATCGTCGTGCCCGCGAACAGGCCGAACGGACGCAGGGTGGCAACGACGATCACGAAGATCAGAGTCAGGGCCGCGAGCAGGATGTTCAAGGCGACCTCGTTCGGTGTCTTGCGCCGCGCGGCCCCCTCTACGAGGGCGATCATGCGATCGAGAAACGAGTGGCCGGGCTCCTGGGTGATTTCCACGACGATCTCGTCCGAGGTCACCCGCGTGCCGCCCGTGACCGCGCTGCGATCGCCGCCGGACTCCCGGATGACGGGCGCGGACTCACCGGTGATCGCGGACTCGTCCACGGTCGCGATGCCCTCGATCACGGTGCCGTCGCCGGGGATCAGCTCGCCGGCGGTCACGACCACGACGTCGCCGCGCGTGAGCTCGGAGGCCGCCTTGGTGGAGCCGTCGCGCATCCTCGCGACCGTCTCCTTGCGCATCGTGCGCAGCGTGTCGGCCTGCGCGCGGCCGCGGCCCTCGGCGAACGCCTCGGCCATGTTCGCGAAGATGACCGTCAGCCACAGCCAGAAGGCGATCGTGAACGTGTACCAAGACGGCTCGTGGCCCCCGCCCAGGGGCTTGCCGCCGAACGCCTGGATCAGCCACGTGACGGTCGTTATGACCGAACCGATCTCCACGACGAACATCACCGGGTTGCGGATCTGCACGCGGGGGTCGAGCTTCTTGACGCTGTCGATCAGCGCGCGTTTGGCGATGTCCCGCTGGAACAGGGAGACAGCCTGGCGCTCGTTGTGTGTGGGCACGGTTGACATCAGCTCGCACCTCCCCCGAGCCGGTCGAGCGCGAGGTTGAGCTCGAGCACGTTCACTCCCGGCTCACCCGAGAAGCCGAGCCCGCGTCCGGAGGTGTACTTCGCGATCAGGCCGTTGACCGTCGCGAGGGGCAGACGACGGACGGCCGCGACCCGGTGGGCCTGAATGCGCGCGTTCGCTTCTGAGATTTCGGGGTCGAGATTCGAAGCCGAGGTGTTGACCGCATCGACCGGGATCTTCCCTGCGGTCAGCCCCGGGTCATAGGGCCCGTTCAGTTCCAGGTAAGCCTTGATGTTCTCGGCGTCCGCTTCCTCGGTCTTCACGCTGTTGGGCCCGCGGTTCGAGAACGTGCTCGCCGCGGCGTTGTACGCGCCGCCTTCGGTGGCCGACGGGCGTGACTGGAAGTAGCCCTTGACGGGTTCGGTGACGAGCTCTTCTTCGGATTCCTCGGGCTTTCCCCCTCCGGGAAACGTGTGCTTCGGTGCGGCGAAGCTCTGGCCGATGATCTTCGAGCCGACCAGCCTGCCGTTCACATAGATCTTCTGACCGTTGGCGTTGCCCGGGAACGCCACCTGGCTCACGCCTGTGATGAACAGCGGGTAGACGAGCCCGAGCAGGACCGTGAATACGACGATGGCGATGGCCGATGTGACGATGTCGCGTTTCATGGAGTCAGTAGAGGTTTCATGGCCTCAGTAGAGGTGTCCCGTCAGGCCCTGCACGATCGGGCCGAGGAGCAGGGCGGGGAAGAAGGTGAGCGCCCCGACGATCACGATCACGCCGATCAGCAGCACCACGAACGTCGGGTTGTCGGTGCGCATCGTGCCGAGGCCGCCGGGCGTGACGCGCTTGCCCGCCAGGGACCCCGCCACGGCGAGCGCGAACAGGATCGGCGCGTAGCGGGCGAAGAGCATGTCGAAGCCGCCGAGCAGGTTGGCGAAGGTGACGCCGTGCGAGCCCACGTTGCCCGCCTGCGGCTGGATGAAGCCCGTGTAGCCGGCGAACGCCGAGCCGTTGTTGTTCGCCTGGGAAAGGTAGGCGTAGAAGGTCTCCGAGAAGCCCTGCGGCGTGTTTTTCCCCGCCTTGGAGAGCGCCACTTCGGAGATCGACGCCCGCCCGCTCCTGCTGGCGGTCGCCATCGCGGTGCAGAAGAGGGCCGCCAGCGGGGTGATGAGGATGCCCAGGCCGGCGAGCTTGATCTCCCTGGCCTCGAGCTTCTTGCCGAGCCACTCCGGCGTGCGCCCAACCATCAGCCCGCCGATGAACACGGCCAGCAGGACGTAGAGAAGCATCGAGTACAGGCCCGTGCCGACGCCCCCGAAGATCACCTCGCTGGCGGACAGGTTCGCGAAGGGTACGGCTCCGCCGACGCCGGTGAACGACTCGATCGCGCTGTTCACCGCCCCGCACGAGGTCATCGTCGTGATCGTGTCGAACAGCGCCGATCCGGCGATCCCGAAGCGCTGCTCCTTGCCTTCCATGTTGCCGCCGCTCGAGCCCGAGATCACCTGCGTGTGCAGGCCGGCCGCGTGCTGGGCGGGGGAGCCGTGGGCCTCGGCGACATATGCGACGCTCACGGCGCCGAGGAACATCACCATCATCGTCGCGTAGATCGCAAAGCCCTGGCGGCGATTGCCCGTCATCCGCCCGTACATGAACACCAGGGCCGCGGGGATGATCAGCACCAGCACCATCTCGAAGAAGTTGGTGAACTGGGTCGGGTTCTCGAAGGGGTGGGCGGAGTTGACGTTGAAGAAGCCCCCGCCGTTGGTGCCCAGCTCCTTGATCACCTCCTGGGAGGCGACCGGTCCCATCGCGATCGACTGGGTGAGACCGGTGATCGTGTGAGCGGTGAGGTAGGTGGAGAAGTTCTGGATCACCCCCTGGGAGACGAGCACCAGCGCGCCCAGGACCGAGATCGGCGTGAGCACGTACAACACCGTGCGCACGAGGTCCTGCCAGAAGTTGCCGATGCCCTTACCGCTGCGACCGACGATCCCACGCACGAGCGCGACCGCGACCACGATCCCCACGCCGGCGGACAGCCAGTTCTGCACCGTGAGCCCGATCATCTGGCTGAGGTAGCTCATCGTCGTCTCGCCGCCGTAGTACTGCCAGTTGGTGTTCGTCAGGAACGACGAGGTCGTGCTGAACGTGACGTTCCACGGCGCCGAGTGATACCCAAGCGGGTTGAGCGCGTGGGGAACGTAAAACGCGTTCTGGGTGCGCAATATCAGGTAAAGCAGCAGCCAGCCCGCGAGCGAGAAGATCAGCAGGCTTTTCGCATATGACTTCCAGTCCTGCTCACGCTCCTGATCGACCCTTATAAGGCCGTAGAGGAACCGCTCGGGACCTGCGAATATCGGTGACAGGAAGACCCGCTTGCCCGTGTACACCTTCGCCATGTAGCCGCCCAGCGGGAGGGCGAGCGCGGTCACGACGACCGCGAACAGAACGATCGTCAGCCATCCGGTGAAGGTCATAGCTTCTCGCCGCGGATGAGCGCATAAAAGAGATAGCCGATCACGAGCACCGAGACGACCAGGCCGAACACGTCGGCGCCGCTCATATCCGCTCGATCCCCTCGACAATCGCCAGGAGAACCAGGAACATCACGATCCCAAGCACCACCGCCACCGCGTCCATGCCTGCACTATTGGCGTGCGACCGTCACGGAGCCGTGACGATGCGGGGCGCGGGCATAACGATTTCGTTACGGTGCGCGTCGCGGCCCGCGTCACGACCGGTCGGGCCTCCGGGCCGGCCCGCCGGTAGACTCCAGCTCGGTGAGCCGGGAAGCCTGGTCGGCGTGCCCCTCGAGGGGGGGACCATGGTGACCGCAAGCCCGCTCGACCACCAGCGCAGGACGCTCGCCCTCGAAGGCGGCAGCGCGGTCGCGGGGTCACTGCGAGGCGATCGGCGTGTCTGAACCGCTGTTGGGCGTCGCCTTCGTGCTCGGGGTCGCCGTGAGCCTCGCTTCGAGCTGGGTGCTGGTGACCAGGCTGGAGCGGGTGGGTGCGCGGCTCGAGCTCTCCGAGGCGCTGCTCGGGATGCTGGCGGCGCTCGCCGGGGACGCCCCCGAGATCACGGCCGCGATCACCGCGCTGGTGCACCACGACCAGCACATCGGCGCGGGGGTCGTGATCGGCTCGAACGTGTTCAACCTGGCGGCGCTGCTGGGCCTGGCGGCGATCGTCGCCGGGCGAATCGCGTTCCATCGGCGCGTGATCGAGCTTGCGGGAGCGGTGGCGCTGTGGATCTGCGCGATCTCGCTCGCGGTGGTCACCGGCGTGGTCTCGCCGCCGATCGGCCTGATCGGGGCGCTGGTCGTGGTGGTCCCCTACGTCACGGCGCTGGGGGTCCGCCACGAGCGACTGGCGCGCTCGAGGCTGCCGCCGGCATGGACGAGCTGGCTGGTGGCGGCGATCAGCGAGGAGGAGCTCGAGCTCGAGGTCGCCATCCATCCCGACCGCGGGCACGCCCGGGACGCGCTGATCGCGAGCGTGGCGGTGGTGGTCGTGGTGGGGGCGAGCATCACGATGGAGCGGACCGCCTCCGAGCTGGGCGCCCGTCACGCGATACCGGGGATCGTCGTGGGCGGGCTCATCCTCGCCGCCGTGACCAGCCTCCCGAACGCCGTGGCGGCCGTCTATCTAGGCATGCGAGAAAGAGGGGCCGCCGTGTTCAGCACCGCGCTCAACAGCAACACCATCAACATCGTCGCGGGCCTGCTGATCCCCACGACCCTGCTCGGGCTGGGGGCACCGTCGGGACAGACCACGTTCGTGGCCGGCAGCTACGTGGCGATGACGTTGCTCGCGCTCGCGCTCGCCTACATCGGTCGCGGGCTGGGACGGGGCGCGGGCGTCGCGATCGTCACCGCCTACCTGGTGTTCGCCGCCGTGCTCGTCGCCGGCGCGTAGGCGCTCGCCGTCCCACTCCCGCTGGCGCGTGACCCCCACGACGAGAACCCAGCGGGGCCCGCCGGTGAGCCTCCATCACGCCGGCGGAGGACCTCTCACGACGAGAACCGGTACCCCACTCCAGGATCGGTGACGATGTATCGGTGCCCCGCCCCCCCCGCCGCCGCCGTCCCCTCGGGCTCGATCTTTGCGCGCAGGCGGGCGATGTGGGTGCGCAGGGCCTGCACGTCCTCGGCGTAGCCCGGACCCCAGACCTCGGTGAGCAACGCGCGGTGGGTCATAAGACGGCCGCGATTGCGGGCGAGCACGCGGAGCAGGTCGAACTCGATCGGGGTCAGGTGCACGGGCTGTCCGTCGCGGCTCACCGTGCGGGCCGCGAAGTCGACCGTCAGGCCCTCGACCTCGATGCGGGGCTCTTCGCCGGCGGCCGTCCCGGGCACGCGACGCAGGGCCGCCTGCAGCCTGGCGACGAGCTCGCGAGCGGCGAACGGCTTGGTCACGTAGTCGTCCGCGCCGGCCTCCAGGGCGCGCACCTTCTGCTCCTCCTCGCCGATCGCCGAGAGCACGAGGATCGGCATCTCGCTCCATTCGCGAAGCCTACGCGTGACCTCGATGCCGTCGCCGTCGGGGAGCACCAGGTCGACGATCGCCGCCTGGGGCGGGCGCACGGCGGCGCGGTCGAGCGCCTCGGAGGCGCTCTGGGCCGGGACCACCTCGAAGCCGGCGTCGCGGAGCACGACCCGCAGCGCGCGCACGATCTGCAGCTCGTCATCGACGACGAGAACCCGGGCCGAGTCAGCCGCCATCGGTTACGCCCGTGCTCGCGCTCGCGTCTGCGCTCGCGCCCGTGCTCGCGCTCGCGGCCGCGGCCGTCGGCTGCCCGTCCTGGTCGGGCACGACCGGGTCCAGGGGGAGCTCAAACACGAACGTGGCTCCCTGGCCCGGGAGAGACTCGACATACAGCTTGCCTCCGTTGGCGTTCACGAAGCCACGGGCGATCGCCAGGCCCAGACCCGAGCCGCGATGCCCGCCACGGACGCTTCCGGCGCGATAGAACGGCTCGAACACCCGCTCGAGCTGCAGCGGGGGAACGCCGGGGCCGCGATCCACGATCCGCACGATCACACGGTCGTTGAGGCTCGAGTGGGTGCGCACCGCGCGGGCGCGCACCGACACGGGATGCCCGCCCGAGTGCCGGCGGGCGTTCTCGAGCACGTTCACGAACGCGCGCTCCAGCTGCGCGGAGTCGGCGCGCACGAGCGGCAGATCGCGGTCGATCGAGAGGGCGAAGTCCTCGGGCTTGGGGGCGAGCTCCTGCAGGGCCGCCGTGAGGACCTCATCGACCGACATCCACCCCCGGTGCGGTTCGGCGACGCCCGCCTCCAGGCGGGACTGGTCGAGCAGGTTCTCCACGAGCCGCGACAGACGTCGTGTCTCCTGCTCGATCACCGAGCCGAGCTCCTCGCGCTCGGACTGGGAGAGGCTCGGCAAGGCGACCGCCTCGCCGGCCGCCGCGATCGCGGTCAGGGGCGAGCGCAGGTCGTGGGAGACCGCCCGCAGGACGGCGGTCTTGACGACGTCGGCCCGGCGAAGCGAGGCGGTCTCGACGACCTCGCCGAGCAGAGCGTCGCGCTCGAGCGCGGCGCTGAGCAGAGCCTCGAGCGCGGGCACGACCCGCTCCTGCAGGCGCCGCAGACTCGTCTCGGGGGTGTCCGCGCCGACCAGCAGGGTGCCCAGGCGACGGGTGCCTTCGCGCAGGGGGAACGCGATCCGGCGCTCGTCTCCCTCGAGCGCGTCCATCTCGATCGCGGCGGAGTGCAGGCCGAGCACCTGCGAGAGCCTCGCCGCGGCCGTCGGAAGAGCCTCGGCGAGGTTGTTGCCGCGCAGCAGAATGCGAGCCATCTCGGCCGAGAGATCGGCCTCGCGCCGGCGCTCCTCCGCCTCGAGCGTCCGCGCGCGAGTGACCTCCGCGACCGAGCTGGCCAGGGCGGCCGTCACCACGAACGCCACCAGGGCGACCCAGTTGTCGGGGTCCTTGAGCGTGAAGCGCCCCACCGGGGGGAGGTGAAAGAAGTTGAACGCGGCCGCGCTCAGGATCGCCGTCAGCACGCCAAGCCAGGCGCCCCAGACGACCGACACCGCCAGGACCGCGAGCATGTAGACCACGCCCAGCGAGACCACCGGGGCGATCTGCTTGAGCGGATAGACGATCAGCGTGCACAGCGCCACCGCCAGGATCGCGGCGAGCACCCCCACCCGCCTTGGGGGCGGCTCGGTGGCCAGCAGGAAGCCGAACGGGCGCATCGTGGACCTCAGCGTAGTTCGGCCGGTCCTCAAGCGAAGTCCCGGCGCGACCGAGAACACTATGAAGGCCGAATATGAAAGGCATGAGAGCCCCAGCCCGTCGCCTGGTCGCGATGTCGAGCGCCCCGTCGCTCATGGCGGCCGGCTGCCTGGTGCTCGCCGCGATCGCCGCCGGGACGCTCGTCGCGCAGGCCGACGCGGCCCTGTCCCCCGGCGCCTACCGGGTGAGCGCGCTGTGCTCGGCCCCCCAACCAGGGTACGCGGGCTGTCTCGGACTGAGACTCCTCGCCAGGCAGCCGCCCCCGCGACCGGCCGCCCAGACGCACGCGAGCTCCGGGCAGGCCGCCTCCGGGCAGGCCGCCTCCGGGCAGGCCGCGGGGCCAGCGGTGGAAGAACTCGAAGAACCGATAGAAGGGAGCCTCTCCCCCCAGGAGCTCCTCGGCGCATACGGTCTTGCTGGAGCGCCCGCGCCGGCCGTCCAGCAGACGCTCGCGGTGGTCGACGCCTACGACGACCCCACCGCCGAACAGGACCTGGGTGTCTTCGACGAACGCTACGGCCTGCCGGCGTGCACCCAAGGGAACGGCTGCTTCACGAAGGTCAAGCTGGGCTCACCCAAAGTCAACGCGGGGTGGGCGCAGGAGATCGCCACCGACGTGGAGGTCGCCCACAGCACCTGTCCGACCTGCAAGATCCTGCTGGTCGAGGCCCGCTCGAACGCCAACGGCGCCCTCGAAGAAGCCGAGCGTGAAGCCGAGCGCCGGGAAGCGCAGGAGATCTCAAACTCATGGGGCGGCCCGGAGCGAGGCGTGAGCGTCGCGGCCGAGCAGGCGAGTCCCTTCGATCACCCGGACACGGTGATCACCGCCGCCGCCGGGGACTTCGGATACCTGAACTGGGACGCCGAAGAAGGCTCGGAAATCGGCTATGTCGACTATCCCGCGTCCTCTCCTCATGTGGTCGCAGTCGGCGGCACCCGCCTCGGCCTGACGGCGCAAGGAGCGTGGCTGGAAGAGAGCGTGTGGGACGGCTACGGCTCAAGTGGGGGCGGCTGCAGCATCGTCTTCACCGCGCCGCCATGGCAGCAGGGCCTCCCAAGCTGGTCCTCGGCGGGGTGCGGCTCCGGCCGTGCCGTGGCAGACGTCTCCGCGGACGCCGACCCCTACACAGGGGTGGCGATCTACGACTCGACGACGGTCACCGAAAAGGGAGTCGAATATCGAGGCTGGTTCACGATCGGCGGGACGAGTGTCGCGTCGCCCTTCATCGCCGGCGCGTTCGCGCTCGCGGGCGGGGCACGAGGGAGCGGGAGCGGCGAGGCGGTCGAATACCCGGCGCAGACCCTGTATGAGAACCTCGCCTCCCATCCCCAGGACCTGCACGACGTGACCTCGGGCTCAAACGGCGAATGCCCGAACGGATTCGACGAAGAAACAGGGCTCGCGCAGTGCACGTTCGCGGAAGAGGACGCATCTTGCCAGGCTCGGAGCATATGCCTGGCGGGCCCCGGCTACGACGGACCGAGCGGGGTCGGCACCCCCGACGGGATCGCGGCCTTCGAGCTGCAGGGGAGCCAGTCGGAAGGGAGCGTCAAGAGCGCCGGTGCGGGATCCGGCGACGGCGAAGCGGGGAGCGCCGGAGACGGGTCCGGACAGGGGGCAGCGGGTACAGGCGCCCCGGGCGCCAGCCCCGCGGGCGCGCACGGCGCCCCGAGGGTCCCCCCCGTCGCATCCAAGCTCACACTGACCAGAGCGGCGGCGATCGCGCTCAGGCGGGCGCGCCCTCGAGTCTCACAGGTGTCGTTCGCGTTCACTCTGAGCTCCTCGGCGCGGGTGAAGGTCACGCTCGCCAAGCAGGTCCTCGCGGGCGGACGAAAGCGCTGGCAGACGCTTCCCGACTCGGTCACGATCGCAGCCGTCAAGGGCCGCGACGGAGCGCGCTTGAAGGCCCACGGAGCGCTCGCGCCGGGACGCTACAGGCTCACGCTCACACCCGTCGGCGGACACGAGCGGTCGCTCGTGTTCCGCATCCCCTGAGAGCCGCTCGCGAGCGTCGTCGGGGACGGTCAGTTGGGCGCCTGAAGGACCGTCCGGGGGCGCTCGGTCGGGCGAGCCGTCGCGGGCGGCTCCTCGGCGCAGGGCTCGGCTAGGACCGTCGGGGCAGGCGTTTGAAGCGGCCCTTGACTTCGGCCGCGATCCGTTCGCCGCGCCCGGTGAGGCTCCACGCGTTGGGGGCCCCCCGAGACGTTCCCTCGCCGAGATTGACGATCACGCCAGCGCGCTCCAGACGTGTGAGGAGCTTGGAGATCTGACCCTGGTCGACGATGTCGGCGCGCTCGGCGACCTCGCGGTTGCTCGCGCCCGGATACCGGGCGATGGCGTCCAGCACGCAGATCGTCCGGTAGGTGAGCCGAAGCCCGTGGTCTTCGAAGCCGGAGGCCGCGACGCCGGGGCGGCCGTCGGCCCAGCGGGGCGCCGGGGGGGGGCGTGTCAACTCCCGCTGAGCGGCCGTGGGTCCGAGATACGGGAGCACGATCAGGCTCATCAGCGAGCCGAACAGCTCGATCGTCGGGCGTTCGTCCGGCGGGTCGGCGTCCTGCGCGAACAGGCGGGTCTGGATGACCGCCAGCACGGCTCCGATCACGCCCTCGGCGGCGATGGCCGGCGGTTCCGAGCGGCGAGCCGCGCGTTCGAAGCGACCCAGGTCGATCACGTCGCGCATCCGCGCCTGGACCTTGACGCGGCGCCTGACCAGATCGGCGCTGTCGCCGAGGGAGTGCACGATCACGACGCGAGCAAGCGCGGGCTCCTCGTCGAGGAAGCGAAGGCCCTCCGCGAGCGCGGCCCTGATCCCGTCCCGCCAACGACGCTCGGCGGCGTAGGCAGGGGTCATCCGCGCCGCGGCGCGTTCCACGCCGAGGTCGAACGCCGCCACCAGACATCTGTTGCGGTCGGGGAACAGCTCGTAGAAGGCCCGCCTCGAGGCGCCCGCCCTGGCGAGGGTGTCCGCGAGCGTCGCCCCCGCCACCCCACGCTCGGCCACGAGCGCAGCCATCGCCTCCAGGATCTGTGTTCTGTGGGTGTCCTCCACGCGGCTCCCTTATTGCGGCCGCGCGAGAACGGTACCTCTCCGTCTATCCCCCAGCCACCGTTTATGCCTGTGAGCTTGAGAGTAACAATGAAGTGATGTTCTTGATGTCCAGTGGTCCAAAACGCCTGCAAGACGGCCTGCACGAACGCCCGATCGCTTGTGCTCGTGCGGGCATTGGGCTAGCTTGCGCCGTTCTTGGGCCGACCACGAACGTTCACGTGTCCACCCCTCCCCGCGACCCGTGGGGCCTCGCGACAAGTCCATCGACCGCTCGCACGCCTGCGGCGGGTCCGTCCACTGGGGGGCCGTCGACGGGGTCGGCCGATGGGGATGGGGGGCCCGCCCGCGCGCGCGGGCACCACGTTTGGAGGGGTCGCGCTCCCGGCCGTCGCCCCCCTGGTCGTCGCCTTCCTGACCGTCGCCCTCCTGGCGGTCGCCGGGTGGATGCTCGCCGCGGGCGCGATCGGCTCCGGCGCAGGGAGCCTCGAAAGCGAGATCGCGGCGTCGCAGGCCCGGGAAGGGGCGCTTCACTCGGGGATCGGCGCGGACACGAGCCAGATCGAGGGCTTTCAGGGGAACATCGATGACCTGAGGACGCGGCTCGGGGCGCTCGAATCGAGCTTGGCGGTGGAGCGGAGCTTGCTGGCGAGCCTCAAGCAGCAGCTCCACACCGCGAGGGCTCGGCTGGCGGAACTGCAGGTCCAGCTCGGGCACGACCGCCAGGTGCTGGTCGCCCAGGTGGTCGCCTCCTATGAGTCCCCGCCGCCGGACATCGTCACGGTGATCCTGCAGGCGCACGGCTTCGCGGACCTGATCGAGCGGCTCGACGACCTGCGGGCGATCTCCCGGGAGAACGCCGCGGCGACCGCGCACGTGGCCGACGAGCAGAAGCTCGTGACCGCACAGGCCCAGCGCCTGGCCACGCTCGAGGCCAGCCACGCGCGGGAGACGAGCGCGGTGCTCGTCCAGCGCGACGAGGTCGCCCAATTGCACCTCGCTTTGGTGGACCGTCAGGTGCAGTACATCCGCGCGCGCGACCGCAAGAGCGCGGAGCTCGGGATCCTGCAGTCGCACAAGGAGTCCCTCGAACACCAGCTCTCGACGATCCGGACCCAGGAACTGGCGGCCGCGGGGAACGCGTACGCCTACACCGGCCCGGTCAGCGGCTTCGGCTCCTCCCCCCTGGGCGAATACGGCTTCTTCCCGGCGCCCGGCACCGACTACACGGTCGGCGAGGAGCCGGCCCTCGCCTCCCATCTGAACGCGCTGGGCCTCGCCCTGCACCTGCACCTGATCGGGATCTCCGGCTACCGCACGCCCCAACACTCGATCGAGGTGGGAGGCTTCGCCGACGACCCCCACACGCGGGGGGAAGCCTCGGACACGCCCGGCGTGGAGGGCGTGCCCCAGGCCACCCTCGCCCGCTTCGGCCTGATCCGCCCCTTCCCGGGGGCCGCCGAGGCCGATCACATACAGCTGCTCGGCAGCAGGTACTGAGGGCGGGCGCGCACCGAGCGCGACCGCGAGTTGCCGGGCCAGGCCAGGGGACTATCTGTGCGCCTCCCGGCATGTCCTCAGCGGTGAGTTGTAGGCGCTGCCCATCTGAAAGCGCTCGACAGCGCATTCTCCGAGGCCATGTCGATCCGTCTGGAAATGTCATGGGTGTCCAGAGCCCAATCCAGCGCAGCACGACAACAACGACCTCAAGGGAGCACCGTCATTGTTGACGTAACTCCGCCCGAGCGAAACGTCATCGCTATCCCCCGATGCTTCCGCTCTCGCCCAGTTGATCGACCACCCAGTCGACGATGGCGTCGAAGCGCTCCTCGGTAAGGGCGTGCCCGCCACGCGCGCGATAGTGCTTGAGGGCACCTGCTCGACGTATCCAGCCCGCTCTCGTGCGTAGCACGGTCCTCCTTGGATGCTAACCCATCCCGCATTGACGCCCGCGCCCCGCTTACCGGACCGCGAAAACACTCGGAAGCGGGGACCCACTGCATGGGCGCGGAGCGCTCGTCCTGCGTGAAGCTATTTAACATATGAGGTTGTCCCGTTCGCGGTGGTAGTTCGTGGCGGCGGTCTGGGTGTGATGGTTACACGGTGACGGGAATGTGGGTGTCCTCGTTGCTCGCGGTGTGAATGGGCGCGCGGTGGGCGACGAGGTCCCGTTCTACGGCGACGGCGAGTTTGGCGAGATCGCTGTAGCCGATGATCTTGCGGAACTGGGTCTCGGCCTCGAGCATCCGAGCATCCCCGCAGCGGTCCATCTGAGGCACATGTCGCCGTTTTGCCAGCGCTTGACGTTGCGGCTGGTGTGCCGCACGGTGCCGATCATGGACTCGATCGGGTTCGTGCTCTGAAGCGTTGTCTTGAGTTTCCCGCGGACTCCGAGGCGCGTGAGCGTCAGCGTCTCCTCCATGCCCTCCCGCAGCGAGCTGGCTGCGCCGGGGTGTGAGCGGTCGAGCTCGCCAGCGAGCAGCACCAGGCCCTCGAGCGCGAGCTGGTGGTTCTCTGACGCCCACGCCTTTCGCAGGGCATGCCTTCACGAGCGGCCGGTCGTGTTGGGGGGGAGATGATCGAGGACGTTGCGTTCCTTATGGCGCTTATCCCGACCTCGGCATAACCCGGACCTCGGCATAGTGGCGAACACACCGCTACACGGGCACGGGGCCGAAGACATCATCGACGGCCGCGCGGAGGGCTTTGCTGCCGTCCAGGACGACCAGGACACCCTGCTCGATATCCAGGCCACGGCCGACGCGATCGGCGAGCAAATGCACGGTGACGGTCTTGTTCTCTGTGGAGCCATCCCAGAGCCCGAGCGGGATCTTGACGCCCTCGGTGCTCACGCCCAAAGCAACGACGCGGCAGCGGCCCTTCAGCTCGATCCCATCCAGCATCAAGGCCGCAAGGCGCACATCGGCAAGCGAGCGGCTCATGAGCGCGGCCAGATGCTCACCGGTGCGCGAGACGAACTCGCGACTGACCGTCGACTTCGACGTCGAACGCTGCGCCCGGGCCACAGTATCCCCGACGGGCTCGCGGGTCCTTGAGAACCGGCGCGTGGAGACGCCCGCGAGCATCTGCTCCAACACGACCCTGCTCAACGGGTCGCGATCAGCGAAATACGCATAGGTCTCCAACAGCACCTCGTGCTCCCCGTCAGCCATGCGGGCCGGCGGACGCTTCACCGCCACCCGGCGGCCGCCCAGGGTCACCTGTCCGTCCTCGTGGCCGTGACGATGAGCGGTACGCTCCTTCACGGTCGCGTGCTTGGGCCCGACGACCTCGTCCAGCTCGGCCTCCATCATCTCGCTGTGCACGCCCAGCCCGACACCCACCGCTCAACGCGAGCAACCCCTCCTTCGCGGCGCCCACGAGCTCCCCGATCGCCTCCTGCACCCCGGCCGGCAAGCTCTCACGGCGGCTGTCCTGCTCCTGCAATACGGTCTCCATGGCGGTTCCCTTCGTCTCGATGGACTTGTTTGCACTCGCCACGGTCCCAACGGGACCGGACGAGGCGAAAGGAACCGCCACCTACAAACTTCTACGAGCTACGGGACAACCTCTAACATATCGCCGTGGCGCCCAGGGGCTGCGATAGGCTCGTGGACTTCTATGGACTGGCGCACTTGGCGTGAGAACTACGCCGACCCTTACTCAGCTCTCGGTCGACGCTTGACGCTGGTGCAGAGACAGGTGTGCGCCGCGCTGGATCGGGCCGCGAGGACCGCGCCAATGCCGAGAATGGCTCCGGCCTCATGAGACCCTGTGTGCCTCGGACCGCTGCTACCCGGCTTGTGCTCGCCGCGGCAGCGGCACTGGCCGCAGGGTGCGGCAGCAACGCTGCGTCGGCGAGCTATGCCGCGAGCGAACAGGCGCAAGCTCGTGTGTTCGCCGCTGCGGTCAACTTGAGCGCCTCCGATATCCCGGGCTTCAAGGTCGTTCTGGCGGGTGAAGGGGAACACGAAGCCTCGCCGGGCCCTCTGACCCGACAGCTTGAAGAGTGCGATCGTGGGCCTCTGTTAAAGGGCACGAGCCGCGGCGTCGCCTCACCGCTCCTTCAGAAAGAGAGCGTGCCGATACAGACCGTGCTGTCCGCGGTTTACCCCATGAGCGACCCATCCACCGCATCGGCGTACGTCACTGCGGCCGGTAGCCGGCGGGGGCTGCGCTGCATTCAGCACGAGGGAATCCGCAAGAGAGCTGGGCTGGGTGCGCTCGCGCGGGGGAGGATTGAAGTCGTCGCGCTTCGCTCACCCGTGGCCGGCGCACCGGTATCCGGGGTGCGCGTGTGGAGATGTCTCCCCGGCCCCCAGGCCTGTAGCCACAGACGAGTACGGAGCTTCACGGATCGGCTCTGGTTCGCAGCCGGACCCTATGCCGTGGTTCTCGTCTACGTCGCTGGACCGCGCAACGAAGCGAAGACGGGCGCGCCGGTGGCACTGCCGGTCGAGCACCATCTCATCGCTCTGCTTTACAGCCGCACCCAGGCACACAAGCCGTAGTCGGAGCGGCGAGACCCCGGCCGCCGAGTGATAACCGCAGGGTCAGCGTGGCTGCTCGCCCTGTGGTAGTAAACGGTGTCGCTGAGCCGGAACATCGTCCTCAGACCTGCACCGTGCGGCAGCCACTCGAACGCGGCGAGCTTGTTGAGTCGGGGGTAGAGCACGATGTCCCGGCTCGCGGTCGTCCGGCGAACGTAGGCGCGTGACGTCGGACCCAGACCCAGCCCACAACGCCCGCCCCTATACGCGGTACCGCCGCTTGATCTCGCCGCCCACGCCTTCCATCGCGCGGTTCATCGGTGTGTTGGTCTCCAGGATCCAGCCCATCTCGCCGCCCTTCTGCGAGGTACGTTCGGCCGCATCGAAGTGCATTTGGTAGAAGCGCGCGGCGACACCGGTGTGCTGGTAGGCAGGCTTGACGCCGAGCGCGAACGCGCGCTCCACGTCGATCCTCTTTTCCTCGCGCTAGCGCTGTGATCCAGCCGAACGGCGGCAAGCGCCCGTTCAGCTTCGCCGGGGCCTGGTTGAAGTCGGGCAGCGTCAGCGCGGCGCCGATGCCTCACCGGTGTCCCCGCGTTCGGCGGCCATCGCCCAGTCTCGTCCAGCACCGGTTTCAGATCCTTGGCGTTGTGGCGGACCTCCTCCTCATTCAGCGGCACAAAGCCCAGTCCGCTCCCACGAGGAGTTGTAGACCTCCCAAAAACCGCGTAACCTCCCGTTGCAGGTCACGCTTGCGGAACTCGCCGCACACGATCCCGTGCTCTGACTCCAGCCGCTCTGCGGCCTGCCAGATCGCCGGGTGGACCCGCTCGCGGCCGGTGACGTGCAGGCTCCACATGTACAGTTCCATCGCCTTGACCAAGCCCGCGTCCTCGAGCAGCTGCTGGTAGTAGGGATGATGCCAGGGGCAGAGAATTGATAGGCGGTGTCGCGTCAGCGACTGGCACGCGACTCCGCGGCGCAGCCGCCGTACATCGGCTGTTCCGTCCCTACCGCAGGATGTGATGCGAAATGGCTGGCGATGTGGGTGTTCCGCTCGCTCAGGCTCTCGGTCGTAGTGGTCGCCCCGCGCCGTGGGGTTAAATAAGCGCGGGGCGACCTGCGCTTGCCATGTGTCGGTCGTTTGGCGAGCGCCCGCCGTACCCTCTGCGCTGAACGCGGTGGGTTACGGAAGTCTCATGCCGGTCGGCCCGCACGGGGGACGTCACCTCTTGGCTTCATGTCCGCGTCGAGCTCCTAGACGTGTCGAGATGCGATCGGCGTCGGCGATGTCCAGCGATGAGCGCTCCGCGGTGAAACAGGTGAGGATCGCAAGGCCGCGCTCGAGCGACAGCGAGTAGCGGCCTGCGCGCATGGTCGGAACCGATCCGGCGGGCGCCGGCCCGGAGCGCTTCTCAGGCATCTTCTCGCGTGAGCCATTCGACGACGCCCGCGGCCTCGGTGGACGGATCTATCGGGTAGAGCACGCGCGCGATGCGCTCCTCTTGGAAGATCAGGGTGAGGGGCTCATAGACGCGCTGCCCCTCGTCAGTGCTGCTCGTCGGGAGCCAGAGCACGTCAGCCAGCTTCAGCTTGCCGTCGCTCAGCAGTATGCAGTCCAGCAGCTTGCGGGTGGCGAACTGCATCTGCGCGGCTGGAGACTGCGCGCTCACGCCGATGAGCAGACAGCCCAGCTCCTCGAGCTCGCCTTCATGCTCGCGCCAGGAGTGAGCGCGCACCGCGTCGGCATCCCGATCGCGGTATCCGCCGGTCGGCGCGCCCGAATAGAAGAACACCACAAGCGAACGCCGGCGAGCAAAGTCGGCCAGGCTCGCTGTCCCCTCCAGCGCGAACGGCAGCTTCACGGTAGGCGCCGGCACGCCGATCAGCCGCCCAAGCCCACGGGTGCCGCCGCTCGACGGCTCTCCGGCGCTCGCTTGCACGATGTCGGGCTCCGAGAGGCTCATCTGCTCGTGACCATCCGGTATCTACGGTTGTCTGGGTCCTGCTCGAGCAGCCCCGCCGCCGTCAGTGTACTCACATAGCGATGTGTCGTACTCATGCTCATGCCCAGCTTCTGGGCCAAATCGGAGAGCCCGACTGTGGCACCGTCACGTGGGAAGCACGCGAGCACCATCAGGCCGGCCAACAGCGAGCTCGACAGACGCCTGTCCTCCGACCGCTGCGCATACACATCGCGCACGGCGCCCACCGTCTCTGTCCAGGCAGACCCGATCAACGCCGCGTACAGGGTCGAAGGTGACCCCTCCTGACGCGCCGTGCGAATCACCCGATTGACCTGCCCGTCGGTCAGCTCGATCGTGACTTTCGCACCCATGCGCCCTTTGCGGTTGAGGGGTACCTAGCATTCAGGTGGAGGTACGTGAGCAGTGTGACCGGCGCTCCTTCGTTGTTCATGGGCTGCGGATGTCGGTGGGTCATCGCGGACATAATGACCGCAATCCCTTCGACTGCCCGAAATTGAGGTCCTAACTAAACATAAACGTTTAGTTATGCCCATATATGCAAAGAAGGACGCAGACGGTCAGGGCCTGAGCCACTGGTCACTGTTCTCGCCCGGCTCTTGAGCAGGATGCTCGATCCGTGTGCGGGGGTTACGATCACGCTGCGCCATCGCGCAGTCTCGATGCGTCTCGCGACCGGAGAGACGGTCAACTCGGACAGGACCGTTCTCAGAACGGTGTGCATCTCCAATGTCGCGAGATGGTGTCCTGGACATCGCTTGCGTCCTCCGCCCCAGGGCATCCATATCTCTGCGGGAGGCTCTGCCGCAAGGAACCGCTCCGGCCAGAAGCGCTCGGGGTACGCGTAGAGCTCGGGGTCATGGTGCATCAAGTGAACGCAACCAATCAAGTGGACTGGCGGGCGGTAGAGAGTATCTGCGATCTGGAAGGGCGAGCGCACGACGCGCGGGATCGCGAAGAGAAATACCGGCCTGTGACGGAGAACCTCTTGTACCGTAGCGGTGAGATAATCGGTGCCGCCGCCGTCGAGATCGTCAACGAGACGACGCATCACCTCTGGGTGATGAGCCAGAAGCTGAAAGGCCCATGCCAACTCCGAAGCCGTGGTCTCGTGGCCCGCGAGAATTACGGACATCAGGTCGTCACGGAGCCGCTTGGCGTCAGGGTCGGCCCCCTGGGATGTCGACGAGCCGCGCAGCATTGCGACGAGGCCGCTGTCGCGCGCCTCGGTATGGGCTCCGTCCCGGATGAGCCTGCCGATGATCCGATCGACCTCTGCCCGGTCGGCGAGGAAACGCTTCCAGATGCCTCGCCAGGGTGGGATCGTTCGCAGTTGGGGCTCCTGCAGCGAAAGGCTGCCCGTGATTGAGAACATAGAGAACAGCCGTCTGTGCAGCGCCTCTAGAAACTCATGGTCGCCGAACACCTTTTGGAGAATCACTCGCAACGCGAGTGCGCGCAGATAGGGATGGATCGCGACGGGAGTATCCCGAGGCCATGTAGCGACTTCACGCGTCACGATATCCTGCACCATCGTCGCGTGCTCTTGAACGAGTCGATGGTGAAACATCGGCAAGGCCGCCCGTCTCCCGCTCAAGTGGGCGTCTTCATCTGCAAGCATAAAAGATCCCTCGCCGACCAACGGCTTTATCGTGATTCCGCCCGCGCCCGGGTGAAGTATGTTCGCGGGCGCCCTGACGATGGCCTTGATGTCGTCGGGCTCTGACATGAATACAAGCGGCGGCATCCCCACCGAGTTGACCGTGAATCTGCTGCCGTAATGGTGTCGGCACCACTTGAGATATGCGTGTGGGTCTCGCCAGAACGCAAGCGTCTGAATTGTCGCTGGGAGGGGCGCACTCGGCGGCAGCCCATTTGTCGATCGGTGCCGATCGGCGTTGTGAAAGCGACTGAGACGTGGGCTCATGTCATCCACCGCCTACGCCGCCTGCTGTTTGTAGAGGACACGCCAGGCTCGCAGGATTGGCAGCAAGGCCCGGGGCAGGGGGCCAGCGGCACGAGCGAGTGCCGTCGTCGTGCGGCGGCGTGACGGGATCCGAGCGCTGTCCTTGGACAGGTACATCGCGATCATGCAGCTGGCGAGCACGAGATGGCGATGACCGGCGCGTAGAGCTATCGCCTCCTTTAGCGACCGGCTGATGATCGCGGCCAAGCGCTGAGCGGCAGCGTCTGCGCTGGGGTAGTGTCCGATGTAGCTGTGCGCGGCGTCGGCGGCGTCCTGCTCAACGTCTCCGTAGCTGTCGAGCATCGTCCCCGCGAGTGACACCCAGGGCAGATAGGCGCCGTAGGTCGCTTCGGCGTCGTGCTCGACTCGATTGGGGTCAGCCGCGAGCGCCAGAAGCGCGAGAATTGTCAACCAGGCGCTCGCAGCGCCAGTCCACTCAAACCACGCGAGCTCGCCGTCCTCTGGAAAGTGTGCGCCGGCCCAGGTCCTGAGCGCCGCGTCTCGCTGCCCGGGGTCTGGCTCGTGGTTGAGTGCGAGAACCTGTGTCAGAAGAGTGGCGCGTCTGACAAACGGCCGCACCGCTTCATATGAAGGAAGTCGAACGCATCCTTCCCGACACGCTTCGACCAGCGCGCGAACATATCCCCCGTCCTGCGACCACGGGTGGTGCAAGTAGTAGTCAGAGATGGGCAGAGACGGGTCGAGCGCCTCGATCAGAGCCCGATGCAACCGCAGTCCGTTCTCCATACCCACGCGAGCACCGCGCTCGCTGGTGCAGTCCAGGAAATCCGCCAGGACCTCGTATGCGACGAGGAGCTCCATGAGATCCAGCGAGCGTGTGCGTGACAGGGTCCAGAACAGCCCGGCACCGTCGATATTGGCGCGCTTTTCGCTGATGGCCGCAAGGGCGTCGTGACGGAGTGTGTCGTCGGGGATGCTCGCAGCAGCGGCGCGCCAGTGCTCGACCTCGCGCGAGACGCCTCGCAAGCCCCAGCGCAGCTGTCGGGTGGCCGCGAAGCCAAGCGCCAGGATCGTGCGTACCGACAGGGCGCACGGGTGGACGCGAGTACTAGGCGGGCTTGACCATCGTTGCGCGGACACGAACCGCGAGATAGCCAGGGGCAGCGACAATGGCGAGCGCCGCGATGCTGACGACGGCGACGCTCGTGAGTGCGATGAGAGGGCCTACGCTGACCACCAAAGGAAAGCCTGTGACTGTGGTCAGCGCGTGCGAAAGCAATAGCTGACCGTAGAGGCCGAATACGGCGCCGATCGAGCAGCCGGCGAGTAGCAGGACCGCGCTCTCAAGAAAGAGGGCGCGCCAGAGCAGTCCGCGTGTAAAGCCTTGCCGCTTGATGTACGCGATACGTTCGCGTCGTTGCCAGATCATCGAGGTCATTACGCCGGCCATCGCAAGGATCGCGGCGATCAGGACGAGCGTCGCGATCTGCGTCAGCCGTGCCAGACCCTCGCGGCTGATCGTCTTCCATTGGCTTTCGCGTTCGCCAGCTGTCTGCACCCCCAAGCCCGAGTCTGGGCCGAGCGCTCGGATGACCTGTGCCCGCGCTTTTGCAGGCAAGACTCCGGGGGCGAGGTCTATGTTGAGGGCGCTGGCTGCCTGCGAGCCCCAGGCGCGAGCGTAGTCTTCGGAGTTGACGACGATGGCGCCAGGCGGCCATCCGCCGTTGGTGGCCTCGCCCGCGAGGCGAAAGGTCGTGGGACGAGGGGAGGGGAGCGCGAACGAGTCGCCGATGTGGAGGTGAAGTTCGTGAGCGATGGCTTCGGAGAGGATCGCCCATCCGTGGCCGCGCAACCGCGTGTTGGCGGCACTGATGTTGCCGACAGTGAGCTGACCGGGTGGGATCGGCTGCGCCGAGGTGCGAGGGGGGGCGATCACCCACACCCGGCGGTCACCAAGATTCAGGAAGCTGCCCCGGTAGATCCCTACGCTGCGGAGATCCGGCAGCCGAGCCAGCTTGGACACTGCTGAGACCGGGAACGCGGTCGTCCCCAGCGTGTTCTCGATCCCTGCGGGCGAGACCCATAGGTCGCTCGTCTGATTCCATTCAGTTGCCGTGCGATCCAGCCCGTTCTGCAGGTTGTGCTGCGCGCCGGTGATTGAGACGCTGCCAAAGACGGCAATAGCACCTGTCGCGGCAATGGCGAGCGAGCGCACTCGGGTCAAGGGATCTCGCAGCTCGGCGACCGCGACCAGGGACGACGTTGCACGGGTCGCACGCTGACCTTGGGCAAAGACAGCCACGATCCCGTCGTACAAGAATGGCAGCAGGGCAAGCAGCGCGGCGATCAGGGTGAAGCTTCCCACCGCTGCCGCCTGGGGCCTGAGCAGGAGGATGAGCGTTGTAATCGTCAGACAGACAGCACCGGCAGCGACGCGAAAGATGCCCCAGCCACGAGGCGGGCGCTCGAGGGCGATTGGGGCTGCCAGAGGACGCGCGAGGATGTCCCGCAACGGCGCGAGTACCCCCACGAACGCTGCGAGCATCCCAGCGCCTACCGTCTCAGCAACCGTGGGCCAGGTCACGATCCTCTCCGAGCCGACAGGGAACGCAAACGACAGATAGCCGGGCTGTGCGTGGAAGACCTTGATCGACAGCAGCTCGCCGATCAGCAGCCCCAATGCACACGCCAAGGCCCCGATCACGAGGGCGTCGAAGGTCAGCACCTGCACGATCATTCCCCGCGTTGCACCTCGACGACGCATCGCCATGATCAGGCGGCGGCGCTCGGGCACCGTCAGAAGCATCGCATTGAACGCAAACAGGAACCCCACGATTGCGCTGATGACCGAGAAGAGGCCCTCGCTTTGCTCGGCCGGAGTGGACGCGACCGCGAACAACGTGGCGTCAAAGTCGGCGGGCTCGACGTTTAGACGATCAGCTGCCGCGAGCCTCCGCAGGCCCGCCAAAACCTGCGCTTGGTGTCCGTGCTGCACCCTGACGAAGACGCGGGTCACCAGTCCGTTCATGTTCGCAAGCTTCTGGGCGTAGGACACCGATGTCAGCGCGACCTCGCCGTTCACCAGCCCGCCGATTTCGCCTTCGCTCAAGGTCGCTCCGAGCAGAGCGCTCTTAAGGCTCACACCGATCTGAAGCCTGACTCGTTGCAACGCACCGGCTCCGATCGAACTGGCCAGCGGTGTCGGCAGCGCAATCGCTCGCAAGTGTTCAAGCTGCACGTCGGAGAACCTGCGCAGCAACGGACCGCCCAGACGCGCCAGGCGTGGGTCGGTGCCGATCAGATCGATCGACACTTGGCCGGCTGGTCCGATCAGGGTCGCCGGCTGCTCCAAGAACGGCAGCGTGGCGCGCACTCCAGGCAATGTGCTCGCTTCGTGAACCACCCGTTCGGGGAATCCTTCGCTGCCGCGAGCGTCGAGCTGATACTGCGTATCGGCCACGAGCTGCCCGGTCAACTGCCGCACCGAGCCATCAAGGCTCTGTGACGCGACCTGTGAGGCGAACAGCAGCGCGACGCCGACCGCGATGCCCAGCACGGCGAGCAGCTCCTGCACCAGGACGACCCGCTCCCTCAGTCGCGCTCGAAAGACGAACAGGATCTCCCCGAATCCCATCATCTGCTCATCGCTCAGCCAGCTCGTCGCCCGCGCGCTGGTAGACCTCGTCGGGGTCGTACTCCCATAGCTGTCCGTCGCGCAGTTCGTGGGCTCGATCGGCGAACCCAACCGCCTGGGGGTCATGGGTGACGAGCAGCACCGCCGCGTCGCGGCGGCGACAGAGGTCCCGGAGGAGGCCGAGGACTTCGCGGCTCCGGCGCGTGTCCAGGTTGCCGGTGGGCTCGTCGGCAAGCACCAGCCGAGGGTTCGTCGCCAAGGCCTGCGCGATCATCACTCGCTGACGCTCGCCCATCGAGAGCTTGTTCGTCGGCTGTTGCATACGATCGCCTAGGCCGAGCTCGACGAGCAACGGCTCAATCAGGCGCGTCGCGTTCCGAGGATCTGTCCGCAAGAGCTTAAGTGCGGCGTTCTCGCGGGCGAGCGCGGCGGGCATCAATTCGCTGGGCTGGCCGACAATGCCCAGCACCCGCAGCAGATACTCGGCGTGCTCCCTTTCCGAGAGCGACGCCATCTCGCGGCCATCGACGCGGACGGAGCCCCTGTCCGGCGTCTGGAACCCCGCGATGAGGTCTATCAGCGTTGACTTGCCCGACCCGCTCGGTCCGTACAGCGCCACGAACTCGCCGGCCGCGATCGCTAGCGACACGCCGTCGACCGCGCGGATGACCTCGCGGCCGACACGGTACTGCTTGACGAGACCATCGATTTTAAGCATCTCAAGAATCGGACAGCTTATACGGCCCTTCTCGCTCGCTCTTGGAGTGGGATGATGTCGGGGTCGGTGTGGTCGGCCATGAGTTTGAGCTTGCCACCGGCCAGCTGCCACACCCGCACGGATCTCAACGCGGAGGCGTGATCGGAGACGGCCATCAACACACCACACCCAAGCTCCCGCGCGAACCCTTCCAAAAGCTCCATCGTGGCCTGTTTCTTGCCCAGCCCCAACCCGTCCATCACGTCGTCCACGAGCAACAGCGGTGGCCTGACGACGATCGCCTGCGCGAGCTCCACCAGCACCCGCTGCCAGTTCGAGAGCTCCGCCCACTTCAGATCCGCGCACCCCTCGATATCCAGCTCCCCCAGCACCTGTGCGACCAGCAGACGCCGCTCCCGCCGCCGCCAACAGCGAGCAGCCACCAACGACATCTCGACATAGTCGCGAACCTGCAGCCGCGCCTCCGGTCCCGTCCTCGCAGCGACCCCAACCTCCCTCGCCAGCACACCCGCCAGCGCCCGATCAGACAAGCCCGTCAACTCACGGCCACAGACATACACACTCCCGAGATCCACCGGCAGCATCCCAGCCGCCACCCGAACCAGCGTCGTCTTGCCCTGATCGCGCGTACCCACAACAGCGACCACCTCCCCCTCCCCAACCGACAACGACACCCCCTCCAACACAGCCACCCGACCACGACCACGATCAAACGCCTTCCACACACCAACCAACCGCAACACATCCTCACCCACCAGCAACCTCCAGATCAATACCGGCGTCCCTGGCGATCTCCGCCAGCCGGTCAGCGATGAGCTCGTAGCGCTCCGCTCGCGAGGCCCAGTGCATCGGGTCTACGTAGAGCAACACCTCCCGCACCATCCGCGCGTAGTCCTTCGCATCCTTCCGTCTGGCGGCATGTCGTCTGAGCCTTAGTGAGGCCTCCGCGTACAAGTCAGCGCTGACCGTCGCCTCTTCGCGGGCGATCCGGATGATCCAGGGCAGATCCTCGAGCTGGCACAGCTCGATTCGCCCATAGGTCGCCTCTCGCAACGCGGGCATGGCGCTGGGCAGCTCCAACATCCACATACGGAAGGCTGCCACGCCCGTCGGGGTCGCCTCGTAGCGATCGAGAGAGCGACTTTTGCCGGGCTCTCGGTATGTGCAGCGCACCCGCGGGGGTTGCCTGCCAGGCCGCGCCATCTGCGGCAGTGCGGTGTGTGCGGTCCCTCGGGAGAACCGCGACTGGGAGAAACGGCGCTCCAAGCGTCGACCGACATGAGCTACCGTCTGATCCGGTTCTTCGATGACGATCCCCAGGACAGCCATGCTCCCGGGCAGCTCAGATGGGTGCACTCGGGACATCGCGGTCGCATACGCTAGCTAAAACGTCGCCAATGCGTACGGTCCGGTCCTATGGAATGCGCGTCCTAAGCTTAGATATCAGGGAACATTTATTAGCGATCTGGGCAAACCGAGAGACTGCGCCGGCGGCGATCCTGTAAGAAACAAAGATCGCCAAACTTGATGCCCGACAAGGGACCCCGTCAGCGTGCTTCTCCGGCACCCACCGGTTTGTGGAGTGGGATGATGTCGGGGTCGGTGTGGTCGGCCATGAGTTTGAGCTTGCCACCGGCCAGCTGCCACACCCGCACGGATCTCAACGCGGAGGCGTGATCGGAGACGGCCATCAACACACCACACCCAAGCTCCCGCGCGAACCCTTCCAAAAGCTCCATCGTGGCCTGTTTCTTGCCCAGCCCCAACCCGTCCATCACGTCGTCCACGAGCAACAGCGGTGGCCTGACGACGATCGCCTGCGCGAGCTCCACCAGCACCCGCTGCCAGTTCGAGAGCTCCGCCCACTTCAGATCCGCGCACCCCTCGATATCCAGCTCCCCCAGCACCTGTGCGACCAGCAGACGCCGCTCCCGCCGCCGCCAACAGCGAGCAGCCACCAACGACATCTCGACATAGTCGCGAACCTGCAGCCGCGCCTCCGGTCCCGTCCTCGCAGCGACCCCAACCTCCCTCGCCAGCACACCCGCCAGCGCCCGATCAGACAAGCCCGTCAACTCACGGCCACAGACATACACACTCCCGAGATCCACCGGCAGCATCCCAGCCGCCACCCGAACCAGCGTCGTCTTGCCCTGATCGCGCGTACCCACAACAGCGACCACCTCCCCCTCCCCAACCGACAACGACACCCCCTCCAACACAGCCACCCGACCACGACCACGATCAAACGCCTTCCACACACCAACCAACCGCAACACATCCTCACCCACTGAGTGAAACGCTACCAAACGAGCTCCCAACGCAAGGGCCACGCGCTCAGTCCGGCGGTGGCAAGAGATGTTCTTGCCCGTGACACGACTTCGTCCATCTGCGACGGCATCGGGATCTTCTCGCCGGCGCCCCTACAGCCCGTGGGCGAAGTGGTGCGAGTAGATCGACAGACCGTGATTGTGGTAGAGCCGGTGTGCGTCAAAGCGTTCCGGGCCGACTCCCGAGTCCAGGTGAAGCTGGCCGCATCCGAGCCTTCGGCCCTCCTCGATGAGCCACTCCAGCAGCACCCCGGCGAGACCCTGACGACGAATCGCTCCTCGCTTTCATAGGCCGCTCGCAACGCGCGCATCGCCTGGTAGGCGAGATGGGTCTCACCGGCAAGGAGCTCCCGGGTTTGCGCCGCTTCGGCCTGCACCTCGTCGAAGCCTATCTGGGGGCTGGCAGCTTGCGGGCATGTCCGGAGCATCGCCCACGTCCGGCAGGGAGACCGACATGCGACACTTTGTTGGTGAGCAAGGCTGCGCTGTCCGGAGGCTGCTTGTGCGGGGGTGTGCGCTTCGAGCTCACCGCGGCGCCGTTGAGTGCCGGCTACTGTCATTGCACACGCTGCCAGCGCCGGACCGGCACGGCCAGCTCGGCACAGGCGCGGATCGACGGGCACACCTTCCGGTTGCTGCAGGGCGAGCAGCTGGTAAAGGCCTGGCGTCATCCTGAAGGCGGCTTTGAGAAGTGCTTCTGCCGCGAGTGCGGGGCGCACCTGTACAGTCTCAACCCCGACGATCACACACAGATGAGCGTGCGCATGGGCGCCTTCGACGAAGACCCTGGCGTGAGACCGAGCTGGCGTGCCCATGTCGCCCACGCGTGCGCGTGGGAGCCGATCCCCGACGACGGACTCGAGCGCTTCGCCGGGGCCAAGCCACAGTTCTGAAATCCTCGATGGATACGGGCGAGAAGGCACCGTAGCGTGGCGGAGTCTATGACGGCTCAAGGCGGGGAGGGGCGCCGTATGGGACCAGCGTTTCGGGCAGCTCGACGGTGCCGTCGGCCTGCTGGCCGTTCTCCAGGAGGGCCACGATCGTGCGGCCGACGGCCACGGCGGTGCCGTTGAGGGTATGGAGGGTCTCGACTCCCCGGTCACCCCGTACGCGGATGTTCAGGCGGCGGGCCTGGTAGTCGGTGGTGTTCGAGCAGGAGGTGAGCTCCCGGTAGCGGGACTGGCTGGGTAGGTGGGCCTCGCAGTCGTACTTCTTGGCGGCCGAGTTGCCGAGGTCGGTGACGGCGATGTTGAGCACCCGGTAGGGCAGGTCGAGGTCCTGCAGGATCTCCTCCTCGATCGTCAGGATGCGCTCGTGCTCGGAGGGGGACTCGGAGGGAGAGACGAAGCTGAACATCTCCACCTTGTCGAACTGGTGCACCCGGAAGATGCCCCGGGTGTCCTTGCCGGCGGCGCCCGCCTCGCGGCGAAAGCAGGGAGAGAAGCCGGCGTAGCGGATGGGAAGGTCCTCGGCGTCGAGGATCTCCTCGGCGTGAAGGGAGGCGAGGGCCACCTCGGAGGTGCCCACCAGGTAGAGGTCGTCCTCGGGGAGGGAGTAGATCTGCTGCTCGGTGTCGGGCAGAAAGCCGGTGCCGTAGAGAGCGTGCTCGCGGACGAGCACCGGCGGGATCACCGGCGTGAAGCCGTGGCCGCGAAGCTTCTCCAGCGTCCAGCGCACGAGCGCGAGCTCAACCAGGACGAGCTCCCCGATCAGGTATGCGAAGCGGGCTCCCGACAGGCGGGCGGCGCGCTCCATGTCGATCTGAGAGCCGGCGAGCTCCAGGTGGTCGCGGACGGGGAAGTCGAACGTATGGGTCTCGCCGACGGTGCGCACGAGCTCGTCCTCGGGCCCGTCCGCCGCGGAGGGGTCGGGCAGGTTGGGCAGCGGCGCGAGGGCCCCCTGGAGCTGCTCCTCCACGCCCGCGAGCTCCCGCTCGAGCCCCTTCACGCGCGCGGCCACCTCCCGCATGGCCTCGATCTCACGCTCTCGCTCACCGGGGTCGCCGGCGGCCCCGATACGGGTGTTGGCCTCGTTCTGCTCGGCCCTCAAACCCTCCAGCTCGGGCAGGAGGGTGCGCCGTCGCGTGTCGAGCTCGATCACCCCGTCAAGGCCCGCAACCGCCTGCTCGCCTCGGCGACCGAGGGCGGCCCGCACCGCCTCCGGTTCCTGCCTGATCCGCTTGAGGTCCAACACCGACGGGGAGCCTACGACGTGGGCATGTCCGCGTGCCCTCTCACCACGCGACGCAGTAGGAAGCGAACCTAACAGTGTTCCTGTAATGAGCCAAGTTTCGGGGCGTTCCCTCCAACATCGGCGCGCCCGGGTCTGTCAAGAGCCGCAGAACCAGCCAAGCAGGTCCAGCCAAGCAGGTCCGGGACTTCGGCACGACCGACCCCGCGAAGCGGGCCCGGTCGGGACGGACGTCCGGATCCTGCGCCAGCGGGCCCGGTCGGGACGGACGTCCGGATCCTGCGCCGCGCCTATTTCGCGGACAGGGTGATGTTGGTGGACGGCACTTTCTGGGCCTGGGAGCCGGAGTAGTGGGTGAGGAATTCGGCGATGGCCTGAGCGTCGTCGCCGACCACGATGTTCTCGGGCATGATCGCCCCCGAGAAGCCCCCGTTGCGGATCGCGAAGAGGACCTGTTCGACATTCTCCTTGCGGAAGTTGAAGTTGGGGCCGTTCGTCTTGAGACGATCCTTGATGCTCGTCGCCGACCCCTGTGCGCCCACCACCGACAGCGTGTGACAGCCCGAGCAGTGGTCGCTGAACAGGACCGATCCCCGGTAGTAGGGGCTCGTCTTGGGCACCTGGTTGCCCTCCGAGCCGCACGCGCCGAACACGACGCTCGCGAGGATGAGCACGGCTGTGGCGGCGAGGGGCCTCATGCGGTCGGGAATATATAGACCGAGCTCAGAACCCGTGAGCGGTGCTTGCGGCGCGAAGGGCCAGGAACACGACGACGAGGGCCGACAGGGCCATGATGCCCATCTCACGGGCGACGATCGAGGCGACGACCGCGTGCTGGTCGGCCTCGGGAAGCTTGCCCACGGCCTGGGCGTCGGGGAGGTCGCGCTGGTCGAGGATCGTCTGGGCGGAGGCCACCCGGAGCTGCTCGGCGACGAACGCGACGGCGAGGGGCAACAGGGCGTAGAGGTAGAAGAGGTCCTCAGTCGAGGACTTGCCCGCGACGACGAGGTACCCGACGAGGATCGCCAGCGTCAGAGCCGCCCCCTGGCCCACCCGCAGGAGGATCCAGAACGTACGGCTGGGTTCGCCACGGTGCCAGCGCCACCCCCCGAGAAGGGCCGGAACGGCGTTCAGGACAGCGACCGCGATGGCCGCCGCGACGACCGCTTCGTTCACGATTTCGAGCCGATCGTCACTATGTAACACAATGCCACAAGCGGTGATATAACAGCGACCCCGTGCTCCGTAGTTACCTGCCCGCGATCGTATTCCTCCTGCTAGGCGGCGGAGTTGGGGTGGCGTTCGCGGTCCTGAACTCGGTGATCGGGCCCAAGCGGAAGGTCGCCCACAAGCTCGACCCCTACGAGTGTGGCTTGCCCTCGGAGGTCAAGCAGGGGATGCGGTTCGGGATCAGCTTCTACCTGATCGCGATGCTGTTCATCCTGTTCGACATCGAGGTCGTGTTCCTGTACCCGATCGCGATCGAGCTGCGTGCGTACGGGGGTTATGCGCTGGCGGAGACGGTCACGTTCGTCGTGCTCCTGTTCGTCGCGTTCGTGTACGTGTGGCGGCGGGGAGCGTTGGAGTGGCGCTGAAAGGGAAGGCCTCGCGTGCGGGCGCGCGCGCACACACGGGCGCCCCCGATGGAGGGCCCGACGCCACGAGGCCCCGGGGGCTGACCGTGGAACGCCTGAACGCCCACCAGCTGCTGCGGGGCTCGGAGCTTCAGGGCGCCAACCAGCCGGCCCACCTGGAGGGCGAGGAGCTCGAACAGTACGTCCGGGAACGGGTCCTCACGACGACCCTCGACCAGACCGTCGCGTGGGCTCGCTCGAACTCGTTCTTCCCGCTGGGATTCGGGCTGGCGTGCTGCGCGATGGAGCAGTTCCACACGGCCGGCCCCCGTATGGACATCGCCCGATTCGGCTTCGAGGCGTTCCGAGCCTCTCCCCGCCAGGCCGACCTGATCATCCTCGCGGGCCGGGTCTCGATCAAGATGGCTCCGATCATCCGCCGCCTCTACGACCAGATGCTCGAGCCCAAGTGGGCGATCTCGATGGGCGCCTGCTGCAGCTCGATGGGGGTGTTCAACAACTACGCCCTGGTCCCCGCCGACAAGTTCATGCCAATCGACGTCCATGTGCCGGGCTGCCCGCCCCGGCCGGAGGCGTTGATGCACGGCATCATGAAGCTCCGCAAGCTCGTCCAGGACGACCCCGACGCGGGCTGGCGGGAGCGCTACGCGGCGGTGGGCACCGAGGAGGCTCCCTAGATGCCCGACGCCACGGGCCTCGAGCTGCTCGCCCGCGAGCTGGGCGATGCGGCGCTCGAGACCGTGTACTTCCGGGAGCGCGCGACGGTGGTGGTCGATCCGGCGAAGATCCGCTCGGTGCTGGCGAGCCTGCGCGCGAGGGGGTACACGTTCCTCGCGAGCGTCCATGGCGTCGACCACTATCCCGAGGAGCCCCGCCTCGGCGTGGTCTACGAGCTCCTGGACATGAGCCGCGTGGACCGCGTCACGGTCAAGCTTCGCGTCCCTCTAGAGGAGCCCCACGTCGAGTCGGTGACGAAGGACTGGCCGACCGCCGACCACCAGGAGCGCGAGATCTATGACATGTTCGGCGTCGTCTTCGACGGCCATCCCGACCTCCGTCGCATCCTCATGCCCGAGGACTACGAGGGCCACCCCCAGCGCCGCGACTTTCCGGTCGGCGGCGAACCGGTGATCTTCACCCGCGACGAGACCAAATGGCTGGAGGCCCGCGAGGCCGGGCAAGGCCCGGCCGGTCAAGGCCGCCTGGAGGGCGGCCCTCCACGTCGACACGCGGGGCCGGAGGCCCCGCGGAGGTGACCATGACCGAGACTCCGCCGATCGATGTGGAGGGCACGAGCGACGAGGCCACCCACGAGCTGCTGACCCTCAACTTCGGCCCCCACCACCCCGCCACCCACGGCGTTCTGCGGCTGATGGTGACCCTCCAGGGGGAGATCGTGCGGGACCTGAAACCGGTGGTCGGATATGTGCACACGGGGATCGAGAAGACCGCCGAGGACAAGTCCTACTGGAAGGTCATCCCGGTGGTGGAGCGGATGGACTACCTGTCCTACTACTTCAACGCGATGGCCTACGTGGGCGCCGTGGAGGCGCTCGCCGAGGTCGAGGTGCCCACGCGAGCCCAGTACCTGCGGGTGATCCACCTGGAGCTCAACCGCATCGCCTCCCACCTGATCTGGCTGGGCACGAGCGTGCTCGACCTCGGGGCGACCTCGATCTTCCTGTACTGCCTACGCGAGCGGGAACTGATCCTCGACCTGTTCGAGATGTCCTCCGGCCAGCGCATGCACACCCGCTACTTCCAGGTGGGGGGTGTGATCGAGGACATTCCCGTCGGGTTCGCCCAGAAGCTGCGCGAGTTCCTTCAGATCATGCCCAAGCGCGCCGACGAGTACGGGGCGATCCTGAACGCCAACGAGATCGTCCTCCAGCGCCTGCGGGGCACCTGCCCGATGGACGCCCAGACGGCCCTCAGCCTCGGCGTGACCGGACCGCTGCTGCGCGCGGCCGGCAACCCCTGGGATCTGCGCAAGGCCGCCCCCTACAGCTCCTACGAGGACTTCCAGTTCAAGATCCCGGTGGGAACGGTGGGCGACAACTACGACCGGTTCGCCGTGCGCCTCGCCGAGATCTATGAGTCCGTGAAGATCATCGAACAGGCCCTCGACGGACTCCCCGAGGGGCCCTACATCACAACCGACCGCAAGGTCGCGTTGCCCCCCCGACACGAGCTCGCGACCTCGATGGAGGCGCTCATCCACCACTTCAAGCTCGTCACCGAGGGCTTCCGGGTGCCCCCGGGCGAGGTGTACAACCCGATCGAGTCTCCCCGCGGCGAGCTCGGCTGTTACGTGCGCTCGGACGGCTCCTCCAAGCCCGCCCGCGTGCACATGCGGGACCCCTCGTTCGTAAACCTCCAGGCCCTCGCCCACATGTGCCGGGGCAGCTACGTCGCCGACATGATCGCCACCACCGCGATGCTCGATCCGATCCTCGGGGGAATCGACCGATGAACAGCGCCGCCGAGCAACGCGTGGACGGCGACGCCCCGAGCAACCCTGCAGAGCACAGTCCCAAGCAGGAGCCCCCCCGCGCGCGCGGGTGGGACGCTTCGGCGGACCTCGAGAAGGACCCGGCGACGATCCCCCACCCCGCGACCACGCCCGTCCCGGAGGGCTTGCGCAAGGAGATCGAGGCCCACATGGCCCTCTATCCGGACCGCCGCTCCGCCGCCCTGCCGGCCCTGGAGGCCGCCCAGCGCCTGCACGGCTGGTGCTCGCCCGAGGCGATCGAACAGGTGGCGTGCGTGATGGGGGTCACCCCCGCGGAGCTCGACGCGGTGGCCACCTTCTACGACATGCTCGAGAACGAGCCCGTGGGCGTGCACACGGTGTACGTGTGCACGAACATCTCCTGCTCCCTACGGGGAGCGGACGCGCTGTACGAGGCCGTCCGAGACGCCGTCGCCGAGGGGGTGGGCGGGATTCCAGACATAAACGTCCGCTCGTTCGAGTGTCTGGGCGCATGCGACATCGCCCCGATGGCCTCCGTGGACGGCGTCTACGTCGGGCCCCTCTCCCTGGATGACGTGCCGCGGCTGCTGGCGGACGTGCGATCCGGCGGACCGGTCCTCGCCGACAAGCAGCTCGCCACCCGCCTGGTCGCCGACCCGAACGCGAACTCCCGCGAGTTCCCCGCCCACGCCTCCCAGGCGGGACAGGCGGGACAGGCGGGACAGGCGGCGCAGGCGGGGCAGGCGGGGCAGGCGGGGCAGGCGGGGCAGGCGGCGCCAGGGGCCCAGGGGGCACGGCCATGACAGAGATGGTGCTGTTCAAAGACATCGACGAGCCCGGCCTGAACACGATCGAGGTCTACGAAGGCCGCGGCGGCTACTCCTCGCTGCGCAAGGCCCTTGGAATGACCCCCGAGGAGGTGCTCTCAGAGCTCGAAGCGTCCGGCCTGCGCGGGCGCGGGGGTGCGGGCTTTCAGATGGGCAAGAAGGTGTCGTTCCTGCCGAAGGGGTCGATCGAGAAGTACCTCGTGTGCAACGCCGACGAGTCCGAGCCGGGGACGTTCAAGGACCGGGAGCTGATGCAGAAGAGCCCCCACATGCTGATCGAGGGGATCGCGATCGCCGCCTACGCGGCGGGGGCGACCCGGTCGTTCATCTACATCCGGGGCGAGTACGTGCTGCAGGCGGACATCCTCGACGCGGCCCTCGAGGAAGCCCGAGCGAAGGGATACGTGGGCGAGGACATCCTCGGCTCCGGCCAGTCGCTCTCGCTGATCGTCCACCGGGGGGCGGGCGCGTACATCTGCGGGGAGGAGACCGGCCTGCTCGACTCGTTGGAAGGCAAGCGCGGGAACCCCCGCCTGAAGCCCCCGTTCCCCGCCAACCAGGGGCTCTACCAGGGACCGACTCTGATCAACAACGTGGAGACCCTCTGCACGGTCCCCGCGATCCTGCGGATGGGCGGGGGCGAGTACGCAAAGCTCGGCACCGAGACCTCGACGGGCACCAAGCTCGTGTCGATCTCCGGGCACGTGCAGAGGCCCGGCAACTACGAGATCGAGCTCGGCATCCCCTCGCGGGAGATCGTCTACGGGTTGGCCGGCGGCCCGTCCCAGGGGCGGAAGGTCAAGTGCTGGTTCCCAGGAGGCTCCTCCGCGCCGGTGCTCACGGGCGAGGAGCTCGACGTCCCCTACGACTTCGACTCCCTCGCCAAGGCCGGCTCGATGCTCGGCTCCGGGGCGATCATCGTGGTCGACGACTCCACGCCGATCCTCGACGTGGCGATGAAGGTCGCGAAGTTCTACCGTCACGAGTCCTGCGGCAAGTGCACCCCCTGCCGGGAGGGCACCAACTGGACCGTGACGATGCTCGAGCGGATCGACCTCGGCGAGGCCACCCCGATGGACCTCGAGATCATGGCCAGCGTCCAGGAGCACATCATCGGCAACTGCCTGTGCGTCCTCGGCGACGCGATGGCCATGCCGATCGGCTCCATCATCGCCAAGTTCAAAGACGAGCTCGAAGCCCACATCGAGGAGCGCCGCCTGACGGCGCCGGTGCCAACGGGGGCCGCGGCCTGATGCCAAGACCCGAGCAGAGAACCATCACCCTCACGATCGACGGCCGTGAGGTACAGGCCCCGGAGAACACGATGCTGGTGGACGCCGCCAAGCACGGGGACGTCGAGATACCGGTGTTCTGCTACGAGCCGAAGCTGGGCAACCCGGTGGGCGCGTGCCGAATGTGTCTCGTTGAGATCGAGGGCATCCCCAAGCTCCAGACCGGCTGCTCGACGCCCGTCAAGGACGGCATGGTCGTGCACACCCAGACCGACCGCGTGAAGATCGCCCAGCAGGCGATCGTGGAGTTCCTGCTGATCAACCATCCCCTGGACTGCCCGGTGTGCGACAAGGGCGGGGAGTGTCCGCTCCAGGACATCACCTTCGGCTGGGGGCCCGGCATCTCCCGGTTCGTCGAGCCCAAGCGTCACTTCGTCAAGCCCCTGGAGCTCTCCCCCACGATCGCGATCGACCGGGAGCGGTGCATCCTCTGCTACCGCTGCGTGCGCTTCAGCCAGGAGATCTCCGAAGACCACCAGCTGGTGCTCCTGGAGCGGGGGGCCCACTCCTACGTCTCGACGTTCGACGGCCACCCCTATGTCGCGCCGTTCTCCGGGAACATCGTCGAGCTCTGTCCCGTCGGCGCCCTCACCTCGCGCCCCTACCGCTTCAGGGCCCGGCCGTGGGACGTCGAGGACGCGGGCTCGGTGTGCACGCTGTGCCCGTCCCAGTGCAACGTCACCCTCACCGTCCGCGACGAGCGGGTGCTGCGGGTGCTCGCCCGCGAGCACCCCGAGGTGGACGACGGCTGGCTGTGCGATCGCGGCCGCTTCGCCTATCCCGCGCTCGGTGGCCCCGAGCGGATCACCGAGCCGCTGCTGCGCGACGGTGGCGAGCTGCGAGCCGTCTCCTGGGAGCGCGCCCTGCAGGAGGCCGCGGCCGGCCTCTCTCGCGCGGGCGAGCGCACGGGCGCTCTCGTTGGCGGCGAGGCGACCAGCGAGGAGGGCTTTCTGCTCGCGCGGTTGATGCGCGAGGGCCTTGGCTCCCCGCACCTTGACTCCCGCCGGGCGGGCACGCTTGCGCTCGAGCTGCACCAGGCCCTGAACGACCCTGCACTCGGAGCGAGGGTCTCAGACCTCGAGTTCGCCCACGCCGTGCTCGTGCTCGCGACCGACCCGGTCGAGGACGCGCCGATCCTCGACCTGCGCCTGCGCAAGGGAGTACGACGGCACGGCATGAAGCTCATCCAGGCGACCGCCGCCGACCTGCTCGAGAGCGAGCGCACCGGCGAGCTCGCCGCCCAACTGGGGGACGCCGGCGAGGAGATCGTGATCCTGTACGGGGAGCGCCTCACGGCCGGCCCCGACGGCCAGGACGCCGCGCGGGCGCTCCTGAGCCTCGCTGAGGCGCTCTCGCTGGCTGTCCGCGACGGCGCGGGCCTGCTGGAGATCCCCGCCGGGACCAACGGCCGGGGTCTGCGCGAGGCCGGGGTGCTGCCGAACGCCGGTCCCGGCCTGCGCGAGCCGCGGGAGACGCTCGACGAGTACGGCCCGAACGACGCTCCCAACGGCGCCCCGCTCGACGCCCACGGAATCGCCGGCGCGCTGGCCGAGGGCGAGCTGACCGCACTGCTGGCGCTGCAGGCGGACCCCCTTTCCGGCTCCCTGGAGGACATGCCCGACGGGGAGCTGTGGCAGCGAGCGCTCGCACGGGCCACGACCGTGATCGCATACGCGAGCTTCCTCACCGACGACCTGCGAGACCACGCCAACATCGTGTTCCCCGCCCAAGCGTATCCCGAGAAGGAGGGCACGGTGGTGCATCCGGACGGGCGCATCCAGCGGCTGCGTCCGGCCGTCGCCCATCCGGGCTCCACGCGCGCGCAGTGGCAGGCGATCGCCGACCTCGCGGCCCGGATCGGCCTCGACCTGGAGGTCCGGACCGGTTCGATGGCCTCCGAGCAGCTGTTCGAGGCGGTGCCGTTCTACGCGGGCCTCACGCTCGAGGAGATCGGCGGCAGGGGCGTCCGCTGGCAGGACCGCCCGGCGGCGAGCGCATACCGCGTGAGGGAGCCCGCATGAGGACCCTCGCCGTGGTCGGCTACTACGAAGAATGGTGGATCCAGGTCCTGAAGGCGATCATCATCTTCGCCGTCGGCCTGCAGCTCGTGCCGGTGGTGCTGCTCGCCGAGCGCAAGCTGCTGGGGCGCTTTCAGAGCCGCTACGGGCCCAACCGGGTCGGCCCCTACGGCGCCCTTCAGCCGCTCGCGGACATCGTCAAGCTGCTCACCAAGGAGCAGTTTCGCCCGTCCACCTCGGTCGGCTTCCTGTTCGCGCTCGCCCCGATCGTCTCGATCCTCACGGCGGTCGCGGCATTCGCGATCATCCCGTTCGGGAACGTCCAGAACATCTTCGGCACCCCCGTCGGGCTGTACGGGATCGATGTCTCGATCGGCCCCCTGTACCTGTTCGCGTTCGGCGCGATCGCCTTCTACGGGATCATGCTCGGCGGCTGGTCCTCGGGCTCGAAGTACTCGTTCCTGGGGGCCATGCGGGGCGCCGCCCAGCTGATCTCCTACGAGGTCTCCCAGGGTTTGGCGCTCGTCGGGGTGATCTTCACCGCCCAGACCCTGTCGCTGACCGGCATCGTCAACGCGCAGGCGGGCATGTGGTACATCGTGCCCCAGTTCTTCGGCTTTCTGATCTTCCTGGCCGCGAGCTTCGCCGAGACCAACCGCGCGCCGTTCGACCTGACCGAGGCCGACGCCGAGCTCGTCGGGCGGCTACAACACCGAGTACGGCGGCGGGCGCTTCGCCTCCTACTACTTCGCCGAGTACCTGAACGTGCTGGTCGTCTCCGGCGTCGTCACGACCGTGTTCCTCGGCGGCTGGCTGCTCCCATTCGGGATCCACCCCCCCGGCTGGGTCGACCCGTTCGTCGTCCTGTTCAAGATGTCGCTCATCACCTTCCTGTTCATCTGGGTCCGCGCAACCCTCCCCAGGCTGCGCTACGACCAGCTGATGAGCTTCGGCTGGAAGATCCTGCTGCCGCTGGCCACGCTCAACGCGCTCGTCACGGCCGTGCTCGTGGTGGTGACCCACTGATGGCCTCCCCCCACGCCTCACAGCCGAGCTCGCCGCCCGCCCGGAGCGCAGTGGCCGTCACGACCTGGAATCCCGGCGAGGACGTGGTCGAGGTCAGGCGCACCCCCGCGCCCGGGGCCGCGCGTGCCACCTGGCGCACCTTTCGCGAGACGGTGCGTGGGCTGATGACGACGTTCGGGCGCTTTCACGAACCGGTCGTGACCGTGCAGTACCCCGAGGAGAAGACCCCCGTCTACCCGCGCTTTCGGGGCCGCCACAAGCTCCATCGCTTCGAGGACACGGGCCTTGAGAAGTGCGTCGGGTGCTCGCTGTGCGCGGCCGCCTGCCCCGCGGACTGCATCAGGGTGGTCGCGGACGAGAACACCCCCGAGCACCGAGTATCCGCCGGTGAGCGGTACGCATCGGTGTACGAGATCAACCTCTCGCGGTGCATCTTCTGCGGCTACTGCGAGGTCGCCTGCCCGTTCGACGCGATCACGATGGGCCACGACTACGAGCTCTCCGACTACGACCGCACGGACCTGATCTTCACCAAGGAGATGCTCCTGGCCGAGCCGCTCGAGCGGACGCCGCTCAGGAACGAGGGCGAGTGATGAGGACCGAAGGTCCGATCACGGCGGCCCGGAAGGCCGACGTTCCAATCAGAAGCGCCGACCGGAGGTCGGCAAGATGACTCCCGTCCTCTTCTTCCTCGCGGCCTTCGGCGCGATCGCGGGTGCGGTCGGGGTGGTGGCCCTGCGGGACCCCTTCTTCAGCGTGCTCTCGCTCGTCGGGCACCTGCTGTCGTTGGCGGTGCTGTTCCTGCTGCTGCGCTCGGAATTCGTGGCCGCCGTCCAGGTGGTTGTGTACGCGGGGGCGGTGATGGTCCTGTACGTGTTCGTCGTCGCGTACATCGGCGGACTACAGGACGGCGAGAGGATCGTCCAGCTCGGCGAACGGATGCGCGGGCGCGGCCCCGCAGGCGCGAGCCTGCGGCTGGCCGCGGCGGTGCTCGGCGGGGCGCTGCTCGTGGAGCTGTTGATCGCGCTGCTCGGTACGGGCCTTGAGGCGGTCGACACCAAGGGCGCTGGCTACGTGCCGGGCCCCCAGGCGTTCGGCACGCCCGCCTACATCGGCAAGCTGTTCCTGACCCGCTTCCTGCTCGTGTTCGAGGCCGCGTCCTTCCTGCTGATGATCGCCGCCGTCGGCGCGGTCGTGCTCGCGCGTAGGCGCGGGGGCATCGGCGAGGACGACGAGCACGAGCGCGGCCGCGTGACCCCGCTCGACCTCCTGCGTCCCCGCACGAGCGGCACGATGGCCGAGGGCGTCGGTGGTCCCTCCTACGCCTCCCGGGTCAGGCGGGAAGAGAGCTCCGAGCCGGCGCCGGAGCCGGCGCCGGAGCCGATCGCGGGAGGGCGCCCCTCATGACGATCGACTGGTACCTGGCGGTCTCGGCGATCGTCTTCTCGCTCGGAGCGGTCGGCGTGATGGTGCGTCGCAACCCGCTCGTGGTGCTGCTCTGTCTGGAGCTGATGCTCAACGGCGCCAACCTGTCGCTGATCGCCTTCTCACGGATGTGGGGCAACGGGGACGGGCAGATCCTGGCGCTCGTCGTGATGACGGTCGCCGCCTGTGAGGTCTGCATCGGGCTGGGCATGATCGTCGCGATCTACCGGCGCAAGCTCCCGATCGACGTGGACGAGCTGCGGGAGCTGCAGGGATGACGCAGGAGCGAGCATGACGACCACGTTCGCGTGGCTGGTGCTGCTGTTCCCGCTGGTGGGAACGCTCACGATCGGGTTCGGCTACCGAGTCCTGCCCGGACGGAGCGCCGGATGGATCGGCACTGGCGCGATCTTCCTGGCGTTCCTGGCGGCCCTCTGCACGCTCATCTCGCTGCAGAGCCACGCGGCCACGGATCGGGAGCTCACCTCGGCGCTGTGGGAATACGCGAGCACGGTCGGGGTCAACGCGCGGGTCTCGATCCTGGTGGACCCGCTGTCGGTGTTCATGATCCTGATCGTCACCGGGATCTCGAGCATGATTCACCTGTATTCGGTCTCCTACCTCGAACAGGACCGGGGCTTCTGCAGGTACTTCGCGTACCTGAACTTCTTCGTGTTCTCGATGCTCCTGCTCGTGCTCGCCGGCAACTTCCTGCTGCTGATCGTCGGCTGGGCGTTCGTGGGGGCCGCCTCCTACCTGCTGATCTCCTTCTGGTACAGGCGCACCACCGCCACGAAGGCGGGGATCAAGGCGTTCGTGATCAACGTCGTCGGGGACGTCGGGCTGGTGCTCGGCACCTACTTCATCTTCAAGCACACGGCCACGCTCGACTTCCTTGCCACCTTCAAGGCCGCCCCGCATGTCTTTCACTCCGGGGAAGCGGACATCGTCGCGGGCTGTTTGCTGCTGCTCACGGGCGCGATCGCTAAGTCCGCCCAGATCCCGCTGCACACGTGGCTGCCCGACGCGATGGAGGGTCCGACGCCGGTGAGCGCGCTGATCCACGCCGCCACGATGGTCACCGCGGGGGTCTACCTGATCGCGCGCATGCACGTGCTCTTCGAACTCGCCCCTGCCGCCCAGGACACCGGCGCGGTGATCGGCGCGGCGACCCTGCTGATCGCGGGCACGATCGCGCTCGTGCAGACCGACATCAAGCGGGTGATCGCCTACTCCACGATGTCCCAGATCGGCTACATGATCATGGGCGTGTCCGTGGGCGCGTACGCGGCGGGGATGTTTCACCTGATGACCCACGCGTTCTTCAAGGCGCTCCTGTTCATGGGCGCCGGCTCGATCATCGGCGCGATGGGGGGAGAGCAGTCGCTTCAGAGGATGGGCGGGTTTCGCAGGGCGCTGCCCTTCACGTTCGCCTGCTTTGTGATCGGCGGCCTGGCCCTGTCCGGCATCCCGCCCTTCTCGGGCTTCTTCTCCAAGGACGAGATCCTGCTCGTCACCGCCGAGCGGGGCGGCTGGCACTGGGCGCTCTACGTGATCGGCTACATGGGCGCGTTCCTGACCGCGATCTACACGTTCCGGATGATCTTCCGGGCCTTCTACGGCGACCCGGTCCCCGAGGCGCGGGAGCTCGAAGAAGGCCATCTGCACCACGCCGAGGTCCCCACCAATCCCGCCAACGGCGAGGTCGAGGACACCGACGTGGGCTTCCCCGGCCCCCACCACGCGATCGCCGAGCGGGCGCTGCCGATGAAGGTCGCGATGACGGTGCTCGCGATCGGAGCGGTCGGGGCGGGCCTCGTGCAGATCCCGGGGGTGGACGACGTGGTCGTCAACTTCCTGCGCCCCAGCTTCGCGGGCTCGCCCCTGTATGAACCCCACACCCGCGACGGGCTGCTGATCTTCGGCCTGTGCCTCGGCACCGTGCTGGGCCTCACGGGCATCGCGATCGCCTACCGCATCTGGGTCCGCCAGCCCAGCATCGCCCTCGCCGCCCGCGAGCGCCTGCATCCCGTTTATGAGCTGCTCTGGCACAAGTGGTACTTCGACGAGCTGATCGACGCGCTCGTGGTGCGCCCCGCCGCCGCCGCGGGGAGGTTCGCGTCGGGCACGTTCGAGCGGGTGTTCGTCCAGGACACGATGATCGGTGGCACCACCGGGGTCGTCCGTGCCGGCTCGGCCGCGGTGCGGGCCGTGCAGAGCGGCTTCCTGCGCTACTACGCGGCGATGCTCGTGCTCGGCCTGACGGCGGTCGGCCTCTACTTCCTGCTCCAGACCTGATGGCGACCCTCTCGATCTGATGCCCCCTCTCTCGATCCTGATCTGGCTGCCCGCCGTGTGCGGGGTGCTCGGCGCGATCCTCTGCACGCTGGTCGGCCGTGCTCGCGCGGGTGAGACACGCGCGGCCGGCGTCCCCGCGGGCGCGCTCGCCGGCACGGGCGCCAGCACCGCCGGCGCTCCCGGCGGGTCGTCCGGCCGATTGGGCATCCCGGGGGTGCTCGCCCTGATCGGCTCGCTGGGGGCGCTGGGCTTGGCGATCGGATACATCGCCGGCTACTCGCCGGGCACGAAAGGCCTGACCCATGTGACCGACGTCGTGTGGATCTCCGAACTGGGCATCCACTACAAGCTCGGGATCAGCGGCTTGAACGTGTTCATGGTGGGCCTGACCACGTTGCTGTTCGCCGCCGCGACGATCGCCGCGAACCTCAGGACATGGGATCGGCCACGCCCGTTCTGGTTCTTCTTCATGCTCGCCGAGTCGGCGGTGCTCGGGGCGTTCCTTGCCCAGGACCTGGCGCTGTTCGTGGCGTTCTTCGACCTGATGCTGATCCCGTTCTACTTCTTGATCGGCGGCTGGGGACGTGAGCCGGGACGTGTGAAAGCGACGATCAAGCTCGTGATCTACACGCTCGCGGGCTCGCTGCTGATGCTCGCCGCGGCGATCGCGACCGGCGTGCTGGCCGCCCAGCAGGGGGGAGGACACATCACGTTCGTGCTCTCCCAGCTCCAGGCAGTCCCCCTGGGCAAGGGCTCCCAGGAGTGGATCTTCCTGTTCTTCGCGGCCGCGTTCCTGGTGAAGATGCCCGCGTTTCCGCTGCACGGGTGGATGCCCGACGGCTACCGGGCGATGCCGATCGAGGTGCTGATGGTCTTCTCGGGTGTCCTCTCCAAGGTGGGGGCGTACGGGTTTCTGGCGATCGTGCTGCCGTTGTATCCGCAGGGGGCGGCGCACTTTCAGACGCTGATGCTCCTGATCGCGCTGGCCTCGATCCTGTACGGGTCGGCGGTCGCGTTCACCCAGACCGACGCGCGGCTGATCGCCGGATACTCCTCGGTCGCCCAGCTGGGGTTCATCACGCTCGGGATCTTCGCCCTGAACCCCCAGGGCGCCCAGGGGGCGCTTTTGCAGATGGTCAACCACGGCCTGGTCATGGCGTCCCTGCTGTTCATCGTGGCAGTCCTCTCGCGACGGGCGGGAGGCTCTGAGGACGTGCGTCAAATGGGCGGCATCGCGTTTCGGGCGCCGGTCCTCGCCTCGATCTTTCTGATCGTCGCCCTCGCCACACTGGCGATGCCCGGGTCGGCGAACTTCGTCGGCGAGTTCCTGATCCTGCTCGGCGTGTTCAAGGCCAAGCTGGCGATCGCGATCATCGCGTTCACGGGGGTGGTGATGGCGAGCGTGTACGCCCTGCGGCTGTTCATCCGCTCGATGCACAACCGGGTGGGCAAGGACGTGGACTCCCGCGACATCTCCTTCCGCGACGGCGCCGTGCTGGTGCCGCTGGCCGCGGTGATCGTGTTCATGGCGATCTATCCCCAGCTGGCTCTCAAGCGCAGCGAAGGGTCGGCCAAGGTCGCCGTCGCGAGCGCTCAGGCGGCGCTGAATCCCGTGCCCCCCACCTCGGCGAGCGTCTTTCCGTGATCGCGCTCGCCACCGCAACCCTGAAAGGCCCGCACGTGGACTTCGCGGCGCTCTCGCCGCTGATCGCCCTGCTGGGCGGGGCGGCGATCGTGCTGCTCGTCGGGCTCCTCGGCTCCAAGCGGGCGCGGGCGGAGCTCGTGCCGGCGCTCAGCCTCGTGGCGCTCGGGGCGGCGGCGGGGCTGACGATCTGGCAGTGGGACGCGCAGAAGTCGATCGTGGCGGGAGCGTTGCGGATCGACGACCTGTCGCTGACGCTGAACCTGATCCTCGTGGGGGGGGGCGCGTGCACGGTGCTGCTCGCCTGGCGCTCGCTGGCCGTGCGGGAAGCCGCGCACGGGGAGTGGCATGCACTGCTGCTGACCTCGATCTCCGGGATGTCCCTGCTGGGGGCCGCCCAGAACACGGTGGCACTGTTCCTCGGGCTGGAGCTCCTGTCGATCCCGCTGTATGTGCTGTGTGCAACCGAAATGCGTCGGGAGCACTCGCTGGAGTCGGGCCTGAAGTACCTGATCGTGGGCTCGGTCGGCTCGGCGACGCTCCTCTACGGCTTGGCGCTGATCTACGGCGCGACCGGGGCCACGGACTTCGGAGCGATCTCACAGGCCCTCTCGCACGGGACCCTCGCGACCGACCCGCTGACGCTCACGGGGGTCGGGCTGTGCGTGGTGGGGCTGTCCTTCAAGGCGTCGGTGGCGCCCTTCCATCAGTGGACGCCCGACGTGTACGAGGGGGCGCCCACGCCGGTGACGGCGTTCATGGCGGTCGCCACCAAGGTCGCCGCTCTCGGCGTGTTCCTGCGGCTGTTCGACGTGGCCCTGATCGAAACCCACGCCAGCTGGGGACCGGCGGTGGCGGCGCTCGCGACGATCACGATCGTGGTCGGCAACGTGGGAGCGCTGGGGCAGTCCTCGCTGAAGCGGATGCTCGCCTACTCCTCGGTGGCCCAGGCCGGGTACATGCTCGCGGGGGTGGTGGTCGCGAGCAAGGTGGGCGCTCAGGCGACGGTCTTCTACCTCGCCGTGTACCTGTTCATGAACATGGCCGCGTTCGCCACGATCGTCGCCCGCGAGCGGGAAATGGAAGCCCACCCAGCCCTCCTCGGGGACAGCCTCGCCGCCCTGCGGGGCCTCAGCCGCGAGCGCCCTCTGCTGGCCTGGCCGATGACGTTGGCGATGCTCGGCCTGGCGGGAATCCCGGCGACGGCCGGGTTCATGGGCAAGTTCTACCTCATCGACGCATCCGCCTCGGGTGGCTACACGTGGCTCGGAGTGGTGATCGTGATCGGCTCGATGATCTCCCTCGGCTACTACCTGCCGGTGATCGCCGCGATGTGGATGGGCGACGCCCCCGAATCCCCCGCCGAGGGGGCCGAGGACGCGCTCCCGGCGCTCGCGGGCGGCTCGCCCGAGCTGGACGAGCCTGCGCCGCCCCAGCCGCTCGGCGGGGTCCAGCCCGAGGTCGCCCTGGTGGCGATCCTCGCGGGCGGGGCGACCCTCTTCTTCGGCATCTTTCCGGAGCCCCTGTTCAACCTCGTTCACGGGGTCGGCAGCGGACTGGGGCTGTTGTAGATCGCACAGCGGCACGACTCCAGCTCCGCACGCACCGGCACGGCGCCGGCTTCAGCGTCACGCGGTGACGTCGTCGTCCACTACGGCCTCCTCGTCCAGATAGGCCTCAATCCAGGCTCGGTAGACGACGATGAAGTCTCGGGCGCACGTGCGAACGAGCTCGGCAGCCCGGTGGACGTCGCCGGCGGAAGCCTGGATGTAGCCGTGCTCGATCATTGTCCTCGCGTTCTGAGCCTGGATGAGCCTCCTGCAGAGACGGCCGTCTATGACTTCCGCATCGCGGAGCGCTTCAAAGGCATGGGCGGCCGGCGATCCTTGGGATCGAGCAGCCGTCCCGGACAGGCGCCCCAGCTTGACTCCCGACAGTGCGAGCTCGGCCACGAAGTTCTGGATCCGGCCGACCGCCCGCTCGACAGCCTGAACCCGGTTGTAGGACTCCAGATCCTCGGTCGTGTCGAAGGCCGCCTTGAACCGCTTCAGGTCGAAGTCCTCCCCGAACGCGGCCATGGCGCTCTCCAGCGCGGCGTATTGGCGTGGAAACTCCTCGAGATGGCGGACCACGTCGCGCCGCCAGCGCCTGAGATCGGCCTTGCGAGGCTCGGGCTCAGCCATGCCTCACGCGAACAGCCGATCGATGGCTGCGAGCGCGTCCCGGGTGCGCGAGAGGTCCCGCTCGCCGCCGGCGCGGCGCAGGCGAGGCTCGCGACGGCGCAGTCGCGGCCATAGACCCGCGCGGTCGACGAGCACGCGTCCGTCGGTGAGAGCCTCGGCGAGGAAGGACGGCTCGGCTTCGGCGTCCTCCAGACGGACGACGTCGACCTCGCGATCGACGGCGGCCATGAGCTTCGTCTGCACGTCCATCAAGCGCTCCAGGCTCGGGTCGCGTAGATCGACGATCACATCGACGTCCCCGGCGGGCGTGTCGTCGCCTCTTGCGACCGACCCGAACAGCAGCGCGAAGCGCACATTGGGCTCGCTGCGCAGAGCGGCTCGCAGCGCAGAGATCAACGGCCAGTGGCGCCGCGCATACACCCGCTCGGACAACGACAGCTCGAGCGTGCGCGGTCCCGCCCTGCTGGCGCGGAGGGTTCCCTGATTCGCCGCCCGTCTCAGCGTACGCTCGCTCACCCCCACCTGGTCGGCCAGCGCGCTCAGCTCGTTCATGTGTCCACTATACCGTGATGATGTGTCCGGTCGGGGTTCGTTCCAGCTGCGGGCTTCGCCTTGTATCGCGTGTTGATTCGGGTCGCTCGGAGGGCTCAGACGCGAGCTCCCTACTACCAAGCGGCGCAATTCCGTTTGCAGATAGCGTATATCGGATGTCCGAACTGGTCGTGACGGAGACCACTTCAGTCGTGCGTCTGTCGAGGGACGGCGGCGTGAACCCTCTATGGGGCGAAGGCATCGCCTTGCACGATGAATACCCGGCTGAGATCGTGCTCGACCTCGGGGCGATCGAGTTCATCGATCCGATAACGCTGATCCGCCTGCGCGGACTCATCGACTTGACCTGTACCGCGGGATGCACCGTCGCGATCATCTCCCCCCGCTGTACGGTCATGCGGAGCTACCTCGAATGGATGCGTCTGGGCGCCGATCTTCCGACGAGCTGCACTTCAGACCTTCAGACTCTCGACTCCCCAGAAAGCAGCAAGGTCCTGATCCCCGTGACGCGCCTGGGCTCCACAACCGATGTCGTGGAACTCGAACGTATGCTCGAAGATCTTTATTTGGCGTATTTCGAAGGCCCGCTGGCGCTGCTCGCCGACGCGTTCACGAGGACCATCGGTGAGATCAGCGATAACGCCACGACACATGGCAGGTCGTCGTTCGGAGGAGCCTATGTGGCAGCCCAGCGCTACAGCAACAAGCGCTGTGTGATCGCGGTCGGGGATCTCGGTATCGGCATCGCGGCCCACATGGGCCAGGTATACGCCAGCCTCGACGACGAGGATCACCTCATCATCGCCGCCGCGACGACGTCATCGCCGAAGATCTCTCCCCATGCCGAGAACGGCTTGTTTGAGGTCACGATCACGACGCCCGCTCATAGCGCGAGGAGACGAGGCTGAACATCAGGTTGGCGGCCTCTGGATCAAACGGGATATAGCCGACCTCATCGACGACGATCAGCGGGATGAAGGACAGCCGGCGGAGCTCTGCCTGCAGGGTGCCCTGGCGCTTTGCATCGCCGAGCCGAGCGACCCATTCGGTGGCGGTGGCGAAGGCGACGCGCTGGCCGGCCAGGCAGGCCCTGATCGAGATGGCGATCGCCAGGTGGCTCTTGCCGGTGCCGCGCGGGCCCAACAGCACGACATTCTCCTTGCCGTGCAGGAAGTCCAGCTGCCCGAGGTGCTCGATCACCTGCTTGCGGACCGAGTGCTGGAAGGTGAAGTCGAACTCCTCAGGGTCTTGCGCGAGGGGAAGCGCGCCGCCTTGATGCGTGACTCCCCGCCGTGGGACTCGCGCGAGGCGATCTCGGTGGATAGCACCGCCTCAAGAAAGCGCTCGTGAGACCAGGACTCCTCGCGGGCGCGCTCAGCGAGCTTCGGCATACTGAGCTGCGGCTGGTGCCTTCAGCGCCCTGAGATGTGCTGAGCTCTGAGGTGGCGCTCATGCCGGGATCAGAGCGTCATAGCGAGACAGCGGGCGGAGCTCGACGTCGACCTTGGGTCCCCGGCGGCGGTTCCCGCGCAGGCGATCGAGCTCTGCATGGTGGGCTGGGTCGGTGATGTCAGATGCTTTGCAAACGAGCGGGTGTGGCGCGCACAGAGCTCACCGGAGTCAAGCGCGGTGGCGGTGATCTGGCGCTGGCCGATCGTGAGCTCAACGCGGCGCCCGGCGAAGCATGGATCCAGGGAGTAGTCGCTCGTGTCGAAGCGGAAGTAGGGCTGTTGGGGCACGCGCAGGACGCTGCGAAGCGCCGTGGCGGGCATCGGTGAGGGCAGCGCGCATGCGCTCTGCCTCTTCGAGAAGGCGCTCAGCGGGAACGGCGCGGATGCCGCGATGAAAGCGGGGGTTGGCACGTTCTCTGAACCAGCGGTCGAGCTGATCCTGGAAGTCCTGGGGGTTTGCAAAGCTCCGCGCCGGCTCAAAGCTCGTGCGCATGAAGCGGTGGGTGCGCTCCAGTGCTCCCTTTGACTCGGGGTCCCGAGCCTCGAGGATGCGCCAGCCGAGCGCAAGGCGTCCGCAGAAGGCAGCGAAGTCCTCACCGGCGTTGCCGTGGCCGTCGTGGATCGCTCCCTCGCGGTCCCAGACGATCGTCTCGGGTAGCGCGCTCAATGACGAGAGGCAGTAGCTCATGCCGAAGGCGAGGTCCTCAAAGCGCTTTGAGAAGACGAGGGCGCCGGCGGCGGCACGGGACCATCCGAGCTCGCAGGTCACGACATAGCCCTTGCGGGTCTGGCCGTGGCCGACGGGGATCTCCCGCCGTGGCTAAGAAAACCGCGATTCGTCTGGCAACGAAGGAGGGGAAGTCGGGCACAGGAGATCCCCAGCGCGGGTTCGGCTACCAGTATGTGATCGACGGCATCAAGAATGAGAGGATCAAGGCTGGCGAGCTGCGCATATGGTCAGGCCGCAGCCGTTTTCGCCTCCTTGCCCACGGCGGCCTTCAAGCGCGTCGTCGAGCCTGGGCTATCGACGAATCCACAAAAGGCACCTGGGTCCGGGTTGAACTCGTCGGCCGATAGCCGTCTGGGACCCTCGACTGATTGTCCAAATCCCCCGCAAGGGAGCAACTTTGGAGCAAAAGAACGGTTTGCAGGGTAGGAGACGATGACCTCGAAATGGGCTCTGGACCTCAAGATCTGCTTTCATTCTGCCGAAGTTTGGGGTACGCTTGACCCCCGAATCTCCCGAGCCCAAGAGAAGGAGGACCGTGATGGAGTTTCGTTTGGCCGACCACGGCCTCGTTTTGTTGACGCGTGTACGTGGCGAAGCGATACGCGATGAGCTGCTCGCGGGGCTGGCTCCAGGGGAAACGGTCGTCATCGACTTTGGCGAGGTGCGGGACGCGTCGTATTCGTTTCTTGACGAATTCGTAGGCGAGCTCGCCGCGCGGCTTGATCCCAGCCTCGAGCTCGTCAACGTCCCGCAGAAGGTCTCCGAGACCATCGCGGAAAGTCTGCGCAACCGCGGGCTCGACCAGAGCATCGCCGTCTCGCTCGAAGCCGCATAGGCCAAGAAAAGCCCTGGGTATCCTCGACCTCTGAGGTGAGGGTCGCTACAGCGCCGCCTGCGCCGCCGTCTCGGCTTCCCGCAGCTGACGCTCCACGAGATCGAGGCCCGCGTCCCAGAAGCCCGGGTCGGTGAGGTCAACGTCCACGATCCGGCCGAGCTCCTCGGGGTTACGGGAGCCCCCGGCGGCGAGGAGCTCCAGGTACTGGGGCACGAACTCCGGGCCCTGTTGCTCATAGCGCTCGTACACCGACAGGGCCAGGAGCTGACCGTAGGCGTAGGCGTAGACGTAGCCCGGGGAGCCGATGAAGTGGGGGATGTAGGACCACCACGAGCGGTAGCCGTCGGTGATCTCCACGGAGTCCCCCAGGAGCTCCTCCTGGCTGGAGGCCCAGAGGTCGCCGAAGCGATCGACCGACAGCTCCCCCTCCTCGCGGCGGGCGGTGTGGACGAGGTCCTCGAAGCGGTTCATGGCCACCTGACGAAAGACCGTGGCGATCGTGTCCTGGAGGTTCTCGGCGAGCAACGCCAGGCGGGTGGCGGGGGAGGAGTCCTCGGCGAGGAGACGCCCGAAGACGATCGTCTCAGCGAACACCGACGCGGTCTCGGCGAGGGTCAGGGGGGTGGACTGGTGGAAGATCCCCTGGCGGGCGGCCAGGGCGAAGTGGACGCCGTGGCCGAGCTCGTGGGCGAGCGTCAGGACGTCCCGGCGAAGGGAGGTGTAGTTGAGGAGCACGTAGGGATGAACCGAGGGGACCGCCGACGCGCAGAAGGCCCCGCCCCGCTTGGCGGGTCTCATGGGAGCGTCGATGTAGCGGCCGTCGAAGAACCCTTTCGCGAGCTCCCCGAGCTCGGGGGAGAACGAGCGGTAGCAGTCGAGCACGATCTCCCGGGCCTGTGCGAACGTGTAGGTGACGTCGTCGTCGGTGACCGCCGCCATGCGATCGTAGTCGGCGATCCGCTCCACCCCGATCAGGTCCGCCTTCAGCCGATACCAGCGGCGAGCGATCTCATAACGTCCCCGGACCGCCTCGATCAGAGCCTTCACGGACTCGTCGGTGGCTTCGTTTGCGAGGTTCCTCGCGGCCAGCCAGTTGGGGTAGTGGCGCAGGCGATCGTCGGTGGCCTTGTCGGCGAGGAGGGTGTTGAACAGGAACCCCCTCGTCCGCAGGCCGGGCTCCAGGGCAGCCGTGACGGCCTCGGCGCTCGTTCGCCGGATCTCCCGGTCGGGGAGGGCCAGGCGGCTGAGGGCCATGTCGAGGGCCACCCCCTCCCCGTCGATCTCCACCTCGATCGCGGAGGTCAGCTCCTCGAACAGACGCGACCAGGCGGAGGCCCCCGTGAGGGCCTTCTCGGCGAGGATCTTCTCCTCGGGTTCTGAGAGGAGGTGCTCGCGGTAGCGGCGTGCGCTCCGCAGGTGGTGGCGACAGAAGTCGAGCTTCCCGCCCTCCGGGACGGTCTCGTCGAGGAGCTCCTCCACTCGATCGTCCGCCAGGGTCGCCCACTCCAGCTCGAAGAACAGAAGGGTGGTCTCGATCTCGGTCCCCCGCTCCTGGGCGAGCTGGAGCAGGGCCCCCCGCGCGGGGTCCGCCGTGTCTGTGGAAAAGCTCAGGGCCGCGTACGCGCCCGCCCGCCCGGCGAGATCATGGATCTCGGCGAGCTCTCCCATCGCCTCACCCAGCCCCCCGCTGTGGAGCTCTCCCAGCCTGCCCATATATCTCTCCGCGAAGGCCCCCGCGCGCGCGCGGGCCTCATCCAGGCGCCTCTCCACCCCCTCCGGACCCTCCCCATCGAGGAGCGCCCCGAGGTCCCAGGCGGTCTGGAGCAGCTCGGGGTCGGCGGGGGTGGAGGGAGCGCTCGCGGACATACCCTCCGGCAGCTTATCCGCGATCACTTCGGTGGGGATGTGGTCCCGGTCGGCGCATGCGCCGACCGGCGGGCCCGCACATGTGCGGGCCCGAGGAAGGGCCGCATGCGGCCCTTCCGGCCGTGCCGCATGCGGCACGGCCTTCCCCATCAGCTTTCTTCAAGCATGCGGCTCGGGTCTTCGCCTACTCCCCCGCGAGGGCCTGGAGCATGTCCAGGCGGGCGGCCCGGCGGGCGGGGAGCTGGGCGGCGATCAGGCCCGCGAGGGCCGCGACGAACAGCAGGATGACGAGGGTGCCGATGGGAAACGACTGCACGTACCCCGAGCCGGACAGGGCGAAGGTCGTGACGAGGATCGCTCCCACGACGCCGATGGCCAGGCCGAACACCCCTCCGATAAGGGCCGTGATGATGGACTCGTAGCGGATCATCTGGCGGATCTGCCGGCGGGAGGTGCCGATCGCCCGCATCATCCCCAGCTCCCGGGTGCGCTCGTAGATCGACAGGATCAGGGTGTTGACGATCCCGAACAGGGACACGATCACCGACAGGGCCAGGAGAACGTAGATCAGTGCCAACAGAGTGTTGATCTGGTTGGCCTGGTCCTGCTTGAACTGGGCCGCCGTGCGCGAGCGCGCCTGGGGGAAGTCAGCGGCGAGCAGCCGGTCGACGGCCGGCTGGACCTGGGCGTTGGTGGCACCCGGCTCGTAGGAGACGAAGTCCAGGGCGTCTTCCCGCTGGCCGAACGCGGAGCGGGCGAGGGGCAGGGCGATCGTCATGTCGCCCAGCAGCCGGGAGTTGTCGTTGGCGACTCCCACCACCGTGAGCGAGATCTCGTGATCGGTGGGCGTGAGCACCGAGACCCTCTGGCCCACCTTCAGGTGATTCGCTTCGGCATAGGACTTGGTGAGGATCGTCCCCCTTCCCCCGAGCGCCAGGAGGGTGGCGTTCGAGCCGTGCTCCCATTCCACCCGGTAGACCCGCCCGAAGGAGCTCGGGTCGATGGCCGTGATCGACGCGTTCCCGCTGCTTCCCCGCAACTGCCCGAGGGTGAAGGCGATCGGCGTCACGCTCGCCACCCCCGGGACGCGACGCAGCGCAGGCGCCACGAGCGCGGGGATCGCCGCTTCGCTGTTCACGCTCGAGTTCTCAACGATCAGGTTCCCTGCGAAGGAGCGGCTCACGGCCCGGTCGATCGTGGCCTTCGTCCCGTCCGCGAGCACCGCCACGAACGTGACGAGCGCCAGTCCGATGGTGAGCGCCGCCGCGGTGACCATCGTCCGGCCGGGCTGGCGGATCGTGTTCTCCCGAGCGACCCGCCCGATGACCCCTCGCCAGACCACGAGCACGCCGATCCCCCGCGCGAGCGCCCGCACGACGCGATGGCGCGGACGCCAGAGACGTGTCCGGCGCGGGAGCTCCACGCCCTCCCGCATCGCCGCCAGGGGCGGCACGCGCATGGCCCGCAATGCCGGCGGCAGGCCGGCGAGCACCGTCACGCTCACGCCCACCACAAGCGAGACGACGATCGTGCGCGTCTGCAGCACCGTCCCGCTATCGGGCAGGTCGGCGCCGAAGGCCTTGAACAGCTGGTCCAGAGCCGGAGCCAGGGCGATGCCACCGAGCAGCCCAAGGGCCGCCCCCGCGACGCCCAACATCAACCCTTCGAAGACCACAGACTGCATGATCTGCCGGCGTGAGCCCCCGAGCGTGCGCAGCAGCCCGAACTCGCGGGTTCGCTGGGCGACGGTAATCGAGAAGGTGTTGAAAATGATGAACGCACCCACCACCAGCGCCACGTAGGCGAAGACGAGCAGGAACGTCCGCAGGAAGCTGAGGTTGCTTTCCAGTTCCGAGGACTCCGTCGCCGCCTGCTGAGCGCCCGTCCGCACCACGACGGTGTGCGGCAGGATCGCCCGGATGCGGTCCCGCAGCTCGCCCGCCGTCACGCTCGGCCGCGCGGCCACGTCGATCTGGTCATAGCGCCCCGGCTCGCCGGCCACCCGCTGGGCCTCCCCGAGCGTGAGCAGGGCGGCCGCCGCACCGCCGAAGGACTGACCGCCAGCGAACTTCATGATGCCCACGATCGTGTACCGCTTGGCGGGCGCGCTCCCCGCCACGAGCATCTGCTCGCCGATCCTCAGGTTCTCCCGTTCGGCCGTCGATTCATCGATCGCCACCTCCTGCCCGTCCACCGGGAAACGGCCATGGACGACGGTGAAGGACTCAAAGCGCTTCGGCGTCTCTGAGGCGATGAAGGCCGGCGCCCCACCGGTGCTCAGACGCTTGCCCTCGACGCTCAGCAGGGTCCCCACCGAGAAGATCGAGCCCGACGCCTGCGCCACCCCCGCGGTGGCGCGCACCTGCGCGAGCGTCTGTTCTGTGATCGGCGAGATCGGCACCCGTTTGCTGCCGAACGGCTTGTTGGGCGTAATCACCACGTCATGACCCTTGTTCGCGGTCTGGAAGATGCCCGCGAACGTCTGGTTGATCGTGTCCGTGAGGATGTAGGTCCCCGCCATCAGCGCCACCCCCAGGGCGATCGCGATGCCCGTCAGCAGCACCCGCAGCTTGCGCTTCATGAACCCCCGCAGAACCAGCTTGAACATCAGCCGACGGCCTTCATCTTCTCCAACGCCTGCTCGACCGTCGCCCCCTCCCCGTCGTGGGCGATCCGGCCGTCCGCGAGCACGAGCAACCGGTCGGCGAACGACGCCGCGTGGGCGTCGTGGGTGACCATCACGACCGTCTGGGAGAAGTCGTCCACGGCATGACGCAGCAGCTCGAGCACGTCGTTCGAGGACTTCGAGTCCAGGTTTCCCGAGGGCTCATCCGCGAACACCACATCCGGCCGCGAGATCAGCGCCCGCGCCACCGCCACCCGCTGCTGCTGCCCGCCCGACATCTCCGCGGGACGGTGCCTCAGCCGGTCGCGGATCCCCACGGTGTCCACGAGACGATCGAACCACTCCCGCTCGGGCTTTCGCCCGGCGATCGAGAGAGGCAGCAGGATGTTCTCTTCGGCGTTCAACACCGGCAGCAGGTTGAAGGTCTGGAAGATGAACCCGATCCGGTCCCGCCTCAGCTGGGTGAGCCGCCGGTCGTCGAGCTCGGTGAGCTCCACCCCGCCGATCCGCACCGTCCCCGAGGTGGGACGATCGAGGCCCGCGAGCGTATGCAGGAGCGTCGACTTCCCCGACCCCGACGGGCCCATGATCGCCGCGAACCGCCCCTTGGGAAAGTCCACCGTCACGCCCACCAGCGCGTCCACGGCGGCCTCGCCTTCGCCGTAGCGACGGTGCAGATCGTCGGCTTCGACGATCTTCTCAGGGCCGATCACGCCATCGGTGTCGTCCATGCCAGGCAGTCTACGGACGCCCCCCGCGCGCGCGTGGGGGGCGCTCTTGCAGGCCAGTTCGACCGTGCCCCGGCCCATGCGTGGGCGGGGCGTCGATGTAGCCCGGACGACGGCTCCGGCCCATGCCCGGGCGGACCATCCGTGCGACCCCTCAAGGGGGCCCCGCGCGCGCGCGGGGGCCGTCCGAATGACGCCCTACCATCGAGCGCCCCGATGCACGAGACTGCCCCCACCGTCCACCTGCTCGCCCGCCCCTCGATCGACCTCCAGGGGATGACCGCCTACCTGGCGGACGTCGGCGGCGAGTCGTGGCTGAAGCGCCGCCTGCAGGAGTCCGACGGGAGCCCGAACGCGGGCGAGCTCCTCGTCGAGTTCGGGGGGCGTGCCTGCTATCGCAGCTGGGAGCCGGGCCTGAACCCGAACGTGACGAAGGTCCGGACCGACCAGCGGGAGTACTTCGCCAACATCCTCCGCTCCGCCCACGGCAGCGTGCTGGAGCACGCCAACTACTCATTTGCGCTGCGCAACGTCAGCAGGACTTTCACCCACGAGCTCGTGAGGCATCGCGCCGGCTCGGCCTTCAGCCAGGAGAGCCTGCGGTACGTGCGCCTCACCGACATCGGCTTTCGCGTGCCCCCGGCGCTGGAGCCGGTGCGCGAGCAGGTCCTCTCGATCGTCGAGCGACTCGAGGAGTTTCAGAGAAGCGCGGCCGCCGAGCTGGGGATCGACTCCGAGGGCGTGCCCTTCCACGTCAAGAAGGAGGTCACCTCGGCCCTTCGCCGCCTGGCGCCGATCGGGCTCTCCACGGACATCCTCTGGACGGCCAACGCCCGCACGCTCAGGCACGTGATCGAGATGCGCACCGCCCCCGGCGCCGAGGAGGAGATGCGCTTGGTGTTCGACGAGATCGCTCGGATCATGCAGGCCGAGGCGCCCGAGCCTGTTCCAGGACTTCGCCCGCCAGGACGACGGCTCCTGGGTGCCCGAGCACCGCAAGGTCTGAATCGGGAGATCGCCGGTCGGGCCGATCCTTAAGAGCGCGGCCCCAGCCGTCGCGGTCGATGCCCCGCGGCGCAGCGTGCTGTCGTGCCTCAGGCGTCCATGCGCTCGGTCCGCCAGGCGCCCAGCGCCAGGAAGACGGCCAGCCAGAGGACCACCACGAGCAGGGCCGTGCCCTGGGAGAGGGACACGGTCGCGCCATGGCCGCCGCCGCCGCCGACGTGGACCGGGCTGAAGTGGGCGATCGCCTGGCTGAGCAGGCCCTCGCGGGCGCTGCCGAGAGAGCTGATCTGAACGATCAGCGGACTGGCCACGAGCTGCCAGCCGATCAGGGCCGTGATCGACGCGGGCTTGGAGGTCGTGAGCGAGGCGAACCCGACCGCCACCACGCACACCACCCCGGTCGCCAGCAGGGTGAAGCCGAGACCGTTGAGGATCAGCGAGCCGTCGGGCGTGGGGAGGTTGCCGGCGAACGCGAACGTTCCCACGAGGATGAGCGCGTAGCCGGCGAGCATCACCGTCCAGCACAGGGCCAGCGCCGCGGGGACTCGCGAGGCGAACAGGACCAGGCGGGAGCGGCCGGTGACGACCAGATCGCGGAAGACCCCCGCCGAGTGGTCCCCCGTGCCGGCCTCGACGCCCACCAGGATCGCGGCGAGAGGCCCGAAGAACAGGCACAGCAACCGAAGGCCGTCACTGAAGCTGCCCGTGCCGCCCGCGGGTTCGTATTTGGCGGGATTGGAGGAGTGCTGGATCGCCTTCACGACGAACAGGACGACAACCGGCGCGAGGGCCAGGATCAGGACCCAGACGAGTGTGCCCCGCTTCCTGCGCAGCTTCAGGAAGTCCGCGCCAGTCATGCTCAGGGCGATGGCAGTCATGTCCGCGCCTCCTCCGCCGCCACGCCGGTCCTCGCGTCGCGGGCGGTGCCGGCAGGAGCGCCGACGGGCGTCTCCGGTGGGACCTCGCCGGAGGTGCCGTGGCCGGCCACGCCGGAGGTCTCGTCCAGGCGTGAGGTGATCTCCAGGAAGCGCTGCTCGAGGCTGTGTCGCACGGGCTCCAGGCGCCCGACCGCCACGCCGGCGCCCACGAGGAGGGCGTTCACCGCGGCGGCGGTCTCGGGCTCGCCCCGCAGAACCACCCGTATGCCGTCCTCGGAGCGCTGAGCCTCCTGCGCGAGCTCGTTCCCCGCGAGCGTGCGCAGGGCCAGCTCGATGTCGTCGACGCCCACGATCAGCTCGTTGCGAGCCCCGTCGCCGCCTCGTGAGATCTCCGCGATCGGGCCCTGGGTGATGATCTTGCCCCGATCGACGATCGCGGCGGCGTCGCACGTCTTTTCGACCTCGTCGAGCAGATGGGAGGAGAGGAACACTGTGCGTCCCTCCTGCTCGACCATCGCCCGGATCATCTCGCGAAACTCCTGGATGCCCCCAGGGTCGAGGCCGTTGGTGGGCTCGTCGAGGATCAGCAGCGACGGGTCCGCCAGCAGACAGCGGGCGACCCCCAGGCGCTGGCGCATGCCGAGGGAGTACTTCTTGACCTTCTCCTCGGACCGCTCGGCCAGGCCCACCCGGGCGAGCGCGGAGTCGATCCGCCCGAATGCCTCCTGGCCGCGGACCGCAGCGACGATGCGCAGGTTCTCGCGGCCCGAGAGCTGGGGATGAAAGCGGGGCTCCTCCACGATCGCCCCGACCCGGCTGAGGGCCTCGGCCCGGCGGGAGGGCACCGGATATCCGAGGACGCTCATGCTCCCCGCGCTCGCGCGAGTCAGGCCGAGGAGCATCCGAATCATCGTCGTCTTGCCCGCCCCGTTGGGCCCGAGGAAGCCGAACGCACAGCCGCGGGGCACCCGCAGGTCCACCTGGTCGATCGCTGCTCGCTCACCGAAGCGCTTGACGAGGCCGTGGGTCTCGATGGCCGTGTCCGCGGCCGAGCCGGGTAGGCCGGCGCCTGGGGCGTCAGTTTGAGACGACATGAGTCTCCTGTGCTTGGGTGATCGGCGGACGACGCGCGCAGCCCCCCACCCGCGTCCGGAACGGCAGTCTCTCAGAGCACCCTAAAGATCGGATCAGAAAATCTGGTCACTGAGAGGCAGATTTCAGTCCTCCTGAGCCTCGATCTCCTTCACGCGATCCTCCAGCTGGGCCGTGACGGCCGGATCGCGAAGGGTCGTGACGTCGCCCAGGGCGCGGCCCTCGGCGATGTCGCGCAGGAGCCGGCGCATGATCTTGCCCGAGCGGGTCTTGGGCAGGTCCTCGGCCCAGATGATCCGCTTGGGACGGGCGAACTTGCCGATCCGCTCGGCGACGGTGGCACGGATGCCCTCGACGGTCTCCTCGTCACCCTCCAAATCCCCCTGGAGGGTGACGAACGCGACGATCGCCTGTCCGGTGTCCTCGTCGTGCTGTCCGATCACAGCGGCCTCCGCCACGTCGGGGTGAGCCACGATCGCGGACTCGACCTCGGCGGTGGAGAGACGGTGGCCGGAGACGTTGACCACGTCGTCGATCCTGCCGATCACCCACAGGTAGCCGTCGGAGTCCCGCCGGGCGGCGTCGCCCACGAGGTAGGTCTCCCTGCCGAAGCGGCTGAAGTAGGTGTCGATGAAGCGTTGAGGCTCCTTGTAGAGGGTCCTCAGCATCGAGGGCCACGGGCTCGTGAGCACGAGCAGCCCTTGACCCTCGGACACGGGCTCGCCCGTGGACTCGCTCAGCACCTGCGCCTGCACCCCCGGGAAGGGATGGGTGGCCGAGCCGGGCTTGGTGGCGGTGATGCCGGGAAGCGGCGTGATCATGATCGCGCCCGTCTCGGTCTGCCACCAGGTGTCCACGATCGGACAGCGTTCGGAGCCGATCACCTTGTGGTACCAGAGCCACGCCTTCGGGTTGATCGGCTCCCCCACCGAGCCGAGCAGGCGAAGCGAGGAGAGGTCGTGTTTCGCAGGCCAGTCCGGGCCCCACTTGATGCACGCGCGGATCGCGGTTGGGGCGCAGTAGAGGATGGTGACGCCGTAGCGCTCCACGAGCTCCCACCAGATGCCCTTGTGAGGGTAGTCGGGAGCGCCCTCCCACATCACCGAGGTGGCGCCGTTGCAGAGGGGGCCGTAGACGATGTAGGAGTGGCCGGTCACCCAGCCGACGTCCGCCGCGCACCAGTACACGTCGGGAGCGGGATCCACGCCCGACGCCCCCCCGTCGCCGGTCCTCAGGTCAAAGACGTACCGGTGGGTCGCCGACACGCCCGTCAGGTAGCCGCCGGTGGTGTGCAGGATGCCCTTCGGCTTGGCCGTTGAGCCTGAGGTGTAGAGGATGAACAGCGGATGCTCTGAATCCATCGGCTCGGCGGGGCAGTCCGGATCGGCGGCGGCGAGGATCTCGTCGTAGTAGACGTCCCGGCCCTCTTGCATCTCAGAAGGTATGTTCTTGCTGCGGACCACGACGATCCTCTCGAGCGTCCCCATATCGCCCATCACCTCGTCCACACGGTCCTTGACGGGCGCGGTCTTGCCCTTGCGGGCGGCACCGTCGACGGTGATCAGGAGCTTGGCCTGCGAGAACTCCATGCGCTCGCGCACCGCCTCGGCGGAGAAGCCGCCGAAGACGACGTTGTGGGGGGCGCCGATGCGGGCGCACGCGAGCATCGCCACGATCACCTCGGGGATCATCGGCAGGTAGATCCCGACGACGTCGCCCTTACGCACCCCCTGATCCTTGAGTGCGTTGGCGAGGCGCTGAACCTCAGCGAGCAGTTGGGCGTAGGTGATGTCTCGCTCCTGGCCGTCCTCGCCGCGCCAGTGAAGCGCGACCCGATCGCCGTGTCCGGCGAGCACGTGACGGTCCAGGCAGTTGTGTGAGACGTTGAGGGCGCCCCCGGTGAACCACTTGTAGAACGGCGGGTCGTCGTCGTCGAGGATCCTCGTCCACTCCCGCGACCAGTCGAGCTCGCGCGCCTGATCGGCCCACCAGGCCTGCGGGTCGCGAGCGGCACGCTCGTAGACCTCGGGGTCGCTCAGCAGGGCGTGCTCGCGAAACTCCTCCGGCGGGTTGAACGTCTCGATCTCGAGCAGCGCCCCGAGCTCATCGTCGAGCGCCCCGCCGCTTGGCGAATCGGGCTCGCCCGCCATCAGCCGCCGACCCGGCGCTTGCGCCTGCGCTTGGGCGAGGAGCCGTCGGTCGAGGCCTGGCCCGGCGCCGCGACCGCGGCCTGAGCCGGGGCATCGGAGGCCGACGTGGCGTTCCCGGCCTCACCCCCGGCCGCCCGCTTGCCCCGGGTGGCCCGTCTGCCGTTGGCGGAGGCGCCGCCGGAATCCCCGCCCTCGCGCTCGGCCCGGCGCTCCGCGGCCGTGGGCCACGGCCGCGGCTCCCCGGCGGCCCACGCCGGTGGATCGCCGTTCGGCCATCTGCCCATGAAGAGGATTCCCATCCCGAGCATCCAGAAGGCGGGCACGATTTCGAGGGTCGCGCCGCCGATCGGCAGGAATATGAGGACGGCGGAGAAGATCCCGATCACGCCCATCCAGCGTGGCAGCAGGCCGACCCGGATCGCGTTGACCGACACGGCGATGAAGCCGGCCGTCAGCGCCAGCGCCGCGATCAGATCCAGATACTGGCTGCCCACGTTGATCGAGCCCTGGGTGAGAGCCTTTTCGACGGCGTGGTTGGAGAAGTTGTGTCCGACCGCGAAGCTGTGCGCCTGGATGGCGCTGACCACCTGGTGGACGAGCGTGACGATCGCCAGCCCGATCCCCCCGACGAGCACCAGCGGGCGGGCGGCCGACCACGTCTCGGGCCGGCGAAAGCGGGTGGCGCTGAGCAGCAGCAGCAACACCAGCGTGAGCACGATCAGGGAGATCGCCTTCAATGCGCTCCCGGCGATCAGCGCCGAGGCGTGGTGGCTGACGTATTTGACCTCGGCCTCCCGGGGGCTGACCGCCGGGTTCGCTTCGCCTCGCAGCGCCGGAGCGAGCCCCTGCAGGAGGCCCACGGTGGGCGCGGCGCTGAGGGTCGCCGAGACGATGATCGCGCTCAGGAAGTAGAGGAAGCCGCCAGCGAAGGCCGGCACGGCCAGACGCCCGCGCCGCTCGGACTCGTAGGCGAGCTGCTGGGTGATCTCGCTTGGGCTGGGCATGAGCAGGTCAGTCTATGATGCTCACATGGAGAGCGGTGGTCTCGGCGACCTGTTCGGCGACCCGGAGGAGCTGCAACGCAGGCTCGCGGAGTTCGCCGAACAGATGCAGGGACAGCAGCGTTTGGTCTGGGCGGACAACGCGATCAAGCTGGCGGTCGAGATGACGGTCGCCGCCGTCGAACGCGTGAACCTGCAGGGCAACGCCGACGCTCAGGCCGAGCAGATCAGGACCGTGATGGCCCGGGTCTTCCCCGAGGCCGTCACGCTTGTGCGCGAGGCACGCGAGGGACTTCAGTAGGCGGCGGTTCAGGCGGCCGCGCTTCGGCCTCCCGCTCGGCCTCGCGGGAGGCGCGGCCGGCGTGGATGACCTCGCCGAAGGAGCGAAAGCGGAAGATGAACACCACCGCGGCCAGCCCGACCGCGGCGGTGAAGACGGCGATCGCGATCTGCTGGCCGACTGAGTAGGCGGCCACGACGGCGGTGGGCGCCGAGGCGGCGAAGACCTTGACGAGCAGGGCCTGCTGCACGCCGGCCCCTCCGGGCGTCAACGGCACCGCGCCCGCGACCTGGTTGACCGCGAACACCAGCAGGACATTCTGCACGGAGGCCCCCACCCGAAAGGCTTCGAGCAAGAACCAGAACGCGGTGAAACGGCACACCCACGCCCCGGCCTGCAGGGCGGCGACTTCCCGCAGGTAGCGGGGACGGTCGGAGAGGATCGTCACGCCCTGGCGGACACGAGCCCAGAACGCGCGCAGGCGGGCCGAGAGCAGAGCGAACGCGACCAGGCCGGCGACGGCGAGGACCGTGAGCAGGAACAGCGTGAGGCGGAAGTGCTCGGCCAGGTAGGAGATGTCGAACGAGCTCAGTTTCGAGAAGTCCGGGGGCTTAGGGAACACGCCCTGGGTGAAGGCGAAGATCAGCACCACCACCCCCACGCAGATGTCGAAGATCGCCTCCACGAAGAACGCCGCCGCGACCGTCGGATAGCTTGACCCGGGGATCGACGAGCGGGTGAGGAAGAGCTTGATGATGTCCCCGCCCCGGGCGGGAACGAGGTTGTTGAAGCCGACCGCCGCCCAGTAGGCGCCCCAGATCCGCCGCCACTGGAAGCTCACCGCCGGGTAGGCGGCGCGGAGGCTGTTGAAGAACGCCCGCGAGCGCAGGGTCAGGTTCAGGGCGAAGAAGAGCAGGCCCAGCAGCAGCGCGCCCCAGTGGACGGCCGCCAGGTCCGAGAAGAACTGCCCGACCGCGTCGAAGAACGACGTGAGGCTTTCCGCGATCGACGTCGATGCGAGCAGCGCTGGCACAGCCTCAAGCGTAGGGAACCTGTCAGTGGCCAGCGGGAGAGGCCCAGTGGACAAGCAGGGAGCAAAAGCTCGATGATGTCCCCGTCGGCGGCCGGGCGAGCGCAGGGCTCGTCGAGACCGCGAAAAGACCGCGAAAAGACCGCGAAAGAGGTGGAGACGATGGCCAAGGTGCTTTGCGTGCTGTATGACGATCCGATCGACGAATACCCGCCGAAGTACGCTCGTGGGGAGATCCCGCGGATCGAGCGCTATCCCGACGGGCAGAGCACCCCCACGCCGCGAGCGATCGACTTCACGCCGGGCGAGCTGCTGGGGAGCGTCTCGGGAGAGCTGGGGCTGAGACGGTTCCTGCGGGAGGGCGGACATGAGCTCGTCGTGACCTCCGACAAGGACGGTCCCCATTCGGTGTTCGAGCGGGAGCTTCCAGATGCCGAGATCGTCATCTCACAGCCGTTCTGGCCCGCGTACCTGACGGCGGAGCGGATCGCCAGGGCGCCGGAGCTGAAGCTCGCGTTGACAGCCGGGATCGGTTCCGACCACGTCGACCTGCAGGCGGCCATCGAGCGGGGGATCACGGTCGCGGAGGTGACCTACTGCAACAGCATCAGCGTGGCCGAGCACGTGGTGATGATGATCCTCGGGCTCGTCCGCAACTACATCCCCTCCTACCAGTGGGTGATCGAGGGCGGCTGGAACATCGCCGACTGCGCCGCCCGGGAGTACGACCTGGAGGGCATGCAGGTGGGAAGCGTGGCGGCGGGGAGGATCGGCTCGGCGGTCCTGCGCAGGCTGAAGCCGTTCGACGTGGGCCTGCACTACACCGATCGCCACCGCCTCACCCCCGAGACCGAGCGGGAGCTGGGCGTGACCTTCCATCCGACGGTCGAGTCTCTCGTGGAAGCATGTGACGTGGTCACGATCAATGCCCCTCTGCACCCCGAGACCGAGGGGCTGTTCGGCGAGGAGCTGATCGCCAAGATGAAGCGGGGCGCCTACCTGATCAACACTGCCCGCGGGAAGATCTGCGACCGCGAGGCCGTCGCCCGGGCGTGTGCGAATGGGCAGCTGGCGGGATACGCGGGAGACGTCTGGTTTCCCCAACCCGCGCCGAAAGACCACCCGTGGCGGACGATGGCCCACCACGGCATGACTCCTCACACCTCCGGCACGAGCCTCTCCGCCCAAGCGCGCTACGCGGCGGGCACCCGCGAGATCCTGGAGTGCTGGTTCGACGGGCGCCCGATCCGCGAGGAATACCTGATCGTCGACGGCGGCGAGCTGGCGGGCGCGGGCGCCCATTCCTACAGCGCCGGCGACGCCACCGGCGGAGCGGACGAAGCGGAGCGATACAGCGCCGGGTGAGCGCTCGTCCCGGCCGTGCCCAGGTGGCGAAGCCCGTGCCTGTGCCTGTGCCTGTGATCTTGACCGTGCGTCTCAACGGCGCTGTCATGTTGAGGATCCGTGTCATGGGGACGGTCCGGCGAGGGCCTCCCGCAACGCGACGAGGCCGATCCCCTGTACCCGCACCAGCTTCTCGCGCGAGCGGGCGCCTCGTATGACCTCGACCCGTGACGGTGGGACGCCGGCGGCGCGGGCGATCAGGCGACACAGTGCCCTGTTGGCGCGCCCGTCGACCGGAGGGGCCATCACCCGGGCGAGGAGGACGCCGTCGCGGATGCCGAGGAGCTCCTCACGGCTGGAGCGAGCCTGCAGGCGCACCGCTATCTGGGCGCTGGGCATGGCGGGGCTCGGGGCTATGTCCGCGGGACGGCCCGCTCCTGCAGAGCCCGCAAGACCTGCTCGTCGTGCTCGGCCGGCTTGACCTTGCGCAGGACTCGCGTCACGAGCCCGTCCGGGCCGATCACGAAGGTCGTACGCTCGTTGCCGAAGTAGGTCCGCCCGTACATCGACTTCTGGACCCATACACCGTAGAGCTCGGCGACCGCGTGGTCCTCGTCGGCGAGCAGGGGAAAGGCCAGAGAGTGCTTGTCGGCGAACTTCTTGACCTTGATGACCGGATCGGGAGAGATCCCCAGGACGGCGGCGCCCAGCCGGGCGTAGTCGGCGCGATGGTCGCGCACGCCGCAGGCCTGGACGGTGCAGCCGGGGGTGTCAGCCTTGGGGTAGAAGTAGATCACGACAGGCTGGCCACGCAGGCTCGACAGCCGCACAGGCCCGCCGTCCTGGTCGGGAAGGTCGAAGTCGGGGGCTAGGTCGCCTGGTTCGATCATGGCCTCCGATCCTAGCCGCCTCGGCCGCGCCTACTTCAACAACCGCGACAGCCTCCGGTCCTTGAGCACTCGCCCATCCGTCTGGCAGGCGGGGCAGTAGGCGATCACGTAGTCCTCGAAGTACACGGCACGAAGGGTCTCCGAGCAGCGGGGGCAGGGCTCGCCCTCGCGGCGATGGATCTGGAGGGGCATCGGGAGCTTGTCGGGGATCGGGAGCTCGATCGTGTTCTCGTAGTGGGCGATCGCGGCGGTCAGCGTGTCGCGGATCGCCTGATGCATCCGGTCGGCCTCCTCGGTGGTGAGCTCGGACCCGCGCTTGTAGGGCGAGAGTTTCGCGTGCCACAGGATCTCGTCCACCCAGGAGCGGCCGATGCCGGCGATCGTACGCTGGTCGCGCAGGAGCGTGTGGAGGGGCCGGGGCGCGTCGAGCACCTCTGCCAGCGGCGGCGGCTCCGGCCACGCCTCCGGGCCGAGCTTGGCCAGGGCCTCGTCATCGTCGAGCTCACCGCTACGCAGGAGCTTGACCCAGGCGGCCTGCTTCGATCCGAACTCGCGCAGGCGAAGCTCGGCCTCCTCGCCTCCCCTCAACCGTACGCGCACGAGCATCCTGGAGGTGCGATCGCGGGGTCCGGCAGGCTTGTCGTAGAGTTGCAGTCGCCCGGCGGACATCAGGTGGATCAGCAGGGCCAAGTCTCCCGAGGCGTCACCGGTCGCACCCCCTGAAGCGTCCCCCGCCAAGCCCCCGGCTACGTCCACGATCAGGTTCTTGCCTCGACGGCGAACCCCCGCGATCCTCCGGCCGTCGAGCTCGGAGAGAGGCGGGTCGAATGTCTTCAGGGCATTTATCCCGGGCGCGACCGCCGACTCGATGTGGGCGCCGGCGAGCGCGGAGTCCAGCAGGCGGGCGGTGATCTCGACCTCGGGCAGCTCCGGCACCCTTCAATCGTAGGGGGATGCCGGAGCCCCGATTCATCGATCCTGGCCGGCGCCCCGCGCTCTGCGGACCTCTCCCCGCGCCGGCCAAGCCTTTTGACGGCTTATCGCCGTCAATATGCGGCTATCGGAGACCCTTGGTACTTGATCCCCTTCGGGCTGTTCCAGCGCACGCGCCAGGCCACGCCCTTGGTGGAGGAGCTCAAGCTCCAGTAGCCCAGGCTGTTGGTCCTGACGGTCCTCAGCACCCGGTAGGAGTGGGCGCCCCGGCGCTTGACGAGCACGGTCGCCTTCGTCGCGCCTGTGGCCGGGCGCACGAGGCCCCACAGCGAGAAGCCGTGGCCGTGCTTGGTCACGGCCAGGGGCAGGGGCCAGCTGTAGTAGAGGGGCTTGGGCGTGCCCTTGACGGTCTCCAGACCCGACTGAAAGCCGACGAAGCCGCCGTTGACGCTCGACCCGGCGGGCCCACCGAGCGGATCGTCCTTGAGCAGGTACTGGGAGAACGCCGCCACACGGGGGTTGCTCCAGGCGATGTGCTCGTCGATCGCGTCGAACTGGGCCTGCCTTGCCAGGGAGACCCCGAGTTCCCGGTTCGGGACGCTCTGCACGCCGAACTCGGTCAAGTAGACGGGCAGGCGCCTCGGGATCGCGTGGGCCCGGGCGGCCTTGTCGAGTGCGCTCGTCAGGCGCGAGAGCACGCCGATCGTCACGTCGTCGGCCTCAGGTGGGCGGTAGTGAGGGCCGGCGGGGAGCGTGTAGGCGTGGTGGGCCCAGCCGGCTGTCTGCAGCGGACCGCAGGTGCGCGATTTCCTGTAGTGGCCGTTCAGGCACAGGACCCCACGCAGGAACGCCAGCGGAGCGACGTCGTGAAGGAGCGCCTTGGAGCCTTCCTTGTGCACGTTAACGGTGTCGTAGCCGAACGGCGCCGTCTCCCCCATCAGCACCCGCGGATGGGCGATCCCGCCGGCCACCAGGCCCGCGTAGCCGGCCTGGTAGAGGCCCCGGTAGACACGCGGAGAGGCGGGCTGGCCGCGGGAGCTGAACTGGGGGCGCAGGAAGGCGGGGTGATTGGGCTCGTTCCAGATCGAGAACAGAGACACCCGGCCGCTGTAGTGGCGGGCGACGGCGGTCATGAACTGTTCGAAGTCGAGATCGCTGGGGCTCGTCACGTAGGGGGCCTTGCCGTTGGACGTCGCCCAGCGGGGTACCGGCGAGGTGACCGTCAGGAGGATCTTCCAGTGCAGCCGCACCGCTTCGTTGATCAGGGCGTCATATTCGCCCCAGCTGTAGCTGGCCGGGTTAGTCGCGTCGAAGCTGGGCTTGGTCGCGCTCTGCTGGCCGGGCGCGACGTCAAACCAGGAGAGCTCCACCCGCAGGGCCTTGACCCCGAGGGTCTGCATCTGGGCGAGGGCGTGCGGGCGGGTGGCGGGGCTGAGCAGGTCGGTGGAGCCCTCGAAGTAGACGGCCTCGCCGTGAGAGGCGAGCGCCTGGCCGGGCACGCCAAAGGCGCCGAGGACCAGAAGGGCGAGCAAAGATATGAGAAGAGGGAGCCTGTTCGTGCGCATGGTCGCTTAAGACACCGCCCACCGGGCGGGGTTGCGGTCAGATGAGATTTCGGGGGCGACCGGCGAGCTCCTGCAGGTCGATGCGAGCGAGCCCGCGGGCGCGTCGGCGCTCGGGTCGGATAGCGTTTCAACCGATGCCCACGTCCACCGCGCCCGACGACATCGTCCGTACCCATGCCGACGGGTCGGCCAACCCCAGGCCCCCACTGCTGGTGCTCGATCCGTTGCGGGAGTTCCTGGACGAGCACGGCCTCGGCTCGGGGGAGATTCGGGCGGAGCCGATCGGGGAGGGCCATTCGAACGTCACCTACCTGATCGAGAGAGCCGGGACGGAGATGGTCCTGCGGCGTCCCCCCCGGCCGCCTCTGCCCCCGAGCGCCCACGACGTGCTGCGGGAGGCCCGGCTGCTGAGCGCCCTCCGGGACACCCCCGCACGGGTGCCCGAGGTGCTGGCGGTATGCCCGGACGAGCAGGTGATCGGGTGTCCCTTTTACGTTATGGAGCGGATCGAGGGGGAGGTGATCGTTGCGAGCGTTCCCGCCGGTCTGGACACCCCGACGTTGCGACGGGAGATCGGCGAGGAACTGATCGAGGCCCTCGCGGAGATCCACGGAGTCGATTGGATGAAGGCCGGCCTTCAAGGCTTCGGCAAGCCGACCGGCTACCTCGAGCGCCAGCTGCGCCGGTTCACCGGGCTGTGGGAGATCAACAAGACCCGTGAGATCCCCACGATCGAGCAGGTCGGCTGGTGGCTTTCCGAGCACCTGCCAGAGTCCGGACCGGCGACGATCGTGCACGGGGACTACCGGCTGGGGAACACGATCTTCGCCGCCGAGCCCCCCGTGCGGTTGCGGGCGGTGCTCGACTGGGAGATGGCCACGATCGGAGACCCCCTGGCGGACCTCGGATACCTGTGCATGATGTGGACGGAGGGCGGGGATCCGAGGGGGGGCATGCGGGAGTACCTCGGCGGGGTGACCCGCAGGGAGGGCTTCCCAACGCGAGGAGAGCTGATCGAGCTCTACGAGAGACGGTCCGGCCGCTCGATGGCTGACCTGCGTTGGTATACGACGCTGGCCCTGTGGAAGTCGGCGGTGTTCATGGAGGGCAACTACAAGCGAGCCCTCGCGGGGGCCACCGACGACCCGTACCTGAAGCAGTTCGGGGACGGCGTGATCGAGCTTGCGAACCAGGCCGAGGGGGTGGCGCAGGGCGATGGCTGAATCGGATGGCTCGCGCCCGCGCGCGCTCGCGCGCGGGCGCGCGGGCACCGCCCGGGACATTGGGGCCCCCGGCGGCGGGAGCGAGCCGCGAGAGGCCCCCGGCGGCGGGAGCGAGCAGCGGACGGGTCTTCTGATCGACTGGGGAGGGGTCCTGACGACGAACCTGTTCGCGTCCTTCTACGCCTACTGCGTGCGGGCCGAGATCGATCCCCAGATGCTCGCGAGCCGGTTCAAAGAGGACCCCTCTTTCCGGGAGCTGTTGATCGGGCTGGAGAAGGGAGAGCTTCGGGAGCCCGAGTTCGAGGTCCGGTTCGCCGAGCTCCTGGGGGTGCAGGCGGACGGGTTGATCGACGGGCTGTTCGCGGGAGTTCAGCCCGATGAGGCGATGATCGACGCGGTCCGGCGGGCGCGGGAGGCGGGAGTGAGGACCGCCCTGGTGTCGAACTCGTGGGGCGCCCACCGGTATCCCCAAAAGCTGTTCGTGGAGCTCTTCGACGGGGTCGTGATCTCAGGCCAGGAGGGCATCCGCAAGCCGTCCCGGCGGATGTACGAGCTGGGAGCCGAACGGGCGGGAATCGAAGCGAGGGCGTGCGTGTACGTCGATGACCTGCCGTTCAACCTCACCCCCGCTCAGGAGCTCGGGATGGCCACCGTGCATCACACCGACGCACAGACCACCATCCCCGAGCTCGAGCGGTTGCTCGGGATCTCGCTCGCCACGGCGCGCTAGCCGCCGGCCGGCCGTAGCGCGCGCCCAGGCGCCCCGCCTCAGTCGCGCTTGCCGCGGCCGTACATCAGCTTGAACAATCCGGCGAGCATCCGGGAAGTACGGCGCTTGTAGGGGTACATGTGGACTTCCCGCTTGAGGGCGATCCTGCCGGTGATGACGATGGCCTGCTGGGAGCAGTACTTGCGGATGCCTCCAGCGCCGTGACGGGAGCCCAGGCCGGAGGCCTTGGCGCCGCCCATGGGGAGCTCGAGGGCGGTGTAGTTGATCATCGCGTCGTTGACGTTCGCGGCGCCCGCTTCCAGGCGACGGGCGATCTCCTCGCCGCGGGGGATGTCGCGAGTGAACACCGAGGAGCCCAACCCGTAGGGGGAGTCGTTGGCGAGCTTCACGGCCTGCTCAGAGTCGGTGACCTTCATGATCGGAAGGGTCGGCCCGAAGGTCTCCTCGGTCATGATCTTCATCGTGTGGTCCACGTCCACCAGGACGGTGGGCTCGTAGAAGCGGCCCCCGCCGGACTGGACGGGATGGCCTCCGGTGAGCACCCGGGCGCCCTTGTCGATGGCGTCCGCGACGTGGGTCTCGATCGTCTCCATCTGGGGCGGGAAGGTGATCGCGCCCACCTCCACCGAGCCGGGGCCCTGGGGCGGGCCGACCCTCAGGGCGCGCACTTTCTCGGACACTTTCGCGACGAACTCGTCGTAGACGGGCTCCTCGACGTAGACACGCTCGATCGAGATACACGTCTGGCCGGCGTTCTGCATCGAGTAGTAAGTCGCGAAGTTGGCGGCCCGCTCTAGGTCGGCGTCGGAGAGGACGATCATCGGGTCCTTGCCCCCGAGCTCCAGGGACACCGGGATCAGTCGCCGGGCGGCCGCCTCGGCGACCTTGCGACCCGTGCGGGTGGAGCCGGTGAACATGATCATGTCCACCTCCTCCACGAGCGCCGCCCCGGTGGCGCCCCGTCCGGTGGCGATCTGAAGGACGTCCTCGGGCAGGCCGCACTCGCGGAGGCCTTCGGCGAGGAGCAAAGAGGTCAAGGGAGTGATCTCCGAGGGCTTGAGGATCACGCTGTTACCGGCCATGAGCGCGGGGATGCAGTCCCCGAAGGAGTTCGTCAGGGGATAGTTCCAGGGGCCGATCACGCCGATCAACCCGAGGGGGCGGTGGCGGAGGATGAGCTTCTTGCCCTTCACGAGGATCTGTCCGGACTTGACCCGCTCGTCGGCCAGGTACTCGGGGGCGTTCTTGGCCCAGAAGCCGAACGCGTGAGCCGCGTAAGAGATCTCCGCCAGGGAGGCGTCCTCGAAGGTCTTGCCCGTCTCAGAGATGATCGTCTCGATCACCCGTTCGGAGTTGTCGATCAGCCACTTCTGGGCCCGCAGCATGATTCGTCCGCGGCCCTCGAACCCGTACGCCTCCCACGCGGGCTGCGCCTCACGGCCCCGACGGGCCATCTCGGCGACGGCGGCTGGGCCGAGGTCGGGGACCGTCCCGACGATCTGCCCCGTCGCGGGGTTCTCGACCTGAATCTCCTCGCCCGCTTGTGCGACCCCGTTGTGGGCCTGATGTATCTCCTGCTCGACATGCTGCTCGACGGTGGCCATCTCGTATCTCCCCTTCGGTCGCTCGTACAAAAGAGGCTACTCCGAGAGACCCACCGAGGCGATGCCGATCGGCTCGGCGGGCCGATCCGAACCGTCGGTCTCGATGTGCTCGAGCTTCTCCACGACGTCCATGCCGTCGGTCACCTGGCCGAAGACCGTGTGCTTGCCGTCCAGCCACGGGCACGAGTCGGCGGTGACGATGAAGAACTGAGAGCCGTTCGTGTCGGGGCCCGCGTTGGCCATCGCCAGAGCCCCCCGGACGATCTTGTGGGAGTTGATCTCATCCTCGAACGTGTATCCCGGGCCGCCCGTGCCGGTGCCCTGCGGGCAGCCCCCCTGGATCATGAAGTCCTTGATCACCCGGTGAAACGTGAGGCCGTCGTAGAACCCCTCCGAGGCGAGCTTGCGAAAGTTCTCGACCGTCTTGGGGGCGTCCTCGTCGAACAGCTCAAACGCGATCGCGCCCTCGCTGGTGTGAATCGTGGCGGTTGACATCTTGGGCCTCCTTGGGCTCGAGTCGCTCGGCTGAACGCGGGCCACGATAGCGGGGGTCTCGTCGCTTGGGCGGCCGTCCCCGGAAGGGGACCCGCCCGAGCGGGCGCGCACTCGCGCGGGCCCACGCCTTCGGTGACACCCCGAGCACCCGAGTGCCCGGAATCAGCCCACCCTAGCCCGGGACCCGCTCCAGGTGGAGGGGCTGGCCGTGGAGCTCGTGGCCGTCCAGGGCCCCGATCACCCTGTCGGCCTCCGAGGCGGGGACGGATACGAACGAGAACCGGTCGAGCACCAGGACGTCCCGAACGGACTCCCCGTCCAGGCCCGCCGAGGAGGTGACCGCGCCGACGATGTCCGCCACCCGCAGGTTCGTGTCCCGGCCTCCTTTGAGGACGAGCTTCACGTACCGCTCGTCCTCGGCGTTCCGGGCGGAGACCCGGGGCTTGGAGTGCCGGCGGGGACGCTCCCGCACAGGCGTGGGAGCACCCACGGCTCCCTGCTTCCAGGGTTCGATCGAGGTGCCGATATGGCGCTCGATCGCCTCGAGCTCCCGCTTCTGGCGGACCTCCACGAAGGTGATCGCCCGTCCCGACCGCCCCACCCGGCCGGTTCGACCGATCCTGTGGACATACGTGTCCGGGGAGGTGGGCACGTCGTAGTTGATCACGTGGGTGACCGAGGAGATGTCAAGCCCCCGGGCCGCCACGTCGGTCGCGACCAGGATCGGCACCCGACCCCCCTTGAACGCCAGCATCACCCCGTCTCTCGCCCCCTGGGACATGTCCCCGTGGAGGGCCCTCACGTTCATGCCCCGGTCCCGCAGCGTCCTGAACAGCTGGTCGCACCGGATCTTGGTGCGCACGAATACGATCGCCTGCTCGGGACGCTCGGCCCGCAGGACCTCGACCAGCTGCTCGGCCTTCGCCCGGGCCTCCACGGGAAGCTGGAACTGGGCGACCGTATCGATCGTCAGGGTGGCCGCCTGCACCTCGATCGTCGCCGGGTCGTACATGTAGCGGTCCGCGAGCGCTCTGATCGGGGGCGGCATGGTCGCCGAGAACAGGGCCGTCTGGCGCCCGCTGGGGGTCAGGGAGAGGATCTTCTCGACGTCCTCCAGGAACCCGAGGTCGAGCATCTCATCCGCCTCGTCGAGCACCACGAACCGACAGTCGTGGAGCACAAGCGAGTGCCGGGAGATCAGGTCCAGCACCCGTCCCACCGTCCCCACCACCACATGCCCCCCCGCCCGCAGCTGGCCCTGCTGGCTGCGGATGGGCGCGCCCCCGAAGACCGCGACCACGTCCACGCCCTTGCGGGCTCCATACGCGCGCAGGGCCTGGGTGACCTGGATGCACAGCTCCCGGGTGGGCGTCAGCACGAGCGCCTGCACCTCCCCCAGCTCGGGATCCACGTGCTCGAGGATCGGCAGCCCGAACGCGGCGGTCTTGCCGGTGCCCGTCTGGGCCTGGCCGATCACGTCCCGCCCTTCGAGCATCGAGGGGATCGCCTGCTCCTGGATCGGGCTCGGGGACTCGTACCCCACGTCCCTCAGGGCCGCGAGGGTGCTCTCGGACAGGCCGAGCTCGGCGAAGGTCTTCTCGCTCATGCCGAGGGGTCTCTCATGCCGAAAGGTCGCTCATGCCGAAGGGTCCAGCAGCAGCTTGCCCGTGGTCCGCCGCTCCCGCAGGTCGATGTGGGCCTGGACGGCGTCCTTGAGCGTGTACGTCTCCCCCACGATCGCCTTCAGCTCCCCTCGGCTGGCCCGGGCGAACAGGTCGGAGAGGGCCTCCTCGAACATCCCCGGACGGGTGAGACAGTGAAACAGGTAGAAGCCCACCACCGCCCGGGAGTGACGCAACAGCGACCCTGTGGAGACCTCGTTTGGATGCTGGGAGGCGATCCCGTACGCCACGATCCGCCCGAACGGCGCGAGGGCCTCATAGGAGGCGTCGAACACCTCACCGCCGGACATCTCGAACACCACGTCCACGGGCTTCCCGCCGTTGGCCTCGATCAGACGCTCGCTCAGCCCCTCCGCCGCCGGGTCGATCGCCGCGTCCGCGCCCAGCCCCAGCGTCAGCTCCCGCTTCTCGGGGCTGGAGGCGGTGGCGATCACGGTGCCCGCGCCGAACGGGCGTCCGAGCTGGACCGCCAGCGAGCCCACCCCTCCGGCGGCCGCGTGCACGACCACGCTCTCCCCCTCCGCGACCCGTCCGGACGTGCGATAGAGGTGCCAGGCAGTCGTCCCCTGGACGACCAACGCCAGCGCCGTGCCGTCGTCGAGGTCGTCGGGGATCGGGAAGACGAGCCTCCCGGGGGCCGTCGCGTACTGGGCGTACCCGCCGGTCCCGACCAGCGCCACCACCCGCTCGCCGGTGTCCTTCCGCACGCCCGCCACCTCCCCGCCCGGCACGAGGGGCAGGGTGGCCCGCTGCACGTAGGAGTTGGTCCTGGTGTGGGTGTCCGCGAAGTTGATCCCCGCCCGGGACACCTCGATCAGAACCTCGTCCTCGCCGGGCTCGGGCGTCGGCAGCTCGGCGAGCTCGAGCACCTCGGGCCCCCCGAATTCGGTCATCTGGATAGCGCGCATCGCCGGAGAGGCTATAGGGTCCCGCGACCATGTCCATCACTGTCGTCGGCTCGATTGCATACGACTCCGTCAAGACCCCCTTCGGCGAGCGCGAGCGGATGCTCGGAGGAACCGCCGTTCACTTCTCCCTGGCCTCGTCCTTCTTCTCGGACGTCCACGTGGTGGGTCCCGTGGGCGAGGACTTCGGCGAGTCCCAGATGGCCGAGATGAACCGTCCCGGCATCCACACCGGCGACGTCGAGCGGGTGTCCGGCGGCAAGACCTTCTTCTGGCGGGGCCATTACGGCTACGACCTGAACACCGCCCACACCGACGACACCCAGCTGGGGGTGTTCGCGGAGTTCGAGCCCAAGCTCTCCGAGGAGTCCCGCGCCTGCGACGTGCTGTTCCTGGCGAACATCCAGCCCGAGCTTCAGTTGGGCGTGCGCGAACAGTGCGACCGCGCCCGGTTCGTGGCCCTGGATTCGATGAACCTGTGGATCGACACTGCCCGGGAGGCCCTCGTGCGGGTCATCGAAACGGTCGATTGCCTGCTCCTCAACGACGCCGAGCTGCGGATGCTGACGGGCGAGCCCAACCTGGTCAGGGCTGCCCGGGAGGTGATGTCCTGGGGGTCCCCCGCACCCAGCGCGGTGGTCGCCAAGCAGGGCGAGTACGGCGCCGCCCTGATCACACGCGAGAGCTTCTTCTCGCTCCCCGCCTTCCCCCTGGAGACCGTCCTCGATCCCACCGGCGCGGGCGACACGTTCGCCGGCGGCTTCATCGGCACGATCGCCGCCCACATCGGCTCCCTCGGCGACTCCCTCGACGGCTCGCCCGACGGCGCCCCTCTCGACGAGGAGATCCTCCGCAGCGCGATGGCCCACGGAACCGCCCTGGCGTCGTTCAACGTCGAAGAGTTCGGCACCGAGCGGGTCTCCCGGCTGGAGCACTCGGAGATCGAAGCCCGCATCCACGAGCTCCGCGAGATCACCCGCTTCAGCGGCTCTCCTCTGCCTGCCCGCCGGTAGTCCCTCGACAGAGGCCCCCGCGCGCGCGTGGGGGGCCGCCCACCGACCCGGTACACCCCGGTTGGGGCATATCCTCGCAGGGGGCCCCGCGCGCGCGTGGGGGGCCGCCCACCGACCCGGTACACCCCGGTTGGGGCATATCCTCGCAGGGGGCCCCGCGCGCGCGTGGGGGGCCGCCCACCGACCCGGTACACCCCGGTTGGGGCATATCCTCGCAGGGGGCCCCGCGCGCGCGTGGGGGCCCTCGAACGACCTGCACATCCCCGTTTGGGCATATCCCCGAGGGGCCCCGCCCGCGTGGTGCTCGAGCGTGCGCGAGCACCAGCGCACGCGCGCGGCGGGCACCACGAAACCCAAACCCGAACGAGAGCCCACGATGCCCGGGACCGGCCCGGGATTCCCAAACCCCAAACGAGAGCCCACGAGATGCCCGGGACCGGCCCGGGATTGATCAGGGCGGCTGGCTCGAAGCGGCCCGGGCGCCCGAGCGGGCCGCGTCGGACTCGGCGCGCAGGCGGGCGATCTGCTCGAACTTGGAGCGGAACTCCGTGAGACTCTCGGCGAGGGCGGAGAAGTCCGAGCCGGGAAGGACGAGCAGGTCCAGGGCGGTCAGGGCCCGGGTGCCTGCGCTGCGGGGACGGCGGTCGAGGAGGGCCATCTCCCCGAAGTACTCCCCCGGCCCGAGCACCCCGACCACCTGGGCCTCGGAGTCAAAGCGCTTGAGCACCTCGACCTGGCCGGAGAGGATCATGAACAGGCAGTCGCCGGCGTCCCCCTCGTTGAACACGATCTCGCCGGGCTCGTAGTGGGCCTGTCTCGCGCCACGGCCGCCTCCGAGATTCAGCTGGACGGGATGGGCGGGGAGCACGAGGTCGCTCAGCCACGAGACGGCCACGCGGGTCTTGCGGCTCGCGCCGGGAAGCTTCGACCAATAGATGCTCCGCCACATCAGCCAGGCGGGCAGGCCCGCCACGCGCACGCCCCCGGGCAGCTCGGCGACGGCCCTGCGATGGCCGAGGGCGCCGAGCTTGCCGAGGCCCGTGAATCCGAACGAGCGCTGGGGGGCTCCGGTGTGAGCGGCGACGATGTTCGCGGCGAGGGCCTTCGCCTGGCGAATCGCATGTTGGGCGGTCGGTGGGGACGGTCCCCCGCGGGGCATCGGGATCCGCGCGCAATCCCCCACCGCCCACACGTCGGGACAGCCCTTAACGGCCATCGTGGCGTCGCAGTCCAGGCGGCCTCGGACGGTCGGGAGGCCGAGCTGTTCCACAACGGGGTTGGGAGAGGAGGGGACGGTGGAGATGAGCGTGACCGTCGCTATCCGTCGCCCGTCGGCCAGGACGGCGCTCTGGGGGCTCGCGGCCACAAGACGCTGGCCCAGCAGCAGCTCGATGCCCTGCTCGGCGAGGGCCCTGGTCGCGTAGCTGGCCAGGCGGTGGGTGAGCTCGCGCTCGAGCACGCTCGTGCCGCTGTGCACGAGGACGATCCGGACGTCCTCCTGGGGGATCGACGGGTAGTCGCGAACGGCCCGTCTCACGAAGTCGTTCAGGGCGGCCGCCACCTCGGTGCCCGAGAAGCCCCCGCCGGCCACCACGAACGTGAGCATCGCCCGGCGCACGTCCGGGTCGCGTATCACCGAGGACTGCTCGAGCACGTGGATCAGGTGGTTGCGGATGCGAACCGCGTCGGCGAGCGTCTTGAACGGGAGCGCGTGCTCGGGCAGGCCCGGGATGCCCCGGAAGTCGGTCACGTTCCCGAGGGCGAGCACCAGGTGATCGAACGGGAGCTCCTGGGTCTGGGGCGTGAGGCCCGCCCCGAGGGTCACCACCCGTCGCTCCAGATCGACACCCTCGATCTCCCGTACGAACAGGTCCGTGCCCCGCAGCAGCTGACGCAGGGGGCTGACCGTGTCGAGAATGCCAACGTCCCCGGCGATCACCTCCGCCAGCATCGGCTGGAAGACCAGGTAGTTCTCGCGGTTGACCAGCGAGACGTCCACTGGCGCCCCCTTGGCGGCGAGGCGCTCGAGGTGAAGGGCCGTGTAGACACCCCCGAAGCCGCCCCCCAGCACGAGCACCCGCGCGTTCCCCCCGGGACGCTCGTGGGCGCTCCAGCCGGAACGCCCCCGGGTGCTCCAGTCCGGACGGTCGTGGCTCGTCGAAGCCATTCCCGAAGTATCCCGGCTCGCCTGCGGGCCTGTACGGACGCCGGCGGGGGACTCTGTACGGATGCCGGCGCGGGCCTGTACGGATGCCGGCGTCAGTAGTAGGATCGGACGATGGACGCTTGGACGTTCGTGTGGCTGGTGCTCTTCCTGAAGATCCCGATGGTGGCGCTCTTCCTGATCGTCCGCTGGGCGATCAAGGCCACGCCCGAGACCGAGACCGGCCAGGACGGCGGCGTCGGCCCTGTCTCGCGGCCCCTTCACCCGCACCACCCGCGCACGAGGCTCCCACGATCGCCGCGACGAGGGCCCCACGGCCGGCCCAGTCCGGGCTCGCCTCCGCGGGTACGAACGGTCACCGCCCGCGCACGGCTCGTCCAACGCTGAGAACGCTCACGGCCCGTCCAACGCCGAGAACGCCGCCGTGCGGTGGCGAGCCCGCGCCGCCGCGCGTGCGAGAATCGCGCGCATGAGCCCTCCCGGCATCCAGCCCTCCTCGGTCCTCTCCGACGGGACGATCCTGAGGCTCGTGCGGGAGGGTCGAATCGCGATCGAGCCCTGGGACGAGACGATGGTCCAACCGGCGAGCGTGGACCTGCGCCTGGGTGACTCGTTTCGGGTCTTTCACAACCACAAGATCACCGCCATCGACCTGCGGGACCCGCCGCGAGGGCTGACCGAGCAGGTGACCCCGCCCGAGGGGGAGCCGTTCGTGATCCACCCTGGGGAGTTCTGCCTGGGGCGGACCCTGGAGCACGTCGAGCTGCCCGATGACGTGGTGGCGCGGATCGAGGGCAAGAGCTCGCTGGGGCGGCTGGGGCTGATCGTGCACGCGACCGCGGGGTTCTGCGATCCCGGCTGGAAGGGGACGTTGACGCTCGAGCTCAACAACCTGACGCGGGTCCCGATCAAGCTCTATCCGGGCCTGCCGATCGCGCAGCTGTCGTTCATGGCGCTGGACGCGCCCGCGCTGCGTCCCTACGGGCACGCGGAGCTCGGAAGTCACTACCAGGGCCAGGTCGACGCGACCGAGAGCCGCTATGGAAGGATCGAGGCATGAGCAAGGACTCTCTCACGGTCACCGACAACCGCACCGGCCAGACCTACGAGCTGGCGGTCACGGACGGCACCGTTCGGGCGATGGACCTGAGGCAGATCAAGACGGGCGAGGATGACTTCGGGTTGATGGCCTACGACCCGGCCTACACGAATACGGCGTCGTGTCGCAGCGCGATCACCTACATCGACGGGGACGCCGGGATCCTCCAGCACCGGGGCTATCCGATCGAGCAGCTGTGCGAGCACTCGACCTACCTGGAGGTGGCCTACCTGCTGATCAACGGCAGGCTCCCCAACCGGGTCGAGCTGACCGGCTGGGTGGACGAGATCACGATCCACACGTTCGTGCACGAGAACGTCAAGGACTTCATGCAGGGGTTTCGCTACGACGCCAACCCGATGGGCATGCTCGTGGCCTCGGTGGGGGCTATGTCGACGTTCTATCCCGACGCCAACAGGATCCGCGAGGAGCGCGTGCGCGCGATGCAGATCATCCGTCTGCTGGCGAAGACGCCGACGCTGGCGGCGTTCGCGTTCCGTCACAACATGGGCCAGCCGTACGTGTATCCCGACAACGACCTCAACTACGCGGGGAACTTCCTCGGGATGATGTACAAAATGACCGAGCTCAAATACGAGCCCGATCCTCGCCTGGAGCGCGCGCTGGACGTGCTCTTCATCCTGCACGCCGACCACGAACAGAACGCCTCCACCAGCGCCGTACGCTCGGTCGGCTCCACCCAGGTCGACCCCTATTCGGCGGTCGCCGCCGGGGTCGCGGCGCTGTACGGACCCCTGCATGGCGGCGCCAACGAGGCGGCCCTGCGGATGCTAGCGCGGATCGGCACGGTGGAGAACATCCCCGACTTCCTGGAGGGCGTGAAGGCCGGCAACGAGCGCCTGATGGGGTTCGGCCACCGGGTCTACAAGAACTACGACCCGCGCGCGCGGATCATCCGCAAATACCTGGACGACGTGTTCGAGGTGCGCGGCAAGAGCCCCCTGCTGGACGTCGCCACCGAGCTGGAGAAGCGGGCGCTGGACGACGAGTACTTCACCTCTCGCAAGCTCTATCCGAACGTGGACTTCTACTCGGGCCTGATCTACGAGGCCCTGGGGCTGCCGGTGGCGATGTTCCCGGTGATGTTCGCGATCGGCCGCACGAGCGGCTGGATCGCGCAGTGGAAGGAGATGGTGGAGGACTCCGAGCAGAAGATCGCCCGCCCCCGCCAGATCTATACCGGGGAGCGCGACCTCGACTACGTGCCGATCGAGCGACGAGGCTAGAGCACGAGGGTCGCGCCGTTGCGGCTCAGCCAGTCGCGCTCCTCGCGACAGCCGGGGCGGCGGCGCTCCAGGAGGGCCCAGAAGCGAGGGGAGTGATCGAGGATCTCCAGGTGGCAGACCTCGTGCCAGACGACGTAGTCGAGCACCCGCTCGGGCGCGAGGAGCAAACGCCAGTTGAAGCTCATGTGCCCGTCCGCGGAGCACGACGCCCAGCGGGTGCGTTGGCCGCGGATCGACAACCCCCGGTATGAGAGGCCCGCCAGGGCGCTCGCCCGGTCAAGGCGGGGCTCGATCTCGGCGCGGGCCGCCCGCCGGTAGAAGCGCTCGAGCGCCGCGCGGGGATCGCCGGCGGGCACGAGCAGACGCTCGCCCGAGCGGTGCACGCGGGTGCGTTCCGCCTGGGGGACCAGCTGCAGGGATGTCCCCAGGTAGGGCACCGTGCCGGCCCTGGCGGCGACCGTGGCCAGCGCCTCCCTGGCCTCGCCGAGCCGGCGCTCGATCCAGGGGCGCAGCTCGTTCACCGCGGCGGCCGCCGCTCGCTCGGAGGCCCGGGTCGGCAGCACGACCTCGACGCCTGAGTGGGCGTGCACGTTCACGCGCACCCGCCTCGCGCGGGAGGAGCGGCGGATCGTGTAGGGAATCTCGCCGACGCTGAGGGCGCTGTCGGTCACGCCATGGAGGGTACGGGGACGGTCGGGTGCATAATCCGGCAACGATGGCCAAATCCAAGGTGAGGATGCCGCGGGAGGTGCGCCAGCCCTACGAGGTCTACCTGAACGGAGTGCGCCAGCAGCTCGGGGTCGACTTCTCGGTGCGCGAAGGGATGCTCGTGTTCGAGAAGGACCTGCGCAAGGACAAGATCAGCGGCTGGCGCTGGCTCCTGGGCGCCTGGGGAGTGGGCACCTACCGCCAGAACGACTCCGTGGACGTCCGCTACGAGGCCCCCGACGGCTCTCCGCGGGTGGCTGAGGGACTCGAGATCGAGGCGGGCTGAGGGGCCGTCTGAGCGGCCCGCTGAGGGACCGTCCGAGGGGCCCTCTCCCACGGTCGCGCCAGCTTCAGCGCGGAGAGGATCGCGCGGGTGGCGGGAGAGCGGTTGAGGGTGTAGAAGTGGATCCCGGGGGCGCCCGCTTCCAGGAGCTCGGCGCACTGGAGGGTCGCGTAGGCCACGCCGAAGTCGAGGACCGCCTCGGGGTCCTCCCCGCGGGCGTGGAGCTCGCGGCGCAGGGGATCGGGAATCGAGGCGCCGCAGAGCTTGGCCATGCGCTCGACCTGGCCGACCCGGGTGATCGGCATCACGCCCGGGATGATCGGCACCCGTATGCCGGCCGCGCGGGCGCGGGCGAGGAAGTCGAGGTAGACGGAGTTGTCGAAGAACAGCTGGGTGATCAGGAAGTCCACGCCGGCCGAGACCTTCTCGAGGAGATGTTCGAGGTCGGCCTCGGGGCTGACCGCGTGGATGTGGGTCTCCGGGAAGCAGGCCGCGCCAATCGCGAACGGGTAGTCGGCCCGAATCAGGGCGACGAGCTCGCGGGAGTACTCGAGGCCCCCCTCCGTCTTGACCCACTCCTCCCGGCCGGCCGGCGGGTCGCCGCGGAGGGCGAGCACGTTGTCGATGCCCGCGGCGAGCATCTCGTCGAGGGTGGAACGCAGCTGCGGGACGGTGGCCCCGACACACGTGAAATGGGCCATCGCCTCCAGGTCATACCGCTCGCGGATGCGCTTGACGATCTCGATCGTCTTGGTCCTCGTGGAGCCGCCCGCTCCGTAGGTGACCGACACGAACGAGGGCTCGAGCGTGCGCAGCTCGGCCAGGGCCGCATACAGGTTGCTCTCGCCGGCCTCGGTCTTGGGAGGGAAGAACTCGAACGAGAACACGGGGCTCTCGCCGGCGGTGAGGATCTGGTCGATGCGCATCGGCCTACGGTAGAGCTACCCGGCGAGAGCCGTCCAGCGCTCGGGCTCGCCGGGGATACGGCGGGCGCGGCCGGTGACCTGCAGGTGCAACAGGAAGGAGAGGGTCTCTGTCAGAAGCCATTGAGCGTTCGGAGGAGAGAGCTCTGAGCCGTGGATCCGAGGCACCACCTCGAACGCGGTCAGCGGCTCGCCCTCGGCGAGGGCCGCCAGCGTCTGGCCCAGGCGTTCGGCGACGAGCTTGCGGTTGCCTTCGATGTGGGCGTGGACGTCGGCGAACGTACGTCCGTGGCCGGGCAGGCACAGGCGCGCGTGCAGGGCCTCCACGACGTCCAGGGAATGCACGAACTCACCGACGGGGTCGGGCGAGTAGCCGTAGTCGAAGAACAGCGAGATCCGCCCCAGCAGATGGTCGCCGGAGATCAGCAGGCGTCGCTCGGGCTGGAACAGGCATACGTGCGAGGGTGCGTGACCGGGGGTCTCGTGGACTGTCCAGGGACCCAGGTCGGTGTGCACGACCACGCCGGGCAGCAGCGGACGGTCGGGCTCGATCGCGGAGGCGATCCCCGATTCGTGGTTCTTGGCCCGCTCGGCGGCGTAGCGGAGGAGGGGCTCCTCGGGGACGCCGCTCTGGCGAGCCACCTCCAGGCGCCGCGCGAGCGCGGCTTCGGGGTCGGCGGCCCAGTGAGACATGTGCTCGTGGTTGGGGTGCATCCACAGCTCGCAGCCCGCCCGCTCCACGATCGTGGCGGCCTGGCCGTAGTGGTCGGAGTGGGCGTGAGTGCAGACGACCAGGCGAATGTCCTCGAGCACGAGGCCGCACATAGCCAGGGCCCGTTCGAGCTGCACGAGCGAGCCGGGCTGGTGCATGCCGGTGTCGAACAGCACCACCCCGTCGCCGGCGGCGACCGCCCAGGCGTTGCAGTGGGGCACGCCCGGCCAGGGCAGGGGCAGACGCAGGCGAAAGACGCCCGGAAGGACCCGCTCGCCGCGCCCCAGCTCGCGCTTGGCAACCGGGGCGCCCGGCCCCGACGCATGGGCGGCCGGCGGGGACCCGCTCGGTCTGTCGCTGGTCTCGGCCACCGCCACCAGCCTATAGCCGAACGCTCGGGACCGGCTCTCGTGCGCCCTGCGGACCGAGGCTCGGGGGCCCTGTGGACCGGCTCTCACGCAGTCCTGTAATAGGGCTTAGACTGGGGTTTCGATTCGAGGTCCGAGACGCGTCAAAGGAGGCCGGGATGGCGGAGCAGGAGAGCCGGAGCGCGAGCAGCGCGGCCACGAAGGTGCAGGAGGCCGCCGCGAATGTTCAACAGGCCACGTCCGCGAGTAGGCGCAAACGGATCACGGGCAACAAGGCCGAGGCGGTCGTGCGCAGGTACTTCGAGGCGATTGGCGCCCACGACGTGGAGGGGGCTGCGGCGATGTGGGCGCCGGACGGACGCGAGGACGTGCGCGGGCAGGGGCTGTTCATCGGCCCGGAGGGGTTGCGCGAGTTCATCGGCAGCATCATCGAAGCGATCCCGGACCTGCGGGTGGAGATTCTCGCGACCACCACCCAGGACGAGCGGTGCGCGCTGCAGTGGCGCTTCAGCGGCACCTTCGCGGGCCCTGGCTCGTTCAACGGGATCGAGCCCACGGGGCACCGGATGGAGCTCGAAGGCGTGGATGTCCTGACGGTGTGTGACGGCCTGATCCAGTCCAACGACGCGTTCACCGACACGATGTCGGTGCCCCGCCAGATCGGGATGATGCCGCCGCTGGGTTCGCCCGCGGAGCAGCGGATGATGGGGGCGTTCAACGTCAAGACCCGCGTCACGTCGGGCCTGGCGGGAGCCGGTGAGGCGAAGCTGGTGGCGGAGGGCGTGTGGTGCGTGCAGGGCCAGCCGGGCCGCTGCAACGTGTACCTGATCGAGGACGAGGGCGGCCTGACGATGTTCGACGCGGGCGCTCGCACGATGACCCGGTCAGTGGCGAGCGCCGGGGCGAAGCTGGGCGGGATCAAGCGGATCGTGCTCGGGCACGGCCACACCGACCACCGCGGCACCGCACCCGGGCTGGGGGTGCCAGTGCTGTGCCATCCCCACGAGGTCCAGGACGCTGAAGGCAGCGGCGGCTTTCGCTACTGGCCCGCGGATCTCGCGGGACTCCCACAGGGAGTCAAACAGATCCACAAAGTCCTCCATCGCTTCGCCTTTGACGGCGGCCCGGTGCAGATCTCCGGCACGGTGAGCGAGGGTGATGAACTCGCGGGCTTTCGCGTCATCGACCTGCCCGGCCACGCGCCCGGGTTGATCGGCCTGTGGCGGGAGTCAGACCGGCTGGCGCTGGTCAGCGACTGCTTCTACACGCTTGACATGTGGGGTCGCAGCTGCCCGCCGAGGGTGCCGCCCGAGACCTACAACTACGACACCGAAGAGGCCCGTAGGAGCATTAGAAAGCTCGCCGAGATGGAGCCCGCGGCCGCGTGGCCGGGCCACGCGAAGGCGATCACCGGGGACGTCCGGGGACAGCTCTTGAAGGCCATGGGCCAGCCGGACGGGGCCGCGACCGACGGGGCCGCGGGGGACGCGGCGCCCGACGCGGCCTGAGCCGGCGCGCGTGGGCAGGCGCAGCCGCCGCCGAGCGGCAGTGCAGGAGCGGGGCCGCGAGAAGCTCGTGGCCCCGACGAGCGAATACGTCGACGACGACGGCAACATGCTCCTGCTGCGGGGCTCGTTGACGGCGGCCACGCGAGCCCAATACGAGCAGACCCTCGCCGGAAACCCGCTCTCGCGGGAGGACGCGTGGCAGCGGGCGGTCGAGCTGCTGTTCGAGCGCCTGGCCACCAGCTGGACGATCGCGGGCGTGCCGATCGAGAGCCAGCGCGAGCTGCTATCGCGCTATCGGGCTGGGAGCCCCCGGGAGCGGGCCTGGATCAGAGAGGTGCTGCGAGAGCACTGCTCAGAGCACTTCCCCGAGCTGCAGGCCCCCTGACAGTCGAATGGCGGCGCGATGCGGCGTCCTCGATCGCTCGGGGGTTCAGGCCAAGTCGTCGAGGAGCTCCAGGCGCGGTCCATGGGAGATGCCCGCGGCGACGAAGCGGGCGGTTGCGGGGCTGAGGACGAACTCGATGGTCCCCCCCGTCTCGCCACGCACGCGCAGCCGCCGGCCCTCCTCGGCGACGGCGATCACGGTGCCCGCCTCGAGCTCGCCGCCGAAGTGGGCGATCCGCGCGCGGGCGCCCAGGCGAGGGACGGGTCGCGACGGTCCCAGCATTTCACAGATGGTATGACCATCACCATCTATTGTGGCGAGCCGTATGCGTCGCACCAAGATAGTCGCCACCATCGGGCCCGCCTCGCGCGAGCCGGACACCCTGCTGCGGATGGTCCAGGCCGGGATGGACGTGGCGCGGCTGAACTACTCGCACGGCACCTTGGAGGAGCACGCCGAGACCGTCCGGCGGGTGCGGGACGCGGCCGGTCGGGCGGGCCGGCCCGTGGCGATCCTGCAGGACCTTCCCGGGCCGAAGCTTCGGATCGGCCCGTTGCGCGACGACGTCGTCGAGCTGACCCCCGGCGAGCGGCTGACGATCGTCTGCGGCGAGGACGGGGAGGTGGGGACGGCCCAGCGCATGAGCCTCGCCTGGGCAGGACTCGCGGACTCGGTGGCGCCCGGTGAGGTGCTGTATCTCGCCGACGGCTCGGTGCGGCTGCGGGTCGTGCAGGTGCGGGCCGCTGAGTGTGAGGTCGATACCGAGATCGAGGTGGGCGGCGCGGTCGCCTCGCGCCAGGGCCTGAACATCCCGGGCCCCCTTGCAACCCTGCCGTCCGTGCCCGAGCACGACCTCGAGCTGCTCCGTCACGGCGAGTCGATCGGGGTGGACATGGTGGCGCTCTCGTTCGTGCAACGTCCCGAGGACGTGGAGACGGTGCGCAAGCACACCCGCCTGCCGCTGATCGCCAAGATGGAGAAGCCCCAGGCCGTCGAACGTGCCGAGGAGATCCTGAGAGCCGCCGACTGCGTGATGGTCGCGCGCGGGGACCTCGGCATCGAGCTGCCGATCGCGCAGGTGCCGATCGTGCAGAAGCAGCTGCTGCGCCTGGCCGGCCACCTGGCGCGTCCGGCGATCACCGCAACCCAGATGCTCGACTCGATGGTCACCTCCTCGCGGCCCACCCGCGCGGAGGTCGCGGACGTGGCGAACGCGATCCTCGATGGGACCGACGCGGTGATGCTCTCTCAGGAGACCGCAATCGGCGCCTACCCGGTGGAGGCGATCGCGATGATGGCCGACGTCGCCGAACAGGTCGAGGCGATCGCCCCCTACGAGGACTGGAACGCCTCGCGGGTGCGACGCATGGACACCGACCCCGCCTACACGATCGCCCACAACGTGTGCGTCGCCGGGCGCGAGCTGGCGCTCGACGCGCTCGTGATCCCGACCCTGTCCGGACGCTCGGCCCGGCTGGTGTCCGCGCACCGCCCGACCGTGCCGATCTTCGCGCTCTCGCCGGGCAAAGAGACAGTGCGGCGGTGCGGGCTGATGTGGGGCGTGCAGGCCGCCTCGATGCGCCGCCACGAGACGACCGAGGCGCTGATCGCGGACGCCGCCAAACGGGTCCTGGAGCTCGGCTGGTGCAAGCCCGGCCAGCGGGTGGCGATCACCGCCGGGCTGCCCTCGGGCCGCCCGGGCACGACCAGCCTGATGCAGGTCCAGGTGCTCTGACCGGCCGGGCGTGATCGGGCGGGCGTGATCGGGCGGGCGTGATCAGCCGGGGGTGATCAGCCGGGGGCGCCGACGCCGGCGTGGCCGTAGAACTCGGCCTCTTCGCGGCCGAGCTCGGTGACGGGATCGTCGCCGTACATCCACTCGCGGGCGATCCGGTGCCAGTTCGCGCGGGCGCGAAGCTGTGAAAGGACAGCGAGGGTGAGCAACTCCATGCGCCTGCCGAACAGATGCTCGGGGCGCATGTCCTGGTGGCGCATCTCCCCGAAGTAGCTCGAGCGGGGGTCGGAGCTCTCGATCATCACCTGGGTGGCCACTTCGGGGCTCAGCAGGACGGGTTCGTCGGCGGTCGTGTACCACCAGATCGCTTCGCGGACGAACGCGAGCAGGTGCTCAGGGTCCACCCGCTCGGGCTCGGGCAGGAAGCCGGACTCGGCCAGCAGCCGGTGAAGCTCGGAGGCGTCCCCTTCGGATACCGCCCGCTGGCAGGCGAGCTCCAGCTCGACGGGCTCGCGGTCCATGCGCTTGAACAGGCCGAAGTCCAGAAACGCCACCCGACCGTCGGCGAGCAGCAGGAAGTTCCCGGGATGGGGGTCGCCCGAGAACTGGCGGTGGCGGTAGAGGCAGCCGAGGAAGAAGCGAAAGACGATCTCCCCGATCCGGTCGCGCTCGGCTTGGGGACGGTCCTTGAGCTCCTCGAACCCGACCCCTTCCACGAATTCGGTCACGAGCACCCGCTCGCGTGACATCGCGGTGATCACCTCGGGCACCGCGATGAACGGGTGACCTCGGAAGATCCGCGCCAGGGAACTGTGGTTCTGGGCCTCGAGCTCGTAGTCGAGCTCCTCGCCGATCCGCTCGCGGATCTCCGCGGCGATCGCCTTCGCGTCGAGGCCCGGGGTCATGCGCTTGAGCAGCCGCATGATCATGTCCAGGTTCTGCATGTCCGCGCGCACCGCCGCGGCCACCCCCGGGTACTGGACCTTGACCGCCACCTCGCGGCCGTCGTGGAGGGTCGCCTTGTAGACCTGGCCGATCGACGCCGCCGCGATCGGCTCGGGGGCGAAGGTCGCGAACAGCTCGTCGATGGGCCCTTCCAGATCGTCCTCAATCACTCGCTTCATCTGCTTGAAGGACACGGTGGGGGCTGCGTCCCTGAGCTTGGCGAGCTCGCGCTGGAACTCCTCGCGGTACTCCTCCCCCACCAGGCCGACGTCCAGGAAGGACATCACCTGGCCGAGCTTCATCGCCGCACCCTTCATCGTCCCCAGCGCCGCCACGATCTGCTTGGCGGTCTCCAGCTGGCGTTTTGCGAGCGCCCGTTCGGAGGCCTCGTCACCGCGGGTCACGTTCGCTGCGCGGGTCCCGAACTGCTTGACCGCCTCGCTGGCGGCGAGCTTGCCGACCGTCGCGGTCCTGCGCACGCGCGAGGTTGGGATCTTGTCGCTCTCACGCGAGGTCATACCTGAATCCTAGGGGCACTCGCGGGAACGCCCGACCGAGCCCGCACTCCCCGCGAGAGCCTGGGCTCCCCACGGACGCCGCACGGACGCCGCCGGGCCGGCGGCGGGGCGGCCCTCAGGCCTGCTCGACCCTGGAGCCCGGAACGATGTCGTCGGAGCCGTTCGGCCAGCGGACCCAGGCCTTCGTGCCGCCGTCGTAGTCTCCGCACAGCAGCACCAGCGTGGCGGGCTCGCCGAGGGCTGTGCACGGCTCCGAGCCCTCCTTGTCAAGGCCCCGCCAGACCCGGATGAACGGGTTCTCCTCCCACTCCCGCTCGACCGTCGTGGGATCGGCGTGGCCCGGACAGATTGCGGTGTCTCCGGGAAGCTCCATCAGGGTGCCCATGATCGAGTCCCTCAGGTCGGTGTAGGTCGTGTGGCCGGGCGCCCGCACCCCACCGACCGAGCCCGCGAACAGGGTGTCCCCCGTGAACACGACCGCCTCGCCCCCCGTGAACCCGCCGGGTGCGGCGGTCACCGAGGAGCGCTTGACGGGCCCGCCGGGCTCGCTGACCAGAAACGAGAGCATCCCGGCGGTGTGTCCGGGGGTGTGCAGGGGGCGCACCTCCAGCGTGCCGAACCGCAGGATATCGCCGGCCTGTACGACGTCCGCCTGGACGTCCCCCAGCCCGTCTCGCTCGACCGGGTGGATCAGGACCGTGAGCTCCGGCCAGCGCTCGCGCAGCGCCCCGACCTCGCTGACGTGGTCGAAGTGGTGATGGGTCAACAGCACGTGTGTGGGCGTGAGCTCCATCCGCTCGGCCGCCTCGATCAGCGGCTCGACCGGTCCGCCTGCATCGACGAACAGCGCCGGCCCCCCCACCCCGTCGGCGACGAGATAGGTGTTCGACACGAACTGGGGATGGGAGGCGCGCTCGATGAGCATTGCGGCCATCCTTGCATGACTGCCGTCCGCAGCGCCATGCGATCGCGCGGCGATCGATCGTCGTCGAGCCCGTCGCGCCAGCGCACGCGGTTTCACATGAACGAACGTCGGGGGTATACACTCGATTGGCGATGAAGACCGCTATCGCAGCCACCGCAGCGGCAGCAGCCGGGCTCCTGATCGCCAACATGCTCGGTGTGGCCGCCGCAGAAGCTCCCACCGGCGCGACGAGCGCTGCGGCGCGGACCGTCAGCGTGGAGGGGGTTGCGACGGTGGGGCTCGAACAGAGCGCAAGCCTCGCGACGGCCACGGCGGCCTATCGCCAGGGCATGGCCAACGCCGTCGCCGACGGCCTGAGCAAGGCCGAATTCCTCGCGAGCAAGGTCGGCGCCACGCTCGGTAGCGTGCAGAGCGTCGTTGAAGAGGGCGGATCCATCGAATGCAAGAGCACCGAAGGGGAACCGAACACCTGGGTGCCGTATGGCGGCGAACAGCCCGACTTCGGCCACACCAACTCGTCGGTCGTCTTTGCAGGCAAAGCGGTGGCGCCGAAGGCATCGGCGCGGAAAGTCTCCAAGCGAGCGAAACAACGAAGAAGCGCAAGAGCCCATCGGCGAAAAAGAGCTCGGTGGTGGCGTCCACGTGTGAGCTGGCGACGCAGGTCTCGCTCGTCTACCCCATCAGCTGACCGCGGGAGACCGCGCGCGATGGCCCTCATCCACACCTGCTACCGCATCACCGACATCGACCGCTCGGTGGCGTTCTACAAGGCCCTCGGCTTCGAGGAGATCGGGCGCATCCCGATCGGCGAGGAGGCCGTGAACGTCTTCATGAACCAGCCCGGCGACGGCGACATGCCGCGTCTGGAGCTGACCTACAACTTCGGCGTGGACTCCTATGAGATCGGCACCGGCTACGGCCACATCGCGATCGCCGCCGAGGACCTCGACGCAACGCTCGCGAGACTTGCCGATCAGGGGATCGAGCCCGAGAAGCCCCCATACTCCGTGCGCGAGGGCGGCAGCCACCTTTGCTTCGTGAGGGATCCGGACGGGTACCGGATCGAGATCATCGAGCAGCCACGCGTGGACGAGACGAACGCCGCTTAGCGCGCCGGGGCGAGCCGCAGCATGTCGCGACCCTCGGTCGGCATGGCTTTCACTGAAAACGCGCCTGTAAGCAACTTGAGATTGGGTCTGTCCCCGACCTGACGCCCACGTACCTATAGTGAGCGCCCGGTGGAACTGGGTCTCGCCACATTCGCCGACGTGAGCCCGGGCGCGGACCCCGAGCGTGTCGGCGGGCGGCTGGGGGAGCTGATCGAGGAGATCGAGCTGGCCGACCGGCTCGGCCTGGAGGTGTTCGGGGTGGGCGAGCACCACCGGCCGGACTACGCGGTCTCCTCGACGGTGGTGGCCCTCGCCGGTGCGGCCACCCGCACCGAGCGGATCAGGCTGAGCAGCGCCGTCACGGTCCTCAGCTCCGCGGACCCCGTGCGGGTCTTTCAGGACTTCGCCACCCTCGACCTGCTCTCGGGCGGGCGCGCGGAGATCATGGCCGGCCGGGGGTCCTTCACCGAGTCCTTCCCCCTGTTCGGGCTCGACCTCGAAGACTACGACGAGCTGTTCGCCGAGAAGCTCGAGCTGCTGCTCGCCCTACGGGCGTCCGAGCGGGTCACCTGGTCGGGTAAGCACCGGCCGGCGCTCCAGGACATCGGCGTCTATCCCCGCCCGATCCAGGATCCCCTGCCGGTCTGGATCGCGGTCGGCGGCACCCCCGGGTCGGTGGTTCGCGCGGGCGCCCTCGGCCTGCCGCTGATGCTCGCGATCATCGGCGGCTCCCCGCGACGGTTTGCGCCGCTGGTCGACCTCTACCGCGAGGCCGCCAAAGACGCCCCCTCCCAGCGGGTGGGGATCAACTCCCACACCTACATATCGGAGACCTCCAAGCAGGCTCGCGACGAGTTCTACCCCGCGTATGCCCCGATGATGAACCGGATCGGGCGCGAGCGCGGCTGGCCGCCCCTCACCCGTCAGCAGTTCGACGCCGCCTGCTCGCCCGCCGGTCACCTGCTGGTCGGCACCCCTCAGGAGGTGACCGAGAAGATCCTCGCCGAGCACGAGCTCTTCGACCACGACCGCTTCCTCGCCCACATCAGCGTCGGCACCCTTCCCCACGAGCAGGCGATGCGCGCCACCGAGCTCTACGCCACCGAGGTCGCCCCGGCCGTCCGGGCGGCGCTTTCGCATAGCGCATAGCGCCCCGGGCGCCGGCGCCGAGGTCGCCGCTCAGGACAGGACCCGTTTGCGAAAGCTCCGCAGGCCGAGCGTGAGGAACCCGACGCAGAAGGCCACCAGCACCGGATACACCACGTACAGGGGCATGTGCGGCAGGGGCGTAAGCGCCGCCCGCATCCCCTCGGCGACGTAGATCAAGGGGTTCACGAGCACGAGGGTCTGAAGCCAGTGAAAGCCGTCCACCTGGACAGGAGACAGCTTCGTCCACTGGTAATAGGTGCCCCCCAGGAACGTCAACGGCAGGACCACGAAGCCGAACATCAGCCCGATGTTCCGGGGCTCGAACACCGTTCCCAGGAGCAGCCCGAGGGAGGTCATGGCGATGCACGCGAGCGGGATCAGGGTCAGGACGACCGGCCAGTGGACCGTGAGGTGGGCGTGGACTCCAGGCGCGTGGATGACCGCCGCGATCGGGAACACGATCACGGCCGCCAGCACTCCCTGAACGGAGCCCGAGAGCACCTTCGAGACCGCCACCAGCCAGATCGGGCAGGGCGCCTGCACGCGATCCTCGATCTCGCGGGTGTATCCGAACTCGGTGGAGAGCTGCAGGGCCACCGCCTGGATCCCCTGGAACATGATCGAGATCGCCACCACTCCGGGGACGAGGACGGTTGCGAACACCGACTCCGAGACCTTCCCGCCGCCACCGCCCACCCCCTGGCCGATCGAGGGGAACACGTACAGGAACACGAACACCAGGAGAAAGGGCTGGATGATCGTCCGCACGACGAACTCCCCGAAGTTCTTGCGCAGCACGACCAGATCCCGCAGGATCAGTGCGAGCAGCGCGATCCTGCTCGCCGCCATCGCCGAGCGGGTCGGCTCGATCGCGATCGGCGGACGCCGGGCGTCCGCACGGGAGTCGGCGGCGGCGGTGGCCGAAGCGGTGGAGGCCATCAGTCGCGCAGCTCCTTGCCCGTGAGGTTGATGAAGACGGTCTCCAGGCTCGGCTCGGACACGGACAGGTCGACCACTTCGAAGCCCCCGTCCTCGGCGGCGTTCACGACCCGGGGCACCAGCCGTTCGGCTCCCTGCACGTGCAGCTCCACACCGTCCTCGAGCACCCTTGTGCGGGTCACCCCACCGATCTCCCGTTCGAGCAGCTCCGCCAGGGCGTGGCCGTCGCCGGAGGCCTTGACAGTGGCGATCGTGTCGGCTCCCACCGACCGCTTGAGCGCCTCGGGAGTGTCGAGGGCGAGGATCTTGCCGTGGTCCATGATCGCAACCCGATCGCAGAGCTGGTCGGCCTCCTCCATGTAGTGGGTCGTGAGCAGGATCGTCTGCCCCTCCCGGTTAAGCTCGCCGAGGATCTCCCACAGCGCCAGGCGGCTCTGCGGATCCAGGCCCGCCGTGGGCTCGTCCAGGAACAACACCGCCGGCCGGTGGAAGATCGCCCGGGCCACCATCAACCGCTGGGCCATCCCGCCCGAGAGGGCGAACACCGAGGCCTTCGCCCACTTGGAGAGCTGAAACTGCTCGAGCAGCTCGTCGGCGATCCGCCCGGATTCGTGACCGGCGATGCCGAACAGGCGACCGTGGAAGTAGAGGTTCTCCCAGACTGTCAGCTGCCGGTCGAGGGTGTTCTGCTGGGAGACGATCCCGATCAGCTGCTTGGCCAGCGCGGGCGAGCCGACGACGTCGATCGTCCCGACGTGCGCGGACCCCGAGGTCGGGATCACCCGCGTGGTGAGCATTCCCGCGGTCGTGGTCTTGCCAGCCCCGTTGGGCCCGAGCAGCCCGAAGATCTCCCCCGCCTGAACGCTCAGGTCGAGCCCGTCGACGGCGGCGAAGTCGGTGCCCGCGTAGACCTTGGTGAGCCGGGCGGTCCTGATCACCTGGTTGGCGGTCATCGTTTTTCCAATGTACTCTGAACAGGAGCGATGGCAGACACGGCCAAGACCGCCAAGCACCTCGAGCGCTTCGCCCAAGCGGTGGCCGCCCACGACCGCGAGAACCCCACCCACTCCGCCTACGGCATCGGCCTGGCCCACTTCGACATCGAGCGTCTCGGCTTCGAAGTGGACGAGGAGATCCTGCCCGGCATCAAAATCTACGCCGACGGGAAAACCTCGGGCAACTTCCGGATCATGTGCGACTCAGACCACGAAGAGGAAGGGGTCGAGAGCGAGAGCGAGGCGCTCGAAGCGGTGTCCACGCAGTCGATCCCCGACGATTGGTCCGGAGGCCCGAACGAGCCCTCCTGACCTGGCGAGCGCCGGCAGCTAGACCGAGGGCGCGGGCACGCCCGCGCGGGCGGCGATCGTCGCGACGAGACGCTCGATCGTCGGGCAGGGCAGGTCGTGGCGGGCGGCCGCTCGCAGGATCGAGCCCGGGATCGCGTCGAGCTCTGGCTGGCGCCCGGCGGCGATGTCCCGTTGCATCGAGCTACCGAGGGTGTCGTGGGCGAGCTCGAGCTCCCCCAGGGCGGTCCGCGGATCGACGTCCTCGGCACCCTCGGCCTGGCCCACCGCGCAGGCCTCCTCGATCGCGCCCACGAGATCGGCGCGGAGCTCGGGCGTGCGGCGGATCTCGCCGAGCAGCTTGTCGTAGGCGCTGGTCGTGCACGCCAGCGCGTTCAGGCGCACGAGCTTCGACCACATCACCTGAGCCTCCGAGCGCTCGGAGATCGGCAGGATCACCCGCGAGGGCACGCCGGCGTCCTTCAGGGTCTGGGCCATCCGCTCCATCCCCTCCTGCGCGGCGGGGCTGTGGCTGGCCATGTCCACGAGCAGGAAGGGGCTCGTGTGGACGATCACCCCCGGCTCGGGACGGTCTGACTCGACCCGGATCGTCCCCGCGAGGACCTTCTCCGAGCCGAATCGCTCGCGCAGGAGGGCGATGTGATCGAGTCCGTTCAGCAGCGGCAGGACGAGCTCGGGTTCGGCCTGCACCCGCGGAAGCGCCTCCGCCAGGCCGGCGGCCTTGGTGGCGATGACCAGCACGTCCACCTTCTCGTCCAGGAGCGCAACGGCAGGGACCCTGGCGGTGAAGTCCCCGAACATGACGCTCTCCACCCGCAGGCCCCGCTCGGCGATCGCCTCGGCGGTGGGCTCGTGAGCGATCACGACAACCTCCACGCCGGCGCGATCGAGCACACCCGCTAGCAGCCCGCCCACGCCTCCAGGGCCGAGAACGGCGACCTTCATGTCAGCGGATCGATCAGCACGCCGGGGTTCATTATCCCGGACGGGTCCACCGCGGCCTTGGCCCCGGCTAGGGCCAGCGCGAACGGCTCGGGACGCTGGCGGTCATACCAGGGCCGGTGATCGCGCCCGACCGCGTGGTGGTGGGTGATGGTGGCGCCCTCGCCGATCACCGCCTCCGAGGCCGCCCGCTTGATCTCCGCCCACTGCTCGATCTCCTCGCCCCGCCGGGCGGGAGCCATGACCGTGAAGTACGGGGCGGGACCGTCGGGGTAGAGGTGGGTGAAGCGGCAGCTGACCTGCCCGGCCCCCCGCGCGCGAGGCTCGGCGACGGACTCGAGCGCCTCCCCCACGGCCGCGGTCACGCGCTCGTGGAAGCCGGGAAAGCGCTCCCAGGTGATCGCCGTCTCGAAGGTCTCCGAGAGGACCCCCGCCGCGACGAGCACGTCCCGCAGGTAGGGAGCTCCGAGAAACGCGCTCCGCCAGGAGGACACCGCGTCCGCGCCCTCCCCCGAGCCCTCCGAGCCGCCCCGCCGCGGGCCGCCCTGCCGCGGGCCGCCCTGCCGCGAGGCGCCCTCCCGCGGGCCGCCCTCCCCCGAGCCGGTGCTCCGGCTGGAGGCGACCGTGCCCCCGTGCTCGGCGCAGATCTCCAGGGCCCGGGCCATCGACTCATCGACGGGATGGTCGGGGGACTCGAAGCCGAGCACCAGCAGCGCGTGAGAGCCGTCTCCGGCCAGCGTCGTACGGGCTTCGCCGGCGTCGATCAGGCGGCAGTTGGCCGGATTCAGGCCCGACTGGGAGATCGCACGCACGGCTTCGGCCCCGATGAGGAAGCGCTCGAAGCGCACGCCCGCCGAGGCCCGGTGGGAGGGTCGCGGCTGGACGCGGACCCACGCCTCGGTGATCACCCCGAGGATCCCCTCCGAGCCGGCGAGCATCCGGTCGGGGCTGACGCCCGCGCCCGAGCCGGGGAGCCGGCGAGACTGCCAGGTCCCGGCGGGGGTGATCGCGCGGGCGCACTCGAGGAAGTCCTCGATGTGGGTGAGGACGGTCGCGAAGTGGCCGGCGGCGCGGGTGGCGATCCAGCCGCCGAGGGTGGCGAGCTCGAAGGACTGCGGGAAGTGGCGCAGCGTGAGGCCGTGCTCGGCCAGCTGGCCCTCGAGTGCCGGTCCGGTGGCGCCCGCCTGGATGCGGGCGGAGCGCGAGACGGGATCCACCTCAAGCACCCGATCGAGGCCTGAGAGGTCGATCGAGACGGCGCCGTTGAAGGAGGGGTCGACCGCCGGAGTGACCCCCCCTACGACCGAGGTGCCCCCACCGTAGGGGATCGCGGCCACCCGCTCGCCCGAGCACCACTGCAGCAGGCGCTCGACGTCCACCTCGTCGCGCGGGCGGGCGACGAAGTCCGGGGGGTGATCGAAGCGCCCGCGAAAGCCGGCCACCACGTCCACGTAGGACTTGCCGAGAGCATGGCCCGCGCGCGCGTGGGGGTCATCCGAGCAGATGTCCTGCAGCTCCGCTGGTACACCCACGCGGGCAGGCGCGAGCCGGACGTCCTCCAAGGGCACGGGATCCTCGACCTCTCCGAGCGAGACCCCGCCGAGCACGGGAGCGAGATGAGCGGACAGGCCGGCGGCGGTCAGGCGCACCTGCTCGGGGGCGGGCTGCTGGTCCTCGAAGCCCCATCCCCAATGCTTGCGTCGACGGTTGTTCACCGCAGCGAGTGTACGGACCCGTACCCTCGGCCGGCGGGCGGCCCGGAGGACTAGCCTGTAATGAGAATGGCAACCCAACCACCCCCGATCGCCACCGGCCAGCCGCAGATCCTCGCCCGCGGGCCCTGGTCCCTGGAGCGGGTCACGGCGACCTGGCGGAGCGACCCATACGAGCCCTCGCGGGAGCACGCGCAAGCCGCCGACGCGGCGATCGCGGCGCTTCGCGAACGGGGCTCCCCGAGCCACGACGGCGTGGCCGCGCGGCTGGTCGGATACAGCGAGGACCCATCGGGGGGCCTGACGATGGAGCTTCAGCCCCAGCGCTGGGCCCTGCGGCTGATCGACGAGGACGCGTCCCAGAGCGTCGCCGCCCTGTGCGTCACCCGCGCGGCCGACGGCCGCTGGCTGGCGGGCAGGCGGGCGCCCTGGGTCGCCTCCTGGGCTGGACGCTGGGCGCTCGGCGCGGGCGGGGCGGTGGATCTCGACGAGAATCCCGCCCAGACCCTCGTGCGGGAGCTTGCGGAGGAGTGGTCGGTGGCACCCGAGCGGGTGCGCGGGGAGGCACTCGTACGACTCCCCCACCGGCTCGTGATGTTCGTCGGCCAGGCATGGCTGTCGGAGGGGGCCGACAACGAGGTGACGCCCGACCACGAGCACGACGAGTTCGCCTGGTGGCCCCCGGAGATCGATCGCTGGCCCCAGGAGGCCGAGGCGCCCCTGCGCATGATGGCCCACTGGCTCTCGGCCGAGTGAGCGGACGGGGACGGGCTCGATGACGGCCACCGAGTCGGTCACGACGAGCGCGAAGCCAGGCGTGACGAGCGCCGGGCCCGTCACGTTCACACGTCTGAAGTGGGTGTCGTTCACCCATTCGTGCATCTACGCCGCGCTGCTCGTGTGCGCATTCGTGGTGAGCAAGCCGGAACCGCTGACGTTCGTGCTCGGGATGACCCATGGGCTGCTGTGGATCGCGATGTCTCTGACGTGCATCGTGTGCGCACGCCTGCGCGTGGTGCCCCTGCGGCTGGCAGTGTCGGTCGCGGTCCTGGGAGGGATCGGACCGTTCTTCGGCAGCTATGAGTTCGTCCGGGCGGGCCGCCAGGACGTCGCTCCGGCCTCGCCGTGACGCTTGCCGGCTCGTCGTAATCGACGTGTGAAAACACTCACATGCACGGGATCGGCCTGCGGTGATGTCTGCCGGGCGGCCGCGCTAGAGTGAAAGAGACATGGCGACGGGCACCACGACTCCGCGGACGATCGATGTCGTGACACCCGCAGCCGGCGAGTCGGTCACCGAGGGAACGATCCTCGAATGGCACGTGAAGGTCGGCGATCCGATCAAGCTCGACGACACGATCGTCGAGATCTCGACCGACAAGGTCGACGTGGAGCTGCCCTCCCCCGCGAGCGGAACGGTGAGCGAGATCCTGGTCGGAGAGGGGGACACCGTCACCGTGGGACAGGTGATCGCGAGGATCGCCGTGGGCGAGGTGGACGGGGCAGCGGACCGGCCCGACACCGGCCAGCCGGGCGCGGATGGGTCCGCGAGCGACGGATCCGCGAGCAACGGCGGCGGCGGAGCGGCCCCGGGCGGGGCGCTCGGCGGGGTCCCGGCACAGACAGGGAACGGCGGGAAGGCCTCGCCGGTGGCGGCGCGGGCGGCGGCGGCTGAGGGAGTGGACCTCGGGAGCGTCTCCGGGAGCGGTCCGGCGGGGAGGATCGTGAAGGCAGACGTGCTCGACGCGGCCGCGGGCAACGGCGCGAGGGGAGCGACGGTCCAGACGTCCGGCGACGGCGACGGCAAGCCCGCCGGGGCCGAACAGCTGAAGGGGGGGGCGGCGGCGCTCGCCCGGTACATGGAGGAGTCCCGCTCGATTCCCACCGCGACGAGCTTCAGGACGATGACGGTGACGGTGCTGGAGGGGCGCAGGCGGGAGCTGAAGGAGGCCGCCAGGAAGGTGTCATTCACGCACCTGATCGCCTACTCGATCGCGAAGGCGTGCACGGAGATGCCGGTGATGGCAAATCATTACGCGGAGATCGACGGCAAGGGCCATCGCATCCAGGACGGCCAGGTGAACCTCGGGCTGGCGGTGGACGTCGAGAAGAAGGACGGCTCGAGGACCCTGATGGTGCCGGTGATCGCCGACGCGGGAAAGCTGGGGTTCGACAGGTTCGTGGCGGCCTATGACGGGCTCGTGGAGAAGGCGCGGACGAACACGCTGACCGCGGATGACCTGCAGGGGGCGAACGTCACGCTCACCAACCCGGGGGGGATCGGCACGATCGCGTCGGTGCCGCGGCTGATGAACGGCCAGGGAACGATCGTCGCGACGGGCGCGATCGCCTACCCGCCGGGACTCGCGAGCGTGGGCCCCTCGATCGGCGCGGAGAAGGTCATGACGATGACCTCCACCTACGACCACCGGATCATCCAGGGGGCGGAGTCCGGCCGGTTCCTGGCGGAGGTCGAGGCTCGGCTTCAGGGCGAGGACAATTTCTATGAGGACGTGTTCGGGGCGCTCGGCGTGAAGCTCGGCCCTGCGCCGGTCCCTCCAGCGCCCGCCCCTCCGGCATCCGGTGAGTCCATGACGGAGGCGACCGGGTCGACGGCGCCGGCCCCCGCGAAGCCCGCGGGCGAGCGGGCGACGAGCGAGGAGCTCCTGGCGGCGGTGTACTCGGCGAGCGTGCTCGTGACGAGGTTCCGAAGCCACGGGCATCTCGCGGCACGTCTGGATCCGCTGGGCTCAGAACCCGAGGGGGAACCGGGACTGGACCCCGAGTCAGTTGGTTTGACGCCCGAGGTGATGGCCCAGATCCCGGCGGGGATCCTGCACATGTACGTGCCCGCTCACACGCTCGCCGATGGGCTGCCGCTGCTACGGGAGACCTACTGCGGGACGATCGCATACGAGATCGAGCACATCGCCTCGCACCGCCAGCGGGTGTGGCTGCGGGAGCACATCGAGTCGGGGGCGTTTCGCACGCAGCTGACCTCGGCGGAGCAGCTGACGCTGCTCAAGCGCTTGACCGAGGTGGACGCCCTGGAGAGGTTCATGCACAAGGCCTACCTCGGCCAGCATCAGTTCTCGATCGAGGGCCTTGACATGACGGTGCCGATGCTCGATGAGCTGATCCAGCTCTCTGCGGGGCACGGCGGCAACGAGGTCGTGGTCGGGATGGCCCACCGGGGCAGGCTGAACGTTCTGGCGCACAACCTGGGACGTTCCTACGACACGATCTTCGCCGAGTTCGAGGGAGCCTCGACGCTGGAGGCCGTGACGACGATCCCCCAGGGGGGGACGGGGGACGTCAAGTATCACCATGGCACCCAGGGCACCTACGAGCTGCCCACCGGGGGCTCGATCATGGTGAACCTGGAGTCGAACCCGAGCCACCTCGAGTACGTCTCGGCGGTGGTGGAGGGTGCGACGCGGGCGGCCCAGACGGCGCGCCAGGGGCCGCACGCGCTGCAGGACACCGACGCGGCGGTGCCGATCGTGATCCACGGCGACGCGTCGTTCCCGGCGCAGGGGGTGGTGGCGGAGACGTTGAACCTGCAGGCGCTCGACGGATACAAGGTCGGCGGGACGGTGCACCTGATCATGAACAACCAGGTGGGGTTCACGACCGACCCCGACGACGCGCGGTCGACTCAGTGGGCCTCGGATCTCGCGAAGGGCTTCGACGTGCCGATCATCCACGTGAACGCCGACGACGTGCCGGCGTGCATGAGCGCGGTGCGACTGGCGTTCGCGTTCCGCCAGGAGTTCGGCCACGACGTGCTGATCGACCTGATCGGGTACAGGCGGTTCGGGCACAACGAGTCCGACGAGCCCGCCTACACCCAGCCGGAGATGTACGCCAAGATCAAGACCAAGAAACGGGTCTCCGAGCTGTGGGCCGAACGGCTGATCGCCGACGGGACGATCACCCGCGAGGAGGCCGACAAGCTCGGCCAGAGCGTGTGGGACAACCTCACGATCCTGCACCAGCGTCTGAAGGCGAAGATCAAAGAAGCTGCCGAGCAGGGGACCGAGCAGAGCACCGGCGAGTACCAGCTCGACCGCACGCCCAGCCCCGACGTGAGCACCGCGGTGCCGGCGAAGCGGCTGCGAGAGCTCGGCGAGGAGCTCCTGCGGGTGCCCGACGGGTTCACCGTGCACCCCAAGCTGGTCAAGCAGCTGGAGCGCCGCCGGGAGGCGCTGCGGGACGGCGGCGAGGCCAATGGCGATGGCGATGGAGCGAACGGGGGGTCAGCCGGGAGGATCGACTGGGCGCACGCGGAGGCGCTGGCGTTCGCCTCGCTGCTGACCGAGGGGACGCCGATCAGGCTGACCGGGCAGGACACCGAGAGGGGCACGTTCAGCCAGCGACACATGGTGCTCCACGACGCGAAGACCGGCCAGGCGGTGTCTCCGATCCAGAGCCTCCCCGAGGCGCTCGCGCCGTTTCAGCTGCACAACAGCCCCCTCTCTGAGCTGGCGTGCCTGGGCTTCGAGTACGGCTACAGCCAGGAGGCGCCGGAGACGCTCGTGCTGTGGGAGGCCCAGTTCGGGGACTTCGTCAACGCGGCGGACGTGATCATCGACCAGTTCATCGTCTCGGGGCTGGCCAAGTGGGGGCAGAGCGCACGACTGACGCTGTTGCTGCCTCACGGGTACGAGGGTTCCGGGCCCGAGCACTCCTCGGCGCGGCTGGAGCGGTTCCTGGCGCTCGCGGCGGAGGGGAACATCCGGGTTGGGAGCCCCACGACGCCGGCCCAGTACTTCCATCTGCTCCGCCGTCAGGCGCGCATAGCCAAGCAGCGTCCGCTGATCGTGATGACGCCGAAGTCCCTGCTGCGACTGGGCCAGGCGACGAGCACGGTCGAGGACCTCGCGGGCGAGAGCCGCTTCCAGCCGGTGCTCGCCGAGCCGGGGGTGGACGGCGAGAAGGTGACACGGCTGCTGCTGTGCACGGGCAAGATCTACTATGACCTCGTCGGACACCCCGACCGTCCCGCCCACGTGGGCCTTGCGGTGGGGCGGGTGGAGCTCTTGTATCCGTTCCCGGAGGGCCAGATCAAGGAGCTGATGAACTCCTATCCGAACCTCCGGGAGGTCGTGTGGGTGCAGGAGGAGCCGAGGAACATGGGAGCGCGTGCGCACATGTTCCCGAGGCTCATGCAGATCATGCCCGACGACATCGGGTTCGGCTACATCGGGCGCCCCGAGCGGGCGAGCCCGGGCGAGGGCTACCCGGCGGCGCACATATCCGAACAGAGCCGCATCGTGACCACCGCGATCGACCTCGGAGTGCCGATCTCCCAGTACCCCCGAAAGACCCCGGGGCAGCGCTGATGGCGGCCCTGTGGCGGAGGTTCCGCATGATCATGGCCCAGCGCAGGCGCAAGAAGCGCGGCGGCTGACAAGCGCCGCCGCGGGGGACGGCGACGGCCGCGGGAGGCGCGACCTAGCGGCCGCGCCAGACGGGGTCGCGCTTCTCCTTGAATGCGGCGGCCCCCTCCTTGGCGTCCTGGGAGGCGAACACGGGCCCCGAGATGGCCCCCTGGCGTTCCCACATCTCGGCGGTTGACCAGTCATACTGCTCCTGGAGGATGCGCTTGGAGGCGGTCAGGGCAAGGGGCCCGTTGCGGGCGATCGCAGCGGCGAGCTCCAGGGCGGTCTCGACGGCCTCGCCGGGCTCGGCCAGGCGGTTGACGACTCCCAGCTCGTGAAAGCGCTCGGCCGGGAAGGGGTCGCCGGTGAGGGCCAGCTCCATGACCACGTGGTAGGGCATCCGGCGGGGGAGTCGCAGCAGGGCGCCGCCGGCGGCGACGAGGGAGCGCTTGGCCTCGGGGATCCCGAGCTTGGCGCCCCGGGCGGCAACGATCAGATCGCAGGCGAGGGCGATCTCCATGCCACCGGCGACCGCGAAGCCCTCGATCGCGGCGATCAGGGGCTTGACGGACGATCGCTGGGCGATGCCCGCGAAGCCGCGGTCGCCGAACCAGGGGGACTCGCCCCGGACGAACGCGCCGAGGTCCATGCCCGCACAGAAGAAGCCCCCGGCGCCGGTGAGCACGCCGACGGACAGGGAGTCCTCGGTGTCGAGCTCGTCCAGAGCGCCGGCGATGCCCTCGGCGACGGCGGCGTTGACGGCGTTGCGTACCTCGGGACGGTCGATCGTGATCAGCAGCACGTTCTCGCGCCGCTCTGTCTGTACCGCCTGGGCGGTCGCTGCGATGTCGGTATCCATGGCCGGGACTATAAGGGCCTATCGAGATAAATAAGGGCCTTCTGAGATAGGCCCTTGCGCTCAACGGGTCTTGCATGTGCTGCACACCGGGATCGCGTGGGAGTACGTGATCGCCCAACTGCAAACCGGCCACGGTCTGCTGCTGCGCGGCGCCCGTTGGGGGCTACTGCGCCTCGCCCCCTGGCAGCGCACCCGGCCCGGGGTCGCAGATCCCGGCGAATCCTTTTCGACCCTTCCCGCCTCTCATATCCGTGCCCAGTTCGATCGGCTCGGAAAGAGAGGATCATGTTGAACGCCTGCTCCCCGCATAGAAGCCCTGCCCGCATCGCCGCTCTCGCCGCCTTCGCCGCACTCGCCGTCGCCGGCGTGGCTGCTCCGGCCTGCGCCACCCCCACCTTGACCATCAAAACCACCGTTCTCCCCATCCCCGGCTTCCCCCACACCGGCGACATCCGCGGTGCGGGCGCCCTCATCGAGGGCGAAGGCACGCTCTCGGGCACCGAATACTACGGCTCTCCCCCGCCCGTGACCGAGATCAAGGTCTTCGCTCCCGCCGGCGCCAAGCTCCATCCCCGGGGCTTCGCCACCTGCCCACCCGAAGCCCTCGAACGCACAGGTCCGGAAGCCTGCTCGAAGAAGTCGATCGCCGGGCCCAAGACCTCCGCTCTGGGTGTCGTCAGCTTCGCCTCCGAACGCGTCGAGGAGACCGCCTCGATCGAGCTGTTCTTCGCCCCCGGCGGTAACCTCGAGGCGTTCGTCGAGGGCGCCACCCCCGTCTCGCTCGAAATCCTCGTCAAGGCCCGCTTCGTCAACGCCGCCCCGCCCTTCGGCTTCGAGGGAATCGCCGAAGTGCCTCTCATCGAAACCCTCCCCGGCGCCCCCGACGCCTCCTTCCTGCACGGCGTCGTCGGCGTCGGAGCCGCCTATCGCAAGAACGGCAAGACCGTCTCCTACCTCACCCTCCCTCCCACCTGCTCGAAGGGCGGCTGGCCGGTCACAGTCCAGGTGACCTTCGACGGCGGCGCCACTACGGAAGCCTCCTACAAGATGCCCTGCCCGAAGACGTAGCCCCGTGAGCGCCCCATGGCCCAGCGAGCAGGTCGTCCACGCCGCCCAGGGTGGCGATCCCCGCGCGATCGCCACCCTCCTCTCCGGCTCCCACGGCCACGTCCAGCGCTTCGCCCGCACCCTCTGCGCCACCCCCGAGGACGCCGAAGACGCCGCCCAAGAGGCCCTCATCGTCCTCTATCGCAAGATCGGAACCCTCCGCGTCGCCGCCGCCCTCGCCTCATGGATGTTCGAGATCGTCCGTCACGAGTGCATCCGCCGCACACGCGTCGCCCTGCGCAAACCCATCCCCGACCACACCCTCGAGCAATCCGCCGAAGACGCCGCCCTCGCCCGCCTCGAAGTCGAGCGCATCGTCGACTCCATCGCATCCCTCCCCCCCGACCAGCGCGCCGTGCTCGTCCTGCGCGACATCCAGGGCCTCTCCGGCGCCGCCACCGCCCAGGCTCTCGGCCTCAGCCGCACCGCCATGAAGTCCCGCCTCCACCGCGCCCGCGAAGACCTCCGCGCCCGCCTCGACTCCGCGAAGTCCATCCGAGGAGCCGCGGCCCCCGGAGTGAGAGAGCCTATGCCGCGAAAAGCGTCAGGTCGGGCTCACGGTCGCCGCGGAGGATCTCGATATCCACCTCGACACAGTCGATCCCACGTGAGGCTGCCAGGACGCGGGCCTGAGGCTTGATTGCCTTGGCCACGAGGACGCCCCGGCAGCTGGCCATCGCGGGGTCCAGCCGGATGCGGTCCAGGTAGCGGGTGAGCTGCTCGACGGACTCGATCGTGGCGATCCGCTTGATCTCCACGGCCACCCACTCATCGGCGGTGTCCCGGCACATCAAATCGACGGGGCCGATGTCGGTGGGGTACTCGCGGCGGACCAAACGAAAGCCCTCGCCACACCATCCGGGGGAGTCGGCGAGGAGCTCCTGGAGCTCACGCTCGACGCCTTCCTTCTCCAGAGAGCTCACCACGTCGAGCTCGTGGTCGATGTCCGCGAGCACCTCGGTCACGGCGATCTCAAGACGCTCCTCCTCGCGGTGCTTGCGTACGACCAGCCGCTGCAGGGACCCGTCGGGATCGTCGCCGGGGCGCTCCTCTTCGAGGACCGTCGGCGGAGTCATCCAGTTGAGCGGTTTGACGCTCGGTCCGCCCCCGTCGGCCCAGACCATGAACGTGCCGTCGGCCTTGACCATCAGCAGGCGGACGGCTTCGGGCAGGACGGTGGTGGTGCGTCCGATGTAGGAGACCTCACAGCGGGCGACGATCAGGCGCATCGCCCGACCGTACAGGCTCTGCCAGATCGACTTGGTCCGCGGGCTCAGGCGCAGGCGCCGCATGCACGGACTCCTCGCTCATCGCCTCGCGGAACTCGCGGATGCCCTTGCCGAGGGCACGGGCGACCTCGGGGAGGCGTTTGGGGCCGAGGACGACCAGGGCGACCGCGGCGATGAAGAGCAGGTGGACTGGACTCTCGATTCCCACGCGGCCTCCGAAATGCGTTGACGGCACGGCGGCCCGGACAGGGGAATGATCCCGGGCTGGTGCCTCCAGGGTACCGCCGAAGCGGGTCGTAGGCTGACGACGGTGGCTCAGGAACCCGTCGCAGAGTCCGGAGAGGGCGGTCGTCCGAGTCCGCAGGTCGGGCGTCCCTATCCGCCGCCGCCGTGCCCGGAATCGCGGTGGCCGGCCCTGCTGACGGTGCTGGCGGCGATCGGCCTGCAGTTCGCGCTTCCGGAGCGGCTGACGATCGGTCCGAGCTGGGTGCTGCCGGGGCTCGAGTCGGTGCTGCTCGTGGGGCTGATCGTGATCACACCCCACCGGCTCGTGGAAGAGCACACGGGCAGACGGCGAGTGGCCTTGGGGCTGACCGCTTTCGTAAGCTTCGCGAACGCCTTCTCGCTGGCGGAGCTCACGAACTACCTGTTGCATCACCACGTCGTCGAAGGCCACGTGCTGGTCGGCTCCGGGGTGCTGATCTGGCTGACGAACTTCCTGATCTTCGCGCTCTGGTATTGGGAGCTCGACCGCGGCGGACCGGGCCGGCGGGCGGCCGGCCACGACAGCCTCCCGGACTTCCTGTTCCCGCAGATGTCCGACGACCGGATCGAGCCGCTGTACTGGCGACCGCAGTTCATGGACTACCTGTACGTCTCGTTGACGAACGCCACGGCGTTCTCCCCAACCGACACGATGCCCTTGACGGGCATGGCCAAGGGAGTGATGGGCCTGCAGTCGATCGTCTCGCTCGTGACCATCGGGCTGGTGTTCGCGCGGGCGATCAACGTGCTGTAGGAGCGCGTCGACACGCCTACGCCGCGGATGCCGCCGCCTGGGGCTCCAACGCGAGCGCCTTCACGATCAGCTCCCGCACGGGCTCGCCGGCGCCGAGGTCCTGGGCGCGAGCGAGGGCCTGCAGGGAGCCCTCGCGGTCGAGCAGGAGCAGGCGCAGGCGGCCGAGGCGCTCCCAGGCGCCGGCGTCGGACGGTCCTCGGTCGGCGGCCCGCTCGGCGGCCTCCTCGGCGAGGTCGATCGCGCCCATGTCCTCGTAGATGCGGGCCGCGAAGCGATGGGCGGCGGGGTGGGAGTCGTCGGCTCGAGCCCAGTCGCGGACGGAGCGGGCGGCGGCGTCGAGGTTGCCCGCCTGCCAGAAGGCGAGGGTCATCAGGCGCAGCACCGAGACGTTGCGGGGTTCGGCGTCGCGGGCGTAGACCAGACGCTGGGCGGCGAGCTCGTATTCGCCCTCGGCCATCGCCCGCTGGGCGGCGACCATGAACCGCTCGACCCGCTCGGAGGCGGGGTCGGGCTTTGAGAAGTCCACGAACCTCATGCTCCCTGCGGGGACGGTCCGGATGCCGTGGCTGAAGCGCACGCGGGCCCATTGCTGGACGTCCTCCTCGCCGGTGGGATCGCCGGTGAAGTAGATGCCCGCGACGGTCCCCACGCCCCACTCCGGGTAGGAGAGGCAGCGGGCGTACCGGTGGACGACCGAGTGGTCGGGGACGCGGCTGGCGAAGGGGTCGTGCTTGGCCTGGTCGGCGGCCTGGGCGCGGGCGCGCTGCTCGGCCTCGTATGCCCGCCGGCCGGCCTCCTCGCGGGCGCGCCGGGCGGCGGCGGCGCTCGCGCGGACGGCGTTTCGCGAGACCCGGCCCCCGCGGGAGGTCTCGGCGAGGCTCTCGAGCTGGTCGGCGGCCTCATTGATGGCCTTCAGATGGCGCTCGTGCTCGAACTGGCGGCCGGGGGGCGCGATGTCCGGATGCCAGCGCTTGGCCATCCTCCGGCGGGCGAGCTGGACGGCGCGCTTGTCGAACGGCGGCTCGAGCTCCAGCAGGAGGAGATGCTGCTCGATGTCCAGCACGGTGGTCGGCATGACCCAATAACGGTAGCGACCGGAGGACGCCGCCGACCGCCTATCCTCCTCGACGCGGATGTCCGCCCAATACGTGTTCACGATGCACCGCCTGTCGAAGGTCCACCCGCCGGACAAGACGGTCCTCGACAACATCACCCTCGCGTTCTACCCGGGCGCGAAGATCGGCGTGCTCGGATACAACGGGGCGGGCAAGTCCACCCTGCTGCGGATCATGGCGGGCATGGACGAGGAGTACCGGGGCGAGGCGTCTCTCGCGCCGGGGGCCACGGTGGGGATGCTCGCCCAGGAGCCTGTCCTGGACGAGAGCAAGGACGTCAAGGGGAACGTGGAGGAGGGGGTGGCCGCCACCAAGGCCATCCTTGACCGCTTCAACGAGCTGGCGGCGGACTACTCCGAGGAGAACGCCCAGGAGTTCGCCGACGTCCAGGCCAAGATCGAAGCGGCGGGAGCTTGGGACCTCGACACCCAGCTCGATTACGCGATGGACGCCCTGCGGCTGCCCCCCGGGGACGCCGACGTGAGCACCCTCTCCGGGGGCGAGCGCCGGCGGGTGGCCCTGTGCAGGCTGCTCTTGAAAGCGCCCGACCTGCTGCTCCTGGACGAGCCCACCAACCACCTGGACGCGGAGTCGGTGGCGTGGCTCGAGCGTCACCTGGCCGAGTACAAGGGCACGATCGTGGCGGTCACCCACGACCGTTACTTCCTGGACAACGTCGCCGGCTGGATCCTCGAGCTCGACCGGGGCAGGGGGATCCCCTACGAGGGCAACTACTCCAGCTGGCTGGAACAGAAGCAGGCTCGGTTGGACCAGGAAGAGCGCGCGGAGAAGGGCCGCCGGCGGACGATCGCCGCGGAGCTCGAGTGGGTGAGGACCAACCCGAAGGGCAAACGCACGAAATCCAAGGCCCGTCTTGCCCGCTACGAGCAGCTCCTCGCAGAGGAGCAGAACGTGAATCTCGACGAGGTTCAGATCCACATCCCACCCGGGCCTCGGTTGGGTGAGAAGGTGTTGCGGGCGAGCGACCTGCGTAAGGGCTTCGGGGATCGTCTCCTGATCGAGGACCTGAGCTTCGAGTTGCCCCGGGCGGGGATCGTCGGGGTGATCGGCCCAAACGGCGCCGGCAAGACGACCCTGTTTCGGATGATCACGGGCGAGGAGCAGCCCGACTCCGGGACCCTGGAGCTCGGGGAGACCGTCCAGCTCGCCTACGTCGATCAGTCCCGGGACGCCCTTGATCCGAACAAGAGCGTGTGGGAGGAGATCTCCGAGGGTCTCGACCAGCTGAAGGTGGGCGACCGGGTGGTCAACTCCCGCCAGTACACGGCGGGCTTCAACTTCAAGGGCTCAGACCAGCAGGCCAAGACCGGAAAGCTCTCGGGGGGGAGAGAAACAGGGTCCACCTGGCCAAGCTCCTGCGCAGCGGCGGCAACCTGCTGCTTCTGGACGAGCCCACCAACGACCTCGACGTGGACACCCTGCGGGCGCTCGAGGACGCCCTGCTCGGGTTCCCGGGGTGCGCGGTCATCATCTCCCACGACCGCTGGTTCCTGGACCGGGTCGCCACCCATGTGCTCGCCTTCGAGGGGGACTCCCAGGTGACCTGGTTTGAGGGGAACTTCGAGGCCTACGAGGAGCACCGCCGGGCGGTCCTCGGCGCGGCCGCCGACCGTCCCCACCGAATCACATACAAGCGTCTCGTCCGCGGCTGAGCCCGCGCGCGTGGGGGCCGTACCTGTGGGCCATCGCGGGCGAGGTGGGGGCGTTCTCGATTGGGGGCCCGCGCGCGCACGCACGCGCGCGCGCGAGTGGCCGCTTTCGGAAGCGAGTCCGTACGGCTGGACGGGAGGAGTAGGATGCGGCCATGAGCGACTACACCGCGAAGCAAATCGACGAGATGGAGGCCGCCTTCGGTGGCGGCTTGAAGAAGGCCCGGGCCGAGCTTGGCGTGGAGTCCTTCGGCATGCAGGTGATCGACCTTCCCCCCAACTACAGCGACTACCCCGAACACGATCACGCGTCCGACGGCCAGGAGGAGGTCTACTCGGTGATGAGTGGCTCCGGCGAGATCGACGTCGAAGGCGAGCGAGTGCCGCTCGCCCCCGACATTCTCATACGGGTCGGGCCGGCCGCCAAACGCAAGATCTACTCCGGCGCCGATGGCCTGCGTCTGCTGGCCCTGGGTGGAACGCCGGGCGCGGCCTACGAGGCCGCGGAATTCACCGAACTGACAAGCGCCTAGCAGGGCGAGGCGCGGCTGGACGGTGCCGGGGCCGGTCTTCGACGGTCGTCCCCGGACCGTCCTGTTGTCCTGAATCGCCCGTCCGCGTCAGCGGGTGAAGGACGCCTCGCCGTCCAGGCGCATGACGGCGGCGGCGATCAGGCGGGCGGCGGCGTGGACGTCGTCGAGCTGGACCAGCTCGACGGGCGAGTGCATGTAGCGCAGGGGGATCGACACGAGGGCGGTGGGGATGCCCGCGCGGCTCAGGTGGACAGCGTCGGCGTCGGTGCCGGTGGCCCGGGCGGAGGCCTCGACGGTGAACGGGATCTTCTCCTCGGTGGCGGTCGCAAACAGGAGCTCGAACAGCTTGGGATGGATGGTGGAGCCGCGGGTGAGGACCGGGCCCGAGCCGAGCTCGTGCTTGCCGAGCTCCTTGACCTCGACGCCGGGGGCGTCGGTGGCGTGGGTGACGTCGATCACGATCGCCGCGTCCGGGCGAAGGGAGAAGGCGCTCGTGCGGGATCCCCCGAACGTGATCTCCTCCTGGGCCACCGCGACCGCCGCGAGCTCCCACTCGCCGCCGCCGGCCTCGGCCACCAGCCGGGCGGCCTCGAGCGCGACGAAGGACCCGATCCGATTGTCCATGGCCCGCGAGACGAGCCGTCCGGCCTGAAGGCTCACGGGGTCCGCGTCGATCACGGCGACGTCCCCGATTCGCACGAGCTCCCGCGCGTGAGCACCGTCGCGGGCGCCGATGTCGATGTGAAGCTCCCGGAGCTCGGCCACCTTCTTGCGGTCCTCTTCGCGCAGGAGGTGGATCGGCTTCTTGCCCACGACCCCCTTGACCTCTCCGGAGCTCGTCGCCAGGGCCACCCGCTGGCCGACCAGGATCTGGGCGTCCCAGCCGCCGACGGGCTGGAACCACAGGTAGCCGTCGTCGTCGATGTGGGTGACGATCACGCCGATCTCGTCGATGTGGCCCATCACGAGCAGCCTCCGGGAGGCTTGGGCGGCGCCGTGCTTCGCGGCCACCCGCGCCAGGGGCGTGCCGATCGTGTCGGTGCTCACCTCCGCGAACTTTCCGGCGGCCTTCAGCCAAACCTCCGCGGCGGGAGTCTCATAGCCCGACGGCCCATGTGCCCCGAGCAGGTCCAAAAGCAGCCGCGGGACCGACGCCTCCCTGGCGGGATCGCTCATGCGAGCATCGCTCGAAGCACGTACTGGAGGATACCTCCGTGCCGGTAGTAGTCGGCCTCCCGTGGAGTGTCGATGCGGACACGGGCCTGAAAGGAGATCGGCCGATCGGAGCCCTCACGCCCGGACGGGGGCTGAGCGGTGACCAGGACCTCCCGTGGCGGCGGGCCACCGCCGTTCATCGCCTCGGCGAGGCCCTCGATCGCGAACAGCTCCTCGCCGGTCAGGCCGAGCGAGGAGGCGCTCTCGTCGTCGGGGAACTGCAGGGGCAGCACGCCCATACCGATCAGGTTAGAGCGGTGGATCCGCTCGAAGCTCTGGGCGATCACAGCGCGTACGCCCAGCAGCTTGGTGCCCTTGGCGGCCCAGTCTCGGGAGGAGCCCGAGCCGTACTCCCTGCCCCCGAGCACCACCAGGGGGACGCCTTCCTGGGTGTAGCTCATGGCCGCGTCGTAGATCGACATCTGCTCGGCGACCAGGGCGCCCCCGCCCGAGCCACCGTCCGCGCCTCCCGAGCCACCGTCCGCGCCTCCCGACCCGCCCCCGGCGGCCTCTCCGGCAGTCCGCAGATGGAACGTCACGCCCCCCTCGGGAAGCGGTCCGTCCCCTCCGGCGAGGAGGTTGTGGAGGCGGATGTTGGCGAAGGTGCCCCTGACCATCACCTCGTGGTTGCCGCGGCGGGAGCCGTAGGAGTTGAAATCTCGGGGGGAGACTCCCTGCTCCTGCAGGTAGGCCCCGGCAGGGCCGTCGCGCTTGATGGCGCCAGCGGGAGAGATGTGATCGGTCGTGACGCTGTCCCCGAGGAGGGCCAGGACGCGGGCGCCGGTGATGTCCTTCAGGGGCTCGGGGGCGGGGGGCATGTCCTGGAAGTAAGGGGGCAGGCGCACGTAGGTCGAATGCTCGTCCCAGGCGAAGCGCTCGCCGGCGGCCACGGGAAGACTGTTCCAGCGCTCGTCGCCGGTGAACACCTCGGCGTAGCTCTTGCGGAACATGTCCGCCTGGACGGCCTGCTCGATCGTGTGGGCGACCTCGTGCTCGGAGGGCCAGATGTCACGCAGGTAGACGTCCTGCCCGTGGGCGTCATGGCCGAGGGGCTCGGTGAGGATGTCGATGTCCATCGTGCCCGTGAGGGCGTAGGCGACACACAGAGGAGGGGAGGCGAGGTAGTTCATCTTCACGTCCGGGTTGATGCGTCCCTCGAAGTTGCGGTTGCCCGAGAGCACCGACACGACCGCGAGATCGGCCTCTGAGACAGCCCGGGAGATCTCCTCGGGGAGGGGTCCGGAGTTGCCGATGCAGGTGGTGCAGCCATAGCCGACGAGGTTGAACCCGAGCTGCTCCAGGGGCTCGGTGAGGCCGCAGCGATCGAGGTACTCGGTGACGACCTTCGAGCCGGGCGCGAGGGAGGTCTTCACCCACGGCTTGCTCTGAAGGCCCCGGGCGAGGGCGTTGCGGGCGAGGATGCCCGCGCCGATCATCACCGACGGGTTGGAGGTGTTGGTGCAGCTGGTGATCGCGGCGATCACCACGTCCCCGTGGGCGAGCTCCACGTCGGTGCCGTCGGCGAGGGTCACCGCGATCGCGCCGGTCAGAGTGGGACTCGGCGCGGTGGCGACGCCCGCGCCCGCATCGGCACCGCTCGCACCTGTGCCCGCGCCCGCACGCGAGCCCTCCCCCGCGGCCGAAACGCCCACACGCTCCCCCGCATAGCTGGGGCCGCCGTCGTCGGGCTTGGGGCGGTCGTTGCCGTTGGCGGGGGGGTCGCTGGAGGGAAAGCTCTCGGCGGAGGCCTCGTCGCGCCAGTCATAGCTCTGGACGTAGCCGGAGAGGGACTCGCGAAAGGAAGCGCGCGCGCGGGCGAGGGGCACCCGATCCTGGGGTCGCTTGGGACCGGCGAGGCTGGGCTGGACGGCGGCGAGGTCGAGCTCGATGGTGTCCGAGAAGGTGGGCTCGGGCGATTGGTCGTCGTGCCACAGCCCCTGCTCGCGGGCGTAGGCGTCGACGAGGGCGATCTGCTCGGGGGGGCGGCCGGTGAGCTCCAGGTAGCGGAGGGTCTCGGCGTCGATCGGAAAGATCGCGCAGGTGGAGCCGAACTCGGGGGACATGTTGCCGATGGTCGCGCGATCGGCGAGGGGCAGGCCGGCGAGGCCGGCGCCGTAGAACTCGACGAACATGCCCACGACGCCGCGCTCGCGGAGCATCTCGGTGACGGTGAGGACGAGATCCGTGGCGGTGGTCCCCTCGGGGAGCTCGCCGTGCAGGCGAAAGCCGAGCACACCGGGTATGAGCATGGACATCGGCTGACCGAGCATCGCCGCCTCGGCCTCGATCCCGCCGACGCCCCAACCGAGGACGCCGAGGCCGTTGACCATAGTCGTGTGGGAGTCGGTGCCGACGAGGGTGTCCGGATAAGCCTGTGCCCCTTCGGCGCTGCCGTTCCGGGCGGCGCCGACCTCGCTGAACACGACCCGCGCGAGGTGCTCGAGGTTGACCTGATGGACGATGCCGGTGTCGGGAGGGACGACCGAGAAGTGCTCGAAGGCCCCCTGGCCCCAGCGCAGGAAGGCGTAGCGCTCGCGGTTGCGTTCGAACTCGCGCTCGGCGTTGAACCTGAAGGAGTCGCGGGTGCCGAACATGTCCACCTGGACGGAGTGGTCGATCACGAGCTCCGCGGGAGCGAGGGGGTTGATCCTGGCGGGGTCCCCTCCCATCGCGGCCATCGCGTCGCGCATCGCCGCGAGGTCCACGACGGCGGGGACGCCGGTGAAGTCCTGCATCAGCACCCGGGCGGGGGTGAACGCGATCTCGCGGCTGGGCTGCGCCTTGGGGTCCCAGCCGGCGAGGGCCTCGATGTCGGAAACGTCCACCGAGCCGTTGCCCTCGGTGCGAAGGAGGTTCTCGAGGAGGACCTTCAGCGAGAACGGCAGCCTCGGAACGTCAAAGCGCTCCGAGAGGGCATCCAGGCGGAAGATCTCGTACTCGCGAGGGCCGACGGCGAGCGAGGATGCCGCACCAAAGCTGTTCTCGGACATGTGCCTCCTTCCTATCAGCGGGGCCGAGCGGGACGGCCACGCGGGTCGCCGCGAGACCATCTCGCAGTCTCGCAGAACCTACCGAGGCTCAGCGGGCGCCCTCGGACGCGCGGATGACGCGGCCCTTGCCCTGGCGCTTGGAGCGCAGCAGGGCGGCGTCGCAGGCCTGCAGGAGGGCGTCGGCGCTCATCGGAGCCTGCCACTGGCCCACCCCGATCGAGGCGCCGACGCCGGGATCGGACTCGGTCCCGGCCAGGGCGGCCAGGCGGGCGAGGGCGCGAGAGGCCGCCGTGGCGGCGCTTTCGAGATCGGCGTTGGGGAGGATCACGACGAACTCGTCGCCGCCGTAGCGGGCTACTCGATCGAACTCGCGAAACTCGCCGACCAGGGCCTGGCCCACCTCTTGGAGCACGTGATCGCCCGCGGGGTGGCCGTGACGGTCGTTGACGAGCTTGAAGTTGTCGAGGTCGACGAGCAGACACGAGAGGGGATTGCCGGTGCGCATCGCGCGACCGATCTCCTCGTGCAGGCGGCGGCGCATCGCGCGATGGTTCATGCAGCCGGTTACGGGGTCGGTGCCGGCCTCGGCGCGGGCGCGAACGAGGGCGAGGGCGGTGGCCGCCTGGTCGACGAGCGTGGTGGCGACGTCGATCGAGCGCGAATCGAACGGCTCGGCGGCACGACGGACGAGCATCACGACGGCCTGGACCTCTCCACGGACGGTGAGGGGCAGCAACAGGGCGCGGCTCGCCTTGCCGGTCGCTGCCACCCGGGGCAGGGACGCGGCCAGCTCTTGGGGGTCGCCGGCAAGGAAGGTGCGGGCCGAGTCGGCGACCCGGCTCACACCGGGGGGGCGCTCGGAGCGGGGCACCAGATAGCTGAGGCGGCCGTCTCCGTCGAACAGGTAGACGACCACCAGCTCGTCATCGGCGGCGGGGCCCGAGAGATGGTGCACGTGGACCTCCTGGGTGCCGGGCGCGAGCAACAGCTCGCGGGCGAGGCCCCGGAAGATGCCCTCGCCGTCGGAGGCAATGTCGGCCAGCAGCGTGAGACGGCGTACGGCGGCGAGCAGCGGATCGTCGTCGCGCGGCAGCCCTGAGGCATCCCTACCTGTCCCACCCATGACCTCAATTTACGACAAATCCGGGGGCCGCAGAGTCGCAGCCCCCGGATCGCTGCCGGCGTCCCCCTACCCGAACGTGACGGTCGTGTAGGCGACCGAGGTCGGGGCGCCCTTCTTCTTGGGCACGAACCCGACCCTGATCTTGACCCTCAGCGGGCGACCCTTGCGCCGGCCCGCGCTCGACAGAGACACCTTCAGGGAGGCGCTCTTCTGAGCTTTGCTGAGCTTTCGGAACACCGTCGCCACGTTGGAGCCTTTGCCGCTGATCCGTCCGGGCGAAGAGGTCTGGACGGTCAGGTAGGCGGTGTTTCCGATCGTCTTCTTCCCGGCGATGCGCACCGGGCAGTTGGTGACCTTGATGGTCATGTTCTGCTTGAACGACGCTCCGTTCTGAGCGACGACCGTGGTGGGCATCACGAGCTTGCTCGCGCACAGGTTTCCGTTGGCCGTGAGCGCCGAGTGGGCCCCGATGGGCAGGTTCACCGTGATGCTCGAGACCGGCGCGTCGGGGGTGTTCGCGAAGTTGGTCGTGGTGATCCCGTTCTTGATCTTGGTGTTGCCCACCAGGATCACGCGCACGCCGTTGGCTTGGAGGACCAGGTCGAGATCCGGGAAGGCCTCGCCGCCGTGTGAGACGAGGATCGCCGGCCCCGTCAGTTTCGCGGGGAGCGTGGGCGTGTTGGCCCTCGCCCCGCCGACGAACGAGCCGGACGGGCAGTGATAGGGGTTGGATTCGAACGTCTTTTCAGGGCACGCTTTCTGCAGCGTGGTCAGGCGGGAGGGCAGCTGCTTGGGCAGCTGGACGAGCACCGATTTGACGTTCGCGTCACCGGCCGGCACGTTGACTGTCGTTTCCAGGCTCGCGCCGTTGGCTTTCGAGGTCCTGGCGCCTGATGACGCCCCGAGCTTGGGCTTAAACGCGAGCTTGTTGCAGTTGACCACCTGGAAGGGGCTGGACAGCGTCTTGGTGGCGTTGCCGCTCACACCCGGCACGAACCCGGTGAGCGTCGATTCGGTCGCGAGCACACCGCAGTTGGTGGGGTTCAGCAGGTAGCCCTGCTTGTTGATGTTGACGGTGACGCGTCTCAACCGCAGCGGGATCCCCCCGACGATCGTCGGCAGGTTGCTCGTGGCCACCACCCGGGCGGTGTACGGTTCGACGTTGATCGTGCCGCGGGTGACCACGTTGCCGAGGTTGAACGGCCCGGCGACGCCTGGCACGGCGATCGAGAGGCCGTAGGGCGCGCCGCCGTAGGGGCCGGTCAGGTAAACGGACCCGGAGAACGCGTACGGCGTGGGCCCGGCGCCCGCAGTGACCCCGACCACGCCGATCTTGCTGGTGGACGGGCATTCACCTTTGCTCGCCTGCGGTTCCCCGCACAGGGGCACCGAGGGGATCAGGCCAACCAGGCCCGGAGGCAGGACGGTCTTGATCTGCGAGAGATACTGCTGGCCTTCGCCACGTTCGACGTTGAGCGTGAAGGAGGTCGCGGCGCCGGCATTCCCCGGAGCCTGGTTCTGGGTGCTCTGGGTGGGCGAGAAGGCCACTGGCGAGGCACAGCCGCTGATGTTGAATCCGCCCGACGGCGTCTGCGCCGGCGTTCCGGTGAACGGCGAGAGGCTCGTGGTTGCTCCGGCGAACCCACACACGAGCGGATTTGCGATCGGTGCGAGCGCTCCCCCGTTGAAGGTCATTTTTATGTTGCTGAACGGCTGTTCGGGGTTTTCGGTGAACGTCGCGAGCACCCTGCCGGTAGTCGGGTCGGGGTTGACCGAGCCTTTCAGGCGCACGTCGACGCCATACTTGGTCGATTCAGCGTTGACGTAGATCGTATACGGGGGTCCGGTGATCGGACCCGATTCGGGTCCGGTGAGAGGTCCGCCGAGATAGACGTTCCCCTTGAGCGATTCTTCCGGTAGGCCGGGAACGTTCAAGACCACCGTGCCGATCTTTGATTTATCCGGGCACGCGACCCCGAAGACGCTGCTTTCAGACGTATTGATCCTGGCCTGCTTGGGCGTGCAAGCTTCCAGACCGGCGGCAGCCGAAGGGTTCAGTGTCATGCCTTCGGGCAAAGCGATGCCGGCGGTGTTCAGCTGCGAGGAGTCGATCCCGCTCGGACTGAGATCATGCGGGACCTTCACTTCGGCGGCGATGCCGTCAGGCAGGTCGGACTGCGTGGTTTCTGGGGTCAGCGAGAACGCCGGGTTGAACGGAACCGCACCACAGTTTTCGGCCCCGAGGGGGGCTTCATACGTCTTTGAGACCTCCTGGCCTCCGGAAGACTTGAGCGTCACGAGGCTAGTCGTCTGCGGCCCGCGCCCAGTGCAGCTGGTGGGATTCGTAAGGAAACCGCCACTGCCGATGGGTTCTTCGCCGGTCCCGATGTCGCCTTTGAACACCAGTTCCGAGGACACGAGTGGGAGTGCGGGAGATACGTTGATTTCGAAGTAGTCGTGATAGTCGCTCGCCCATTCGACGTGCCCTTCGATCAGGGTGTGGGCGAATAGCGTGGCTTTTTCCAGAGGGGTCCCTTTGAAGACCTCTTCGATAAACGGTTTGGGGAATTCGAGCGCCACTCCGAAGTCGGACGAGAGGCCCGTGGGCTGGACCAGGTTGTACACTTCGCCTTTCAGCGGGAGATCCCCGGCACCGTCAAAGACGACGACGCTGTTTTTACCAATCACTGTTTCCGGTTTGCATGAGGATCCCAGAAAAAAGCCCGGCGCCACTTCGGCTGCTGTTTTTTCTTCTCCGAATTCTTTCATCGAGCACATCGGGATCACCTGCGGGTTGGTGCTCACGCCCGGCGCGATGTCGGTGCGAATGTGCGTCACTACTCCTGACGGCACGCCGCCCGTGTTGTTGACCGTGAAGTCGGTGATTCCGGCGGGTGGGTGACCGCCCGCTTGCGTAAAGGCTTCCGATGTCACGTTGCCCGCTTCGCAGGCCGACGTCTTGCAGTTCGCCGCGAAGAAGCTTTCCACGCCGAATGCAGCCTGTGCCGCGGGCGCCGAGAGGGCGGCGAGCGCCAGGATCGCGCCCATAAACGGCGCTAGAAGCAGTATTCTAATCTTGGCACTCATTCCAACCTCCCGATTGACCCGGGCGTCTGCCGCCCACCTGGACGCCTGCAGCTCGAGCGTCCACTACACATTAGGACTCCCCGGAGCCGCAAAAGTTGCGAACTTCGACAGATGTATTAGACGAGTTAGGCCGATGTCCTGCCGCTGATTCGCGGGCCATGCAACGTCCGAGGCTCCCGAGCCTGGTGGGCGGCCGCCCCGCAAGCCGCCCCGTATAGGTGATGGCGTCTCCCGTCTAAGATGCTACATTGATGTACATGAGCAACGCAGTCGGGGTCGCCGAGCTGCGGGGTCTCCGGCGAAACGGGCAGCTACGCCCGTAATGTTGAAGGTAGGAGCCGCCGGTCAGGCCGGTGGAGATGCCGTGGCCCGGGGGCAGGAGCAGATCCGCGCGCGCGGCTCACCGTCCATCCCCCGGCATCGTGCGGCTAGGCCCTGTAGGGAACGATCTTGGTGTGATCACAACCGACGAGGTCGTAGTGGCGGTTCTCCGGCAGGTAGCGCATGACGAGCGTCTTCAGGCCCGGCCCGTTGCAGTGGACGACGCCGTGACCGTAGACCAGCGCGACATGATCGTCGCCCGCCCCGGTCCAGATGTAGTTGGTGCCGTGGCTTGCGTAAATCCAGTCCGTCCCCGGTCCGCCGTGGAGATGATCAACCTGGCTTTCGGGCTGACCCGACGGGTTTTGATCACCCCAGATCACGTCGCCCTCGTTGCCGGCCCAGATCGTGTCGTTGCCGTTCCCACCAAGCAGCAGGTTGTGGACCCCGTCCTTGCCGCGCAAGGTGCCGCTTTCGTTATTCGGATGACCCTCGAGATTGGTGGTATGAGGCCAACCCGCGTGGCTCGCCTCGGCAAACGTCGCGGGCACACCGATCCACCCCGCGACACCGGCCAACGCGATCGCCACCGCCGCGACACCGCACACGCGGATCATCCGCTGAGCACATCGCGGATGGATGCTGGCGTCCAGGCGAAGACTCCGGAGAGGTCCCCCACCGAGACGGTGGCGCGCCGCTCGGCCTCCAGCCATGCCGTCACCGCCCCCTCTCGCTCGCCCAACGTCCTGGATGGATACGGTGACTCCGTCATGTGCTCATGTATAGACGAAAACCGCCTCTCAGCCAACTAACGTCTCTACACGAGCACCGGACTACGGGCATTCGACCCGCACGAGACGGCAGCGGCATTGGCCTGACCCTCTCGGCAAGCGACCCTGCCCACTGTCTAAGATGCTACATTGATGTACATGAGTGACACGGTCGGAGTGGCCGAGCTGCGCCAGAACCTCAGCCGGTATCTGCGACGCGTCGAGCGGGGGGAGCGCCTGGTCGTGACCGATCGCAACCGGCCGGTGGCGGAGCTCGGCCCGCCTGCCACCACCGGGGCGGCGCTCGACCGGCTCGTTGCCGGGGGCCTCGTCTCGCGCCCTGCTCGCCGCGGGCTGCCCGAGCCGCTCCAGCTGAACGGCGATCCGTACGCCCTCAGCCGAGCCCTGGACGAGATCCGCGGCGAGCGCTGACTTGCCGCTTTTCTACGCCGACGCATCGGCGCTGGTCAAGCTCGTGCTGGACGACCCCGAGAGTCCGCCCCTGCGAGCCTTCCTCGCGGACGCCGATATTGCGTCGTGCGAGCTGGTCCTCGTGGAGGTCCCACGCGCGATCCGAAGGGCGGCCGCGCAAGACCCGTCGCTGCCGCACGAGATCCTGCTCGCCCGTGCCGGCGAGCTGCTCGACGCGCTTGGACTGCTGGCGCTCGATCGCGACCTGCTCGGGGCCGCCGGCGCGATCACCGAGCCGGCATTGCGGACACTGGACGCGATTCACGTCGTGGCCGCCATCGCCCTCTCGCCGCTCGACGCCTTCGTCGGCTATGACGAGCGCCAGAGCGCCGCTGCACGCCTCGCGGGCTTGCGCACGGTGGCACCTGGTACTTAAATACGGGTCGTCCAGTCGCTGGCAGTGGTGGCCCAGTGCACCGCTTGGTCGCTGCCGGTGCCCGTCGGATGATGAGTGTCTGGCGAATCGAGCCCGTAGGTTGAGATTTGTGAGCTCCGACCGGACATCACACTGACCACCACGCGAAAACCCTTACAAACACCCTCCGCCGAAAACATCTCAACCAGCCTCCTCAGTGGATGTGCCTGGAACAGTACCTCGCGCAGAGCGCGCCGGCGCGTCAAAATGCCACAGCCGGGCCGAAGCTGACCTTCAGCAGCGCTCCACCCCCCGGCGCGTTGTCCGCCTGGGCGTACCCTCCACACGCCTCCGCCGTCTGGCGCACGATCGCGAGGCCAAGGCCCGAGCCCGGCAGCTTGCGCGCCCGGTCGGCCCGGTAGAAGCGGTCGAACACGTGCGCCAGGTCCAGTTCGTCAAAACCCGGGCCGTGGTCTCGCACGCTCAGCACCCCCTCGTGCAGACCCACCTGCACGACTCCTCCCTCCGGGCTCCACTTGCGCGCGTTCTCGAGCAGGTTCGACACCGCCCTGTCGATCCTCTCGGCCTCTCCCCTCACCATCGTCGCCTCCAGCGCCTGCTCGAAGCTCACCCCTCCCGCCCGCCTGCCCGCCCGCTCGATCGCAACGCTGACGATCGCATCCAACCGCACCTCGTCCCGCCGGCCCTCCGCGACCGTCCCGCGCGCCAGCTCGATCACGTCCGCCACCAGCGCCGTCAGCTCGTCGAGCTCGCTCACGATGTCTTCCCGCAGGCTCACCCGATCGGCCTCCGCCAAACGCTCGGATTCCCCCAGCACCTGGATGTTCGCTCGCAGGCTCGCGATCGGCGTGCGCAGCTCGTGCCCCGCGTCCGCCACCAGCTGGCGCTGAGACTCCACGGAGCGCTCCAGCGCGTCCAGTGTCCGGTTGAAGCTGTCCGCCAGCCGCCCCAGCTCGTCCCGGCCCCCCACCTGCAGGCGCCTGGACAGGTCAAGCCGCCCGCTTCCGGAGGCGCTCTGGGCGGTCAACGCCTCGGTCCTCGCCGTGAACCTGCTCACCGGCGCCAGCGCCACCTTCGCGACCACCGCCCCGAGCGCCGCCGCCAGCGCGATCCCCACGGCCCCCACGATCACGAGGATCAGAAGCAGTTTGCTCAGCTCGCTGTCCACCTCGCTCAGCGGTCTCGCCACCATCACCGCCCCCCGCGTACCGATCCCCTCGGTCAGCACCCTCAGCTTGACCCCTTTGACGGTCCTGTCGCTCAGCACGCTTCCGCTTCCGCGCTCGGCGATCGCCCTGTCGACCGCGTCGATCGCGATCGCCGCAGAGGCGCTTCCCTGGCCCCCCGGCACCTGCACGCCGCCGCTCCGCGCGATGAACTGCACGTATCCCGGCGCCCCCCCGAACGGCACCGGCCCGACGTGGCTGGGAAACACGCCCCTCCCGCCGCCCCCCGAGACGCCGCCGGACCCCGCCGCGCCCGCGCCCGTGCCCGTGCCCGCGCCCGCGGGGCCGAACAGCAGCACCCCGCCCGGCCCCCTGACGATCGCTCCCGCCCCCTGCGGGAGCGGCTGGGCCAGCACCCGCGCCCGGTTTCGCAGACCCCTGTCGACTTCACCCCTGAGGTCCGCCCGCACCGCCACGTACAGCCCCACCGCCACCGCCACCACAGCCAGCGCCACCGACACGCCCGCCACCGCCGCTATCCGCGTGCGCAGCGTCATCGCCTCGCCGTCCACTCGCGGCCGGCTCGCCCGCGCCCCGCCGGCCCGCCGGGCGCCAGCTCACGGCTCGCGCAGCACATAGCCCACTCCCCTCACCGTGTGGATCAGCTGCCTCGCCCCGGCCTCCTCGAGCTTGCGACGCAGGTAGCCCACGTACACCCGCAACGCGTTCGAGGCCGGCCCGAAGTCATACCCCCACACCCTGTCGTAGATCAGGCTGTGCGTCAGCACCCGCCGCGGGTTGAGCATCAGCAGCTCCAGCAGCTGGTACTCCGTCCGGGTCAGCTCCACGAACCGCCCGCTCACCTCCGCTGCGTGTCTTGCCCGGTCGAGCCTCACCTCCGCGAACGCGAGATCCTCGGGATCGCTCCCCTCCGGCCCCGCCCTGCGCAGCAGTGCCCGGATCCGCGCCTTCAGCTCCCCCACGTCAAACGGCTTTGACATGTAGTCGTCCGCCCCCACGTCCAGCCCGTCGATCCGATCGGACACCTCGTCACGCGCCGTCAGCATCAGGATTGGCACCCTGTTCCCCAGCCCCCGCAAACGCCTGCACACCTCCAACCCGTCGATCCCCGGCATCCCCACGTCCAGCACCACCGCGTCCGGCGCCGACTGCCCCACCAGCGCCAGCGCCTGCCCGCCGTCCTCGGCCATCTGCACCTCATACCCGGCCAGCGTCAGCGTCCTTCGCAACGCCTCCCTCACCGCTCGGTCGTCGTCCACCACCAGGATTCTCACGATTCGATTCTTACGCTCCCGCCAACGTCGTCGCCCGGCCCCTGCAGTCATAGAGGCCCCCTTCGTCTCCCGCTTCGCCCGTGCCCCGCCCTTCGGCTTCTCCCGCGCCGCCCGCGGGCAGCGTCACCTTCTCGCACGCCTTCTCCACCGCCGCCATCGCCTTCTTCGACCCGCTCCTCGTGTCCCCGGGCAGCGTCGGCCCGCCCGCATTCGTGCCTTCGCTCAGTACCCACCCGATCTTCCCTTTGCTCACCTCGTTAGCCAGCCACCCCACGCTCACGTCGCTCTCGCGCCCGGAGAACCCGCCGATCCCCGCAACGTCCGCGCCTTCGGAGACGATCGCCGACGCCGCGCTCGACTGGCTCGCCACCGCCACCGTGCCCCCGCCGCGCGCCTTCGCGTAGGCGATCGCCTGCGCGATCGTCTTGCTGTTCCCGAGCGGAGCTCCGATCGCCCCGCGTCCGCCCGCGGGACCCCCGGGGCCGCCGAGGCCACCCGCGCCGCCGGGACCGCCGGGACCGCCGGGGCCGCTTCCGAAAAGCGGCACCCCGCCCGCACGCGCGCTCGCGCCCGCGGGTGGGCCGCCCACGCCTCCAGGGCCGCGGGCGCCGCCGAGGCCACCGGCGGGCCCGGCGGCGCCTCCGGGGCGCAAGCCGCCGCCCGCGCTCAGCGCCGACTGGGGGCCGCCCTCGGGGAACGTCCCGTTGGTCGCGTATCCCAGCGTGTCCACCGCCCAGATCCCAGGTGCGATCAAAAGCGCCACCACGACTCCCCCGAGGGCCGCCGTTCGCATCGCCCCATCCCTCACGGTCGCGAGCGCGAGCGCCGCCATCGCGCCCACCACGATCAGCACGGGAACGAGCCATTCCAGGTGCCCCGGATACCGGCCGATCACCACCAGCTCAGCCGCCACTCCCGCCGCCACCGCCAGCGGCGCCATGATCCGGGCGTTGGTCGAAGACCTGCCCAGCTGCGCGACCCCCGCACCCGTCAGCGCCGCCGCGAACGGCGCCAGCAGGGACACGTAGTAAGGGTGGAAGATCCCTTTCGCCTCGCTGAACACCACGGCGGTGACCGCGAACGCGCCCCCCACCGCGATCAGCCAGCCGCTGCGCTCATCCGGGCGTCGCAGCCTGCATGCGAGCGCCACCGCCACGCCGCTCACCAGGGCAAAGCCCAACAGCCATCCGGCCTGGCCGCCCAGCGCCGTGTTCAGCAGCCGTCCCGGCCCGGGGGTGCCCCCGAACATGTTCCCGCCCACGCCCCCCGCCCCCGCCGGACCGCCGGTCTGGCCGTTCAACCGCCCGACTCCGTTGTATTCGGAGATCAGTTCCCAGATCGTATTACCGCTCGTGCCCGACACCCACGGGCGATCGGACGCGGGGGTCAGTTCGACCAGCGCCGGCCACCCTCCGCCGACGAGCGCCATCGCGCCGCCCGCCCCGAGCAGCTCCCCGAGCGCCCGCCGGCGGCCATCGGGCGCCACCCAAAGCCACGCCGCCGCGATCCCGGGCACCACCATCAGCGCGACCGCCATCTTCGTCTCGAAGCCGAGACCCACGCACACACCCGCGAGCACCAGCCAGCGAAAGCTCCGCCCTTCCAGGGCCCTGACCGTGGACCACAGGGCCGCCACGCTGCAGAGCACCAGCAACGCGTCAGGGTTGTTGTGCCGGGAGACGGCCACCTCGATCGGCGTGATCGCGAGCGCCAGCCCCGCGACGAACCCGCCCAGCTTCCCGAACCGTCGCCTGACGAGGTCGTACACGAGCGCCACGCTCGCCATCCCCATCAGCGCTTGGGGCACGAGCACGCTCAGCGGGTGATATCCGAACACCCTCGCCGACAGCGCCTGCACCCACAGGGCCAGCGGGGGCTTGTCGACCGTCATCGCCCCCGCCCTGTCCATCGCCCCGAACAGGAAGTCGTGCCAGCTCGAGCTCATCGAGCGCACCGCCGCGCTGTAGTAGGTGTTCGCCCAGCCGTTTCGGCTCAGCGCCCACAGGTTCAGGCCGCCCGCCAGGACCATCAGCGCCGCGAGCTGCGCCCGCGCGGTGCCGGCCACCGACCCGAGACGCACTCGCGTGTGCCCGACCGCCGCCGGCAGGGTCTGCTCGCTCGTGCTCACCCGCTGAACCCTCGCGAGGCGGCGTAGGAGGAGCGTGTGAGGAAGCTAAAGATTCCCTGAGACCCGTTGCGGGGAGACGTCGCGGCGAAAAAGACCTGGCTGCGGCGATTGTCCATCCGCGAGGGCTCGAATCTGAGACGCCGGTCCATATCCTCCGGGCCCTGCCCGTACGATCATGGGCACGCATGGGATAGCTCTCCCTTCAACACGTCGATCCGATGCGAACCCACCCCAACGCCTGCACCCGCACCCCCCAGATCGTGGCTCTCGGCGGGGGCGGCTTCTCGATGGAGCGCTCCAGCTCGCTGCTGGACGACTACGTCCTGTCGCTCACCGGCCGTGAGCGCCCGCGGGTCTGCTTCCTGCCCACGGCCTCCGGCGACGCCGACCACTACGTCGTGCGCTTCTACCGCCGCTTCGCCCCCACCTGCGACGCCTCCCACGTGTCGCTGTTCCGCCGCGACCAGGGGACCGATGGGGTCGAGGACGACCTCGCCAGCCACCTGCTCGCTCAGGACCTGATCTACGTCGGCGGCGGCAACGTGGTGTCGATGCTCGGCGCCTGGCGTGCCTATGGCTTGGACGAGATCCTGCGCCGGGCCTGGCGGCAGGGCATCGTGATGTGCGGCCCCTCCGCCGGATCCCTGTGCTGGTTCGCCGAAGCCCTGTCCGCCTTCCACGGCGCCCCCCGGCGCGTGCGCGGGCTGAGCCTGCTGCCCTACTCCAACTGCGTCCACTACGACGCCGAGCCCGCCCGCCGGGTCGAGTACCACCGGTTCGTCGGCGACGGCATGTGCCCCGGGTTCGCCGCCGACGACGGCGTCGCCCTGCACTTCCGCGGGACCCTTCTGGAGCGAGTGCTCAGCTCGCGCCCGAACGGCCTCGCCTACCGTGTCGAGCCCGTCGGCAGATCCGTCGTGGAGTTCCCCCTCGACGTCTCCCATCTCGGCGCCGATCGCTCGCTCGACTCCGACGACGAGCGCCGCGAGGGTGGGGCGATCGCCTCCGAGCACGTCACCGTGGCCGCGTGAGCCCCGCCGAGGCGCCGACCGCCCAGCGGGTGATCTTCGCGATGGGCGGCGGGGGCTTCACGATGGAGCCCGCCAATCCCCTGCTCGACGATTTCGTCCTCTCTCTCGGCATGACCCGCGCGGGCGCGCGCGCGCCCGCGCGGGGGGTCCATTTCGGGAGCACCACCACCTCCGCTCCGGAGCCTCCCACCGCGGGCGCCCCCACGCCCGCCCGCGAGCCTCGCATCCTCTTCCTGCCCACCGCCTCCGGCGACACCAACGCCCAGATCCACGCCTTCCACGCCCGCTTCGCCGACCGGGTGTGCATTCCCGAGCACCTTTCCCTGTTTCGCCTGCGCGACTCCCCCCGTCCGCTGGAGGAGACCGTCCTCTCCCAGGACGTCCTCTACGTGGGCGGCGGCTCGATGCGCAACCTGCTCGCGATCTGGCGCGCCCACGACCTCGATCGCCTGCTGATCCACGCCTGGCGGGAGGGCATCGTGCTGGCAGGCATCAGCGCCGGCGCGATGTGCTGGTTTCAGGGGGGCATCACCCGCTCCAGCGGCCCCCCCGAGCCGCTCGCGGGCCTCGGCCTGCTCGCCGGCTCGCTCACCGTCCACGCCGACGGCGAGCCCGAGCGCCTGCCCGTGTGGCTCTCAGCCGTTCGCGACGGCCGCCTGCCGGGAGGCTGGTCGGTGGACGACGGCGTCGGGCTGCTGTTCGAGGGCGAGCGCCTGCGGCGCGTCGTCAGCTCCCGCCCCGGTGCCGGCGCCCAGCGTGTCGACGCGATCGCCGGCGAGCTTGTCCGCCATCGCCTGCAGCCCGAGCTCCTAGGCGAGAGCGATGCCCCGGGCCCGCTCGCCTCGGTGGACGAGGACGTCCAGGAGCTCCGCCGGGTCAACCGCCTGCGCCGCGGCATCGCCGGCGAGCCCGGCGGGCGCCACTGAGGCCACCGCGGTCGGCTCCGGGGCGCTCCCGGTCGGCCCGGGTGACCTTCCGGCACCTCAGACGCCCTCCGGAGTCGGGCCCGCGACGGGCACCGAGCCCGCCATGATCCCATCGATCTCCCGCAGGTCCTGATCGCTCAGCTCCACCTCCAGCGCCCCCAGGCTGTCCTCGATGTGGGCAGCGCTGCGAGCGCCCACGATCGCCACGTCCACCGCCGGGTTGGCCAGCGTCCAGGCGATCGCCAGCCGGCTGACGCCGTGGCCGCGGGCACGGGCGAACCGCTCGAGCTCGGCCACCGCCTGCAGGTTCCGGGCGAACGTCTCGCCCTGGAAGAGCTCGCTGCGACTGCGCCAGTCGTCGCTCGGGAACGTCGTGTCGGCGTCCATCGTGCCCGTCAGCAGACCGTGGGCGAGGGGCCCGTACACGAGCACCCCCACGTCGTGCTCGCGCGCGTAGGGGAGGACGTCGCGCTCGATCTCCCGTCGAAACAGGTGATAGGGCGGCTGGACGGCCTCCACCGGACAGGACCGCGAGAGCTCGGCCATCTGCTCGGCGTTGAAGTTCGAGACCCCGACGTGCCCGATCTTGCCCTCGTCGCGCAGCTCCCGAAGCGCCTGGCCGGTCTCGGCGAAGGGGACCTTCGGATCGGGCCAGTGGACCTGGTAGAGGTCGATCCGCCCCACCCCGAGATTCTGAAGGCTCTCCTGCACCCCCTTGCGAATCCACTCGGGGCTCGCGTCCCGTACGAGACCCTCGTCGGGGTCCATCCGCAGACCGCCCTTGGTGGCGATCACGATCTCCTCCCGGCGCTCGTCGAGATCCTCGCGCAGGGCCCGCCCGAGCATGCGCTCGGAGACACCGAACCCATACGCCTGGGCGGTGTCGAACAGGTTGACCCCCAGCCCCCTTGCGTGCCGGATCGCGGCGATCGCCCGATCGGTGTCGAAGTCTCCCCAGTCGCCCCCCAGCTGCCATGTCCCGAACGCGATCGGTGTGACCTGCAGACCGGTGCTTCCGAGCCTGACCTTGTCCATCGAGTCCTCCTTTTTCCGCGAGACCTCCCCGGAACCGATGCCGGCGCCGGCCTCGACACGGTGCCAACCCCAGCCAAGTGGCGGGGCGATCGGGGCGAGGGTCCTCAGCCCAGGTTAGTGGCACGCCTGCGCCACACGTCTCCCTGCTCGCGCTGGCGCCGGCGGGCGGCGTCCACGATCGCGCAGACGTCGTCGGGACGCTCGACGATCCGCATCACCTCCAGGTCCCCCTCGCCGATCCGGCCGTCAGCGAGAGCGCCCTCGCGCAGCCACTCCAACAGCCCCCTCCACCCGTCGTGGCCGTCACCGTCACCGTCGCCGTCACCGTCACCGTCGCCATCGCCATCGCCATCGCCGAGGAGGATCGCCGGGAAGTGCCTGATCGTCTTCGTCTGGATCAGGGTGAGGGCCTCGAACAGCTCGTCCAGCGTGCCGAACCCTCCCGGGCCGATCACGAACGCGGAGGCGTATCGCACGAACATCACCTTGCGGGCGAAGAAGTGTTTGAAGCGCAGGGCGATGTCCAGGTAGGGGTTGGAGGCCTGCTCGTGGGGAAGCTCGATGTTGCAGCCGATCGACAGGCCGCCGGCGTCTCGGGCTCCCCGGTTGGCCGCCTCCATCAGGCCCGGCCCGCCCCCGGTGATCACCGCGTAGCCGGCCCCGGCCAGGCAGGCTCCCACCTCGCGCACGAGCTCGTAGTGGGGATGTCCCGGCGGGGTTCGGGCCGAGCCGAACACCGTCACCGCAGGACCCACGTCCGCGAGCGCGTCGAAGCCCCGGGCGAGCTCTGCGGCGATGTCTCGTATGCGCTCGGCGTCGGCGCCGCGGATCGCCGGGGTCTCGTCGCCCAGCCACAGCAGGAGCTCCTCGTCGAAGGTCAGCGGTCGCTGGTCTGCCTCTTGCTGCCCTGCTTCTGGATCGGCGCTCGGAGACATCGGTCGCCAAGCCTACGCGGTCCATACGGCCTCAGCGCATAGCCGCTCCGCATGTAGCCGTTCCGCAGGTCGCTGTTCGAGCCCGCCCTCGCGCGGCAAGGTGTCACAGGAGCGTGACTTCTCTGTGACAAGAGATTGACGTGGCTGCGTTCGGAGCCGATTCCGACGCTGGCGGCTCGTAAAGTCGGCTCGTTAGCGAACGTATGTTCGATTCGGGAGCCGATGTGGAGAGCGACGAGCAGACAACCGCACGAGCCGCCGATCTCGCCGAGTGGATCGTGGAGGCAATCAGCGAAGCAGACCAGGACTGGCATGCCATCGAGGTGCGCGCCCGGGAGCTCGCGGAGCTCGCCGCCAGGCGGGTGGAAAGCACGGTCTGCTAGGTATGACGAGGCGATGAGCGAGACGACCATCGACGAGCTGCTGATCGCCGACGACGGCGCGCGCTGGGCAGAGCTCGGCTTCGACGTCCAGGACGGGGTCTGCCGGCTCGGCCAGGTGAGCCTGCGCTTCTTCGAGGGCTCCGAGGAGCGCGGCATCGTGGGCTGGTCGCTGCGGGGGATCGCGAGCACCAAGCTCGACGGCCTCGCCACCACCCGCTCGGAGCGACCGGTGCCCGCGGCGGCGCCCGCCCATCCCAACGGGATCCTCGCGATCGACCACGTCGTCGCGATGTCCCCGTCGCTCGATCGCAGTGTCCAGGCGCTACACGCTGCTGGGCTCGACCTGCGGCGGGTACGCGAGGAGCCCACGCCGGCGGGAGCCCCCCGCCAGGCGTTCTTTCGGCTCGGCGCTGAGATCCTCGAGCTGGTCCAGGAACCTGAGGCGGTGCTCGCGCGCGCGGGCGGGGCCGATCGTCCGGCGCGCTTCTGGGGCCTGGCGGCGGGCACGTCCGACCTCGACCGCACCGCCGAGCTGCTGGGCTCCCGGTGCGGTGAGGTTCGCCCCGCCGTCCAGCCCGGGAGGCGGATCGCAACGGTCAGCCGCTCGGCCGGCGTCGCGGTGCCGCTCGCCCTGATGAGCCTGCCCGATCCCGCCTGACCCGCCTTGACTCCGGCCGACCAGCCCGGTTCTCCACGGGCCGGCGCGACCCCGCGCAAGCCGGCTTGGGCACGCGTGGCCGTTATGCGTGCTGAGCGGACGGCGATACGCGGGCACGAGCCGAGCGGACCGCCTGGCTGAGGGTGGCCACGTCGTAGACGCCATTGTGGCGGCGGCCGTTGATGAAGAACGACGGAGTGCCGGAGACGCCGCTCGCGTCCGCGCTCGCCACGTCGGCACTCACTCGCGGGGCATGGGTGCGCCGGCGAAGCTCCTCGGAGAACCGCTCCACGTCGAGGCCGAGATCCTGGGCATAGCGGCGGAGGTGGCTGGGGGTGAGCTCGTCCTGATGGGCGAGGAGCAGGTCATACATCTCCCAGAACGCCCCCTGAGCGCCGGCGGCCTCGGCGCCCTCCGCGGCGAGCTGGGCCCAGGGGTGGACGTCACTGAGGGGCAGGTGACGAAAGACGTAGCGCAGATCGTCGCCCCAGTCTGACAGGAGCTCGCGGATCGCCGACTCGGCGCGTCCGCAATAGGGACACTCGAAGTCCCCGTACTCGACGAGCGTGACCGGAGCGTCGGGGGCGCCCCTGACGTGATCGCGCTCGGGATCGACGTCCTCGGCGAGGTCGATCAGCTGCTCGGCGGTGTTGCCGAGCTGGCGGGCGCGCACCTGGGCGGGCAGCCTGGCGATCAGCCGAAAGACGACGAAAGCCACGAACGGCGAGATGACGGCCGCGAGGAGGATCCCGATCTTCGCCTCGTCGAGCAGCTCACCGGCGAACGCGCGACCGGCGATCAACAACGACACCGTGAAGCCGATCCCCGCGGCCGCGCCGACACCCGCGAGGCCGGGCCAGGTGACGACCAGCCGCCCGCCGCCGAGGGCTCGGCGAGTGCCGAGCCAGGACGCAGCCACGATGCCCAGGGGCTTGCCCAGGACGTAGGCGAGCACGATCCCGATCGTCACCGGCGAGCTCACCGCGTCGCTCAGGATGCGATAGTCAACGTGGATCCCGGCGTTGGCCAGCGCGAACAGGGGCACCACGACGAAGCTCGTCCAAGGGTGCAGCCGATACTGCAGGCGCTCGTTCGGGGAGATCGTCGAGGTCAGCCCGCGCTGGGCCTCGTAGGCGAGCTCCGGTGTGGGCTGCTCGCGAAAGGACCGGGTGAGCTCCGTGGCACGCTCCAGATCGCCGCGCTCGGGCGGGTAGGCGCTCGTCACCAGTCCGATCGCCAGGCCCGCGACGACCGGGTCGATCCCCGACTTGAACATCGCCAGCCACACGCCGGTCCCGACGACGACCGCCGCGGGCTCGCGCCAGCGTCCCGCGAACCGCAGCAGGGCAAGAGCTGCGAACAGGGCCAGGGCGATCGCCAGGGCGAGCACGGACACGTGCTCGCTGTATGCCACGGCGATCACGATCAGGGCGCCGAGATCGTCGACCACCGCGAGGGTAAGCAGGAAGACGCGAAGCCTCGTGGCGCTGCTGGGGGCCACGAGCGCGAGAGCGCCGAGCGCCAGAGCGGTGTCGGTGGACATCGCCGCCCCCCAGCCCTCCCTGCCCGAGCCGCCCGCGTTGACGGCCAGGTATATGCCCACACACAGCGCCATGCCCCCGAGGGCCGCGATTACCGGAATCGCAAGGCGGTTACGCTCGCGAAGCTCCCCCACGTCGAGCTCTCGCTTGGCCTCCAGGCCGACGACCAAGAAGAACAGGGACATCAGCCCTTCGTTGACCCACTGGCGCAGGCTGGCGGACAGCACGTGGTGGCCCACGCTCACCTGCAGGGTGGTCCTCCAGAAGGACTCATAGGAGCTCGACCAGGGGGAGTTGGCCCACACCAGCGCGGCGACGGCGCCTGCGATGAGGACCGCCGCCCCGCCCGTCTCGGTGCTCAGGAAGTCCCGTACGGGCGCGCCCAGGTTGCGCGCCCAGGCGGTGCGACCCGTGGGGGGAGCGGAGGAGGAGCCGGCGAGAGCCGAGGCCATGGCCGTGAGTATCGCGTGGAGCGGCTCTGGAGCGGCGGGCGGCGTTGACGGCTCGCAACCGATAGCTTGCCGCCACGGTTGGTAATCCGGGAGGAGATCACGTGTCTTTGAGGGTTGTAGGCGCCGGGCTTGGCCGGACGGGGACGGCGTCGCTGAAGCAAGCGCTCGAGTTCCTGCTCGAAGGGCGTTGCTACCACATGTCCGAGGCGTTTCAGCGACCGCAAGACATTCCGGTATGGCACGCGGCCGTGCGCGGCGAGCCAATCGACTGGAGTGCGCTCCTGGGGGACTACTCGGCCACCGTCGACTGGCCGGCGTGCGCCTTCCGGCGGGAGCTCTCGGCGTCCAACCCCGATGCTCTCATCCTCCTGTCCACACGGGACTCCGCGGAGACGTGGTGGGCGAGCATGGAGCGGACGATCGTGGCGACGATGAAGATGGCGGTGCCCCCGGACGAGCCCCTGGTCGCGGAGCACCGGGCGATGGTGCTCGATCTGCTCGACAAGCGCTTCACCCCCGAGTGGCAGGACCCCGACGTTGCGAGGACGGCCTACGAGCGCCACAACGACGCCGTCCGCGGCTCGGCCCCGCCCGAGCGCCTGCTCGAGTGGCGTCCACAAGACGGATGGGAGCCCATCTGCGACTCCTTGGGCCTGGCCGTGCCCGACGAGCCCTTCCCTCACGAGAACACGACCAAGGACTTCCGCGCCCGTATGGACCTCGACCGGGCCTAGTGTCCGGAGTCGTTAGTTCGCAGGTGTATGTGGGGTTGGCCGCGAAGTTCGTCGTCATCCACGACGATTGGAGGCGGCTATGGCTCAGCGTGCGGAGATCGTTCTGACTGACGAGGAGCGCGAGGTGTTGGAGCGGTGGGCGCGGCGCCCGAAGAGCTCGCAGGCGTTGGCGTTGCGTTGCCGGATCGTGTTGGCCGCGGCCGAGGGGCGCCAGAGCAAGGAGATCGCCGCTGCCCTGAGGTGCAATACCAACACCGTCGGCAAGTGGCGAGGGCGGTTCGCGTGGCGGCGCCTGGACGGGCTGCACGATGAGCCACGTCCCGGCAAACCGCGCTCGGTCACCGACGAGGACGTCGAGCGGGTGATCGTCAAGACGCTCGAGGAGAAGCCGAAGGACGCGACGCACTGGTCGACTCGCTCGATGGCGCAGGCCACCGGGATGAGCCAGAGCGCGATCAGCCGCATCTGGCGGGCATTTGCGCTGAAGCCACATCAGGCGGAGACGTTCAAGCTCTCGCCAGATCCGCAGTTCATCGAGAAGGTCCGCGACATCGTCGGGCTCTACCTGAACCCGCCCGAGGCCGCGGTCGTGCTCTGCGTCGATGAGAAGTCCCAGATCCAGGCGCTTGACCGCACCGCCCCGGTGCTGCCGCTGATGCCAGGCGTGCCCGAACGAGCGACCCACGACTACGTGCGCAGCGGAACCACGAACCTCTACGCCGCCCTTGACGTCGCCTCCGGGCAGGTCATCAGCGAGATCACCAACCGCCACAGAGCAGAGGAGTTCCGCCGTTTCCTGAACACGATCGACAAGGCCGTGCCCGAGCACCTAGAGATCCATGTGGTGCTCGATAACTCCTCCACGCACAAGACGCCGTCGATCCAGCGGTGGCTGTTACGCCACCCGCGCTTCCACGTGCATTTCACGCCGACCTACAGTTCCTGGCTGAACCTCGTCGAGCGATGGTTCTCAGAGCTCACCACGAAATGGATCAAGCGCGGCACGCACCGCTCCGTGCGAGACCTCACAGCCTCGATCCGGACCTGGATCACCAGCTGGAACGAAGACCCCAAACCCTACGTCTGGCACAAGAGCGCCGAGGAGATCCTCGACAGTCTCGCCAACTACTGCCAGCGGATCAACGACTCAGGACACTAGCCACGGGGCGGCACGCAAGAGCCCCAAATGAGTCACGTGGGAGAATCCCGCGGTGCCTACGCGGCTCAAGTACGTCGACCCCAACCGCCCGCCCGGCTTGATCAGCCGCGGCTATGCCTCGTTGTCCAGCACCCGCCTGGGGAGGCTCATCTCGGCGAACGTCGTCTGGAAGGTCGATCCGTATCTGCTGCGGGCAACCCGGGGTCGTCTCGGAATGGGGCTCGTCCTGCCCACCGCCCTGCTCGAAACCCGGGGGGCGAAAAGCGGCGCGGTGCGACGGAACGCGGTTATCTACTTCAACGACGAGGACCGGGTCACGATCGTCGCCTCGAAGGCCGGCGACGAGAGACACCCCGCGTGGTTTCACAATCTTCGGGCCCACCCCGACGTCACGTTCGGCGGCATCCCCATGCGGGCCACCGTCGTCAGCGACGAAGCTGAACGCGACAGGCTCTGGACGCTCGCCGACCGTGTCTTCGCGCCCTACGCGACCTACCGTCGAGAAGCCGCAAAGGCGAACCGGACGATCCCGATCGTCCAGCTCACCAAGCAGCTTCCACAGGCGAATCCTCGTGGGACGAGAGCTGAGAGATGACCGACTCGACATGGCTGTTCATCGAGGGCTGCTGGATCGCCTGGGTGATCTATTGGGTGATAATGGCCTTTACGAGTAAGCGGACGATCGAGCGAGGGGGACTCGTCGGGTATCGCCTGGTGACGCTCGTCGTTGTCGTCGGATTGATCGCCACCGGACGGCTCTTGAACGTGTCCTCACAGTCACAGCTTTGGCAGACGACACTCGGGGTGGGAGTTGTCAGCGATGGCATCGTTCTCGCGGGAGCCGCCTTCACAGTGTGGGCGCGGATCACGCTGGGTCGCAACTGGAGCGCGGAGGTGACGTTCAAGCAAGATCACGAGCTGATCGAATCGGGCCCGTACTCGCTGGCACGACATCCGATCTATACCGGCCTGATCGTCATGGCGCTCGGCACGGCGATTAACTACGGGCGGGCGATCGGCTTCGTCCTGCTCGTCGCGCTATGCGGCGGCCTGTGGTGGAAGGCCCGGCAAGAGGAGCAGATCATGAGCAACCACTTTCCCGAAGCCTACCCCGAGTACAAGACGCGCGTCCACGCGATCGTCCCATTCGTTCTGTAGGTCAACAGCGTGGCTGGCTTCTGGCATGACCGCCGACAGCGGCCTACCCACCGCGTGCCCTGAACCAGGGAGACCTCCGCGGACCGCGAGCGGCTTTGGCCGAATGCGAGCTCAGCGACGGGCGAGTCGGCGGCCGCTCTCGGTGTCGGGGGGGTCGTAGTTGAGCTCGTAGTGGTGGTAGAGAGCCGACTCGTCTGCCTGGGAGAGCTCCTCCCCATGCTGCTCGATGTTGGGTGCGGACTGGATCTGCTCCTTGGCCACCGGTATCTGCAGCTCATCGGGACCCACCTTGACCCCGCCGAGCGGCACGAAGGTCAGGTGGCGCCCGATGAAGCCCTCCTTGACGGTGGCGAACTGTGGTTCGTCGTTTTCGACATCGACGTAGACGTCCTGGAGCTTGCCGATCTTCTCGCCGTCGCGATCGACCATCATCTTGCCGTGCCAATCGACGACGTTCCACTCGGCGTCCTGCTGGTGCTCACTCATCATCGAAGCCTCCTCTGCCGTTGTGGCCTGGCTATCGCCGAGTTTAGACGGGTCTCCTCCTCATATGCAGGCGGCGCCTCGCGAGGCCTGCGACCCTTGACATGGCCCCCTCACGCGGGTTCCGGCCCTGGCTCACGCGGGCTCGGTGAACGTCGTCCCCTCGCCCGAGCCGGTGGACGGGTGGCGATGCACGACGACGCAAGCGATCGCGGTGGCCGCCGCCAGGATCGCGAGTGCGATGTAGGGGAACTCGCTGTAGGGCGAGGGCTGCCCCGGCTTGCACAGCTCGACGAACGGGACGATGAGGGTCAGGACCCCAACGACCGGGATGGCCACGTGTCGGAGGGTTGAGAAGGATCGTCGGTGGTGGCGCCACATGAAGACCGGGAGGGCGAGCGTCGTCAGGAAGTAGACGAACAGGATCACGATCGTGCCCATCGTCGAGCACTCGGCATAGAGGCCGACGGGGTTCGTCGATCCCGTGTCCAGTCCGACGAGGTGGATCGCCCACCAGACCGCGATGATCCCGAGTCCGCCGCCAGCCATCAGGAGCAGCGCATTCACGGGGGTGTCGGCTGGCGGGCGGACGCGACCGAGCCGTGCGGGGAGGAGTCCGGACCGCCCGCCGTCGAAGAGCATGCGCGCTTGGGAGTTCGCACCGGAAACCAGAGTGGCGAGCACGGAGACGATTCCGGCCACCCAGGCCAAGATGGCCGCTGCGCCGAGATACCGGTCGGACACGGTCAGGAACGGAACCGACGAGCGACCGATGGAGGAGACGTCGTAGTGGAAGCCGGTGACGGTGGCATAGGCGAAGAAGACGAAAAGGGCGACGCCGATCGCGATCGACAGGTAGAGGGCTCTCGGGACGGTGCGCCTCGGATTGCGGCACTCCTCGGCGAGCGCCGGGCCATTTTCCCATCCGATGAACATGTAAAGGGCGAGTGGGAAGCCCGCGGACAGGCCGGCCAGGCCACCGGTGAGGTGCGCCCAGGAAAACGGTATGCCCGACAGATGGGCACGCTCCTGAACGAGGACGGTGACGCAGACGATGACCATGATCGCCACCTGAACGAGGACAGCCAAGCCCACCGCGGTGGTCGAAAGCCTGACGCCCCGCGCCGTCAGCCAGATGGCGGCGACGGTCAGTACGAGACTCAATGGCTCCCAGGGGGGCTGCCAGGATGTGTAATGGGCGAGGGTGAGGGTCACCATGCCACCCGACATGGTGAACACCCCCGCTATCGCCACGGTGTACCCCACCGCGACCAGCAGAGCCGTGGCGACACCGGCCCTCGCTCCCAGCGAGGTCTCGATGTAGGTGATGAAGCTTCCCGCCGAAGGCTCGGCCTTGGTGAACTCGGCCACCGTGAAGGCGAGCAGGACGACGGCCATGCCCGCGACGATGATCGTCAACGGAGCGGCGACGCCGGCGGTGACGGCGATCACGCCGAAAGCGAAATAGAAGTCGATCCCCGGCCCGATGTTGGCGACCGTCGAGGCCGTCAGGTCTGCAGTGCCCAACTGACCGCCCTTGAGATGGCCTGCGCTCCGGCTCACCCGAGCCGGAGCGCAGCTCCGGCTCACCCGAGCCCCTGCACGTAGCCGTCGCCTACGAGGTGAGTCCGCGTGCGACGACGCGGGTGCCGCAGGCGGGGATCATCGTGACGTTGCGGTGCTGGGCGTGCTCGGGCTCGGGTCGGTCGGCTTCTAGGTCGAAGCGCTGAGCGATGGCGTGGAGGACGATCTGCTGCTCGGCCATCGCGAGGGCGGCGCCGAGGCAGCGGCGAGTGCCACCGCCGAAGGGAAGCCACTCATAGGTGCCGGGCTTGTCGTTCAGCCAGCGCTCGGGGCGAAACGAGAAGGGGTCAGGGTAGAGGTCCTCGCGGTGGTGGACGAGCAGGATGCTGATGCTGATCGCCGTTCCCGCGGGAAGGACGTACTCTCCGAGTCGCCACGGAACGGTGACCCGGCGGCCGACGATCGGGATGACCGGACGGCATCGCATGCCCTCGACGATCGTCGCTTCTACGTGCTCGGCCGCCTGCTCGCCGCGGCGGACGGCATTTCGCAGGCGCTCGTGGGCCTCGGGTGTGCGCACCAGTCGCTCCCACGTCCACGCCAGCGAGTTCGCGGTGGTCTCGAAGCCCGCGAGCACGAGCGTGAGCAGCTCGTCGCGCAGCTCTTTGTCGGACAGGAGCTCGCCATCCTCGGTTCTGGCCGTGAGGAGCAGCGAGAGGATGTCCCCGCGCTGCGCGAGGTCATCGGCGCGCCGGCGGGCGACGATGATGGGGTAGGTGGCGCGGTCGAGCAGCGCGATGGCGGTGCGCATGAGCCCGACGGGCTCCTCCCGTCCCATGTTCGTGAGCTCGCCGATCTTCGCGACCGGGGACGTGGAGAGCGCGGTCAGGCGCTTGATCGTGGAGCGCAGGCGGTGCTCGTGGGTCCCGCGGGCGGGCCGCTCGTCGACGCCGAAGATGCCGGACATGATCACGTCGAGCGTGATCGACTGCATCCGCGGAGCGAGTGCGAACGGACGGCCGATCGGCCAGCGCTCGAGCTCGCGGTCGGTCGCCTCGCCGATCATCTGGCTGTAGCGGTCGATCGCATCCCCGTGGAACGGGGGGAGCAGCAGCCTGCGCTGGCGCAGATGGCGCGAACCATTGGCGGTCAACACCGATCCCGGTCCCACGATCGGGCGCAGCGGGGACTCCGCGGTCAACGACGGCACATGCTCGGGCTTGGCGGTGAACAGCGAGCGGGCATGGTCGGGATGACAGCTGACGACCGTCCCTCCCTCGATCCCTGCCTGCATCTGAAAGACCTCGCCATGTTCGCGTCGTGCCCGAAACACGAACTCGATCTGGCGCTGGCTGAAGCGCAGGATCTGGGCCATCCGCGAAAGCGCAACAGCCGGCGGAAAGCGGATCCCGTCCTCCGCCTCGGCCGGACCCGCCGGGGAGGGCGGTGCCGCGCTCATGTACATCATGTGACCTCCGACAGCGGCGACGGAGGGATGCGGGTGGATCCCTCGATTCCCTCGATGCGCATAGCGATCCGATCGACGAAGCACCAGGACCAGTCCTCGCCGGGCTCGATCGAGCGGATGATCGGGTGGTCGGTCTCGCCGGCGTGGGCCCTGGCGTGACGGTTGGGAGAGTCATCGCAGCAGCCCACGTGGCGGCACTCCAGGCAGATCCTCAGGTGCAGCCACTCGCCGCCGATCGCGAGGCAGTCCTCGCAGCCGTCCACCGCCTCGGGCAGCTGCGTCACCAGGACGTGGTCGAGGTGCGAGCACTGGACCATCCGACGAAGATAGCGCCGCCCGCCGCGTGGCGCACCCGAGAGCTAATCTCGACGGCGACCCCCACCGACAGGAGGCTCCGTTGATTGATGACGACACCGATGCCGGCCAGGTCGGTCCCCTCTCGCACGAGGAGCTGCGCCTGCTGGACGGGTGGTGGCGGGCGGCCAACTACCTGTCGGTCGGCCAGATCTACCTGCTCGACAATCCGCTCTTGCGGGAGCCCCTTCGGATCGAGCACATCAAGCCGAGGCTCCTGGGCCATTGGGGGACCACGCCGGGGCTGAACTTCGTCTATGCCCACCTGAACCGAGTGATTCGCAAACGAGACCTGAGCGTCATCTATGTCGCCGGCCCCGGCCACGGGGGGCGGGGCTGATCGCGAACGTCTATCTCGAGGGCTCATACACCGAGGTTCACCCCCACATCGGACCCGACGAGGAGGGCATGCGACGGCTGTTTCGCCAGTTCTCCTTTCCCGGCGGCGTCTCCAGCCACGTCTCGCCGCAGACGCCCGGGTCGATCCACGAGGGCGGGGAGCTCGGCTACTCGCTGGCCCACGCCTACGGGGCGGTGCTCGACAACCCCGACCTGATCGCCTGCTGCGTGATCGGCGACGGGGAGGCCGAAACCGGTCCGCTCGCGGGCAGCTGGCACTCCAACAAGTTCCTCGATCCCGTCCACGACGGGGCGGTGCTGCCGGTGCTTCACCTCAACGGCTACAAGATCGCGGCCCCCACGGTGCTCGCGCGGATCCCCCGCGAGGAGCTCCGGTCGCTGCTGGAGGGCTTTGGGTATGCGCCGCGGTTCGTGGAGGACGGGCGCCCGGCGGCGATGCACCAGCTGATGGCGGGCGTCCTCGACGAGGTCACCGCGGAGATCGTCGAGATCCAGCGACGCGCCCGCGAGGAGGGCAGGCTGGAGCGCCCGCGCTGGCCGATGATCGTGCTGGCAACCCCCAAGGGCTGGACGGGGCCCAAGGAGGTCGACGGGCTCCCGGCTGAGGGGTCGTTTCGCTCTCACCAGGTCCCCCTCGCCGACCTCGCGGCGAAGCCCGAGCACCTTGCCCAGCTCGAGCGGTGGCTTCGCTCCTACAGACCCCGGGAGCTGTTCGACGAGGGGGGCGCGCTGCGCGGTGAGCTGGCCGCCCTGGCCCCGCAGGGGGAGCGTCGCATGGGGGCCAACCCGCACGCCAACGGCGGTCGCCTGCTGCGGGCGCTCGAGCTCCCGGACTTTCGCGACTACGCAGTGGACGTCCCCTCGCCCACGGCGAGCTCCAGCGAGCCCACGCGCGTGCTGGGGGAGCTCCTGAGGGACGTGATCGAGCGTAACCCCGAACGGTTTCGCATGATGGGGCCCGACGAGACCGCCTCCAATCGCCTGAGCGCCGTGTTCGAGGCGACCGATCGCACCTGGGAGGCGGATCGGCTCCCAAGCGACGATCACCTCGCCCCCGACGGGCGGGTGATGGAGGTTCTCTCTGAGCACCTCTGCCAGGGCTGGCTCGAGGGCTACCTGCTGACGGGCCGCCACGGGCTGTTCAACTGCTACGAGGCGTTCATCCACATCGTGGACTCGATGTTCAACCAGCACGCGAAATGGCTGAAGGTGACCCGGGACATCCCCTGGCGAGCGCCCATCGCCTCGCTGAACTACCTGCTCTCCTCGCACGTGTGGCGCCAGGATCACAACGGGTTCTCCCACCAGGATCCCGGGTTCATCGACCACGTGGTCAACAAGAAGGCCGAGATCGTGCGCGTGTACCTGCCGCCCGACGCCAACTGCCTGCTGTCCGTCGCCGACCACTGCGTGCGCAGCCGCGGCTACGTGAACGTGATCGTCGCGGGCAAGCAGCCCGAGCTGAACTACCTCACGATGGACGAGGCCGTCGCCCACTGCACCCGCGGCCTGGGCATCTGGGACTGGGCGTGCAGCGACGACGAGCAGGAGCCCGACGTCGTGCTCGCCTGCGCCGGTGACGTGCCCACCCTGGAGACCCTCGCCGCGACGGCGATCCTGCGCGAGCGCCTGCCGGACCTGAGGGTGAGGGTCGTCAATGTGGTCGACCTGATGCGCCTGCAGCCCGACAGCGAGCATCCCCACGGCCTGCCCGACGTCGAGTACGACGCCCTGTTCCCCCCGAGCCGGCCGGTGATCTTCGCCTACCACGGCTACCCATGGCTGATTCACCGCCTCACCTACCGTCGCGCCGGCCACCACAACCTGCACGTGCGCGGCTACAAGGAGGAGGGCGCCACGACCACGCCCTTCGACATGGTGATGCTCAACGACCTCGACCGCTTCCACCTGGTGATCGACGTCATCGACCGTGTCCCGGGCCTGGGCGAGCACGAGGCCCACCTGCGCCAGGAGATGGCCGACGTCCGCCTGCGCCACCGCGCCTACACCCGCGAACACGGCGAGGACCCGTCCGACGTGACCGACTGGCGCTGGCCCGTCGCCGCGGACGGCTAGTGAAGCCGTGCGCGTGCTGGTCGTCAACGCCGGGTCCAGCTCGCTGAAGCTCACGCTGCTGGGCGACCAAGACGAGACGATCGCCGCCCGGGAGATCCCCGCGCCCCGGGCGGCGCTCGACCATGACGCGCTGCGGGCCGCCCTCCACTCGCCGGACTCGCCGCTCCGAGAGGCCGACGCGGTGGGCCATCGGATCGTCCACGGGGGCGAGCGGTTTCGCGAGCCCGTGCGGGTGGATGGCGGGGTGAGGGAGGCGCTCCGCGAGCTCGTGGACCTGGCGCCCCTTCATCAGCCCAAGTCCCTGGCCGCGCTGGACGCCGTCAGCCAGGCCCTCCCGGGGGTGCCCGCGGTGGCGTGCTTCGACACGGCCTTTCACGGGACCCTCCCACCCGAGGCGGCCACATACGCGCTGCCGGCGGTTTGGCGCGAGCGCTGGGGGCTTCGCCGGTACGGCTTCCACGGCCTCTCCCACGCCTGGGTCGCGAGACGCACCCCGGAGCTGCTCGAAAAGGACGGCACGGGACCGCCGACGCGAGACAGCCGGAGGCCGGGACCGGGTCCGGGGAGCGGCCCGGGACCGCGGATCGTCAGCTGTCACCTGGGGGCCGGGGCGTCGGTGTGTGCGATCGAGAACGGACGGTCGCGGGAGACCACGATGGGATTCACGCCCCTGGAGGGCCTGGTGATGGCCACGAGGTCCGGGAGCGTGGACCCAGGGCTGCTGCTGTGGCTGCTCGAGCACACCGGCATGTCTGAGGGGGAGCTCGGTGAGGCGCTCGAGCACGAGTCGGGCCTCGTCGGCCTGACCGGGAGCGCGGATATGCGGGAGATCCTCGCACGCGCGCGGGGGAAGGACGAAAAAGCAAAGCTCGGACTCGACGTTTACATCCACAGGCTACGCGCGGGTGTGGCCGCGATGGCGGCGGCCCTCGGGGGGCTGGACGTGCTCGTGTTCACCGGAGGGGTGGGCGAGCACGAGTCTCAGGTTCGCGCGAACGCCGTGGCGGGGCTCTCCTTCCTCGGGGTCTCGCTGGACGAGGCCCGTAACCGCGAGGCGGACGGCGACGCGGAGGTCGGGTGCCGTGGGGCGGCTGTCCGCACCCTGGTCATCGCCGCGAGAGAGGACCTCGAGATCGCGCGTCAGGTCAGAGGGGCGCTCAGGGCCTGAGTGGGGCGGCCGCCGCGGCGGCGTCCCGCAGGCGATCCTCCCCCCAGAACAGCTCACCGTCGACGGAGATGGTGGGCACTCCGAACACGCCCAGCCGGTGGGCCTCGTCGGTGGCCTCTCGCAGCGCCAGCTTGACCTGGGGGTCGCCGGTCGCCTCGGCGACCGCGGCCGGGTTCAAGCCGACCTCCTCTGCGACCCTCAGGACGTTCTCCTCGAGCCCCAGATCATGGCCCCCCTGGAAGGCGTGACGGAAGGCCCCAAGGGTGAACTCCCGGCCGGCGCCCGCCTGGAAGGCGAAGGTGCACGCGCGCATCGCATACAGGTAGTTGCTCGGCCAGGGATCGGGCCAGCGGACGGGGGGAAGCCCGTACAGGCGGGCGCGGTGCTCGACCTCGGCGATCCCCGTTACGCGCCGACCGGGATCGGCCAGCGACCAGGAGGAGCGGCCGTTCAGCTTGAACAGGGCCCCCAGCGAGACGGGCTGCCACACGAGCGGCTCGGGGAAGACCTCGGGGAGAGCCTCGGAGATGCGCTCCGCCGCCAGGTAGGCGTAGGGGGAGCCGAGGTCGAAGTGGAAGGTCGCCTGCGTCATCGGGCCTGGGTGAACGGCAGGCGGACGCGAAAGACGGTGGCGGTCGGGCGGGTGTCGAGGGTGAGGGAGCCGTGGTGGCGATCGACGACGATACGGCGTGCGGTGGCGAGGCCGAGGCCGGTGCCGTGACCGACCTCCTTGGTGGTGAAGAACGGGTCGAAGATCCGACCGGCGAGGTCGTCGGGGATGCCGGGGCCGTCGTCGGCGATCTCCACGACGGCGCAGGTGCCGTCTCTGTGGGTGGCGATGGTGATGGTCCCCCGCCCCTGCTCGGCGAAAGCGTCGATGGCGTTGTCGAGGAGGTTCGTCCACACCTGGTTGAGCTCCGAGCCGCGGACGGCGAGCTTCGGGAGGGTGCGGTCATAGTCGCGGACGAGTTCGATCTCGGTGTGCTTGAGCTTGTGGGCGAGGACGGTCAGGGTGGTCTCGAGGCCCTCGTGGAGGTCGACCTCGACGACGTCCCCGCGATCCATGTAGGCGTATGACTTCACGGCGCCCACCAGCGTGGACATGCGCTCGGTGGACTCCTCGAGCTCGGCCGCCAGGCGACCGGCGGTGAGCGTGGCGGCCACCCAGCGGAGCGCCGCACCGGTGGCGGGACCGGCGAGCTCGACGACGCGATCCAGCCACTCCTGGTCCACGCCGGCGACCGCCAGGGGCTCGGCCAACCGCCACGGCTCGGGCACGTCGAGGGTTTCCAGGCGGGCGAGAAGCTCCTCCTCGGCATCGGACGCATCCAGGGCGTCCAAGGCGGTGACCTGGGCGGCGCGGGAGAGCGCCTGGCGCTGGAGGGCCACGAGCTGCTCAGCCTCCTCGCGCTCTATCCCCGCGTCCACGAAGGACGCGAGGGTGGAGCCGATCGCGTCGAGGGCCTCAGTCAGCTGGGCGGCGGATCGGCGGGCGGCGGCGGCAGGGTTGTTGAGCTCGTGGGCGAGGCCCGCGGCCATCGTGCCCAGCGAGGCCAGACGCTCGCGGCTCTGCTCGACTTCGGTGACCCGGCCGATGACCGGGGCCACCTGCTGCATCACCCGCCGGTGGATCGAGGGCTGGGCGAAGGCGAGCCTGCGGAAGTCCTCGGGGACGACCACCGCGAGACGGCAGGCGGTGTCGGCCTGCATGCGCACCCCCAGGACACCGTCGGTGAGGACGGTGATGGCGCCCATCCACGTCGGCGCCCGGTGGCGGCCGACGGGCTCTGTACCTCCCCGACCGACGATCAGCGCCTGGGCGTCCCCCTCGAGCAGGAGCTGCAGGCCGGCCGACTGCTGGCCCTGCTCGGCGATCACCTCGCCGGGCCCCACGGACCAGGGGCGAGCCACGGCGACCCACTCGGCGAGCTCCCGATCGTCGAGGTCGTCGAACAGGTCGACCTCCCGGAGCTCCTCGATCGTCACGGGACTCTCGCTCACGGCCGGCGGATCGCCCACTAGCGGCGGATCGCCCACAGGCGGCGGATCGCCCACAGGCGGCGGATCGCTCACTGGCCGCTCGCTCACGGGAGGATCACGCCTGCAGGAGGTACTCGTGGATCAGGGAGACGGCCATCGAGCCCTCGCCAACGGCGGAGGCGACGCGCTTGATCGAGCGGGCGCGAACGTCGCCGGCGACGAACACACCGGGGACGGTGGTCTCCAGGACGTAGGGCTCGCGCTGGAGGGGCCAGCCGTCGGCCTGGGCGTCGCGGCCGGCCAGGATGAACCCGCGGTCATCGCGGGCGAGGACGCCCTCCAGCCAGTCGGTGCGGGGAGCGGCTCCAACGAACACGAAGCAGGCGTCCGCGTCGAGGGTGTCCTCGCCGTGGGGGCCGCTGACGTGGAGCCTGCGCAGGCGCCCGTCCTCGCCGGAGGCGGCGGTGGCGGAGGTGCGGGTGCGGACCTCGACGTTGGAGAGGTCAGAGATCTGCTCGACGAGGTAGTGAGACATGGACTTCTCCAGGTTCGAGCCGCGGACGAGCATCGTGACCTTGGCGGCGTAACCGCTGAAGTAGACCGCGGCCTGGCCCGCGGAGTTGGCGCCGCCGATGACCACCACATGCTGTTCAGAGCACGCGCGGGCCTCGGTCATGGCGGCGCCGTAGTAGATGCCCGCGCCCGTGAGCTCGGGGAACCCGGGGGTGTCGAGCTGGCGGTAGGAGACCCCGGAGGCCACCAACACGCAGCTGGCGCTGAGGACCCCGCCGCCGGACAGCTGGACGAGGCGAGCGGAGCCCTCCGGGCGCAGGGATACGGCCTCCTGGACGGTGAGGAGCTCCGCTCCCAACCGGCGTGCCTGGTCGGTGGCCCGGCGAGCGAGGTCCGAGCCGGAGAGGCCGGCGGGAAACCCGAGGTAGTTCTCGATGCGACTCGACTGGCCGGCCTGGCCGCCGGGAGCCTCGCGCTCGACCATCACGGTGTGGAGACCCTCGGAGGCGCCGTACACTGCCGCGGCGAGGCCCGCGGGGCCGCCGCCGACGACCACGAGGTCATAGTGCTCCTGAGCGGGGGTGCCGGCGACACCCAAACGCTCGGCGAGCTCGAGGATGGTGGGGCGCTCCAGCACCGTGCCGTCCTCCAGGAGAGCCACGGGCACGCGGTCGGGATCGACTCCTGCGACCTGGAGAAGCTCCCGGGCCTCTCCGTCTCGCTCGACGTCCAGCCAGCGGGCGGGGACGCGGTTGCGGACAAGGAAGTCGCGGAGGTCGTGGGACTCCTTGGAGAAGCGGTGGCCCACCACCCGGACTCCCCCCGCGGCGAGGGCTGCGCCGGACTCCCAGGTCGTGAGAAGGTCCTCGACCACCGGGTAGAGCTGCTCCTCGGGGGGGTCCCAGGGCTTGAGGAGGTAGTAGTCGAGGGCCACCTCGTTGATCGCTGCGATCGCCGCGTCGGTGTCGGCGTAGGCGGTCAGGAGCACCCGCTTGGCGTCGGGGACGATCTTGCGGGCCTCCACCAGGTACTCGGTGCCCTCCATCGCCGGCATCCGCTGGTCGGCGATCAGAAGGGCCACCTGGTCGCCCCGCGTGCGGAGCTCCCGGAGGATCTCCAGGGCCTCCCTCCCTGAGGAGGCCCTGAGCACACGAAAGCGCTCGCCGAACCCGCGACGGAGATCCCGGGCGACGGCCGCCAGCACGGCTGGCTCGTCGTCAACCGCAACGATCGCGGGGCGGCGCTCCGGCGAGGGCCGAGCCTCGAGATCCGCGGGATCGGGGCTCGCCGCCTGGGCCGGGCTCGCCGCCGCGTGGGCCGAGGCCGGGCTCTCCGCCACGTGGGCCTGGGCCGGGCTCTCCGCCACGTGGGCCGAGGCCGGGCTCTCCGGCTGGGCGGAGGCCGGGCTCGCCGGCGACGAGGGGGTCGTCGGGGAGGACGGGGTGGGGGCGGGGGTGGCTACGACTCTCCTCCGTGGAAGGGCTCCCCTCCGTGGGGGAGCTGGGAGCGAACCATCCACAGCTGCTCCTCCAGGGAGCGGACGACACCGACGAGGACGTCTTCGGAGGCGGAGTCGAGATCGGCGAGGCGATCCATGGTCGCCCTCGCCCGCTCGGCGGCCCCGGTGAGACGGTCCACGAGCTCGGACACCACCGAGCGAGCCTCCACGGGGCCCCGCTCGATGCGACCGGCCCGTCCGGCCGACGCGGCCGCGACCGCGTCCGCTTGTCCGTCGGGCCAGAAGCCGAGGGCGACGGCGCGCTCGGCAACGGTGTCTGAGAGCTCCCGCCAGGAGTCCACGAGGTCGTCCAGGTAGAGGTGGAGCGGCCGGAACAGGGGGCCGATCACGGTCCAGTGAAGCTGCTTGCCGATGAGGGACAGGTCCACGAGATCCAGGAGGGTCCCCTGGAGCTCCCGGCCGACCTGCTCTCGCTCCTGGGGTCCGATCGCGGGCATGTGCGTTTGGGAGTCCGTGGTGGTTGCCATCGTCTTCTCCTTCAGGTCCGTTTTCGCGAGGGCGGGCCGAACCTCGCTCGCCGGCGGGGAGGCTCGGGGCCAATGGTGAGGTTACAACCCGTGAGGTGTCCGAGCCGGGGGTTGTCCACGGGTCGAGCCGGAGCCGTGAACGGGTCCGAGCTGGGGGCCCGTGGGCGGGTCCGAGCTGGGGGCCCGTGGGCGGGTCCGAGCTGGGGGCCCGTGGGCGGGTCGAGAGGTACCCTTGGAGGAGATGCTTGGACGATCGACCATGGTTGCGATGCTGGTCCTGGGCTTGACCCCGGCTACAGCGGCGGCGGGTGGGTCCGCTCAGGACGCCGCCTCCACGCACGCGTACATCGTGGCTAACTACGCGTTCGCACGGGCGAGCGAGGCGCGGGTGGGGCCCGCCCAGGCGGACGTGGTGAAGCTCAACAAGAAGCTCGCCCACGAATGCCCGCGCGCGGGCCAAGGGTCCCCCCAGGACGAAGAATCCCAAAAGCCGAGCTACGAGGTGGCGGGGGCCCTGTGGTCGGTCACCTACGGAGCGGACGCCGGACCGATCAACACGTTCGTGAAGGCGGTGAAGGCCCTGAGATGGACCAACCCCAAGCTCACACGGATCGCCCAGGGGTACGCGAAGAGCCTGCACGAGCTCGCGACCCTGCCCCTGCCCGACCTCTGCGGGAACGTGCGGGAATGGAGCCAGACGGGCTTTCACACGATCCCCGAGGCCACGATCCGGTTCGTTGGGTACGTGGAATCGATCGAAGGCCACACCATCCCCGCGCATCTCCTGGACCCCTACGTACAGTCGGGGGACAGAGGCATCCTCGCCCGCACCTCGAGCCTTGAAACCAAGCTCCTGAACACCGAAACGGTGGTCGGGTACAACGACTGGGATATGGTCCTCGCGACCCTCGGGCTGAACCAGTAGACGATGGACGAACCCATGTCCGGATGGCGCATGCGCCATCCGGCGGGGCCCCGCATGCGGGGCCCCGTGGCAGGGCCGCATGCGGCCCTGCCGCCTCGCCGCATGCGGCGAGGACCTCCCCGGACAGCCCGTTCAAGCTCCGCGGGAGAGCTCGTCCAGACGGCGGGCGAGGTGGTCATCGTCTTCCTCCTGAAGCCCGGCGTGAGCGTGACGGAAGCCAGTCGCGACCTTCGGGTTCTGGCCTGTGGTCCTCTCACGATTGACACATCCGTACGATGTCCGTACGATGCTGGGTATGCGTACCCAGCGACTCGAGCTTCGCCTAACCGACGAGGAGCGCCAGATCAACGGCGCCGCAGCAACAGCGGTCGGAGAGACACTGAGCGACTTCTTCCGCCGAGCAGCGCGCCTGCGCGCACAGGAGGTCCTCACCGACCAGCAGCAGATCGCGCTCAGCGACATCGAGGCCACCCGCTTCCTGGACGCCCTCGAGACCGTCGATGAGGACGCCGTCGTCCGCCTGCGCGACCTGCGCCACCGATCGACGATCGACGGGATCGTCGATCGGCCAGCGTGAGCGCCCACTTCAGCGGCACCGAGCGCTACGACCCCGCCCGGCACGACACTTCGAGCTTCAGCTGCGGCAACGAACTTCTCGACCGCTGGCTGACCAGGTACGCCGGGCAGAACGAGCACCGCGACGCAGCCCGCACGTTCGTCACTACGACCGATGGTCACGTTGTGTACGGCTACTACACGCTCCTCGCCGGCCAACTCGAGCACCACGAGGCCACGCCCGAGACTCGAAAAGGGCTCTCGCGGCATTTCCCGATCCCCGTCGCGATCCTCGCGCGCCTCGCCATTGACTGGGGCCACCAAGGACACGGGCTCGGCGCCGCCCTGCTTGACGACGCTCTCGCACGCGTCTGTAGCGCTGCCAAGCAGGTCGCCGTACGCGCCGTGGTCGTCCACGCGATCGACCAGAGCGCCGCCACCTTCTACGAACGGTTCGGCTTCAAGGCCCTCAGCGCGACCCCACGAACGTTGATGGTCACGCTCGCTGCGCTGCGAGCAGCGGGCTACGAGTAGCTCGCATGATTGGCGGGTTCGGAGCAGAGCGGTTCCGACTCACCGGGCCAACCGAGGTGACCTGTCTGTCGCTGCGTTTCAGATCGCGCAGAAGATCCACGCCTGCGGGCTCTCGGTTAGGAACGAGGTTGTCGCACAAAGGGGTGCCCTCTAGGCCGGATAGCACAATTTCGGCATGCTCCAGAACTTCATTGAAGGCCGTCGTGAGCAGGGTTTTCTACTTCGGGAAGATCAGCAAAATCACGCTTGGCCTTCCTGTACCACCCCATTCCTGAAATGGGATGCTTCCACCTACCCTTCATCTCCTTCAAGGCACTTTCGTGCGTTGCATCTCCTTGTGCAACCACGTCCTTTAGATGTTTGTCCTGTGCCTTTATGACCTCATCTGCGGTGTTTCCATGGTGCGGGAAATCACATGGTCCACCCAATTGTTTACATGTCATTGTCTTCATAAGTCTCGCTCCTTTCATAGCGTGCAGCCGATTCACCTCGTCTGATGGGGCGCCTGCGAAAAGCCACATGAGCACCTCTGAAGCGTTCGTCGCGACGGGGACACCGGATAGAAAACCTTCACGATTCGACGCTCCCTCGCGATGAAGGTCGGGCGCTTGTAGAGCCGCATGCCGGCGGCCTCGAACGTAGGCAGCTGCAAGGTCTCCGCCAGCTGGACGGCGTTATCGATGAGAAGCGGATACGGAATGTGCTCGCGGGCCGCGAACTCCAACTGATCGGCTAACGATTGAGTACTGACTCCGATCACCGAAGCCTCATGCTCGGCGAGGTCGAGCTCGCCACCGAGCGTGGAGGCCAGCGGGATGCTTGGAACCTCACTGCCGAGCAGATCGTCAGCCGCCCCGTCGTCAACCGCCCCGTCGTCAACCGCCCGTCGTCAACCGCCCCGTCGTCAACCGCCCCGTCGTCAACCGGTACGACCAGGTTCGCCGGCAGGCTGTGAAGCTGCTCGCTCATGTCTCAATCATCCCAAAACGGGATGCGCAAGCCGTCTCGGCAGCTGCAAGGCGCCCGCTCGCGTTCGATGCGTCGCGTCATCAGGTAGCCGTACGGTGACTCGCCGTAGGCGAGCCGGAACTCGCGGTTGAGGTGCCCGGCCGACATGTGCGCGCCGCGGGCGAGCGCCTCGACGTCCAGCGGCTGCGCGTACTCCCGGTCGATCCGGTCGCGGACGCGGCGCAACAGCGCGAGGTGGCGCAGGTGCTGCGCCGCAGCGGGGCTGCTCCTCACCTGTGAGATCGTGCCACATCGCAACGGCTACCGGGATGTCGGCACCCGAAACCCGTGCAGGCCGCATCTTCTGGCGCTAGGGACCCGACAAGGATGAGATGACGATCATCGCGATCACCCCGCATCCTTGATCAGTTGGCCAAACTACTAGAGCTGTCCTGGACTCTTGCGTCTCACGGTTTCAGCGCTCGCGCGGCGGCGCTTCGACCGGACGGCCGTAGCGATCCTCGATGCGAACGACGTCGTACAGCTCCGCGCCATCGGAGCGCTCACAGACGGGCGCTGGCGACAGTATCGAATGTCTTCTCAAGTCGGGCGCCACCACCGTCGACCAGGCCGCGATGAAGACGCTACCCGCGCTTGCCGCCGTGCCAGCCGCACTGCAGGCGGTGATCACCGTGGCGACGTCGCCCACCCAGTTGAGCGTTCAGTGCAATGTGGCGGTCGCCAACGGGTCGGCCAACTTCAACAGCCTGATCGCGATCCCGACCGCCTAGCCAGTGGCTGGTGATCTCGGCGACCTGTCCGTTGGTGCGCGGGGTGCCATCCTGCTCTACCGCCGAAACCCAGTCACTGCTCTCGGGATCTGGAGGACCTGAGTCTCTCACCGCGTCGCTCAGTTCATAGCCTACCGAGAAACGTATCCGTGCCTCGCCGTACCAGTCGAGCAGCTCGTGGCTTTGGCCTGCACTGTCGGCTCGCAGCAGGATCTCTATGTGTTCTATGTGCTCCTCGAGTATCTGGCTGATCGCTTGTTCAGCTACCTCGATCTGTTCTTCCGCTGTATTCGCCCCTGCGTTCCCTTTCCTCAGCTCACTAACGAGCTCTTCTACCTCTCTCATCGGCGTAGGCGAGCATCGTGTGAAACCCGTAACCACCCTTGTAGGTCCCGGCGGCGCCCTCCTTCTCAGAGTGCGCTGCCGATCAAACTTGGCGTCCAGGTCGATCCTCGAACAGCTCTTTCCCGCCGGTGAGCTTCCACACACGCGCCCGCGCGCTCGCTGGTCGCGTTCCGACGCTGCTGAAGTATGGAACAGTGTAAGACCGAATCGCGCCCCCGCTACCTGACGAAAGCCCTGGAAATCCCAGGGTTTTCGTGTGGATCGCGGTAGACAGACGAGTGGATCAACTCCCCGGTGAAGCCGTCGCATCCGGGCCAGTCAGGAAGGTTGGGATCGCGGTCAAATCCGGTCGCGACGACCACCAGGCGTGCCTGCAGGTCGCCGCGATCGGCCTGCACCTGCCAGACTCCGTTGGCGGACTCCAGCCGCCGGACGTGTGTGCCGAAGCGAACATCGATGTGGTAGTGCTCGGTGTAGTCCTCGAGGTACTGGATCCACACGTCCCGAGATGGGAACTCGCCGTAGCGTCGTCGGCTGGCGCGATACCCGGGCCGCGTGGACATCCACCCCGTCGTATTGAGTCGCAGCGCGTCGTAGCGGGTGCGCCAGGCCGCACCGATCTTGTCGGGCTGCTCGAGCACGATCACCTCGATGCCGGCGCCCTGCAGGGTGGCCGCCGCCCAAGCCCGGCGGTGCCCGCACCGATCACGATCGCTTCCGCCATCAGGCGATCCGTTGCTGTTGGGCGCGTCACACCGAGCGTCCGATCACGCGGATGCGCTCGCGCGGGAGGTGATGTGCTCGACCACCCGCCGGAACTCCTCGGTCGGAGAGAAGTCAACGTACTCAGAGTCCTCGAGTGCCTCCGGGGCGTGGCCGGGAGCCCAATAGAACGCTTCCCCGGCCGCAAAGTCCTGATGCCCGTCCAGTGTGTGCATCCGCACGCGACCCTTGATCATGTACCCCCAATGCGGGCACGGACAGAGATTGTCCTGCAGACCCTGAGTCGCGGGTCGCAGGTCCGCGCCGGCTGGTAGCCGCACGAACCCGACAGAGAGACCGTCCTCGTCGCGCAACCGGACCTCCACGCCGTTGTCGGCGATGACGACCGGAACATCCTCACGTCGGATGGATCGCATGTTCTGCCTCCTTTTGGGGTTGGGTGATGCGTCTGCGGCGGCGCGTTGCGCGATGATCGTCATCCTCTTCGAGTGGCTCGCCAACGCGCCGAGCAGCGGAGCTCAGCTTTTCGGTCTCTGCTCGTGCTCTGCCTTCATCCTGCCTTCACGATGGCGGGATGTTCTGGTTCAGATGAAACAGATTGGTCGGGTCGTAGCGGTCCTTGAGCGCGCGGAGGCGGGCGAACTTCTCGGTCCCGTAGGCCGCCTGCACGCGATCCTCGCCCTCGGCGGAGAGGAAGTTGATGTAGGCGCCTCCGTTCAGCGACGGCTCGATCTCGGCATACAAACGCTGCGCCCAATCGATGTGGGTCTCCAGACCCCCGCCCGGCTCGTGCGTGGTGGCGATCACGTTGAGCACGAACGGCGCCCTTCGCTCGCCGTGGGCGGTCTCGTCCTCACCGACACGGGCGATCGCGCCGCCGAAGTGCTGGATGTGGATCTCCGAGGACGGGGAGGTCGCGTTCTGATGGAAGCGGGCCATCGTTTTGATCGCGTGGTCGTCGAGCTCGCGGAAGTAGCCCGCCTTCATGTAGGCCTGGGTGCCCTTCGGCCAGAGCGCGTCGAGCAGGCTCTGCATCTGCATGTAGGGCATCGGGCCGACCAGGTCGGCGACCGGGTCGCCCAGGTCGCGGATCGGTTGCAGCACCTTCATCCCCTCGTCGGGGTCGCCGGAGTAGCAGCCGACCAGGGCGATGAGCTTCTTGCCGTGCCAATCCTCGGGCAGGAAGGGGGCGGGCGGCGCGGTGATCAGGTTGACCAGGGTGCTCAGCTCATCCGGCAGGTCGCGCGCGAAATCGCGGTAGAAGCGCATGATCTCCTCGGCGCGGTCGCCCGGATAGAAGGCCGGGCCGGCGGCCACGGTCGGGCCGACCGGGTGCAGGTCGAACTCGAAGGCGGTGACGACGCCGAAGTTGCCGCCTCCGCCGCGCAGGCCCCAGAGGAGGTCGGGGTTCTCGGTCGCGCTCGCGGTGAGGATCTGGCCGTCGGCGGTGACCACTTCGGCCGAGCGCAGGTTGTCGCAGGCCAGGCCGTGCTTGCGCATCAGCCAGCCGATGCCGCCGCCGAGCGTGAAGCCGGCGACGCCCGTGGTCGAGATCAGCCCGCCGGTGGTGGCGAGGCCGTGCTCCTGGGTCGCGGCATCGAGCTCTCCCCAGGTGAGGCCGCCCTCGGCGGTGACGGTGTGCCCGTCCACGTCCACCGTGATGCCCTTCATCGGCGAGAGGTCGATGACGATGCCGTCGTTGCAGGTCGAGAAGCCGGGGATGCTGTGGCTGCCGCCGCGCACGGCGACCTCGAGGCCCTCGCTGCGCGCGAAGCCGATTGCGTGGCGCACGTCGGAGGAATCGGCGCAGCGGGCGATCACCGCCGGGCGGGCGTCGTGCGCGCCGTTCCAGATCGCCCGCGCCTCGTCATAGGCACCGTCGCCGGGCCGGATCAGCTCCCCGTGCAGCCCATCCTCGAACTCCTTCAGCGTTGCCGCTCCAAGCACTCCTTGCGTAGCCATGCCGGCCCCCTCCTCGGTTCGATTGTTTGACGTCGCGTTTCGACGACGCTCAGGGAGGCTAAGGCCCGCCTCTTAGCAACGACTTTGCAGCGCCTTAGCCTATCCACCCATTTTTCTTCCTTTCTGACCTCCTATAGCTTTTCAGGCTGTGTCGCAGCCGGGCCCGGCGTCAGGAGGTCACCTTGTGGTGCAGGATGACGAGCGGGTCGGACTGGACAGTGTGCGCGTCGTCTTTGACGACGATCGGGTGGTTTCCGATGCCGGGATCGCGCTGATCGCCACGCTCGCCGGGCGGCTGGGGATCGAGCGTCTGGTCGGCCGGTTCGTGCGTCTCGCCGAGATCGTCCGGGCGCGGCGAACGCCGGCAGGAAGGTGATGGCGCTGATCTACGGGATGCTGCTGGGCGCCGATCGCATCGACGACTGCGAGGTACTCCGCGCCGGGCGCACGCGCCGGCTTCTGGGTGGTTGGCTGCCGGCACCATCGACGCTGGGGACGTTCCTGCGGGCCTTCACCTTTGGTCATGTGCGCCAGCTCGACCGCGTGCTGGCGAAACCTTCACGCGTGCGTGGCGGGCCGGTGCCGGGCCGGGCGATGAGCGCCTCGTGTCGACGTCGACAGTTTCGTCGGTGAGGTTCATGGCTACCGAAGGAGGGTGTCGGTTTTCGGATACACCAGACGGCGCGGGTATCACCCGATGCTCGCCTCCGGGCCGGGACCGGCGAGGTATTGCACGTGCGGCTGCGCAAGGGGCAGGCGGCCAGCCCGCGCGGGGTGCTGCGGTTCGCGAGGAGCTGATCGCCCGCGTTCAGCGTGCCGGGGCCACCGGGCGAAGCTCTTCGAGCCGACTCGGCGTTCTGGAACAACAAGCTGATCGCCCGTCTGGAGAAGGCGGGCTGGGCCTACTCGATCAGTGTGCGCCTGCAGTTCTGGGTCAAGGACGCTGTCGCCGAGATCCCCGAGGCGGCCTGGCAGCCGCTTGAGGACTACCCCGCCGACGGGGAGGCGCAGATCGCCGAGACGACCGCCGCCGGCAAGCGCCTGATCGTTCGCCGCACTCGCCTGATCGGTCCCCAGGCCGAGCTCTGGCCGGACTGGCGGCACTTCCCGTTCATCACCAACCGCACCGAGGCGCTACGAGGTGGTGAGGCCGAGCACCGCCAGCACGCTGTGGTCGAGCTCACGATCCGCGACCTGAAAGACCAAGCGCTCGCGCACTTCCCCTCCGGCAAGTTCAACGCGAACAGCGCCTGGACGGTGATCGCCTGCGTGGCGCACAACCTGCTGCGCTGGAGCACCCTGATCGGCCTGCCCGGCGAGACCGTCCGCGCAGCCCGCACCTCCCGCCGACGGCTGCTTCAGATGCCCGGCCGGCTGACGCACACCGCGCGCCAGTGGACACTTCACCTCCCTGCCCGCTGGCCATGGCAAGGTGACTTCACCCGTGCGCTCGCCCGGATACGAGCGCTGCCCGCGGCGCCCTGAGGCGCGTCCGGCCGACAAGATCACCACTCAGACCGCCGGCGACCCCGGCGATCTCGCCCTGTCAAGAAACCCTGCCACGGACGCCTCTGACCCAACGCCGGGCGCCCCTCGCACTCCCAAAGACCGACCGAACACCCGACAACCCCACCGACAGCGCCAATCCCAGGTCGTCGCGGCACCATGCGGTGGATCCAGGCTTAGAGCTCTTCCTCTAATGTTGGGTTACTCGGCTATCGCGCTCCCCGCTGCGACTCCCGGCCCGCGCTCCACCTCGTGGCAGTAGGCCATGCCGGCGTCGCCGCCGAGCAACTCGAAATGCCGTATCGCCCGGTCGAGCCAGCGGCGCGCCGTCGCCGGTTCGCCGTCCTCGGCGGACATCGCGGCGAGCACGGCCAGTACCCAACCCTCCTGGGGGGTGGACTCGATACCCCCGAACACCGAGGCCGCATCCTGGAGATGCACGCGGGCGCGCACTCGATCGCCGGCGGACAGCGCCACGTTCGCCAGGCTGAGCTCGGCGGCGCTGAGCCCGATCATGTCGTCGTTCTCGGCAAACCAGCTACGGCTCTGCTCGGCGGCGGCCCGGCCGCCTGCCAGGTCGCCCGAGCGAGCGCGCAGCACCGCCAGGCACCCAAGCGTGATCCCGGTGCCGCGCCGGTCGCCGACCTCCTGCCGGAGGGCAAGGCTGCGCTCAAGCAGATCCCGGCCGCGCTCGAAGTCGCCGCTGGAGCGGGCGAGGTTGCCGAGCGCGCCCAGCGCAAAGGCTTCCCCCTGCACGTCGGCGAGTCGCTGGAAGCGCGCGAGGCTCTCTTCGATCATTTCAGCCGCCCGGTCGAAGTGGCCCTCGACCCGATCGACGGCGGCGAGGTTGCCCAGGATATAGGCGACCGCTGCTTCTCCACCGACTCGGCGGCCGACGATCGCCGTGTCCTCCTGCAGGAGCAACGGGTAGCCGGCCTCGGATGCGACGGTGATCAGCGCGTAGCTCAGCGGCCAGAGTGCCGGGCGCTCCTCGGCGAGGAGCTCTCCGGCCCGCTTCAGCGCGAGCTCGAACTGTTGGCGCGCCTGTGGATATTCACGCCGAAACCAGGCCGCGATGCCGCGCGTGTGCGCCGCCCATGTCGGCGGCCGAGCCGCTGGGAGGCCGTCGACGAGGAGCGCCTCGTGCTCGCCGAGCAGCGCCTCGATGTCCGCCGGGCCGCTGACGATCGCGCGATAGGCCGTCGATACCTCGACCGCGTCGAACATGCCAGCGTGGTCGCCTAGCTCAGCGAAGATCGCGACGCTTTCGGCACCGAACTCGTGGAGCCGCTCATGGACGCCGCGCCGCAGGCCCACGAGGCAGGCAGCGAGCAGGGCACGGGCGCGATCAGCGGTGTGCTCAGGCGCCGCCTCCAGGGACGCGGCGAGCCAGCGATATCCCTCGGCGAGGTACCCGCGCATCAGCCAGAAGCGCCAGAGGGCGACAGTCAGGCGGAGGGCGACCTGAGGATCGTCGGCCAAGGCCGAGGCGAGAGCGGCGCGGAGATTGTCGCGCTCCAGATCCAGCCGTAGGAGACGGTCCCTTGCTGGGAGGTCACCGACGGGCGTCGGGTCGCTCTCGGCGAGCTCGATGTACCAATCGCGATGGCGGCGCTCGAAGGCCTCCCGCTCGCCCGCCTCCTCAAGTCGCTCCGCGGCGTACTGCCGCACGGTCTCCAGCAAGCGGTAGCGGCGATCGCCGGGACCCTCCTCGACGTGGACGAGCGACTTGTCGATCACGCGGCCGAGGAGGCCGACGGCCTCGTGGCGCTGCAGCGGATCCTCCGCGCAGATGTCCTCAGCCGCCTCTGGGCCGAAGCTCCCGGCGAACACCGCAAGGCGCCGCAGGAGGATCTGCTCGCCAGCATCGAGCAGATCAAAGCTCCAGGCGAGCGTCGCCCGCAGCGTCTGCTGCCGGGTCATCGCTGTGCGACTCCCCCCCGAGAGCAGGTCGAGGGAGTCGTCGAGACGCTCGACGATCTGGGCCGGGGTTAGAGCGCCGACCCGTGCCGCCGCGAGCTCGATTGCCAGCGGCATCCCGTCGAGCCGGTGGCAGAGGGTCGAGATCGCGATCGCGTTCTCGTCGTCCAGCTCGAAGCCGGGGGCGGCTTGTCCCGCCCGAACGGTGAACAACCGCACCGACTCCGCCTTCAGCGACCCCCCCGAGGGGGGGTGATCGACCAGCTCCGGGAGGGACAGAGACGGGACCCTCCAGGTCACCTCGCCGGGAACGCGAAGCGGCTCGCGGCTTGTCGCCAACACCGTGAGGCGCGGACAGTGCCGAAGCAGCGCCTCGACGAGACGCGCGACCGGCTCCACCAGGTGCTCGCAGTTGTCGAGCAGAAGCATCTGCTGGCGATCGCCGATGTGCGCGGCGAGTGCGACCTCCGGGGCGCGGTCAGAGGCCAGCCGCGTGCCCAGGGCCTGGGCGATCGCCGGCCCGATCAGCTCGGGCTCCCCGAGGGCCGCCAACTCCACCGGCCAGACGCCAGCAGAGAAGTCGCCGAACCGCTGCCCGGCCAGCTCCAAAGCGAGCCTCGTCTTGCCGCAGCCACCCGCCCCGGTCAGCGTCAGCATCCGCGAGTTGTGCAGGAGCGCGGCGGCCTCGACGAGCTCGCGCTCGCGGCCGATAAAGCTGGTCAGCTGCCGCGGGAGGTTGCTGGGTCTCTCGGCCGGCGATCGCACCGCTGCCGCCGTGGTTGGGCGCGCCGGCGCTCCCTCCCCCGCGCCGCGCGTGAGTATCTCCCGGTAGAGGCGGCGGGTCTCGTCGTCGGGCTCGTCCTCAAACTCGCGCCGCAGACCGATCTTCAGCTCCTGGAACTGGGCCAGCGCCTCCTGCCGTTGGCCGCCCCCCACGTAGAGGCGCATCAGCGCTCTATGGGCCGGCTCGTGGAGCGGCGCGTCAACCAACACCGATCGCAGGCGGTCGATCGCCGCGGCGGGGTCCTCCGGCGCCTCCAGCTCGGCCAACTCGATCCCCAGCGCGAGGCGAAGCTCGTGGACGGCGTCGCGCCGCGATGCCGTCCACTCCTCGTAGCGGTCCTCGGGCAGCAGCTCGCCGTCGTAGGAATCGAGTGCGTGCCGGTAGGCGGCTGGGTCGCGCTGCACCCGCGCTCTCGCGGCGGCCTCCTCGAAGGCGAGCACGTCGATCCGCACCGGATCGTCGGGGCAGAGGGCGATCACGTCCTCGCGCAGATCCAGGCGATCGCGGCCGTCGAGCCCGGCCGAGTCGAGCGCCCGCCGCGCCGCAAAGATCGCCTGATGCAGATTGTTCCGCGCGGAGGCCCGGTCGCGCCCCACCCAGAGCAGCTCGGTCGCCCGGTCGGCGTGCAGGCGACGTTCGGGCGCGAGCGCGAGCAGCTTGATCAGGGTCTTCGCCTTGCGTAGCCGCCAAGCGTCGTCGGGGATGACATCGCCGCGCACGGTGATCGAGAAAGCTCCGAGAAGGCTAATGCACAACACGTCATCGCCCATCCAAGTGGCCTTTCGTCCTGGGCCTCCCACCACGATCAAAATACTCCGCTGCGGACCCGAGCACTGAAAGTGCAGTACAGGCGCGCGGATCCGTCCCACCGGCTGCACTACCACTTCTTCCGAGGATGGCTTTGTGCAACAACACGCATAGAAGGCGGCGTGTGTGTGCGCGAACCCGAATAGATGCCTCGGGAGCGACGATCGTGAATAAACTCGGGCCGCGGTGGATGAGGTGCGGTCGGACTGGCCGCCGTGCAGTGTCTACGCCAATTCGAGGAGGCAGTCTGTGGCAACGCCAACGTTCGATCCGGACAAGTTCAAGGCGACCACGCGGGAGCAGTGGCAGGAAGCGGCTGCGGCGTGGGATCGCTGGGGTACGACGCTGGAGAGCTGGCTGGGCCCGGCGACCGAGGCGATGCTCGACGGCGCCGGCGTTCGACCCGGCGCGCGCGTACTCGACGTGGCAGCGGGCGCCGGAGGTCAGACGCTGGCCGCGGCGCGCCGCGTGGGGCCCGACGGGCATGTGCTAGCCACCGACATCTCACCCACCATCCTTGAGTACGCCGCCGCCGCCGCGCGCGATGCCGGTTTGGCCAACGTGGAGACTCGGGAGCTGGACGGCGAGAGTCTCGCCGGCGTGAAGGACGCGTCGTTCGATGCGGTCATATCGCGCGTCGGGCTGATCTACTTCCCCGACCAGCAGGGTGCGTTGGCTGAGATGCGGCGCGTGCTGCGCCCTGGCGGGCGGATCGCAGCGGTCGTCTACTCGACGCCCGAGAACAACCGATTCTTCTCGGTGCCGGTCGGGATCATCCGGCGGCGGGCCGAGTTGGGGCCGCCGCTGCCCGGCCAGCCGGGACCGTTCAGCCTTGGCGGCGAGGGGATACTCGCCGACACCTACGAGCAAGCTGGCTTTCGCGACGTTCAGGTCCAGGCCATAAGCTCACCGCTGCGCATGACTTCGGCCGTCGAGTGTCTGCGCTTCGAGCGCGAGTCCTTCGGTGCCCTTCACCAGATGCTGGCGGGACTGGACGAGGCCGGTCGGGAGCGGGCATGGCAGGAGGTCGGAGAGGCCCTCGGCGAGCTCGAGGACGCTGATGGCTTTACCGGGCCATGCGAGCTGCTGGTGGGTGCAGCGACGCGGTAGCGAGAAGCCCCGCCACAGCGATGCAGACCACTGTCGGAATGACATACCTATCTCACCCAAGCCGCTATGATTGGCACCTGGTTTGGAAAGGACTGTCGCGGCCCGTGGCACCGGGCCGACGGACACGAACGATCCGGGATGCCGCTAACGCACGAAAAGATCCTCACCGCCGTCCGAGTTCTGGACCAGGGCGGCGCAGCGCTCGGGACCGGTTTCATCGTGTCGGTCGCGAGCAAGCGACTGGACGTTCGGTATGGCTATCTGGTGACAGCGCACCATGTGGTCGAGCACGACCCGCAGATTTCAATCCAGGCGACTGATCCGTATGCCTTTCGTGAGGGACGCCATGCGCTCTATGAACCCCTTCCGCTGAAAGGATGGTGGAAACCCTTCGATGGGGTGGATCTGGCGATAGCGCATACGCCGTGGCGCACAGATCAGGCGTGGGCCGCTCTGCGCTTTGAGCACGACCTGCTGCCAACGGAGACGGTTAGGCGCGAGCGACACCCCGCGCCGGGTGAGTCGGCCCATTACATCGGTCTCTTCACGCCACTGGAGCGCGTGATCGTGCGCTCGGGCAGCATCGCTGCTCTCGACCAGACGGACATTCCCCTGGGAGAACGGTGTGACGGCTCCTTCGCGTACGAGTACCCGACACATCTGCTCGACTGTCGCTCCTATGACGGATTCAGCGGATCGCCGTGCTTTCTAGACCTGGCGTTCTCGGGCTTGCAGCGCATCGAGCCGCCGTTCCCGGCTGGGGACCAAGAGCCGTCGCTGCCCCCTATGGGGACCATGGTGTACGGCTCGATCTGCTGCGGAATGTTCACCGAGCACTACGATCAACGTAAGGCGGATCGTGCGGTGAGTCGCCTAGGTGTGGGCTTCATGGTTCGCAGCGACGAGATCAAGGAGGCGCTGATGACGGATAAAGCGATCAAAGAGCGAGACGAATGGGACGCAGAGAATCTGCGGATTCGCGAGCAAGTCCGAGCGGCGGCGGAGGATAAGCCGACGCCCGCGTCGGCATCGCCAACCAACGAGTTCGAGAACTTTGAGACGCTGGCGCGGCAGGTCGTCAACACTCCGAAGCCCGAGTAGCACCGCGCGTGCGGGCTCTCTAGCTATTACTGGTGGCCTGCGCGTAGGTGAGTCGTCGGTCGCTGATCGCGCTCAGGATGGCCGTGAACCGGCCCAGGTCGGTCAGGTACCGCTCGTTGTATGTGAACACGCGCTCGTCGATGTAGCGGAACAGGTGGAACGGCTCCACGCTGACGTACGTGCCGTTGAGGCCCCGCTTGAGCAGGCTCCAGAAGTTCTCGATGCCGTTCGTGTGGACGCGGCCGTCTACGTAGCGCTCGGCGTGGTTCACGGTCTGGTGGTCGAACCGGGACTCTAGGCCGGTATAGCCGTTCCATTGGTCGGTGTAGACGGCTGACCCGGCCTTGACGGTCGCGTGGACGGCGGGCTTGAGCGTGGCGCCTTTGGCGTCGGGGATGACCTGGGCGCGGACCTTGCCGGTGTCGCGCTCGCGGAACCCCATTACGGCGGTCTTGTGCTGGCCGAGGCCACCGCGACGGGTGACGCCTTTGCGCTCGCGGGCGGCGCGCTTCATGTAGCCGACTTTGCCGCCGACGAACGTCTCGTCTACCTCGACCTCGCCGCTCATCTTCTCTAGCGTCCCGGCCTGCATCGCCAGCCTGATCCGGTGCAGCATGAACCACGCGGACTTCTGCGTGATCCCGAGCGCGCGGGCCAGCTCGTGCGAGCTGATGCCGTTCTTGGTGTTCGCGGCGAGCCAGACGGCGGGGAGCCACTTGTCGAGGCCGAGGCGGGATTCCTCGAAGACGGTCCCGACCTTGACGCTGTACTGCCGCTTGCAGGCTTTGCACTTCCAGACCCGGCGGGTCGTCAGGTAGCTGTATTCGGTGCAGCCGCACGAGGGGCAGAAGGGACCGTTGGGCCAGCGGAGCTTGGCGACGTACTCGGTGCAGACGTCGAGGTCTGCGAAGTAGCGGATCGCCTCAAGCAGGTTCGTCGGCAGCCTTTGGCTCCGTGATGCGGTTTTCTTGCTCATGGGGTGAGCATACTACATCAGGCCAGGTGAGTCAAGTATATTATTCGACAACTGTCATAGCGGGGGCGGGATTCGAACCCGCGACCTTCGGGTTATGAGCTGGATCGATAGGGGTGCGCTCATGTATATTTGGCTTTCTAGAGCCAAATGAGTTCGGTCAGATTCGGCCTGTTTTGCTCAAATTGGTACGAAAATTGGTACGAAACGGGATTGGTGAGGAATTGGGTGTGCCGCCGACCTTCTCGGCGGCCGTGGCGAAACGCGCGCTTGAGTCTTGGCTGACGTTGCTTCCGCGCACAACGACAGCTGACGCGGCTCACGCAGCCAGAACGCGATAGGCCGCCCGGGCGACGCGGAGGCGAGCGACCTCGAAGCTCTCTTGGAGCGCGGGATCGTCGATCGAGAGTCGATCCGAGATCGACCGCATCCATCCGATCTCCTTCTTGGTCAGTTCGCCGCGCGCCGCGCGCGGATCCTCGAGGAGGCTCAGGAGCGTGACGAGATCCTGGCGCTGGTCTTGGGGACGGGAGTGGACCGGCAGTGCACGCGCCTTGAGGAGGATCGCCGCGATGAGCTTCGGTCGGCGGAGCATCACCGCATCCTCTTCGACCACGATCTCGACGACCTCCGTGCGGTTGAGCGCCTGCGTCCCGCCCGGGATCTGGATCGTCTTGAGCTTGCCTATCGTGGTCGCTCCGGAGGAGCCGAGGCCCTCGGGCGCAAGCACATCAACGATCTGGCCCTCGAAGTCGAAGCGAAAGCCGCGCTCTCGATCGGCTCGTTGGAGCTCACGGACGCTCGCGCCGAGCGCCTTGAGGCGTCCGGAGGCCCACGCCGTCCCGCTCGGGCGAGCACGAGCGTCGGCGAGAACGTCGATGTCGGTGGTCACCCGTTGGGTCTGGCGCGCCTCGATGGCAAAGAGAGCGACCATGAGGCCCCCGACGAGACACCAGCGACGATCCTCGCCGAACGCACCGGCAACCTTTGTGACTGTGCGCCACAGCTCCATGGCGTCGGAATCGATCAGCTCGACGCGGATGGACGCGACAGGCGCACCCTTGCCGGCACGCGGCGCCATCAGGCGGCCTTCATGTCGCGGTCGAGGCGGGCGACGGCGTCAGCGCCCACGCGCGACGCGCGCGGGTCGGCGTATGCGCAGAGATCGACCGCGACCGCCGCGAGGGGAGCGAATCGTCGACCGCTGAGAAGCCACGCATCGTCGGGGACCGCGCGCAGGACGACGTTCGACTCCGGTCCGGACATTCGCTCCAACGCGTGCTCGCGTGGCAGCGACTCGATGAGGCGGTCAGGTACGTAGGCGTCGACGGCGTCCGAACCCACGAGGCCAAGGTCGTACACGGCGGCCGCCGACGAACCACTGAGCACCACATCAGGGCGATCGCGCAGTGCTCGCAACTCGCCAGCCAGCGCCCAATACGACGACGGCTCGGCGCGTCGCGCAAGGCGCGGGCGCAGAGCGTCCAGACCGTAGAGCTCCAGCGCCCGGCGAACCCGCCAGCGCGCCGAGGAGCCCAGCTCCGACGGCAGCTCCTCGCCGGATGCCGCGAGCAGCAGCGCCCAGGCGTTTCCCGGCGAGAGGGGACGCCCCGCCGAGAATTGCTGGCGCTTGCGGCCTGCGACGCTGGCGCGATCGACCAGCCAGACACCGCCGACCTTCTCGGCCGCAAGGGCACCCGAAGCGATCAGCGCCCGTACCCGCGACGGATGCACGCTCAGCTCGTCGGCAACGGCAGACACGGACAGCAGGTCGGACATACCTTATTTATAGCAGCTATAATATGATTTCGCTATTGCAAGCCCAACCACTATATTTTCGTACCTCTGAATCTACTAACCCCTGTCTCCGTAACCTGGTCCGGCTCAACCCCGACTACCGCGTGACTGCACCGTGTCATCCCACTATGTCGGGTTGTCTGTCGGACCGTCGCAGTCTTTCCGGAGATCTCGCAAGACGCGAAACGCTCGGAGGTCGATAGCCAGCCTGACCAGCAGCTCACGCTTGATGTCATCGGGCTGGGCACCGTCGAGGGTTTTGCTGATGAACTTGGTGTGCTCGACTCGCTGAAGGTCGTCAAAGCGAGCCGAACCGTCGAGCCAGTAGGAAAGCCGATCGGCAACACTCTTTGGCCCGACATTTGCAGCAGATAGTGCGGGCAGTACCTCCCGAGTGATCCACCGAGCTTGCGCAGCCGCCCCGATGTCGTCTATACGTGCCGCGATCCAGTCGCGAACGGGCTCGTATGCCAAGGCAATTCCGACTGGTCGTGCCGACTCTCCCTCGCCGACATCTATGATCCGCATCCGAGCGGCGGCTGGCCCTGCCGCCCCAGCCGCCACCCAGACAAGCGGTTCTTCCGCGAGAGACTCCTTGGCAGCTCCGATGATGAACAAGGCCGCAACGCCGATTGCGGCCTCAAGCGCGATACGCAAGATCCAAAACGCCCAAGCGCGGTCCTCAGCTGTTGGCCTCGTTCGAAGCCGGTTGTATTGCTCTACCGCACCCAAGATGGCGGCAACGCATCCTGCCACTACGTATGGCACACCCTCATCCCCGGCCTCTCCCCCGAGGCGACAGCTTGGCCCCCCCGAGCCGTCAGCTGGCGACCTTTTGCAACGCACCCTCGTCTATTTGAATCCGCTCCCGCACGGGCTCCGGAGGCCTGGAGCCAACAAGCCCCTTCCCGCTTAGTCCGTGGACTGCCTTGAGAACCTCGTCGACGTCGAGCAGAGTCGCGCTGGCTATTTCAATCATGTCGAGCGGCCGTGCCGCCTCCTTCAACGTCGACAGCACCCTCAGTTCCAAATCGGACAGCTCGATCGGCGGGGTTTGCTCAGTGGCTGATTGCGGTTGACTGGCCATGTTGATGCCTCCTTGTGCGCGAAGGCCGGAAGCTTAGCGGCTCGCGATACCTGATGGGCCTCTAGTGTGTCGTACGAGGCTCAGCGCTTCATAAGGATTTCGTCTCCATTCGGACGCCTCCTCTACAGTTCCCCCTCCGTGCCTCCCAAAGCTTGTGTCGATTGTATCAAGATCGGGATGGTTTCTTACTCCGCTTTGTCAGGTCGGTAGCGAGCAGCAAGCGTGGACGGATCACTCGGCGTTCTGACCGATCCCCCGAACGCCCGCTCGGCAAACGCAGCGCCCCCGGCCGGGTCCGGCGCGAAGTCAGCGTAGACGAGCGTCGTCGTAAAGTCGCGGTGGCCCATCCACTCCTGCAGGGTGCGCATCGGCACACCGACGGCGGCCATCCGCGTGCCGAAGGTGTGGCGCAGGGAGTGGAAGGTGATGCCGCCCTTGCGGCCGCAGCGCTCCTGCATGCCGGCGGCCTTCATCGCGTCGTAGAAGCGCTCGCGTAGCTTGGAGGCGTCGTAGGGGTTGCCGGTGTGGGGATGGCAGAAGACGAGGTCGTCGTCGGTGCGGTAGGCGGAGCGCTGGAAGTGGCGCTCGAGCTCGCTCGCGGCCCGGTCGGCGAGCGGCACGGCGCGGCTGGAGCGCCGGGACTTCGGTGTCCCCCACTCGCCGCGCGTGTAGTTGCGCCGTACGCGCACGACGCCGGCCGTCCAGTCGATGTCGCGCCAGCGCAGCGCCACCAGCTCGCCCTGACGCAGGCCCGTCATAGCCGCGAGCGCGAAGAGGGCGTGGTCGGTCGGGCCAAGGACATCCTCGCGGGGCACGGCTCGCAGCAAGGCCTCAAGCTCCTCGCTGCTCAGGAAGCGGATGTCGGGGTCAGCGTGGGCGGCGCGCGGGCGGTCTGTCGCGGCGACCGGGTTGGAGGTAGCCCATCCGCGCTTGATCGCGAACTGGAACACGCCGTGGGCGAAGTTGAGGTGGTTGGTGACCGTCTTGACCGCGAGTCCGGCCCGCGACTTCGAGGCGATGTAGGAGACAACATCCTCAGGCTTGATCCTGTCGATCGCGGTTGTCTGGAAGTGCGGCGCCAGGTGCCGGTTGATCATGATGCGGTAGTCCTGCACGGTCGATGCCTTGCGTCCCATCACGTGCTCGACGTGATGCACGTAGCGTTCTGCGGCCTCACGGAACGTGATCCGCTCCTCGGGCGCGAGCACCTTGGCCTCGCTCATCATCCGGCGCAGCGCCGCCTCGGCCTGCTTGCGCGTCAGGCCGTCGCTCGAACCGACCGGCCTGACGCGGCCGAGCCTGCGCTTGACCTGCCGCTCGCCGACCCGCCACTTGCCATACCACGAGCCGCGTTCCTCAACGATCGAGCCGGACCCGTAGGCGCGCTTTTCCCTGCGTCGGCTGGTCACCGGTCCCATCCCGGTCGGTGTTCCGCGTCGTGGGGACCCGAGCGAGTGTCCGCCAGCCAGCGGGAGAGGTCCTCAGGGTTGAAGCGTACGTAGTGGCCGAGGCGATGGTGGGGTATCCGTCCGGCGCGCGCTTGGGCCAGGAGCCAGGTGTGTGGGACGCCGAGCAGCCGTCCGGCCGCTTTGGCGTCGATCAGGGGAGTGAAGGCGCTCGTGTCGGTGATGCCGCGGCTGCGACGCAGCAGGCGAGCGGCGCCCGAGCGCAAGCGCTCCGCAGCGCCAGGATGGGTGGTAGTCAAAGTTCGCATCGAGGTCTCCAGGTTCGGTGTGGTTGTGGTCTGGATGACGGCAGGGCTGTCCCTGCCGTCATGAGTGACTGTTCAGCGGGGCTGGCGGGTTCTGTCAAGGTCGGGCCGAAGGCCCCGCCGTAGGCGGCCCCGTAGGGGCGGCCTTGACGGGTTCCGCCAGGTCCGCTAGGAGCCCTCGCGGATGGCTGGTTTTTCTGAGTTTGTCGATGCGCAGCTCCGTTGGTGGGTGGGTTTGTTCGCTCAGCCAGACGAAGGGGACGGGGTGGTCGTGGATGAGGGCGTGGATCTCAAGGAAATCGGCGAGATCCTCAGCTTGTCCGAGGTGGGCGGCGTACTGGTCGGCGGTGTACTCGCGTTCACGCCAATGCGATCCCCAGAAGGGGGCGGTGAGTCGTAGTCCAAGGCCGCCTTTGGCGAACACGACCAGCTTGCGCAAGACCCACAGGAGTGCGCCGAGGAGCGTGATCGTGAGCAGTGTCCGGTCGTCAGTGGGGATCAACGTCCGACGCATCGACAGTTGCGGCTCCGCCGGTTTTGGGGGTGGGTGGATGACGAGCCGGTTCAGCGCGGCGGTGAGCTTCCCGTCGCTGGTGGCGAGATGGCCGAGCTCGTGTGCGAGCACGGCAGCGAGATGCTCGCTTTCCAAGAGACCACGGGAGAGCATCAGCGTGTGGCCGCATACCGCGGCGTCGGGTTGGGGGGTGTCCAGCACGAACCAGCCCGAGGGCTCCCGCAACGGCACGAGGGTGTGGTGGCGGATCATGTCGAGGGCATCCTGGTAGGCGGTCTGCTCTCGCTCGGATGGTTCACGTCCGCCGAGGTTCTGCTTCCACCACCAGCCCCCACCGAACGGCGTGACCAACGCGAACACAGACCAGGCGGTCGGGATCAACGCGAGCTGCGCGAGACCGGTGGCGCCGATGGTGGAGTGGTGGAGCACGAGCAGCACGACCGCGGCGAGGGCGAATGCGAGAAGCCAGCGAACGAAGATCACCGGTGTTTCGATCAGGACTGTCGCCGTGTAGAGCGCGAGGACGGGCAGCGAGGACAGCAGCTGGGATATGAGGCTGCGACGCATCGGGTCTCCTTTGTCAGAACGGGAGGGTGCTGACCTCCTTCTCCGACACGACCCGTGCGGGTGGGACATTCCCGTCGCGAGCACGCCCAGCCGGCGTCTCGGGCTCGGGCGGCCCTTCAGGCGTGGGCTGCTTCTGAGGCTCTGGCAGCGTTTCGCGCACCTCGGGCGCCTGGAGGACTTGTATACGCATCGCGCGTCCGCGGCTGATCACGAACGCTGTTCCGGGGGGTAGCGCTCTGACCTTGTTCGGATCGACCTTGAACTGGTGCTGGACACGTGCGGAGCCTTCACCGGTTGAGCCGTCGGGGGCGTAGTGGGTTGAGTACTCCATGCGCTTTTGGGTGCCGGCGAGCGTGATGATCTCCTCGGGGGTGTTCACGCGATGACAGATCACGGTCTCTACGCTCCCGAGGATCCGTGCGGCTTGGCTCTCATCGCCCATCCCCGCAACGACCTGCGGCGCGAGGATCAGGCTGGTGTGAAAGCCGCGGGCCTGCTCGATGCGGGCGGCCATCCCCGACCCGTCGGCCAGAGCGGAGAACTCGTCCACGATCAGCACACAAAACCGTTCCCGGGGCTTACGGGCGGTGAAGTAGTGTGCGAAATCCTCGAAGATGAGGCGGGCGAGTCCGCTGGTCTCCTCCCGCAACGCGAGACTATCGAGGAGCAGATAGGCGGCGGATGTGTCCTCCCACGCCCATGAGCCGTCGAGTGCGTCACGGGTCTGACCGAAGAACGCCTCATAGCGCAACCTGACCTGCCTGACCTGCTCCGCTGTGAGCGCCTGCAGCGCGCTCGATCCGTCGTGCGTGTGGCGCAGGACGGCGAGGTCCATCCGCTCCAGCACCATCCGTGAGGATCGTGGCGGCCCGTCGGGATGCTCACAGACATGTCGCAGCACGTTCTTGGCGATATCCCGATACCACGACGCGGGTCCCTCGGTTGAGTAGTCGATTATCTCCATCAGCCGACCCTGGAGCTCATGCGCCCGCCCGCGCCAGGCGTCGAACGGTTCGTTCGGGAACACCCGGACGTTCCGTCCGGCGTCGTTCATCAGGCCGCAGAATCGTGCGGCGGTCTCACGGTCGCCCTTGCCATCCAGGTAGAACACGGGCGCGTCGCTGCTCTTCGCGATCGTCCACGCCAGTCGCAGCACCGTCTCTGTCTTCCCGCTCCCGGTCGCGCCACAGACCAGCACGTGCCGGCACAGTCGTTCCGGGGAGAGCAGCACCATCCCGTCCTTGACCGGCAGCGCGCGTTCGCCTCCGAGACGCATCGCGAGGGCCACACCCTGCTCGCCGTCCGCCTCACCCACCAGCGCCGGCGCGGCCGGCATCCGGGTCGTGGCCGTAGCCTTCGCGGCCGGAAGCTTCTTCCGGCGTGTGGGCGTGAGCCTCACGACCGACCGGCTCGTGGATCGGGCAGCTCCCGCACCCCGAGCGCCGGCCACCGTCCGCTCTCCACCAGCCCGGAGAGCTGCCGGTACGGTCCGGGAGCGCAGAAGTAAAGAACGGTGTCGAAGCGTCCGACGAGCTCGTTCAGGATCAGCCGGACCCGACGTTGTGACTTCACGGTCAGCTCCACCTCGATCGCGACACGCCGCCCCTCGGCAATAACCACCGCGTCAGGGAGGTGCTCGCCGGGCTCACGGTCGCGTGTGAGGACGCGCTCACAGATCCATTCGCTCTCCGCGGAGCGCCGGCTGACGTGCAGGCGCACGTCGTTGACCGCCGCGACATGCCCGAGCAGCCCGAGTCGGGGATGCCACACCCCGAACCCCTGCCCACACGCCCGCAGACCCCTGCTCGTCGGGATCACCCACGCCGGCTCCCCCACCAGCAGCCGTCGAGTCGTGACCAGGCCGGCGGCACGCAGCCGCGCGAGGATGCGTTGCACCGTCCTCGGCCCGCAGTCCAGCAGGATCTCCAGCTGGTCGGTCCGCGCGCCGTACTGCTCGCCGATCCAGCAAAGGATCTCCAGGTCACGGGCACGCAACGGCTCCGCCGCAGCACGGCGTTCGGTCCGCGAGGAGCCGGCGAGAACACCCAGCTCGCCCGCCTGGAACAGCAGCAGACCGGGGGCCGCCCTGCCGAGCGTTGGCACGCGGTGGAGAGAACGGAGCAAACGGAGCAAACCTCCGCCCGCGAGGGTCTTTCCTCCGTTCCCTACGTTCCCTCCACGCAATCCGCCGCGCGTGTGTCTGATCCGGCCACGGATGCCACGCTGCCCGCCGCGGACGCCGAACTAGAGCGCCTCGCCGCGAAGGGGCTCTTGGAATGACCATCCACGCAGGCCCACGTGTCCGCCCGCTCGCCGCCGCCGACACGACGACCGAGCCTCGTTGCCCTCGTCTCTCTTGTCCCTGCGCGACCGTCACGTGCCCGGTCGGCGCACCCCAGCACGCTGCTTGCACGCCCCTCACGCCCGCCCGGCGGGCAGCGCCAAAGCACAGACTAGATGCACGGGCCAGCAATCGCACAGCAATTGCTGTGCGCGAGGCACGGCCGAGGAACGCCCCTGGCCGGTGCCAGTTGCTAATTCGGTGGCCGGTTCCAGGCGCTTGGGGTCAATAGCAACATGAACGCGAAGAACCCACAGGCACCATGAGCGCCTCCGTCTACAGCGGAGTGCCGGCCCACACGGGCTCGACAGCGCACCGCCCCCTCACCGCCGCCGACGTGATGACCGCCTACGAGGTCGCCGAGCTCCTGCACATGCCGACAAGCACCGTCGAACACCTCGCGCGCCAGGGCACCCTGCCATCGCGCAAGATCGGTCGCAGGCGGCTCTTTGTCCGCGAGCAGGTCGAAGCCGTGCTCCTCGGGGAAGCCGCGCAGACAGGCCCGAGGGAGTGGGCCGTCCGTAGCATTGGGTAGAAGTAGTCCCGGTGCCCGAGGATTCCGAGCCGCCACAGTCGCACGACCCGAAAACCCCGCCCTGGCAGACCGCTATCGGGGTAGTAGTGCTCGCCGCTCTTGTCGCTGCCGCCGTGCTCGCGGTCATCCAAATCTACCCGCACAAGCTGCCCACCACTGCGAACCCGAGCTTTGTGGACAACATCTTCGACAGCCGGGTCGTCATTTTGGTCGTGCGCGTTGCCCTGATCTTCGCGGCCGGGTACATCGTCATCTCCGTAGTCGGCCTGATCGTCGGGCGCCGATGGCTCTCGCAGCTTGGCCCATTCAAGGCATCGGACCCGATTGCTCGGCTCGATAAGAGCGCGGAGGCGCTTGAGAGCGATCTACAAGAAGCCGTCGATACGATCCAGGACCTAGAGCAGCGCCTCGTCGAGAGCGATGAAGCGCTTGGAAAGGCGCAGACCGACATCGGGTCCTTGCTTGACTACATCGATACGATGGAAGGTCAGAAGGAGGGGAAATAATGCCGCCAGAGGACAGAGCGAGACTCAAAAGCGACCAGCAGAAAATCGAGCGGACACTTGAGCGCAATCGGGACGCCCTCCATACATCCCGCCAGAAGTCGGCCAAATTTGCCCGCACCCTGACGAGTTCTGGGGCCGACGTCCAAAGCGCGCGAAGCGACCTTCGCAAGGCTGGCTATCTCAAGAAGTAGCTCCCCGCGGCACACGGGGGGAAGCGCCACGCTCGCGGCTCCGGCCAGTGAGCAGGGCGATGTAGGGCACCCTGTCGGCTCGATGACCCACAGAATCGGGCGCCCGGGAGGGCTAAGTGCTACCCAAACCTGCTACCCAACGACGGTACGTCCCGGCCGATAGAGAGGTGCGGACAGCGAAAAGGCCCGGATTTCCGGGCCTTTTCTGTAGTAGCGGGGGCGGGATTCGAACCCGCGACCTTCGGGTTATGAGCTGGCTGATCTCAATCGTTCTAGGCCGTAAATACTGTGTTTTGGCGTCGTCTCTATGCAGTGGATCGGGTTGAGCAAGGCTGTTTGGGGAGGAAATTCGGGAGGAAATTTCTGTCCGCCGGGCGCGCTACGGTTCCTCAAGTCCCGTACCTCGCGGGCGGCGTCGATAGACCCCCCTCACGGAAGGAACCTGATGGCATCTGCAACCCTCGATCCGCACGCCTCGATCAGCGGCCACGTCTGGCTGTATGAAGGCAAGCGCCGCAGCAGTTGGTGTGCGAAGTGGCGCGACCAGCGCGGCCAGCACGAAAAGACGCTCGGACGAGCATGGAGCGGCAAGGGCGCGCCGCCGCTCGGCTTCCTGCGTCGCCGTGACGCGCAGGCGCTGCTGGACGAGCTGCTCGTCGAGGCGCGCCGCGGGCAGTTGCGCCAGGAGCGCACCGGCCTCACGTTCGCCGATGTTGCCGAGGAGTGGTTCCAGCGCGGTGGCTTCGAGCGCGACTGGTCGGCCAGCACACAGGTGGACTATCGCTCGGTGCTCGACGCGCACCTCCTTCCCGAGTTCGGCACGGCGCGCATCGAGACGATCACCTCCGGGCAGATCGAGCGCTGGCGCAACGGCTTGGCCGAGGACGGCCAGCGTGCGCGGCACACGGTCAACAAGATCGCCACCCAGCTACACGCGATCTTCCAGCACGCCGTCGATCACCACGGGCTGATCGTCAACCCCGTCGCGAAGGTCAAGCGCCTGCGGGAGTCCTACGACGCCGCGCGCTTTGACTTCTACTCCCCCGAGGAGATCGAGAAGCTCGTAGTCACCGCCGCCGCGGGCGCGCATCGCGGCCCCAGGCGCCCGGCCGTCAGCGAGACCGAGCGCACCCGGCGAGCCACCGAGGACCGCCAGGACGCCGCGATCTACCTGACCGCCGCGCTCAGCGGCCTGCGCCGCGGCGAGCTGCTCGCGCTGCGCTGGGAAGACGTCGACTTCGAGCAGTCCTCGATCCGCGTCTTTGAGGGCTACAGCGCCAACCGAGCTGGGAAGCCAAAGTCGCGCAAATCGCGCACCCTCCCGATGGTCGAGGAGGTCGGCGACGCGCTGCGCCGCCTCAAGGACCGCGAAGCGTTCACCGCCAAGGGCGAGCTCGTGTTCGTAAGCCGCGAGGGCACCCACGTCGACGGCTCCGCCCTACGCCGGCGCTACCACTCAACGCTCGACGCCGCCGGCCTGCGACGCCTGCGCTTTCACGACCTGCGCCACACCTTCGGCTCGCTCGCGATCAACGTCGCCAGCATCGTGCAGGTACAGGCATGGATGGGTCACGCCGACATCCAGACGACGATGCGCTACCTGCACCACAAGAGCCGCGCCGACGACGCCCAGCTGCTCTCCGCGGCCTTCCGCCCCAGGCAGCGCAAGCCGCCCGCCAGTCGCTCGAGAGCTGCCAGCAAGGGCGGTGCTGGCGCGCGCGCCGCTGCGTGATCGGCAGCGTGCACCGGGAGCTCACGGGCGCTGTGGCTCAGATCAAGCCACAGCGCCCGATGTGCGGATCCCCGGCGTATGGCGAGCAGAGGGAGGTTCGCCCGCCGAGGCTCCCGAGCGCCACCAGGAGTGGGGTCACGCTCAAGCTATGAAGTCGAAGGCCTACTGCTTCGTGGGTCTCCTCAGCCGTGCTTTCGCTTGGCGCGCTTGGCCGCGTACCTCTTGCGGGCCTGCTTTTCGCACGTGGTTCGCCTGCTCTTCTCCTTCTTCCTTCGGCACGCCCTCAGGGCTTTTGTGAGCCGCTGCGCGCGTGTCGCTGTGAAGTCCTTCGTCCTGCTACAGCCCGTCACGGCGATCCTCGTGCTCTGTTCGATCACGGCGCCGTTCTGGCCGACGATCGTCGTTGGCATCAGCAGTGGTTCGGCGATTGCCCGGGAGACCTTGCGCAGCACGTGGACCACGTGGCCGTCACGGCGAACCAGGCGACCGTTGCGGCGCAGGGCGACGCGCTGCAGGCGCGTGACCGTGTTCGTCACGCCGCACAGGCTGTAGTTGGCCTGCTGGGGCACATAGGCGCCAAAGATCGAGTGCGGACCGGTCGGCAGCACCGTTTCAAAGCTCGTGAACGGCGCGTCCGGGACCGTTTCGAACCTCGAGTAGGTGATCCCCTTTTTGATGTCGGTCTTGCCGTCGAGGATCAGCGTGATCCCTTCGCCCTGCAGCACGAACTCCACGTCGGGGAACGCCGCGCCGCCGTGGGAGACCAGGTAGGCCGGGCCCGTCAAGGGGCTGCTCAGCACCGGGGTGTGCACGGTCGCGGTCCCGATCACCGAACCCGCGTCACAGCCCGCGGGGTTCGCTTCGAAGACCGCCGCCAGGCACGCTTTCTGAAGCGTCGTCAGACGCGAGGGCAACGCCTTGGGCAACTGCAGCTCGACCTTGGCGATGTTCGCCTGCCCCAAGCCCGCGGAGGTGATCCTCACGTCCAGGCTCGCACCGTTGGCTTTGCTCGCCCTGCCCTGCGTGGAGGCGCTGAAGGTCGGCTTGAACGGCAGGTTCTTGCAGGCAGCGGCGGCGAACGGGCTCACCACCCGGGAGCTGGAGCCGGTGCTGCCGTTCGGCATGGCGCCTTCGATCGTGGCGGCGATCAGCTGCGCCGAGCAGTTGCTTGGGTTGAACATGAAGTTCGGGCGGTCGATCGTCACGTTGATGCTTTTCAGGCGGAACGGCACGCCATCCTTGTGCTGGGGCAGCGGATCGGAGGTGACCGTCAGCGCGGCGCTGTACGGGTTCACGCTGATCGCGGCCCTGACCACTTCCTCGCCGAGGTTAAACGGCCCCGCCCGCTCGGGCACGACGATCGAAAGGCCAAACGGCGAGCCCTTGTAGGCGCCGGTCAGGTACACGCTGCCACCCAGGTAGAAGGGGTGTGAGCCGGCGCCCGCGGCGACCGTCGTGTGTCCGATCAGACTCGCCGGCCCGCAGGTGCCCTGCGAGGCCTGGGGTTCGCCGCACAGCGACACCGCCGAGAGCTCCCCGAGCAGGCCGGGCGGAGTGCTGACGGTGATGCCCGAGAGGTCCTGCTGGCCGTCGGCGCGCGAGAAGCTCAGCGTGAACGGGCTGAAGGCGCCGGCGGTGGGCCTGACGGTGCCCGCGGAGAACGCCGGGCTGAAGGGCTCAGGGCTCTGACAGCCCGTCACGGGGAACGATGAGAACGGCGTCGCGGGCGATCCTGATTCCGGCGCGCTCCAGGGTTCAAGCACGCTCGTGGTCTGTGCTTCGCCGCAGCTCTGGGGGTTTGCCAGCGGCGCCCGCGGGCCGCCGTTGAGCCTCAGCTTCAGCTCGCTGAAGGGCAGCTGCGGATTTTCTGAAAAGCGCGTCGTGAGGCGGCCTGTAGTGGGGTCGGCTGACACCGTCCCCTTGAGCTTTACGATCACGCCCGAGCCGGCGGCTTCGAGGTAGAGGCCGAACAGTTCGCCGTTGGTGGCGCTCGCTTGCGTGCACGCGGGTTGGCCTTCGCCGCCGCACAGCGGCTGGGCGACGTAGACGTGACCCTGAAGCGGACTTGACAGCAGCGGCGTGGTGACTTCGACGGTGCCGATCTGCGAGGCCGCCGGGCAGTGCCCGGGCGCGGGGTGGGGAAGTTCGTCGGGTCCGAGTTCCTCGCCTTCCTGGACTTCGTGCCCGAGCGTGTCGTGGTTGCCCAGTTCGATCCCTTCGGGGCCTGATTCCATGCAGCCAACGAGCCCGTCGGCGGCGCTCGGGGAGAGCGAGACGCCTTCGGGCAGCGTCACCTCGGCGTTCCTCAGATCCGGCGTCGCCAGCGTCGGCGAGAGGTTCGTCGCCTGCGGCACCTTCAGGTCGACTTCATAGCCTGAGGGGGTGTCCGCCTGCGTCGTTTCCGGCTGCAGTTCGATCGTCGGGTTGAACTGCAGCAGGTCACAGCCACTCACCCCCTGCGTGGGGCTCGCTTCATACATCGTTGTTTCCTTCGACACCCACTGCTGGGGGTTCACCCAGGAGTCCATTTCTACCCTCGCCTTCAGCGGAGGCGCCCCGCAGTCGCTCGGGTTGGTGAAGAACGCCTGCGGGGAGCCAGAGGCGCCGTCCTGTTCGGCTGGGTCGCCGAAGAAGGTCAGCGCCGCCCCGGTGATCTTGAGGGCCGTCGAGCGAGGAACGTCGGGAACCGAGACGCTCAGCACGTAGCCCGAAGCGCTGGGCAGGACGCGCGCTCGCATCAGAATGATCTCTTCGTCCACTTCGAACCCGAACATCGCCGGATAACCTGCTTCGGGAACGATGTTGTAAATCTTGGCGATGATCGCCCCTCCGGCCCTGTCGATGGTCGCGGTGCCCACCTGACTGCCCGCGGGGCATGGTTTCCCGACGAAGTGACTGGCGTAGAGGTTGGACTCCGGGCACGCTTCGGCGGCGAGCGGGTCACCGACGAAGCCAAGCGGCAGGTCGACGATCTCCGTCTTGGGTTCCTGCAGTGCGTGGAAGTCGAGGTTGGCGTCAGATATGTTGGGGTCGAGTTCGGTGTTGTAGTCGATTGTCGTGCTCAGCGCGCCGGGGTGATCGGCGGCGTGATTGTCGGTCGCGCCGGCCGACCCGTACACACCGAGCGCGAAGTCCTGGACGTCGAAGGAGGGGGCTTCGCCGTTGATGGCGTTCGCCGTGGTCGAGGGTTCCGAGGTTGCCGTGCTCGTGGCTTCAGCGCCTTCGCCTTCTTCGACTTCGGCGTGGTTTGTGACGGAAGTCGCGCCGGCGGTCGTCACACTCACCTTGATCGTGATCGCAAGCACACCGCCCGGGGGCACCGGATGGGAGTATGTGCACCGCAGCTCCGGCGTCAATTCGGGGCATGTCAGGTGTTCGACGGTTTCGAGGTCTTCGGCTATTCGTCCCCTGAACACGACGCCTCCGGGGAGCTGGTCCTTGATCGTTATCGTTCCGGCGGAGGGCCGGGTGCCGATGTTGGTGGCAGTCACCAGGTAGACGTCGCAAAATTCTGCCGTTTCGCATCGCTGACTGTCGCCCACCGAGAAGTTGGTTGGCAGCGCAACCGACTGGATCGCCCAGCCCGGCCCGGGGCTCGCCGCCGACGCAGACGAAGCGGCTAGCGCATACAACATCGCCATGGCTGTGATGAGTACAAACGCGGCGCGACAGCAAAGCGGCCGAGCCTGGATCCTCGTGCTCTCCTCGATCATCGCGGTCACCTATGCCTTCACCATCGCCAGCACGCTGGTCTGCGATGCTTTGCCCGATGTGGGCACGAAGCGCATCCGCACCGTCAGCTTGCGCTTGTATCTGAGCTTGTGCCTTCGCAGGCGCTTGACCGAGGCGCGTGCGCGCGCTGAGAGCCTGACCTTCAGGATGTAGGTCCCCACGGCACTCACGCGGCGCGTGGTCTTCTGCAAGCCCGCGCCGTAGGCGACGATGCTGCCCTTGGCCGGTGCCGCGACCTTCAGCGTGATCGTCGTGCCATGCACAGAGTGCCCGAGCACCTTCACCCTGCCGACCGCGGGCAGAACGCTCGCAGGCGACGGCGGCAGGTTTTCGCCCGCCGGCTGAGTCGCGCTGCCCGCCGCCGGCGCCAATGGCGTCGCGCTCAGAACGCCCTGACAGGCCCCTCCTTCGCAGCCGGCGGGCGTGGCCGGCGCGGGGAAGCCGCCCCCTGCGCGTGCGTCATACCAGCCGGCCTGCGTGTCGGTGTCCTGCGGCACCAGGGGATCGGTCGTGAAGAAGAACACGTCGCTGCCCGACTCGCTCATTCCCAGCAACCTGGGCATTTCCGTGTGCAGCGGGACCGCTTCATCCCCGGGCGAGATCAGATACACATTGCCCTCGCTGTACTGGTAGACGTTTTCGCGACCTTCTACGGCTCCGGGCGCCAGCGCGTCATGGCTGCGGAAGACCACCCGCCCGTCTTCCGACAGCGACAAGTCCGACGCCGGTTGGGTCGGCAGCATATTGCCGGAATAGCGCGGGTAGAGCATGCTCGCGGCGTCTTCGCCGTTCGTCGTATTGCCGTTCTCGTTGAAACGTTCTCCCGCTGGACACGCTGCGGCCGGAGGCGGGCACTGCCCGACCGAGATCCGCACGAGCGTTTGCGTCTGCGCGTCGTACTCGAAGGCCTGGTTGACCGTGCTCGTGTCTTCTGAGCCGGTCAGCTCGCGGGGGTTGACGAACGCCAGAAAGAGGCCGTCAGGTGTGGTCTCAAAAGGCCGGCCGGTGTCGTGTGGCGTGACCCCCGTACGTTCTCCCCCCTCTGCCGCGACTTTTTCGGCGACTTCTTCGGGAAGCGCTGCTTCCCTTTCTTCCAAAGTGGTCTCTTGTATTTTCAGTTCGGCTTCGGCTTCCTTCAGTTCCGCTTCAGCTTCCTTGAGTTCTTCCTCGCATTCTTCGGCTTCGGTTTCCTTTTCTTCGGTCGTCAGCGCTTCACACTCGGCCTGCTTTTCTTGAATGGCGGTACGTTTTTCTTTGTTTTCTTTGGCAAATTCTTTATTTTCTTTGCCCGTTTCTTTGAATCCTTTTTCTTTCGCTTTCTGTTCCCCTTCAACTTTTGTGCCTTTTTCTGACACTTCCGCGTGCGTCATCAGGTTGGCTATGAACGACGTGCGACCGGTGCCCGTGTCATACAAGTAGAGGTTGTAGGCGCCTTCTTCGGCTCTTTCGTTGAGTTCGGCGTTGTTGGGCCTCTGCGTGAGGACACCCTTGGCCACGAAGTAGACATGCGACCCGTCCGCGGACACGCGGGCGACGGCCACCACGTTCGCGCCGGAGCCCGGCGTGGGGCCTTCTCCCTTGGAGACCTGGACCAGCCGCCTCACCCCCGATCCGTCGACTTCGGCCTCATACAGGTCGCTGCTCGGGTCCGAGTCGCTGTTCAGCAGCGGCTGTGCGGTCGTGAAGAAGACCTTCGAGCCGTCTTCAGAGGCGCCTTCGAAGTGGGCGGGACTCTTGTGACCGTTTTCTTCCAGCTCGTCTTCACGGCAGGCTCCCGAGCATTCTTCTTCTCGCTGCGGGGTCATGGCGGGCTCTGAGATCGCCACCGTCCTGGAGCCTTCGATGCGGGCATACAGTTCGTTGACCGTCGGCGTGCTGCACTGCTCGCGCAGCACGGTGCCGTGCAGCGCGGTGAAGTACACGATCGCGCCGTCCGTCGAGATCGCGTTGTAGGCGCTGCCGTTCCCGGCCTCTGTCCCGGCCGAGCCCAGCGCGGTGCCGCACTCGCTTATCAGTTCAGCGCCTTCGTTGCGATGTGTCCCGCCTTCGAGCGGCCCCGCGTTCCTCACGCCGACGAGTGCCGGTTCGTGGCTGCCCGTCCCGACGTACTCGTAGAGCGATGCGTAGAGCGACGGATCGAGTGCCCGAGCCTCACCGGCTCCTTCGTGTTCTTCTGTGACTTCCCGTTCGTGTTCTTCAAGCTTTCTCGGTGGCTGACCTTCGCGTGTCTGATCGCCGGGCCAAAGCTGGCCTTCGTTGGAGCTGACGCGCGCAAGAATGTGGGTGAGGTCACGCGAGGCGCCGTTGAACGAGAGTTCGCGACTGCCTTGGAGTCCGAGTTCAAGCCCGTTTTTACTTACCGGCACGGTCGGCCCTACGTCGGTGAAGCGCGCCTGCCCGCCAGGGACGGCTTCGCGCAGCGCAAACGTGTAGGCGCCGGGAAGAGTGACTTCTTCCCCTTCTGTTGACTGGACGCCGAGCTTCCACAGCGAGCGGCTGAGGTCGGCGCTCGCGCCCACGAACCCCCGGCGCGCGGCGAGCGAGGCGGGCGGATCCAGCGCTTCGGTAATCCATCCCGATGAGGTTCGCGAGAACTCGTAGATGGCGCCATATTCCAAGCCGTATTGTTCCTCGTTTTCGGTGCCCGCGAAGCCCGCATAATCGATGCCAATGAGATGCTGGCCGTCGGCAGATACCGGCGGCGGCTTGCGTTCGTTCCACAGCACAGGCTGGCCACCCTGGTAGGGCGGCGTCACGAGCTCGAACGCCCTACAGTCGGGGAGGTACGCCCGGAAGCCGGGAGATTCTTCAGTTCCGGGCGGTTCGGTGCAGCTCATCTGGCTCGTATCGCCGACGGCCAGAGCGCCACTGGCAGACAGCAGGCAGCCCACCGCGGCCGACACGGCGACGATGGAGCCGATCTTCACTCGCACGCCAGCAGCCCCTGCCCTCCCCGTGTGCAGCAACATCTGTCCCCTTCCCTTTCGTCCCCAACTCTCAAAGACTTGAGCTGCGCGGGGCCCCACGGCCCCGCGCAGCTCAGCACTACGGTTAGGTCACTTCAATGCTTTCTTCGTATGTGACGGTGTCTTTGGTTGTCTCTTGTACTTCGACGAGCCCGAACGCTTTGAGCACGTCCGTTGCGCCGCCGACGAATTTTTGGATCTTCTGTTTGCCCGTTTTTGTCGTGTATACGAGTTTGCCGGTTTTCTGTAGTTTTTCGACCGGCGTGACTTCTCCGATGACGCTGCCCGTGACTTCAGTAGTGGGCACGCATGTGCCTTCCAGGGTCACAAAGTTGCCTGATACTGCTTCGAGATCGAGGCCAACTTCAGTTTTGGATTCGGCGAGAGCTACTGGCCCGAGTTCGCCCGCGAGTTCATTCGTGTCTATCGTTCCCGCTGGTTGGCCGGTACTATGGACCGAGCATTCTGTTTCGCCATTTTTCGCGGTGCACCCTGTAAAGGAAACAAAAACGTTCCCTACCGTCTTCGCTCCGTTAATTTCGCCCGTACTCGAGTCTGCTGTGCACGTTACCACGATACCCGCGGCACTCAGTATGCCTTCACCGCTAGCGTCCGTGAATTTGATTTTTTCACCAGCGGCGACTTTTTCTATGATCCATTCCTTGGGTTCTTCTCCCGCTTTTTCTTTTTTTTCGCAGGCTTTCTTCGTTGGGTACGTCCCGGTACCTTTTGCGACTTTTGTGCAGTGGAAAAATTCTGGCGCCGCCGCCGATGCAGCTGACGCGGCGACCACGCTCATCGCGAACACGGCGATGAGAGCTAGTCCAAGAAGTCTAAGTCGTGACATTTGATACGTTCTCCTTCATTTGGATGCTCGACTGACCGGCTCCGGAGCTTTCGTCCTTTAGATCGAAGATCGCCTCGGTGCCGACCTTGCCGTTCGCGCTCTGTTCGAGCGAACGGAACTGCACGAACGGTCTAGCACCTGACCGCTGGCGTGTCAAGGGCCAACGTAAGCGAGATTCCCCTGCGTCGGGCGCCTCGCCAGCAGAGACCCAGGCCGCAGTCAGCGAGGTCGCGGTCTCAGCGGGAACCGCGCCGGGCGTCATGACGCGTTGGCGGCTCGGGCCGTCGGAATATGCTCCGCTCCCGCTCGTGTGCCGCGCGAGGGCACCACTTGACGCCGCCTGATTTCCGGGCGAAATCGTGCAAGGAAACGGCCTGGGATATGATAGAAACACTCCTGCCGGCCCTGGGCCGGCTTGGATGTTTGGTTGATCGGCACCGGGGCGCTCGTCTTAGATCGGAGACGCCCCGGCGCCGACCTTTATGGCTGAGCCTGGACGCAAGGCCCACGACCGAGAGCGGTCGAGCAGGCGGCGGAAACCGCTATCAGCTCGTGTCGGAGGATCCAGGGCGGCTCGACGAATGTTCGAGCTGCCGCGAGGAAACCTATACTCGACGCAGCAGCAGGTCACGCATCGCGTTGCGCATCGGAAACGGCGCCTGGCTGCCCCCCACTGCATTGGCCAGCAAAGCCAGGACACCGCGCGAGCCCTCTCCGAGGCCGTCGACGCGGCCGGGCGGACGCGCAAGTGCCGCCGAGCGGCTGGCGAGCGAGCAGCGGCAGCGCATCGTGGGGGCGATGATCGAGGCGGTCGGCGAGAAGGGCTACCGCGCGACGAGCACCGTCGAGGTGATCGAACGGTCGGGAGTCTCGCGCAAAACCTTCTACAAGCACTTCGCCAACAAGCAGGAGTGCTTCCTTGCGGCGTACGACCTCCTCTTCGCCGGGGGCGTGCGCCGGGTCGAGCGGGCCTACCGCGAAGCCGAGGGCTGGCCAGAGTCCGTGCAGGCGGCGATCGAAGCGCTGTTTGCCGCTGCGATCGAGAACCCCGGCGCGCTGCGCCTGACCACCGTTGAGATCGGCGCGCTCGGGCCGGCGGGGATCGAGCGTCGCGAGCGCTCGGTCGCGCAATATGAGCGCTTCATCACCGAGGCAGTGCAGCTCGCGCCGGGTCACGGGCGGATCTCCGAGGCGAGCGTGCGGGCCATCGTCGGCGGCCTCAACAGGATCCTTCACCGCCGGGTCTCTCAAGGCGAGCACTCAAAGCTGCTGAAGCTGGTGCCCGACCTCGTGCGCTGGGCGACCTCCTACTACCCTACCCCGCCCGCGCTCCTGCGCGGGTCACGGCGCGCTCGGCGTGCGCCCGCGGCGCTGGAGGGGGGGCGCGCGCCGGGGACGCTCGCACCACACTCTCTCCTCGTACAGCGGCGAGGCTTGCCGCGGGGCGAGAACAGCCTCTCGCGCAGCCTAGTCATTCACAGCCAGCGCGAGCGGATCCTCGACGCCGTGGCCAACCTCACCGCCGTCCACGGATACACGGCGCTGAAGATCGACGAGATCGCCGAGGCGGCCGCCCTCTCCCTGCAGGCCTTTTACGAGCACTTCGCCGACAAGGAAGACGCCTTCCTAGTCGCGTATGAGATCGGCCACGCAAAGGGCCTCGCGCTCGTCGAACGGGCCTTCTTCGCAGAAGAGGACTGGCGACAGGGCATAAAGGCCGCGCTACGCGCCCTGCTCGACTATCTCGCGTCCGAGCCTTCCTTCGCACACCTGGCCCTGGTCGAGACGCTGAGCGCGACCGAACGCTCAAGCGACCGCTTCTACTCCGGCGTCGGCGGCTACGCCCAGATGCTCGTCCCTGGCTTCGAGCACGCCGCGGCGCAAGCTCGACCGCCGGCGATCACTGTGGAGGCGATCGTCGGCGGCGTCTCCGAGCTCTGCCTGCACCACGCCGTCCAAGGACGCATCAGCCAGCTACCCGAGCTGCTGCCCGACACCACCTACGTCGCGCTCGCGCCATTCATCGGCGCCGAGGAGGCCGCACGGGTGGCGAGCGCGCCGATCACGAGGCGTGCGACCTCCTCGCGCGGCGCCTAGCCTAGAGCGTATACCGCGATCGACATCTCGCTCGCGCTAGGGAGTGTGAGCAGATCCACGTCAGTCCGCGCTGGCACCGAGGATGCGCACGTCTCGCGCTCCACGGCGGGCCGCGCGTCACTCCGAGCGTCACCTAGCGCGCCGCCGAGCAAACGCTGGCCCACCGGGCTGAGCTCGCCTACGGCCGCACAAGTGAGGACCGGCGCACGGCTGCGCCAAGAGGTGGTGCGGGTGCGACATCGGGCGCGCATCTCAACAGCACCTCAAAGGGCACAGCCGCCCGGCCAGGCCACACACCCCTGACGCCGGCGCTTCGCTTCGGTCAGTCACTCGCACCGAGACTCAACCTGCCAGCACAGAGCAGAGGCGCAACCCCACCCACCGCACGGCACCAACAGCACTGCTCGGCGCTCGCGCACTCGCGTGTGAGCCGAGAGCCCGCTGCGCGGCTCAACGGCTCGTACAGACCAGATGCACGGGGGTGCGTTCGCGGTGCGAGGGCTGTGCAATTCGTTGGCCGTTTTCGGGCGCCCACGGTCATCACATATGTGATGACGGCAGCCAGCATCCGTGCGTCCGGAGGCGGCGGGTACGCCCGCTACCTGGAGTCAAAGACAGTGAAGCCCGAGCGCGGGGATTACTACCTCACGCCCGACGGGGAGCTGACTCAGGCCCCGGGGCGCTGGCTGTCGGATCCGGACACTTTGTCCGCGCTGGGGGTCGAGCCGGGTGGCCCTGTCCAGGGCGCGCACTTCATCGCATTGATGGAGGGTCGCCATCCGCGCACGGGCCGGTGGCTGCGTCCGGAGGGCGCGGGCGGCGGGCGTGGGGGCGGGATCGATGTGACGTTCAGCGCCCCCAAGTCGGTCTCGGCGGTGTGGGCGCTTGGGGATCCGTGGCAGCGCGAGCAGATCGAGGCCGCGCACGCCCGCGCGGTGGACGAGACGATGCGCTACCTACGCGAGCGGGTGCCCGTCGTGCGCCGCCGCTACGGCGGCCAGGTCGTCGAGGAGCACGCACGGGATGTGATCGCCGTGGAGTACCGGCATACCACCGCCCGCGGTGTCAGCGGCGCCGAGGCGCCGGACCCCCAGTTGCACAGCCACGTGGTCATCAGCGGCGCGGTGCGCGAAGACGAGCGGATCGTGGCGGTCGCCTCGCGCCCGATCTTCCGCTCGGCGCGGGAGCTTGGTGCGTTCTACCGCTCCCAGCTCGCCCACGAGCTGGCCGGCGACGGTTATGAGATCAAGAACGGAACAGGGAGAGACGGCCGCTATTTCGAGCTGGCCGGTGTACCCCAGGCGCTGCTGGATGATTTCTCGGGGCGCAGCCGTGAGGTCGCAAGGGCAGCCGAGCGTTTCCGTGCCCGCTACGGCCGCGCGCCCGAGCGCGGGGAGCTGCGCGGCCTGGCGCTTGAGAACCGACGCGCAAAGCAGCCCACGACCCGCGCAGACCTCCAGCGGACATGGGCTGAGACCGGGCGCCGCCACGGGTTCGGTCCGGGCGAGGCACTGCGGCTGCTGGAGGGATCCGAGCGCGTCGCCGCGGCCGGCGCTGTGGAGGATCGGATCGAGGCGCGGTTGACCGAGCGCCACGCGATCTTCGACGCGCGTGCGCTGCGCGCGGCCGCCCTCGAGCAGGGCACCGGGGCGATGCCGCCGGACATCGCCCTCGGGATCGCCCGCGAAATGGTGCGTGACCGTCGCATCCTCACCCTTGAGGGCGGCCGAATGACCACACTCGCTGTCCGTGCCCAGGAGCAGGCGATCGAGCGGCGCGCGGCCGCGCTGGCGCAACCAGCGAACAGGGCCGCCGGCGAGCGTGCCCGTGTGACGGCGGTGCGTGAGGTCGCCGAGCGGCTCGCCGCACCCCTCAGCCCCGAGCAGCAGAGAGCGCTGGAGGCGATCACCGGCCCCGAGCGCCTCGCCCTGCTCATCGGCCCCGCCGGCACAGGCAAGGGTGTCGTGATCGACGCCGCCGCGAGAACCGAGCAGCTCGCCGGCAGGACCGCCCTGGGGATCGCTGTATCGGGCAGCACCGCGGAGCGCCTCGGCGCCGAGAACCCGGCGCTCGCCAGGCGAACACTCACGCTCGACTCCCTGGTTGCGCGAGACCGGATCGGAAGCATCAACATCGACCGCACCACGACGATCTTCCTCGACGAGGCGGGGATGGTCGACCACCACCGCCTCGACGCCCTCACCGAGCTGGTGCAGGACTCGGGGGCGAAGCTCATCGCCATCGGCGATGGCCAGCAGCTCCCCTCGATCGGTCCCGGCGGCATGTTCGATCGGCTCGCCCAGCACGCCCCCACCGCCCTGCTCGCAGACGTCTACAGGACTCGCGACCCGGCCGAGCGGCGTGCCTGGCAAGCGCTGCGCGCCGGCGAACCCGAGCGGGCGATGGCCCACTACGTGCTGCGTAACCAGCTGCACTTCCAGAACACCCGTGATGAGGGCGGCGAGGCCGCCGTGCAACGCTGGCACACCCTCACGCGACGGCACGGTGTACGCCAGGTCGCGCTGATCGCGGACGCCTCAAACCAAGAGATCGACCGGCTCAACGCGCGCGCGCAACACCTCCGCGCCCAACACGGCGAACTCGGAGCCCACCAGCTCCAGCACCCCGACGTCCATTACCCAGTCCGGCAAGGAGACCTGATCGCATTCACCAAACAGCATCGGCCACCCGGACAGCCACGGGTCGAGAACGGCAGCCGCGGCGAGATCACCGCCATCCGCCCGGAGGGCATCGGGATCGCGCTCGACGGCTCGGAGCGCCACGTCAACCTCCCCACGGAGCAGCTCAGCTCGATCCGGCTCGGCTACGCCCAACACGTCTACCGCCAGCAAGGCGCCACTGTCGAGCGCTCCGTCGTCGTGACCGGTGGCTGGCAGACCAGCAAGGAGAGCGCCTACGTGCAGGCGACACGTGCCCGGCACGGCACCGACTGGTATCTCGCACGCGACCAGCTCGGTCTCGAAGGACAGGACCCAGACCGCGTCCGGCGCCTCGCCGAACACATGCGCAACAGCCGCGCCCAGACCCCGTCCCTTGGCCTCCGCGTGCACCCCGACCCCGACTGGCGCCCCAGCCGCGACCCGCTACGCCTCCGCCCCACCCTCTCGCCGACCCGCTGGCTCACGCGCGCGCTGCGGCGCGACCCACCTGAGCGCAGCGACAGCCGCGACCGCTGAGCGTCCACCAAGCGCGAGGGACGCCTCTCCCCCTGCGCCCTTTTTGGACCTCTACCCCTCACGCTTCACGGCAGTGCCATTCGGCCTCTCCGCCAAACTCGCCAACAGTGCCGCTTGGGTGCTGCGCCTGAACCGACTCGCGTTCGCGCGCGACGCGGCGGGCGCTGCCATGTAGGCACGCCCGCCCACATGACGGCTCGCCAGCTGCGCGGCCAGCCAGTCTTCGAGCATCACCCGCGTAAAGCGCAGATGACGCCCCACACGCAGACACGGCAAATGCCCGAGCCGGGCCGCATCACGCACCCAGGAGACCCGCACATTCAATAGCGCCGCAGCCGCTTCGCAGTCAAGCAGTGGCTCATCCAAGGAAACCACCTCGCCGTCGCCCGGCACGCCAGCCGCCGCTTGGCCGCCACGCGCGATCGCACCGCCCAGTCGGGGCGCAGCTCGCCCAGAAGTCTTGTTCGATCTCACGATCCCTGCTCCAGTCATTCGTCCGAAAAACGGCACGTAGCGTCTCCAAAGAAGCCGAGGCAGCTCGCGCCCTGTCCCTATCTATGACCGTGAGCGACCAAAAACGGCCACGAACTTGTAGCGCGACCGGCCCGCAAGAGCGTGTCCTGGGCCGGGATACAATCGGGCGCGTCATGCGTACATTGGCAGTCTTCGTGATGGACGGAACCGCAGCCAAGGAGCGGCGAGGATGAACGCGGTCGCCACCGAGGAGATGATCGCGCGTGCGGGCCGTGCGCTGATCGACGCGGCGTCGGCGCCTGCCAAGGTGATCCTGTTCGGCTCACACGCCCGCGGCGAAGCCGACGACGGCAGCGACTTCGACTTCCTGGTCATCGAGGAGACCGTCCCCGATCGCCGCGCCGAGGCCGCCAGACTGCGCCGCGCTCTCGGGGACTTCAACGCGCCCGTCGACGTGATCGTCATGGACGTGGCGCTCGCCGAACGGCGGGCGAAGGTACGGGGCACGATGGTGCACCGAGCCCTGCGCGAGGGTCGTGTTCTCGCCGAGTCCTGAGCAGATTGAGTACGCCGAGCTGCTGCTGCGCCGGGTAAAGGGCGATCTCCAAGCCTGCCGGGTGCTCGTCGGCGACGCGGATATCGACGACAACATCATCGGGTTCCACGCCCAGCAGGCAGTCGAGAAGGCCCTGAAGGTCGCCCTCGTGCTCGCCGACGCCGCCCTCCCGCTCATCCACGATCTCGGATTCCTCGTGCGCGACAGGCACAGAACCCCCGCCGGATCTCTCGGACACCGCATGGCTCACGCCCTGGGCAGCCGAGCTGCGCTACGACGAGCAGGTCGCGCTCGATCGCACCGCTGCGTTGGCGGCGGCGGAGTGCGCCAGCCGCTGGGCGGCGTCGCTGCTCGCAGACGCGAAGCGCTCCTAACCCGATCTCG
>CAWAWI010000002.1:0-253346 GCA_963785785.1 uncultured Solirubrobacterales bacterium | reverse complement strand
GGCACGCTCGTCACGGTCGAAACCTGATCGCGTCCACGCAAAACCCGCCTGAGCAGCGAAAGAGGAGGATGGCGAGACTCGGAATCGAACCGAGGACACCACGATTTTCAGTGGTGGGGCAGCCACCCTGACCGGCTCGGCTGAGCGTATCAAAAAGTGGCCGTTTGCGGGCAGTTTTGGGGCGACGTCAGCAGTCGCCGCCGGCCGTGCGGTCCATCGAGATACCTGCGGATACGTGCGGATTCCGGTGGGTTTGTGCCGCGATGTGGGGGTTTGCGGCACAAACCCGAAGTCGGGTTCACGGGCCCGCTCCGAGCGTGTCGCGCAGACCGGCGAGCGCGCGATCGCCGACTCGTTTGAACGCGACTCCGAGCAGCGGGGCGGCGAGCTTGAATGGCCCCTTCAGCGCGAGATCTGCATCGTAGGTGACGCGTGTGCCCCCGTCAGAAGGCTCGAAGGTGATGCGGTCCAACGAGATGATGGTCGAGTTCTCGCCACGAAACGTGACGGCGTGTGGCGGGTCGTACTCGACGATACGGTACGTAAGAGGGGTTTGTCGGCCAAGAAAGCTGGCGAGGAGCCGGAACTCTGTTCCCTCGCGGACCGGTGCATCGCTGAGGCGCTCGGCTTCGATGACGCCTGGGTTCCACTCCTGGGTGTTGAGAAGTCGCTCAGGTAGGCGAACATCTCATCGGGCGGACGTGGCGTGTCAAGGCTTGCGTTGTAGTGGGCCATCGGTTCTCCTTATCGGTCTGAGTCGGCCGCAGTTGGTGTTTCGTGCCAGCCGCTGAGGCGCTCGCTCTCGGCCCATAGCCGCTCGCGCTCCTCGCGCGTCTGCTTGGTCTGGGGCAAGCGGTGGGTCGGGCGCTCTCGGCGGTCGTGCCAGAAGCCGCCGGAGCTGCGCGCGGGCTCGCAGGCGGCGCCGAGCCAGACGATCGTGTCGGCGCCTTCTCGGGGGTGCGCAGCAGTCGCTTTGTCAGACTGTGGAAGCGTGGCAGCGAGGACTCTAGGCCCGGGGTGTCCACCCAGCCTGGGTGCATCGCGTGAACGACGACACCGATGTCGCGCAGGCGCTGCGCCCACAGTTCGGTCAGGATGACCTGGCGCGCTTGGTGCGCGCGTACGCGGTCGGGCCGTCGAACTTCTCGTGGGTCATCTGCAGGTCGTCGGGGTGGATTCGCTGTGTGTACATGCCGCCCGAGGACACGTTGATGATGCGGCGGCTTGCTCTTCTCGAGCAGGGGACGAGGAGTTGGTCAGCAGGAACGGGCCAAGGACGTTGGTCGCGAAGGTCAGCTCGATGCCATCGACCGAGAGCGTCCGCTCACTCGCCAGCGTCCCGGCGTTGTTGACAAGCACATCCAGGCGCCCCGTCTCACCGCCGAGCAGCTCGGTGAACCGCCGCACGGATTCAGGTCGCTGAGGTCGCAGAGGCCGACCCGGACGTCGCTGCCGGGAGACCGTGCCATGATTTGCGCGCGGGCACGCTTGCCGCGTTGCTTGTGCGGGCCGGCAGCCAGATCGTTGCGCCGAGACGCGCGAAGCCCTCGGCTGCGGCGAGGCCGAGGCCTGAGGTCCCACCGGTGACGAGCACGACCTTCCCGTTCATCGGCTGCAGATCGGCGGCGCTCCACATGCCCGTGCGCAAGCGATAGCCGACGCGCGTATAGCCCGCGATGACGGTGCGATCGAGGATCGTGTCGAGCAGTGATCCCAGAATAGTGCTATCTAGCTTAGATTGGAAACGTTCGATGGCGTAGAACACGCATGAGGATCGCGGTCGTCGGAGCTGGAGTCTCAGGGCTCGTATGCGCTCACCTGCTGCACCGCGAGCATGAGCTGGTCCTGTTTGAGGCCGGCGACAAAGTTGGCGGACACGCCAACACCGTGCGTGTCGAGACCGAGACCGGGGTCTATGACATCGATACGGGCTTCATCGTCTTCAACGACCGCAACTACCCGGGCTTCGAACGCTTGCTCGGGGAGCTTGGCGTGGCGACTCAACCGTCGCAGATGAGCTTCGGGGTGAACGACGGGGCCGACTTCGAGTACAACGGGTCCTCGCCGAACGGCCTGTTCGCGACACGCAGCAACCTAATCGCACCGGCCTTTCACCGGATGATCGTCGACCTGGCCCGCTTCAACCGGGACGCCGTCGGCTGCTCGCCTCCGAGGAGAACCCGTCGCTGGGAGAGTGGCTTTCACAGCAGCACTATTCACGTATGTTCGTGGACCGGCTGATCGTCCCGCAGGCGTCGGCTGTGTGGTCCGCGGACCCGGCGCAGATGTGGCATTTCCCGGCGCGCTTCCTGGTCGAGTTCTTCGAGAACCACGGGATGCTGGGATTCCGCGACCGGCCACGCTGGCGGACGATCACCGGTGGATCGCGCAACTATGTGCAGGCGCTCACGCGGCCCTGGCGCGAGCGCCTGCGGCTCTCGACACCGGTGACCGAGGTGGCTCGTCACCCCGACCATGTCACGGTGTCGGCGCGCGGCTGTGAGCCGGAGCGCTTCGACGCGGTCGTGATGGCGACGCACTCAGACCAGGCCCTCGCGCTGCTGGCCGACCCCAGCGAGCGCGAGCGCGAACTGCTTGGAGCGATCCCGTACCAGAGCAACGAGGCGGTGCTCCACACCGACCGCTCGCTGCTCCCCCGCCGCCGCCGCGCCTGGGCAAGCTGGAACTACCATCTCGACACGGGCGTGACAGGACGCTGCACGGTGACCTACCACATGAACCACCTTCAATCGCTGCGCGCCGACCGCGAGTTCTGCGTCACGCTCAACCGCACAGCCGCCATCGACCCGGAGCGGATCACCAGCAGAATGCAGTATGCGCATCCTGTATACACGCCCGCGGGCGTGGCCGCGCAGTCACGCCACCGCGAGATCAGCGGACGCAACCGCACGCACTACTGCGGCGCCTACTGGGGATGGGGCTTTCACGAGGACGGTGTGCAGAGCGCGCTGCGGGTGGCGCGCGAGATCGGAACCCGAGCGCGCCGCGGGCGCGGATGGTGAGCGCATGACGGTCAGCGCGATCTACGAGGGCACCATCCGCCACCGTCGCTACGCAGTGCGCTCGCACGAGTTCAGCCACCGCCTGGCGCTCGCCTACCTCGACCTCGACGAGCTGGATGGCCTGCTCGGCGGTCGTCTGAACTCAAGCCGGCCGGGCCTCGTGCGCTTCCGCCGGTCCGACTACCTCGGCGACCCCGCCACTGCGCTTGCCCAGGCCGTGCGCGAGGAGGTAGAGCGGGCGACGGGCGAGCGGCCCGCGGGCCCCATCCGCCTGCTGACCCAGCTGCGCACGTTCGGCCACTGCTTCAACCCGGTCAGCTTCTACTACTGCTTCACGCCCTCCGAGCAACTCGAGGCGGTCGTGGCGGAGGTGACCAACACCCCGTGGGGCGAGCGCCACGCCTACGTGCTGCGGCGAACGGCGCCGGCACCGATGCTCGCCGGCACGACGCTCGCCGGCAGTTTCCAGAAGGAGCTGCACGTGTCCCCGTTCATGGGGATGGAGCAGCGCTACCTGTGGCGGGTCGCCACGCCCGGGGCGACGCTCGCGGTTCGCATCGAAAGTCAAGAGCACGAGCGGAGCGCTTTCGAGGCGACGCTCGCGTTGCGTCGCCGCCCGCTGACCCGTGGCGGTCTGGCCCACGTCACGGCGCGCTACCCGGCGGGGGCGCTGCGCGTGCTCGCGCTTATCTACGGCCACGCGCTGGCGCTGAAGCTCAAGGGCGTGCCGCTGCACCCCCGTCCGCAGGCGCCGGCATGACGGTGGCGCAGCGCATCGCGCGCGCGATCGTGCTTGGCCTGCTGGCACGTGTTCGCTTGGGCCGGCTGACTGTCGTGGAGGGTGGGCGCCGGCTGGTGCTGGGCAACGGCGCCCCGCAGGCAACGGTGCAGGTTCGCTCGCCACGGCTGTGGCCGAGGTTGCTGCAGGGCAGTCGAGGGATGGCCGAGGCTTACGCGGACGGGCTGTGGGAGTCGCCCGATCTGACCGCGGTGGTGCGGGTGGCCGCACGCAACATCGAGGGGCTTGACAAGTGGCGCCGCCGGCTCGCGCCGGTGCGGGTCCCTCTCCAGACCGTGCGCGGCATCCGCGCACGCAACACACGAGCACGCAGCCGCCACGCCATCACTGCCCATTACGACCTCGGCAACGAGTTCTTCGAGTTGATGCTCGACGAGACGATGATGTACTCCTCCGCGTACTTTCCGCATCGAGGGATGGCGCTCGCACAGGCCTCGACCGCCAAGCTCGAACTGGTGTGTCGCAAGCTCGACCTACGCGCCGGCGACCACGTGCTGGAGATCGGCACGGGATGGGGCGGCTTCGCCGTCCACGCCGCGCGAACGAGGGGCTGCCGAGTCACGACCACCACGATCTCGCGCGCGCAATACGAACATGCCCGCGCGCGCGTGCGGACGGCCGGGGTCGCCGACCGGGTCACGGTGCTGTGCGAGGACTACCGCGACCTGCGCGGACGCTACGACAAGCTCGTCAGCATCGAGATGATCGAGGCGGTCGGCTGGCGCGATTTCGACAACTTCTTTGCGCGCTGCTCGCACCTGCTCGCCGAGGACGGGAGCATGCTGCTTCAGGCGATCGTCATCGACAACCGCGCCTACAAGGTCGAGAAGGCCTCGCGCAGCTTCATCCGCACCCACATCTTCCCCGACGGCTGCCTACCCTCGCTGGAGGTCATCGCGCGCTGCGTGGCTCGGCGCACAGACATGCGCACTGTCGGCATGAGCGATCTGACGCCCCACTACGCCGAGACGCTGCGGCGCTGGCGCGCCAACTTCGAGGCGGCAGGCGCGCGCTTGGAAGACCTCGGCTACGGCGAGCGCTTTCGACGGCTATGGCGAATGTACCTCGCCTACTGCGAGGCCGGCTTCGCCGAGCGGCGGATCGGCGCCGTGCAGATGATGCTGGCCAAGCCGCGGTGGCGCCAACACGCCGGCCTCGCGAGCGCGCACCAAGAGCCCCGATCGTTGACCATCTAGGCATGGACCGCGCGCTCGTCACCGGCGCCTCGGGCTACGTGGGCGGCCGGCTGGTGCGCGAGCTTCACGCGCGAGGCGCTCCCGTCGGGTGCATCGCGCGCGACCCCAGCCGGGTCAGCTTCGATGCAGCCGTCACGGTGCATCGTGCCGACATGCTCGACCCGAGCTCTCTCAGCGCCATCGGCGCGGGCTACACGACGGCCTACTATCTCGTCCACTCGATGGGTCGCGGCGGCGGCTCCGACTACGAGCAGCGCGACGCACTCGCCGCCTCCAACTTCGCTCGCTTCGCGATCGCCACGGGCATCGAGCTGGTCGTATACCTCGGCGGCCTCGGCGATCGTCCCGCATCCCAGCACTTGCGCTCGCGCCTGCGCGTCGGAGAGATCCTGCGCGATGAGGGGCCACCGCTGAGCTGGTTTCGCGCCGGCATGGTGGTAGGCGCAGGCTCCGAGAGCTACCGAACGCTGCGCTCGCTGGTCGAACGCCTGCCGGTGATGCTCGCACCGGCGTGGCTGTCCACACCCACCCAGGCGATCGCGATCGACGACGTGCTGCGCTACCTCATCGAGGCTCCCGGTATACCCGAGACGCGCTCCCGCGAGATCCAGATCGGGTCGGCCGAGATACTCACATACGGGGAGATGCTCGACCGGATGGCTGACGCGCTTGCGCTGCGCCGTCGCCCACGGATCCCGGTACCGCTGCTGACGCCGTGGCTCTCCTCGCACTGGATTGGGCTCATCACACCCGTTGACGCGGGCGTCGCGAGACCATTGATCGAGGGGCTCTCCACCGACACAACCATCACCGACCCATCCGGCATGGAGTTGTTCGACATCCAACCCAGATCCTTCGAGCAAGCCCTGTGCGAGGCAATCGCCGAGGAGAACCAAACCAGTCGACCCACGCCGAGCAGGCGGCTCCTGGATGACTGAACGGTCACGAGCGTAGCTCTTCGCTGGCGGACATGGAGTGACGGACCAGGACACCGTCATCCCCCACGGCGTAGGCCCCCATGCGCGCTGGAGCGGCGGGGAGTAGACGTGGAGGGTGACCGCGGGAGTGGAGCCGGGTCGGCCGGCGAGAAGTGGAAGGTCTCGCCCGCGGTGCACATGCGGGTGGAGGCCGGCCGCCCTCCACGCCGGTTCAACGGCGTGCTACGCTGTGCGACATGCGAACCGTCACGCACCGCGAGATGCGAAACCAGAGCGGTGAGATCCTGCGTAACGTCGCCGATGGAGAGACGATCCAGGTCACCAATCATGGCCAGGTCATGGCGCTGATCGTTCCCCCGGGCGCCGATACGCTCGCGGACCTCGTCTCGCGGGGACAGGTGCGAGTGGCGCGACAGCCGCCCTCCAGCTTGCGATCGGTGCTCCGACGCAAAAGCACCGCCTCAAGCCAGGCGATCGTGGCCGATGTCCGCGGCCGCTGGTGAGCATCGCCTACCTGGACACCTCAGCCGCGATGAAGCTCGTCCTCGACGGGCCGCAATCCGACGCGCTGACCGCGGAGCTCACCGCGCGGGAGGACCGGCGGCTCGTCTCCTCATGGTTGCTGCACACCGAGATGCACTGCGCCGCAGGGCGCCACCCACAAGACGTCGACCTCGACGCGGTGCGGGCCGTGCTCGATTCCGTGAACCTAATCGACCTCACACGCGGGGACCTGCTCGCAGCCGGCACCCACGCGCCGCTGCGATCCAACGACGCTATCCACCTCGCCGTCGCACTCAGGGTCGGTGCGGATGAGATCGTCACCTACGACGGGGAGCTTGTTGAGCGGGCGAGCGCGGCCGGCTTGCCCGTGCTGTCACCGGGAACCGCCTCGCACCAATGACGACCTGGCCCAACGGGCTGTTGCCGCCCACGCTAGTTTCCAAAATGACATCGACCTTCCAGTAGCGATTACGAGTGGTCGAGCTTTTCGCGGTCATACCTCGGTGGCGGAGTGCTGACGAAGGTACTCGCGCAGGTAGGGCAAGGCGAAGTCGACGTAACCGCGGCGGGTGGGATATATCAGCTCGGCTGCGATGAGCCGCAGGCGGTATTGGCTGGCGTAGTTCACGTCGACACCGAGGCGCTGCTGGATGTCGGCCATCTTCGACGGGCCTTCATCCTGGGCCATCGCCAGCAGAAATGACTTGCCGATGTCTGACGCGGCGCTCAGCGCCGGCTCGTGGATGAGCGCACCGAGTCTCAGGCGCGCACGGGCGACGCCGCGGGTGGCGTCATCGACCGTGATCTCTGCTGCGTCGGGATTGCGCCGCCAGGTTTGGGCGCCGACCAGCTGCAGCAGGAAGGGGTAGCCGCGGGCTCCGTCGACCATGATCTGCAGCGCCTCCTCGCCGATACTGCGGCCGGCTGCCTGGATCGGTTCACGGAAGGCGCGTTCAACGTCGGCCCGCGCGACCGGGCCCAGGGTGTGTCGTTCAGCACGGCGCAGGAACGTGAGAACGTCGTCGTTGACGACGTCGCTGACGCTGGCGGCCAGGCCAGCACCGGCGAACGCCAGCTCGCGATTCTCACGGAATGCGTGCTGCACGACGGTGGCGAGCTCGCGCAGCTCTTCGATCTGGTTGTGGTGGATCTCGTCAAGCGTGATCAGGATGCCAGCGCTGTGCTCGGCCAGCAGATCGGTGAGCATCTCCAGCTGGTTACGCAGACCTGCTTGAACGACGTGCGCCTCGATCGTGTTCCAAGTCAGAGCGCCGATATTCAGCGGAGCGCTCACGCCGCTCATGCCGCGCTGCACCGCCTTGGGGTCGAAGTCGCGCAGCAGCCGTGGGAGGTGCTGCTGGGTCATCCGCGAGACGAAGCCAGGAGTGGCGGTCTCGCTGACGATGAGCCAGCCGCGCTCGCGTGCGCGGTCCTCAACCGCGTTGAGCATCACCGTCTTGCCCGCGCCACGAGCGCCGGTGTAGAGAGTCGCGCGGCCTGCCGATCCCGGGCCATCCTCAAGGGCCTCTACGAAGTCCTCGAGCAGCTCGTCGCGGCCGACCAGCAGCGGAGGGCTGACCCCGGCTGAGTTCGGCTGAAGACAACTCGCCGCCCTGACTACATACGGAAAGTGCCGCACTAAGTGCTACACTGGATTGATGCCGACCAAGAAGCGTCGTTACACCATCACCGCCGACGAGGATGTGGAGTTCGCGCTTCGTCGGAGTCGGCGCAGCTTTCCCGCGGGCACTTCCGACTCGCGGATCCTTGCGGCGCTTGTCAGCAAGGGGGAGAAAGCACTCGAGCGAGAGAGCGAAGCCGAGGTGGAGCACGATCAACGACGCCGCGCGGCTGCGGGACGCCTCGCCGAGCGCTTCGGTCGTCCTGATGGACTCGATTACGCGGCGCTCAGCGAGGCGTCCGCGCAGTGGCGAGACGGGTGAGCTCAGCTTTCATCGACCGCGGACTCGTGGTTGACAATTCGGCGTTTCAGCGGGGCGGTCATCCTGCCGTCAGCTCAGACTGGCTTACAGCGATCCGCGACGGTCAGCTGTATCGGTCGCCGATCCTGGAGTTTGAGGTTCTATACAGCGCCCGCAACGCCCGTGAGCACGCGGAACTGCGAGAGGAGCTGGAGGCGCTCAGCCCACTCGAGCTAACAACCGAGATCGTGAATGCGGCGCTGCAAGCTCAGGGGGAACTCGCGCAGCACGCACCGGCGTTCCATCGTCTACCTCACCAGGATTATCTTGTCGCTTCCATCGCAGCTGCAAATGGCCTCGGTGTTCTTCACTACGACTCTGACTTTGATCGGATCGCAGAGTATTCATCGCTGCTCTTCGAGAGCGTGTGGATCGCTCCGGCGGGTAGCCTCGATCAGCAGGGGGTGGCTGATCCTCGGCGCCAGCGGCGGCGGGCGGTGGCTCACGGGCTGGCTCAGTTCAGCGGTGATCGGGCACGAGACGTACTCGACAGCGTGCTCGACCTGATCGATGACGCGCTGCGAGCGGATGGGCTTCAGCCTCCCGCGCGCTCTTGACCTTCTGGCTCTGGCGGGCCGCGCGGGTGAGATTCGCCAACGCATACACAACGCTCAGCTCCGCCTGATCCCGTATCGATCCCAGACGGGTTATAAGGGGTTTAGCGGGGTTTATCGAGGTCGCGTAAACCCTGTAAAACTCGGTCAAACGCCCAGGAAATCGAACTGGGGACATCACGATTCGAACTGATGTTGTCTTTGATTCGAGGCTCGCCCATGAAGTTCGGTTCTCCATGGCGATACCGCATAGATAAGCCATTTGCCGCCCGAACATGCTCCTCGTAAGGCTTCTCGAGACGGCCGACTGGGCCCGAAACAGGGACGCTATTGTCAAGGGTTTGTGCCGCCGACGGCGCTCATCGACCTAACAGAGATGGCGCAGCTATCCAAAAACTCGCTTATTTGCAGCGACTTTCTGATGGCGAGACCCAGATTCGAACTGGGGACACCACGATTTTCAGTCGTGTGCTCTACCAACTGAGCTATCTCGCCGCGGACCCGACCTTTCGATCGGGTCACGGATCTTAACGCCTCTCGCGACCCCGCATAGCCGGGGGTTCGCCGCTCCGCCGGATGTTCGGCGGTCCTGCGTGCCCGCCCTCACGCCCGCCCCCTACCCCCGTTCGAACTCCTCCACGAGCGCCTCATAGGTCTTTCGCAGGCCCTCCCTCATCGACACCTGCGCCCGCCAGCCGAGCTCCCGCTCAGCCCGGCTCACGTCCAGGCAGCTGTGCTTCAGCTCCCCCTCCCGCAGGTCCTCCAGCTGGGGCTCGATCCTCACGCCCGAGATCTCCTGGAGCTCGTTCCAGACGGTCGTCACGTCCGTCTGCACGCCCGTGGCCACGTTGTAGGTCCCTTCCCTGCCCGCCGCCGCCCGCAGGACGCTCACGACGTCACCCACATACACGTAGTCCCTCGTGGGCTTTCCGTGTCCGTACAGCTTCGGGGTCTCCCCGCGGTAGAGCATGTGCGCGAAGATCGCCACCACTCCCGCCTCCCCGTGGGGGTTCTGCCTGGGCCCGTACACGTTCCCGAGCCTCGCCACCGCGTTGGGAACCCCTGCCGCCAAACACCAGGTCTTCACGTATGCCTCCCCGGCCCACTTGGAGGCTCCGTAGGGGGACAGCGGCGCCGGCTCTCGCCCCTCGCCCGTCGGCATCGGCGCCCCGTCCCCGTACAGCGCTCCCCCCGTGGAGGTGAATACCACCGGCGTTCCCTGCGCGTTCGCCGCCGCCACCACGTTGAGCGTTCCCTTCACGTTCACGTCACAGTCCCTGCCGGGATCCTTCACCGACGCCGTCACGCTCGCCTGAGCCGCCAAATGGAACACCGCCTCCGGCCTCACCTCTCCCACGAGCTCCCGCACGGCGGCTCCGTCGACCACGTCGAGCTCCACGAGCCTCGCCCCGTCGGCCACCCGCTCGGCCTTTCCCGAGGACAGGTCGTCGATCACCGTCACCCCGTAGCCGTCCCCCAGCAGGGAATCCACGAGGTGGGACCCGATGAACCCGGCCCCGCCCGTCACGATCGCCCGTCTGTCTGCCATCAGGAGCGGAAATCTATCCGACCGCTCCGCCGACCCCTGTGCGGAGTCTCCGCCGACCCCTGTGTGCAGTCTCCGCCGACCCCTGTGTGGCCGGCGACGGGAGCTCTATCCGACCGCAGCCGAGCGCAGCGTCTCTTCGACCCGCTCGATCAACGCGTCGATCCGCTCCAACCCGTCCTCGTGCTCGCGACCGCTCAGCAGGTACCGCCGCAGCGTCGCCAGGACCCTGCGCACGATCCCCATCGCCCGCTGTCCCGCGTCACCGTCCAGCTCGCCCCGCTCGCTCAGCTCGGCCAGACGCCGCAGCGATGGTTCGATCACCTCGCCCAGCACGTCCCCCGCCGCCAGGCCGTCCTCGATCGCCTGCGCGATCGCTCCCTCCGCGGGCTCCGCTTCCCCGCGTTCAAGCGCCGTCACGAAAGTCTCCAGCGCACTCTCGGCCACGGCCGTCGGGTCCGCCCTGACCTGCTCTCGGGCGTCCGGCCCTGACCGTCCGAGCACTTCCATGAAAGCGTCCAGGAGCACGGGGTCGAAGTGCCTGCCCCGCTCTTCGGTCATCATCGTCACGGCCTCCTCCACGGAGAACGCCTTCCGGTAGACCCTGTCGCTGGTCAACGCGTCGAACACGTCCGCGATCGCCACGATCCGGCCCTCGAGCGGGATCGTCTCCCCCGTGACCCCCCGCGGGTAGCCGCTCCCGTCCCACTTCTCGTGGTGGCTCAACGCGATCGTCGCGGCCATGTCCAGGATCGCCGAGCTCGACCCTTTCAGAAGCCTGTGCCCCTCCTCCGCGTGGGTCTCCACGATCGCCCGCTCCTCGGCGGTCAGCTTGCCGGGCTTCAACAGGATCGCGTCCGGGATAGCCACCTTGCCGACGTCGTGCAACGGCGCCGCGTGGCTCATCCGCTCGCACAGCTCCTCCTCCAGGCCGATCTGCTCGGCCAGCAGCGTCGAGAACCTGCCGATCCGCTCGATGTGAGCACCCGTGTCCTCGTCCCTGAACTCGACCGCCATCGACAGCCGTCTCACGGTCTCCGCCTGGGCGATCTCGAGCTCGGTCATCGCCTTGCTCAACTCGTTGGACCGGTCCACGATCTCCTTCTGAAGCCTCGTCCTGTGGCCCTCCCCGGCCAGCCATCCGACCGCCCCCGCCGCCACCGCCAGCACGACCATGCACCCGATCGCGACCGCGGGAGACTCGGCCAGCGCGCCCCCCACGCCCGCCGCCGCCATGACCCCCAGGCCGGCGACCCATCTGAGCCTTGCCAGCGCGACCCTCCAGGCGCTCGCCTGCGTCGTCGTTCCGTCCGCCTCGCGCCTGCCGGGCGTCCGCTGACGCCCCGGCTGCGGCCTCGGGCCCAACCGGATCGCTCCCGTCATATCGGCAAACGCTCTGTCGCGCACAGGTCCATTCTCGCGTTCGGCACTCCCGCCCTGCGCCTTTAGCCGTGAATCCACAGGTTCGGCGCATGGCCGGTCATCCTGGCTCAGCGCACACCCGGGCCGTCGCGGCGCTCGGGATCCGTGGGGGCGCTCGTATAGGCTGCCCTCATGGTCCCTCCCTCCGGCCCCTCCGCCCGCGCGCGGGCCCTGCTGGCGCTCCTGCTTGCGTTCGTCCTGACCGGCATCCTCACCGGCGCCCTCGCCGGCTGCGGAAGCAGCTCCTCCGGCAACGGCGTCTCCTCGAAATCGGCCACCGAAATCCTGGCCGCCACCAAGGCCGCCGCCGACAGCGCCACCTCCGTTCGCGTGTCCGGCACCCTCTCCAGCGGCGGCACTCCGATCACGCTCGACATGTACCTCTCCGCCGGCGCCGGCGGCAAGGGCCAGCTCTCCGAGAACGGCCTCTCCTTCGAACTGGTCGTCGTGAACGACACCGTCTACATCAAAGGAAGCCCCGCCTTCTACAGCCACTTCGGCGGCGCCGCCGCCGCTCAGCTGTTCCGGGGCAAGTGGCTCAAGGCCCCCGCCACCAGCGGAGAACTGGCGACCCTCGCCTCACTCACGAACCTCGGCAAGATCCTCGACCAGGCTCTCGCCAGCACCGGGGCCCTCGTCAAGGGCCCCACCACCACCGTCAATGGACAGCAGGCCATCGAACTGACCGACTACGCCAAGAGCGGCTCCCTGTACGTGGCCACGACCGGCAAGCCCTACCCCGTCCAGATCTCAAAGCACGGCTCCGAAACCGGCAAGGTCACCTTCTCGGAATGGGACAAGCCGGTCACCCTCACCGCCCCCACCAACGCGATCGACATCGGGGCCCTGCAAAAAGCGGGTCACTGACCGGCCACTGAGAGACTCTCGGGCCGTCGAGGGCGCCAATCCCCGCTCGTGCAAGCCCCGCCGCTGGACCGGCGGCGGGACATCGTGGTGAACTCTCTGGAGCACCCGACCAGAAGGAGCAACAGATGACGTTCGACCAGACCAAGATGGGCCGGGTCGTCGCCGAGCAGATGGAGGCCCTCGAAGAGCGCTTCGGCGAGGACTGTGAGATCGGCGATGTCTGCACCATCGTCGAGGTCATCGGACCCCACGGCTCCAGCGTGTCCGTCCGCTCGAGCCAGGCCCGCCCCCACACCACCATCGGCCTGCTTCGGATGGCCGAGGCGATGATGCTCCACAGCCTCGGCGGCGAGGCCGACTAGGATGAGGCGAGCGAATATGCCAGAGCGCCCCGATGAGACAGACCTCGACCCTGTCGAGCACCCGAACGTGGATCGTCTTGTCAACGCTCTCGTGGCCGCTCTACCCCTGTGCCTGCTCGCGTGGGCGATGTACCTGGCCTGGGGAGGCCTGCTCCACTGGCAGGACCTCGTGGTCCTCGCCGTCACCTACGTCCTCACGGGCGTCGGCGTGACCGTCGGCTTTCACCGTCTGCTCACCCATCGCAGCTTCAAGACCAACCGACCCCTGCGCGCCCTGTTCGCGGTCCTCGGCTCGGCGGCCGTGGAGGGGCCGGTGATCGAATGGGTCTCCACCCATCGCAAGCACCACCGCTTCTCCGACAAGCCCGGCGACCCCCACAGCCCCCACGTCGATCACGGGGTCGGCATCGGCGGAGTCATCCGCGGGCTGACCCATGCGCACCTGGGATGGACGTTCCGCAGCGGCGGCCGCGCCAGCCCGCGTCGCTACGCCAAGGACCTCCTCGAGGACCCCGTCATACGGGTCGTCGACCGCACGTTCCTCGTCTGGGTCCTCGCCGGCCTCGCCTTCCCGTTTGCGCTGGGACTCGCCCTCACGGGCACCCTCCTCGGCGGCCTCACCGGCCTGCTCTGGGGTGGAGCCGTCCGGATCCTGTTCGTCCACCACGTGACCTTCTCGATCAACTCCCTCTGTCACTTCTTCGGCCGCCAGCGGTTCCCCACCGGCGATGAGTCACGCAACCTCGCCTGGCTAGCCCTGCCCTCGTTCGGCGAGGCCTGGCACAACAACCATCACGCCTTCCCCACCTCCGCCCGCCACGGCCTCGGACGCTGGCAGCTCGACCCCAGCGCCTGGCTGATCGTGGGCCTCGAGCGTCTCGGCCTCGCGTGGGACGTCATTCGCATCTCCCCCCGCGACCAGCAGGCCAGAGCCGCCGGTTGAGCGCCGGCGCGGTGGGCGCAGCCGCGAGGGCCACGCTCTAGGATGACTCTCGTGACCGAGACCACCGAGTACAAGATCGGCGCCGAGGTCCTGGCCGGCGACGGCGCCTGTGGAAAGCTCGACCGGGTGGTCGTCGATCCCGTCGCCCGCACCCTCACCCACCTCGTCGTCACCCCGTCCGACCACTGGGAGATCGCGCGGCTGGTGCCCATCGACCTCGTCGCCTCCGCCGGTCCGGAGATCAAGCTGAGCTGCACCGCCGCCGAGTTCGAGGCCCTCGAAGACGCCGAAGAGACCCACTTTCTCGCCGAAACGGAGGGAGAGCCGCTCGGCTACCGGGCCGAGGAGGCCTACGCGTGGCCCTACTACGGCCTCGGCATGGGGATGGGCGCCGGGGTGGCGAGCATGGGCGTGGGAAGCGGTCCGCTGCCGATCATCTACGACCGCGTGCCCCCTGACGAGGTGGAGGTCCGTCGCGGCGAACAGGTTCATGCCACCGACGGCGACATCGGCCACCTGCAGGGACTCGTCATCGACCCCTCCGACCATCACGTCACCCACGTCCTCCTTCAGGAGGGCCACCTCTGGGGCAAGCGCCAGATCGCGATCCCGATCACCGCCGTGACGGGCGTGGACACCGACGGAGTCCGCCTGAGCCTCACCAAGGACCAGGTCCGAGACCTGCCCCCGGTCGAGGTCGGCCTCTCCGGCTAGGGAAGGGGGCGGCAGGGTCACGGACCGGGTGCGAGCTGCACCCCAATCACCGTCGCACTGCGACTTGGTTGCAGCTTTTTCCGCGAGGTTCCCCGGGTCCTACCGCGCAGCGGGAGCGCGATGTTGACGGCGCGGCGCCGCGTGAGGTCAGGAGAACGTCCGGTGGACCAACGCCGTCACCCGTTCATCAACGCGGGTGAGGCGCGCCTGCTCTCTGGCCTGACTCAGCGCGCCCGCCATGACGGCTTCAGTGAGCTTCTTCTTCCTGGCCGCCACCAGCGCTTCGATCAGGCCGGCTTGCGACTTGCCGGCCGTCCCGTTCGCGACCTGAGCGAGCGTCTTTCCCGACCGCAGGTCGCTCTGCAGCTGGGCCGTGGACAGGCCGAGGTAGCTCGTGGCCACAAGCGCGAGACGGCCGCGGGCGGCGAACAGGCCGCGCCCCGTGCTTGCGCGTGAGGCGGGCGAGCGCGGGCCACCGACTCTGTTGACCTCCGCCGTCACCCGCTTGGGCAGGCTGGCCTCCGTGGCCGCGAGCCGTGCCTTCCTGGCCGCCACGAGCGCTCCGATCAGCCCGGCTTGGGACTTGCCGGCCGTCGCGTCCGCGACCTGCCCGAGCGTCTTTCCCGACTTCAGATCGCTTTCCAGCTGGGTCGCGGTCAGGCCCAGGTAGCCGGCGGCCGTCGCGATGGCACGTCCGCCCCCACGAGCGCCGGTCGCGTAAGCGACCCGCGCCTTGTGATGGGGGCCCTGGCCCGTCGCGCCCATCGCCGCCACGGTCCCGCCGGCGAGCACCGCCGCGACGGCCACGCCAACTATCGCCTTCTTTCGCAAGCCTCGATCCATCTCATGATTGTGCCTAAGCTTCCTAAAGACCGCGCCGGCTCCGCTCGGCGAGCAGGAGCTCCCCAAAGAAGCCCTTGCCGAGCACGCTCAGGCTGAGCAGCGATCCGAACAGCGCCACCGCGTCGATGCTCTCCCGCCCCTGCTTGGTCCAGTAGTCGTCTTCGAGGTTCAGCCACAGCGCAAACTCGTCCAGTGTGAGAGCGGCTCCGCTCCCGTAGACGACCGAGGTCATGCGCGACGCCTGTCGATGCTCGTTCGTGCCGATCTCGAGCAGCCACAGATAGCCCACGGTCAGCAGTCCGGTGATCCCGAAGGTCATGTGGTGGATGTGTCGCCCACCGGGAGTGATGTTCTTGAACGGTCCCCGTTCGGCCCTGATCGCGTGGGTGATGCCTCGCACCGCAGCGAACGTCAGGAAGAACGCTCCGGTGGAGAACAGCTGGCGCTCCTTGCGTCGATCGCCGAAGTGCTTGTCGTAGAGCGATCGCAGATCTCGCTCGGGCGCGAGCCACGAGACGGGCTCTCGCGTCGGCCCCGGCGGCGTGGACGGCTCCTCGGCGGCGGTCATGATCGCTTCACACCCTAGCCGCACCCTGAGCTCCTGACCCGGCGGGAGATGGACATTGCCGGATGGCCCTCACGGTGTAGCTTGTGAAGATGCCCGAGGAGCCCGTCCCAGAGGAGGAAGCTTCCGGCCTCGGGTCCTCGGGCCTCAGCGCTCCCGGCCTCGGACTGCTCGGCCCCCGCAGCCGGCACATCTTCACGCTCGAGTTCGGCTCCAAGGCCCAGTTCGACGATCCCCGCCTGGAGTGGCGGAGGCTCTTCTCGGAGCTCCTCGGCACCTTCTTCCTGGTGCTCGTCGCCGCCGGCGGCGGGATCCTCCACGGCGAGGGCCAGATCAGCCTGGCCGCCGCCGTGGTGGCGCCCGGGCTGATGGTTATGGCGATCATCCTGTTCATGGGCGCCGTCTCCGGCGCCCACCTCAATCCCGGCGTCTCGCTCGCGTTCGCCCTGCGCCGGGACTTCCCGTGGGGGCGCGTCCCCGGCTACATCCTCATCCAGCTTCTCGGCGCCACCCTGGCATGCCTGTTTCTCAGGGCGGTGTTCGGCAACGTCCAGCATCTCGGCGCGACCCTCCCCGGCCCGGGCTTCGCGAACTGGCAGGCATTCCTGATGGAGATCGTCCTCACCGTCGGCCTCGTGAGCGTCATCTTGGGAACCGCCTCCGCCGCCCAGAACGTCGGCGCGATCGCCGCCCTGGGCGTCGGCGGCTACATCGCCCTGGCCGGCCTGTGGTCGGCGCCGGTGAGCGGCGCCTCGATGAACCCCGCCCGCTCCTTCGGGCCGGCGCTCGCGAGCGGCGACTTCAACAGCTACTGGGTGTACGTGCTCGGCCCCATCGCCGGAGCGATGATCGCGGTCGGATGCGCCTACATCCTGCGCGGACGCGGCGGGGATCCGATCTCCTACGCCGCCGGATCGGGCTCTCTGGACCCCGGCACCCTCGCCGAGCGCCAGCGCCTTTCGAAGGCGATCGAGCACGGCGAAGTGACCCCGCCCGGGATCCCATCCGAGCCCCCGCGTGGGCACGCGGGGGAGCCGCCCACCTAGCCGATGTGCCGGCTCAAAGACCCGTCTCGGCGACGATCCGACCGGACTTGACTGCCTTGGCGAGGGCCTTGTAGTCGCGCTCGTTCTGCTCGGCGTAGGAGCGTGAGAACTCGACGATCGCCCGGTCGAAGCTCGGGCCCTTGCCGAGGTAGGAGGCGATCGCGACCCGGTCGCCGCTGCGGGCGTGCGCGCGGGCGAGCGTCCAGCCGCACAACCGCCCGTACTGGGCCAAGCCCTTGGGGGCCATCTGCTCGATTTCCGCCGAGCCCTTCCAGTCCTTCAGCTGGCGACCGTAGAAGTCGCGGTCCTGACCGTCGATTCCCTCCTCGACGTGCAGCCAACCGAGGAAGATGTCGCTCGAGGCCTGCATCAGCCGCTGTCCGGTGACGACGCGCTCGCCGTGGTTGTCGAACTCGCTCGGGCCGAGGAACTCCTCGAGCACCGAGGCCTCAGCCTCCTTCAGCTGCAGGAACAGCGGGTCCTGACCGTCCCGGCCCAGCATCAGCGCGATCCAGGCGCGCGTGCCGACGCTCCCCACGCCGACGACCTTGCGCGCGAGGTCGGTCAGCTGGAACTCCTCGAGCAGCACGCGCCGGTCGTACTCCAGCGTCTGCCGGTAGGAACGCAACAGCTCGTGCAGGCCCTCGAACATTTCCTTGCGTTCGGTGCCCTTCGCGAGGTCGTGGATCGGCACGATCAGCGGTGGTTCGGCGACGATCCGCGCCTCGCCGTCCACGACGTGTGTCAGTTTGGAGAAGGCCGACATGCTGTCCTTGGTACGCGCCTTGGCGAGCGCCTTCTCGGTCCGCTTGAACTGTGCGGGCTTGAGCTGTGGCCCCAGTTCCTCGAGCGCGGCTTCGATGTCCAGGTGGGAGTACCAGACGTCGAGGTTGTGCATCGCCGCGAAGCCCGCCATCGCATTGCGATATTCCTCGACGGTGTCCAGCACGACGCGATCCTGGTCTGAGACCCCATAGTCGTTGTAGCGCGCGGCGATCAGCATGCTTGCGGCCAGGCGCTTGACATCCCACTCCCACGGCCCGGGCAGCGTCTCGTCGAAGTCGTTGAGGTCGAACATCAGCTGTCGCTCGGGCGAGGCGAACACGCCGAAGTTCGACAGGTGGGCGTCGCCGCAGCACTGCACCTGAAGCCCCGAGCGCGGGGTCATCGCCAGGTCGCCGGCCATGATCATCGCCGCCCCCCGGTAGAACGTGAACGGCGAGACGAGCATCCGGCCGTAGCGGATCGGCACCAGCTCCGGCACCCGCGTCTCGGCCTGGCGCTCGAGCAGCTCGATCGGGTCGGCGCGATCGGGGGCGGGCTCGAAGGTCGCGTGGCTGGAGCGGGGCACCTCCGAGCGGGCCGCCTTGCCGCGAGCCACCCGCTCGGCGACGGTCAGATGCGGGACAGCCGAGCGGTGCGCCGCCTGCGACACCGTTTGCTTCGCGGTCGCCATCGCCAGACCATACTCCTCGCCGAGAGAGCTCCAGTGCTCCTCGAGAGCCGCCCACATGTCGAGCTGCTCACATGTCGAGCCGCTCACATGTCGATTTCGTGGATGCTCGTTCGTCGTCGAAGTAGAGCCGCGGTTTTGAGCCCGTCGAGAGCGACCGCTCGCCCGGCCGAAAACCACACACCACAGAAGGAGAGCAACCGATGCGCTTCATGATGATTATGATTCCGAGCCACGTAGACGAGGCGGAATGGGGGCCAAAGCCGCAGGACGTAGCCGCGATGAGCAGGTACAACGAGGAGCTGACGAAGGCCGGGGTGCTGCTCTCGCTCGACGGTCTCCATCCGACCTCCAAGGGCGCCCGGGTCTCGTTCCCGGGCGGCAAGGCCACCGTCACCGACGGGCCCTTCAGCGAGGCCAAGGAGGTCGTAGGCGGATACTGGGTGATCCAGGCGAAGTCCAAGGAGGAGGCGGTTCAATGGGCCACCCGGTGTCCCGTCGTCGACGAGGGAGCGGTGATCGAGGTCCGCCAGGTGTATGAGATGTCGGACTTCCCGCCCGAGGTCCGGGAGGCGGCGGGACAGTAGGCGACGCGGCGAGGCGACCTCGTGAGCAGCCCCGACACGAACCGCGTGATCGAGGCCGTCTGGAGGATCGAGTCGGCCAAGCTGATCGCCGGGCTGACACGGATGGCGGGAGACGTCGGTCTCGCGGAGGATCTCGCCCAGGACGCGCTCGTGGTCGCGCTCGAGCGATGGCCCCAGTCGGGCATCCCGGAGAACCCGGGGGCCTGGCTGATGGCCACCGCCAAGCATCGCGCGATCGACCTGCAGCGCAGGCGGGCGCGTCTGGAGCGAAAGCACCTTCAGCTCGCACGCCAGCTGAAGGACGACGACGAAGCCGCCGCGCGGGAGCTCGAGCAGGCGATCGATGAGAAGGTGCAGGTCCAGGACGACCTCCTGAGGCTCGTCTTCATGACCTGCCATCCGCTGCTCTCCACCGAGGCTCGGGTGGCGCTGACCCTGCGCCTGCTCGGAGGTCTCACGACCGTCGAGATCGCCCGGGCGTTCCTCGTCTCGGAGTCGACTGTCGGGCAGCGGATCGTCCGGGCCAAGCGGACCCTCGCCGAGGCCCATGTCCCATTCGAGCTGCCCGGCGCCGAGGAGCTCGCCGGCCGGCTGTCTTCGGTGCTCGAGGTGATCTACCTCATCTTCAACGAGGGCTACACCGCGACCGCCGGCGAGGACTGGATGCGACCAGGTCTCTGCGAGGAGGCCCTGCGGCTCGGGCGGATCCTCGCCGAGCTCGAGTCACGGGAGCCCGAGGTGCACGGTCTGGTGGCGCTGATGGAGATCCAGTTCTCGCGCTTCGCGGCTCGGGTGGGGCCGGCGGGAGAGCCGGTGCTGCTGCTCGACCAGGACCGGATGCGTTGGGATCGGCTGCTGATCGCCCGCGGCCTGGCGGCGCTACGGCGCGCCGAGCTGCTCGGGGGGGCGCTCGGCCCCTACGCGCTGCAGGGCGCGATCGCCGCCTGCCACGCGCGCGCCCGGATCGCCGCCGAGACGGACTGGCCGCGGATCGCGGCTCTGTACGACGCGCTCGCGCAGCTCACGCCCTCGCCGATCGTGGAGCTCAACCGGGCGGTGGCCGTCGCGATGGCGTTCGGCCCGCAGGCGGGTCTCGAGCTCGTGGACGCGCTCACCGCGGAGGCGGCCCTGAAGGACTACCACCTGCTGCCGAGCGTTCGCGGCGACCTGCTGGCGCGGCTCGGCCGCTTCCAGGAGGCCCATGCGGAGCTGCAGCGGGCGGCGTCGCTCACGAGCAACGAGCGTGAAAGGGAGCTGCTGCTCGAACGGGCCGCCGCGTGTGCGTGGGAGTCACCGCCGGGCGAGCGCTGAGAAGGACGCCTCCTGGCCCGGCGCCAGGACCCGCACCTCGACGCCCGGAGCCAGGCGTGCGACATGCCGGGCGAACAAGCGCGGGGGATCGCCGAGTCGAGGGCCGTAGCGGCGGGCGAAGCCGATCGGCAGCAGGGTCCCCCAGTGAATCGGAATCGCCAGGCGGGGCGCCAGCAGGCCGGCGGCGCGGGCGGCCTGCAGCGGATCCATGTGACCGGGGCCGAGCTTCGGCGCCCAGCCCGCCACCGGCAGCAGCGCGACGTCGAGGCCGCTCGTGAGGCCGCTCGCGATCTCGGACATGCCGTCGAACAGCGCGGTGTCCCCGGCGAAGTAGATCGAGGCGTGGCCGCGCACGAGGTAGCCGAGCGTCTCGGCACGGCGGCCGCCCGGTTGACGATGGCCGTCGTGACGAGCCGGCGTGGCGGTCACGGCCAGGGCTCCCACGGTTGCGGTCTCTCCCGCGGCGAGCTCGCGCACTGCCGCGAACCCCTGACGGCGCAGCCAGGAGCCGGCGCCCGCGGGCACGAGCAGGGGGGTGTCGCGACCGAGCAGGCGCAGCGAGGCGAGGTCGAGGTGATCGCGATGCAGGTGGGAGATCAGGACCGCGTCGGGCGCGTGGGCGAGGGTCCTGTCGAGCGGCGGGACCTGCCGGAGCAGCGGTCCGACGCGGGCACGAAGGAGCGGGTCGGTGAGCAGGCGCACGCCGTCCAGCTCGATCAGGATGGTGGCGTGGCCAAGGAAAGCGATACGGTCCCCGGACGGGCGAGGAACCGCAACCGCACCATGGACCATAGGCTTGAAGGTAGCAACCGGATGTCTCGCCGATCCACGGGCCCGAGGCCCGCTCGAACGTGAGGGCCTCGCGCAGGCTCCTGGGGTTCGCCCTGCGGGTGGCGGCGCTACTGTGCGTCCAGGCTCTCGTGCTGGTCGCGCTGGCCACGGTTCTGCCTGGCCTGGAGTCGCTCTCCCTGCAGGCCGCCGTGCTCGTGGCGGCCGTGATGGCGCTGCTGAACGCGGTCCTGTGGCCGGTCCTCACGCGGGTGGCGCTGCCGCTGACGATCGTCAGCTTCGGGCTCGGCTCGCTCGCGCTTAGCGCCGGCATGGTGGCGCTCGCGTTCTACCTGGTGGACGAAAAGACCCCGTCCTTCTGGACTGACCTGGCGACCGCGTTCGCGCTCGCGCTGGTGACGACGATCGTCGCGCCATTGCTCGACGTGGAGGGGGACGCCCGCCAGCTGCGGGTGGTCAGGCGGCGCGCGCGAGGGGCTCGCGGGCGCAACCGCACCGACGTCCCGGGGGTGATCCTGTTCGAGATCGACGGATTGGGAGAGGGCGTCTTGCGGGAGGCCATCCGCGACGGCCACGCCCCGACGATCGCCCGGTGGCTCTCGGAAGACTCCCACCGAGTGCTCGGCTGGGAGTGCGACCTCTCCTCCCAGACGGGAGCGAGCCAGGCGGGGCTGCTGCTCGGAAGCAACTGGGACATGCCCGCGTTTCGCTGGTATGAGAAGGAGTCCGGTCGCACGATGGTCTCCAACCATCCCGCCGACGCCACCGAGATCGAGCGCCGGCGATCGACCGGCGAGGGCCTGCTGGCGGACGGGGGCACGAGCCGCGGGAACATGTTCTCCGGGGACGCCCCCCGATGCACGGCCACGATGAGCGTCATCCGCGACCGCTCGAGGTCCAAGGCGGGGGACTTCTTCGCGTACTTCTCAGACCCCTACGGGTTCATGCGCACGATCGTGCTGTCGCTCGCGGACATCGCCGGCGAGCGCCTGGCCGCGCGGCGCCAGCGGAGAAGTGGCGCCACGCACGTGGACCGCGGCGGCCTGTATCCGCTGATTCGCGCGTCGATCACGGTGGTCATGAGAGACCTCAACGTAGCGATGCTGATGGCCGACATCGTCGAGGGGGTCCCCGTCAGCTACGCCACGTTCGTGGGCTATGACGAGGTGGCCCATCATTCGGGGATCCGCGAGCCCGACGCACTGACCGTGCTCCGCCGCCACGACCGCCAGCTCGCGCGTTTGGAGCACGCCACCGAGCAGGCGCCGCGGCCGTATCGGCTGGTGGTGCTCTCCGACCACGGCCAGACCCAGGGGGCGCCATTTCGCCAGCGCTACGGCGAGACGCTCGGGGAGGTCGTGCGCGGGGCGCTGGCCCGCGGCGGCGTGCAGGCGCCGCCGGCGGTCGACGAGGCCTGGGGGGACATGGGCGCGGTGCTGGCCGACGCCCGCCAAGATCCCGGCCTCGGGGGACGGGCCCTCGCACGGGCCACCCGCAGCCGCTCGGTGCAGGGGACGGTCGCATTGGGCCCCAACCGTGAGGCTCTCGCCGAGCGCGACGCAGCCGAAGCCGAGCGCGACGCAGCCAAGCGCGCACGCGAGGGAAAGGACGAGGGCGAAGCGGGCAAGGACGGCGAGCTCCAGGAGGACGTGACGGTCCTCGTGTCGGGCAACCTCGGGCTGATCTACCTGCCGCTCGAGGACGGGCGGCTGATGCTCGAGCAGATCGCAGAGGCGCATCCGGGACTGCTGGAGACCCTGACCCGCCATCCCGGGATCGGGTTCGTGATGGTGCGATCGCAGGCCGACGGAGCGCTGGTGATCGGCGCGGCGGGGCGCAGGCTCCTGGACGACGACGTTGTCGAGGGCGAGGACCCGCTCGCGCACTTCGACGCTACGGCTGCGGAGCACCTGCGCCGGCACGACCGGTTCCCCCACTGCCCGGACATCCTGGTGAACAGCATGTATGACCCGGACGCGAACGAGGTGGCGCCGTTCGAGGAGTTCATGGGCTCCCACGGCGGGCTCGGCGGCCCCCAGACGCACCCTTTCGCGGTGGTCCCGGCCGAGTGGAGCGAGCCGCGGGAGCCGATCGTCGGCGTGGAAGCGATGCACGAGGCGCTACGCGGCTGGATCGCCCAGTCACGAGCGCAGCCGCGAGCGGGCGGACCCGTTAGCTCGGGGCCTCTTCCTTCTCGGCCTGCTCGAGCTCGCGCTTGAGCTCCCTGGCGTCGGCGTCGATCTCCTTCTCGAGGGACTTTTCGGCGCGGGTGAGGATCTTGTCGAGCTCCTCTTCCACACGGGACTCCCCGATCACGATGAGCGCCGCGTCGCCGCCCTCCAGCAGCTCCCCGAGCTCCTTGGCGTCACCGCGGGAGATGCCCTTGCGCAGGTGCCCGCCGACGCCGCCGACGATCCCGCCGACTGCGGCCGCACCGATGATCGACGGCGGGAACAGGACCCCCACGACGGCCCCCACGGCGATGCCGCCCCAGGCGCCGTGCTGGGTGGGCTTCTCGTGCTTCTCGACATGGACCTTACCGTCGGCGTCCTTGGCGATGATCGCCACGTCGTAGGTGCCGACGAGCTTCGCCGCGTGCAGGTCGCGCAGGGTCTCGTAGTCGGCGATGGCGTCCGCGTGGTCGGCGTAGGTGGCTGCATAGAGGAAGACCGGTCTGTCGCTCATCTCATCTCCTGTCCTGGGTGACGATGTCGGGTGGCTGCGACATAGAGCATGGCACCGACAGTCCAGCTCTTCAGGGTTCCGGCCGACGACGGCTTGCGGCCGGGGAACTGGAGGGTCAGGCCCCGCACCCGCCCGCGGAACCTACGGGGCGAGGCGGAACGGGGGGTAGCGATCGGTCACCAACACGTGGGCGTAGGCGATCACCCGGTTGGTCCAGCGGCCGATGCCGACGAGGAAGTCGAACATCCCGCGCGGGAAGCGACCGGTGAACAGGATCGCGAACCAGGCGGCGACCACGACGAAGAACGCGGCGATGTAGAGGAAGAACAGCACCACGTAGTGCGGGATGGCCAGCAGCCACTTGACCAGCGGCAGCCAACGGTTGAGGTCGTCGTGCGCGTCCGGATAGGGAAACTCGAGATGCACCGCCTGATGCTCGTCCGTGGAGGGATAGCGGTCCTCCATCAGTGCCAGGTAGACGCCGACCCGGGCGGAGAAGCGCATCAGCTCGAGGTTCCAGTCAAACCACCAGCGCGGGTACTTCTGCCGGAACAGGATCAACAGCAGCGTGGGCAGCACTACCAGGCCGGCAGCGCCGAGCGCCCCGGCGGCCCTCCCGCCACCGTAGGCGTAGCCGCCGCCCTCGATGAGGGCGAGCACGATCGCGATCGGGATGACCATGAACAGGCGAAAGAAAGTGCTCAGGCGGTTGAGCGGCCGGTCCGGGTAGTCGACCGAGTACTGGACGGGATACGGCGCGTCGGGGTTCATGAGGTGCCTTTCTGTGAGGTGTACGGCGTACACTCGTGTGTGGAACTATAGGTGTACGGTGTACACTTGTCAAGGCCAATGACAAAACAAAAGATCGCGACCCGGAGACCGCTGAGCAGCGCTCGTGTGCTGCAGGCCGCCGTCGCCCTCGCCGACGAGGCCGGGCTCGAAGCGTTCAGCATGCGCGGGCTCGCACAGGAGCTCGGCGTCGTGCCGATGGCGCTCTACAAGCACATCGCGAACAAGGAGGAGCTCCTCGATGGCATGGTCGACGTCGTCTTCAGCGAGATCGAGCTCCCGTCTGGGGACCTCGACTGGAGGTCCGCCATGAGGCGCCGGGCGATCTCGACGCGCGAGGCGCTGAAGCGCCACAGCTGGGCGATAGGGATGATGGAGTCGCGGCATCCGGGGCCGGCGAACCTGCGAAACCACAACGCGGTGATGGGCTGCCTGCGGAAGGCGGGCTTCTCATTTGAGATGGCGATCCACGCCTATTCGGTCCAGGACGCCTATATCTACGGCTTCGCCCTGCAGGAAAGGGATGTGGGGTTCGAGACTCCCGACAGTGCCGGAGAAGCCGCGCAGAGGAGGGCGGAGACGATCGTCGCGCTTGAGAACCACCCGTACCTCGTCGAGATCGCTAGGAAGCTCCCCGAGTCCGGGTACGACAACGCCGTCGAGTTCGCGTGGGGGCTCGATCTCATCCTCGACGGCCTCGACCGGCTTCGTCACGCCGCAGCCGCGCCGGCATGACGGCGGGCCGCGACTCATCCCAATCGGGAAGGGCTTTATCTCTTATCCCGCCTACACCCCCACGGGATCCCCCCTACACCCCCACCGCCACATACTTGGTCTCCAAATACTCCCCGATACCCTCGAACCCACCCTCGCGGCCGAACCCGGACTGCTTGACGCCGCCGAACGGTGCTGCTGGATTGGAGACGATGCCCTGGTTGAGCCCGACCATCCCGGTTTCGATCGCCTCGCAGACGCGCAGCGCCCGTGAGAGGTCGCGGGTGTATACGTACGCGACGAGCCCGTACTCGGTCCGGTTGGCGGCCCCCACCGCCTGCTCCTCGGTGGTGAACGTTGTGATCGGGGCGACGGGGCCGAAGATCTCCTCCCCGAGGACGCGAGCGTCCGGGGGCACGTCGGCGATCACTGTGGGCTCGTAGAAGTAGCCGGGCCCGTCGAGGGCGTTGCCGCCGAGCGCGATCCTCGCGCCGCGCTCGCCTGCGTCCTGGACGAGCTCTGCGACCTTCGCCCGCTGGGCGCCGTCGATCAGGGGGCCCACGTCGGTGTCGGGCTCGGTGCCCCGGCCGACCTTCAGCGCGCCCATCCGCTCGGCCAGCCGGCGGGCGAACTCCGGGGCGAGGGACTCGTGCACGTGAAAGCGGTTGGCGGCGGTGCAGGCCTCCCCCACGTTTCGCATCTTCGCGGTCATGGCCCCCTCGACGGCCGCGTCCAGGTCGGCGTCCTCGAACACCACAAACGGGGCGTTGCCGCCGAGCTCCATCGACACTCGCAGGACCTGCTCGGCGGACTGTTCGATCAGAGTCCGCCCGACCTCGGTGGAGCCCGTGAACGAGAGCTTGCGCGTGCGCGGGTCTCGCAGCAGCGGCTCGATCACAGCGCCCGAGCTCGAGGCCGTGATCAGGTTGAGCACCCCGCCGGGCAGCCCGGCCCGTTCGAGGATCTGCGCGAGGGCGAGCATCGACAGGGGGGTCTGTTTGGCGGGCTTCACCACCATCGTGCAGCCGGCGGCGATCGCGGGGGCGATCTTGCGAGTGCCCATCGCGGTCGGGAAGTTCCAGGGGGTCACGAACACGCACGGACCGACGGGCTGGCGCATCGTGAGGATCCGTCCCTTGCCCGTCGTGTTGACCATGTAGCGGCCATGCACCCTGACGGCCTCCTCTGAGAACCAGCGGAAGAACTCGGCCGCGTATCCGATCTCCCCGCGGGACTCCGCCACGGCCTTGCCCATCTCCAGGGTCATCAGCAGCGCGAGCTCCTCGGTGCGGGCGACGATCTCCTCGTAGGCCCGCCTCAGAACCTCGCCGCGCTCGCGCGGGGCGCTGGCGGCCCACTCGGCCTGGGCGTCCGCCGCGGCCGCGAGCGCGTCGAGCGCGTCGTCGACCTGCGCATCGGCGACCTCGATCAGGGTCTGCCCAGTCGCGGGGTCCTCGACCGGTAGCGTCCCGCCGGCGCTCGCCGGACGCCAAGCGCCCGCGATGTAGAGGTCGGTCGGGACCCCCTCGAGAACCGCCCGCTCGCTGTCCGGCCCGGCCATGTCCCAGCTCCCTTCCGGTCGATTCTCGCTTTCAGGGCTCATGCCCTGCGCACATCTAACCGATCCCACAGGGTATGCGGTCAAACGCCATTCGCTCGTGGACGTGCGCGGCGCTGCTCGTCGCGCTCGTGCTCGCTCGGCTCGCCCGCCGGCGCGTCGGCGGCTTCCGGCGCCTCCCGGGCGCGCGCGGTCACGGCGTCCAGAGCGAGCGCGAGCACGCTCATGATCACGGGGGCCGGCGACGGCCACGGAGTGGGGATGAGCCAGGACGGCGCCGACGGGTACGCGGCCCGCGGCTGGAGCTACCAGTCGATCCTCGCCCACTACTACACGGGCACCGCGATCGGCCAAGCGCCGGCGGGTACGGTCGTGAAGGTGCTGGTGGGATCGAAGGTCCAGAAGGTGCCCCTCGAACAGTATGTGCGGGGCGTGGTCTCCGCGGAGGTCCCCGCCAGCTGGCCGCTCGCGGTGCTCGAGGCCCAGGCGGTCGCGTGCCGCACATACGCGCTGACCTCCCACGCGGGAGGGTCGCGCTTCGACGTGTACTCGGACACCCGCTCCCAGGTCTACCTGGGAGTGAAGGCCGAAACGGCACAGACGAACGCGGCGATCGCGGACACCGCGGGGCAGATCGTCACCTACTCGGGACGCCCGGCCATCACCTACTTCTACGCGAGCTCCGGCGGGATGACCGAGAGCGTCCAGAACGGGTTCCCCGGCGCCGAACCGGAGCCATGGCTGCAGGGAGTGGTCGACTCCTACGAATCGACTCAAAAGGCGGGCTGGAAGGTCACCATGAGCTTCGCCGCCGCCGCCGGGCGGTTGCGGGGTCTCGTGAAGGGGCAGCTCCTCGGGATCGAAGTGCTCAAACGCGGCTACTCGCCGCGGGTCGTGAGCGCCGCGGTACTCGGGTCGGCCGGGAAGACCGTCGTGAGCGGCCCCGAACTGGAGGCCCGCCTGGGGCTGCAGTCCACCTGGGCTTACTTCTCCGTTCGCACGGGTAACGGAGCGTCCCAACCAGAGCCCGACCGCAGCGGCTGGAAGGCCCCCTCCGGGCAGGGGTCCGCCGCGAGCCCGCCGCCCGCCGCCAGCCCGCCGGCAACCACGAGCCCACAGGGAGCGACAGCCTCGCCGGCGTCGGCGGCCCCGCCGACGCACATGAGCGCCCAGGGCGGATCGCAGGCGCCGGGCGGATCGAGCGCGACGACTTCCGCGGGAGGAATCGCCGCCGGTTAGTCATCGCCGCCGGTTAGCGCCGGCACGGGATCCCGGCGCCGGGGCCTTAACCTTGGCCGGTGTCCGATCCCCTGTTGATCGCCGACGTTCCCTGGCTGCTGTACCGCGCGTTCTTCTCGCTGCCCAAATCGATCGTCGACGAGCGCGGCGAGCCCGTGAACGCGCTGCTGGGAACCGTGAACGCGTTCCTGTCTGTCCTGCAGGACCGGCCCGCGCGGGCGGTGATGGCGTGCTTCGGGGCAGAGCAGGCGACCTACCGGGTGAGCCTGTATCCGCCCTATCACGCCCACCGCGATCCGATGCCTCCGGAGCTGGCCGGTCAGTGGACGAAGGCTCCGGCGCTGCTGCGGAGCCTCGCCTGGACGGTCTGCGACGCCGGCGAGCTGGAGGCCGACGACGCGATGTTCTCCCACGCTCGCACCGAGGCCGAAGCGGGCGGGCGGGCACTCCTGCTGACAGGAGACCGGGACCTGTTCGCGGCGGTGGACGACCGGGTCTCGATCGTGGAGCTCGCGAAGGGACGAGTCGCGGGAGAGGTGGGGCCCGCGCAGGTGCGCGAGCGCTACGGGATCGACCCCGAGCAGGTCCCCGACTTCATCGCCCTGCGCGGCGACCCCTCCGACGGGCTGCCCGGCGCGCCGGGGATCGGCGCGAAGACGGCCGCGGAGATCCTGCGCCGTCACGGCTCGCTGGAGGGAGTCCTCGACGCCGCCGCCCAGGAGGTCCGCGCGGCCCACGAGATGCGCCCGCGGATCGCCGCGGCGCTGCGCGAGAACGCCGAGCAGCTGAGGGTGTTCAAGGAGATCGCGACGCTTCAGCGGATCGACTTGAAGCGCCCGGCGGACCGGGTGACCGACTACGTCGCCGGCGCGCAGACTGCCCGCGAGCTGGGCATGAACGGCTTGGCCGATCGGCTCGGGCGGTTGGTGGGCGAAACTTAGCCTGAGCTCGCTGCGGCCGACGATCGCCCGTCCTGGATGGTCACTACCAGCACCACGTCCTCAAGCTCGTCGTAGACGTAGACGATCAGCATCCAGCGCCACGGTCCGAGGATAAGCCGAAAGCCACTCCAACGGCCTTCGAGCGCCCGGCCGAGCCAAGGGAAACGTGACAGGGGCTTCAACGAGCGTGCTACGCGGGCCTTGGCATCCGCCGGAAGGCTGTGTGTGAGGATAAGACGCTCGAGATCCTCTACCGCGACTGCGCCCAGCCGGACTTCGGCCACCGCCTACAGCTCGTCCAAGGCGATCGTCTCACCCAGCCGAGCCCGCTCCAAACCGAGATTCGCCCGCTCGAACGCGCCAGGTATCCCGTCCAGCAATTCGGCGACGTTGCGCGCCTCCGGATCGACTTCCTCCAGCGCGCTGGACAGAAGCGATCGCGCGAGCGTTCCCTCCTGCACATGCGTCCGCTCGGCCAGTCGCGCCAAGCGCGCGGCATGCTCAGGATCGAGGGTGACGTTCAGGCGATGTGCCCCAGCCATGGCCCCAGTCTACACGCTTAAGCACGTATCGTGTACCCACGACGTCCGCCCAAATCGCCGCCGCCGTCACGGCGTGAACTTCACCGTGATCACATCCCCATCGGCCATCGCATAGTCGCGGCCCTCCAGGCGCAGCGTCCCCCGCTCGCGCGCCCCCGCGTAGCCGCCCGCGTCCACCAGCTCGCGCCAGCCGATCACCTCGGCGCGGACGAAGCCCTTCTGGATGTCGGTGTGGATCTCCCCGGCGGCGTGCCAGGCGGTGAGGCCCTGGCGCAGATGCCAGGACTGCGCCGGCTTGGCCTCGCCGGCGGTGAAGAACGCGATCAGCTCAAGCAGCGCGAACGCCTCGCGCACCACCTGCTCCAGGCCCGACTCGCTGACGGCGAGTTCGGCTCGCATCGCGGCGGCGTCCTGGTCGTCGAGCTCGGCGAGCTCTGACTCGATGCGCGCGCTCACGGCCACCGCGCGCGCTCCCTGGGCCGCGGCGTGGGCGAGGATCTCGGCCGGCACCTCCTCGCCTGAGCCCTCGTCGACGTTGGCCACGAACAGGACCGGCTTGGCGGTCAGCGAGCCGAGGTCCCGGGCGGCGTTGGGGGCCTCCTCGGGAACGGGGACGGTCCGCGCGGGCCGGCCGGCCTGCAGGGCGAGGATGACCTCGCGCAGCCACCCCTCCTGGACCGCCGCGGAGCGGTCGCCGCCACGGGCCTGTTTGGCCACCCGCTCGACCCGCCGCTCGGCCTGCTCGAGGTCGGCTAGGGCCAGCTCGGTCTCGATCGTGGCGATGTCCGCGAGCGGGTCCACACGTCCCTCGGGATGGACGACCCCCTCGTCGGAGTGCGCCCGCACGACGTGCACGATCGCGTCGGTCTCGCGGATGTTCGCCAGGAAGCGGTTGCCCAGACCCTCGCCCTGGTGGGCCCCCGCGACCAGGCCGGCGATGTCGTGGAAGTCGATCGTGTCCCACACGATCTCCGAGGCGCCAACCACGTCGGCGACCTCCGTGAGGCGGGAATCGTGCACGGGCACGACCGCGACGTTCGGCTCGATCGTCGTGAACGGGTAGTTGGCCGCCTCGGCGCCGGCTTTCGTCAGGGCGTTGAACAAAGAGGACTTGCCCGCGTTGGGCATCCCCACGATCCCGATTCGCGTGCTCATCGCGGGCCTCGCACCGGCGAAGGCCCAGGCCGTCCCCCTCCCGCCGGCAGCGGATGGGCGATCACGACGCTGCCGGCGACCGCGCTGCCGAGCAGCGCGCCGGCCAGCACGTCCGAGGGATAGTGCACCCCCAGGTACAACCGCGAAAGCGACAGGGTCAAGGCCAGCGCATACAAGGGTGGCGCCGGCACGCCCAGGCGGCTGTACAAGGGGGCGGCGGCGAACGCGGTAGCCGCGTGCGCGCTGGGGAAGCTCAGCTTCGTCGGCGTGCCCGTCAACGCCGGCAGGTCCGCCAGCGCCGGGCGCCGGCGGCGGACAAGCAGCTTGATCGCAGTGTTCAGCGCGTACGTCCCCGCGACGGTCCTCGTCGTGCGAAGCCAGCGATCCCGCTGGTCGCGGTCGAGCGCCCATCCGGCGACGCCGATCGCAAGCCAGATCCCGGCGTGCTCGCCCAACCGCGAGAACCGCGCGATCGCCTGCTCGGCGACGGGAGTGTGCCCGCGGGTGCGCGCGATTCGCAGGAGCCGCTCGTCCAGGCTGGTCATCTCGCCCAGGCTCGTCATCGGGTGCTCGGGCGCGTCGCGCAGTCCAGCGGCGCTCTAGGCGCCGAAGCCCACGCGGGAATCCTCGTCCTCCGCGCGCACGTAGACGACCTGCCCCAGATACAGCCGCACCATCCCGTCCTCGGTCTGAAGCTCGTGCCAGCCGCCGTCCACGAGCGCCTTGTCGAGGTCCTTCAGCTGGGCCTCGCTGACCCGCACGGCCAGCACCTGGCCGCCCTGAAAGCCGATACTGATGCGGCGCAGACCGGTGTTCGGGCGGTCCGCCATCAGTGAGCCCCCGCCATCAGTAAGCCCCCTCCATCAGCGAGGTCCCCGCCATCAGTGAGCCCCCGTCGCGGGCTGGGCGTAGCCCGCCGCCGGCTGGACGATCTCGGTGAGCACGCCGCCGGTCGCGCGGGGATGCAGGAAGGCCACGCGCGAGTCGCGGATGCCGACCCGGGGCTGCTCGTCGATCAGCTCGGTGCCGGACCGCTTGAGGGTGGCGAGGGTGGAGTCGATGTCGGACACCTGGTAGGCGACGTGGTGCAGGCCGGGGCCCTTCTTGGCGAGGAACTTGCCGACGGGCGTGTCGGGCCCGAGGGGGGCGAGCAGCTCGACGTGGTTCTCGCCTACGTCCAGCAGCACGGCCTCCACGCCCTGCTCGCGGACGACCTCGCGGTGGGCGACGTCGAGCTCGAACAGGTCACGGTAGAGGGCGAGCGAGCCGTCGATCTCCTCGACGGCGACGCCGATGTGGTCGATGCGGTCGAACACCCCCGGCAGTCTATTCGTGCGACGCGGCGTTATGAGCCGACGGCGGCGCGTCGATCGCGGCCGCGCCCCCCGGCTCCTCCAGGGCCGTCGCTGCCGCGACCACCCGCAGGCCCACTCCGGGGGCGCGCTCCAGGCGGGGGACGCCGGCCATGATCCGGTCGATCGCCTCGCGGTCGAGGACCTCTCGCTCGAGCAGCTCATGGGCGAGCGCGTCGAGCTCGCGACGGTGGGCGACGATCAGCTTCTGGGCGGCCCGGCGGGCCTCCTCGAGCAGGTCCTGGCGCTCCTCGTCACGGATGCGAAGGGTCGTCTCGGACAGCCTCACGCCGCCGTCGGGGGAGCGTCCCAGGCCGGCGTTGCCCATCGCGAAGTCGTGGACCATCGTGTGGGCGATCTCGGCCACCCGCTTGAGGTCGTCGGAGGCGCCGGTGGTGACCTGGCCGAACACGACCTGCTCGGCGACCCGGCCCCCGACCAGGACGGTCATGTAGTCGAGGAGCTCCTCGCGGGTCTTCAGGTAGCGATCCTCCGCGGGCAGGTTCAGCGTGTACCCGAGCGCCTGGCCACGGGGGACGATCGAGATGCGGTGCACGCGATCGACCGAGGGCAGAAGCTCCCCGCACAGCGCGTGGCCGGCCTCGTGGAAGGCGACCACGCGCTTCTCGTGGGCGTTCAGCACCCGCCGTGACTGCACGCCCGCGATCACCCGCTCGATCGCGGAGTCGAAGTCGCGCGCGCCGATCCTCGGAGCGCGCCTGCGGGCGGCGAAGATCGCGGCCTCGTTGCAGATGTTCGCGAGGTCCGCGCCGGTCAGGCCGCTCGTCTGGGCGGCGACCAGCGGAAGCTCCACGTCGCCGATCGGCTTGTCGCGCGTGTGCACAGCAAGGACGCCTTCCCGTCCCTTGACGTCCGGCGGGGCGACGAACACCTGGCGGTCGAACCGCCCCGGGCGCAGGAGGGCGGGGTCGAGCTTCTCCAGCAGGTTCGACGCGGCGATCACCACGAGACGGCCGCTGCCGCCCGCGAAGCCGTCCATCTCGACCAACAGCTGGTTGAGCGTCTGGTCCTTCTCCCCGGAGATGTCAGAGCCCCGCCGGCCGCCGACCGCGTCGAGCTCGTCGATGAAGATGATCGCCGGCTCGTGCTTGCGGGCGATCGCGAACAGCCGTCTGATGCGGGCGGCGCCGAGGCCCGCGAACATCTCCACGAACGCTGCCGCCGACTGGGCGAAGAACTGGGCGCCTGACTCGTGGGCGACCGCCTTGGCCAGCAGCGTCTTGCCCGTCCCCGGAGGCCCGTGCAGGAGGATCCCCTTCGGCACCTTCGCTCCCAGCGCTTCGAACTCCCTGGGGTCACGCAGGAACTCGACGATCTCCTGAAGCTCCCCCTTGGCGTCGTCGACGCCGGCGATGTCCGCGAACGAGACCGACTGGTTGGACGCGGGCTTGATCTGCTGGGGCTTGACTTTCGGCATCACCTTCAAGGTGCGCCACATCAGGTAGATGAGGGCCCCGAAGAACACCATCATCACGACCGGCGACCAGTTGTAGGCCCAGGTCTGGACTTCCTGGACCAGAGAGCTAGCCATCACCGTCGTCATCCGTGTCTTCCTCCCTCAGCCAACCATGGCCTGGCAACAACCCCTACAGGCGACATTATGGGGGTTCGCCGCCCATTTTTCCAGTCATCGGATCCACGCCGATCCCGGACACGGCCCGAGAGTGCGAGCGGTCAGCCCAGAAAGTGGACGGCCAGATCGCGGAAGAACTCCGCCGCGAACGCCAGGTCGCGCACGTCGATGCGCTCGTCCGCGCCGTGGATCAGGGGGCTTGTCTGAAGCAGGGACTGGTGGCGCTGGGGAAAGAAGCCGTAGGCCACGCACTCGGGAAACGCGGCCCGGAAGTGACGGGAGTCGGTGAAGCCCGGCAGGATCGTGGGCACGGTACGAGCGCCGGAGTCGCGCTCTGAGACCCACTCGGAGATCGCGTCCATCAGCGGGGACTCGATCGGCGAGCGGTTGCCGACGACACGCTCGGTGAAGTCGATCCGGAAGGGTGGGTGGGAGTCCATTTCCGGGCCGAGCACCTCCGCGATCGCGCGGCGGACCTCCTCTTCGCCGAGGCCCGGAGGCACCCGGCAGTCCACTTTCAAAACGGCCCTGCTGGGGATCACGTTGATCTTCTCCGACGCGCTGATCCGGGTCGGGGCGAACGTGACGCCGAGCATCGGCTCGAACATGATCGCCAGCCGCGGGTCGGCCTCGCGCAGCCGCTCGATCGCGCCGGCCGGATCCTCGGGATCCTCGCCGATCGCAGCGAGGAACGCCCGGGGCTCGGCGGTGAGCTCATACGAGGGCTGGCTCGCACCGAGGCGCTGAAGCAGCGGGGCCATCTTCAGCAGGGCGTTCTCGCCCATGCTCGGCAGGGACGCGTGAGCGGCGACCCCGTCGGTGGTGACCGTGAATCGGAACACTCCCTTCTCCGCGCAGCAGACGCCGTAGCGGCGCTCGCCGGCCAGCTCGAAGACGGCGCCCGCCCCCTCGTTGACGAGCAGGTCGCAGCGAACCTTCTCCGGGTGAGTGGTCGTGATCCACTCCGCCCCGAGGCTGCCCCCGGTCTCCTCGTCGACGACCACCGCGAGCAGGAGCTCGCCCCGGGCGGGCCGCCAGCCGGCGCGCGCGAGGGACACCGCCGCCGCGACCTCGGCGGCGACCTGGGACTTCATGTCGAGCGCTCCCCGCCCCCACAGGCACCCGTCGGCGATGTCTCCCGACCACGGGTCGTGGGTCCACTCCTCGGGGTCAGCCAGGACGGTGTCCACGTGGCCCAGGTAGCAGAGGGTCGGACCGTCCTCGCGCCCGCGCAGGCGGGCGAGGAGGTTCGGGCGGTCGGGCTCGGCGCCGAGGAGCTCGCACGCGAAGCCCGCCTCGCTCAGGCGCCCCGCAAGGCGCTCCTGTGCGGGGCGCTCGTTGCCGGGCGGGTTGACCGTGTCGCAGCGGACGAGCTCCTGCAGCAGCTCTTGGGCTTCGGCGGCGAGGTCGGCGCTCACGCCGGGATCGTACGCCGATTGGCGCTCCGGGCCCCGGGCACGGCCGCGAGGAGCTCACGCGTGTAGGGGTCCCGGGGCGAGGCGTAGAGCTGCTCGTTGCTCGCGAGCTCGACGATCCTGCCGTCGTGCATGACGGCGATCCGATCGCACATGTGCCTGACGACCGACAGGTCGTGGGAGATGAACAGAAGGGTCAGGCCGAGCTGACGCTGCAGGCCCCGGAGCAGGTTCAGCACCTGGGCCTGGATCGAGACGTCCAGCGCGGACACCGGCTCGTCGGCGATCAGGAGCTTCGGTCGCAAGGCCAGCGCACGCGCGATCCCGACCCGCTGGCGCTGGCCGCCGGAGAACTCGTGGGGGTAGCGGTTGTAGTGCTCGGGGTTCAGCCCGACTGTCTCCATCAGCTCCCGCACGGCTCGTCCGCGCTCGGCCCGGCTGGGCTCGATCTTGTGTATCGCCAGGGGCTCGGCCACGATCGAGCCGACCGTCTTGCGGGGGTTCAGCGAGGAGTAGGGGTCCTGGAAGATCATCTGCATGTCCCTCCTGACCGCCTTCAGGCGCGCTCCGCGCAGAGCCGTGATGTCCCGGCCCTGGAAGCGGACCTCGCCCGCGCTCGGCGCGAGCAGGCGGGCGATCAAACGCGCGGTGGTGCTCTTGCCCGAGCCCGACTCGCCGACGATGCCGAACGTCTCCCCGGGCATCACCTGGAAGTCGATCCCGTCAACGGCCCGCACCGCCCCGACCTTGCGCTGGAAGATCACCCCCCGGGTGACCGGGAAGTGCTTGACCAGACCCCGAACCTCGACCAGCGGCTCTCCGCGCGGCTCGCCGAGCGGCACCGCGGGCGGCTCGCCGGGCGGCACGGCGGGGGGCGTATCGGGGCTCATGCCAACGCCTTCCACAGCCGCCTGCGCTCCTCCGGTGCGAGCAGGCAGGCGACGCTCTGGCCTGGCCGGTCGGGGATCGGCTCAAGCGGCGGATCGATGCGGGCGTGTTCTGGCTGGGCGTAGGGGCAGCGGGGGTGAAAGCGACAGCCCGAAGGCGGGGAGATCGGGCTGGGAGGGCTGCCCGGGATCGGCTGCAGAAGCTCCTCGCGGGGACCGTCGAGGGTGGGGATCGACTTCAACAGGCCCCACGTGTAGGGGTGCTCGGGGGCCTCGAAGATCCGCTGGGCGCTCGCGCACTCGACGATCCGGCCCGCGTACATGACCGCGATCCGGTCGGCGATCTCGGCGACCACGCCGAGGTCGTGGGTGACGAACACGACCGCCATCGAGAGCTCGCCCTGCAGGCGCTCCAGCAGCTTCAGGATCTGCGCCTGGACGGTCACGTCCAGGGCGGTCGTGGGCTCGTCGGCGATCAGCAGCTTGGGCTCGTTGGCGAGAGCCATCGCGATCATCGCCCGCTGGCGCATGCCCCCGGAGAGCTCGTGCGGGTAGGCGTCCACGCGATGTGCCGGATCGGGGATCCCCACGAGATCCAGCAGCTCCACGGTGCGTGCCCGCGCCTGGGCCTTGGAGACGCTTCGGTGGGCGCGGATCGCCTCGACGATCTGGGCGCCCACCCGAAACAGCGGGTGAAGCGAGGAGAGAGGGTCCTGGAAGACCATCGCGATCTCGTTTCCCCGAACCTTGCGGAGCTCCTCGTCGGAGAGCTCGAGCAGGTCCCGTCCCTCGAAGCGGATCCGGCCGCTCACCTGGGCGCCCTGGGTGCGCGTCAATCCGAGCACGCTGAGCGCGGCGACCGTCTTGCCCGACCCCGACTCGCCCACGATTCCCAGCGTGCCACCCTGGCCCAGCTCGAATGAGACCCCGTCCACCGCCTGCACGAGGCCGTCTTCGGTGGGGAAGGAGACCCGCAGGTCTTCGACCCCCAGGAGGGTCACGAGAACCTCACGCGTGGGTCGAGGTAGGCGTAGGCGATGTCCACGAGGATGTTCGCGAGGATGATGAACAGGGCGGCGAGCAGGACGGTGCCCTGGATGATCGGGAAGTCCGCGTGGGTGATCGCGTCGTAATTCAGGCGGCCGATGCCGGGGATGTCGAACACGGTCTCCACCAGGACCGCGCCGCCGAGGAGCACGCCGACGTCCAGGGCGAAGATCGTGAGGATCGGGGTGATCGCCGCGCGGACGCCGTGGTGGAGCACCACCCGACGCTCGGGCAGGCCCTTGGCGCGGGCCGTGCGGATGTAGTCCTCGCCCATCGTGTCGATCAAACTGCCGCGCATCAGCCGGGCGTAGATGGCGGCGAACCCGGCGGCCAGCACCAGCCAGGGCAGGATCAGAGAGGTGAACCATTTAGTCGGGTCCGAGCTGAGTCCCGCATAGGAGCCGGCGCCGGGGAACACCCTGACCTGGCCGATGTCCGCGGCGAACAGGTACAGCACGATCAGCCCCAGCCAGTATTCCGGGGCGGACACGAACAGCAGGGCGGCCCCCATCGAGGTGCGATCCATGCGCGAGCGCCGGCGCAGCGCCGAGACGATCCCAATCGGCAGGCCGATCGCCATCCAGATGATCGCCGAGCCGATCGTCAGCGAGAGAGTCGCGGGCAGGCGGTCGAACAGGAGGCTCCTGACCGACGCGCCGCTGTAGTAGGAGTAGCCGAGGTTGAAGTGCAGAAACAGTTCCTTCATGTACAGCCAGAACTGGGTGACGAGGGGCTTGTTCAGGCCGAGATTCCGCCTGATCTCGGCGATCACTTTGGGGTTCGCGTTGCGCCCCGCCCGCAGGCGGGCGGGTTCGGCGGTGGGCAGGATCCGGAACAGCACGAACGTGAGAGCCGCCACGAGGATCAGCAGCAGCACGCCCCAGAGGACCCGTCGGACTATGTAGCGGGCCATCGCCTCAGGGGGCTCTCACTTCAGCGAGGTGAAGCTGTAGTCCCAGGACCCGAGGTTCCACACGTCGCCGACCCCCGCGACGTCCTTGGCCTCGATGTTCGGCTGCTTGTCCCAGGCGAACGGGATCGCGACCGCGTTCGCGACCAGTTCGCGGTCGATGTTCGCCCACGCCTGCGCCCTGGCCTGCGTGCCGACGATCGGTTCCGCTTCGGCCATCTTGCGGTTGATCGCGGGAACGTTCACCTGGCCCCAGTTGGAGTTGTTGGTGGATTCGATGTGTTCGCCGTTGAACGGGACGTCGAGCACGGACTGGGGATCGCCGAAGTCCGCGGCCCAGCCGACGTTCGGGCAGACGTCGATCTCTTCAGCCGGGACCCCGCAGAACTTCGAGTACATGACCGACTGGTCGACGAGGCTGAACTTCGTCTTGAACCCGAGGTTCTTGAGCGTCTGGTTGACGATTTCGGCGTCGTCGGAGTTGGGGCTGCCGGTCGAGCCGACCACCTGTATGGTCCTGCCGCCTGTGTATTTGCCGCTCGAGTATCCGGCCATGCGCAGGTACTTTTCGGCGACTCCCATGTTGCCGGCCGGGTAGTCGTTGTAGTCGACCTTCGGCCCGGCGAGGCCGCCGGCCTGTTCGAAGCCGGGGATCTCCGGGTAGATGAAGTGGGTCATCACGTTGGTCACGAGTTCCCCGCCCCGTGCCTTGTCCAGCGCCACCCGGTCCAGCGCCGCCCAGAAGGCCTTGCGGACGTTCACGTTGGAGAACGGGCCCTGCTTGTTGTTGACCGAGATGTAGTTCGAGCCCGCGCCCGGGGATATCTCCAGCTGGGGGCGGAATTTTTCATAGGCGAGCTCGACGATCGCCTGGGCGACTTCGTCGTTCTGGACCGTGTTCGAGCCTTCGAGGACCTGCCGGCCGATGACGTTGGGGTCGCCCCCGATCTGAATGTTGATCTGGTTCAGGTAGGCCGGGCGGAAGTCGGTGGAGGCATTCCAGTTGGGGTTGCGCACGAGCACCGCCGACCTGCCCGGCTGGTAGCCGATCCCGAGAACCTTGCCTTCGGAATTGGACTTGAACATGTACGGGCCGGTGGCCACCAGGTAGTTGCCGTATTCGGTCGGTTTGTGGGCGTCCAGGGGCTTGGCGAATTCCTCGGGCACGGGCGCGGTCAGCGGCAGCACGAGCGCCGACGCGAGGATCTGGCCCTTGGGTTCGGTGAGCCGAAAGACGATCGTGTGCGTGTCCGGGGTCGTGATCCCTGGGATCGGGGCGCCGTTGGCCTTCTTTTCGGCTTCCTTGGCGCCCACCAGCGAGCCGAAGTAGCTGGAGAAATAGGGGTTGGCGACGTTTTCGTTGACGCCCCGGTCGATCGCGTAGGCGACGTCGGCGGAGGTGACTTCCCGGTTCACCGGCGGGCTGAAGTGAACGCCCGAACGGATGTGCACGGTGACTGTCTTGCGGTCGGAGGAGATCTGGGGCGGCCCGGAGGCGAGATCGGGGGTTGGTTGCGCGAACGTGTTCGGCTTGTAGGAGTAGAGCGGTCGCTGGGTCGCGTAGATCGCCTCGTAGTCGACCGAGAAGTACGCCTGGCCGGGATCGAGGTGTTCGAAGTCCTGGTGGTTGAGAACCGACAGGGTGCCCCCGCGAACGCCGCCGCTCAGGGACTCCGTTTCCGGGGTCTGGACGCCTGCAGGCGCCTTGATGCCGCCGGCCCCGGCCACCGATTCGCTGCCCGAGCCGCACGCGGCGAGCCCGAGCCCCAGCGAGACGAGCGCGCCCCCGACGAGCGCGATCGACACGAGCCTCTTGATCGACATAGTCACAACTGCCCCTCCTCTGGATGGCGGATCACTGCGTTATGGCGGGCCGTCGCGTTCATCGCGCGATCCGCGGGTTGAGAGCGTCCTGCAGGCCGTCGCCGAGCAGGTTGAAGGCGAGCACGGTCAGCAGCAGGGCGATGCCCGGAAAGGCCATGTACCACCAGGCCGTGTTGAAGATCGGGGTGGCCGCCGCGATCATCTGGCCCCAGCTGGCGGTCGGCGGGCGCACGCCGACGCCGAGGAACGAGAGGGCGGCCTCGAGCAGGATGTTCTGGGGGATCAGCAGCGTCGCGTAGACGACGATCGGGGCGATCAGGTTGGGCAGGATCTCGCGGGTCATGATCCGCACATTCGAGGCTCCCAGCGAGCGGGAGGCCTCCACGAACTCGCGCTCGCGCATCGAGAGCACGAGGCCCCTGACGATGCGCGCGATGTACGTCCAGCTGACGAGGACGATCAAAAAGACGATCACGCTCAGCCCCGACTGGATGTGGCCGCCGAGACAGCCGCGGACCTCGCAGGCCGCGCCGAGGCCCAGCCCCAGCATCAGGATCGGGACCGCCAGGACGACGTCCACCAGGCGCGAGAGCAGGGTGTCGGCCCAGCCGCGATAGAAGCCGGCGATCATGCCCACGATCACGCCGAGGACCGTCGCCAGCGCCGTGCCGAGGATGCCGACGAGCAGGGACACGCGGGTGCCGTAGATGACCCGCGAGGCGACGTCCTGGCCGAGGGGATCCACGCCGAAGGGATGGGCGAGGCTCGGGCCGAGGGGGCTGCCGAACGAGTTCGTCAAGTTTGGGTTCTGCACGTACGGGCCGGGGAGGCCGAGCAGTTTCACGACCAGGGGCGCGGCGATCGCGACGACGATCAGCAGGACCACAAAGCCCAACGAGACCACCGCGAGGCGATCCCGGCGAAAGCGCCGCCAGAACAGCTGGCCGGGCGAGCGCTCGACGGTGGGCCCGGCCCTCTCGGTGAAGTCCAGGCCCCCGCCCACGCCGGGCAGCAGCTCGGTCGCGCCGAAGCTCATCGCCGACTGCCCTCTGGTTTTGAGCGTGCATGAGACACCGGATACAGGTTCGACGTGCACTCCTCGCCACCCTCCCGAAGAATCTGAGTAATCGGAGGCGTGCTCGGCGGGTGTTTGGGAGGTGGGCGGGCACTTGCAGAAAAGGGGGGGCCCACGCGCGTGCGCGCACGCGCGCGCGGGGCATGCTTTTTTTGTATGCACACACCTCCCAGGCGGCCGGGCAGGGCGGGCGCGCGATACTCAGACGCATGGAGACCCTGTTCGAGGACGACTCGCCCGCCGGCGGGGGGTCAGCGCCAGACCGGAACGCCTCCGGGGAGGGCTCGTCGGGGGACGGGTCCCGGCCGCTGGCGGTGCGGATGCGGCCGGCGGGACTGCAGGAGTTCGTCGGCCAGGAGCACCTGCTGGGGCAGGGATCGGCGCTGCGGACGGCCATCGAGCAGGGTAGGCCCCACTCGATGGTCCTGTACGGGCCGCCGGGCTCGGGCAAGACGACCCTCGCAAGGATGGTGGCGGGAGGGGAGAACGTCGTGTTCGAGGAGCTGAGCGCCGTCCAGGCGGGGCGGGCGGAGGTGCGGGCGGTGATCGAGCGGGCCGCCCACAGGCGGGCGTCGGCCGGGCGGGGGCCGGCGGACACGAAATCGGAGGGCCGAGGAGCGGCGGGCCTGCAGACGGTGCTGTTCCTGGACGAGATCCACAGGTTCAACAAGGCCCAGCAGGACGCCCTGCTGCCGGCGGTCGAGGAGGGTCTCGTGACCCTGATCGGGGCGACCACCGAGAACCCGGCGTTCGAGGTCAACGGCGCCCTGCTCTCACGACTGCGGGTGTACGCCCTGCAGGCGCTCTCGCCCGAGCAGGTCGCGACGGTCCTGCACCGGGCGGTGGCCGCGCGGGGCGGGGGGACCCAGAGGGAGGAGAGGTCGCGGACGGAGGCGGCGCGCGAGGCGGCGCCGCGGGTCGACGAGGAGGCGATCGAGTTCCTGGCGGCACGCAGCGAAGGGGACGCCCGGACCGCGCTGAACGCCCTGGAGCTCGCGCTGGCGACCGCCCAGGAGCTCGGCCAGGAGCTCGGCCAGGAGGGTGTGGGGCTGGCGCAGGTCGAGGACGCGCTTCAGCGCAGGGCGGTTCTCTATGACAAACACGGGGACCGCCACTACGACTACATCTCGGCGTGGATCAAGGCCACGCGGGGCTCGGACCCGGACGCGTCCCTGTACTACCTCGCGACGATGCTCCAGGGGGGCGAGGACCCGCGGTTCATCGTGCGACGGATGGTGATCCTCGCCTCCGAGGACATCGGCAACGCCGATCCGAGCTCTCTCGGGGTGGCGGTGGCGGCGGCCCAGGCGGTGGATCGGGTGGGGCTGCCAGAGGCGCGGTTCGCACTCGCCCAAGCGGCCGTGTATCTGGCGCTCGCGCCGAAGTCCAACGCCGCCGGGAAGGCCCTCGGGGCGGCCGAGCGACACGTCCGCGAGCACGGCGCCGCGCCCGTGCCCGCGTGGCTTCGCTCAGGAGTGAGACCCGGACAGGAGACCGGCGGCTACGAGTACCCCCACGATCTCCCCGGGGGCGTCTCCTCCCAGGAGCTCGCCCCCGAGAGCGTGGCGGGAGAGCGGTTCTATGTCCCGGGCGAGGCCGAAGCGGCCCTCCGGGAGCGTCTCGATCAAGTGCGCAGGATGCGTGGGCGATAATCGGAACATGAGTACGACCGCGGACACGGACGACACGCGGACGCTGATCGCGCGAGACCCCGCGACGGGGACGGTCCTCGGGGAGGTGCGGGGGACGGACCCGGCGACGATCGAGAAGGTCGTGGAGGGTGTCGCGAAGGTTCAGCCGCTGTGGGCTCTGCTGCGAGTCCAGGAGCGGGCGCGGTACATGCGGCGGATGGCCCAGGCGATCGTCGACGAGCTGGACACGCTCGTGGAGAGGATCGCGCGGGAGCAGGGCAGGCCCCGAGCGGAGGTGGCGACGCTCGAGCTGCTTGCGGCGATCGACGCGCTCGTGTGGATCGCCCAGGAGGGCGCGCGCGTGCTCGGGGGCCGGCGGGTGGGGACCCACCGCTCGCTGGCGCCGGTCACGCGGGCGAGGCTCGCCTACGAGCCCTATGGGGTGGTGGCGGTGATCGGCGCGGGGAGCGCCCCGTTCGCGCAGCCCCTGGGCCAGATCGCGGGAGCGCTGCTGGCGGGGAACGGGGTGGTGTTCAAGCCGGCCCGTCGCGCGTGGATGGCCGGCGAGGCGATCGCGGGGGTGCTGGCGAGGGCGGGGTTGCCGGAGGGGCTCGTGGTGACGGCGCCCGGCGGGGCGAGCACGGGCATCGCGCTCGCGCGGGCCCAAGCCGTCGGGAAGGTGCTGTTCACCGGCTCGCCCGCCGTGGGCCGGGCGGTGGCCCGGGAGGCGGCCTCACTGGAGAAGGAGGTGACGGTGGAGCTGGGTGGCAAGGACGCGATGCTCGTGCTCGCCGACGCGGACCTCGGCAGGGCCGCGGACTGCGCGCTGTGGGCCGGGTGCGCGGGCGCGGGCCAGGCCCGGGGAGCGGTCGAGCGGATCTACGTCGAGCGGGAGGTCGGGGAGCCTTTCACGAGGCTCCTCCGCGCGCGCGCACAGGGCACCCGTGTGGGAGACCCCAAAGACCCCCGCACCCAGGTCGGGCCGCTCGCCTCCGAGCGCCGGTTGGGACACGTGCTCGAGCTGACCGACGACGCGATCGCCCACGGAGCGGAGATCCTCTGCGGCGGCCCGATCGAGGCCCCCGACGGCTGCGAGGGTGCGTTCTACGCTCCCGCGATCATCACCGGCGTGAGCGCCGAGATGCGGCTGATGCGCGAGCCCGTCGACGGACCCGTGCTGACAGTCACCACGATCGACTCGGTCGCGCAGGGGATCGGGCTCGCGAACGACCGCGACTACGGGCTCGGGGCGTCGGTGTGGACGGCCGACCGCTACGGCGGCGCGCGGATCGCCCGGGAGCTGCGGGCGGGGATGGTGTGGCTGAACGATCACCTGCCCGCCCCCACGCTCGCGCAGAGCCCCTGGGGAGCGGCGGCCGGGAGCGGCATCGGCAAGACCCTCGGCGAGACCGGATTGCGTGCGTGCGCCCAGGAGAAGCTGATCGCCGCCAGCCCCTCGGGCGTGAGGGGGCTGTGGTGGGGGCCCTACGACGAGACCACCGCCCGGGCGGCCCGGGCGGTGGCGAAGCTGCGCTCCGTACGGGAGGGCGACCGCGAGAGGGCCTGGCGGGAGGGCGGGCCGGCGATCGCCCGGCTCGGCGCCCGCATGCTGGGGCGCGGCGTGCCCCGGTAGGCGGCTACCCTTTGAGGCATGCCCGCCCAGGCCTACGCAGGCAAGGAGTGCGTGTGCCAGCTGCGCAAGGGAATCTGCGACCAGAGCTGCGTGCAGGGGATGCTCGACACGCCCTTCTACATCGCCTGCCTGAAACTGAGCGGGCGCCGGTGCGTGGTCGTGGGGGGCGGAGAGATCGGGTTGGAGAAGGTCGAGGGGCTGCTCGCGTGCGACGGCGAGGTGACCCTGATCGCCCCCACCGCGATCGGAGAGCTGAAGCGGCTCGCCGAGGAGGGGTCGATCGCGTGGGAGCGGCGGGAGTACGAGGGAGCCGCGGATCTGGAGCGGGCGTTCATGGCGATCGCGGCCACGGACGACACGGACGTGAACATCGCCGTCTACGAGGATGCCGAGCGACGGGCGATGCTCGTGAACGTGGTGGACGTGCCGCCGCTGTGCAACTTCATCCTGCCCGCGATCGTGCGGAGCGGACCCCTGGCGATCGCGATCTCCACCGCCGGGGCCTCGCCGGCGCTGGCCAAGCGGATGAAGCGCGAGATCGAAGGCCAGTTCGGCGGGGAGTACGCGCGGCTGGCGGTGCTCCTGAACGAGGTTCGGGGTTGGGCCAAGGCGACCCTGGCCACCTACCAGGACCGCAAGGAGTTCTTCGAGTCGATCGTCGGCGGCGACCCCGACCCAGTTGCCCTCCTGCGCGATCGCCACGGGCGGGCAGGCGATGAGGCGGTGCGCGAGCTGATCGCCAAGGCCCAGCACACGCACGCCCCCGCGCCAGTCGGCGCCTGAGCGCCGCCGGATGGCGCGGGGCGGCAGCGACAGTGCGACCGGCGTTCGCCCGGACGCGCGCTCGGACACGTCCGCGGACACTCGCCCGAACGGGCCCGCGGACCCACGCCCGAACGGGCCCGCGGACGCGATGGCAGTGCGCATCGATGGGCTCACCCGGCGATACGGCGAACGAGAGGCCCTGAGCGACCTCTCGGTGAGCCTTCCCGAAGGCGGCACCCTCGTCGTGTTCGGCCCGAACGGGGCCGGCAAGACAACGCTCTTGCGGGTGCTCGCCACGCTGCTGCGCCCCCACGCGGGCGCGGTGGGAGTGCTCGGCAGAAGCCTCCCCGACGAAGCCTGGGCGGTGCGAGGGGAGATCGGGCTGCTCGGCCACGAGCCCCTGCTCTACCGCGAGCTCACCGCCCGCGAGAACCTGCGCTTCCACGCCCGCCTGCACGGCGTCGGCGAATCCCGCGTGCGGGAGCTCCTGGGAGCGCTCGCGATGGAGGCCCGCGCGGACGAGCCCCTGCGGACGCTCTCCCGCGGGATGGTCCAGCGGGTGGCCGTCGGTCGGGCGGTCCTCCACGACCCCAGTCTGCTGCTCCTGGACGAGCCCTACGCCAACCTCGACCCCGCGGCCGTGGACCTGGTGGCCCCCCTGATCGGCCCGGAGTCCGATCGCACCCGGGTGATCTGCAGCCACGACCCCACCGGAGGCCTGGCCGAGGCGGACCTCGTTCTGGGTCTGCGCGCCGGACGCCTCGCCCTCCTGAGCGACGCCGATCGGATCGACCGTCGAGAGATCGCGGAGCTCTACCGATGAGCGCTCCCACGGAGATCGAGAAGACGGAGCCGCATGCGGCTCCGTCCCCGGCCGCACATGTGCGGCCGGGCCGACCGGCGCATGCGCCGGTCGGGACACACGAGCAGAACCAGCCCGAGCGTCAAGCCGCCAGTGGGCCGAGCACGTTCGCAGCGGTGCGGGCCCTCCTGGGCAAGGAGCTCCTCGTGGAGCTGCGTACCCTGGAGTCCGCCCCGGGCATGTGCCTGTTCGCGGTGAGCACCTTCGTGGTGTTCCACTTCGCCCTGAACCGGAACGCCCTGGAGGGAGACCTCGCATCGGGGGTCCTGTGGGTGACCCTCCTGTTCGCCGCGATCCTCGGGGTCAACCGGCTGTTCGTGGCCGACGCCGAGCAGGGGGGCTTCGACGGGTTCCTGCTCGCCCCCGTGGACCGCACGGCGATGCTCCTCGCGAAGATGCTCACCCTGCTCGCCTACCTGCTCGTGCTGGAGATCGTCGCGGTCCCCGCCTTCGCGTTGCTCCTGCTGGGAGCCTCCCTCGGACACGCCCTCCCCGGGCTGGTCGGGGTCCTGGCACTCGCCGACATCGGGATCGCCGCGATCGGCACCCTGATCGCCGCCCTGGCCGTGCGCACTCGCGCCCGGGACCTGATCGGGCCCCTCCTGGCCCTGCCCCTGCTCGTGCCCGTCGCGATCGCCGGCGCCCGCGCGAGCTCCCCCCTGCTCGCCTCGGGCCACCCCTCCGGCCCCGCCGCCCGCTGGCTGTTGATCCTCGGGCTCTATGATCTTGTGTTCGGGCTGATCGCCTACGCCGTATTCGACTTCCTGCTGGAGGACTGACGAAATGAGATCCTCACAGCCCTTCGGACGGGGCTTGCGCACACTGAGCATCGCAACGGTCGCCGCGATGGCGGTGGCCCTCGGACTGGTGTTCTTCTACGCGCCCATCGAAGCCGAAGAAGGGTTCCTGCAGAAGATCTTCTACCTGCACGTGCCCCTCGCGATCGTGGCCCTGTGCGGGTTCGTGATCGGCGGGATCATGGCGATCGCCCATCTGCGCACCCGCGAGGCGCGCTGGGACCTGCGCTCCTACGTGACCATCCACATGAGCCTCATCTTCGGCGTCGGTGTGCTGCTCACGGGCTCGATCTGGGCGAGGGGCTCGTGGGGGCACTGGTGGGTGTGGAGCGAGCCCACCCTCGTGTCGTTTTTGATCGTGATGCTCCTGTACGCGACCTACCAGCCCCTGCGGTTCGCGATCGAAGACCCCGACCGCCAGGCCCGGTACGCGTCGGTGTTCGCGATCGTCGCCGGCGCATTCGTCCCGATGAACTTCCTGGCGGTCCGCCTCTCGACCGCCTACCTGCACCCGCGCGTCCTCGGCAGCTCCTCGAACCTGCCCGCCCCCATGCAGCTGACGTTCCTGGTGTCCCTGGCGGCGATGGCCCTCCTGTTCGCGACCCTCTGCTCGTATGAGCTCACCGCCAAGCGCACCCGGATGCTCCTCAAAGCCCGCGTCAGGATCCTCGGCTTCCAATGACCACGTCCCTCCCCCTGACCGTCGCCCTCCCCCTGACCGTCGCCCTCCCCCTGACCGTCGCCTTCCCCCTGACCGTCGCCCTCCCCTGACCGTCGCCCTCCCCCTGACCGTCGCCCTCCCCCTGACCGTCGCCCTCCAATGACCCCTCTCGCGAGCGCACTCCCGGAAAACTCGAACGACGGCTACGTGGCGGCCGCCTACATCGTGTTCTTCGCGATCGTCCTGATCTACGTCGCGATCATGGCGATCCGCCTGACCCGCGTGGAACGGAACCTGCGAAACCTCCAAGCACGCGACGAGGCCTCCCCGGACGGCGCCGAGACCTCCCCGGAAGGGGGCCCGCGCGCGCGCGGGCAGGCCCCTGACGAGGCCCACGGCCGAGCCCTGGACGGCCATACCCACCACGACCAGGCCCCGGACGGCCAAGCCCCGGACGGTCACACGTTGGAGCGGGAAGCCGTATGAGCAGCGAGCTCCTGGCCCTGGGGGTCTCCCACAAGACCGCTCCGGTGGCTCTGCGGGAGCGGCTCGCGTTCACCGAGGCCCAGGCTGGGGAGTTCGCCGAGCAGGCGATCGAGACGGTGGAGGTCCGGGAGGCGGTGGTGATCTCGACGTGCAACCGCAGCGAGGTGTACCTCGTGGTGGGGGAACCCGTGCGCGCCGAGAGCGACGTGCTGGGCCTGCTCGCCCAGCGCGCGGATATCCGCCCGACCGAGCTGGCCCAGGAGATCTACTCGCCCCGCAACTGCGACGCCGCCCGGCACCTGTTCCGGGTGACCGCGGGCCTGGAGTCGATGATCGTGGGGGAGGCCGAGATCCAGGGCCAGGTCAGGCGCGCCCACGAGGCGGCTCTCGCCGCCGGCTCCACCGGGCCCCTGTCCAACCGCCTGTTCGCGGCGGCCCTCACGACCGGCAAGCGTGTGCGCTCGGAGACCGCCATCGGGGCTGGCCGGGCGAGCGTCCCGTCGGTGGCCGTCGAGCTCGCCCAGAGCAGCCTCGGCGGGCTCAAGGACCGCCACGTCGTGATCCTCGGCGCCGGCGAGACGAGCGAGCTGACCGCTCGGGCGCTGGCCGAGCAGGGGGCGGGCACGATCTTCGTGGCCAACCGTCACGCCGACCGGGCCCTTCACCTCGCCCAGCGCTTCGGCGGCTCGGTGGTCGGGCTCGACGGCCTCCCCGAGCAGCTCGCCCTGGCCGACATCGTCCTCTCGTCGACCTCCTCTCCCCATCCGATCGTCGGCCGGGAAGAGCTCGCGGAGGTGATGCGCAGGCGCGCCCTGCGTCCCCTGTTGCTGATCGACATCGCCGTCCCTCGGGACATCGACTCCGGCTGCGCCGAGCTGGAGGGGGTGAGCCTGTACGACATCGACGACCTCCAGGCGGTCCTCGCTCGCAACCTCGACACCCGCGCGAGCGAGATCCCGCGAGCCCAGGAGATCGTCGAGGAGGAGATCCAGCGGTTCGCCCGCTGGCTCGGCCAGCTCGACGTGCTCCCCACCGTCAGCGCTCTCCGCGAGCACGGCGCTGCCCTGGTCGATCAGGTGCTCGCCGAGAACGACGGCCGCTGGGAGTCCGCCTCCCCCCGGGACCTAGCCCGCGTGGAGGCGATCGCCCGGGCCGTCATGAGCCGCCTCCTGCACGAGCCAACCATCCGCCTGCGCAGCCACGGCGAGCGCGGCCACGGGAGCATCGAGCTCGTTCGCGAGCTGTTCGGCCTGCGCGAAGACGAGCAGCCCCAGGACACCGGAGTGGACCTCGCCGAGGTCCACTCCATCCAGAGCCGCCGCCAGCGCTGATGCGAATCGGCAGCCGGGCCAGCCCGCTGGCCCTCGCCCAGGCCAGACTCGTCGCCGCACATCTTCCCGACGCGGAGATCGTCACGATCACGACCAGCGGCGACCGCGCGGGCGACGTCGGCGGGGACGCCGTTGGCGGCGCGGCCGCGAGCCCCGCCGGCGGGGGGGGCGCGGACAAGAGCCCTGCCGGCGGGGGCGGCGCGGACAAGAGCCGCTGGGTGGATGCGATCGAGGACTCCCTGTTGGCCGGCGAGATCGACCTGGCGGTGCACTCCGCCAAGGACCTCCCGGGGGAGCTCGCACCCGGTCTGCAGCTCCTCGGAGGTCCGGCTCGGGCCGCGGCCGAGGACGTGCTGTGCGGCGCTGCTGGTCTCGACTCGCTCCCGCCAGGCGCATGGGTCGGGACGAGCAGCATTCGCCGGGGGGGCCAACTGCGGGCCGTCCGAGAGGACCTCGAGGTGGTCGAGCTCGCCGGCAACGTGGACACCCGCCTGCGCAAGCTCGCGGATGGCGCCCTCGACGCGATCGTGCTCGCCCGGGCCGGCCTGCAGCGGCTCGATCGCGAGGACGCGATCGGCGCCGTGCTCGACCCCGGGCGGTTCGTGCCCGCGCCCGGACAAGGGATGCTCGCCCTGGAGGCCCGCGCGGGGGACGCCCGCGGGGGGGGCGCTTTCGCGCAGGACGCCCGCGTGCGAGACACCGTGGCGAGGATCCTCGACGAGGACTCCTCCGCCTGCCTGCTCGCCGAGCGGGCCCTCGCGCGGGCCCTGGACGCGAGCTGCCACACCCCCCTGGGCGCCCACGCGGCGCCCGCGGGCTGCGGCTGCTTGCTGCTGCGAGCCTGGGTCGGCTTGCCCGACGGCTCGGCCTGGGTCTCGGACGAGCTGCTCGGCGGCTTCTACGAGCCGGAGTCCCTGGGCGCTCGCGTGGCCGAGCGGATGCTCGCGGCGGGCGCCGGGGAGCTGCTCTCCCGCGCCCAGGAGATCGCGGCGGGTGCCGGTGCCTGAGGCGCGGGGCGAGCCGGTGGCGGGCGAGCGTGCCGAGGAGCGTCTGGGCCGCGTCTACCTCGTGGGCGCCGGACCAGGTGACCCTGGCCTGCTGACCGCGCGTGCGCTTGAGCTGATCGCGACCGCGGACACGATCCTCTACGACCGCCTGATCCCCGCCGGGGCGCTCGACGGGGCCCGGCCGGACGCGGAGCTGCTGTTCGTGGGCAAGGAGGGGGGCGGGGAGTCCGTGCCCCAGGAGCGCACCGAGGAGCTCCTGATCGAGCGCGCCCGGGCGGGCAGGACGGTGGTGAGGCTGAAGGGCGGGGACCCGTTCGTGTTCGGCCGTGGCGGCGAGGAGGCCCTGGCGCTTGCCGGCTCCGGGATCCCGTATGAGATCGTGCCCGGCATCACCGCCGGGGTGGCCGCGAGCGCATACGCGGGCATCCCCGTCACCCACAGGGGCATGGCGAGCGCAGTGGCGCTGATCACCGGACACGAGGACCCCGACAGGGAGGAGACCTCGATCGACTGGCCGTCCCTGGCGGCCTTCGGAGGGACGCTCGTCTTCTACATGGGCGTCCGCCGCCTGCCGGCGATCGCCGAGGCCCTGCTCGCGGCCGGCCGCTCCCCCGAGGAGCCCGTGGCGGTGGTAGAACGAGGAACCCTCCCGGGTCAGCGCTCGGTGATCGCCACCCTTTCGACGATCGCCGAGCGGGCCGCGCAGGAGGACGTGCGGGCTCCGGCGATCACGGTGGTCGGCCCCGTCGCCGCCCTCGCCGGCGAACTGTCGTGGCTGGGAGCGTCGCCGCTGGCCGGCCTCACGGTAGCCGTGACCCGCGCCCGCCCGCAGGCGAGCTCGCTCGCGGGAGAGCTCGAATCGCTCGGCGCCCGGGTGATCCAGGCGCCCGTCATCCGCACCCGGCCGCTCCCCGGCACCGCGCCCGAGCTCGGTCCCTACGACCTCGTGTGTCTGACGAGCCCCGCCGGGGTCGAGGCCCTGTTCGAGCGCCTGCGCGCGAGCGGCCTCGACGCTCGCGCGCTCGCGGGCACGCGGGTGGCCGCGATCGGCTCGGGTACCGCTGGGGCGCTCGCCGAGCAGGGGATCCTCGCCGACGTCGTCCCTGAGCGATCCGTCGCCGAGGGCCTCGTGGAGGCGCTCGCGGACCTGCGGCCTCCCGTTCGCCACGCCCTGATCGCCCGCGCGAGCGAGGGTCGGGAGGTCCTCCCCGAGGCCCTGCGCGGAGGGGGGGCGCAGGTGGACGTGCTGGCGCTGTACGAGACCGTCCCCGAGTCACCGCCCCCGCAGGTGCTCCGGGAGGCGCTGGCCGCGGACTACCTCACGTTCACGTCGGCCTCGACGGTCCGCTTCTTCCTGCAGGTCGCCTCGGGCGGGACCTCCGGGGGCGATGCGATGGGGAGCGGCGGCGCCTCGAACGCCGGTCTCGGCCTCTCGCCGGACACGCGGATCGTCTCGATCGGCCCGATCACCAGCGAGGCGTTGCGCGAGCACCATCTGGAGCCGCACGTCGAGGCCTCTCCCCACGACATCGACGGTCTGGTGGAGGCTCTCCTCGGGGATGCCCGCGCGCGCGCGCGGGCACGCTGAAAGTGGCGCCCTCCGTCGCCGGGGGCGCGCCCTCCACGCTCGGCAATCCGCGGCTTCACCTGCGCTTGACCGACTCGACCAGCGACCGCGCCCGGGCGCTGGCGGTCGCGGGAGCCCCGCACGGGACCCTTGTGAGCGCCGCCGAGCAGACCGCCGGGCGGGGCCGCCAGGGACGGCGCTGGTCAGCGCCGGCGAACAGCGCGCTGCTGGCCTCGCTGGTGCTCCGGGGCGGCGCAGGCGCAAGCGGCACTCCCGAGGAGGCCGCGGGACTGCCCAGGCTGCTGCCTCTGATCGCGGCTGTCGCGGTCTGCGACGTCGCCGGGGAGGAGGCTCAGATCAAGTGGCCAAACGACATCGTGCTCGTGCGGCCGACCGGCCTGGCCAAGCTCGCGGGCATCCTCGCCGAGGGACGCCCCCAGGATGGCTGGGCGGTGCTCGGGGTCGGCCTGAACGTAGCGGTGGCGCTGGAGGAGCTTCCGGGTGAGCTGCGCGGGACGGCCGCCACGCTCGGGCGTACGCCCGCGGCGATCGAGCCGGCGCTACAGACGCTGTTGCGGGCGCTCGAACGCCGGATGAGCGAATCCACGGACGCGATCCTCGGGGCCTACCGCGAGCGGGACGCCCTGCTCGATCGCGAGATCGGCTGGGACGCGCGCGGCGCTCGCACCGGGCACGGACGCACCGGGCACGGACGCGCCGGGCACGGACGCGCCGCGGGGATCGACGGCGAGGGTCGCCTGGTAGTCGCGCTCGAGGGCGGCGGGCGGGCGACGATCGACGCCGGCGAAGTGCATCTGGTTCGTCCCTGAGGGATCGGCCCAGCTGCCCGCCCGCAGGCCGGCACTTGGCGCGAGAGGTCAGTCCCCGGCGCGCTCGGGTGTGAGAGACGCAACCCCGGCCTTGGCCGCAGTGGCCTTTGCCGTCGTCCCGGCCTTGACAGCCCCGGCTGCGCCGTTGGCTCCGGCGCCCTTCACTCTGGCGGCGCCGTCGGCCTTGGGGGCGCCATTGGCCCCTGCGCCCGCGTTGGGCCCAGCACCCCCCTTCGCGCCGTTCTTGCGACGGCGACGGTTGTTGCGGGCTCGGCGCTTGGGGAAGTTGCGGGAGAGCTCCCGGGCCAGGGCGGGGGGCTTGCGGGCCATCCGGGTGCGGGCGCCCCGGAGGGCCTCCTCGGCCTCGGGGGTGTGGGCGAGGGCGGCCGCGAGCAGGGCGGCGGCCAACCGGCGATCCTGCTTGCGGGCGGCGTGGATCAGCCGGCGGGCGTTCCGGGCGTGGGCGCCCCCGGAGGAGTTCACGAGCAGGCCCAACAACCGCTTGGTCTCGGGCCAGCGCTGGACGGCGTACTCCTCGTGGACCTCTCGGGTGTATCCCGCGAGGCGCCAGATCCAGGCGTTGGCCTGGTCCCGGCGGCCGATCCGGCGCTCGACCAGTGCGCGGAGCATGATCTTCGAGGCCTCCCGGCGCTCGTCCCGGGGCCAGCCGCCGATGATGTCGATCGCGGTGTCGAACGCGTCCGGGTCGCGCAGGGCCGCGATGTCGGTTAGGGCCCGGAGCCTTATCTGAGGGTTCTTGTTGCGCTGGACAGCCGTTATCAGGAAACGGCTCTTGAGCTCACCGGTGCGGTCGAAGTGGAGCATCGCCCGGGCCCTCCGCCAGCCGGCGGGGGTAACGCGGGCGCCGGCGAGGGCCGCCCACACGTGCTGCTCGCCGTAGTCGAGGTTCTCAACCGCGATCCGCCACAGCTCACGCTCGAACACCTGAAACCGGCGCTCCTCCTCGGCGCACACCGGCAGCACCCGGCGCTCCACCCGCATCCGCCGCCCGCGCCCGCGACGGACCGGCCCTACCACGATCGCGCCGCCCCGGTAGACATCCCGGTCCAGGAGCGAGTGCAGCGTCACGACCGGGTCGTCGTTCTTGGTGGCGGGGTGGACGAAGTCGACGACCAGCCCCGCCTCCTTGCCCGGCTGGCGGCGGGTGACCCTGCCGACGCGCTGCTGGTAGATCCGCTTGGAGGCCGTCGGGGCGAGGTGCACGCACACCGTCGCCCGGGGGCTGTTCCAGCCCTCGGCCAAAAGTTGGGCGTTGATCAACACGTCGATCGCCCCCCGCTCGTACTTGGCCAGCACTTCCGCGAGCTGACGCTTGGGGGTCTCGCCCGAGACCGCCTGAGCCTTGATGCCTTCGGCGCGGAACGCCTCGGCGAGGTTGTAGGCGTGTCGGACGCCCGCCGCGTAGACGACTCCCGGGACGCCGTTGAAGCGGGTCTTGTAGAGGTTGGCGGCGGCCATGTTGAACGGCTGCTGGTCGAGCAGCTCGGCGAGCTCCTCCTGGTCGAACTCGGTGTCCACCTCCCCCCGACGCAGCGGCACCTTGGCGATCGTCCGGACCCCCACGCCCGGAGAGATGCGCACGCACCGCAGCGGCGCGATCACCCCGCGCCGGGCCGCCTGGGCGAGGTCGAAGCGGGAGGTCTGGGTCGGGAACAGGTCCGTCACGTGCCTCGCGATCAGCGCCCCGGTGGCGGTCATCCCGATGAAGATCGGACCCGTCCACTCCCTGATCGCGGCGCTCGTCTTCTCGCCCAGGGCGGTGTGAGCCTCGTCGCAGATCACGATCGTGTAGGCGCTCGAGATCTTGCCCGCGTTGCGCACGAACCACTGGTAGGTCTCGACCGTCACGGGACCCCTGACGGAGTCCTCCCCCTTGAGCAGGGCCCTCGAGATGCGGGTCGAGTAGCCGCGGTCGCGGAGCTCTCCGTGGAACTGGTCGACGAGGTTCCGCCGGTGGGTGAGGATCAGCACCCCTCCGGTCTTGGACCCCTCCACGAAGCCGAGGGCCGCCACGGTCTTGCCCGCGCCGGTGGCGTGCTCGAACCAGAACCGCTTCGCGGCGTTCGGGTCCTCGGGCTGCTCGGCGAGGGAGTCCTCCTCGTCCTCGTCTTCGACCCAGTCTTTCGGCTCCTCCTCGGAGTCCTGGGCGAGCTCCTCGGACGTCTCCTCTCGATCGTGGCCGTCCCCGTTCAGCTCCTCGTCGCCGTCCTCCTCACCGGCGAGAAGATCATCGTCGTCCTCATCGTCGTCGTCCTCCTCATCCTCGTCCTCGTCCACGTCCGGGGCGGCCCGCTGGACCGGCCCCAGGTCCTCGTCCTCGTCGTCGTCCTCGTCCCCGTCGTCTTCGTCCTCGTCCACATCGGGATCGTCGTCGTCCTCCTCCTCGTCGTCCAGGCCGGGGTCGCTCTCGCCCGTCGAGCCCTCGCCGGGTGCCTGCCCGCCCGCGCGGGCGCCGCCCGGAGAGTCCTCCCCCGCAGCCGGCTCCTCCGCCGTGGAAGCCTCGTCCGGGCCGAGGATCGCCGCCGAGGCCAGCAGCTCGGGCGAGGCGACGCTCTTGGCGCTGCCGTTCTCGCTCGACCGCTGGGCCTCCGCGAGGAGTGCCGTGAGGGTGCCCGACAGGGCGTCCACCTGGTGGGCGGAGAGGACGGTCCCGTCGGCGAGCTTCGGCTCGTCGTCTGAGAGGAGCCGCTCGAGGCCCAGGAGCAGCGAGAACTCTCGGCGCCACGTGGTGGAGGGGTGCTTCTCGCCCGCGTCCAGCTCGGATAGCGCCCGATCCAGGGCCCGCCGACGGGGGGAGCCCAAGGCGAGGGCGACGGCCGGGTCCTCGCCCTCGTGCAGGAAGCGATCCCGCACGAACTCCTCCGCGCGGGCGATCTCGGCGGAAGTGGGAATGGGCGCGGCCGCAAGGGCCACTGAAGTGGACTCGGCCATCAAAGGGGCTCTGGACTTCGAGACGGGAGGCACCGCCAGAATGTGGCTCGGCGGAGCTCGAAAACTGCCGGCACCCACGCCGACGGCGTCGCCGGATGCTCAGAGCGGTCCGGCTCTGACGTGCTTGCAGCATATAGCACGTCGCGGCGGGATTGAAGGGCGGAGCCATCTGCGACCCTTTGGGACCGATGAGGAGGATCCCGCCCGCCCGCCTGCTCATGACGGTCGCCAGCGTCGCGGTCGCGGCGGTGCTGATCGTCGGCCTGATCCAACTCGGGGGCTCCTCCCAGTCGTCCTCGAACGGCGAAACCCCGCGGCTGACCCTCCCCCAGGTGCAGGCTCGGCTGGCGGGCTCGCCGGCGGCGCTCGTCGGACTGCACGCCCAGGCGAGCCTCATCCTGCCCGGAGGCGCCCCCGCGATGAGAGCCCGTCTCGCGGCCCTGCGAGGCTACCCGGTGGTGATCGACAAGTGGGCCTCCTGGTGTGTTCCCTGCCAGGCCGAGCGGGGCGTCTTCCAGCACGTCTCCACCAAGCTCGGTCGGAAGGTGGCGTTCCTGGGGATCGACTCCGGAGACACCAGCCTCGCCGACGGGCAAGCCTTCCTGCGCGGATACCCGGTCGGTTATCCCAGCTACTACGACCAGAGTGGGCGGCTCGGGTTGGCGATCACCGACTCCTCGTTCACGCCGGTGACGGTCTTCTACGACCGGGCCGGCCACCAGTTCATCCACCAGGGACCCTACCCGAGCGCGGCCAAGCTCGAACGGGACGTCGACCGGTATGCGCTCGACGCCTGAACCGATGCGGGTCACGCCTGAACCGATGCGGGCCACGCCTGGGCCGATGCGGGCCCACGCCTGAAGCTCATGCCCGAGATCAGGATCGACCCCCTGAGCGGACATCGGACGATCGTCGCCGGAGAGCGCTCCCGGCGGCCGGGCGGGGAGCCCAGGTGCGAGCCTCCCGAACCGATCGACCGCGAGAAGGACCCGTTCGCGGAGGGCCACGAGGAGCGGACGCCGCCGGAGCTGTACGCGGTCCGGCCGGACGGCGGCCCGGCGAACTCGCCCGGCTGGACGGTGAGGGTCGTCCCCAACCTGTATCCAGCCCTCGGCCCGGCCGGCGGAGACGGGGATGGAGACGGTGAAGGAGAGGGAGACGATTCCGCCGAAAAGGAGGGCCCGCGCGCGCACGCGCACGCGGGGGGCCCTTCTGAGCTCTTCACCACCCTGCCCGCCGTGGGCGCCCACGAGGTGATCGTCAACGGGCCCCAGCCGGTGCTCTCCCTCGCGGACCTCCCCCGCGAGCAGGTGGCGATCGCGGTGGAAGCGTGGCGTACGCGGATGCGGGTGCACGGGGACAGCGCGTGCGTGCAGCTGATCGTCAACGAGCGTCCAGAGGGGGGGGCGTCGCTGCCCCACACCCACGCCCAGCTCTACGCCCTGGACTTCGTGCCCGCTGAGGTGGCCCGCGAGCGTGAGCGGGCGGGCGCGTACACGACCCGTACGATGGGCCACGACCTGCTCGAGGACGTGATCGCCGAGGAGGTCCGACGAAACGAGCGGATCGTGGCGATCGACGAGGAGGCGGTCCTCCTCGCCCCCTACGCCTCCCGACTGCCCCTCCAGCTGATGCTCGCCCCCCGCCGGCCGTCCCCGAGCTTCCAGGAGGACAGCGCGGGCGTGGACCTGCTCCACGACGGCCTCACCCGCCTCGCCCGCCTGCTCGGCTGCAGCCCGCCCCTGAACCTGTGGGTGCGCACGGCCCCCCGGGGAGTCGACCGGTTTTGCTGGCGCATCGACATCGTCCCCCGTCTCACCCATCTCGCGGGCCTCGAGCTCTCGACGGGGCTGAGCCTGAACATCGTCGCCCCCGAGCACGCGGCGGCGATGTTGCGGGACCGCGGATAGGCTGCATCCAGTGCCGCCAGAGGAACGCTTCCTACCGCGCTTCGCCGCCGAGCCGCCCCAGGAGGTGCTGCCCTACGGACGCTGGGAGGACCGGCTGAAGGGTGAGTTCCTCGCGAGGTGCCTGGCGCTCGACGGAGACGACGAGGACCTCGGGGAGCCGGGGGAGATCGCGTGGTACCCGGACCGGACCTGGCAAGGGCGCACCTACGTGCCGGCGAGCACGATCACCTCGACCGGTTACGAGCTGTTCGGGTACGTGTCCTTCGCCCCCGCCGCGGACGGGGAGGACCCGAGCGACTTCCAGGCCCGGGCTGACTTCACCGACGAGACCGCCGAGCGAAACCCCGACTGGAAGCTCGACCTGTGCGAGGAGACGATCGGCTCCTGGCGAGGCCACGCAGGCAAGGTCGCCGCCATGACCCTCGTCTGGGGACGCCCCCTGATCGCCGGCGGGGGTATCGCCACCGCCGAGCTCGCCGACCTGGCGGTCGACCAGTGTGAGCTCATCGAGGAGCGCTTCACCCTGATCGCCCCCGACGACTACCGAGGGGACCTCCTCGAGATCAAGCTGTTCTCCGCCAAAGGTCGGGAGCTCGCCCGGGAGTCCTTGTACGCGCCCGAGGATGCCGCGGAGGGAGACGACCCGGCCGAGGATCTCGAGATCGCGGACGGCGGCGGGGAGGACGGCGAGGAGGAGGACGGCGAGGTGTCCGACCGTGCGTGAGGCCGTGATCTGCGAGCCCCTCAGGACCCCCGTCGGGGCCTTCGGGGGGGTCCTGCGGGACGTGGAGCCCAACGAGCTGGCCGCGACGGTCATTCGGGAGCTGCTCGCTCGCACTTCCCTGCCGCCGGGGGAGATCGAGGACGTGATCCTCGGCCAGGGCTACCCCAACGGGGAGGCCCCGGCGATCGGACGGGTTGCAGCGATGGACGCGGGCCTGCCCGTGGAGGTTCCGGGCATCCAGGTGGATCGCCGCTGCGGGGCCGGCCTGCAGGCGGTCGTGCTCGGCTGCATGCAGGTCCAGACGGGCGCCAGCGATCTCGTGCTCGCCGGAGGCGCCGAGAGCATGAGCAGGGCGGAGTTCTACGCGACCGGAATCCGCTGGGGCGTGAAGGGGGGCGGGTTTCCCCTCGAGGATCGCCTGGCCCGACCCCGGGTGACGGCGGGCGGCAAGGACCATCAGCTCCCCGGGGGGATGATCGAAACCGCCGAGAACCTCCGCCGGCAGTACTCGATTCCGCGAGCCGAACAGGACGAGCTCGCCCTTCGCTCCCACCGGCTCGCGGTGGCCGCCCTACAGGACGGCACGTTCGCCCAGGAGATCGTCCCGGTGACCGTCAAAGACCGCAAGGGGGAGGTGGTGGTCGACCGCGATGAGCACCCCCGCCCGGACACGACACTCGAGCGTCTCGCGAACCTGCGAGCGATCATGGGTCGGACGGACCCCGAGGCGACCGTCACCGCAGGGAACGCCAGCGGCCAGAACGACGGGGCGGCGGTCTGCATCGTCACCCATCCCGAGAAGGCGGCTGAGCTGGGCCTGCGACCGTTCGGTCGTTTGGTCTCCTGGGCGGTCGCGGGGGTGGCGCCGGAGACGATGGGCATAGGACCGGTCCCCGCGACCGAGCGGGCGCTCCAGCGGGCGGGCCTGACGATGGGCGACATGGCCCTGATCGAGCTCAACGAGGCGTTCGCCGCCCAGGCTCTCGCGGTCCTGCGCGAGTGGTCCCTGCCGGACGGCCTGGACCGTGTGAACGTCCACGGGTCGGGCATCTCCCTGGGCCATCCCATCGGCGCCACCGGAGGGCGGATCCTCACGACCCTCCTGCGCGAGCTCAACCGTCGGGGCGGACGGTACGGCCTGGAGACGATGTGCATCGGCGGGGGCCAGGGGATGAGCGCGATCTTCGAGAACGTCTCCTAACGCGACGCGGCTTCTTCGCGTTCCCGTTTCTTGAATTCGGCGACTTCCTTCGCTTCTTCCTTGGCAAACTGCTGGCGAGCTGCTTTTTCGGCGGCAGTTTCGCCGGTGGACGTGGAGCGCTTGTGGGTCTGCTTCGACGAGCTCTTCTTCTGGCTCTTACCGCTTCCGGAGTGACTCTTGCCGCTGCTCGAGCGTTTCTTGGCCTTTCCCGAGCTCTTGTTCGAGGAGCTGGCCGCGGCCTGTTCTTCGGCGCGCTTCCTCGCCGCCGCCTGTTTGCTCTTGAGTTCCGCCTCTTCGACTTCTTCGCTCTTCTTCGCCCGGGCTGCCTCTTCGGCGTGCTGCTTCTTTTCTTCGGCTTCGACGGGTTCTTCGGCGCCTGCCGAACCCGCCCCGCCCGATTCGGCCGCCGGCTTGGTGGAGCTCGTCGAGCTCCCTCCGCAGCCGGCCACCACTCCCCCGCACGCCAGCGCGAGCAGGCCGAGGAGGACCAGCCGCAACAGCGCCGTCCGCTTCAGGAGGCCGGTGTCGGGCGAGTCATCTGTGCGATCGCGACGCCGTCGCATCTGTCAGCCGGTCACCGGCTGGGGGGTCGTCGCTTGGGGTTCGGTCTGGGATTTGGCCTTCACTTCTTCCTTCTTCCTCGCCGCTTCCTTGTTCCTGGCCGCTTCCTGGCGCTTTGCGGCAGCCTTCCTCTTCACTTCCGCCTGGGCGGCTTCTTCGCGCTTCTTCGCGTTCGCTTCGGCGGCCTTTTCCTTCTTCTCGGCAAGCTTTTCGGCGGCCCGTTCTCGCTTCTTGGCCTTGGCTGCGGCGGCTTCTTCGGTCTTCTTGGCCTGGGCTTCCGCGGCTTCTTCTCGCTTCCTGGCTTCTATCTCGGAGAGGAGTTCGCGATTTTTGGCCGTTTCGGCGGTTTCTTCTTTTTTCTGGGCGGCCTCTTCTTCGCTGACTTCTCTTCCTTCGGCGGCTTCTTCGCCGGGTTTTTCCGAGCTCTTCGCGGCTTCTCCGCAGCCCGCCAGCGCTACGGCGCCGGGGAAGGCGATGATGCAGGCGAGCACTATCCCGAGAAACCTCCGAACCCTCACCTGATCACCTGGCGATTACGCTACCAGGATCGTGTCCGGGACCCGCCGGATGGGACCTCATTGAGGGCCCCTCACGCGAGCTTCTTGGCGGGGTTCAGCAGGCCCTTCGGGTCGAACGCCCGCTTGATCTGCTCGTGCAGCTCGACCGTCCGGCGATCCCACTGGAGACCCAGCCGGCCACCCTTGAGCGAGCCGATCCCGTGCTCGGCGGCGATCGTCCCGCCGAGAGAGGCAACCAGGGCGAACAGCTCCTCGCCGGCGTCCTGGGCGGCGTCGAGCTCCTCCTCGCGGGCGGGATCGACCATCACGGTGGCGTGCACGTTCCCCTCCCCCCCGTGCCCCCACGCGCACGTGGGCAGGCCATGTCGAGCGGCGATCTCGGCGAACCCCTCGAGCCCCTCGGCCAGACGGTCGACGGGGAAGGCCACGTCCTCTGAGACCTTCCCTCCCCGCACCCCCGTGACCACTCCGTTGAAGCCGTCCCGCCAGCGCCACACCGCGGCGCTGTCGGAGGGCTCGTGGATCGCGACCGCCCGTCCCGCCAGGACCTCGAGCAGCGCGTCTCGCTCGGCCTCGGCCTGGGCGCGCGTGCCGTCGACCTCCGCGAGCACGACGAACCCGGTGCCCTCCGGAGCGGTTCCGGGATACCCGTCAGCCACGACCCGGAGGGTCTCCCCGTCGAGAAAGTCCAGCGCCGAGGGCCGGATCCCGGCGGCGATCACGTCGAGGATCGCCTGACAGCCGTCCGCGCGGGTGGGCAGGAACACGACCAGCGGGATCGCCGTCTCGGGCGCCGGCAGCAGCCGCAGGCGCACGGCGGTGATCACGCCGAGGGTCCCCTCGGAGCCGATCAAAAGGCTCTTGAGGTCATATCCGGCGACGTCCTTGGTCATCCAGCCGCCGACCTGCACCAGCTCCCCGGGCGCGAGCGCCGCCTCCAGGCCCGTCACCCAGGCGCCGGTCACACCGTACTTCAGTGCATGGGGACCACCGGCGTTCGTGGCGACATTGCCGCCGATCTGGGACTGCTCGGAGGCCCCTGGGTCAGGGGCGAACAGCAGCCCGTTCTCGCGGGCCAGCCGCTGGACGTCCCCCGTCCTGACGCCCGCCTCCGGATGGATCCGCCACAGGGCGGGCTCGAGCTCGCGGACCCGCCGCAACCGCTCCAGCGAGCAAACCACGCCGCCCTCGGTGGGCACCGCCCCGCCCGTCAATCCCGTGCCCCCACCACGTGGCACGAGGGGAACGTCGTGGGAGTAGCACCAGCCCAGCACCCCTGCGACCTCCTCGCCGCTCCCCGGCAGCACGACCGCCTCGGCCCGACCCCGAAGGCGTCGCCGGCGGGAGGCGTCGCTGTTGTAGGGCGAACCGGCGGCGGGCGCCGTGAGTACGTGCTCGGCCCCCACCAGCCGCCCCAGCTCGTCGAAGGATCCCGTCCCGCCCGTCACACCCATGGTTTATCGAAAGGCCCCTCCGCGCGCGCGGGGGGCCCTCCGCGGAGAGGACCCACCCGACCTCGGGGACCGTCCCCGGGGACGGTCGTGCATACTCATCCAGATGGATGCCGGTCACGCGCGCGAACTCCTGCTTCGGGAACGTACCCGCATCGAGGCGGCGCTCGCGGATCTGGCGCCTGACGCCGACGACGACGGTCCCGACCAGTTCGACGCGGCGGACTCCGCCCCGGACCTGCTCGACGCCGAGATCGGAGAGGGACTCGCAGAGCAGCTGAACGAGGAGCTCGAAGCCCTCGAGCGGGCCGAGAGGCGACTCGCCGAAGGCACCTACGGCCTGTCCGTCGAGAGCGGCGAGCCGATCCCCGACGCTCGCCTGGAGGCGATCCCCTGGGCCGAGCGCACCGCCGAGGAGCAGGCTCGTCGCGCGGCATAAACTCGCCTGCATACATGGGCGGCATGCCTGTCGCCCAAACGGCCGCGAGGAGGATCGATGACAGAACGCGCCCCGGTGAAGACTCAGCATCAACTGGGAAAAGTGCTGCACCCCAGCCCGCATGCGATCAGGCAGGCGATGAGCGAGGTCGACGGATTCAACGCGAAGTTCGCCGTCCTCATAACGAGGCTGGTCGGCACGATGTGGTGCGCATACCTGTTCGCGGCCATCGCCCTTCTCGGTCTCGGTCCGGCGCTGAAACCCGGCGGCGAGGGGATCATCGCCTGGATTGCGCAGACGTTCCTACAGCTCGTTCTGCTGTCGGTGATCATGGTCGGACAGAACGTTCAGAGCCTCGCTGCCGATGCGCGCTCGGCGAACACCTTCAAAGACGCCGAGACGATCCTCGACCGTCTGGACCTGCACACGCAGGGGGGCCTGAAGGTGATCCTCGATCGCTTGGATGAGATGGCCCCGGTCGCCGGATCCGACGCCCCGGGCGCGAGCAAGTCCGAAGGTCATCAGAGCGCCTGAGCGTTCGCCGGTCTGTCACCCTGTCTGGCGGTGAACGCGCTCCCTCCCGGGCCCACGGAGTCCCCGGTCGTGCAGATGCTGCGCTGGGTTGCGCGGCCGATCGCCTTCATGGAGTCCTGCAGGCGTCGCTTCGGGGATGAGTTCAGCGTGCGCTTTCCGGGCTTTGAGCGACCGATGGTGATGCTCTCGAGCCCCGACGCGATCAAAGCTCTCTACACCGCACGCGAGCATGGACTCCCGCCGGGGCGAACGATCACGCTGCTGCCGGTGGTGGGGCCGAACTCCGTGCTGCTGCTCGAGGGCGGAGAGCATCTTGCGCGACGCAAGCTGATGCTGCCGCCGTTTCACGGCGAACGGATGCGCTCGTATGAATCGATCATGCGCGAGGCCACCGAGCGCGCACTCGATCGCTGGCCCGAGGGCGAGGCCTTCGCGGTTCATCCCCACATGCGGGCAGTCACGCTCGAGGTGATCCTCAGGGCGGTCTTCGGCGTGACCGATGCCACGCGCAGCGGGCAGCTGCGAGAGCGTCTACCCAGGCTGCTGGCCGAGACATCCTCACCTTCTACGCAGCTCCGCTTCCTGATCGCCAGCCGTTTCGGCCGTCGCGATCCTCTGGCCCGACTGCGGGAGGTCACGGCCAGCATCGACGAGCTGCTGTTCGCCGAGATCGCAGACCGTCGCTCCGAGCGAGCGTCGGACGAGCGCGAGGACATCCTCTCGCTGCTGATTGCGGCCCGCTTCGAGGACGGCACCGCGATGAGCGATCAGGAGCTGCGCGACCAGCTCGTGACGCTGCTGCTCGCCGGCCACGAGACGACGGCGACGGGCCTGGCGTGGACCTTCGATCTGCTGCTGCGCCACTCCGAAGTGCTCGCGCGTCTGACCAGCGAGGTCGAGGCCGGTGATCAGGCCTACGTGCGCGCCGTTGTGTGGGAGTCGCTGCGGCTGCGCCCGGTCGTGCCGCTGGCAGGACGTCGACTTTCCTCTGAACTCGAGGGCGGGGGATTGGAGCTCCCCGCCGGCACCGACGTGACGCCCGCGATCTGGCTCACCCATACGAGAGCGGACCTCTATCCCGAGCCGTACGCGTTCCGCCCAGAGCGCTTCCTGGACGGTCCGCCGAGTGGCTACGGGTGGATTCCGTTCGGCGGTGGCGTGCGGCGATGCCTGGGGGCGAGCTTCGCCGAACTGGAGATGAGAGTGGTCCTGGAGACCGTCCTGCGCAGCAGGGTCCTGCAGCCTGCGAGCGCTGGGGCCGAACGGGTCACCCGTCGCAACGTCACCTTCTCCCCGAGAAAGGGAACCCTCGTGCGCAGCCGCCGGCGGGACGGGCGCGCCGCAGTGGGGGGGTTTGCGAGTGGAGTCAACCGCGCTCAGCGGCGCCGGTCGCTGCCACGCAGTTTCACGATCGGACGCCAGGGCGGGGACGTGGGCGAGCCGGCGAAGTAGCTCAGACGTACACGCTCGGGCGAGGTGGGGATGTGCAGCAGAAAGCCCTGACCGGCCGAACAGTCGAGCTCGCGGGCGAGCGCGAACTGGCGCTTGGTCTCGATTCCCACGGCGACCGCGACCAGGCGCGCCTCCCTGGCGAGTGCGACCGCGGCGGCGAATAGGGCGCGCCTGTCTTTGTCGCGATCGAAGCTGCCGGTCAGGCCCGCGTCGAGCTTGACCGTGTCCACAGGTAGATTCCGCGGCAGGCCGACCGAAAGCTGACCGGTGCCGAAATTGTCCAACGCGATCGAAACGCCCAGCCGTCTGACGTCCTCGAGCGCTGAGCGGGCTCGCTGGGGGTCGCGCAGTACCGCCGCCTCGCTCACCTCGACGCGCAGCGCTCGTCCGGGGAGCCCGTAATAGACGAGCGCCTCGTGGATTCGCTCGGCGAGATCCAACTCGTTCAACTCGCGCGCGGAGACGTTGACCGAGACCGGAACCGATGTCCCCTTGCGCGACCAGACTGCGGCCTGCTCGCACGCGGTGTGGAACACCCAATAGCCGATCTGCACGATCATCTCGCTGTCCTCGACCGACGGCAGGAACGCGGCGGGAAGCAGCTCGCCTTCCTGTGATCCCTGGACGCCCCGAGGAAACCACCGCAAGAGCGCCTCGCAGCCCACCGCCTGGCCGCCGGCGAGCCGCAGGATCGGCTGGTAGACCAGGCACAGCTCGTGACGGGTGAGTGCCTCTTTGAGGCGCACCTCGGTCTGGGCGTGGCCGTTCACCTCTTGCCGCAACGTCTCGTCGAAGAGCCTCACACATCGGCCACCAGCGCTCTTGGCCCGGTACATCGCGAGGTCGGCCTCCTGCAGCATCGTCTCGGGCTCGATCGTGGGGTCGTGTGAGACAGAGACACCCACGCTGGCCACCATCGCCACGCGAGCCGGGCCCAGCGGGAACGGCTCCTCCAGCGCGTCGAGCACGCGCTCACCCAGCGCGAGCGCCTCGTCATCGCCGTCGATTTCCTCCGCCAGGATCACGAACTCATCGCCCCCCAACCGAGACAGCGTGTCGCTGTCGCGCAGGAGGTCACCCAGTCGCTCGGAGATCGAGACCAGGAGGCGATCGCCGACGCTATGTCCGAAGTTGTCATTCACCGCCTTGAACCTGTCGAGGTCGATGAAGACCATCGCCACGACGCGGCTGTTGCGATGCAGTCGTGCGAGCGCTTGCCGGGCGCGATCCACCAACAGCAACCGGTTGGGCAGACGGGTCAGTGGATCGTGGAGCGCCTCGCGCCCGAGCCCGGCGCGGTCCGTCACGTCCTTGGCCGAGACGTACCAGGTGTCGCCGTAACGGCGGGCGCTCCACAACAGCCACCGCCACGAGCCATCCCGGTGTCTGAACCGGCTGGTGAAATTCTCAACGTTGGCGTCCTGCTCGTTCGCCTCGTGAATTGGCGACAGTGCCTGCTCCACTTCATCCGGATGCATCAACTCTTGGATCGTCAACGCCAGCAGCTCGTCGTGGCTCCAGGCCAGCAGCTGCTCCCAAGCGGGGTTGAGCAGCATGAAGCGACCGTCGCTCGAGAGCGTCGCCAGCGGGTCCCCGGTCAGCTCGAACAGCCGCTCGATCTCGGGCAGGTCGGTGCGCACGTCACCCTCCGTGGGCGGCTCGCAAGCCTCCAGCCGTCGGTCGGTGGGTGCCGGGTCGGCGCGCATCGTCATCTATCCCATCGGCGTTGCGGAACGATGTGTGGACCCTGCCTCGTCGATTCGACAGATCTTCTAGCCCTTCAAAGCGACCGAAGGGTGCGCGCAGAGCGGCGAAATCTGCTCACCGGGAGCCAAGGCCGTCCAGCACGGTCTCAACGGCCCGTGCGCGAGCCGGCATCCCTCCACCGAGGAGACTCTCTGCCAGCTCGGCCGGGCTCGGCTTGCCCACGAGGAATCCTTGGGCCATCTCGCAGCCCAGCTCTTGGAGAGTGTTCATCTGGCCTTGGGCTTCGATCCCCTCGGCGACGACCGTGAGCGAGAGCGCCTGCCCGACGCCCAGGATCGCCTTCAGCAGCTCGCGGCTTTTGCCCCCTTCGTTCAGCGCCTCGACGAAGCTCCGGTCGACCTTGAGGATGTCGACGGGAAGGCGCTGCAGATGGGAGAGAGACGCGTAACCGGTGCCAAAATCATCGATCGCGATACGTACGCCCAACGCCTTCAACCTGCCGAGCACCTCGGTGGTTCGATCGGCGTCGTTGGCGAGCGAGCCCTCAGTTATCTCAAGCACCACCCGCGACGGGGTGATCCGTGACTGTTCCAACACGTCTTGGACATCGTCGATGAAGGACGGAGACGCGAGCTGAACGGGCGACACGTTCACCGCAATCGACAATGATCGTGCGCTCGCGTGGCGGAGATCCCACGCGGTGATCTGACGGATCGCCTCCTGCAGCACCCAGCGGCCCACCGGCACGATCATCCCGCTCTCCTCGGCCAGCGGGATGAATCGCTCGGGAGCTATCAGCCCCCGACTCGAGTGACTCCAGCGTGCCAGCGCCTCGAAGCCTTTCAAGCGTCCGTCGATCATCTCGAATATCGGCTGGTAAAAGAGCAGAAGCTCTGAGCGGTCCAACGCCTCGCTGAGATCGACCTGCAGGTGGAAGCGTTCGTGGGCTCGTTCGTGCATGAAGGGAGCAAACAGCCTCACCGAGTCCTTGCCGCTCGTCTTGGCCACATACATCGCCGTGTCCGCGTCGCGCAGGAGATCGTGAACGTCGACCTCCGGGGAGCTGCCGCACGCCACTCCCACGCTCGCCGTGACCGCGTAGTCCCATCCGGGCAGGGTGAACCTGGGGCGTAGGACGTCACACACACGCTCGGCGAGCACCGTCATCTCCTCCATCGCGTTCACATCGTCGATCAGGATCACGAACTCGTCACCTCCCAGACGAGCGACGGTGTCCTCGGGTCGGACGAACGACTCCAGCCGGCGGGCGACCTCGCAGAGGATGATGTCGCCGACCTGATGGCCCAAACTGTCGTTGACGGACTTGAATCCGTCGAGGTCGACCAGCACCACCGCCACGGTGGCTCGCGAGCGGACCGAGCGCACCAACGCCTGCTCGGCCCTCTCTGTCAGCAGGGTGCGGTTGGCCAGTCCCGTGAGCGGATCGTGAAAGGCCTGGTGGCGCAGCTGGCTCTGCAGCGCGACCTGGTCGGTGGCATCGCGCGTGTTGACCACCAACGCACACACGCTCGGATCGTCGATCAGGTTGGTGATCGCCGATTCGGCGTGGCGGAGCCGTCCGGTTGCGTCGGTCAGCTCCCACTCCACCCGCGAGACGTGACCGGGCCTGGCAAGCGCCGGCCTGAGCGCTTCTGGGAGTGCGCTCGAGCCACCGGTCACGGCGTCCAGCGCCCGTCCGGTGAGGTCTGCTGGCTTGTGCCCGAAGATGTCCTGCATCGAATCGCTCACGTATTGGACGGTCAGATCGGGACTGACCACCGTGATGACATCCGAGGAATGCTGCACGAGCGCGCGGTAGTAACGCTCTGTCGTTCGCAGCTCGGCCGTACGCTGCTCCACCCGACGCTCGAGGTCGACGGTGAGGGCGTGGTTCTCGAAGACGACGATCAACTGCAGAAGCAGAGCAAGCACCACGATCGCGGCGCTGATCGCCAGCAGCACGCTGATTGGTCCGAGGCTCGCACCGTTCCACCAACTCACCAGCGCAACCACGATCCCGATCGCGGCCGGCACGGTGGGCAACCCCGGGACGAGCCGCCCGACGACCGGCGTTCGCGTCCATCTGACCGGGCGATCACGTTGGGCGGCTGCCAGAGCGATCAGCAGGAAACCCGCCACCCAGCCGATGTCCACAGGGCCGACCTTCTGGAATTCCGGGCCAAGTGCGGTCACGTACCAGAACGCAGAATCAGAGACGGCGATGCAGAAGATCCCCAGCGCCAGCAGGCCGAGCCCCGCAGGCGGACGCTCGCTGCTCCGCGCCGCGACGAACAGCACGCATGACAACGCGACGGCGTCGAGCACGGGGTGGGCGAGAGTGACGATCTCTCCCGCCGTGGAGGCGCCACCGTCCGCAAACACGGTGGCGATCACCGCGCACCAGCTGATCAAGAAGCAGCCGACAGCGATCAGCAGACCCTCGACTGCGCCCCGCAGGTGGGACATGCGTCCGGCGGCTGTGCGCACCATGCTCAGCAGCCCTCCCACGACCAGGATCGAGGATGCCAGCAACGCCGCGTCAAGGAAGGACGGAGCTTTGGGGGTGATTCCGAACCCCACTTCATAGATGCTCCATACCGTGTGGCCGACCGCCCATGCCCCGATCCCGTAAGCGAGCAGCCGCCATGCCCGCCAGGCCCGTCCGTCGCCGGCTCCCTCGCCCGAACGCTCCCTGCGATCCCTTGCGGCCCTCGACGCGCAGGCGACGCATGCGAGCGCCGCTACGAGTGTCTGGCTGAGGTCATCGAAGGCGATCCAGGCCGAGGCGTTGCCGGCGTGGACCGTCGCCAAGAGACCGAAGGCGGCTATCGCCGCGAGGCTCAGCGCCCACAGTAGCGGCCACTGGGCGATGTCCAAGGCTGCGCCCGGATTGGGAGTCGGTCTTGCCGTTCGTGTCGACATGCGACGTCCGCCGAGCCGTTTACCTGCCCGATCACCGCAGGTATCGGTTTCGACATGGTCGAACTTGAGTCGAACAGACGACATGCCAGCCGGGTGTCCGACCACCACCGTCCCGGCGTGCCTCAGCCGGCGATGGCTGTGTCTGAGACTGACCGGATGCGGCGTGCTGCGGCGCGTACGCGGTCGGGCATGAGGTGTCCGTAGACGTCGACGGTGGTCGAGGTTTTGGCGTGGCCGGCGAACGCGGCGATGAGCAGGATGTCCTCGCCCTGGCCGATCGCGTTGGTGATCGCGGTGTGCCTGAGGTCATGCAACCGCACGCCGGCGGGTAGTTCGGCGCGCTCGGCGTAGCGGCGAAAGACGCGGGAGACCATCCGGGGACAGAGCGGCCGGCCGGTGTGACGAAGCTGTCCGTCGCGGCCTCGCTTCTGCTCGACGGTCGCGAACACGGGCGCGCTGTCGCGGGTGTCTGCTGCCTGGGCGTAGAGCTCTTCCAGAGCATGCTGGGCGCCCTCGAGGATCGGCACGAGCCGCCTTCCCGCGTCCGTCTTGGTGCTCAAGGCGTCGCTCCCCGCGGACGCCTGCGACCCCGCCTGCCCATCATTCAACACCAGCGGCGTCTGTTCGTGTTCGGGTTCGTCGTAGGGGCCGATGCTGCGACGCACGTGAATGATCCGCTCCAGCAGATCAACGTCCTGCCAGCGCAACCCGATCAGCTCACCGCGACGCAACCCCGTATCCAGAGCGACGGTGAAGAACAGCCGCCAGCGAGGAGAGCACTGCTCGAGGAAGCGCCTGATCTGCAGGGGGCTCAGCTCGGTCCCGCGCGCACGACGCTGCCCGTTGCGACGTCCCCGCGCACGCGCCGCATCAGCCGGGTTGACGGTGATCAACCCCGCGTCCTGAGCGAACGCGAACATCGCATGAATATGGCGGCGGATCTTCGCGATCCCCTGCTCGCTCATCCCCCCCGCGCGCTTGCTCACCAAAAACGCCCTGATCGCATGAGCATCACAATCATCCACCCGCAAATGCCCCAACGCCGGCGCCACATGCTTATAGAACGTGCCCCTGTAGCTCGCGGCCGCACCCGGCTTGAGGTTCGGCTGCACGTGCTCTGAGAGCCAGCGGTTGCCGAGCTCCAGCACGGTCGTCGCGCAGGGTGTGTAGCGGCCGTCCTGGACGTCCCCCTGCAGGCCGCGCAGCATCCGCTGCGCACCACGCCGACTCGACCCCGCGGCCTTCTCGACCTGCTTCCAGCGCGAGTCGCCCGTCTTCGGGTCAACTACGAGGACGCGGGTACGGACATAAAAGCGGCCGTTACGCTCACGGATATAGCCGGTGGCCATCCTCGATCACCCGCTATCTCCCGCCCGGGTGTCCGACCGGGAGCGTGGCCCCCGACGACGGGTCTGTGTCGGAGGCCACGCCCCGGATACTGCGGGTGTCCTCGGCAATCGCGGAGAGGGAATCCGGGCCGAGGCGTTCCCGGGCGCCATCCCATGTGGACGACGCTCGAGCTCTTAGACGACCGGGCTCCAGCGTCACGGTGTCGCTCCGAACAATCACCCCGCCGCCCATCTCAACCCGCCCTGTGTTCGAGCTGGCTGATGTCGATCGCGTTGGCAGGCGGATCGACCGTGATTGAGCCGTTCCAGTCGGTAAAGGTCGTCTGCCCCGTTTCCCGGCCGGTCTTGCGCAACAGGATCGGATACGGCTGGCCGGTCGTGGCGACATACAGGGTGCCTGTGTAGAGTTTCGCCGTCTCTTTGAGCTCGATCGCGGACTGACCATTGACCTTTACGGTCGAGCCCTTGGTGAGCGGGCCGCGGGCATTGAGAATGAGCGGCACCTCCCTGCTCATGTCGGTGAACGCGCCAATCTGTCCGAGCGTGCCGGTTGCGGGACCCTTCAACCACACCCCGGACGGCACCTTCACACCGATCGTGCTTTCAAGGTGCGCATCGAACGCGCGGTTGCCCTTGATATAGAGCGTGTCGCCCACGCGGACCGCTTCGACGCCGATACCCAGCAGCGAAAGCTGCGCGTGAGCCTTTTCCTTGGCCAGGCTCGCGTCCAGCGTGAGCTTTGCTCCCCGGATGCTTGAGCTTGTCGTGACTCGCACCGAACTAGCGGTCTTGGCCACAGCGGTGCTCGCGGCGAGAATCTGACTGGCCGGTTTGGAGGCTACACCGTTGCTTGAGCTGCCACAGCCCGCGAGTCCAGCACCCAGCACAAGGATCGTGAGCGGCAATGCTGCATGGGCTCGAGAGAGCATGCGCGCTAGGACCTCTTCTTGTGCGCCGCCGGCTTGGCGGCGAAGCGTCTGCGCGCCGTCCGTTCGCATGCCACACGCTTCTTCTTGGCATGCTTGTGTTCATGCCGGCAGCCAGCGAGCGCCAGGCTGGTGTAGCGGGCGTGCGCTTGTCGCTCGCAACGCACCCGCCGGCTCTTGGAATGCTTGTAGCGATGCTGACATGAGAGCAGGGCACGGTGGAGCTTCTGCATGAGCGTGAGCTTCTTGGCCTTCGCGCTCTTGACTTCCCCGCAGCCACTGATCGCGATCTTCGTGGAGTGTTCGATCACCACACCGTTCTGGCCGGTGATGATGGTCGGCATCGCGAGGTTTTCCCCACACAGACTGAACTTCTTGGATTCCGCCACATTCGGCGTCAGGACACCATGCGGACCCGCGGGCAGCACTGTTTCAAAGACCGTGAACGGCGCATCGGGTGCGGATTCGAACTTCGAATAGGTGATCCCGCTCTTGATCTGCGTCTTGCCGTCCAAGACCAGCTTGATCCCTTCCCCCTGCAGCACGAACTCGACATCCGGGAACGCCGCACTACCGTGGGAGACCAGATACGCCGGACCCGACAACGGGTTGCGCAGGACGGGGGTGTGGATCGTGGCATTCCCGATCACCGACCCTTCAGGACAGGACGCCGGATTGGCGTTGAACACCACTTCCAAACACGCTTTCTGCAGTGTCGGCAGGCGTGAAGAAAGCTGTTTGGGCAACTGCAGGTCGACTTTCGCGATCCCGGCCTGCACCACACCATTCGGGCCGACCCCACCGGAGCGGACGGTCACATTGAACGTCGTCCCATCCGCTTTGCTGCCATGCCCGTCCGCGCTCGCCGACAACTGCGGAGCGAACGGCAACGCCCCGCAGTTTTCGGCTTTGAACGGGCTCGCGACGCCGGCGCTGGCGCCTTCAGCACCGGTGATCGTCCCTTCGATACTCATCGGATTACAGCTCGTCGGATTGAACTCGAAGTCAGGCCTGTCCACCGACACCAGCACCCTCTTCAGCTGCAACGGGATGCCTTTGATCTGCGTCGGCAGCGGGTCGCTCACGATCGTCACCGACGCGTTGTTAGGGTCGATAAAGAGCTTCGAGCGCACCGTCACGTAGCCCAGATCGAACGGGCCCGCCTTCGCGGGGGTAACGATCTCCAACCCGAACGGAGCACCGCCATACGGACCGGTGATGAACACCCGCCCCCCTTCCTGCACGTACGGTTCCGAACCCAACCCCGCGATCGCGGTCGCATGCCCCACCTCGCTACCCGCTGGACAGGAGCTCGCCGCAGCCTGCGCTTCAGAGCACAATTCCACCGAGGAGAGCAACGCCGCGATCCCCGAAGGCAGATGCATCGTCACCGCACTCAACGCCTGATCCCCGTCGGGACGGGTCAGTTCGAGGTTGAAGGCGGTGAAGGCGCCGGCCTGCTGATCGCTGCTGCCGGCAACGAACCCGGGGGCGAAGAGCACGCCGCCCGGACACGGCGAGCCGCCCACGCCTTGGACGACCCCGAAGTCCGATGCACGGGCCTGCACGCTCACCGGACCCGTACCCGACCACGGCGTGAAGACCGCGTCGGTTGCGTAGTTGCCGCACACCGCAGGCGTCGTAACCGAGGCGCGGGGGCCGCCGAACAGGTGCAGGCTCAGTTCTTCGAAGGGCACCTGCGGGGTGTTCTTGAAGGTCGTAGAGACCCGCAGGGTGCCTTCATCGACATGACCTTCGCCGGCGAGCTTGACCAAGACGCCGGAGACCGGGTCTTCGGCCACGATGTACAGCGCGACGAGGCTGTTGAACGGGTTGCGGCCCGCTTCGCCATCCGGCGCCGGCGAAGCCAGATAGACCGCACCTTCCAGTTCATGGCTCAACAACGGCGTCCTGATCCTCACCGTACCCACCTTCGACCCTTCTGGACAAGCCACAGGTATGGTGTTGAATTCGTCCGTTTCCGTGACCGGGTTCAAGCCCGTGAACCCGATCTGGCCCTCGCTACACGCTTCGAGACCGTTCGCAGCGGAGGGGCTGAGCTCAACGCCTTCAGGCAAGGTCACCGTCGTGTCCCGCACATCAGCCTCCGCCGGCGCCCCTACTTGGAGCGTCGAGGCCTGCGGTACTGTCACGCTCACGTCCAACCCCGTCGGCGTGCTCGCGGTGTGCTGTTCCGGAGTCACGTCGAGACCCAGTTCGAACGGCAACCCGTCACACCCTTCGAACCCGAGCAGCTCGCCGCCTTCGTTCATCCATTGATATTCCGCACCCACGTCCACGCCGGGATGCGCCCACGAATCCGCTTCCATCGGGATGCGAACCGATTCAGCCGCCGGGTCCGCAGCGCACGCCGTCGGAGTCCTCAAGAACGGTTCTTCACGCAAGTCGCTGCTCACTGGACACAACTTGCCAGCCTGCCCCGCGAACGCCCCGCCGGCGACGCATTCCCAGCCACGGGCGTTGTCGTGCCGCGGATCGCCGGGCACGCCCCAGAAGGTCACCTGACTCGAAAGCAATCCAGCAGTCTGCGTCGCATCCTTGACACTCACATCCACGCCATAGTCCCGCCCTGAGCGCACAGATGTGTCCAGCACGATCGGCACCTTCCCGAGCACCTCAAAGCCAAACCGCGCCGGCTCACCGCGCGACGGCACCAGGTTGAACACCGGCACCGTCTTGGTGAGATTCGGCGCAACCTTAGGTTCATCCACCGTCACAGTCGCAACGCCCACCACGGAATCGGGTTGACAGAGGTTCGTTTCCTTGACGAGCGCAAAAAAGCTCGCCATCGCGCACTGCCCTGCGGCGCGCGGGTTACCCACCAGTCCAGGGGGTAGGTGAAAGGTGAGATCCTTTGGCAGCTCGACCGGGAACGGAGTTCCGGTCTGGTTGAGCACCAGCGTGGTGGTGAGCTGGAACGGATGCGCACCCGCTCCTGTCGCCGGCGTGCCGTCCTCGTTGAACAATGAGAATTCATAGCCCGCCACACCGAACGTCGCGGGATCGACATCGACGGGCACTCGTAACACTCTGGAGCTGGCAGTCGTGCCGCCGCCTTCCGCTCGCGCTTCAATGGGTAACGCCGTGTGAGCGCCAAGTGAAGCGTTTACCTTGACTGCGGCCTTGATCCTGATCGTTTCGTAGGGATTCAGGACTCCTTTGAACGCGCAACTCAGCGTGCCAAGCGTGCATCCCGGGCCGCTCATCGTCGTCGCAGTCAGGCCCGAGGGAAGCTTGAGCGTGATGAGCGCAGGTTCTGCTTCCGCGTTGATCGGAGCATCGCCCAGGTTGCTCGCCACGAAGACCACTTCCCCCTGGCCGCCTGGCGGCAGGTTCGTCGGCACCGTTTCAACGTTCAAATGCCACCAGGGCTTGGATGCATACGCCGGCATGGCCATCACGAGCAACGGCGTCAACGCAGCCACGAGCGCCGAAAGGACCAGCCGTCCCACCCACGATATCCCTCCGCTCATCGCTGCACCCCCTTGCGGCTGGTGCCGTCCGCGCTGATCGAGCCGGCACCTTTCGCATTGTGCTGCGCATGCGCTCTCTGGCTTCCGTGCTTGTTGACGGCATACCTTTTGCGCGCTCTGCGTTCACACGCGCTGCGACGCTTCTTCGAGTGCGCGTAACGCTTATGGCAGCTCTTGAGCGCCAGCTTCAGCCTCTGGGCGCGAGTCAGCGGCTTGACGACCCGCTTGGCCCCGACTTCCTGCTTCGGTGGCAGAGGCGTCTTTGTGGTGAGATTGCCAGAGGTATTGAGATTCGTGGTCGCGGGCACGAGGCCCGGGATCTGCTGGGCGGGCTGTGCGGGCCGGCAGGTGTTCGTTGCATCGCATCCTTGCGGCGCTGATTCCGGCGGGATCAGACACGGCGAGACCTGAGAGCATTCCCGTGCGGCATAGATGTCAAACGCCGTATCGGTGTCCTGACTCAGCAGCTGCGCCTCGGTCAAAAAGAACACGCTGCTGCCGTCAGGAGTCGCTTCCAGAAACGCCGTTTCATGCGTGGATTCCCCGCCGGAGATGAGCGACACGCAGCCACCCGTCACGCTCTGACAGCTGCCGATGCCGGCAGGCTCGTACTCATAGACATCCTCCTTGCCGTTCGTGGCGGCCGGTACGAGGCTGTCGGGGCTGTTGAAGTACAGCCGCCCTTCGTCTGAGAGGTAGCGAGATTGGAATAACGCACCCGGCTGTTCGGGCACCGGCAGGCTCTGCGCGGTCCACCCGGGAATATTCCCGGCCAGCCAGCGACCCACCCAGACCTCGCGGCGGTCTACCAGCAGCCCCAGCCCTTCGCCAGACTGCACCGTGTCGAGCACGCCGGACGGTCGAGCGCCAGACGGGTTGCACGAAACGCACCGCAGGCTCGCGGTGTCGGAGTCGTACAGAAACACCTCCTCGTCACGCGCACCGTTGGCCGCCCCATTGGCGTCGACGTTGTCGTAACCGGTGATCGGCGCGGAAGACATGAATGCGAGATACCGGCCGTTCGGCGAGATCCGCGCGGTCAGATACGCAGTGTCTGCGAGCTTCGCGCCTTCCCACTCCGCCTTGTCGGCGCTCGCCAGCCGGGCTATGAACGTCGTCGCCCACTGCCCGCCTGCGAGGCGCCACTCGTAGAGGTTGTCAGCGCCAGCCTGAGCCGCTTCGCCGTTTCCGTTGACGTTGCCGGCCAGGACACCTTGCGCGACTGCGTAGACGCTCGTGCCGTCCTGGCTTGCACCGAGCACGAGGCCCTGCACTGCGGCGTGTTCGCCTGAGTTCTGATCGACCGTGAGATCACTCAGCCGGCAGGTGAGCTTGCCATCTTCTTCAACGAGCTGGCACTCGTACAGATCAGATGCTTCCTGTCCTGGTGCCGGTTCTGCGGTGGAGTCAGGGGTCAACCGTCGCTTGTCGGTGAAGAACACGCGTGAGCCATCGCTGCTCGCGGTCTGGTACTGCGCTGAGCCTTCTTCCGGTTCGGCCACGCCGTGCGCAGCATCGAGCTGTACGGTTTCTCCTCGCGACGTGTCGCGCAGATAAAGATGGCCCCGGCTCGCTTCCGCAGCGCCCGCTGGCACAGTCCATACGACCCGCGAGCCATTCGTTGAGATGGCATTCGCTGGATCGTGCAGATACCCCAGTTCGGCCTTCTGCGCGGGTCGGCCGCCGGGTAGGACGCTCACGAACTGAAGCTTGCCGGCCGACCACTCGTACAACCCAGGTCGAGAGCGCCCGCCCGTCAAGCCGGCCGCCGAGTAGAACACGACATGTGTGAGATCGGTGGTCGCGGAGATAAAGTGCACCTTGCCACTGAAGTTCACTCCCGGCGCCACATTCGTTTCGCTCACCAACGGTAGATAGGTGCCCGTCGCGTTATCGCGTAGATAGATTGTGGCCTGTGTCACGCCTTCGGCGAGCGGTGGTTCCGCACCCTGGCCAACGGGTTTCACCAGCCCCAGCGAGAGATCGGAGGAGAAGAACTGGTATTCCGGCGCTTCACCGGCGGTGATGCCCTTGGCTTTGGTGTTAGGGTTGGCGATGTCCTGGCTGCTCCACCCGTTATCGGTGCGGGTGGCGAGGAATTGCTGCATTTCCGGGCTGCGGTTTCCCTTCACTTCTTCCCCGAACGCACCGTCCACGACATAGGTCAGAAGGTTGCCGTCTTCTGAGGCGAGGATGATCCCACCTTCTCGGGTCAGCGCTTCGACCGGGGCTCCACCCTTGTCGGGTGGCGTGACCATCTCCCACGCTCGAGCGTCGGGGAGCGCAAAGCTAGCGGCCTCGGCCTGGGTGGTGAAGGTTTGTTCGGGGCCTTCGGTCGTGCCGAGGCTGTTGCTGTCGATGATCCGGTAGTGGTATACGGTGCCCGGGATCAGGCCGGAGAGCTTGGCTTCGCCTTGCGCGTCTTCTGTGCCTGAGCCGATGTCTTCTCCGGGTGGCGCCGGGATGTCGGTGCATGCTGCAGGGCTGCTCTGGCACGGCTGGGTGCCGTACTGGAAGTAGTAGTGCGTGTCGTTGCCGAGCGGGTTGATCTGGGCGCGCAGGACCGCTTCCGTGGCGGTGACGCCGGTCGCATAGGTTGAGTCGACGGGCGCCGAGGGAACGGTCGTGAAGACCTCGTCTGGTCCAGTTGTGGTGCCGGCTTCGTTTTCGGCGACGATCCGGTAGTGGTAGGTCGTGCCGACGCTGAGGCTGGAGAGCACGGCCGAGACCGATTGCGGCGTGGATCCCGAGCCCGCGCTGTTCGAGGTGGTTTCCTGGCCGTAGCCTGCGCTTTCGCCGTACTGGAAGCGGTAGGTGCTGGCAAGCTGATCGGGGTTGACTTGCGCGTGCAGTGTCGCTTCGTGCTGTCCGGCGCCGCTGACCGGTTCGATCGAGATTCTCGGCGGGCCGGAGGTCGTGAAGGTGAGATCCTGGCCGTAGGTCGTGCCGAAGCTGTTTTCGGCGACCAGGCGGTAGTGGTAGAGCGTGTTCGCCTCAAGGCCGGTGACCGTGCTCTGCACGGGGCGAGCCAGTTTTTCTTCTTTTTCTTCGCTCGCGGGCGGCATTTCCGCCGACGGCTGCGGGGCTTGTTTGCCATAGCTGCTGCTCGTGCCGTACTGGAAGTAGTAGTGCGTGACCAGCCCGCCGCGCTTGAGCGACCCGGTCAACGTTGCGCCTTCCGCCAGCAGGCTCGTGACCGGCCCCGTCGTCAGCGCTTCGACCGCCGGCAGCGTTTCGAACCTGCGGATCAGCCCGTAGCCGGCGCCGTCTTCGTCTTCGGCGAGGATCCGGTAGTAGTAGGCGTGCCCTGCCTGCAGCCCTTCGACCGTCGCAGACACGGCCTGTTCAGCGGTGCCGGCGGCCTGGCTTGAGGTCTGGCTGCCGAGCTGTTCGCTTTCGCCGTACTGGAACCGGTAGCTCGAAGGTTTGCCTTCGCCGTTGACGATCCCCGGCAGCAGGGCGCTCGTGCGCGTCAGGCCCGATTTCGCGACTATCCCCGTTTCCACGCCGGGCACCACCACCGCCGGACCGAAGCGGTCGACCCGCGCGAGCCCGGCATCGGCCACGTAGACGTCGCCTGCTGGGGTGAGCGCGACGCCGCGGGGTTCGCCCAGATCCCCGTCCGGGGTCGTCGTGATCCACCCCTCCCACATTCCCGAGGAGCTGTACTGGGATACCGTATGCCGTTCGGCTTCGGCGACATAGATCTCCCCGGAGGCTTCGTCCACCGCGACGCCGGCGACGTTCCCCGGTTCTTCTTTGCCTTTGAACGAGCCGTAGGGGGAGCCTTTGCCCGACATTTTTTCTTCAAGCGCACCCGTCGCGTCGAACGCGTATACGGCTCCCTTTATGCTGTCGGCAACGAGCACCCGGCCCGTCGAGCGACTCACAGCCACGCCGTTGGGCTGTTCCATTTTCCCGCTCGTCAGTGACCGCACCAACACGCCTTCCAGCGCTTCTTCGGGACCCTCCGGCTTCGGACTGAACGCATCCACCACACCGCCACCCGACGCCAGGCTCTTGCCGTCCACGACATACACATCGCCCGTCGAGACGCTATGGGAGTTGTCGACCGCCACCCCGGTCACGTCACCGAATTCGCCGCCCGCGGCATGTTCTCCAAACCATTCAGAAAGCAGCTGATACCCCCCCGAGCCGTCGGGCTTGAACACAAGCACCGCATCCGCGAACGAATCCGCCACATACACGTCCCCGCTCGCTTCGTCCACCGCGATCCCCGACACGAACAGCGGACCGCCGCCGAACCGCGTCACATACGTGCCCGAAGAATCGAACACGTCGACAAACCCACGCCCGGGATCGCCGACGAACACCGTGCCGTCCTTGACATCCACCGCCACCGCCGCCGGTTCCGCCAAGGCCGTGCCAGGCGGCGCCTCACGCAAACCCGACACAAACCCATGGCCCGCGGCGCCCCAGGTCACGGCAGACCCGCACCACAGCATCCAGACCGCGCACAGCAGCAACGCCAACGCGATACCCGACACCGTACGCCGGACGCCACGTCCCTGTCGCATGCGCGCCGCGTCATTCACTGTCCGCTGTCCCCTCATCGTTCCTCTCTGCTTGACGCGATCCCGAGGTGCGCGCGGAGCCAAACAGCGCCCCGCGCGCACATTCGCCCATCTTGCTGACTAACTAACTTTCGACCTTTTGATTACGCCTTGATCTCGCCTTCTTCTTCAGGTGTATTCACGTTCGTGACTTCCTCACTGGCAGGAGACCACATGATGCCTTGATCCGGTTCGAATTCTTTGCTCCCTTGCACGTCTATATAGTCTTCGAGCTGCGAGATGTGCTTGCCTTCGAAGCTACGCGGTTCGTTCTCGTGTACGGCGTTTGCCTTGTACACCTGCGTGAATTCGTTGGTCATAGCGTTGACCGGTGTGATCGGCGATATGATCTCGTCATACCCGCCGTGCTTTTCTTCTTCGGGCGTCGCGCTTTCACACGATCCGATGCAGCCGGACGAGAGGTAGAACGCGCCCGTTTTATTGTTGCCGACTCCGACGGCCGTCTTGATCGCGCCACCGGCACAATAGAATTCAGCGAAAGCGCCTTTTTTGGCACCCGGTTCCAGCATCACGCCGACTTCCTTGGTCCCTTTGTTGAGCCAGCCCAGCTTACCCTTCAACAGGTTGACCCGGACTTCGCCTTCTTCTGCACCTTGGCTGTTGCACGGTGCCGAACCAAAGAGAAGGCAGCCTGTGAAGACGACGTGGACATTCGCTACGCCGGATTTGCCAGATGTTTCACCAGTGTTGGTCTCGGCTGTGCATTCCACGCTGATGCCTTCTTCCCCGAAATATTCGGGTTTGTAGCCTTCTTCGATGCAGTGTCGCCTCGTCGTCTGATGGTAATAGACTTCGGTAGGCTTCTCACAGACCAGGCCTCCCGTCGTGAGAACGCCGCCGCTCCCGACGTTGTGGCCGGTGAACGGCACGTTCGCCGATTTGCCTTCAGCGGTCCTTTTCGCTGCCACTTCGCTGGCTTTACGCCATTCGTAGCTGCCGCTGCCTTTCGGTTTGGCTTTTTCCGTGCAGTTGGCGTTTTTGTAGTTACCGCCAGCCTTCGCTTCGCACTTACCCCATTCCGGCCCCGCCAAAGCGCTCGAGGCAGCAACCGCAGCGACCGCAAACACGGCGACCAGACAGAGCCCCAGCATCCTTACATGTCTCACTGTTCCACTACTCCTTTATCCTCTCGATTACCAATCGAACGACGCGCGAGCCCTCCTGCTGGAGACCCCTCGACACCGCTCGTCTGTGAAAGCGCACCCCGGGGTGACCAATCGGTCCCCGCAGATGCGCGCTCGCCGTCCACGCCACAGGCAACAGCCCCGGCGTGGACGCACGCTTGTCAGAAGTTCGAATCGTCCCTTCGCGCTGGGGCAGTGGTGTTCCCGTGAGCTCCTCCTGGGCGGCGCCGTGGCCGAGATAGGGCGCCACGACGAACGCCATCAGCAAGGGCGCCAGCTCGACGAGCGCTCCGGCCTCATCCGAGCCGTGCGTTTCGTGCACGTGCGAGCAGATGACCGCGAACACCCCGCCGGCGACCAGCTCCGCCGTCAGCTGCAGGTCAAGCGCGATCTCGCCGATCGCCTGCGGGCTGCCGTCGTCCAGCAGCGCCGTGAGCACGCCCATCGCGCTGCGTTCCCAAACGAGCGCTCGGCGGCCGTTCCACGGGACCTCGAAGAGCAGTCGCGCCCAGCTGGGCTCGTCCTCGAGGAAGCCGAGCAGCGCCACAAGCCCGGCGCGCACACGGGCGCACCAGCGCCCCTCGCACGCCGCGGCCTCCGCGACGGTCTCAGAAAGGCGCCCCAGCCCCGCCTCGAACGTCCTCAGGCGTCGCTCTTCAGTGTTCTCTCGAGTCTCGTGAGAGGTGCCCGTGGGCTTGTCGGCAGATGTAACCCGCGACTGTACAAGACGGGGGTCATTGGCTGGAGGACACCAGCGCCTGATCAACAAGAGCCGCCCGATTCCCTTCGTTCATGGGCTCTTGCGCCCGGTCGAAGCTCCGGTTGACCAAGGCACCTTGACAAACAAACACCGATGTGTTCTCATTCTTCCCACGGAATCGGCGACGGTTTCGGGGGCAAGAGCCCATCGGAGAGGGATTTTGGAGGGAGCAGCGAGGAGTCATGGACGGACGGGTGCACATCCAGGGGCAAAATCCGCATGTCGAAGCCATCGCTGCCGGCACGCGGGAGATCGCCAGGGCAGTTGACCCCCGTCTTGTACAGACTCGGCACTCTTCCCACAGCGCCTAGCCACGGCGCTTTTCGCGGCCCGTCCCACGCCGCGCCCACGAACAGCGCCTCCTGAGCGCTCAGAAGCTGCGAACCGGGTCGCGAGGCCTACCAGAAGAGGCCGGGATCACGAGCGTAGCAACGGATTCCGGCCGTCCGGCGGCTCGTCGGATGCGGCCCGATTGGGCGGGATTCGGCAGGGTCTGGGCAGTGAAACGAGGCTGGCGCCCAATTGACTGCGGCATCGGGGGTCGTGAGTAGTCTGGTCGACCAATGATGCTCTCGCGCCACCCCCACCGGACGCAAGGCGCCCATACCGCCAAGCCCATCCACGGACACCCACATGGTGCTTGATGCCGCGGATCAGCGCGTTCTACGGGATCGTCGTGACGATGTACAGCAGCGATCATGCGCCGCCCCACTTTCATGCCCGCTACGGGGAGTACGAGGCGAAGATCGCCATCGACACCGGCGATCCTCTGGCCGGCCAACTGCCGACCCGGGCCCTGCGACTCATCCGGGAGTGGGCTAGGCTGCATCAGACCGAGCTTCGAGACGACTGGGAGCGCGCCCAGGCCCGCACGCCGCTCGCTAGCATTGACCCACTGCCATGAACGATGTTCGCCCGCTTGCCCGCGTTACAGCCGTTGAGTCGCTGGAGGGCTTCCGGCTGCGGTTGACCTTTACCGACGGCATGATCCGCGAGGTCGATCTCTCAGACGACCTCTGGGGACCGATGGCCGAGCCGCTGCAAGACCCCGCCTACTTCCGCCAGGTGCGTGTCGATCCCGAACTGGGCACCGTTGTCTGGCCGAACGGCTACGACCTCGATCCCGACGTGCTCCACGGCGACCATGAGCCGGTCGGCCGGCCTGCCGAACAGGCATCACGGTAGGGAGCTGCACACCTCTCTCGCCGAGGCGCAGCCGCTCGGCGGCTCCGCCATGCCCCCGCCAGGAGTCGAACCTGGATCTACCGCTTAGGAGGCGGTCGTCTTATCCATTGGACTACGAGGGCTCGTCCCGCCGTGTCGGCGAGGGCTGTCGATAAGGCTACCTGCGCTGTCCGCGGTCCCCACCGGCCACCCGCTCCAGGGCCTCGCCGTCCAGGCGATGGGTGATCCACTCGCCCATCGTCCTCGCGCCGATCCGCCGATAGAAGCCGAGGGCGAGCTCGTTCCAGTCCAGGGCCGCCCATTCCAGGCGCTCCCCGCCCTCTTCGAGCACGCGCGCGGCGACCGCCGAGAGGAGCGCCCGCCCGACCCCCTCCCCGCGGTTGGCGGGGCGCACGAACAGGTCCTCGAGCCAGATGCCGGTGCTCGTCAGGAAGCTCGAGAAGGTCCTGAAGTACAGTGCGTATCCGAGCGTCCGTCCATCTCGTTCGCCGATCAGCGCCTCCGCGGCCGGCTTGGCTCCGAACAGGGCATCCGTCAAGCCCCCCTCGGTCGCCCGCAGCTCATGGGTCAGATGCTCGTACTCGGCGAGCTCACCGAACAGCTCCAGCAGCGCCGGCACGTCCCCCGGCTGGGCCTGACGCACCAGCAGGGTCGGGTCGGTCTCGGTCACGGTCACGGTCCGCCACGCCCCGATCGGCTCAGCCTCGGTCCGGGCGGTCAGGATAGACCTCGTCGATCGTGGAGAGAGCCGTGTAGGACGCCTCGCCGCCGATCGCCGCCTGGATCGCCTCGCCGCCGCCCGCCAGCCGGTCGAGCACGCTGACGACCCCGGCGACCACCAGCCCCTCACTGCGCACACGTTCGACCGCCTCGATCGTCGAGGCGCCCGAGGTGACAACGTCCTCGACGATCACACACCGCTCCCCCGGGTTGAGCACCGGGCCCTCGACCCAGCGCTGCAGGCCGTGATCCTTGGGCTCCTTGCGCACGATGAACGCCCGCGGGGGCGCCTGTGCCGCGGCCAGCGCCGCGCAGGCGACCGGGATCGCGCTCACCGGCACGCCGCCCACGGCGCTCGCCCCGCACGCGCGCGCGCTCGCGGCCACCAGCTCGCCGAGCAGCATGAACGCCTCCGGCAGCAGGATCACTCGCTTGGCATCCACGTAGTACTGGGCCGTCCGCCCGCTCGTGAGGGTCACCTCACCGATCACCAGAGCGTGCTCGCGAAGCAGCTCGACCAATCGCTCCCGCCCGCGCTCGAGCTCGCTCGCATATTCGGCCAGCGCGTCCATCTCCGGGTCTAATCTAGCCTCATGGCCCTGGGTTCGCCTTCCTCTCTCGTCGGCCTCCTCGCACTCGCGGGCCGCCTCGCATGCCTGATCGTGATCGCCTGGTTCGTCGTGTTCGCCGTCGACCAGACCGGCAGCGCCTCCGCCCGCCAGCAGAGCGAGGTGAACGGAAGACCGGCCACCGCACCCACGCACGAAAGCTCCCTGCACCGCAAGCTCGACGACGTCGCCGAAACGCTCACCTCGCCGTTCGCGGGCGTCGTCTCGGGATCCCAGAGCCAGTGGACGATCCACGCCGTGGAGACCGTCCTCGCACTCCTCGTCTACGGCCTCGGGATCGGCTTTCTCGTGCGCTTCGTCCGCGTACGCGTCTGAAGGCAGGCCCAGCAGGTCTGACGTAGGTCCGGACGCAGGACCGAGGCACGCTCTACGGACCGGCGTTGCCCCGCACCTGGCCGCTGCCGCCGCCGGACTCGTCGTACACGTCGACCGGCGTCCCCGTCCGCACCCACGCGTAGATCGCGGGCGCATCCGGGATCGGCACCCGCAGACAGCCGTGGCTGGCAGCGTAGGTCGGCACTTCGGCATACCCGTGGATCGCGTATCCGCGGATGAAGTAGTTGGAGTCAACCATCCCCTCGGAGTTGACCCCCGGCGTCTTCAGGTAGACGCGAAAGCGCCCGACGACGGTCGGCGTGGAGGGCTTGCCCGAGCTCATCGTGTAGATCGCCCGCACCCGACCGCCCGGTTCGATCTCGGCGAGCACCTGCTTTGTCAGGTCTGCCTCGACGTGCCTGCCGTCGCCTCGGTAGCGCACGTGAAAGCTTCCCGCTCCCCGCTCCAGCAGCTCGAACACCCGCCTGCCCGCGTCAGGCGCCCGCGCCAAGCCGGTCATCTTGCGGTAGGCGATCAGCGCCCGTCCCGTCCCTTCGTCGAACACCCCGCTCAGCGGCACCGTGTAGTGCAGCGCGCCCAGCTCGGACTGCAGCAGCCTCACCGACTGGCCCGCCGAGCCGGGGCCGACGCTCGCTGAGACGAACCGCACGCCGGCCGAGCGTCCGCCGAACGCGCCCTGGGCCGCCGTGGCGTAGTGGGCCGCCCGCGCTTCCACGAGCCCCCCGTATGCGCTCACGAATCCGACGTGGAACTGGCCCGCCCCGTTTCCGAGCGACTGGACGCTCACGGTCGTGACCTGGAGCTTGCGAGCGTCCCGGTAGAAGCTCACCTTCACGGTCTGCCCGGCGACATACGGCGTCACGATCCCCCTCACCGCGATCCGCTGGCCGAGCAGCGCGAATGGGGGGTTTCCCCCGACGTGCTGGAGCACCAACACGAGCTTCCCCCCGACCGGCCCGGGCGCGGTGGGCGTCGGAGCGGGCGATCCGGGGACAGGCCCCGGGGCCGCGGAGCCCACGCCGGGCGACGACGCGGTCGAGCCCGCGGCGCTCTGAGCGGACGCGCCCATGGCCAGCGCGGGAGATGCGACCACGCCGAGCAACAGGGCTGAGAGGACCGCGAGCGAGCGAGGGACCCTATGCATGGCGCTCGATCCTATGCGCTCGGGCCGACGACCGACCCTTCCGCGGCCGCCATCGGCCATGGAGTATCGGGCGCGATCAACCCCGCCCGCCGGCCCAGCAGCACGATTCCCGCGATCGCCAGCAGGGCGCCCACCATCAGCACCGGCGCCTGCCAGCCCCAGCCCTCCAGGCTCGCGAACGCCACGGAGTTGTTCAGCGAATGGGCCGCCATGCACGGATACAACGAGCCCGTGTACCGGTAGAGCAGGCACAACCCGAAGCCGAGCCCCGCGAGGGGCACGAGATCGAGCGCCGGCGCCGAGCCGGCGTGCACCCCGCCGAACACGATCCCGGTGATCACCGCCGCCAGCCACGTCCCGTGCCAGTTGCGAAGCGCCGTGAAGATGTACCCCCTGAACAGGAACTCCTCACAGATCGGCGCAACCACACAGGTCAGCGCCGCGCTGAGCGCCAGCAGAGCGGCGCCTTCGTTCGTGCCCAGCTGTTCCAGCAGCTTCTCCTTGCCCGGGTTCACCGCCGCCGACCAGATCACGCTCACCACCACGAAGGCCACGAGCAGTAGCACGAGCAGTCCGCCCGCCGACATCCATCCGACGCCGGGCCGGCGCAGTCCGAACTGCCACGAGCGCACCACCCGGCCGCCGATGTGAGCGAAGTACACCGCCACGAGCACGAACGCCACGTCTTGCACGAACGTGTCCGCGATCTCGATCCCCGGAGGGGTGTGGGAGCTCGTGATCTTCACGCCCAGCAGGAGTGCGGGAATGTCCACGACAAAGCCCCCCACCGCCGCCAGCACGAGGCCGCCCGCGAGCGCCGCCGCGGCCGTCCACGGTCGCCAGCCGGTGTCCGGCGAGCGCCTGGGATCGCCCGGCTGGATCTCCGGACGCGGCTGGGCCGCCGGGCTCGGCTCGGCCGGCTGGATCGCCGGGTCGTCCATCGCAGCTCTCAGGCCACCCAGTGCCAGGTGGCGAACTCAGAGGCGAAGAACATTAGGGTCACCGCCGAGACGCACAACGCCGGCACGCGCAACCGAGGATGGGCCGCCAGCCACGCCGCGATCACCATGCTCAACGGGAACAGCACGAGCAGGAACCGCGGCAGCGACATCAGCGGCTGGGGCGCCACGGGATAGGAGAGGGGCAACGCCAGAGCGGCGATCGCGTACACGCCGTATGCGAGAGGCAGCATCCGCAGGACCGCCACGAGCAGGGGCACGGCCACGATCAGGAACCCGAGCAGCATCAGGTTGTGCCCCGCCGTTATGTACGGGCTGCCCCCGGCGAGCGGGTAGTAAACGTGCGCACGCTGGAAGGACAGCAGCTGGCGCGCGCCCGCGAACGCGGCCTTGATCCCGTCCCACACCCCCAGATAGGGACCGGCGAAGTGCCGGCCCCAGACCTGCTGTGAGTGAAACGGCGCCAGCGCGTGGCCGCCGGCGAGCCCGAGGTAGGCCATGTACAGGAGCAGCCCCGCCGGCATCAGGCCGAGCCACAGGATGTCCCTGCGCACTCGGTAGCGCCGATGCACCCGTCGCCCGAGCGCCCGCCCGAGCGCCCGAGGCCTCCCCGTGCGCGCGCGGATGCGGGCACCCGTGCGCGCACGCGGGTCGGCCGTGAGAGACCGTCCCCCCGCGGGCTCGAAGTCCGGGCCCCGGTCCTCGCGGGGCCCGTACAGGTAGAGCATCAGCGCCGGCGCCAGCAGCACCACGCCCGTGCTTCGGGTGGCCGCGGCCAGTGCTCCGAGCACCCCAACCCACGCCCAGCGGCCGTTACGCGCGCACCAGAAGACCCCCACAGACAACGCCAGGTAGAGGGACTCCGAGTAGACCGCCGAGAAGTAGAAGGCCATCGGCGCGAGCGCCGTCACCAGCACCGCAAGCCTCGCGATGTCCCCGCCTCCCGGCCGCGCCGAGCCGCCGAGCTCCAGGGCCGTCAGCCGATGCAGGCCGTACAAAGCGAGCGCTAGGGCGGCCACCGAGAACAGCACCCCCGCGAGCACCGGCTGCAGGCCCAGGTGTGAGAGCGCTCCCACCCCGAGCGGGTACAGCGGGAAGAAGGCGTCCCGCGAAGAGGTGAACGACCCCAGCTCCGGGCGGTAGCCGTAATGGGCGATCACCAGATACCAGGACGCGTCCCAGCGGGCCGCCGGCGCCGCCAGCAGATCGCCGAGCCAGCCGAACCCGCGGGTCGCCCCGGGGGGGTTGAATGCGTTGCGAACCGGCCCGAAGCCGAGGGTCGCCACCGTGCCCACGCCCGCCACCCACACGAGCAGCCGCGACATCCATAGGGCCCGCCACGTGTCCCGCACGGCCGTGGTCCGCGCCGGATCGGCCGCCCGCCATCGGGCCCGCGCCCCTGCCCACCATCTCCGCCCGAGGGTCTCCTCAGGGGCGACCGCGGGCGCGGCAGGGGAGGCGCCGGGGACGGCGCCGGGGGCGGGTGGGGCAAACGACGCGGGGGCGAGGGCGGCGTCCACGACGGCCATCTCGGCGGTGTCCGGGCTCATGGCGTTGGCAGGGAGCCTAAAGGGCCGGCGCGATGTGAGGGTCCGCTGGCGCCTGCAACGCGCCCTCCCGGTGCGCCGGCCCCCGCCCGGGGCACGATACCCTCGGCTTACCGCGCCATGTCCAGGCAAGCAAGACAGCGCCGGCGCAGGCACAACCTCGCCGGGCCAACCCGGATGGCCCTCATCGGCGCGGGCGTGCTTGCGACCGTGCTCGTCCTCGGAGCGATCGCCGCCGTCGGCTACGTCCTGCACGTCGCCCAGACCTCACCGAAGCTCGCCTCCCTGCACCCCCTCCTCGGGGTCGGCTCCTCGCAGGTGTTCGCCGCCGACGGCACCCGCCTGGGGTTCATCCAGGCCGACGACCTGCGCAGCCCGATCTCCTACGACGAAATGCCCGAAGACCTGAGGGAGGCGACCGTCGCGATCGAGGACCAGCGCTTCTACCACAACGACGGCATCGATCTGACGGGAATCTTCCGGTCGGCCGTCAAGGACGTCCTCCACGGCGAAGCCCTGCAGGGAGCCTCCACGATCACGATGCAGCTCGTGCGCAACCTCTACCTGGGCAACGACCTGCGCACGTTCAAGCAGAAGATCACCGAGGCCAAGCTCGCGCTCGAATACAACAAAGCCCACAGCAAGCGCTCGATCCTCACGAGCTACCTGAACACCGTCGCCTACGGCACCGTCGGAGGCCAGACCGCCCTCGGCGTCCAGGCCGCCGCGCGGGTCTTCTTCGATAAGCCCGCCTCCCAGCTGGACCTCCCCCAGTCCGCGCTCCTGGCCGGGCTGCCCCAGGCGCCCTCGGAGTACAACCCCCTGCGCTATCCCAAGGCCGCCCGCGAACGGCGCAACGTGGTGCTCGCCAAGATGGCCGAACTGCACTACATCACCCCCGCCCAGGCCTCCGCCGCGCAGGACGCGCCCCTGGGGGTGAGATTCGGGAACTTCTACTCCCAGCGCCGAGAGGACTTCTTCTTCGAATACGTCCGCGAGAGGCTCGAACACCGCTACGGGCGTCACACCGTCGAGCTCGGCGGCCTGAGGGTTTACACGACCATCGACCTGAACATGCAGCGACTCGCACGCAAGGCGATCGCCGAAGTGCTCAACGAGCCCGAAGACCCCGCCTCGGCGATCGTCACGATCGACCCCCACAACGGCGACATCGAGGCGATGGCCGAGTCCGAGAGCTACGAGCAGTCCCAGTACAACCTCGCCGCCGACGGCCATCGCCAGCCGGGGTCGACGTTCAAGGCGATAGACCTCGCCGACGCGCTCTCCCGGGGCATCGACCCCAACAGCACCTACTACCTGTCCCACACGCTCCAGCCGGGCTGGCTCACCGGCTATCCGACCTACGAAGTCAAGACCTTCGAGGGAACCTCCCTGAACCAGTCGATGAACCTCATCACCGCTACCCTTCACTCCGACAACACCATCTACGCCCAGCTCGCCGCCGACCTCGGCGAGCCGACGATCACCCAGATGGCGTACAAGATGGGGGTCAAAACCCACCTCTCGAGCTATCCCGCAGAGGCCCTCGGGGGACTCACCCTCGGCGTGACCCCCCTGGAAATGGCCGCCGTCTACGCGACCCTCGCAGACGGCGGCTGGCGGAACTCGCCGATCGCGATCACCAAGGTCGTGTTCCCCGACGGCCACGTCGACAGCAGCTGGGGCACTCCCCACCGAGTCAAGGTCCTGAGCGAAGGGGTCACAAGCGAGGAGACGAAGATCCTGCAGGAGAACGTCCAGAGCGGCACCGCCACCCGCTCGGCGATCGACTGCCCGACCGCCGCCAAGACGGGCACGACCAGCGAACTCGTCGACGCCTGGCTCGACGGGTATACGCCCGACTACTCCACCGTTGTGTGGATGGGCTATCCGACCAGGCGCGTCTCGATGACCGACGTCCACGGCGAGCCCCAGCAGGGGGGCTACCTGCCCGCGGAAATATGGCACGACTACATGGCCTCGGTCACCGAAGGTCAGCCGTGCGTGCCCTTCCCCGAACCCCAGGAATCGATCTCCTACGAGCCCTTCTTCGGACACTTCGCGACCACCGGCCGCTCCGGCGGCGAACAGCCCGGAGGGGAACACTCCGAACCGTTCGAAACCGGCTCCTCCAAGACCCGCACTCCGAAGCAGGGCGCCCCCGCGACGCCCGCGCCTCGCATCAGGGTCCCCAAGGCCACCGAACCGCCCCCCGGCCCCGTGCCCGAAGTCAAACACGCTCCCACTCCCACGCCCACGCACGCGCACGCGCCCGCGCCCGCCCCGACCGGCGGCGCCGAACCGCACACGTGAGCCGCCCGCGGGTTCTCGCCGGGCCGGTCACCTCTCGCACCCCAGGTCTCCCGAGTGACCCGGCGGTCCCGCGTGCCTCGGCGGTCCCGCGGCCTCGGCGGTCCCACGCTGGTAGGTTAAATCTGTGGCAAAGGAAGACAAGGTCGAATTCGAGGGAGAGGTGATCGAGGCCCTCCCGAACGCGATGTTCCGGGTCAAGCTCGACAACGACCACGTCGTGCTCGGACACGTGGCCGGCAAGATGCGGCGCTTCCGGATCAGGATCCTGCCCGGAGACCGGGTCCGCTGCGAGCTCTCCCCCTACGACCTCGACCGAGCCCGGATCGTCTACCGCCACCGCTGAGGGCCTCCCTCGGAGCGGCCCTCGGAGCCGATGGAGCTCTCGCTGATCGACTCGATCGCAGCCGCCCTGCGGACGCGATCCTCGCGGCTGGTGCGAGGGATCGGCGACGACGCGGCGGTCGTTCGCTCGCTGCCCCTGTGCGTCACCTCCGTCGATGCCGTCGTCGAGGACGTCCACTTCCGCCTGAACGACCCGACCCTCAGCCTCGCCGACGTCGGCTGGCGAGCCCTCGCGGCGGCCCTGTCGGACCTCGCGGCGATGGGCGCCCGGGCGGGCGAGGCCTACGTCGCCCTTGGCGTGCCCGGCCACGTCGGGGAGGCGGGCGCCCTGGAGGTGATGGGCGGCGCCGATCAGCTGGCCAGGGCCACCGACACGACGATCGCCGGCGGCGACGTCGTGGCCGCGCCCGTGCTGTTCGCGACCGTCACCGCCGTCGGTTGGGCCGAGTCGCAGGCGGAGCTCGTCGGTCGCGACGGGGCCCGACCCGGGGACGTCGTCGGCGTCACCGGCCGCCTCGGCGGGCGCATTCGCCGACCGTTCCCCCGCCTGGCCGAGGGCCGAGCCCTCGCCGGGGCGGGCGCCCGGGCGATGATCGACCTCTCCGACGGCCTCGCCGCGGACGCGGCCCACCTGGCCCGCGCGAGCGCCGTCGATGTGCACATCCGCCTCCCCTCCCTGCCCCTGGCCGAGGGCGTCGCCGAGCAGGCCGCCGCCCGAAACGAGCCCTCGTGGCGAGCAGCCGCCCAGGCCGGAGAAGACTACGAGCTCTGCTTCTGCGTCCCCCCCGACCGGTGCGACCCCGTCCGGGCGGCCGTCGGCGAGGTCTCCGACGCTCCCGTGACGTGGATCGGAGAGGTGCACCGCGCGCGCGTGGGGGGCGAGCCGGGACTCGAGGTGGCGGCCGAGCCGATCGCCGGCGCGGAGGCCAAGCCGGGGCCCGGGCCGGGAGCCGGGCCGGGAGCCCGTCCGGGGCCCGAAGCCGTGTTCTCAGACGACCGGGGCGACCGCGTTCGGCTGCAGGGATTCGAGCATCGCTGGTAGGTCTCTGCGGGTCGTGACGGGGAGCCTGCCGGAGGGAGACTCGATCGGCTGGATCGCCGGGTTCCCAGGCAGGGCCCTGGCGGCGCCCACCGGCACCGTCCTGGTGAGGCTCCCGTATACGAGCAGCCGTTTTTCGGCGCTGAACAGGGGGGTGCAGGCGGACAGGACCAGCCGGGAGTAGCCGACCCGGGAGACCGCCGCGGACACATCGTTCGGGGAGACCACCCGCTGGCCGGTGACCGTGTAGGTGAAGTGGGCGTAGGGCATGAACAGCAGGATCCGGTTCCCCGGATGCAGCAGGTTGATGTCCCGGAAGGGCGCGAGATAGGTGGTGCGGTGGCCGGCGATCGCGGTCGTGCCGGCGATCCCCGGGAAGGTCGTGTCCGAGTAGATGCCCGGGCCGCTCTTGAGGTCTTCGGTATCGGTCCCGTCCACGACCACGTACGACGCCCCCACCCTGGGGATCACGATGCGCCCCACCGCGCTCCCGTCTCGCGCGTGATGCTGCATCTGGCTCGCGAGGAACGCCACCCGCCGGCTCTCGTCGGGAAGGCTCGCCAGAGTCCTCTGCTGGAGGGGCGTGGGAGGGGCCCGTTCGATCGCCCGCAGCGCCCCGCTCAGGCGATCCTGGCGGAATTTCGCGTACAGGGCGGAGATCGGCTCCTGCCAGACGAGGGTCACCCCGGCGTCGATCACCGCGAGGGCACCGATCGCGATCAGCCCGTAGGCGAGCCACCGCAGCCCCCGCGAGCGCGCACCCCGCCGAGGGCTGTTCACCATCGCGGGCTCACCCGTCGCGGGCTCACCCGTCGCGGGACTGCTCGTCGCGGGACTGCTCGTGCTCACGTTCGCGCTCACCTCGACACCTATCGTCGCAGAGCCGACTCCGTACCCCCGAGCGATCCCGGGCCGGCGTATTTGAGGGGCCCCCGGATCGTCACCTCGGAGTGCACATCCGGGCCGATCCCCGGGAGCTCGGCGGGCGGGGTGACGGCGATCAACGCCATCGCCACCCCGCAGCCCAGGGCGACGCTCCAGAGGACCGCCCCCACGAGCCCCACATGCCCCCCCGCGACCAGCAGGACGGCGGTCCACGCGACCCCCCCGAGCCCATAGCCGAGCTGGTGGGCGTAGAACGCGATCAGCAGCCCAAGCGGGACCAGCGCGAGCGCCAGCAGCCCCAAACCGACGAGCGGGCGGGGACGCCAGTCCGGAGCGGCCACCGCCAGCAACAGGTGAAGGGCAGGGACGATCAGCAGGGCCGCGTAGGGGTTGACCGTCCACACCCCGATCGCAACCGCCAGCAATACGACGACCGTCGCGATCCCCGCCGCGTCGGCCGTCCCCGCCGCGTCGGTGTCCCCGCCCGGCAGGACCCCCAGGCCGAGCCGCCGCACCAGCGTCGGCCAGGCGAGCCACCCGAGGCCTAGCACCAGCGCGCACGCGAGCACCGCCACGGCCGCCGCGGCGTCGAAGGGGAGGCCGGACGGAGGGACCGGCATCGCCGGGGCGCCCGGAAGGCCGCCCAGGGTCCCGAGGGCCAGCGCGAACAGGGCACACACGAAGAACGGGAGCCCGCAGGTGAGGGCCCATGCGATCCAGCGGCCGACCGGCTGCAGGCGACGACGAACCCGGGCGAGACCGTCGACGAGCACCACCAGAGGCGGGATCAGAAGGGATCCGATCAGCAGCCTCAGGGCCCACGCGGGGACGATCTGGCGGGCGAGCACGATCCCGCTCTGGGCTTCCGTTTCGATCGCGGGAGCGCCGTCGAGGGCGTCGACCGCGCTGAGGGTGGCCCGGCCGATGCCTTCCATGCGTTCCACGCTCACCTGCCCCCTCGCGCGCCCGCGCGCGCCCGCGCGGGGGCCCCCTTCTCCAGACGCCTGTACGAGCACCGCCGGGATCCCGCTCGCCCCGAGGGCCCCCTGTTCGCCGGGAGCGAATTCGAACGCCAGATGGGCCAGCTGGCCGAGCGCGCTCGGAGCCCCCGGCCGCAGGCCGCTTTCGCGGACGATCGCACCCGAGACTGTCCGCTGGAGCTCGTCGGGGGCGCTCCCGTAACCGTCGGAGTAGGGCACCACGACCGGCGGATCCGGACGGGTCGAGGCGACGTCCCCGAGCACGATCGCCGCATCGACTTCTCCGTGCACGAGACCCGAGGCGTGAGCGGCGAAGTCCGCCGCCCCCGCGTCCCCCCCGGAGCCGCCGCTGGTCGAGACGAGCACGATCGAGCGTTTGGTCTCGCGCGAGGCGAACACCCGGGCGAGCTCGAGCAGGGCGGCCGTGCCGGACAGTTCCGCCACCGACCCCGGCTGGGCGGCGTCACGGTGGGCGAGGATCACGATCGGGCTCTCCCCGGTGGACCCCGGGCGCTGGGCGATGACCGTCCGGAGGGTCTGCTCCCCTTCGATCGTCTGGGCCCGTACCCGCCTGACCTGTACCGAGAAGCCCCCGCCGGCGGTGCCCCCCAGCCCCCTGATCGTGGCGGCGACACGTTCGGCGAGCCGCTGGTCGCCCGGGCTGCCCGGGCGCCGGTCGGGGAATGCGGCGTCCAGTTGCCCCAGTTCCGCGAACGCGGCCTTACCTTCAAAAGCGTCCGGCGCGAGCGTCGAGGTGAGCGGGCTCGGACGAGGGGTCAGCGAGAAGGCGACCACCGCGAGGACGACCAGAAACGGAGCGAATGCCGCCCGGTATATGCGTCCGTTGAGCATCTCCCCACAGACAGTAACTCTCCCGACGGCAGGCCCACCACTCGCCCCCCGCAGCCCCGTGTTCTCCCGGCGGGCAGGCCCCGTGTTCTCCCGGCGGGCAGGCCCGGCGTTCTCCCGGCCGGCAGGCCCGGCGTTCTCCCGGGAGGCAGGATCGACATGCAAGACCACACCGTCAGGTATCGTCCGCGCGTGCTCCAGCCCGTCGCGGTAGGCAACAAGACGCTCGCCGACTACACGCACATCTGCGGGCGAGAGCTGATCGAGGAAGTGCGTGAGCTGGCGGAGCCCCTCAAGGGCAAGCGGATCGTGCACGTGTCCGCGACGGCCTTCGGAGGGGGAGTGTCGGAGATCCTGTACACGCTCGTGCCCCTGATGAGGGACGTGGGGTTGGACTGCGAATGGCAGGTGATCTACGGTCGGGAGGAGTTCTTCAACGCGACCAAGCTGATGCACAACGCCCTGCAGGGGGCCCCGGTGGATCTTGACGGCGAGCAGTGGGAGATCTGGGAGCGATACAACGAGATGAACGCCCGGGAGCTCTCCGGCGGCTGGGACGTGTGCCTGATCCACGACCCCCAGCCCGCGGCCCTGTTCAAGCTCGTGCCCGAGAAGGCGGCCGGCTGGGTGTGGCGATGCCACATCGACCTCTCCACGCCCAACCCACAGACGATCGAACGACTGCTCCCCTACGTCGCGGACTATCCCGAGTCCCTGTTCCACATGCGCGAGTACGTCCCCGACGGGATGCGGGGGCGGGTCAACATCGTGCCCCCCGCGATCGACCCCCTCACGCCCAAGAACATGGCCCTCTCGCCCGAGGACGCCACGTTCGTGTGCGGCCAGTTCGGGATCGACGTCGACCGGCCCCTGATCTGCCAGGTCTCCCGGTTCGACCCCTGGAAGGACCCCCTGGGAGTGATTGACGCCTACCGGCTGGTCAAGGAGTCCATGCCCGACGTCCAGCTCGCGCTGGTGGGGTCGATGGCCAGCGACGACCCCGAGGGGTGGGACTTCTTCAACGCCACCATCGCCCACGCCGACGGGGACCCGGACATACACATCCTCAACAACTTCAACAACGTGGGCGCGATCGAGGTCAACGCGTTCCAGTCCCACGCGGACGTGGTCGTGCAGAAGTCGATCCGGGAGGGCTTCGGCCTGACCGTCTCCGAGGCGATCTGGAAGGGCAGGCCGATGATCGGGGGAGACGTCGGAGGGATCCCCCTGCAGATCGAGGACGACGTCACCGGCTACCTGGTCTCGAGCGTCGAGCAGTGCTCCGAGCGGGCCCTTGAGATCCTGAAAAACCCCTCCCTGGGCAAGTTCCTCGGGCGGCGGGGCAAGGAGCACGTCCGCACCCACTTCCTCACCCCCCGGTATCTGCGGGACTACCTGAAGATCTTCCGGGAGCTCTCCCAGTCATGAGCGACACACCGGCACAGCGACCGCCGCTGCTGCTGGTGTCAAACCGCGGCCCCGTCACCTTCCAGGCCGGAGGCACGATCCAGCGGGGGTCCGGGGGGCTGGTGACGGCCCTCACGGGCCTTGCCTCCCACCGGGAAGCGATCTGGATCGCCTCGGCGATGAACGAGTACGACGCCGAGGCCTCAAGGGCGAGCGGCGGGCGAGCGTTCCCCGTCACCTCCCCGAGCGGGAGCGAGTTCAAAGTGCGACTGGTGGTCAGCGACGAGGAGGCCTACGACCGCTTCTACAACGTGTTCGCCAACCCGATGCTGTGGTTCATCCAGCACTACCTGTGGGATCTCTCCAACGCCCCCGAAATCCGCCGTGAGGAGATCGAGGCGTTCGAGTTCGGCTACAACGCCGTCAACGAGGACCTCGCCCGGGCGGTCGTGGAGGAGCTGAAGGACATCAATGAGCCGGTGGTGATGGTCCACGACTACCACCTCTACACCCTCCCCGACCTCGTCCGGAAAGCCCGCCCGGACGTGTTCCTGCACCACTTCGTCCACATCCCCTGGACCCAGTCCGACGCCTGGCGGGTGCTCCCGACGAGGATCCGCGAGGAGATCTTCGGGGGACTGTTGGCCAACGACATCGTCGGCTTTCACACCCGCTCCTACAGGCGCAACTTCCTGCAGTGTTGCCGCGATCTGATGGACCTCGAGGTGGACTTCGACCGCGGGATCGTCCACTTTGGCGACCGCGAGATCTGGGTGCGCGCATATCCCCTCCCGATCGACCACCGGGCGACCCGACGGATCGCCCAGAGCGAGCGGGTGGCCGAGTTCGAGGCCGAGCTGATGCGCCGCCGCCGGGACTACCTGATCCTGCGGGTGGACCGGGCGGATCTCTCCAAGAACGTCCTCCGGGGGTTCTCCGCGTTCGACCTGTTCCTCGACCAGCACCCCGAGTTCTCCGAGCGGGTCACGTTCATGGCTCAGATGATGCCCTCACGCACCGACGTCCCTCAGTACGCGGAGTATCTCGAACGGATCGAGGCCCTGGTGGCAGTGGTCAACCACCGTCACGGCACTCCTGACTGGATGCCCATCCAGCTGAAGCTCCGCGACGACCTGGACGAGGCGGTGGCCGCCTACAAGCACTACGACGTCCTGCTCGTGAACGCCATGTTCGACGGCATGAACCTCGTCGCCAAGGAGGGCCCGATCGTCAACGAGCGCGATGGCGTGTCGATCCTCTCCGAGAACACCGGCGCCCACGAGGAGCTCGCCCAGTACGCCCTCTCGGTCAATCCCTTCGACATCCAAGAGCTCGCCGACTCGATCTACGCGGCCCTCACGATGGACCCCTCCGAGCGCCGCCGCCGCGCCAAGGGCCTGGCCGAGATCGTCACCTCCCGGGACCCCGGCGACTGGATCGACGAGCAGCTCGCGGACATCCGCGCGAAGGGCCTCTCTCAGTAGCCGTTATCATCGGCCGCCGGTCATGACCCAAGAGTCCCCCATATACGATCTCGTGATCCTGCTCGACCCGCAGGCGCCCGAGGAGGCCCGCACGAAGATCCTCGCGGACGCTCGCGCGATGATCTCCGCTAGAGGAGAGGTCGTGCGCGACGATTCCTGGGGCGACCGGGCCCTGGCGTATCCGATCGATCGCAAGACCGACGCCGAGTACCAGCTGATCCAGTTCAAGGCCTCGACCCCCGAGCTGCTGGGGGAGCTGAAGCGGACCCTGCAGATCACCGACGGGATCATCCGCTTTCGGATCGTCAAGCTGAAGCCTGGCACCCCCGACCCGCCCGAGATGCGTCCGGGCTCCGCGAGCTCGAGGCCCGCCGAGGCGCCGGCGTCGGCTGCGGCTCAGGCCGAGACCGCCCCCCCGGAGGCTCCCCCGAGCCCTGCCCCGGAGCCGCCGGAGCCGCAGGCGGAGGAGCCGGCGGAGGCCGAAGTCGCCCCCGCGGCTGCAGCGACAGCCACGACGGCCGAGTCGTCCTAGCCCGGACCGCGATCGCCGCGACGCCCGGGGGGCGGGCTCGTCGGGTGGGTCGGGTCTTGCAAAAGAGGGGGCCCGCGTGCGTGCGCGACGCGCCCGCGCGGCGGAGGGTAATAAGATCGAACGATGGCCTGGGCCCAGAACAGGAGGGAGTACCCGTCCGAGAGCAGGACCGACGTCCTCCGGGCCTCCCCCCCGATGTTCGAGTCCCGGATCCTGGACGCCCTCTCGAGGGTCCATCCGGCTGTCCCCGCGCTGATCTTCGGCCCGGCCATCGTGGCCCTGTTCGTGTGGAGCCTCTCGACCGTCACCCTCCTCGCCACCCTCGGCCTGGTCGTCGGCGGGTACGCAATGTGGACCCTATTCGAGTACTGGCTTCACCGGATCGTGTTCCACTTCGAGCCCGACCACGGGATCGGAGCTCGCCTTCACTGGATCATCCACGGTATCCATCACGAGCATCCCAACGACCCCCTCCGCCTGGTGATGCCCCCCGCGGTGAGCCTTCCCCTCGGGGCGATCGTGTTCGGCCTCCTCTACCTGGTGTTCGGCGAGGCGTACGCACCGGGCCTGGGCGCGGGGTTCTTCGCCGGATACCTGGCCTACGACATGATCCATTACTACGTCCACCACTTCACCCCCCGCACCCGCCTCACGAGGATGCTCCGGGAGCGACACATGCGCCACCACTTCCAGGACGACACCAAGGGCTTCGGCATCAGCGCCCCCTACTGGGACGAGGTGTTCCGGACCTCCCCTCGGGTCCGCCGCGACGAGCGCCCCGCCGCCCTCCCCCGAAACCCGCAATAACCGGCATCGGCGGTCGCGAACACGAGAGACGCCCGCGGGCGGGTCTACACTCGCCGGTGGCTTGGGACGGACGACCGTTCACCCGTAGAGCCTGGCCTCGGATCCATGGACCGAGCCGACAGCACAGACAGACACCAGAACAGACAGCCCTGAGAAATACAGAGAGCGAAAGGAAGCCGTCGTGGCCGCCACCAACATCAACCGGGTCGTGATGACCGGAAACCTGACCGCCGACCCCGAGCTGCGATCGCTGCCGAGCGGCATGTCCGTGTGCAGCCTCCGGATCGCCTGCAACACGAGACGCAAGAACGGGAGCACGGGCGAGTGGGAGGACAAGCCCAACTACTTCAACGTGACCGTCTGGGGCGCCCAGGGCGAGAACGCCGCCCGGTACCTCTCGAAGGGACGTCCCGTCGCGATCGACGGGAGGCTCGAGTGGCGCGAGTGGGAAGCCCAGGACGGCACGAAGCGCCAGGCAACCGATATCATTGCCGACTCGGTGCAGTTCCTGGGCTCCCGCGACGACACCGCGGGGACCGGACCGGTCGGAGATCGACAGGCCGGCCGGGGAGTCTCAGAGGGCAGCGACGTCCCCGTCGACGAAGGGGACTTCCAGCCCGCGCCGGCCGGTGGCGGAGCCGGTGACGACGACATTCCGTTCTGACCCGCCCCCCATCGGGGGCACGGGGACTGGCCAGCAAATCGAGAACACACCAGAGCGAGGCATCTTTCAGTGGCAAAACGCGGTCGCGGCAAGCCGGTACGCCGGCGAGACAAGAAGGGCGGTCCCGGGAGCGGACGGCGCAAGCCGTGCCAGCACTGCCGTGACAAGATCGACCAGGTCGACTACAAGGACCTAACCACCCTCCGGAAGTTCGTCTCCGAGAAGGGCAAGATCCGTTCCCGCCGGATCACTGGTGCGTGCAGGCGCCATCAGGCCCAGATCGCCACGGCTGTCAAGCGCGCCCGCGAGCTCGCATTGCTCCCGTACGTGAACGAGGGCGGCCGCGACGACTCTCCCCGGCGCGAACGCGGCGACCGGGAACGCTAGCGGGCGAGGGAAGGTAGGCGATCGTGCCCGAGGCGATTCTTCTGCAGGACGTCGAGACGCTCGGCGACCAGGGTGCGGTGGTGGAAGTCTCCAAGGGCTACCTCCGCAACTTCCTGGTCCCCCGCAAGCTCGCCCAGCCGGCCACGAAGGGCTCGATCGAGGCGGTCAAGCAACGCCGGGAAGCGGCCGAGCGGGCCGAGCGAAACGCGATCGAGAAAGCCCAGGAGAACGTCAACCTGCTCAACCGGACCGTCCTGACGATCCCCCAGCAGGCGGGCGCCGACGGGAGGCTGTTCGGCTCGGTCACCGCCCAGGACATCGCCGCTGCGATCGGGGAAGCACGGGGGCTGAAGATCGACAGACACAACATCCACATGCCCGAGCCCATCAAAAACGTCGGCACCTACATGGTGGTGGTCGAGGTGGTGGACGGCGTCACCGCCACCATCAAGACCATGGTGGTGGCGAAGAAGTAGCCCGTGACGCCGATCCGCCTGCGAACATATGTTCGTGGGGAGCAATTCGATCGGACATAGCGGGGTGTACCGCAGAGCCCCGAGGAGCCGGAGCCTAGACTCGCGCGAGCCCTCGCCATGAGCGCGCTCGCAACCACATCCAACGGCACCTCGTCGGCTCCCCGCGGGGGCGCGATCGCGCCCCCCCACAATCTCGACGCCGAGCAGTCGGTGCTCGGCGCCATCCTGCTCTCCGACAGAGCCCTCTACGCGCTGGTGATCGAAGAGGGTCTGCGGCCCGAGGACTTCTACCGCGAGCGCCACGGGACGATCTACGGGGCGATGCTCGCCCTCTACAACGAGTCCGAGCCGGTGGACGTCCTGACCGTCACCGATCGCCTGCGAGGGCTGGGCAAGCTCGAGGAGGTCGGCGGACCCGCCGCGGTGGACGAGCTCACGGGCGTCGTCCCCGCCGCCGGCCACGCCCGCCGGTACGCCCAGATCGTGCGCGAGAACGCCCTCTTGCGAAGGCTCCTGCAGAGCACCTACGAGATCCAGGAGAGTGTCCTCGGCCACCGGGCCGCCCCCCGGGAGCTGGTCGAGCAGGCCGAGAAGGCGATGCTCGAGGTCGCCCGGGACGACCGCCAGCAGGACTTCAGGGCGATCGAGGAGGTCCTTCACGAGGAGCTCGACAAGCTCCACCGGCTCTCGATCGAAGGGACGTCCCTGACGGGCACCCCGTCGGGGTTCAAGGACCTCGACGAGATCACCGGCGGGTTCCAGCCCGGAAACCTGATCATCATCGCCGCCCGTCCGGCGATGGGAAAGAGCGCCCTGGTCTGCAACATCGCCGAGAACGCCGCCGTTGAGCACAGCAGGCCGGTGGCCCTGTTCTCGCTTGAGATGGCCGAGGCCGAGCTGGCCCAGCGGTTCGTGGCCTCCCAGGCGCGGATCAAGGGCGAGGAGCTCCGCAAGGGGCGAGTGGCCGAGAAACGGTGGCCGAAGATCCTCTCAGCCTCCCAGCGCCTGGCCGCGGCCCCCCTGTGGGTGGACGACTCCAGCGACGTGGGCATGCTGGAGATCCGGGCGAAGGCCCGGCGCCTGCACAGCCAGTGCGAGGGGGGACTCGGGCTGATCATCATCGACTACCTGCAGCTGATGCGCACCGACAGCCGCTACGACAGCCGGGTGACCGCCGTCGGCGAGCTGAGCCGGGGCCTGAAGATCCTCGCCCGCGAGCTCGGGGTGCCCGTGATCGCACTCTCCCAGCTGAGCCGCGCGGTCGAGCAGCGTCCAGACAAGAAGCCCCAGCTCTCGGATCTCCGCGAGAGCGGGAACCTCGAGCAGGACTCCGATCTCGTGATGTTCATCTACCGGGACGAGTACTACGACGAGGACTCCGAGCGTCCCGGGGAGGCGGACCTGATCATCGCCAAGCACCGCAACGGAGCCGTCGGGAAAGTCACCCTGACCTTCCAGAAGGAGTACCCGAAGTTCCTGAGCTACGCCGGGGAGCGCTACGCGATGGGCGCCCCCGGTCCCTTCCCCCGGGACCTCCCGGGAGGTGAGGACTGAGGTGGCCGGCGAGCGGACGGCGGGCGAGCGGGTGACCGACGAGCGGTGTCCCTTCGGAGCCTGCGACGGGAGCGGCTTCTTGATCGACGAGGCCACTAACACGGCCTCGGACTGCCGCTGCCGGCCGGGACGGATCGCCAAGGTCCGCAGCCGCCGCCTGGAGGCCCGGATCCCCCGCCGCTACCGGGACATCTCCTTCGAGCAGCTCACGGGCACAGACCTGGTCGCCTTCCCCGAGCAGATCCGGGTGGTCCGCAGGTTCGCGGACCGGATCGAGGAGAACCTCGACACCGGACGGGGGGTGTGGATCATGGGAGACGTGGGCACGGGCAAGACGATGCTCGCGATGCTCCTCTCCAAAGCCGCCCTCGACGCTGGCCGCACCGCCGCCGTTTACTCGCTCCCCCGCCTGCTCAACCTGATCCGGGAGGCGATCGACGAGGAGGAGGGAGTCCTCGGCTTTCTGGATCGCCTCATCACAGTGGACCTCCTCCACATCGATGACGTGGGCGCCGAGAACCACACCGACTGGGCCAGGGAGCAGCTCTACTCGATCATCAACTCCCGCTACGAGGACGAGAGGTCGATCGTGATGACCACCAACCTGGAGCCCGGCCTGCTGGCCGAGCAGATCGGCGCCCGTACGGTCTCCCGCCTGGTGGAGATGTGCGGCGACCCCCTGCCCCTGTTCGGCGAGGATCGCCGTCGGGAGCTCCGACCGCCGCTCCGCTCGGCCTGAGGCGAGGCCAGGCCGCCACGAGTCCGCCGAGCCCGACCTCTCCAGCCGCCGGTCCGCTCGGCCCGAGGCGACCCCAGGCCGCCACGAGTCCGCCGGGGCCCCTTCGCCGGCCGCCGATCCCGGCCCCTCCCGGACCCCCCTACACTCCTACATCGCATGCCTGGAATCGTGATAGTCGGCGCCCAGTGGGGGGACGAGGGGAAGGGGAAGATCACCGACCTCCTCGCCGAGCAGGCCGACGCGGTCGTCCGCTTCCAGGGGGGCAACAACGCCGGTCACACGATCGTCCGGGAGGGAGTCGAGTGGAAGCTTCACCTGATCCCCTCGGGGATCCTCTACCCGGGCAAGCGGTGCGTGATCGGAAACGGAGTGGTGATCGACCCGAAGGTCCTGATCGAGGAGCTCGACGCCCTGCGCGCCCGCCGTGTGGACGTGAGCGGCTTGAGGATCTCCGCGAACGCCCACCTGATCATGCCCTATCACCTTCTCCTTGACTCCGCCGGGGAGACCCGTCTGGGCAGCCAGCAGATCGGCACCACCAGGCGGGGCATCGGTCCCTGCTACGCCGACAAGGCCGCCCGGCTGGGCATTCGGGTACAGGACCTCCTGGACGAGAAGATCCTCAAGAAGAAGATCGTCGCCGCGATGGAGCCCAAGCGGCTGTCCCTGCGGCCGTTCGAAAAGGACCCCTCCCTGGACCTCCATGCGATGACCGAGGAGTACCTCACCTACGGCCATCGCTTGGAGCAGCACATCGCGGACACCGCCAAGCTGATGTGGGACCTCCTCGACGACGGCCAGAGCGTGATCTTCGAGGGCGCCCAGGGAGCGATGCTCGACATCGATCACGGCACCTATCCGTTCGTGACCTCATCGAACCCCCTCTCCGGCGCCGCCTGCGTGGGCACCGGGGTGGGGCCCAAGAACATCGACGAGATCTGGGGCATCTCCAAGGCCTACACCACTCGGGTCGGCGCGGGCCCCTTCCCGAGCGAGCTCCACGAAGAGACCGGCGATCTGATTCGCGAGCGGGGAGGCGAGTTCGGCACGACCACCGGCCGCCCCCGACGGGCTGGCTGGCTGGACCTCGTGGCGCTCCGGTACGCCGCCCGCCTCAACACGATCACCGCCCTGGCGGTGACCAAGCTCGATGTCCTCTCGGGCTTTGAGAAGATCAAAGTCTGCACGAGCTACCGCGGGGCCGAGGGGGCGAAGTTCCACGACTTCCCCTACCACCAGACCGTCCTTCACCACACCACCTCCGAGCTCACCGAGCTCCCCGGCTGGCAGGAGGACCTCGGCGAGTGTCGCACCGTCTCAGACCTCCCCATCGCAGCCCGGGAGTACCTGCAGTTCATCGCCGAGGAGGTCGGCGCTCCGGTCGCCCTGGTGGGCGTCGGCCCCGGACGCGAGCAGATCATCTGGACCGACGCCGGCCGAAAGACACTCGCGGCCGGCAATGGCGCGTCGGCAGGGTAGCAGTTTCCCCGGCGTACCCGATCTCAGAAAGCCGTGTTGATCTCGACTGGTTCTTCGTTGGTCTGAGTTGCAGTGAAGGTGAGCCCGACCCGTTCTTCGAGGGAGTTCTCCAGCACGTCCGCTGACGCTCCTTCGAAGGCTTCGGGTTTCTGTTTGCCTTCGTTGGCTTTGTATTTGAGCTTCGGCGTCCGCATCATCTTGTCCGCCGTGACGGGGACGAGAACCGAACCTGTCAGTACAGCTGGCCTGCCGACGCAGCTGTATTCCATGAACGGTCCGGTGTGCCCCGCGGGGTAGATGTCCAGGGCGACCTCCTGCGCTGCCTTCTGCTGCCAGCCGAGGGCGCCTTCGAGCGTCTTGCTCTGAAGCACTCCTTCGCCCTGACCGCCGGTCGTGCAGTTGGCGCCTTCTGACTCACAGCCGCCGAAGGTCATCACGACCGCACCCACGGTCGCAAAACCGGTGATCTCCCCGACGGCGTTCTCCGTAGTGCAGGTCACTCGCGCCTTGCTCGACGTTTCGAGCTTGACCGTGCCGCCGGTGGTCGTGAACCCGGCTTTTTCGGCACCTACCCGCCATTCGTAATCGCCGGTGTGCGTCGGGCTGGCGACCGTGCAGTTGGACGTCGTAAAGCCGCCATCGAATGGCATCTTTACGCACCTGCCAAAGTCGGGGGGGAGGCTTTCGGTCGTGAACGTTGCGTCTTCACCATGGCTCGTGCCAGCGGCGTTGGTAGATACGATCCGGAAATGGTAAGCGCTGTACGCGGACAGTCCCGACACCGACACCGAGACGTCGACCAGGCTTTCCCCAGACCCAGGAAGCGACGAGCAAGGCACACTCGACCCGTACGCACTCGTGGGACCATAGTCGAATTCACAGCTGGTCACTTCGCCACCCTCGGGATTCACCGTCGCGTTCAACGTTGCTGAGACTCCCGTGACAGATGAGGCGCCCCCGGTCAAAACCACCGGAGCTCCCAACAGCACCTCGGTCGGCACGAGGCTCCAAGAGTCGCCATTACCCAGATCACCGTTTTCGTTGTTGCCCCAGCAGTCGATGTGGCCGCTGGACAGTGCCGCGCACGCGTGGAAGTAGCCAGCTGCGACCTGGGTGGCATTGCCGACCCCCTGCACTACCACCGGCGTGTCCGAGCTGCTGGTCGTACCGTCCCCCAGCTTGCCGTCGTCATTTTCGCCCCAGCAGTTGATGCGGCCAGTGGACAGCAGCGCGCACGTGTCATTTTCGCCAGCCGTCACCTGGGTGGCGTTGCTGATCCCCTGCACTTCCACCGGCGTGTACGAACCCCGTTTGCCGGTCCTACCGTTCCCCAGCTCGCCGTTGCCGTTGTCGCCCCAGCAGTTGATGTGGCCGGTAGACAGCAGCGCACACGTGTTAGAACCGTCGGCCGTCACCTGGATGGCGTTGCTGATCCCCTGCACTTCCACCGGCGTGTCCGAGCTGCTGATCGTACCGTCACCCAGGGTGCCGCGGAAGTTGTCGCCCCAGCAGTTGATGTGGCCGCTGGACAGCACCGCGCACGTGTGATAGCCGCCGGCTGCGACCTGGGTGGCGTTGCTGATCCCCTGCACTTCCACCGGCGTGTCCGAGCTGCGGGTCCTACCGTTTCCCAGCTGGCCGTCGCTGTTGGCGCCCCAGCAGTTGATGCGGCCGCTGGACAGCACCGCACACGTGTGAAAGTAGCCAGCCGTCACCTGGGTGGCGTTGCTGATCCCCTGCACTTCCACCGGCGTGTCCGAGCTGCTGATCGTACCGTCGCCCAGCTGGCCGTCGTCGTTATAGCCCCAACAGTCGATGTGGCCGGTGGACAGCAGCGCGCACGTGTGGTCATGGCCGGCCGTCACCTCAGTAGCGTTGCTGACCCCCAGCACTTCCACAGGCGTGTCCGAGCTGCTGGCCGTACCGTCGCCCAGCTCGCCGTCGTCGTTATAGCCCCAACAGTCGATATGGCCGGTGGACAGCACCGCACACGTATGAGGGCCGCCAGCCGTCACCTGGAGAGCGTTGCTGATCGCCTGCACTTCCACCGGCGTATCCGAGCCGCCTTCGGTGCCATTGCCCAGCTCGCCCTCGAAATTGTAGCCCCAACAGTCGATGTGGCCGGTGGACAGCAGCCCGCACGTGTGGTCATGGCCGGCCGTCACCTCAGTAGCGTTGCTGACCCCCAGCACTTCCACCGGCGTGGCCGAGCTGCTGGCCGTACCATTGCCCAGCTGGCCGTCACCGTTATAGCCCCAACAGTCGATATGGCCGGTGGACAGCAGCCCGCACGTGTGGTCATGGCCGGCCGTCACCTCAGTAGCGTTGCTGACCCCCAGCACTTCCACCGGCGTGTCCGAGCTGCTGATCGTACCATTGCCCAGCTGGCCGTCACCGTTATAGCCCCAACAGTCGATATGGCCGGTGGACAGCACCGCACACGTGTGAGGGCCGCCGGCCGTCACCTCAGTAGCGTTGCTGACCCCCAGCACTTCCACCGGCGTGTCCGAGCTGCTGATCGTACCATTGCCTAGCCCGGATCATTCATTAACGGATCCGCGCCCCGGGTTCTCCGGGGCGCGGGAATCGTCCGACTGAGCTTGGAGAATTGGGTTTGCTGAAGTCCTTGTTCCCGAGCTCAGGAGGATCACCTTGAGGGTGCAGCGCGATGGCCGCGATTTCACGGTAGATGTCGACGGCGGACGGAGAGGGTTTGGTCTCGCACGCCGGGTCGGCGTTGCTGGCCCAGGTGGCCGACAGGACCGGGCTGACGAGGGCGCTGTCGCTGGGCCTTTCGGCGATGAAGGAGCGTCGCTCGGGCCATGACCCGGGCCGGGTTCGTCAGGGACCTGGCGGTGATGCTCGCTGACGGCGGTGAGTGCGTCTCGGATCTCGGTGCGCTGCGCGACCAGCTGGCGCTGTTCGGCAAGGTGGCGTCGAACTCGACCGCGTATCGCGTGATCGAGCGGATCGCCGGCGAGCCCGAGCTTGTGGATGGTCTGCGTGCCGCGCACGCCCAGGCGCGCGCGCATGCCTGGGAGCTGGGCGTCAAGCCAGAGCGGGTGACGATCGACCTCGACGCGACGCTCGATCACGCGCGCACTCGGAGAAGGACGGCGCCGCGGGGAACTTCAAGGGCGGCTTCGGCTTCCAGCCGATGCTGGCCTACCTCGACGAGTCAGGCGAGGCGCTCGCCGGGATGCTGCGGCCGGGCAACGCCGCGCGCGCACAGCGCCACCGACCAGATCGCGGTCGCTGAGGACGCGCTCGAGCAGATCCCCCACGCGCACATCGAGGAGATCGAGATGCTGTTGCGCGCCGACTCCGCCGGCGCCGCGCACGAGCTCGCGGACTGGTGCCGCGACGCGCGGATCGGCTTCTCGGTCGGCTTTGACCTGACCGAGCCCGTCCGCAGCGCGATCCTCGATCTCCCCGAGAACGCCTGGGTTCCAGCGCTCGACCAGGACGGTTCAGAGCGACCGAACGGGCAGGTCGCGGAGCTCACCGACCTCATCGATCTGTCGAGCTGGCCCCAGCGCTCACGGCTGATCTGCAGGCGCGAGCGGGCGCACCCCGGTGCGCAACTGTCCTTCACCGACCACGACGGGCACCGCTTCCAGTTCTTCCTCACCGACCAGGACGATCCGAACATCGCCGTGCTTGAGCGCCGCCAGCGCCAGCGCGCCCACGCCGAGGATCACATCCGCAACGACAAGGACACCGGCCTGCGCAAGCTCCCCTTCCAAGACTTCGCCGATGAACCAGGTGTGGCTCTATCTCGTGCTGATCGCGCACGACCTGATCAGCTGGTCACAAACGCTCCTCCTCGACGGCGCGCTCGCCAAGGCCGAGCCCAAGCGCCTGCGCTACCGCCTTCTGCACACCGCCGCGCGACTCGCGTTCCACGGTCGCCGTGCCCAGCTTCGCCTGCAGCGCACCTGGCCCTGGGCCGGCGAGCTCGCCGCCGCGTTCCAAAACTCAAACGCTCCCGCACCGGCTGGCTAAGACCAGCCGGCCCGCGGGCCACGCCACCCCGGCACCAGACGCCCAGCTCGCGCCTGGGCGAAAACGGCCGCAACGCGCCCACACCACCAATCAGAACGCGAACCACACCACCTCCGCCAGCCCCCGCCTCATTCACCTACCACTCACCGATGCCGCGAAAGCGATAATCGCCCCGTTACTGAATGATCCGGGCTAGCTGGCCGTCACCGTTATTGCCCCAGCAGTCGATATGGCCGGTGGACAGCGCCGCACACGTGTCATTTTCGCCGGCCGTCACCTCAGTAGCGTTGCTGACCCCCAGCACTTCCACCGGCGTGTCCGAGCTGCTGATCGTACCATTGCCTAGCTGGCCGTCGTCGTTATAGCCCCAACAGTCGATATGGCCGGTGGACAGCACCGCACACGTGTCATTTTCGCCGGCCGTCACCTCAGTAGCGTTGCTGACCCCCAGCACTTCCACCGGCGTGTCCGAGCTGCTGATCGTACCGTCGCCCAGGGCGCCGCGGAAGTTGTTGCCCCAGCAGTCAATGTGGCCGCTGGACAGCACCACACACGTGTGAAAGTAGCCGGCTGCGACCTGGGTGGCGTTGCTGACCCCCAGCACTGCCACCGGCGTGTCCGAGCTGCGGGTCCTGCCGTCCCCCAGCTCGCCTTCGCCGTTATAGCCCCAGCAGTCGATGTGGCCGCTGGACAACACCACACACGTGTGAGAGCTGCCGGCCGCGACACTCTGCGCCGTCACGGCTCCCTCAGCCTGCGCGGCAAGTCCGGCACACGCGAACACGCCGATCCCGGCGAGCATGCAGGCTGCCCGTACGACGGCGGCGCACCTACAGCTCTCCCTCTTCGCCGCTGGCCCCTGCCGACTGGCATGCGTCATACCCGAGCAATTCACGTCCAACCTCTTCCCACCGTTCACCCGATCGGACACGTGCGCCCGACCGTCCTGTCAAGTCTGACAAATGAAACTGTCTCGGAACGCTGGCATGCTAACACATCCAGCCAGACTGGTGCCGCCAGGGCGAGATACGACTCTCGACGTGCGGGCCGGCGGCGCCCACCGCGACATACGCCGAGCTGCGCAAGCGAAGAAATCGTCAGCACCAGCTGGAAGTCCGAGCGTGGAGGAGCACGCGGCGACGAGCGGCGCCCAGGACGCGCTCGCCCGGTACCCACGCCGGCCTGGACCAGGTCTGCGGGAGTCCGCCTCGACAAACCCCGCACCAACACAAGAGAAACGACGTATGGGCCGTCCGGGGATCGAACCCGGAACCTTGGGCTTAAGAGGCCCCTCGCAGGGCCCCGACGCCCTAAGACTGGCGCTGCACGACTTGGCTAAACGCCTTTCAACTAGGGACCTTGCGGCTGATTCGCTACCCCGAGCGCTACCCCGCCTCGACTTGCTACCCAACTGCTACTCCAAGCGAGTAGGATTCGGTCAGCCCACAAAGAAGCCCTCGCGCGACTGTCATCGCCGAGGGCATGGACACACCGGAGGCCCGGCATGTCAGCACCAAATCCTACCGCCACAGTCTTCGTCCGCGAGCAGCGCGGCCACGCCTTCTACGAAGCCTTCTGGCGCTACCGGGGCAGGCAGCTAAAACGTCGCCTTGGCCCGCGTGGCTCGATCGGGGGCTGGCCGGGGAGTGGACTCCTCGCCGGGGCCGCGTCGCCGAGGGCTACCTTGATGAGCGCCGGGCGCACGTCGCCGCCGCTGAACTCGTGGCCGCGCAGGTCGCGCAGGCAGACGATCAGGAGCGCACGGACCGCGAGCGACGCGCTGCGGGCGTCACCTTCCGCGAGGTCGCGCAAGCCTATCTGGGGTGGCTCCAGGACGTGAAGGGCGCGAAGCCCGCCACGCTCCTCAATCACCGCTCTGTGCTCGCCGAGCCGGGCATCCCGTACAAGCGTGGCGAAGGCGTCACCCTCGGGCACGTCATGAAGGCACTCGGCGGCCTGCCCGCCGCGCGAGATCACGATGAGCGATGTGGAGGCTGTTCTCGCCACCGTGTCGCGCCACCGGCGCATCAGCGCGCACCATCAACAAGCACAGGGCGATCATCGGGGCAATCTTCGCCTACGGCATGAAAGCCTCGACGTTCGGCCTTCCCGCGAACCCGGCCCGCGAAGCCGACAAGCGACGCGAAGCCCACCGGGGCGCGCTCGTCTTCTACAGCGTCGAGGAAGTCGAGGCGCTCGCGCGGGCGCTCGCCAACGGCCGACACCGCGAGGCGTCAACGCACGAGGTCAGCGAGCAGGAGCGCGAGGCGCGACGCGCCGAGGATCACCAAGACGGGGAGATGGTGCGGGTGTCCGCATACGCCGGGCTGCGGCTCGGGGAGCTGCTCGCGCTGCGCTGGCGCGACGTGGACTTCGCCGGCCACGCCCTTACGGTCGGGCGCGCGATGAGCGCGGGCGTGGAGTCATCCACAAAGTCAGGCAGGGTCCGCCGGCTTCCGCTGCCCGACCAGGCCGCAGCCGCGCTCGAGCGGATGAGCAGGCGCGAGGACTTCACAGGAGCCGACGAGAGGGTGTTCTGCAACCCGCTCGGGCGAACCCTCGACCCCTCGGCGCTGCGCCGCCGCTACAGGCGGGCACAGGCCGCTGCCGGGCTGCGTGCGCTCCGCTGGCATGACCTGCGGCACACCTATGGCTCGTTGCTCGCCGCGGCCGGCGTGGACCTCGTGACGATCCAGGCGGTGATGGGCCACAGCGCGCTCGCTACGACGGGCCGCTATCTGCACGCTCGCCCTGCCGCCGATCAGGCGGAGGTGTTCACGCGGGCGTTTGAGTCACGGCCGCAAGCGACGGCACCGCAGAACCTAGTCGAGACGTTCGGCTCGGGCGAGGAGGTCTGATGGCTTCACGCCGAGGGCTTGGGCCAACCGCGCAAGCGTCGTGACGCTGGGTTGGCGCTCGGCGCGCTCGATACCGCCGATGTAGTTGCGGTGGACGCCACTCTCAAGTCCGAGCCGCTCCTGGGATACTCCGAGTTCGTCGCGTAGGTTGCGGATGGCCTGGCCGAGGCCGACGAGGAGTGGATCGCGTTGTGCCACGAAGGGCCACAATGCAGCCCAGCCGTGTTAGCTTCTACAGCCCAATCGTGTTGCCATACCGAGACACTCGCCGAGGTCGCGCCGGCCGCTACGCCTTCTCGACTCCCAGGCGCCGGGAGTAGGGGCTGGCGCGTAATGACCCCTCTCGCACTCATCCTTGCGGGGCTCGCCGTCTGCGTGTTCGCGGGCTGTGCGGTCGCGAACAGCAGCGCCCAAGGACTCTTGACGCACGAAATCGAAGAACAGTGCGCTCCCACGCGACTCGCAGAAGAGCAAGGAACAACGAAAGTGGAGACGCAGGAAAGGTGCGAGCAGCAGCGGGCGGCTTCGTTGTGCCCTAGCTTCGAGGAAGCCTGCGAACTTGTGAAAGCCGCATATGCGGCGGAAGTCACCAAGCACGCCGAGGAAGCTCTCGCCGATGGCGAAGGCGTCGCCTGCGTGGTCACCCTCGAACAACCCGACGCCAGCGAGCAACCCGACCCCGAAGAACGTGCCGCTGAAGTGCTGGCACGGTGCCGCGCCCTCCTCGCCGAAAAGATCGCAGCTGCGTGGTCGCAGCCCGTCTCCCTTGAGTCAATCGGCGTAGGAACCCACAAGGGACACTCGACTAAAACGCCCGGCTACACGACCCTCGAAATCGCTGTGAGCCAGTTCGCCCATGTGCGGTTCACGCTCCGGCGCCACGGACACCGCACCTACGACTACGTGGCAAACCAGCCCGGGCCATGTGCAGGCGGCGCTGGCTGCGAAGGGGAAATCAACTTCAGGACGTTTACGGTGGAGTGGTCCTGCAACAGCCCCGGCGGCATCTACCGCTACACGGTCGAAGCATGGACGGGTAAGAACAAGGAAGTCAGGCACGGTCGTTTCAAGCCCGTCAGCACCGAATGGTGCCGCACGACCGCACGACACGAACGCGAAGCCCGGGAACGAAAAGACCGCGAATGGCGCAAGGCGGCCGAACGGGAACATGCCGAATACGTTCGTCGGGAACATGAAGCGGAAGAAAACTGTCGCAAGCTGGGCGGGACCGTCGTCACGGTTCACGGCGAAGCCGGCCCTGTGCGCGTGTGCCGTAGCCCCGAAGCATACGTACCGCTCTAGCAGGAAAAGTCAGATGCGCGGGCTCGATGTAGTCAAGGCTGGCTGAGCCGTTAGCTCGTGCCGTTGGAGCACCCCCGGGAAGGGTCAACGTTCAACAGGAGCCTAAATGAGCGCGGGGTCAGTTCTTCCCCCCGAATCGCGTTAAGCCGACCGTGTACCGCGTCCGCTATACCCCAAGCTCGCCGAGCAGCGCGCCCAGCCGCTCGCGGTGCTTGGTCGCGGTCTCGCGTTTGATCGCGTAGCGTCCCTGACGCCCTTCCTGTGCGTTGGCCTCGGCGGCGGCCAGTTCGTCTGCGCAGATCGCGCCGTGGTCGCGGGCACCCTGGACGTGCTCGTGACCTCTCTGGCGGGTGCTGCGATACCCCTTGTCCCGCTCGGCGTTCAGCTTGGCTCTGGCATCTGGACGGAGCGCGATCGAGCGCACCGCGAGCATGACCGACGCGGGCTCCATCGTCGTATCCCGGCCCGGACGACCACCAGTGACTCCGAGCGCGAGCACCGGCCAGCCGTCGTCGATACGCCATTCGACCTCATCCCAGCGCCGCGCCAGGTCGTCTAGCTCCGCCTGCCTAATCATCCCTTCGAGATCACGGGACAGATCCCCGAGCCCTTGCCAGTAGTCGAGCCGTGCCGATCGGGAGGGCCAGTTCTCGCGTGGGCCGAAGACCAGACGACGAACCTCCGCGAAGTGCGCGAGACGCGTGCGAACCTCGGGCTGCCTGACGAGTTCATTGCGGGCGAAGATGGCGACAGTTAACAGCGCGTCATCCCGCGCAGTCGTCGGCGGGTGCCCCTCGCGCTTGCGCTGCTCGCGGTTCTGCCGCTTGATCCGTGCGATCTCCGTTGGCGTTAGCCGGGAAGGTTCCGCGTCACTAGCTGTCGCAAGAGTCGAGCCGTGGCGGTGCTGGGATGTGCTCGTGTCCCGCATGGAGTCCACGCCGCCAGTATCGACCAGCGAGGGGATGCCGCGTCTTTTCACCCCACGGCAAGTTGCCGAGCTGATCGGTGCCAGCGAGCGCACGGTGCGCCGGCTTGCGCAGAACGGCACCCTCGACCGCGTGCGCATCGGCCACCGGACGAGCCGCTACACCGCCCGGTCTGTCCTTGCACTGATCGACCCAATATCGCCGACTCCCCAAGGCGACCACGACCCGGAGTCAAGCCGGGCCGCGGAGGAGGTGGGCGCTCGTGTCGCCCGACCGCCAGCGTAGTACAGACGCCTGTCGCCGTCCCGGCCTGCTGCGCCCGCGTCGCACTGGACCAGCGGTGCTGAGGAAGGACGGTAAGGCCTTTCTCACGGACCACGCCGAGTACGACGGGCACACGATCGAGGCCACGGTGCAGCTCCGCCATCGTGATCTACAGGGAGAGCGCCTGTACCCGCCCCGCTCAATTCTCTGGCCAGTCGCCACGGTCGAGGTCGAATGGCTCGGAGCCGAGCAGTGAATGCCACCGCGCCGATCCGCTTCCTCGACGTGGCGACCATGACCACAACGCCACCGGCGCCGGTGCCATGGCTCGCCCCCCCGGTTCTGCCCCGCGCGGCTCTTACCGCTCTTTACGCGCCCGGCGGCGACGGGAAGTCGCTGCTCTCGATGGCGCTCGCCGCCGCAATCGCGCACGGCGGCGAGCTGGCGGGCATCGAGTGCAGGCCCGGCATCACCGTCTACCTCGATGCCGAGAACGGCGAGCACGAGTTACACCGCAGGGTCTACACGCTCGGGCTACCAGCGTCGGGCGTGCGGGTGGCCGACGCAAGCGGACTGGACCTACGGGGCGACATTGCCGAGGTTGAGGCCGTCGTGGGCGACACGAGCCCCGACCTTCTCGTCCTGGACTCGCTCCGCTCGATGACGCCAGGCATGAACGAGAACGACACCGGCCAGACGGCCCGTGCCCTCGACCCGCTGCGCCGGCTGGCCCATGAATCCGGGACGGCAATACTCCTGATCCACCATGCGAATAAGGCCGGCCGGGACTTCCGGGGCGCCAGCTCGATCCGTGACGCCGTGGACGTGTTGTGGCACCTTGGCCGCCAGGAGGACGACCACGACCCGCGGCGGCGGTTCCTGAGCTGCCGCAAGATGCGCGTAGCGGCCGAACCCGAGCGGCTGTGGCTTCGCTTGGAGGTTGACCGGGGCCGTGTCCTGATCGACCGGGCCGAACCGCCCGAGACACAGGACCGGCCTGTCGCGCAGCCCGTCCGGGCGAAGCTCAGCGACGAAATCTTCGCGAGCATGGACGACCACCCACTACGGCTCGCTGCCATCGCCGAGCTGGTCGGCCGGGGGCCAAAGGATGGCAGCGTCCGCAACGCGCTCGCCGCGCTTGCCGCGGACGGCCTGCTCGCTCGCCAGGGCAATGAGTACGTGAAGGTGCAAGCGGTGCAAGCGGGCGGTCTGCACCTTTGCACCGGCGCCGAGATGCCGGTGCAAAGTGCAAGCGCCCCTAATGGGTCAGCAGCTTTGCACCCTGCGACTCCCGCGGATATCGAACGCGAGCGCCTCGCCGCCAAGGGACTCGCGTGACGGCCACCGCAGCCCCCGCCTGCCTCGGTGCTCTTGCCTTGCCTGCGGCCATCTGCGGCTGGTCTGCGCCGCCCTGCCGGCGGCCGACTCATCGCCGGCTCCCAGCCGCAGCCTCGACCGGCCGGCCGGTAAACAGCGCAACGCACGAACAAACAGCACAACGCAGAAAGAGCAGACGTAGATGCACGCCACAGCGAGCGCTGTGCGATTGCTGTGTGCGAGTGGGGTTGACCGGACCCCGTTCATGGGTCCACCTGTTGTGAGAGTCGGTGGGTGTTGTTCTGTTGCAGGGTGGGGGTGTCGCCGTCTCGCGGAGTGAGCCCGTAGGGCGAACGCAGCGGTGTGCTGGGCATGGCGTTTGAGATCGGAGGTGGAAGTCCTGTCCTGGGACCCTGACAGGGGGAACCCAACATTGATGAGGCAAGGGCGCGGCCCGGAGTTCACCGGGCGGTCCCAGTGCGGCTGTTTGCGCTGCGGGGCTTCCGTGAGGGCGGGTCTGAAGGAAGCCGTAGGTGTGTCGTGGTCGCGAACGAGAGTGAAGCGCCGTAAGGCGTCCTTTGGGTGGGTGAGCTGGCCGCCAGCAGCGATGCCCGGTTCCTGTCGGTCCCGGGGGCGTATTGGCGACGTGATCGCGGCGAAATCTCAGCGTCTTACCCCAGGAGGTCTGCTGGGTTCCGGGTTGTTGGCCGGTAGGCCGGAGAACGAGAGGACGACGGTTGATGGCCCAGCAGAAGTCGGAGGATCGCGTATTACTGGAAGGCGGGGTAATGCCCGCTGAGCGTGCCGGGTCGAGTCCCGGCGCGCAAGGGAAGGCGATCCCGGTTGATCAAACGGCGTGGCAGCTTTGCCTGCCGATCGCGACAGCAGAAGACCCTGAGGGGTCCGCTCGCGTGGTGGCCTCGAACCTGTCGGGGACCGGCCAAGCGGGGGTGCCGCAGGCGATCGTCAATGCAGAACAGGTCACGTCGGTGACGATGGAAGGGGTTGTGAGCCGTTTGACGGCGGCGCTTGTGAAGGTGGTGTCGAACAAGGGGGCGTCCGGTCCTGATGGGCTGACGGTCAGCGAGCTGCGTGAGCAGTGGCCGATCGCGGGTCCGAGGCTGGCCACTGCTTTGCTGGATGGGAGCTATCGACCTGGCGCGACCCGCCGGGTGATAATCCCGAAGGTGGGTGGAGGCCAGCGCGGGCTGGGCATCCCGAACGTGACGGACAGGGTGGTCTGTGAGGCCGTGCGGCAGGTGCTCGAGCCTGTATTCGAGCCGACGTTCCATCCGTCGAGTCACGGGTTCAGACCGGGCCGTGGTTGCCACACGGCGATCGAGGAGGCCAAGACGCATCTGCAAGATGGGTACGGGTGGGTGGTGGACATCGATCTGGAGAAGTTCTTCGATCGGGTCTGCCACCAGCGGCTGATGTCCCGGCTCGCGCGGCGAGTTCCGGACCGGCGGCTGCTCGTGCTCATCGGACGGTTGCTGAAGGCCAAGATCGTGATGCCGGACGGTGTCCTGATCGCGAACGAGGAGGGCGTGCCGCAGGGCTCGCCTCTGTCCCCGTTGCTGTCGAACATCGTGTTGGACGAGCTCGACTGGGAGCTTGATCGGCGTGGTCACCGGTTCGTTCGCTACGCCGATGACGGCAACGTCTACGTGCAGAGCGAGCGAGCGGGGCTTCGGGTGATGGCCAGCTTGACGAGGTTCATCGAAGGGCGCTTGCGCCTGAAGATCAACCAAGCCAAGTCAGCCGTCGCTCGTCCGGAGGACTGCCATTTCCTCGGGTTCAGTCTGCGAGTAGATACGCAGAGCGGGACCGTGGAGATTCTGCTCTCCCAGCGCACCAAGCGCATGGCGATCCAGAAGATCCGCCAGCTCACGCCGCGATTGTGGGGGCACTCCCTTCAGGGGTGCATCCGGCGGATCAACGTGTGGCTGCGGGGATGGCACCAGTACTTCCGGATCGTCTCGCCCGGGGAGCAGTTCGTGTTGCGCGCTCTTGATGCCCATATCCGGCGTCGGTTGCGTGCGATCCTGCTGCACCACTGGAAGCGTCGTCCGACGATCGTTCGCAACCTCATCGCCCTCGGTGTCCAGCGTGGGGCAGCATGGCACGGTGTCTATATGGGACGCAGGTCCCTATGGGCGCTGAGCCATATACCGCAAGTCGATAATGCTCTGCGGACCCGGTTTTTCACCGACCGCGGACTTGACTCGCTGGTGCTGCTGCACCGCAAATGGCACGAGGAGATCGTCGCCCCTACCCACGAGCAGTTCGTGCTGGAGTGGGGATAGATCGAGGTCGTTGAAAGCGGCCGGCGGCGGGGTTCACAACCCGCCGTCCCGAGGAGCCGTGTGTGAACAGCACAAGCACGGTTCTGTGGGAGCCGGGGCGGGCAACCGCCCCGGCTACCCGACAGGCGGCGAGCGGCTCGTGCTGGGTCCTCCACGCGCGGGCGAACCGGGCGGGCGGTTTCATCCCGAGCGCGGAATGCGGCCGGTGGTGGTTGTAGTCCTCTCGCCAGTCCTCGATGAGGACCTTGGCCTCGGCGAGGCAGGAGAACTGCTCGACGGCGAGCAGCTCGTCACGAACCCGGCTGCCGAACGACTCGACGTAGGGGTTCTGCCACGGGCTGCCGGGATCGATGTAGCTCGCGCCGGCTCCGGAGAAGCGGCACCAGTCCTTCAACGCGTTCGCGGTCATCTCGGGCCCGTTGTCGCAGCGCACAAACTCAGGCGAGCAGCCACGTGCCCGGGTCAAGCGTTCCAGGACGGCGACGGTCGCGTCTGCGTCGATGCTCCGCGCGCGCTTGATCGCAAGCGCCTCGCGGGTGAACTCATCGACGACGTGCAGCAGCTTCAGGATGTGCCCGTCGGCGGTCTGGTCGAACTGGAAGTCAAACGCCCACACATGATTGGGGCGCTCCGCGCGCAGCCGGGCCGCGGGGACCGTGGAGTCCCCGAGCCGCTGGCGCTTTCTGCGGCGCTGAGGGACCCGCAGGCCCTCCTCGCGCCAGATGCGCTGCACCCGCTTGCGGTTGATCTGCCAGCCCTCGCCGAGCAGCTCGGCATGCGCCCGGCGATAACCCCACCTGGGGCGATCCCGAGAGAGCTTGCGCAGACGCGCCCGCAGCGCCGCGTCGTCCTCGGCAACGACCGCCTCGCGGCGCTGCGTGCTGCGGTGCTGGCCGGCGAACTGGCACGCCCGCCGCTCCGAGATGCCGAGACGGTCCTGCAACGCCAGGACCCCACGGCGACGGCGCGACGGGCTCAGAAGTTTCCCTTCGCCAGCTCCTTGAGAGCCAGGTTTTCCAGCTCCTTGTCCGCGACCAGCCGCTTCAACTGGCCGTTCTCCCGCTCGAGCTCCTTCAACCGCTTCACGTCGTCGGCCTTCATCCCGCCATATTGCGCACGCCAGCGGTGATAGGTCGCCTCGGACACTTCCAGCGCCTTGCAGACCTCCGGCGTCTCCGTGCCCTCGGCCAGCATCCGGTCCGCCTCTCTGAGCTTCCTGACGATCTGCTCCGGCGTGTGTCGTCTGCGCTTCACGTGATCTGTCCTCCTCTCGCCCATTTTCCATGAGCAGAAGGACTCTCACACGAGGCGGACCGAATCTAAGGGGTCGGGCCAGGGTCATCGCCGGAGGGTCGCCCGGCGCCGAGCGCTAATTCGTTGGCCGTTTTCCGGGAGTTGTGGTCAATAACACCATGAGCGCCTCCCTCTACAGCGGAGTGCCGGCCCACGCGGACTCGACAGCGCACCGCCCCCTCACCGCCGCCGACGTGATGACCGCCTGCGAGGTCGCCGAGCTGCTGCGCGTCCCGAGGAGCACCATCGAAGATTGGGCGCGACGCGGGACCGTGCCGTCCCGGAAGGTGGGCAGGCGACGGCTCTACATCCGGTCGAGGATCGAGGCCCTGCTACTCGACGAAGACCCACAAATCGGCCGTGAGGGTCCAGCGAAACGGCTGGCGAAACCCATTGAGGCGCACTCCTGGCCTGCGATGCGGGGTCATCCCAAGGGCTTCGGTGTCCCGGCGCTCGATACCGTGTGCGCCGTGGCGAAGGTCTACAACCAGAAGTCGATGCGCAAGCTGCTCGAAGACGATGGCTGGAAGGCAACACTCGGCGGCAAGCACAACGTCAAGATGGTCAAGCCCGGCGAGGCGCGGCCGATCACGCTGCCGGCGCACAAGCGTCGCGACTATGGGCCTGCGCTTGCAGCGTCGATATTGAGGCAAGCTGGCCTATCATGAGGCAGACCATGGGAGAGACCAAGCAAGTCGAGCTGACCGTCGCCGTCCACGAGGAGGACGGCATGTACTGGGCCGAGGTTCCCAGCCATCCCGGCCTGTTCGCGTCCGGGGAGACGATGGACGAGCTCCTTGAGGCGCTGGGCGAGGCGTGGGGCATGTATACGCACGACGACGAGTCCTCCCGGCCGGCGGTCCATCCCGCCACACAGTCGCTGAACGTTCTCGTCCCGGCCTAGTGTCCTGAGTCGTTGATCCGCTGGCAGTAGTTGGCGAGACTGTCGAGGATCTCCTCGGCGCTCTTGTGCCAGACGTAGGGTTTGGGGTCTTCGTTCCAGCTGGTGATCCAGGTCCGGATCGAGGCTGTGAGGTCTCGCACGGAGCGGTGCGTGCCGCGCTTGATCCATTTCGTGGTGAGCTCTGAGAACCATCGCTCGACGAGGTTCAGCCAGGAACTGTAGGTCGGCGTGAAATGCACGTGGAAGCGCGGGTGGCGTAACAGCCACCGCTGGATCGACGGCGTCTTGTGCGTGGAGGAGTTATCGAGCACCACATGGATCTCTAGGTGCTCGGGCACGGCCTTGTCGATCGTGTTCAGGAAACGGCGGAACTCCTCTGCTCTGTGGCGGTTGGTGATCTCGCTGATGACCTGCCCGGAGGCGACGTCAAGGGCGGCGTAGAGGTTCGTGGTTCCGCTGCGCACGTAGTCGTGGGTCGCTCGTTCGGGCACGCCTGGCATCAGCGGCAGCACCGGGGCGGTGCGGTCAAGCGCCTGGATCTGGGACTTCTCATCGACGCAGAGCACGACCGCGGCCTCGGGCGGGTTCAGGTAGAGCCCGACGATGTCGCGGACCTTCTCGATGAACTGCGGATCTGGCGAGAGCTTGAACGTCTCCGCCTGATGTGGCTTCAGCGCAAATGCCCGCCAGATGCGGCTGATCGCGCTCTGGCTCATCCCGGTGGCCTGCGCCATCGAGCGGGTCGACCAGTGCGTCGCGTCCTTCGGCTTCTCCTCGAGCGTCTTGACGATCACCCGCTCGACGTCCTCGTCGGTGACCGAGCGCGGTTTGCCGGGACGTGGCTCATCGTGCAGCCCGTCCAGGCGCCGCCACGCGAACCGCCCTCGCCACTTGCCGACGGTGTTGGTATTGCACCTCAGGGCAGCGGCGATCTCCTTGCTCTGGCGCCCCTCGGCCGCGGCCAACACGATCCGGCAACGCAACGCCAACGCCTGCGAGCTCTTCGGGCGCCGCGCCCACCGCTCCAACACCTCGCGCTCCTCGTCAGTCAGAACGATCTCCGCACGCTGAGCCATAGCCGCCTCCAATCGTCGTGGATGACGACGAACTTCGCGGCCAACCCCACATACACCTGCGAACTAACGACTCAGGACACTAGCTGCGCTGACCGCTCTACGCGGCCCGTCGCCGCGAGCCCGGCCGGTACTCGCCTCCGTGCCGACGCGATGAATGAGGCCGAGACCGCGGACTTGCCGCGCGTGCCGCGATCCACCGTCGAGGATTGGGCACGGTGGAGTGTCGTCACCGCCTCTGCATCCGGTCGACGATCGAGGCCCTGCATCTCGCCGATGAGCCCAGATTGGGCCTAAGTGCTACCCAAACGTGCTACCCACGCAGATTTGGGAGGCTTTGGAGTCTGAGGCTCCGGACGAGAAAGGGCCGCATTTGCAGGCATTTTCAGAAGTGGGCCGTCCGGGAATCGAACCCGGAACCTTGGGCTTAAGAGGCCCCTGCTCTGCCAATTGAGCTAACGGCCCGCGAGGGCGCCGAACGGGGGCGTCCGGCTCAGGCGGCGATTCTAGCCGAGGGGACCGGGCGCCCGCCCCACGGGAGGCCCTCCGGGACCGACCAGCGTGGCTGGAGGTCCGCCAGGACCGCCCGCCCCTGAGCGCCGGCCGGCTGGCTGGGCTCCCACTCAGAAGACGACCGTGCGGCGGCCGTCGACAATCACCCTGTCGTCGAGATGCAGGGCGAGGGCTCGGGCGAGGACGGTCCGCTCGATGTCCCGGCCGACCCGCTCGAGCTCGGGGACGCTCTGGCGGTGGTCCACGCGGACGACGTCCTGGTCGATGATCGGGCCGTCGTCGAGGTCGGCGGTCACGTAGTGGGCGGTCGCGCCGATCAGCTTCACGCCCCGCTCCCGGGCACGCTGGTAGGGGTTCGCGCCGGGGAAGGCCGGCAGGAACGAGTGGTGGATGTTGATCGCCGGCTCCCCCACCCGCTCCAGGAACTCGCCGCTCAAGATCTGCATGTAGCGGGCGAGGACCAGCATGTCGACATCGCCCGCGAGCAGCTTGAGCATCGCCTCCTCGGCCTGGTCCTTGTGCTCGGGCGCCACCGGAACGTGGTGGAAGGGGACGCCCGCGGACTCGACCTCGCCGCGGAGATCCTCGTGGTTTGAGATCACCATCACCACGTCCCCGTCCAGCTCCCCCCGGCGCCAGCGCCAGAGCAGATCGACCAAACAGTGGTCGTGGTGAGATACGAGGATCGCGATCCGCCGGCGCTCCCCCCGGTAACGGACCTCCCAGTCCATCTGAAACCGCTCCCCCACCTCGGCCGCGAAGCGGGCCTCGAAGCGCTCCCGAGCATCGCTCCGTTCGTCGAGTTCGTCAAGGTAGAGCTCGGTCCTCATGAAGAACCGCCCCCCGGTCGGGTCCGAGGAGTACTGGTGGGAGGAGACGATGTTTGCCCCCTGCTCGAACAGGAAGCCCGAGACGGCCGCCACGATCCCGGGTCGGTCCGCGCAGCCGATCAGCAGGCGGGCGGTGTAGCGGGGAGCTTCACGCGGATCGGCCACCGGGGGAGCGCTCCGGCGCTATTTCGTCGTCGTGGGCGTCAAGCCGCCGGGCTGCGTGGTCGTGGGCGCAGGCTGGGACCCTGTGAAGGTCCCGTTTGGACCAGCCTTGACTTTGACCGGCTTGCCGTTAACCGTCGTCGTGTATTCGGGGCCGCTTGGGTGCTTCTTGACTTGGTCGAGTTCGTTCTTGAGCCGTTTCTGCTGCGCGGCCGGCGTGAGGGAGACGGCCTTCGCGGCCGCGAGGTCGCCGGTGTTGGAGTTGCCCGCTTTGTAGGCGTACTCGGCCAGCTCCGCGTACAGCGTCGCCTGGTACTGCGCCGTGCTTCCGTGCTTGGTGGCGATCACGATCTGCAGCACCTTGACCGCTTCGGCGGGGTCGTTGAGGCCTTCTTCGCCGAACACCCGGACCACCTCTTGGGCCAGTTCGGCGTTTGGCTTGCTCGGATTCAGCCCGATGTAGCTGTTCCAGGAGTCGGCGATCTCCGAGAACAGTTCCTTGCCCTTGCTCGTCAGCCCCGTGCTCGTGACGTACGCTTCGCCGCCCGCTTCGTGGAGCCGGGCGAGCGTCAGCTGTTCCCACGCATACACGTCCTTCGGCTGCTTCTGGGTGAGCTTCTTGTACTTTTCGATCTGGGCCGAGAAGCTCGCGCTGTTGGAGCCTTCGCCCCCGCTCAGCGAATTCAGCAGCCCGCCGCCGCCGACGCCCGCGCCGACGCCGAAGAACACGAGACCCGCTCCGATCAGCAGGGCCAGGCCCAGGTAGATCACCTGGACGGTGCGACGGCGGCCGCGTCCACGCAGGTCGAAGAGCATCAGCTGGACAGTCCGGGATCTGTGTGGTCGATGATCTGTTGCACTGTCGGCTCCGTCGCCTGCGCCGGGGGCTGCCCGCCGGCCGGCGGATCCCCGTCGCGTGGGGCCGCCGACACCGGCCTGCGGCGCTCGGCGAACGACGCGAGCAGGATACTCACCTCATATAGTACGTACAGCGGCACCGTCTCGAGGATCAGCGTGATCGCATCCCCGGGCAGGAACGCCGCCACGGCCGCGCACGCGACGATCGCATACCGGCGATTCTTGCGCAGCTGTCCCACGGTCACGACCCCGGCCCGGGTGGCCGCGAGGATCGCGACGGGCACCTGGAAGACGAGCCCCATCGCGAGCAGGACCGTGGCCGCGAACTTGTAGTAGGGGCCCGCCTGGACGAGTACGTTGAACTCGCCGCTGTTGAAGTTCTGGAAGAACCGGACCGCTGCGGGCAGCACGACGAAGTAGCCGAACAGCACGCCGATCGCGAACAGGAACGGGATCGCGCACAGCAGCGGCAGCGCCACGCGTCTCTCACGGGGACTGAACGCGGGCAGCAGGAAGCCGTAGAGCTCGAACAGGATCACCGGCAGCGAGAAGACCAGCGCGAACAGGAAGGTGACGCCGAGGGTCGTCGTGAACGGCTCACCGATGCCGAGGGTCACAGGCTTGTTTCCTTCGGGCGTTCGCGGGATCTTCGCGACGTCGGCCTGCAGGCGGGGGATCTGCGCCGCCAGCGCCGCCCGAGTGGCGGGTGGGAGCTTGCTCGCGGGGTTCGCGAGCTCGGCCGCGATCCTCTGCACGTCGCCGGCCACCGCGAGCACCCCCTGCTGGGCGAGCGCCGTCTGCCCGAGCGGGCCGTTGCCCTTTTCGACCTGTTTCTGGGTCTGCTCCGCGAGCGGCCGGTTGACGATTTCCAGCAGGGCGTGGTTCTGCCACAGGCACACCCCGAAGGCGACCGCCACCGCGACGGCGCAGACGATCAGGCGCGTTCGCAGCTCTTCGAGATGGTCCACGAGGCTGAGGCGGTCTTCGTGGCCGATCGTTCGGATCGCGGTGGCCATTGCGCTTATGAAGCTACCACCGCGCCTGCGCGATCCGGCCGATCGAGCCCGCGAAGCTGCGGTTGAGGTGCGGGCAAATACCTAAAGGCACGGGCTCGACCCGTCGATGACATGAGGGACTCGACCCATGTCAGACGCCACCCCACATATCCGCCACCGCGTGCAGCTGCCCGACGGCAAGCACGTTGAAATCGTCTATCGCGACCACCGGCACGCGCCCCAGGGATCAGCCCCGTCCGAGCCGTCCTGTGCGGCGCAGGCCGCATCGGCGCCCGCCGCGAGCACCAAGGCGGAGCGCCTCGGTGCGCCCGAGCCGCTCGGCGTTCCCGCCCCGCGCGCCGTCCCCGAGCCTGTCGAACAGCCGGATCCTCTGCACGTATGCTTCAACTGCGCCGGCGGGCTCGTCTACCCGCTTGACTGGGCCGAAGAGGGCGAGCGTCACTGGCGAATCACCCTGCGCTGCCCGGAGTGCGAGGCCCACCGCGAAGGCGTCTTCGAGCAGTCCGTCGTCGAGCGCCTGGACGACGAGCTGGACCGGGCCACGAGCGAGCTGCTCACCGACCTGCGCCAGATCACCCACGCGAACATGACCGACGAGATCGAGTTCTTCGTGCGGGCCCTAAACGCCGACCTGATCATCCCGAGCGACTTCTACCGGTAGCGCTCAACCACCGCGTCCGCGACGAGGTCGAGGAGCGCGGCGCGACCGTCGGGAAGGCTGTAGGGAAGCGCGGCCTTGGCTTGCGCAACGAGCGCGAGGGCACGCTCGCGCGCCTCGTCAAGGGCCCCTGTCGCGGCGATCCGCTCGCACATCCGCTCGGCCTGCTCGGGATCCCGAAGGCTTGAGAGGTCGAACGCCTCCGGCTCGGGATCGCGCTCGCGGGCGAGGATCAACGGCAGCGTGACGGTCCCGTCCAGCAGGTCCGTCCCACGCGCCTTGCCGGTCCGCTCGACCGGCCCGGACACGTCGAGCACGTCGTCCAGGAGCTGAAAGGCGAGGCCGATGCGCCGGGCGAACGAGCCCAGGGCGTCGGCCAGCGTATGGGAGCCCTCCACGGCCGCATATGCTCCCAGCCGGCACGCGGCCTCGAACAGGGCCGCCGTCTTCAGCTCGCAGCGGCGCAGGTACCGCTCGACCGCCACCCGCCCGGCGTACGCGTCCTCGCGCTGCAGCAGCTCGCCCTCGGCGAGCGCCGAGCTGGCGTCCGACAGGGCCTTCAGCTGGGACTCGTCCTCGTTGCGCGCGAGCTCCGCGAATGCTCTGGAGAACAGCAGGTCTCCCGTCGCGACCGCGAGCTTGCGACCGGCCGCAGCGGCCACCGACGGCCGGCCCCGCCGCAGCTGAGCCCCGTCGATCACGTCGTCGTGCACGAGGGTCGCCGAGTGCACGAGCTCGACCGCCACCGCGGCCCGCACGAGGGCCTCCTCGCCGGCCTGTGAGGCCGCCGGTCCGCCGGCGGACCCCGCGGCGAGCACAACCAGCAGCGGCCGCAGACGCTTGCCGCCCGCCACGACCGTTGCCGTCGCGTGGGAGGCGAGCGGCTCGCCCGCCTCGGCCGTGACCTGCTCGAGGTGGCGCTCGATCCTGACCATCCGCTTGCCAAGGGCCTCGCCGCCCCGGCGCATGATCGCCTCGACGGCGTCCATGTCCGCTGTGGCGTCGTATGCAACCGTGCTGCTGTTCGCGGTGCTCACCCTTTGGCCTCACCGTAAACGGTACCGGCATGGATCACGACGATCCCTCCGGCGGTGAGCAGGTATGAGATATCGCCCAGTCCCACACGCTCCATCTCGGCGGCGAGCTCCCGGGGCGAGACGAACCGCTTCACCGAGTTGGGCAGGTAGGAGTACGCCTCGGCGATCGTCCGATCCGAGGAGACGCCCCGTACACGTGAGACCGCCGTCGCGATCGACCCCGTGAGCCGACCCAGCACGGGCACGAGCCTGTCAAACCACACGCCGAAGAAGATCGACAGCGGCGGCCTCGTGGGCGTCGTGAAGTCCAGGACCACCACCCTGCCCCCCGGTCGCACGACCCGCGCCATCTCGGCCAGGCCACGGCCGAGGTCGGCGAAGTTGCGCGCACCGAAGCCGACCGTGGCCGCGTCGAAGGAGTCCTCCTCGTAGGGAAGCTCGAGCGCGTCCCCCCACTGAAAGCACAGCTTCACGTCCCGCGGGCCGGCGAGCTTCGCCTTCTCTCGCGCCCGCGAGAGCATCCCCTCGGAGAAGTCGCTGCCCATCACCTCCCCGCCCGGCGAGACCCGCCCTGCGAGCTCGATCGCCAGGTCGCCGGTGCCGGTCGCGACGTCGAGCACCCGCCCGCCGGGGCCGACCCGTGCGAGGTCCGCCGCGCGTGCCCGCCAGCGGTGATGCAGGCCGGCCGTCATCGCCGTGTTCAGCGGGTCATAGACGCGCGCGATCCGGTCGAACATGCCGCGCACCTGCTCGGCCTGCAGCCGCCCGGACGAGATGGTGCTCCCGGCGCCCTGCTGCTGCGGGCCCTCCTGGGCGGGCATGGACGGGACGCTACTTGAGCTGGGAGAGGAAGAAGATCGCCGCGTTGAACTTCTGCGACGGCAGGTTCTTGAAGGAGGGCATCGGAGCGGTGGGGTTGACAAGGGTGCGCGCGATCCCCAGGCGGGGCAGCCGCGAGCCGACATGGGTGAGGTTGGGCCCGGGGCCGTCGTTGCCGTTGTCGCCGATCTTGTGACAGGCCAGGCAGCCCGACTGGGCGACCACCAGCTTGCCGGCTTCGTATTCGGCGAGCGTCTGGCCGCCCGCCTGCTGGATCGCCTTGGGCGTGGCCGTTTCGATCGCCGTCGGAGACCCCGCGCTCGCCCCCTCGTAGGTGAGCAGGGCCATCGCCCCGATCACGAAGATGCCCGTCAGCGTGGCGATCGGACGGCGCTCGGGGCGGCGCTCCGGTTTGCGGTCGTAGAACGGCAGCAGGAACAGCAGGATCATGCCGATCGTCGGCACGCCGATCGTCGCGAGTCCGACCAGGCTCGGCGGCTTGATCACACGCAGGAGCTCGAACAGGAAGAAGAAGTACCACTCCGGCCGAGGCACGTATGTGGTCGTGGTGGGGTTCGCCTTGGAGCCGAGCTCGGCCCCGAGCACGAGCGACAGCGTGATGATCGCCGCCATCACCACGCACGCCATGACCGCGTCCTTGGCCACCGCGTACGGGAAGAACGGCTTGCCCTGGGTCTTCAGGATCGAGTACTCCCGCAGGTACTGCTCCTTCTCGCGCTGGTTCATGCTCGCGCCATCATCCCCGCTGCTCCGCGGCTCATACGTCGGCCTCGCGCAGCTCGACGGGCTCCTGCGCTTTGATCCACGGCGGCGCGGTCGTGCCGAGCCGTGCCACGAGGTACAGGTGCGCGCCGATCAGCGCCGCGAGCAGGCCGGGCACGAGCAGCATGTGGATCGCGTAGAAGCGCGACAGGGTGGTCGCCCCGAATTCGGGTCCTCCCCGCAGGAAGTCGCTCAGGTAGGGGCCCAGGAGCGGGCCGGTTCCGTTGATGTTCACGCCCACGATCGTCGCCCAGTAGGCCCGCTGGTCGAACGGGAGCAGATAGCCCGTGAAGGACATCGTCATCGTCAGGATCAGCAGCACCACGCCGATCACCCAGTTGAGCTCCCGCGGATACTTGTAGGCGCCGAAGAAGAACGTGCGGCCCATGTGCAGGAACACGAGGATCACCATCACGCTCGAGCCCCACTTGTGCATGCCCCGCACGAACTGGCCGAGGAACACGTCGTTGGTGACGTAGCGGATCGATTCGTAGGCCCCCCCGGACGAGTCGGGCCGGTAGTACATCGCCAGGAACACGCCCGTGACCGCCTGGGAGAGAAAGGCGAACATCGTGGCCGAGCCGAGCGTGTAGAACCAGTTGGTCCCCTTCGGGACCTTCCGGAAGAGCATCCACCGCACGCCACCGCTCAGGGAGGTCCGTTCGTCGACCCAGTCCACGACGGTGGTGCCGGCGTGTTTGGCGTGGTCGGCCGGGGCGACCTTGCCGTTGCCTTCGCCGGGGCGCGCCGGGGGCGCCTGCAGCGCCGAGGGCACCGGTGGAGCGGGGAGCTTGGGACGTCTGGCCACGCTCGCTCCCTAGAGTTTCTGCGCGCCTGGGCGCGAGGGGTAGAGGTACTGGCCGATGCCATCCACCGGCTCGCCGGGGTCGCGGGGGGAGAAGCGCTCGAGCTCGCTGTTGACGGAGAAGCGCGGTCCGAGTTCGACTTCGCTGTTCCCGTTTACGCGGGTGTAGAAGCGATCGAGCGGCCGCACGGGCGGCCCGCCGACGCGCCGGCCGAGCAGATCGTAGACCCCGCCATGACAGGGGCAGATGAAGCGCTCCGCCGCGTCCACCCAGCGAACCGGGCAGCCCAGGTGGGCACAGCGGTTGGAGATCGCGATGTAGGAGGTGCCGCGGTCGTAGGGGTCCGTGTCGATCGCCGGGTTGAACTTGCGCACGTAGGCGGTCGCCTTGCCGGCCTCGCCGATGGCCGGATTGAGCGTGAGCACGACCGGCATGTAGTTGATCGCGGTGAACAGGCTCTCCGGGCCCACGCTTTCCCAGCGCACGGGCGTGCTTTTGAAGATCGGACCGACCGCGAACCCGAGCGCGGGCAGCACGAAGGCCGCGGCTCCGATCGCGCCCGCGGTATGGGCGGTGCCCGTCATGAACCGCCTGCGCGTGATCGTCTCGCCCTCGAAGGCTCCCGGGATCCGGTGTTCGAGGGTGTAGACGGGCTTCTGTTTGGCGTGCTTGTCTGGCACCGCAGCGAACAATATCGAGGCGCGATTCAGGGCGGCGTCGGAGCCCCCTCGGCGCTTGTGCGCATCGCCTCGATCGCCTCTGGAGAGCCGCTGAATGCCAGTCGCTTGGCGCGCCGGTGGGCGTCGCTGCAGCCCCAGCCCACCGCCCGCGCGCCGGCCCCCCAAACCGCGTCCGCCAGCGCGGGCTCGCCCGCGGCGTGGGCGAGGGAGCTGAGCGTGATCGTGTCGGCGAGCTCGGCCACCGCCGCCGTGTCTCCGAGGGCCACCAACCGGGCCAGGCCGAGCGCATACAGCCGGTCGCCCGCGAGCAGACCGAGGTCGGCCTCGGGCGAGTCGATCACCCGGGGGATCCCGTAGTGCAGGAGATAGCCCTCGTAGATCGCCTCCACGAGCAACTCATACTCGCGGGGCGCCCCCCGCGCGCGCGGGCCCGCCGCGGCGGTCTGCGCAGGGCCGTCCTTGCCGCGCTTCGGGGGGTTGGCCGCGAGCATGCTCGCCATCAGCCCGCCCTGCTCGCGCAGCAGCTCCATCAGCCGCCCGAGAGCGCCAACCTCTCCGACCTCGCCGGCCTCGCCCGCCGCGCCACCCGGGCTCACCGGGCGCCTCCGCCCTTGGGACTCGCCGAGAGCGGCGAACGCCGCGGTCGCGGCCGCCAGCGTGCGCTCGATCTGCTCGGAGGTGTGGGCGAGCGAGGGAAACCACGCCTCGAATTGGGAGGGTGGCGGGTAGACCCCACGGGCGAGCAGCTCACGACACCAGGCCCCGTATGCGTCCAGGTCGCACGCGCGCGCGTCCGCGAAGTCCGCGACGGGTCCGCCGGTGAAGAACACGGTCAGCAGGCCCGGCACACTGACGACCTGGACCGGATATCCCCCCGCCTGGGCCGCCTCGCGCAAGCCGCATGCCAGGCGCTCGGTGATCGCAGCCAGGCGCGGGTAGGCGGCCTCGTCGAGCAGTTCGAGCGTCCGCAGGCCCGCCGCGACCGCGAGCGGGTTGCCCGAGAGGGTGCCGGCCTGGTAGACCTCGCCGGCGGGAGCGAGCAGCTGAAGCAGCTCCGCCCGGCCGCCCACCGCCGCGGCGGGCAGGCCGCCGCCGAGGACCTTGCCGAGGATCGACAGGTCCGCGGTTACGCCGGTCAGCTCCTGGGCGCCTCCGCGGGCCACGCGAAAGCCCGAGATGACCTCGTCGAGTACGAGCAGCGCGCCGGTTGCGCTGGCGCGCTCGCGCAAGAGCTCCAGAAAGCCCGGCTCGGGCGGGACGAGGCCCATGTTCGCGGGAATCGGCTCGGCGAGGATCGCCGCGAGCTCGTGCTCCTCGGTCGCGGCGATCAGCCTCTCGGGGTCGTTCCACGGGACCACCACGGTCTGGGCGGCGGTGCTCGCGAGCACGCCCGGGCTCGAGGGCAGGGACTGGGTCGCCAGGCCCGAGCCGGCCTGCGCGAGCAGGCCGTCGACGTGGCCGTGGTAGGCGCCCTCGAACTTGAGGATCCTCTCGCGCCCCGTCCTCGCGCGCGCGAGGCGGATCGCGGTCATCGACGCCTCGGTCCCCGAGGAGGTCATGCGCACCATCTCCACGCCGGACATCCGTGTGGCGAGCACCCCCGCAAGCTGCACCTCCCCGGCCGTGGGCGCCCCGAAGCTCGTGCCCCTCGCCGCCGCCTCGGTCACCGCCGCGAGGATCTCCGGGTGGGCGTGGCCGTGGATCAAGGGTCCCCACGAGCAGACGTAGTCGACATAGCGGTTGCCGTCCACGTCGATCACCTCCGCGCCCTCGCCCCGCGCGAGGAAGATCGGGTCGCGCCCGATCGAGCCCATCGCACGCACGGGCGAGTTGACCCCGCCGGGCATCAGCTGCAGCGCACGCCGATAGAGCTCGGCGGAGCGGATGTCCCTCAGCGCGGCCGACACCTCAACAGGGCCGCGCAAAGCCCGGCCAGTCACGGACGGCTGGACGCCCGCCTCGCCTTGCTCGCCCTCCGTCAGCAGACCGCGGGACGGGACGCCCCGCGGGGCTATCCATGAGCGCGCTCCCACGCCTTGAACTCGTCGGTGAAATAGAGGAGCCTGATCTTCTTGAACTCGGTCGAGCTGTAGAGGGTCGCTCGCTCGGCTATGCCCGTCCGCTCGGCGATCGAGTCGAGCACCGCGTCGCACTCCTCCTTGGAGCGCCCGTGGGCCATCGTGAAGACCGAGTAGGGCCAGTCGGGGTAGGTGGGGCGCTGGTAGCAGTGGGAGACTCCCCGCACGGCCGCCATGCGCCTGCCGATGTCGAGGATCTGCTCGTCGGGCACCCGCCAGACGCCCATGCCGTTGGCCGAGAAGCCCGCGCGCCGGTGATAGAGGATCGCGGCGACCCGCCGCAGCAGCCCCCGCTCCTGCATCCCGGCGAGATGCTCGAGAAAGCGCTCCTGGGTCATGCCGAGCTCCGCCGCCGCGTCCGCATACGGTTCGCTTCTGACCGGCATGTCCCCCTGCAGCGCGCGGATGACCGCGATGTCGAGCTCGTCATAGGGCTGGGGGTCGAGCTCGACGGGATCGCTCGCCTCGGCCGCCTTGGCCAGGACCTCGGTGTCCCCCTCCATCTCCAGATCCATCCTGATCTTGAACAGCTTCAACGTGGGCAGCTGGCGGACCGACTCGGCGCCGGCCTCCCGCGCGAGCACCTCCAGCGTGCCTTCCAGGCCCAGCTGGGAGTCGGGCTCGGTGGCGATCGTGAACCACAGGTTGAATTCGTGGTTGCGCAGGTAGTTGTGAGAGACCCCGGGATGGGAGTTGATCACCTGGGCAGCTCGGTGGGGGTGCTCGGGATCGACCTTCGCGGCCACCAACATCGAGGAGTACCCGAGGGCGCGGGTGTCGAAGATCGGGGTGACCTGCCTGATGATCCGCTTCTCGAGCAGATGCCGCACCCGAGCCATGGCCTCCTCCTCGGTGAGTCCGCCGAGCTCGGCGACCCGCTCATACGGGCGGGGTGCGATCGGGAACGACCCCTGCATGAGGTTGAGCAGCCGCCGGTCGCGGGCGTCGAGGGGAATCGCCGCGCCGTGCTCGCGCGTGCGCAGCTTGGGGGTCGCCCCGTCGGTGAGGATGCCGTCGCTCACGGGAGCGCTCATCCGGCTGCCGCCAGCCGCCGGGCGGCGTCGAGTGCGTGATAGGTGATCACGATGTCCGCACCCGCCCGATGCAGGGAGGTGAGGATCTCCATCACCGCGTCCCCCTCGTCGAGGTGGCCCGCGGCGGCGGCGGCCCTGATCATCGCGTACTCGCCGCTGACGTTGTACGCGGCCACGGGCAGCCCGGACTCGCGCTTGATGGCCGCGATCAAATCGCCGTAGGCGAGCGCGGGCTTGACCATCAGCATGTCCGCCCCCTCGCCCGCGTCGAGCAGTGCCTCGCGCAGCGCCTCCCGGCCGTTGGCCGGGTCCAGCTGGTAGGAGCGCCGGTCCCCGAACGCGGGCGCGGAGCCGGCGGCGTCGCGGAAGGGGCCGTAGAAGGCCGAGGCGAACTTGGCGGAGTAGGCGAGGATCGGGATCTCCTGGTAGCCCTCGGAGTCGAGCTCTGAGCGGATCACCCCCACCCGGCCATCCATCATGTCCGAGGGCGCGAGCATGTGTGCGCCCGCGCGCGCGTGGCTGACGGCGGTGCGGGCGAGCAGCTCCAGGGTCGCGTCATTGTCGATCGTCCCGTCCTCGCGGACCACGCCGCAGTGGCCGTGATCGGTGTACTCGCACAGGCACACGTCGGTGATGACCGTCAGCTCGGGCAGCGCCTGGGCGAGCGCGCGCACCGCCATCTGCACGACGCCCTCGTCATCCCACGCGCCGGTGCCCTCCGGATCCTTGTGGGAGGGAACGCCGAACAGGATCACCGCCCCGACGCCCAGCTCCGATGCTTCGTGAGCGCGCTCGACCGCCGCGGAGATCGACAGCCGCTCCAGAGCCGGGAGCGCGGGGTCGGAGGCTCCGCCCGTGGGAGGCTTGGCCTCGGTGACGAACAGCGGCAGCACCAGCCGGTCCGCCCGCAGGCCGGTCTCTCGCACGAGCCCGCGCAGGCCAGCGCTCGCACGCAGTCTGCGCATGCGCGTCTTCGGATATGCCATCGCCACTGAGGTTACTCCAGCCGTCGCAATCCCACGCGCGCGAGCCCCCAGAACAGGGCCGTGAGCCCCAGCAGGTGGACGATCGAGACGGCGAGCCCCGGCGAGGCGCCGTTGACGGCCGCGTCGAGCGCCTGCAGGGCGGCCTTGAAGGGGAACACGAACGAGATCGCCCCGATCGCGTCATAGATCCCGTGCGAGACCGAGCCCGAAGGCACCAGCGCCAGGAAGGCCAGGGGCAGGGACAGCAGGAACGCGAGCAGCGACGCCGCCCGGACCTCCCGGGCGAGCGCCCCGATCGCCACGCCGAGGGCTCCGAAGGCGGCCGATCCGAACGCGAGCGCGAGCAGCCACTGGCCGATCCGGGACCAGTCGAGGCTCACGAAAGCGCCGATGCCCGCGAGCATCGCGAAGGCGAGCGCGAACGCGCAGGCCGCCGCGAGCAGCAGCTTCTGGGCGAGCAGCGCCTCGCGCGAGACCAGGCCGCGGGCCAGGCGGCCGAGCACGTGCTCCTCGCGCTCGAGCGCGACTCCGCCGGCCGCCAGCAGGACGCACACGAACATCAGGGACACGCTCACCGCCACCACCACCGCGAACGTGTTCAGGGGCGTGCGCCGGCCCTGGATGAGCGTGCTCTGCACGTGGATCGGCTGGCCGATCGTGGTGAGGACGCTCTGGGAGAGGCCGAGGTTCTGCGCCGCGAACGTCGCGAACGCCTCGATCTGTTCCAGCTTGCGCCGTTCCGGGCCGGGTGGCTTGCGCGCGATGATCCCGTGCAGCTCCGCCGGGATCTGCTCGAGGCCGACCATGTTCGACGGCGCCCCGAGCACGCCCACGTTGCCGCCCTGGAGCAGCGCCCCGATCGCCTGGGCGGCGGCCCGCTGGATCTGTTCGGAGAAGCCGAGGTTGGCCTGGGCCAGCGCCGAGCTGAGCTGGGACTGCACGAGGGACTGCTCCAGGGCATTGCCGTTGTAGAGCACTTCGACGCTCCCCTGACTCACTCCGGTGGAGATCTTCGCGGCGATGTCGCGCGGGATCACCACCGCGGCGAGTACCTTCCCGGACTTGATGTCCGCGATCGCCTGCTCGCGGGTGGCCACCGCGACCGGCTGGACCTGGCTGAACAGCTCCTGCGCGTACTCACTCACCGGAACGCGCCGTCCGCCGACCTCGACAGTCTGCCCGGGCGGGGTTTCGTTGACGATCGCCACCTTGGGCTTGCCGGGGCTGCGCGAGATCGCCAGGCCGATCAGCAGGGCGATCGCGATCGGGTAGACCACGAGGATCCCCACGAGCAGCCGCGAGCGGCGCAGGATCAACAGGTCCTTTCCGAACAGCCAGCGCATCGTTCAGTGACCGCCCCGACGCATCGACTATCAGTGCCCGCGGGCCTTCAGGAACGAGACGAACGCCGCCTCGAAGTCTTCCTCGCCGCCCGCGGCCTGCATCAGGTGCGCGGGCGAGTCGTCGAACAGGAGCTCCCCGTCGGCGAGCACGATCGCCCTGCTGGCGTGCCTGCGCACCTCACCGAGATGGTGGGTGGAGAACAGCACCGCCGTGCCCGTGTGCGCGAGCGAGCCGACGATCTCCCACACCCGTTCGCGCTGGCCGGGGTCGAGCGCCGAGGTGGGCTCGTCGAGCGCCAGCGCGGGCGGGTCGGCGATCAGGCCGAGCGCCACGTTCACCCGCTGGCGGTTGCCCCCGGAGAGCCGCTCCAGGCGGTCGTTCGCGCGCGGGCCCAGGCCGGTCTGCTCGAGCATCCGCTCGACCGCCGCCTGCGGGTCCGCGACCCCCTCCAGATGCGCGAACAGCCTGAGGTTCTCCGCGACCGACAGCTTGGAGTAGAGGCCCGGCTGCTGGGGCGCCCAGCCGGCCGCCCGTCCGGCGCCCGGCCCGCTGACAGTGCCCGCGCTCGCCCGCTGGACCCCGGCGAGGATCGACAGCAGCGTGGTCTTGCCGGCGCCGTTGGGGCCCACGATCGCGACCAGCTCTCCGGCGCGCACGTCGAAGGCGACGTCCCGCAGTGCCTCCCGCTCGCCGAAGCGCTTGGACAGGCCCTGCACGCTGATGACCGGCTCGCCGCGGGCCGGCTCTCCGCGGGCCGGCTCGCCGCGGGCCGGCTCTCCGGAGCTCACGCGCGCCCGCCGGCGCCGTTCACAGCAGGCCCCCCCGCGAGCGCTCCCACGGTTCGAGCTCGAGATTGCGGTAGAGATAGGCGACCGTCTCGCGCACCACCGCGACGATCGGCAGGGCCACGAGGGCGCCGACGAGCCCGAACACGTGCTCTCCCAGGAGGAGCGCGAAGATCACCAGCAGGGGGTTGATGCGCAGCGTGTGCCCGAAGATCTGCGGCGCCACCACGTGGCCCTCCAGCTGTTGCAGCCCGAGGAACAGCAGCGCCACCCACAGGGCCGTGATCGGGTCGGTGAACAGCGCCACCAGGATCGGCGGCAGCGCTCCCAGGAACGGGCCGATGTAGGGAATCAGCTCCATGAACCCGAGGAACGCGCCGAACGCCACCGCGTAGGTGCGCCCGGGCGGGAAGATCCCGAGAACGCCGAACAGGTACAGGGCGAGGCCAGCGGTGGTGCCCATAATCACACTGAACAGCAGCTGCCCCCCGACGTATCGCGAGACCGCCCGCTGGACCAGTCGCGGGTAGTCGTCGCCCCGGCCCTCGACCTCGCCTCCGCCCCGGCCCTCGACCCGGCCCTCACCTCCGCCCTCGCCGTTGCCCTGGCCTCCGCCCTGGCCGTTGCCCTGGCCGCCGGGCATGACCCGGCGCACGAGCGCGCCGATGCGTTCGCCGTAGACGAGCATGTAGATCGAGAGCACGAACACGAGCACGAGATCGAAGATCGCGCCCGCGGCTTCGGTCAAAAGCCCGGCGCTGAACGAGGTGATCGAGCTGGAGCTTTTTTCGATTTTCTCCTTGAAGGTCTCCAGGGCCGTCTTGCCCTGCTTGATGAATTTGACGTGCAGCCCGTCCCCATTCAGTTCCCGCTGGAGGTTCGCCAGCGTGTGGTTCGCTTCGTCGGTCAGGTGGGGTACGTTGCGCGTGAACACCCGCACCTGATCGGCGATCGGGTTGGCGAGCAGGAAGCCGATCCCCACCAGGGTCAGGAAGAATGCGAGATACACGACCAGCACCGCCAGCCCGCGGGGAACGCGCGGGCGCTGGACGAAGGTGACGGCCGGGTTGAGGATCAACGCGATGACAGCGGCGACCACGAAGATCAACAGCACTTTGCCGGCCGCTTTCGCGAGCGCCCACGCCGCGAGCAACCCCAGCGGCAGCACCACCAGCTGGACCCATCTCGGCACGACCGTGCGCCGGCGGGACGGAACGGCCTCGGGAGCGCTCTCGCCGATGCCGCTCATCTGCACCCTCCCGCCCGCATCGGCCAAGTATGGCTGAGCCACAGGAGGTCACCGCGAAGGCGCCGGATGGGCTCTCCCCGACCAGCATCCTTTTCGTCGGCGATCTCGTCGGGAGCATCGGCCGGCACACCCTGCTCGAGTGCCTGCCGGAGCTTCGCGAGCGCCACGACCCGACGTTCGTGGTCGTCAACGGCGAGAACGTCGCCGGGGGGCTGGGGATCACCCCGAAGGCCGCCCGGGCCCTGTTCGCCGGAGGCGTGGATGCGATCACGCTCGGCAACCACACCTACCACCGCCGCGAGATCTACCCCTATCTGGACTCCGAGCCGCGGATCCTGCGGCCCGTGAACTTCCTGCGCATCCAACCCGGCCACGGCACCTGCGTGATCGAGCGCGACGGGGTGCGGCTGGGGGTGGTCAACCTCAGCGGCAATCTCTACCTGCGGGCCGGCCGCTCGGCGTTCACCGAGATCGAGACCGCCCTCGCAGAGCTGCAGGAGAAGGGCGTGGATCACATCCTCGTGGACATGCACGCCGAGGCTACCTCCGAGAAGGTCGCCCTGGGCTGGCTCCTGGACGGACGGGTGAGCGGGGTCGTCGGGACCCACACCCACGTCCCGACCGCCGATGCGCGGGTCCTCCCCGGCGGGACCGCCTACATCACCGACGTCGGCATGACCGGCCCGCGAGGGGGCGTGATCGGCGTCAAGCGCGAGCAGGCGATCGAGTCCCTACGCACCCAGATGCCTGTCCGCTTCGAGACCTCCGAAGAGGACCCCTGGCTGATGGGCGTGCTCATCCGCTGCTCCGCCACGCGACTGCGAGCGGACTCGATCGAGCAGGTCCTGATGCCTCGTCCGGCACCTGCGCCGCGGGCCACGGCGAAGCCGGCGTAGGGCCTTTGCCGGATGCGAGCGCCCCGGCTCCCAGCAGCGCGACCATCACCAGCGGGAAGAACCAGGGGATGTACAGGTAGAACCAGTGTTCGACCCCGAGCTGGGCGGCGATCAGGATCGCGGCGCACGCCGCGGCCAGACCCACCACGTCGGGCCGGCGGGGAACGAGCGCCAGTCCGAGGGCGAGCGCGACCGCGGCGAGCTGGGCAGCGGTCTGCAGGCCGTGCAGGGCGGGCGGATTTCCATACAGCCCCCACACCGAGAACGGGGAGCCGCGGTTGGACTGGTAGACGAGCGTACGCTGGAAGATCGTGTTCAGCGAGTCGTGGGTGAGCGCGGGGATGCAGACGAGCCCGCCGACGAGCACGAACGAAAGCAAGAACAGGCCGAGGGCCCGCGGCCGCCGGCGGGGGGGCAGCTCGCGCAGGCCATGCGTGGCCAGCACCGGCGCGAGCGCCAGGGGCGCGAACTTGGTAAGGCCCGCCAGCGCCGCGAACGCGCCTCGGGCGGGCGGAGAGCTCGCCAGGAGCAGCGCCGCGAGGACGAACACCGTGACGAGCGTGTCGTTGGAGTTGCTCTCCAGCGCAAACAGCGTGAACGGGTAGGCCACCCACGCGTACGCGAGCGCCACGCCCAGGGTCGGCCCGCGGATACGCATCCCCAGCAGGAAGATCAGCCCGAGGGCGAGCAGGTCAAAGATGATCGCAGCCGCGTGCGCAGCCGGCAGGTCGTCCCAGGTGCCGCTCCAGCCGAAAATCTGCTGAAACGGCACGTACGCCTCATAGGTGCTCGGGCCGTACGTGTCCCCGTGTTCGTTGTCCGCCGGCCAGCCGCCGTAGAGGGGCTCGCCGTCGACGACCTTCTGCGCGCCGATCACACCCGCGTAGCCCACGTCGATCACGTTTGAGTCGATCACGTTCAGGGCGATCCGAAAGCCCAGCAGGAACACGATCCCGAACGCCAGCCACGGCGCCGGAATCAGCAGGCGCAGCGGCCGCACCGGCGGCGGTCCGCGACGCAACACCCACAGCATTCGCCCGAGCAGGTAGATCAGCGGCGGGTAGGTGAGCGGAACCGAGGCGTAGATGTCGCCGTGGTTGAAGAACGCCAGCGACACCGAGAACGAGACGAGCACGAGCAGGTCCAGGTGAAGAAGGGACAGCGGCCGGCGGGGGTCCACGAACGGGAGCACGAACAACAGACACAGGGGAAGCCAGATGTAGAGGGCGTTGACGTGCCGCCCGAACGCCCCGGGGTAGCCGCGGGCCATCGTCCAGGCGACCTGAAAGCCGGTCCATTGTTCGAGCACCCGTCCGGTCTGGTCGGCGATGATCACCTGGCCGATCTCCTTGGCCCCGTTTTTCGAGAAGAAGCTCACCTGCCAGCGCAACGGGCCCTTCAGGTAGGCCCCGTCATACGAGCCGGGATGTTCCCTGCGAACCGCCTTCATCTTCGGCAGCGCCTGGGCGATCTCGAGGACCTGATCGGCGGACAGCCTGCGCCCGGCCGGCGGGGTGTCCGAGGCCGTGACCGGGACCGGCGTTTCGGAGGCGATCGCCCGGGCGGTCGAGCTCGGGGTCGAGCTCGCGGCGCTGCTCGCGGTCGAGCCGGCGGGCGGAGCCGAGCCGGCGGTCGAGGCCGCGCGCGCCACGGCCGGGTAGGCGAGGACGAGTACGACCGGGATGCACGCGAGGAGTGCCGCCGGGCGAGGTCCCATCCGCCGAGAGTAACGGCGCTCGGGACCCTCAGGGCGATCTCAGGCCGACGCCAGCCCGAAGTGGCGGCTCACGAGGGGGGCGACGTCGCGGATCGCCCACTGGGCGGGCGGATCCGCGGGGGGCTCCACGCCGCACAGCACCAACGGCGCAAGCGAGTCCGAGACATGGAGCGAGCCGTGGCTGCCGCCGCCCACGTGGGCGGCACCCCCCCAATCCAGGAACTCGCATTCCGGGGAGGCGCTGATCAGGACCTCGCCGGAGGTGGGGCAGGTGAGGGCCGACCACAGACGGGAGAGGGCGTCCGGGTAGGAGGGCGTCGCGAGCCGATTGTCGCCCCCGTGCACGCGGGCGTCGAGCACCGCCAGGGAGCCGTCGACGTGCCAGGAGACCCCGCGGGCGTCCCGGAGGTCTCCGCCGGGCGCGAAGCGAAGCTCGCCGTGGACTGGACTTGAGACCACCGCCTCGGAGGGCTCGTCGTGGGCGTCCCGGGCGAGCCAAGCGACCAGGTCGACCCCGTCGAGGGCCAGCGCCCGGGCGACCACGGAGGCGCGCATCGCGTCGCGCTCGTCGGGATGGAGTGCGTAGACCATCGCCGCCCGCTGAGAGGGGCACACGGCGAGACGCGGTTCGGATGGCCCGTTCGAGCCCCCCCGCCCGCGCGCGCGCCCGCGCGCGGGCACCCCGATTGGAGAGTGCTCCGGCTGCAGGACCCCGAGCTCGAAAAGCTCGGACTGGAGGTCGATCGTGGATGAGATCGGGACCTGGGAGTGGTCGGCCATCGCGATCACCGCGTGATCCTGCAGGAACCCGTCGATCCCCCCGGCGGCCTCCATCACACGCGCGAGCTGGAGGTCCGCGGCGGCGATCGAGCGCAGCTGGGCGTCGGGTCCGTGCTTGTGCGAGAACCAGTCGTTGTCGGGAAGCGAGAGGAGCAGGAAGTCGAACAGGTCGTGCTCGACCAGATAGGAGCCCACGCAGCCGGAGTGCCGGTCGCGCACGCCGGGGAGGCCCAGGTTCGAGCGGCAGCCGGTGCGGCGGGAGGCGAACACGTCCGCGTAGAACAGCTCCCGGGGGCCCATCACGGGGTGGCGCATGATCGTGCTCGAGGCAAACCGGGTGAGCGCGCTGTCGCGCTGGGGCTCGTGGCGGTGGCGCCCCCTGTACATCAGGTAGGTGGTGCCGGCGGTGCGCACGCCCGCGTCGTCGAGGGTCTCGAACGTCGTGAGGGTGAGCGGCGAGAGGTGGGCGCGGTTCATGTTGTAGACGGTGTCCGTCAGCTGGCGGGCGATCCCGAAGCGCTGGGCGGCGCGGAAGCTCGACCCGTACTCGACGTAGCGGGACTCCGCGCGGGAGTACCAGTTCATGCCCGGTATCAGATGCTCGTCCTGGGCGACGCCGGTGACGATCGAGGCGGCGCACACGGGGGTCACAGACGGGAAGGCGGCCACGCAGTCGGGGATGTGGATGCCTCGCTCGATCAGGGCCGCCAGCACCGGCGCGGCGCCCGAGGAGGCGGCCCGCGCGAGCATGTCCGGCGCCATCGCGTCGATCACGCAGAGCACGAGCTTCTTGGGCTTGGGGCTCACGGGTGAGAACAGCTCACGAGCAGGAGCGGGGGGCCATCAGCGGCGCAGGATCCGCAGGCCGGCGTGCTTGTCGTCCGCCCGCGCGCGGGCTCGCCAGAGAAACCACGCGAGCAGCGCGATCGCGACGTAGCCGAGCGGATGCAAGAGCGCAACGAGCGTGGCGAGCAGCAGAGACGCGGCGTCGAGGTAGATCGTCAGGGCCTCCCGGGCCGCGCGGTCGGGCAGTCGCAGGCGGGCCCGGGCGATCACCGGCCCGGACGCCCGCTGGGCGAGAGCGGCCGCGAGCAGCCCCCCCACCAGGCCGGGCCACCAGACGTCGCCGTGGGCCGCCAGGGTGCCCGCGAATAGGAGCGCTCCGGCCCCGAGGCCGATCCCGGCGAGGGTCGCCGCCAGCGGATCGGGCCGGGCGGCGCCGGACGTGGCCCCGGACGTGGACGTGGACCCGGACGTGGAGTCGAGCGTGGGAGAGAGGCCGAGGGTGAGCTGCAGGGCATAGGCGAGCGCCAGAGCGACCGTCACAGCGAGCAGCCACCAGTCGGATTGAAGGAAACGGTAGGGATCGTGGGTGAAGGCCACTCCCAGGGCGTCCGCAGAGCCCAATGCCCCGGCGAGGAGCAGGGGCAGGAACGGGCGCAGGCCGCACGCGACGGCGAGTCCCAGTCCGAGTCCGATGTAGAAGAAGGCGCCGTTCATGCGAGTGGCGTTCGAGGGTTGCGCTACCGTGCGAAGGCCATGACGATAGACAACGTTCCGGGCGGGGGCTCACAGCGCGAAGGACCGGGGTCGGGCACACCGCGCGAAGGGCGGGGTCCGCGGGCGCGGGCGACCGCGCACGAGCTGGAGCGCTACGAGGGGCTGTTCGCGGCGCGTACCCGGGCGATGAAAAGCTCGGCGATGCGGGAGATGATGGCGCTGACCGAACGCTCGGACGTGATCTCGCTCGCGGGAGGCCTGCCCGACACGAGCACCTTCGAGCCGGAGCTGTACGCGAAGCTGATGAGCCAGGTCGCGGCCGAGTCCACGGCGCGGGCGCTGCAGTACGGCCCGACGGAGGGGATGGCGGTCGCGGGGGAGTGCATCGTGGAGGTGATGGCCGCGGAGGGGACCGTGGTGGATCCCGCCGACGTGATCGTCACGACCGGCGGCCAGCAGGTGATCGACCTCGTGTGCAAGACGTTGATCGACCCGGGGGACACGATCGTCGCGGAGGCGCCGACCTACCCGGGGGCGGTGCCGACGTTCGGCGCCTACCAGGCCCACGTGGTGCAGATCGAGATGGACTCCGACGGGATGCCGATCGACGAGCTCGAGCGCATCCTGGACGAGCTGCAGCGAGAAGGTCGACGACCCAAGTTCATCTACACGATCCCCAACTTCCACAACCCGGCCGGGGTGACGATGTCGCTGGCGCGGCGGCGGCGGCTGGTCGAGGTCGCGCGCGAGCGGGAGCTGCTGGTGCTGGAGGACAACCCCTATGGGCTCCTCCGCTACGAGGGCCAGGCATTGCCGACCCTGTACTCGCTGGACGCCTCCAACGGGACCGACCCCACCACCTCGGACCTGGTGATCTACCTGGGGACGTTCTCGAAGATCCTCTCTCCGGGCCTGCGATTGGGCTGGGCGGTGGCGCCGAGGCCGGTGCTGGAGAAGCTGAACCTCGGCAAACAGGGCGCGGACCTGTGCAGCTCGCCGGTGACCCAGCTGTTCGTGGCGGCCTACTTCAAAGAGCGCGACTGGCGGGTGTACCTGGGCCAGCTGACAGAGCTCTACAGGCGCCGGCGGGACGTGATGCTGGAGGCTCTCTCCGAGCACTTCGGCGGGCGGGCCGAGTGGACGACCCCCGAGGGGGGGCTGTTCATCTGGGCGACCCTGGACGGCGTGGACACGACCGACCTGCTCGCGCGCAGCCGGGGGGTGGCATTCGTGCCGGGGCGGTCGGCCTACATGGACGGCGCCAGCGGCGGGAGCTCGATGCGGCTGAACTTCGCGGGTGTGCCCGACGAGGACATCAGGGAGGGAATCCGGCGGATCGGCGCGATCATGGGGTCGGACACGGGCCTGCTCGGAAGCCTGACGGGAACCGCGCCGCCTCCGCCCCACGTGGCGGCCGAGCCCGGCGCCGACGAGCAGGACACGAGTCTGGCGGACGTGCTCGAGCTGCCGCGCAGGCCGAGGCAGGGGGCGGCCGAGCAAACGTCGGCCGGCGAGCACCGGGATCTATGAGCGGCGGACAGGGGCCGCGGCGGGTCGCGGTGCTGAAGGGGGGAGGGTCGCTCGAGCGGAGCGTGTCGCTGCGCTCGGGGGCGCGAGCCCAGGGCGCCCTGAGACGACTCGGCCACGAGGTGGTGGCGATCGACGCCGGGCCGGAGCTCGTGGGGCGGCTGCACGAGGCCGAGGCCGACGCCGCGTTCGTCGCCCTGCACGGGCGTGACGGCGAGGACGGGACCGTCCAGGGGCTGTTGGAGACGATGGAGATCCCCTACACGGGCTCGGGGCCGGCGGCGTGCATGCGGTGCACAGACAAGGCCCTGGCCAAGCACCTGATGCTCGAGGCCGGGATCCCGACCCCGCAGTTCAGCGCGTTCAAGGAGAGCGCGATCAAGGAGCTCGGTCTAGCGGCGGCCCTCCCGGACGTCGAGCGGCGGCTGGGCTTCCCGCTGGTGGTCAAGCCGGCGAGCCAGGGCTCAGCCCTGGGAGTGAAGTTCGCGCGCTCCTCCGAGGAGCTCCCGGGGGCGATCGTGGGAGCGCTCTCCTACGACCGCACGGCGGTGATCGAGCGTTACGTGAAGGGGCGGGATCTGGCGGTGTCGGTGCTTGACTCCGAGACCCCCCGCGAGCGCCCGCTGGCGCTGCCAGTGCTCGAGGCGATCCCCCGCGAGGAGGAGTTCTACAACTACGAGTCCCGCTACGAGATCGGGATGACCACGTTCGTGTGCCCCGCCGAGCTGCCCGAGGACGTAGCCGTTCGCGCCCAGGAGCTTGCCCTGGAGACCTACGAGCTCCTCGGCTGCCACGGCGTCGCGAGGGTCGACCTGATGCTGGCTCAGGAGACCGACGAGCTGACCGTCCTTGAGACGAACGTGGTGCCGGGGCTCACCGAAACGAGCCTCCTGCCGATGGCGGCGGACGCGGCGGAGATCTTCTTCGACTCGCTCGTCGAGCGCATCCTCCAGAGCGCCTTCACCCGCTGATCCTTACGTCCAGGGCCGCGCATACGCGGCCCGACAAACCGGCGCATGCGCCGGTTGCATCGCTCCAAGGGCCTACGAGTCGCCTGCGGCGAAGTCCTCGGGGGTAACGTGGTCCAGGAACTCCTTAAACTTCTCGACCACGTCCTCGGACTCCTCGACGTCGTGCTCGAACTCGATCGCGGACTCCGCGATCACCTCCTCGGCGGCGAAGATCGGGGCGCCCGAGCGGACGGCCAGGGCGATCGCGTCGCTGGGACGGGAGTCGATCTCGAGCTCGCGACCGCCCGCGGAGATGGTGATGGACGCGAAGAAGGTGTTCTCGCGGAGCTCGGTGACCGCCACCTGGGTGCATCTCGCGTTGAGCTCTCCGAGGAGGTCGCACAGCAGGTCGTGGGTCATCGGCCGGGGGGTGCCGGCGCCCTGGAGCTTCATCAGGATCGAGGCGGCCTCGGGGTGACCGATCCAGATCGGCAGGAACTTGTTGCCGTCGACCGTCTTGAGTAGCACGATCGGCTGCTTGCCGACCATGTCGAAGCTCACGCCGTAAATGACCATCTCCTGCAAGGGAAACCTCCGAAGGGGCCTGTTCAGAGTATAGGTGCCTGCCGGGAGCCGATCGCGGGGGTCCCGTGCACGCTCAGCTCCTGTCTCTGAAGCTCCAGAGCTTGTTGCCGATGAAGTTCAGAGGCGTCGCGGCCGCCACGGCCAGCGCCTGGGCCGGCACCTTGGCCACGCCCGCCGCCTCGACAAGGACGGTCAGCATCACGAAGCTCGCGGCGAACGCGACCAGGCTGACGACGAAGAAGCGGATCGCCTGAAAGCGCACGCTCCCATCGCGGGCGGCGAACGTCCAGTGGCGATTGAGCACGAAGTTGTTCGTGACCGCCACTATCCAGGCGATCACGGCCGACAGGCGGTAGTCGATCGCGAGCACGTGCACACACAGGGCGTAGACGCCCACGTTCACGCAGAAGCCGACCCCGCCGACCATCGCGAAGCGCACCAGCTGAAGCCAGTTCGCTGGACGGCGCATGCCGTCCAGGAGGCGTACGTGCGGCCGCACCTGAACGGACGTGGCCGCGCTCGGACGCGGGACGTCCACGACGGTCGCTTCGTCGGGCATCCGCCCAGGGTAGCCGAGGAGGCGGTCGAGGGAGCCGCGGGCCGGCAAGCCAAGTGGCATGGGCGCACTCGTGCGGTCGCTAGCCTTCCCTCAGTGAGCACCCATCCAAACGCGATCGCCCTCGCCCTGGGCGGGCTCCTGGTCGGGGCGGCTCTTGCCGGCTGCGGAGAAGCCACGCCGGGCACGGCCGGGGGCCAGGCCGCGAAGGCCCCCGCGGAGGCTCACGGAGGCGGGCCTTACGTCGCGGCAGCCGTCGCGGGCTCCGCCGGCTCGGCGGGCTCCGCCGGCGCCACCGGCGCCGCCGGCGCCACCGGCGGCGGGCATCCTGTGGTCGAGGAGGTGGCGGACCCCGAAGAAGCCAACAGCTTCCCGGCGACCGGCTCGGTCCATCACGTGGCGGCGGCGACACCGGCGAAGTCCGGGGCAGTGGCGGTCGCCGCGGGGGCGCCCTCCGACGCCGAAGTCCGCCAGGAGCTCCGTCAGATGCACTCGGCCCAGAAGAGCGCCCAGACGACCGCCCACCAGGTCCTGAAACCGGTCCCCGGAGGCGAGTCGATCGGGGGGGACGGCACCATCCCGATCCCCACAGGTGTGCCGGAAGTCGTCCAGAAGGTGGTTGCCGGGGCGAACGCGATCGCGGACTTCCCGTATGTGTTCGGGGGCGGGCACGGGTCGTTCGTGGACAACGCCTACGACTGCTCGGGCTCGGTCAGCTACGCGCTCGCCGCCGGTGGGCTGCTGAGCTCACCGGAGACCTCGGGCGAACTCGAGAGCTGGGGGGCGCCCGGGCCGGGACGCTACATCACCGTGTACGCGAACGCGGGCCACACCTACATGTACGTGGACGGGATCCTCTACGACACGGCGGGACGGAGCGGCGTGTACGCATCGCGCTGGCAGGTGGGGGCGGTCGACAACTCCGGCTATGTGGTTCGTCACTGGCCGGGTCTGTAGGCGGGAGGCGACGATGGGTGCGGCCCTCGGCGTGCTCATGGCGAGCGTTCTCCCGCTCGCTCTGGACGGCGAAGCGGCCGTCGAAGGGGGTTCCAGTGGGGCGTCGATCGCGGCCGTCTCGGCGATCTCGATCGTGGGCGGCTACCTGCTGCTGTTCCTGCTGTGGAGGTATGTGTTCAGCGCGAAAGCAAAAGCGAAACGCGGGGAACCGCCGGACTGAACGTCCCCGGCCCGGGCCACGCGACCGTGGAGTGACAGTCCGCAAACGGGCCCCCACGCGCGCGCGTGGGGGGTTGCTCAGTGTGCAAGCGAGACGGTGCTCAGCACGGTCGTAACCCCGCCCGCGGCGTTGCGCACGACGAGCCTGAGCATCAGCGAGACCCTGCCGAGACGGCGAAGGCGCTTGGCGGTGACCTTGCCGAACTTGATCTTCATCGTGGAGCGCCCGCCCTTGGTGGTGACGAGCAGCGCTTTGGCGATCACGACCTGCGGGGGGGTCCCCTTGGGCAGGCCGGTCGCGCGCGGGTCGTGCAGGCCAATGCGATGGGCGAGCGAGGCCGCGAGCAGCACCTCGAAGTGGCCGGTCACCTGCTGGTTGACCGAGTACCTGATCACCAGCCCCTTGCGGGTGGTCTTGGAGAGGGAGTGCGAGACGACCGTCTGGGTGGCGACCGGGCCCGCGGCTGGCTTGCCCGTCGTGGCGGGCGAAGAACCCGAGCCGGTCGTCCCGGTCGAGCCGGTCGAGCCGGTCGAGCCGCCTCCGGAGCCCTGTGATGCCGGCGAGGGTGGCGGAGGGCCGTCGACCGTGATCGCTTCGGTGAAGCTAGCTTTGTCGCCGCCTGTGTCAGTGACGGTGAGCGTCACGTCGTAGGTGCCACCATACTTGTAGGAGTGGAAGGTGCTTGCGGCACACGGCGTGAGCCACGGCGCTTCACACGGAGATACACCGGGTGAGTTCACCGACGGGGCTCCGGGCGCATATCCCGAGACGGTCGGGCTGCCGTCGCCAAAGCTCCAGGTGTAGGTCGCGTAAGTCGTTTCGGGCGCTCCCCCCGAGTAGGATGTCCCCTCATTGAGCGTGATGTCTGACTCCATGCCATCGAAGCCCACGATTTCGCCCGAATTGACCGGGTTGGGGGCGGTGAATTTTGGTTCGAGGCGAACCCCGGATAGACACGGGATTCCCGGATAGGGCAGCTTCAGCGACGCCAGGTTGAATGCGTCGTTCAAGTAGTAGTTGCTCCCGGCAAGAGTCTGGTTGTAGAGCGTTCCTGCGAAGGTTTCCGGGCCGGCGACGACGCTGCCGCCCAGTGAAGCGGTGGCGAAGAAGTCGCGGCACTCGTCGGTCGCCTCTTTGCCGCTTCCGTCCTGCCAAGCGTTGAGCAGCGGGTCGGTGACGATGTTCTGCTGCTCAGCCCCAATCTGACCGATGATCAGGTCGGCCAGGCCAGTGTCGCAAAAACCGTCTGGGCTTGGGCAGGCCACCTGGTTGGGCTCTTGCTCGTGGGGCTTTTCAAGTTCGAGTGCTTCCGCTTCTTCTCGTTCTCTTTTTTCTTGAGGGTCCTCTTTTTCGAATTCTTCTTCTTCCTTTTTTGTATGTGACTTTATGTGCTCCTTTTCCTCGATCGGTTTGCTGCCGGGGTTGAAACCTCCGTCCTGGCACTCGTAACCGGTTGTTCTATCGACTGCACCCAAATGCCCGTCGCCGTATCCGCCGGCGACCCACGGAATCGTCGCGTAGAGAATCGTGTTGGAGTCGCCGTTACTGGAGCCGTCGGGATTGATGTCTGCGTGATAGCTGCAGAAGCTGCGCTCGTAGCTCTTGTAGTTTTCAGTTTCGACGTAGACTTTGTGTTCTTCTTCGGCTTTGGTTTTTTCTGCTTCGTCTTCTTCGATTTCTTTGATCGAGCCTTTGAAGTCCGAGCAATGACCGCCCACTTCGCCTCCGTCCAGACAGACCGTTACACCGGGAGGGGTGAGCAGGTAGAAGATCGTGCCCATGCCCTTCGGAAGGTTGTGATCGACGACGAAGCGTTCCAGCTCGCTCTGGACCTGGGCGCTGGTCAAGCAAGCGATCGCGTCGGGTTCTGTCTTGGGGTAGCTTTCGCCTTCCAGCGCATGGGGGTCTTTGCACTCGCCGGTCGTGGGGTACGGATCGGTGTCCGTGTAGGCGCCCATGAAGGTGGACTCGTAAGCGGCGTGCTGGTCGGCGGCGTCCGTGTACTGGGAGTCGACCGCGAAGACGCTCGCGAGGGAGCCACTCGCAGCTCCCATGTTGTGGAAGAACTGATCGATCACTTCCTCCCAGTCATTGTGGTAGTGATAGGTCGGATCCCAGTAGATCGCGTAGGTTTTGTCGGACGGCAGGACGGGACCGCCACTCGGGTTGGCAAAGCCTTCCGGACCTGCGCCCACGCCGTCCAGCAGCGACATGCTGCGCGACTGCAGGCCCACTTCGGTGGAGCCGACCGCCGTCACGTAAGCTCCCGCGGGCGCAGCGGCGAGCATCAGCGCACCGAACACGGGGGCGCAGAGGACCGCAAGGCTACGCAGCGCTCGCGAGGGCGGGATCAGCAAGCGGAGAAACGATCTCACGCAGCCATCATCGGCAGCAGGTGGCCGATGCCTTAGCGCCGAGCCGGAGGGGCCGGCCGAGAGCCCGTCTCACCCCTCGCGGGGGATCACGCGGTCCACCTCCACGGCCGCGCCCGTGTCGGTGTCGGTGTCGGGAAAGACGACGATCACGGTCGGGGCTCCTCCGAACCAGGCGCTCATCTCTCCCTCGCCCACGTACTCGGCGGCCCGTTGGGAGCCGTCGTCCAGCATCACCCAGACGGGCTGTCCCTTGTGAAACTGGCCGTCGCCGATGTCGGTCATCGACCGTGAGGATAGTGCGCGGTACTCAGAGCGAGGCGCTCTCGGCGCCCCGAGGCCGGGGAGACGTAAGATCGCGTGATGGCCAGTCAGCAGTCTGTTGCGCCGGCGGGAGGCCGGCTTGACCGGAGACGGATCATGATCGGCGCACTGGTGCTGGTCGTGATTGGCGCCACCGCGAACCTCGCCGGCTGGGAAATCGGGACTTGGTTCGAACACCTCTGGAACACCATCACGAGCCTCTCGCTCGCCACCGTGTTGGGGGCGATCGCACTGGTCACGTTGCAGACCACCGCCACGGCCTTCGCCTGGTTCTCGATCCTGCGCTACGGCTATCCCGACGCGGAGATCGGCTTCACGGAGGTGCTCGCCTGCTACGCCACGGCGGTGGGGCTCAACTGCGTGCTGCCCGCGAACCTCGGGACGCTCGTGATGCTCCTGATGTACAGCTCGATCATCGAGGGTGCCACCTTCGCGGGCGTGATCGCGGGCTACCTCGTCCAGAAAGCCTTCTACACGGCGATCGGCATCTTCACCTACCTGTACCTGTTCCTGACGGTCAGCGGCTCGTTCAATCTGCAGTTCGGCTTCTTGAGCGAACACCTCGCCGCGGCGATCGTCCTGCTGATCGGCGGGGCGGCGCTGCTGTTCCTCGTCTACCAGATCCTGCGGGAGAGGGTTGGGAAGTGGTGGGAGCAGGCGAAGGAGGGCGGGCAAATTCTCGTGCATCCCACGGCCTACCTCACGCGGGTGCTGCTGCCGGAGACGATCAGCTGGTTCGCGATGCTCGGCATCCTCGCGGTGTTCCTCTCGGCCTATGACATTCCGGTCAGCTTCCACACACTGATGAGGGTGGTGGGGGGCAACTCGATCGCCAACATGACATCGGTGACGCCCGGCGGGGCGGGCGTGACGCAGGCCTTCAACGCGATCTCCCTGAAAGGGATCACGAGCTCGGCGAACGCGACCGCCTACTCGGTCGCCCAGCAGCTCGTGACGACCGCGTGGAGCGTCGTCTTCGCGATCGTGATGGTCGCTCGCGCCTTCGGCTTGAGGGGCGGTAGGACGCTGGTGGAGAGCTCCTACAGCCAGGCCCGGGAGAAGCGCTCCGAGCAGTCGGCCGCGCGCAAGGCCAAGAGGCAGGCCAGGCGCAGCCGCCGGAGCGCCGGCGACGCCGAGGCGTGACCGGGTGGGCCTCGGAGGGCCCCGTCGCGGGGTCCCGAGGCGAGCCGGCGCGGACCCTCAGCCGGGCAGGTCCACCAGGCCCTTGACGGTCAGATAGGCCCCCACGGCCGCCGCCACGACGAACGCGGCCATCCGCCAGTTGTGTCCGAACCACAGGTTGACGCGCTCCAGGACGCTCGCCGCGCGGTCGGGGACGGCGAGCAGCATCACCATCGGCAGCTCGATCAGCCAGAGCATCACCAGGACGGTCACTGCGAGGGCGGCCAGGCGGCCGCTCGTCGAGAGGCTCGCGTCGGCGACCGACTTGACGGCGGCGATATAGATCGGGGAGGGGAGGATGTAGAGGGTTACGCCGAGCACGAACGCCAGCCGGCGGCTCTGCAGGTAGCGCTCGATCTTCGAGCCCCCCGCCGGCTTCGCCGGCCTGCCGCGACGGTGGTATAGACGGATGGACAGGGCGATCAGCAGGACGCCGAGCACCAGGTCGATCGCGGCGCTCGGCGTGCGATGACGGGGGCCGCTCCCGCCGAGATCCACCAGCAGGAACAGCATCAGGACGCCGAGCGCATATGTGGTGATCGCGGCGGCGAGCACGAAGACGCTCACCCGCGATCGCAGCTGAGGGCCCCGGCCGAGGGCGATCACCGCAGCGACGGCGGGCGGGTAGATCGAGGCGGCGAGAGCCAGGGCTAGAGCCTGCGAGGGCATTGGAGTGAGCGCCCAGGCAGGCCGGGGGACCCGAGGGGCGCGGGCGGGGAGGTTATCGCGCGCGGGCGCGGATGGCGCCCTGTTTCCTTGCCTTCGCGGCCGCTGCCTTCTGGGCCTTGTACGCGGACGTAGCCGCCCTGTAGGCGGCGCTCAGGTCGCCGAGCGTTTCGTGGGCGGTCTGTCCGACTGCCGGCAGGTCTTCCGGATCGGTCGCTCCCGCGGGGAGCATCCCGATCTCCAGATGGGGGGCATAGGAGAGACCGACGTCGCCGCAGCCGACCTCGGCTATCGGCTGGCCGGCGCTCACGTGGGCGCCGACCGGCTGGAGGTCGGGAGAGGCATGGCCGTAGTAGACGTACCGGCCCGTGTCGGGTCCGCTTTCAAGGCGCAACACGGGCGCCCACTGACCAAAGCCTTCCAGGCCCTCGGCGACGATCGTCCCACTCGCCACCGCGAGCTCGACCAGATGGGGGCCGCACTGGTCGGCGTCGCCCCCGAGATCGACCCCCTGGTCAAGCGTCCACGTGCCGGTCGCGGCGACGTGGGAGAGGGGGTACAGCGGAAACACCCAGCCGGCCGCGCTCGGCGGATATGGATCGCCGGGGATGGCGGGCGCAGGTGAGGTGGTTGTGCCCGAAGGCGAGGTGGTCGTGCCACCGGTGACCTTGGTGGAGACGGGGGCGGTCGTCGAGGCGGCGACGCCCGTGCCCCCAGTGGAGTCGGCGAGGGCGAGGCCGACCGTCGCAAGGACTCCCAGGAGCGAGACGACCATGAATGTGAACGCATACGCGGGGCGACGCCGTCGCACTGCCTGCCTCTCCTTCGTCGGCCGACGGGGTTAGCTGACGGGCTAGCGACTTGCGCCTCCCGCGGATCACCGCGGAACTCGCCCCAACAACTCGGTTCCCCCGCTCCTGGACACGGGTCCAGGATTGGGCGTCGCTAAGACTAGCGAAAGCGCTCGGCGGACCCCGCACGTCCGCTGCCAGGCCGCCGGCCAGAGCTTAATCTGCGCACGCCCCTGGCCGATGCGTGTTCGGCCGGCAACCACACCCACCTGCCACCACACCTATAGTCAGGGAGTACCGGGATGAACGAGATGGAGCAAAAGACGGTGACGCTCCACGGCCGCGCGGTGACCTACGCCGAAGCGGGCGACGGGCCGCTGCTCCTCTTGGTCCACGGGCTAGCGGGCACGTACGAGAGCTGGAGCTCGGTAATCGAGCCGCTCTCCCGGGCGCATACGGTGCTCGCGCCGGACCTTCCCGGGCACGGCGCGTCCGAGCCCGGAGGGGGCGACTACTCGCTCGGAGCCCTGGCAACCGGACTGCGTGATCTGCTGGTCGCGCTCGGCCATGATCGCGCGACGCTCGTCGGGCACTCCCTGGGCGGGGGAATCGCGATGCAGCTCTCCTACCAGTTTCCCGAGATCGCCGAGCGCCTGGTGCTCGTCGGCAGCGGCGGGCTCGGCCGAGAGGTCAGCCCGGTGCTGCGCGCTGCGGCGCTGCCGGGCGCGGACCTGTTCATCGCGGCCACGGCCGCGCCGGGACGAGTGGCGGGCTCCGCGCTGGGACGTGGCCTGGCGGCCGTGGGGCTGCGGCCGAACGCGGACGTCGCCGAGGTGGCCCGCGGATACGCCTCCCTTGCGGACGCCGATCGCCGCGCCGCGTTCCTGGCCACGTTGAGATCCGTGGTCGGCGCCGGCGGCCAGCGAGTGTATGCGGGAGACCGGCTGTACCTCGCCGATGGTGTGCCCGTCCTGATCGTCTGGGGAGAGCGCGACCCGATCATCCCCGCCAGCCACGGCGAGCAGGCTCATGAGGCGATTCCCGGCAGTCGTCTGGAGATCTTCGAGGGAGTCGGCCACATGCCCCAGCTCGAGGCGCCCGGGCGCTTCGTCGCGGTGCTCGAGCGATTCCTGGCGGAGACCGCGCCGGCCCTGTGGCAGACCGAGCGGTGGCGAGCGCGCTTGAGCGCATCGGACGGCCGTTAGCCACTCTGCCCCGAAGGCTAGTGGGTCGTCCGTGAACGTTGCGCCTGTAACGCGGGAGCGTCATGCGGCGATGAGTAGGCGCCGCTCTGCCTGGATGAGCCGGCGGTCGCGGTGAGGCCCGTTGCGGTAGCGGATGTGGTCTGCCATCGCTTTGGCGAGTGTGTCCCAGTCGGGGTGGTCGGCGTTCTTGACGACGAACTCCCCGATCGCCCAGAAATGGCACTCGATGCGGTTCAGGAAGCTCGCGTAGGTGGGCGTGAAGACGAGCTCCACGTTGTTCTGCGCGGCCCATTCTGTGATCGCCTGGGTCTTGTGCGTGGATAGGTTGTCCATCACGAGGTAGATCCGCAGCCGGGGGTCGTAGCGCATCCGGATCTGCCGGAAGAACGCGAGGACCTCCCCGGCGTTCTTGTGCTCACGCAGGCGTCCGTGCAGCCGGTCTGCGTGGACGTCGTAGGCCGCGAACAGGTAGCGCACGCCGTGCGGACGCTTGTAGGTCGCGCGCAGCCGTCCGGGTCGCTTCCGCGCCGCCCAGCCCGAGCCGTGGTGGGGGATCAGCTGGACAGGCCCCATCTCGTCGAAGCAGACGACGACCCCATCCTCGGGCTTGGCTCTGTAGAGCGCAAAGACACGCTCGGCCTTCTCCTTGAACTCCGGGTCCGGGCTCCACTTCCACGAGCGCGTCCGCTGATGGGACAGCCCCGCGTCGATCAGCAGCTGACGCAGCGCCTCGCGGCTCAACAGGATGCCCAAGCCGGCCAGGTGGGGTGCGAGCTTTGACAGCGACCAGCGCGTGAGCGGGACGCCCTGCGTGTCGGGGCGAGCGCGTGCGACCGCGACGATCCGGTCGCGCTCACGGGGCGTCGTCTTCTTGGGGCGCCCGCCCCGATAGTCAGGGTCAAGCGAGTCAAAGCCCTCCTCGTTGAAAGCATGGATCACCTTGCGCACATGCGACTCATCGGTGCGCATCAACCTCGCGATCTCCGGCGCGCTCATCAAAGTCGCCGAGGCCAACACGATCATCGCTCGCTGACGCTTGGCCTGATACTTCGCGCGCTTGGAAATCGACTTCAAACGCGCACCCTCCTGCGGGGAGAGCTCGCGCACGAACACCTCCGGCGGACGCATCACCACCTCCTGGCTCGGGGACACACCCCCCAATTCGCCAGAACACACGAGATTCCGGTCAAACGTTTATGGACGACCCACTAGACGGCCGCGTCGGCCTCCGGCTCCATGCGTGCCCAGAACCGGATCGACTCCCGCTCGTGGCCGATGCCCGCCTCCAGCGCGAGGCGCCAGCCGCGGGGCCAGTCGGCGGCATCGGCGCGCAGCTGCTCGTATGCACGCAGCCTGCGCCGGTGAGCGGCGAGCTGAGCGGCGGCGAGCTCGGTAGGATCCCCACCGAAGAAGAGCTTGAGCGTCGCCGGGTCACGCACCTCTTCGAGCTCTTCGGTGGGCTCCCGCAGCCACTCGGCGAGCGCCTCGCGGCCGCGCTTGGTCAGGCGATAGACCCGCCGGCGCCGTCCGCTCTGCTCGCGGCGCTCTGACAGCAGACCCTCGGTGGCCAGTCGCCCGCACTCGGCGTAGAGCTGGGTGTGTGGAACCGCCCAGAAGTTAAACGTGCTGACCTGGGCCATCCGCTTCAGGTCATATGGCGTGGCGGGGCCGATCTGCTCGATCAGGCCGAGCACGATGTAGGAGGTCTCGGTCGGGCGCGTGGTCGTGGGGGGCGTGCTTGACACCGCCGCCAGATTAGCGTACGGTGTGAATCGTCCGCGTTGAACCATTCAGGAGGCACCACTGGCATGTCTGTCGCCGCGACCCGCTCGACTGCACCGACGCTCGGCTTCTCGACGCTCGATTGCGAGGCGGTGGTGGATGAGCTGGGGCTGAGCGGCGAGCTGCCTCGGTGGCTGAGGGGCTCGCTGCTGCGCACCGGCCCCGCCAAGTTCGAGGTCGGCGAGCAGCGCATGCGCCACTGGTTCGACGGGCTGGCTATGCTGCACCGCTTCACGATCGAGGACGGTCGCGTCTCCTACGGCAACCGATTCCTGGAGAGCCGCTCCTACAAGTCCGCGAGAGAGCGGGGGCGAATGGTCTATGGAGAGTTCGCGACCGATCCCTGCCGTTCGCTTTTCAAGCGCGTGCAGACGCTGTTCTCGCCGGGGAGCGCCCTGTCGGACAATGCGAACGTCAACGTGGGCCGCCTCGGCGAGCGCTTCGTGGCGATGACCGAGACGCCGCTGCCCGTGCAGTTCGACCCGCACACACTTGCGGCCGCAGGTGTACGACCCTATGAGGTCCCCGGGCAGCTCTCGACGGCGCATCCGCACCTCGATCGGGCGAGTGGCGGGATGCTCAACTATGCAGCCAAGCTTGGACCCCGCAGCAGTTACCGCTTCTTCGAGGTCACTCCGCGGGCGACGAAGCCCAGGATGATTGCCTCGCTGCCCGTGTCCGAGCCGGCGTACATGCACTCGTTCGGGCTCACCGAACGGTGGCTGGTGCTCGGCGAGTTTCCCTACGTGGTCAACCCGCTCGCCCTGGCGCTGTCGGGACGCCCCTACATCGAGAACTACCGCTGGAAGCCGGAGCGTGGTACGCGGTTCACGCTCGTGGACCGTGCCACCGGCGAGGCAACCGCTGGCTTTCAGACGGATGCCTGCTTCGCCTTCCATCACGTAAACGCCTACGAGGACGATGGCGAGGTGGTCGTGGACCTCTGCGCCTACCCGACGCCGGCGATCGTCGAGGACCTCTACCTCGAGCGTCTTCGCGCGGGAAAGCCGGTGGCGCCGGCCAGCCTGACCCGCTTTCGCCTGAGCCTCGCCGACCGATCGGTGGGCCGCGAGCGGCTGGCAGAGCGGGCGATTGAGCTGCCGCGCATCAACTACGGACGCTGTAACGAGCGCCCATACCGTTACGTCTGGGCCAACGGCAACAGCGGGGAGGGATGGATCGACGAGATCGTCAAGATCGACACAACCGACGGCGCCACGCTCTCGTGGTCCCAGCCGGGGTGCTATCCGGGCGAGCCCGTGTTCGTGGCCCGCCCCGAAGCCGAGCAGGAGGACGACGGGGTCCTGCTCTCGGTCGTGCTCGACGCCGAGGAGGGGAGGTCCTTCCTGCTAGCGCTCGACGCCGCCGATCTGAGCGAGCTGGCGCGTGCGCAAGCCCCCCACCACATCCCGTTCGGCTTCCACGGCCAGTTCGCGCGCGTATGAGCGAGCGCATGCCCCGATACGCACCATCGATGTACCCACGCGAACGGCGATACAACCCGTTTATCCGAGAGCAGCGTACGAATGTCCTCGGCCTGGCACTTCACGGCGGCCGGCTGCTCAGCGCGCTCCAGCTCCCTTGGTTCAGCCTCGTACCACCCAAGGGCTACGGCGTCCTCACCACGACCGGCCGCAAGACCGGCAAGCTGCGACGCAAATGCATCCGCGCAATACGAAGCGGAAACAGGGTGTACATGGTGTCGATCGGTGGGCCCGACATGGCATGGCTCAAGAACATCCAGGCCAACCCCAACGTGTCTCTGCGGATCGTGGGGGGAACGTTCGGCGGCCGAGCCCGCAAGCTGAGCGACGCGCTGGAGATCGAGCAAGCCCGGGAGGCCTACTGCGAGCCGGCTACCGCCGTCGACTACGTGGCATGCATGAATTGGCGCAAAGGACGCCCCCCCCCGCTCAAGAATCAAAGATCTCACCCACGGCTGGTTCGAGGAGGGCACCCCGCTCGTGGTCGAGCTCGACGCCCATACCCGCGCTGTGACTCATGCCTAACGGCACAACACCTGGGCGGGATCCAACTCCCGCGTGGGCGATCCCGATTCCACGACCAGTTCACCCGGAGACGATCAGCAAGACCTCCAGGCAGAACACCTGAAGCCGATGACGAGAGAAGGAGTCAACCATGACGACAAACACCGCACCGCCCACCCACGATCAGGCCGTCCCTAATCAGAGCACCGACCTGCTGGAGCAGCTCCAAGGCGGCCTGCAAGGGTTCTCCGAGCGCTGGCTTTCGCGCGCGGGCGGGCTGGGCGGCTTCTTCGACCGCTGGGAGACGGCCTGGAACACCCACGACCTCGACCTGCTCGAAGCACTCGTGACCGAGGACATCGTGTGCGAGGACCCGGCGATGTTCGGCGAGACCGCCCACGGCCGCCACGAGTTCAGGGCATTCATCGAGATCTTCTTCCATGCCTTCCCCGACGTTCACCTGGAGGGCACCGGCGCGCTCTACCTTGCCCTCGAGGGCACAGGGCTCGCTCTACCGTGGCGAATGACCGGGACATTCACGGGCGAGCTGGCGTTTTGGGGCAAGCGCTACGGCTCGAAGCCGCCGACATTGGCGCCGACAGGACGGGCGATCGACATCGAGGGGATCGACCTGTACGAGTTCCGCGACGGTCTGATCTCCCGCCATACGCTTCTCTACGACGTCTATGACTTCTCACAGCAGATCGGGCTGCTCCCATCACGAGACCGCAAGGTGCCCGCACTCATGCTGCTCGCTCAGCGGCTCATCGCCTCCCGCTCGAGGCGGCGGACACGGGCGAAGAAGACCCTTTGACCAGGTGATCTGGGATGGGCGATCCAGGACTCGAACCTGGGACCTCTTCCTTATCAGAGATTGGCTTCGAGGCGGGGGATTTGGCTTGCTGAAGCCATATCCGATTCGGAGCGGATTCCTGCGTGCTACCAATTTGCTACCGGAGCCCTTCGCTCGTGATGCCGCTGGAGCCGACGCTGCGAGCACGAGATCGGCTCGTCGCCTCGTGGTCCTGGTGCTACGTTTAGGCCATGACGCGAGCCGATCTGCACCGCCTTGTGGACGAGTTGCCCGACGAGAGCGTGGGCCCCGCCGGGGTCCTGCTGACCCGTGCCAAGGACCCGGTGCTGGCGGCCCTTGAGGCTGCTCCCTTTGACGACGAGCCCTACACCGGGGATGATCGGGCGGCTTCCGAGGAGGGCTGGGCGACATACCAGCGGGGCGAGGCGGTCGGCGTAGCCGAGTTGCGCGCGGAGCCTGACGCTGACGCCTGAGCTGCCCGCCTGGGAGGCGGTGATCGCACCCACAGCCGCGAAGACCCTGCGCAAGCTCCCACGCAACGAACGGGAGCGCATCTTCGCAGCGATCGAGCGTCTGCCTGCGGGTGATGTGCGCAGTCTCAAGGGCCGACCGGGCGAGTGGCGTCTGCGCGTCGGTGATTGGCGAGCCCTGATCCGCCTCGACTCCGATGCCAGCGTGATCGTGGTGACGGCCGTCAAGCCCCGTGGCGGCGCATACGACCGCTGAGCGCTGAGACCGCCTCCACGGCATTCAGGCGTCCTTGTCACGGACGCTGGAGCGAGCGGCCTTGATCTGCTCCTCTGCGGAGATCGGGGCTGCGCCTCGCAGCTCGACGATCACATGAGCGTAGGTCGAGAAGAGCACCTGCGGGCTGTGACCCATCATGTCGGCGATCTCAAGCGGATTGCGCTGCTCGTTGCTACCAGCGGTAGCAGAACTGGGCACATCTGGGCCGATCCGGCGTCCAGGGCATTCGACTGGCGAGGGCGCAAGACTCCAGTATCCATGCGGCTTCCCGGCCAAAACCTTCGATGGGCGATCCAGGACTCGAACCTGGGACCTCTTCCTTATCAGAGAAGCGCTCTAACCGACTGAGCTAATCGCCCTTTGCCCTGCAAATCACGTATTTCTGCCAGCCCTGCACTGAACATGCCTGCTTGATATAGAACATCCGTAGAACTTTGCTGGCAGGAAACGCGCTGTATTGCCGGGTCATCGTATCGCCCTATGCGTCACCGTCGTGGTCGGCGGCACGTCGCGCGTGCCACGTGTCGAGCATGAACTCGGAGACTGCCGATGCGCTGTTGAACGCCAGCCGTGCGTGCCGCGTCAGCGCCTTGCTCGCCCTGTTGCGACCGTGCCCGAGACCCAGCTCGTTGCGTAGCTCGGCGAGGCTCTGCACGGCCGAGGCGAGCGCGCGGGCGGCTCGTTGCGCGGCCTGGCTGCCCCTCGCGCTCTCGGGGACGGAGTCCACGCTCAGCTTGAGGGCCTTGGCGGCGGCCTTGTAGAGCTCGAGGAGATCGTCCTTGCGGCCGTACTCGATGCCGTAATCGTCGAGGATCACCTTGCAGGCGGACTCGACCAACTCCTTCGATGAGGCGATGGCTGCCGGCGGGTCGTTAGCGAGGCCGGCGTCGATGCGGCGCAGGTGCTCGTGGAACACCTGCGGGTCACGGAGCCGCTTGTACTCCGGCAGCTTGAGCGCCGTCGTCGGCTGTTTGGCGCCCTTGATGCGTCGGCCGCCGAAGATCGGTCGGCCGGAGACCTGCTCGACTTCGACGAGCGCCCAGCCGTCTGCCGCCAGCTTCTTGTTGATGGTCTCAACGAGTGCGCGGGCCTCGTCCACGTCAGGACGGACGGCAGGATGAACCATCTCGGAGAGGAAGCGCAGTAGCGTCTCGTCGCCGCCGTGCATGAGGTCGAAGCGGCTGTCCGTGAAGACCCAGTCGTCCTCCCAGTCCTGCGGATTGTTGACGCGGTGCTGCCAGATGTCGCCGGCGGCGTCCTTGAATCGCCCATCCGTCGAGCGCATGTCTGCGAGATCCCAAATGCGGGCCAAGAAGTCCGGCTCCTCCAGGCGACCAGCCCAGTCGATGTGCCCGAGCGTGAGCATGTCGAAGATGTCTCTGCGGGTGATCTCCGAGACGGTGCGTTGAGTCGTCCGAGGCAGTCGTGGCACGCCCCCATTCTGGCGGGCCGGGTTGCGCAAGCAGCGTCGATCAGGCGACCGCGCCTATCAAGGGATCCTCAGAGGGAGAGCGCCCGAGCCGCGAGACCACCGACGCGGTACAGGGCACGGAGGCGCTCGTCTGCGGACCCAAAGACGCTTTTTGGATCGGCCTCAACAAAACGATTAGCTGCCCGGATGATCTCATCCGCGACACGTGCGACGGCATCGTCTTGGGGGATTGGAAGATTGGCGATGTTGGGGGCGTAGTCTTGGATCAGGCTTGCGAGTCGTTCCTTCGTCGGGTTGACGTAGCCCGGTGGCAACTCGGCTTCCCCGACTGCGTGGATCGCGCGGAGCGCAGCGACGCCAAGCTCGAAGATGCGCTCGCGCACCACGCTGAGATCTCGCGGCTGAGCGGCGACAGCGTCGTGCAACGCCTGGGCGGCCTCGCGCACAAGTGCGGGAGCGCCTTCTGCAGTGACTGCTTGCGGTGGGACAGCGTCGCTGAGCTCGGCGAGGCGTTCTTCGTAGCGGATCGTTTGCATTGCGCGTGCCTTGGCTGCGGTGGGGAGTATGGCGAGACAGCGTTTTGCGCGGTCCGCCACGAGGTCCACGAGTGCTTTTGGCAGCGGTCGCGCGAGCGCAACGACGTCCTGCTCGTTGGCGGCGTCGGCGAATGCGTCGGGTGCGGTGATTGCGAGACGGACCACGCGGTCAAGAACGGCGTCGGCGTTGAGTCCGAGGTCAGCTGCGGCGTTGTCCCACGTGTTGCGGTGTGGGTAGACGCGGTAGTCACCTCCTATCTTCATGGCGAATTTCAGCGCGCGCTCGTTCGTGCCGTATGGAAGCGCTGAGGCGATGTCGTACAGAGGAGCGAGACGCACATCGTCGCCGCTCAGTAGCAGCGAGTAGTTCTTTGCGTGCGCGTCGGTGCCGGCGATGAGCCAGTTCCAGATGAGCGCGTCGAGGAAGCGCCAGACGGCGTCCTCGGCGGCGCGGGGTGGTATGACGCCGCGGAAGAGCGTGGCGAGGTCTTGTGCGGAGGGTCCGCCTTCGTTTTGGTACTTCTGGTCCGGAGGCTTGCCGAGCGCTTGGCATGTGTCCTCCTGGTGGATGCGGACGAGCTCGCCGTCGACAGTGCGCCGGTCGTAGCGGTCGACGACGATGGCGCTCTCGTCGCCGAATCTCGCCACGTGCGTGCGTGCGACGATGAGGCCGGCGCGGCGTGCAGCGTCGAGGCAGAGGTGCTCGTTGAGGTCGTGGTCGTCGAGACCTTGGACGGCGGGCTTGAGGATGTGGCTTGTTGCGGCGGAGCCGGAGGGAACGCCCCAGCGGCCGTCCTTTAAAAGGAGTGCCGTCTTGGCTTGGGCGCCGGCCAAGCTGAACTGGCCGCTGAACTCACGTCCCAGCCAGGCAGTGGTGTCTTGGCGCAAGTCACGGAGGCGCTGAGCAACCTCCTCCTCGGTCAGCCATGTGACCGTGCCCGGCTGTGCCAAGACCTGGAGGGCTTCGTCGATGGGTGCGAAGCGCACGGCTCCGGCACAATCGTGGCCGATCGGCGTCGCCAGAAGCGAGAATGGTTTGGCCGGAACCTGAAAGTCACGCGCCCAGCGTGCGAGGACGCGATCGTTGTCTGGGAGAAGGCCCCAAAGCCATGGGCTGATGTCGCTATCGGGATGCGTGCGGATACTCGTGGGCATCGAGACCGACAGCGGCGTAGCCGCCGGTCTCTGCCTGTACTCGTCGTCGTAGTCGAAACGAAGCCGACCTTGGCTGAGGCGGGTAATGGTTCCTGCGACTGCGTCGTCCAGGAGGACGGCAAGGGTGTCGGTCATCGTGCGCGATGCGCTTCGATGAGGGCGTCGAGGTCGCCAGTGGGCTGGCCGGCGGCAGTCTGCTCATCGTAGGCGACGTCAAGGACTAGGCCGAGGGCGTCCAGCACTCGGAGAATGAGGCGCAGCTCAGCGGTCGGCTTGCCGGCCTCGAACTGATAGATCCATTTGCGGGAGACGCCGGCGCGCGCGGCAAGCTCTGCCTGGCTCAGGCCGAGGTCTTGTCGTCGGCCGCGGACGGCGGCGGCGAAGTCTCTGATCGAGCGGAGTTTCATAGCTTGATGATCCCGTACGGGCGCTAGTCTAGCATGATCCCGTACGGTATCAAGACCAATGTGAGCCCGTGCGGGTGCATTCCCCTGGGAAGCAGCGATCGTCGCACGACAGCGGTCAAGGAGCCGCCCCGCCCTCGTCGCCATCGTCGCGCTCGTCATGCGGGTGTTCGTCGTGGTGTTCGTTCTGCGGCCCCTCGTGATCGTGATCGTGATCGTCGTCATCGCCAGCGTGATCGTTGTCCTCGTCGGCACGTCGATGTCGCCGTCGTGCTTGGCAGCTGGACTCTTCCGCGCGCGGACGACGCGACGTCCCCCGCTTGCTCTATCGAGCTAGTGTCCTGAGTCGTTGAGCCGCTGGCAGTAGTTGGCGAGACTGTCGAGGATCTCCTCGGCGCTCTTGTGCCAGACGTAGGGTTTGGGGTCTTCGTTCCAGCTGGTGATCCAGGTCCGGATCGAGGCTGTGAGGTCTCGCACGGAGCGGTGCGTGCCGCGCTTGATCCATTTCGTGGTGAGCTCTGCGCCATCGCTCGACGAGGTTCAGCCAGGAACTGTAGGTCGGCGTGAAATGCACGTGGAAGCGCGGGTGGCGTAACAGCCACCGCTGGATCGACGGCGTCTTGTGCGTGGAGGAGTTATCGAGCACCACATGGATCTCTAGGTGCTCGGGCACGGCCTTGTCGATCGTGTTCAGGAAACGGCGGAACTCCTCTGCTCTGTGGCGGTTGGTGATCTCGCTGATGACCTGCCCGGAGGCGACGTCAAGGGCGGCGTAGAGGTTCGTGGTTCCGCTGCGCACGTAGTCGTGGGTCGCTCGTTCGGGCACGCCTGGCATCAGCGGCAGCACCGGGGCGGTGCGGTCAAGCGCCTGGATCTGGGACTTCTCATCGACGCAGAGCACGACCGCGGCCTCGGGCGGGTTCAGGTAGAGCCCGACGATGTCGCGGACCTTCTCGATGAACTGCGGATCTGGCGAGAGCTTGAACGTCTCCGCCTGATGTGGCTTCAGCGCAAATGCCCGCCAGATGCGGCTGATCGCGCTCTGGCTCATCCCGGTGGCCTGCGCCATCGAGCGGGTCGACCAGTGCGTCGCGTCCTTCGGCTTCTCCTCGAGCGTCTTGACGATCACCCGCTCGACGTCCTCGTCGGTGACCGAGCGCGGTTTGCCGGGACGTGGCTCATCGTGCAGCCCGTCCAGGCGCCGCCACGCGAACCGCCCTCGCCACTTGCCGACGGTGTTGGTATTGCACCTCAGGGCAGCGGCGATCTCCTTGCTCTGGCGCCCCTCGGCCGCGGCCAACACGATCCGGCAACGCAACGCCAACGCCTGCGAGCTCTTCGGGCGCCGCGCCCACCGCTCCAACACCTCGCGCTCCTCGTCAGTCAGAACGATCTCCGCACGCTGAGCCATAGCCGCCTCCAATCGTCGTGGATGACGACGAACTTCGCGGCCAACCCCACATACACCTGCGAACTAACGACTCCGGACACTAGTCGACGATGGGCTCAGTCTCGGAGAGGCGTCGCACGAGCGTGTCTAGGTCGTCCAACGCTCCCGCAGCGTCCTGTCGCCGGATTACGAGGCGCTGGCCTACCGCAAGGCCCGAGTTTGGGACTTGCTCGACAAAGCGCGCGTCAACGATGCCACCGCGGTGCGTGAGCACGTGACGCTGGGCGAACGCACGCTTGAGTCGATTCCAGAGTTCTGCGCCGGAGAGAGCGACGAGATCGAGCGAGGCGTGCTGGGCAAAGAGAGCAGCCGTGTCGTCGAGCCGTTGGAAGACGTTGCCTCTTCCGCGCGTGATCGTCTCGGAGTGTGGCACTCGCTGCGAGAACTGCTCGCGCATGAAGACCTCGAATAGACCTACGACCGACCCGAGCGCGTCGACGGCGAAGCGCTCGAAGACGCCAGCCGCACGAAGCTGCTCGCGCTGCTCCTCGTCAATCTTGTCCTCGACCGCGAGCGCCTGGCGCGCGCCGTCTATGGCGTCCCCTCGACTTCGTCCGCCGCCTATGCCACCGCCCGCAACCGTATCCGGCGGGCCAGCTCGACGGCCTCCTCGGTGCTGGAGAACGACAGCTGGGCGCTGTAGCGGCCGTCGTTTGTGGGCTTCACCCGAACGTCGGCGCCGAGCGCTTCCCCGAGCGCGTCCGCGATCTCTCTGGCCGCCTGCTCCTGGTCGGGATGCGGTTGCCGACCACGCCCGCGCCGGCGGACGATCCCCTCGCGGACCGCCGGCCCGTTTGCCGTCCGGGCCCGCTCTTCGGTGCCCCTCACCGACCAGCCCTGGTCGGCCGCCTCCCGCGCCAGGCTGCAGCGCGCGCCGTGATCCTCGGCGAGCAGCAGCGCACGGCCATGGCCCTCGCTGAGCTGTCCCCGCTGGAGCAGCTCGATCGCCTCGTCGGGCAGGTCCAGCAGCCGCAGCAGGTTGCTGACCGCCACCCGGCTGCGTCCCACCCGCCTGCCCACCTCCTCGCGGGTCAGGCCGAGCTCCTCGACCAGCGCGTCACACGCGCGTGCCTCCTCGATCGGGTTGAGGTCCTCCCGCGCCATGTTCTCGACGAGCGCCACTTCCAGCGCCTGCGCGTCCGCGCGCTCACGCACGAGCGCCGGGATGCTCTGAAGGCCCGCGATCCGAGCCGCCCGCCAGCGACGCTCGCCGGCGACCAGCTCGTAGGTGCCCCCCGCCTTCGGGCGCACCAGCACCGGCTGCAGAACGCCCTGCTCGCCCAACGACCCCGCCAGCGCCTCCAGCCCATCCTCGTCGAACCGTCGCCGGGGCTGCCTTGGGCTCGGGGAGATCAGCTCGACCGGCAGCTCTCGCAGCTCCTCCTCGCCCTGCCCGGCGCCGTGCGCGGACGCCGACAGGATCGCGTTCAGTCCCCGTCCCATCCCGGGTCTCGGCTTAGCCACGCGCGGCCACCTCCTTGGCCAGCTCGAAGTACGCCTCCGCGCCGGCGCTGTGGGGATCGTGATGAGTCACCGGCAGACCATAGCTGGGAGCCTCCCCGACCCGCACGTTCCGCGGGATCACCGTGTCGAACACCAGGTCGGGGAAATGCTCTCGCACCTCCCGCTCGACGTCCCGGCCAAGCCGGGTGCGGCTGTCGTGCATCGTCAGGAGCATCCCCGCCACCGTCAGCCGCGGGTTGAGCTCGCGCTGCACCAGCGCCAGGGTCTCCAGCAGCCCCGCCAGCCCCTCCAGCGCGAAGTACTCGGTCTGGACCGGCACGATCACGCGGTCGGCCGCGACGAGCGCGCTCACCGTCAACGGTCCGAGCGAGGGAGGACAGTCCAGCAGGATGTACTCGAACTGCTCGCGCAGGGGCGCAAGGCGCTCGCGCAGGCGCTGCTCGAACCCCTCGATGCGGGGCAACTCCACGTTGGCGCCGGCCAGACCGGCGCCCGCCGGCAAAACCTGCAGCCCGGGCACGCTTCCCTCGGTCAGCGCCTCTGTTGCAGCCGCCTCGCCCGTCAGCACCTCATACAGCCCGGGCGACTGCGTGCGGGCGACGCCAAGGCCCACCGTCGCATTCGCCTGAGGATCGACGTCGACCAGAAGCGTCCGATACCCGGCCTCGGCGATGCACGCGGCGACGTTCACCGCGGTCGTCGTCTTGCCGACCCCCCCCTTCTGGTTGGCGATCGCATAAATCGTGCCCACCGAGCGGAAGCTATCAACAACCAAGGGGCCGCTTGCGGGCCACTCCCGCCCGGCGGGGAAAGCGCGAAGGGGTCTCGGCGACCTTTTCGAAAACGTGCAGATGGTGGTCGCGCGCGCCCTTGTATGGCTCGGTGCGGCGTATCTCGAGCAGGCGCATGCCCAACTGCTCGGCCGCGCAGGCCGCCTCCGCATCCTGAGCCGAGTCGCGGCGACCGCGCCAGTCCACGAGAACGCCTCCGTGTTCGAGCAGCGGCGCCGCATACTCCAGCACCACGGGAGACGGCGCAAGCGCTCGTGCGATCACTGCGTCGTGCGCGCCTAGACCTTCAGACCACTCCTCTACCCGATGCTCGGCCACGCGGACGTTGTCGACCCCTGCCGCCGCGATCACCCGGCGCAGAAACTGGCACTTCTTCGATTGGCTCTCCACCAGCCGCATTTCGCTCGCCGGCAACGCAGCCGCCAGCGGCAACCCCGGGAAGCCAGCGCCTGTCCCGATGTCGGCGATTCGCCTTGCTGATCGGAGGCGGTCGACTTCGAGCGCCACCAGTGAGTCGGCGAGATGGACGTCCACGGCCTCCCCGTGCCCGCGCACGGTCGTCGGTGCCCGCTCATCCGCAGCGAGCGTCTCGAGGATCGCTGTCATCTGGATGTGCGCGCGAGGTGGCAGCCCATGCCGGCGCGCCAGCGTCTGGACCCGACGTTCCGTGGGTCGCTCACGGCGTGCGAAGAAGTTGGGATACCTGGCCCTCATATCGCGGATGCGAGCACCGACATGAGTGTCGATCCGGTCGGTCAACACGCTCTCGACGACCGGCAATACGTCCTCGGCCAGCACCTGGCCGCGAGCCATCCACTGGTAGTAGGAACGCCCGCCGTGGTGATAGGGGCCGTACAGGCGGGCACGCGGGAACAGCTCTCCCAGCCACTGAAAGATCGCCTCGTGCCTGACATGCATCTTGAGAGTGATCTGCGGCTGCTTCCCATCCCCGCCGAAGTGCCCCTCGCCGATGAGTAGGCCCGTAACGAGCCCCCTCTCGATATCCGTGATCTCGCGGTCTGGCGACTCGTCCATGCATACATTGTTCCACCGGGGAGAAAAACGTGAAACGCCGCGCCGGTCGCTGCGTTTACGGGGCTCTACCCGCCGTCAAGCGGGGAAACGACCAGATACCGCTCGGGCTCCTCGCCCTCGCTGTGCGTGTCCACGTCTCCACGGTCGCGCAGGTGTTCGTGCACGACCCGCCGCTCGGACGCCGGCATCGGCTCGAGCTCCGCCGGCTCGCCGGTGCGCACCGCTTCGTCCGCAGCCTCGTCGCCGTCGGCCCGCAGCGACTCGGCCCGGCGCTCGCGGTAGCCGTCGGCGTCGATCACGATCCGCACGGGGGACGGTCCGTCGCGGAAGACGATCCGCTGGGCCAGGTGCTGGACGGCGTCGATCGTCTGGCCGCGGCGGCCGATGAACAGACCCACGTCGTCGCCCAACAGGGACCCCTTCAGGGCGCGCTCGCCCTCCTCGACCTCGATTTCCACGTCGAGTCCGAGACCGTCGGCGATCTCCGCGAGCAGGTCTTCGAGCGCCGCCGCCGACCCCTCCTCGTCCTCGCCCGCCGGAGGCGGGTCCTCGTGGTCGGCCTCGCTCATCGCCGCCTGCCCGAGCGCTTCTTCTTGCGCCGCGGCGGGGGCGGGGGCGCCGGTCCGCCCGAGCCGGCCACCGCCGCGCCGGCGAGCGCCGTCTCGGGCAACACCTTGGCCTTGCCGTTGGACGACCCCCCGGCGTCCGTGGACTTCGGCGGGGCGGGGCCGATCCGCTTTCGGATGAAGTACTGCTGTCCGATCGTCCACAGGTTGGTGGTGATCCAGTACACCAGCAGACCCGCGGGATACCTGAACAGGAACGCCACGATCACGAGCGGCAGCAGCAGCATCAGGCGCCGCTGGTTGGGGTCGGCGGTGGCGGTCGCCATCAGCGTCGAGAGGACCTGTGAGCCGACGTACAGGACGATCAGGACGATCAGGACGATCCCTGTCGCCTTGGCGGTGATGTCCGGGATGAACAGGAATTTGGCCGAGCCCGGATCGACCTGGTTACAGCCCGTTTCCGCCAGCTGCTTGGACGGGATCTGGCCGTAGGTCACGACGTGGAAGTACCTCTTCAGCGCGGGACCGCAGATGTCGAACTTGAGGTCGGTCCGCAGCATGTAGAAGAGCGAGATGAACACCGGCAGTTGGAGCAGGAACGGCAGGCAGGAGGCCAGGGGATTGATTTTGTTCTCCTGGTAGAACTTCATGATCTCCTGCTGCTGGCGCTGCTTGTCGTCCTTGTACTTCTCTTTCAGCTCCGCCATCTGAGGAGCCAGCTTCTGCATCTCCTGCATCGACTTCAGCTGCCTGTAGGTCACGGGCACCAGGAGCGCCCGGATGAACACCGTCAGCCCCACGATCGCGAGGCCCCAGCTGGTCCCCGGCAGGTGTTCGTGGATGAACACCATGATCGATTCGAACGCGTTGATGAGCGGGGAGAACGCGTCCTCGATGATGTTTGCGGGGATTGGCATACGTTGTCGCGGGGTTTGGCCTGTCTGGCGTCACATCGGGCCGGCCGGATCGGCTCGGCTCGGCGCGCTACTGCTCGCTGCTGGCTCGACTGCGGTGCTGGCTTGCCCGCGCCCGTCCATCCGGCGGCGCGTGTACCGCGGAGAACACTCGCTGGGCCTCGACTGGATCGTACCCGCCGTGGCTCCAAGGGTTGCACCTGAGCACCCGCCACACAGCCACCACCACGCCTCTCGGGACGCCGAACGTCCGGATCGCCTGCACCGCATAGCGCGAGCACGTCGGCTCGTACTTGCATCGCCGGGGCAGAGCCGGCGAGATCGTCTTCTGATAGATCACGATCGGCGCGATCGCAATCGCGCGCAGGAATCGCCAGGCGCCCGCCGCGGAAGGCGTTGGCGGGACTCCCGCGGGCGTTGGCGGGGCGGCGCTCACGCCGCCTCTCCACCCGCGAGCTTCCCCTCGCCCGTCTCGGATCCCCGCAGCCGCGCCCGGTCGATGAGCTCGCCGAGCGCCCTGACGACGCCCGCCAGGCCCTCTCGTTCGGCAAGATCCCGGGCGTCCGGACGGGCGACCACCACGATGTCCTGGCCCGCGAGCAGATCGCTCTCCGCTTGGGCGAAGGCCTCGCGCAGCAGGCGCTTGACCTGGTTTCGCTCGACTGCGCCGCCGACCTTGCGCGACACCGACAATCCCAGTCGGGGACGAGCGGTCGACGGATTCGGGAAGCTGTACAGGACGAGCTCGCGGTTGGCGACCGATCGGCCCTGCCGGTAGACACGCTCGAACTCCGCGCTCCGGGAAAGGCGCCTTCCGCGGGGGGCCGGGCGCGATCTCATCGTCCGCTCGACTCGCTCGCGCAGCGGCCGGACATCTTCAGGCCGACAGGCGCTTGCGGCCCTTGCCGCGGCGGCGCTTGAGGGTGAGACGGCCCGCGCGCGAGCTCATCCGCTCGCGAAACCCATGGGTGCGAGCGCGCTTGCGCTTCTTCGGTTGGTAGGTGCGCTTCACAGCGCTCTGAGTATACGGCCGATCACACGCCTGACCGCCTCTAGGCGATTTTTCCCGCCAAATGCGGGCAGGCCCTCGGCGAGCCCTCGGCCTTGGGTTATAGTCGCCAGACCGGGCCCTCGCGGGCCCTCTGTCCATAGGTCGCGAGCTCTCCCGGGGAGGAGCAGATTGACGCTGCCGTGAGCGCCGAGTTGGAGTACATATGGTCGCGTGTCCAGGCTGAGCTTGCCGCGGCGGTCGACGAGCCCACCTATCGCATCTGGCTCCAGCCGCTCAGGGCGCGCGAGCTCTCTCACGGCACCCTGTACATTGAAGCCTCTCCCCAGGCGTGTGGGTGGGTGGGGGACCGTTTCGGGCGTGTCCTTCACGCCTGCGCCGCGAGCGCAATCGGGAGCGAGGTCGTGATCGAGCTGGTCCCCGCGTCTCACCGGTCCCGGTCCAGGGCCGGCGGGCCTTCCGACGCGGCCGGCCCGGCTGGGGCTCGCGAGGGCCATGGCCGCTCGCCCGGCGACGGGAAGCTCGCCGAGGGCGGTCAGGGCGACCGGTTCGACGGTCCGGCGCCCAGCCCTCTCGGCAACCCGAAGCTGACCTTCGACCAGTTCGTGATCGGCGACGGCAACCGCCTCGCCCACGCCGCTGCCCTGGCCGTCGCGGAGATGCCGGCCCACGCTTACAACCCTCTGTTCATCTGTGGCCCGCCGGGCGTCGGCAAGACCCACCTGCTCAGCTCGATCGCCAGTCTGCTGCTCTCCCACAATCCCGGCCTGAGCGTCCGCTACACGACTGGAGAGGCGTTCACGAACGACTTCCTCTACGCCCTCTCCCGCCAACGCGCCAATGCCTTCAAGGCCCATTTCCGCGACATCGACGTCCTGCTCGTCGACGACGTCCAGTTCCTCGAGCGCAAGACCCGCACCGAGGAGGAGTTCTTCCACACCTTCAATGCCCTTTACGACGCCGGCCATCAGATCGTGCTCACCTCCGACCGCCCCCCCCGCGACCTCCAGGCGCTCGAGGACCGCCTGCGCGAGCGCTTCGAGTCGGGGCTCGTCGCCGACATCGACGCTCCGGATCTCCCCACCCGTCTGACGATCCTGCGCAAGCGCGCTCACCAGGATCGCGTCGAGGTGCCCGCCGACGCACTGGAGCTCATCGCGACACGGGTCACCGAGCACGTGCGCGCGCTCGAGGGGGCTCTCATCCGAGTCGTAGCCTTCGCGTCCCTCACCGGTCGCCCGCTCACACCCGATCTGACGGTGGAGGTTCTCGACGGCCTCTACCCGAACTCATCCCCCCGCGCCCGTCGCGGGCGCCCCTCGGTGTCGGACATCACGGCGGCCGCCTGCGCGCACTTCGGGCTCACGGTCGAGGAGATCATGTCCCCTTCACGCACCGCCCGCATAGCCTGGCCGCGCCAACTCGCCATGTACCTCTCCCGAGAGCTCACCGACGACTCGCTTCCCGCAATCGGTCGGCAGTTTGGTGGACGCGACCATACGACCGTCCTCCACGCCTGTCGCAAAGCCGCTTCTCGCATCGCCGCCGACAGCATCTCGCGTGAGGCTGTTGACAAACTCCTCGCCGAGCTGCAGCCGACGCCCGCGACCCATCATGAGACGGTCCCCGACCGGACCGCCTGACAAACTGCCCACACCCTCTCCACAGTCACCTCCACAGCAGCCAAGCCGCTATACAACGCTCTCCCTCCGCCATCCACATCTTCACAACCACTACTTCCTATTGACTTTTCCGTCGGTGTCTATATGAATCTTTCCCTCTCTACTTCACAGCTGCTCGCACAACTGCAGACCGTCTCACGAGTAGCTTCGACTCGCAGCGCCATCCAGGCTCTGTCAGGCGTGATGATCTCGGTGCCCGAGGGATCTCCCGCCGAGCTTCTGGCGACCGACACCGAGATCGGCCTGCGTGTGCCCCTGCACACCGAGTCTCCGCAGCCGGGCTCGGTCGTCCTGCCCGCAAGGTTGCTCCTCGATGTCGTTCGCACGCTACCCGCCGACCGGCTCACGCTGAAGCTGAGAAGCGCCGAGCAGGACGTCGAGCTCGTCTCCGGCGCGGCCACGTTCCACCTGCGGACGCTTCGCGTGGAGGACTTTCCAACCCTTCCCGCCCCAGCCCCCGACACTCGCCTGACGCTCCCGGTGGAGGCGTTCGTCCAGACCGTATCCCAGGTCGCCCGGTCGGCCTCGCGAGACGAGACCAGACCCGTTCTCACAGGCATCCTCATGTCCGCGTCCGGACAGCTGCTGCGGATGGTCGCGACCGACTCCTATCGCCTGTCGGTCAAGGAGGCTGCCCTCGGGAAGCCCTTGCAGGGAGCGCTTGAGGCAAACGTGCCGGCCCGGGCCCTTCAGGAGCTGGCCCGCATCGCCCAGCAGGCCGACAGCGAGTCCCTCGCGGTGAGCGTCAACCAGAACCAGGTCGTGTTCGAGCTCGGGGAGATCACGCTCTCCTCCCGCCTGATCGACGGGCAGTTCCCGAACTATCGCCAGCTCCTCCCGGAGTCCGTCGAGCACGAGCTGCGCCTCGCCACCGCCGAGCTCGCGGACGTCGTGCGCCGCATCAGCCTGCTCGCCCAGAAGAACACGCCTCTGCGCCTGGGCTTTCGCGAGGGCGAGCTGACGGTCTCGGCGCAGACCCCCGACGTGGGCGAGGCGAGCGAGACCCTGCCGGTGTCCTTCCACGGCGAGCCGTTCGAGATCGGCTTCAACCCCGAGTTTCTGCGCGACGGGCTCGAAAGCGTGGAGTCCGACGAGCTCCTGTTGAAGCTGATCAGCCCCCTGCGCCCGGGCGTGATCGAGTCTCCCGACAGCGCCGAGTTCGTGTACCTGATCATGCCGATCCGCCTGAACGCCTGACGGAGCCATCGTGCGTGTGCTCGGCGTGCAGCTGCGCGACTTCCGCACCTACGCCCGCGCCGAAGCCACGCTGGGAGAGGGCCTGACGGTCGTGCACGGGCCCAACGGAGCCGGCAAGTCGAACCTGCTCGAGGCGATCTACTTCGGCTGCACCGGCCGCTCGCCCCGCACCCGCAACGAGCGTGAGCTGGTGCGCTTCGGCCAGAGCGCCACCCGCGTGAGCGTGCGCGTGAGCGACGGCGATCGTCCGCACGAGCTGAGCGTCGGCTTGCAGCCCGGACAGCCCAGGCGAATGACCGTCGACGGCGGTCCCGTGGACGGACTGCTCGCGATCGAGAAACGCCCCCTGCTGAGCGTCTTCCTGCCCGATCGCATGGAGCTCCTGAAGGGTCCGCCGAGCGTCCGCCGAGCCCACCTGGACCAGGTCGTGGTCGCCTTCTGGCCGCTGCGCGACGGCGAGCGCCGCGCCTACTCGCAGGCGCTGGCCCAACGCAACTCCCTGCTCTCCCGCATCCGCGCCGGCGCCGCCTCGCGCTCGAGCATCCCCACCTGGGATCTGCAGCTCGCCCGCCACGCCCTGGCTCTGCGCGAGAATCGGGCCGCCGCCGTGGGCCTGCTCGCCGAGACCTTCTCCGCGCGCGCCGCCCAGCTCGGGCTGGCCGGGGAGGCCCGCATCGAGTACCGGCCCCGCACGCACGCATCCAACGAGGACGAGCTCCTCGCCGAGCTGCAAGCCAGGCTTCAGAGTGACCTCGAACGGGGGTTCTCCGGCCACGGGCCCCACCGCGACGACCTGGCCCTCGTGCGCGACGGACGGGACCTGCGCGTGTACGGCTCCCAGGGCGAGCAGCGCCTGGCCCTGCTCGCCCTGCTGCTAGCCGAGCGCACCGCCCTCGCCCGCGAGCGAGCCCGTATGCCCCTGATGCTCCTCGACGACGTTATGAGCGAGCTCGACGCCGACCGCCGGGAGCTGCTCGCGCGAGAGCTCTCGACCGGCGGCCAGAGCGTGATCGCGACCACCGATCTCGCCCACGTCCCCGGCGCCGGCGAGGCCACCGTCACGCGCCTGCGCGTGTCTCCCGGCGCCATCCTTCAGGAGGCGGTGCACGACTCCGCCGGCCACGTACCCCAGCAGGCTGGCGCTGTCCTCGCCAGCCCGCGGTGGACGCCCCGAGCTGGCGCCTGAGAGCGATGAGCCGCTCCGCCCCCCGGTCGCTCGCCCTCGCCCTGGATCGCCTCGCGAGCACTCTCGCGCCGGCGAGCACCCTCGCGCGCGTGCAGGAAGTGTGGGAGGGGACGGTCGGCCCCGCGATCGCCTCCTGCGCCCGCCCGACCGCCGAGCGCGACGGCGTCCTCACGGTCGCCTGCGACGGCGCCGTGTGGGCTCAGGAGCTCGACCTGATGGCCCGCGATCTCCTCCCCCGCCTGAACGCCGCGCTGGGGGTGGACGCGCTGCGCGAGTTGCGCTGTCACAGCGCCTGAGCCGAGCGTCCCGGCAGGCCGGCCCGGCCGGCTCAATTTAGGCTATTTTGCAGGGATTTCGTGGGCCGTAGGGGCCCGGTCCCCCGGTCGTTTGTGCTATTGTTCTGTAAACCCATTTCGCCCCGGACCGGCGGTCCCACGCGCCTTGGACTCCGGGGCGTTTGCACGTCAACGAAGGATCAGATTGGCAACAGTCGACAACGACAGTCCGAACGGACGCAAGCCTGACGAGGACGCCGCCAGCAGCGGCGTCAGCAACACCTCCGCCGGCGTGAGCGCCGGCTACGACGCACAGGACATCACGGTGCTCGAGGGCCTCGAGGCGGTGCGCAAGCGCCCGGGCATGTACATCGGATCGACCGGTGTGATGGGCCTGCACCATCTCGTCTACGAGGTCGTGGACAACTCCGTCGACGAGGCTCTCGCGGGCTACTGCACGGAGGTGTCGGTCACGATCCACCCCGACAGCTCGGTCACCGTCATCGACGACGGCCGCGGGATCCCCGTGGCCATGCACGAGAAGGAGGGCCGCCCGGCGGTCGAGGTCGTGCTCACCGTCCTGCACTCCGGCGGCAAGTTCGGCGACGGCGGCGGCTACAAGGTCTCCGGCGGCCTGCACGGCGTAGGCGTGTCGGTCGTCAACGCCCTGTCCGAGCACCTGCTCGTGGAGATCCGCCGCGACGGCCACGAGTTCTCCCAGGAGTACTCCCGGGGCGCCCCCCAGGGCGAGCTCACCAAGGGCAAAGCGCTCACCAGGGATGCTCCCACCGGGACGACCGTCACGTTCCTGCCCGACGCCGACATCTTCGAGTCCCTCGACCTCGACTTCCACACTCTGGAAGAGCGCCTGCGCGAGACCGCCTTCCTCACCCGGGGCTTGAAGATCTCGATCGTCGATGAGCGCGGTGAGGGCCACTCGGCCGAGTTCCGCTACGAGGGCGGCATCGAGGACTTCGTCTCCTACCTGAACGAGAACAAGGACACCGTCCATCGCAAGGTCGTGTTCTTCGCCGGCGAGTCCGAGGAGGGCGCCGCCGAGATCGCGATGCAGTGGAACTCCTCCTACCAGGAGTCCATCCACTCGTTCGCCAACAACATCTCAACCCGCGAGGGCGGCTCCCATCTGAGCGGCTTTCGCTCGGCGCTCACCCGCACGCTGAACAAGTACGCCCGCGACCACGGCCTGCTCAAGGAGAAAGAGGACAACCTCTCCGGCGAGGACGCCCGTGAGGGCCTCACCGCCGTCATCTCGGTCAAGCTCCGCGATCCCCAGTTCGAGGGTCAGACGAAGACCAAGCTCGGCAATCCGGGCATGGCGGGCTTCGTCGAGTCGATCGTCAACACCGGCCTGGGTGAGTTCCTGGAGGAGAATCCCAGCGAGGCCCGCGCGGTGATCATGAAGGCCGTCCAGGCCCAGCGTGCCCGCGAGGCCGCCCGCAAGGCCCGCGACCTGACCCGACGCAAGTCCGCCCTTGAGAACTCCACCCTCCCGGGCAAGCTTGCCGACTGCTCGGTCAAGGACCCGTCCCTGGCGGAGCTGTTCGTGGTCGAGGGCGACTCCGCCGGCGGCTCGGCCAAGCAGGGCCGCGACCGCAACACCCAGGCGGTCCTGCCGCTGCGCGGCAAGATCCTCAACGTCGAGAAGTCACGCATCGACAAGGTCCTTCAGAACACCGAGATCCAGGCCCTGATCACCGCAATCGGCACCGGCGTGCGCGACGAGTTCAACCTCGAGAACGCCCGGTATCACAAGGTCGTGCTGATGACCGATGCTGACGTTGACGGAGCTCATATCAGGACGCTCGTGCTCACCCTTCTCTTCCGAGAGATGCAGGAGCTGATCGAGGCCGGCTACGTCTACATCGCCAAGCCTCCCCTCTACAAGCTCAAGCAGGGATCCCGCGAGCGCTACATCGAGAAGGACTCCGAGCTCGAAGAGATCCTGCTCGCCGACAAGTGGGAGAAGCTCGCCGTCTTCGACCGCCACGGAAGTCCCTTCAAGCTCACCGAGGCTCGCTGGCAGCGCTTCGTCCGCCTGCTCAAGCAGTACGAGGGCTGGGCGTCCTCGCTGCGTGCGGTCCACGGCCACGACATGGTCCAGTTCCTGGAGGAGTCCTCGCTGCTCGACGAGCAGGCGCTCGACGCCGACGCCGCCGTGCGGCTGCTCTCGCGCGAGGGCGTAGAAGGAGAGACCCACGCCACAGAGCTGCTCTCCGCCGACGAGCATGAACTGCGCGTCAAGGCGGTCGAAACGGCCACGGGCTTCGCCCGCACCCACCGCATCAAGCGCGACCTGTTCCTATCCCAGGAGTACCGTCAGCTCGCCCGCGTGCACGCCCAGCTGGTCGAGCTCGCCGGCACCCCCGCCTTCGACGTGCGCCTCGGAGATGCGCGCGAGACCGCCCCCTCGTTCGAGGCTCTCCGCGAGGCCGTGCTGGCAGTCGTTCAGAAAGGCGTGAAGCTCCAGCGCTTCAAGGGCCTCGGCGAGATGAACGCCGAGCAGCTCGCCGACACGACCATGGATCCCGCCTCCCGCACCCTCGCCCAGGTCACACTCGAGGACGCAGCCTCCGCCGACCGGATCTTCTCGATGTTGATGGGTGACCAGGTCGAGCCCCGCCGCGCCTTCATCGAAGACAACGCTCGCGCCGTTGCGAACCTGGACGTGTGAGTCACAGTGGCGACGCCTGAGACTCTGTCCGGCGGCAACGTCGAGCCTCGCGCCCTCGAGGAGGAGATGCGCACGGCGTATCTCGACTACGCCATGTCGGTCATCGTCGGTCGCGCCCTGCCCGACGTTCGCGACGGCCTGAAGCCCGTCCACCGCCGCGTGCTCTACGCGATGAACGAGTTGGGCCTCGGCCCCACCCGGCCCTATGCCAAGTGCGCCAAGATCGTCGGCGAGGTGATGGGCAACTATCACCCCCACGGCGACTCCGCGATCTACGACACCCTCGTGCGCATGGCCCAGGACTTCTCGATGCGCAACGAGCTGGTCGACGGCCAGGGCAACTTCGGCTCGGTCGACGACGATCCGGCAGCCGCGATGAGGTACTGCGTAACGGGGGATACACGCGTGCGCACCGCCACGGGGACGGTGAGGATCGATTCGATCGCACCCGAGGCGGTGCCCAACTCGGACACCGCCGTGGACATCGAGGTGCTCGATCGCCTGGGCCGTCGCGTACACGCATCGATCGCCTTTCATTCCGGCGATCACCCGACGATGCGGCTGCGCACGATAGAGGGCTATGGGCTGACCGGCACCGCCAATCATCCCGTGCTCTGCCTCCTGGACATGGCCGGCGTGCCGCTGCTCATGTGGAAGCTCCTCGAGGAGATCAGACCAGGCGATCGGGTTCTCGTCCACCGTTCGACACGTGCAGAAGCTCAGCAGTTGGACGATCGCTCCAGGAGGCTCGCGTTGTTGGCGGGTGCGTTCGTGTCGGAGGGCTGGTTCGGAGACCGGCGTGCAGGCTTCAACAACATCGACAGGGAGTTCTTCGATGCCGTCGTCGATGCGTATGACGAAATCGTCGGAGGGCCGCGTTACCTAGCCTCGCGCAGGATCCGGTCGGGAAGCATCTGCCACGAACTGGACGTGCAGAAGCTGGGCCACCTGCGCAAAAGCCCGCTGGGCGAGATGGCGGGACTCGCGAGCGATCGCAAGCGGGTGCCGGAGTTCGTGTGGGCGGCGAACAGCGCTTTCAAGCGGGTCTTTCTGCAGGCGCTGTTCGAGGGAGACGGCTCCTCCTCACTGCTTCCGCGCAGCACCATTCAGATCTCCTACTCGACCCGCAGCACGCAACTGGCCCGCGACGTGCAGCTCCTGCTGCTGGAGTTCGGCGTGATCTCCCGGCTCAGCGAATCGTCGCGCGGTGAGATCAAGGTGGTGATCACCAATCGCCGTGACGCCCGGCTGTTCCAGGAGCGCGTCGGTTTCCTCGCCGTCAAGCAGTCGAAGCTCGAAGGGCAGCTGGCGGGTGTTCCGGCAAGGAGTCGCGCTCTGAGCCGCGATCACGTTCCCCACCTGGCTGGTTACATCCGGTCCGAGGGGGGCTCCACCTACACCGAGCGAGACTGGTTGAGGCGCCACAACGTCGATCGGATAGAGCGTTGGGAGCAGGGGTCCACGGCGATCCTCGAGCGGATCTCCTCCGAGGAGGTGCGCAAAGTCCTCGCCCCTCTCGTCAGCGGCGACTACTACTACGCCGAAGTTGCATCCGTGGAGCCGGCCGGCGTGCAGCCCGTCTATTCGCTCCGGGTTGACACCGACGATCACTCGTTCCTCACCAACGGCTTCGTCAGCCACAACACAGAGGCACGCCTCGCGCGCATCGCCACCGAGATGCTGCGGGATCTCGAGATGGACACGGTGGACTTCGCGCCCAACTACGACGGGTCGCGCCAGGAGCCGCTGGTGCTGCCCGCGCGTTTCCCCAATCTGCTCGTCAACGGCTCCTCGGGGATCGCCGTGGGGATGGCGACCAACATCCCGCCCCACAATCTCCGGGAGGTGATCTCGGCCACGATCGCCTACATCGAGGACCCCGAGATCGACACTCCCGGATTGCTCAGGCACGTCAAGGGGCCGGACTTTCCGACCGGCGGGATCATCCTCGGCCATCAGGGTATCCGCGACGCCTACGAGAGCGGCCGCGGCCGCGTGCGGGTGCAGGCGCGGGCCCATGTCGAGCCGCTCACCCACGGCAAGGAGGCGATCGTCGTCACCGAGCTGCCGTTCATGGTCAAGAAGGGCGGCGACGGCGGCCTGATCCAGAAGATCGCCGATCTGGTGCACGAGAAGAAGATCCCCGAGATCTCCGACCTGCGTGACGAGTCCGACAAGCGCGGCATGCGGCTCGTGATCGAGCTGAAGCGAGACGCGATCCCGAAGGTGGCGCTCAACAAGCTCTACAAGCACACCTCGATGCAATCCACCTTCGGCGTGAACATGGTCGCGCTGGTGGACAACGTGCCCCGCACCCTGAACCTGCGGGCGGTGATCCACAACTACGTCGCCCACCAGCGCGAAGTGATCGTGCGACGCACCAAGCACGAGCTCGCCGAGAAGGAGGCTCGCGCCCACATTCTCGAGGGCCTGCTCGTCGCGCTCGAGAACCTCGACGCGATCATCGAGCTGATCCGCGCCTCCCGCGACCGCGACGCCGCCCGCGAGCAGCTCGTCGCGAGCTTCCAGCTCAGCCCGATCCAGGCGAGCGCGATCCTCGACCTGCGCCTCTCCCAGCTGACCGCCCTGGAGGCCGACTCGATCAAAGGGGAGCACGCCGACGTCAGCGAGCGCATCGTCGAGCTGCGCGCGATCCTCGGCGACGAGACCCGCGTGCTGAGCGTCATCAAGGAGGAGCTTTCGGAGATATCCGAGCGCTTTGGCGACGAGCGCCGCACCGAGATCAGCCACTCCGAGGATGAGATCGACATCGAGGACCTGATCGCCGACCAGCAGATGGTCATCACGATCACCCAGAGCGGCTATGTCAAGTCCCTGCCCCTGGCCACCTACCGCCAGCAGCAGCGCGGCGGGCGGGGGGTCACGGGGATGGACATGAAGGACGGCGACTACATCGAGCACCTGTTCGTCTGCTCCTCCCACGACTACCTGCTGTTCTTCTCCAACCGCGGCAAGGTCTACCGCTCGAAGGTCTACGAGCTCCCGGAGGCCTCCCGCACCGCCAAGGGCCGCGCCCTGGTCAACATCCTGCCCCTGCGCGAGGGGGAGCGGATCCAGGCCGTCCTCTCCACCCGCGACTTCGCCGAGACCTCCTACCTCGTGTTCGCCACCCAGCGGGGCATCGTCAAGAAGACGGAGCTGCTCGCCTACAACACTCCGATCAAGGCCGACGGCATCATCGCCATCAACATCCGCGACGACGACGAGCTGCTCGCTGTCCGCGCTGTCGACCCCGACGATGAGGTCATCATGGTCTCCCGCGCCGGCCTCGCGGTTCGCTTCGCCGAGTCCGACGCCCGCTCGATGGGCCGCGACACCACCGGCGTACGCGGCATGGACGTCGGCTCCAAGGGCGAGGTCATCGCGATGGACGTCGCCCGCGACGACATGGACCTGCTCGTCGTCACCGCCAACGGCTACGGCAAGCGCACCCAGATCAGCCAGTACCGCAAGACCAACCGCGGCGCCAAAGGCGTCAAGACGATCAAGCTCACCGAGCAGAAGGGCGCTCTCGCCGGCGCACTGGTCGTGCGCGAGCACCAGGAGCTCGTGTTCATCTCCGTCGGCGGCATGGTCCAGCGCACCTCCGCCGGCGGCATCTCCCAGCAGGGCCGCTCAGCCACGGGCGTGCGCGTGATGAACCTCAAGGAGGACGACCTCGTCAGCGCGATCGCCCTGGTCGTGGAGACGGACACGGACCCCGTCGAGGGCTCCCCTTCCGAGGAGATCCCGCCCACCGGCCGCGAGACCGCCCCCGCCGGCGACGCCTTGACTGAGGAGCCGCCCCCCGAGGAGCCCCTCGCCGAGGAGCAGTCCGGGGAGTGAGCCCCTGGCGCACGTCATCTCCGTTCGCTACTCTGGCTTGACCAGAGAAAGGAGGTGGTCCAAACGCTTAGTCACAGTTTTCGCGGGACCCTGGAGGTGACCGGCCGCTAGGTCGGACAGGCTGGACCGCTTAGCGGAATCCAACCCGGGACACCCCGAGACGGCCGCCGGATCTGGTCCCCCCGGCTGCTTCTTAGCCAGCCGCCTCGGTCTTTCCAGTCAGAGCCGCATCTGCGAGGGGCGCCTTGTCGAGGGCGTCCCTCGCTTTTTCCGGGGCACGGACGACAGCCCGTGTCCGTTCTGCGCCGGCCGCCCTCCGCCCTCCGCGCGCCCGCGGTGCCCGCTAGGCCGCCTGGGGCAGGTACTGCAGCCACGCCGTCGGGATCGTGGGGGAGGCGACGTGGATGAAGATCTCCGCCCTGGGCGTCCGGGGAGCGCTTCGCGGGTGCATTCCCGCCTGTCGCGGCAGCCGGTCGCCCTTGCGCCGGTTGCACGGGGCGCAAGAGGCGACGATGTTCTCCCAGCTCGAGGTGCCTCCCTTCGAGCGCGGCACCACGTGGTCGACCGTCAGGTTCGACCGGGACCCGCAGTACTGACAGGTCCACCCGTCCCGCGCGAACACGGCCCTGCGGGTGATCTTGCGACGGTGCGCGTCCCTGGGCACCTTCACGTAGCTCACGAGCCTGATCACGACCGGGCGCGCGATCGTGGAGCTCTCGGAGTGAAGCTCCCACCGGCCCCGCTCGAGCAGCTCCGCCTTGGCCTTCAGGAGCAGCACCACCGCTCGCCTGACCGAACACACGTTGATCGGCTCGTAGGTCGCATTTAGGACGAGCACCCGGCCACTGTCACGCCCGTGCCGCCGGTGCTCTGGTGGCGGCACGGACCTGAGTACTACCGGTGGAACGCTGCTATCCATCGCTAGCGCCGGAGTGTACCGCTGGCGACTGCCCCTCGCCCCCGCCCGCCGGAGGGCCGCTCGTGCGGTAGCAGCCGATCACCCGCGCCTCTTCGCAGATCTCCCCCAGCCCCGCAACCGCCTGTGCGACCTGAGGGTCCTCGATGCTTCCCTGCAGATCCACGAAGAACATGTAATGGCCCATCCGCTCTCGCTTGGGCCGCGACTCGATCTTCGTCAGGTTGATCGACCGCCCGCCGAACTCGTCCAGGCACCTCACCAGCCAGCCCGGGCTGTCCGCTCCCGGCCCCCAGAACACCAGCGACGTCTTCCACTCACCCCGCCAGCCCTCCGCTCGCAGCGGGGGCACGGCGGGGTTCGCCTGCGCTCCCGCCAGCCACACGAAGCGGGTTTCGTTGTCGTCGCTGTCCTGCACGCCCTCCCGCAGGACCGTGCCCCCGTATATCTCGGCCGCCAGGACCGTTCCGAGCGCCGCCTCGTTGCGGCGCCCTCCCGCCAGGACCGACCGGACCGCCTCCGCGGTCGAGCTCGACGCGAGCACCCGCGCGTGCGCCAGCTCCCCCCGCAGGAACCGCTCGCACTGGCCCGGCACCTGGGGATGGGTGATCACGGTGTCGATCTCTCCCAGCTCCACCTCGCTCGTGGCGATCAGCGAATGCCTCACCGACAGCTGCACGTCGGCGACGATCCGAAGTCCACCCTGCTCGTCGGCCAGCAGGTCCAAGGTCACGCTCACGGACCCGTCGAGCGAGTTCTCGATCGGCACGAGCGAGAACTCGACCTCCTCCCGTCTCAGCGCGAGGACCGCGTCATAGATCGTCCCCGCCGGGACCGGCTCCACGCTCCCACGCGCAGCGCTCGCCAGCAGAGCCTCCTCGCTGAACGTCCCTTCGGGACCGAGATATCCCACGCGCGGGCGCACCCGCCCGCGCGGCGCCTCAGCCGGCGGGCTGCCCGGCGACATCGCCGCGGTCTCCGCCCGCCACGGGGGTCAGCGCGACTCGCACCGCCTCCTGCTCCTCCGGCGAGAGCTCCTGTTCGGGCTGTCCCCCCCGCACCTGCTTGGCGTACACCCTCGCCTGGTCGCGATGGTGGATGCACGTGAGCACGATCCCCGACCGCTCGTCGTCGAGCAGCGCGATCGACATTGACTGCTGCCCCGAGAGCTCGTTGTAGGCGTCGTAGCGGACGAGCGCCCTGTGCGCGATCGTCGCCCGCAACGCCTCCTCGACTCCCGCCAGGCGCCCGTCCAGACGCGCCGCGACGTCTTCGACATATCCCTGCAACGCCTCGAACCCGGCCTGCATGGCCGCCGCGTGCTCCACCACGTCCCGCTCTCCTCGCTCTCCGAGCACCAGCCTCTGCCCCCGCCTGAGCTTGCGCACGGACATCGCCAGCGCGACACATCCGAAGAGCGCCACCACCGCGACCGCCCCGGCTGCGATCGCGATGATGCCCTGCGTGTCGGTTATCGCGCCGATCACGGTCATCCTCGCCACAACTTAGCGATCGCAGCCGGGGTCGTGGGCACGCGGATGCACCGCTAGGGCCCAAAGATCGCCAGGTAAGCGTCCTTCGTGCCTTCGTGGTTAGTTTCGCCGGGCACCGGCTCGACTTGGACTTCGACCTTCGCCGCCACGCCCAGTGGGACGCCGGTCACCGGTATGGAGGCGTCGACGGTCTTGCCGGGTTCGGTTTTTTCGATCGTACGCGAGGCCGCGTATTGCTTGCCGCCGGCGGTGATGTTGACGTTCACCTTCACGTTCGTCTCATTGAATTCACCCGCGTTTTCGACCTGGGCGGTGAACGTGGGATTGCTTCCGCCGCTGATGTGGTTGAGGGCCGGTTCGGGTTCGAGCGCGTTCGCGCCGACGTTGACCCCCTTCAGCGCGCTGCCGTGATGCCCGGTGAGGGTTTCGCCGCTCTGTCCCGAGCTCGTGGACTGGCCGGTGATCCGCGCCTGCACCGTGCTCGGTTCCAGCCAGCCGATGTTCGGCAGGAAGTGCGATGCCGTCACCGTCTGACCTTCGATCCCGTCCCCCTTGAGGGTCTGTTCGATCAGCGGCGCCACCCTCTGGGAGTGGATCACGTCCGAGGCCAGGAAGTTCTCCATGTCCCCGGCGATCAGCGTGCTCGCCTGCTTGGCCTGGCCGCCGAGCGCCGTGCGCACCTGGCTCGCGACCTTCGCCACCCCTTCGGCCTGCAGATCCAGCGCGAGCAGCAGGTCACGCTGGGGCGCTTCCATTTCCGAGGGCACGCTCAGGCCCTTCGCCTGGGAGGCGAGCTGCTGGGATTCGAGGTGCAGCTGGTTGATCTGCGTCTCCACGTCCAGCGCCGACTTCGAGCTCGCCCCCGAGAGCTCCGAGAACAGGGGCTTTGAGACCTTCTGGTTGGCTTCTTCGACGATCCGGCTGACGTTGTGGCCATAGTCCTTCAACGCCTGCGTCTTCTGGCTTTTCAGGCATCCGTTCACGATCAGAACGATCACGATCACGAGCGCCACGCCGATTCCGGCCGCCACGCGACGGCGCACCATCAAGGTGTGCTGGTCTCGGCTGCCCGCTTCGGCGCGCTGTGGACGGCGTGGACGTGGCCTCTGTGGCGCACGCGGCGCTCTGGCCGCCGGGCGAGTCGCTGTCTCCTCGCCGTCGTCGAAGAACGACAAAAGCCAATCCCCCCTTTGCAGGGACTTATCGAAGAAGCCACAAGTATGACTGCCGGCCCAGTCGCCCGCGATCATGCAACTTCTCGGTCAGCTGCGGATTCCCTGCCGTTTCGTGCAGGATCGCCGCCTACGGGCGGCGAACGCGCCACTCGGTGGACTCTCTCGACACCCTCGTAGCGCCGGCCCAGACGCCGGCCCGGACGCCGGCCCAGACCTCCGCCTCGACCGTCTCGGAGGGCTCGCTCCTGCACGACCGTTACCGCCTGCTCGAGCGTCTCGGCGCGGGCGGCTTCGGGGTCGTCTGGCGCGCCGAAGACGAGCTCCTGCACCGCGAAGTGGCGCTCAAGCGGATTCCCCTCCCGCCCGAGTCCTCCCAGTCTTCGCCCGAGCCCCGCCCCACGGGGCGCGAACCCCAGAAGGACCTGGCCGAGCGCGCCGGCCGTGAGGCCCTTGCGGCGGCCCGCCTGGGGCACCCTGCGATCGTCGCCCTGTATGAGGCCTACGTCGAGGACGACGCCTTCTACCTCGTCTCGGAGCTCGTCCACGGCGAGACCCTCGCCCAGCTGATCGCCTCGGGCGAGCTCACCGACGAGCACACCCTGGAGATCGGCCTCGCGCTCGCTAACGCTCTCGACCACGCTCACGCCCGCGGCGTCATCCACCGCGACGTCAAGCCCCAGAACGTCCTCGTCCCGGATCCCCCCGCCGAGCACGAGACCCCGGTCAAGCTCACCGACTTCGGTGGCGCCCGCCTCTCCGGCGAAGACGGTCTCACTCGCACCGGCGAGACCCTCGGCACGCTCGCCTACATGTCCCCCGAGCAGAGCGAGGGACACGACGCCGACGAGCAGGCCGACGTCTACTCCCTGGCGCTCGTCCTATACGAGGCTCTCACCGGAGGGAACCCCGTCCGGGGGCCCACCCCTGCCGCCACGGCCCGCCGCATCGGCCGTCCGATCCCTTCTCTCGGGGCCCTCCGTCCGGAGCTCTCTCCGGCCCTGTCTCAGGCCGTGGACACGGCCCTGGCAAGCGATCCCCGCCGGCGGGCCACCCTGGCAGAGCTCCACGCCGCCCTCGAGCAGGCCCTCGAGGAGGGTCCCGCTTCTCCCAAACGTGGCTTTCGCCGACCCCGGTCGGGCAGGCGACCGGCCACCCGTCCGCGCGCGTCCTCCGGCACCGCCGAATCGCCCACGCGCGTGTCAGCCACGCGCGTGTCGCCCGCCCGGCAGGCCCCCGTCCGCGCGGTCACCGCCACTGGCCCTCCGCCCGTCCGCGCGCCCTCTCCGGCTCTTGGATCCCATTTCAAGGGCCGCGCTGCCGGGCATGACCTCTCCGGCGGGCACCCGTCCGCCGAGCACGACCCGTCTCGCGATCACGATCCTGCCACTGAGACGCCGAAACGAGGGCTCCTCGCGCGGCTGGCTCTGCCTCGGGCGCTGTGGCTCGGGTGCGCGCTCGCCCTCGCGATCTGGGAGGGGGCGAGCGGCCGCCCAGGCCTCGCCCTGGTCGTGCTCGCCCTCGCCGCGCCCCTGCTGCTGATGGGACCCCGCCCGGACGTGGGCTGGCTCGCGGGCGCCCTGGCCCCCGCCCTCGGCCTGATGGGCCTCGCCGGCGCCTATCCGGCGCTGGCCGGCCAGGCCGCCCGCTGGACCCGCCGGGCGGCCCTCGGCGCGCTCGGCTACTGGTGGCTCACCCTGTCCGCCCCCCTGCTCGCAGGCAGCTCCCCCGGGGCCCGCCTGTGGCTGGCGCCGGCCTCGCCGGTACCCCCGCGAGCGGCCTGGGAGGGCTCGCTCGACACGGCCGCCACGCACGTGCTCGGCCCGGCCCTGACCCTTGGCCTGCTCCTCGGCGGCGCCCTGTGGGCGCTGGCGGCAGCGGTCCTCCCCTGGATCGTCCGCGGCCACAACGCCGTCCTCGACGCTCTCGCCGCGGTCGTGTGGTCCGCCGTCCTGTTCGCGGCCACTCCCTCGCTCGACTCCGGCCTGGCTGCGAACGCGTCCTCCGCGCATCCCCGAGGCGCCCTCCTCGGGGCGATCTTCGGCGCCGCCATCGCGATCGCCGCCCGCGCTCTGCGTGGCCCGATCTGAGCGGGGAACGGCGAGCGCCGTCGCGCCCTTAAGGTAGTGGGGCCATGAGCCTGCTCAGAAACTTCGAGACCACGATCGCCAACATCGTCGAGGGCACCTTCGGGCGCCTGTTCCGCTCCGAGGTCCGCCCGATCGAACTGGCCCACAAGCTCGCCCGCGAGATGGATGAGCACCGCACGACCTCGGTCTCCCGCACATACGCCCCGAACGAGTACTCGGTCTGGCTCTCGCCCCCCGACCGCGCTCGGTACGAGGGGGTGGAGGAGGAGGTGATCGAAGAACTGTGCGCCTACCTGCTCGAGCACGCTCGCCGCGAGAGCCTGATCCTCGCCTCTCAGCCCTCGATCTCCTTCAACACCGACGACAGCCTGGAGCTCGGCGAATTCGGCATCCAGGCCCGGCTCGTCCGGGTCGACGGCAACGGTGAGGACCGATCGCCGCCGGAGGACCCGGCCCGTGGGGCGGGGTCGGAGCCGCCGGCGGGGGCGGGGGCGGCGGGGGCCCGGTCTCCGGCCCGAGCGTCCGACGAGCATGGCCAGACGATGATCTACAGCACCTCCGCACGTGTTCGCGGCCCGATCGAGGAGGCCCAGGCACGCCGCCCCGCGCGGGCCCTGCTCACGGTCGCCGGCAGGCGCCTGCTCGTGCCGCCCGGCGGGGGCGTGGTCGGACGCAGCCGCGACTGCGAGGTCGTGCTCGACGACGCCGGCATCTCGCGCCGGCATGCCGAGCTGCGTCCCGGCGTGGAAGGCTGGACCGTGACCGACCTCGGCTCGACGAACGGCGTCCGGGTCAACGGCCGGGAGATCCGCGGTCCCCATCCGCTGGCCGCGGGGGACCGGCTGGAGCTCGGCTCCACCGAGATCGTCTTCGACCTCTCATGAGCACCCTTGCGCCCGTCTCGGTGGCTCTCAAGTTCGGCTTCCTGGCCGTCCTCTACCTGTTTCTGCTGTGGGTCGCCCGCAGCGCGTTTCGTGACCTGCGCGGCGCCGGGTCCGCGTCCCTGCAAAGCTCCGGCTACCAAGATGCCGGGGCCGCGCCGGACGCCACCGGCCTTCACTCGGCGTCCGCCACGAACGTCGGCGACTTGACCGGACGCGCCCCCCGCCTGGTGGTCGAGCGCGCTCCCGGGCACGAGCCCGGGATGATCTACGATCTGGACGGCGACGTCGTGCTCGGCCGCGGCGACCGCGCCGAGATCCGGCTCGAGGACCCGTTCGCGTCCTCCCGCCACGCGCGCGTCTACAAGCAGGGGAACATTCTCGTCGTAGAAGACCTCCGCTCGACCAACGGCACCTACCTCAACGAGGAGCTGCTCGAGTCTCCCCGCCCGCTGCATCCCGGCGACCGCGTGAGGATCGGCGACTCCGAATTCACCTTCGAGGTGGACTGAGGTGCTCAGGGTGGCCGAGCAGTACGCCGCGACCGACACCGGTCTGCAGCGTCGCGCCAACGAGGACTCCCTGCTGGCCCGCTCGCCGCTGTTCGTGGTCGCGGACGGCATGGGTGGCGCCCAGGCGGGAGAGGTGGCGTCCAAGATCGCGGTCGAGGCGTTCGGCGCCGGCCTCGGCGACGCTCCCGAGCCCGAGCGCAGCCTGGCCGCGCGGGCGCTCGCCGCGAACGCCCGCATCCACGAGCTCTCCCACAGCAACGCCGAGCAGGCCGGCATGGGCACGACGTTGACCGCCGCCTACGTGGCCCCCCAGGAGATCGCGATCGCCCACGTCGGGGACAGCCGCGCATACTGCCTGCGCGACGGCGAGCTCACCCGCCTGACCAACGACCACTCTCTCGTAGACGAGCTCGTCCGCCAGGGCAAGATCACGCCGGAGGAGGCCGCCGACCATCCCCAGCGATCGGTCATCACCCGCGCTCTCGGCCCCGAGCCGGCGGTCGAGATCGACACCCTCTCCTACCAGGCCCGTGCCGGGGACGTCTACCTGCTCTGCAGCGACGGCCTGACCACGATGATCCCCGAAGCCCGCGTCGCCGAGATCCTGCGCGCCCACCAGCGATTGCGCGACGCCGGCGAGGGGCTGATCGCGGCCGCGAACGACGCCGGCGGCCGGGACAACATCACGGTCGTCCTCTTCCGCCTGGAGGACCCCTCGCTGAGCATCCCCCCCGCACCGAGCCCGGACACCGCCAGCCACGCCGCCGAGGGCGCACCCGCCGGAGCCTCTGCCGCCGCAGGCTCCGCCGCGAGAAGTCCCGCCGCCGCAGGCCCCGTCGCGGGGAGCCCCGCCGGGGGGGTCGGCGCCCGGAGCCCCGTAGTCGGAGAACCCACAGTCGGGGGCGTCGCCTCGGGGCTCGCCGTCGCCTCGCCGCCGCCGCCGGTGCACCGGCGGCGCCCGCGCATGCCCACCCAGGCGAATGGATCCGGCGGGAGCCGCAAACGGGCGCGCCTGCGTCGCGCGCGGACCGCGCTCGTGGCGCTGGTGATCCTCGGCGTGATCGCCTGCGGCGCCTACCTGGCCCTGCAGTCGGTGTACTTCATCGGCACCGACAGTCGCGGCCTGATCACGCTCTACGAGGGCGTCCCCTACGAGCTTCCCGGCGGGATCAAGCTGTACACCCAGAGCTATGTCTCGGGGGTCGGAGCCTCGACCCTCTCACCGACCCGCCGGCACACCCTGCTCGACCACTCGCTGCGCTCGGAAGCGGACGCCACCAGCCTCGTGCACAGCCTCGAACTGGGGCAGATCAGTGAATAGGCCGATCCTTCGCCTGTACCTGCTGGTGGTCGTGCTGTTCGCGCTCCTCCTCGCGTTCACCTCCCGCTGGACGATCTTCGATGCCAGCTCCCTGCGCCAGAGCCCGCTGAACCGGCGCGCGCTGCTCGAGCAGGAACGGATCAAGCGGGGCCCGATCCTCGCGGCCGACGGAAGCGCCCTCGCGCGGAGCGTCCGCGGGCGGGAAGGCACCTACACGCGGACCTACCCGACGGGCGGCCTGTTCGCGCAGGCGATTGGCTACTCCTTCACCGACCTCGGCCAGTCGGGCCTGGAGCGCTACCGCAACGCCGCCCTCGACGGGGAAGTCGATCGCAACGAACTGCAGGGGATCCTCGACCAGCTCCAGGGCAAGCGCAAGGGGGGCGACGAAGTGATCACGACCCTGAACCCCTCCGCCCAGCGGGTCGCGACGAACGCGCTCGGCGAACGCAAAGGGGCGGTGGTCGCGCTGGACCCCCGCACGGGAGCCGTCGAGGTGATGGCCTCGACGCCCAGCTATGACCCCAACCGGCTGCGCTCGGCGAGGTCCTACGAAGGGCTCTCCCACGACACCGTCGGTACGCCCCTGGTCAACCGCGCGACCCAGTTCGGCTACGCCCCCGGCTCGACCTTCAAGGTGGTAACCGCCACCGCCGCGATCGACACCGGCCAGTACACCCCCGACTCGACCGTCTCCGGGCGTGACGGCATCATGGTCTCGGGGGTGCCCCTCGCGAACGACGACCACGAGACCTACGGCCAGCTGACTCTCACCGAAGCGCTCGTCAAATCGGTCAACACCGTCTACGCCCAGGTCGCCGAACACGTGGGCAAGCGGACCATGGCCGTCTACATGAACCGGTTCGGCTTCGACCGAAAGCCCCAGCTCGACTACCCGGCCGAACAGATGTCCGTCAGCGGCGAGTACCTCGGCCAGCGCCTGCTGAGACCGACCAGCCGCTTCGTTGACGTCGGCCGCATGGGCATCGGCCAGGACAAACTCCAGGTCGTGCCCCTGCAGATGGCCGAGGTCGCCGCGGCGGTCGCCAACCGCGGTCGCCTGATGGTCCCGCACCTGACCGGCCGGATCGTGGATCCCGAAGGGCGGACCGTCCTCCAGGTGAAGCCCCGGGTGCAGTCGGTAGTGATGAAACCCTCGACCGCGGCCGCCCTCACCGGCATGATGGAAGCGGTCGTGCGCGAAGGCACCGGCACGAACGCCCAGATCCCGGGTGTCCAGGTGGCCGGCAAGACCGGCACCGCCGAGACCCAGATCGGGACCGCGATCAACAACGTATGGTTCATCGCCTTCGCCCCCGCCTCGAACCCGACGGTCGCGGTCGCGGTCACTCTCCAGGCGGTCCCCGGCCAGGGCGCCGCGTTCGCGGCGCCGATCGCCCGCGAAGTCATCGAAAGCCTGTTGAGGTCTCCGTCGTGATCGAGCCCCAGACGATCGTCGACGGCCGCTACCGGGTGCTCTCGCGGATCGGCTCCGGAGGCATGGCCGACGTTTACCTCGCGGAAGACCTCCTCCTCGGGCGCCAGCTGGCGGTCAAGGTCCTGCACCGCCACTTCGCCGAGGACCAGGAGTTCGTGGAGCGCTTCCGCCGGGAGGCCTCCAGCGCCGCCGGCCTCTCGCACCCGAACATCGTCGGCATCTTCGACCGGGGCGAGTGGGACGGCACCTACTACATCGCCATGGAGTACGTCCCCGGCCAGTCTCTGAAGACCCTCGTGCGCGACCACGGCGCGCTCGACCCCGTGACGGCGATCGACATCGCCACCCAGATCCTCGCGGCCGCCCGCTTCGCGCACGCCCGCGGCGTGATTCACCGCGATCTGAAGCCCCACAACGTGATCCTCGACGAGGAGGGCCGCGCGCGGGTGACCGACTTCGGCATCGCCCGAGCGGGCGCGTCGGACATGACCCTCACCGGCTCAATCATGGGCACCGCCCAGTACCTCTCCCCCGAGCAGGCCCAGGGCCACGCGGTGAGCGCCCGCTCGGACCTGTACGCGATCGGGGTGATCCTCTACGAGCTCCTCACCGGGGTCGTCCCCTTCGACGGCGACAGCGCCGTGGCGATCGCGTTCAAGCAGGTCTCCGCCGAGCCGAAGCCCCCGAGCGCCGTCAACCAGAACGTGCCCGTCTTCCTCGACGAGATCGTGTTGCGGGCTCTCGCGAAGGATCCCGCCGCGCGGTACTCCGACGCGGACGAGCTGATCGCGGCCCTGCAGGCCGCCCGGGAGCGCCTCCCCGCGGCCGCCCCCACGACCGTCCTCGCTGCTCCGCCCCCCCTGGTCGCGATCGAGGGCCCGTCCCAGCCGCAGCCGCCACAGGGGCCGGCGCCCGGCCAGCCCCTGCCGTCCCAGATCGTGCCCCCGGGCACGGCTCTGTCTACCGGCATCGCTCCCGCCGCCCTGCTGATGCCCGCCGACGGCTCCTCGGCCGGCTCGACCCCTCCCGACGGCGCCGACGAGCGGGCCGCCCGGCGGCGGCGCATCGCCTGGGTCTCCGCCGGGGTCCTCCTGGCGCTCGCGGCGCTCGCCCTGGTCCTGCTGCTGCCCTCCTCTCCCGGCCGGGTGACCGTGCCCAACGTCAGCGGTCAGGGCGAAGCGGCGGCGAGCGCGACCCTGCGGGCGCGCGGGTCTCACGCCGGTGCCCTCGCTCACCTCCAGCTCCAACGTCCCGAGCGGAGTCGTGTTCGGCCAGAGTCCCTCCGCCGGGAGCGTCGTCGACAAGGGCTCTCGAGTGACGATCTCGGTGTCCACCGGCCCCGGCAGCTCCGCCCTGCCCGACGTCACCGGCCTGACCTCATCCCAGGCCACCGCCAAGCTCAAGGCGGCCGGCTTTAGACCCGCCGTTGAAACGCAGCCGAGCGCCACCGTCGCGAGCGGACGGGTGATCTCGACCGACCCGCCCGCCGAAACCGAGGTGCGGGCCGGGGGCTCGGTCAGGGTGATCGTCTCCGGCGGCCCCGCCCAGGCCACCGTCCCGGACCTGGTCGGACAGTCTCGGGCGGCCGCCGAAGGGTCCCTGGCCAATGCCAAGCTCGCTGTTGGCACCGTCACCCAGCAGGCGACGAGCGAACAGACCCCCGGCACCGTGCTCGAACAGTCACCGACCGCGGGCTCGTCCCTTCCCGGCGGCGGCAAGGTCAACCTGACGGTCGCCCAGGCGCCGAGCGAAGTGCCGGTTCCCGACGTGGTCGGCCAGAACGAGACCCAGGCGTCAGCCGCGCTCGGGCGAGCCGGGTTCACGCCCCAGGCGAGCACCCAGACGACCACCGAAGCCTCCCAGGTCGGCCTGGTGCTCGGGCAGAAGCCGGCGGCCGGCCACAAGGCTCGCAAGGGGGCGACGGTGACGATCGCGATCGGGGTGCTCGGACCGCAGACCACTCCGACGACCACCCCGACCACCACGACCACAACGCCCGCGACCCCGCCGGCGCCCGTCCCGTGAGCGCCATCGAGCGAACCTTCGGAGCCCCCGCCATGCGGACGCTCACGGTCGCGGTGCTCGCCGGCGGACGCTCCTCCGAGCACGGCATCTCGCTCTCCTCGGGCGCCGCCATTCGGGAGGGTCTGCTCGAGGGCGGCCACGAGGTCGTCTCGATCGAGATCTCCCGGGACGGCCGCTGGCGGTGCGCCGGCGAGCTCGTGAGCGCCCGCCCCGGCGAGGGCCTGCTGGGCGTCGACGTCGTATTCCCGGCCCTCCACGGACCCTTCGGCGAGGACGGCTCCGTGCAGGGACTCCTGGAGACCCTCGACGTCCCCTACGTCGGCGCCGGCGTCACCGCGTCGGCGGTGTGCATGGACAAGGTCATGTTCAAGCGCCTGATGTCCACCTTCGACCTCCCCCAGGTCGCCTACGTCGGCGTCCCCGAGCACCGTTGGCTCGGCGCCCGCGAGCAGGTCCTCGCCGAGATCGCTTCACTGGGCCTCCCGGTGTTCGTCAAGCCCGCCCACCTCGGCTCCTCCGTCGGGATCGTCAAGGCCTCGGAGGCCTCCCAGGTGGCGGAGTCCCTGGAGCAGGCGTTCCTCCACGACGAGCTGGCGATCGTCGAGGCCGCCGCCCCCGGGATCGAGGTCGAGTGCGGCGTCCTCGGCCTGCCCTCCTCACCGCCGGACCCCGCCCGAGCGCCTGCCGGGGATGATCTGGTCTCCTCGGCGGAGGGACCCGCGCGCGCGTGGGGGGGCCCGCGCCGGGCCTTCGCCTCCGAGCCCGGCGAGATCTCCTTTCCGGGCGAGTTCTACGACTACGAGGCCAAGTACACCCCCGGTGGGATGGACCTGCGGATCCCGGCCCGCATCTCCGCCGCCGCCCGCACACGGGTCATGGAGCTGGCGGTCGAGACCTTCCTGCAGTCCGGCTGTGAGGGTCTGGCCCGGGTGGACTTCTTCGTAGACGGCGACTCCGTCCTGGTCAACGAGCTCAACACGATGCCCGGCTTCACCCCCACGAGCGTCTACGCGAAGCTCCTGTCCGCCTCGAACGTGCCCTATCCGGAGCTCGTCGATCGCCTCTGCCGCCTGGCGATCGAACGCCACGAGGATCGCCGCCGCCGGCATTGAAAGGTCTCAGTCATCCCTACTTGAACAGCGTCACCTCGGCGATTTCGGCGCTTTCGCTGGACGGTGGCAGGCTGACGATCCAGACGAGGTAATAGCGGTAGAGCGAGTCGCTCGGGTTTCTCAACGTGATCGTCGTGCTCGCGCCGATCGGCCGCGCCGGAGCGAGCTGCGTCCAGCCGCGCTGAGTCAGCGGGGTGGAGTCGCCGTAGGGAAGGCCTTCCTCGAAACGGTTCGACGCGTAGATTCCCGCCGCGAAGCTCGGTGTGGGGGTCTGGATCTCGATCGCCCGGGCCTCCACGCCGGGTGCCGCGTCCAGGTACAGACCCGTGCCCGGCTTGGGAGCGAGCTTGTCTTCGATGTAGTGCTCGGTGCTCCACGCGGTGCCAACTTCGCCGTCGATCACCTTCGAGACCTCGTCTGGGTTTTCGGGGCCCGTGCCGAACGGGTTGTAGGAGTGCGCCGACGCCTGTCCTAGGCGGACCGGCTGCAGACCATGCTTGGCGGGCACGTCGGGATTGACTCCTCGGTGGGCGTTCCCCGCCGCGAGCACAAGGATCAGCCCCACGATCGCCCCGACCAGCGCAAGCGACACCGCCCAGCGGGCCGGATGGCGCATCCGCCAGGGCAGCCGCCGGCGGGAGCTCCGCGGCAGAGTTCGCAGCACGCTCGTGACCTCCCCGGTCGCCTGACCGGCCCGCGTGGCCTCGATCGCCAGCGCCTCCTCGAGATCCCCGACCATCGCCGCCGCGTCTGGGTAGCGCTCGGCCAGGTCCACGGCGGTCGCCCGTTCGACCACCGCCGCCGTCGCGGCCGACACTTCCGGGCGGCGCGACTGCACATCGGGCACCCGCTCGCGCACGTGGCGCATCGCCACCGCCACCGGCGTCTGGGCGGTGAACGGGACCACGCCGGTCAGCATCTCGTACAGCACCACTCCCAGCGAGTACAGGTCCGACTGGCCCGTCACAGGCTGCCCGAGGGCCTGCTCGGGCGAGACGTAGTCGGTCGTCCCGAGCACCCGCCCGTCCATTGTCAGGCCCTCCTCGGTGAGCGTCCGGGCGATCCCGAAGTCGGTGATCTTGGCCGACCCTTCGCTGCCGATCAGCACGTTCTGGGGCTTCACGTCCCGGTGGACGATCAGCCGCTCGTGCGCCGCCCCGAGCGCCCGCGCGATCTCGATCGCGTAGGCGATCGCCTGGGCGATCTCCAGCGGCCCCTCCCGGCGGATCAGCTGCTTGAGGGTCTCCCCTTCGACGTACTCGAGCACGATGTAGGGCGTTCCCACCTCGGGTTCCCCGGGCTGCCTCTCCTCCGCGCTGGACGGCTCCTCGCCGGCGTCGATCACCGTCACGATGTGCGCGTTGTTGAGCTGCGCCACCGCCCGCGCCTCCCGGCGAAAGCGCTCGAGCTGGTCGGAGTCGGCGGCGATCTCGCGGTGCATCAGCTTGATCGCCACCGGTCGTTCGAGCACAGTGTCGAACGCCCGGTACACGCTCGACATGCCTCCCCGCCCGATCTCCGCCTCGAGCCGGTAGCGCCCCGCGAGCAGGGTTCCGAGTGGGCTCATCCTCGTCATCGTTTCCGCCTGCACCTGCGCAGGACCACCGCCGCCAGCAGACACCGATAGATCGCATAGATCCCGAGCGGACGTCCCCGCACGCGCGGGCCCCCCAGGATCCGCCCCGCGGCGAGCGTCGAGACGAACGCACTCATCGCCCCCACGAGCACCGCCGGACCCGCCCCCGAGGTCGCCGCTGGGCTCGCTCCCGCCGCGGGCTCCGGACCGGCGCCACCGTGGCGCATCGGCCGTCGGCGCATCGGCCGTCGTCGCGTCAGCCGCCATCCCTTCAGGGCGCTCGCGCCGAGGATCACCGGCAGTCCCGCGTGCCAGGAGAGCGCCGTCGCGTCCTCTCGCGCGAACCCCCGCCCGCGGGCCGCCGTGAGGGTGGCTCCGTTACGGGACACCCCTGGGATCAGCGCCAGCGCTTGTGCGATCCCGAGCGCCAGGCCGTCCCAGGGCCCCGCGTCGATCCGCCGGCGGGGGGCCCATGCGGGTGTCATCCGGCGGCGGCAGGCCCATGGGGGTGTCATTCCTCGACGGGGGGCCCGCGCGCGCGTGTGCGTGCGCGCGCGGGCCCCACCTTTTGTCGCACACACGAGCCCTCCCGGGAACGTGTCGGCGAGCCACATCGCGACCCCGCCCGCGAGCAGCCCGACCGCGATCGATCGCGGTCCCCCGAGACGCTCCTCGATCGTGTGCTCGAACGCGTATCCGGCGAGGGCCGCGGGCGCCAGCGAGAGGCCGATCACGACGGCGCCCCGCCGGTCGAGGTCCGCCACGGCCTGCGCCAGCTCCTTGCGCATGTCGATCGCGAGGGCCGCCCCCGCGCCCGCGTGGAGGGCCACCTCGAAGGACTTGCGAAGCTCCGGGTCGAGCTCGCCGTAGGGCCGGCCCGCGAGCCAGGGGACCAGGGTCGTGTGGCCCGAGGAGGAGACCGGCAGCAGCTCGGTCGGCCCCTGGAGCGCTCCCAGCGCGAGGGCCTCCCCGAGCGAAAGCCCACGTCGCCCGGGAAATCCCATGCCCTCAGCCCGCGTCTGGCACCGGCGGCGTATCGGTGCCTCCGCCGGTCGGGCCCCGGCGGCGCCTGCGCACCACCGCGTAGACGATCCCGATCGCGACGATCGCGACGATCGCGTAGTCGACGTACTCGAAGGCTTTGCGCACGCTCTTCCAGTCGCCCCCGAGCGCGTGTCCCGCGAGCGCGAGCGCCACCACCCACGGGATCGTCCCGATCAGGGACAGCACCGTGAAGCGCACGAACGGCATCTTCGCGATGCCCGCGGGCAGCGACACGAACGCCCTGATCAGGGGGATCACCCTTCCGAACAGGACCGTTGGCTCGCCGTAGCGCTGAAACCAGCGATCGGCCCGTTCGATCTGGGCCGGTCCCATGTGCAGCTTCGAGCCGTGCCGTTCCAGCAGCTCCAACCGCCCGCCCCGGCCGACCCCGTAGGCGACCCACGAGCCCACGATCGTGCCGAGCAGGCCCGCGAGGATCACCCCCACGAGCGTCATGTGATGCTGGGAGGAGCTCTGCCCCGGGTCGGCCACGGCGAAGCCCGCGAACAGCATCACCACCTCCGAGGGGATCGGGATGCACGCGCTGGAGATCGCCATCAGCGCGAAGATCCCCGGCAGCCCCCCATCGCGCACGATGCGCGCCGTTTCGTTGACGAGGGTTTCCGAGATCGAGGCGAGGATCAGCACCGGTCGGCGAACGATAGCGTGGGGGCCGACCCCCACTGCCACTGCCGCCGTGGGGGATCGCCCCGCCGCCGATGCGAGTCTGGATCGACCTCACCAACAGTCCTCACGTGCTCGTCATGCGCCCGGTGATCGAGCGGCTGCTGGCGGACGGTCACGAGGTGCGGGTGAGCACCCGGGACTTCGCCCAGACGATCGAGCTGTGCGACCGCTTCGGGATCGATCACGTCCCGATCGGACGCCACCGCGGCGAGCGCCTCGCGGCCAAGGCCGGCGGCCTGGCCTCTCGCTCCTCGGCTCTCGTGCGGTTCGCCCTCGCCGACGCCCGCGCCGCCGGCGGGCGCCGCTTCGACATCGCCCTCGGCCACGGCTCCAACGACGTGTCCGTGGCCGCCGCCGCCCTGCGCATCCCCTCCGCGACGATGTTCGACTACGAGTGGGCGTCTGTCCAGCATCACCTCAACTGCCGTCTCGCACGTGCTGTGGTGGTGCCCGACGCGATCCCCGCCGAGCGCCTGCGCCCGTATGGGGCCGAGGGCAAGATCCGCTTCTACCCGGGCCTCAAGGAGGAGTACTACCTCGCCGACTTCGAGCCCGACCCCGCGGTCCTCGTCGAGCTGGCCCTCGAGCCCGAGCGCCCGATCGTCGTGATCCGCACCCCCCCCGAGGTCTCCCTCTATCACCGCTTCGAGAACGACCTGTTCGGGGGCGTCCTCGCCCGAGCCCGCGACGCCGCCGCCGCAGGGGTCCAGCCGGTCGTGCTCCCCCGCACCGACTCCCAGCGGGCGGAGCTGACCCAGGTGCCCGGCTTCGTGGTGCCCCCCCACGCGATCGACGCCCAGTCGCTGATCGCCTACGCCGATCTCGTGGTCTCCGCGGGCGGCACCATGAACCGCGAGGCCGTGGCCCTCGGAACTCCCGTGTACAGCACCTTCGAGGGTCGCCTGGGCGCCGTCGACGAGCTCCTGATCGGCACCGGTCGCCTGCGCAAGCTCGCCGACCCCGCCGAGCTGAGCTTCGCCAAGCGCGACCGAGCCGGCGCCGGCGGATCCACGGCGCCCGCACGCACCCGCCGGGACCCCCGACTGCTGGTCGAGCTGCTGCTCTCTCCGCTCACACGCCTAGAATCCTCCTGATGCGCCGACGTATCCGCGCGGCCGCCCCGATCTCTCTGCACCGCCGCTCAATCCTCCAGCTCGCCGTCGACGGGCTGCTGGTGGCGCTCGCCTACTACCTCGCGTTCCAGCTGCGCTTCGACAACGGCCCCACCGGCCACTACGCGGAGCTGCGCGACCGCACGATCTGGTGGGTGCTGATCGGGTGCCTGCCCGTGCTCGTGCTCGCGCGGGTCTACCAGCGCCGCTGGCGCTACTCCAGCCAGCGCGACTACGAGGCGGTCGCCCGGGCGATCGTCGCGATCGTGCTCCTGACGGCAGTCGCCATCGAGGTGGTCCGCCCGGTCCAGCGCTACTACGTCCACGGCGACGCTTCCCACGCCACCGCGACGGTCGGCCTGCCCAACGGCGTGATCGTGCTGTTCGGCCTGCTCTGCCTGCTCTTCCTGGTCGGCGTACGGGTGCTCGCGCGCACGGTCTACGAGCGCCGACCCCTGGCCGCCTTCCGTGGCGTCCGCGAGGGCGAACGGGGCGTGCTGATCGTCGGCGCCGGCGACGGCGGGCGGCTGGTGCTGCGCGAGATCACCCGCAACCGCGAGCTCGGCCTCTCGCCGGTGGGCTTTCTCGACGACGACCCGAGCAAGCGCAACCTGCGCATCGACGGCGTGCGCGTGCGCGGGAACACCCAGGCCGACCTGTCCCGGATCCTCGACGAGGTCCGACCGGACGAAGTCGTGATCGCGATCCCCTCCGCCCCCGGGTCCACCCGTGCGCGGGTGGTGCGAGAATGCCGCTCCCGCGGTATCTCGGTGCGCACGCTGCCGACCGTGTTCGAGCTGCTCCGCGATCAGGGGCCACCCACCCCGATCGCCCGTCAGATGCGCGAGGTCCGCGTCGAGGACGTCCTCGGCCGCGAGCCCGTCCACATGAACCTCGATCGCGTCGGCGCCTACCTGGCGGAGGAGACGGTCCTCGTGACCGGCGCCGGCGGCTCGATCGGCGGCGAGCTGTGCCGCCAGATCGCCCGCGTCGGGCCACGCAAGATCGTGCTCCTCGACCACGCCGAGGACAACCTCTTTCAGATCCATCGCGAGCTCCTGGACGAGCGCCACGTCCAGCCGTCGGTGCTCGCGGCCGTGCTGGCCGACTGCAAGGAAGAGGAGCGCATCCGCGAGGTCTTCTCCGAGCACCGCCCGACCGTCATCTTCCACGCCGCCGCCTACAAGCACGTGGGGCTGATGGAGGCCAACCCGGTCGAGGCGGTCCGCAACAACGCGATCGCCACCCGGGTGGTCTCCCACGTCGCCGGACAGCTGAAGGCCCGTCGCTTCGTGCTCGTCTCGACCGACAAGGCCGTCGCCCCGGCGACCGTGATGGGCGCCTCCAAGGCCCTCGCCGAGTTCACCCTGGAGGCTGCCGCCGCGCGCTTTCCAGACACCCGCTTCAACGCCGTCCGCTTTGGAAACGTGCTCGGGTCCTCGGGCAGCGTCGTGCCGATCTTCGAACGCCAGATCGCACGGGGCGGGCCGGTGACCGTGACCGACGAGCGCATGACCCGCTACTTCATGACCATCCCCGAGGCCGTTCATCTGATCATCCAGTCCGGCTCTCTGGCCTGCGCCGAGGGCCCCGGAGCGGAGAGCCAGGGCGCCGAGGTGTTCGTGCTGGACATGGGCGAGCCCGTCCGGATCGTGGAGCTGGCCCGCGCGATGGTCGAGCTCTCGGGTTTGGACCCCGACCGCGACATCGAGGTCGAGATCGTCGGTCGTCGCGCGGGGGAGAAGCTGAGCGAGGAGCTGTTCAACGATTACGAGCGCCCCCTCCCCACACCCGCCGAGAAGATCCTCCTGGCCGAGCGCTCCCCGCTCCCGGCCGAGGCGGTCGAGGCGATGTTCGCCGAGATTGGCCTGCTCGTCCTCGAAGGCGACGCCGCCGGCCTCGCCGCGAAGGTGTCCGCCCTCTCGGCCGCACGTACGCCCGCTGCCCGGGCTCGCGAGCGCGAGATCGCCCCCGCCCCCGCCGTGCCCGCCGAGGGAACCTCGGACCCGGCCGTGCCCGGCGGCCGAGACCCGGCCGCGCGGCGCGACACGCCTGAGCCGCTCGTACACTCCCGGGACTCATGATCATCGCCCTCACGCTCGCGCTGTCGGTGTCCAGCTCCTTCGAGAAGATCGGAGCGATCGCCGCATTCGCGGCGCTCCTGGGGATCGCGGTTCTCTCGCTGCTCGTGTTCGCCCAGGCCCGCGAGCTCAAGCGCCTGCGCGAGTGGGCCGGCCGCGCCCCCGAGCGCGCCGCGGACCTCGAGCAGCGGGTGACCGCCGGGGCCGCCGCCCGCCTGCAGCGGCCCGCCGCTGGCGCGCCCCTCGCACGGCCGGTCCCTCGCGCCAGCCCCCTGAACCCCCGCCCACTGGGCGCCTCCGGCCAGCCCACCGCCGCCCAGCCGCCGGGCGTGCCCGTCCCCCCGCCCGCGGGAACGCCCGCGGCCCAGCCTTCTGGCGCAGCCGTAGCCGCTGCGGCGGCGTCCGCACTCGCGGCTTCGGGGGCCGTGCCCGTCCAGCAGGCTGGCGCCGCTCCGCCCGCCGCGGCCCAGCCCGTGGAGCCTCGGACCGTCGCCCCCGCAAAGCCCGAGGCCGGGTCCGGCGCCGCTCCCGCGAGCACACCCGGGACCGCAACGCCTGCTCGCATCCCCGCTCCGGCTGCCACGGCTGCCGGAGCGGTCTCCACGCCGCCGATCCCCGCCTCGGCAGGCCCGTCGAGCCCGGCAGGCCCGTCGAGCGGCTCACCCGGGCCGGCGACAGTGGCAGGAGCGGCCGCGTCCACCCCCCGCGCGCCCGTCGCACCGGCGCCTGCGGGATCCGCGACCGCCGCCCCGCGCACCTCCCCGGCGCGGGCCGCCGGCGCGGGCGCTCAGACGACTCCCGCCGGCGTGAGCCCTGCGCCGAGCGCTCCCGCCGGCACCGCTGCGGGCGGCGCGAACGGGGCGGGCGGGGCGAGCTCTCCGGCGGTGCCCTCGCCTTCGCGGCCCCCGGCTCCGCCAGCCGCGGCGCAGCCGCGGGGCGCGACGGCGGCCGCCATGACGGGCGTGGCCGGGGGAGGCGCTCAGGGACGTACCGCGCAGGGGCCCACCACCCGCAGACCGCCCGCCCGGTCGGCGTCCGCCGCCGAGGCCGCCCGCCCAAGCCGCCGCGGGGGCATGCCGCCAGACGCCACGGTCAGTCGCAGCAGCCGCCGGTCTCCCGCGCGCGCGACGGTGATGATCCTCGGAGCGGTGATCGTGGGGGTAGTCGCGGTCGTCCTCGCGGTCACGGTGCTCGGGAAAGGAAGCTCGGGTACGGGCAACAGCCCGGCCGTCACGAGCTCGTCGTCGGCGAGCTCTCGTACACACCGGGCGCACGCGAGCCCGCCGCGCGAATCCGCCACAACGACCGTGAGCGCGGCCGAAACGCAGGTGGCGGTGCTCAACGGGACCGGCACGGCCGGGCTCGCCCACCGGCTGTCGGCGAGCCTGCAGCAGAGCGGCTACTCGCAGGCGACTCCCCTGGACGGCGCCCCCCCGGGCACCCGTCAGACGACGGTCGTGCAGTACGCCTCCGGACATCGCGCCGAAGCCGCGGGCGTGGCGCACGCGCTCGGCGTCTCTCAGGTGCAGCCGATGGAAGCGTCGGTGTCGCCGCTGGTGGGCAGCTCGACGGTGGCGGTGGTCGCGGGACTCGACAAGGCCACGCCGGCCGGCGCGGCCGAAGCCACCTCGGGGACCGGCACGGGCTCTCCGTCCTCTCCGTCGTCCAACGAAGCGGCCCCGTGACCGCCGAGCGATAGCCGGCTTCCTCGACATCCCCGCGCGTTCGGCCAAGCCGCGCGAGCACGGCCTCACCCACGTCATCGACCGCGGCCTGTCGGTCGCCGAGGTGGAGGGCCTGCTCGAGGTGGCGGGCGACAGCGTGGACATCGTCAAGCTCGGCTGGGGCACGGCGCTCGTGAGCGCCAACCTCGCGCCCAAGCTCGAGCGCTACGCCGCTCATGGTATTCCGGTCGTGCTGGGAGGCACCCTCACGGAGCTTGCGATCCGCCAGGGCCGCGTCGAGGGGCTCGTCAAGTGGCTGCATGAGCTGGGACTGGGCCACGTCGAGGTCTCCGACGGCACGATCGCGCTGGAGCGCGCGGTCAAGACCGATCTGATCCGTCAGCTCGCGAGCGAGTTCACCGTGCTCTCCGAGGTGGGCAGCAAGGACGCGGACTTCATCATGGCCCCGTACGTGTGGGTGGAGCAGATCGAAAGCGACCTTCAGGCGGGCGCCTGGAAGGTGATCGCCGAGGCGCGCGAGTCGGGCACCGCCGGGATCTACCGGGCCGACGGCGAGGTCAGGACCGGCTTGATCGACGAGATCGCCCACGCGATCGACCCGGACAAGCTCATCTTCGAGGCTCCCAGGCGCGAGCAGCAGGTATGGCTGCTTCACAAATTCGGTAGTGAGTGCAACCTCGGCAACATCGCCCCCGACGACGTCCTCTCTTTGGAGACGCTCCGCCTCGGCCTGCGCTCGGACACCGTCGAGCGCTTCGCGCAGGACGGCGAGGACCAAGGTGGCGGGGATTGACCAGAGCAGACCCGCTCGCGCGCGCCGTGTTCGCGCTGCTGGTCCTCGCCTGCTTCGCCGCGTTCTTCGTGACGCAAAGGCTCAAGCACACACCCACCGCAGTCCAGCGGTTTGAGCTGACTCCCCGCTTCTCGCCGACATCGACCGGACATCTGAAGGAAGAGCGGATCTCGTTCAAGCTCGCCCAGGCCGACCGGGTGACCGTCACGATCCTCGACTCCTCCGGCGACACCGTCGCCACGCTCGTCCGCGACTGGCCCGTGGCTCGCTACAAACAGTTCTCGCTGCGCTGGAACGGGCGCACGGGGGTCGCCCACGGCTACACCCTCGTGCATCTCGCCAGCCGAGTCCTGTCGGGAGGCGTCACGAGCGTGCTCCCGGCAAACGACGGCCGGCTCGCGAGCGAAGGCGAATACCGGGTCCGCGTGACCCTCGGCAAAGAGCATCGCTCGGTCCTCTCACCACGCAGCTTCACCCTGGTGCGCTGATGGCCGGGGAGATCGCCGCGGGCTTGGTGGGCGCGCTCCTGGTCGTCGGTGCCCTCGCCTGGCTGATGCGCCGCGAGCCGAACGCCTTCCCTGTGCTCGCGATCTTCGCGCTCCCCTTCAGACTGCCCATCTCCGCGGACGGCCGCACGGTGAACCTCCTGATTCCCCTGTACCTGGTCGTGGCCGCCGGCACTCTCGCCCACCTCGTGCCCAGACTGCTCGCACGATGGGCTGGTGGGTCGCACGCCGGAGACGCCCCCGGCGCGGGGCGGGGCGGCGACGGTCCGGGCGCCGAGGCGTCGCGCGAGCCCGCGAGCAGAGTCTCCGCCTGGCTGTCGCCGCGAGGCGTGGAATGGCTGCTGCTCGGGGCTGTGGTGCTGTATGCGCTGCAGGCGAGCTACTCGGTCGATCACGCCAAGGCTGCCGAGAACGTGGCGTTCTTCTACCTGCCGTTCGGGCTGCTGTTCCTGCTGCTGCGCGACGTCAGCTGGACCCGCGGGCTGGTGCTCTCCTGCCTTGGCGTGGCGGTCGCGCTGGCGGTCGTGTTCGCCGGCGTCGGGTTCGTCGAGTACGCGCGCAAGGAACTGTTCCTGAATCCCAAGGTGGTCGTGGCCAACCAGTACGACAACTACTTCCGAGTGAACTCCGTCTTCTTCGACCCCAGCATCTATGGGCGCTTCCTGGCGCTCGTGATGATCGCCGTGACGACCATAGTCCTGTGGACCCGCAGCCGGCGCGAGGTGCTGGTGGGCGCGGCCGTCCTCGCCTGGCTGCTGGCGGGGCTGATCACGAGCTTCTCGCAGTCGAGCATCGCCGCGCTTCTGCTCGGGCTCGCGGTGCTCGCCGCCTACCGTTGGAGCGTGCGCCGTACCGTGTACGCCGCGGTCGCACTCGTGGCGATCGCCGGTGTGATCCTGCTGCTCGCGCCCGCGAGCCTGCACTTCGGGCTGAAGGGCTCCAGTGGCTCGACCAGCAACGCCACCAGCGGGCGCACGAGCCTCGTCTCGGGCGGCCTCGAACTGTTCGCCGAGCGGCCCTTGGAGGGCTACGGGTCGGGTTCGTTCGAAACCGAGTACAAGCGTCACGGCAACACCAGTGCCGAGAACGCCACCTCGGCCTCCCACACGATCCCGATAACGGTCGCCGGGGAGCAGGGGATCCTCGGGCTCGGCGTGTACGTGGCGCTGCTGGTCGCCGCCTTCGCCGTGCTCTTCCGCGACGCCGGCCGCTCCCCGCCGCGGATCGCCGTGGCCGCGTGCTTCGCCGCGCTCGTGCTCCACACCTGGACCTACGCGGACTTCCTGGAGGACCCCATCACGTGGACGCTGTTGGGCATCGGCGTGGCGTTCGCGCGCGCGGGCTTCTCCTTCGGGGCCGCCGATAGGTTCTAGCGATGCTGGCCTACCTGAAGCGGCTCGTCACCACGGGAGCCGCCTACCAGGCCGCGGAAATCCTCGCCAAGGGGATCGCCGTGTTCACGCTGCCGCTGTATACGCGGCACGTCTCCACGGAAGGGTACGGCACTTACAACTCACTGCTGACGGCGGTGATCCTGTTCAGCATCCTGCTGCGTCTCGGGGTGGGGGAGGCGTTCGTGCGCTTCTACTTCGCCGACTCCGACGAGGAGCGTCGCACCAGGATCGCGCGCACGGCCACCGCGACGGTCGCATGGACGACCACCGTCGCCTCGCTGCTCGCCGTCGCTTTCGCCGGGCAGCTCTCGCGGCTCGTGCTCGGCTACAGCGACCCGGTGCTGATGGACTGCGCGATCCTCGGGCTGTGGGCGTTCACGAACATCGAGATGGCCTACGCGCAGCTGCGCGTGGACGAGCGGGCCCGCGCGTACATGTGCGCCTCCGGGGCCAACGTGGCGATGACCGTTGTGTTCACGATCACGCTCGTCGTGTTCGCCGGTGAGGGGGCCCGTGGGCTGTTGCTCGGCAACTTCGGCGCCTCCGCGCTGGTGGTGCTCGGGTTGTGGTGGGTGCTCCGCACGCGCTTCTCGCTGCGCGTGAGGACCGCCGACCTGCGGGCGATGCTCGGCTTCGGGCTGCCGACCGTGCCGGCGGACGCGAGCGTGTACGCCCTGCAGGTGGCCGACCGCTTCTACCTGCTCCGCGGCGTGAGCGCCGCGTCGGCGGGGGAGTACGCGATCGCGGTGCAGCTCGCGACCGTCGTGTTCGTATTCGTGCGCGGCTTTCAGTACGCGTGGCCGCCGCTGGCGTACTCGATCGACAGCGACGCCCACGCTGCGCGGCTGTACTCGCTCGTGACCACCTACTTCCTCCTCGCCACGGGCGTGGTCGTGGTCGGGGTCGCCCTGCTTGGCCGCTGGCTCGTGCGGCTGCTCGCCGCGCCCGAGTACTACGGCGCCTACAAGGCCCTGCCGTGGCTGGCCCTTGGTTGGACCCTGTACGGGCTCTACCAGGTGATGATCGCGATCACCGGCCGCGCGCGGGTCACCCAGCGCAACCTGCCGGCAGCCGCCGCCGGCCTGGCCGTGAACGTCGGGCTGCTGTTCGTGCTCGTGCCCAGCTCCGGCCTGGGCCTGGGCCTCGCCGGCGCGGGCCTCGCGCTGTGCGGCGCCTACGCGGTGATGGTCGCGATCATGCACCTGCTCACCCGCAGCGTGTTCGCCGTGGACTTCCAGTGGCGTCGTCTGGCCCAGCTGACCGCGATCCTCGCGACCGTGGCCGTCTCCGGCGAGCTGCTGCTGCCGACGAGCGGGCCCGCGGGCCTTGTGCTGCGCATCCTGTGGCTGGCACTCGTCCCGGCCCTGCTCCTCGCCACTCGCTTCTTCGCACCGCACGAGCGGGAGGGCGCCATCGCCCTCGTGGCAGATGGGCGCAGGCGCGTCGCCGCCTTCCGCGCTGGCCACGGCGACGTCGAGGCTTACGCGGAGGACCCCCTCAAAGACCTCTGACGCGGTTGTAGTCCCGCGCGGCCTCCCGCAGGCCCTCGCCGCGCTCCGGGTGGATGCTCGCGAGCACGTGGCGCCAGTAGCGCCGGGGGGAGTGGCCGGGCAGGAACGAGCGCCCCCAGGGCCCGCAGCGCGTAGGGCCAGGCGGTCAGCCAGCGCATCGCCCGGGCGGTGGCGGGGGAGTGGTGCTTGCGCATGTACAGGTCCCGATTGCGCGCCATCTCGACGATCCGGCGCTCGCCGGACGCGCCAGTGGAGAGCTGCTCGTGGTGGATCGCGCGGGCGTTCGGCACGTACAGGCTGCGCCAGCGCGCGTCGCGCAGGCGCCGGGCGAAGTCGACCTCGTCGGAGTACACAAAGAAGTCGGGGTCCATGTAGCCGACCTGCGTTGCGGCCTGTAGCCGCACGAGCAGCGCCGAGGACTGGCACCAGTCAACCTCGCGGGTGTTCTCTCCGCGGCTCTGGACCGTGTAGAAGCGGTGCATCAGCAGCGCCCCCGCGAGCGCGGTGGCGACGGTCGGAAAGCGCCACGCGCACGCCTGCTCGCGCCCGTCGGGGCGCAGCAGCCTGGCTCCGGCGCAGGCGGCGTCTGGATGGGCCTGAAGCGCCTGCCACAGGGCCAGGGTCGCCCCGGGCTGGAGCTCTGAGTCCTCGTTGAGCAGCAGCGCGTAGCGCCCGCGCGCGCGGGCCATCAGCTCGGAGTCGTTGCGGGCCTTGCCCCGGCGCTCCCGCGGCGCGATCACCTCGTCGACCGCCGGGTGCTCGCCGGCGGCCTGGGCGGAGCCGTCGCGAGAGCCGTTGTCCAGCACGAGCGCCTCGGTCTCGAACGGAACCTCCCGGCGCTCGCGCGCGATCGCGTCCAGGCCCCGCAGCAGAAGCTCGCGCTGGGAGGTGTTCACGACGCAGTACGTCAGCTCGACCGGGCCGGGCACCGGCCTATTGTCTCGGGCGGTGCGCGTCCACGTCGTCGACCCCTCCGCCTACACGCTCCCCTACGACCACGCGCTGTGTCGCTCGCTGGCGGCTGTCGGCGCGGAGGTGACGCTGTTCACGAGCCGCTTCGCCTACGGCCGGGCGCCCGTAGCGGACGGGTATGCGCGGCGCGAGCTCTTCTACAGGCTCGCCCCCGGCGGGCCGGAGGGGTCGAGGATCGGCCGGGGGACGCGGACCGCGGTCAAGCTCGCCGAGCACGTCCCGGACATGCTGCGCTACCGCCGGGCCGCGCGGGAGGCGCAGGTCGTGCACTTCCAGTGGCTGGCCCTCCAGCACCTCGACGGCCACCTGCTTCCGGCCCGGCGCTCCGCGGCCGGCGTGCGACGACCGCTGGTGCTGAGCGCCCACGACATCCTCCCCCGCGAACCCCGCCCTGGGCAGCGCGCCGCACAGAGGCGGCTGTACGAGCGGATGGACGCGATCGTCGTGCACTCCCGCCGCGGGCGCGAGCGGCTGACCGGCGAGCTGGGGCTCGCTCCCGAGCGGGTGCACGTGATCCCCCACGGCGTCCTGCGCCCGTGGGAGGACGCCCTCGGGGGTGAGGGCGCTGACGGCGGCGAGGCGGGTGAGAGCGCCGGCGCTGAGCAGCGCCTGCCCCCCGAGCTCGCCGGGGAGCCTGTCGCAGAGACGGCCGGGGATGGCGGCGGGCAGGTCGCGCTGCTGTTCGGCCTGCTACGCCCCTACAAGGGTGTCGGGGATCTGCTGCAGGCCTGGCGGGAAGCCGGCGCGCAGCTGCCCGAGGGCGCGGAGCTGTGGGTCGTGGGGATGGCGCGCATGGACGTTGCGGGGCTTCGCGAAGCCGCGGCTGGGGTCGCGCGAGCGAGCGGGCACCCCGTGCGCCTGCTTGCCCGTTTCGTCACCGACGAGGAGATCGGGGCGCTCATGCGCCGAGCCGACCTGGTCGTGCTCCCCTACCGCCAGATCGACCAGTCCGGGGTGGCGTTCACCGCGCTCGGGGCGGGTGTGCCGCTGCTGTTGAGCGACGTGGGGGGCTTTCCCGAGATCGCCGAGACCGGCGCCGCGCAGACGGTCCCCGCGGGTGACCCGCCGGCTCTCGCCGCGGCCCTCGCACGACTGCTGGGCGAGCCCGCGACGCTGGCCGCGATGGCCGAGAGCGCTCGCGCCGCCGCCGACGGCCCGTATGCGTGGGAGGGGGTCGCCCGTATGACCGTCGCCCTCTACCACGCGCTCCTGGGCGAGAATCCCGGGCGATGAAGACAGCGCTGGAGATCCTCTTCTGGGTGTGCGCCGGGCTGATCGCCTGGACGCAGGTCGGCTACGCCCTCGCGCTCGCCGCCCTGGCACGGGTGCTCGGCCGCCCCGTCGCGGCGTCCTCGCGGGCCGGGGGCCCGTCGCCCACCGCGCCCCCGCCGGGCGCGTCGTCGTCGCTTTCGCTGATCGTCGCCGCCCACGACGAGGAGGCGGTTATCGAGGCGAAGGTCGCGAACGCGCTCGCCCTGGACTACCCGCGGGAGCTCCTGCAGGTGATCGTCGCTTGCGACGGGTGCTCCGACGGGACCGCCGCGCGCGCGCGGGAGGCCGGGGCGGACGTCGTGCTCGAGCTGCCCAGAGGCGGGAAGATCCGCGCGCAGGACGCGGCGGTGGAGCGGGCGCGGGGGGAGATCGTCGGGTTCTCGGACGCCAACGCGCTGTGGGAGGCAGGTGCGGCGCGAGCGCTAGTGGGGGCGTTCGCGGACCCGCGGGTGGGCTACGTGTGCGGCCAGGTCCGCTTCGTGCAGGCGTCCTGCGGCGGGCAGGCGGGCAATCAGGAGGGCCTCTACTGGCGGTATGAGCTGGCGGTGCGCTCCTGGGAGTCGCGGCTGTGCTCGATCACGGCGGGCAACGGGGCGATCTACGCGACCCGGCGGGACTCCTACATGGTCGTCGACCCGATCATGGGCCACGACCTCTCGCTGCCGTTCAACATGGTCAAGCGGGGGCTTCGGGCGGTGTACGTGCCCGAGGCGCGGGCGTCGGAGAAGATGGTCCCCTCGCTGGCCGGGGAGTTCGCGCGAAAGCGGCGCATGATGAGCCACACCTGGCCGATCCTGCTGCGAGGCGGGATGCTCTCGCCGCGAGGCTATCCGCCGATCTACATGCTCATGATCCTCTCCCACCGGCTGATCCGCTACCTGACGCCCGTCCTGCACGTGCTCGCGCTCGCGGCGAACGTCGCGCTGCTGGCGCTGGGGGCAGGGGGTGGGCGGGCTCTATACATGATCACGCTCGCCCTGCAGCTCGGGCTGCTGCTCGCGGCGCTGCTGGGAGGCGGGCTGCGGGCGAGGCCACTGCTGATCGCGCGCTACTACGTGCTCACGACCGCCTCCCCCGCGGCGGGCCTGTGGGACTGGCTGCGTCACGGCACGAGCGCCTCCTGGGAGGCCGCTCAGGGAACGAGATGATCCGCCGTTCCCTCGACATCGTCGTCTCGCTTGCCGGGCTCATGCTCGGCGCGCCCGTGTGCGCGCTGGCGATGCTGGCGATCCGGCTGGAGTCCCGGGGACCGGTCATCTACCGGCAGCGGCGGTCGGGCCTGCACGGGCGACCGTTCGACGTGCTCAAGCTGCGCACGATGGTCGACGGAGCCGAGCACGTCGGGGCGGGTTTGGCGATCGACGCGGACGACACGCGGATCACCCGTGTGGGGGCGCTGCTGCGGCGGGCCTCCCTGGATGAGCTGCCGAACCTGCTGAACGTGCTCCGGGGGGAGATGTCCTTGGTCGGTCCTCGCCCGACGCTGCCGGCACAGGTCGAGCAGTACACCGAGCGCCAGCGGGGGCGCCTTGCGATCAAGCCGGGGCTGACCGGCTGGGCGCAGGTCAACGGCCGCGCCTCGCTGCCCTGGTCGGAGCGGATCGAGCTCGACCTCTTCTACATCGAGCATCGCTCGCTGGCGCTCGACTTGAAGATCCTGTGGCGCACGCCTGCGCTCGTGCTCGGGGGTCGGGCCTCTACAAGGGCGCGACTGGCGGCTGGGAGGGCGAGCTGTGAGCCGATTGGTGCCCGGGGTCGCGAGCCGGCCGGGAGGCGAGGCCGGAGGTCCGCCGGCGATCCTGCTGACGGGGGCGGGCAAGCGCTATGACATCGTCTCCTGCTTCGCTCACCTGACGAAGACGATCGTCGCCGACCCGAGCCCGCTGGCGCCCGCGCAATACGCGGCCCACGCGCGCGCGCGGGTCCCCCTGATCGAAGACCCCGGGTACGTGCCGGCGCTCGAGCGCCTGTGCGCCGAGCACGGGGTCGGTGGGGTGCTGCCCCTGACCGACCTCGACATCGAGGTCCTCGCTCACGCTCGTGCGCAGGGGCGCCTGCCCGCGCTCGTGCCCTCGCCGGAAGTCGCGCGGGCGACCTATGACAAGTACGAGGCCCACCTGCTGCTGGAGCGCCTACGCCTGCCCTCGCCGCCGACCGCCCTGCCGGACGTCCCCGACGGGGAGCTCGGGCGGCTGCGCTACCCGGTGATGGTCAAGCCCCGGCGGGGCTCCGGCGCGCGGTCGATCCACCTCGCCCACGATCTCGAGCAGGTGCGGTTCTTCGCCGGCTACGTGTCCGAGCCGACGATGGTGCAGTGCGCGATGAACGGGCCGGAGCTCTCGATCGACTGTCTGGGAGACCTGTCCGGGCGCTGCCTGAACGCGATCCCGCGCACGATGCTCGAGTCCCGCGGGGGGGAGTCGATCAAGGGGACTGTGGTCGCAGACGACGAGCTGATTGAGCTCGGGCGGAGGGTCATGGAGGCGCTCCAGGTGAGCGGGCCGGCGACGATCCAGGTCTTCCGCGACCCCGAGCTGGGAGTGGCGATCACCGACGTGAACACCCGCTTTGGCGGCGCGTTCCCCGCTCCGGCTTATGCGGCGCTGCCCGGGCGGACCTATCCCGAGCTGATCCTCAGGCTGGCGGCGGGCGAGACGGTGGAGCCGCACGTGGGCGAGTTTCAGGCGGGAGGGACGTTCACCCGCTACTACTGGCAGCTCGAGCTCGACGAGGAGCTCAGGCCCACCGGCCGCGAGATCGTGCCCGGCGGCCCGACCGCCCCCCGGTGAGCCCGCCCCCGGTGAGCCCGCCCCCGGTGAGCCCGGGAGGCCGCCGGGAGGCTAGTGGTCGCCCGGTGAGCCGTGACCGCGGGAGAAGGTGCAAGAATCAGTGCTGTGAACCCGACGATTCTCGCCGATCCATCGGGGGCGCCCGCGACAGAGCAGCAGGCCGGCGCGGGCGGCGAGCCGGCGGGGAACGGCTGGGGCGCGAACGGCGCAGGTCCCGCCGGCGGCGAGGGCACGTCCGCGGCCGCACAGGGGAGCACGTGCGCCAGCTGCGGGGCCCATCTGGACCCCGGCCAGGACTGGTGCCTTCAGTGCGGCGCGGGAGCGCCCGGGACCCTCGACGCGGGGGGGCCGGGCTGGCGTTCGGCAACGACCGTCCTGGCGGTGACGGCGGCCCTGGTGCTGGGGGCCGCGGCGGCCGGCTACGCCGCGCTGAGCAAGAGCAGCCCCGCCAAGCCTCCGTCGAAAGTGGTCGTCGTCGCCCAGGCGCCGGCGGCGGCCGCGGGAACCGGCACGCCGGGAGCGGTGACGCCGAGCACGAGCACGCCCACGACGCCGACGCCGACCGTCCCCCCCGCGGGCGGGTTGGGGGTGGCGCCGGTCAAACCCCTGGGCACGACGGCCAAACCGCCGAAGATCCCGCTGACGGCGGCCGCGCCGAAACACTCGGAAGCGACCACGCCGACGAACGGCACGGGCTCGACGGGAACCGGCACGGGGACGAGCAAATCGCCGACCAAATCGAGCGGCGGCACGGGCACAGGCGAACAGGCCCAGACGCCGATCCTGCTCGACACGAACGCCGCGAGCACGTACAACCCGTACGGCTACCCGGCGAGCGAATTCGGCGATCCCCGCCTGACGATCGACGGCGAAACGAGCACCGCGTGGACGGCGAGGGTCAACCCGGTGGTCGCGCCGAAGATGGCCGAGGGGGTCGTGATCGACCTCAAGAGCCCTCAGAAGGTCGCGGCGCTCACGTTCGTCACCTCGACGCCGGGGATGACCGTGCAGGTCTACGGCGCCAACGGAAGCGCCCTGCCCGGGTCCATCACCGACCCCGCCTGGGTGGGGCTGAGCTCCGTCCGGGAAGTCAAGAAGGACAAGACCCAGATCAAGCTTCGCGACAAGGCCAAGGGCTTCCGGTGGGTGGTCCTGTGGATCAGCAAGGCGCCCGCCTCGGCGGTCGGCACCCCCCAGGCGCCCGGACACGTGGACGTCAACGAACTGGAACTGTTCCCGCCGAAGTAGGAGACGGGCGTCCCCGTCGGTCGCGGCGGGCCGGGTTCGCTGCTCAGCGGGCGCTCTTGGCGCTGCGAGCGGCACGGCTCGGGCGCCAGACCTCGTCCAGGAAGGCCGCGATCTCCTCGGTCAGGCGGTCGGGGCGCAGGCGGAGCTCGACCAGCGAGTCGGCCTCCAACAGGCGGCCGTTGGGGAGCTCCTCGGCGAGCTGGCCGGCGTCGGAGAAGGGGTGGACCGGGTCACGGCGATGACCGAGGACCAGCGTGGGCATCTCAAACTTGCGCCGTTCGTTGCGGTTGGGGGCCACCCGGCCAAAGAAGAGTCCCTGCAGGAGCGCCCCTCCGGGACCGGGGTCCTGGCGGATGACGTCGAGGATCACGTTGCCGTAGTAGGGGAGCACCCGCCGCGGGATGGCGCGGGCGCTCCGTGCGAGGAGCTTCATCGCAGGCTCGCCGAAGGTGAGGGCCACGAGGATCGGCGTGAACGTCAGGGCGCTCGCCGGGAGGGCGTTGTCCAGGACGGGCATCTCGACGATCATCGCCCGCAAACGCTCGGGCGCGCGCGCGGCGACCTCGAGCGCCGTGTTCGCGCCCAGGGAGGTGCCCATCACGGCCGCCTGCTCGAGCTGCAGGTGGTCCATCAACGCGATCAGCTGCTCCGCGTAGGAGCCCATCGAGTAGCGCCACATGTCCCGTGGACGGTCGGACTCGCCGTGGCCGAGGAGGTCCACCGTGATCACCCGATTGCCCCGCGCGGCCAGAGCCTTGGCGAGGGGCCGGTGCATCTTCTGGGAGAGCAGCAACCCGTGGACGAGGATCAACGGCCGTTCGGCGGCCGACGGGGCGCGGGCGGTGCGCGTGGTGCGGGGGACGGTCCGGGCGCGACGGCCCGAGGAGGTCACGATCGCTGCGGGACCGCCCCCGAACTCGGTGTAGGCGATCTTCTGGCCGTCCACCTCGAAGTGGGACATACCCCAAGGGTACTCCCGCGACTCGCCCGGCTCGGGTGGGTCGCCCGGCTGCTGGGTCGGCTCGCGGGCGGGTGTCCCGCGGATGTAGTGGCCCGAACGCGGATGTGGCGGCCCGAAAGCTCATTCAGGACACGGATCCGGGCGACGCCGTTCGCCCGGGATCCGTGCCTTCTCCCTCTCCAGCGGTCAGTCCGGTGACGGTTGGCAGGCTGTCGTCCCCGGTTGACCTGCCCTATGAACCCGACCGTCGGAGCAAAGATGCGGTACGGCGAGTAAAGGTGCGGTACGTTGTCGGGAAGATGGCCAAGCGGGCACGTATCCTCGCCGGTGAGACCGTCGCGGTGACCGGCGGAGGGCGGGGCATCGGCCGGGCGACAGCCCAGGCGCTCGCGCGCAAGGGCATGAGGGTCGCGATCGGGGACCTCGACCTTGAGGCCGCCCGGGAGACGGCCGCGGAGATCGGGCCGACGGCGGTGGCGCTTGAGCTCGACGTGACCGACAGGGACTCGTTCTCGGCCTTCCTGGACGGCGCCGAAGAGCAGCTCGGGCCGGTGGACGTGCTGATCAACAACGCCGGGATCATGCCCGTCGGCAGGTTCGTCGACGAGGATGACCTGACCGCTCGGCGAATGGTGGACATCAACATCCACGGAGTGATCCTCGGCATGAAGCTGGCCCTGCAGCGGATGCTCCCGCGGGGGCGGGGGCACATCGTGAACATCTCCTCCCAGGCCGGCAAGTTCGGCACTCCCGGCGGGGCGACCTACTCGGCGACCAAGCACGCGGTCGTCGGGTTGACCGAGGCGGTGCGCGGGGAGGTGCGGCTGATGGGCGCGGACATCCAGCTCAGCTACGTGATGCCGAGCGTCGTCAACACCGAGCTCGGCGGGGGCCTCGGGCGGGTGCGGGGCATGAAGAGCCTCCAGCCCGCGGACGTCGCGGACGCGATCGTGGCGGCTCTCCAGTACGGGATCGTGGACGTGTGGGTGCCGAAGTCCGCGAAACGCACCCACACCCTCGGGGGGCTTTTGCCGCGCAGGTTCTCAGAGAGTGTCGCGAGGGCGATGAAGGCGGACAGGGTCCTCGCCGAGGCCGACCACCACGCTCGCAGGGCCTACGAACTGCGGGCGGCGGCGTCCGAGCCGGCCCTCAAGGAGGGCCCACAGCAGCCTCGCATCGCCGAGAAGACCGGCTCCTGACGACGAGCTGCGGGCGACGCCCGCGGGTCGCGTGCGCGGGCCCGTCAGGCCCCCGCGGTCAGCCAGTCGGCGATCAGGCCGCCGATCTCCGGGCCCCGGTCCTCCTGCAGGAAGTGGCTGGCTCCATCGATCCGCCGCGGGGGAGGCTGACCGATCGCGTGGGCGAAGCGCTCGCCCACCGAGAACGGGAGGATCGGGTCCGAGTCCGCCCACAGCATCAGCGTGGGCCGGCGATCCTCGCGCATGGCCGCGAGCACGCGAGCTCCGGCTTCGGCGCCGGGGGCGTCGGGGGTCTGGGGTATGAGCAGCGGGAAGGCCCGGGCGCCCGCCTTGGAGGGGGCGTTCGGATAGGGGGCGTCGTAGGCGGCGATCACCTCATCGCCCGGGTCGCTGTGACAGGCCCCTCGCACGAGCATGCCGATCGGCAGATCCTCGGTGCGGTGAACGAAGTCCCGAAACGCCTTCCAGGCGTCCGTCATCGGCTGGTGGCCCGTGAACAGGCCTGTGTCGAGGATCGCGATTCGGGCGATCCGCTCGGGGTGCTCGACGGCGAGGCGCAGCCCGATCGGGCCGCCCCAGTCGTGGACCACGATCGTGGCATCCCGCAGGTCGAGGTCCTCCAGCAGGGTCCCCACGAGGGACACATGACGGTCGTAGGAGTACCACTCGATCTCCGTCGGCTTGTCCGAGCGCCCGAACCCGGCCATGTCGGGGGCGATGCATCGAAAGCCCGCATCTCGCACCGGTGGGATCACGTTCCGCCACAGAAACGACCAGGTGGGCTCGCCGTGCATGAACAGCACCGGCGCCCCGTCACCCTCGTCGACGTGGGCCAGCCGCAGGGAGTCCACCTCGCGGTAGACGGGCGCGAACTGAAAGTCCGGCAGGCTCCCGAACGCCTCCTCGGGTGTCCGGGCGAAGTCGACCACTTGAGGCCATCCTATAGGTGTGTTGTTCGGGCGGCGCATGCGCCGCCCGCGGGCCCGCACATGTGCAGGCCCGACCCGGGCCGCATGCGGCCCGGGCTTCCATGCGTTAGGCTCGCGGACGATGCACTCGGTGGCGATTCAGCTGGCGCCGGTGATCGGCGCGGAGAAGAGCAAAGTGCCGTTCTACGTCGCGGGGGGCGCCCTGGTGGTGTGGGCGCTCGTGCTGTCTCTCGCACTGGGCCTGCGCAAACCGGACTTCCCCTCCGGTGCGTCCGGGGAGCGGGTCGTGATCGCGATCACCGTCGTGCTCGTGCTGGCGGCGACGTCGACGGCGGTGCTGACCTCCGAGCCTCCCGCGAAGTCCACCTCCGCCGCCGCCGCCACCGCCACGAAATGAAGCTTTACGTCTGCTGGGGAACGTTCCCGACGCCACGTCCCGGCGGCCATCCCTGTCGCAACGCCTACGTCGCCCTGAAGGACGCCGGCCACGACCCGGAGGTCGTCAAGTCCTACGGCTTCGCGCCGTTGCCGGGCGTGTTCAACGGCACTCGCGGCCGCCGGGAGGTGAGCGAGTTGACGGGTGACCGCTGGGTGCCCGCACTGCTGCTCGACGACGGCTCCGTCGTGGACGGGTCGGGTTCGATCGTGGAGTGGGCGGCCGCCAACCCGGCGTAGCTGGGACTCGCGGTCTCGCACTGAGGGGTCCCGGCCGGCGAGGTCTCGCCCCGCGTGGTCCCGGCCGGCTGCTCCTCGCCCTCACTCTGGGCTGCCCGGCGCCGGTCGAGGTCGTCGTCGCCCCTTGAGGCGGCCCGACCGAGGGCGACGGCGAAGGCCGCGACCAAACAGACGGCGAAGAGAGCCGCTAGGGCGATAGGCATGGACTCGAGCTCGTCATGACCCTGGTCTCGAACGTCTGCCGAAGAAGTTCCCACACGCGCCAGACGGTGTCGAGCTTCGCGCGCGAAGGGCTCCGCAACGTCCGCAATACTTTTCGGCGCGAACCCGCCGACACCCTCTGCCGGCAGAGGGCTTCAGCCGTCTGCCGGGGAACCGTCAGCCGTTGCCGGGTGGGCCTTGGGACAGGCGCCAGGCGAACAGGACGGCCGCGACCGACGTCGCCAGGTTGAGGCTCGAGACCCCCGGCGCCATCGGGATCGCGACCCGGGCGTCCGCGCGTTTGAGCAGGGCCGCGCTGAGGCCGTGGCGCTCGGTCCCGAACGCGAGCACCGCGCGCGCGGGCAGCCTGTCCGGCTCCAGGGGATCTCCGTCCGGGTCGAGCGCCAGCAGGGGCCGGTCGAGGACCGCCGGCAACCCCTCGGCCAAACGGGCCACGGGCAGCGCGTAGTGAAGGCCCGCGGAGCCCCTCAGGGCGTCGGGGTGCCAGGGGTCGTGACCGCCGGTTATCAGCAACCCGGCGGCCTCCCCCGCGGCGGCCACCCGCACGCAGGCCCCGATGTTGCCGAGGTCACGGGGGTCCTCGAGCAGGATCACCGGCGCGTCCCGAGGATCCGCGAGGGCCTCGTCGGGATCGACCCGGGGACGCTCCGCGAGCGAGATCACGCCGGTGGGGGGGACCATCGGCGCGAGCTGGGAGAGCACCTCCCGGGGGACCTCCCGGGCGAGCCCGACGATTTCCCCCCGGAGCTCCGGCGCGAGCTGGCCGGCGAGTCCCTCAAGGGCGTCGATGTCCGCGCACACCACCTCCCTGACCACCCCACCGAACCGCAGGGCGTGCTTGAGCGCGTGAAAGCCTTCGAGGACCGCCACCGAGGGGTCCCGTCGCGCACGACCGAAGCGAGGGATGAGCGATCCGTCCGAGGACACGTCGCGATCATCCCACGGCGACCTCGGGGAGCCTTCACGGGATTGCTCGGGGGCCGTGTGGTAGACCTCGGCGCCCATGCCTTCCGGGCCCGAAGCGGTGATCTTCGACAACGACGGCCTGCTGCTCGACACCGAGGAGGCCTGGACGAGGGCCGAGAAGACCCTGTTCGCCAGGCGGGGACGGGCGTTCACGATCGAGCACAAGCGCTCCCTGATCGGCTCCGCCCACCAGGCCGCCGCATCGAAGCTCGAAGGGATGCTCGAGCTCGAGGGTCAGGGGGAGGAGCTGATGGACGAGCTCCACGAGCTCGTGATGGAGGAGGCCCTCGCGGGGGTCTCCCCCCGCCCGGGGTCCCTCGAGCTGCTCGACCGTCTCACGGACGCCGACGTGGATCTCGGCCTCGCGTCTAACTCCCGCCGGGAGTTCGTCGAGCTCACCCTCGCGGCCGCGGGACTTCTACCCGGGCCGTTTATGACGATCGTCTGTGTGGAGGACGTCGAGCATCCCAAGCCCGCCCCCGACATCTACGTGGAGGCCTGCCGACGCCTGGGCGCCCAGCCGGCGCGGAGCGTCGCGTTGGAGGACTCCCCCACGGGGGTGGCCGCGGCGGCGGCCGCGGGCATGTACGTGATCGCGGTCCCCTACCTGCCCGTGAGCGAGCGCCCGGGCGGCTCCCTTCCGGGCAGCCACATGACCGCCCCGAGCCTCGCCGATCCGGCGGTCGCGATCGCCCTCGGCCTCGTCCCGGTCCAGGGTCCAGACGCCTGGCCAGGCCGGGGTGCAGACGCCTGGCCAGGCCGGAGCTGAGACGCCTGGCCAGGCCATACAATGACGGGCACCCAGCCACCGTTCGCCGAGAGAGAGACACCGCCCGATGCCAGCCATCACCGAGCCAGCCGACGCGAGTGCCACGAGCGCTTCCGAGGGGCTCGACTCCGCGCCGATCGCGATCATCGACTTCGGATCCCAGTACACCAACCTGATCCGTCGCTCGTTTCGGGAGCTGTCGGTGTCGTGCACCGTCCACTCCCCCGACGTGAGCGCGAGCGAGCTGAGCGACTGCGCCGGGGTGGTCCTCTCGGGCGGCCCCTCGAGCGTGTACGGCCCGGACGCGCCCCGCTGCGAGGAGGCGATCTTCGATCTGCCGGTCCCGATCCTGGGGATCTGCTACGGCCACCAGCTGATGGCCGAGATGCTCGGCGGGACGGTCACGCCGGGCGAGGGAGGGGAGTATGGACGTGCTCGCCTGGAGGTGATCCAGGGGGACCACCTGTTCGTGGGAATGCCCCGTGCGCAGGAGGTCTGGATGAGCCGTGGGGACATGGTCCAGGCCCCGCCCCCCGGCTTTCGGGTCCTCGCCCGCACCGACGCCTGTCCGGTGGCGGCCATGACGAACGCCACCGGTGATCGCTACAGCGTCCAGTTTCATCCGGAGGTCGCCCACACCACCCACGGCGCGGAGATCCTGCGGAACTTCGCCCTCGGCGTCTGCAAGGCCGGGGTGGCGAGCGGCTCCCACGACCTGGTGGACGACCTCGTCGCGGGGATCCGTGTGGAGGTGGGCGACCGGCACGTCTTCCTGATGCTGAGCGGCGGCATCGACTCCACCGTCGCGTGCCTGCTGCTGAGCAGGGCACTCGGCAGCGAGCGGGTGTTCGGCCTGCACGTCGACACCGGCCTCCTTCGCGCCGGCGAGACCGACTTCGTGGTGGCCACCCTGAACCGCCTGGGGATCGAGAACTTCAAGGTCGTGGACGCCTCCGCGGACTTCCTCGGGGCGCTGAAGGGCCTGACCGACCCGGAGCTCAAGCGCCGCGCGGTCGCCCAGGCCTTCCTGGACGTCAAGGATCGCGAGATGGGGGCCCTCGGCCTGGACCCGGAGCAGTGGCTGATGGGACAGGGCACCATCTACCCCGACCTGATCGCCAGCGGCGTATCCGATCACTCCCACACGATCAAGACCCACCACAACTCCCTCCTGAAGGAGCGCATGGACTTCCCGATCGTGGAGCCCTTGAAACTCCTCTACAAGGACGAGGTCCGCAAGATCGGCACGGCTCTCGGCCTGGACGAGGACTTCGTCTGGCGCGAGCCCTTCCCCGGGCCGGGCCTGTCGATCCGGCTGCTCGGAGAGGTGACCGCGGAGAAGCTCGACCTCCAGCGCCAGGCCGACGTGATCCTCAACGAATGCCTGACCCCCACCCGCTGGCGGCGGGAGCTGTGGCACAGGTTCCCCGTCCTGGGCGTCGTCTCCGAGCTCGAGGAGCCGACACTCCGCGAAGGAGTCGTCGGCGAGCTCTCCGAGCAGAGGCTCCAGACGGCGACCATGGCGAGCGCGATCCTCCGCGAGGAGCTCGCCACCCACGCCGTCCCCCACGACCGCGCCGAGTGCGTGATCCTGCCGCTGAAGTCCGTCGGGATCAAGGGCGACGCCCGCAGCTATGAGTCCCCGGTGGTCGTCTCGATCGGCCAGCACGGACAGTGGGCAAGGGCCCCATACGAGTTCCTGGAGGAGCTCAGCTCCCGCCTCACCAACGAGGTCCCCAACGTCAACCGCGTCGTCTACGACCTGACCAGCGGATTCTCGATCGGGCCGATGGATCGCCTGGCGTTCCTGCGCCTGATCACCAGTCGCGATGCGATGACCGCCGACTGGGCCAAGCTCGAGCCCGAGCTCCTGGCTGAGATCTCGGCCAGGATCACGGGCGAGACCGCGATCGACTGCGTCATGATCGATATCACCCAGAAGCCCCCATCGATGATGGAGTGGGAGTAGCGGCGGCGACGTAGAGGACCGCCTGCGTGCGGGCGACGGCCCTGACGGCTGTGTCGGGGACCAGCAGCTCGGGGTGGTGAAGGGGTCGGGCCGTGAAGCCCTCGGCGCCGTCGAGGCCCACGAAGGCCATCGCCAGCGGCGCCAGGGAGCCGTAGAAGGCGAAGTCGTCCGAGCCGCAGGAGCGCCATTCGGGGGCGGCCGCCAGATCCGCCTCGGCGAGGAGCTCCCGCGCGGCGACGACGATCGAGGGGTCGTTCTGCAGGGCGGGCTCGCCCTGCAGGAGCTCCAGCTCGGCCCGGCACCCGTGAGCGGCGGCGATGCCGTGGGCGACCTCCTGCACCAGCCGGCGCAGCGCGAGGCGGTCCTGTGGGCGGTGGGCACGAAGCGAGGCCCGCGCGCGCGCGCGGGGCGGGATCACGTTCTCTGTGCGACCGCCCTCGATCACGCCGACGTTCAGGACGGCCGGGTGCAGCGGATCCATCCGCCGGGAGACCTGGGCGTGCAGAGCGACCACCACATGGGCGATCGCGAGGATCGGATCGCGACCGTGGTGGGGGTAGGCGCCGTGGGAAGGCTCTCCGTGGACGATGATCTCCACGGAGTCGCTGGAGGCGTTGACGGACCCGGGGTCGAGCGCGACCGTCCCCCACGCCAGCTCAGGATGGACGTGCGCGCCGAGGATCGCCGCGGGCGTGAGCTTGGCGAGCTCGTCGCACGCGAGCTGCTCGGCGCCTGAGGGGTAGGCCTCCTCGCTGGGCTGGAAGACAGCCAGCAGCGCCGCGGGCAGGTCCTCGCCGAGCGCGTACGCGGCGCGCGCGAGGGCCACGAGCGCGGCCATGTGGACGTCGTGCCCGCACGCGTGCATCGCGCCGGTCCCGGCCCCCGCGGCGGTCCCGTCGGTGGCGCCGCCGGCCCCGTCGGCCGAGGACGCCGCGAAGGGAGCGCCCGTGCGCTCCTCGATCGGCAGCCCGTCGAGCTCCGCGCGAACCGCCACGGCGGGTCCGTCGGCCGGGCCGATCCGGGCGATCCGGCCGGTCCCCGCCACGGTCTCGCACACCACCGGCAGCTCCCCGGCGATCGTCGCGGCCGTCCACTCCTCGGCGTGCGCCAGCTCGGGCCGTTCGTGGAGGCGATGGCGTAGGTCGATCGCCGCCTCGAGCTCCCGATCGATCCCCGCGAGGAGTCTGCTCAGCGCGTCTGCGCCCGGCGATCGAGCTCCCTCCGGCGGGGGGCCCGCGCGCGCGCGCGAGGCACCGCTTGGCAGCGGGTCAGTAGATGGCGGCATAGCGCCGGCACACCTCGGCCACGTCGAGGCCCGCGACTGCCTGGAGCTCGGCGCGCTTGACCCCCACATAGGCGTCGTAGAGGAGCGGCGTCATCCAGCTCCGCACGGTGTCGTTCTCGGCGAGCGCCTGCAGGGAGTCCTCGAGCGACGCGGGCCACTCGCCGACTCGGAAGCGGGCCGCGTCGGCCTCGTCGAGGCCCGCGGGATCGCGGTCGAGGAGCGCCGGCGCCGGGAGCTCGGCGCGCATCCCGTCGAGGCCCGCACGGACGATCGCTCCGAGGGCGAGGTAGGGATTGGCGGTCGCGTCGGCGCCGCGATACTCGAGGTGCAGCTGCGGCGCGGCGTCCGCGCCCGCGAGCGAGATCAGGGGCGGGATGCGAAGCAGCGCTTCGCGGTTCTGCTGGGCCAGGCAGACCGCGCCGACGCTCCAGCGGTGGGGAGTCAGGCGTGCGGCCGAGGCGGGGCTCGGCGCTGTCAGCGCGCTCAGGGCGGGCGCGTGAGCCAGGACGCCGGCCGCAAACCGCTCGCCGAGCTCGCTCAGGCAGCCGGGACGGCCTGCGTCGTAGAGTAGGGGCCGGTCGGCGTCGTCGAGCAGGTTGAGGTGGATGTGCACGCCGTTACCCGCCTGCGCTGGATCCAGCAGCGGGGCGAAGCTCGCGCGCAGGTCCCGCCGGCGGGCGACCTCGCGTACGACCTCCTTGAAGACGACGCTCCGGTCGGCGCCCGTGATCCCCTCGGCGGACTGCATCGGAATCTCGAACTGGTGGGGGGCGTACTCGGCGAAGAAGCGCTCGGGCTGGACCCCGGCCTCGATCAGCGCCCCCATGACCTCGGCGGCGAACGGTTCGGCGCGGCGCTGGGCCTCCAGCGAGAACGGCAGGGCCGCGGGGTAGTCGAGCACGAGCTGGAACTCGTGCTCGAAGCTCGCCACCAGACGGATGCCGAGGGTCTGCAGCTCGCGGAGGGTCTCGCGCAGGAACGTCCGGGGACAGCACTCCCATGGCGTGCCGTCGATCTCCACGATGTCGCACAACACGAGCTCGAACGCGCTCGCGCCGGAGTCCGCCCTGACACGCACCCGGGTCCCGCGGTCGGGCAGCAGGCGCAGGTCGCCGACCGAGCCGAACGGGTTGGGCTCGGCGAGGGAGCCGGTGGGCGTGAGCGAGTGGTTGGCCGGGGTCCAGCTGACGCCCGCGTCGAGCTTTCGCCCGAGCTCGGACGCGAACAGCGACCGTCCCCGCACGATCGAGCCCAGGTCGCAGCAGACGAGCGCGACCAGATCGGCGCTGCTCACCCGAGCACCGCCGATGTCACCGTGCCGTTGTCCCAGACGCCCTTCACGAGGCCGAGCACGCTCGCGCCCGAGCGCACCGCGCCCACATCCTGGGTGCTGGCGACCACGATCACCCCGCCGGCGGGCATGTCCCGCCGCTCCACGGCCGCCGCCAGGCGCTCGAGCGGCTGCAGGTGCACGCCGCCGCTGCCCAGAGACGGATAGGTGTCGGCCACCCCGTACAGGTCTCCGCCGGGACCGCGGACCCGGCCGAAGACGCACACGAAATGCCCCACATCCCAGTCGGGCGGCGGGCCGGCCTGCACGCCCTCGAGCAGGTGGTCGAGCAGCCGATCGACCCGAACCCGGGTCCCCCACAGATGGCGGGTCGCGAGGTTGGCCACCAGCGTGACGGGCCTCGTGAGCGTGGCGGCCAGGTCGAACAGGCCGCCGAGGGTCGCGGCGGTCCACGGTCCCGAGTAGGGGGTGGCCGCCACCCGTCCGCCCCCAAGCTCCTCGATCGCGCCGACCAGCCCGGAGGCGGTCGTCCCGGACACGTCCGGGTCCCCGATCGAGGGCAGCTCCAGCCGGTAGTCCCGACGGCCCCGTTCGCCGAAGGGCAGGGAGCCCGGGTCGCGGGAGTCGGAGACGACGGTGCCCGCGGCGAGCGCCACCGCGTCCTGGTCGAGCGGCTCTCCGCCGCGGTCTCCCAGCCCGGCCGCGCCCAGGGCCAGCGCGCCGCAGAAGGCGCCGCACAGGTCGTCTCTCTGGGGCAGCTCCCGGGCGTGGATCGCCAGCAGCTCCCGGGCTCCCGCGAGCAGGGTCATCTGCAGGGTCTGGGTCGGCATGTGTTCAATATACGGGCGGGGTCTCGGCGAGGCGGGGCACCCGCCCTGGTCAGCCACGGGGCACTCGCTAGAGTTCGGGGATCGTGTCCGAGGAGTTCTGCGACGTCGGCAGGGGAGTGACGCTCTGTTATGAGACGTTCGGCGACGTATCCGATCCCACCGCTCTGCTGATCATGGGGCTGGGCACGCAGATGCTCGGCTGGCAGGAGGACTTCTGCAACGAGCTCGCCGGCCGCGGGTTGCACGTGGTGCGCTTCGACAACCGCGACATCGGCCGCTCCACCCACGTGGGCGGACGGCCCCCGACGATCCCCCAGCTGCTGCTGCGCTCCAGGCGCGCCGCCCGTTACACGCTCGCGGACATGGCCGACGACGCCGCGGGGCTGCTGGACGAGCTGGGGCAGGCGCCCGCCCACGCGATCGGCGCCTCGATGGGCGGGATGATCGCCCAGCTGCTCGCGGTCCGCCACCCCGAGAAAGTGCGCTCGCTCGTGTCGATCATGTCCAACACCGGCAGCCTGCGGGTGGGACAGCCCTCGCCGCGGGTCTACCCGGTCTTCCTGCGCCGCCCGCCCGCGAGCCGCCAGGCGTACGTCGCGCGCATGGACCGGGTGTTCGCGACGATCGGCTCGAGCGGCCTGCCCCAGGATCCCCAGGACATCCACGAGCTGGCGGGCGCGAGCTACGATCGCGACCACGACCCCGAGGGTCCCGGCCGGCAGCTGGGGGCGATCATCGCCTGCGGCGATCGCACGGCCCAGCTGCGGAGGATCGTCGCGCCGACGCTCGTGATCCACGGCACCGCCGATCCGCTGGTCGCCTACTCGGGCGGGAAGGCCACGGCGCGGGCGATTCCCGGCGCGAAGCTGCTGAGCATCGAGGGCATGGGACACGACCTGCCCCGGGCCGCCTGGCCGACCTTGATCGACGCGATCGCCGGACACGCCCAGCGCGCGGATCGTTCCGCCCCGGCGGATCGGGCCGCTCCGGCCGGCGGTCTGGCCGAGCGCGCCTGAGGGGCGGTCGCGGCGCCGCGACCTTTGCCCTACGGCGAGTCGCGGTAGCGGTCGAGCGTGGACGGATCGTGTGAGCAGATCAGCTGGACGTCCTGCGGGTGGCGCAGGGCGAGCTCGCGCAGGCGCTCGCGGTTCTGGCGCCGGGCCGCGCGGTCGACCTCGTCGAGCACCTGAAAGGCGGCGAGCCCCGGCGGGCAGTGTGGCGGGGTCTGGACCTCGCCGTGGTGAAAGTAGGCGTCCCCGCAGTGCAGCAGCCAGCGGTCGCCCAGTTTGATCGCGACGCCGGTGTGCCCGAGGGTGTGGCCGGTCAGCGGGATCAGCAGGATCTCGGCGTCGCTGCCGGGCAGGATCCGGACGCTGTCGAATCCGAGCCATTCGTCGCCGTCGACGGCGTGCTGCACCCAGCGGGGCCCGTGGGCCCAGTGGACGGCTACATAGCGGGGTCGGTCGCGCCAGCCGGGGTGCGTCGCCGCCTGCAGCTCGCGGCCGAGCAGGTGGACCTCGGCGCCGGGGAAGTCCGGCAGGCCGCCGGCGTGGTCGAGGTCGAGGTGGGTGGTGACGATGTGGCGGACGTCCGCGGGGTCGAAGCCGAGAGCGCGGATCTGGGAGATCGCGGTCTCGGCGGCGTCGATGCGCGGGCGCACGATCGTGTTGAAGGCCCAACCGAGCTGGCGCGGGTTGCGAGCGTCGTCGAGGCCGAAGCCGGTGTCGACGAGGACGAGCCCTTCGGCGCCCTCGACGAGCAGGCAGTGGCAGACCAGGCGAGCGCTCGCCAACAGCCCGCCCTCGCCGACGAGCAGGCGTGCTCCACGGGGGCACATCGTGCCGCAGTTGAGGTGATGGATCGCGCGGGGAGACGTGTTCACGTCGAGCGCAAGCCTACTCGGGTTCCGCTCCGTGGTCCCGCCCCGGGCTCCGCCCACGGCCCTACCGGCTGGGCGCGCCCCCGATCGCGTCGAGCGCGCGGCGCCTGCGGGCGTGCATGCGCTCGAAGCGGGCCTGTGAGCGGGCCATCTTCTTACCGTCGGGCGGGTAGCGCCGGCGAGCCCACGGCGAGGAGGGAGAAGCAAGGCGGATCGCTCCGGTCAGCGAGGCGAGCGGCACGAACACGCCGGTCAGGCCGAGGATCGGCTTGCCCTTGAGGATCGCCAGGATGCACAGGGTCAGGTCGACGGCGACAGCGATCGCGATCGAGGTCACCGCCCCGCTCTGGTGGGTCAGTTCGAACGGCGCCAAGCCGAGGACGATCAGGCCGCCGAGGAGCGTCGCGACGACGACCGCGTCGACGGAGGCCCGGCCCTGCTCGGCCCAGTAGACATCTTCGAGGTGGACCCAGAGGGCGAACTCGTCGAGCGTCAGTCCCGCGCCGATGCCGAACACGGCCGCCAGGATTTCAAGCCACGGGCTCGGGGGCTGCAGGGCGAAGTTCAGAAACCCCGAGCTCAGCACGGCCACGATCCCCCAGACGAGGTGGTGCAGGTGGAGCCCCCCCTTGGTGGTCACGCTCCCGGGCCACCACGGCACCTTCGGGCTGCGGATCAGGCGGGCGCTCGTGCGGATGAACAGGAACGAGACCAGGAACGCGCCCAACAGCACGAAGCCGGCTCGCTGGCCTGGTTCATCGAGGAAATGCTGGGATATTTCGAAGTGCACGTCGGCTCTCTGGATGGTCGGCTCGTGGCTCCCTGATGGCGGCCGGTGGGCTCCCTTGGAGGGTCGGCCTCGTGGGTACGGTACAAAGGACGAGTGGAAAAACGGAAGGGACGAGTGGAAAAACGGACGGCGCGACGGCCGACCTCCTCGGCCGGCCGACCATCGGCCTCCTCGACCGGCCTGACGGTCGCGGTCACGGGCCCAACCGGGGAGATCGGCCAGGCAGTGGTGGGAGCGCTCGAGCGCTCACGGGATGTGGGCCGCGTGCTCGGCATGGCCCGGCGGGCGTTCGACCCGTCCAAGCGGGGCTGGAAGAAGGTCTCCTACCGTCGCGGGGACGTCCTCGATCGGGACGCCGTGGACGAGCTGGTGAAGGACGCCGACGTGGTCGTGCACCTGGCGTTCCTCATCATGGGCGGGCCTCAGGAGACCGCGGCGGTGAACCTCGACGGCTCGCGCAACGTGTTCGAGGCCACTGTCGCGGCCGGCGTCGAGCGTCTCGTCTACGCCTCCTCGGTGGCCGCCTACGGCTTTCATCCCGAGAACCCCCAGCCGCTCACCGAGGAGATCCCGGCGCTCGGCAGCGCCGGTCACTACTACTCGGCCCAGAAGGCCGCGGTGGAGGCGCTGCTGGAAGAGACCCTGCAGGGGAGCTCGACCATGGCCTACGTCTTCCGTCCCTGCATCGTCGGCGGCCCCGACGCGCCGCTGCTGATCGACAGCCTGCCCTACACCCAGATCTCCGAGCGACTGCCGGCACCGGTGCTGCGACTGCTCGACGGCGTGCCGATCCTCAAGCCGGTGCTGCCCGATCCGGGGGTCCCCTTCCAGCTGGTCCACCACGATGACGTGGCGAGCGCGATGCGGGCGGCCGTGCTCGGCCGGGGCACGCCAGGCATCTACAACCTTGCGGGCCCCGGCCAGCTCACGGTCGCCGAGCTCGCACAGGAGCTCGGCTGGTACTCGATCCCGCTCCCCGAGCTCGCGCTCGACGCGGCGGCGGAGATGGTCGCACGACTGGGCTTCCTGCCCGCGCAGGCTCAGTGGGTGACCGCGTTTCGCGAGCCGGTGATCATGGACGCGAGCAAGGCCCGCCGGGAGCTGCGCTGGCGGCCCGGCCACGACGCCCTGGAGACCCTTCGCGAGACGATCACGGCGGCCCGGATGGACCGCTTCGTGCGCTGAGCGCCCACCCGTCGGATGGCGAGCGGCGGGATGGCGAGCGGCGGGTGGCGAGCGTGCAGGCGTCAGCTGGCCAGTGAGCCGGCGGCCTGGCGAGTGGCCTGGGAGCCCACGAGGCTCTCGATCACCGACGCAGGGCTGGGCTTTCCCAGCAGGTAGCCCTGGACCATCTCGCAGCCCATCTCTTCGAGGGTGGCCATCTGGGTGTGCTCCTCGACGCCCTCTGCGACCACGGTCAGCGAAAGGGCTCGGCCGACGCCCACGACGGCTTCGAGCAGGGCGCGACTCTGGCCGCCGTCGTCCAGGGCCGCGACGAAGCTGCGGTCGATCTTGAGGATGTCGACCGGCATCCGCTGCAGGTGCGAGAGGGATGCGTATCCGGTGCCGAAGTCGTCGATCGCGATGCGAACACCGAGGGACCTGATCTCCTTCAGGTGCTCGCGGGCCGCGGGCACGTCGCGCATGAGGGTCGTCTCGGTGATCTCGAGCGTGAGCGACGACGGATCGATTCCGGACTCGCGGAGCGCCCGGCGGACCTCCTCGGCGAATCCCCCGCGGGCGGGGTGATACGCCGAGACGTTCACCGACATTGCGATCGGAAGACCTTCGGCTGCCCACGCCGCGCCCTGGCGACAGGCCTCGGCGAGCACCCAGCGGCCGATCGACACGATCAGGCCGCTCTCCTCGGCCCGCGGGATGAAGCGCTCGGGAGCCACGACCCCACGCACCGGATGACGCCAGCGGACGAGCGCCTCGACGCCGACGATCTCGTGGCGGGCCAGGTCGAAGACCGGCTGGTAGAGCAGGAAGAGCTGTTCGTCCTGCAGCGCCCCGCTCAGCTCGGCCTCGAACTCCAGGCGATTGCCGACGCTCTCGCACATGCTTGCGTCGAACACCGCGTGGCGATCCTTGCCGGCGGCCTTCGCCGCGTAGAGCGCCAGGTCCGCGTCGCGCAACAGGTCGTCGGGCGTTCCGTACTGGCCGACAGCCACGCCGACGCTGGCCGTGACCGAGAAGATCTTACGCCCGTCGTCGAGGTCGATGGGCTCGCGCAGGATCTCGGTTATGCGCTCGGCGAGGAGCTCGATCGTCACACCGTCTCTGGGCGTTTCGACGAGCACCACGAACTCGTCTCCGCCGAGGCGACCGACGGTGTCTCCGTCGCGGACCGCGCTCTGCAGTCTTTCCCCGACGATCTTCAGGGTCTGATCTCCGGCGGCGTGACCGTGGCTGTCGTTGACGTGCTTGAACCCGTCGATGTCGACAAACAGGGCGCCTAACGCGATGTCCGGCTCGCGTGCGGCCCGCGCGAGCATCTGCTCGGCTCGGTCGAGCACGAGCGCCCGGTTGGGCAGGCCGGTGAGGGTGTCGTGGAGAGCCTGGTGGAAGAGCTCGCGGGTCTTCTCGCGCACGAGCGAGAGCGCTCGCCTGCGTCCGGTGCCGAGGACCAGCACAAGCAGGCCGAACAGCAGGCTCAGCAGGGCCCCCCCGATCAGCAGCGCGAGCGCGGTCCAATCGTCGAGGATCCCGCTCGTAGCCGGCGCTCCGAAGGTCTGGACGGTCCATCCGTTGTGAAGGCCGATCGTGGTCGTCTTCGCGCCGGCCGGAATCCTGCCGCTGGTGAACGAGACGTGCGAGTAGGGCGAGTCGAAGCTGAAGGTCACGGCCAGGTTCGGGTGCCCGCCCAGGGCTTTGGCGAGGGCGACCTTGGGCGCCAGCAGCTCGCCGAGCCACCCGACGAACGCCCGCTGGCGGGCTGTGGCGGTCGACGGGGTCACCCCTCCGCGATAGACGGGCGTCTCGACTCCCAACGCGGTTGTGCCTCCGTCGACGAACGGCGCGTAGCTTGGCGAGCCCGAGTTCCGTGTCGCGACGAGGGTCGGGGCCAGGGCGCAGTAGTCCAAGCCCGCGGGCAAATAGCTCGCGGGATTCCGCGCCAGCCCGGCGGTCGCCAGGCAGTAGTGGAGCCGGTTCCCGGAGGGGAGGACCTCAAGCTTGCCCGCCGGCTGTGCCGAGGTCGGTCCCAACGGTCGCAGGGGGTTGGCTGCCATGTGCGCCTGAAACGCCGCCAGGCCCGCCGCAGGCACGAGTCTCACGAAGCCGATGTTCTGAAGCTCGGGGTAGCGGCGCATCGCCTGCACCGATTCCGCCCACCTGTCGAAGTCCGCCGCGGACGCGTTCGGGTTTTCGGCGGCGAAGGCGCTCGCACTGACCACGAGATCTTCCTCGTGCTGGATCGCCAGCTTCAGGGTCGAGGCGATCCCCCCCGAGGCGAGGTGGAAGGCGAGCTTTGCTTTCGCAGCGTCCGAGCGGGCCACGGCGCGTGCGCTGAGCACCGCCGTGAGCAGCCCGGCGGCGATCAGCATGAGCGTGACAGCCACCCAGACACCCGTGTTGCTCCGAGCCCGCACGTAGGTGCTACCTCGAGGACCGGGTCTGCGGGCGGCCCTCTGTTGAATTCGATCGTGCTTTGGGCGAATGAGCGGATACGAGGGAGAGAGCTGGAGGGCTCTCGGTGGTTGCGGCGGGGCGGGTGTCGAGGAAGGCGGCGACCACGGACGGGTCGAACTGGGTCCCCGACGCGCGCTCGATCCTGGCGGTCGCCTGGTCGAGCGGCCATGCGGGTTTGTAGGGCCGGTCGTGGGTCAGGGCGTCGAAGACGTCAGCCACGGCGACCACCCGGCCGACGAGCGGTATGTCCTCGCCGGCGAGGCCGTCGGGGTATCCGGCGCCGTTCCACCACTCGTGGTGAGTTCCGGCGATGACCGCGGCCATCTTGAGCACCGGAGAGCTGCTGTGGGAGAGCAGCTCGGCGCCGAGGGTGGCGTGGGTCTTCATCGCTTCAAGCTCCTGCTCGCTCAGGTTCCCCGGCTTGAGCAGGATGCTGTCCGGAATCGCAAGCTTGCCGACATCGTGCAGGGGCGCGGCCTCGCGTATAAGCTCGACCTCCTCCGCGGGAAGACCGAGCCGGGCGGTGATCTGCGCGGCGATCAGCCCCACCCGTTCGGTGTGCTGGGAGGTGTCGTCGTCGCGGTACTCGGCCGCGACCGCCAGCAGCCGCAGCGTCTCGGCGCGGGCCTCGGTCAGCTCACGGGTCTGCTCGGCAACCTTCCTTTTCAGCGATACCGCCCTCTCGGCGAGCGGTCGCTCCGCCTCGTGTTGGGCCATGTTTGCTTAATACGCCTCGATCGGTTCGAATATGCAGCATGTCGGTGGGAAGTCGGACGAATATATGGTGGCCGCCAAGCGGTCATGAGGCGAGGCGACGGGCGAAGAACGACAGGATCTCGTCGCGGGCGGCGATCGTGGGCTGGCTGGCCTCGTCGATCAGGTGGGCGGTCACCACACTGTGGGGGCTCGATACCACTTGGTCGAAGAACGGCGGCGTGTCGGGGTTGGCGGCGCTGTCGGGGAGCACTCGGGGGATGAACCGCTCGCCGAGCGCCCGTGAATAGGCCGCGAATCGCTGAGCCTTGCAGAACCGATCCCCCTCGAAGCGGTAGGCCATGACGGTCAGGTCCTCCCGCTCGAGGCGCTCTCGAACCTCGTCGAGCTCATCGGGAGCGATCTCCAACCCGGCGGGGTCGTCCAGGGGGAGCGTCGGCTGGGACAGGACCGGTGCGAGCATCGAGGGCTCGAGCATCATCGTGAGCGCGAAGTTGCCCGTGAAGCACATCCCGATCGCGCCCACGCCCGGACCGCCGCACTCTCCGTGCGCCACCCTCGCCAGCGATCGCAGCCAGGTGGTGACGGGGCTCGACTCGTTTGTGGCCAGGACGCGGAACTCGGCGCTCACGCACGCCCGCTGGAAGACGGCGGTGCCCTCCTCGACGCCCGGCACGGCACCGTCGCGACCGAACAGCGAGGGCATATAGACAGTGAAGCCGGCGTCCCTGACCCAGCGACCGAAGCGGGCGACGTGCGGGCTGATGCCGGGCATCTCGGTCATCACGATCACCGCCGGCCCGCCGCCGGCTACGTGCACCACCTTCGTGACGCCGTCGAGGGTTACCGTGCGAGGTTCGAAGTCCTCGAGCGGATCGTCCTCTTTCATGCTTGGTTTCGCCATGCAATTCACTTCCTTCTCCGTCGGGTGGGCCGACTCGATGAGTCGCGCTTTCGCGGACCCTAGAGGCAGCCGCCGCCCGGACTCCCGCCGCCGGACTCCCGCCGCCGGGACTCCCGCCGCCGGGACTCCCGCCGCCGGGACTGTATGTGCGGGTGCGCCCGTCCCACGCGGCCAGCGGAGCCGACCCGACGGCCGTACAACTGGGAGCCGCCATCTTTGGCCAGTGGACCATATGGCGATGGCCTCCCCCGAGGGACCATGGCTGGCATGGCTCTCAAGCCCTTATCGGCCGAGGAACTGGCGGACGCTACGACGCTGTTTGAGAGCTTCATGGGCTACATGGGGAGAAGCTACAAGACGTTCGGCCAGTTGCTGACGATATATCGGGAACGCAGCGAGACGCTCCGCCCAGATGAGGACCGAACGGACGACCTGCGAGTTGGCCGCTTCATCGATGACATGGCGAGCAACCGGTGGAGTGGTGACGTGGTCCTGCGGATAGGCGTGTTCGACGACGCCGTGCTCGTAATCGACGGAATACATCGGGGCATCGCATATCTGGCGTGCATAGAAGAGCGGATCAGCCCCGATCGTCTTCCAGCGCTGCACGTCAACTGCTGACCGTTTGCAGGCCCTTGAAGATGGAGCCGACCGCGGTCAATGCGGACCCGCCTGGCGTGCGCAGATGCGGATGACCTAGGCCCACGCTGGACCGTGATCGGAACGCTTACGCGTCGGCGCGTCCGCCCGCTGCGTGAACGATCAGCCGGGCCGCATGCTCGGGCGTGAGTTTCTCGGTATTGATGACGAGGTCGTAGTGCGTCGGCAGCTCGGCGCTGATGCCGTAGAAGCGCTTTATGTAGTCCCCCCGCGCCGCGTCGGATTGCTTGAGGGCCCGCGCGGCCTCCTTCTCGTCTACCGCGAGGGTTTCCGCAAGTCGCCGCTCGCGGGTCTGCTGTGGTGCCGTCACGAGAACTCTCAGGACGTCCTCGCGCTCGGCGAGCGCCAACGATGCCGCGTGCGAGACGATCACCGCGCTCCCGCTGGCAGCGGTGTCCTCGATCACTGATCGGATCATTCCTCTCAACTCCTCGCTGGCGGGCTCACCCTGGCTGACGATGTCAGCGCCCGGAACCAAGCCTGCCCCCAACCCGGTCGATCCCACTCCTTCGAGCACCCTCAGCAGGCGTGACTTTCGACGCTCGACGTCAGCGACGACGTCCTGATCGATCTCGGCCTCTACGGCTACACGTGTGACAATGTCCTCATCGATGAGGCGAAAGTCCAGCCAGCTCGCGACAAGCTGCGCTGCTTGGCGCGCGCCGGCGCCGTCTTGGCTGGAGATGCACACCACGCTGTGGCCCACGCCGCAAGCATATTGGAGTGGAAGCGCTCCCTAGATCCCCGAAGGTAGCGGCACCCCGCGCCTTGTGTCACGCTCAGAAGCTCAGCGTCTTGTAGGCCGATTCTCCGGTGATGAGTCTCGCGCCGCGCCCACGGGTCACGAAGCTGAATGTCCAGCGGGTGAGTACGAGCAGCCGGTTCTGCAGGCCGATCAGGTAGAAGATGTGGACGCCCAGCCAGATCAGCCACGCGAGCATGCCGCTGGTCTGGATGCCCTTGATTTCTGCGACGGCGTGGGAGCGGCCGATCGTCGCGAGGTTGCCCTTGTCGACGAAGTGGAAGGGCTGTGATGGTTTGCCCTGTGCGCGCCTGCGGACGGACCTGGCGGCATAGCGACCCTGCTGCATCGCCGTTGACGCGAGACCGGGCAGCGCGACATCGTTGCCGGCTGCGTCGTGCACGCTCACCATGTCGCCGAGTGCGATCACGTCTGGGTATCCCTGGATCGTCAGTTCAGGTCCCACCGCCACTCGTCCCGTGCGGTCGAGTGCCGCGCCACTGGCGGCGGCGAGCGCAGCCGACAATTCACCGGCGACGACGCCGGCCGCCCAGACGATCGTTCGCGTCGGGACGTGCGTGCTTCTGCCGTCAGGGCCTTTACTCACGAGCGAATGTTCGTCGAGACCGACGACCGAAGTGTTGAGGAGCACGGTGACCCCGAGCCGCTCCAACGTGTGTGCCGCTTGTGTCGAGAGCCGTGGCAGAAACGTTGGCAAGAGGCGCTCGGATGCCTCGACGAGCAGAATCCGGGCGCCACGCGGATCGACCGAATGGAAGTCGCGAGACAGCGTGTCACGCGCGAGCTCGGCGATCTGTCCCGCCATCTCGACCCCGGTTGGCCCGCCACCCACGACCACGAAGGTGAGCCAGGCATCGCGCCGTTCAGGGTCCTGCTCGATCTCGGCGGCCTCGAAGGCGGTGAAGATCCGCCGCCTGACGGCAAGGGCGCTCTCCAACGACTTGATCTCGAGCGCAAACGGCCGCCACTCGTCGTGCCCGAAGTAGGAGTAGCGTGAACCGCCGGCGATGATCAGCGTCTCGTAGGGGATGACGAGACCCCTATCGCCGTTCTCGAGCGCGCCCAGCACCAGGCACCGACGATCGAGGTCGAATTCGCGAACCTCACCCATCACCACGCGAACGTTCTTCTGGCGCTTGAGAATGACACGCAGGGGCGTTGCGATCTCCTCGGGCGAGAGCGCCCCGGTCGCGACCTGGTAGAGCAGCGGCTGGAACAGGTGAAAGTTACGGCGATCGACGAGCGTGACCTCTACCGGCGCGCGTCGGAGGCTGCGTACGGCCTGAAGGCCGCCGAAGCCTCCCCCTACGACGACTACCCGATGTCGTCCATCGGGTGCGCTCATGCCTGAGACTCGCGCGACTCGCGGGCGAGCAGGCGGCTCCCACTGATGGAGCCGGCCGGAGGGTCGAGGCGATCGCGAGTGTCTGACCTGGATTCGGGGCTATGGCCTCGCGGTGTCATTTAGGTCACCTCTGCCACTCGGGCGGCACCTGGTCCTCGGGGTTGATCGCGTCGACGGGGCAGGCCTCCAAGCAGGAGCTGTCCTTGATGCCGATGCAAGACTCATTGATCACGTAGGTCACGGGATCGACTCCTGCCTGAGTTGCTTTTCACATTGCTTTTGGAGGAAACTACCACGCCTCCTCTGTCGCGTTGCTCGGCGAGTTCAAGCGCCCGGCGGGGACGGTCGAGCTTGCCGACCGTCTGAATCTGCACCCCAACGGAGTGCGGATCCACCTCGAGCGTGTGGAGCGCGCGGCGCGGGGTTGATCGCGCGCGCGGCGGCCCGTCAGGCGCGGGGTCGGCCCCGCGACACGTGGACGCTCGCGGCGGACGCTCGCGGCGGACGCTCGCGGCGGACGCTCGTCCCGGGGGCGCCGGCCCAGCGCCCACGCCGACCTGGGACGGTGGCTGGGGCGCTCGATCCAGCCCAGCAAGAACTCGCGGTCTGCAGGATTCGATCGACCTGCACACCACGCTCACGGTCTTCATCGCTGAGGATCCCTACAAGGCCGGGTGCCTGATCGAGCTGAACGGTCCGCTGGCCCAGTTCGCCCGCGCGCCCGGGCCGAGCCTCTGAGCATGCGCCGTTCCGTCGCGTTGGCCTGCTCCGCCTACGCGCGATCACCGCGGGGCTCTCGTCGCCGTGTCGAAATTGGTGGGTGATGGTTAAGGAGGGGGTGGCTGGCGTATCCTGAGCCAGCACGCCGCTTGGTTTCGCCGGTGGGTCCGGCGGGCAGACGCGATCGCGTGTTCCAAGCTCTGTCGAAGGAGGCGCAGGTGAACAGTTGGGACCTCAAAGCGCTTGACCTCAGGCCGCGGCTGCCCGAGATCCTCTCCTCGAGCGACGCGGCGCGCGCGATCACACTCGACCTCGCGGCAGGCGAGAGCCTGTCCGATCATGAGGTTCACGAGCGCGCGTGGGTGCTGGTGGTCGATGGCACGATCGAGCTCACCACGGCTGCCGGCGAGCGCGCGAGCGGCGGCGCCGGGCTGCTGGTCGAGCTCGCTCCGGGAGAGCGTCACGAGGTTGCAGCGTCCTCGCAGGCGCGGCTGCTGCTGTTGCTGACCCCGTGGCCGGGTAGCGGCCATCCGGGGTCGATGACGATCCGGGAGAAGCTGTACGCGCGGCGTCACGCAGCCAAGCCGACGCCTTGAGCCGGCGTCCGGGCGTCGCGCGGTCGACATGTACGTGCTCGCCTCCTGTTGTTCGGAGTCATTGTGCAGCGCGTAGTCGAACAGCGCCGTCACCATCGCATAGCTGCGCCGGCGGATCTCGCGGCTTTCGGTCTTTGTCACCGCCAATGTGGTCGAGGTCCGATTCCCGCTAGACGCCGGTGGGTGTGTGTGTCACGGTGTTTCGGTGCACTTCGACTCGGACCGAGTTTGGCAAGCCATCGAGGCCTGTGATCCGCGTTTCGACGGGTGGGTCTTCTGTGGCGTGAAGACGACCGGTATCTACTGCCGGCCGAGCTGTCCGGCGCGCACCCCCAAGCGCGAGAACGTTCGCTTCTTCGCATCCGCCGCGGCCGCGCACTCCGCTGGCTTTCGCGCGTGCAAGCGCTGCCGCCCGGACGCGACTCCCGGCTCACCGGAGTGGGATCTTCGTGCGGATCTGGTCGGGCGCGCGATGCGGCTGATCGCCGACGGCGTCGTCGACCGCGAGGGGGTTGGTGGCCTGGCTCGCCGTCTCGGCTATACCCAGCGCCACGTGCATCGCCAGCTCGTGGCCATGGTGGGCGCGGGTCCTCTCGCTCTCGCCCGTGCTCAGCGCGCACAGACTGCTCGCATCCTGCTCGAGACGACCGCATTGTCGATCACCGACGTGACGTTCGCGGCCGGCTTTCAGAGCGTGCGGCAGTTCAACGCGACGGTCCAGGAGGTCTTCGCGATGACGCCGAGCGCACTGCGCGCGCGGACGCGCAAGCACGGGCGCCCCGAGGACAGCGGGGCACTGTCGCTGCGCCTGCCCTACCGCGCGCCGCTGGATGGCGAGGGTCTGGTCGCATTCCTGGGACTCCGGGCCGTTGGCGGCGTCGAGGAGCTGCTCGATGGCGCCTACCGTCGAAGCCTGCGCTTGCCGCACGGCACAGGCGTAGTCGAGCTGCGTCCCGCCGACGGGCATGTGCGCGCTCGCTACTGGCTTGGCGATCTGCGCGACCTCGGCACCGCCATGCAGCGCTCGCGCGGCCTGCTCGACCTCGATTCCGATCCGCAAAGCGTCGCTGAGGTTCTCGGCAGCGAGCAGCTGCTCGGACCGTTGGCTCGCAGGGCGCCCGGACGACGAGTGCCGGGCGCCGTCGATGGCCACGAGCTCGCCGTCCGCGCAGTGTTGGGGCAGCAGGTGTCTCTGCGCGGCGCCTCGACGCTCGCCGGCAGACTCGTCGCGCGCTACGGGGAGCAGCTCGAGCGCCCGCTAGGGGCGGTGACACACGTCTTCCCTTCGGCCGAGGCGTTGGCCGGCGTAGATCCCGCGGAGCTGGCGATGCCGCCCGCCCGGCGGCGCGGCCTGCTCGCACTGGCGACTTCGCTCGCGCGCGGCGAGCTGGTGATCGACGGCGGGGCGGATCGCGCGGACGCGCGGCGTCGACTGTTGGCACTGCCGGGCATCGGGCCTTGGACGGCTGAGTACATAGCTATGCGCGGGCTGCGCGACCCCGATGCCTTCGTGCCGAGCGACCTCGGTGTCCGTCACGCGCTCGAGCAACTCGGCCGTGATGGCCAGCCGGCTAGCGCCGTGGCGCTCGCCGAGCGTTGGCGACCGTATCGAGCCTACGCCGTGCAGCATCTGTGGGCCTCGCTGGACCTATGCGTGCGCCCGAAGCGCACCACGCGCGTTCCGAGCGGCCGTGACCGGCTCGCCGCATGAACGGCGTCTGGCGATGTCCACTCAACCCATCCAGGAGGCGCACGAGATGAACGATCACGCTGACTAACTGAACTAACCTCGATTATCGGTAGGGGGTTACAGGCTAAGCCTAAACCACCGATTGGCTGCGTGGGTGAGGCGGGTTTCGTCGGATTTGGCGGGGTGACGGTGTTGCGTTGCTGGTCGTGTCGCCGGATGTTCGGTGGTGTGTCGGTATCGCGTCGTTGCTCGCGGGAGTCATTTGGCGGGGTTTTCGGGCAGCGGTGATCGCTTGCCGGTGCGGCTGCGGTGCTGGCTGTGTCCTCGTCGGCGCTGGGTTCGTTCAGGTGAGCGTCGGGAGCGCTCGGATCCCGTCGAGGACGGTGGTGAAGTCGGTCTGCCACGGCCAGCGGGCGGGCATCCGGAGTGTCCATTGGCGGCTTGTGCGGGTCAGGCGGGCGGGGATCTGGAGCAGGTGTCGGCGGCGGGATCGGGCGGTCTGGACCGGCCGATCGGGGAGACCGATCTGGGTTGCCCAGCGTCCGAGGTTGTGCGCCAGCGCGGCGATCACCGTCCACGCGCTGTTCGCCTCGTAGCGACCGGAGGGGAAGTGCGCCAGGGCTTGGTCTTTGAGGTCGCGGATCACGAGCTCGATCGTCGCGTGGTCGCGATGATCGATATCGGCCACCAGCGTCGGGACGGTGCGGTTGGTCGCGAACGCGTGGTGGCGCCAGTCGGGGAACAGCTCGGCCTGCGCGCCCACCAGGCGGGTGCGGCGGACGATCAGCCGCCACGTCCCGAGTCGGGTCTCGGCGATCTGCGCCTCGCCGCCTTCGGGGTAGTCGGCGATCTGTACCCAGTCCGTCTCGGGGATCTCCTCGATCAACGCCCGGATCGTCTTTGACTGCTTGACGCCGATCGAGAACTCGACGCCTTGGCGGTCGAGCGCCTTGAACTGCTTGTGGTTCTCAAACCCGGAGTCGGCGCGGATCACGATCGTGCCGGTGTGCCCCGCACGACGGACCCGGGCGAGCAGCTCATCGACGAACCTGCTGGCGCCTCGCTGCGTGTTCGCCTTGCCCTTGCGGTTGCGGATGTGCAGCACCTCGCCGGTATCGGCACGCACCGCGAGGATCGGGTGGTAGCCGAGCTGGCGGGTGTACCCGTAGGACGCGCCCTGCTTCTGATCGCCGTGGACCTCGCCGATGAAGCTGTCGATGTCGATCACCAACGGCAGCTCGCCGGGCCCAGCCCCGGCCTCCCACGCCCGCGCGAGCGACGTGTCCAGGACGTGGTCAAGCTGGCGGACATGCCCGAACGTGAACGCCCGCAAGAACGTCCCGAGCGTCGAAGGGGCCATCACCCTGTGACCCAGGACCAGGCCCGTCGACCCGGCCCGGAGCACGTTCATGTCATCGATGCTGTCCGCGCCGGCGAGCATCCCGTGCACCAGCTACATCACCTTGCGGCCCGGCAACGCCGCGCCCGGCACCCGTACCCCAGCCACACCGACTCGTTCACCAGCTCCTCGATCCCCAGCCGCTCCGCCAACGTCGCGCTCACCAGCAACCCAGCGTCGCTGACCAGACGCTGCTCATCGAACTGCACCCTCACCGAATCCAGGGTCGCCGGCCCGGCCGGAACGTCCGCATCATCGTGCACCATATGGGTGACCTCCTGTTGCAGGCCCGCCGTCGCCCCACACGACAGCTTTCTGCCTGCTCAGGAGGTCATTTAAATTCACCACCGGACGGAACCGACCACGCCACGCGGTGGATCCAGGCTAAGAAGACCGACGTCGGACTGTGATAGCGACGCGCGAGTCTCCGCGCCAGACTGTGCTCGCCAGCAGGACGTTGGAAGCAATGTGGAGACGATGTCCGCCGACTAGGGAGCCTGAATCCCGGATATTCGAAACTGGCTCACCCTACCACACGTCGAATCGGGCTAGGACCGATGAGACCGTTACGACATTTATGACACCCATAAGCCCCGACTGGGAGATCAAAACTTAGTCATAGCTGTGTGAATAAAGCTGAGCGTGCCCTGAGGGTCTTGAACGTCCTCATCCCTCGCCGCCTTCCCTAGCGCGCGGGCGATCCCGCGCGTCGCCCGCGATTCAGCGTTAGGGTACGTCGAGGGCGGCCGGCCCGGTCCCGCGATTCTCGATAAGGTGTAGCGCCACTGGTCGGTTGCCAATCGTTGAGCACAACTAAGGGGACGGAGGCTATGGCGACACGGACGACGTTGCTGTCCGGGATTGCAGCGGCGCTGATCGGCGTGACGCCGGCAGGGGCTGCCGCGGCGCCGGGCACGGCAGTGGACGGTCGCAATGTGCCTGCGCCATTGGGGCCGCGTGGACTGCTTAGCCCGCTCGAAGGGACGACCCAGGTGGGAAGTTACAACTGGTCTGGCTACGGGCAGAGCGCCGCGACCGGAACGTTCCGCGCTGTCGTGGATACCTGGACCGTGCCGACCGTCAACACCGTTATCGCTGGTGACCAGTTCTCCTTCGACTGGGTCGGGATCGGCGGGTTCACCGACGGGACCCTGGTCCAGGCGGGCACGGAGGCCGATAACATCGGCGGCGTGGCACTCTACCGGGCCTGGACCGAGATCCTCCCCGAACCGGAGAACCCACTGTCGCTGACCGTCAACCCCGGCGACAAGATCACGACGACCGTCAAGGAAATAAAACCCGGCGTCTGGAAGATGATCGTGGCGGACAAGACAACCAAAAAAGCCGCGAGCCGCAAGGTCTCCTACAGCGGATCGACCCATGCGAGCGTCGAGTCGATCCATGAGCGTCCCTGTGTCGTAGCGCCGTGCAACGTTGTCGAAGACTTTGCGGATCTCGCCAGCACCACGAACGTGACGTTCGATCCAGGCAAGTACGGCACGGTCGTGGGGGAAGCGCCGAAAACGCCTCTGATGACTCTTGCAACGGGTGCCACCCTGTACGAGATCTTCATGTTCAACAACGCCGGTAACGAAGTCATCGCGTCCCCGTCGGCGCCCGACGTCGACAAAAACGGACCCGATGGGTTCAGCCTGGCCGACGGCTCCGTCTCACCTGCGCCGCCGAAAAGCTGATACGGCGCGAGCCTGGCCGGCTCGCCGGTAATGTCCTCGCCCGTCCCGTCCTCGCCCGTCCCGAGCCAGCTCGCGGGCGAGCTCAGGCGAAACCGTTATTCGCCCCAACGCTCGACGGCGGTTTCCCCGACGATCAGATCGTGGTGGCCGAGCAGGAAGCGTTCGCGGTCGTGTTCGTAGACCACTCGCACCGTGACGGTGTGGCCGCAGGCGTCGGCGAAAAGGTCGGGGAGGCTGACGTGGACCACCTCGCCGAGCCGGACGTCCCGTTCCACCGCTGTGCCGCTCGTGCCCTTGTGGCACGGCGAGGGGATCTCGACCGTGTAGCCCTCAGCGCCCGGCTCACCCGCTTTCTGACGACCGCTTCCGAGCAGCGCAGGTTGCTGGCTATGTCGGCGTACTCCAGTTCGTCGAGGATCCGAGCCTTCAGCGCGGCGTGCTGGTCCGCGGGCAGCAGCTCCTCGGGGCCCCCCGCCACGTCGGTGGTCGCCGCGAGCTCGTCGATCCTGGCGATGTCCTCATCGGCGATCTCCAGCGGCCCCAACGCCAGCCGTTCGCGCGCGGCCTGCTCGACGCGTCCTCGGCGGATGCTGTCGATCAGCTTGTTGCGGGCGATCGTCATCAGCCAGGCGACCGGCTGATCGGGGATCGCCCGCGCGGTGTCGCGGATCGCCAGCAGGTCGGCGGCGAACGTCTCCGCCAGCAGGTCGGCGGCCGTCTCCGCGTCGGGCGCGCGTGGCCTCAGATATGCCAGCACTAGAACTCTCCTTCGTCTGTAGAACTCGCCGAACGCCTCGCCGTCGCCATCCCGCGCGGCGCGCAGCAGCACGTCATCGGGACGCGACGAACCGTTCATCTATGAGCATTGACGCACAGCGCCAAGAGTTGTGACCGGCGCCGATCGTACTTCGGCCGCTGCCGAGCAGGTGGCTGGTGGTGCGATCGTCCGATCCGGTCTTCTGCACGGACCGCATTCCGGCGCTCGCTTTTGTGCGGGAGCGTCAGTGTGGTTGGAGGTCTGGCGAAACGACTGGCGAAACGTTCGCGTGACGCGTATCCTCGTGAGTAGATGCTGCGATTGAAGCTGGTTGCTCTGTTCCCGTTCCTCTCGCGGTGGATTGAGGCTTCCCCGGCGTGCTGCGGGGCCTGTCCGACCTGCATCGGATTCGCGGCGACCGGAGTGTTGCTCCCGATGGTGTTCGGGACGCACGAGAAGGCAGACAACTAACGACCCGGTAGCGCGGCTGGCTATCGCCGCGCGTCTGGAGCCGTGCAGAAGCGACGACTGGAGCGCCGCTGGTTCGCCCATCTTCCGCCGTACGAGGGCCGTGCACATCGGGGAAACAGCGTGAGCCGGGGAGCGGAAAATACGTATGACATGGCAGACGTGCCCCTCGGGCCGTTGCCTAGATGCAGTTCCTAGCGTCGGCTTCATTCCGTCTCAACGGGCAGGCTGGAGTCTTCTGCCGGTGCCGGACCCGTGCAAGCGCGGCGCACGCCGACGCGAGGGTGCCGCCGGTGTTCAGGATGTCATCCACGATCACGTCCCGAGACGCGATCGTGCCAGGTAGCTGCGATATCGCCTCAGACCCACGTCGAGGGGACGAGATATGGAGAGCGTGAGCGCCGTAGGCGTGGCGGCTCACTGCCGCTGGCCGGTTTGGCGGTCGTTCCCTTGCGGAACACCCACGCTCTCACCGTCAGATACTGACCGCCGGCGTCCGGCCAGTCATCGCGGCAAACTGCTTGACGGCGTCCGGGGTTGCCCGCAGACTCGCGTGGCTGGCGGTGCACACCGCGGCCCGTAGGAGCCGACGCCGCGGCTTCGACTACGGCGTCCGGCCTAGGGAGGTGGCCGATGGACGTAGTTATCCGCGATGGCTGGGCGGGAATCGCCCGATGGCAGTCAGCTTGACGGGCGGTACGTTCGCTTAGCGATGAATCGCACCGATTCCACATCGAGGTCATGGCCGCTTTCGGCCTGACTCTGATCGTCATGGCCGTGGTGTTGCTGCTGGCCGAGGCGCATCTGTCGACCGGCGGGCTGATCGGCGCGTGCGCGAGCGTGGCCGCCATCGCTGGCGTGGTGGTGCTGCTGCTCGCCGCCGGCGCCGGCGCGGTGACCGTGCTGATCGTCGCGCTGTGCGTGGCGGGGGCGTTCATGTCGTTGCTGCTGCTCCTTAGCCTCTTCTTCATCGCGCCCCGGGTTTCCGGGGCGCGGTTTCGTCCGGCTGGGCTTGGAGAATTGGGGTTGCGAAGTCCTTGTTCCCGAGCTCAGGAGGATCACCTTGCGGGTGCAGCGCGATGGCCGCGATTTCAAGGTAGAGGTGACGGCGGACGGAGAGGGTTTGGTCTCGCACGCCGGGTCGGCGTTGTTGGCAGGGGTGGCAGATAGGACGGGGCTGACGAGCGCGCTCTCGCGGGGCTTGGCGGGGATGAAGGAGCGCCGCTCAGGCCATGACCCGGGCCCGGTTCTCAGGGACTTGGCGGTGATGCTCGCTGACGGCGGGGAGTGCGTCTCAGATCTCGGTGGGCTGCGTGACCAGCTGGCGCTGTTCGGCGAGGTCGCGTCGAACGCGACCGCGTACCGCGTGATCGAGCGGATCTCCCGTGAGCCTGAGCTTGTGGTGCTCTGCGCGCCGCGCACGCCCAGGCACGCGCGCATGCCTGGGAGCTGGGCGTCAAGCCAGGACGGGTGACGATCGACCTTGACGCGACACTGATCACCGCGCACTCCGAGAAGCAGGGCGCTGCAGGGAACTTCAAGGGCGGCTTCGGTTTTCAGCCGATCATGCCTACCTGGACGAGTCAAGCGAGGCGCTCGCCGGGACACTGCGACCGGGCAGCGCCGCGGCGCACAGCGCCACAGACCAGATCGCGGTCGCCGAGGACGCGCTTGAGCAGATCCCCCGCGCGCACATCGAGGCGATCGAGATCCTGGTGCGCACCGACTCGGCCGGTGCCGCGCACGAGCTCGTGGACTGGTGCCGCGACGGGCGCCTCGGCTTCTCAGTCGGGTTCGACCTGACCGAGTCGATCCGCAGCGCGATCCTCGATCTCCCCAAGAATGCCTGGGTTTCAGCTCTCGACCAGGACGAGAAAGTGCGGCCGAACGGGCAGGTGGTGGAGCTCACCGACCTCATCGACCTGTCCAGCTGCCGGAGCGTTCACGGCTGATCTGCAGGCGCGAGCGAGCGCATCCCGGTGCGCAACTGTCCTTCACCGACCACGACGGGCACCGCTTCCAGATCTTCCTCACCGACCAGGACGATCCGAACATCGCCGTGTTGGAGCGCCGCCAGCGCCAGCGCGCCCACGCTGAGGACCACATCCGCAACGACAAGGACACCGGCTGCGCAAGCTCCCCTTCCAGGACTTCCAGATGAACCAGGTGTGCTCTATCTCGTGCTGATCGCACACGACCTCATCAGCTGGTCACAAACGCTTCTCCTCGACGGCGAGCTTGCCAAAACCGAGCCCAAGCGGCTGCGCTACCGGCTACTACACACAGCCGCACGACTCGTCTTCCACGGACGGCGTGCACAGCTGCGCCTGCAGCGCACCTGGCCCTGGGCCAGTGACCTCGCCGCCGCGTTCTCAAAACTCCAAACACTCCCCGGTCCCGCTGGCTAACACAGCCGCCGCGGACCACGACAACGACGCATCCGACAGCCCGCGACGCAGCATGCCCGAAACACCCGCTACGCGCTCCAACACCACCAATCCAGCACGAACCACAACACCCCCGCCAGCCCTCACCCCATTCACCCCACCACCCATGCCACAAAAGCGACAATCACACCGCTACTGAACGATCCGGGCTAGACGCCGCGTCCTCAGCCCGCTGCGAGTGCGCCCGCGTACCGGCAGGGAGGCGCTTGTCGGCCATGTCGGCGTCGTGCGCTCCGGCGATAGCACCGAGGCGCAGGTCTTCATCGACGGGTCGCTGTGGCGTGCCGAGCCGAGCCCGGTTCATTACGAAGCGGAGTTGCACGACGGCGAGCGCGTCGTCGTCGAACGTGTCCACGGTTTGACCTTGTGCGTGCGCAAGGCCGAGGAATGGGAGCTGAATCCATGATCGTCACGATCCTCATAGGTGTCCTCGTTGTTTTGCTCGTGATCGGGTTGATTCTCGCCTCGGCGTCGGTGCGCATCCTGCGCGAGTACGAGCGCGGCGTCGTGTTCCGACTCGGGCGCCTGCTCGACCAGCAGGGACCGGGCGTTGTGCTGCTGATCCCGTTCATCGATCGGATGGTGCGCGTCAGCCTGCGCACGGTCACGCAGCAGATCCCGCCTCAGGAGGTGATCACCCGCGACAACGTGCCGGCGCGCGTCACTGCTGTCACCTACTTCCACGTCGTCGATCCCAACCGTTCCGTCGTCGAGGTCGAAGACGTCCTCGCGGCGACCTCGCAGATCGCCCAGACGACGCTGCGCTCGGTGCTCGGCAAGGCCGAGCTCGACACGCTGCTCGCCGAGCGCGAGCGGCTGAACGAAGATCTGCAGAAAATCATCGACGACCAGACCGAGCCGTGGGGCATCAAGGTCACCGCCGTGGAGATCAAGGACGTGGAGATCCCGCCGGACATGCAGCACGCGATTGCGCGTCAAGCAGAGGCCGAGCGTGAGCGCCGGGCGAAGATCATCAACGCCGAGGGCGAGGCCCAGGCCGCCGCCAAGCTCGGTGAGGCGGCCGATGTGATCAGCCGCAACCCCGTCACGATTCAGCTGCGCTACCTGCAGACGTTGCTCGAGATCGGCAGCGAGCAGAACTCCACAATCGTCTTCCCGCTGCCGATCGACCTGATCGGACCGCTGATTCAGGCCGTGGGCGACCACCGGGCCGGCGCCGCGCCATCGCCCGAGGGTGCGACGGCAGCCCATACAACCAACGGTTCGCCAGCAGGCGTAATACCGGCGTGACCACGGCGGTTCGGGAGCGCCGCATCGATCCCGACCTGCTGCGCGCGCTCGCCGCGCCCGCGATGTATCCGGGGCATCCCAGGGTTGCAGTGCACGAGACACACGCCTCATGGGTGTTCGTGGCAGGCGATTGCGCGTACAAGGTCAAGAAGCCGGTGTCGCTGGGTTTTCTCGACTACAGCACCCTGGCGCGCCGACACAGCGCCTGCCGTGAGGAGGTGCGCGTCAACAGAGAGCTCGCCCCGGGTCTGTATCTCGGCGTGCGGGCGATCGTCAGGAGTCGGGCGGGATTTCATCTGGCCCGCGACGGCGCCACCAGAGCCGTCGAGTACGCCGTGGAGATGCAGAGCTTCAGCGAGCAGGAAACGTTCGCGGGTCTGATAGCAAGGGGCTCTCTCACCCGAGCGCATGTTGTTGCGGTGGCGCGCCTGCTCGCGGGCTTTCACCGCTCCGCAGCCGTGGTGACTGACTGGGGTCCGGATCGGGTGCTCGCCCTCTGGCAAAGCAACGTGACAGAGCTGCAGGGGATGAGCCATCCGCCCGAGTGGCGAGTGGAGGACGCCGCCTCCTTCGGGGAGCTCTTCATCGAGAGGCACACGTTGGAGCTGCGGCGTCGCGCGCTGCTGGGGCTCGCCCGCGACGGCCACGGGGACTTGCGCTGCGAGCACGTGTTGGTCAGGCCGACCGTCCGCGTGGTCGATCGCATCGAGTTCGACCCGCAATTATTGGCGCGAAGTTGGGGTTCGCTGGTAGCCGCCGTGACGTAGGTCAGCCTCCTCTTCGAGTAGCTCATTGGCCCAGGTGTGTGCGGGCTTAAACCACTGTCGGAGGAGGCTGGATGCAGAGGATGACGGACGTGACTGCGACTGTCCACGCGGGCGAGCCCGCGTGGACAGTCGGCATCGATCTGGGGCGCCGCGCGGCGCACGAAGCGGTGTTGCGCGCACCGGATGGGACCGATCGGCGGCTCCGGTTCACTCATTCGCGCGATGGCATCGACGGGTTTCTCGAGGAGCTTGCCGGGCTGGAGGGTCGCGTCCTGGTGATCATCGAGCCGACAGCTACGCGCTGGCAGGCACTCGCGGAGGAGCTCTCCGGGAAGGGCGTTGAGGTGCGCCAGGTTCACGCGGCGACCGTCGCGAAGCTGCGCGGCGCGCGGGACATCACGGGCGCCAAGTCCGATCGTGTCGATGCCCGCACCCTCGCCGGCGCCATTGACTACTCCCATCTCGTGCGGCCCGACACGCCCGCGGTGGCGTGCGCGCACGCGCTGTGTCTCGAGCGGCTGCGGCTGCGCCGCGAGCGCCGCCGGCTTCGCGGCGCGGTCAAGACCTGTCTGGACACGATCTGGCCCGAGTTCCTGCAGACCTTCCGTGGCGGCGAGCGGGGCGTCACCGCCCGCGCCGTGATCGCTGTCACCGGCGGAGACCCCGCACGCGCAACGAGGCTCGGCGCGGAAGAGCTTGAGCGTCGAGTCCGGGCAGCCGCACCCGGCCGCCATATCGGGCACAACAAGATCAAGCAGCTGATCGAGAAGACCAGCCGCCCGGTCGGATACCGCGCTGCCAGACCCGCATATGCCGCCAGGCTGCAGCGGCTGATGCGACGCCGCGCGCTCGTCGAAGGCCAGCTCGAAGCACTCGAGGAAGAGCTCTTGCACCTCTACCCCCGACTTCCCGGAGCGCAACGCCTGGACAGCCTGCCGGGCCTGGAGAACTCGACCGGGCGCTTCTTCTCGCCGCCGCGGCGACATCCGCAGGCTGCGCTCGGCCCGCGCGCTCGGCAAGCTCGGCGGCTGCGCACCAATCGCAAGGGACTCCGGGCAAAGCACCCCGAAACGCAAGATCTCCGAGCGCTGCCGCTACCAGCTGCGCGACGCTGCCTTTCACGCCGCCAGACACATCATCAAAGCGTGCCCTGCCTTCCAGGCGCTTTACCGCGCACTGCGCCAAAGGCTCACCGCCAGACAAGCCGTGATCGCGTGCGCGAACCGGCTGCTGCGCGTGATCTGGCGCATGGTCAACAGCGACGTCAACTACAACCCCGCGAAGGTCGCCCCTGCCCTGAACCGCTAGCCCACACCCAGCCACGGCTGTCGTCTCACGACACACCCGAGCGCAAGCCCGCATCCGCAATTTCGAGCCCTCGAGCTCGCGCCCGCAACAAGGGCCCCTGCGCACGCCAAAGACCGCACAAGGCCCCTGGCCACCAAGGCCGCACGCGCACCTAATCAGGCCACGGCGTGCCATCTCACCGCTCCCAGCAACCAGCAACGAGCGCAGCCAGCAGCAACCCCGACAACCGCGCCAACAGCACGGACGAGCGCCCCTGCCAACACCAAGCTTGACAAAACGCCAAAGGCCAGTTGCGCCGCACCGATGTTGCCTGCGATCTGGCGTTCTTGGCGATGGATCTCGAGGCCCATGGGCAGCATTGGGCGGCCCGCGAGCTCGTCAACGCTTACCGTCACGCGGGGATCAGTCCGGGCGGCGAGGCTTTGCGCTCCTTCTACGCCGCCCATTGGGCGCTTGTGCGCGCCAAGGTTGCGCTGATCGCCACGGCCGAGCACGGCGACGTCGAGGCCGATGAGCGCGATGAGGGTGATGCGACGCGCGCACAGCTAGGACAGGCACAGCAGTTGTGGTCGTTGAGCGAACGACTGTGCTGGCGCGCCCGGGCGCCCTTCACGCTCGTTATCTGCGGACCTGCCGCCAGCGGCAAGTCGACGCTGGCCGGCGAGCTCGCGCGACGCTCGGAGATGCCGGTTGTCTCCTCCGACGCGGTGCGTAAGCGCCTGGCCGGCCTGGAGGCGCACGAGCCGGCGCGCGCCGAGCATTACAGCGCGCGCTTCACGCGCGCGACCTACGAGCAGCTCGGACGCGACGCGCTGCTCGCGCTGCGCAGCAACGACGCCGTCATCGTGGATGCGACCTGCCGCTCACGCGAGGAGCGCGCGCTGCTGCTGGACAGGCTGCGACGGGTCGGCATGAGGCGCCTGATCGTTCGCTGTGAAGTTCCTCTGCAGCTGGCGCTCGAGCGGGCCGCCCGACGCATGGACGATCCGGGGCGCGTCTCCGACGCAACCCCGCGAATCGCCGAGGAGCAGTTCCGCGTGTTCGAGGAGCTCGACGAGCATGCAGATGGCGAAGCGCTGAGGCTCGACACGACCCAGTCCCTTGATATGCAACTCGCCGAAATCGCGCGCACGATGGACCGCCGTGGACTGGAAGGTGGAGCAGGTCATCCCCGACTCAGGACACCGCCGGGACCTGCTGAGTGATGCAGTGGATGTGGACGAACGGCACTCCGCGTGGATCGTCGCAGGGACTTACTGCTTATTCGCGTGGATTCCGTAGTTTGCGCTGGCGCTGCACGGGCGATTCCTGATGCCCATGTTACGAGGCTTGTGTTTAGGTTTGGCCGCGCAGTCTCTACACCGGCCCGCAGTCTCACAGTCGCGACAGGCTCTCGTAACAGCACTCCTCGCGCTCGTGCGCGCGGGTCTGCCACGAGCCCGGTTAGCGGGTACGCGGCGCGCAACTCAAGCAGGAGTCCAAAGGAGGAGGCGGTATGTCCATGACAATCGAGCAACCAGGCGAACGCCGGACGGGCGCCGTCACGCCTCTCGAAGATCCTCCGGTGTTCGTGCCCAGCGCGGTCCGCTTCGAGGACCGCCGCGACGCAGGGCGGCAGCTTGCCGCGCTGCTGGAGCCATTGCGCGGTGAGCGGCCGGCGGTCGTGGGAATCCCGCGCGGGGGCGTGCCCGTCGCGGCTGAGGTCGCACGGGCGCTCGGCGCGCCGCTCGACGTCGTGGCGGTGCGCAAGATCGGCGCGCCGCAAAATCCCGAGTTCGCGATCGGAGCGCTCGCTGAGGGCGGTGTGCACGTGCTCAGCGACCAGACTGTACGGACGCTCGGCCTCTCCGGCCCAGGGCTGCAGGCTCTCATCGCACAGGCCGAGGGCGAGCTCGTCGAGCGGCGCCTGCGCTACCGGGGCGCGCGCGAGCCCGGCCCGCTCAGCGGGCGCTCGGTGATCCTCGTCGACGACGGTCTCGCCACCGGTCGCTCCGCGCTGGCCGCCGTGCAGTCGCTGCGCAGGCGGGGAGCGACCCGCGTGATCGTGGCCGTACCGGTCGCGGCACCTGAATCCGCCGAGGAGCTTCGCCGGCACGCGGACGAGGTGGTGTGCGTGGAGGAACCCGTCGAGCTCTGGGCCGTCGGCCATTGGTATAAGGACTTCCGGCCAACGACCGACGAGGAGGTCACGGCGCTGCTCGCCCGATACGGCGAGCCGGCCCCGCGGACGCGAGCCGTAGAGGACCACCACGCGCGCACGCCCGATGACCCGGCCACGGGAGAGCTCGGCGATCCCATCGCGCGGGAGGTCGTCATTCCCTTCGCCCCGCATCTGTCGTTGAGCGGCGACCTCATGGTCCCGTCGCGAGCGCGGGGCGTCGTCGCGTTCGCTCACGGCAGCGGCTCCAGCCGCCTCAGCCCGCGCAACCGGGCCGTCGCGAACGTGTTGAACGAAGCCGGTTTCGCGACGCTGCTGTTCGATCTGCTCACACCGAGCGAGGAGCTCGACCGTAGCAACGTCTTCGACATCCCGTTGCTCGCCGACCGGCTCCTCGCGGCGAGCGCCTGGCTGGCGGAGCGCGACGATGTGGGCAGCCTGCCACTCGGCTACTTCGGCGCGAGCACAGGGGCGGCGGCCGCACTGACGGCAGCTGCCGAGCTGGGCGGCCAGGTGGGTGCCGTCATCTCACGCGGTGGGCGTCCCGACCTCTCCCGGCGCCTGAGCGCGGTGCGAGCGCCGACGCTGCTGATCGTCGGCGGAGCTGACCATCAGGTGCTCGAGCTCAACCGTGAAGCCCAGCGACAGCTCCGCTGTCCGAGCGAGCTCGCGGTCGTAACCGGCGCGACCCATCTTTTCGAAGAGCCGGGCGCGCTTGAGCAGGTCAGTCGTCTGGCGATCGACTGGCTAGACCGTCATCTCTCCTCACCACCCCCGGCCGGGGCAGACGTGGTAAATCACGACACAGATATGGGGTCCGGCTGACTGCTCGCCGCGACCCAGCACGCGGTGCGCTCGTGCAATGGGTCGTCTATCTGCACGACGGCATCCGCCAGCAACGGCAGATGACGCTCACGGCACGAGTCCGCTTCACCGGCCCGTGGGGCCGGGAGACCCTCGGCGCGTGGGTGAAGAGGGCGTAGCCGGATTGCGGTGTTACACGGACGCGAGGAGGGCACGAGTGGCCTAGCGTCTGGTTCAGACCGCGACAGGAGGAGCACCGAGATGGACACGATGCGGGCGTATCAGCTCGTCGCCTGGCAGCAGCCTCCGGAGCTGCGCGAGGTTCCGATTCCCGAGCCCGGCCCCGGCGAGGTCCTGCTCAAGGTCGCCGGTGCGGGCGCCTGCCACTCGGATCTGCACCTGATGGAATGGCCACCCGGCCAGATGCCGTTCGAGCCGCCCTTTACGCTGGGCCACGAGAACGCCGGCTGGGTGGAGCGCGTCGGCGCGGGCGTGGATGGGGTGCGGGTCGGTGAGGCGGTGGCCGTGTACGGACCATGGGGCTGCGGGCGCTGCCGGGCGTGCCGGCGCTCGAGCGAGAACTATTGCGAGCTCCAGGCCGAGATTGCGACGATGGGCGGCGGCCTGGGACGAGACGGCGGTATGGCCGAGTACATGCTGGTGCCCGCGGCGCGCCTGCTCATCCCGCTGGGGGAGCTCGACCCTCGCGAGGCGGCACCCCTGAGCGACGCTGCGCTGACTCCCTATCACGCGATCAAGCGCTCGCTGCACAAGCTCACGCCGGGCTCTAGCGCGGTGGTGATCGGTGTGGGCGGGCTCGGACACATGGCGGTGCAGATCCTGCACGCGATCTCGAGTGCGCGGATCGTGGCCGTGGACAGTTCGTCCGAGAAGCTTGCGCTCGCCGCCGAGGTCGGCGCCGAGGTGACCGTGCCCGCGGGGCAGGACGCGGCGGAGGCGATCCGCGCGGCCACCGGCGGGCGTGGCGCGGAGCTCGTACTGGACCTCGTGGGCGGCGACGACACGCTCGCGCTGGCGGCGCGGTGCGGGTGCTTTGAGGGGGACATCGCGCTCGTCGGTCTCGCCGGAGGCACCCTGCCGTTCTCGTTCTTCTCCCAGCCGTATGAGTGCTCGGTCTCGACCACCTACTGGGGCAGCGCCATCGAGCTGATCGAGGTGCTCGAGCTGACGCGCGCCGGCAGGATTCACGCCCATGTCGAGCGCCATCCCCTGGAGCAGGCCGGTGAGGTGTATGAGCGCCTGCGCCGCGGTGAGATCCCCGGGCGGGCTGTCGTGTGCCCGCACGGATAGGTATGCCCGTGGCCACGCCCCTGACACACACCCTCGGTGAGCGCGAGGTGTTCGTCGCGTTGCGACAGGAGGCACATCCGCTGACCGGAGATCATCGCGACAGCGATGAGCTGGAGGTGAGCAAGCTGTGCCTCGGCGCAATGATGTTCGGCGACTGGGGCACCAAGGATCACGACGAGAGCATCCGCATCATCCACCGCGCGCTCAACGCCGGGATCAACTTCATCGACACCGCCGACGTCTACTCGGGCGGCGAGTCGGAGAAGATCGTCGGCAAGGCACTCGCTGACGGGCGGCGCAAGGACGTGGTGCTCGCCACCAAGGCGCACATGCCGATGGGCGATGACCCCAACCGGCGCGGCAACTCGCGCAGATGGCTCATCAGCGAGGTGGAGGACTCCCTGCGCCGGCTCAAAACCGACTGGATCGACCTCTACCAGGTACACCGCCCCGAGCCTGACACCGACATCGACGAGACGCTCGGCGCTCTGAGCGACCTGGTGCACCAGGGCAAGGTCCGCTACGTCGGCCACTCGACCTTTCCCGCCTCGCTGATCGTGGAGGCACAGTGGGTTGCGAGCGACCGCGGCCGCGAGCGCTTCCGCTGCGAGCAGCCGCCGTACTCGATTCTCACCCGCGCGATCGAGAACGAGGTGCTGCCGATCTGCCGGCGCTTCGGCATGGGCGTGATCCCTTACAGCCCGCTCTCCGGCGGCTGGCTCTCCGGCCGCTACCGCAAGGACGCGCAGGTGCAGGGCCCCATGTCCCCGGCGCGACAGCGGCTGACCAACCGCTTCGACATGTCACTTCAGGTCAACCAGCGCAAGCTCGAGGCGGCCGAGCGGCTCGCCCAGCTGGCCGACGAGGCCGGAATCTCGCTGATCGAGATGGCCGTCGCCTTCGTCCTCCGCCACCCGGCAGTAACGGCGGCGATCATCGGGCCGCGCACCATGGCGCACCTTGAGTCACAACTCACGGCAGCTGAGGTCGCGCTCTCAGACGACGTGCTCGACCGCATCGACGAGATCAACCCTCCCGGCGTGACGATCAACCCCGCCGACAACGGCTGGACGAGCCCCGCCCTCGAACCAGCCGTGCGCCGACGCTGAACGGAGACGGACGATTCAGCAACGTCAACAGGAGGGATCAGGACATGGAGATCATCAGTCTCAACAACGGCATTGAGATGCCCGCGCTCGGTCTGGGGGTCTTCCAAACGCCCCCCGGCGAGACCCGCGATGCGGTCCGCGCCGCCCTCGATGCCGGGTACCGACACATCGACACCGCGGCAGCCTACGGCAACGAGCGCCAGGTCGGTGAGGCGGTGCACGGCTTCAACGTGGAGCCGTCGGAGGTCTTCCTTGAGACGAAGATCTGGATCAGCGACTACGGATACGACCAGACGCTGCATGGCTTCGAGAAGAGCGCCAGCAAGCTTGGCGTCGAGCAGATCGACCTGCTGATCCTGCACCAGCCGCTGCCGTCCGCGTTCGAGCGGACCCTGGAGGCCTATCGTGCCTTGGAGGCGCTGCTCGCCGACGGCAAGGTCCGCGCGATCGGCGTCAGCAACTTCATGGTCGAGCACCTGACGACGCTGGTTGACCGCGTCACGGTCGTGCCGGCGGTCAACCAGATCGAGTGCCACCCGTACTTCCAGCAGCGAGAGGTTCAGGACTTCAATGCCGAGCACGACATCGTCACACAGGCCTGGTCACCGATCGGCGGTATCACCTTCTACCGCGACGGTAGTCACGGCAGCACCCTCGAGGACCCGGTCATCGGAGATATCGCTACCGCTCATGGCAAGACCCCGTCCCAGGTGATGCTTCGCTGGGGTCTGCAGCGCGGGCGCTCGGTCATTCCCAAGTCCACCAAGCCCGGCCGCATCGCGGAGAACATCGACGTGTTCGACTTCGAGCTGGGCGCCGGGGAGATGGCCGCGATTGACGGTCTGGACGCCGGCCGTCGCGGCGGCCCCGAGCCCGACGAAATCACCGTGGAGGCGTTCGGCCGCGAGATCCCCGAGGCCTGAGAGCACTGCGCCCACGGCCAAGCCGAAACGGCGGGCGGCGGGCTATTGCGCCAAGAAGCTTCGACATCTAGTCGCACGTTCGCACGTCGCGACCCGACGCCAGTCTCGCAGACAACTATCTATGGAGCCAACCGGGATCGAACCGGTGACCTCCTGCTTGCAAAGTGCCCCCGAGGACATCTGGAAAGGGGCCGATTTGGAGGACTTTTACTGGTAGTCCAGACCGAGGCCGCTCGCCGAAAATAGTCGCAATTTCCGGGCGATTCTGGGCTGATTGGGACGGCGGATGGGGCTTCCGTCCCAATCAGCCTGCCGCTTCCGGCCGGCGAAGGCCAGGTCCTCGCTGTGTCGACAGATCCTCCGAGCCGGACGGATCGCCGGAGGCATACTTGGAAAGGGTCAGACGTTGGATCCTCGGTCGAGTCGTGTGGGTGTATCTGCGGCGCCTGCTGGGTGTACTGCTTACAACCATGACATCGTCTCTGGTCAATCGTCCCGTCAGCTCGGCGGTGGTGATCGCGTCGCGCGGGGATCACATCCACGTCGAACGCGACTTCTACTCCCATCACGGTCTCTGTCTGGGCGACGACATTGTGATCGACTTTGCTTCCCCTGACCATCAGGAGAAGCGAACGGCCACGATTCGTCGCACCACGTTGGCGGACTTCGCGCGAGGCGCTGTTGTGAGGACGGTCGCCTACGGCTGCCGATTGTCAGCAGAGGAATCCGTTGCCCGTGCGGAATCGATGCTCGGCCGCTCCGGCTATAACCTGTTTGCGAACAACTGCGAGCACTTCGTGACGTGGTGTGTGACCGACGAGCACAGCAGTGCCCAGGTCGAGGCTGTCTGGTCTAGGACCACCTTCGTGGGCGGCACGACCATCGCCCCCCGTTTGGGCGATGGTGGTGCCAGCCCACCAAGGTGGTCCTAGACCAGACAGCCTCGACCTGGGCACTGCTGTGCTCATCAGTCACGCCCTCAGCCACGTGTTGCTAGCAGTAGTTCGCGAACAGAAACCGGAGCGGCCGAGCATCGATTCAGCACGGGCAACGGATTCCTCTGCTGACAATCGGCAGCCGTAGGCGACCGTCCTCACAACAGCGCCTCGCGCGAAGTCCGCCAACGTGGTGCGACGAATCGTGGCCACTGCGCTTCTCCTGATGGTCAGGCTTTGTTAAGTCGATCACAATGTGGTCGCCCCTCTGGAGCTCGTGATGGGAGTAGAAGTCGCGTTCGACGTGGATGTGATCCCCGCGCGACGCGATACGGCCAGCTCCGCCGAGCTGACGGGACTATTAACCAGAGACGATGTCATGGTTGTAAGCGGTCTGCACGCCCGGCGGGCGCCGCGGAGTACACCCACACGACTCGACCCGAGGATCCAACGTCTGACCTTTTCCAAGTATGCCTCCGGCGATCCGTCCGGCTCGGAAGAGGATGTGCTCGACACCGCGAGGACCTGGCCTTCGCCGGCCGGAAGCGGCAGGCTGATTCGGACGGGAGCCCCATGCCGCCGTCCGAGTATGGCAGAATCAGCCAGGAAATAGCGATTTCTCGGCGAGCGCACTGCGGTTGTTGGACTACTTAGTCCGCTGCCAAATCGGCCCCTTTTCCAGATGTCCTCGGGGGCACT
>CAWAWI010000001.1:0-1517791 GCA_963785785.1 uncultured Solirubrobacterales bacterium | reverse complement strand
AAGCGAACCGGCGAGCGGTGTTGGTCATGAAGAAGCGACGATCCTCGCGAAGATCGACCCGGACCAGCTGGCCACCAGCTATCACGTCCAGTACGGCGAAACCAGCGGGTATGGCAACGAAGCGCCTGGAGTGAGCATCGGTTCAGGATCTGAACCGGCCCCAGTATCGGTCACGCTCTCAGCACTGAAGCTGGGGGTCACCTACCACTTCCGTGTCGTCGCCGAAAACGAAGCGGGAATCACGACCGTCCCGATCAGACATTCACGACACTCGCATCGGCATCGATAGATGCGACGTTGGCGACAGGGGTCGCTGAGCGAAGCGACGCTTGATACCCTGATCAACCCTCTCGGGCACGACACGCACTACTACTTCCAGTACGGAACGCAGGACTGCCAGGCCGACCCGTCCGCTTGCACGGATGTGCCGGCGCCTGCGGGAGAAGGCATCGGCTCGGGCGAAACCGACCGTGAAAGCTCACAGCAACTCACCGGCCTCAGCCCCAACACGACCTACTACTACCGTGTACTGGCCTCAAACTCGCTCGGCACGAGCGAAGGTTCCGAGCGCACATTCACGACCGCACCCCAAGTCCTGCCCGACCAGCGCGCCTGGGAGCTGGTCACCCCGCCCGATAAGGGCGGCGCTCCCGTCGAAGCGCTGACCAGGGAAGGCGGCTGGATCCTCGCCTCAGAAGACGGTCACGCCCTGACCTACTTGGTCAACGGTGCGCTCGGCGGAGAAGCACAGGGCGACCGCAGTCCCGAAGTGCAGCAGGTGCTCGCCACTCGTGCTACTACTGGTTGGAACTCGCGGGACATCGTCACGCCGAGCGCTAAAGCGCTTGGCGTGACGCTGGGGCAGGCGCCGGAGTACCAGTTCTTCACGCCCGACCTGTCTAGCGCGCTCGTGGAACCCGCGGGACAGAAGCCCGAACCGCCGCTCGCCCCGGGCGTGAACCAGGCCACGATGTACTTGCGCGACGACACGACCGGTACCTACCTGCCCCTGGTCACCGAAGCGAACACCGCACCGGGCACGAAGTTCGGCGGCGAAATCCATTTCCTGAATGCCACGCCGGATCTCAGTCATGTCGTGCTCTCATCGAGGGTCGCGTTGCTGGGGGCAGGCTCGGCGCCGGGACTGTATGAGTGGGCTTCTGGTCGGCTCCAGCTCGTAAGCGTGCTTCCCGACGGCAGGCCCGCAAAGGGGCTGGTGGGACTTGGCTATTCGAACACGGAGGCGAACGCGATCTCAAGCGATGGGTCGCGGGTGGTGTGGACCGTCGTGCCGCAAGAATCCGAAGCGAAGCTGGGGCACCTGTACCTGCGCGATAGCGCGCTGGGGCAGACAGTCCAGCTGGACGCGGCGCAGGGAGTGTTTGAACCGAAGGGCACTGGCACGGCGCGCTTTCAGAGCGCCTCAAGCGACGGTTCGCGCGTGTTCTTCACCGACAAGCAGCGACTGACGCCGGACTCCACCTCCGAACCACTGACAGGTCAGGAAGATCTTTATGAGTGCCAAGTCGTGGAAGCCGCGAGCAAGCTCGCCTGCGATCTGAAGGATCTGACGGTCGATCCTAACGAAGGCGAGCATGCGAACGTGCAGGGTTCGTTGCTGGCGACCAGCGAAGACGGGACAAGCGTCTATCTGGTTGCGCAGGGTGTGCTTGCGCAGAACACGAACGGCAACAATGAAACGGCGGTAGATGGGAAGGACAACCTGTATGAGCTGCACTATGACGATGCGCAGTGGTCGACGATCTTCATCGCGACGCTATCTGGCAGCGACAGCCCCGAGTGGGGAGCGAACAAGACCGCGAACACGGCGTACCTGACCGCGCGCGCCTCCCCGAACGGACGCTATCTCGCGTTTATGTCAGCTGCACCGATCACCGGCTATGACAACGTTGACATTTCCCCGGCGGCCAAAGGCGCGCGCGATGAGGAGGTCTATTTGTACGACTCCGCGACGGCGAGCCTACGGTGCGTCTCCTGCGATCCGAGAGGTGCGCAGCCAAACGGGGTGCTCGATACCGTCGAATCGGGTGAAGGTCTCGGCCTGGTGGTAGACCGGCGCGAGATCTGGGTAGGACATTGGCTTGCAGGCGACGTTCCGGGCTGGACCGCGCAGAGTCTCACGAGCGCGCTCTATCAGTCGCGCTACCTGAACGATGAAGGGCGTCTGTACTTCAACAGTCCCGATGATCTGGTGTCCGCGGCGTCCAACGGCAAGGACGATGTGTATGAGTACGAGCCCTCGGGAGTGGGTGGTTGTCAGAGCGCCTCGGGTGGGTGCATTTCGTTGCTCTCCGGTGGCAGCTCCGATCGTGAATCCGCGTTCTTGGAAGCCACCCCGGATGGCAGCAACGTGTTCTTCATCACCGAGGCGCGACTGCTGCCCCAGGACACCGATACCGCGTTCGACATCTATGACGCGCGGGAATGCACGGCGGTCTCGCCCTGCCTGTCTCCGCCCGCGGCGAGGGAAGCTGGCTGTGCTGAAACGGCGACGTGTCGTCCTGCGGAACCGGCTCAGCTGGCTCCCGCGCCCGCGGGAACGATTGACGCGTTGGGCCCCGGCAATCTGGTCGATCACGCCCCTCCCGCTAAACAGGGGGTTGAAGCCAGGAAGGCGTCCAAGCCGCTCACCGTGGCGCAGAAGCTGACGCTGGCGCTGCGGAGCTGTCGCAAGCAGCACACGCACTCCAAGCGAAGGCGCGAGGCCTGTGAACGTGCGGAACGCAAGCACTACGGCAAGCAACAGCGCGCGAGGAGGAAGGCCAAGCGATCGCCGAAAGCCGGTAGATCAAGCGTGCGCGCGAGGGGAGGGAGCGGACGATGAGGATCCTGGGATCGATGATGCGGTGTTTCTCGCTTGCCTTGCTTTTGAGCGTGCTGCTGCTCGTTTGCGTGGCGGGCGCTCCCGCGCTTGCAGCGGCGCCGTGGTGGCATATCACCTCTGAAACGGTGCCGACGAACCTTCCGCCCGGCGGGACGGGCCAGGTGCTCGTCGTGGTCAGCAATCTCGGGGATCAACCGATCAACGGCGCCAGCAAACAGGTCATCATCGCCGACACGCTCCCTGCGGGACTGGTGGCGAAGAGCATCACGGGCCCGCTGAAGAATGGCACCCAGGTTCAGTGCTCGCTCTCCCCGCTTCAGTGCTCGTTCGCGGGAGTCCTGAATTCCTATGAAGAGATCACGGTCACGATCAGCGTTGAAGTCAAGGCCCCTGCGGGGACACTCTCCGATGAAGCGAGCGTGCAGGGCGGCGGCGCCCCGAAGGCATCGAGAAGCGTCGACGTCCCCGTCAATGGCGCACCAGCCGGGTTCGGCATGCAAGGCTATGAACTATCGCCTCTCAACGAAGACGGGACGCCGGCTACGCAGGCGGGCTCGCATCCATTCCAGCTCACCACAACCCTCGCGCTGAACAAGACCCAGGAACGGTATCCGGTGGCGTTGCCGAAGGATTTGAGCTTCCATCTGCCGCCAGGTCTTGTGGGTAACCCGAACGCGGCCGCGCAGTGCACAATGATCAACTTCTTTGCACTCATCGAACAAACAAACCTCTGCCCGCCGAGCAGTGTGGTGGGGGTCGCGACGGTGGTGGCGCACGAACCGATCGCCGGCGTCATTCAGCGAACGGTGCCTGTGTTCAATCTCGTTCCGGCGCAGGGCGAGCCCGCAAGGTTTGGTTTCGAGGTGATCGGCAAGATCGCGATCGTGATAGACACCTCCGTGCGCTCCGGCCAGGATTATGGCGTGAACGTGACCGTCAACGACGCCACACAGATCGCAGGCCTCCTCTCCAGCCAAGTCACGTTCTGGGGTGTGCCGGGCGATCCACTGCACAATAATGCGCGCGGATGGGAATGCGTCGCCGGCGGGGAATACAAGAACGAGGTGAAAAAGCCCTGTCCCGCTAGAAGCGAAGTGCCTGAAGAGCCGTTCCTGACGCTCCCCACATCGTGTGCGGCCGATCCGCAGACCGAACCGGTCCGTTTCTCGGGTGCAGGCCACTCTTGGGCGCAACCAGGGATCTTTCTCGGTGCGGAATATGCGTGGATGACCGAAAATGGTCAGGCCCTCGGTTTCGAAGATTGTGGGCATCTGCTGTTCAACCCGTCGATCGATGTGACGCCTGAAGAGCACACCGCGGCGACCCCCACGGGCCTGTCCGTGGACGTGAAGGTTCCTCAGCAGGGCACGCTTGAAGCGGGAGCACGGGCGGAGGCCGATGTCAGGGACACGACGGTGACGTTGCCCCAGGGCGTGGAGCTGAGCCCGTCGGCGGCGAACGGTCTTGAAGGCTGCTCTGAGGCTCAGGCCGGGTTCACCGGGTTCAATCAGGCCACGCAGACCGATGAATTCAACACCGGTGAGCCGTCTTGTCCGGATGGTTCGAAGGTCGGGAGCGTGCACATAAAGACACCGCTGCTAAGCCACGAACTGGAAGGTTCGGTGTATCTGGCCTCCCCGGCCTCCAACGGGGAAGCCGGGAGGAACCCGTTCAACTCGCTGGTCGCGCTGTATCTGGTCGCTGAAGACCCGGTCTCGGGAGTACTCGTCAAGCTCGCGGGCGAAGGCCAGCTCGATGAAGGCACGCTACGGATCTCAACGACCTTCAAAAACGCGCCACAGGTCCCCTTCGAAGAATTGAGGCTCGACCTCTTTGGTGGGCCGCGCGCCTCACTAACGACACCAGCTTTGTGTGGCTCTTACGCCACGAACGCCGTCTTCACGCCCTGGTCTGGCACCGGAGAAGTGAGCGTGCTCTCCCCTGCGCAGGACTTCCAGGTCACTTCGGGTGCGGGTGGCTCCGGTTGTCCCCCGGGGCTTGGGTTCTCGCCCGGGTTCAAGGCAAGCAGCCAGAACACCCAGGCGGGCGCGTTCACAAGCTTCGGCCTGGAACTCTCCCGTCCCGACGGGGACCAAGCCTTGAGCGCGGTGACGATGCATCTGCCGTCAGGGATCGCAGCATTGCTCTCGAGCGTTGAACTGTGTTCTGAAGCGCAGGCTGCTGCGGATGCCTGTCCGCCAGGCAGCGAAGTGGGCCAGGCCACAGCGATCGCGGGCCTGGGACCTGAACCTTATGTGCAGGAAGGCGGCCGGGTGTTCATCACCGGTCCCTATGGTGGTGCTCCGTTCGGCCTTGAGATCGTGAGCCCGGCGACGGCGGGCCCGTTCAACCTGGGGTATGTGACGGTCCGCTCAAAGCTCGAGGTCGATCCGAACAATGCGTCGGTCACGATCGTGAGCGATCCGTTGCCGACACAGCTCCGGGGTATCCCGTTGCAATTGAAACGGGTGCTCGTGAACGTGGACCGTCCCGGCTTCGAGTTCAACCCGACGAGCTGTAATCCGATGAGTATCGAAGGGACGATCACCGGTTCTGAAGGCGCCAGCGCGCATGTTTCCAGCCCGTTCAAAGCCGAAAACTGTGGAGCCCTGTCGTTCAGTCCGCAGCTGACGGCGAGCGCGGTTGGGCATGGCAGCAAAGCGGATGGCACGACGTTCAATGTGACGGTCCGCTCGGGTGGGGTGGGGCCGGGTGGTGTGGTGCAGGCGGGGATCGCGAAAGTGGATCTGCAGTTGCCGAAACAGCTGTCTTCACGGTTGCCGACACTACAGAAAGCGTGTTTGGAAACGGTCTTCAACGCGAACCCGGCCTCTTGTGACGAAGGCTCGGTGATCGGGAATGCGACGATCCACACCCCGGTCCTGAAGAACCCCCTGTCGGGACCGGCGTATCTGGTCTCGCATGGGAGTGCGGCGTTCCCGGATGTCGAGTTCGTGCTGCAAGGGGAAGGGATCAAGCTGGTCCTGGACGGCAAGACGCAGATCAAGAGTGGGATCACCTATTCGAAGTTTGAATCCGCACCTGATGCGCCGTTCACGGTCTTTGAAACCGTCCTGCCCGCAGGTCCGCATGGGGTCCTCACGCCGAATGTGGCGGAATCCAAGAAGTTCAGCCTCTGTGGGGAAACCCTCGCGATGCCGACCATCATCACCGGCCAGAACGGTGTGGTGCTCGAACACTCGACGAAGATCGCGATCAGCGGCTGCGGAGAAGTCAAGAGCGCGAAGGCCAAGAAGCTCACGCTGATGCAAAAGCTGCACCGTGCCCTGCTCTCATGTGAGCATCGTTACAAGCATTCCAAGAGCCGGCGCGTCAAGTGCGAACGCCAAGCTCACGCCCATTACACCAGCCTGGCGCTCGCTGCCTGCCGGCATGAACACAAGCATGCGAAGAAGAAGCGCCTAGCGTGTGAACGGGCCGCGCGTAGACGCTTCGCCGCCAAGCCGGCAGCGCATAGGAAGGGGTCCTAGCGCGCATGCCCTCTCATGCCCGTGCAGCACTCTCGCTCGCGATCCTCGCGTTCGGCGCGGGACTCGCCGGCTGTGGTTCTTCAAATAACGGTGTGGCCTCGAAATCCGCCAGCGAAATCCTCGCGGCTTCGAGGACCGCTGCGAAGAGCGCGAGCGCCGTGCACGTCACGAGCAAGGCCGGCGTCGGTCGAGCATCGCTGACGTTGAACGCGAGCCTCGCCAAGAATGGCAGCCATGCGCAGATCGCTTTCCTGGGGGTCGGCTTCGAAGCGATCCGTATCGGGAACACCATCTATGTCAAGGGCAACACGGTCTTCGACGCTCGTCTCGGGAGCGTGCTGGGGGTCAAGATCCCGCCCAACACCTGGCTGAAGGGTCCCGCGACCGGGACGCTCGCGCAAGCCGGCGCATTCACCAGCATCGACAGCGAGCTGCCCCTCCTGCTCAGCGGGCGTGGCACCGTCACCAAGGGCGCCACCACCAAGATCAACGGACAACCCGCGATCGAACTCAAACAGGCCCAGAAGCTCTACACCGGCAGCCTGTATGTCGCCACCACAGGCCTGCCATACCCGATCCTCTTGCGAAAGACCGGCCGCGAAACCGGACAGACTACCTTCACCGGCTGGAACGACCCCGTCACCGTCACCCCGCCCACCAACGCCACCAACATCAGCCAGCTCGAACACAAAACCGGTTGAGATGGACGCCACGATAAATCACAGTCGCACAAGCTCGAGCGCCATCCTCACAGGATGGCGCCCGGGACGCCTCGGCCCGGATTCCCTCTCCGCGATAGCCGAGGACACCCGCAGCAGCCGGGGCGTGGCCTCCGACACAGACCCTTCGTCGGGGGCCACGTCTCCGGTCGGACGCTGGGACGGGACATAGCGAGGCGATGAGCGATGGCGACGGGCTATATCCGCGAACGCAACGGCTACTTCTATGTGCGCACCCGCGTGTTCGTGGTCGATTCGAAGACGGGTGAGTCTCGCTACAGGCACGTCGAGCGTGCCGCGGGCAAGAGCCGGCGTCGGGCGTTGGAGATGGTGCGCAGCCTGCGCGATGAGATCCAGGACGGCCGCTATGTGCCCTGCCGGCTGACGGTGCTGCAGCTGGGGAACATGTGGTTGGAGGAGCATGTGCAGGTGAATCTCAAGCCCGGTGCGGTTGCCTCCTACCGGCACACCTTCTACAAGCACGTAGCGCCGTTGATCGGCAACGAGAGGGTGGACGATTGCAGTGCTCAGACGATCCGCTCGCTGCTGCTACGCAAGCGCGCGGAAGGGCTGGGCGAGGGGAACATCACGAAGATCCGCCGCCACCTGCACGCCATGTTCGCCTTCGCCCAGGACGTGGGCATTGTGATCGTCAATCCCGCCGATCTCGCCCGTACCCGCGGTGCGGGCGCCCGCCAGTCTCGCCGCGCTCGGGGCACTCAGCTGAGCCCCGTGCAGATCGCCCGTTTCCTTGAGGCGTGCTCCCCCCGCTGGCGGCCTTTCTTCACCGTGGCCCTTGACACCGGGCTGCGTCGCGGCGAGCTCGTCGGCTTGCGCTGGGGTGACGTGGACCTGCTCGAGCGCATCATCCACGTACGCCGCTCCATCGGCCCCCACGACCGACCGGCGGCCGAGTCCTCAGCCTCATGGCTCGTCGGCGCCACCGACGCACCGACGGCGGCGAGCAACGGCAACGGCACACTCCGGCACGAGTTGACCACCAAGACCGACGCGGGACGGCGCCTCGTGCCGATCCTCGACGGCGCCCAGCGAGCCCTGGTGGAGCTCTACGCGGCAGCCCGCGACACCCGCGATGAGGCCCCCGTGTTCACCGCCATCGAACGCGAACCCGCCCACGACGGCCTCCCGCCCTCAACCGTCAGGCCGCTCTGCCCCCGCATGGTCAGCCGTGTCTTTCGTCGTTACGCCGACCGTGCCGGCCTACCCGAGTCCGTGCGTTTACACGATCTGCGCCACACCGCCATCACCAACGCCATCGGCCAGGGCGAGGACATCCTGCTCGTCGCCGCCTTCGCCGGCCACGCCAAGACCTCCACCACCGTCGACATCTACGGCCACCTGATGCCCGAACGCGTCCGCGACGCCGCCCAGCGCATGCGCTCCGTAACCGCCCTCACCTGAGCAGCGCCTCGCCGTACGACCACTTCCACCACGATCGGCCGGGCGCCGATGGGTCCAGCTAGCCCGGATCGTTCAGTAGCGGTGTGATTGTCGCTTTTGTGGCATGGGTGGTGGGGTGAATGGGGTGAGGGCTGGCGGGGGTGTTGTGGTTCGTGCTCGGATTGGTGGTGTTGGAGCGCGTAGCGGGTCGTTTCGGGCATGCTGCGTCGCGGGCTGTCGGATGCGTCGTTGTCGTGGTCCGCGGCCGGCTGTGTTAGCCAGCGGGACCGGGGAGTGTTTGGAGTTTTGAGAACGCGGCGGCGAGGTCACTGGCCCAGGGCCAGGTGCGCTGCAGGCGCAGCTGTGCACGCCGTCCGTGGAAGACGAGTCGTGCGGCTGTGTGTAGTAGCCGGTAGCGCAGCCGCTTGGGCTCGGTTTTGGCAAGCTCGCCGTCGAGGAGAAGCGTTTGTGACCAGCTGATGAGGTCGTGTGCGATCAGCACGAGATAGAGCCACACCTGGTTCATCTGGAAGTCCTGGAAGGGGAGCTTGCGCAGCCCGGTGTCCTTGTCGTTGCGGATGTGGTCCTCAGCGTGGGCGCGCTGGCGCTGGCGGCGCTCCAACACGGCGATGTTCGGATCGTCCTGGTCGGTGAGGAAGATCTGGAAGCGGTGCCCGTCGTGGTCGGTGAAGGACAGTTGCGCACCGGGATGCGCTCGCTCGCGCCTGCAGATCAGCCGTGAACGCTCCGGCCAGCTGGACAGGTCGATGAGGTCGGTGAGCTCCACCACCTGCCCGTTCGGCCGCACTTTCTCGTCCTGGTCGAGAGCTGAAACCCAGGCATTCTTGGGGAGATCGAGGATCGCGCTGCGGATCGACTCGGTCAGGTCGAACCCGACTGAGAAGCCGAGGCGCCCGTCGCGGCACCAGTCCACGAGCTCGTGCGCGGCACCGGCCGAGTCGGTGCGCACCAGGATCTCGATCGCCTCGATGTGCGCGCGGGGGATCTGCTCAAGCGCGTCCTCGGCGACCGCGATCTGGTCTGTGGCGCTGTGCGCCGCGGCGCTGCCCGGTCGCAGTGTCCCGGCGAGCGCCTCGCTTGACTCGTCCAGGTAGGCCATGATCGGCTGAAAACCGAAGCCGCCCTTGAAGTTCCCTGCAGCGCCCTGCTTCTCGGAGTGCGCGGTGATCAGTGTCGCGTCAAGGTCGATCGTCACCCGTCCTGGCTTGACGCCCAGCTCCCAGGCATGCGCGCGTGCCTGGGCGTGCGCGGCGCGCAGAGCATCCACAAGCTCAGGCTCACGGGAGATCCGCTCGATCACGCGGTACGCGGTCGCGTTCGACGCGACCTCGCCGAACAGCGCCAGCTGGTCACGCAGCCCACCGAGATCTGAGACGCACTCCCCGCCGTCAGCGAGCATCACCGCCAAGTCCCTGAGAACCCGGCCCGGGTCATGGCCTGAGCGGCGCTCCTTCATCCCCGCCAAGCCCCGCGAGAGCGCGCTCGTCAGCCCCGTCCTATCTGCCACCCCTGCCAACAACGCCGACCCGGCGTGCGAGACCAAACCCTCTCCGTCCGCCGTCACCTCTACCTTGAAATCGCGGCCATCGCGCTGCACCCGCAAGGTGATCCTCCTGAGCTCGGGAACAAGGACTTCGCAACCCCAATTCTCCAAGCCCAGCCGGACGAAACCGCGCCCCGGAAACCCGGGGCGCGATTCGTTAATGAACGATCCGGGCTAGTGGGTCGTCTGGAAACGCTGTAACTGCTGTGCTCATGCGGCGATGAGTAGTCGGCGTTCGGCTTGGATGAGCCGGCGGTGATCCCCCTGGGCTCCGTCGTTTTCGGGGCCGAGGAGTGCGCCTCACCTTCAGGCACTCATCGCCAGAAGTGCCTGAGTCCACGGTAATCGCCGATAATCGTTCGGACTCTCCCGGCTCGCTGCCGCTGACGCGGCAGCTTGGTCTCGATCGTGAGCGGGGCCCCTTCCAGAAACTGGAGCATCTGAACACATGCGCACTGCGCTCGGCCGTGCCGAGCCCCGCTGGTACGGCTCCGGCAAGGAGCATAAGAAGCGCTGCCTGACGCGACTAACCAGGCACCTTTACCCGGTCGCCCGGTCAACCTTCAATCCGTATTCCGGGAGTGTCCTATCGATGAGCCCGCAGAGCTCCGCCATACGCTCTCCGGTGGTGGCCTCAAAAGATTGGATGATACCCGTCGCACCGAAGACGAGCGCCTCACCCACCGCGACTAGTGATGGCCCTGACTTCGCGGGTAAATCGGCCTGAATTCGGGGGTCGGGCAACGTGTCTCCGGCTCGCGAGTGAGGTGCCAAATGTGAGCGACGCCCGGAAGTCGCGTATCTACGCCCACAAGTACCCGCGTGAGTGCGACTCGTTCGCTCTCTCACCCTGCACCTGTCAGATATCTGACAGGAAACGCGCCGTTGCGCTCTGCCGGCGTGGCGAGCTTCGCGTCGTTCTGCGCGAAGCGGGCGAGGACGCTCGCCGTCTTCTGGCGGGTGGCGGTACCCACGGCCGGGAGAGTCTTCGTACAACTATTCCGCTTTTTGCAAGATTTGTTTTTTCGTCGGATCCCGGAACCCTTGACAACCGATATTTGGACTGCATAGGGTATCCGGGCGCTGGCCGCCGATTCAGCGGCCGATCAATAAAGAGGCTGGTGTCACGATGTCCATGCGCAGGTTGGCTGTGTGGCTGGGCTGCTGTGTGGTTGTGCTGGGGCCTCTCGCCCTGCTCTGTGGTGGCGCAGGGCGCGTCCTCCGGGATCCTCGCTTGGGGGAGGAGGCGGTGCATTCTCCCTGCTTGGGGGTCAGCTTGTGACTCCTGCATCGCCCCTTGAAGGCGAACAGCTGCGGGCGCAGGGTGAAGCGCGGCGGCTCAGCTCGCACGCCTTTCTCGCAAGGATGGCATCGCAGACTGCTTATGAGCATCTTGACAGCATCCAGGCGGAGAGACTTGCCGGGAGTGTGTTTCCGGGGCTTACAGACGCAGCTGCGGGAGGTCCGCCGCGACTGGCGCGGGGGGAGAGGATTGTGCGCTACATCGGCGATAATGCGGCGCAGGTCTCGCTGCCCGGCGGGCGGCATGGAGTCGTCGAATCGCTCGAGCCGATGGCGGTGAGGACGTCGCATGGCGGGCACGCGCCGATCGATCTTCGGTTGCGTGATGAGCGAACGGGCTTTGAACCTGTGTTCCCGGTTGTCGGCGTGCGTGTCCCGAAGCGTCTGGGTAGCGGGGTCGCGCTTGAGGGTACGGGTGTGTCGTTGACGCCCGTGGATGTGCGCGGATCGGCGCTCGCGGGCTCACCGGGAACGGTGGATGGTGTGAGCGTCGTGTATGCGAACACGCTGACCGATGCGGACACTGTGGTGAAGGCGATTACGGCGGGATTCGCGGTCGAGACGGTGTTGCGTTCGGTGCGCAGCCCGCGACTGTTGTACTTCCAGGTGGGGATGCCGGCCGGCGCGAGGCTCGTGTCCAGAGGCGGCGCTGCGGATGTCGTCGAGCATGGTGTCGTGATCGCGCGCGTGTTGGCGCCCGGTGCGCGGGATGCGGAAGGCACGTCTGTGCCGGTGTCGATGCGTGTAGTGGGCGATGAGTTGCTTCTCACGGTCGCCTCGTTGGCTGGGCGTTATCGCTTGCCGGTGGCTGTTGATCCCACGGTCGTTGACAACTCGTGTGGCGAAGGGGAACGCACGGCTTGGTACACCCAGTTGTTTGGTGAAGCGTTTCACGCCCCGGCCCACCCGGAAGCTTGTCACTGGACGCTGACGGTCGGCGGTACCCGCACAGAAAGTGAATGGGGCGGTCTGTTCTATACGACCAAAGGCGAATCGCAGATCACGACGACTTCTATTGAAGGGAACTGGAACGATAGCGAAAAGCATCTACAGAACCAGCTGTACCTTTATGATCCGAACCCGTACCCGGAGGGCAAGATCGAGGCGTATAAGCTGCTACCGGAAAACACAGAAGGGAGAATGCCGTCGGAGTCGGTGTGTTCGGGGTGTGAAGGGACGGTGGTGGTCAACTCGCCCGAAGATACCAACACAGGCTTCTACCAGGTGTATTCGACGCAGAAAGTCGAAAATCTGACGACGGTGGAAAACTACCTTGCTAATGCGTCGGTGACGATCACCCAACCGCACGGGCCTGAAGTTAGCTTCAACACTACAAGCGCGACGCTGTACAACGGCAAGGAAGACGTTCCCAACGTGCTGTACGGGAGCGGCGGCTGGCTGGGTCCTCACAACGGGGCGTTTGAAGTTCACGCGAGGGACGCAGGCATTGGGCTCAGTTACTATCGGGTGACCGGTGCCGGTCCTTTCGATGTTAGAGACTTCTATGATGGCTCTCCAGCGCCCCCCGAATTCCCGGATGGCTGCAAGGGCGTGCAGTGCCCCGAACACGTCTCTCAGGGCTACCTGTACAACGACTGGATGTCCGACGGCGAAACCACCGTGGAAACGTACGTGAAGGATGCTGCCTGCGGGCTCAAAGAATGCCCTGCGGGAACGTATGCGGGACCGCTTCTGCAGAAAATCAAAGTTGATGGCGCGCCTCCCCACGACATCAAGCTGGGCGGTATGCGGAACGGCGATGAACTGCCGCTCGGGGAAGCGCATCTGACGGTCGAAGCGAGCGACGGGGAAGGCTCGACGCCGAGCTCGGGGATCAAGTCGATCACGGTCGAGGTTGACGGCCATGAAGTGCCCTCCTCGCTCGCGTCCTGTCCGGAAGGGCCTTGCACTGCGAGCAGCAAACTGACGCTCGCGGCGCGCGATTATGAAAGCGGGCGGCATTCGCTGACGGTGACCGCGGTGGACAATGCGAACAACGTCGCGCAGGAGGAATTCACGTTCAGGGTGCATGGCGCGAGCGGGGTGTCGGTGGGTCCGGGGTCGGTCGATCCGAGCACCGGTCAGCTGACGCTGAGCGCCTCGGATGTTTCGCTTGGCGCGGCGAGCGTTTCGCGCACCTACCAGTCGCGCCAGCTCACCGCCGGCGTCGATGGTCCTCTGGGGCCGCAGTGGACGCTGAATGTGGGCGGCGATGAGAGCCTCACGATAGCGGTGAACGGTGACGCGGTGCTGAGCGCCTCCGGCGGGGCATCCACGACCTTTGTTCACAAGCAGAACGGGGAATTCGAATCGCCCCCGGGTGATGGCAACCTCAAGCTCGAAGCCAAGGAACAGAAAGCGGGCAAGGGGATCAGCGAATACGTGCTCAAAACCGAAAAGCAGGGCACGGAAACCCGGTTCGAACAGCCGAGCAACAACCAGTACGCCCCTCCGACATTCGCCAACCGGTTCGGCTCGGAAGCTCGCCAACTCAACCATCCCGTCAGCGACGCAGTCGATGCGAGTGGCGATGTGTGGGTCAGCGACTACCAGGACGGACTGATCGAGAAGTTCTCACCGACGGGCACGCTCGAAGCGACCTACAGCTCCGCCGCGACGAGCGGCCAGTTCACGAGTCCCTGGGGGATCGCCGTGGACCCAAGGAACGGAGACGTATACGTGACCGACCAGGCCAACAACAGCGTCGAGGAGCTGTCTTCCTCCGGCACATTCATCAAGACGTTCGGCTGGGGAGTCAGCAACGGCAAAGAAGAATTTGAGATTTGCACCAGCGAATGCAAGGCGGGCATCACGGGTGCCGGTAACGGGCAGTTCAGCGTTGTGGCGGGCGTGACCGTCGATGCGAGCGGCAACGTGTGGGTCGCGGACTACGGCAACAACAGGGTGCAGGAGTTCAACGAAAAAGGCGAATTCGTGCAGAAGTTCGGCAGCGCCGGCACGGAACCGGGACAGTTCGAGGGTCCCATGAGCATCGCGTTCTCCGGCGGGAACCTGTACGTCACCGACTACCGCAACGACCGCGTGCAGGAGTTCTCAACGTCAGGCAGCCTGCTTGGACACTTCGGCGAAGCGGGCGCCGGTGACGGCCAGTTCTCCCACCCGTACGGGATCGCGGCGGACCCGATCACGGGCAACCTGTATGTGATCGACTCGGGCAACGCGCGCGTGCAACAGTTCACGCCGGCGGGAGCGTTCCTCACCAAGTTCGGCGAATATGGCACGCAGCCGGGCACGTTCCTCGCGCCCAGCGGGATCGCGGTCAACGCCACGGGCAGCGTGTACGTGGTGGACAATACCGCCAATCTGGTGGATGAGTGGGCGCGCTCGACATGGGTGCCGACCGATGTCGGCGGCGTGGTGTCTGGGAGCACCACCTACGCGTACCAGGCCGTGGAAGGGGAAGACGGAAAGACGGTGATCGAGCCGACTGAGGCGCTCGCACCTGTGCCCGTGGGCGTCTCCTCCTGCTCGCCCTTGGCACGCGGCTGTCGCGCACTGACGTTCAACTACGCGGAAAAAACAACCGCGACCGGTGAAAACGAGAGGGAATGGGGCGACTACAAGGGGAACCTTACGCGCGTGTACTTCCATGCGTGGGACCCAGCGAAGGGCGCGATGAGCGAAGTCGAAGTCGCCCACTACCTCTACGATAAGCAGGGCCGTCTGCGCGCGGAGTGGGACCCGCGCATCTCCCCGGCGCTGAAGACGATCTACGGGTATGATCACGAAGGGCACGTGACGGCGATCACACCGCCAGGGCAGGAGACGTGGGCGTTCACGTACGGCACGATCGCGGGATCCGCGAGCCCGGGACGCCTGCTGAAGGTGACACGCGCCGGCCAACTCCGCGCTCTGCGTCGTGTCGCGATGCCTGCCTCGGTGCGTCCCCATAGTATGCTGGTGTATGGCGTTTTGGCGAGCCCACCGAGCGAGCTCGTGGTGCGGACACCGATGGGCCAAACCGTCGTGAATGAGCACGTCCGCTCGGTATTCGCCGAAATGAAGTGTGTACAATGATGCGGGAGACCTTGGACGGCCTGCGGGTTGAGCTGTCCGCGCGGCTGGAAGCCGAGGAGTGGGCCACCGATGAGCGACTTGCGTATGTGCTACCCGCGCCGTATGCTACGGGTCATCTTGTGACGTTGTCGCGTCCGCTGGACGAGGCGTTCATAGCGGTGTCGACGTTTTCGTGGATGTGGGAAGATGAGCGAAGTCCGCTCGCGGTAGTTGGGCATCGTGGTCTTGCGTACGAGCCGGCGCGCGCTGTGCTGGCGGCGGTCACGGACCCCGAGGTGCTGGGTGTGCTGTTCTCTGGGCCTCAGGTTGTGGTCGAGGTTGCAGGGGTGGGTGATGTTCGCGAGGCGGTCGAGCCACTTAGCCTGTTTGTCAGTGAGGTCGCAACGGACATCGCCGGCGTAAGGAGCGTCGACGCCCTCATAGAGCTGCTTCGGAATGGGCGCGCCCTGCCGTTTACCGAGCGGACGGTCGCGAGCCTGGCGCTCGCCGCTGTTGAATCGCGGACGGCGAGGGCGGGGGAGCGGGCCGACGCCGAGGAAGCCCTCGGCGTGGGCGGGGAGGCTCCGGCCGATGCCGAGGCGGAGCTCGCCAAGGCCGAGCTGATCACGGCGCTGCTGGCAATAGCGGGGCGCCACGATGAGGCGCGGCGTGCGCTGAGTGAATATGGGCCACCGGACCGGGAAGCGGGCCTGGCGCGGAAGTACAGCCGATTTGTGCGGCAGTTCACGCGATTTCTCGAAACGGAGGGTGACTGGTCACCGCCGAGCACGCCGTCGTCGTGGCCGCCTCCCAGCGCGGGGCGCACGCCGCCACTGCGCGTCTCGGAGTTGTTCGCTGAGAAGGTTTCCGAGACTCGGACGCGACACGAGGCAGTCAAGGCTGTGCGTGCCGTCAGCCGGGGCAAGACGCGCGATGAACTGAGGGCGTTGCTCGAAGAAGAGCTCGACCGGCGCGATGTGAAAATAGGTCCGCGTGCGGTCGAGTCACAACTTGACCTGCTCGCCACCGAGCGAGAACCGTTTGGCAGGGCACGGATCGTGCTGCGCAGCCTCGGAGCGCTGGGAGAGCTGGCGGGCTTGCGGCGGAAGACCGTCGAGCCGGTGGAGGAGGGTGCGCCGCAGCAGCCGGACCTCACCGCCGACGCGGCGCCCGAGCGAGATGACCCCCCGTTTGACTTGCCCGAGCGAGCGGCCTACCCGATCTGGGGATCGTCTCATCACTGGGTCGCGGTTGAGCTCGATCCGGCGGCACGCGCGTGGCTTGACCGTGTTGCGCGTCACGCTCCGCAGGGCGGAGGGCAGCGACCTCGCCTGGTGAGGGTCTGGCTCACGCGGGGCGACGAGTCGCGGACGATCGAACCGTGCCTGAACGTGCACATCGGCGCTCAGCGCGTCGGTTGGTTGGGTCCCGAGGCCGGAGCGCGCCTGCGCCCCGCGATGGAGGCGGCCGCCGAACGTGACGAGAACCCGTGGACCTACGCGCACCTGACCGCGAGCTCTGGCGCAATGCCATACCTCCTGGAGATCGCACTGCCCTGAGAGCGATTTGCAAGGTGGATTCGGACCGCGCGGCGTCTATAAGGCGGTTCCGTCGGGCATCGGGATTGAGCGGCCCAGCACGCGCAGGCGGTGGTCTGAGCGGATAAATCTGCGGCGATGGGCCCAACCGACCTCAATGCGAACCGCTCAAAGGGATCGTTCCTCCTCACGGTGGTCGAGCTGGCGGACGCTTTCGCTGATCGCGGTCGACCTTCCCGGGTTCGGCGACTCCGACAAGCCGATCGGTGCAGGCTACGACGCTCGCTGGCGAGAGCTCGCACTTTGCGCGGGAAACCTCGCGCACGGTCCCGGTCCGTGCGAAAAGGAGCTAGTAGTAGGGCTTCGAGAGGAGTATGCTCGACGTAGGGCCGTTATCGGCCGCTGCTGCCCGACTCTCTCGCGCAGGCCCTCGGCGGGCAAGACCTGCCTCTCGCTGACCTCACGGGCTGTTTCGTCCAAAGCGACAGAAACGCCGTTTACAAGCAGGGCCTGTCCTTATTCGGGGGCCTTAGAGCAGGAGGAAAGTCCAATGGCGAGGATCATCGTCACGGCAGACACACGAGGGAGCGACGAGCAGCGGATTCTGCTCGACGAGGGAGTGTGCCCGGCGCACATGAGCGACGAGCACTCCGCCTCGCAGCTCCTTGAACGGCTCGGCTGGGCCGTCACCGACGCCGAGCGCGTCCCAGTCGTGGCCGCCCGCTAGCGGGGCCGTCCCCCCGCCCGGGGGCAGGGCCCACGGGCGAGGGGCGGACGTGGGCCCTGCGGTGCGCTACGCGCGGCCGCGATGGTTAGCGCCATGACCGGGTGCGTCTGCCCACATTCGCGCCCGCGATAGGAGTAAAGTCGAACACGAGCTGGTCCTGCGGCCAGGATTCTCAGCCCAAGCCCTATTGCCACCGACGGCGCTACCCGCGCCACGAGGCGAGAGGCCGGAGCTACTGGTTTTGACTGCAGGGCCGGTGCATTTCTACGGCGTCATCCCACCGGCCCGGTGACCGCGCCCCAATCTGATCGACCGCTTGGGGGTTCTCGGGCTGTTCCTTCCCGCGTGGACCCGCCGGAGGGACGGAAAGGCGTAAGACCATGACGTCGAGGAGGCAGCGCTGGGCAGCGCGCAGGCGAGGCGAACCTAATCGTGAGCGCGGCTTTCGCCGGCTCGCCGCCAGATGAAGTTCGCTTCGCCCTCGGCGGCAAGCTGCGCACGACATGAGCCCGTTTGAGCGGCCCGGCTGAACGCGAGACGCGACCACATGTCAGTAGCGGAACTCCAGGAGCTTGAAGAGGTCAAGGGTCTGATCACACGCGGCCAGCGGGTCGGCGTGCTCACATACGCCGAGATCGAGACCGCCACGGCCGAGCTTGATCTCGACGAATGCGACGTCGAGGAGTTGCACGGCCTCTTCGAGCGCTCTGAGATCGAGCTGGTCGAGGAAATCGACCCAGCCGCTGCGGCGAGCCTGAAAATTGAGCGCGCGCCCCAGAAGCGCACCCGCCGCAAGGCTCCGCTGGATCTCAAGCCGGAGGGGACTACCGACGCGCTGCAGTTGTTCCTCAAGGACATCGGCAAGGCGCGGCTGCTGAGCGCTCAGGAGGAGGTCGATCTCGCCAAGCGGATCGAGCGCGGCTCTTTCGACGCCAAGCAGAAGCTGGTCGAGTCCAACCTGCGCCTGGTCGTCTCGATCGCCAAGAACTACCGCAACCAGGGGCTGCCGTTTCTCGACCTGATCCAGGAGGGCACCATTGGCCTCGTCCGCGCGACGGAGAAGTTCGACTACCGCAAGGGCTTCAAGTTCTCGACTTACGCGACCTGGTGGATCCGCCAGTCGGTCGCCCGTGCGCTTGCTGACAAGGCGCGCACGATCCGGATCCCCGTCCACATCGTCGAGAAGCTCAACAAGATCGGCCGCGCCGAGCGCAGCCTGGTCACGGCGCTCGGCCGCGAGCCGACGCCCGAGGAGATTGCCGACGTGATCGGCATCGACCCCGAGGAGGTCGACTCGATCAGGCGCTCCGCGCGAGCGCCGATCTCGCTCGAGAAGCCGGTGGGCGACGAGGAGGGGTCTGAGTTCGGCCAGTTCATCGCCGACGAGCGCGCCGAGTCCCCGTACGAGCGCGCCGTGGAGATCCTCACCAAGGAGGCCCTGCGCGAGGCGCTCGAGAACCTCTCCTACCGCGAGCGCCGCGTGCTCGAGCTGCGCTACGGTCTCGGCGGCGAGCACCCGCGCACGCTCGACGAGCTCGGGCGCACGTTCAACATCACGCGCGAGCGGATCCGCCAGATCGAAAGCCAGTCGCTGAAGAAGCTGCAGAGCCTCGCCGAGGCGCAGAAGCTGCGCGACGACATCGAGATCGCTTGAGGCTTTGTGCTGCGCTGGCTCGGGCGCCGAACCTAGACGCCCGTCGAGGTGATCCTCGATATCGGGGCTGGGCGCGCCGCCGACGAGGTGGGATCGTCGGCCAGGCCGCAAGCGACCGCAGCAACCGACACCACGGAAACGCTCAACAACCTGAGAGGTCACGCTCGACGCGCCGGGAAGAGATCAGCGCGCCACGTGCCGCACTACGAAGCCGACCGCAACGGCTTTCCTCCGCGTGGCGCAGCTGCGCCTGGCACGCTCACCGCTCTGCACGCAGCGGACTGCCAGCCTGGAGGATCTGTGGTGATCGCGGGGTGTACGGCGGCTGCCTATCGGTGCGGCCGGGGCCGCCGCCGGTGTCCGGCCGGTGTGTCGGGAGGTTCTGGATGGAGCAATCGCACGCCCACCAGCCGCGCGTGGTCATAGACGCGCTCGATCGCGTATCCGTTCAGTTCGAGCTCGCAGACGACGGTGGCCGGAAAGTCAATCCCGGCGGCGTGCAGCTCGGCAAAGGTGAGCGGCTGGTCGCTGGCCTGGCGCAATCGATCTAGCAGCCGCTGTTGGTGGGCGTCAGCGAGCGTCATCGACCGGATTGTCGCCCTCCAGCGGGTATGGCGGTGCTCAGGCTGGTGGCCTGGAGGCTGGCGGCGGCGCTCAGCGGGCTTGCCCGCGTTTCAGCCGCCCGCCTGAGCGGTGGCGTCGCCGTCCTGGTGATCGTCAGGGCCGGGTCGCTGCGACTCGCCGCTATGTCTGAAAGGGACCAAACTGGTAGCCACGCCCCAGCGTCACGACCGGGACGGTCAACGACGCCACGCTGGCCGCGCGAGCCGCTGCTCTCAGACGTCAACGTCATCACCACCGCTCGCCGCGACGTCGTTGGCAGCCTGGGCGGCGCGGCAAGCTGCCGTCAGCCGGCCGCTCGTAGCACTGCGAGGATGCGCGGGTGGCCGTCGATCTCCAGCTCGCCGATGACCTCGACCTCGTCAAGGCCGACGATCCGTCCCAGTCGCCGCAGACCCTCGGAGGAGAAGCCCCAGTAGACGAAGTCATCGCGCGCGTACACGTCGCCAGGGTCGTGAACCTCGATCGCCGGGGAGTCGGCGGCCAGGCACGAGCCGTAGGTCTCAAGCAAAACTTCGCCCCCCGGCGCCAGCACATCCGCGAGCGCCCGCAGCAGCGCGATCGGGTCGGTCACCCGGTGCAGGATGCCGAAGCACAACGCAACGTCGAAGCGCTCGCCGAGCTCGCGCACGTCCAGCACGTCCATGCGGCGATACTCGACCCGCGACGCGAGGAGCCCGGCGATCGCGCGGAAGCCGACACCGCCCGTAAGCGTCACGCCGAAGCGAGCGCGCACCCAGTCGACGTACTGCTCATTGTCGACCGCTACAACGCGCCGCGCACCGCGAACCTCCGCGAGGAAGCTGTAGAAGCCGTCGAACGCGCCAACGTCAAGCACGCTGCGCCCCGCAAAGCGATCCGCGTCGAGCACCGCAAGGCGATAGCCGTGGTCGCGTGCGATCCCCGGCGTGTAGACCCCGGGCGCAAGGGCGAAGGTGTGAAACCAGAGCGGAACCGAATCGCGGACGCGCTCAGCGTCCGCAGCCGGCGCGCCGATGGCCTGCACGTCGGCGACAACCCGCTCCTCGGGGGACGTCTCAGGGATCGGCTCGATCGGCTCGGCCGCGCTTGCATAGGCTACCAACGCATCAGCTCCAGTCTGTCGTTCACAGGAGGTTTACATCGCTATCACACTCCGGCGCCAGCATCCTCGACCCCGCAACCGGGTCGTGCCTCTTCTCGTGCAGCCGACGGCCACGACTAGGCTCGTCGTGGGGCGACGACGAGCCCCTATGTCTGAGCGTTTCGGAGCGGCTCGCGCGTCACGACGGTGATCGTCGCGGTTTGACGTACGCGAAAGCCAAGCTCCTCGTAGAGCTGGATCGCTCCGGTGTTGGTGCTGAGGACGTGCAGGAATGCGCGTTGCGACCGAAGCTGGATGGCCGCTATCAAGGCGCCGATGAGCCGAGAGGCCAGCCCCCGACCGCGATGGTCGGGCTTGGTGCAGACGGCGCTGATCTCGGTCCAACCGTCCAGATGAAACCGCTCGCCGGCCATCGCGATGAGTGCCCCGTCGCAGCGGATCCCCAGGTAATCGCCAAGCTCGATAGTCCTGGTCAGAAACGGCCCCGGTTCGGTCTGGGCGACGAGCTCGAGCATCTCGGGCACATCGGCGGCGCCGAGCGGGATCGCCTCCGGGCAATCGACCCCGATGACCCGCTCTCCGATCATCTGCACCAGGTCGAACGCCTCGACCGCCTGCCAAGCGTCTGGCAGCTCGGCGCCGCTGTACCGGACGGCCGCGTAGGTACCCGGTGCTACGAGACCGGCAGCGTCCCGCCAGTCCTGTGCCGATGTCGGCGAGGGCAGAGCGAGGAACGGCGCGACGTCGACCGGATATCGGCGTGCTCGCCCACGCACTTGCGCAAACCGCGCATGAGCTCCGCACAGCGCCGCGTAAGCCGGATTGTCGAGCAGGGCTTCGTCGGTCGAAAACAATGCCGACCCGCTAAGTGGTAGAGCTTCGCTGCGGCTGTAAGCCAGTCAGGATCACGATCAGGTAGCGACGAATTGCGCGTGATAGGCAAAGGGGGGACCGAAGCAGCGGGGTTGGCTCGCCGCGGCTCCAGCGCCGCGCGACGGTATCGCCGGCGGCTGCGGCCACCATGAAACCGAACGTCCGTCGGGGTCGGCCTCGCAGGAGCGAGGCGAGCGCGGCAAACAAGGCTGCTCCCGACACCACCTGGCTCCAGTCCTGCCTACGCATGCGAAGTGATCGTATCCGCCCGAGCCATCCCCCATCGGCAGCCGCTCGGAGCTGACTGCATAGGACCACTGCAGGCCAGAGGGCGTCAGTCGCCCCCACGACCGGCCCGGCAGTCCGGACTGGTGGCTGTGGCGCGCCGCGTTCGGGCGCCGACAATCGGCGAGGCCCCGCAGGCCCGCAGGCGATGGTCGAGGATCGCCGCACCGATGTAGCCCTCGAGCAGATCGAGCAGGGCGATCGCCGAAGATGAGGACTCGTGGTGGAGTGACTGATCTGGCTAAGCGATCGCGACCCGCTCAGCGTGGCGGCTGGCCCACGCTGAGGCGGTTGCCGTCCGGGTCGGTCACGATTGCCCTCCGCACGTCACTGCCGATGGTCTCGACGGGACCGGCCTCGATGCCCCGTTCGAACAGGCCGGCGAGGAACCCGTCGAGATCGTCGACGAGGATCGTCACCAGCGCGGAGCCGGCGCGACCGACGTCGACGACGACGTAGATCCAGCCTGTCTCCGTCAACCGCCACGCCGCCTCCCGTTCGTTCGGGACCAGGTCGGCGGCCCCACCGGCCAGTCGCTCATACCAGTCCACGGCCGCGTCTCGGTCTGCGACTGGGATGGCGGCGAAGACGTGTGTGACAGTCACCCGGCCACCATAGGGGACGACCGCCCGAGCGGCTTTGCCAGCGTCCGCCCCTCAAGCAGGCATACGGGCGACCGTGAGCAGGTACTCGGCCCGCGCACGAAACGTCCCGTCCTGGGCCTCGTTGCCCTCCGTGTAGAGCTCCACCAGCTCCTCCCGCAGCGCCTCCCACCTGCCCTGTGGCTCGAGTGCGGCCTTGGCCATGATCGTGGGCCCGAGCACCCGCTCGTTGTACTCCAGCCAGCTCGCCGGGGATTCGTGCTCGAAGGTGACCATGTGACGCTCGAACTCAAGCTCCGCCCCGGTGGCCTCGAACAGCCCTCGGACGTGGTCCTCGCTGCCCCACATCACTGGCGAGTTCAGGCCGGGGGGCGGCGGTGGCATGTAGGAGCCCACCGTCTTGAACATCCGCCCGTTCAGGCCCTCCGGAGTCCAGGCCGTGACCACGATCGTCGCCCCCGGACCCGCCACCCGCGCCAGCTCGCTCGCGGCGAGCTCCTGGCGGGGCGCGAACATCACGCCGAAGCACGACGTGACCCGGTCGAAGGAGCCGCTCTCGAACGGCAGCTCCTCGGCGTCTCCCTCGACGAACCTCACCTCCACGCCCACCTCTGTGGCGCGTTCGCGGGCGACCTCCAGCAGCTTCGGCGTCAGGTCCAGGCCCGTCACGCCGGCCCCTCCGAGGGCGGCGGGGATCGCGACGTTGCCCGCGCCCGTGGCCACGTCCAGCAGGCTCGAGCCCGGCCCGGCGCAAGCCCTCGCGAGGATCTCCTCGGCGACCCCCGCGAGGGTGCGCGCGATGTCGGGATAGTCCCCCACCGTCCACATTTTCCGCTGGCCCTCCTTGATACCGCTTACGTCGATGCTCATGGATCCCCGCTCCTCATCGTTGACCCCTTGAGGCTACCTCGCCAAGCCCCTCCTGGCCGAGGCTCTCGTAGACTGCGTCGATCAGGGCGCGGTTGCGGGGGTCCTGCCACTGGGGACCGCCGCGGTTCATCACATACGCGAACGCCACTCCCGCTTCGGGGTCCGCGAACCCCACCGAGCCGCCCGTGCCGAAGTGCCCGAAGCTCCCCGGGTTCGGACCCAGCGGGCGCTCCCGCTGGGTGAGCTGAAAGCCGAGCCCGAACCGAGAGGGACGACCGAGCACGAGGTCCTCCCCCGCCGAGGCCTCGGCGGTCGCCCGCCGCAGCACCTCCTTGTCCAGGAGCGACTCGGTGTCGGCGATCAGCACGCCGTACACGCCCGCGATCCCGCGGGCTCCAGCGTGCAGGTTCGCCGACGGCAGTTCGGCGTCCTGCCAAGCCGCGCTGTTGACCGTCCCGATCCCCGTCGCCCCGGGCGGGTTGAGGTAGGCCCGCTCGCGCAGGCGCGGGTCCACGGCGCTGTGCCGATCCCCGCCGCCCCCACCTCGATCCTCCTCGCCACGTCGATCGCCTCCGGCGGGCAAGCTCCCGACCTGGTTGAAGTCGAACACGTACTCTGCCCGTCTCGAGCGGTCGCTGCGGGCAAGGCCGAAGCTCGCGTCCATACCGAGCCGGCCGGCGACCTCTCGGCGAAAGAACGATCCGATCCTCTCGCCACTCACGCGACGAACGATCTCCCCCGCGAGAAACCCGAACGTGTGCACGTGATAGCCGTGGCCCTCGCCGGGCGTCCACCACGGCCGCTGCTCGGCGAGCGCGTCGGTCACCCGAGACCAGTCGTAGAGGGCTCCGTCGGGGAGCTCTCGCTCGATCGCCGCGAGCCCGGCCCGGTGGCTCAGCACCTCACCCATCGTGACCTCCTCCTTGCCCGCCTCGCCGAACTCCGGCCAGCGCCGGGACACCGGCTCGTCGAGGTCCAGCGACCCGCGGGAGGCGAGCATCAGCACGCAGAGCCCCGCGAGGGCCTTGCCGACGGAGAACACGTTCACCACCGTGTCCCGCCGCCAGGCCCGGGAGCGATCCTCGTCGGCCCACCCGCACCACAGCTCCGCGACGGGCCGTCCATCGACGATCACCGCCACCGCGGCTCCGAGCTCCCCCCTGCTCGCTACGTTCTCCCGCAGCGCCTCCCTGACGCCGGAGAAGCCCGCGTCACAGGCTCCCGCGATCTCGACGCCGTCACCCCGGATCGCAGAACCGCCTGACGAACCTGAGCGCCGTGTCGGCCACCTCTGGCCAGCCGATGTCGGTCGTCAGGGCGTGCCCGCGGTTGGGGATCTCGACGATCTCGGTCACACCCTCCCACGGGTTGAGGTTCGCGGTTGCCGCCTGGGACAGGGACGCCCCGGGGGCGGGCACGGCGAACGTGTTGTAGAGCTCATTGGCCTCGTCCTCGCTCACCGCGTTTGCGAAGCCGGGCGTGCGCCCTGTCGCGTTCGCCTTCTGGAGCTGCTCGGTCTCGTACTCCGTGATGCTCGCCATGCCTGCGCCTCCTCTGGCGTCCTCCCGCGGTGGCGCCCGGCGGGTCCGGTGATCGGGAAGTCCGCGTCGGGGGACATCATCTCACCGACGCCCATCCGCCGCGAGGTCGGTCCCTCCCGGTCTGACCTCACTCCCCCGCTCCCGCCCGCGGCCCACTCGTGCCCTCGGCACTCGTGTGCTTAGATTTAGGCGCACCATCGCCAGCAAGGACTCAAAGACAGCAGTCGCGCGCCCGTAGCTCAGTGGTCAACGGTTCTCTTCGGGGAGCCAAAGAGCAGCGGTCTTTCAAGCCGCAGGCCGCGGGTTCGATTCCCGCCGGGCGCACTCCACTCCCGCACCCCCGCCCCTCACCCCCGCCGGGCTCGCCCGATCCCTGCCTTCTCGCCCGGCCGCCCCTCCCTCTGGCTCGGCTCGTCCCAGTCCTTTGGGTCCTCTCGTCCCACCCCTTGACAACACGTCCCGTCGCAGGGTTGACAGACTGAGTAATCTATGATTTATATACGGAGGAACAGAGTGCAGGGGCTTGACAACAGTTGGCAGGCTCCGATTGGTCGCCAAGGATGGCGAGCCGGCCGACGGATCGGCGACGAGCGGGGAGATGGGAGAAATGAGGTTCGAGATCTGTGACGAGGAGCGGATGCTTCGCACCCTTCACGGACGCTGGCCGTACCGGCGCTCTCACTGCAGGCACGACCTGCACTGGCTGCTGAGGGTGCGACCGCGCGGCGGGCGGTGCATGGGCGATCGCATCCACGCCGTGAGGTGCCTGCCGGCCCGCCGCCGCCGGCCGTACGCGAGGTAGGGGCAGGGCCCGAATGGCGGGCCCGCGCGCCCCCGCGCGCCCCCGCGTGGGCCCTCCGATTCGGAGATGACACGCCGCCCGCCCAGCCTCTAGGATCGAGTGGTGGCCGAGCGGGACATAGAGAAACTCTCGATCGACACCGTCCGCGGGCTCGCGATGGACGCGGTCCAGAAGGCCGACGCGGGCCACCCGGGGACCGCGATGGCCCTCGCACCCCTCGCATACGTCCTGTTCGAGCGCTTCCTGAAGGCGAACCCCCGGGACCCGCACTGGCCCGATCGCGACCGGTTCGTGTTGAGCGCGGGCCACGCGTGCGTGCTCCACTACTCCCTGCTCCATCTCACCGGCTACGAGCTGAGCCTCGAGGACCTCATGCAGTTCCGCCAGTGGGGGTCCCGCACGCCCGGGCACCCCGAGCGTGGGCACACGCCCGGCATCGAGGTGACGACGGGCCCCCTCGGGCAGGGTTTCGCGAACGCCGTCGGGATGGCCATCGCCGAGCGGTTCCTCGGTGAGCGGTTCAACAGGCCGGGCAGCGAGATCGTCGATCACAACATCTACGTGATCTGCTCGGACGGAGACATGATGGAGGGAATCAGCCAGGAAGCCGCCTCGATCGCCGGCCAGTTCGCGCTGGAGAAGTTGATCGTCTGCTACGACGACAACCGGATCACGATCGACGGCACCACCGCCCTGTCGTTCGACGGCGAGAGCCACGTCGGGCGCATGGAGGCCGACGGCTGGCACACCCAGCGGGTCGAGGACTCCGAGGACCTGGACGCGATCACGGCCGCCCTGACCGCTGCCCGGGAAGAACGCGAGCGCCCGTCGTTTATCGCGATCCGCTCCCACATCGCCTACCCGGCCCCCAATGCGGTGGACACCGCCAAGGCCCATGGCTCGCCCCTCGGCGAGCAGGAGGTCCGTGCCGCGAAGGTGGCCATGGGCTTCGAGGACCCCGACCGGACCTTCTGGGTGGACGAGTCCGTGCGCGAGCACATGTCCCTGATCGACTCCGGCGCGGCATACCAGATCGGCTGGAACGAGCGGATGCAGGAGTGGCGGGAGGCTCTGCCCGAGCTCGCCGCCGACTGGGACCTGGCCTGGGACGGCGATGGCCTGCGGGCCGGATGGCGCGAGGCTCTCCCCCGGTTTGCGGCCGGCGCCGGCATGGCCACCCGGGCGGCCGGCCAGAAGACGATGGCGGCGTTCTCCCACTACGCCCCCACCACCCTCGGCGGGGCCGCGGACCTGGTCGAGTCGACCAAGACCGTGTTCGAGGGCGCCGGGGAGTTCTCGTCGGTGCACTCGGGGCGCAACGTGCCATTCGGGATCCGCGAGCACGCGATGGGGGCGATCGTCAACGGCGCCGCCGCCCACGGCGGGATCGTCAAGCCCTACGGCTCCACGTTCTTGATCTTCTCCGACTACATGCGCGGGAGCGTCCGCCTGTCGGCCCTGATGGGACTGCCGGTCGTGTGGGTGTGGACCCACGACTCGGTCGGCCTTGGCGAGGACGGGCCCACCCACCAGCCGATCGAGCACTATGCCGCGCTGCGGGCGATCCCCCGCCTGTGGGTGATCCGCCCGGCCGACGCCAACGAGACCGCCCAGGCGTGGCGGGTGGCCCTCGAGCGCGACGACGGCCCCGTGGCGCTGCTTCTCTCCAGGCAGGCCGTCCCCGTGCTCGACCGAGACGGCGAGGGGCTGGCTCAGGCCAGCGAGCTGCGCCGGGGCGGATACGTGCTGTGGGACTCCGCCCCTGATAACGAGGACCCCGAGGCGATCCTGATCTCCACCGGTACCGAGGTCGCGCCGACCCTCCAGGCCGCCCGGGAGCTGGCCGCCCAGGGCACGAGCGCCCGCGTCGTCTCGATGCCCTGCATCGAGCTCTTCGAAGCCCAGGACACCGACTACCGCGAGGCGGTCCTCCCGCCGGCCGTCACCGCCCGGCTGGCCGTCGAGCCGGGCGCCAGCATGAGCTGGTGGCGCTGGGTGGGCGATCGCGGAGATGTCCTCGGCATCGACCGCTTCGGCGCCTCCGCCCCCGGCGAGCGGGTGCTCGCCGAGCTCGGGTTCACCCCCGAGAACATCGCCGCCCGCGCCCGCGCGGTGCTGGAGCGGACCGCCACCGCAAACCAGCGATAGGAGCTGACACATGACCCCCGGGAACGACCCATCCTCCGCAGGCGCCTCTCCGCTGGCCCGCGCCTCTGAGCTCGGCCAGAGCGTCTGGATCGACTCGCTCTCGCGTGAGTGGATCCGGGGGGGCAACCTGAAGAAGCTGATCGACGAGGACTCCGTCGTGGGGGCCACCTCGAACCCGACCATCCTGCAGAAGGCGATGTCAAGCGGGGACTCCTACGACGAGCAGCTGCGCGAGCTCGCCGACCGGGGCCCCGACGAGGCGTTCTGGGAGCTCGCGGTCACCGACATCAGGGAGGCATGCGACGTGTTCGCGCCGGTGTTCGCCGCCACCGGCGCCCGCGACGGGTACGTGTCCCTGGAGGTCGACCCCACCCTCGCCTACGAGACCCTGCAGACCTACCGGGAGGCCCTGCGCCTGCACGAGCGAGTCGAGCGGCCGAACCTGCTCGTCAAGATCCCTGCGACCAAGCCCGGCCTCGCGGCGATCGAGGACGTGATCGCCCAGGGCAAGTCGATCAACGTCACCCTGATCTTCTCCCTGCGCCGCTACGCGGAGGTCGCCGAGTCCTACATCCGCGGCCTGGAGCGCCTCGTGGCCGCCGGGGGCGATCCCGCCGGGGTGTGCTCGGTGGCGAGCTTCTTCGTCTCCCGCATCGACACCGAGACCGACCGCCGCCTGGATGAGATCGGCGGACACGACGAGCTCAAGGGAAAGCTCGCCGTCGCCAACGCGAAGCTCGCCTACGAGCACTACAGGGAGACCTTCGCCGGCCCCCGCTGGGAGTATCTGGTGGGCAAGGGCGCCAAGTCCCAGCGGGTGCTGTGGGCCTCGACCTCCACCAAGAACCCGTCCTATCCGGACACCCTCTACGTGGATGAGCTGATCGGCCCGGACACCGTCAACACGATGCCACTCGAGACAGTCGATGACTACCAGGACCACGGCCACCCGGAGGCCCGCCTGGAGCGCGATCTGGACGAGGCCCACGCGCTGTTCGACAATCTGGCCGCCGCCGGAGTGGTCTACGAGGACGTCACCGACACGCTCGAGCGAGAGGGTGTCGAGAAGTTCTCCGCCTCCTTTGCCGAGCTCCTGGACGGCCTGCGCCGTAAGCACGCGTCCCTCGCGCCCGCCTGATCGCGGCCCGGCGCCCCGCCCAGCGGCCCCGGCTGGACGGTCCAGGCCGGGCGAGACCGTCTACGCGTACGGCATCGGGATCAGCACCGAGATCCGCAGCGGCCCGGACGGGAACGCCTGGGCGTGGAGGGTGAAGACCCGGTAGCTGTGACCGCCATAGCTGAACGGCCCGCTCGCGGGCACGTGCGCGGGCGCGGGGCGTACGCTGCTCATAACGACCTGAGAGCCCCGAGTCATCACCACCTTTGCTCCCGCCAGGCGCTGGGCGAGCTTCAGGTAGCCGAGGTCGTCCTGGACGGAGAGCACGAGGCTGCCGATCCGCCTGCCGTTCAAGCGCAGCGGAGCCCTCACCGGCGCGAGCACGTACGGGCCCCCCACGTCGGAGAGCAGCTGCCCGCCCGTGCTCACCCGCAAGCGCACGATGTGCTCGTTGAGCAGCCCGTCGATGGCGATCCGGGCGGCTTCCGGTTCACGGTGAGCCACCGCGCTCAGCAGCGCCCGGTTGTGCTGCACCCGGCGGACCTGCGCGCGCGCCCGAGCGCCGGTCTCGCCAGCGTAGATCAGGCTCGCCACCCGGCTGACGGTGTTCACGATCGTCTCCTGCGCCGTCCGTCCGCAGAGCTTCGAGATCGAGGAGACCGGCTTGAGCACGTAGACCCGCAGCTGGCCAGCCGGATAGGCAGCCGCCGGGAAGGACGTGTACCGGTAGCCCACTCCTTTGACAGTCACCTGGCCCTGCCCGGGCAGTTCGCCGGGGGCCAGCGCGAAGGACCCGCCGATGCTCTGCCCGCCCTGGCGCAGCGCCGTCTTTCCCTCGACGATCCCGTTCGTCTCCTCGACCAGGCCCTTGTCCGCCCAGACGCTCGTGACAAAGCTCCCGATCGGCGAGCCCCCGGCGCCGACGATGCTGCCGTGCAGCGGGGTCAGGGCCGGCCCTCCCACTTCGGCCAGCATCCGCCCGGCGCTGGTGGTCACCCTCAGATTCGTCATGTGACCGGTCGCGAGCAGCGCCCGCGCCGCCGCCCGCGCGCCAGCCGGGTCGTCCCGTTCGACCGCTTCCCGCAGCGGGATCGACCGCGTGACGAGGCTCACCGCGGAGCCGGTCCGTTCGCTGGAGACCCCCTCGTGGTAGACCCGCATCGCGATCTTGCCGAGCACTCCGAGCACCGTCGCCGCGCACCCGCCCGCCCCCGTGGCGACAGGGTCGAGGCTCGCGCTCGCGGGTGGGTCCTGATTGGCGCTCGCGGGGACGCTCAGGCTGTTTCTCGCGCTCGAGCCGCACCCCGCCAGGGCCGCGAGCACCGCACAGACGATCGCCGCTCGCGCAGCGCTTGAACGCTTTCCCACCCGCGGAACCATTGAGCTGGATCTTAAGCGCTCCCTAACAGCCTCGTGAGACTGCTCCCATGGGCCGTCGCATCTCCGCAGGATGGATGCTCCTAGGTGTCAAAGCGACACCCAGCGTCCGCGTGGCGATGCTCGCAAAACGGGTGCCCCGCGCCCGCGCCCGCGCGCGGGCCCTCGTTCGCTAGGGTCCCACCATGCCCACCGCTCTCGTCACCGGCGCATCCACCGGCATCGGTCGCGCGACCACGCTTCGTCTCGCCGCGAACGGCTGGACGGTGCTCGCGGGCGTGCGGAACGCCGAGGCGGGGGAACGGCTGGTCGCCGAGGCGAGAGCCGCCGCAGAGGGCGCGGCTCCGAACGGCGCCGGCGCCGGCCGGGGAAGGGTGACCCCGGTGCAGCTCGACGTCACGAATCCCGAACAGGTGTCCGCCGCGGCGGAGCTCGTGGGCGAGCGAGCGGGGACGGGCGCCCCCGGCGGATCGCCCTCGGGCAGGCTCGACGGGCTGGTGAACAATGCGGGCATCGGCGTCGGCGGTCCCCTCGAGCTGCTCGACCCCGAGGAGCTGCGCACCCAGTTCGAGGTCAACGTGTTCGGCCAGGTCGCCGTCACGCGAGCGCTCCTGCCGGCGTTGCGAGCGGCCCGCGGGCGGATCGTGCTCGTGTCCTCGGTCGGAGGCCGTGTGTCGGTGCCTTACAACGGCCCCTACGCCGCGTCCAAGCATGCGATCGAGGCGATCGGAGACGCCCTGCGGGGAGAGCTCCACAGCTCCGGCGTAGGCGTGTCCCTGATCGAGCCGGGCTCGGTGAAGACCCCGATCTGGGAGAAGGCCCGGGCGACCACCCAGAGGGTGGACGTGCCGCCCGAGCTCCAGCGCGAGTACGGGCACGTGCAGTCGGCGTTCGCGAAGGTCCTCGACGACAGCGAACGCCGGGGCGTTCCCCCCGAGCGTGTCGCCAAGACGATCGAACGGGCCCTCACCGCGAGCCGTCCCCGGGCTCGATATCTCGTCGGTCCCGACGCCCACGGAATGGTGATCGCCCAGGCGCTCCTGCCCACGGCGGTCTTCGACAGCGTGATCCGGCGCGTGCTCGGGGTCTGACCGCAGCTCCTCATCGCCTTTCGGCGCCCTCCCCGCGTCGTCTCCACCGCCGCCGCTACGGTTTGAGGCTATGGCTCGGACGAGAGCAAAGGAATGACGGGATCGACCGGGAGCGCCGCCGGTGCGACGGTGAGCGCACACGTTCCCGCGCCGCCCTCCGAACGGGGCCAGTGGCTGCTCGCGGGGACGATCGCGACGGTCGGGGTGGCGGCCCTGGTGGCGGTGTTGACTGGTCTCGTCGGCCGTGCGTCCCCCGCGGTGGCTCCTCCGCCGGTGCTGGTCGTCGCCGCGACGCCCACCCCCGCGTCGGCCCAGGCGTCGGCCTCGACCGCCGAGACGGGCGCGAGCGGCGCCGACGGGTCGATCGTCGCGAGCCCGCCCGCACGGCAGGTCCGGAGCTTCGCGAGCTACTACAGCCCGCCGCGGGTCCACATCTCCAAGCGATGGATGGAAGGGTTCTACCCGATCTACTCGGTCGCCCAGAGCACGTTCGGGGTCAACTGGCTTTTGATCGCCTCGATCCACCGGCAGGAGTCGGCGTTCTCGACCGCTCCCGGCACCTACCACGGCCTGAACTTCGCCGGCTGCTGCGGCGGGCCGATGCAGTTCAACGTCCGCAACGGGGGGGCGGGCACTCCATCCACCTGGAGCCTCGTCAGCGACTCCTACGTCTATGGCGTGAGGCCCTCGGCGTATGACCATCGCACCGCCACTCATCCCTCGATCTACGACGACTTCGACGCGATCATGGCGGCCGCCCACCTGCTCTCTGCCGACGGCGCCGGGACCGGCCTGGAAGGGGCCGCCTGGAACGCCGCCTACGACTACTACGGCCACGACGCCGCGGGCGTCACCTATGCCGATGAGGTGCTCGCCCGGGCGATCGGCTTCTCGCAGCACGGCTTCTGCATCAACTGCGGCCTGGAACCGACGATGGTCGCGGCGGTCCACGCCGCCTACGGGGCTCCCGTCCTCGCTGCGCTGACCGCGACCGAAGCCTCCGCCAAGGCCGAAGCCTCGCCGAAGGCCGTCAGGCGGCCTGCGCGACGAGCTCCCCCGCGACACGGTCGGTAGCTCCGGCGGTGCCGCCGAGCAGCCGCCTGGAGAGCTGAGCCCGCCTGAAGTACAGCGGCGCGTCGTGCTCCCAGGTCGCGCCGATGCCCCCGTGGACGGAGATCATCGTGCGGGCGGCGTGGTCGAGCGCACGTCCGGCCACCGACCGGGCGGCTCCGGCCGCGAGCGGGAACTCGCCCGGTGCGCCCACCCGGGCCCAGCCGGCGTAGTAGAGCAGCGAGCGCCCGTTTTCGAGCTGGCGGAGAACCTCCGTGAGGGAGTGCTTGACCGCCTGATAGGAGCCGATCGCCCGGCCGAAGGTGTGACGCTCCTTGGCGTAGGCCACGGACACGTCGAGCGCCGTTTCGACGCTCCCGAGGGACTCGGCCGCGATCAGCGACTGGGCGAGATGCCAGGCCCCGGCGAGGGACTCCTCGGATGCGTCCAGAACGGTCGCGGGGGCGTCCTTCAGCGAGACGTGACCGAGCGAGCGGGTCACGTCATAGCGGCTGGTTGCCGCCACGCTCACGCCGGCCCCGTCAGCCTCGATCGCCACGCCGACGGGCTTGCCCACCAACCCCTCTGGGGTCGGCGCCGGCAGGGCGACCCCCACGAGCAGATCCGCGCCGGGGGCGTCGGGCACGAACGCCAGCTCGCCGCTGACCTTCGCCGTGCCCTCGCCGGCGCTCGTCGCCACGGGCGCCTCGGGACGCTCCAGGCCGCTGGCCGGATCCACGCTCCAGCGCCCGTCCATGTCGCTCGGGGGGCTCGCGGGCAGGTAGGCCGCCCGGCGCTCGCCGGTCGCGAGGGCCTCCAGCAGGTCCCCCGCGTTGGAGGAGTCCTCGAGGATCGCGGTCGCGGGCAGGTGGCCGAGCAGGGCGATCGAGGCGAGCACCCGGCCGCACTCGCCGAGCACGAGCATCGCGTCGAACGCGTCCAAGCCGGCGCCCCCGTGGGCGTCGTCGATCAGCAGCCCCGGCCAGCCGGCCTCGCGGGCGGCGGGCCACATGTCGGGCAGCGCCCCCTCGTCGCCGTCGAGGGCCTCGCGGGCGGCCTCGAGGGTCTGAAAGCGCGAGAGGGCCCCGCGGGCGGCCTCGCGCAGGAACACCTGCTCGTCTGAGAGTGCGAGGTTCATGCCGGCGCTCCTTCCTTGGAGCGAAGCTCCGAGAACGGGATTCCCTTGTCCAGGCGGGGCTCGGGCGGCAGGCCGAGAACCCGCTCGCCGATCGTGTTCCGCAGGATCTCCTCGGTTCCCCCGGCTGACTTCAGGCCGGGCAGGAACGAGATCATGTACGCCCACTCGCTGTCCTGGGAGAGCGCGTCGGGGCCGAGCACGTCGGCGATCAGATCGCCGGCCTTGATCGCGCCGTTTACGATCGTGACCTTCGCCAGGCCCGCCTCCGGGCCGGGGATCTGGCCGCGCTGGAGGGCGCTCAGGGTCCTGTAGCCGGTGAACCTGACGGCGAGCAGCTCGCTCGCGATCTCGCCGAGCTGGTGGCGAACCTCCGGGTCGCGCCGGGCCTGCTCGTCGGCGGCGATCGCGGCGGCGAAACGGGTCGAGTTGTAGCCGAGCCCCTCCCCGCCGAGGCCGATCGTGACGCGCTCGAACATCAGCGTCGTGAGCGCCGTCCCCCAGCCGTTTCCGACTCCGCCGACCACCGCCCCGGCGTCGAGGACGACGTCGTCGAAGAACACCTCGTTGAACTCCGCCTCGCCGGATATCTGGCGCAGGCCCCGCACGGTGACCCCCTGGGCGTCCATCGGCACGATGAACATCGTCAGGCCCTTGTGCTTGGGCACGTCCGCGTCGGTGCGGGCGAGTAGCAGCCCGTAGGAGGCGAACTGGGCGTTGGTGGTCCACACCTTCTGGCCGTTGAGCGTCCAGGTGCCGTCGTCCTGCAGGCGCGCCCGGGTCTGGACGGCCGCGAGATCCGAGCCCGCGGCGGGCTCGGAGAACAGCTGGCACCAGACCTCGTCCCCGTGGAGCATCGGGCCGAGGTAGCGACCCTTCTGCTCGTCGTCGCCGTGGGCGATGATCGTCGGACCGAGCATCCCCACGCCGATCGCGTCGAGGATCCCCGGCACTTTCGCGCGGGCGATCTCCTGGTTGCAGACGACCTGCTCGATCGGTCCGAGCCCCTGGCCGCCGAACTCCCTCGGCCAGGTCACTCCCGCGAGGCCTCCCTCGGCGAGCTTACCCTGCCAGGCGCGCCTGGCGGCGATCACCTCATCCTCATCCTCGATCGCTCCGGGACCCTGCAGGACGGGCGCCTGCGAGGAGTTCTCCTCCAGCCAGGACCGCACTTTGGCGCGGTGCTCTGCCTGCTCGGGTGTGTCGTCGAGATCCACTGCTCCTCCTTTACGTCGCCTCGCGGAGCCCTGGTTGACTGACCAGTCAATCGAGCCCGACAGACTTTACTCCCCTCGCCGGGCCGGCGCTATGCCCCCGCTGGGATCGGCGGCTCGGGGACGGGAGGCTGGCGGTAGACGCCCTCGAAGCCCCGGTTGAGCAGGTATGCGGCCTGGGTGCCGGGATCGGGCGAGTGCAGGAGCACCACTCCGAGGCGCACGCCGTCGCGCTCGGCGGTGGCCACCAGGCACCTGCCGGCGGCGAGTGTGTAGCCGGTCTTCAGGCCGGTCAGGCCCGGGTAGCCGTAGATGAGCAGGGGATTGTTGTTGTACAGGTACACCTTGCCCCCCTTGATCGGGAACGGCAGGACGGCGGTGTAGGTGCGGGCGACGCTCGCGATGCGCGGCTGCTGCAGGTCGACGTGGGCGAGCATCGCCAGGTCGGCGGCGCAGGAGTAGTTGCCTTCGTCGTAGTACCCCGAGGGGGAGGAGTAGCGGGTGCAGCCCATCCCCAGCTGGGCCGCCTGTGCGTTCATGCGTTTGACGAAATCGTTGACCGTGTGGGCCACGTGTTCGGCGAGCGCCACCGCGGCGTCGTTGCCCGAGGGCAGGAGCAACCCGTAGAGCATGGTCTCCAGTCGCACATGCTTGCCCAGCGGCAGCACGCCGACCTTCGATCCGGCCGAGTTCACCGCCCTGCGAGTGACGAGCACGGGCGCGTCGGGCGGGGCTGAGCGGACGGTCAGGAGCGCGGTCATCATCTTCGTGAGGCTCGCGATGCGAAGGCGGGTGTAGGGGTTTCGCTGCCACAGGACCTGTCCGGTGTCGAGGTTGAACAGCAGTCCGGCGCGAGGGGGTTCGTGGAATTCGACGTGGACCGGGTCGCTCGCGGGCGAGCCGATCCCCTGAAGCTCGAGGGCGGGCTTGGCGAGCGGCAGGCCGTCGGCCGAGAGCCTCGGTGGGGAGACCGCGAGCGGGTGTAGGTGTGTGTGGCGACTCGTCCCGGTGGACGCGGAGGCGGAGTCGTGGCCGGCGTGGGAGTGCGCGAGGGCCATCACCACCAGGGCCGCGGCGATCGCCACGGCGAGCGCTCCGACCGCGATCGCCCTGCGCCGCATGCGCCGCCGCCGGCGAGCGGCATCGCGGCGGCGGCGGCTCTCCTCGAAGGTCATGAACGGGGCGGGGCTCATCTGAACGTGACTGGCCTCATCTGAGCGGGCGGGACTCCTCGTCATCGTCGGGGAGGGTTCAGCAGCGCCCCCACGATCCCGACCGCGAGCAGCACGACCACGAAGATCGAGACGGCGCCTGCCAGGGTAAACCCTTCCTTGGACACCGTGCTGAAGGTCAGGAAGGCGAAGCCCAGGATGAACACGATCGCGACGGCGAGGACGAGCAGGCGGGTCATCGGGGGGCGCGCAGGCGGTTCATCAGGTCGCGGTCAGACGGGTCATCAGGTCGCGGGCGGGACGGGTCATCGGGATCAGTACACCGGCAGGTGCGGCGGCAGGGGCCTGCGCAGGCGGGAGGCGAACGGCCAGATCAAGAGCAGGCCGAAGGCGAAGCCGCCGACGTGGGCGAAGTAGGCGACGCTTTCGCCCCCCGAGACCTGGCTGGCCAGGCCGGAGGCGCCGAAGTAGAGCTGGACGACGAACCAGAAGCCGAGCAGGTACACGGCGGGAACCTCGACGATCGTGACGAAGAAGACGATGAACACGAGCGTGATGACGCGGGCGCGGGGGTAGACGACGATGTAGCCGCCGAGGACCGCGGCGATCGCGCCGGAGGCGCCTAGGGTTGGGGCGGTGGAGCTCGGGTCCACGAGCACCTGGGCGGCGAGGGCCACGAGGCCGCCCACGAGGTAGAACGCGAGGTAGCGAGCTCGCCCGATTGCGTCCTCGAGGGTGGGCCCGAAGATGGCCAGGAAGAGCATGTTCCCGAAGATGTGCAGGAAGCTCGCGTGCATGAACATGGCCGTGAACGGGGTCACCCACGTGGCGGGCTGACCGGGGGGAGTGCCGCTCACGCCCGGCTGGCCCTGGCAGGCGACGGCGCTGGCGGCGCCTTCGGAGGTGGACACGGATACGAGGCCGCAGTGGCTTCCGGGATGGGTGAGCTCATACGGGATCGCCCCGTAGCGAACCTCCGTGGCCTCGGTGGGTCCGCCGAAGACACTGCCCCCGTGGCGGATCGCGAGCAGGTAGGCGAGGACGTTGATCGAGATCAACACGACCGTGACGAGCGGGAAGCGGTCGTTGGGGATGTTGTCTTTGAGGGGGAAGATCCGCCGAGCCTACCCGCGGGCGGTGAGCGACTCCGGCGATCGGTCCTACCGGCGGGCGGCGAGCGGGCCGGCGCCCACCTGGGATGGCTTGCCCGCCCACCCCACGTGCTGGTCGGCGTGGTACGAGGAGCGCACGAGGGGCCCGGCAGCGATGTGCTCGAAGCCGAGCTCGTACGCGGCCGCCTCGAGGGCGGCGAACTCGTCAGGGTGCCAGTAGCGGACGACCGGCAGGTGGCGCTCGGAGGGGCGCAGGTACTGGCCGACGGTGAGCACCTGCACTCCGCTTTCGCGCAGGGCACCGAACGTCTCGACCATCTCCTCATGGCTCTCGCCGAGGCCGACCATCAGGCCGGACTTGGTCACGACCTCACCCTCGCCGAGCTCTGAGGCGAGACGGAGCACGCGGCAGGAGCGCCCGAACTCCGAGCCGCGGCGGGCGAGGGGATACAGGCGGGGGACGACCTCGACGTTGTGGTTGAACACGTCGGGACCCTCGGAGATGACCTTCGCGAGGGGCATCTCCTGGCCCTGAAAGTCGGGGGTGAGGACCTCGACCCGGCAGCCGGGGGCCTGGCGGCGGACCTGGCGGATGACGCCGACGAACGCGGAGGCGCCCTTGTCGGGCAGGTCGTCGCGGTCGACGGAGGTGATGACCGCGTGGCGGAGTCCCATACGGGCGATCGAGCGGGCGACGCGGGCGGGCTCCAGTGGGTCGTGCCAGGTGGGCTTGCCGGTCTTGACGTTACAGAAGCCACAGCGGCGGGTGCAGGTGTCGCCGAGGATCATGAACGTGGCGGTGCCCCGCTCCCAGCACTCGCCCACGTTCGGGCAGGCGGCCTCCTGGCAGACCGTGTGGAGGTTTTCCGAGCGGATCAGCTCGGTGAGCTCGCGGTAGCGCTCCCCGCCGGGAGGGGGCACCTTGAACCAGGGGGGCTTTCGCTCACGCAGCGGCCGGACGTTCGGGCCGAGCACCCGCAGGACGTCCATGCCGCCGGGGTTCGCGCGGGATCGGGTGGGGCTCATGCGGGGACCGGCTTCGTTATGGGCACTGATGCTGACCGTGGCGCGGGGACATCGAGACCGAGCTGCTCGGGCGCGATGGCGCGCAGGGGGCGGTCGTGGGCCTCGCAGAAGTGGCGGCTCATGCTCTCGCGGAAGTCGTCGGGGTTGATCGTGCGACCGGGGGGCAGCTCGTGGGCGATCGAGGTCATCGTCACATCGGGCAGGCCGCAGGCGACGACCCAGGAGAACGGGTCGAGGTCGAGGTCCACGTTGACCGCGAAGCCGTGGGTGGAGACGCCGCGGGAGACGTGGACGCCGATCGAGGCGATCTTGCGGTCCGGGTCCGCCACCGGATCGGCCGCTCGGCCTCCCACCCAGACACCGGTGTAATCAGGGCCCTCGGCACAGCGCGAGCGGGCCTCGATGCCCTCCTCGGCTAGGGCCGCGACGATCGCGGCTTCGATCGTGCGCAGATGAGCGCCGATGTCCTGGACGGCCATGATCGGATAGCCGACGAGCTGGCCGGGAGCGTGGTAGGTGACGCGGCCGCCACGGTCGGTGTCCGCCACGTCGATGCCGCGCGCGCGGTAGAAGTCCTCGCCCAGGCTCAGCTCACCGGCGAGGGAGCGGCGCCCGCGGGTGTAGACGGGGGTGTGCTCGAGCAGGAGCAGCGTGTCTGGCAGCTCGCCGGCCTGCACGCGCGCGCGGATCTGGTGTTGAAAGGAGAGGGCGTCCCGGTAAGGGACCTCCCCCAGGCGCGACACCCACAGCTCCGACGCGGACGGTTTGGCTCGATTCATCGGCTGCCCCCACGTTAGCGCCGGGGCGGAGCATTTGAAGCATTGGGCTGCCACGCCACATCAACTGTGCTGGATGGCGCGTGGAGCGTTTTTCTGCCGGTAGGCCATGCAGGTTGCTCTGAGCGGGCAGCGGTTCACGGGATTCGCTCCGCGGTCTATTATGAGCGACGTTTTGGTTGCACGCATCGGTCAAACTGGCAGGAACGATTGCCCTTCTGCTGGTTGTAGGCGCTGTCGTGGATGTGGATGCTTCGAGTGCGCCTGCCGGCATCGACGTTGGCTCGTGGCGGGTGACGGGTTTGCTGCCCGCCGGGCACTATGCGGGAAAAGTCGTGACGCTCGCTCACGGACGCGTACTCGATATGTACCGCGAAAATGAAAACCTCGCGACGGCGCTCTATGAACCAAGTTCGGGGACCTGGAGGCAGGGGCCCGCGCTTTCCGGCAAGGATGGGTCGACGATTGTGCCGTTGGCCGACGGAGGCGCTCTGCTGATCGGCGAAACCGTCTGCAGCCGACCGCTGCTCAGATGCTCGCCGACGAGCGCGACCTACCGCTTGGATACGCACGATTCAGCGTGGACGTCATCTGCCCCTATGCATGAAGCGCGTACTCTACCCGCAGTCGCGCGATTGGCAGACGGACGTGTGCTCGTCGCTGGAGGTTTTGGCGACTCTTGCACTCCTACGCCCGCGTTTGGGTACTCCTGTGCGCCTCTGTCGAGCGTCGAACTCTTTGACCCACACGCCGGCGTGTGGTCGTCGGCTGCCCCATTGCCCACGCCACGGGGCGCCGCCAGCGCGACGCTCCTCACTGACGGCACGGTATTGCTCGTCGGAGGCGGTAGTCAAGCGAACGACGCCCTCCGCTACAACCCGGTGTCCGGCAGCTGGACGACGCTTGGACCATCTTCCGATCGAACGACACCCTCGGAGCTCTTCTCCCTGCCCGGCGATCGCGCGATCGCACTGGGCGAGGAGCCGGGAGCCGGCTTCTATGGTTCCTACGGCGGCGCTGGCAAGCGAGCACAGGTGAGGTGCGACTCGATCCCAGCGGCGATCTACACCGCTGCACACAACATGTGGATTGCCGCGCCCCTGCTGCCAGGCAGCCGATTCTCATGCTCAATCGAAGCGGCGTTGCTCACAAACGGACAGATTCTCTACTCAGGCGAAGAGGAGACCCGCTATGTCCTCTATGCCGATCAGCGGTGCTGGGCAGAGACCAGAGCGCCCGTTACACAACACCAGGGCCTCCTCGCCGCCCTGCCAGGCGGACGCGCCCTCGATCTGGGTCCCGACACTGAAGCCGAAGTCTATACGCCCGGCCTACAGGTATGCACCACTGCACAGCGGATCCAGACAAGCATTTTCTCAAAGCTGGCACCCCTGGGAAGGGCGGTGAATATCACGACCGTGCTCTCGTCCGGCTACTCATTCTCACTCGCCGCGATCCGACCCGGCAAGCTCCGGATCGATTGGTACTACTCGCGGAGGGAAAACGAAGGACAGTCGGGGATGATGCTTGTCGGTGCCGGTCGGGCCAACTTGCCTCGCAGAGGCTCGGCAAAGCTGGCCGTCAAGCTAACCGCCGCAGGTAGAGAACTCCTCGAGCAAGTCGGCGAGCTCCAGCTGATCGCCAAGGGCGCCTTCACATCGGACGGCGTAAGCATTGCAACCCCAACCAGGACCTTTACGCTCGCTCGATAAACGACGCAGCGATCAATCGCTCCGCGAACGCGACCCGCGTGCCCTTACACCGACGCTGACCTTTCAAAAGAGGCCGTCCACCCCCACCAGGTGACACTTCGGGTCATCGGCGGCTTCCCGGGTGAGCCTGGCGTTGAACCCCGAGCGGGAGAACAGGTAGAGGTCGGGCGTGGGTCCCTCCGCGGCCAGGTGGTGGGCGAGGCGGCCGAGCAGCGCCTTCTGGCCCTGAGCCATGCGGCCCGTGGTCCACTTGCACGAGCCGACCGCCAGAACGCCCCGGTCGTTGTCGATCGCGACCACGTCGAGCTCCCGCTGGACATTGCGAAGACCGCCGTCGACCCTCTCCTTTACGTTGCCCCACCACCAACCGACTGTGGCTGCGCCTAGATGGTCGTGCAGCCAGCTCTGGCACACCTGCTCGAACACGGGACGGGAGACGAACCGGTCGAGGCTCGGCATTACCAGCCCGCGGAGATGCTTCCGAGCGTCCGCGCGCCGGTGCAGGCGGCCCTCGTAAGGGCGTACGAAGGCGAACCAGAAGCGCAGGAAGGGGTCCTCGATCGCGAAGCGCACCAGCTTCGTGCGGTCGGGGTTGGCGACCGTCACCGGATGCACCCGCCTGACGAGGTTCATCTCCATCAGCCTGTCCAGCAGCTGACCGGTCGCGCTGTCGCTGCGCTCGATGCGAGAGGCGATCTCGTTGCGCCGCGTGCGCCCCGCGGCGATCGCCCGCAGGATCGAGAAGTAGACGCTCTCCTCGCGCAGGTCCGAATGCTGGGCGAACAGGAAGCGCGGCTCCTGGCGCAGCAGGCCATCGGGCGCAAGGACGTGGCGCTCGATGTTCTCAGCCAGCGTCGCCGTCGTATCGAGCATGTCGAGGTAGTAGGGCATCCCGCCGAACACGGCGTAGGCGCGGACTATGTCTTCGCTGCTCCACCTGGGCAGGAAGCCCCTCAGCTCGTTGAACGGGAACGGCTGCAGGCGCAGCGAGCCGGTACGCCTGCCGTACGTCGTCGCGGCGTAGCCGACGACATCCCGCTCGAAGAAGGAGACGTCGCTGCCAGAAAGGATCAGGAACAGGTTCGCATCCTCGCGGTGCTCTCGCCAGAAACGATTGATCAGCGAGCCGATCGCCGGTGTCTCGCGCGCGACGAACTGGAACTCGTCGAGCGCCACCAGCAGCGGCCCACGCTGCAGCTCCTCGGCGACGGCCGCGAAGAACGCCCGCCAGCTCGTCAGCGGCTGGGCGGCGAGCAGCTCCCGCCCGCTCGCGCCCTGGAGGGCTCTCGACAGATCCTCCAGCTGGTCGCTCTCGCTTCCTGGGGCCGCCTCGTAGTAGACGCACCGCTTGCGCTCGGCGAAGCGCAGGATCAGCTCGGTCTTGCCAACTCGCCGTCGGCCGTAGAGCACGACGTACTCGGCCCGCGGCGAGCGCCACCGCTCCTCCAGCGCTCCGAGCTCGTCGGTGCGGTCGTGGAAGGCCATGAAAGAATGTTAGCTATAACTTTGAAAGCTGCAACTACCTTTGTTCTACAGCGTCAGCGCGGCGGGCTGTTCGAGGAGCTCACCGATGCGGGCAAGGACGCGCGCGGCGTCGGCGCCGTACAGGATGCGGTGATCGCACGCCAGGGTCACGGTCATCCTCTGGCGAGCGACGATCTCACCCTCGCTCACGACAGCCCGTGGGGCGACCGAGCCGACCGACAAAATCGCCGCCTGCGGCGGGTTGATGATCGCGGTAAACGCGCTCACCCCGAACATCCCGAGGTTGGACACCGTGAAGGTCCCTCCGCCGAGCTCGGGCGGCGTGATCGAGCCCTCGCGCACACGCTCGGCGAGGGCCCGGGTCTCACGGGCGATCTCGCCGAGGGACTTGAGGTCGGCGTCGAACACGGTGGGCACCACCAGCGCGCCGCCCCCGGGGCCATCGACCGCCACCGCGACGCCCACGTTCACGCGAGAGTGCAGCTGCAGGCGACCGTCCCGGTAGCTCGAGTTCGCGCGTGGGTGCTCGCGCAGGGCCAGCGCGCAGGCCTTTACCACCATGTCGTTGTAGGTGGGGGTGCCCTCGGCCGAGACATCGGATGCGGCCAGATTCTTGAGCTGGGTGCGCAGGGCCACGCACTCCTCCATGTCCACGTCGAACTGCAGGGCGAAGTGGGGAATCGTGGCCTTCGACTCTGCCATCCGCCGGGCGATCGTCTGCTGGGTGCGGGTCAGCTCCACCTCGGTGCTCTCCCCCTTGGCGGTGGCGACCCCCGCGAGTCCGCCCCCGGGCGCCGGGGTCGTGTCGGGCGCCGGGGTCGTGTCGGGCCCGGCGGGCGATGCCGCGCCGAGAGCCGCCGGAGCCGCCGGAGCCGCCGGCGGCCCCGCAGCAGCGACAGCCTGGACGTCGGCCTTGACGATCCGTCCACCGGGGCCGGTGCCGGTGAGGGTGTTCAGGTCCACGTGGCTCTCGCTGGCGAGACGCTTCGCTAGGGGGGAGGCCTTCACGCGCTCGCCGGCGTGTTGCGGTCCTCCGTCGGACGGAGCGACATTGGGCCCGGGTGCCGCTGCGCTCGTAGCCTCCTCGCGCAGGGCATCCGGGGCGACGCTCGCGGGCACGCCGCCGCCCCCGGTGCCAACCGGGCTCGTCCCGCCGGCAACGCCGACACGGGCGATCAACGTCCCGACCGGCAGCGTCTCGCCCTCGGAGGCGACGATCTGAAGGACGCCGTCGAGGTCTGACTCGTAGACCATCGTGGCCTTGTCGGTCTCGATCTCCACCAGATCCTGGCCGCGGCTGACGGTGGCTCCGTCCGGGACGAGCCAGCGCAGGATGGTGCCCTCCTCCATCGTGTCCGACAGGCGGGGCATGACCAGCTCCGCCATCAGCCGGCCCTCGCGGTCTCGCCGAGGATCGCCAGGACGGCGTCCACGATCTGGGGCTCGTGCGGGTAGGCGATGTCCTCGAGGGGCTTCGAGTAGGGCATCGGCACGTCCGCTCCGGAGACGCGGGCGACGGGCGCGTCGAGGTCGTCGAAGGCGTGCTCTGCGATCAGGGCCGCGAGGTTCGCGGCGACGCCGCCGTGGGGCCAGCCCTCCTCGACCACCACGCAGCGGTTGGTATTGGCCACCGAGGCGAGGATCGTGTCGAGGTCGAGCGGGCGCAGGGTGCGAGGGTCGATCACCTCGGCCTGCACGCGGTGGCGCTCGGCGAGCGTGGCGGCGGCCCGTTCGGCGGTGAGAGCCATCCGCGAGACCCCCACGATCGTCACGTCCGAGCCCTCCCGGCAGATGCGGGCACGGCCGAAGGGCACGAGCGAGTCCTCGCCGTCGGGCACCTCGCCGCGGACTCCGTACAGGGACTCGTGCTCGATGAATATGACCGGGTTCTCGTCGCGGATCGCCGACTTCAGAAGCCCCTTGGCGTCGGCTGGGGTGGCGGGGACGGCGACGAGCAGGCCGGGGACGTGCAGGAACATCGCCTCCAGGCAATGGGAGTGGGTCGGCCCGAGCTGGTGGCCCGCCCCCTGGGGCATCCGGATCACGAGCGGCACCGCGACCTGGCCGCCGAACATGTAGCGGATGTGGGCGGCGTGGTTGACGATCTGGTCGAACGCCAGGAGCGAGAAGTTGATGGTCATCAGCTCGACAACCGGCCGCAGGCCGGTCATCGCGGCGCCGACCCCCATTCCCACGATCGTGTTCTCGGAGATCGGGGTGTCCCGCACACGCCGCTCGCCGAACTCCTCGAGCAGGCCGTCGGTGACTTTGAAGGCGCCTCCGAACACGCCGATGTCCTCCCCGAGCAGGACCACACGCTCGTCGCGCCCGAGCTCCTCGCGCAGGGCGGCGTTCAGAGCCTCGCGATAGCGCAGCTCGCTCATCCGTGGTAGTGCCCGTGGACCTGCTCGTCGAGCACGTATACGTCCTCGTAGAGAGACTCCGGCGTGGGGAAGGGGGAGCTCTCGGCGAACGCCACGGCTCGCTCCACCCGCTCGCCGGCCTCGCGCTCGATCAGCTCGCGCGCGCCGGCATCCAGAACGCCTTCGCGCTCGAGAGCCTGCCCGAACAGGGGGATCGGGTCGCGCTCGCGCCACTGGGCGACCTCCTCCTTCGTGCGGTACTCCTCGGGGTCGGCCATCGAGTGCCCGCGGAAGCGGTAGGTGACCGCCTCGACCAGCAGCGGCCGGTGGTCTTCGCGCACGCGACGGACCGCCTCGCTCACCACCGTGTAGGTGTCGAGCACGTCCATCCCGTCACAGCGCATCCCGGGGACCCCCAGCGACTCGCCCTTCTTCTGGAGGTCGGTCACGGCCGAGTGGCGCACGAGCGAGGTGCCCATCCCGAACTGGTTGTTGACGACCATGAACACGACCGGCAGGCGCCACAGCGCGGCGAGGTTCAGCGTTTCCCCGAACGTCCCCTGGTTAGACGCTCCGTCGCCGAACGAGCACAGGGTCACCTCGTCTTGGCCGAGGTACTCGCTGCTCAGCCCGATGCCCGCTCCGATCGGCAGGTTGCCGCCGACGATTCCGTAGCCGCCCATGAAGCGGCGCTTCAGATCGAACATGTGCATCGAGCCGCCGTGGCCGCCGCAGCAGCCGCCCGTACGTCCGAACAGCTCGGCCATCACCTGCTCGGGCGGGGTGCCCCGCGCGATTGCGTTCCCATGGGAGCGGTAGGTGGAGATCAGGTAGTCCTGCTCTCGCAAGGCCCGTGCGGACCCGACGATCGTCGCCTCCTCGCCGATCGACAGGTGCAGGAAGCCGCCGATCTTCGCCCGCGCGTACATCTCCCCGGCGCGCTCCTCGAAGCGGCGGATGAGGGTCATCGTGGCGAGCCATTCGCGCGCGACCTCGGGCTCGGGCAGGGCGGCCATCAGACCTCAACCGTAGCCCAGCGGGAGATGAACTCCTCGTCCTGCAGCTGGGAGAGGTCGGCCCGCAGGGCGCGGGCCATGCGCGAGGCGGTCTGGGGAGGGCAGTCCCAGAACAGGACCACTTCGCCGCTGTCCACCTCGACGACCTCGATGTGGTCCGCCCGGCTCGTGTCCGCCAGCAGCGCCGGGGCGAGCCCACCTCGGGTCACGATCAGTCGGTACGCCCTGTTGGCCCTCATCGCGCGTGCGCCACGGTCATCGTCTCGCGCATGTGCTTCGCCGCCTGCGAAAGCGAGCGCTCGCCGAGGAACACCCGCTCACCCACGACCACGGCGGGCACCTCGCTGACCCCGAGCTCGCTCGCGTGTTGGGTGCCAGCGCGGAGCTGCTCGATCACCGAGCGAAGCTCGCCGCCACGGAGGACCGCGGCCGGGTGCATCTCGCAGGCGGCCGCCGCGATCAGGACGTTGTCGGGCTCCGCCAGCGAGCGTCCGCCCGCAAACGCCTGGCGGAAGGCTGCCTGGGCGAAGGGAACGGCGCGTCCGATCGACTTGGCGTAGGTGGCGATTCGCATCGCCAGGGTACTGTCGAACGGGAACGGGTCAGGCCAGCGCAGCGGCTGCAAGCCGAGCGCCGCCGCGCGACGCGAGAGGTTCTCCCGCAGCGCCTCCTCCTCGGCTTCGCAGCGCAGCGCGCCGAACGAGCTGGCGTCCGCGGCCGACGACGCGCCCGCCGGCGCATCGGAGAGCTCGCCCGCCAGCACCGGCTGCCACTGAGCGGGCCCGGGAAGGACGTGCAGGATCTGCTCGGCGGCGAGATAGGCCTCGGGGCTTGCGAGGTCGAAGTAGAAGTCGGCGTCCGGCTCGGCGTCCGGCGCGGCGTCCGGTGCGGCGTCCGGCGCGGCGTCCGGTGCGGCGTCCGGTGCGGCATCCGGCGGGCTCATCTCGCCGAGATCACCCCTCGCCCTCAGCCGTGGATCAGCCAGCCGTCCGCGGCGCGTCCGGCTTCCATGACGGCCTCCGACAGGGTGGGGTGGCCGTGGATCGTGCGGGCGAGCTCGGGATAGCCGCCCTCCAGGGTGCGGATGTTGACGAGCTCCTGGATCAGCTCGGTCGCGCGGGAGCCGACGATGTGCCCGCCGAGGAGCTCGCCGTAGGAGCGCTCGCCGACGATCTTGACCAGTCCGGTGCGGTCGCCGTAGACGGTGCCGCCGCCCACGGCTCCATAGGGGACCTTGCCGACCACCACGTCGTAGCCCTGCTCGCGAGCCTGGGCCTCGGTCAGGCCGAAGGAGCCGACGTTGGGGGTGCAGAAGGTCGCGCGGGGGATGTCGACGTAGGCGAGTGGGTGGGTGGCCATCCCGGCGGAGTCCTCGACGGCGATGATGCCCTCGTCGGATGCCTTGTGGGCGAGGGCGGGCCCGGCGACGAGATCGCCGATCGCGTAGATCCCGGTGACGCTCGTGCGCATGGCGCCGTTCACCGCCACGAGGTCGCGCTCGTCGAGGGCGACCCCGGCCCGGTCGAGGCCGAGCGCCTGCACGTCGGGACCGCGGCCGGTGGCGATCACGAGGTAGTCCACCTCGGCCGAGTCCGAGCCGTAGGTGAAGCTCACGCCCGAGTCCGAAGCCTTGACCGACTCGATCGGGGTGTTCGTGCGCACGTCGATGCCCTGGCGCTTGAGGCCCCGCTCGACCAGGCGGGAGATGTCGGCGTCCTCGCTGGGGAGCACCCGCTCCAGCGCCTCGAGCAGCAGCACCTCGCTTCCGAGGCGGGCAAAGGCCGAGGCGATCTCCGCACCGGAGGCCCCCGCGCCGACCACCGCGAGGCTCGCGGGCAGCTCGGAAAGGGCCCAGGCCTCCTCGGTGCCGAGCACCCGTCCGCCGAGCTCCACGCCAGGGATCGCCCGCGGCACCGAGCCCGCGGCGAGGATCACGGTCTGGGCCACGATCTCCTGCTCGCCCACACGCACACGGACGCTGCCGTCATGGCTGCCGTTGCCTTCGGCGGCGGACGGCGACAGCGACGCCTCCCCCTCGATCAGCTCGATGGAGTTCTTCTTGAACAGTCCCCCCACGCCGGAGGTGAGCGTCGAGACGACCTTATCCCTGCGGGCCTGCACGGCGGCGTAGTCGACCTCGACGCCCGCCACCTTCAGGCCGAACTCCTCGGCGTCGCGGATCTCGCTGAGCAGGTCGGCCGAGCGCAGGACGGCCTTGGCGGGGATGCAGGCGTAGTTCAAGCAGCGCCCCCCGACCCTGTCCTTCTCCACGACAGCGGTCTTTTTCTCCAGCTGGGCGGCTCGGATCGCGGCGACGTATCCGCCCGGCCCGGAGCCGATCACCAGGCAGTCGTAGGAGGTCTCGGCCATCGTGGCCCTGAGCCTATCGATCGCCGGCTTGGATGCGACCCATCACGCGGACAAGCTTCCAGAACAGCCAGCCGGCGAGCACGATCGACAGCAGGCAGAAGCCGGCGGCGAGGAGCGTCGAAGCGACCACGAGCGCCAGCGAGGTGACGATGATCTGAAACGCGAGCAACGCCTCGAAGCTGAGGACCGCCCAGTAGCGCCGCCCGTACATCCCCCACGCGAGCAGCCCCAGGATGCAGGCGATGAACACCCCTCCGGGCAGCGAGCCGCCATGCCGGTCGAGGCCGTGGACGGTGAGCGCCCCGACGATCACGGCGAGCGCGAGCAGGACCGCGACGGCGACCGCCACGAGCAGGGCTCCGGGGCGCTCTCCCTCGGCCAGCGGCGCCAGCGCGTCCGGGGTGCGCTCGTCCCGCAGGTCCCCTCGGCTGGGGCGCTCCACGCTCACCCTCCCGGCTGGTGCTTGTCGAGCGGGGGTCCGTCGAGTGCGTCGCGCAGCCCGCGAGCCGCGCTCGAGGGATCCTCGGGATCGGAGACGGCGCGCAGGACGCACACCCTCGACGCGCCCGCTCCGAGCACCTCGGCGACGTTGCCCTCGTCGATGCCGCCGATCGCGAAGAACGGCACTCGTGCGTGTGTGGCGGCGTAGCGGACGAGCTCCAGCCCGACCGCCGGCCGGCCGAGCTTGGTGGGGGTCGCGTGCACGGGGCCCACTCCTATGTAGTCCACGAGGGAGGCGTCGACAGCGTCGATCTCCGCGGGGGCGTGGGTGGAGAGGCCTACGAGCATGTCGGGGCCGACGAGGGCACGGACCTTCGCGACCGGCATGTCCTCCTGGCCGACGTGAACACCGTCGGCGCCGCACTCCCGTGCGACGAGGGGACGGTCGTTGACCACGAACAGGGCACCGAGACGCTCGCACAGCGCCCGCACGGTGCGGGCGAGCGCCAGAAGCTCCTCGTCGTCAATGTCCTTCTCGCGTAGCTGCACCACGTCAACGCCCCCGGACACGGCGGCCGGCAGCAGCTCGGAAAGCTCATGCCCACCGGGCGTGGCCCGGGCCGCGGCCGGTGGGCAGACGAGGTAGAGCCGTGCGGCGTTCAGGCGCGCCCGCCGGTCGGCGCCGAGGTCTTGTGTAGCCATCGATTTGGAGTCTGGCAGGCGGGTGTCTTGACGTGTCGGGACTCGTCCTGGCGCTCAAGCGTCGGCCTGTGACCCGTCGGCCTGTGACCGGTTCAGAGCAGAGAGCCCGCGGACGACCGGGTCCTCCCGCGTTAGATTGCCGTCGGCGCCCGGCGAAGGGGGACGGGGACTAGCATCAACCCATGCCCCGAGGCATCAAATCGACCGACGTGGCGATCGTGGGCGGTGGCATCGTCGGGCTCGCCTGCGCGTGGCGCGCGCGGGCGAAGGGCCTGTCGGTCACCGTCCTGGAGCGCGAGTCGCTCGGGCGGGGGGCGTCGTATGTGGCGGCCGGGATGCTCGCGCCCGTGGCCGAGGTCGAGTTCGGCGACGCGGGGAGAAGGCTGCTGGAGCTGGGCCTGCGCTCCGCGCAGATGTGGTCCGGGTTCGCCGCTGACCTGCGGGAGGCGACGGACCAGGACGTGGGCCTGCTGAGGACCGGCACGATGGTCCTCGCCCGCGACGAGGACGAGGCGGAGGAGCTCGAACGTCAATTCGAGTTTCGACGGTCGCTCGGGTTGCGCGCCGAGCGCCTGCGGGCGAGCGTCGCGCGCGAGCGCGAGCCCGGTCTCGCCCCCACGGTGCGCCTCGCGGTGGAGGCGCCCGACGATCACTCGGTCGATCCGCGACTGGTGCTCGCGGCGCTGCCCAAGGCGTGCGAAGCAGTGGGGGTCAGCGTTCGCGAGCACACCACCGTGGAGTCCCTCACGCTGGACAGCACCGGGGCGCGGGTGACGGGCCTGGTCCTGGGTGACGGCGAGCGGGTCTCGGCGGGAGCGGTCGTCCTGGCCGCGGGAGCCTGGACCGGGCAGATCGCGGGGCTGCCCGGGGCCGCGCGGATCCCCGTGCGGCCCGTGAAGGGCCAGATCCTGCGATTGCGCGACCCCGCGGGACCGGGACTGCTGGGCCGGGTGCTCCGCTTCGAGGGCGGCTACCTCGTCCCTCGCGCGGACGGCGGATACGCGCTCGGGGCGACCGTCGAGGAGAAGGGCTTCGAGCTCGACCCCACGGTGGGTGGCGTCTACGAGCTGCTGCGGGATGCGACCGAGCTGGTGCCGGGGCTCGACGAGCTGCGGATCGAGGAGCTGTCGGTGGGACTCCGTCCCGGCACGCCCGACAACACGCCCGCAATCGGGCCGGGGGCGCTTGAGGGGTTGACGTGGGCGACAGGCCATCACCGCAACGGCATCCTGCTCGCCCCGCTCACCGCCGAGCTCGTGGCGGGGACGCTCGCCGACAAGCTGGACGAGGAGCTCGACTCGTCGATGGCCGCGTGCCACCCCGGTCGTTTCTCCGGCTCGGGCGATTCCCGGTCCGAAGGTCTCGCACCGCCCAGGACGCAGGCCGGGACACAGGCCGGGACGCAGGCCGGGACGCAGGCCGGGGCGCAGGTCGGGGGGCAGGCCGGGGCGCGGGTGGGGGCTCGGGCGGGAGCGACGGCGTGATCGTCGTCAACGGCGAGACCGCCGAGGTGAGACCGGGCGAGAGCCTGACAGAGGTCCTCGCGAGTCTCGGGTTGAGCGAGCAGGCCCGGGGGGTCGCCGTGGCGGTCGACGGAGAGGTCGTGCCGAGGGAGCGCTGGGGGACGTTCGCCCTGGCCGAGGACGCCCGCGTCGAGGTGCTCACCGCGATGCAGGGAGGATGAGCGCGATGAGGACCGCCGATCGGGCGGGCGTTGACGGACTGGGGCTTGACGATCCCCTGACGATCGCCGGTAGGACGTTCGGCTCGCGCCTGCTGCTTGGCACTGGCGGCTTCCCGTCGCTGCAGCTGATGGCGGCGGCGATCGAGGCGAGCGGTACCGAGCTCGTGACGGTCGCGCTGCGCCGGGTGGATCCGGCGGCGGAGGGCTCGCTGCTCGACGTGCTCGCCCGTGCGGGGGTGGAGCTGCTGCCCAACACCGCCGGCTGCCGGACCGCGCGGGATGCGGTGCTGACGGCGAAGCTCGCCCGGGAGGCATTCGCGACCGACTGGGTCAAGCTCGAGGTGATCGGCGACGAGGACACGCTCACGCCCGACACGCCCGAGCTGCTGGGGGCCGCCGAGGAGCTCGTCGACGAGGGGTTCGTGGTGCTCCCGTACACGACCGACGACCCGGTGCTCGCCCGCCGGCTGGTCGACGTGGGCTGCCCCGCGGTGATGCCTCTGGGCTCGCCGATCGGCAGCGGCATGGGTATCTGCAACCCCTACAACATCAGCCTAATCCGCGAGGCCGTGGACGTGCCGGTGGTCCTCGACGCGGGCGTGGGCACCGCCTCGGACGCGACGATCGCGATGGAGCTCGGCTGTGACGCCGTGATGGTCGCCTCGGCGATCTCCCGCGCTCAGGCTCCCGTGCTGATGGCCACCGCGATGCGCGCCGCGGTCAAGGCCGGCCGTGAGGCTCGCCTCGCGGGCCGGATCCCCAGACGTCGCTACGCGAGCGCCTCCACCCCCGAGACCGGAAGAGGGGACTTCACTTAACCACTTCGATGGTCCCGTTCATGGTCGCCGGGTGGATCGTGCACTCGTAGTGGATGATGCCCGGCCTGGTGACCTTGACCTCGTAGGTGCCGCCTTCGCCGAAGTTCCCGGACGCGAACTTCGCGACGCCGCCCTCGCTGGTGACGTTGTGTTCGACCGAGTCGTAGTTGGTCCACTTGATCGTGCTCCCGGCCTTGACCCTGACCGTGTCCGGGGCGATTGTGATGTTGCGATAGGCGACCGGCACGAGCCCGCTCTGCACCGGCGAGGAGGGGGACGGGGAGGCGTATTTGGGGGTCGTGTCCGGCTGCAGCCCGCTCGAGGTGGGGGTGCGGGAGGCCGAAGCGCCGGAACCAGAGGCGTTGGCGGCGGAGGTGCTGGAGGTTTCCGAGCTCGACGGGGTGGCGGTGGAGCTCGAGGAGCTCGACCCACAGCCTCCCGCGAGCAGCAGGGCGGAGCAGGCGAACGCGAGGGCAGGAAGGGCTCTTCTCATCGAACCATCCTAGACTGGCCCGTCCATGGCACGCCACTTTCTCACGGGCGCCGAGCTGAGTGCGGCGGAGCTCGACGGGCTGCTCGAGCGGGCGCTCGAGCTGAAGGCGGCACCCCTGTCCTCGCGGGCACTCGCGGGGCGGAGCGTGGGGCTGATCTTCCAGAAGCCCTCCACCCGCACGCGGGTCTCCTTCGAGGTGGGCATCCACGAGCTGGGAGGGTGGCCGGTGGTGCTGCGGGCGGACGAGCTGCAGCTGTCCCGGGGGGAGGCGTTGCGGGACACCGCCTACGTCCTCTCCCGGCACGTCGCCGCGGTGGGAGTGCGCACCGGCCCGGACGAGACGCTCGGAGAGCTCGCCGAGCACAGCGGGGTGCCGGTCGTGAACATGCTCACCGCCCTTCACCATCCCTGCCAGGCGCTGGCGGACCTGACGACCCTGCGCGAGGCCTACGGGTCGCTGCAGGGCGTGTGTGTCGCCTATCTGGGCGACGGCAACAACGTCGCACGCTCGCTGGCGCTGCTGGGGATGCTCGCGGGGATGCACGTGGCGGTGGCCTCGCCCGCGGGATACACCCTGGACGAGCAGGCTCCGCTGCCGGCCCCCGCGGGCGCGCGGGGGACCCTGACGCTCCACACCGACCCGCGCGAGGCCGTGGCGGGGGCCCAGGCGGTGTATGCGGACGTGTGGGTGAGCATGGGCGACGAGGAGACGGCCGCCGAGCGACGGGCGGCGCTGGCTCCCTATAAGCTCGACGACGCCCTTCTGGACCTGGCGGCGCCGGGCGCGTTCGCGATGCACGACCTCCCCGCGCACCCCGGCGAGGAGATCTCCGCCGAGGTCCTCTACGGCGACCGCCAGCGGATCTGGGATCAGGCGGAGAATCGCCGTCACGCCCAGAAGGCTCTCCTGGAGCTCCTCGTCGGGGCCGCCTCGCCGGACGTCGGCACCGCCCACGCGGGCGCGGGGCCGGCGTGAGCGTCGAGGCCGGCGCGACCGCCCGCCCCAATCTCGGGGACGAGCTCGAGCTGGAGGTGCAGTCGCTCGCGTTCGGGGGCGAGGGGGTGGCAAGGCTCGGACCGGAGGGGTACGTCGTGTTCGTCTCGGGGGCCATGCCGGGGGATCGAGTGCGGGCGACCGTCAGCCGACGCAAGCGAAGCTATGCCCGGGCATACACCACCGCGATCCTGCGTGCGAGCCCCGAGCGGATTCCCGCAAAGGCCGATCACCCGGGGGTGCCCTGGCAGGTGCTCCCCTACGAGCGACAGCTTCAGATCAAGCGCGAACAGGTGGACGACGCGCTGCACCGGCTCGGCCGCCTGGACGGGTTCGCCCTGGAAGAGATCGTGCCCGCGGTTCAGCAGTGGCGCTATCGCAACAAGCTCGAGTACTCGTTCGGCACAGGCACAGGCACAGGCACAGGCACGGGCGCAGGCCCGGATGCGGGCACAGGCCCGGACGGGGAGCTGGTGTGCGGCTTTCACGGATCAGGAGGCTGGAAGGAGGTGGTTCCGATCGACGACTGCATGCTGGCGTCGGAGATCGGCAATCGCGCACGAGAGGTCGCCGTGGGCTGGTGTCGCGAGCAGGGCCTGACGGCCCGGGACCGCTCCTCCAGGAGCACCGACCCGGCGCCGGACGGGCGGGTGCGGCTGCGAAACCTGATCGTTCGCGAAGGCAGGCACACGGGCCAGAGGCTCCAGGTCAGGCTCGTGACCACCGGGGGAGACCTCGACGCTGGCGCGCTCGCGCTGGCGCTCAATGAGGAGCTCCGCGATCATCTCAGCGGCGTCCTGTGGACGCGCTCTGAGAGCCTCGCCGAGACGACCGCCGGCGGCGAGACGGAGCTCGTGTGGGGCGAGGGGGAGCTGCCCGAGCGACTGGGGGAGCTCGACCTGAGGATCTCCCCGGAGGCGTTCTTTCAGACGAACACCGAGACGGCCGAGCTCCTGTACGGGGTCGTCGTCGAGTACGCGGACCTGAAGGGCTGGGAGCGGGTGTACGACCTGTACTCCGGGATCGGCACGATCGCCCTGACCCTCGCCCCTCGCGCGGGGGAGCTGTGGGGTATCGAGCTGGTCGAGCAGGCCGTCTCCGACGCGATCGCCGCGGCCGCTCGCAACGAGGTCACGAACGCGAGCTTCTTCGCGGGCGACACCCGCCTCGCGCTCTCCGAGCTGGTGGGGCGGGCGGGCCGCCCGGACGTGCTCGTCGTCGACCCGCCCCGGGCGGGTCTCTCGAAGAAAGTGGTCAAGCGGATCGTCGAGGCCGGCCCGAAGAGGATCGTGTACGTGTCCTGCAACCCCACCACCCTCGCCCCCAACGCTGCCGAGCTCGAGCAGGCAGGGTGGAAGCTCACACGGGTACGCCCGGTGGACATGTTCCCGCAAACCCATCACGTCGAGTGCGTGGCTTTGCTGGAGCGCGGATAGGCTTTCGAGGCGATGCGCGCCGTCACGATTCGCGACCAGGAGATCTCGATCGAGGAGCACCCCGATCCCAAGCCCGGCGCCGGTGAGGTGCTCGTGCGGGTGCGCGGGGCGGGGCTCAACGGGGCGGACATGATGCAGCGCCGGGGCCTCTACCCCGCCCCCCCGGGCTCTCCCCAGGACATCCCGGGGATGGAGCTCGCCGGCGAGGTGGCGGCTCTCGGCCCGGATGCGACCCGCTTCGCCGAGGGCGATCGGGTGATGGCGATCGTCGGGGGCGGCGCCCAGGCGGAGCTCGCGGTCGTGCACGAGCGCCAGCTGATGCCCGTTCCCGACCCCCTGGACTGGACGGCGGCGGGGGGCGTGCCCGAGGTCTTCACGACCGCCCACGACGCGATCTTCTCCCAGGCGGCTCTGCGCCCGGGCGAGCATCTGCTCGTGGGCGGCGGCGCCGGCGGGGTTGGCACCGCGGCGATCCAGCTCGCTCACGCGTGCGGCTCCCGGGTCACCGCGACGGTCCGCGACGTGGGCCTGCGCGATGGGGTCTCCGAGCTGGGCGCGAGGGCGATTGCCCCCGAGGGCTTCGCCGAGCACGGCCCCTTCGACGTGATCCTCGAGCTCGTGGGCGCCCCCAACATGCCCGAGAACATGGCCTCCCTTGCAACCGGCGGACGGATCGTCGTGATCGGGGTCTCCGCGGGCGCGAAGACCGAGCTCAACCTGCTCGCCCTGATGGGAAAGCGCGCCCGCGTCCACGGTTCCACCCTGCGCGCCCGTCCACTGGAGGAGAAAGCCCTGGTGGCCCGCCTGCTCGAGCGCGAGGTCCTGCCCCTGTTCGACGCCGGCCTGCTGCGTGTGCCCATCGCCGTGGCCTTCCCGCTGGACGAGGCCGAGGCGGCCTACGAACGCTTCGCGGCCGGCGGAAAGCTCGGGAAGATCGTCCTCGAGATCGACTGATCTGCTGTTCCGACCGGCACATGTGCCGGTCGGCGGGGCCGCACATGTGCGGCCCCGGGCCACGCCGCATGCGGCGTGGCCTTGTCAATAAGGAGGCTGGGCTGCGTACCAGTCGCCGAGCGTGCGGAAGGCCGACCAGAAGGCTCGCTTGGACTCCTGCTCGTCGAGGGAGTCATCGATGCTCGGGACGTACAGGGCGTCGATCGTGGGGGTCAGCTGCTGGATCTCCCCGAGGCGGGGGCGCAGGTCGCGGCCGAGGGGGATCTCCATCTCGCCGAGGGCCGCAAGGGCGTCGGAGCCCATCACCACGACGATCTTGGGCTGGACGATCGCGAGCTCCTCGACCACCCGGGAGACGCACGCGAAGTCCGCGAGGGATGGGTCGCTGAGAGGGCACTTCACGCATAGGGTCCCGTACACCGCGAGCGGGTCGATCGACAGGCGCTTCAGGGACTTCATCAACGCGCCCCCCGCGCGCCCGTAGAAGGCAACACCCTCCTCGATCTCCGAGGGCAGGGGCGAGTACTTGAGCAGCATCACGTCCGCCTGGGGGTGCCCGGAGCCGAGCACCGGCATCAGGTTCCCCCGCGGGCAGTATGGGCAGCTCTGGAGCTCCCGCGTGAGCGAGTTCAGCTCGCGGATCGCCCGCTCGAGGTACTTCTCCCGGATCTCGTCGTCGGTCGCCGGCATCGGTGTGTGGGGTTTTGACGGCCGCCGTGCTTGTCCTTGACGCTGCATCACTACTTGCGCACCGCTCCTCTTGCGCACCGCTCCTCTTGCGCACCGCTCCTCTTGGGCGCCGCTACTTGCGGCTGCCCCCGAGCGCCCGCTTGACCCGCCGGGCGCGGCTTGCCCTGCGCGCCGACGGCGGGGTGGCGCGTGTCTGCAGGAACTTCAGCGCCTGCACGTACAGCAGACTCGTCGGCTTCGTGAGGATCTGGGCGTCCGCCAGGGACTGCAGGAACTCGCCCGGCCCCTCGAAGTCCCGCATCCTGATCCTCACCGACCCGAGCCCTTGGGCTACGTGGGAGTCCGAGCCCGCACCCGCCACGATCCGGTACTTGGCCGCGAACCTCGCGGCCTCGTCGTTGAACGCCCCGATCGCCACCCGCGGGTTGAACACCTCGATCGCGTCCACCTCCCCGACGATCTTCAGCAGGTTCTCATAGTCCGGCACCGAGTGCAGCCGGTCGAACGGGTGGGGCACGTACACGAGCCCACCCTGGCGGCGGATCTCGGCGATCGTCTCCTTCAGGGTCATCCCCCGGGGGATCTTCTCCTGGATGAACAGCCCGATCACCTCCCCCTCGTGGGCCGTCTTGACCTCCTCCCCCACGATCACCTTCAGAGGTGGGTGGGGACCGAACCCGCCAGCCTGCTCCTGTGCGGCCAGGGCGCCCGAGATCTCGTTGTGGTCGGTCACCGCGATCGCCCCCAAGCCTCGCTCCCGGGCGCTCGCGAGCAGCACCTCCACCGGGGTCGCGCAGTCGTAGGAGTGGTCGGTGTGCATGTGCAGGTCCACGTCGATCAGCGAGCGCCCCGCCAGTCGCTCCCCCAACACCGGGTCCTCCACGGCCTCATGCCGGCGCGCGGCCAGGTCGTCGTAGATCTCCTGCAGCCGATCCACCGTCCCCTCCCAGTCGCCGGTCTGGGGCTCCTCGCCCGAGCCCCTGACGCTGCCCGAGCGGGTCGTGTCGTCGCCGAGGCCGGCCCGCGCGGGCGGAGACGGAACGAGGCGGTAGTCCCCGGGGAAGTGCCGGTTCATCAGCTCGGCCGTCTCCGGCAGGCTCGCCGTCCGCGCATCCAGGCGCCCGAAGAACGTCTCCACGAACCGTCTGGCCATCAGCGCCAGCAATAGCCGCTCGGTGGGCGCGTGAAAGGAGCCCACGTTCAGCGCCCGCGAATGTCGCAACGCGGCGTTCGACGTGCTCGGGGCGAACGGCTCGTGCACGTGTACGAAGTCCAGCGGCACGCTGCTGAGCAGTTCCTCGATCGTCCTCGCCACGTCGATTCCGAGCGCCGGCGTCCGCCGCCGGGACGAGCCCCCCGGCACGTCCAGCACCTCTCCCACCGCGATCACCCGGGGGGTTCCCTCGTCGGTCCCCTCCAGCAGGGACTCCGCCCCGCCCGGTCGCCTGCGCGCCCCCCACAGCTCCCGCCGGCACCCGCGCACCCGCTCCTGGGAGCGAGACGGCGCGATCACCAGCACCCGGTGCCCTCGCCGGGACAGTCCCTCGGCGACCTCTCGCACATGCGTGTTGAGGACGTTCTCCCGCGCCTCCCACGGGTAGGGAGTCACGTGTGCGATCGAGAACCTCTCGGGGAGCGCCATCCCTCAGGCCGTCGTCGCGGCTCTCCTGCCCTTCGGTCTCGTCCCCGGCTTGCCCGCGTATTTGGCGATGAACTTCTCCGTGTCCGTCCGCGCCTGCTCGTCCGGCCGCTGGTTGTGGGGGGACTTCATCAGGTAGCTGCTCGGCCCGTCGAGCTGGCCGGCCACCCCGTGGTTGAGCGCGAGCTTGCAGCAGCGAACGGCGTCGGTCACGATTCCCGCCGAGTTGGGCGAATCCCACACCTCGAGCTTGAGCTCGACGTTCAACGGCACGTCACCGAAGGCCTGCCCCTCGACCCGGATGTGCGCCCACTTGCGGTCGGTCAGCCACGGCACGTAGTCCGACGGCCCGACGTGCACGTCGCTCGCGGGCAGCTCGTGGTCCATGATCGAGGTGACCGCGTTGGTCTTGGAGATCTTCTTGGACTCCAGCCGCTCCCGCTCGAGCATGTTGTAGAAGTCCATGTTCCCGCCCACGTTCAGCTGGGAGGTCCGCTCGATCTCGACGCCCCGCTCGGCGAACAGCCTAGCCAGCGAGCGGTGCACGATCGTCGCCCCGACCTGGGACTTGATGTCATCCCCCACGATCGGCAGACCCGCCTTTTTGAAGCGCTTGTCCCAGTAGTCCTCTCGGGCGATGAACACGGGAATGCAGTTCACGAACCCGCACCCCGCCTCGAGCACCTGCTCGACATACCACTTGGTCGCCTGCTCGGAGCCCACCGGCAGGTAGGAGACGACCACATCGGTGCGCGTCTCCTTGAGGATCCTCACGATGTCCGCGGTCTCCCCCGGGGCCTTTGCGATCTTCTCCTTGAGGTACTTCCCGAGGCCGTCGTGGGTCATGCCCCGGTGGACCGGCACCCCCAGCTTGGCCGGGACCGCCTTGCGGCCCTTCGCGAACTTGATCGTGTTGTTCTGCCCTGCCCAGATCGCCTGGCTGAGGTCCTTGCCGACCTTCGTTCGGTCGATGTCGAACGCCGCCGTGAACTCGATGTCCCGCACGTGATAGCCGCCGAGGTCCACGTGCATCAACCCGGGCACCCGCTGGGAGGGGTCGGCGTCCCGGTAGTAGCTCACGCCCTGCACGAACGCCGACGCACAGTTGCCCACGCCGACGATCGCCACGCGCACCTTCTCGCGCTGGTAGCGCGCCACTCCGTTGGAGTGCCCGCCGCCGCTCGCGCCGCTGCCGTTGCTGTGATGGGTCTCAGTCAAAGTCGTGTCCTTCCTAGGGGCTGAAGCGAAACTACTCCGCCGGGCCCGTCCGGTCACACCGCCGCCGAGAGCTCCCGGCGTACGTGCAGGATCCGCTGGGCCACCGTGACGATGCTGAGCGCCGCCAGCACGTACACCGCGGGGGCCAGCAGCTCGAAGTTCCCGAGCGACGCACCCCGAGCGAAGATCAACCCGATAGAGAGGATAACCACCCGCACCGGACGCGTCGCGATCCCAACCTTGCACTCCACCCCCAGCGCCTCCGCCCGTGCGCGGGTGTAGCTGACCATCAGCGAGGCGAGCACCGCCACCACGACCGCCGCCGCCGCGACCCGTTCGCCGTTCAGCGCGAAGTACCCAGCCACCGCCGCCAGCACGATTCCCTCCTCGATCCGGTCGAGCGTCGAGTCCAGGAACGCTCCGAACGGCGTCCCCTTTCCGGACATCCGCGAGTACCGCCCGTCGAGCGTGTCCATCGTCGAGCCCACCACGAACGCGATCCCGCCCAGGAAGAACAGCCGCTCCCACACGAGCGCCGCCGCGAGCAGGTTCAGCGCGAGCCCCGTCAGCGAGATCGCGTTGGGCGTCAGCCGCGACTCGATCAGGGCATTTCGCATCAGCTCCCGGCGTTCGCCTGAGCCGATCGGGGCCCGCGCCCGTGGCCGTCCGGCCCGGTAGGCCCCACGGCGCACACGCCGAGGGCCGTCGTGGCGGCGCGGAGCCATGGTCGAGCTGCCGTCGGGCTCGCTCATCCGCTTGTCGCTCCCACCGCTCCCACCGGAACCGCCGCCGGCGCCGTGGAGAAGCGCCACACTTCCGGCCTGGCCCGCGCGAGCCAGGTGGCGCCGTATGCGGAGGCTCCGGCCGTGAGCGCGCCCAGGAGCGCGTCCACGATGAAGTGGTTGGCCGTCACCACGATCACGAACGCCATCAGGAACGGGTAGAGCACCCACAGCACCCTCGCGACGCTGTGTCGCGAGAGCCTTGCCAGCGGCCAGCCGATCATCAGCGCGAACGCCACGTGCATCGAGGGGACCGCCGCGTACGGGTTGAACAGCGCGTTCATCGAGGCGCTCGCGTGCGAGACGTGCACGCCCGTGAAGGCCGACACCGAGTCGATGAACCCCCACTCGGGCATGAACCGCGGCGGCGCCGTCGGGAAGACCGTGTAGCCGACGAGCGCGATGAACATCGCGATCATGAACATGTTCCTGACGAAGTAGAAGTTCCGGTTGTGCCTCACGTACAGGTACACGAGCGCCGCCACCGTGACCGTCGTCTGGGCGCTCACGTACAGCCAGCTGGAGAAGTCCATCAGCACCCGACTCCCCGACGCCCAGGCCTGCACAGAGGGCTCCACGAACAGGTGCATGGTCCGCTCGATCGAGATCAGGTCCCGCGCGTGCGCGAACGCCGCCGAGGCGTCACCCTCGACCAGGCCTCTCACGATCCGATAGGCGAGGTACGCCGCCGCGAACAGCGCCACCTGGCGCAGCACGTCGAGCCATCCCTGCGGCAACAGCCGCGCCTGCACGACACGAGCGCGAGCGAGCATCGAGCAGAAGCCTAGACGATGCCCTCAACGGCAGCGCTCACCCCGCCCGAAGACCCGCCCCAGCGAGAAATCGATCGTGACCTTCAGCTCGCCCGCACCACGCGCCCGCACCTCCGTCCAACCTCCTGGCGCTTCCCTCACACACCCCCGCCCGCTCGAGATCCCCCAGTAGGGGGTGAACTGCACACGCGCGGTGTAGCTGCCGGCACGGGGAGCGCTGACGGCGAACGAGTCCACGCCGAGCCGGGTCATCGTGGCGGGACTCTGGACCAGCGGCCGCGGATCGATCACCGCGAACAGCCGCCAGTGGGCCGACCGCCACACTTCCCTCAGGTAGCCGGGCGGGTGCGCCGGCTGGCCCGGCAGGGCACTCCGGCTGGCCTGTGACCTGCCGGGCTTGGCCTTCCCATTCGGGGTGCCCGCGCGCGCGCGCGGGGCGCTGCCCAGGAGCAGCTTTGCCTCGGCGTCCGCCGAGTAGTCCAGGGTGGCGTCGGGGAGGGCGACGTAGGAGACGGCCTGTTCGGAGAGCCATGTCCGGTAGCGCTTCGCGGTGAGCGGACCTTCGTCGTAGAAGAGTCCGTCGCGACCCTGGTCGAGCTGTCGCTCCCAGCCTCTCGCGAGCGGGATGTGGGGCGCGAGGAAGCGCGCCTCCCAGTGGTCTGTCGTGGGCACCGCCTCGATCCGGGCCGGCCTCCCGGAGTAGCCGATCCCTAGCGAGCGCAGCTCTCCCAGCAGGGGCGTGTAGTAGGAGGCGTGCACCGCCGGGTCCGAGGCGGCCGAGAGGAAGTCCGAGACCGGCGCGTTGACCTGCCAGTAGAGCAGGAACGGCGCGAGTGCCGCCAGCAGCCACCGTGGCGGCCGGCCCGCCAGCGCGCACGCCGCGAGGGGCCCGGCGAACAGGGCCCCCAGGCGGTCGGCGTTGCTGCCCACGGCAGTCGGCAGGAAGTACGCTCCCACGAGCGCCGCCGCGTACAGCAGGGTCCCGATCAGCAGGACCCGCCGGGCGTTCGCGTAGCGCTCAGCCCGCGCCGAGCGGGTCTCCGAGTCGGGCGGGCCGGCCCCGGCACCCGCGGCGGGATCGCGTGCGATCAGCGTTGCGATCAGCAGCACGCCCGCGAGTCCCGGGTAGAAGGCGGAGGCGGCGAACGGCTGGGTGCCGCCTTCGGGGAACACCACCGCGAGCATCCCGATCGGCGCGAGCGCGACGAGCACGAGCGCGAACGGCCAGCCCCTGCCCCGATCGGCGAGCCCCCAGGCCAGGAACGCGAGCGCCAGGAACGCGCCCGCCACCGGGCTTGCGAGCGAGCACAGGACCGCGAGGGCGACGGTCGCCGCTCGACGGTCATATCGCGCGGCCAGCAGCGCCCCCAGGCCGAGCGCGAGACCGAGGTCGAAGGGGACCCGGTTGGACAGCAGCGACACGGACGCCCCCACGGCGAGCCAGACGGCCGCGATGCGCGTCGCCCGGGTCGCGAAGAAGCCGTCGATCAGCAGCGCGAACAGGGCCGTCGCGGCGGTCATCGAGAGCGCCGCCACGAGCTGCGGGCCGATCCACGCGCCCAGGGCGGGGGCGAGCATCGAGTACGCGGGCAGGTGATGGCCGCCGTACCAGCTGTTGTCCCAGATCGTGAACCCCGACCGCGCGAACAGGTCGCTGCGGTAGGCCGCCGCCGCCAGGTCCGTGCTGGGTGGCGCGGCGATCACGTACACGAGTCCGAGCGAGGCCGTGATCGCCCACGCGGGGATTCGCGCGAGCAGGAACCCCCCGCCGAAGGAGGACCTCCCGCGTCGCGGGTCTCCCCCCCGGGCGCCCGTGTCGCCGGCGTGGCCGCCCGTGTCGCTTACGCGGCCCGCGATCGACGACGCCATTCCGCTCACCCGGTCCCGATGTCGGCGTCCCCGCCCGCCAGGAACCCCGCCACGCGATCGATCGTCTCCGGACGGTCCAGCCACGGCCAATGGCCGGCGTCGGGGAGCTCCACCAGCTCGCTGTGGGGCAGCACGTCGGCGTATGCTCGACCGAAGCGCGCCGGGATGTAGGGGTCGGCCAGGCCCCAAACCACCAGCGAGGGCATCGACAGCTTCCCCAATCCCACACCCGCGGCCGCGAGGGTCTCGGGCGGCGAGCTGCGGTACAGGTGCAGGATCGCCCGCTGGGTGCCCTGGTCGAAGTGTTCGAGCGCCATGTCCAGCCAGGCGTCCGGGAGCGGGCCCGGCTTGACGTTGGACTCGCGTGTGACGAACCGCAGGGTGGTGCGGGTGGTCGTGCCCATCGCGAGCTCCCCCAGCAGGGGCGTGCGCCAGATGCGGGCGGTCCGGTGCCAGCGGTAGCCGGGCAGGAACGGCACCGCGTTGATCACCACCAAACGCTCGACCCGCTCGGGGTGGCGCTGGGCGAACGCCAGCCCCACCACGCCCCAGTCGTGGACCACGAGGCTCACACGCTCCACTCCGGCGAGATCGAGGTAGCGCTCCAGGAAGTCCCCGTACCCCTCGATCGTGTACTGGAAGTGCCCCGGCTTGCCCGACCGTCCGAAGCCGGGCAGGTCGGGCGCGAGCCCGCCCGTGCGTTGCAGGAACGGGAGCCATTCGTCGGAGTTGGTCGGCACCCCGTGCAGGTAGAGCGGCGTGGCGGGCGCCGGAGCGCCGGAGCCGGCGGTCGCCTGGACGCCCTGGCCGTCGGGCGCCGGGGCCTCGTGCCAGAAGACGGGCAGTTCGCCGAGCTGGCCGTTGCGGTCGCTGACCTCGGACACGCGCCCGAGCATATATACCGTGCCTCGTGCCGGCGAAGCCTTGGCAGCCTCCCTCCCGCGCCCGCGTGTCGCGCGTGCGCGAACGCCTGCGGGCGGTCTACGGGATCCCCCGCCTGCGCCCCCACGGCCATCCGATCGCCGAGCTCGTCCTCACGGTGCTCTCCCAGAGCACCAACGACCGCAACCGCGACGTCGCCTACCTGCGCCTGCGCGAGCGCTTGCCCACCTGGGAGGCGGTGATGGAGGCGCCCGTCGGGGAGGTGGAGGAGGCGATCAGGCCCGGCGGCATCTCGAAGGTGAAGTCGGCCCGCATCCAAGCGATCCTGAGGGCGATCGCCCACCGGCAGGGCGGCGATGCGGCCCATGCGGCCCATGCGGCCCATGCGGCCCATGCGGCCCATTCAGCCCACGCAGCCAATGCAGCCGATGAGGCCAGCGCGGCCGTGGCGGTCGAGCCGTCGCTCGACTGGCTGCAGGACGTGCCTCTGGGGCAGGCTCGCAACTATCTCATCGGGCTGCCGGGAGTCGGGCGCAAGACGGCCGCGTGCGTGCTCCTGTTCGCCTACGGCCTGCGCGACGTGCCCGTGGACACCCACGTCTCGCGCGTGGGCATGCGTCTGGAGCTGCTACGGACGGGCGCCCCGTTCGCGGAGCTCCACGACCAGATGCTTTCGCTCACCCCACCCGGCCAGGAGCTCGAGCTGCACGTGAACCTCCTGCGCCACGGCCGCCGCACCTGCCACGCCAGGCGACCGGCGTGCGCGGACTGCGCGCTGGCGCGCATGTGTCCCAGCCGAGGGCTGTTCGCGGCCCAGGTCCCGCTGGGCTGAACGACGGCTGGCTCGGCAGGCCCACCGGCTGAGCGACGGCCGGCTCAGCCTCGCGGCAGCACGGCGAAGGCGATGACCGCGTACTGGAGCGCGGCCGCGGCGAGCACGAGCGCGTGGAAGACCTCGTGGTAGCCGAACACCTTCGGCCACGGGTTCGGATGGCCGCTGGCGTAGACGATCGCTCCGATCACGTAGAGCAGCCCGCCGGCCGCCAGCCCCGCCACGCCCAGCCATCCGATCGCGGCGGGCAGCTCGCCGAACACCGCCGCCGTCACGAGCCCGAGGACGACGTAGATCGCCGCGAACAGCCACTTGGCGATCGGGGATCGGTCGGCGTCGTTCCACAGGAGCTTGAAGACGATTCCACCGAGGGCCCCCACCCACATGACGATCAGGATCGTGCTCGCCAGCGGTCCCTTCAGCGCGAGCAAGGCCACCGGCGTGTAGGTGCCCGCGATCAGCACGAAGATCATCGAGTGATCCAGCCGCCTCATCCAGAGTCGCGCCGACGGCCGCCATGTGACCCGGTGATACAGCGCGCTCGTGCCCAGCAGCGCCGACACCGCGACCGCATAGATGCTCGCCGCGAGCCTTGCCCGGCCTCCCGAGGCCGCGAGGATCAGGGCCGCGCCGCACCCGAGCGACACGAAGAACGCGTACTGGTGGGAGACCCCCCTCAGTCGCGGCTTGACCGGCTCGCTCGCGCCGGGCGTCCCGGTCGATGTCGTGGCAGGCCTCACAAGCAGACCGTAGCGCCGCGCCAGCCGCTTGTCACGCGCCCGGCGCCCTGTCCGCCGGTGCCGCGGATCTCGGCTGGGGGCGGCGCGCGGATGCGGGCCGGCCGCCGGCGCCCGACCGTCGGGCTAGTGTTGGGAGAAGATGAGCGCTCCCAAGCGTGGCACCGCGAGCGGGCCCAAGCCCGTGGACCATGGGTTGTTCGGGCCCCAAAGCGTCACCTGGAAGGTGCACTCCAACCCGGTGATGCTAGTCGGCGGGCTGCGTGCGCTCCTGATCCAGGCACTGCATCCGCTCGCGATGGCGGGGGTCGCGCAGTACTCGGACTTTCGCTCCGAACCGCTCAAGCGCCTGCGCGGGACCAGCGCATACGTGCACGCGGTCACGTTCGGTGACAAGCGCTCGGCGCACGCCGCCGCGGCGCGCGTCAAGCGGCTGCACGACCGTGTCCAGGGTGTCGACCAGGTCACCGGCCAGCCCTTCTCGGCCACCGATCCCGAGACGCTGCTGTGGGTGCACTGCGTCGAGGTGCACTCGTTTCTGGCGGCCTATCGCGCGTATGGCGGGCGTCTCGGCGAGGACGAGCAGGACCGCTACCTGGCCGAGCAGGTAGCAGCGGCGAAGCTGATGGACATTCCCGCCGCGATCGTCCCGGACTCGCTCCTCGCTTATCGCGCGTACTTCGCCGAGATGCTCCCCAGGCTCTGCTCCAGCGCCGAGGCCGCCGCCACGATCGCGTTCGTGCGCCGCCCGAAGCTGCCCGCGCGTCTGCGGCTGGCTCCGCTGGCGCCGGCGTTTCGCACGCTTGGGCATGCCGCCACGGCGCTCGTACCGCGCTCACTGCGCCCGCTCGCCGGGATACCGGACTGGGATCCGCGCGCGTTGCCCGCGGCCGCCGCCGTGGTGTTCGCATCCCGCGCCATGATCGCCAGCCGCCACGTACCCTGGCTGGGCTCCCAGATCGAACTGCAAGTCGGCGGCGCGCTCGGCGTGCGCCCGCTTTCAGACACGCTCAAGCGCGCCGCCTGAGCGCTCCGCGCTCGCCAGCCTGGCCTGCGCCCTCTCGGGCGTGACTCGCACGACCTCCGACGCCAGCCCGACCTTCGCGAGGCCGAGGATCAACCAGCCCGACGGGTCGAGCTCATACCAACGCAACCCGTGAAAGGCCGACTGGGGGAACGCATGATGGTTGTGATGCCAGGCCTCCCCCAGCGAGGGGAGCGCTAGCCAGAAGACGTTCGTGGACTGATCGTCGGTGTCGAACCGGCGGCTGCCGAAGAAGTGGCAGATCGAGTTGATGCTCCAGGTCACGTGGTGGACCAGGAAGATCCGCACGAGCCCCGCCCACAGCAGCGCGGACAGGCCGCCGGCGACGAGCGAGCCACCGCTGAGCGCCAAGCCCAGCAGGAACGGCAGCGCCAGGCTGCCCAGGGCGATCCAGGGGAACGCCTTGTTGATCCTGCGCATCGTCGGATCCTCGACGAGGTCCCGGGCGAATCGTTTGGAAGACGCCTGGCCATGGGTCTCGAACAGCCAACCGACGTGCGCGTGCCACAGGCCCCTCGCCATCCCCTTCAGCCCGGCCCCGTGACCCGCGTGGGGGCTGTGGGGGTCGCCCTCTTCGTCGGTGAACGTGTGGTGCTTGCGATGGTCGGCCACCCAGTCGATCACCGGTCCCTGCAGCGACATCGAGCCCAGCACCGCGAGTGTGTATCGCAGCCACGGGCGGGTCTTGAACGCCCGGTGAGTGAGGAGCCTGTGAAACCCCACCGTCACGCCGATCGCCGTGAGTGCGTACATGATCGCGAAGATCACGATGTCCTGGAAGCTCAAAAAGCTGTTCCACAGGAGCGCCCCCGCGACGATCACGCCGCAGAAGGGAAGAACCACTGCCGCGATGTTCACGTTGCGCTCGAGCCTCGTCATGCCTGCCCCCGATACCCGCGTAGGGGCCCATGGTTACGGGTGTTCTCGGGTTTGTGACATTGCGTGTCGAAGCTCACACAGGCAGCCCCGATCGCTGCCTTGAAGAATGTTAGGAAATCTGCTTCAATGCCACTCAGATTTATGAAACCCGTCTCTACATCTCGAAGGAGCATCAACTCATGGCCAAGACCATAGGCATCGACCTCGGCACGACCAACTCGTGCATGGCCGTGCTCGAGGGTGGCGAGCCGACGGTCATCGAGAACGCCGAGGGCGGTCGCACGACCCCCTCCGTCGTCGCGTTCACGGCATCCGGCGAGCGCCTCGTGGGCACCGTCGCCAAGCGCCAGGCCGTCACCAACCCGCAGAACACGATCTTCTCGATCAAGCGCTTTATGGGCCGCAAGGAGGCCGAGGTGCGTGAGGAGGAGTCGATCGTCCCCTACAAGGTCGTCGCCGGCCCCAACGGCGACGCCCGCGTGGAAGCGGCCGGCGAGCAGCACTCCCCGCCGGAGATCTCCGCGATGATCCTCCAGAAGCTGAAGTCCGACGCCGAGGCCTACCTCGGCGAGAGGGTCGACGGCGCGGTCATCACGGTTCCCGCCTACTTCAACGACGACCAGCGCCAGGCCACCAAGGACGCCGGCAAGATCGCCGGCCTGGACGTCAAGCGGATCATCAACGAGCCGACCGCCGCGTCGCTCGCGTATGGCCTGGACAAGGAGTCCGATCAGACGATCCTCGTCTTCGACCTCGGCGGCGGCACCTTCGACGTGTCGGTGCTGGAGATCGGCGACGGCGTGTTCGAGGTCAAGTCGACCGCCGGCGATAACCATCTCGGGGGCGATAACTTCGACAAGGCGATCGTCGACTGGCTGGTCGCCGAGTTCAAGAAGTCCCAGGGCATCGACCTCAGCGCCGACCCGATGGCCCTGCAGCGTCTCTACGAGGCCGCCGAGAAGGCCAAGATCGAGCTCTCCACCACCCAGGAGACCCAGATCAACCTGCCGTTCATCACCGCCGACTCCTCCGGCCCCAAGCACCTCGACACCCGTCTCACCCGCGCGAAGCTCTCAGAGCTGACCTCTGCTCTGCTCGACCGCGTCGTGGCGCCCGTGCGCCAGGCGATCGACGACGCCAAGGACAAGGGCGTCAAGGAGATCGAGCACGTGGTCCTCGTCGGCGGCATGACCCGTATGCCGGCCGTACAGGAGAAGGTCAAAGAGCTCACCGGCAAGGAGCCCCACCGGGGCGTCAACCCCGACGAGGTCGTGGCCGTCGGCGCCGCCATCCAGGCCGGTGTGCTGGCCGGCGACGTCAAGGACGTGCTCCTGCTGGACGTCACCCCGCTGACCCTCGGCATCGAGACCAAGGGCGGCGTGATGACCAAGCTGATCGAGCGCAACACCACGATCCCCACCCGCAAGGGTGAGGTCTTCTCCACCGCCGAGGACAACCAGCCCTCGGTTGAGATCCACGTCCTGCAGGGCGAGCGCGAGATGGCCCAGTACAACAAGTCCCTCGGGAAGTTCCAGCTCACCGGCATCCCGCCGGCGCCCCGGGGCATACCCCAGATCGAGGTCGCGTTCGACATCGACGCCAACGGCATCCTGAACGTCTCCGCCAAGGATCTCGGCACAGCCAAGGAGCAGAAGATCGAGATCAAGGCCGGCTCGGGCCTGTCCGAGGATGAGATCAAGAACATGGTCTCCGACGCGGAGTCCCACGCTGACGAGGACCGCCGCGCGCGCGAGCTCGCGGAGGCCCGCAACAACGGCGAGAACGCCGCCTACCAGGCCGAGCGCCAGCTGGCCGACCTCGGCGACCAGGTCGACGCGGACTCCAAGTCCCGCATAGAAACGGCCGTCAAGGAGGTCCGCGAGGCGCTGGAGTCCGAGGACGCCGCCGCGATCAACGCCAAGGCCGAGGCCCTGCAGGTCGCCTTCCACTCGGTCTCCGAGGCGATGTACGAGCGCGCCCAGGAGCAGGCCGCCGCGGCCGGCAACGGCGCCTCGGCCGACGGTGCGGGTCCGTCCGGGTCCTCCGAGGAGGAGGACGTGGTGGACGCCGAGGTAGTAGACGAGCCGCAGGCGTAAACGGGGGCCGGCATGAGCGACGCCTCCGAGCAGACAGTCGACGAGGAGACCCCCGGCGCGGACGCCGCGCCGGGGACGGACGCCGAGCCCGAGGAGCTCGACGGGCCCGTCGTCCCTTCGCCCGCGGAGGCCCCGCGCGCGCGCGCGGGCACCGCTGACGGGGACGGGGACGGGGACGGGGACGTGGCGGAGATCGAGGAGGACCTCGACGAGCTCGTCGAGGTGGGCGCCCAGCGCGACGAGTACCTCGCGCTGGCCCAGCGCACCCAGGCGGACTTCGAGAACTACCGCAAGCGCGTCGCCCGCGAGTCCGCGCTCGCACAGGAGCGGGGAGTCGCCAAGCTCGCCAAGGAGCTTCTGCCCGCGCTCGACAACCTGGATCGCGCCCTGGAGGCGGCGGCCCAGGACGATCCGCTGCTGCAGGGCGTGCGCTTCGTGCGCGAGGAGCTCATCGGTGCGCTCGCCCGGGTGGGCGTAGAGTCCTTCTCCCCGGCCGGCGAGCCCTTCGACCCCGCCTTCCATGAGGCGATAGCCCAGCATCCGATCCAGGGCGTCCCGAGCGGGACCGTCGCGGAGGTCTACCAGCCCGGCTACCGGCTGGGTGAGCAGATCATCCGCCCCGCCCGCGTGGTCGTGGCGGCCTGAGGAGCGAGGAGCCCACCGATGGCATCGCGTCCCGACTACTACAAGACCCTGGGCGTCGAGCAGAAGGCCAGCGCCGAGGAGATCAAGAAGGCCTATCGCAAGCTCGCCCGCTCCTACCATCCCGATCGCAACCCCGACGACAAGGCCGCCGAGGAGCGCTTCAAGGAGATCTCCCAGGCCCACGACGTCCTAGGGGACCCGGAGAAGCGCAAGCAGTACGACAGCGGCAGTGGCCCCTTCGCGACCGGCGGTGGGCCCGGTGGCGGCTTCGGGGGCTTTCAGGGCTTCGACTTCGACGCCTCCGGGATGGGCGACATCCTCTCCAACCTGTTCGGCGGCGGCGGCGGGCGGGGTGGCGCGGGCGCCCGTCGCTCGGGCACCCGTGCGCGACGCGGCTCGGACCTCGAGGCGCAGGTCTCAATCTCCTTCGACCAGGCCGTCTCCGGGGCGCAGATCCCATTGTCGGTGCCGATGCACGACACCTGCCCGACCTGTCACGGCACGGGCGCCAAGCCGGGCACCACCCCGAAGGTGTGCCCCCGCTGTGAGGGACGCGGCATCGAGAGCCAGGGCCAGGGGATGTTCTCGATCTCTCAGCCCTGCTCCCGTTGTGGCGGCTCGGGCACGGTGATCGAAGACCCCTGCCCGACCTGCAACGGCTCGGGGGCGGTGCGAACCGTCAAGCGCATGCGCGTGAACATCCCCGCGGGCGTCCGCGACGGCAGTCGCATCCGCCTCGCCGGCAAGGGCGAGCCCGGACGCGACGGAGGCCCCCCCGGAGACCTCTATCTCGTCACCCACGTCTCCCCCTCGCCCGTGTTCAAGCGCAAGGGCGAGAACCTGGAGGTCGAGGTCCCGCTCACGATCCCCGAGGCCCTGCGCGGAGCCGAGGTGCAGGTGCCGACGCTCGACGGCGCCAAGACCCTGCGGGTAAAGCCCGGCACCAGGCACGGCGCGGTCCAGCGCCTGCGCGGCGAGGGCCCCCCCAAGCTCGGTGGCTCCTCCCGCGGGGACATCCACTACCGCTTCACGATCGACGTCCCCGAGACCCTCACCGAGGAGCAGCGCTCCGCCGTGGAGGCCCTCGCCAAGACGATGAACGGCAACCCTCGCGCACGCCTGTTCGAGGGGGCGCCCTCGTGATCCTCATGATTCTCGTGAACGAGACGGTGCACTCATGAGCGCCCGCAGACCGTTCGTCGGTCAGGTCACGCGCATCGCGGTGGAGGCCGATCGCGGCGTGTTCATGATCTCGGTCGCTGCCGAGCTGGCGAACATGCATCCCCAGACCCTGCGCACGTACGAGGCCCGCGGCCTCCTCGCGCCGAAGCGCTCGCCCAAGGGCACCCGCCTGTACTCCCAGGAAGACGTCGAGAAGCTGCGTCACATCCAGGAGATGACCGCCGATCTCGGCCTCAACCTCGCGGGCGTGGAACGGGTGCTCGACCTCGAGGCGGAGGTCCGCGGCATGCACGAGCGCATCGAGGAGCTCGAGGTGCAGGCGGTCCGCGCCCAGGTGGAGCTGGCCGAGCGCCTGGAGGAGGTCCGCCGCTCCTTCCGCGCGGAGCTCGTCCCGTTCCCGAACTCTCGCCCGCCGGGCACCGACATCGTGCGCGCGGCCGACGCCCGCGGGCCGTTTCCCGCGAGAACGAGAAGGGCTACCGATGGCTCCTGAGGGCGCCCCCCCGACCCCGGGCCAGCCCGGCCAGCCCGAGGAGGAGCAGAGCCCGCTGGAGCGCTTCGGCCGGGACCTCACAGAGATCGCCGAGCAGGGCAAGCTCGACCCGGTGATCGGCCGCGACGAGGAGATCCGCCGGGTGATCCAGGTTCTCTCCAGGCGCACCAAGAACAACCCCGTCCTGATCGGCGAGCCCGGAGTCGGCAAGACCGCGATCGTCGAGGGCCTCGCCCAGCGGATCGTCTCCAAAGACGTCCCCGAGTCGCTGCGCGACCGCCGCGTGATCGCGCTCGACATGGGCGCCCTGATCGCGGGCGCCGCCTACCGGGGGGAGTTCGAGGAACGTTTGAAGGGGGTCCTCAAAGAGGTCTCAGACGCCCACGGGACGGTCATCCTGTTCCTCGACGAGCTCCACACGATCGTCGGCGCCGGCGCCGCCCAGGGCTCGGTCGACGCCTCCAACCTGCTCAAGCCGATGCTCGCCCGCGGGGAACTGCGCGCCGTCGGTGCGACCACGCTCGACGAGTACACCAAGTACATCGAGAAGGACGCCGCCCTGGAGCGCCGCTTTCAGCCGGTGACGGTCGGCGAGCCGACCGTACAGGACACGATCGCGATCCTGCGCGGCCTGAAGGAGCGCTATGAGGTCCATCACGGCGTCTCCATCCAGGACAGCGCCCTGATCGCCGCCGCGACGCTCTCGGACCGCTACATCGCCGACCGCTTCCTGCCCGACAAGGCGATCGACCTAGTCGACGAGGCCGCCTCGAAGATTCGCATCGAGATCGACTCCCTGCCGACCGAGATCGACGAGGTCAAACGGCGCACGATGCAGCTGAAGATCGAGCTCGAGTCACTGCGCAAGGAGAAGGACGACGCCGCCAAGGAGCGCCGTGCCGCGATCGAGACCGAGGTCGCCGACTTGGAAGCGCGCGAGCGCGAGATGACCGAGCAGTGGGAAGCCGAGAAGCAGGCGATCGCCGGCATCTCCGAGACCAAGGAGCGCCTCGACGCCGCCCGCGGCGAGATGGAGCGCGCCGAACGCGAAGCCGACCTGCAGCGCGCCGCCGAGCTGCGCTACGGCGAGATCCCCGAGCTCGAACGGAAGGTCGCCGAATACGAATCCCAGGAGCGCGAGCGCGATGAGGATCCCGCCCACCCGGCGCCGGTGTTCCTCAAAGAGGAGGTCGACGCCGACGACATCGCCGAGGTCGTCGCCCGCTGGACCGGCATCCCCGTCAGCCGCCTGCTAGAGGGCGAAACCGAGAAGCTCCTCCACATGGAGGAGCGCCTGCACGAGCGCGTCGTCGGCCAGGACGAGGCGATCGAGGCGGTCGCCAGCGCGTTGCGCCGCTCCCGTGCCGGCCTGCAGGATCCGGATCGCCCGATCGGATCGTTCCTGTTCCTCGGCCCCACCGGCGTCGGCAAGACCGAGCTGGCCCGAGCCCTGGCCGAGTTCATGTTCGACTCCCAGGAGGCGATGATCCGGATCGACATGTCCGAGTACATGGAGAAGCACTCCGTCTCCCGCCTGGTCGGCGCGCCCCCCGGCTACGTCGGCTACGAAGAGGGAGGCCAGTTGACCGAGGCCGTCCGCCGCCGGCCCTACGCGGTGGTGCTCCTGGACGAGATCGAGAAGGCCCATCCCGACGTGTTCAACACGCTCCTTCAGGTGATGGACGACGGCCGTCTCACCGACGGCCAGGGCAGGACCGTGGACTTCAAGAACACGGTCCTGATCATGACCTCCAACCTCCCCGTCGGCGCCGATTCCGGCGACGGCTCCGACGGTGCGAGCGCCTCAGGCGCCGCGAACGCCTCGGCGCAGCGGGCGGCGTCGCGGCCGATGCCCGCCTGCGCACGGAGCTGCTCCAGTACTTCAAGCCCGAGTTCGTCAACCGCCTCGACGACATCGTCCGCTTCCGCTCCCTCACCCGCGAGCAGATCTCCGAGATCGTCGACCTCCAGGTGACCCAGGTGATCGACCGTGTCCGCGAGCGCGGCGTCGAGGTGACCCTCACCGACTCCGCCCGCGAGCTCCTCGCCAACATGGGCTATGACCCGACCTACGGCGCTCGCCCGTTGCGGAGGGTGATCCAGAAGCAGCTCACCGACCGACTCGCTTTGGCGCTCTTGCAGGGGGAGTTGCGCGAGGGGGATGCGGTGCGGGTGGATGCTGTCGATGGGGAGCTGGTGTTGGAGACGGTCGGCACGGCCGCGGTGGCATGATCTCGCTCGCGGCATTTTGGCGGATGTCATTGCTGTGACATCCGCCAACTCCGCGTATTGTGGCGGTGTTTCAGCTGCTCACCGTTGCACAGATCGCATAGGCGAGCTCTGAGTAGTCAGACGTCGACGCGCTGGTCAGTCTGGCTTCCCATTCTTCGGTGTTGTTTGGTCCGCTGTCCGCAACGTAGATTTTGGTGTCTTCGCCGGTGCGCACGTGGAAGCCACCGCCGAGAAGCTTCTTCCCGGAAGGACATTTCGCGGTGGAAATAGCCAAGTTGATGCCAGTTCCGCTTCCGTGGACGACATCGCCTTCGACGAGCTGGTAGCCGCTGATACCGGGTTTGCCTTCAAGTCCTTCTTTGCCCTGCGACCCTTCTTTGCCGGTCGCTCCCGCTGCCCCCGTCGCTCCAGTGGCCCCGGTCGCGCCGGTCGCTCCAGTGGCCCCGGTCGCGCCGGTCGCTCCTTTGACGCCCGTGGCTCCGGTCTTGCCCTTCAGCGTCTTGAGCACCTTCGGGTTGATCTGCTTGGTCGAGTTGACCAGGTAGTGGTTGGCGGCCAGCGCCCCGCCGCTCATCGCGAACACGAGCGCGAGCGTGGCTGTGACGTTTGCGTAGTTGAGATGTCTGCGCATTTCTGCCCCCAGTGTCTAGTGTCGGATCGCAGCGCGGCCGATCGGCCGGCGATGCGTGCGCATGGAGTTGAGCATCGCGCACCATATGCCGATCGGCGGACACGGCACGGGCGGCCGGCGGATGCCTGGACGTATGGACGACGCTCATCGCTAGGCCAGCGTCAGCTCGTCGGGCAGCGCCCTCGCGACCGCCCGGCGCGGATGTCGCGCGCGGCCCGAGCCCGCAGCACGCGCGCGGGCAGTCGATCCGCTACAAACGACCCTGCGCGCGCGAGGCTGCGTAGACGGCGCGATCGGGCCAATCATCGACGGGAGGAGCCACCACCATGTCCACCTACATCATGCTCTCGACCCTCACCCCCGAGGGAGTGCAGACCGTCAAGAACAACCCTCAGCGGATCAGGGAGGTCAACAAGGAGGTCGAGCAGCTCGGCGCGAGCGTCAAGGCGCAGTGGGCGACCCTCGGGCACGTGGACTTCATCTCGGTCGTGGAGGCTCCCGACGAGGCCACGATGGCCCGTGTGTCGCTGGAGCTCGGCTCCCGCGGGACCGGCCGCTATGAGACCCTCGCGGCGATACCCGTGGACGACTTCATCGCCAGCCTGTGAGCCGCACCTCGCCGCTAAAAGCGGATATGCGGCGGCAATGAAGATCCTGGTCGTCGGGGCAGGCGGGCGAGAGCACGCGCTCGTGCGTGCCCTCGCGCGGTCGTCGGGGACGACCGAGATCCTGTGCGCTCCGGGCAACGCCGGGATCGCCCAGGACGCCCGTCCGCTCGACATCGTCGCCGAGGACATCGACGGGATCGTCGCGGCGGTGGAGCGGGAGGATGTCCACTTCACGGTCGTCGGGCCGGAGGCGCCCCTGGTGGCGGGTCTCGTGGACGAGCTCGACCGGCGTGGCCATCTGGCCTTCGGACCGTCCGCGGCCGCCGCCGCCCTGGAGGGCTCGAAGGCGTTCGCCAAGCAGGCGATGGCCCAGGCCGGCGTGCCCACCGCCCGCTGGCGCCACGTCCACTCGCTGCAGGAGGGCATCGACGCCGTCCGCGAGCTCACCTCCCCGGGTTCCCCCGGGGTGGTCGTCAAGGCCGACGGGCTCGCCGCCGGCAAGGGGGTGACCGTCGCCGACTCTCCCGAGCAGGCTCATGAGGCCCTGCGGGAGATCTTCGTCGAGCATCGCTTCGCCGCCGAGCGGGCGAGCGCGATCGTGGAGGAGCGCCTTCAGGGCATCGAGCTCTCGCTCCTGGCCCTCTGCGACGGTCGCTCGGCGGTGCCCCTCGCGCCGGCTCGAGACTTCAAGCGGATCGGCGACGGCGACGAAGGCCCGAACACCGGTGGCATGGGGGCCTACTCGCCGGTCGCCGGCCTGAGCGACGCGGACGCCCTCAACCTGTCCCACTTCCTGCAGCAGCCGATCGTCGACTGGATGCGCGAGCGGGGCACCCCCTATCACGGCGTCCTCTACGCCGGCCTGATGCTGACCCCCGACGGCCCCAGGGTGCTCGAGTACAACGTCCGCTTCGGCGACCCCGAGACCCAGGCGGTGCTCCCCCGGATGCAGTCGAACCTGCTGGACCTCCTGCTCCGCTGCGCCCGGCCGGGCGGCCTGGCCACCGAGGACGTCACCCAGCCGCTCGTCCTGTGGTCTCCCGAATGGGCCGTGACGGTGGTGCTGGCGAGCGCCGGCTATCCCGCGTCCTCTCACAGCGGCGATCCGATCGCGGGCCTCGATGGTGTGTCCGGCGACGTGGAGGTCACCCACGCCGGCACCGCCCCCGGGCCGGGCGGGAACGTCGTCACCGCGGGCGGGCGCGTGCTCAACGTAACCGGCTTCGGCCCGGACGCGAAGTCGGCCCGCGAGGCGGCGTATGCTGCGGCCGGGATGATCTCCTTTGAGGGCATGCAATTGCGCACCGACATCGCCGCCGCCGCCGACCGGAGCCCTGCGCTGCCCGCGGGCGCCCGTTCGCTGTCGAGCTGGTTCGACGAGTGGGCCGAAAGCGGCGACGAGCTCCAGCTGGAGAATCTCGATGGGTGACGTCTCCCCGATCGCGACCCCCCTGGCCGAGGCCGAGGTCCGCGCTCAGCTGGAGGAGATGGACGTCGACGCTCCCCGCGTCGGCATCGTGATGGGCTCAAAGAGCGACATGGAGGCGATGGAGAAGGCTGCGTCTGAGCTCGAAGAGCGCGACATCCTGCACGAGATCCGCGTGATGTCAGCCCACCGTGAACCCGACGTCGTGGCCGACTACGCCAAGAACGCCCGCATGCGCGGCCTGCGCGTGATCATCGCCGGCGCCGGCATCTCCGCCGCCCTTCCGGGCGCGGTCGCCGCCCACACCGAGCTCCCCGTGATCGGGGTGCCCCTGTCCGGACGCCTGTCCGCCGCGGGCGGTCTCGACGCGATCCTCTCGATCGTCCAGATGCCCCCCGGGGTGCCAGTCGCCTGCGTCGGCCTGGACAATGCCCGCAACGCCGCCATCCTCGCGGCGCAGATCCTCGGAGCATGATCGCGCGCTACACCCGCCCCGAGCTCGGCCGTCTGTGGACCGACGCGGCGCGGATGGAGAGCTGGCAGGAGGTAGAGGTGGCCGCCTGCCTTGAGCTCCCCGGCCTGCTCGGCGACGAGGGCCCCACACCCGCGGAGCTCCAGGAGATCGCCGCTGCGACCTTCACGGTGGCCCAGGTGGACGAGCGCGAGCGTCTCACCGACCACGACATGGCCGCGTTCGTGGACGTGCTCGCGGCCTCCGCTGGCGAGGCGGGGCGCTGGATCCATTTCGGCCTGACCAGCTCCGACGTTCTCGACACGGCTCTGGCCCTGCAGCTGAAGGCGGTCGGGGAGGTGGTGATGTCCGGGGCACGGGAGCTCGTCCAGGCCCTCGCCGCGCGCGCCCGCGAGCACGCGGAGACCCTCTGCGTGGGCAGGACCCACGGGGTCCACGCCGAGCCCACCACCTTCGGAATCAAGCTCGCGGGGTTCGCCTTCGAGGCTCATCGCAACGCCGTTCGCCTGGACCGCGCGTTCGCCCAGGCCGCCGTCGGGGCGATCTCGGGCGCCGTGGGGACCTACGCGGCCACCAGCCCCGAATACGAGGCCCGCGTGCTCGCTCGCCTGGACCTCGCCCGCGAGGACGTCTCCACCCAGGTGGTCGCCCGTGACCGCCACGCCGAGCTCGTGGGAGCGATCGCCCTGGCGGGAGCGGGCCTGGAGCGGCTGGCGACCGAGGTCAGGCACCTGCAGCGCACCGAGGTCCGCGAGGTCCAGGAGCCGTTCCGGGCCGGCCAGAAGGGCTCGAGCGCGATGCCCCACAAGCGCAACCCGATCAAGAGCGAGCAGATCTCCGGGCTCGCCCGCGTGCTCCGCGGAAACGCCCAGGCGGCGCTCGAGAACGTCGCCCTCTGGCACGAGCGCGACATCTCCCACTCCTCCGTCGAGCGCGTGATCCTGCCCGACTCGACCATCCTGCTCGACTACCTGAACCACCGCGCGATCGCCCTCGTCCGGGACATGACCGTCGACGCCACCCGAATGCGCGCCAACCTGGAGCTCACCCACGGCGCCCTGTTCTCCCAGCGCGTCCTCCTGGCGCTGGTCGCCCAGGGGATGGGCCGCGACGACGCCTATCGGATCGTCCAGGAGCTCGCCCAGCGCGCCTTTACCGAAGACCCGCCCACCCCCATGCGCGAGCTCCTCGCCGCCGACGACCGCGCCGCCGGCCTGGACCTGCAGGAGATCTTCGACTACGACCATTACGTGCGTTATGCGGACGAGATCATCCGGCGCCTCGACGGGCTATCGTCCGGCCCGTGACCGCCCTCGCCGACCTGCCTCTGATCGCCAGCGGGAAGGTCCGCGAGATCTACGACCTCGACGGCGTCGGTGACGGCTCCGCGAGCGGCGCCGTCGAGGGTGTGGGTGGCCCCGGCGGCGGACGCCTGCTGATGGTCGCCAGCGATCGCATCTCCACCTACGACGCGGTCCACCCTACCCCGATCCCCGACAAGGGCAAGGTGCTCACGGGCCTCTCGGCGTTCTGGTTTGAGAAGACCGCCCACATCGTGCCCAACCACATGATCTCCGCGACCGACGGCGTTCCCGGGGAGGCTCGCGGACGCGCCCTGGTCGTGCGCAGGCTGCGGATGCTCCCCGTCGAGTGCGTCGTCCGCGGCTACATCACCGGCTCGGGCTGGAAGGACTACCAGGCGACCGGCTCGGTGTCCGGGATCTCCCTCCCGCCCCGCCTACGTGAGTCCGAGCGCCTCCCCCATCCGATCTTCACGCCCTCCACCAAGGCCGACGTCGGTCACGACGAGGCGATCGACTTCGACCGCGCCGCCGAGCTGGTCGGCGACCGCGAGCTGATGGAGCGGGCCCGCGATGTCTCGATCGAGCTGTACTCGTTCGCCGCCGACCACGCCCGCGCGCGGGGGGTGATCCTCGCCGACACAAAGTTCGAGTTGGGCATCGACGAGCACTCAGCCGACCGGGGTGGGCGGGAGCTGGTCCTCGGCGACGAGGTCCTCACCCCCGACTCCTCCCGCTACTGGCCCGTCGACGGCTTCCAGGTCGGCCGCGCCCAGCCGAGCTTTGACAAGCAGTACGTCCGCGACTGGGCCGCCGCCAGCGGCTGGGACAAGAAGCCCCCCGCCCCGGAGATTCCCGAGGACGTCGTCGCCGGCACCCGCGACCGCTACATCGACGCCTACGAGCGCATCACGGGCGAGCCCTTCCCGGCCTGGCTGGAGCGGACGGCCGCGTGAGGGCCCGCGTGCTGATTCGCCCGAAGGCCGGCATCCTCGACCCGCAGGGGGCTGCCGTCGAGCGCGCTCTGCCGGCGCTCGGGTTCGCCGGCGTGGCGAACGTCCACGTCGGACGGCTGATCGAGCTCGACGTTCGGGACGCCTCCCAGCTCGACTCCATGTGCGAGCGCCTGCTCGCCAACCCGCTGGTCGAGGACTACGAGGTCGAGCTCCTCGACGGCGCCGCCTGACGCAGGTGAAGTTCGGCGTCATCCAGTTCCCCGGCAGCTGCGACGAGGTCGATGCCATGCATGCCGCCCGCCGGGTGGCGGACGCCGAGCTCCTGTGGCACGCCGACCCCGATCTGAAGGGAGCCGACGCGGTGATCGTGCCCGGCGGGTTCTCCTACGGCGACTACCTGCGTGCCGGCGCCATCGCCCGGTTCGCCCCGATCATGGAGACGGTCATCCGCTTCGCCCGCGACGGCGGCCTCGTGCTGGGCATCTGCAACGGGTTTCAGGTGCTCTGCGAGGCCCACCTGCTTCCTGGGGCCCTGCTCGGAAACGTCAACCGTCGCTTCACCTCCCGCCAGGTCCACCTGGAGGTCGTCCAGCCCGACACTCCCTTCACGCGTGCCTGCCGGCCGGGCAGCGACCATCCCAGGCGAAGCTCAGACGATCCCAGGCGAAGCTCAGACGATCTCGGGCGAAGCTCAGACGATCTCGGGCGAAGCTCAGACGATCCCGCGCCGCGCCTGAGCATCCCCGCCAAGCACTCCTGGGGGCGCTACTACGCGGACGAGGCCACTTTGGACGAGATCGAAGATCACGGCCAGGTCGTGTTCCGCTATGCCCCCGGGGAGAACTTCAACGGCTCCCTTCGCGAGATCGCGGGCGTGCGCAACCAGGCCGGCAACGTCCTTGGCCTGATGCCCCACCCCGAGCACGCCGTCGACGAGCTCACCGGGGGCTCCACCGACGGGCTGTGCATCTTTCAGTCGATGCGCCTCGCGGTCGAGGAGGATGTCGCAGTTGCCTGACGTCCCCTCCGTCTCCACGGGCGCCACGAGCGCGACGGGCGCCACGAGCGCGACCGGCGCCACCTTCCCGACAGTCGAGGACGCCCTCACGCTCGGGCTCACCGAGGCCGAGTACGAGCTCGTCTGCGAGCACCAGCACGGACCCCCCAACCGGCTCGAGCTCGCGATGTTCTCGCTGCTGTGGAGCGAGCACTGCGCCTACAAGCACTCCCGCAAGCTGCTTCGCACGCTTCCCACCGAAGGCCCTCACGTGGTCATGGGCCCGGGCGAGAACGCCGGCGCGGTCGATGTCGGCGCCGGTCTGGTGTGCGCGTTCAAGGTCGAGTCCCACAACCATCCCAGCGCCGTCGAGCCCTTCCAGGGGGCTGCCACCGGCGTCGGGGGCATCCTGCGCGACATCTTCGCGATCGGCGCCCGTCCGATCGCCGTCCTCGACTCCCTTCGCTTCGGAGAGGTCGGCGGGGTCAGCCGCGATGAGGGGGTTGGTGAAGCGGCTGGTGGGGGGGTTGCGAAAACGGGGGCCCGCGCGCCCGCACACGCGCGCGCGCGGGCACGCTTTTTGCTGGACGGCGCCGTCTCGGGGATCGGCCACTACGGGAACTCGATCGGCGTACCCACCGTCGGCGGGGAGGTCTACTTCGAGGCCCCCTACGAACACAACTGCCTCGTCAACGCCATGGCCCTCGGGCTGGCCCCGCGCGAGAAGCTCGTGCGCAGCGCCGCCGCGGGGCCCGGCAACGTACTGATCCTGTTCGGCGCCTCCACCGGCCGGGACGGGATCGGCGGCGCCTCGGTGCTCGCCTCAGCCGAGCTGGGCGGAGAGGAAGGCGGCTCGGACGAGCACAAGCGCCCCACCGTCCAGGTCGGGGACCCCTTCGCGGAGAAGAAGCTCCTGGAGTGCTCCCTGGAGCTGCTGCAGCGGGGCCTGCTCGTCTCCCTGCAGGACCTCGGTGCCGCCGGTCTCACCTCCTCCGCCTCGGAGATGGCCTCCAAGGGCGCCGTCGGGATCGACATCGACGTCGGGAGGGTCCCCCTGCGCGAGCCCGACATGGAGCCGTTCGAGGTGATGGTCAGCGAGTCCCAGGAGCGGATGCTGTGCGTGGTCGAGCCGTCGAACGTGCGGGCGGTGATGGAGCTGTGCGAGAAGTGGGAGGTGGCCGGTGCGACGATCGGCACGGTCACCGACACCCGTCGCATGCGCGTGCTCCGCGACGGCGAGCTCGTGGGCGACATGTCCGTGGCGGCCCTCGTGGACGACTGCCCGCTGTATGACCTGGACCCGCGAAAGCCCTCGCAGTCGATCTATCCAGCGCCCGCCCCGGCCGCGGATCTCCCGCCCGCGGCCACGCCCCGCGAGATCCTGCTGGGGCTGCTCCGCAGCCCGAACCTCGCCTCCCGCCGGCCCCTGTTCGAGCAGTACGACTCGATCGTCCAGTCCCGCACCGTCCGGCGGCCCGAGCGCTCCGACGCCGCCGTGCTCGCGCTCCCCGACGGCAGCGCCCTGGCGGTGAGCATCGACTGCAATGGACGCCGCGTCGCCGCCGACCCGTATCGCGGCACGATCGAGGCCGCGCTGGAGTGCTCCTCCAATCTCGCCTGCGCAGGCGCCGAGCCGCTGGGCACGACCAACAACCTCAACTTCGGCAACCCCGAGAAGCCTCACGTGGCCTGGCAGCTGACCGAGTCCGTGCGCGGTCTCGCCGACGCCTGCTCCGCGCTGAAAGCTCCGATCGTCGGCGGCAACGTCTCTCTCTACAACGAGACCCCCGCCGGCCCGATCTATCCGACGCCGGTGATCGGCATGGTCGGACGACTGCCCGATGCCCGCATGGCCGGCGGGCTGGGCTTCGCCCGGGACGGCGACGCGATCGCCCTGGTCGGCCCGTTCGCGCCCTCCCTGGCGGCGAGCGAGCTGGCCAAGCTGCGCGGCGAGCCCCTGCCCGACGGCCTGCCCGCGTTTGAGCTCGACGCCGTCCTGCTCGCCCAGGCGGCCGTTCGCGAGACCGTCCGTTCCGGGGCCCTCGCGAGCGCCCACGACATCGCCGAGGGCGGACTCGCGGTCGCCCTGGCCGAGTGCTGCCTCGCCGGCGGCCTCGGGGCCGAGGTGGACCTCGACGGCGCGCTTGGCGACGGCGCGCGTGGCCCTGACGAGGCCCCGCCCCCGTTGGAGACACTGTTCGGAGAGGGGCCCGGCGGGTTCCTCGTGAGTGGGTCCGCCGAGGCGCTGTGCACGCTGGGCGAGATGGGGTCGGAGGGACACGCGAAGGTGCGACTGCTCGGCACGGTCGGCGGCGATCGCCTTCGTGTGGGGCTCGCCGGGGAGATCCTCGAGGCGACCCTCGGGGAGCTCTCCGAGGCCCACGGCGTCCTGCGGGAGCTGTTCGGTTGACCGCGTCGCGGGCTGCTAGCTTGTGTCCATAATGCGCCCCTCAAGGTCGCCCGGAGGGCGATCCTCGCTCTCGCCAAGGGCAGCTGGATGCTGGCCCGACGATCACATACACGACGAGTGCGGGGTCTTCGGCCTGTACGCCCCCGGACACGAGGTGTCGCGGCTGTCGTACTTCGCCCTGTACGCCCTTCAGCACCGCGGCCAGGAGTCGGCGGGCATCGCCGCGGCCGACCGGGGCGGGCATATCGTCACCCGCCGCGAGCTCGGGCTCGTCAGCCAGGTGTTCAGCGAGAATGACCTGCGCACGCTCGCCGGGGAGCTGGCGATCGGGCACGTGCGCTACTCCACCACCGGCTCCAACGCCTGGGAGAACTCCCAGCCCGTCCAGCGCTCCGAGGGCACCCACGGCTCCCACCGCGAGCTCGCCCTCGCCCACAACGGCAACCTCATCAACGCCGTCGAGCTCCGCGCAGAGCTCGCCGCTCGGGGGGTCACGTTCAGCTCGACCTCCGACTCGGAGATCATCGCCGCGCTGATCGCCACCCACCCCGCGGAGTCGATCGAGGACGCCATCGCCGACGTCCTCCCGCGGCTGAAGGGCGCCTTCTCGATCGTCGTCCTCACCCGCGACGAGGTGATCGCCTTCCGCGATCCCCATGGCCTGCGCCCGCTCTCCCTCGCCACCCTGCCGGCCGACGTTCGCTCGCCGGAGGACGCCCCCGACCCCGGCGGGCCGCGCAGCTGGTGCGTGGCCAGCGAGTCCTGCGCGTTCGACATCATCGGCGCCCGCTTCGAGCGCGACGTCGCCCCCGGGGAGATCGTCTCGCTCGGCGAGCACGGCCTGCGCAGCCGTCAGATCGACACCGGCGCGCGTCCCGCGCTCTGCGTGTTCGAGTCCATCTACTTCGCCCGTCCGGACTCGCGCGTGGACGGTCTTGTCCTGCAGGTCGCCCGCGCGCGCATGGGCGAGATCCTCTGGCGCGAGGCTCCGGTCGACGCCGACCTCGTGATCCCCGTGCCGGACTCCGGCAACGCCGCCGCCCGGGGCCTGGCACGCGCCTCCGGGCTGCCCCAGGACGACGGCTTCGTCAAGAACCGCTACGTCGCCCGCACGTTCATCCAGCCCGGTCAGGAGCTTCGCAAGCACGGCCTGCGCCTGAAGTTCAACCCGCTGCCCGAGGTCATCGCCGGCAAGCGCCTGGTGGTGGTCGACGACTCGATCGTCCGCGGCAACACAACCCGCCAGATCGTGCAGATGCTCCGCGACTCGGGCGCCCGCGAGATCCACATGCGCATCTCCGCCCCGCCGATCGAGCACCCCTGCCACTACGGCATCGACATGTCCACCCGCGAGGAGATGATCGCCTACAACCGCACCGTCGGAGAGATCGCCGCCGAGCTCGGCTGCGACTCGCTGCACTATCTCTCCCTGGACGGCGTCTACGAGGCGATCGAATCCGGGCCCTCGACCCACTGCGACGCCTGCTTCAGCGGCCGCTACCCCCTCGACGGCACCGGCGAGGCCAACGGCAAGTACGCGCTCGAGGACGAGCCCGCGAAGGAGGGGGCGGAGGTACTGCCCCTCCCCCTGATCAGCGCCTAGCCGAGCGCCTCGTCGCGCGCCCCCGTGGCGTCGTTGTGTCGGTTGTTGTAGGGGCGGTGCACGATCAACTGGTCGTTGCGGCTGGAGCGCAGGGCGTATCCGAGGCCGCCCGCTACCACTGCTGTGACGATCATGGATGCGATCATTTTCCTCTTGTCCTGTCTGGTGTTGGTGGCGTACCGCTCTCCACCCTCGTAAATGATCCAAGCGGGCTTGTCGGGCCTTCTTTGTGAGTTGGGTCACACCCCTCGCCGGTCTATAGGCTGCGGCGATGCCCGAGCCGGCCGCGGCGATGCCCGAGCCCCTTCCGATCGCCGTACTCGTGTCCGGCACGGGCACCAACCTCCAGGCCCTGCTCGACACCGTCCACGAACGCGAGGCGCTCGTCGTCGCGGTCGCCTCCAGCGTCTCGGGAGCTCCCGCCCTGCAGCGGGCCGCCGCCCTGGACGTCCCGACCGCCGCATTTCCTCGCGCGGACTACCCCGACCGGGGAGCCCGCGACGAGGCGCTCGCGGACTGGCTGGCCGAGCGCGGCGCCCGCCTGGTCGTGCTCGCCGGCTACATGGAGCTGCTGGGCGAGCCCTTCCTCGAGCGCTTCCCCGGGGCTGTGATGAACGTGCACCCGTCGCTGCTCCCCGCGTTCCCCGGACTGGGCGCGATCGAGCAGGCGCTCGCCTACGGAGTGAAGGTGTTCGGAGTCACCATCCACTTCGTCGACGCCGGCGTCGACAGTGGCCCGGTGATCGCTCAGCGCGCGATCGAGCTCCCCGGCGCCCGCGATCCCGAGGAGGTCCTCGCCGTCCTGCGCCCGCTCGAGCACACCCTCCTGCCCGAGGCCGTCCGCCTGTTCGCCCGCGACGCGCTGAGCATCGATCCCGAGCATCCGCGACGGGTACTCACGGGCCAGCCGCGGGGGCTTTCCGCTGGATAGTCTGGCAGGCATGATCGAGAAGGCCGCTCCCGGCGAGGTGCAGGTGCGGCGCGCCCTGCTGTCGGTGTCTGAGAAGGAGGGGGTCGTCGACTTCGCCCGTGGCCTCGCCGAGCTGGGGGTGGAGGTCCTCTCCACCGGGGGCACAGCGGCCGCCCTGGCCGGCGCCGGCGTCCCGGTCAGGCCGGTCGAGGACTTCACCGGCTTTCCCGAGATGATGGACGGCCGCGTCAAGACTCTTCACCCGCGCCTGTACGCCGGCCTGCTCGCCCTTCGCGACGAGGACTCCCACCTGCGGGCCGCAGCCGAGCACGAGATCGAGCCGGTGGATCTCGTGTGCGTGAACCTGTACCCGTTCGAGCAGACCCTCGCCCGCGGGGACTCGAGCGTTCAGGAGATCGTCGAGAACGTCGACATCGGAGGTCCCACGATGATCCGAGCCGCCGCCAAGAACAGCGCGTTCGCCGCGGTCGTCGTGGATCCCGACGACTACGGGGACGTGCTCGCCCAGCTGCGCGAGTCCGGCGGGCGCCTGACCCTCCAGACCCGTACCCGTCTCGCCGCCAAGGCCTTCGCGCTGACCGCCCGCTATGACGCCGCGATCTCGACCTGGTTCTCGGGGCGCGTGTACGAGGGCTTTCCCCCCACTTGGCGTGACGCCTACGAGAAGGTCATGGACCTGCGCTATGGCGAGAACCCCCACCAGCAGGCCGCCTTCTACGCCCGCGCGGGGTCGCCCACGCACCTGCTCGACGGGGTGGTCCAGCTGCACGGCAAGGAGCTCTCGTTCAACAACCTCCTTGATCTCAGCTCCGCCCGGGAGCTCCTCGAGGAGCTCGAGGGCCCCGCGTGCGCGATCCTCAAGCACAACAACCCCTGCGGGTGCGCCCTGGGCGAGACCGTCCAGTCCGCCTACGAACGGGCCTTCGCGTGCGACCCCCTCAGCGCGTACGGCGGCGTGATCGCGCTGAACCGCCCGGTCGATGCGGCCTGCGCGGAGAAGCTGTCCGAGCAGTTCATCGAGGTGCTCCTCGCCCCAGCCTACGAGCCCGGCGCGCTGGAGATCCTGAAGGCCAAGAAGAACGTCCGCCTGCTGGAGCTCACCGACTGGCCCGCCCCCAGCCACGAGGTCGAGGGCAAGCCTGTGATCGGCGGCCAGCTCGTGCAGACCCGGGACGTCGTCACCGAGACCCGCGCGCAGATGCGCGCGATGGGTATCGGCCAGCCGGCCGAGTCTCAGTGGGCCGACCTGCTGTTCGCCTGGAAGGTCTGCCGCCACGTTCGCTCCAACGCGATCGTGATCGCCGCCGGCGGGGCGACGATCGGCATCGGCGCCGGTCAGATGAGCCGCGTCGACGCGGTCCGGATCGCCGTCGAGAAGGCCAAGGACGCCCAGCCCGAGCTCCTGGCCGGATCCAGCCTGGCCTCGGACGCCTTCTTCCCCTTCCCCGACGGCCCCCAGCTCGCGGCCGACGCCGGTGTGAGGGCGATCGTCCAGCCCGGCGGCTCGGTCCGCGACGAGGACGTCGTCGCCGCGATGGACGCCGCGGGGGTGGCGATGGTCGCCACCGGCATCCGCCACTTCCGCCATTAGCGCTTTCGTCACAGCGCTGTACGAATCGCGCCGCTCCGCTCGTAATTTGGCGAAGAGGCTTGACAGAGAACATATAACGATATATCGTGATCTTACTCAGATAGCTCACGATAGGAGATAGATATGTTCGCCGATGCGACCTATCCAGGACAGGCCGGTCCTTGCGGACATGGCACCAGGCACGACTTGGACTATGACTTTCGCGCTTTCCTGCGCGCCATGAGTGGCGGACGAGGTGGGCGCGCGCGCGCGGAGGGAGAGCCCGGCGAGGGGACGCCGCGCGGCGGCCGTCACGGTGGGCACCGCCACCGCGCGTCACGCGGCGGCTTCGGCGGGAGCCCCTTCGGAGGGGGACCGTTCGGCTTCGGGCCCGGAGGCCCGTTCGGGCGGGGGCGCAAGGCGCGCCGCGGTGACATCCGCACCGCCGCGCTGCTGCTGCTGGCCGAGGAGCCCCGCAACGGCTACCAGATCATGCAGGAGATCGAGGAGCGCAGCGATGGCGCCTGGCGCCCGAGCCCGGGCTCGGTCTACCCGGCGCTCCAGCAGCTCGAGGATGAGGGCCTGATCCGCTCGGGCGAGCAGGACGGGCGCAAACACTACGAGTTGACGGATGCCGGCCGCGCACAGGTGCAGGAGCGGGGCGAGGACGCCAAGGCGCCGTGGGAGCAGATGGGGGGCGACCTCTCAGGCCAGGCATACGAGCTCGGCAGCCTGATGCGCGAGGTCGGGAACGCCTTCGCGCAGGTGATGCGCACGGGCAGCGAGTCCCAATGGGCGCAGGCGCGCCAGGTGCTCGCCACCACCCGCCGTGACCTCTACCGCATCCTCGCCGACGGCGATCCCGGGGCCGATAATGTGGAGAAGGACGCATGAGGACGCATGAGCCCTGATCTCGCCCCGACAGCTGCCTCTCGGCCCGATGCGCCGGCAGGCGCCGCGTCGGCGAACGGGGTCGTGTCCGCACCCGCGGTGTCTGTGGAGGGCCTCGTCAAGAGCTACGGCGACCTGGAAGCGGTGCGGGGCATCGACTTCGAGGTCGCCACCGGTGAGACGTTCGGCTTCCTCGGCCCCAACGGGGCGGGTAAGTCGACGACGATCAACATGCTCTGCACGCTCGTGAACCCCAGCGGCGGGCATGCCCGCGTGGCCGGACACGATGTGGTGCGCGAACGCGACCAGGTCAGGCGCAACATCGGGCTCGTCTTCCAGGACACGACCCTCGACGGCTACCTGACCGCCGAGCAGAACCTGAGCCTGCACGCCGAGCTCTACGGGATGCCTCGGGGCGCCGTGAGCGAGCGCCTGCGCCAGGTGATGGAGATGGTCGGCCTGTGGGAACGCCGGGCGAGCCTCGTCGGCACCTTCTCCGGCGGGATGAAGCGCCGCCTGGAGATCGCCCGCGGCCTGCTTCACTCTCCGCGGGTGCTGTTCCTGGACGAGCCCACCGTCGGCCTGGACCCCCAGACCCGCAGCTCGATCTGGACGTACATCTCAGAGCTCAAGCGAGACGAGGACATCACGATCTTCCTGACGACCCACTACATGGACGAGGCCGAGTACTGCGATCGCATCGCGATCATGGACCGGGGCAAGATCGTCGCCCTCGACACCCCGCAGGCGCTGAAGGCGAGCATCGGCAAGGACCGCGTCCAGATCCAGACCGACGACGACGACGGGGCGATCGCCGCCCTGCGCGAGCGCTTCGACATCGAGGCCGTCCTCGCCGAAGGCGCGGTCACGTTCGGAGTGGCCGAGGGCGAGCAGTTCGTCCCCCGCCTGTTCGCCGAGCTCGGCCAGCCGATCCGCTCGGTCAACGTCTCCCGACCGTCCCTCGACGACGTGTTCATGTCCTACACCGGCACCACCATCCGCGACGCGGAGGAGTCCGGAATGACCGACATGCGCCGCAACATGGCCCGCATGATGAGCCGCTGATGGCAACCGAGACCGCCGCCACCGCCACAGCCACCACCGACGCCCCCACCGGAGCGCCCCTCACACCGGGCCACCCGGCCAGGCACGTCGCCAAGGTGCACGTCCCCGCTCGCAGCTTTCGCGGCGAGCTGCGCGCCATCCGCGTCGTCTGGAAGCGGGAGCTGATCCGTTTCAGCCGCGATCGCCTGCGCATTCTGACCTCGTTGATCCAGCCGTTCCTGTTCCTGTTCGTGCTCGGCACCGGCATCTCCACACTCGCCTCCGCCGGCACCCACGGGGTCAACTTCAAAACGTTCATCTACCCCGGCGTCCTGTGCATGGCGGTGATGTTCACCGCCATGTTCTCCGCCGCCTCGATCGTCTGGGATCGCGAGTTCGGGTTCCTGCGCGAGATGATGGTCGCGCCCGTCCGTCGCAGCTCGATCGTGCTCGGCAAGGTCTTCGGCGGCGCCACCGTCGCCGCGTTCCAGGGCATGATCGTGATCGCGATTGCGGGCCTCGTCGAAATCCCCTACGAACTGAGCCTGATCCTGGAGCTGTTCGCGCTGTCTCTGCTGCTCGCCTTCGCGATCACCGCCTTCGGCGTGATGTTCGCGGCCCGCATCAACCAGATGCAGTCGTTCATGGCCCTCATGCAGATGGTGATCATGCCGATGTTCTTCCTCTCCGGCGCGATGTTCTCGGTCGCCAACCTGCCCCAGTGGCTGGCGATCCTCAACCGCCTTGACCCCCTCACCTACGCGGTCGAGCCGATGCGGCGCGCGATCTTCGCCCACCTGGACATCAGCGAAGCCGCCCGCGCCGCGCTGGATCCGGGCGTCACCTGGTTCGGCTGGCGCGTACCCACCGGGCTCGAGGCAGCGGTCATCGCGATCCTCGGCCTGGTCATGCTGTTCGTCGCGATTTGGGAGTTCAGCCAGGCCGAGTAGCTCAGCCGGCCGGCCCTCAGCATGCGACCGTCTGGGCCTGGGCTGGAACCCGGGGGCGGGGCCCGGGGCCCGGTCCGGCCGTCAGGACTCGATCGCCTGGGGGGAGACGCCCAGCAGGGGGTCAGCCTCGGGGACGTTTCCCGAGGCGGGGTCGGCCAGGCGCATCGCCTCGCTCAGGGCGGCGGGGTCGCGCAGGATGCGCCGTTCGGTCAGCGGCTGGATGAGCCCGCGCAGGGCGATCGCGGCGCCGACCCAGCGGGGCGCCCACAGGCGGGGGGCGCGTCGTTCGATGCCCCGCTCGATCGCGTCGACCGCGCTCGAGAGGGGCGCGGGGTTGCGCAGGAAGCCGGGGGACTGGCGGTTGAGCACCTCGGCGGAGGCCTGGGAGTAGCCGGCTCGTACGAGGTCGGTGTCGATGAAGCCGAAGTAGGCGCACCCAACGCGGGCGCCGCTGGGGGCCGTCTCCATGCGCAGGGCGTCGGTGAACGCCTCGACGCCGGCCTTGGTGGCGGTGTAGGGGCCCATCATCGGCGCGTGCGCGACGGCGCTCAGCGAGGAGATGTTCAGCAGGTAGCCACGGCGCTTGACGATCTCCTCGATGACCGCCCGGGCGGTGCGCCACACCCCGAGCAGGTTCACCGCGAAGGTGCGCTCGACCTGCTCGACGGGGGCGGTCGCGAGCGTTCCGGTGAAGGCGAGCCCGGCGTTGGCGATCGCCACGTCGATCCCGCCGAAGCGCTCGACCGTGCCCGCGACCGCTCGCTGCAGCGCGTCGAAGTCGGTGACGTCCGCCTCGAACGCCTGCGCGCGCTCGCCCAGGCGGTCTGCAAGCTCCCGTAGGCGCTCGGGCTCGAGGCCCACGAGCGCGACGTTCGCGCCCCTGCGGTGCAGCCGTTCGGCGGTCGCCGCGCCGATGCCCCGGGCGGCGCCCGTGATGAGCACCGTTCGCCCTGCGACATCGTATGGGGTCTGCGTGGCGCGACTCACGGGACCGGCGCGGGGACCGGAACCGGGACGGTCGACGGCGACGACGGCGGGGCGGGGCGGGGCGTGCGCGGACGCAGCTCGTAGTCGCTCGCGCGAAAGCGCCGGGTGCCGCGGCGGTAGGGCCAGGTGAAGCCCGGCCAGATCGTGGAGTTGCGCCCGTGCTCGTCCAGGTACCAGCTCACGCAGCCGCCGGAGGTCCAGACGGTGCCCTGCAGCTTGCGCTGGAGCTCCTCGTTGAAGCGCCGCTGCACGTCATCGCGCACATCGAACGTCCGCGTGCCCGTCCGGTCGAGGTGGGCGATGCAGTCCATCACGTAGTTCAGCTGAGACTCGATCATGAACACGATCGAGTTGTGCCCGAGGCCGGTGTTGGGGCCGACGAGCATGAACATGTTGGGAAAGCCCGCCACCGTCGTGCCGAGGTAGGCCTGGGGGCTGCCCTGCCAGACCTCGTCCATCGTGCGCCCGGAGCGCCCGTGCACCCAGCGGGCGACGGGCATGTCGGTCACGTGAAAGCCGGTGCCGAGGATGATCGTGTCCAGAGCACGCTCCCGCCCGTCGGCGGTGAGGATCCCCCGGGGAGTGATCGCGGCGATCGAGTCGGTCACGACCTCGACGTTGGGCTGCTGGATCGCCGGGTAGTACTCGTTTGAGATCAGCACCCGCTTGCACCCGATCCGGTAGCGGGGAGTGAGCTTCGCGCGCAGCTCGGGGTCGGGAACCTGTTCGCGCAGGTGCTTTCGCCCGACCCGCTCTGAGAGGGAGCCCGGGTGGGGGTGCATGAGCGTGAACACGAACAGCTCGCGCGAGACGTACACGAACGCGCGGGCGAGCCGCTGGGCGGGGGGGAACAGACGATAGAGAGCCCGCTCGGAGCGTTTGGTCGGCCGGTCGCGATGCGGGACGATCCACGGCGGGGTGCGCTGGAAGATGTGGAGCTTTGACACTTCCGGCTGGATCCGGGGCACGAACTGGATCGAGGAGGCGCCGGTGCCGATCACCGCGACCCGCTTTCCCAGCAGCGAGTGCTCGTGATCCCATCGGGCGGAGTGGAAGATCGTGCCCTCGAAGCTCTCGATCCCGTCGATCTCGGGCAGCTTGGGCTCGTTCAGCGGGCCGGGGCCGACGATCAGCAGCTCGGCGGTCAGCTCGCCGTGGTTGGTCTGCAGGCGCCACAGCTCCGAGTCCTCGTCCCAGCTCGCGTCCTGAACGTCGTGGCCGAAGCGGATGTGTGGGTCGATGCCGTGCTCGTCGCTGACCCGGCGCAGGTACTCCCAGATCTCGGGCTGGCGCGAGTAGGTCCTCGTCCAGTCCGGGTTGGGGGCGAACGAGAACGAGTACAGGTGGGAGGGGACGTCGCACTGGCAGCCCGGGTAGGTGTTCGCCCACCACGTGCCCCCGACCTGGCTGTCGCGCTCGAGCACGACGAAGTCCTCGATGCCGGCCTGCTTGAGCTTGACCGCGGCGCCCAGCCCGGCGAAGCCGGAACCGACGATTGCGATGCGGTGGTGGTCGCTCATGTCACGCCTCTCTGACGACGCGCGCGCCGCGGGCCGGCACGAGCGTTATGTGATGATTGCGCACCTTCTCCGCGCGTGTCCTGTCGGCGCGCAGGGTGGTGCGCTGCAGGATCGTGCGCAGGGCCACCCGCATCTCGAAGCTCGCGAACGCCGCGCCCAGGCAGCGACGGCGACCGCCCCCGAACGGGATCCAGGTGTAGGTCGAGCCCTCGCCGTCGCCCAGGAAGCGCTCGGGCTTGAAGCGGTCGGGTTCGGGAAACAGCTTCGGGTCGGAGTGCATCAGGGTGATCGAGGGCATCACGGTCACGCCCGCCGGCAGCCGCCATCCGCCGAGCTCGACGGGCGCCTGCAGCCGGCGCAGCACCGCGGGGATCACGGGCCTGCAGCGGAGGGTCTCCTGGACGACCGCGTCCAGGTAGGCGTCGTCACCCTCCCTGGCCCGGGCGAGGATGTCGGGGTTTCGCAGCAGCCGCTCGAACGCCCAGGCCAGGCCGGTGGTGGTCGTCTCGTGGCCGGCGAGCAGCAGCGTCATGATCTGGTCGCGCAGCTCCTCGTCGTCGATCTCGCCGGCGCGCACGAGCTGGGAGAGGACGTCCTGGCGCTCCTGAAGTCGCGGATCGAGCCTGCGCGCGGCGATCTCCTCACGCAGCAGCCTGTTGGCCTCCACGACCGTTCGCCGGTAGCGCCGCCAGCGTCCCACCCGTCCGAGGCCCGGGATCACCCACATCGCCATGATCGTGGGGCCGACCTCGGCGGTCTCGGGCAGGACCTCCCGCAGGGCCCGCAGGCGTACGGGGTCGGTGACCCCGATCACGGCCTGCAGGATCGTCTCCAGGGTGATCGCCCGCATGCGCGGGTGCAGGGGAAAGGGCCGCCCGAGCGGCCAGCGGGCGATCTCCTGCACGACGATCTGCTCGATCGTCTCGCCGTAGCGGCGTACGGAATCGCCGTGGAAGGGCGGCAGTAGGCGCTTGCGCGCCTGCAGGTGCTCGTCGCGGTCGAGCACGAGCACCGACCGCTCGCCCAGGACGGGCGCGAGCATCGAGTTGCCGTCGCCCGCGTGGAACACCGCCGGGTCGCCGGTGAACACCTGCTTGACGAGGTCGCTGTCGTCGATCACCACCGCCCTGCCCCAGGGAAGCGCGCGGATCGTGAACACGGGGCCGTACTTGCGGCGAGCGCCGGTGAAGAAGGGGATGGTCCGGTTCCAGACCAGGTAGCTCTGCAGGGACACGGGCAGGCGCGGACCCGGCGGGAGCGGCCTGCGCGCCCCCACGGACGCTCGGGGCGTGCTCTCACCGGCGCTCGGCGGGAGTGCGTGGGGGGTCAGGCTGGGCTGGGCGCTCACGGCGGGGTCGCTCGTGGGCGGCGTGACGGGGGCTGGCATGGTCGGGTCTCCTTGTGCTCGCATCGTGGACATGGCTCCGGTACCCCTCTCACCGATCGATGTTACATCATTTGATGTCACGTTGGTTGGAGTATCGTCGTCTGGAGGTATCGTGGGGGGCATGGCGGGCATGGCAGACGTGAAGCAGACGCGCGAGAGCTACGAGAACGAGCTCACGATCGAGCAGCTCGCGGCCGGGAGCGGGATGACCGTCAGGAACATTCGCGCCCATCGCGCCCGCGGGCTGCTGCCCGCGCCGGAGGTGCGCGAGCGGGTCGGCTACTACGGCCCCGAGCACCTCGCCCGCCTGCGTCTGATCGCCCAGATGCAGGCCGAGGGCTTCAACCTCACGGCGATCGGGCGACTGCTCCTGCAGACCCGCGGCAAGCCCGAGCAGCTGCTCAGCCTGAAGGAGGCGATGAGCGCGCCATTCGAGACCGAGCAGCCGAAGGTGTTCACGGCGGCCGAGCTGCAGGAGCGGTTCGGTGAGCAGGCGGACCCCAAGACGCTCGCGCGGGCCGAGCGGATCGGCCTGCTCACGGACCTCGGGGACGGTCGCTACGAGGCGCCGATGCCCTCCCTGTTGGACGCCGCCGAAGAGGTCGTCAGTCGCGGCGTGCAGCTGAAGCACGCGCTCACGGTGATCGCGAAGGTGCGCGAGCAATGCACCGCGATCGGGCGGGAGTTCGTCAAGCTCGTCCTGGAGGACCTGTGGAAGCCGTTCACCGAGGCGGGCTATCCCGAAGAGCGCTGGGCGGAGGTGACCGAGTCGATCGAGCGCCTGCGGCCGCTGTCCTCACGTGTGCTCCTCGCGGCCTACCAGCTGGCGATGTCCCAGGAGGTCGAGGCCGCGTTCGGGCGGGAGCTCGAGCGGATGACCAAGCGGGGGCGGTGAGGCGAAGCGCATGGCGCCGTCCTCGATGGGGCTGCGTTTGATGTCGAGGATGTCGAGGGCATAGTTCTGGCGCAGGCGCCAGGGAGCCTTTGAGCCCTGTTTGGGGAGCTGCTCGATCGAGCGCAGGACGTAGCCGGAGGAGAAGTCGATCAGCGGCTGCTCGCGCACGGTGGGGTCGTCGTTCTGAGGGGTGCACAGACGGTAGCCGTGGTCGTCCATGTGGTTGAGCAGACGGCAGACGTACTCGCAGGTGAGGTCGCACTTCAGGGTCCAGGAGGCGTTGGTGTAGCCGAGGGCCATGGCCATGTTGGGGACGCCGCTGAGCATCATGCCTTTGTAGCCCATCGTCTGCGAGAGATCGACCTCGTGGCCGTCGACTGCGAACTGGGCGCCGCCGAGCAGGAGCAGATTCAGGCCGGTGGCGGTAACGACGATGTCGGCGTCGAGCTCGGCGCCGGAGGCGAGGCGGATGCCGGTCTCGGTGAAGGTGTCGATCGTGTCCGTGGCGATGGAGGCGCGGCCGGCGGCGAGCGCCGCGAAGAGATCGCCGTCGGGCACCAGGCACAGGCGCTGGTCCCAGGGGTCGTAGCGGGGTTTGAAGTGGGTGTCGATGTCGTATCCGACGGGGAGCTGGCGTTCGAGGCCCTTGCGGATCATCGCCTTCACGACGCTCGGCCGGCGGCGGCTGAGCTGGAAGACGAGGGAGGTGATGAGGACGTTCTTCCAGCGGACCAACGAGTAGGCATGGCGCTCGGGGAGCAGGCGGCGGAAGAGCCTGGCGATCGGGTCGACGGCGGGCAGGGAGACGACGTAGCTGGGGGAGCGCTGGAGCATCGTGACGTGGGCGGCGTCGCGGGCCATGGCGGGCACGAGGGTAACGGCGGTGGCGCCGCTGCCGATCACGACGACGCGCTTGCCCGCATAGTCGAGCTCCGCGGGCCAGTGCTGGGGGTGGACGACCTGGCCGGAGAAGCGCTCGAGGCCCTCGAAGTAGGGCGAATAGCCTTCGTCGTAGCGGTAGTAGCCGCTGCACATCAGCAGGAAGGAGCAGCTGATCTGGACGGTCTCGCCGGTGTCGGTGCGCTGCGCATGCACGGTCCAACGGGCCTGCTCGCTGGAGAACTCCGCGCGGATGACGCGGTGATGGAAACGGATGTGCTCCTCGACGTCGTGCTCGCGCGCGGTGTCGCGGACGTAGCCGCGGATGGAGGACCCGTCGACGATCGACTCGTCCTCGCGCCAGGGCCGGAAGGAGTAGCCGAGTGTGTACATGTCGGAGTCCGAGCGGATGCCGGGGTAGCGGAACAGGTCCCAGGTGCCGCCGATGGCCTCGCGAGCCTCGAGGATCGCGTAGCTCTTGCCCGGGCAGTTCGCCTGCAGGTGGCAGGCGGCGCCGACGCCGGAGAGGCCGGCGCCGACGATCAGCACGTCGACGTGCTGCGTGGCCTCGCTCGGGGCCTGGGCGAAGTCTGCGGTCGGGGCGGGCATCGGCTGCGCTCAGGCTAACCCATCCGCGTGGGCTGACCAGTCTAGACTTCGCTGAGATGGCGCTTGCACCCGGTCCGAGAGCACCGGCGGTGGTCAACCTCGCGCGCTTCGCGCTGTGGCCGCTGCAGACGCTGCAGGCATGGCGGGCGCGATACGGGGACGTGTTCACCGTGCGGATCGCGGGCTTCGGCACGGGCGTCTATGTGGTCGATCCCGACGCCATCCGGGAGCTGTTCACGGGCGACCAGTCGGACCTGCGGGCGGGAGAGGCGAACTCGTTCATGGAGCCTGTGCTCGGGCCCCACTCGGTGCTTGTGCTGGACGGGCCCGAGCACCTGCGCCAGCGAAAGCTCTTGCTGCCGCCGTTTCAGGGCTCGCGGGTGGAGAGGTTTCGCGAGGTCACCCGGGATGTGGCTGAGCGGGAGATCGCGACCTGGCGCGCTGGCGAGCGGCTGGTGGTGCGCGAGCGCATGCGGTCGGTCACCTTCGAGGTGATCTGCCGGGCGGTGTTCGGCGTGACGGCGCCCGAGCGGGTGGAGCGGCTGCGGGAGAAGCTCGTGGCGGTGATCGACAGCAGCCCGATCTACATGCTCACGAGTCTCGCTCGCGCGGATCTCGGGCCGCTGAGCCCGGGCCGGAAATTCACGCGGCGGCTGCGGGCGGCGGACGTGGCGCTCGAAGAGGAGATCGAGCGGCGCCGGCACGAGCCGGACCTTCAGGAGCGCACGGACGTGCTCTCGCTGCTGTTGCGCGCGCGCGATGAGCAGGGCCGGGGAATGACCGTGAGAGAGCTTCGGGACGAGCTGTTCACGATGCTCGGGGCGGGACACGAGACCACCGCGACGGGCCTGGCGTTTGCGTTCGAGCTGCTGCTGCGCAACCCGGCCGTGCATGAGCGGCTGCGCGAGGAGATCGCGGCGGGCGAGAGCGACGAATACCTCGACGCGGTGGTCAAGGAGACGCTCAGGCTGCGTCCGGTGATCGACGCGGCCGAGCGGACCCTGACCGTGCCCCGGACGGTGGCGGGCTGGGAGCTTCCCGCCGGCGTGAAGGTCTACCCCGGGATCGCGCTCGTGCACCTGCGCGAGGACCTGTACCCCGAAGCCCAGCGGTTCCGTCCCGAGAGGTTCGTGGAGGACGGCGCCGAGTCCTACTCGTGGCTGCCGTTCGGCGGCGGGATCAGGCGGTGCATCGGGGCGGCGCTCGCCCAGGCGGAGATGGCCGAGGTGCTCCGTGTGGCGGTGCCGGCGCTCGAGCTGCGACCGGTGCGCGACCGGGCGGATCCCGTGGTGCTGCGCGGGATCACGCTCGCCCCGAAGCACGGCGTGGAGGTGACGGTCGAGCGGTCCTCGCTTCGGGCCCCCACGATGAGGGCGGGGGTCCCCGCGGAGGCAGCCGCGCAGGTCGGCGGGTAGGGACGATGCCGGAGCTGGAGCTCTCAGCGGGAAGGATCGAGTACGAGGACACCGGCGGGGACGGGCCGGCGATCGTGCTGCTGCACGGCCTGATGATGGACGGCTCGGTGTGGCGTCATGTGGTGAAGGAGCTGCGCTCGGACTACCGGTGCGTGCTGCCGACGCTGCCGCTGGGCGGGCACCGTCACCCGATGGATCCCGACGCGGATCTCTCGATGCGTGGGATCGCGGGACTCGTGGGGGAGCTCATGGAGCGTCTCGATCTGCACGAGACGACGCTCGCGATGAGCGATTGGGGCGGTGGTCAGCTGCTGGTGGGCAGCCGCTGGGACGAGCGGATCGGGCGGCTCGTGGTGTGCTCGTGTGAGGCCTTCGACAACGTCCCGCCGAAAGGGGCGGCGAGGCTGCTGCCGTACCTCGCGCGGGTGCCCGGAGGCATCGCGGCGGCCGTGATGCCGTTCCGGTTCGATCGGCTGCGGAGGCTGCCGATGACCTACGGACCCTTGAGTAGGAGGGCGGTGCCGCGAGAGGTGATGGACCGCTGGTTCGGGCCGGTCGTGTCAAGTCGGGAGATTCGGCGAGACCTCGGGAAGTACGTGCGAAGCGCCGCCCAGGGCCGCCGGGACCTGCTCGCCGCCGTCGAGGCGCTGAGCGCGTTCGAGCGGCCGGCGCTGGTGGTGTGGGCCAAGGAAGACCGTCTGATGCCACGCGAGCACGGACGGCGCCTGGCGGAGCTCCTGCCGCAGGGAAGGCTCGTGGAGATCGAGGACTCCTACACCCTGATCTCCGAGGACCAGCCGGCGAAGCTCGCTGCGCACATGCGGGAGTTCCTGGCCGAGACGGACTCGCGGGCCGAGCAGGCCACGCCGAGCGCCTCCGAGCTTGGGGTTGAGCCCGGCGAGTGAATCATCCGGGCGGGCTCAAGCCTGCTCGCCACCTTCCGCCTGCTCGCGACCTTCCGCCTGCTCGCGACCTTCCGTCTCCGGTCCCGGACCTACTATTGGGGAGATGGAGACCATTCCCAGGAACCTGCCTGGACACGACCTCGTGAGCGCGGGCCTTCGCGATCTCGCCGCCGGGCGCGAGAGCGAGGCGTCGTTGCTGGTGACGATGGCCGCTCCGCGGCTGCGGATGTTGGGACTCGATGTGCCCGATGTGCCAGCAGCCGCTGGGGCGCAGAACCCGTCTCATCGCCTGTATGAGCTGCTCGCCGAACGCGAGGCGGGCCCGCACAGCCGGTACAACGCGCTCGTCGGTCGTGTGGTCAGCTTCGCACGGGCGGCAGAGTGTGCGTCCTCCGGTTGACGATCGGGCAATCCGGGCCCTTGCCCGCGAGTTCGGGCGGATCGCTCATCGCCCCGTGCGGATCTATCTCACTGGTGGCTCCACGGCGGTGATCGAGGGGTGGCGGGAAACGACGGTCGACGTGGATCTGCGTTTTGAGCCCGAGGCCGATGAGCTGCTCCGGGCGATCCCCGCTCTCAAGGAGCTCCTGGGGGTGAACGTCGAGCTCGCGTCTCCACCGGACTTCATCCCGGAGCTGCCGGGATGGAGGGAGCGCAGCACCCACGTGATCCGGGAGGGCCGGGTGGACGTGTATCACTTCGACCTCTACTCCCAGGCGCTGTCGAAGATAGAGCGCGGCTTCGAGCAGGATCTCGCGGACGTCCGGGAGATGATCGAGCGCGGCTACGTCGAGCCCTCGCGGCTGCGAGAGCTCTTCGACGACATCGACCCCGAGCTGTATCGGTATCCCGCGATCGATGTGGGCGTCTTTCGCAAAAAGCTCGAGGCAGCTCTCGGGTAGATAGCTGACCTTCGCATCTTCAGTCCTCGTGGGAGCCTTCGGTCAGCTCGCCGGTGAGGGTGGCCTCGATGTCGCTCGTGAGCAGGTAGAGGTCCAGGCAGGTCTCGTCAGTGGGGTCGAGGGCGTGGAATCCCAGGCTTTCCCACCAGCGCCGAACATCTGCGTTCAGCGCGGTGACTAGGACTGCGCGGCAGGCCGCCTTGGTGTTGAGCTCGACGGCGGTCGCAAGAACGTGGGCTGCGAGTGCCGTGCCGACGCCGAGCCCGCTGTGGCGGCGATCGACCGCGAGTCGGGCGAGCAGCAGGGCTGGCACCGGGTCCGGTGCGCGTCGGGCGATGTTCGGCGATGCGGCGGAGCGGTCGATGCCGGTCATCGCGATACTCGCGTAAGCGACGACGGTGTCGTGTGCGTCGAGGATCACCCAGGTGGCGGCGGTGTCGTGGCGGCGGTTCTGTCCCGCGTAACGGCGCAGCCACTCGTCGAGCGTTGGGTCTCCTGACTCGAAGCCCGCGCGATCGTGTCGCTTGGTGTCGAGTGGGGTTGGGCGACTGAGTTCAGTCAAGCCAGCTGAACTCGCGAGGCCGGAGCAGGGCTTGGGCAAGTCGCTCGTTGATCTGGGCGGGGCGCTCCAGCGCTTCGCTGAACGCTGCTGCCGCCGGGGCGCTCAGACGGATGCTCTGGCGGTCGGCGAGAACCTCCTCGGCTCGTGAAGCCGCGGCCTGCAGCACGAACGCGGACACGTTCAGGTGCGCGGCGGCTGCAGCCCGTTCAAGCAGGGACTTATCGGAGGGCTGAACCCTGATCTGGAGGCGACTTTCCTTGACTGCGGCCATGTACACACGATGGCAGTACGCGAGGCATTTGTCAACTGCGAGCACCCACTCGGAGGCTTCTTTCCAGCCTTTTCGGTGATGCCCCTGGTAGGGCGGCTTTCAAACCCCACAGAGGCGTTGGAGCGAGCGCTCGGGGCCCGTGCGCGGCGCACGCGCGGGTTCGCGAGCCGAGAAGTAGAGTTCGCGGCGTGACGGACCGGGGCGCCGGAGGCTGGGGAGCGTGGCGGATTGCTGCTCGCTCGGTCGTCTTGCGATGCTTTGGTCGAGTCACCAAGGCATAAGGACACGACAGAGAGCGGGGAGATGCTCATGGCGATCGTGCAGCGCAATGTCAAGGTCAAGGCCTCGCCGCAGGAGACTATGGCGCTCGTGAGCGATGCCAGTCGCTGGCCGGACTGGTACCCGGGCATGACGGAGCTCGATGTCACTGCTCCCTTCCCCGAGGGCGGGGGCAAGGTCGCGTTCAAGGTGAAGACGGGGGGGATGTCGATGCCGGTTACCGAGACGGTCCTCGACTACCAGCCGGAAAGGCTCCTGCTTCTCCAGATGGAGGGCATGTTGTCGGGACGCGCTCGCTGGGAGCTCACCCCCGAAGGCGATGGAATACGTCTGACCACGACCTTCGACTACGCGCTGCCGGGCGGCGTGTTGGGCAAGGTCGCTGATGCGCTGATCGCAAAACGCATGAACGCCAAGAGTCTCGAAGAAGCTCTCCGCAACTTCAAAGAGCTGGTCGAGCGCGAGTAGGCGGTCCGTGGCGGGCGCCACGGTCTCCCCCGAGGCGCCCGGCAAACGACCGTCAGGTTTGAGTCCGACGATCCGCTTTTGCGAGCAATGCCCCGTGCGGGACTCGAACCCGCCCCACCGGATTAAAAGTCCGGGGCTCTACCAGATGAGCTAACGGGGCCCAGCGGGGCAGTCTGGCACACGAGCGGCGTCTCGCGGGCGTTGAGCCGGCGACCGGGCGGGCTTTGGGCCGGCGGTGGGGGCGGGCGTCCCCGGGTCCCAGGCTGGCGGGATTGGGGCGGGCCAGGAGGTCAGTGATCGGAAGAGGGGTGTTCGGAGGCGGCGACCCGCAGGAGGTCCTCGATACGGGTGAGCTTCACGCGGGGGCGACCCGAGGGCTCGCCGAGGGAGCGCTCGTGACGGTCGATGGATTCCCAGCCTGAGTAGGGGACGAGGTTGGGCTGGCGGGAGCGTAGAAGGGCCTCGATCGCGGCGGGGTCGGGCGAGTCGGGGACATGGGCGGCGGGGGGTACGGGGCCGTCAGGGGAGGCGTTGGCGCCGGAGGAGGCGGCGACGGCGTCGTCGGAGGAGAGGTCGGCGAAGATCGCGTCGACTGTCTCCTGGGCGTCCTTCTTGTTGGTGCCGATCACCCCGGAGGGGCCGCGCTTGACCCAGCCGACGACGTACTCGCCGGGGAGGGGAGAGCCGGTGGCGGGATCGAGGACGCGGCCGCAGGCGTTGGGGATCGTGCCGGAGGGCTCGTCGAAGGGGACGTCGGGGAGGCGGACGCCGCGGTAGCCGACGGCCCTGAAGACGAGGCTGGCGGGGACGGTCTCGCGCTCGTCGGTGGGCTCGGCACGCAGGCGCCCGGAGGCGGGGACGAGCTGGTTGCGGACGAGCTCGACCGACGCGAGACGGCCGGAGGAGTCGGGAAGGAGGGCGGTGGGGGAGAGCAGGAAGCGCAGGATCACCCGCTGGGGATGGCCGGATGGGGGGCGGGATGCGTAGGAGCGCAGGATCTCGACGTTGCGCCTGGAGGTGGCGTTTGACTCGGCGTCGGGGTCGGACACGGCCAGGGCGAGGTCGAGCTCGTGGGAGTCGACGATCACGTCGGCGCAGGAGAGCTCGCCGAGCTCCAGGAGCTCGGGGTTGGTGAAGGCGGCCTGGGCGGGCCCCCGGCGGCCGACGATCAGGACCTCGCGGATGCGGCTGCGAGCGAGGACGTCGAGAGCGTGGTCGGCGGTGTCGGTGGGGGCGAGCTCGGAGTGATCGAGGACGAGCATGCGGGCCACGTCGAGGGCGACGTTCCCGTTTCCGATCACCACCGCTCGGTCGGCGGAGAGGAGGTCGATCTCCAGGTCGGTGTGATCGGGGTGGCCGTTGTACCAGCCGACGAACTCGGTGGCGGCATGGGAGCCGGGGAGGTCTTCGCCGGGGATCTCCAGGGGACGGTCGGCGGGAGAGCCGGTCGCGTAGACGACGGCGTGGTAGTGGGCGAGGAGGTCCTCGCGGGAGACGTGCTCGCCGAAGGTGACGTTGCCGAAGAAGCGAAACCGGGGGTGGGAGGCGGTGCGCTCGTAGATGCGGGTGACGGACTTGATCTTCGGATGGTCGGGGGCGACGCCGGAGCGGACGAGCCCCCAAGGGGTGGGCAACCGCTCGATCATGTCCACGTCGAAGCGTCCCTCGGAGTCCTTCAGGAGATGACCCGCGGCATAGAAGCCTGCGGGGCCGGAGCCGATCACTGCGATGCGCAGGGACGGATGGTAAGGGTCGGGAGAGTCGTTCATGCTCGAGCGTGGGATGGGCGCGGCCCGACTCGAACGGGCGACCCCCTCGGTGTAAACGAGGTGCTCTGGCCAGCTGAGCTACGCGCCCTGGGTCGGGAGTCTCAAGGCTAGCGGAGCGGATGCGTTGGATCGGGCGAAGTGGCAAGCTGCGGGAGTGGATTCGGGTGCGGGCAGGAGGCGGATGTCGAGGATCGTTCTCGGGGCCCTGGCGGCGATCGTGGGGGTGCTCGTGCTGTCTCAGGTGCTGCTGCCGGGGATCGCGGCGGGGAGGGTGCGGGAGAAGGTCGAGCGATACGGGACCGTCAAGAGCGTGACGGTGAAGGCCTACCCGGCGGTGAAGCTTTTGTGGGGGGATGCAGACGAAGTGAGGGTCAGGGCCGGGAGCTTGAGCACGAGCCCGTCTCAGGCCGCGGGGATGGTGGGCGAAGCGAGGGGTACGGCGAGGGTGGATGGGAGCGTCGAAAGCCTTCAGGAGGGGCCGTTGAGGCTCACGGGCGTGAGTTTTCACAAGGACGGTTCGAGGATGATGGGGGAAGGGACGATCAGCGAAGAAGACGTCAGGCGGGCGTTGCCGGCGGGGGTCGGGGTGACCCTGCTGGCCAGCGGGGAAGGGGCGGTGGAAGTGAGCGTGAGCGGTCAGCTGTTCGGGCTGTCGGCGAGCGTGGACGCGGTGGCGAAGGCCGAGAACGGGGAGCTCGTGGCCCAGCCGAAGGCGGCCCTGCTGGAAGGCCTTAAAATGACCCTGTTCGCGGATCCGAGGGTGTATGTGGAAGGCGTGGAGGCGCGCGAGGTGACCGGGAGCACGGGCGAAGGAGTCTCCTACCGGCTGGCGATGTGGGCGAGCCTCCGATGAGGCGACCCTCAGGTGAGCTTCAGCGAGCGCCCGCGAGGTCGGACACGGGCGCGGCGGCACGGCGATGGACGGTCACGGGGAGTCCGTGCTTGGGGCTGATGGTGGGCATCTGGCGGATGGAGAGCTCGAAGGGCTCGGGCAGGGAGAGAGACAAGCGGGAGAGGATCAGGGTGGCGATCGTGCGGATCTCCAGCTGGCCGAAGCGCATCCCGATGCACGTACGGGAGCCTCCCCCGAAGGGGACGTAGGCACCCTTGGGGAGGGCGGCCTTGGCCTCGGGAGCGAAGCGCTCGGGCTGGAAGCGGTCGGGGTCCGGGTACACGTCGGGAAGGTGATGGGAGGCCCACGAGCAGTAGTTGACGAAGGCGTTCCCCGGCACGGAGACGCCACCGAGCTCGAACGGCTCGACCGAGCGGCGGGGTCCGATCCAGGCGGGGGGGTAGAGGCGGAGGGTCTCGTCGAGGACCATCTCCAGATAGGGGAGGCCCTCGCCCATGAGCTGCTCGGGCGTGGGGAGGGCGCCGGTGAGCTGCTCGTCCTGCTCGGCCACCAGGCGGGCGACCACGTTGGGATGGCGGGCGAGCTCGTAGAACATGAAGGCGACGGTCGAGGTGGTGGTGTCGTGACCGGCGAACATCAGGGTCATGACCTCGTCGCGGATCTGGGGGTCGGTGAGGGCCGATCCGTCCTCGTCGGAAGCGTCGATGAGCAGCGACAGGATGTCTTCGGAGCGCTCCCCCGTGGCACGCCGGCGGGAGATCTCCGAGTAGATGAGCCGGCTCAGGGCTCGGGTGGCTTTCTGCTGGCGATCCCAGGGGGTGAAGGGACCGCGGAGCATCCGCAGGGTGTAGGCGCGGGAGTAGAAGGAGAGGGTCTGCTCGAACAGAGCGGCCGCGTCGATCGACCGGGCCTCGGGCCCGTCGGGGTCCAAGCCGAACAGGGCCCGCATGGCGATGCGCAGGGCCAAACGGCGGGTCCAGGCGTAGAGGTCGAGGGTGGAGCCGGGGGTCAGGGACGCGAGCGCCGCTTCGGTCTCTTCCAGCATCGTCTGAATCGTGGCGAGGATGCGATCGTGGTGAAAGCCGGGAAGCATGATCCGCCGGGAGGCCCGGTGAAAGCTGCCGTCAGTCGTGAGCAGGCCGTCGCCGGCGAAGCCGATGAGATCCCGAAAGAAGGAGGTCCTCCAGAGGAAGTTGGAGGCGCCCGAGACGGTGATGTAGTGGTTGGCCTCCGGACCGAGCGCGAACACGGTGTTGGCGTGGAAGAGGCGGAGCGTGAACACCGGGCCGAACCGCTCGTAGGACTCCAGGAGCAGGGGCAGGGGATCGTTGGCGAACCGCCTGGTCCGGGACAACGAGAGGCCGGTTTCCCCGGCAGGGAAGGGAACCGTGGCGGATCGCTCCTCGAGGATGTCCTGGGTGAGGACCACGAAGGGGTTGTAGGAGCGAAGCGGAGGAGGGCTCTCGAGGGGCATCGACCAGAAGCCTAGACCAACACTGGCTGGCTGGCCAGTTTGGCAGGGAGACCTGACGGCGGGGCCCGGGCGAGGGCCGGCGGACAGCCCGTGGTCCCGGCAGCCGTCCGAGAGGCGTCGGACAGCGAGGCGGTGGGGCTTGGCATACTGGAGACGCGGGCAGGGCTGCGACGAGCGGCGACCCGCGAAACACGCGGGGGCGTAGCTCAGCTGGTTAGAGCGCCGGCCTGTCACGCCGGAGGTCGCGGGTTCGAGTCCCGTCGCTCCCGCCTCAGAAAGCCCTGCTAATCGACTGATTTCTGGTCGGTGGTGGGGCTTTCGTGGTTGGACCTGGAGAGGCCGGAAACGCGATTTGTGCCCGTTTGTGCCCAATAGATGGGCGGGACTGGCTCTGGTCCGCGTCACCGGATTGGACGACGACCAGTCGCCATCGACACCGGCGGTTGGGCGCCCGCAATCGCCGACGGGAGCGACCGCGCTCCACCCGGCGGCCGCCAGCAGCCTTCTGAGCGAGCCGTCTGTTTCTGGTCGTCCGTAAAGCTGGTGAGAGGCTGCTCGCGTAGATCGACCCGTGCTCGTCCCCGGTTGTGCCGGATCTCTTATCCCGCCACGCCAAGTGGCGGGATAACTGGCGGGATAAGTGGCGGAAAAAATGACCGTACCTGTCTATCATGGCCGAAATGTCCGCTATGCTTACGGATGTCCTCAGTCTTCAGAGATCGCCATGACGCTCACCGCCTCCCGCCCCCAGCTCCTGACCGTTGCGCAGGCCGCTGACCTGCTGAAGGTCAGCGATCGCACGATCCGCCGCTGGATCGAGGCGAAGAAGGTGCCCTACCTGAAGCTCCCGAGCGGCGGTTACCGCATCCCCCAGGCGTCCCTGCTGGCCTCGCTGCGCGGGACCTACGATCTCGCCGCTGAGCTTGCCGAGCTTGACGAGCGCTTCGCGGACGTCACCGAGGAGCAGGTTCGAGCGGCGCTCAAGGACAGCGAGTAGCCGTCCTCCCGTCGGTCGTTCCCCGTACGCTGCGGCGTCGTGCCCCACGTCGTCCTGGACACCAGCGTCTCGCTCCCGGCCACCCTCAGCCCGGCCGGGATGGCGCGCAAGCTCTGGGTGGTGCTCGCCCTCGGCGCGCTCGAGCACCAGGCCGAGCAGCACCACATCGAGCTCCGTGAACTCGAGGCCGAGGCCCAAGCGACGGGCGCTCGCGTGCACGTGCCGCAGGGCAGCAGCGCCGAGGCGGCCGCGAATGAGCGACGGCGGTCGGTCCTGCGCGATCTGCTGCCCCACAACACGCCGACCCAATGGGTGGCGCTCGGCTCGACAGCGCTCTTCGACGAGCACGAGCGCAAGGTAGGCGAGATCGGCTCGCGTCTGAACCCGAACATGCGCAAGAGCGACGTCAAGCCGCTGCGCCGCCAGGTCGAGGCGATCTGCGTCGCAGCGTCCCCACCATTCGAGAGCGCCGAGGTTCCTCCGCTCACGCGCGACCGCAAGGACGACCCGATCGTCTACACCGCCCTGCTGGGTCGTGCCGACTACCTCATCAGCGACGACCGAGACATCGTGCCCGACGGCAGAGAGCAACTCTACGAACACGACGAGCACCAGGTCCTCGCCGTCACGTTCAACCGCTTCATCACGACCTGCTTCGAGCCCACCGACCTCGACTGGAGCGCCATCGACGGCCGCTGGCTGCGTCACGCCTTCGATGATCCCGGCGGCGGCTCTCCTGCGTAGCTCTCAGGATGCCGGGCGGCTGATTGGGCACAAACCGAGATTTGTGCCCAAAGCCACAGAAAAAGCCCGAAAAATGGGGGCTCGTCCGAGAAATCGGCTAGAGCCCCAGATTTGGCTTGAATACTGGGGAAACGGAGGGTTCAGCGCACCTCGGGACCGCTACTGGCGCGCCGGAGGTCGCGGGTTCGAGTCCGTCGTTCCCGCTTTGTCACCCCGTGTTTCGGCCCTTCGCCAGCTCCGGCATGTGCAGCGGTGGCCCGCGAATCGCGAGAGCCATCGCAAGCCGTCTGTAGTCTCGGCGCATGGCCTATGCCCAACAGCAACTGCTTGGCGATGAAGCCCACGCTGCCTCGCTGGCGGCCTCTGTCCTCGACGGGGGACATGAGTACGGCGCCGTGTTCACGCGGCGCTGGGTGGTCGAGCTGATCCTGGACCTGGTTGGCTACACCAGCGAGCGCGACCTGGCTACCCTCCGGGCGACTGAGCCCGCGTGCGGCTCGGGAGCTTTCCTCGGTCCGATGGTTGAGCGGCTCTCGCGTTCCTGCCGGCTTCATGGGAAGCAGATCTCCGACGCGGCTGACGCGATCCGCGCGTGTGACTTGCAGCCGGCCAACGTCAAGGAGAACCGCGTTGTGGCTGAGGAGCGTCTCGGCGCGGACGGTTGGATGGTGGACGACGCCCGGGCCCTTGCCGATCGCTGGGTTGTGCACGATGACTTTCTCCTGGGCCACCACGAGGTCGGGACGGCGGACTTCGTGATCGGCAACCCTCCGTACATACGGCTCGAGGCGGTCTCGGCGCCGCGCAGCGAGGCTTACCGCCGTGCTTGCTCCACGATGGGCGGACGCTCGGATGTCTACGTCGGGTTCTTCGAGGTTGGCCTGAACGCCTTGCGCTCAGGCGGGGCTCTCGGCTTCATCTGCGCGGACCGCTGGATGCGCAACCAGTATGGGCAGCGCCTGCGCAGCATGGTCGCCGCTCGGTTCTCCGTCGAGGCGGTTATCGAGATGCACGACGTCGATGCGTTCGATGAGGAAGTCAGCGCTTACCCGTCGGTGACGATCCTCCGTCGCCAGCCGCAGGGGCGGGCGATAGTCGCCACGGCGCACAAGAGCTTTGACGAGGCGGCCGCGCGCCGTGTTCGTATATGGGCAAGCTGCAAGGACGATCTCAGGCTGAGCGACCCCGGGTTTGAGGCGGCCCGGCTGTCGACGTGGTTCGACGGTGTTTCGTCGTGGCCGACGGGCTCGCCGGAGCGGCTCGCGCTGGTGGCTCGCCTGGAGCGAAGCCTGCCCGCCCTGGAGGACGGCAGGACCGGAACCCGCGTCGGCATCGGTGTCGCGAGCGGCGCGGATCGTGTGTTCGTGGTCAAGGACCCGACACTTGTCGAGGAGGATCGGATGCTGCCTCTTGCGATGGCGCGAGACACCCTGAGCGGCCAGCTGAGGTGGTCCGGGCACTATCTGGTCGATCCGTGGGATGGCGACACGGGAGCACTCGTGTCCCTTGATGCCTATCCACGGCTGCGTGCGTACTTCGAAGCAAACGCCTCCGTGCTGCACAAGCGCAATGTCGCCGGCCGGCGACCGCAGCAGTGGTATCGCACGATCGATCGGGTGAGCCACTCGCTCACGGGCAAGCCGAAGCTGCTGATCCCAGACATCAAGGCGGAGATCCATCCCGTCCTTGACCCGGGCGGGCTCTACCCGCACCACAACCTCTATTGGGTAGCGAGCGAGCACTGGGCCCCGGAGGTTCTCGGCGGCCTGCTCCTCTCCGGCGTCGCCCAGATGTTCATCGAATGCTATGCCGTAAAGATGCGGGGCGGATATCTGCGCTTTCAGGCGCAATACCTACGCCGAATACGCGTTCCTCGCCTCGACCTGCTCGGAAGTCGCACCGCACGAGAGCTGGAGCGGTCCTTTGTTGCCCGAGACGTTGAACGTGCGACCGCGGCCGCCCTCGATGCATATGGCCTGGATGAGCTCCCAGGGTAGGAGCTTGATCCGGCACCGCGAACCTACTCTGCGGCATGGATCAGGAGGCATTTGAAGCGGCGGTCCGGCAGTACTGGACCGTTCGCGAGGGGCAGGCCGACAAGCAGCGCGAGTCAGGACGCTCCGATGCCGGTCTGCGCGGAGCCGTCACCGGCGGCGCTCACATGGACGCGATGGCCGAGCTGATGGAGTCGATCTTCATCGACGCCGGCTTCGCGCCCTCCAGCATCAGTCGTCGCTCGGCCGTCGAGCTACCCGGCTACTTCCGTCCGGAGAAGAAATGGGATCTCGTCGTAGTCCACGGCGACGCGCTCGCGGCGGCGATCGAGTTCAAGAGCCACGTCGGCCCTTCGTTCGGCAACAACTACAACAACCGCAGCGAGGAGGCGATCGGCAACGCAATCGATGTCTGGACGGCGTATCGCGAAGGCCGGTTCGGAACGGTACGCCCGTGGCTGGGATATCTGTTCCTGCTCGAGGAGGCGCCCGGCTCCATCAAAACCCGTGCGTGTCAAGCAGCCCTTCTTCGAGGTCGACCCCACCTTCATCGACGCGTCCTACAAGAAGCGCTACGAGATCCTCTGCTGCCGCCTCATCCTCGAGCGACTCTACGACGCGGCATGCTTCGTCACCGCCGCCGCCGACCCAGCATCGCCGATCCACGAGCCAGCACCCGACCTGAGCTTCATGGCCTTCGCCAACGCGATCCGCGCGCGTGCCACTGGGCTGCTCTCCGTGAGCCGCGACACCCGCTAGGTTGCGCCCAGACGCAGACGACGCGGTACATCTACGCAGTAGATCCGACTGCCTCGCAAACGATGCTAGCCATCCCGGCGAGAGCTACCCCATGCACGGCCACCGCGCACGCCTAGAGCGGCTCCGCGCGGGCACCGGGGCACGCTGTCAACGATCACCGAAATTCCCCAGTTGCGATCACGAGAATTCCCCACCCTGGTTGAGACCGGCTCGAAGCTGTGTAAGGCGCGCTCGGTGCCCGCGCATCCGGTAGCTCTCGCCGTCGATCTGAAGCACGGTCGCGTGGTGCAGAAGCCGGTCGAGGATCGCGGCGGCGACGGTGGTGTCCTCGAAGATCTCACCCCAGCTGGCGATCCCGCGGTTGGTGGTGAGGATGATCGAGCCGTGCTCGTAGCGGCGGCTGATGACCTGGAAGAGATGGCTGGCGGCCTCGCCGGGCATCGGCAGATAGCCGAGCTCGTCGATCACCAAGAGCTGCGGTCCGTTCCAGAAGCGCATCGTCGTCTGCCAGCGCCCGTCCAGGGCGGCTCTGGCGGTGCGTGCGACGAGGTCTGCGGCGGTCGTGTAGTAGACGCGGTAGCCGGCGTGCACCGCCTTCAGCCCGAGCGCGATCGCCAACATCGTCTTGCCGACACCGGGTGGTCCGATCAAGAGCGCGTTGGCTTTCTCCTCGATGAACCGTAGGGTCGACAGCTCTCTCACCAACCGCTCATCGAGGCCGGGCTGGGCTGAGAAAGTCAAACTCCTCCAGGGTCTTTGAGGAAGGGAACCCCGCCATCCGAAGCCTGCCCGCCAGACGGCGCTGCTCGGTCGCTGAGACCTCAACGGCGAGCAGGTCTGAGAGGAACTGCGTGTAGCCGGGCTTCTCCTTCTCTGCCTGCTCGAGCGCGCCGGGCAGATGCTCGGCCGTGGCGGCGAGCTTCAGGTAGGCAAGGTGTGAGCGCAGCTCCTGGTAGCTCGCGTGCTTGTTCATCGGTGAGCGACCCTCGCGATCTGGGCGTATTGCTCGAGGTCGACCACGACGCCCGGGGGGTTCTCGCCCAGCGCCGCGGCTGCAGCGAGCGCGTCCTTGCCGGGTGGGCGGTTCTGCTTTGCCCGGCAGGGCTTCTGAGTCGTGAACGCGTCGAGCACCGCGGCCTCCAGTAGTCGTGCGTGCTCTGAGCTCTGCAGGATCTGCCCGGCGCCGGCCGGTGCACGACGGTGTCTTGCGGTGCGCCTGCCCGCCGGGGAGATGATCTCCAGGTGCAGCTCACCCAACCGGGCCCGGACCGTGACGCTCTGAGCGACGAGGCCTGGCGGGACGCTGTAGCGGTTGCCCTCGAAGGCGACCATCGCGGTGCGCGAGACGACACGCTGCACCTCGAGCAGCGCCGGAAAGGCCGCCCCGGGCAGCGCGAGCAGTCCCTCCTGGGAGGCGAGCGCGGCGATCGTGGCGTCTTTGCGCTTGCGCTGGTCAGAGACGGCGATCGCCCAGCGGTCGAGGTCGGCCTGCGCCTGCCCAGGACTTCCGACCGGTGCCGAGCGCCACCAGGAGCCCGTGATGTATTTGATCGCGGACTCGACGACACCTTTGCGCTGCGGACGGCGCGCCGGGCAGACCCAGATCTCGACGCCGTAGTGCTTGGCGACCTGCGCGAACTGTGCAGTGATCCGGTCGGTTCCGGGGTAGACGACGGTGGCCATCCGGTCGGTCCGCCACGCTCGGCTGCTGCCGCCGAGACGGCGCAGCACACCGTCGATGCCTCCACCAGGTGTGCGAAGCTCATCCCCTCGCAGATCACCGCACGGCACTTGCCCGAGAACGACAGCGCGCCGACCAGCACATAGGCGGGCTCTCCCCACGGGGTCTGTGAGAGCTCGAGCCAGTCCCACTGGATCTCCTCGCCGGGCTCATGGGCGATCACCGTCGTCACGCCGTGCCCACCGGTGCGGCAGGCCTCACAGCGCGGGCGCAGCCCCAAGAGGCGCAACTGGCGCACGAACGTCACATAGGAGCGGTCGAACCCGAGCTCTGCGACCTCGCGGAACAGCACGGTCCCGTCGACGTGCACGTCATCGGCGAACCTCGCGCTGAGATAGTCGCGAAACGGCTCAAGGCAACTCGGCCCAGACTCCCTCAAGGGCCCATCTCCCTCGAGATACTTGCGGACCGTCTTTCGGTCGCGACCAGTGTGTCGGGCGATCGCCGAGACCGACCAGCCACGGCGAGCAAGCGCATGAATCTCCACGTCGTCCTCCTGTGTGAGCATTCCCCAGGGCCTCCTTCAGAAATCGCAGGCATCAGCAACCCGCGACCCTGGAGGGGGCCCCCGACAGAACCACGCCGGCCCAGCCCTGGGGAATTTCCATGATCAGATGTGGGGAGGATTACGCGATCGTCTCCATTGTGGCCGTAGCCGCCGCGTCGTCCACGAGTTGTGTACGAAGCCCAGGTGCGCGGCGATGCCTGCACGCGAGGCGTGATCGTGCTCGTCGTGAACTTCGGCGCGGTCGATCGCCCCGAGTAGCTGCGCGTCCGAGACAGGCTCAAATGGGCGGAGGTCCGCGCGGTAGAGGCCGTGGAGTCGTTGCGATGGCTGCTCCTCGGGCTTCCGCTCGCTCGGTGTCTCGCCGTCGTTGTCCGTCGTGCTCATTGCGGCTCCTTTCGGCGCACCGAAGAACACGGACCAGCGAACACGTCAGACCGTCTCCGCAGAAAGCTACGGTGATCTGGTGGCATCGAAGGCTGATTCTTCGGTGCTGCACGGCCGGGCGGGTGCGACAACACCCGTCCGGCCACTCGGTTGTCTTGACTCGGCGCGCGATCAGAGCAGAACTCGCGCGTGATCTCAAGACCCCTGGCAGAACACCCGCGTCACTTGGCGAACGGCCGCCAGTTGCCGTCGGACGATCTGGTTGGTGTAGCCGAGTCAGACCCTCGCCGGAGCGCCAAACTCTGGTTTGTGGCGTGACCCGCTGGTAGCCTGAAGGAATGGCAACCTCTCGCGTCAAGACGATCGACATCGACGCTGGCCTGCTGGCAGACACCCGCGATGCCATGAAGCCCTCCGCAGAGGCGCAGGACGCCGAGGTGGTCGAGCAGGCACTGCGCTTCTACCTGGGCCGCCGGGCGCTCGAGACCTCTCAGGCGATGAGCGAACTCACCGAAGAGGAAGCAATGCAGATCGCCAACGAGGAGCTGCACGCGATGCGCCGCGAGCGCCGCAGCGCCGCGTGACCCGAGTCGTCATCGACCCGGGCGTCCTAGTCTCCGCGTTCATCTCCCCCAGAAAGGCCGCACCCGCGTTGCTCGTGGACGCGTTCCTTGATGGGCACTTCGAGATGCTTGTCTCGCCGAAGCTGATCGCCGAGCTAACCGACGTGCTGGGCCGCGAGAAGTTCGCTGCCCACGCCGCAGAAGGCCGCGCGGCGGCGTTCATCGCCGTTCTGTTCGACCGTGCGGAGATGGCGCAAGACGCGGCGTCCGGTTCCCTCAAGACTGCTGATGCCGACGACGACTACCTCATCGCCCTTGCCCAAGCACACGATGTGGATGCCGTTGTGTCCGGTGATGGGCATCTACTGGACGTAACATCGAGCGGTCTGCCGGTGCTCACACCGCGCGCGCTTGCCGATCGGTTGGGGCTCTCGCCGGCAGGTTCATCCTGACGCAACGTACAGAGTAGGAGCGGCTCACGGATGCATATCAGTCGAATCCATCTTCGCGAGTACAAGCGCTTTACGAAGCTTACTGTTGAGCTTCCAGTGCCGCCCCGGCTTGTGATGATGTGTGGGCCGAACGGCAGCGGCAAGTCTTCGCTCCTGGAGGCTATGAAGCTTTGGCACGACGTCCACAGTAGCCACCTAGGTCGTTCTGGCGATCCTGACTACCACATCAAGGGCAAAATGCCGGACGGGGGTGACTGGGCAGATTGCGTCAGCCTGGATTTCCACGAGGGGAATGCTCCAGCGGATGAGCTGCTGAAGGTTATGTACTTTCGTACGGCGTATCGGCACGAGCCAGAGTTTGCGCTGGGTCAGATTACCCGTCACCCGCAGGGTCTCGAACAGGCGCGGCCTGGGCGCATGATTGACAACGACATCCGGGTGAGCGACAACTATCAGCGCCTTGTGAGCCAGTCAGTCGAGGCGTGGTTTTCTGAGACTAACGAGACCGTCGGCGCGGTTGCCCTCCGGGAGCAGTTGATCGGCCAGCTCCGAGATGCGGTAACCCTAGTGCTGCCTGACGTTGGGCTGAAGGGACTCGTAGATCCGATGTCGAGCGGTACCTTTCGCTTCTCAAAGGGCATCACGGACAATTTTCCGTACGTGCTCTTGTCGGGCGGCGAGAAGGCCGTGTTTGACCTGTTGCTCGACATGTCGATTAAGCTCAACACTCCTTGAGGCGCCGGTAATCTGCATCGACGAGCCCGAGGCGCACACCAACCCACTCGTTCAGCCGAAGCTACTCGATTCACTACTCGACCTCGCTGGCGAGGGCAGCCAACTTTGGCTTGCGACTCACTCGGTCGGCATGCTGCGCCGCGCGCGGGAGCTATCCGACGCATCCCCCGGGTCAGTCGCTTTTCTAGACTTCGGCGAACGTGACTTTGATCAACCGCAGACGCTCGCGCCGGTACACCTGTCGCGGGCGTTCTGGAAGCGAACGATCGCTACGTCACTCGGTGACATTGCCGATCTCATCGCGCCGGCGACGCTCGTTCTGTGTGAGGGTCAGCCGAGCACTGGAGACAGAGCAAACTTCGACGCTAGATGCCTGCGAGCTATCTTTGGCGATCACGAGCCAGATGCCGAGTTCGTCGCCGTCGGCAACGATGGCCAAGTGATCGCGGACCAAGTTGGCATCGGTGGGGCTGTGCAGACCGTCGTGGCGGGCACGACGGTAGTCCGCCTCATAGATCGGGATGAACGCAGCTCCGCTGAGGTCGAGACCCTCCGCGCCGAAGGTGTAACGGTGCTTGGTCGCCGCAATCTCGAGAGCTACCTACTCGATGAGGAGGTGCTCGAAGCCTTTTGCGCAGACGTTGGGCAGGCAGGCTGTTGGCCTGATGTTCAGCAGGCGCGCAACGCTGCTCTTGCCAGCGCAGTCGCACGTGGCAAGCAATCAGACGACTGGAAGGCCACCAAGGGAGATATCTACAACGCGTGCAAGCGGATCTTGCAGATTCAGCAGATGGGAACCACGGCGGATGTTTTTCTCGCTGAGCAGCTAGCTCCACGAATCAAGCCTCCAATGCGGATCTATGAGGAGCTTCGCCATGATGTCTTCGGCGACCCCGGGAAACAAAAGCCATAACCTGAAGGTGCTCGTCAATGGAGCCCCGGAATGCGGGCTGAATTGGCGTGGTATGCCTACAGCTTGTCGCCCTCGGCTAGCACTTCCGCCAAGACATCGCGGGCCTCGGTCTGCACGATCACCCGGTTTGCCACGCGATCAGCGATCATTTGAGCCCTCGCTACCTGCTCTAACACATCCTGGCGGGTCGGCGATGTAGTGTGGAAGCCAAGAATGCGTCTGGGCAGCGGGATCTTCACAAGGAACTCGCCGAGCGAGAGCTGCTGACGACGGCGATCGACGATCAGGGCCGCCCGGAACTTGTAAAGGAACACTCCAGGTAGCGCTTCGTGGTTCGTAGTTCCAACGCGTACCTCGAAGCGGTCTGAAGCACGCGGATCAACAACGTGTGAAAGACGGAAAGTCTGTGGGCCCTCCCCGTCCAGATCAACGTTGTACCGCCAAGATGCGACCAATCCTGGCATACCCCGACCCGTGAGCCCAAAACGCCAAATCTCCACGTCCCATACACGTAGTTCATGAATCACGGCCGATACGGCGCCCCTATTGCGTACGGTTATGTCTAGAACCGGAAACCGGTCATCATCGGACCCTGCCTGTACGTCCACGCGGACGATCTCCAGATCGGAATCCGTTGAGTCGTCAGTGAGACGCAGTCGCAACTCCGCGAGAGCCCAAACAAGGCCGGCAGCTCCAAGGATGATGTAAAGGAGCAAGTAGACGCCGGTGCCTGACGGCCGAAGGCCCTTGACCGCCCAGAAGCTGACACGAGTCGTAAGACAGAGGCCGAACAACAGTCCGCAGGCACGTTGGAGATACCGCATGAAGCCAAGGTTATGCTGATCGTCAGCGGGAAAGCACGATGCTTGGCGAGCGCAGGATTGCCGCGTGCAGGTAGAAGCGGGCAGCGCTGAGGCAGCTCAGGCTCGTGCGGCGGTGCGCTTGCCGTTCGGTCTGCGTGGGCGGCGCTTGATCTCGATGCTGGCGTCGAGAGCGTTGGCTATCGAGATGATTAGGGGTAGCTCTGGGCGGGCCTGCTCGGCCGTGAATAGGCGTCTGATGCTGGCGGGGTTGCGTCCCACGCGCCGTGCGAGCTCGGCCTTCGACATTCCGGCGTCCTCGCGCTCGTCCAGTGAGCGGATGACGGCGTCGATCTGTTCGATCTCGCTCCGGGCTCGCTCGTACTCCGCGCGGGTGTCCTCGTCCGCTAGCCATTCTTGGCGGCGCTTATCGTGGTAGCTGGTGTCGAGAGTCTTGGCCATGATCGGTGACTGATGCGGGTGCCATCGTGACCTCCTGCCGCGTCACCGCTCTATCTGAGCGTAACACAAGAGCTACACTAGATTGGCGAAGCACCCGATCGAGAGGCGATCAAACCGCCTCGCCTCTCGTCCGAATCTCGATGTGGTGCCGAACGAGGGTTGGAGTCCCGTCGCTCCCGCCTCAGAAAGCCCTGCTAATCGACTGGTTTCTGGTCGGTGGCGGGGCTTTCGTCGTTGAGGCTAGAGGGGTCGAAAGCGCGATTTGTGCCCGTTTGTGCCCAATAGGTGCGCCGGACTCGCTCTGGTCGGGCCGGGTGTCAATGGCGGAGGGTTGCGGACCCTGGACCGCGCTGCCGTGCTCTCGGGCGACCCGCTCGGGGGCGTGCTTCAGCCGTTGGTGGTCACGCGGTGCTCTTGATGGCTGAATGTGAAGGCGACGGTATCCGGGCGGTTGTCGGTCGGTTCCTTGTAGATGTAGTGATCGATTACGTCTGCATGGCCTTGATCGAAGTCGAACCGCTCGGAGAGCTCCAGCGCCGTCTGGCCCGGCTCGACCTTGACGCGCTCACCCTCGTGAGGGCCGTCCAGGAGGCGTGCGGTGCGAGCTCCCGGTCGGCTCGGTCGATGAGCTGCTCCGCAATCAAGTGGACGATGTCTTCGGTCAGGCCCGCCTTGACTTTGTCGAAATCCTGCCCGCCTTGCCGCTCATCATCCTCGGACATAGTGACGTCTCCCCCGCGCCCTTGACATTCGCGCCAAATCGACCGTCCCGATATCGGACTGCGCGCAAATCATGCCGACCTCGCGAAGCCAAGCGCGACCCGTCGCACGGAGGGCGGACACAGTCCCGCGCGATGAGCCCTCCGGCTGTGGCAGCTCGGCGGACAAGCTCGTCTCCAGCTCATCGAAGGGTGGCCGTTGTGGCCGGGGGCACAGGTAGGATCAACGCAGGCAAACACGAACTCTGGCGGTGATGGCGACGAGCAGACGGCGAAATGGCACGACGATTGGCGAGGGCGACCTGCGGGTCGCGCGGGCGGTGTTCACGCTGCGGGAGGCGGCGACCTATCTCGGGCTGCCGAACTCCACGCTGCATAGCTGGGCACGCCCCGGCGGCGCGGCTAAGCCGATCATCACCTGCTTTCCGGCGCACGGGAGGGAGGCGACAGTGCCGTTCATCGGCTTCGCGGAGGCGTATGTCCTGTCTGCGTTCCGGCGTGCGGGCGTGCCGATGCAGCGCATTCGCCCGGCGGTCGATGTGCTCTCCTCCGGTATCGGGGTTGAGCATGCGTTGGCGTCCAAGCGTCTGTACACCGATGGCGCGGAGGTGCTCTACGACTATGCCGCCAGCGAGCACGACGAGGAGCTGCGCGGCCTGACGGTTGTCCGCACCGGCCAGCGGCAGTTCGCGGAGATCGTGCGCGACTACCTGAAGCGCATCACCTACGGCGATGACGGCTGGGCCTCCCGGGTCCGCCTGCCGGCCTACCAGCACGCGGATGTCGTGGTCGATCCACGGCGGGCGTTTGGGATGCCGCTGGTCGTTCACGGCGGCGCGCGGGTCGAGGATCTAGTAGATCGTTTCGTGGCGGGCGACACGTTGGCGGACATCGCCGAGGACTTCGGTGTTCCCGAGCCCGAAGTCGAGGACGTAGTCCGTGTCGCCACCCGAGCGGCGGCCTGACGCACGCCCGGACAGCGCGGGGAAGTCGGGCGAAGATGATCGCCCGGCCGTCGGGCTCTTCATTGATCGCAGCCTGGGCCGTAAGCACCTTGCCCGGGCGCTCGGGGACCTCGGCTTCACGATCCACACGATGGCGTCGCGGTCTACGGCGAGCGGGTAGCCCAAGAACTTGACGATGAGCGCTGGCTCGCCGATGCTGGACAACACGACTGGATTGTGCTGATGAAGGACGACGCGATTCGCCGCCGGCCCGCTGAGCGCGACGCATTGGCAGAAGCCAAGGTAGCTCCTCGACCTGCTCGGGCCTGCGCAGCCGGGTCAGTACGTCATCAACGTGGCCCACCTCGACGGCGCCACGGTCGAGATACTTGCGGGCCCACGGCTGCGTCGTGACGAGCTCGCGCAAGAGGAACACCTGCTTGCCGTGTTCGAGTGCGAGCCGGGCCTGCATCTTCGCGCCCGAGGTGCTCGTCGCCCCCACCACGACGGTCCCCTGCGCCAGGCCCGACGTCACGACGTTGCGACGAGGGAAGGTGTAGCGGGCCGGGCTCTGCGACGGCCAGAACTGCGAGACGAGGGCGCCGGTGGCCGCGATTCGCTTGGTTCTGCTTCGAGTCGTTCCTCGCCCGAATCTCGATAGGGGGTGCCGGACGCGTGTCTGAGTTCCGTCGCTCCCGCTCTCATGAGGCGGGGTTCGCACAACCATCGTCGCCTCATGCGCATCAGCGAGGCTGAAGACCATCACGGCACGCGCTGAGGTGCTTCGTCTGACGCGGACCGCGCTAGCGGGCAGGCCAGCCCTAGGTTGCCGGTGCGCGGTCGCTCATTCGGCGTTGGGCGCGCTTGATGGAACGCTGTGCCTTCTGCGGATCGTCGCCGAAGCCGACGAACAGGTTGCGGCCCATCGCGGAGAAGTGCTTGGTCATCTCGTCGAGGGTCAGCAGGTGGGCGAGCAGTCCGGTGATCATCCCGTGCGCGGCGGCCCACGTTTGGGTGGCGAGCGATTCGGGGTCGGCTGGGTCAAAGCGGCCGGCCTGGATGCAGCGGGCGACGGTGTCGATCGGCTGTTGAACGGCGGCTCGTCCGACCGCGACGTCCTCCTCGTCGGCGGGCGGCTCGAGGAAGACGGCGCGGTAGAGCTGCGGGTTGGCGACCGCGTTGAAGCAGTAGGCCCAGCCGAGCGCGGCGAGGTCGGCGACGGGATCGCGGGTGACCGGCACGGAGTCGAAGTAGCCGGTGAGGCGGGCGAAGCACTCCGTTCGGACCGCGCGGCGCAGCCCTTCCATGCTGCCGAAGTGGGTGTAGAGCGCCATCGTCGAGGTGCTCACCTGCGCCGCCAGCCGGCGCGTCGTCAGGGCCTTTGGCCCCTCGCGCGCAAGCAGGCGCGCTGCGGCCTCGATCAGGGCGTCGCGCACCTCCTCGTCGGCGATCTTTGGGCTCATCGTTTGACAGCTTTGCATAACCGCGTTATAGTCACGAGCTACAACATTGTTATACAACAGCGTTACGCCAGTTCCCGTACAGGAGGAGCCAGACCGATGAGCACGAGCGCCGCCACCCACCGCAGACCGACCGGCCGGCACAGACCGACCAGCCACAGGACGCGGGTGCCGGCGGACCGCGGGGCCCGGACATGAGCCGCGTCTTCGAGACGATCGCCGACGGCCACGACTACCCCGTCGAGGATCTCGACGGGAGCATTCCGGCGGAGTTGCGCGGGACGCTCTACCGCAACGGCCCCAGCCGCAACGAAATCGCCGGAACCCCATTTGCGCACCTGTTCGACGGCGACGGGATGCTCTCCCAGTTCACGATCCCAGGCGGTCGGGTCCACCACCGCAACCGTTTCGTGCGCACCAACCACTATCTGGGAGAGCGCAGCGCCAAAGAGCCGCGCCGTCGGGGCTTAGCTCCTCGTTTGACCTCGCCGTCGGCTTCGGCGCCGGCGAGCCGATCTTCGTGCCACGGCCAGAGCGCCGCCGCGAGGACGACGGCTGGCTCCTGTCACTCGTCTACGACGGCGCCAAACACCGCTCGCACCTGTACGTGCTGGACGCCCGCGACCTCGAGGGCGAGCCGGTCGCCATCGCCCACCTACCCCACCAAGTCCCCTACGGCTTCCACGGCATGTTCACAGCGCGCGTCGCAGCCACGTGAGAAGTAAACGATGAGCACACCAAACCCCAACGATCTAAACGACCCCGTCCCCAAGAACCTTCCTGCAACAAACCCACCCGCCCCGGCGGCCGCGGGCGACCCGCCCGCGTGCGAGCAGTTGATCTACGAGGAGAACGGCCCTGTCGCGCGCATCACGCTGAACCGTCCCGAGCGCCGCAACGCGCTCTCGATACAACTCTCCGAGGAGCTGACTTGTGCGCTGGAGTGGGTACGAAACTCGAGGACAGTCAAGGTGCTGGTGATCGGCGGGGCGGGCGAGACGTTCTGTGCCGGCGATGACATCACCGAGATGTGGTCGTGGGGCGACGCCAACCAGATCATGCGCCGTGTCGCGGGCTACCAGCGGATGGCCGACACGCTCGAGGCGCTCGACAAGATCACGATCGCCGCGGTGGACGGGTACGCGGTCGGCGGCGGCCTTGAGATCACGATGGCGTGCGACTTCGTCATCGCCACCCGCCGCGCCGTGTGGGGAATGCCCGAGGTCGACGTCGGGATCACACCCGGCTGGGGCGGAACGACGCGCATGGCACGGCTGATCGGACGGCGGATGACCAAGGAGGTCAACATCCTCGGCGCGCTGCACCCCGCGAGCCGAGCGGCTGAGCTCGGACTGTGGAACCGGGTCGTCGAGGACGACCGGCTCGATGCCGAGGTCGATGCGCTGATCGAGGTGGTCCTCGCCAAGAACCAGCAGGCCGTGCGGCAGCTCAAGTTCATCATCAACAACGGCGTCGAGGCAGACCTGCACACCGCTCAGGCATTCGAGGCTCTCTGCGCGGGACTGACCGGAGCCCTCAACGGAGCCTGGCAGGTCGAGGACGCCGACCAGGCGGCGGGCATCGTGAGCTTCGTGACCGACGGCGAGCAGTGGCGCAGCCGCCGCTCGGCAGCCCGCGACTTCTGGACGGACGGCCCGGTCCCCGCGAGCGGCGAGTGACCACGAGCCGAGCGCGTCCCATCAACGGGTCAGCTCTGTCAATGGCCACGCCAAGCCACATGATTCCAACCCTGAACGACGCTGTCGTAACGTCGACGTTCGTCTTTGCCGACCTCGCCGGTTACACCGCTCTCACGGAGGCGCACGGCGACGAGCGAGCGGCGGACGTCGCCGCCGCGTTCTGCGACGAGCTGCGCGCGCTCCTCGGCGACTACGGCGCCGAGGAGATCAAGGCGGTGGGCGACGCGCTGATCGTCCGCGTATCTGACGCGGGACAGGCGCTTCGTCTCGCCGCGCGGATCGTCGGGGACTTCGCTGCTCGCGATCGGGCTCTGGGCGTGCGCGTAGGAATGCACACCGGAACCGCAGTGCACAGGGGCGACGACTGGTTTGGCTCCGCGGTCAACGTCGCCTCCCGGATCGCCGACCTGGCGCACGCCGGCGAAGTGATCGTGAGCGCGGCGACGCGGGATGCAGCCGCATCGTGCGCACTGGCGGGCGAGCTTCGATCGCGGGGGCAGCGCAGCCTGAAGCATGTCCCCCAGCCGATGGAGGTCTTTGCCCTTGTCCGTGAGGGGGTCGATGGCCGTCACGAGCTGCCTGTTGACCCGGTGTGCCAGATCACCGTGGACCCGGCTGTGTCTGATGAGACGATCGTCTGGCGTGGTGTCGAGTATCGCTTCTGCTCGAGCGTCTGCGCCGAGGCGTTCCGCGAGACGCCCACACGCTACGTCCGCCGTCCGGCCTCGCGCGCGCTCGTGCTGGTCTCTGACGAGGCCCGTGAGGGTGCGGCGCAGCGGCTGGCCCATGCCTATGCCAAGGGACGCATCGACAGCGGGGAACTCGAGCAGCGCATGGAGAGCGCGTGGTCAGCTCGCACGCGAGCGGATCTCAAAGCCGTCACCCATGATCTGCCGCGCCGGCGACGGCACGCCGTGCCGGTCTGGCAACTACCGATCTTCCCGCTGATCCTACTGGTGCGCGTCAGTCGCGCTCGCATCAGAAGACTCAGACGTCGACGTGCGAGCAGATGACCCAAGGTCCGGGGCTCTTCGATGCGAGGAAAGCTCGACCGCGAGGGCTGCGTCGGCGACCAGCACCCCGTCAGTGCGTCTCACGCGAACGACGTACGGCAGCGACCACGTTCGGCATCGGCTCGCCGGTCAGCGTCTCGCCCCACCCATGGGGCAGCCCAGCCACCTCCTCGTCGCCGGCTCCGACATTGGCCGACTCTTCCTGGCGCCTGGCGTCGAGCAGCCGCAACGTATTCTGCGCCTCGCGGTCGCTCAGCTCGTCCACCAGCCGGTGCAGGCGCAAGCTGCAAGGACGACCTCAGGCTGAGCGACCCGACGTTTGAGGCGGCTCGACTGTCGACGTGGTTCGACGGTGTTTCGTCGTGGCCGACGGGCTCGCCGGCCTGCGCGGAGCCGTCACCGGCGGCGCTCACATGGACGCGATGGCCGAGCTCGCGGCGCGCTCAGCCGTATCGGAGATCGCAGTACGCTCGGTGTCGGCCGCCGGATGCCACAGCACTTCGTATGGCGGCCCGGTTGTTGCGGCGATCCTCGACCGACTCCTTCACCACGCCACCGTCCTTCAGATCGACGGCGAGAGCTACCGCGTGCGCGGCCACCGCGCACGCCTAGAGCGGCTCCGCGCGGGCCCGGGGCACGCAGCAGCTGAGCGCACGGTCCACCCAGGCGCGCTGAGCGATACTCGCCAGTCAATGGGTCAGTTCCAATGGGAACCCGACAGCTACCGCGCGCTCATGCGCCAAGAGGTGCCCGACTACGAGCGCCTGCAGGCCGAACTCGTCGGGGCCACGCGGGGAATCACCGCACGTTCGATCCTAGAGCTAGGCACCGGCACCGGCGAGACCACCCGGCGCATCCTCGCCGCACACCCCCAAGCACGCCTGCACGGGATCGACTCAAGTCCGGAGATGCTCGCCGCCGCCCGCAGCGCGCTGGCAGGCCACGACATCCACCTCGACGTCGCTCGCATCGAGGGCCCGCTCCCCGACGGGCCGTTCGACCTCATCGTCTCGGCGCTGACGATCCATCACCTCGACGGGCCAGACAAGGCCGCGCTGTTCACCCGCATCGCAGACCTTCTCCCTCCCGGTGGCCGGTTCGTCCTGGCCGACATCGTGGTCCCCGAGGATCCAAACGACGTCGTCACTCCAATCGACCCCGACGACTACGACAAGCCAAGCTCGACATCAGAACAACTCGCCTGGCTCACGGCAGCAGGACTGACTGCCCGTCCTCATTGGGCGCACCGAGACCTCGCCGTCCTCGTCGGCGACAGACCAACCGACAGGCAGCTAGGCTGAGGCCGCTAGGAGCCCTACGCATATCTGAGAAGGCCCTTTTCACCACCCCCTTCGGCTTCACGTCGACCGCCGCCGACGTCATTGCGGGCATCGACCTGACGGACAAGCGCGCCGTCGTGACCGGCGCCTCATCCGGGATCGGCATCGAGACCGCACGGGCGCTCGCCGGAGCGGGCGCGGCAGTCACCCTGGCGGTGCGCAACCTCGAGGCTGGGGAGAGGACCGCCGGGGAGATCATTGCCAGCACCGCCAACAGGCAGGTCTTCGCGGCGCCGTTGGACCTCGCCGACCGGGGCTCTGTCGCGGCGTTCGTCGGCGCGTGGGATGGGCCGCTCCACATCCTCGTCAACAACGCCGGTGTGATGGCCGCTCCGGAGCTGCGCACGCCCGAGGGCTGGGAGATGCAATTCGCGACCAACCACCTCGGCCACTTCGTGCTCGCGACCGGACTACACGATGCGCTTGTTGCGGCGGGCAGCGCACGTGTGGTGTCGGTGAGTTCGTCTGGGCACCGATTCTCTCCGATCGTCTTCGAGGACATTCACTTCCACAGACGGGCGTATGACCCTTGGCTGGCCTACGGCCAGTCCAAGACGGCCAATATCCTGTTCGCCGTCGAGGCGACCAGGCGCTGGGCGAGCGAGGGCATCACGGTAAACGCGCTCATGCCCGGAATGATCCAGACCAACCTTTCTCACTATCTCCCCCAAGAGGAGCTCGAGCGCCTGATCGCCCGGATCGAGACGACGATCGGGTGGAAGACGCCCGAGCAGGGTGCGGCCACATCCGTGCTCCTCGCTACCTCCCCGCGGTTGGATGGGATCGGCGGACGCTACTTCGAAGACTGCAACCAGGCACCTCCCCTAAAGCCCCCCCGGAGCCGAGGTGTCGCAGCTTATGCACTTGACCGCGAGGCGGCGACACGGCTTTGGCAGGTGTCTCTCGCGACTCTGGCCTCGTGATCCATGTCAGCCGTATTTAGCGCTCACCGCACGCTCTCGCCCCGAGCGCGGGCGCTATTCGCCGTGCCCCTTCAGGATCGTTTGAGCGAGCTCAACCGCGGCTCCCGCAAAGATCAGCACTGACCCAAGAACAACTATCGACCAGTTTCGCGCCCGGATGAGATGCGTTCGGATATGCACGACCCGCTCGTCCCGTCCTGCCCCAGAAGTCGCGAAAGCTCTCCGCGCTGCCCGATAGCGCGGGTACCATCCCCGGAGCCCAGTCACGAACTTGAACAGGCCGAGTGGCGAATGCAGCGCCATCGATGGTCCGCTGGCGAGAAGGCTCAAGTACTCGCGCGTCACGGCTGGGGGATCGCTTTCGATGAGGGCGTCGAGGAGCTCGTGGTATTCGCCCATCTCCACACGCGCCTGCAGGCCAGGCCCCAGGACGAGCAGAAACGCACCTGTCATCAGTATCGCCCGCCCAACGATCTCAGCAGTCATCGGCGTGCACGGGGCGTCGCGAACGCGGGTGTGCCAGCGCCACGATCACGTCCCCCGAACGTTCCACGCCCGTTCGACCTGCCCCATCAGGGCCGGGTATACGATGCGATGTCGAAACGGCGCGATCAGGGACATGTATGCCGCTCCCAACCTTCCCCGCGGCTTGACGTACACCCCCATCTGTCCTTGATAGAGGCCTCCTCCCCGGTCGACCCAGGCGAGGTGCATCACGGCGTGAACGGTCCGGTTCGACAGCTCTGCCGCCCACTCCACATCGGTGCGGTAGAGGGGTTGGAAGCCATATGAGCCGAGATCCGGCCCCGTTGCGGTGTTGCGCAGATCCTCGGGGAGCCGCGCCCTCAGGGTCGTCTTGGTGTCGTTCGGCACGGGAAGGGCAGCGCCCTGCCGATCGTCCCACCCGAACCAGCCGCCGACGCGATAGCGAATAGCGAAAAGGACACGCGTCGCACGGGACTCCCCGTTGGCCGGATCGAGAGAAGCCATCACCTCTAGCAACGTCGGAAAGTCATCGGCGCCCCCTTGCGCTGGAAGCGCCCAGACATCCTCCAGCCTGAAGTCCGGCGCGACCTCACTGATTCGCCAGGCGCGAGCTTCGTGCTCGCTGTTCGAAAGCCTCATGTTCAGCGATCCCCCGTGGCGGACCTGAGACGCCTACGCGAGCGCCTGCACGCCCAGCTCGCGTTGGATCGCGAGAACCTCGGCCTTCATCGCCTCCCCGAGCGCGAGCACCGCCGAGCGCGGGCGAACCATCACGGTGAGCTCGTCGATCAGCCCGTCCTCACCGGTGTGAAGGAAGTCGCACCCGTGCAGCTCTCGGTCCCCCACCCGCGCCCTGAACAGCAGCGCGTGGTCGCTGGCCCCCTCCGCACCGATTTCGCGTTCGTAGTGGAAATCCTCGAAGACCCTCATTACGGCGCTGAGGATCACGCCGAGCGCCTCCCGTCCGTGGTAGGGACGAAACACGACGGGACTGTTGAACACGACCTCGGGCGAGAACAGCTCGAGCACGCGGTCGGTCTCGCCTGTCTCGATTGCGCTGCGGAACGGATGCATGGGACCCGACCTTTCTGTTGGGACTGCATGAGGGTGTTCTGCGTCCGGAAAAGGTAACATACATGCATGCATGTATCGACCGCAAAGGCTCCGATCCGCGAGTCGACCGCGCCTGGATCCCGACCTGGACCCGCGCACGGACCCGCGCACGGACCAGCGCCCGGGCGCGACTCCCGGTCCGCGAGCGATCGCCGCTCGAGGCAGGCCGACCGAAGCGCCCGCACGCGCAGGGCCTTGCTCGAATCGGCCGCGAGGGGGCTGTCCCGCTACGGCTATGGCAATCTCGTCCTCGAGCGGGTGGCGAGCGAGGCCGGCTATACCCGGGGAGCTCTCTATCACCAGTTCAAGGACAAGGAGGACCTCGCCTTGGCCGTGATCGATTGGGTCGATGAGACATGGAGGCGCGAGGTCGGCCGGCTCGTCGAGCAGGAGCCCGATCCAGTCCTCGCGCTGATCCTCCTGGCGCGCGGCCACGCCGTCTACTGCCGGCGGGACGTCGCCCGGGTGGCGATGGCGCTGAGACTCGAGTTCAGCGGCCAGGATCACCCCGTAGGGCGTCACCTCGAGCTGGTCTCCGAAAGCCTCGTCAGGCTCTGCGCACGCCTCATCGGCGCGGGGCGCAGAGCGGGAACGATCCCGGCGGGCCCGCCCGCCAGAGCCGTCGCCCTCGCCCTCGTGGGCGCCTTGGAGGGCACGGTCATCGGGCTTGCCGGACAGGCGCCACACGACGAGGTGCTCGCGGCGCGCACGGCCGCCGGCGTGCTCGGACTGGGACGCGTACCGGCCGCCGCCCAAGAAGCCACGGTTAGCGGCGGGCGGAGCCGCTAGGCCACTGCCCCTCAGGGCTCCTCGGGCGGCCGGCGCTCCCGCTTGCGCTCGGCCCCCCGGCGCTTGGCCGCCAAACGTCGCTCCCGGGAGGCCGTGGTGGGGCGGGTGGCCCGTCGTCGGGTGGGAGTGGCGAGCGCCCGCCCGAGCCGCTCGCTCAGGCGCGTGAGAGCCAGCTCGCGGTTGCGGGCCTGCGATCGCCCGTCCTGAGCGATCGCCACCACCCGCGGCCCCACACGCGCGAGCACCCGTTCTCGCTGTGTGTCGGTGAGCGCGCAGGAGGCGAGCACGTCGAAGCTCGCTTCCACGCGGGAAGCGGTGACGTTGGCATGCTGTCCCCCCGGCCCCGAGGAGCGGCTCGCCCGGACCGTCACCTCCGAGAGGGGGATCATCAGGCCGTCCGCGATCCGCAGCCGCTTACGAGCGTCTTCCTCGGGAGTGGTTTCCTCAGGCGGCATGCGTCACCTCACGCGAGCATTCGCTGCACCCGGTAGCCGCGGGCGCCTCGCGGGGTCTGCACTTTCACCGACTCCCCGACCCCGCGACCGAGCAGCGCTTTGCCGACGGGCGACTGCGCCGAGAGCTTGCCCCGGCCGAGGTCCGCCTCGGTGGAGCCCACGATCGTCCACTTGTAAGCCCTGCCGCTCTCCTCGTCCAGGACCTCCGCGGTGCGACCGAAGCCGAACGCCTCGTCTTTGCCGTCCGTCTCAACGATCTGGGCGTCCCGCTGGCGCTGGCGCAGGCGCTTGATCTTCGTCTCGAGATGCGCCTGGTCCTCCTTGGCGATGTGGTAGTCGGCGTTCTCGCTGAGGTCCCCGAGCTCCCGTGCGGCGAGGATCCGCGCGGCCATCGCCCGCCGTCCCTCCGTCTCGAGCTCCTGCAGCTCGGCTTGGAGCGCGGCCAGCCCAGCCGGTGTGATCGGCTCTCCGTCGGGCACGCTCGAGCTCATCCACTCACCGCGACCAATGCTCGCAGATGACGGTCCCCACCCCGCGTCAGGTGCAGCTTGACTGCGATCGCTCCGCTCACCCGTGTGGAGCGTCTTTCAGTCTTGCCGGTCGCCCGCGAGCGCCTCGAGCTCGGCGAGGCCTCGTTGCGCCGCGGCGTCGGCGACGATGCTCGCGCCGAGGCGCTCCGCGGCGGTCCGGAAGCTCGGTTCGCGGACCACCCGCTCGACGGCTGCCCGGATCGCCCGCGGCTTGGCGCCGGCTCTCAGGCGCACACCGGCGCCGCGATGAGCCACCCGGGCGGCGACGTCGAGCTGGTCGCGGCCCATCGGCATGCAGACGAGGGGCACGCCCGCTGCCAGCGCCCGCGTCACGGTGCCCATACCGGCATGTGTGACGACCGCTGACGCCTCGCCGAACAGCTGGGCGTGGGGGGCGCTGCGAACCAGGGTGGTGTTGTCCGGGGCTCGCAACGACGCAGGGTCGATCGCCGGGCCGGTGGTCACGAGGACCCGCGCGTCGAGCCCGCCGAGACCCTCGATCGCGCGCGTCAGAACCCGCTCCTGGGCCATGTAGGTGGAGCTCAGGCTGACGATCACGAGCGGACGGCCGTCGTCCTCGCTCCACGGGGAGCGCCAGTTCTCGACCCACGGAGGGTCCGCGAGGGTCGAGCCGACGTACCGCAGATGCTCCGGATGGGAGTCGCCGTGGAAGTCAAAGCTCTCGCTCGTCAGCACGAGCACCCGCTGGACACGGTCGAACTGCTCGAGCGCGCTGGTCAAAGGTGGCAGGCCGTACTCTGCCCGCGCGCGGTTCACAGCCGGCAGGCCGCGGTCGAACAGAGCCACGAGCAGCCGGCCAACGACGCGGTCGCGTGCTCTCCCGGGCAGGCCCCGCGCGGGGAGGAACCCAGGCCCGGGGGCCGGCTTTCCACGCTCGGGGACGAGGTAGATGTTGTGGACCAGCAGAGCGGTGGGCACGCCCGCCCGCTCACCGGCGATCGGGGGTCCGAACAGCATGTAGTCGCTCGCGAGCACGTCGACCGGCTCGCGCTCGAGCGCCCCGCGCGTGTCATGTGCGTAGGCCGCCGCGGGCCCCATCACCACGCGCTCGCGCGCCCGCGCGAAGGCCCCCAGCGGCGTGCGCGCCTCCCAGTCGCCGATCAGGTCCTCGTCGCGGCTCGCGCGGTTAGGAGCCTCGACTAACGGCTCAAAGCGGGCGCCCGCGTCCGCGACGTCCGCCGCGAGACAGTCCTCGGTCAGCACACGCACCTCGTGCCCCCGCTCGACCAAACCCCGGGCGAGCCCGAGCTGCAGAGGCACGTTTCCACCCCCCTCCCAGAGGACGAACAGGAACCGGCGAGGCGGGGAGGCTCCGATGGAGCTCACCGCCGAGCTCATGCGACGGGAGGCGGCGTACCCTCGGCGCTCGCGGGGAGCGCCGGATCCCAGCCGCACACCGCGCACGAATGGCGGAAGGCCGAGCGGGCGAACTCCAGGCCGGCCGCGTGCGGGTCGGGGGCCTTGCAGAGGTCGTTCCAGTCGAGGACATACTCGCCGAGGTTCGCGTCCCAGCGGGCGCCGGCGGGGGAGAGCGTCCCGTCCCCGAACCCCTCCGGCGCCGGGTGGGCGTAGGCGTAGAACGCCGCCTTGGTGGATCGCGGATCGCCGGGCCACCAGCCGACGGCGACCTCCTGGGCGTCCATCGCGTTGCGCATGATGAAGTCATCCGAAGGCGGATCGGCGGGCAGGCCGGAGAACAGGCTCACGGCCAGGTCGAACGAGCCCCACCACGCGTTGACCGGCGTCGAGCGTCCCCGGTAGGGCGCCCGGAACTCGGCGAGCACGAGCGCCGCTTGGGTCGCGGCCGCGAAGTAGGTTGCGACCTGGGAGGGGTCATAGCGCGCGTGCTCGTCGTCCTCGTCGAGGGCCACGCTCCATGGGACCTCTTGGGGCTTCGGATCGATCTCGACCGCTCCGGCGAGAGCGCGAGCCGCCTCCAGCACCTCCCGCGTGACCTCACCCACCGCTCGATCGGGCGCGAGGGCCATCCGCCGGACGGCCCCCTCGCTGTGCTCGACCACCGCCTCGTGGGTGCGCAGGTCGAGCGCGACCACGAGCGCCCCCGAGCCGTCGGGGGCCGCGAGCGGAGCGGTCTCCCACCCGCGCGCGGTCAGGCGTAGGGCCGCGTGTTGGAGCTGTGGCTCGGGCGGGGCGAGCGCCACCGCCAGCTTGCCGAGAACCTGCGTGTGGGCGTGGAGCGTGTCGCAGGTCTCGCTCCACTCCTCATAGGCCAGAGACGGCCAACCCGCGGGCATGTCCACACGCTACTCGCCGAACGCCGCAGATGCCCGCCTCGTATGATCGCTCGCATCAGGCCTCATGGATCCGGGTAAGTTCGCTCTCAAGAGCGCATGTCGGGCGGCGATCGTGGTGCCGCTCGCGTTCGCGCTCTCGCTGGTGGTGATCGACATCAAGCAGATGGCCCTGTTCGCGGCCTTCGGCTCGATGGCTCTGCTCGTGTTCGTGGACTTCGGCGGCCCTCCTCGGGCGCGCCTGCGGGCCTACCTGCTCCTGTCCGCGGGCGGAGGGGCGCTGATCGCGCTCGGCACCCTCTGCTCGCGCTCGACGGTGCTTGCGACCCTCGCGATGGGGGTCGTGGCCTTCGCCATCCTGTTCGCCGGCGTGCTCGGCGACTACCTCGCGGCGGCGAGCTCGGCCGCGATGCTCTCGTTCGTGCTGGCGGTGATGGTGCCCGCGGACCTCGCCGCGATTCCCACCCGACTGGCGGGCTGGGCGCTCGCGGCGGCGCTCTGCATCCCTGCGGCCTTGCTGCTGTGGCCCGGTCGCCCCCGGAGCGCGGTCCGCCGCGACGCGGCCCAGGCGGCCCGCTCGCTGGCGAGGTTGGCGGACGCGCGCGCCGCCGAGGATCGCCCGGCCGCCGATACGGCCACGACCGCCGCGCGGGAGGCGACGGTCGCCGTGCGGGGCCGCTTCTTCTCGATGGCCCTGCGTCCCAGCGGGGTCGCCGGACCAACGGCGGCCCTCGCTCGCCTGATCGAGGACCTCAGCTGGCTGAACCGGATCGCGGCCCACGTGCCCGCCCGGACGAACCCGGACGTTCCCTGTCGGGGCGAGCGCCTGGAGATCGAGGCGGCCGTTCCCGTGGCGTTGCGCAGCGTGGCCGACCGGCTCGAGGGCATCTCCTCCGACGCCCCCAGCTGCCTGCGGCGCTTGGAACAGGCAAACCACGCGTTCGGGCGGGCGCTGCTGGAGCGCTTCGAGCGCCTGCCCGCCGGACGGGACGAGGCCACCGCGACGGCCGAGCTCGACGACGCCTTCAGGTTGCGCCAGGCAGCCTTCGCGGTCCTGCAGGCCGGCCGGGACGCCCTGGAAGCCTGTGGCGAGCGCCCGGGCGGCGCCCAGAGCCGGACGACCTGGATGCGACTGCGCATGAGCCGCCGAGTGGCCGAGACGCAGGCGACGATGAGCTCGGTATGGCTGCGAAACAGCCTGCGCGGGGCGGTGGGGCTGGCGCTCGCGGTCCTCGTCGGGCAGCTGAGCGACCTCAACCATGCCTTCTGGATCGTCCTCGGCACGATGTCCGTGCTGCGCTCGGACGCGTTCTCCACGGGCAGGACGATCTGGCGGGCGCTGCTCGGGACGCTCCTGGGAATCCTCGCCGGCGGACTGGTCGTCGCGGCGGTCGGCGCCGAGGAGGGTTTGCTGTGGGCGGTGCTGCCGTTCGCTGTCCTCCTCGCCGCCTATGCCAGCCGGCAGATCTCGTTCGTGGCCGGCCAGGCCGCCTTCACGCTCGTGGTGCTCGTGCTCTTCGACCTGATCGAGCCCGCGGGCTGGAAGGTCGGGCTCGTGCGCGTCGAGGACGTCGCTCTGGGCGCGTCGGTCAGCCTGCTCGTCGGCATCCTGATCTGGCCCCGTGGTGCGAGCGCCGTCTTGCGCCGGGCCGTCGGCGGCGCCTACGTGGGCGCGGCCCGTCACCTGGACGCGACGATCGACGGGCTGCTGGGCGACGAGCAGCAGGCGTCCCCCGAGCTCGCCGCCCAAGAGGCGTTCCAGACCGCCCAACTGCTCGACGCCACCGTCCGCGACTATCTCTCCGGGCGGGGCTCCAGGCGCGGTGGGCTGGACGAGCTCACCGTGCTCGTGTCCGGCGCGGGTCGCGTGCGACGGGTCGCCCGGCTGCTCGCAGCAGCGCCCTCGTTCGGGCGCCTGGCCCCGATCGGCGACGAGCTCCCGCGGCTCGCCCGAGCGCGCGACGCCTTCGAGTCCGAGCGACACGCTCTCTGCGGCTGGTACTCGTCGTTCGGCACGGCGATCTCCCACGCCACGCCCTCGCCGTCGCCCACGACCAGGCCGGCCGCCTCGCAGGAGCTCGCGCCGCCCGCACGGGTGGTGCTCGAACGTCCCGCCAAGGAGGGCGGCCTCCCGCCCGGCCTCGCGATCGCCTGGGCTTACCGCCACCTCGACGCGCTCGCCGAATTCGAGCCGACCCTCGTGTCCGCCTGGGGCTCGATCGTCGAGGGCCCACCCGCCTAGCCCACCCGCCTAGCCCGCCTAGCCCGCCCGCCTAGCCCACCCGCCAGGGCCCGACCGCCCAGCCCGACCGCTCAGCCCACGCGCCTAGACTGCCCGGCCATGAGCGAGCCCGCGGATCCGAGGCCGATGCTGGTGCTTCAGCACATCGGCTGCGAGCCCCCGGGGGCCTACGAGGACGAGCTGCTGGGTCGGGACCTGTCGCTGCGTCGGGTTCGTCTGGACGAGGGCGAGGAGCTGCCCGATTGGCGCGAATGCCGAGGCATCGTCGCGATGGGTGGGCCGATGGGCGTCTATGAGGAGGCGATCCATCCGTGGCTCGCAGCCGAGAAGCGCCTGATCGCCGAGGCGGTCCGCGCGGGGATGCCCTACTGGGGCGTGTGCTTAGGCGCGCAGCTGCTGGCCGCGAGCCTCGGCGCGCGTGTCGCTCCCGGGCCTCTTCCCGAGGTCGGCGTCCTGGCCGTCGAGCTCACCGAGGAGGCGGCAAGCGATCCGGTCTTCCGCGGCCTGCCCGCCAAGTTCCAGGCGTTTCACTGGCATGGGGACACCTATGGCCTCCCCCCCGGCGCCGTACAGCTCGCGCGCTCCCAGCAGTACGAGCAGCAGGCGTTCGTCTTTCAGAACGCATACGCCCTGCAGTTCCATCTGGAGGTCACCGCTGGGCTCGTGGCCGAGTGGGGCGGGGTGCCCGCCTACGTGGAGAGCCTCGAGCGGCTGCAGGGGCTGCCGGGAACCGCGGGGCCGCCGGAAGAGGACCCGGTGGGCGCGCTCGTGGAGCAGGTGGCCGCGGCCGAGTGGGACTCGATCGAGCTTGCGCACACGCTATTCGGGCGATGGCTAGAGTGTGTTCGGTGAGCAACTTTGGGGAGCTCTCGATCGCAGGGCGAGTGGCGAGACCCGGCGACGATGATTGGGATCAGGCGCGGGCGGCCTGGAACCTCGCCGCCGACCAGCGTCCCACGGCGGTCGCGTTCGTGCAGAACGGCGACGACGTCGCGAAGGTGCTCGCCTTCGCGGCCAGGCACGGCCTGAGGGTGGCCGCCCAGGGCACCGGCCACGGCGCTGTGGCCCTCGGAGGGCTCGAGGACACGATCGTGATCAAGACCGAGCGGATGCGTGCAGTGGAGATCGACCCCCACGCGCGCACCGCCCGCGTGCAGGCAGGCGTGCTGGCGCTCGAGCTGGGCGCGGCCGCGCAGGGCTGCAGCATGTGCTCGCTGCCTGGCTCCGCCCCCGACGTGGGCGTGGTCGGCTACACGCTCGGCGGCGGCCTGAGCTGGGTGGGTCGTCGCTACGGCTTCGCCTGCAACCGGGTGATCGCGATCGAGCTGGTCACCGCGGACGGGCAGAGCAGGCGCGTGAACGCCGACAACGAGGCCGATCTCTTCTGGGCGCTTCGGGGCGGTGGCGGAGGCTATGCGATCGTGACCGCCCTGCACCTGGCTCTGCTGCCGATCTCAGAGCTCTATGCCGGCGCCCTGATCCTGCCGGCGGAGCTTGGTGGGGAGGCCATTCGCGCCTACCGCGACTGGGCGGCGAGCGTGCCCGAGGAGGTCACCTCGATCGTTCGCTTCCTGCGCCCGCCGCCCCTGCCGGACGTGCCCGAGCCGATCCGCGATCGCCCCCTGCTCACCCTCGGCGCTGCCTGCATTGGCAGCCGAGAGCAGGGCGAGAAGACGATCGCGCCGCTGCGCGAGATCGGCGAGCCGATCATGGACACGTTCGCCCAGATCCCCGCCGAGCAGCTCTCGAGGATTCACATGGATCCCGAGCAGCCCGTCCCGGGCCTCGGCCATCACGGTGTCGTGCGCGAGCTCTCCGACGAGGCAATCGACGCCTTCGTCGGGGTCGCCGGCCCCGACGCGGGCTCGCCGCTGCTGCTCGCCGAGCTCCGCCAGGCGGGCGGAGCGCTGGGGCGGGCCGCTGAGAACGCCGGCGCACTGGCGAGCATCGACTGCGACTACGTGATGCTCGGGATCGGCCTGCCGCTGACCCCGGAGCTGGGCCAGGCGATCGACAGCCACCTCGACGCGCTCGCCGACACGATGGCCCCCTGGGCTGGCCCGGGGGGTTACTTCAACTTCGCCGAGCGCCCCTGCGCGATCGAGGCGATCCTGCCCGAGCAGGCCTGCATGCGCCTGCGGGAGGTCAAGCGGCGCTGGGATCCCGACGGGAGGATCCGCGCCAACCACGAGGTCTCCCCGATGCTCGCCTGATCCGATGGCATCTGAGGCGCAACCCGGGTCTGACCCGCGGGCGCCGGGGGACGGCAGGCGGCCGCCCGGGTATCTCTCGCCCAAGCTCCTGCTGCCGCTCGCGCTGCTGCTGGGGATCGTCGGAGGGCTCAGCTTCGCGGTGCTCCACGGCCGGCCCAAGGCCACGCTGCCCGCGGGCGCCCAGGAAGCCGGCGCGGGCCAGGGATTCGAGGGGACTCTGGCGCTTCCCGCCAAGCCGGCGCCGGCGATCGAGCTGCGCAACTATCTCGGCGCGCCGGTCACGTTGAGCGGGTACCGGGGCAAGGCGGTGTTCGTGACCTTCCTCTACACCAACTGCCCCGACGTGTGCCCGCTGATCACGGCCAAGCTCAGGACGACCCTCGACGAGCTCGGGCCCAAGGCGGCCGAGACACAGGTCATCGCCGTGTCCGTGGACCCCCGTGGCGACACCCCCGCATCCGTGGCCAGGTTCCTGCGGGCCCACAAAATGGTGGGGAGGATGCAGTACCTGATCGGCTCTCAGTCCCAGCTGGCGCGCACCTGGGCCGCGTGGAGCGTCGGGTCCACCCGCGACGCCGGCCAGCCACAGCTGGTCTCACACTCGGCGTTGGTCTACGGGATCACAGCGAGCGGCAAGCTGAAGACGATCTACCCGGCCACCTTCGAACCGAGTCAGCTCGTCCACGACGTGCCGAAGCTCGCGACGCAGTAAGCCCGCGGACGGCTGGCCGCCCGGCTGAGCGCACGCTCAGCGCTCGCCGGCGCCGCGACGCCACAGCACCACGTACCAGACCGCCACCGCGATCAGCACGCCTAGGGGGAGCACGAGGGTGAGGATCGATCCAGTGAGGGTGCTCGTGGCGATCGGGATTGAGATCGGTGACATTTTGCTCCTTCTAGTGCTCGCTCGCCAGCCGGGGGGCGGGAGTCGAGGCCGGCGCATCGGGCGCAAGCCAGCGATTGACATAGGCAAAAATGACGATCAGGAAGGTGATCGATCCCGGCACCCACATTATGCCCGCGGCGATCTGCTGGTCGGCCATCGCCGAGATGCCGCCGGGACGGCTCGCCTCGTGGGCATAGAACTCGTACAGGGGATGGGGCGCCAGCGCCAGGACGACCGCCAACACCCAGCTGATCACCATCGCCCCGACCAGGTACACGATCCGCTGCAGCGGATCCAGGCGCACGCGCAGCGGCGGCGAGGGGAGCACCTGCTTCCAGAAGAGCAGAGCCGTGCAGAAGAACATCGTGTGCTCGAGGGCGTGGAGCGCGCTCGAGCGCAACGTCGCGTCGAAGAAGGCGGGGACGTGCCAGGCGAGCATCACCACGGAGAAGAGCACGAAGCTCACCAGCGGGCTGCCGATCGTCCGGGTCAGACGGCGCAGCGGCTCCGCGCTCTCTCCCTGTCCGAGCCACCGGCCCAGGGAGCGGCGGGACTGCAGCGGCAGCGAGCGCCACAACCGGATCCACGGGCGCGCCAGGACGATCAGCGGCGGGGCCACGACCAGCAGGAGCACGTGCTGGACCATGTGCGCCCAGAACAGCTGCTGGCTCAGGATCTCAAGGGGCGAGCTCAACGCGATCGCCAGCACCATAAGGCCCGTGTAGAAGGAGGCGCTTCGCCAGCGCCGCTCCCTCCTGGTCCGCTTGGGGGCGATCGTGCGGCGGTCGCCGAGCCAGTAGAGGATCGCGAGGTCGATCACCAGAACCAGCGGCGGGTCGAACGACCAGTCCCAGAAGCCCGGCGCCGCTGCCGTCCCGGCGAGCATCACACGAGCGAGGGCATCAGAGCAGGTAGAGGACGATGTAGGCGATCGCTCCGAGCGCCGCCAGGTAGGACCAGTAGAACACGCACGCATCCAGCGCCGGCCCGATCAGCAGGTCGGGGTCGGCGATGTCCCCGTGCTCCGCGGGCGAGCGCCTCGCGCGCAGCTCGGTAGCGACCTGGGTCTCCAGCCAGTACATGGTCGCGAGCACAGCGATCGCGTAGAACGCCGTCCACGCGCAGAACACGCTCGCATAGGCGCCGTTGGTGGGCCCGAAATGCTGGACCGTGTACTCGATGCACTGCAGCGCCACCGCCGCGAGACCGAGCACAAGCGCGACCGCGGCGGGCGCCACCCAGCTGCTCGATTTGCCCTTCATCCGCCGTCCCGCGAAGATCGCAAAGGTCGCGCTGAGCAGTACGCAGGCGACGATCGCCACGCCGTATCCCTGGTCGGGCTTGATGTGGACGGGTTTCCACATGTTGTCCTGGTTGAGCGAGCGCAGGTAGAAATACGCGAACAGGAAAGCCAGGAAGAAGAACGTCGTGGCGCCCGCGAGCAGGCGGCTGGCCACATACAGCGCCCGCCCACCGACCTCCGGTGGCTCGGGGGGGATCGCCACCCCGGCCGGTTCCCGCGCGAGCGTCCCGCCCAACGGAAGCTCCTCCCTGGAGGCCTCCACCGTCAGGCTCCAGCCGGCGCCGGCGCCGGCTCGGCCCCGCCGAGGCTCGGCGGGGTGCCGTAGTCGTAGGGGTCGGAGTCGAACACCGGTATCCGATCGAAGTTGTTGACGGGCACCGGCGTCGGGATCTGCCACTCGATCGACTTCGAGCGCCAGGGGTTGGACTCGGCGGGACGGCGCACGAAGATCAGCGAGTAGACGGCGTTGAACAGGAAGATGAGCATCGAGAACCCGAGCACGAACGCCGAGACCGAGACCCACGTGTTGAGTCCCTGCAGATTGGGCGCGTATTCGCTCACCCGCCTGGGCATGCCCTTCATGCCGAGCACGAACAGGGGCAGGAAGGTGGAGTTGAACGCCACGAACATCAGCCAGAAGTGCGCTTTGGCCAGCCGCTCGTTGAAGCGCAGGCCCGTCATCTTCGGAATCCAGTAGTAGATCCCCGCGAAGAACGTGAATATCAGCCCACCCATGATCGTGTAGTGGAAGTGGGCCATCACGAAGAAGCTGCCGTGCGTGTCGGTGTCGCTGGGGGTGTCGGAGAGGAATACCCCCGAGATGCCCCCGATCAGGAAGTTGAAGGCCCAGGCGAGGCAGAAGAGCATCGGCACCGCGAACGTCGTTCGCGCCTTCCACAAGGTCCCCATGAAGCACAGGAAGATGAAGCCCGTCGGGATCGAGATGATCTCGGTGGAGAGCATGTAGAACGGCCGCAGGTCCGCGTTGATCCCGCTCACGAACAGATGGTGCTGCCACACGAAGAAGCTCAGCAGGCTGACCCCGAGCATTCCGGCGACGGCGAGCTTGTAGCCCCACAGGGGCTTTCGCGTGAACACCGGCAGCAGCTCGAGCACGATCCCGAAGCCGGGGAGCGCGAGGATGTAGACCTCTGGGTGGCCGAAGAACCAGAACAGGTTCTCGAACAGGTAGGAGCTGCCCCCGCCCCCGGGGATGAAGAACGAGGTGTCGATCGTCCGGTCGAGCGCCGCCATCGACAGCGTGGCGATCAGCGTCGGCGCCGCGAGCACCATCAGGATCGCGGTGGCGAACACAGACCACACGAAGATCGGCAGCCTCGACCAGGTCAGCCCGGGGGCGCGCATGGTGACGATCGTCGCCAGCATGTTCAACCCGAGCAGCGCCATCGAGATCCCCACCAGGGCGAAGAAGATGATGTAGGAGTCCATCCCCATCACGGCCTGGTCGTTGAGCGGCTCATAGCCGGTCCAGCCGGTGGGGAACCCGCCGAAGAAGATCGTCGAGGTGAGGATGAACCCGGCGGCCATCAAGAGCCAGAAGGTGAGCGCCTCGATCCGCGGGAAGGCCATCCGTCGCGCGCCGATCATGATCGGCACGAAGTAGTTGGCGAACGGGCCGAGGACGCCCGAGGTCATCATCCCCATCATCATCGTCCCGTGCATGCCCACCAGCGAGATGTACTGGTTGGGCCCAACCACCGTCGGGGTCGGGTGCAGGAGCTCGGTGCGGATCAACATCGCGTTCAGCCCACCGACGAAGAAGAACACCCCGATTCCCACCATGTACTGCAGCCCCACCACCTTGTGGTCGGTGCACAGGCCGAAGTAGCGCCCAATCCCCTGATCCTCCTTCTCGCGCAGCGACGCGGGCCGTCCGAGCAGGCGCGAGATCGGGTAGTTGGCGAAGCCCAGCCCGATCAGGAACCCAATCACCCCGAACACATACGCGAGCAGCAGCGCGACGTCGTTCTCGTCGGTCGCCGCCTGATATTCGAAGCTTTTCCCGCCGTTGACCTGGTGGCCCAGAAACCACCCCAGGTAGTAGCCGCCCACGCCGAGCAGGACCGCCGTGAGCAGGTTGAAGCCGACCAGCCTTCTCCACAGCGGCTGGCGCGTGGGGTCGGGCGTCGGGGGGGCTGCGGTGGTAGTGCTCATTCGCCACGCCTCGTCGGTTCGGGCAGGTAGGTCTTGCTGTACGGCGGCAGCACCTTCGTCGCCGGAGCGAACCGCGCCTGCTGCTGATGGATCCAGGTGGCGAACGCGCTCGCGCTCACCACCTGGCCGTGGTCTGACATCTCGCCGTGCCAGATGCCACACAGCTCGGCACAGCGCACTTGGAAGGTCTGGCGCTTGGTGGGCTTCACGAACACGACGTTGTCCACGTGCGGGTTGGCGTCCGCCTTGACCCCGAGCTGGTAGGCCCAGAAGGAATGGATCACGTCCAGGGAGGTGACGTGCAGTTCGACCATCCGGTTCACGGGCAGGACCAGGTGCGGGGTCTCGACGCCGCCGTAGGTCGGATAGCGGTAGGTGAAGTACCACTGCTGGGCGATCACCTGCACGGGCAGCTTCGGTCCGCTGGGGACGACCAGTGGGCTCGGGCCGCCTCCCGAGCCGGCTCCGTCTTCCTCCAGGCGCACGGTCCCGTAGGCCGCGAGCGCCACCACCAGCACCGAGGTGACCACTATCCAGGTCGTCTGGATCCGCGAGCTCCCGCGTATCGCCGGGCCTTCCAGGGCCGCCCCCTTGGGCTGGCGAAAGCAGATCGTCGCGTAGATCAGGTAGATCACGACCATCAACAGGACGGGCGTCGCGGTCGCCAGCAGCACGGTGTTGTCGGTGACGTGTCCGGAAGCCTGTTCGGAGCCGTTGCCGGGCGGCAGGATCGGGCCGACCAGCACGATCACAAGGGGCGTGGCGATCAGCGAGGCGATCAGCCAGATCGCGCCGAACCGCCGACCGTGATTGGCCCCCGCGGGCCCCGGAGCCGTCGTGTGCGGCTCAGCGGACATGCTCAGCGGTCATCACTAGACGACATTGAGGAACCCGTCCATGTAGCCCAGCGTCTGCATCGGGCCGCCGAGGCCGTTGAGGAAGCCGGCCGCGCAGGGCACGAAGCACTGCCAGTGGTAGCGCCCCTTCTTGCCCGTCCGGAAGCTGAAGGTGATCGTGCGGTGGGCCTGGATGCCCGGTTCGCACGGCGCGAATTCGCACTGGTTCTTGGCTTCTTCCGGTACGCCGGGCAGCGGCACGAACACTCCCAGCTGGGGCACAACGAAGGTGTGCGAGGCTTCTTCGGGTTCGATCGCCTGGACTGCCTTGCCGTCGATCGTCTCGGTTCCCCCGATCGTCCCTTGGACCTGCGAGAGGAACGGGTTGCGCAGGCCGGTGTCGCCGTCGAACTGGTAGATCGTGACTTGCACGATCGAGTTGGCCGGCACCGTGTAGACGGTGCTGTGCACCCACTGGCCTTTGCTGCGGACCAGGTAGGAGACCCAGTCGGGATGGGACGGGCTGTATTTGGGGCCGATCGCGGCGACCGTCTCGAGCGTCAGCCGGGACCCGCCGGTGCCCGCGACCGAGCGGGTGGGAGTGGCCGTGATCGTCTGCGGGAAGCTGGTCGCCCAGCTCGCCACGTAAAGACCGATCAGGACTCCCACCGCCGCCACCGCGGCGCTGACCCCCAACAACTTCCTGACGAACAGGCTCACGTCGCGATCCTCCGCTCACCCTTTACTCGTTCCCCAGCCGGTGCAACCCAACTGGCGCGAGTCTATACCCGCCTCCAGCAGACGCAAGTGCTCCCCCCGCTCCTTCGGTGAGAATTCTCTTAGAAAAGCGCTCCGGCTAGAGTCTCGGCGATGCGTGAGATCCTTCCCGGAGTCTTCCACTGGACGGCCGTCCATCCGGGGATCCACATCGAGGTCTCCTCCTACTGGCTCCAGGACGGAGGGGCGCTCGTCGATCCGCTCGTGCCCCCCGACGTAGGCGTGGAGTGGTTCGCCTCCCGTCCCAGTCCTCCCGCGGCGGTCCTCCTGTCCAACCGCCACCACTATCGCGACAGCGCCGTGTTCGTCGAGGCGTTCGGCTGTCCGGTGCTGTGCAATCGCGCGGGCCTGCACGAGTTCACTCACGGCGAGGAGGTCACGGGATTCGACGCCGGCGATCGTCTCCCCGCGGGGGCGCTCGCGTGCGAGGTCGGCGCACTCTGCCCCGACGAGACCGCCCTACACCTCCCCGACAAGCGGGCGATCGTGATCGCCGACGGGGTCGTCCGCGGCGCTCCCCACGGCCAGGCGGGCCCCCTCGGGTTCGTGCCGGACTCGCTCATGGACGAGCCGGAGCGCACCAAGGAGGGTCTGCTCGCGGCGTTCGCGCGCCTGCTGGGAGAGCTCGACTTCGAGCACCTGCTCCTCGCCCACGGCGGCCCCGTGATCGGCGACGGCCGCGCCCAGCTGGCGGAGCTCGTGGACAGCGGCGGGCGGACCGCGTTCGAGATGTAGGAGACTTCCACCGGTGAAAGCCCTCCAGATCGTCGACCTCACCGGTCCCGACACGGCGCTCGCGCTCAGCGAGGTGCCCGAGCCCGACTCCCCCCCCTCGCATCTGCTGAGTCCCGGCTCGGGGGTGCTCGTGGAGGTCCACGCCGCCGGCGTGTCCTTCCCGGAGGTGCTCCAGACACGTGGTCAGTACCAGGTCAAGCCGCCGCTGCCGTTCATCCCCGGCAGCGAGATCGCGGGGATCGTGCGCGAGGCCACGCCCGGAGCATCGGTCAAGCCCGGCGATCGCGTGGCGGCGTTCTGCGCCCTCGGCGCCTTCGCCGAGCTCGCCGTGGCACCGGAGTTCCTGACCTTCCCCCTCGCTCCCGAGCTCGACTTCGCCCAGGGGGCGGGGCTGATCCTCAACTACCACACCGCCTACTTCGCCCTTGTCCTACGAGGGCGTCTGACCGAGGGAGAGACGGTGCTCGTGCACGGCGCCGCCGGCGGCGTGGGCAGCGCGGCGTTGCAGGTCGCGAAGGGCCTCGGCGCGCGCACGATCGCGGTGGTCTCCAGCGATCACAAGCAGCGCATCGCCGAGCAGGCCGGCGCCGATGCGGTGGTGCGCTCGGACGGTCCCTGGAAGGACGAGGCCAGGGAGATCTCCGGCGGGGGCGTGGATCTCGTCCTGGACCCGGTCGGCGGCGATCGCTTCACCGACAGCCTGCGCTCGCTGCGCGAGGAGGGCCGGGTGGTGGTCGTCGGCTTCACCGGCGGCTCGATCCCCGAGGTCAAGGTCAACCGGCTGCTGCTCTCCAACACCGAGGTGATCGGCGCCGGCTGGGGCGCTTACGCGATGGCCCGTCCGGAGCTCTGCAGGGACATCGATCGGGCCCTTTGCCCCCTGATCGAAGGCGGCTTCGTGGCGCCTATCGTCGGCTCCCGCTTCCCGCTCGAGCGAGCCGCAGAGGCGCTCCGCGAGATCGACGAGCGTCGCGCGACGGGCAAGGTCGTGCTCGACGTGGGCGCTGGCTGAGCGGCGATGGACTTCGCTCACTCCAAACCCACCGAGGAGCTTCTCGCCCGTCTGATCTCCTTCCAGGAGCGCGAGATCGGACCGCGCGAGGAGCCTCACCATCGCGAGGTGCTCGCCAGCGCCGACCCCTGGAAGTCGGTCTCGCCGGTGATCGAGGAGCTCAAGTCCAAGGCCAGGGAAGAGGGTCTGTGGAACCTGTTCCTGCCGCCCGGCTCGCAGGTCGCCGGCCAGAGCTACGGGGCGGGACTCACCAACGTCGACTACGCGCCCTTGGCCGAGCGTATGGGCCGCTCGCTGATCGCCAGCGAGGTTTGCAACTGTAACGCCCCCGACACCGGCAACATGGAGGTGCTCCTGCACTTCGGATCGGACGAGCAGCGGGAGCGCTGGCTGGTGCCGCTGCTGGAGGGCTCGATCCGGTCGGCCTTCTGCATGACCGAGCCCGACGTCGCCTCCTCGGACGCGACCAACATGCAGGCCACCGCCGCGATCGAGGGCGAGGAGGTGGTGCTGAACGGACGCAAGTGGTGGAGCACCGGCATCGGCCACCCCAACTGCGAGGTCCTGATCTTCATGGCAGTGACCGATCCCGAAGCCGATCGCTATCACCGGCACTCGATGGTGCTCGTGCCCCGGGTGACACCAGGCGTGAAGGTCGAGCGGATGGTCCCAGCGATGGGCTTTCTCGACGCGCCGAGCGGCCACGGCGAAGTCTCCTTCACCGACGTGCGTCTCCCTGCGAGCGCGATCGTCGGCGGTCCCGGCCAGGCCTTCGCGATCGCCCAGGCCCGCCTCGGCCCCGGGCGGGTGCACCACTGCATGCGCCTGATCGGCCTCGCCGAGCTGGCCCTGGAGCTGGCGTGCATGCGGGCCGGCGAGCGGGTTGCGTTCGGCAGGCCCCTCGCAAACCTCGGCGGCAACCGCGAGCGCATTGCCGATGCGCGCATCGCGATCGACCAGGCCCGTCTGCACGTCCTGCACGCCGCCTGGCTGATCGACACGAAGTCCCCGGACACGCTCGGGGCGGTCTCCCAGATCAAGGTCGCCGTGCCGAACATGGCCCAGCGGGTGGTGGACATGGCGATGCAGCTCCACGGTGGCGCGGGCCTCTCCAACGACGTCCCCCTCGCGGCCGCCTGGACGGCCGCCCGGGCGTTGCGCCTGGCCGACGGCCCCGACGAGGTCCACCGTGGCGTGATCGCCCGCCTGGAGCTCGCCCGCCACGGCATCGGCAAGTGGGCGAGCTGAGCGCTAGTCCGGGCTCGCCGGCTCGCCCCCGAGGGGACCCTGGCTTTGCGGGCGACGGGCGCCGACGTTGCTGACGATCACCGCCACGATCGTAACCAGGTAGAGCTGGCCGAAGAGGGCCTCGAGCACAGAGGTCATCCGTGAGGCGCTCGTGATCGGCGCGATGTCCCCATAACCGACGGTCGTGAGCGTGATGAAGCTGAAGTACACTTCTTCGGCGTGTTTGTTGGCGCCCAGGTGGCTGAGCACGGGCGCCCCCCCGATCGCGTCCATCGTGCTGTAGGCGAATGCGAAGATCAGCCCGGCCAGCAGGTAGATGGTGAGGGCCCCCATGACCGAGTGCAGCGTCACTCGCTGCTCTGATCGGATGCCCCCGACGACGCCCCGGGCGACGATGAGCGCCCCGGCCGCCGCCAGCACGCCGCTCAACCCGAACATGATTGTGCGCTCGGCCTCTCCTCGCCCGGCGATCGCCGCGGCGATCAAGATGATCAGGGAGATCCCGATCAGTCCCCCGACACGCTGCCACTGCTTGGCAGTGGCGCCCTCGGCGAACAGCGCCGTGATCACCGTCGCGGCCATCAGCAGAGCCTGTACCAGCCACGACGGGGGCGTGTCCGGCAGCGCCATCTGCACCCCCGTGGAGAGCACCGCGAGCATCAGCACGAGCCCGTACCGGTAGCTCCCCTTCAGCTCGGCAACACTCCTGATCGCGGCCCCGTCTGGCATCCGCCCAGGATTACGGCCTGGCCAGACGGCAACTTCGCCGCCCTCTTCGCCGCCCTCTTCGCCGGCGTCTTCGGAAGGCTTCGCTTCCCGGCGATCTCGGGCTGGATATCCTCCCGCGAGCCTTCAGATGTCAGACGACCTGTTGACAACCATCCACGCGGAGATCGACGCTCGGATGAGCGAGCTGAGACCGCTCCTGGACGAGTACGAGGGGCTGCTCTCTGCAGCGGACGCGCTTGGGCCGGCGGGCCCCTCGCGCCGGCCGGGGCCCGCCCGCCGTGGCTCGGCGGCGTCAGGGAAAGCCCGCGGGAAAGCACGCTCCTCGAGCCCTCGCGGACGACCCTCCGCGCGCGCGCGGGCCCCCCGCGGAGCCGCTGGCAAGGCGATCCTGGCGGCGCTCGAGCACGGCTCCCACACGGTCGGGGAGCTGGCGACCGTGACCGCGATGGCCGATCCGAACATCCGCGCGAACCTCCGGCGGATGCTCGCCCAGGGGACGATCGTCAAGATCAGCCGGGAGGGCAAGTCCGCCTACACGCTCCCCGCGCCCCAGAGCGCGCCATAGGGTGCGCTGCAGAGACTACTTGCGGGCCGCTGCGGTCTTCTTGCTCTTGCGCGCGACCTGAGCGGCCTCCTTGGCGCCCAGGAAGGGCGCGAGCGCGAAGAAGGTCAGCTGGGGGGCCGCGCACGGGAGCTCGTCCATCATGTCGTGCTCGACGTAGTGGTGCAGGATCTGCCAGATCCCGCCGGCGATCGCCTCCGGGGCGATCTCCGGCGCCCTGCGGCCGGCTGGGAAGTGAAAGCCGGGCACCAGGTAGGAGGCGAACGCGTGCAGGCCGGTGTCCCGGATTTCGGTCGCCAGGGGGCTCGCCGCGAACGTGTCCACGATCGTCAGGTGCGCGTGGGCGGGCTCAGAGGCGAGGTAGTCCAGCAGGGCCCTCATCCCGGCCGCCTGTCCCCTTGGCCAGTCGTCGGTGTAGGTCTCATACGCTTCCACCGCGATCCCGAGGGCCTGATGCAGGCCCACCTTCTGGGCGCCCAGGAAGGCGTCCTGCTTGGTCGGATACATCTCGTAGAAGGTCTGATGGGAGACGTTCGCCCGCCGGGCGATCTCGGGGATCGTGAGCGCTTCCAGGCCCTTCTCGGCGACGATCTCGGCGGTCGCGTCGACGATCCGTTCGCGCTGGTTCTTGACGATGAAGTGCCGGGGCAGGTCGTGGCGCCCGCTCGGCAGCCGCCCCTCGGCCTGCAGCGCACGCTCGGAGGGCCGTCGCGTCGGCTCCTCCCCGGAATCCTTGGCCGTCCGCCGGGGCGTCTTGGGGGGCTCCAGGCCGGCGGGCAGCTTCACCGGGTAGCAGCTCGCCCACGCGGCCATCTGGTCTGTGAGCGCGGGCAGTTCCTGGGCGCGATGCTGGCGAAGGCGCGCCGCGGTCACCTCGCGGATGCCGCCGAGGACCATCCTCACGGTCAGGTCGGTCTCGAGCGCGGGCTTGCGCTTCGCGCGCGCGGAGCCGGTGGGACGGCCGGTGGTGCGACCGCTGGTGGCGCGGATCGCGCCGATGCTCTGTTCGAGGGCCTGGAGCATGCGGTTGCGCCGCTCGAACGCGTTCGCGCCCGCACCGAAGCCGCCGAGCACGAGCAGCGACACGGCCTCCGGTTCGGCGGCCGCCAGCTCGGCGAACGCGACCATCGCCGCGCGCAGGCGGTCCGCCTGCGAGCCTTCCGATTCGTAGGCTTTCCTGACCACCGCGTCGCCCCGGCCGGCGATCTCGTCGAAGGCAGCCAAAAACAGGTCTTCCTTGTCCTTGTACAGGCTGTAGAAGGTTGGGCGGGAGACCCGCGCGAGCTTGGTCAAATCGAGGATTCGCACCGCCTGGAAGCCCCGCTCGGCGATCAGCTCGATCAACGCCGACTTCAGACGCTCGCGCTGGTCGTGGCGGACCTCCTCGGGATCCAGGCTGTGCGCCCCGGTGGGCAGCCGCCGGTAGCGCTCGCCCGTGCCATCCTTGGACGGCAGCGGCTTGTGCCGGCGGTCGGCCTTCGTGGCGGCCTGCTTGGCGGCCTGGGGCACGCGGGCGCGCCGGCCGTTGGAGGGGAGCTCCTCCGTGGTCTGCTCGCCCACTCCGTTGGCCTTGGCGACCGTTGGAGGCGTATCCGAAGGGTGCTTGGTAGACGTGCTCGGCACAGTGCTTCCCACCTCAAAAACTCCTATTTGACATCGAGCCAAACGAGAGTATCAAAGCATCGGCGCAAGAGTCAAGGGAGGTATCCATGAGTCAACCGTTCCTCCATCGGCCGATCCGCCTCAACCCTTGATCGCCTGGGAGGTGCCGAGCACCGATCCGTTCGCACCCAGCGCCTGGACCGCCACATAGGCCTCGGGCGCGGGCGTGGCGATCGCGGTCTCGAAGCCGCTCTTGGCGGCGCTCGCCACCGGCGCGAGCGCCTTCGGCGACGCTCCCCCGAGCACCCGCCAGGAGCTCACGACCGTGGAGCCGTTCCAGCTCGCATACACCGTTACAGGCCCTTTGGAGGAGCCGCTCGCGGCGATCGCCGGCCGGCCACCGGGGGTGCCGGTCCAGGGGAACCGGTACGCGCGATAGGACTGGTAGGAGCCGTGCATGTGGACGTCGTAGAGCAGGGCTCCGCTCGGGGCATATTCGGAGAAGTACGGCTCCGAGCCCCAGCCCACGAACAGGCTGCCGTCGGGGAGCGCCTGGACGTCGCCCTGGCTTCCCGCCGACAGGGCCGGGGAGCTGTGTTCGAAACGCTGAAGCAGCGTGTCCGTCTTGGCCGTCGCCTGCAGCGACACCACGATCGCGCGCGACTGCGAGTGGACCTTCGGCACGGCCCCGTTGTCGAAGATCGTGATCGTCCCGTTGGCGAGGACCGTCGCGTCGTGCTGGAAGGCTGTCTGGGCCCCGTTCAGCTGCTTGACTTCGCCGTGCTTGCCCCCGACACGAAGGGTCACCTGGCCGGTGGTGCTGTCCAGCTCGTACAGCGCCCATGTGTTCCTCGCGCTGATCAGCGTGGTGTTCCCGCCGAGCTGGTCGATCGAGTTCAGGTGGAAGTAGTCGTAGGGCCATTCGTGGTTGGATCCCTCGGGCGTGCTGTAGGAGTCGCTCAACCCGACGTGATCGAGGCTGTGCCACTCGCGCCTGACCAAGCCGGTGCGCAGGTCGATTTCCTGGAAGCCGCTGTCGGTCACCGCCCCCCCGCTGGGGCCGCCTACGCCTGAGAGGTTGCAGGAGATCGGGTTGAACATGGTCAGCAGGGCGGTGCCCTGGGGGGTTATGTGGAAGTCGTGCAGGTCCGCCTTGTAGCCGTTGCCGGCGTGCACCCGCCCGATCTGTCGGTAGGAGCTGTCGTCGACGATCTCTTCGCCCTCGCCGAATCCCTGAGGCGGGATGTAGCCTTCCCACCAGGTCAGCACCGGCTTGCCGTCCAGCTGCTGCACCTGCAAGTTCGTCGCCGACGTTTCTCCGGACAGCGGGTGGAACCAGATCAGTTCGCCGGTTTCGCTGAAGATCGCCGGTCCGTTGGGGCCCGGGCCGGAGTACGGGGCGGCGAAGATGTATCCGGGTGCGGAGCCGCTCGAGCGGGTCGTCACATCCAGCACCGGCGGCTGCAGGCTCGGGGCCGAGCGGAAGTGCTGCATCTCGTTGTAGTCCCGCGCGGCCTTGGCGGCCGGGGGGTAGGTGATCGGGTCCTGATGGGCGATCACGAAGTGAAACGCGAACGAGCTCGCGCCCGAGTGGGTGCTCACCCGGCCGTGCACCGTCACGGTCTCCCCCGGGACGAACGGCTTGGACGGCACGAAGCTGGCGCCGTCCCCCTGCGAGTAGGCGCGCAGGGATCCCGGGTGCGGGCCGCTGATCGAGCCGCTCGCGCTCACCCGGCTCAACGCCGAGGCGGGCGCTCCCACCATGCTCACTTGGGTCCCCGCGGAGGCGTCGTAGGAGTCCGGCAGGGGCGAGACCGCGAGGCTCGTCCCCGGGAGCACCGCCGAGCGGTTCAGCTGCGAGGGCACGCATCCCGCCGCCGACGGCGCCCGGTAGGCGGCCTGCTCGGCCGTGATCCGGGCCGATCCAAACGCGAGGGTGCCCATGCTCGACAACGCCACGACCGCGCCGGCGGCGATCAGCGCGCGGCGCAGGCGCCGATGGGTGTGGTCGTGTGAGGTTCTCAAGGTGAGGTCTGGCTCGTGTCAGATCGTCGATCCTAACCTCAGGACACGACGGGTTTGTAAAAAGTTGCTAATCCACCGCCGGAGTTTGCGCCATTTTGGCTGATCGTCCTCACGGGACTGGTGTCTCCGTCAGAAGACCGGGGTCTCGCGATAGTCCCCGAAGACCTGCTGCAGGGACTCCACGATCTCACCCTCGCTCGCCTGCGCGCGGGCGCAGTCGAGCAGCGGGTCCATCAGGTTGCGAGCCTCGTGCGCGGCCGCCTCGCGCAGGGCGGCCAGCGCACGCTCGACCTCCACGCCCTTGCGCCTTGCCCGTGCGGCCTGCAGACGATCGAGCTGCTTGCGTTCCAACGCCGGGTCCACCCGCAGGATCGGGATCGGCTCCTCGTCGGCGTCGGCGTAGCGATTGACCCCCACGACGATGCGCTCGCCCGCGTCGATCGCCCGCTGCAGCTCGAACGCCGCGTCGGCGATCTCGCGCTGGGGGAAGTTCCGCTTGACCGCATCCACCATCCCGCCGAGCTCGTCGATCTTGGCGAAGTAGTCATAGCTCCGTCTCTCCATCTCGTCGGTCAGGGCCTCGACGAAGTACGAGCCCCCGAGCGGGTCGGCGGTCGCCGCGACGCCGGTCTCGTGGGCGATCACCTGCTGGGTGCGCAGGGCGATCTTGACGGCCTCCTCGGTGGGCAGCGCCAGCGCCTCGTCGTAGCTGTTGGTGTGAAGAGACTGAGTTCCCCCGAGCACCCCCGCCAGCGCCTCCACGGTGGTGCGCACGATGTTGTTCAGGGGCTGCTGGGCAGTCAGGCTCACGCCGGCAGTCTGGGAGTGAAAGCGCATCAGCCACGAGCGCTCGTTGCGGGCGCCGTAGGTCTCGCGCAGCTCCCGCGCCCAGATGCGCCGTGCGGCCCGGTACTTGGCGATCTCCTCGAAGAAGTCGATCTGGGCGTTGAAGAAGAAGCTCAGCCGGGGCGCGAACTCGTCCACGTCGAGCCCCCGCTCGATCGCCTGCTCGACGTAGGTCAGGCCGTCCTTGAGCGTGAACGCGAGCTCCTGCTGGGCGGTGGCGCCGGCCTCACGGATGTGGTATCCGGAGATCGAGATCGGGTGCCAGCGGGGCATGTGGGTGGTGCACCACTCGATCATGTCCCCCACGAGCCTCATCGCGGGGTCGATCGGAAAGCACCACTCCTTCTGGGCGATGTACTCCTTGAGGATGTCCGCCTGGATCGTCCCCGCCAGGCGCTCGGGGGGAGCCGGGCGGGTCGGGTGGGACTCGGCTGCGACGACGTAGTAGGCGAGCATGATCGCGGCGGGGGCGTTGATCGTCATCGACACGCTCACCTCTCCGAGGTCGATGCCCGAGAACAGGGTCTTCATGTCCGCGAGGGTGTCCACCGCGACCCCCTCCCGGCCGACCTCGCCGAGGGCCCGGGGGTGGTCGGAGTCGTGGCCCATCAGGCTCGGCATGTCGAACGCCGTCGAGAGTCCCGTCTGGCCGTGGTCGAGCAGGTAGCGGAAGCGCTCGTTGGTCTCCTCGCTGGTGCCGAACCCGGCGAACTGGCGCATCGTCCACAGGCGCCCGCGATACATCGACTCGTACACCCCCCGCGTGAACGGGTAGGAGCCGGGCCGTCCGATCGGGTCCTCGGGTCCGCCGATCCCCGCGGGCAGGTCCGCCTCGGTGTAGAGCTCTCGGACCGGCTCGCCGGATAGGGTCCGGTCGCCGGCCTTGCCGTCCGCCTGCCGGCGGGAGGTCGCGTCGATCGCCATGTCTTTCAGAGATCCTACCGGCCGGCGCCCCCTGCACTGGACCGTTTCCCTTGCCGTCTCGGCGTGTTTGGCCATGACGGCCTCCACGACGGCGCTCACCGGCTGCGGAGGCGCGAGCCCGGGTTCGAGCCCGAAGAGGGCGACCCTGGTCCTCGACTTCGTCCCGAACGCGGTCCACGCCGGCATCTACCGGGCGCTCGCGGCCGGGTACTATCGCCGGGAGGGGATCGACCTGTCCGTGGTCACACCGAGCGCGACCACGGACACGCTGAAGCTGATCGACGCAGGCGCCGCCCAGTTCGGCCTCGCGGACGGGAGCGACGTCGCCGGGCTGATCTCCGCGGGCGGGGACGCACGGGCGGTGATGGCGCTCGTCCAGCGACCCCTCGGCGGGCTGATCGGGCTGGCCTCCGAGGGCCTGCGCACGCCCGCCGACCTGAAGGGCAGGACGGTGGGGATCACGGGGGTGCCCTCGGACACGGCCGTGCTCGACACCGAGGTGCGTTACGCGGGCGGACACCCGGCGAAGGTGCATGTGGTCACGGTCGGCTTCAACGGCCCCCAGGCGCTCGTGGCGGGACGGATCGCGGCGTTCACTGGGTTCATCCCCGACGAAGGGGTGATCCTCCGAGCGAGCGGCCATCCGATCGCGGCGTTCGCGCTGGATCGGTACGGGGGCCCGTCCTATCCGGGCCTGGTCGCGTTCACGACCCGCCATCTGATCGCCTCCGACCCGGCGCTCGTGCGAGGTTTCGTCGCGGCGACGGTCCATGGGTACGAGGACACGCTCGCGGACCCCGAGCGGAGCCTGCGGGAGCTCCTGCAGGCCAACCCCACCCTTCCGCGGAAGCTCACCGAAGCGTCCCTGGCGGCTTACCTGCCGCTGTTCGCCGGCGGATCGGGGGGGTCGGGGGGATCGGGGAGGGTCCCGTTCGGGACCCTCCAGGGGCACGACATCGAAGCGATGTCGAGTTGGATGCTCGAGAACCACCTGATCGACACCCCGGTGAGCGCCGAGCGGTACGGGACGAACCGCTTCCTGCCCTGATCGACCCGTCGGCCGTCCCCGCTCGTGTCCGTGGTCGTGTTCGTTCGCCGATGGTGCCCGCGCGCGCGTACGCGCCCGCGCGCGGTGCCTCTCTTTTTTGTCCGCCTGTGCCAGCTGGTGTCCGCCGGCCGGCCTCGCTCGCGGAACGGTCTGCGGGCGGGTAGCGTAGGCTCCGTCGCCGGTTCACAGAAAGGGCTCTCCCAGCCCGAGGACACTGGAAAGGAATCGCTTCATGAACAAGTCTCAGCTGATCGACGCTGTCGCCGCGGACAGCGGTCTCTCGAAAGCCGATGCGGGACGTGCCGTCGAGTCGTTGGTCGGGACAGTCGGCAAGACGTTGAAAAAAGGCGACGAGGTGAACATCACGGGGTTCGGCAAGTTCTCGGTTGTGAAACGGGCGGCCCGTCAGGGCGTCAACCCGCGGACCGGAGAGCGGGTCAAGATCAAAGCCTCGAAGGCTCCCAAGTTCAGCGCGGGAGCGTCCCTGAAGCACGCTGTGAGCCCGAAGAAGTAGGCCCGGCCGTCATGGCGCTCGTGAGCGAGCTCGAGCTCCCAGAGCTCGACTACACCGACCCGTCCCTGCGAGGGGAGCGCTTTCACGAGACCATGCGCCGGCTCCGGGCCCGGGGCTGGCTGGCGTCCGGGCCATACGGGTACGTGGTGCTCGACCGGGAGTCCTCCGAGCACTTCCTACGCACCCGCGAGGCGATCTTCCCGGGGATGACGATCGCCGAGATCTTCGACGTCCGCGAGGGGCCCCTGTACGAGCAATTCAAGAGAAACATCCTCCACGTGAACGGCTCCGACCACACGAGACTGCGAAGCCTCGTGAACCCCGCCCTGAGCGCCCGGGCGGTCGAGCGGTACAGGCCCGCGATGCGAGGGTTTCTGGAGGGGTTGTTCGCGGACGCATGCTCCCGGGCGAGCGGGGGACAGGCGGCCGGCGGTGGGGGAGGCGCGGACGGCGGGAACGGGGGAGGCGCGGACGGCGGGAACGGGGGAGGCGCGGACGGCGAGGGGGTCGTGCGGTGCGAGTTCGTGGAGGCCTTCGCCAAGCCCTATCCGTCGCAGACGATCGCCCTGGTGATGGGCGCTCCGATCGAGGACGCGCCCCGGCTGCACCACTGGTCGAACTGGATTCAGCGCCAGTTTGACGCGGCCTCGATGGCGAGCGAACGCGACGGGATCGAGCAGGCGGTGAGGGAGTTCTACGAGTACGCCGAAGCCCTCGTGGCCGCCCGCCGGGAGGACCCGCGGGAGGATCTCGATCTCGAGGCTGATCGCCGCCGAGGAGGCCGAGGAGAAGCTCAACGACGTGGAGTGCATCAACCTCGTGTTCAACGTGCTGGTCGGAGGTGTGGACACGACCCAGAGCCAGCTCGCCCAGGCGATCCGCCTGCTGGCCGAACGGCCCGACCAGTGGGAGCTCTTGCGAGAGAACCCCGGCTTGGTCGAGAACGCGGTCCAGGAGGCCTTGCGCTACGAGCCCATCACGCCGTTCACCGCCCGGATCACGACCTCCGAGGTGACCTTCCGGGACGTGACCTTCCCGGAGGGGACCGTCGTGATGGTGTGCGCGTTCACCGCCAACCGTGACCTCGAGCCCGACGGGGCCGGGGAGGGGGGGTCCGAATCCTTCGACATCGCCGCCGACAGGGGTCGCGCGCGGGAGCTCACGTTCGGGGCGGGCGTGCACTACTGCGTCGGCGCGAACCTCGCCCGGCTAGAGCTGACCGAGGGGCTGAGGTTCCTGGCCGAGCACATGCCCGACCTCGAGCTCGACGGGGAGCCCGAGTACGAGACCATCACCGGCATCTACGGCCTCGCCCACCTGCCGATCAGGTTCTCGACGTAGGCCCTCGGCCACGCGGCGACGCTCTCTTGGTGGAACAATTCCGCAGGGGGGTCGTCATGCGGGTTCCAGCGACATGAGGTCAAGATGGTTGTTGTGTCGATCGAGAGGATCAGGGCGAAGTTCGCGACCGGCTTGACGTGCTTGGCCGGCGTAGGAGCCGCCGTCGCCACCATCGCGGGCCTTACCTGGACCGCCCAGGCGGACGGGGCCGGCTACCACGTGTACTCATGCCGCACTCCATCGGGCGCCGAAGCCCCGGTGGAAGGGTGGAATCACTTCGGCGGCGGGAGCTGACGTCTATACCGGCGATAGCTGCTCCAGTCTAGGAGGAGCGCTATTGGCTGGGCTTCGCGACAAACAGACGCGATGAATCGAACGCTGACGTTGCCACTTGGGTGTTTGAAGCCCCTGAAGGCGAGAAGATCGAGAAGGCGACGCTTTGGCGAGTCAGGTGACGCCGATGGCGGCTATCATCCGGTGCTGCGCTACCGGTTCTGGTTTGACATCCCGAACAATCGTCGAGAGCTGCCTGGGAATGCGATCTTTGGCCAGTGTGTTTATGATGGACTATTGCACGAAAGGAGCTTGGGAGCACGCTCAGTAATCCGTCTGTCAGCACGAGAATCTCGTGGTCGCGCCGGCAGCAACTCTCGACTCGCATACTCTCATATCGACGCCTCGTGCACTCGGGCAGTCGAAATACATATGCACAGAAGGCAACCATGACCCCAACGGCTACGTAGCGGTCGTATATCTCTACGCCGCTGACATCGTGCTCGAACAGTCGGTGGGTCCGAGCGTTGGTGACGTGTCCGGGGAGCTGGCGAGTGGGGCGACGGTGGGGGGCGTGAGTGACGTTACGTTCGCTGCGAGCGATCCTGGGTCGGGGGTCTATCAGGCGGTGTTCACCGTCGACGGTCAGGTGGTCCAGCGGACGACGGTGGACGAAAACGGCGGGCACTGTGTGGACGTGGGCGGGACGGACGATGGGCTGCCGGCGTTTCTGTACACACGGCCGTGCAAGGCGAGCGTGAGCGCTGACGTGGCGTTCGACAGCACGAGGGTGAGCAACGGGGCACACCATCTCGTGGTGACCGTCACCGACGCCGCGGGGAACTCGGCGGTGGTGCTGGACAGGGATGTGAACGTCTCCAATCCCCTCCCCCCGGAGACCCCGGGGCCGCTGAACGGGACGAATGCCTCGCCGAAGGCGTCCCTCACCGCCGGCTGGGTTGGATCGAAGAAGTCGCGCTTGACGCGCCTCTATGGCCGCGCGAGCACGATCGCGGGCAGGCTGACGGCGCCCGGGGGCGTGGCGATCGGGAGCGCCCAGATCGACTGCACCGCGACTCCTGCGTATGCGGGGGCTAAGGCCGCCGCGATCGCCTGCCCGAAGACCGGTTCGGATGGCCGGTTCACGATTCGCGTCCCCGCCGGGGTGAGCTCCCGGACGGTCCATCTCGCCTATCGCGAGCACATCGGCGACGCCCAGCCGGTGGCGACGGTCGCCCTGAAGCTGGCGGTCCGCGCGGGGGTGAGGCTCTCCGTGAGCCCACACACGACGAGCGTCGGTCACAGGATCTTCTTCACCGGCCGCCTCCTCGGCGGTCCGGTCCCGCACGGGGGCAAGCAGCTGGTGCTCGAGGCACGCTCGCCGGGCGGGAGGTGGATCGAGTTCGATGTGGTCAGGACCGACACCAAGGGCCGCTTTCGCTCCTCCTACCGCTTCAGGTTCCCGGGCCCCGCGAACTACGGCTTCCGGGCGGTGAGCGAACCCGAAGCGGACTTTCCGTTCACCACCGGCGCGTCTATCACCGTCGGCGTGCACGAGCGCTGAAGTTCCCCGCCTGTCGGAGTGGCCCGCGTTTTCCCTGCAAAGGGGCCTCATCGGACAAGCGTCCAAATACCGAGGTCGATCGATCCCTTTTTCGGCGTGTCGTCCGAAAAGAACGACAAAGAGTTGCCCTTATGGGGCAGAGTCCGGAGGTAACGCCTCATGAACGTCGAGAAGGCACTGGAAACAGCAGGAGACACAGCGGAGACGGCGTCGGTCGTGTCGCTGCCCTCTTGCGAGCGGGTCGAGCTCCCGGGGGTGCGCACGCGCTCGAACGTCATCTCGCTTCCCGGCTCGTCGCGCTTCGCGGTCCCCTCGGCGGCCCGTTCGGCAGCTCCCCCGTCGGCCAGGTCGGTTCGGTGCGTCTGGACCAGCCACCTCCAGGACGGACGCTCGTGCGGCCTGCATATGCCCATCGAGGTCGTGCGGGCGGCTTGGGGGCGCGAGCTGGAGCGAGGACGTACGCGCGAGGGCTTCTTCCACTTCTCCTTCCGCGGCGAGGTGTGGCTCGGATACGGTCTCCCCAACGGAGAGGTACGCGGGGTCTACTGCCCCGCCCATCGCGCCCAGCGCGAGGAACGGCTCGGATACGATCCCGAGCTTGCCCCCTGACCGGACCCTGACCTCTGAGGAGACACCTCGCGTCCCCGACCGCCCGAGCCTCGACGGCCTGGAGGCCAAGTGGAGCGCTGTCTGGGAGGAGCTGGGGGCGTACCGATTCGACCGCTCCGCATCGCGGGAGCGGGTGTTCGCGATAGACACTCCCCCCCCGACGGTCAGCGGCTCGCTGCACGTCGGCCATGTCTTCTCGTACACCCACACGGACGCGGTCGCCCGCTACCAGCGGATGCGGGGCAAGGTGGTCTTCTACCCGATGGGCTGGGACGACAATGGCCTGCCGACTGAGCGCCGGGTCCAGAACCACTACGGCGTCCGCTGCGACCCGTCGGTCCCGTACGACCCCGACTTCGCCGGCGGGCGGGCATCCATTTCCGAGCCGCCCGAGGAGCCGATCTCGATATCGAGGCCAAACTTCGTCGAGCTGTGCCTCACGCTGACCGAGTCCGACGAGCGCGCGTTCGAGGAGCTGTGGCGAGGGCTCGGCCTGTCGGTGGACTGGTCCACCGCCTACACGACGATCGGCGAGGTCGCCCAGCGGATCTCCCAGCGCTCGTTCCTGGGCCTGCTCGCGCGAGGCCAGGCCTACCAGCTGCAGGCCCCGACGTTGTGGGACGTGGACTTCCGCACCGCCGTCGCTCAGGCAGAGCTCGAGGACCGCGAGCGCCCGGGGGCGATGCATCGGGTCTCGTTCCCGCCCGCTCCGGGGGCCGGCGGGGCCGACGGGGCGCTGATCGAGACGACCCGCCCAGAGCTGATCCCGGCGTGCGTGGCGGTGCTCGCCCATCCCGAGGACGAGCGCTGGCGGGATCTCGTCGGCGGGGAGCTGCTGACCCCCCTGTTCGGGGTGCGGGTGCCCGTCATGGCCCATCCCCTGGTCGAGCCCGACAAGGGGACGGGACTGGTGATGGTGTGCACGTTCGGCGACCTCACCGACGTCGTGTGGTGGCGCGAGCTGAATCTGCCCGTGCGGGGGATCCTCGGTGAGGACGGCCGGCTCGTGGACGTCCCCTGGGGGGAGCCCGGGTGGGAGAGCGAGGACGTCGAGCAGGCCCGAGAGAGCTACGGGCAGCTGCGCGGCAGGAGCGTCAACCAGGCCCGCCGGGAGATCGTCGAGCTGCTTCGCGCGTCCCGCGATCTGATCGGAGAGCCCCAGCCGGTGAGCAGGGCGGTGAAGTTCTTCGAGAAGGGTGACCGCCCCGTGGAGATCATCACGAGCCGCCAGTGGTTCTTCAAGACGGTCGACCACCGCGACGCCCTGATCGCCCGCGGCCGGGAGCTTCAGTGGCACCCCCCCTACATGCGCGCCCGCTACGAGGATTGGGTCAACGGCCTCACCGGCGACTGGTGCGTGAGCCGCCAGCGCTTCTTCGGGGTCCCCTTCCCCGTCTGGTATCCGCTCGACGAGAGCGCCGCCCCGCTCTACGACAAGCCTCTCACCCCGCCTGCGGAGCGCCTGCCCGTGGATCCCTCCACGGACGTCCCCGAGGGCTATGACGCCGACCAGCGGGGCCAGCCGAAGGGCTTCATGGGGGACCCCGACGTGATGGACACCTGGGCGACCTCCTCCCTCACTCCCCAGATCGCCGGGCTCGCCGGCGAGGGCGAGGGGGAGGGGGACGGGGACGAGCGGGATGGGGACGAGCCGGGCGGGAACGGGCTGTTCGAGCGGGTCTTCCCGATGGACCTGCGCCCGCAGGCCCACGACATCATCAGAACCTGGCTGTTCTCGACGGTCCTCCGATCCCATTTGGACTACGACGAGCTGCCCTGGCGGGGCGCCGCGATCTCCGGCTGGGTGCTGGACCCGGATCGCAAGAAGATGTCCAAGTCCAAGGGCAACGTCGTCACGCCCATGCACCTCCTTCAAGAGCACGGCGCGGACGCGGTCCGCTACTGGGCGGCTAGCGGGCGCCCGGGCACGGACACGGCCTTCGACCCCCAGCAGATGCGCGTCGGACGCAGGCTCGCGGTGAAGCTCCTGAACGCCTCCAAGTTCGCCCTCGCCGACCTGCCGCCCGCGGGTGAGCGACTCACCCATCCGCTGGACCGCGCCCTGGTCGCCCGGCTGGCCGGCGTCGTGGACGACGCGACCGAGAGCTTCGAGGCCTACGACTACGCTCGTGCCCTACAGCGCACCGAGGAGTTCTTCTGGTGGTTCTGCGACTTCTACCTGGAGCTCGTCAAGGGCCGCCGCTACAGCGACGGCTCGGCGTCGGTGAGTCGGGCGCTGCGCCTGTCGCTCTCGACCTTCCAGCGGCTGTTCGCGCCGTTCCTGCCGTTTGTGACCGAGGAGGTGTGGTCGTGGTGGCAGTCCGGCTCGGTCCACCTCGCCTCGTGGCCGGACGCGGCGGAGCTGCGTGCCGAGCTCCGATCGGCGGCGCCGGACGGCGGCGACACGGCGTTCGACGGCGCCTGGAACGAGCGCGAGGAGGACGAGGCGCTCGGGGTCGCCGCGGACGTGCTCCGGGAGGTGCGCAAGGCCAAGTCCCAGGCCCAACGACCGATGCGCGCGCCGGTGCGACGGGTGCTCGTCAAGGACACCCCCGCCCGCCTGCACGCGCTCCAGCTGGGCCTCGATGACCTAGTCCAGGCGGGGGTCATCGAGCGGGTCGAGCCGGTCGAGTCCGACGAGCCGGCGGTCGAGGTGGAGCTTGCATAGATAGGGTGCCCGCCGTGGAGCGAACGCTGACAGGCGAGTTGAGCGCCAAGGTGGGGAGCCAGGCGACCGTCCGCGGGTGGGTGCAGGCGATCCGCGACCAGAAGCGAGTCCAGTTCGTCGTGGTCCGCGACGAGGCGGGCGCCGTCCAGGTGGTGCTCGGCAAGGACGATCCTCCCACCGAGCTCAACGAGGCGGTGTCGGCGCTCACGCCCGAGTCGGCCGTCACGGTCACCGGTCGGATCGTCGCGGACGAGCGCGTCAATCTCGGCGGCCTGGAGCTTCAGCTGGAGGACCTGCGGGTTGACTCGCTCGCGGAGCCGGAGCTTCCGATCACGGCGGACTCTTCCCTTGACAAGCGCATCGACTGGCGCTACCTGGACCTGCGCCGTCGCGATCGCAGGCTGATCTTCGACGTGCAGACGGCGGCGGAGCAGGCGATGCGCGAGTACTGGCGCTCGGAGCGGTTCGTCGAGATCCACACCCCCAAGATGATGGGCTCGGCGAGCGAGTCCGGCGCGGAGCTGTTCAAGGTCGAGTACTTCGAGAAAACCGCCTACCTCGCCCAGTCCCCCCAGTTCTATAAGCAGATGGCGATCGCGGGGGGCTTCGAACGGGTCTTCGAGGTCGGACCGGTGTTCCGGGCCAACCCGTCGTTCACCTCACGCCACGACACGGAGTTCACGAGCGTCGACGTCGAGATCGCCTGGATCGACTCCCATGAGGACGTGATGGCCTTCGAGGAGCGCTGGCTCGCCCATGTCCTGGCTGACGTCAAGGCCCGCTACGGCGAGGAGATCGCAAAGACGTTCGGCGTGGAGCTGATGGTCCCGATCGTGCCCTTCCCGCGGATCGCCCTGGCGGCCGCGAAGGAGCTGCTGCGCGAGCACGGCCACGAGTCGGTCCCCGGTCCCGGCCACGACCTCGACCCCGCGAGCGAGCGTGCCCTGTCGGCGATCGTGGCGGCCGAGCACGGCCACGAGTTCGCGTTCGTGACCGACTACCCCACGACCGTCAGGCCCTTCTACCACATGCGCCACCCCGAGGACCTGACGCTCACCCGCAGCTTCGACCTGCTCTGGCGCGGCATCGAGCTGACCACGGGCGCCCAGCGCGAGCACCGCCACGACGTCCTCCTGGCCCAGGCAAACGACAAGGGCGTGGACCCAGGCCCGATCTCCTATTACCTCGACTTCTTTCGCTACGGCGCCCCTCCCCACGGCGGCTTCGGCTTTGGCCTGACTCGCCTGCTGATGCAGATGCTCGGACAGGAGAACGTCCGCGAGGTCACCCTCCTGTACCGTGGCCCTCACCGTTTGATGCCGTAGGGGTCGCCCTCGGGCGCGGTGAGGTCGCCGGTTGACGCCGGGCTGTGCCGGCTGACGCCGCAGGGCTACGCGGCCGCGACCACCGGTCCGCCGTCTCGGAGCTTGGCCACCGTCTCGCGCACGGCCTCCCGGGCGTCGGCGGGCTCCAGAACGGAGGCGTCGCCGGCTTCCTTGAGGATCTCCCGGACCAGCCACTGCACTCCCGCGAAGCTCAGCTCCATCACCAGCGACCCGTCCGTGCGCTCCTCCACCACACGGCGCGCCTCCCGCGCCCAACGGGCCCGGTCGGGGGAGACCCACACGCGGGCTGTACGCGAGGCCTGGACCTCGCCGGTGCGCAGCCAGCCGTCCACCTCCGCCGCCGGATCGACCTCGGGCCGGGGCTCGAACTTGCGCTCTGAGATGTGCACGTGCTTGATCCGGTCCAGCCGGAAGTGGCGCACCCCGTCCCGCTCGGGGTCGAACGAGGCCACGTACCAGCCCTCCCGGCCGTTCGTCAGCGCGTACGGCTCGACGGTCCGGTGGGAGATCTCGTCCTCGTTCTCCTTGTAGTACTCCAGCTCGATCAGCCGCCGCCGGACGATCGCCGTGGAGATCAGCCGGGCGATCCCCGAGTCGTCGCCCGCGTCGTGGGCGACCTGGAGCCCCTGCTCCATCGGATCCTCGCCGAGCGCGTCCACGATCTTCTTGCGTGCGCTCGCCAGGGAGCCCTCGGGGATGTGCTCGCCGATCAAATCGATCGCCGCGATCAGCGCCTTCGCCTCGACCGGCAGCAGACGCGCGGGCCGGTCGAAGTTGTCGCTGTAGGGCTCTGGGTCGATCTCGATGACCGCTCCCTCGGGGGTCTGGAGGACCTCCGCGTACAGCACGTAGGAGCCGCCCCCGAAGTTCACGACGTTCAGCACGTTGATGTCCTCGTGAAGCTCCTCCTCGCTGAGCTGAAGGCGCTCGCACACCTCCGCCATCGACACGGTCTCTCCCGCCCTGCCCGCCCGGATCAGGATGCTCGCGAGGGTCACCAGCCGCGCAAACCGCTCCGGCCTGATGGCCGCGTCGCTGCCCCGCGCCCCGCCCGGCGCTCCCTCCTCGTCCTCGCCCGCCGTCCCCTCGCGGCGTCCGGGACGGGTCTTGACCACTCGTCGCTCGCTCACTGCGGACCCTCCCTTCTTCCCGGCTTCGCCGGCGACCGCCTCGAGAAAGTCCTCGCTGTGGCGCTCCCACAGAAGGTCCACTCGCCGCGTGAGCTCGCCCTTCAGCTCCTCGGGGCCGAGCAGCCACGCGTTCGCCCCGAGCCCCAGCACCCACGCGACGATCGTCCGCGGACTGGAGTAGCCGGTCGCGAACACGATGTCCCCCGCCGAGGCCTCGACGTCTCCCGCGGGCACCTGGATCTCGCCGTAACGGCCGAAGTGGCGTTCGATCTGCCACGCGATCCGCTCGCACACGAGCACCTCCGCCACCCCCACCTGCTCGCCGAGCTGCCAGTCCGCCCGTCGCGCGTATGCGCGCGGGTCGAAGTCCTCGGGCCTGCGGAAGTCGTGCTCGGCCTTCGTCGCATAGGAGACCTTCCCGCGGATCCGCGAGAGGCGAAACACGCGGATCGCCTTGCGCTCGTGGGCGTACCCCAGCAGGTAGAACTGCCCTCCCTGGAACAGCAGGTGGTAGGGGTCCACCCGCCGCGGCCCCGTCTCGTCGCGCTCCATCGTGTAGTAGTCGAAGGTGACCGTCTTGTTGCGGAAGATCGCCGTCTCGATCTTCGCCAGCCGCGCCGACAGCTCGTGCCCGCCGGCCGACGCCGTGATCCCGAGCGCCACCGACCGCTGCTCGGGCGCCCGCAGCGGGCTGGGACGCCCCCAGGTGATCTGCTGAAGCGCCAGACGCAGCGGCTCGGCATAGGCGAATTCGCCGTCGAGCAGGCTCAGCGCCGTCTGCAGCGCCGCCAGCTCCTTGTCCGAGAAGGCGATCGGCGGCAGGTGGAAGTTCTCGGGCCTCAGCGAGTAGTTCTCCTGCTCCGCCGCACCGTCGGTGGGCCGCTCGACCGTCAGGTGGATCCGCAGCGACTCGAGCTCGGAGCGGTCCGCATAGAAGCGCCGCGCGAATGCGTCCTCGTTCATGCCGCTGTAGCCCTCCACGTCCCGCCGAATCTCCAGCGCCGTGACCGGCCGGCGCTCGGCCATCAGGTAGGAGATCAGCGACAGCTGGCGGATCAGCTTCTCGGTGTCCTTGGCCATTCCCAAGAACCATAGAACTCGGCGGGGGGAACGCTCTCGCGGCCCGTCGCCCGATCCGCTATTTGCGAGCTTTCAGGCGGCCTGTCGTTGCGGCTCGGCCGCCCCGTCGCCGTCGTCCCCCTGTGGCTGGTCTCTAAAGAACGCGCTGGTATCGAGGGCTCGGTCGAAGCTCGACCAGCGCTTCCCCGGCGCGAGCGACTTCTCCAGGCGGTCGAAGCTGCCCAAACGCCCGCCGAGATTGTCGACCATGTGCACGAGCGTAGCCTCCCGCGTGCACGGCACGACGGGGCTGCCGTGCTCGAGCGAGCCGTGGTGAGAGAGCACGATGTGCAGCACTGCCTGCGCGAGCTCCCCCGGGAAGCCCTCCACGGTCTCCTCGCTGGCGAATCCCTCTCGGGTCTCCCGGGCCGCGAGGTCGTCGTCGATCTCCTCGATCAGTTGCCTGACCCGGTAGTAGCCGAGCGCGATCTCTCCCTGCAGCCGCCCCTCGTCAGTGAGGTCGATCGCGCCCGGGTCCAGGGTGTAGGCCTCGAGCTTGCCGATGTCGTGCAACAGGGCTCCCGTCACCGCCACGTCCCGGTCGATCCCTCCGAACGTGGCACTGATCGCGCTGACCCCCTGGGCGACGCTCAGGCTGTGCTCGAGCAGTCCGTGCCGGTATGCCTGGTGATAGTGCTTGGCCGCCGGCGCCACCCGGTAGGCGGCCCACAGCTGGGACTCCGCTCCGAACACTCGCTCGAGCAGATCCCGCAGGTGCTCCCGGCGGACCGTCCCGAGCAGCTCACGAAGTTCGTCCTCCATCTGCTCCACCGTCCGCGTTGGGCCGTCTCGCAGGTCCTCGAGCGCGTAGCTTCCCGGCGCGGGCTCCTGCAGGCCTCGCAGGTTGACCTGGGGGCCGAACCGCGGATGGACCGTGTAGCGGCCCCGCACCCGCACCGCCATGCCGGGCCTCGCGAGCTCCTCGATCTCCTCCAGTCCCTCCCAGACCATGCACGCGACCGCCCCCGAGCGGTCCCCCAGCGTCAGGCGCAGGTAGTCGCCACCGTCCCGTCGCTGCCGCCGCTCGGCTTCGCGCACGAGCAGCACCTGGTCCAGCTCCGCTCCGTCCTGCAGCTCGTTGACGAACATGGATCTGACGTTAGGAGGTGCTTCGGACGGCTGTTCCCTTCCCTCACAATGGGGGACCCGCGCGCGAGCGCGCATGCGCGCGCGGGTCCCCCTTCTCGGGAGACTCGCCGTTAGCCTTCACATTCGTGAGCCGCCGCGAGAAGATCAAGATGACCGGCGAGGAGCTTGCCGCGTTCCTCGCCGGGGAGCGGACCGTCACGTGCGCCACCGTAGGCTCCCGTGGGTGGCCCCACCTGATGCCCCTCTGGTACGTGCTCCGTGAGCCGGACGGGCCGCCCGAGGGGGAGCCGCGCCCGCGGATCTGGGCCTGGACGTACGGCTCATCCCAGAAGGTCCGCAACCTGGAGCGTGACCCCCGGGCGACCCTCCAGGTGGAGACGGGCGAGGCCTACCCCGAGCTGCGCGGGGCGATGCTCGAGTGCGAGGCGGTGATCCACCGCGACCTCGAGACGGTCGCGGCGCTCGGCGTGGCGATCCTGCTGCGGAACTCCGTTCCACGCGGACAGGAACCCCCCGCCGAGCTCCCGCCCCAGGCCCGCGCCGCCGTGGAGGCGCAGGCGGCCAAGCGGGTCGGTCTCGAGTTCGTCGAGCGTCGCCGCACGAGCTGGGATCACCGCAAGCTCGGCGGGGTCTACTAGGCTCCGGCCTCGATGACGGACCTCAAGGGCCTGATCCTCTCGGGCGGCAAGGGCACGCGCCTGCGCCCGATCACCCACACGAGCGCCAAGCAGCTCGTGCCGGTGGCCAACAAGCCGGTGCTGTTCTATGGGATCGAGGCGATGGCCGACGCGGGGATCGAGCGGGTGGGGATCGTGATCGCCCCGGAGACGGGCCCGGAGATCGAAGCCGCCGCCGGGGACGGCTCGCGGTTCGGCGTCCAGATCGAGTACATCCTCCAGGACGAGCCCCTCGGCCTCGCCCACGCGGTGCTCACGGCCGAGCCGTTCCTGAAGGACAGCCCGTTCGTCATGTACCTCGGCGACAACCTCCTGCAGGGCGGCATCGCCGACCTCGTGGCTGCCTTTCGCGAGCACGGGCCGGACGCGCTGATCCTGCTCACGCCCGTGCCCGACCCGGAGAACTACGGCGTGGCCGAGCTCGCGTCCGCGCCCACCGGCGAGGTGGGCAGGGTGGTGCGACTCGTGGAGAAGCCGACCGAGCCCGCCACCGACCTGGCGCTCGTGGGCGTCTACATGTTCACCGCCGCCGTCCACGACGCCGCTCGCGCGATCGCCCCCTCGCCGCGGGGGGAGCTCGAGATCACCGACGCGATCCAACACCTGCTCGACGCGGGCTTGCGGGTGGAGCCCCACATCGTACGGGGCTGGTGGAAGGACACGGGCCGGCTGGAGGACATGCTCGAGGCCAACAGGCTGATCCTCGACAACCTCGTCGGACGCATCGACGGCGAGCTCCTCGATTCGCAGGTGGACGGCCGGGTGGTGGTGGAGGCCGGCGCCCGCCTGGAGCGCACGACGGTGCGCGGGCCCGCGATCGTCGGCTCGGGGGCGCGCCTGAGCGATTGCTATGTCGGCCCCTACACCGCCGTCGGCGAGGACTGTGAGATCTCGGGCGCCGAGGTCGAGCACTCGATCCTGCTCGCCGGCTCCTCCGTACGCGATCTCGACGGGCGCATGGAGTCCTCCCTGCTGGGCCGCAACGTGACCGTCCGCCGCTCCGATGGCCAGCCCCGAGCGTTTCGCTTCATGGTGGGCGACAACTCGGACATCTCGATCCTGTGAGGGTCCGCCGGGAAAGCGGGCCCTGATGCGCCTGCTCGTCACCGGCGCCGCCGGGATGCTCGGAGGCGACGTCGACCGTGCCGCCCGGCGCGCCCGCCACGAGCCGCTGCTCGTGGACCTGCCCGAGCTCGACATCACCGATCCGCGGGCCATAAGCGCGCTGCTCGCCGACGAGCGTCCGCAGGCGATCGTCAACTGCGCCGCCTGGACCGACGTCGACGGCGCCCAGGAGCGATCCGAGCAAGCCTACGCGGTCAACGCCGACGGCGCCGGCAATCTCGCAAGGGCCGCCGCCGAGGTGGATATCCCGCTTGTGCACGTGAGCACCGACTACGTCTTCGACGGCCGTCCGCCTCTCGACGCCGCCGGCCAGGCGCGCGCCTACGTCGAGTCCGATCCCACGGGCCCGCAGTCCGTCTACGGCGCCAGCAAGCTCGCGGGCGAGCAGCAGGTGCTGGCGTCCTGCACCCGACACGTCGTCGCTCGCAGCGCCTGGCTGTTCGGGACCGACGGGCGCAACTTCGCCGACACGATGCTCGAGCTCGCCGCCGAGCGACCCGCCGTGCAGGTCGTCGACGACCAGGTCGGCTGTCCCACCTGGACGGGCCACCTCGCGCCCGCCCTGCTCGGGCTGCTCGCCCGGGAGGTGACCGGTCTCGTACACCTGGCCGGCTCCGGACGTGTCTCCTGGAATGGCTTCGCTCGTGAGATCTTCCGCCAGGCCGAGGTGGCCTGCGAGGTCCAACCGGCGAGCACCGCCCAGATGGCCCGCCCCGCCCCCCGGCCGGCTTGGTCGGCACTCGAGTCAGAACGCCCAGAGGTCCTGCCGCTGCCTCCCTGGCAGGACGGCCTCGCCGGCTATCTCGCTGCTCGCCGCCCGTGAGCACGCATGGGGCGGCGCTGGATCGGCGTCCTCGGTCGCTCGCATCCGTAGCACGCCACGCTCCCTGCGTCCCGGACCAGCTTGCCCTGCGCACTCATGGGTGAGGAGAATGGGATGATGAGCTCATGAGACTTCTCGTCTGTGGGGGCGCCGGGTTCATCGGCTCCACGTTTGTCCGCCAGCGGTTGCGCGAGCACGGCGACACGGTGACCGTGCTCGACAAGCTCACCTATGCCGGGCGCGAGGAGAACTTCCACGACCTCCTCGACGACCCGGCCTTTCGCTTCCTGCGGGGGGCCATCGAGGACCCCGAGGCTGTCGCCGGCGCGCTCGAGGCAGGCGGGGATCCGGGCGAGGGCCCAGGAGCGGAGGCGATCGTGAACTTCGCCGCCGAGACCCACGTCGACCGCTCGATCGCCGACCCCGACGCGTTCGTGCGCACCCACGCGCTCGGCACGTACGTGCTGCTCGAGGCCGCCCGTGAGCGGGGACTTCGCTACCTGCAGGTCTCCACCGACGAGGTCTACGGGTCGATCGATTTGGGCACCTTCACAGAGGACTCGCCCCTGCGGCCGTCCTCGCCCTACTCGGCCACCAAGGCCGGCGCGGACCTGCTCGTGCAGGGCTACTTCCACACCTACGGCCTCCCCGCCACGATCGTGAGGGGCTCGAACAACTACGGCCCCTACCAGTACCCCGAGAAGCTGATCCCGCTGATGGTCCTGAACGCGCTCCACGGCGACTCGCTGCCCGTCTACGGTGACGGCATGCAGGTGCGCAACTGGATCCACTCCACCGACTTCGCCCGGGCGATCGGCCACGTGCTCGAGCACGGCCTGCCCGGAGAGGTCTACAACGCTGGAGGCCCCGACGAGGAGGCCAACATCGACGTGGTCCGTCGCATCGTCTCCCTGACAGGCGCCTCCGAGGCCCAGATCGAGCACGTCTCCGACCGCCCCGGACACGACGTCCGCTACTCCCTCTCCTCCGAGAAGGTCCGCGCGCTGGGCTGGTCTCCCAGAGTCCGCTTCCAGGACGGACTCGCCGACACCGTCGCCTGGTATCGCGAGAACGGCTGGTGGTGGGAGCCGATCCGCTCCGGGAACTACCGCGCCTACTACGAGCGCCAGTACGGCCGCGCCCTCAGCTGACGGCCGGCGGCAGCGCTCTCAGCTGACGCTCGAGACCTTCCACTTGCCGCCTTCCTTGATGAGAGTGACCGTATAGATGCTGTTCTTGCCTTCGTGGATGCTCTTCACCTGAGCCGTCGCGGTCGTCCCGTCGACCTTGACCGATTCGACTGTCACGGTGAAGCTGTCGATCTCTTTCAGCTGCGTTTCGAGCGCCTTTTCGCAGCCCCCCGGGGCCTCGTCCAGGCGCTTGACGACGGCGCTCGATAGATCTTCCGAGCAGATCTTCTTGTGTTCGAGCGACGACGAGTGGCTCTGGAGGTTTGAGATCGTCTGAGCGACCGCGTGCTGTTCGCCTTTGAAGCCGCTCGTCGAGGTCGTGCTAGCGCACGCGCCGAGGCCGAGCGCGAGCAGCGGGAGGAAGAGCCATGTGAGGGGCCGAGCCTTCATGCGGCCCGGAAGGCTATGCCATTCAGCTCTTGGACTCGTCGTCGCGGCGATATCCCAGGCGCGCCGAGATGCGATCGGCTGTCGATACGAGGTGCGGCCCGAGCGCGTCCACGAGCTCCTCCAGGGAGATCATCGAGGAGTGGGCCGCCATGTTCACGGCCGCCACCACTTCGCGGGCCTCGTCGCGCACCGGCGCGGAGATCGAGTGCAGTTCGGGCGCGAGCTCTTCGTCGTTGACCGCGAACCCGGCCTCGCGAACCTCGTCGAGCTCCTCGCGTAGCGCTTTCTTGCTGGTGATCGTGTTCGGGCCCCACTTGGTGAGCTTCATTTCGCTGAACACGTCACGCTGCTCGGGCTCGGGCAGGTAGGCCAACAGGAGCTTGCCCATCGAGGTGCAGTAGGCCGGCAGTCGTGAGCCCGGGTGCAGGCCGAGGTCGATCTTGCTCTGACCCCGACGGAAGCTGCGGGCGCGGTCGATGTAGAGGATTTCCGAGCCGTCGAGCACCGACAGGTTGACCGTGTAGGTGGTCCGCCGGCGCAGCTCCTCCAGGCATGGATGGGAGTGCTCCCTCAGGCCCGTCGAGTTCAGCGCCGACATACCGAGGTCCGTCACGCGCAGTCCTAGGCGGTACTTGCGGGAGGCTCCCTGCTCCAGGTAGCCGAGCGCGACGAGCGTGATCACGTAGCGGTGGGTCGTGGAGCGACTCATGCCGAGCTCGTCCGCGATGTCGGCGATGCCGAGCACCGGACGCTCGGGGGCGAAACAGCCCAGGATCGCGAGACCCCGCTCCAGCGACTGCGAGTAGCGTGGCTCACGCAGGCTCGGTATAGACCAGGCGGGCTCTCGCGTCATGTCTGAAGATTTGGAACTATTCGGATTGGCTCTGGGCATTTCACACAATTCCTATTCTTAGTACGGGAAGGCTCCTCCGAAAAAGGAAAATTTCCTTGTCCAGTCGGCCAGGATACCGAGAACTCGGCACGGGCGCGATTATAAACACTCAGTCCCCCAGTTGTGGTGCGAGAAAACGCGCAGGGTTGTGTCCCCCTCTTGACAGCCTCCCGCGATGGGTGACGCGGGCGGCGAGGCCGCGGATGGGGATGCCGAGCTGCTCTCCGAGCTGCTCTATTGATATACGGCGAGGGGTGAGTCGAATGAGACGGATGTCCTGGGTTGGCTGTGCGATGACCGTCGTGGCGCTGGCGCTCGGGGCCGCGGGCTGCGGCTCCTCGGGCGAGAGTGGCGCGAGCCTGCCGGCGGGGGCGCCGATCCAGATCGGCTACCTGGCATCGCTGACCGGGTTCTGCTCGAGCGTTTCCCAGGAATACGTCAAGGGGGCCGAACTGGCGGTCAAGCTGATCAACGAACGAGGCGGCGTGCTCGGCCACAAGCTTCAGCTGCTGGTGCGCGACGACAGGGCCACCCCCGCGATCGCTGTCATCCAGGCCCGGGACCTCGTGCTGAGCAGCGGCGTCAAATACCTGGCGGGGACGTGCAGCAGCGCGGTGGCCAAGAGCGTCACCCAACTGGTCGCGAACCCCGACCACGTTCTCTACGTCGCGGGCGTCGCCGACCCGACGATCTTCGAAGGGGGATCGCAGATCTACGTCTTCGACACGATCCCGACGGCGACGATCGAGGGACGAAACGCCGCCGCCTACATCCGCGCGCACCCCCAGTGGAAGCGGATCGCGGTGATCAGCGAGGACTACAGCTACGGCTACCAGGTAACGGCTGCCTTCAAAAAGGCAATGCAGGGAAGCGGCCAGAGCATCATCAGCCAGGACTATGTGCCGAGCGGGGGCACCGACTACACCCCCTACATCGAGAAGCTGATCGCCGAGCGTCCCGACGCGGTGTACTCGACGGTGATCGCCGAAGACGCGATCACGCTCGTCAAGCAGGGGCTGCCGCTGGGCTTGTTCGAAAAGACCCATTTCCTCGGGGTCATGGACTACGGCACGATCGACCGCATGGCCAAGCCGCCGGTCGGTGTGGAGGGCTACACGTACTACCCCTCAGCCGCGATCTACCACACACCGTTCGCCAGGAACTTGGAGTCGCTCGGCTCGACCGTGGCCAACGGAGGGGCCGCCGGGGACGCGTTCAACCAGATCCAGCTCATCGTCCAGGGCGTCGAGAAGGCGAACTCGACCGATCCGACCTCGGTGCGCGAAGCGCTCCAAAAAGCCCACGTACAGACCGTCCAGGGGAACGTCAAGATCCACAGGTGCAACCATGGCGTGGCGATGCCGATCGCGATGGGCACGGTCGTGGGGTCGACCGAGGCCCAGCCGTTTCCCCACTTCGAACCCCTGGGGCTCATCGACACCAACAAGTACTTCGAATGCTAGGTATCCACGTCGAACGCCAGCCGCCCGACCGCCGCTCGCCGCGACTACCGCTCCGCCGCCGGACAGACGATCCGAAAGTCACAGATCGAGCACGCGGCCTTGGACGGGGTCGGCTCGAACCGCTGGCCGAGGATTCCCTCGCCTACCTCCATCACGACGTCCTTTACCCGCTCGGGGTCCGTCTCTCCCGGAAGTGTCACCTTGAGGTCGTCCAGCACGTAGTAGTAGGCCCTGCTGGCCGCCCGCAGCTGCCAGGACTCCCGTGCGGCGAGCGCGTACAGCGAGAGCTGGACGTCGTCTCGCAGGTCCTCTGCCCGCTTGGGTCGCGAGGTCTTGTAGTCGATCAGCTCGTACTCCTCGTGCTCCCTCGCGAGCCGGTCCACCCGGTCCACCCGCCCGCGCAGGTGGTGGGGGCCGATCTGAAGGGTGAACTGGCGCTCGAACCAGACGGGCTCCGAGTCCTGGCCGTGCAGCCGCTCGTGATAGCGCTCCAGCGCCAGCCGCGCCTTGGCCCGCAGCTCTCGCTCTGACTGCCCGTCCCCGAACCCCCCTCGCCGCCAGCACACGTCCAGCAGGTCCAGCAGCTGCTCGAGCGTCTGTCCTCCCGCCGAGTGGTAGCGCTCGAGCACCTGGTGCACCACGATCCCGAACCGCTGCCCGAGCGTCGGCTCGGTCGGGATCCGCAGCACCCGCGCGAACTTGTACCGCAGCGGGCAGCTTCGGTAGGTCTCGATGTCCGACGCCGACAGCGCCAGCCCGACCCCCTTGCGCGGCAGGAACGGCACCAGCGAGGGCTCTCCCCGCGGGGCCGCCGCCTGCGCCCGCGCGAGCTGCTCGTCGTAGCCGCCGCCCCTCACCCTGCCGTCGGGGCGCTCCTCGCCGTCGGGGCTCGCCTGGCCGTTCGCCCCTGTCTCGCCGGCCGCCTCGGTGGACAGCAGCGTCCCGTCCAGCGGGGAGCTCTGCAGGATCTCCCGCTCCAGCGCCGTCGCCGCCGCCAGCAGCCGCAGGTTCACGTCCGCCAGCGCCTCCCCCAGGCTCTGCTCGACCGGCCGCTGGGCGAGCGCCGAGAGCTTCACCAGCTCCATGTACCGCGCCACCCCGTGGGCGATATCGAGGTCGGTGTCCAGCCGCAGCTCGCTCAAACGACCCCCGATGCGGGTCACGTCCGCCAGGACCTCCTCGCCGACGATCCGCTGCATGTCCCGCAACGCCTCCTCCGCTTCGTCCCGCTCGCTCGAGCTCCCCTCGCGCGCTTCCCGCTCTGCCCCCAGGGCGGCCCGCGCGAGCAGGTCCGGGCGGGCCGCGTCGAGCGCCTGCGCCGCCGCCCTGTGCAGCTCCAGGAACCGCTGAATCCTGGCTCGCGCCTCGGGTGGCACCTGTGGAGACTCGATCGCCGCCCCCAGCGCCGCCACCATGTCGAGCTTCCGTCTCCTGGCGATCTGAATGACCCGCGCGAGATCCACCTGGCGCAGCTCGATCGGCGGCCTCGCCAGCGCCCGCACCACCGCCGAGGCGTCGCTCGGATCGGCCAGCAGCCGGGTCCATGCGACCACGTCCTTGTCGAGCGGAGTCTCCACCCTCCTAGGATATGTCCATGGGCGTGACACCCGCCATCGACTGGGACACCGCCCAACGGGTCGCCGAGCTGATCGCCGGCTCCCCGCCCTCCGGCGGCGTCCTCAGCCGCTCCGTCCAGCCCCTCGCCCACGACTTCGCCCGCCGTGTCGGCGACTACACCGGTCTGGAGCTCCCCGACGAGCTCCCGCCCCTGGAGACCGTCGACCGCCCAGGCTGGATCGCCGCCAACCTGAAGACCATGCGCCCGCTCCTGGAGACCCTCACCGAGCCCCCCCGGGGGGGCGAGTCATCGGAGCCGAGCGGGATCTCCGGCGCCCTCCACACGGCCTCCGGGCACCTGCTTGGGGCGCAGTTCGGAACCGTCACCGGCCTGCTCTCCCAGCGGGTCCTCGGCCAGTACGACGTCTCCCTGCTCGACCCCGTCGCCCCGCCCCGCCTGCTGCTGCTCGCTCCCAACCTCGCCGCAGCCGCCCGCACGCTCAACGTGGATCGCGAGGAGCTCCTCGCCTGGGTCGCCATCCACGAGATCACCCACGCTGTCCAGTTCTCCGGCGCCCCGTGGCTGCGCGAGCACCTCGGCGGGATGATCCGCGAGCTCCTCCAGGGCATGCGGGTCTCCCTCACGGGATCCTCCGGCGAGGGAGAGGGCGACGGCGGGCACTCCCGCCTGCCGGACCCCCGCGAGCTGCTTGACCGCGCTCGCTCGGGCGAGCTCCGCGAGCTCTTGGAGCGGGCCCGCCGCGGGGAGATGCTGCGCATCACCCTCGGCGAGGACCGCTGGCAGCTGGTCGAGCGCATGCAGTCCACGATGTCCCTCGTGGAGGGCCACGCCGAGCACACGATGGACGCCGTCGGGGAGGGCGTCCTGCCCTCCCTTCCCCGCCTACGCGCGGCGATGACCCGCCGGCGCGAGTCCCGTGGGCTGCCCTGGCGGGTGCTCGAGCGCCTGCTCGGCCTGGAGCTGAAGATGCGCCAGTACGAGGCCGGACGGCGCTTCTGCGACGCGGTCGTCCAACGCGCGGGCACCGAGGCTCTCGCCCTGGCCTGGCGCTCGCCCGAGCAGCTGCCCACCGCCGCCGAGCTGGAGGAGCCTGAGAGCTGGCTGAGGCGGGTGTCCGTTCCCGCATAGGGCCGAACTCGCCCGCGGGCTGAGACCCACCCGAGGCCCGAACGCATGTTCCGTCTGTTACAAGCCCCGCTCTCGTCGAGTCCTTGCCGGCAAAGGACTTTCGCCAAATTCCGGCCTGAGGGTGTAACAATCACCCGCCGCCGGTTTACAAACACGTGTTCGGTGCTAAGCTCGCTGTTCAAGCCCCCGAGGAGCCCCGAGCAAGACCATTTCCGCAACCGTCCTCACATCGAGGAGCTCACCACAAGGAGACGCCCTTTAGATGCCCCCAGTCGCCACCACCCCTCCCCGCAACGCCAAAGCCCGTAAACCCGCTGCCAAACGTGCCACAGCCAAACGCGCCGCCGCGAAGCGCAATGGCGCCGCAACCACCGCCCGCAGTGCCTCGGCCACCAGCAACAACACCTCCTACGCCGAGCGTGCCGTTCTGATCCCGGTCGGCGCGGCGCTGATCGCGCGCGAACGGGTCGCCTCGACCGTCAACGACACCTTCTCGACATACTCGAACACGTCCAGGACCCAGGCCCAGCTGCGCAAGTTCGAGCGCCGCGGCAACACCGCCCGCAAGCGCATCGAGCGGGAGATCCGCAAAGCCCGCGTGTCCGTCGAACGCGAGCTGCGCAAGCGCCGCCAGGACAGCGCCGAGCTCGCCGACCGTCTGCAGGACCGCATCCAGAGCCTGGTCTGAGCACGCAGCTTCCCCCTCCCGGACCGAGGAGATCCGGGGATCGGGAGAGTCTGCCGGCCCATATATCCGCCGGTGGAAGAAGCACCCTCTCCTCCCTGGCCCCCGGGGCGGTTCCCCGCCGCCCCGGGGGCTTCTACCTTCTGGGGAGGGCAGGCCCGGGGAGGGCGGGCTCCAATGCCCCCTCCCGCCCTTGAGGGCTCAAGCGTCGGGCCGGCAAAGCCGGCCCTTGTGGCAGGGATCGTGGCCGAGTTGAGGAACGCTCGTTCACACGACCAAGGTCGCGGGCGTGCGACAATGAGCGGGTGGTCGGAAAGCAAGAGATAAGCAAGGCTCTGGAGGGGGTCATCGACCCCGAGCTGCGACGCTCGATCGTCGAGCTGGACATGGTCCGATCGATCGACGTCTCGGCCAACGGCGTGGTCGACGTGACCGTCTCGCTGACCACCCCCGGCTGCCCCATCAAGGGCCACTTCCAGACCTCCGTCGCCCAGGCGGTCGGGACGCTCGAGGGGGTCACCCACGTCAACGTTTACTTCGACGTCCTCTCCGACACCCAGAAGGCCACCCTGCAGCAGAAGCTCGGCCGCGGCAGCCTCCCCGACGGGGCCCTCGCCCAGGTGGCCAACGTGTGGTGCGTGGGCTCGGGCAAGGGGGGCGTCGGCAAGTCCACCCTCACAGCCAACCTCGCCGCCGCCCTGGCCCTCGAAGGCAAGCGCGTGGGGGTGCTCGACGCCGACGTGTGGGGCTACTCGATCCCACGCATGTTCGGGCTCGGATCCGAGCGCCCCCCCGTCTCGCCCGAGCGCAAGATCGTCCCGCTCCAAACCCACGGGGTCAAGGTGATGTCGATCGGCTTCTTCGTCGCCGAGGACGCAGCCGTGGTGTGGCGGGGGCCGATGCTCCACAAGGCCCTCACCCAGTTCCTGCAGGACGTCGACTGGGGTCTCCTCGACCACCTGCTGATCGACCTGCCCCCGGGCACCGGGGACGTCTCGATGACCCTCGCCCAGCTCCTGCCCCAGGCCAAGTTCGCGATCGTCACCACCCCCCAGCCGACCGCCCAGCGGGTCGCTCGCCGGGCCGCCGAGATGGCCCACAAGGTCTCCCTGGAGATCTGCGGGATCATTGAGAACATGTCCGGCTTCACCACCCCCACCGGCGAGCGCTTTCAGATCTTCGGCGAGGGCGGCGGCCAGGAGCTGGCCGACGAGCTAGACGTGCCCCTCCTGGGCAAGGTCCCCCTGACGATGCCCCTACGCGAGCACGCCGACCGCGGCGTCCCCCTCGTGCTCGAGGATCCCGACGATCCCGCCTCTCAGGCGATTCGCCAGGCCGCCCGCGGCCTGCTCGCCATGGCCTCCCCGCCACCGCTCTCCACGCTGCCGACCCTTCCGCTGGTCCAGGTCGGCGGATCGGCGCAGGCCCCCGCCGTTCCCGCGGGCGAGCGAAAACCGGCGGGCATGTCGCTGCCCATGGCTTAGCAGCGATCGCCGGGACCCTCTGGAGACATCCCGGGCGATCGCTTGACAAGCGCAACCCACTTGAGAGGATCGTCTCATGCCCGTAGAAGGACAACAGGAGGAGGAGCTGACGGAGGCCGTCGCCCCGGACGGCACGCCGCACGACGGCGCGCTGCCCGACGGTGAGGCGCCGGACGGCGAGCTCGAGCGCGATGCCCGCCGGGCGAAGCTCGGGCGCCTGCGCGAGGAAGGGATCGACCCCTATCCTCCGGTCACGCTCTGGGGTACTCGCACGCGGATCGCCGAGGTGCTCGCCGCCCACGATCCCGCGTCGCTCTCCGAGGGCGAGCACCCGGAGCTTGGCTACCAGATCGCGGGACGGCTGATCTCCCGCCGCGGACACGGCAAGACGGCGTTCCTGGACGTGCGCGACCTGTCGGGGACGATCCAGGCGGTCGTCCGCGTGGACGCGCTCGGGCAGGAGGCCTACGATCGCATCCTCGCCCTGGACATCGGTGACATCGTCGGCATTCGCGGCTGCGTATACGTCACCAAGCGCGGTCAGCTGGCGCTCGCGATCGAAGAGTGCACGCTGCTGACCAAGGCGCTGCGCCCGCCGCCGGACAAGCGCCACGGCCTCGGCGACACGGGCACCCGCTACCGCTACCGCGAGCTCGACCTGCTCGCCAACGAGGAGACGCGGGACCTGTTCGTCAAACGCCACAAGATCGTGTTCGAGATCCGCAAGTGGCTGAACGAACGTAACTTCATCGAGGTGGAAACGCCGGCGCTGCAGTCGCTGGCGGGCGGCGCCGGCTCGCGCCCGTTCACCACCCACCACAACGCCCTCGACCGCGACCTGTACCTGCGCATCTCCGTGGAGCTGTTCCTCAACCGCTGCATCGTCGGGGGGATGGAGAACGTGTACGACATGGGCAAGGTGTTCCGCAACGAGGGCATCTCCCCCAAGCACTCCCCCGAGTTCACGATCATCGAGTTCATGTGCGCCTACTCCGACTACAACGACGTGGCGACGGTCACCGAAGAGATGTTCCGCGACGTCGCCCGGGCGGCGCTCGGACGGACGGTCGTCAAGCGAAACGGCGAGGAGATCGACCTGGCCAAGCCGTGGCGGCGGATCACGATGCGCGAGCTGATCCTGGAGCGCTTCGGCCTGGACTTCATAGAGTCCACCCGCGAGCAGCTCGCGGAGGTGCTCGACGAGCCGCTCGATCCCAATGCGACATGGGCGGACGTCGTCGCCGACATCTACTCCGAGAAAATCGAGTCGACCATCAATCAGCCCACCCACGTGTTCGACTTTCCGCTCGAGCCCTTCCCGATCACCAAGCGCCACTCTGTCCATCCGGAGCTCGCCGAGCACTTCGACGCGGTCATCGGCGGCATCGAGCTGGTCAGCGGCGACACGGAGCTGAACGACCCCGTGGACGAGTGGCAGCGGTTCGTGGATCAGCGCCAGCGCCGGGCGGTGGACGACGGCGACGTGCCCCATCCCAACGACGAGGAGTACACGCGCGCGCTCGAATACGGCTACTCGCCGACCGCCGGCGGCGGCATGGGGGTGGATCGCCTCGTGATGATCCTCACCGAGCGCGACACCCTGCGGGAGGTGATCCCCTTCCCGATCGTGAGGGACATCCGATGAAGCTCGACCTCGACCCCGGCACGATCGCTGCCTGCCACCAGGCCGCCGAGCAGATCGCCGGTCAGGTCTCCGAGGAGATCTCCGCCAAGACGACCGTCTCGGTGGAGCGCACGGTCGCGCGTTTGCTGGGAGTCGACGGCGCCAACGAGCTGGAGGCTCCCCTGCCGAACGTGCTCGTGGACCGCGTTCGCGACGAGGACGGCCTCGGCCTGGGGATCGCCCACTGGCTGGGAAACGCGATGCTCCACGACGAGTCCCTCACCCCCCAGCTGATCGCCGAGAAGGTGGACGCGGGCGAGCTCGACTTGTGCGCGCTCCCCCGCGCCCCCCAGGAGGCGATCCACGAGCGGATCGTGGGCGAGTGCGAGCGCCGGCTGAGCGAGATCGGCGGGCGCATGGCCGAGCGCCGGGCCCTGCGCGAGCGCCTCGGCGAGAGCCCTCCCCCGCTGCGCTACGTGCTCACGGCCACCGGCAACGTCTACGAGGACGTCGTCCACGGCCTCGCCGTCGCCGAGGCGGGCGGGGACATCGTGGCGGTGATCCGCTCCACCGCCCAGAGCCTGCTCGACTACGTCCCCTACGGCCCCACCACCGAGGGCTACGGCGGCACGTTCGCCACCCAGGCGAACTTTCGCATCATGCGCGAGGCCCTCGACGAGTTCTCGGAGCGCAAGGGCCGCTACGTGCGCCTCTCCAGCTTCTGCTCGGGCCTGTGCATGCCCGAGATCGCCGCGATGGGCGCGATCGAGGGGTTCGACAACATGGTCAACGACGCCCTCTACGGGATCCTCTACCGGGACATCAACCCCGTCCGCGGGCTCATCGACCAGCGGGTCTCACGGATGGTCAACGGCTACTTCGGGGTGGTCATCAACACCGGCGAGGACAACTACCTGCGCACCGCCGAGGCGATCGAGGCGGCCCCGTCGGTGACCGCCTCGCAGTTCATCAACCGCCGGCTCGCCCTGGACTCGGGCGTGCCCGACGAGCAGATCGCCCTCGGCGACGCGTTCGAGATCGACCCCCCCGTCGAGAACGGCCTGCTGTATGAGTGGGCCCAGGCCCAGCTCACCCGGGAGCTCTTCCCGGACTGCCCCGTCAAGTACATGCCCCCCACCCGCCATATGGACGGCAACCTGTTCCGAACCCACGCCTGCGACTCCCTGTTCAACCTCGTCACGATCGCCACCGGCCAGGGCATCCAGACGATCGGCGTGCCCACCGAGGGGATCTTCACCCCCCACGTCCACGACCGCGTGATCGGCCTGGAAAACGTCAACTACACGTTCAACACCGCCCGCGATCTCGGCGAGGAGATCGAGTTCAAGCCCGGCGGCATCATCCAGACCCGCGCCCGGGAGGTCCTCTCCAGAGCTCTTCAGATCCTCGAGCGGATCGCGAACGACGGCCTGTTCGCGGCCCTCGGCGAAGGCGTGTTCGGGGACGTCCGTCGCCATGTCGGCGAGGGGCGCGGGATCGAGGGAATCGTCGAGACCGAGCCGGGCTATCTGAACCCGGTGACCGAGCTGATGCGCGGAGCCCCGAGCCGTGCCTGAGGGAGCCGAGCGCTCCCCGGGGGCTGCGGGGGCCGCCGGCTCCCCCGCGGCCTCGACCGCCGCGAACGGCCAAGCCTCGCGTCGCGAGGTGGACCTGCAGCGGGTCAAGCCCTACGCCGACCATCTCGGCGATGGGATCGTCCAGCTCAGCTTCACCCTTCCCGTTCCCTACGGCCTGGCCGCCCGCAGGGCCGCCCAGGAGCTCGCCGCGAAGATGGGCCTGCAGCACCCCGAGGTAGTCCACTACCAGGGACTCACCGAGGGGTACACGTACTTCGTGATGTTCGGCGAGTGCACCCACACCGTCGACTACTCCTCGCTGAGCAGCGAAGGCTTCGAGATCGAGTACATGAGCGAGGACGAGATCGAAGCGTTCGCCCGCGAGCACATCCGCCGCCCCGTCGTCGTGGTCGGCGCCGCCACCGGAACCGACACCCACAGCGTCGGCATCGACGCGATGCTCAACCTCAAGGGCTACCACGGCCACCACGGCCTGGAGGGCTACAAGTCCTTCGAGACCCACAACCTCGGCAGCCAGGTGCCCAACAGCGTGCTCGTCTCCAAGGCGATCGACCTCCATGCCGACGCGATCCTCGTCTCCCAGACCGTCACCCAGCAGAACCTCCACGTCGCCAATCTCACCGAACTGGTCGAGATCGTCGAGGCCGAGGGCGCTCGCACGCGGCTGATCCTCACCTGCGGCGGTCCCCGCGTGTCCAACGAGCTCGCCAAGGAGCTGGGCTACGACGCGGGCTTCTCCAAGGGCACCTACCCCCATCACGTGGCGAGCTTCATCGTACGCGAGCTCGCCGCCCGCCTGGCCGAGGGCGAGTCCGGGACCGCCCACATGCCCGCCGCGGATGGCTGAGGGTCACCCGGCGCGGCTCTCGGATCTGCTCGCGCCCGCGCGGCGCCTGGCGCTGGTGGGCCTGGCGAAGAACACCGGCAAGACCGAGACACTCGCTGCCCTTCTACGCGAGCTGGCGGCCGCTGGGGTTCGGGTGGGCGTGACCTCGGTCGGGCGCGACGGCGAGGAGCGCGACGTGATCGACGCCCGCATCCAAAAGCCCCGAGTCCTGCTCGCCGCCGGCAGCCTCGTGGCGACCACCGGCCCGATGCTCCGCGCCAGCGCGTCCCCGTATGAGCGGCTGCGCCAGACGGGCATCAGGACGCCGCTCGGGGAGGTCGTGATCGGCGAGCTCTCCGAGCAGGGGACGGTCGAAGTCGCCGGTCCGAGCGCCGCTCGCGACGTGCGCGCGGTCGCCGAGGCGATGCGCTCTCTCGGCGCCGAGCAGGTCCTGATCGACGGCGCGATCGACCGCCGGGCAGCCTCCTCCCCGGACGTCTCAGACGGCCTGGTGATGGCCACGGGCGCGATCCTCGACGAGGACATCGAGAGGGTCGTCGCGATCACCCGCGACGCGGTCGAGCTCGTGCGCCTGCCCGTGGTCGGGGCGGCCGAGCCTGCGGCCGGTGTGAGCGGCCACGGCGAGGAGGAGTCACTAGCGTTGGAACGCACCCTGGTCCTGGGCGCCGAGCCCCCGCAAATCGCGGCGTTCCTTCGCGAGCACCCCAGGGTGAGCACTCTGCTCGTGGACGGCGCCCTCGGCGAGCGCTTCCTGGAGGGCCTGCTCGCCGCCCGGCGCGAGCGCGCGGGGCGGGAGCTGCGAATCGTCGTGGGCGACCCCACGAAGGTGTTCCTCTCGCGCCACGGGCCCGGCTGGTATCGACGTCAGGGGGTGGAGCTTCAGGCGCTGCGATCGATTGACCTGCGCGCGATAACCGTCAACCCCGTGGCGCCCCAGTCGCACCGGTTTGAATCTGAGCGCTTGCGCGAGCTGATCGAAGTGTCGGTCGGCGACGTGCCGGTGCTCGACGTGCTGCACCCATCCTACCTCGCGGCCGCCGCGTAAACGCCCGCTGGGACGGCACCCCTCGCCCCTATTTGGCGTTGGCGAAATACTCGGCGTTGATCTGGGTGTACTTCAGCCACTCCTCCGGCAGCTGGTCCTCGGCGAAGCAGGCGTCCACCGGACAGGCCTCCACGCAGGCGTCGCAGTCGATGCACTCCTCGGGATCGATGTAAAGCATCTCGGCGGCGTCGTATCCGGGCTCGTCGGGCGTCGGGTGGATGCAGTCCACGGGGCACACCTCGACACAGGAGTTGTCCTTGGTGCCGATACACGGCTCGGCGATCACGTAGGCCATTCGCTTCTTTCTGGGTCGTGTTAGAGGGCGGTCTTTCGGGTCGGAGAGCCTATTGTACGAACCCATGCTGCTGCTGACCGGCGCTACCGGCCAGGTGGGTTCCGCGCTGCTTCGCAGGCTCGTGGACGAGGAAACGGACGTGCGCTGCCTGGTGCGGGACCCTCGCCGGCTGGGCAGCTGGCGGGTGCGCGTGCAGATCGCGCTGGGCGACCTCACCGACCCCCCCTCGTTTCGCAACGCCCTGCGGGGCGTGGACACGGTCGTGCACCTGGCGGCGTCGATCCGCGACCAGCCCGGGGGCTCGATCGAGGAGCTCAACGGGATCGCCACCTGGCGCGTGGTGCGCGCGGCACAGCGCGCCGGAGCGGAGCGGTTCGTGTTCTTCTCGGCACTGGACGCCTCCACCCACCACCGCACCCGCTTTCACCGCGCGAAGGCACTCGCCGAGCAGGCGGTGTGCGAGACCGACCTTGACTGGACCGTGTTCGCCCCCTCGATCGTCTACGCCCCCGGCGACCGCTGGCTGACCCAGCTGGAGCGTGCGGCTCTCGCCCCGGTGGTTTTGCTGGCAGGGAGGGGCCGGGCGCGTTACCAGCCGATCTGGGCCGAGGACGCCGCCGCGTGCGTCCTGGCGGCGCTCCACACGCCCGAGAGCAGGCGACGCCGCTACGAGCTCGCGGGGCCACGGACTCTCAGTCACGCCGAGATCGTGCGACTCGTGCTGGAGTCCAGCGGGCGGCCCCGCCCGCTGCTGGCCGTGCCCACGCCGGTGGCCTCCCGGGCGCTTCGCCTGCTGGAGGCATCGGTGGGGGTGCAGCGGGCGTTCGCCACCTGGGACGAGGCCGAGCTGATGGAGTGCTCGATGCTTGCCCGCGAGGGCATCGCCGACGCCCAGCTCCTGGGTGTGGTCCCCAAGGACATGCGCGACGTGCTGGGCGTCGCCTGACCGACTGAACGGCAGCTCGCCAACCGGCCTGGGCGGACGCCGTTCCCTAACCGGCCTGGGCGGCCACGAACGGCGGGCGCCGGTCCGCCCACGGCATGGCCTCTTCGAGCTGAGAGGCGAGCGCCAGGAGGGTCGCCTCGCCGGCGGGACGGCCGACGATCTGAACTGCGAGCGGCAGTCCGTCCTCGCCCTCGAACAGGGGCAGCGAGATCCCCGGCTGGCCGGAGGCGTTGAAGACAGGTGTAAATGGCGTGAACAGGCCGGAGCGGTTGAAGGTGGACATCGGCTCCGGCGCGGCGGTGTCGAGCGTGCCCAGCAGAAGCGGACGCTCGGCCAGGGCGGGTGTGAGCAGCATGTCGTAGGGCTCCAGGAAGGCGACCAGGCGCCGAGCGTGCGCCTGCAGGCGCACGCTCGCGCCCAGCGCCTGAACGGCGTTCAGCCTCTGGACCATCGAGTAGATCCCCCAGCTCATCGGCTCCATGTCGCTTTCTGAGATCCCACCCACCCCGCGCCCGGCGACCATCCCCGAGTAGGCGATCGACAGCGCCACGTGGCTCGAGAACACGGCGCTGAACAGCTCGCGCAGGCCCTCGGTCTGCCACGGCGGATCGACCTCCCGCACCTCGTGTCCGAGCGAGCGCAGCAGCTCGGCGGCGTCGGACACCGCGCGGGCGCACGCCGGATCGACGGACGCATCGGCGACCGGGGGCAGGGTCGTCGCCGCGATCCGCAGCCGCCTCGGATCGCGGGTCCCGGCCGCAGCGAACGGCTCGGCCGGGGGCGGCGCCCAGGTCGCGTCGCCGGGCTCGTAGCCTGAGAGCACGTCGAGGATCGAGGCGGTGTCGGCGACCGTGCGGGTTAGCACGCCGTCGATCGACAGCGAGGAGTCGCCGAGTTCGGGCGCCGGGGAGATCCGCCCGCGGGCGGGCTTCAGCCCGACCAGCCCGCAGCAGGCCGCGGGGATGCGGATCGAGCCGCCGCCGTCGTTGCCGTGGGCGACCGGCACCATGCCGGAGGAGACCGCCGCGGCGGCTCCCCCGGAGGAGCCGCCGGGAGTGCGTTCTAGATCCCAGGGGTTGCGGGTGGGGCCGAAGATGCGGGCCTCGCTGACCGGCAGGATTCCGTACTCGGGCAGGGTGGTGGTGCCGACGATCACGAACCCGGCGTCCCGCAGGCGGCGGGTCACGTTGTGGTCGTAGTCCACGACGAAGTCCTGCATCAGCGAGCACCCGTAGGTGAGCCGCAAGCCCTTCACGGGGCGGTTGTTCTTGATTGCGATCGGCACCCCCGCGAACGGTCGCTCGTCGCCCGGTCCGATCTCGCCGGCGCTCGCCAGGGCACCCTCGGCGTCGACCTGCACGAACGCGTTCAACGCCGGATTGAGCTCCTCGATGCGCTCCAGCGAGACCTCCACGAGCTCCCGTGCCGAGACCTCGCCCGAGCGCACCATGCCGGCCAGCTCGCCAGCCCCGCGGAACATGAGATCGCTGTCTGTCACCGGCTTTCCCCTCGACGTGTTGGCACAGTCGGGCCGAGCCCGCTCACCGGAGCCTACCCCCGGGCGACGCGAGACGTTCGGAGCGGGTCGCGGACGCCTCGCGTGGGGTCGCCGCCGGTCCATTCCTGCGACGATGTTCGCCTGCCCACAAGGCAGCCACCCGTCGAGCATCCAGCCAGAAAGCGAGTGCCATGAGCGCGGTTCAGACAGCACCAGAGGTCCAGTCGGGCCTTGAAGGCGTGGTCGCCTTCGCCACCGAGATCGCAGAGCCGGACAAAGAGGGTGGCGCGCTGCGCTACCGAGGCGTCGACATCGAGAACCTGGTCGGCGCGGTCCCCTACGAGCAGGTTTGGGGCCTGCTGGTGGACGGCCGCTTCAAGCCCGGCCTGCCCCCTGCCGAACCGCACGCGCTCACGGTGCGCTCGGGCGATCACCGCGTCGACGTTCAGTCGGCTCTGGCGATGCTCGCCCCCGAGTGGGGCTTTGGGCAGCTGATCGACATCTCCGACGAGGAGGCCCGCGATAACCTCGCCCGCGCCTCGGTCATGGCCCTGTCCTTCGTCGCCCAGTCCGCGCGCGAGGCCGGCCAGCCGCCGGTGCCTCAGGACGAGATCGACCAGGGAACCACGATCCCTGAGCGCTTTTTGATCCGCTGGCGGGGAGAGGCGAACCCCGACCACGTCAAGGCGATCGACGCCTACTGGATCTCGGCGGCCGAGCATGGCATGAACGCCTCCACGTTCACGGCCCGGGTCGTCGCCTCCACGGGCGCCGACGTCGCCGCGGCGCTGTCCTCGGCCGTGGGCGCCCTCTCGGGGCCGCTGCACGGGGGCGCCCCCTCGCGGGTGCTGAAGATGCTCGGAGAAGTGGAGCAGCTCGGCGACGCCGAGCGCTGGGTATCGGATGCGCTTGACCGGGGCGAGCGGCTGATGGGCTTCGGCCATCGCATCTACCGCGCCGAAGACCCCCGCGCGCGGGTCCTGCGGCGGACCTGCAGCGAACTGGGCTCGCCTCGCTTCCAGGCCGCGGAGGCGCTCGAGAAGGCGGCCCTCGCGGAGCTTCACGCGCGCAGGCCAGATCGCGTGCTTGCCACCAACGTCGAGTTCTGGTCGGCCGTGATCCTCGACCTTGCCGAAGTCCCGCCGGACCTGTTCACGCCGATGTTCACCTGCGCCCGCGTGGCCGGCTGGTCGGCGCACATCCTCGAGCAGAAGCGCGAGGCGAAGCTGATCAGGCCCACGGCGAAGTACATCGGGCACGGGCCACGGTCGGTGGACGCGGTCGAATAGGCAGAGATCAGATTTTCGCGGGCGCTGCCTCGAGCGGGTGACACGCGCTTGCCAAAGCAAGAGGACCCGGCATCCGTGCCGAGCCCTCTGAGACCTCCATCGGCAGGCGAGCGAGCACCGTCCAGCGGGACGGGGGCTCGCTCGACGGATCGCTACATCATGCCGCCCATGTCGGGCATGCCACCGCCGGGCATGGCCCCTTCCTTTTCGGGCATCTCGGCGACGATCGCCTCGGTCGTGAGGATGTTCTTGGCGATCGACGCGGCGTTCTGAAGCGCCGAGCGGGTGACCATCGCCGGGTCGATGATCCCGGCCGCCACGAGATCGACGATCTCGTTGGTGGCCGCGTTCAGGCCCTGGCCTTTCTTGGCCTTGCGCACGTCGTTGACCACGACCGAGCCCTCCAGGCCCGCGTTCTCGGCCAGCTGGCGCAGCGGCTCCTCCAGGGCCCGAAGCACGATCCGCGCACCCGTGCGCTCGTCATCCGAGCCATCGGCCGAAGCGCCGTTGGTGCTCACGCTGACCGCCGAAGAGGCCTGCAGCAACGCGACTCCACCGCCGGGCACGATGCCCTCCTCCAGGGCTGCCCTCGTGGCCTGCAGGGCGTCCTCGACGCGGTGCTTCTTCTCCTTCATCTCCGTCTCGGTGGCTGCGCCGACCTTCACCACGGCGACCCCACCGGAGAGCTTGGCCAAGCGCTCCTGGAGCTTCTCGCGGTCGAAGTCCGAGTCGGTGTTCTCGATTTCGGCTTTGATCTGGTTGATGCGCCCCTTGATCGCCGCCGTGTCCCCGGCCCCGTCGACGATCGTGGTGGTGTCCTTGGCGACGACCACACGACGCGCCCGGCCGAGCTGGGAGAGCTGGGTGTTCTCCAGCTTCAGGCCCATCTCCTCGGTGATCACCTCGGCGTTGGTGAGGATCGCTATGTCCTCGAGCATCCGCTTGCGCCGGTCCCCGAAGCCGGGCGCCTTGACGGCCACGCCGGTGAAGGTGCCCCGGAGCTTGTTCACCACCAGCGTCGCGAGCGACTCGCCCTCGACGTCCTCGGCGATGATCAGAAGCGGCTTGCCGCTCTGGATCACCTGCTCGAGCACCGGCAGCACGTCGCGCACCGAGCCGATCTTCGAGTTGGCGATCAGGATGTAGGGGTCCTCCAGGGTCGCCTCCATGCGGTCCTGGTCGGTGACCATGTACGGGGAGATGTAGCCCTTGTCGAACTGCATCCCCTCGGTGAACTCGAGGTCCATGCCGAACGTCTGGCCCTCCTCGACGTTGACCACGCCGTCCTTGCCGACCTTCTCGATTGCGTCGGCGATCACGTCGCCGATCTCCTCGTCGCCGGCGGAGATCGTCGCCACGCGGGCGATCTGGTCCTTGCCGGAGACCTCCTTGGACTGGGTCGCGATGTTCTTGACGACGTCGTCGACCGCCTTCTCGATGCCTCGCTTGAGCGCCAGCGGGTTGGCGCCGGCCGCGACGTTCTTCAGCCCCTGGCGAACGATCGCCTGGGCCAGGACCGTGGCGGTGGTGGTGCCGTCGCCGGCGACGTCGTTGGTGGCTGTGGCCACCTCCCGCACCAGCTGGGCGCCCTGGTTCTCGAAGACGTCCTCGACCTCGATCTCACGCGCGATCGTGACGCCGTCGTTGGTGATCGTGGGCGCTCCGAACTTCTTGTCGAGCACCACATAGCGGCCCTTGGGACCGAGCGTGACCTTGACCGCGTTCGCGACCGCGTCCACGCCCGCCTCCAGCGCCTTGCGGGCTTCCGCGCCGTACTTGAGCTCCTTATGTGCCATATTCTGAGTCTCCTTCGCGAGACCGCGAGTCCCGCTGCTTGAAGTTTTCTTCTCGGGCCGGTTGGCCCGCGTCTGCTCCGGGCCGGGCCGTGTCTACGCGACCTTGGCGAGGATGTCGGACTCACGCAGCACGAGCAGGTCCTCGCCGGTGTCCGGGTCTTTGATCTCGCTTCCGCCATACTTGCTGTAGTAGACCTCGTCGCCCTTCTTGACGTCCAGCGGGATGCGCTTGCCGTCATCGTCGAGGCGGCCGTCGCCGACGGCGAGGATCTTGCCTTTTTCTGGCTTCTCTTTGGCCGTATCGGGAAGGACGAGTCCACTTGCCGTGGTCTCCTCCACCTCGATCGCCCGCACGATCAGCCGATCGCCCAGGGGCTTGAGCTTCATATCTAAAGAACCTCCGCTGGTTGTTGGGAATGCTCGCGCCGTCGGATGCCGCGGCGCCTTCGGGGGCACCCGGAGCCTTCGGCTGCTTGGCACTCCAGGGGCAGGAGTGCCAACACCACCAATATATCTCAGTTCTGCGTATCTCGGTGCTGGGCGCTTTTAGTTCTGCGCGCCGCCGAAGCCTTTGATCGCCTCGGTGATGCCCGACGGGTTCTCGAGGATCTGCGAGAAGCGCACGACCGTGACGATGTCATCCATCGAGACCGCTCGTCCGTAGATCTGCTCGAGGAAGCTGATCAGCTCTTCGTGGCGGCGAAACTCGGGGTTGTCGTGCTTGATGTCCCGTGGGGAGAGGTCCGCGACCTTCATCACCTCGACCTGATCGATGACCGCTTCGAAGATCCGTTCCCGGGGCGAGTACTGGTAGCCGATCGTGACGAGCACCGCCTGGTTCTTGCGGTACTTGCCGGACTTGTCCCCGAGCCGGATGGTCGCGGTCTTGCGCCCCCGCTTGAGCTCGTCGGCGAAGATGGTCGAGTAGAAGTTGAGGACCTGCACGGACGGCAGGCTACCTCACCGGAGCGCTCTCTCAGGACGCCACCGGTTCGGAGCCCCGCTCCAGGCGCTCCAGCGCACGCTCCACCATCCCCCGCTCGCCCTCGTAGCTGAGCGCGACGCGGGCCTCCCGCAGGTCGATCCAGCGGGCCTCCTCCACCTCGTGGTCGTGGTCGGAGGTCTCGCCGGAGACGTAGCGGAACAGGAAGAAGACGACCGACTTGCCGACGGTGCGTCCCGACCGCCGGTACCAGTAGCGGACCTCGCCGAGCTCCCCGAGCGGCTCGGCCACCACGCCGGCCTCCTCGTGCACCTCCCGAGTGGCAGCCTGCAGGGCGCTCTCGCCCGGATCGATGTGCCCCTTGGGCAGTCCGAGCACCCGCGAGCCGTCGGCGGCGCGGCGCACCGGCACGATCGCGACCAGCTGCTCGCGGCCGGGCTCGCCGCGTACGACGATCCCGCCGGCCGAGGTCTCTCCCGCGCGCCGCCCGCCCGCGCGGGGGGCCTCAGAAGACATAGCGCTCGAGCGCCTGCACGTCGTGCACGACCAGACGCCCACGCCCCTGCGAGATCGCCCCCGCCCGCTCGAGCACCGCCAGGAAGCGGCTGGCCGACTCCCGCGAGGAGCCCGCCAGCTGGGCGAGGTCCGCCTGGGTGGCGGTCACGAGCACATCGCCCGCCGGGCCGCCCGCATCGTCGCCGTCGGCGCGAGCGGCTGCTTCCTGGGCGACAAGCTCGAGCAGCACCGCGGCGACGCGGCTCTGGACGGTCTGAAAGGACTGGCGCGCGAGACGCTCGTTGGTCTCCCGCAAGCGCCTTCCCAGGGCGATCACCAGGCGCGTGGAGATCTGCGGGTGCTCGACCATCAGGCGACGCATGTCCGGGCCGAGAACGGCCACGACGGTCGTGGGCTCGACCGCTTCGACCGTGGCCGAGCGGCGCTCGTCCTCGAACAGGGCGAGCTCGCCGAAGATGTCTCCCGGGCCGAACGTGGCAAGCGTGATCACGCGCCCGTCGGAGTGCTCGCGAGTCGCGCGCGCGCGACCGGAACGGACGACATAGCAGGTGTCGCTCGAGTCCCCCTCGCGAAAGACGACCTGGCCGGGCCCGAACTCGCGGGGAACGGCGAGATCGGCGACCCGCTGCAGATCCTCGAAGACAAGCGCCGAGAACACGGGGACCCGCGCGAGCAGCTCGACGACCTCGGCTGAGCGCATCGCGGCCACGGCGCAGGGATAGCACACCCCGCCCGCGAGCCTGACCGGCTCGCGAAGGCGTCTCGCGGCGCTATCTTCAACTGATGGCTGGGGCCGCCAGACGTGCGCTTCGGGGACCTCTCGCACCGCTGTCGATCGCGGGCGGGCTCTCCCTTGCCGGGCTGTCCCTTGCCGGGCTGCTCGCCGCGCTGGCGGTCGCGGCGCCGGCGGCGGCGCCCGCTGCAGCCGGGAAGAGCGGCACGCTTCGGCACTCCCTGCTTCAATCGCGGGAACTGTGGGCGACCGTCGACGTCTGCGATCCCGCCGACCAGCGTGACACGATCGGAATCCGCGGCTCGATGCCCGGCGACGGCCACTCCAAGGACACCATGTACATGGGCTTTCAGCTCCAATATCTGCAGTCGAGCGGCGGCTGGGTCGACCTGGCCCACGGCGGGAGCTCCGGCTTCATCGCGGTCGGCCCCGCCAAGACCGCTCGTCAGGCCGGCACGAGCTTTCAGCTGATGCCGGCGAAGGGCAAGCCCCCGTACACGCTGAGGGGGCTCGTGACCTTCCAATGGCGCAACGGCTCGAGGGTCGTCCACCAGACCACCCGCACCACCTCAGCGGGTCACACCGGCGTGGCCGACGCCGATCCGGCCGGCTACAGCGCCGCGCAGTGCGCGATCGGTGCCCAGTAGAGCTGCTCTACGCGGCCGCCTGCACGGGCATACCCGTGTGCCCGTGCCGGCACTGTTCGATCGTGTCCACCGCGAACTTGGGGCCGATGTAGGGGGCGAGCACGATGTAGGCGATGTGGTCGGCCAGACACGGCAGGAAGCGCAGGCGGTCGTTGGCCGCATAGGCGCTGATGATGTCCCAGACCGCCCCCGCGAGCGCCTCCGGCAGGGCCTCGGGTGCGCGCCGGGGCTCCGGCCCGCCCGCGGCGAGCAGCGTCGTGAAGCGGTCGACCGACGCCGTCATCCGGTCGATCATGCCTGGGCCGACCTCGTACAGGTCGATGAACGCCACCCGCAGCAGCGCCGGGTGGGCGACGATGTGCTCGATGAACGTGTTGATCGCGAGATGCACTGCCTCGGGCCAGCTGGACGCCTTGGAGATCGCCGCTTCGACAGCCTCGAGGGCTTCGCCCGCGAACTCGTCCACGACCGCCAGATAGCACTCTTCCTTGGAGCGGAACTGCTTGTGGAAGGCCTCGGTGGAGATGCCGGCGAACTGCGCGATCTGGGGATCGGTCAGCTCCGAATAGCCCTCGTCGAGCGTGAGATGCACGACCGAGCCCAGCACTCGCGTGCGCTTGTCGTCGCCCGCCAGGAAGGCGGCCGGCTCGGGCGGGATCTCGGGCGGCCTTTTCAGGGCGACCGCGCGCAGGCGCGTGCTGGCGGGCGAGCGGTAGGCCTCGACCCAGTCGAGCACTTCGTCGGCGAGCGTACGCAGGTCGCCGACCCGGTCTTCGCGGATGCGGTTGAAGACGACGTGACGCACCCCGCCGACGATCGCCCGCGAGGCGATCGCGGGCAACGGCCCGTTCTCGGGCGAGGCCTTGAAGGCGGTGGCCACGAGACGCTCGTATGAGGTGCCGGCGAGGTGCAGTCGTTCACGTGCCTTGGAGCCGATCCCCAGCGAGTCGATCAGCACTAGGTGGGCGCCCTTGGGGTCGGCGGCGATGCCGTCGAGGAAGGTCTTGCAGGAGGCGTGCAGGCGGTTGGCCCAGCCCCGCTCGGTGCCCCACGCCTCCAGCACCCGCTTGCGCGAGCGCGCCACGACGATGTCGTAGGTGGCCACGAAGCAGTCCTCCTTGTTGGAGAACTGTTCGTAGAAGGCTCGCCGCGAGACCCCCGCGAGCCCGATCACGTGAGCGACGGTCGTCGAACGGTAGCCTCGCTCGGCGATCGACTCGATCATTCCCCCGTACAGGCGCGCTCGCTGATGCCGGGCGACGTCGTCCCGGCCCATCCCATGCGGCCCGTGCGGCAGTCTCCGGTACATCGGACGAACTTCCCTTTGAGTTCCGCTCATCCCCACGGTTCTAAAAAGTAGGCAAACTCAAGAGGGATTGCAAGTTCTTTCTAACAGGATCGATCGGACAGTTCCAGTCGCGTTTCCCGCTACGTGCGACTGTCTGACGGACAGAGGGATTCGTGTGGATACGCACCCAAAACTGTTCCGATGGTCGGATTGACGACATTTAGCAGGGAAAACTGCTTCGCTCCTCGCGGGGGGCCATCCGAGCCCTCGGAGGCGTCGCTCTCAGGCGCTCAGGGTGAGCCGGCGCGGACCCGACCGAAAGCCGCATTCGGCGAGCAGTGTCTCCAACTCCGAGCCGATCGCCGGAGACCCGTCGACCCGCTCGAGCGCGAGCCGCCCGACGCGACCGCCCCGGACACCCTCGGCGAGGGCCCCCAGCGCCGCCCGCAAAGGCTCTCCGTCGGCGCTCGGGTGCAGGAGCGTCACCAGGCCGCGACCGCCCCGCTCGACATACAGCACTGGCGCTCCCGCGACAAGCACGACATACGCGCCCGAGACCCGTGCGGGACGGCGCTCGTGGTGCGCGGGCCTGGGCCAAGGCAGCACGGCGCCGAACGGTTGGGCGGGATCGGCGGCCGCGAGCACGAGCGCCGGGGCGCCCTCGCCCCCGGACCCGGCGAAGGGACGCTCGCGCAGGCGCTCGACAGCGCCTGGAAGCGCGAACTGGGCTCCCCCCAAGCCCTCGACGAAGTAGCCCCGCCGGCAGACACCGAGCGTCTCCAGCTCGCAGAACGCCCCGTAGAGCCCCGCGAAGCCGCCGGGCACGCTCTCGGCCAGGACGTGCTCCCGGGTGACGATGCCGTGGCGCTCGAGCAGCAGCTCGGCCAGCGCCCGTCGCCGTCCGGAGCGCGAAGCCTCCTCCTCCGTCATGCCGAAGACCGGCTCGGTCAGCGACCAGCGTCCGGGGGGATGGGCCGAGCCGCCCGTGCGCGCGCCGGCGCGGCGCGCCTGCAGGCGCGAGCGCCCCGGGGCCGGCCGTCCGGCGTTGCGGCTGCTCGCAAGCGAAAGTCGTGCTCCGCTCCAGGTCTCTTGAGACCCCCCGCGCCCGCGCGGGGGGTCTCGGAGCGGAGCCCACGCGTCGTTTGTGACCTCGCCGGCCCAGACGAGGTCGAACAGCGCCTCCCGCAGCTCCTCGGCGGGCAGGTCGAGCTCGGTGAGCAGGTCAACGAAAAAGCAGGGCCCCGCGCGCAGGCGCACGCGCACGCGCACGTGCGCGGGGCCTTCCGACCGGGGGTCGTCCGATCGAGGATCGCGCCCGGCGTGCGTGGGCGGGCCGAGCAGGGGAGCGTCCTCGCGAAAGTAGAGGGCGACCCGCCCGGACCGTCCGAGCGGGCCCGCGCCGACCCACATGAGCTCGCCGGCGGCGCAGAGCGAGTCAAGCCACGCGGGCGAGTAGGCGCCCACGCGCCGGGGCAGCACGTCGCGCTCCCACGTCTCGACGGGCAGCGCGAGTCCCTGGAGCGGCACGAGAGCCTCGCGCAGGCGCTCGATCCCCGCTCCCTGGGCCCTGTGCCGGTCGATGCCCTGCCAGGCCGGCATGAAGCCCGCCAGGGTGCTCTGAGCGGCCGGCTCGATCTCCTTGCGCAGCGCCGCCAGCGACGCGCGACGCAACCGGCGGAGCACCTCGATGTCGCACCATTCCCGCTCACTGCCTCCCGGGCGGATCTCGCCGCGGGCGATCTCGCCCCTGCGCTCGAGCTCGCGCAGGGCGGCGCTCGGATCGACGCCGTAGCGGGCCCGTGGCTCGGCGGTCGTGAACGGGCCGTGGGTGCGGGCGTAGCGGGCGAGGACCTGGCTCAATGGATCCTCGACGTCGGCGAGGAACCCCTCGGGCAGGCCCGCGGGCGGGACCGCGCCGAGGGCGTCTCGCCACAGGCCGGCGTCGTCGGCGGCCACGAACCGCTCCTCCCCGCCGATCCGCAGCGCGATCGCGCGCCGCTCGCGTCCCAGCCGTCCGAGCAGCTCGTCGGCGTCGACGCCGACGAGCACCCGCTCGCGGACCTCCCCGACGGTGAGGTCCCCGAGGGAGCGCAGGATGTCGTGGAGCTCGTCGGCGCCCGTCGCACGGGTTCGGGGAGAGCGCCGCTGCAGGTCCTCCTCGACCCGGTCCAGGGCCGCGGGATCGATCAGCTCGCGCAGCTCCTCGGAGCCGAGCAGCTCGCGCAGCAGCTCCCGGTCGAGCGAGAGCGCCGCCGCCCGGCGCTCGGCGGCGGGTGTGTCTCCCTCGTACATGTAGGTGGCGACGTACTCGAACATCAGCGAGGAGGCAAACGGCGAGGCCGTCCCGGTCTCGACCTCCACGAGCGAGAGCTCGCGCGAGTGAAGGCTCCGTAGGAGCCCCTGCAGGCCCGGCAGGTCGAGCACGTCCCGCAGGCACTCGCGGTAGGTCTCCAGCACGATCGGGAAGTCGTCGTAGCGGCGGGCGACCTCAAGCAGGCTCTGGGCCTTCAGGCGCTGCTGCCACAGCGGCGTGCGCCGCCCCGGCCACGCGCGCGGGATCAGCAGCGCGCGGGCAGCATTCTCGCGAAAGCGAGCTCCGAACAGGGCCGAGGAGCCGAGCTCGGCCGTGACGATCCGCTGCAGCTCGTCGGGGTCGACGAGGACGAGCTCGGCGAGGGAGGACACCGAGGCGTCCTCCTCGGGGTCGAGGTCGGGCAGGCGCATGACGATGCCGTCGTCCGACCACAGAGCGTCCACCTCCAGGCCGAACCGCTCGCGCGCGCGGGCGGACAGGGCAAGGCCCCAGGCGGCGTGCACCCGGGCGCCGTAGGGGGAGAGCACGCACAGGCGCCAGTCGCCGATCTCGTCGCGGAAGCGCTCTAGCACGATCGTGCGATCGCTGGGCAGCACGCGCGTGGCCGCCAGCTGGGCGTGCAGGTATTGAAGGAGATTGCGCGCCGCCCGCTCGTCGAGGTCGCACTCGCGCGCCAGCGTCTCCTCGTCCTGCTCGACCGCCCAGCGCGCGAACTCGCCGATCGCCCGGCCGAGCTCGATCGGGCGTCCCAGGGCGTCGCCCTTCCAGAACGGCACCGCTCCGGGGGCTCCCGGGGCGGGGGTGACGATCACGCGGTCGCGCCCGATCTCCTCGATCCGCCAGGTGGACGCGCCCAGCAGGAACACCTGGCCCGGCCGTGCCTCGTAGACCATCTCCTCGTCGAGCTCCCCCACGCGGCGGCCGTCCGGGAGCGTGACCGTGTAGAGCCCCCGGTCGGGGATCGTCCCGGCATTGGCGACCGCCAGCTGCCGGGCGCCCCGCCGGGGTCGGATCGTGCCGGCGAGACGATCCCAGACGATCCGCGCCCGCAACTCGCCGAACTCCGAGGAGGGATAGCGGCCGTCGAGCATGTCGAGCACCCGCTCGAGCAGCTCCCGGGAGAGCTCTGAGTAGGGGTAGGCGCGGGTGACGAGCGCGTGGAGCCGCTCGACCGGAACGCCCTCCTCTTCGGCAGCGGCGATCGAGACGATCTGCTGGGCCAGGACGTCCAGGGCGTTGCGCGGGACGACCGTCGGCTCGATCTCGCCGGCGCGCATCATCCTGCACACCACCGCGCACTCCAGCAGATCGCCCCGGTACTTGGGGAAGATCCGCCCGCGGCTGATCGCCTCGACGTTGTGCCCGGCCCGCCCGATCCGTTGCAGGCCCCGGGCGACGGACTTGGGGGACTCGACCTGCAGGACGAGGTCCACCGCGCCCATGTCGATCCCGAGCTCGAGCGAGCTGGTGGCCACGATGCAGGGCAGCTCCCCGGCCTTCAGCAGCTCCTCCACCCGCCCACGCTCCTCGCGGGCGAGCGAGCCGTGGTGGGCGCGCGCGATCTCCTCGCCCGCCAGCTCGTTCAACCGCAGCGCGACCCGCTCGGCAGCCCGGCGATTGTTGACGAACACGATCGTGGAGGTGTGCTCGTTCACGGCCTTCAAGAGCTCGGGGTAGATCGCCGGCCAGATCGACCCTCGGGTGGACTCTCCCCCGGACCGCGGCTCCAACGGATCGGGGTTCGGCTCGCCCGCGGCGCCCGCCGGGTCGGCGCCCGGGTCGGTCATCGACTCGACAGGCACCTCGATCCTCAGGTCCAGCCGCTTGGGCGCGGAGGCGTCAACGATCGTGACCTCCCGGCCGGCGCCGGCGAGGAAGCGGCCGATCTCCTCAAGCGGACGCTGGGTGGCGCTCAGGCCGATCCGCTGCATCCCGGGCGAGTGCGCCTGCAGGCGCTCGAGCGTGAGCGCCAGATGGGATCCCCGCTTGGAGTGCGCCACCGCGTGGATCTCGTCGACGATCACGGCCTCCACGCCGGCGAGCATCGAGGCGGCGCGAGAGGTGAGGAGCAGATACAGCGACTCGGGCGTCGTGATCAGGATGTCTGGCGGCTCCCGGATCATCGCCGCGCGCTCGCGCTGGGGGGTGTCGCCCGTGCGCACGCCCACCCGGACGTCCGCGGCGCCGGCCGGCCGGGCGATGCCCCTCAGGGGAACCCGGAGGTTGCGCTCGATGTCGTAGGCGAGGGCCTTCAGGGGCGAGACGTACACGACCCGCGTTAGCCGCCTCGCGTCCGGGTCGCGAGCCTCGGCGGGCTCCTCCACCCCCGACTCCTGGAGGTCGCCCCCGAGCCGGTCCAGGGCCCACAGGAACGCGGCCAGAGTCTTGCCCGAGCCGGTCGGCGCCGAGACCAGCACGTTCTCGCCGCGACCGATCGCCGGCCACGCCTTCGCCTGGGCGGGCGTGGGAGCCGCGAAGGCCGCTTCGAACCAGTCCCGCACGCGCGGGGAGAAGGTCGAGAGAGGGCTCGCGGCAGGCACTCAGGCCAGGCTAGCGCCCAGGCCTTCACGGCAGCGCCCAGGCCTTCACAGGCGCCGCGCCCTCAATGGCCGCGGCGCCCGCGGAGACCTGGCATCGTCGGGGGGACGCCCGGATCTCTCCCGAGCATCGTCGGAGAGGTAGGACGATGCTCAAGCTCGAACCGTCCCGTGGTGTTCGGGGCGGCCGTCGAGCCAGGAGCAGTGTCCATGCTTGGATCCAGCCGGACTTTAGTTCTGACTATCCAACAATTACCACTGTTGTTTCCCACTGTGAGGGCCCGAGGGGACGCTCGAGCTGACGTTTGCGGGACGCCGGGCAGGCGCCCGTGACCCATTGCCTTCAGATCGCGCAGGAGCGTGCTCGATGCCCTGCCGGGACCCGCCGAGGAGCACGCAGGGGTGGCGTGAGCGCTCACTTTTCCTGTACGGCGGTTCCGGAGCCGGCGATGCGGTAGGCCTCGATCTCGGGCGTCTGGCTGCTCGCGAGCGGCGTGCCGGCGGGCGCGATCAGCGTGTTCCCGTCAACCGCCACGCCCGTGTTGGTGCCGGCCGAGAGTTTCGTCTGCCAGGCGATGTTTCCGGTGTTCGCGTCGAACGCGAACAGTTCGCCTTCGAAGTCGGTCGCGAACACTAGGTCGTTGACCGCGGTGGTGGCTCCGAAGGCCGCCGAGGGGAGCTTGTGGGCCCACTTGACGGCGCCCGTCGCCGCGTCGAGCGCCACCAGTTCGCCGCTCGAGGGGCCGTTTTCCTGGGTTTCGGTCTGCGTGTTGAACGTCGCGGGGTGATTGACGACCGGGACGAACACGGTCGAGCCGTTGGTGGCCATCGGCGCGATCACGCCGCCCAGCAGCCCCGGGTAGACGGTCTCCGGGGTGCTCAGCTTGGAGTATTCGTGTTTCATCGCATACAGGCCGTCGTTGTCGTGGCCGTTGTGGGTCCCCACCGAGCGCCTCCACAGCAGCTTCCCGGTCTGGGCGTCAAGCGCCAGCACGATGCCGGACTTGCCGGCCGCGATAACTACCTGCTTGTACCCCACGCTCGCGAGGATCGGCGGATCCTGGAGGTCCCAGTCGTAGAGGTCGTGGGGCGTCAGCTGGTAGTACCACTCGAGTTTCCCGGTGGAGGCGTTGAGCTTGACGATCGCGTTGGTGTACAGGTTCGGTCCGGGCCGGCTGGAGCCCCACGGGTACTGTTCGGTGCCCGGGAACGGCCCCGGGTTGGCGGTGCCGATGTACATGTTTCCCTGGTTGTCGAACGCCGGCGTGTACCACAGCCCGCCGCCGGTGTTGATGCTCACGTGTTCGGCGGACCACAGATCTTCGGGGGCGGTGTCGAAGTGCCACAGCTTCCTGCCGGTGCTGCCTTCAAGCGCCCACAGGATGCCCACGCCTTCGCGTTTGTAGAACTCTTTCGTGTTCCCCGGCACGGTCGCCACGTACACGATGCCGTCGTGATAGCCGGGCGCCATGTCGATGCCCTCGTGTTCGTTGCGTGCGAGCGACACCGACCAGATCTGTTCGCCGGTCTTCTCGTCCAGGGCGAACGCCGAGGTCGTGGTCGCGCCGTACACGCGACCGTCCTGCACCACCAGGCCGTTGGGGCCCTGGTCGGGGGATTCGTAGGATTTCGTCCACAGGACCTTGCCGGTCTGCAGGTCGATCGCCTGGACGTTGGACTCCAGATCCTGGGAGTAGATCACGCCGTTGCTGATGATCGGCGAGGAGGAGTAGCTGCCGTACTCGCTCTTGGCGCTCAGCGGAAGCGTCCAGGCGACTTCGAGTTTCGAGACCGTCAAGCTGTCGATCGGCCCGCCCACGTGGCGCGTGTTGGAGGTGTCGCCGTTGGGGTAGCCCGAGCCCGTGAAGTCCGCTTCGGGCGAGGACGAGGAGGAGCCCAGCGACACCGCCACCACGACGACGACGATCAGCAGCGCGACGGCGCCCACCACGAGCCATGCCCGTTTGGAGACGCCCCCGAAGAGCTCGGAGGCGCGTTCGGAGGCGCTCTGCTGACCCGTGGCGTGCCGTTTGCGGCGCGCGCTCGCCTTGCTGCGCTCCTTCGCTCGACGAGCCTGGCGTGAGGGGGAGGGCATCGCAGCGGCGAGCGTATGCGCGGAAAACGGGGAATGTCAAGTAAACGAATGATTTGTTTCTAACGTACCTCCGCCGCGCCGGCGCGCCCGGACCGTCGCAGATCGCCCGCGTCCGGGACGAGCGGTTCGAGCACCCGATTGGCGAGCAGCCCCAGGCAGCCGAGGTTCGCGAAGCCGGGACCCTGGCTCAGTCCGGCGAGGCCCGGTATGAACAGCCTTGGGTACATGCCGTCGAGCTCGAGGTGGCGCCCGATCGGGACTTCTTCCTGGGGCGGGCGGTCCCAGAGGGGACCGACCTGACGCTCGATCTCCTCGCGGACGACCGGCGGAAACAGGGAGCGCAGCTGCTCGAGCAGGTCGAAGCCGGTGCAGTTGACGACATAGTCGTGGGGGACCCCGACGGATCCCTCCGCGGAGTCGAAGTCGACCCGCACGCCGCCCCCGCGGTCGGCTGAGGCGATGTGCCTCACCCGGCCCGTGACGAACCGGCAGTGCTCGTCGTAGGCGATCGCCGCCAGGGTGCCCGGGTCGAAGACTCCCCGATCGCAGTGCCTGACGAAGTCCCGGCGGGTCTGGACGTCCAGGGCGCTCCAACAGACGTCGTCGGGATTGGAGAACACCCGGTTCTCCAGGAAGCTCTCGCCGCGGCTCAGGGGCAGGGCCGGCGTATAGATCGTCAGCCGGGCGTCAGGCCGGAAGGCGCGCAGGAACGCGGCCGAGCTGAGCGCGCTCTCGCCGCCGCCGACGATCGCGATGTCCGAGCTCTCGTCGATCGGGATGCGCGCGAGCTCGATGCGCCGGCTGTCGCAGTGGAAGATCCTGCCGGCGATGCCGGGATCGTGGGGAATGGGGCGATGGATGCCCGGGCCGGTGAGGGCCAGTGCATGGCAGCGATGGCTGGGCGGTCCCGTGCAGTCGGCGACGTCGATCGCCCAGCCGCCCGCGTGATCCCGAAGAGACACCCGCGCCACCCGTCCCCGCACGATGCTTACGCCCTCGGTCGCGCGGGACAGGACCCAAGCCAGATAGCGGCCGTAGGTGCGGTGCTGGATCTGGGGCGAGCCCGCGTTCACCCAGCGGGCATACCCGCGCTCCTGGATCATGTACTGCTGCCAGGAGAGCGGCATCACGGCTCGATCGATCTCATCGCCCGCCTCCCCGAACTCCTCGAAGCTCTGGTAGGGGAAGCCCACATCCTTGATCGGCGTGATCGCGAGCGGCTCCTCGCCCGAGGTCATGCCGTTGCGTCCCGACCACGACGCCGCCGGCTCGGTCGCCTCCACGATCGTCAGGCTCACGGGCCCCAGGCCGAGGGTGTTCAGGGCGTGCACCTTCGCGGCGATCGCCGCGGCCTTGGCTCCCGCCCCGACGATGAGCAGGTCGGCAGCGCCCGTCTCGCCCTGCACCGTGCCGGCTGTAGAGCGCTCGGCGCTCATGCCGCGGGCAGGAATGCCGCCTGCGGCGTCGGGCGGGCGGGCGCCGTCGCCCTCGTCGGCGCGGCCAACCGGCGCGTGACTCGCACCTGCCCGCGCCGGCCGGGGCTGAAGGAGATGGCGCTCTTGGTGACCTGCTCGGAGCGGGACTCGACGGGTGCAAGCTCGACCTCCCCGAGCACGGTCGCGATGACCTGCTTCATCTCCAGCAGCGCGAAGCTCGCGGCCAGGCAGCGACGCACGCCGCCGCCGAACGGGATCCACGTATAGGTGCCCGGCGGGCGCCCGAGGAAGCGCTCGGGCATGAAGCTGCGAGGCTGCGGATAGACGTCCGCGCGGCGGTGGACCAGGTGGATGCACGGGGCCACCATCGCGCCGGCCGGCACCGTGTGGCCGCCCAGGCGCATCGGTGCCAGCAGCCTTCGCACGACGATCGGCACGGGCGGGCACAGGCGCAGCGTCTCCTGAAGCACCGCCCGCAGGTAGCCGTCGTCCTCGCCGCGGGAGATCTCATCGCGCACGCGCTCGAGCTTGTCCGGGTGGCGCAGCAGGCGCTCGATCACCCACGCCAGCGAGGTCGACGTCGGGCCGTCCAGCAGCAGCGTGACCAGTTCGTCGCGCAGGTCCTTCGCGCTCATCGACGAGCCGTCCTCGTAGCGGGCGTGGGCGAGCATCGAGGCGATGTCACCGTCCTCGCCGGGGTCCGGTCGCGCCCGGCGCTTGTGCACCTCCGCGAGCACCGCCCTCTCCACCTGGCCCATCGCGCTCGTGAAGCCCGCGTCGCGCACCATCGAGCGGGGGCCGAGCAGGGCCAGCAGACTCAACCGCCGGGGATCGTTCATCCGGTCGGTCAGCGCCCGCAGCAGCTCGCCCAGGCGAGCGAGCGGCTCGCTCTGCACCGGCCCGAAGACCACCCGCATGACCACCTCCAGGGTGATCGCCTGCATGCGCGGCCACAGCTCGAACGGCTCCCCGACCGGCCAGCCCCGCACCTCGCCTCGCGTCGCCTGAGCCATCATCTCGGCGGCGTCCTCCATGCGCCTGCCGTGAAACGGGGGGAGCATGAGCCTGCGACGGGTCATGTGCGCGGGCTCCTCCAGGAGCATCACCGACTTCGAGCCGAGCACCGGTCCGAGCAGGGTGTTCGCTTCGCCCACGCCGAGGCGCTCGGGAGCGGCGGTGAAGACCCGCTTGACGTCATCGGGGTCGCACAGCAGGACCCACGTGCCGCCGTGGCGCACCCGCAAGGTGAAAATATCGCCGTAACGTTTCTGACAGCGCTCCAGGAAAGGCAGTGAGCGCCATGCCCAGCCCACTGCCTGCAGGCTGCCGGGCATAGACGGCCCCGGCGGCAGCGTCGAACGCTCCTTTGTCTTAACACTTATCACCGACTTTGCACCGCTATCACCGACTTTGCGCCGCTCGTTTCTCACTTCACATATTCCGCACAGTGTTTCTATCAAGCCTTTTTTCCCGCTTCTGTTTCCATTTCACCTACGCCGCTTGGCAGAGCCATTGTCGGGGCTTCATGGGCCGCTCTCACCGACGCTCCGCTTGCCATCCAATCGCTCACAGTTATGATAACCGATAGATCCAAAGTGCAGGCTCGGCTGTGCCAATTCCCTTACGGAAATTGCCGGCCGAAAATGCAGATATGCGGTCGCTTTACAGAGCACCAGTGCCTTAATCGGTTAAAGGGACGGCCTTAAACGCCGTTGATCCGGGTTCGAGCCCCGGCTGGTGCATGGCTATGAACTCTTCCCGGTCATGACCGCTAACCTCTTTGACTACTTCGAGGACGTCCGCGAGCGCGACGGAGAGCCCTCTCGCTGGGCGGCCCGCGCTCCGCGACGGCCCCATCACAGGGTCGACCTGAAGCTCGTTCCCCGATCGCCGCGCTGGCGAGAGGACCCCGCCGCGCTCGATGCGCTCAAGCGGATCGAACGCGAGCCGTGGGTGCGGGAGATCGCCCGCGACGGCGAGGGCGTGGCTCTGCGCCTGGACGACGGCTGGATCGAGACGACGGGGGCGGCGCTGGAGGCCGGCGGGAGCGCCGAGGCGACGCTCTCGGATCTTTCGCACGGGCAGCGCTTCTCGGTGCAGTTCTGGGACGCCAACGCGACCAAGGCGCTGCACGTCGGCCACCTGCGCAATCTCGCGACGGGCAACGCTCTGGCCGCGGCGCTCGCCCAGGCGGGCGGCCAGGTCGAGCGGCGCAGCCTCATCTCCGACGCCGGGCGCAGTATGGGAGAGGCGATGGCGGGCGTCATGAGCAGCGGCCGACACGCGAGCTCGCTGTCCGACGGCGACGAGAAGAGCGACCACTTCGTCGGTCTCTGCTATGCCGACTATGTCGCCTCGAGCCCGTCGTTCACCGGCGAGGAGCTCGAGCACCCAGAGGACTCGCTCACACGCGAGCTGACGCTCCGTAACGACGCCGCCGACGAGCTGCTCAAACGGGTTCTGTGCGGCGAACGGGACGCGCTCGAGCTCTGGTACAAGACCCGCGCGTGGGTCATCTCCGGGCAGCGCAAGACCCTCGCCCGGCTCGGTGTCGCATTCGACCGGGTGTTCTTCGAGTCGGACTTCCTCGCGGAGGCCGCCGAGCTGACCGCGTCGGGCCTGCGCGACGGCAGGCTCAAGCGCCGGGAGGACGGCGTGGTCGTCTACACGACGGGCCTGCGGGACTTCGAGGAGTTCCCGCTCGTGCGCGCGGACGGCCTGCCCACCCAGCACATGCGCGCTCTGGCTTACTGGATGGCCGCGCCAGAGCTCGCCGGCATGACCTCGATGCAGGTCTGTGGGACCGAGTGGGTATCCCACGTCGCCTGTCGGCGCAAGCTCATGTACGAGCTGATCGGAAACGGCAACGGCGCGGGCACAGGCGGCGCGAACGGCAACGGCGGCATGCATCCGACGCATGACATCTTCAACGGCATGGTCGCCCGCCAGAAGCGGGCGGTGGCCTCCAGCGAGGGCGCGCTCCTGATCGACGAGCTGACCGAATGGATCGACGCCCAGATCGACGCCGATCCGACGCGACACGAGGTGCGCCGCGCCCATCCCGCCCCCGAACGGATCGCGGCCCAGGTCGCCCTCGGGTACTTCCTGCCCCACGCTGTCGCGCCGCGCATCGACTTCGAGCCCGAGCGTCTGCTGCGCGAGGAGGAGAGCCTCGGTTGGGACCTGGTGCGCGCGCGAGCGTACACCGGCGTCGCGTCCTCAAATGGCGGCAGGCCCGCGGAAGACCCCGACTATCGCTTCGCGGTCGTCCAGTCAGAGCTCTACCGCCGCTACCTGCGGCTCGCCGCCCAGCGCTTCGACGTACGCCCGCTCGCCCACTACCTGAAGCATCTCGCGCGCTGGCACCTGGAGCGCGATCGCAGTGAGCACGTGCAGCGGGTGATCGAGACCCTGCTCGACCGCAGCGCGCGCGGGCTGGGCCTGGAGGCGATGAGATGAGCACGCTGCTGGTGGACAACTACGACTCCTACACCTACAACGTCTTCCAGCTGCTGGCGGCCGTCCGCGGAGAGGAGCCGATCGTGGTCCACAACGACATGGTCTCCTGGCGGGCGCTCTCGCGCTGGGACTTCGACGCGATCGTCCTCTCGCCCGGCCCCGGCCGTCCCGAGCGCTGGCACGACTTCGGCGTGTGCTCGGACATCCTGCGCTGCAGCGACATCCCCGTGCTCGGCATCTGCCTGGGACACCAGGGTCTCGGACAGGTGCTCGACGGCATGGTGACGAGCGCGCCGAAGGTGATGCACGGGCGCCTGAGCCGGGTCAAGCACGTCGCCAGCGGCCTGTTCGAGGGCATCGCCCAGGACTTCTCGGTCGTGCGCTACCACTCGCTCGCGGTCACCGGCCCGCTCGGGCTCGACGGGCGGGTGACGGCGTGGACCGACGAGGGGGTCGTGATGGGCATCGAACACCGCCGCCGTCCGCTGTGGGGAGTGCAGTTCCATCCCGAGTCCGTCGCCACCGAGCACGGCCGCAGGCTCGTCGAGAACTTCTATGCGCTCGCCCGCCGTCACCGGCCGCCGCGCTCGCGCACAAGCCGCCCGCACGCGCCCGCCCCGTCGCGGGCGCCCGCGGGGTCCATGGCGGAGCCTCGCCGAGCCAAGCACGCTCGCCGAGAGGGCGGCTCTCAGCTGAGGTTGCGCGTGCGCTCGATCGCCGGCGAGCCCTCGACCGAGCAGCTGTTCGAACGTCTCTTCGGCCAGGCCGAGCACGCCTTCTGGCTGGACAGCGCGGACGCCCCTACGGCGCTTGCCCAGTGCTCGTTCCTCGGCACCAGCGCGGGCGCCGATCGGCGGGTGCTCGAGTATGACGTCCATGCGGGCGTCGTGACCGTCCATCGCGCCGGCGCGAGCACGACGGAGACGTGCTCGATCTTCGACGTGCTCGACCGCGAGCTCTCCGCCCTCGCGATCGACCCGCCGGCGGGACAGGCACGTGGCCTGCTCGGCGGCTTCGTCGGCTATCTCGGCTACGGGTGCAAGGCGGACTGCGGGTCCCCCAACGTCCACCGCTCCGATCTCCCGGACGCGGTGATGATGCTCGCCAACCGGGTCCTCGCCGTCGATCACGTCCGGGGTCAGACCCACGTGCTCGCGCTCGGCCGCGAGGATGACCGCGACGCCGAGCGCTGGCTGGCGGACACCGAGGCGCTCGTGCGGGAGATGCTCGCCACTCCGTTGCCGGACAGGCCGGTGCCGTCACTGTCCGCGACACCACCCGACCCGGCTGAGGCGCTCGACCCAGCTGAGGCGCTCGACCCGGCTGAGGCGCTCGACCCAGCCGAGGCGCTCGACCCAGTCGGGGCCGGCGGGCCGGTGACGTTCCGTTGCGGACGGGGACGCGAGCAGTATCTCGCCGATATCGCCCGCTGCCAGGTCTCGCTCGCGGCGGGGGACTCCTACGAGGTCTGCCTGACCGACCAGATCTCGACCGAGGCGTCTCCGGAGCCGTTCGAGCTCTACCGGTTGCTTCGGCGCACCAACCCGGCCCCGTTCGCCGCCTACCTGAAGCTCGGCGAGGTGGCGGTGGTCAGCTCCTCGCCCGAGCGCTTCCTCTCGGTCGATCGCGACCGCCGGGTGCAGGCCCGTCCGATCAAGGGGACGGCGCCCCGCTCGCGGGACCCCGTCCTGGACGAGGCGCTGCGGGACGAGCTCGCCGGAGACGAAAAGACCTACGCCGAGCACCTGATGATCGTGGATCTGCTGCGCAACGACCTCGGCAGGGTGTGTGCCCTGGACAGCGTCCGTGTCCCGCAGCTGATGGTGGTCGAGCCCTACGCCTCGGTGCACCAGCTCGTCTCGACGATCACGGGTGTGCTGGAAGGCGAGCGCACGCCCGTGGAGTGTGTGCGCGCGTGCTTTCCCGGTGGCTCGATGACGGGCGCGCCGAAGCTCCGCACGATGGAGATCATCGACGACATCGAGCGGGAGGCCCGTGGCGTGTACTCGGGGGCGATCGGCTATTTCGGAGTCGACGGGACCGTCGATCTGAGCATCGTGATCCGCACGATCGTCCTGCGCCCGGGCGCCACCACGATCGGCGCGGGCGGGGCGATCGTGATGCAGTCCGACGCCGAGGCGGAGTTCGAGGAGCTCCTGCTCAAGGCCCGCAAGCCGATGGCCGCGATCGCGCAGATCATCGCCGGCCGCGACGCCCTCGACGGGTGGAGTCTGGAGGGGGAACCGTCTAGGACGATGGCGATGGCGCCCCCGGCATGAGGAGCTGGCGCGTGCGAGAGGCGTCCCACGACGATGCCCCGGGGGTCGCCGCCGCGGTCGGAGAGCTGCTGGTCGAGCTCGGCGGCGAGGCCCCCGACGCGACCGCGCTGGAGCAGGCCACGCGGGCTCTGCTCGAGGACCCCCAGGCCGGAGCCCTGCTCGTGGCCGAGGCGGACGGGCCGGACGAGGCGGACGGACCGGACCGATCGGGCGGGTCGGACGGGTCGGGCGGGGAGATCGTGGGCCTGCTCGGGGCGAGCTGGCAGAGCGCGATCCACGTGCCTGGCCGCTACGGGCTGATCCAGGACCTCTGGGTGCATCCCTCATGGCGGGGCAAAGCGGTCGGACGGGAGTTGCTGGCGGCGATCTTCGAGCTCGCCCGAGAGCAGCGGGTGGCGCGCATCGAGGTGGGCCTGCCGCGGGAGAGCTTTCCGAGCTTCGAGGCGACCCAGGCGTTCTACCTGGCCAACGGCTTTCAACCGCTTGGCGTCCGGATGCGCAAACTCCTGCGATGAGTCCGCTGCTGATGATCGAGCAGCGCCCCGGCCGCTGCGACTCGGCGCCCTGGGTCCTGGAAGGGGGACGGGTGATCCCGGGCCACGACGACAACCGCCGGCTCGCGGAGCTCCGGAGCGGGCTCATGCGCCACGCAGGCGTGCAGGCCGCCACCGCGGACGCCACCGACGAGACGGTCGAGCTGACCTTGAACAGGCTGCACGAGCCCGAGTACCTGCGGGCGCTCAGGCGGGTCAGCTCGCACGAGCCGGTGGTGATGCCCGAGCTCGCGCCCCCGGGCCTTGCGCCGGACATCCCCGTGTGCGCGGGACTCGTCGCGGCGGCTCACGAGGGCGTGCGTGCGGCCATCACGGCAGCCGAGCGACTGGCGGCGGAGGCGTGCTTCACCTACGCGCTCTGCCGCCCGCCGGGCCACCACGCCGGGCCGGGATGGCTCGCGGGCTACTGCTACCTGAACACCGCCGCGGCTGCCGCCCAGACGCTGTGTGAGCGAGGACTGAGGCCGGTCGGGATCCTCGACCTCGACCTGCACTACCCCAACGGCACCTCCGCGATGCTCGCGTCGATGGTCGACGCGAGCCTGTACTCACTGCACGCCTGGCCGGTGACGAACGTGGCCGCCCGGACCGTTCTCCCGCGGACCGACCGCGAACGGGTCGTCGAGTTCAGGGGCGCCCCCGATGCCGCCACCTATCTCGACGCTGTCGCCGGGTCGGTGCGGGCGCTCGCGGCGACGGCGCACGCGCTCGTCCTGTCTCTCGGCTATGACACCGTGAAGGGAGATCCCCATGGCTCGTGGGGCTTCTCGCCTGAGATCTTCACCGAGATCGGCCGTCTGGTGGCCCTTTCGGGGCTGCCCGTGTGCGTGATCCAGGAGGGGGGCTACGCGCTGGAGATCCTCGCGGCGTGCAGCAGCGCCTTCGCGACCGGCCTGCTCGAGGGTGATCCCCCGTGAACGGCCTCGACCCCTTCCGCCGGCGCTTGGACCAGCTCGACGAGGAGATCGCAAGCCTGCTCGGCGAGCGCTTTGCGATCTGCCGGGAGATCGCTCTGTACAAGAGGGCTCAGAGCATCCCGATGATGCAGCCCGGGCGCGTGGCGGAGGTGCGAGCGCGCTATCTCGGACGGGGGGCGGAGGTCGACCTGCCGCCGGACTTCACCGCCGACCTGTTCGAGCTGCTGATCGGTGCCACCTGCCGCATGGAGGACGAGCTGATCGACGCACCGTCCCCGCCCCTGGCGCCGCGTGTGGTGAGAGCCCCCCACCCGGTGGGCGCCACATCCGTGACGGCCGAGGTGCGTGAGGCATGACGATCCCCACGTTCATCACGCTCGGGCCGTCGGGCACGTGTCACGAGAACGCGCTCCTTCACTACCTGGAGTTTCAGGGGATCGCCTCGTTTGAGGTCGTCCTGGTCGAAGACCTGCTGGAGGGGATCGAGTGCGTTCGCGGCCGCCCGGACACATTCCTCGTGCAGTGCAGCGCCCATCCGCACGTGCATCTCGTCACCGAGCGCTACCACCGGCAGGTGTTCGTGATCGACACGTTCATCTACCCCACCAAGGAGCTCGCCCTGCTCGTGCGCACCAACGTGAGCGATCCGCAGAGCCTGGGCATCGTCTCCGCGACCCGCGGCTACATCGACCTGACCCGCTTCGCCGAGATCGTCGACGAGCCGTCCAAGCCCGTCGTCGCTCGACACCTGCTGGAAGGTCGCTACGACGCTGGCCTCACCCATCTTCACCACGCCGAGGAACACCCCGAGGTCCTGCGCGTGCAGGAGCGCTACGGCGCGGTGGACACGACCTGGGTCGTCTACGGGACCAGCAAGCGCTTTCGCGGGGCGGTGATCGGCCAGCGGGTGCCGTGGCTGTTCACCGACCGGCCCCAACCCGGACGCGATGGCGAGCCCGGTCGGGCCGGCGAGCCCAAGACGCGGCCGGCGTACGGCGGGAAGGACGCCGTGAAGAGCCTCGACAGCGACGTCGCCCGGGCGATGTGACGAGAGGCCCGCTCGAACAGGGCGAGCCCGGCGGGAAGGGGACATCCACGACGGGAGGGGGTCTACCTGATGCCGCGCTGCTTGAGAAAGCGCTGGAATTCGCGCTCGAGCACGTCCCCTGAGGGAACACGCTTCGGCGTGAGCTCGGCTTCGTTGTCCGCTTGTTGCTCGAGCCGTTCCACGAAGGCCACGATGTCGGGATCGCACTGGACCGCGGCGCCCACCTGGCGCTCGTAGTCCTCGGCGGCCTGCTCCAGGTCGCTGACGTCCACCGAGACCCTCACGAGGCTTTCGACGCGACGCACGAGCGCGAGGGCCGCCTTTGGATTGGTGGCGGCCGCGACGTAGTGGGGAACCCCCGCCCAGATGCTCGCGGACGGCAGGCCCGCCTCCAGGCAGGTGGCGTGCAGCACGCCGAGGATCCCCGTCGGACCTTCGTAGGAGGACGGGGTTATGCCGAGGCTCTCGATCAGCGCGGGCTCGGAGGCGTATCCGGTCATCGTCACCGGACGGGAGTGTGGGACGTCCCCCAGGAGGGCGCCGAGCGAGACGATCATCTCGACGCCCAGCGCTTCGGCGAGGTCGATCAGGTGTGAGCTGAAGGCCCGCCAGCGCATCGAGGGCTCCACGCCCTGGACGAGCACCAGATCCCTGCTCGCGCGGGGCGCTTGCGCTTCGAAGACCTCGACCGTCGGCCACATGATCTCGCGCGCGCCCCCCTCGCTCAGGCGGATGTTGGGCCTGTTGGACTGGAAGTCGTAGAACTCCTGCGAGTCATAGTGCGCGAAGCGGGTCGCCTCCAGGGCGGCCACCAGGAAGGCGACGGCGCCGGAGGCGGAGTCCCCCGCGTCGTTCCAGCCCTGAAAGGCGCACACCATCGCGGGAGCGCGCAGACCCTCAGGACGGTGATCCCAGATGAGGGGAGGCATCCTCATCACCGTACAGGATGGGGGCATGCCCGCCTGGGGCTGTTCCTGGCCTGCCGGTCAAGACGGGGCTTCGGGATGCCGATGTGAAGGCAATGGACGCATTGACGGTCGACACCGCGGTTCGGCGCGACGATCCCCCCTCCGAAGAGGAGCTTTCCGAGCATTCCGGCGCTCCGGAGGGTCGTGCGCCGAAGGGGCTCCATCGCGCGCGCGCGAGTGGGCGCTCCAGCCGGATGATCGGCGAGGTCGCGGTCGATCTCGGGTTCGCCGAGCGCGAGGAGGTCGAGCGGGCCGTGGCGATCGCCCAGGAGCAGGGCATGCAGACCGGCGAGGTGCTGGTCCGGGAGGGAGTTCTGCGCCAGGACCAGCTCGCGCGTGTGATCGCCGAGCGGTTCGGCCTGGACTACGTGGACCTGTCCGTCTTCGACCTCGACATGGGCGCCGTGCAGACGATCGGCGCCGAGTCGGCCAAGCGCTACCGGGCGGTGCCCGTCGGGTTCGCCGAGGACGGCTCGCTGCTGCTGGCGATGGCTGACCCGACCCATGTGCTGACGGTGGACGACATCGCGATGATCACCGGCCGCAAGGTCCGCGTGGCGGTCGCCTCCGCCGAGGATCTCGGCCTGCTGCTGGCGAGGCTCGCGGGGATGGACGAGTCGATCGAAGACATCGTCGCCGAGGAACACGACGCCGAAGTCGCAGCCGCGGCCGGGGCCGAGGCGGAGGGCTTCCTCGAGGAGGCCGACAACGACGCGCCGATCATCAGGCTCGTTCACTCGATCATCGCCCAGGCCGTCCAGCAGGGGGCCTCGGACATCCACATCAACCCCGAAGAGGGCGACGCGAAGGTGCTCTTCCGGGTCGACGGCGTGCTCGCGCCGGCGGCCACGATCAAACGGCGGATGGCCACCGGGGTCGTCTCGCGGATCAAGATCATGGGCGATCTCGACATCGCCGAGCGGCGCATGCCCCAGGACGGGCGTTTCGCGTTGACGATCGAGGGCAGGCGGGTGGACATCCGCGTGGTGACCCTGCCGCTCGTCTACGGCGAGGGGGTCGTGTTGCGGATCCTCGACAAGGGCGTGACCGTCCAGGGCCTTCAGTCGCTCGGGATGGGCTCTTCCGAGCTCCAGCGCTTCGAACAGGCGATCTCCAAACCGAGCGGAGCGGTGCTCGTGACCGGGCCGACCGGCTCGGGCAAGTCGACCACCCTCTACGGCGCCCTGGATGTGCTCAACGACGGCGACCGCAGCATCCTCACGATCGAGGATCCCGTCGAGCGGCGGATCGCGGGCATCAAGCAGATGCAGATCGCTCCCAAGGCCGGCGTCACCTTCGATGTGGGCCTTCGCTCGATGCTCCGCGCGGACCCGGACGTGATCATGGTGGGAGAGATCAGAGACCGCGAGACCGCCCACATCGCGGTGGAGGCGGCCCTCACCGGACACCTCGTGCTCTCGACCTTGCACACCCGCGACGCGCCCAGCGCGCTCGGCCGGCTGATCGACATGGGCATCGAGCCCTTCCTCGTGTCCTCGGCGATCGACTGCATCGTCGCCCAGCGCCTCGTGCGACTGCTCTGCGAGCATTGCAAGCGGCCGCTGAAGGTGTCGGAGTCGGTCCTCTCAGAGCACGGCCTGGAGGGAGTCGAGCCGTTCGATGCGGTCGGGTGCTCGCGCTGCGGGGGCTCGGGCTACCGCGGACGCCTGGGGGTGTATGAGCTGATGTCCGTGTCCGAGCACATTCGCGCCCTGATCCTCGAGCGGGCCTCGGTGGACGTCATGGTCACGGTCGCCGTCCGCGAAGGCATGCGCCGCCTGCGCGAGGACGGCATGCAGAAGGTCCGCGAAGGCCTCACCTCGATCGCCGAGATCGAACGCATGACCAGCAGTCTGCTGTCGTAGTGCCCCTGCCGCATCCGTGGCTCTCAGGACGGGCCGTCGCGAGAGCCCTCAGGACGCCAGCAGCAGCGACATGCGCAGCGGCCCGGAGGGGAACGCTTCGCCTGTGAACGAGTAGGCCTCGTATGTGTGCCCGCCGTAGGAGACCGTCCCGCGGTCGGGCACGGTCGCGGGTCCGGGCGAGAGGGTTCCCATCACCTGACGGGCTCCCGTGCGCATGAGGACCTCCGCGCCGGTGAAGAGGTGGGCCAGCTTGAGGTAGCCCGCGTCGTCCTGGATCGCCATCTCGAAGTTCCCGACGACCCGCCCGCCACTTCGCACGACCCCGTGGACGGGCGCGAGCACGTAAGGTCCTCCGACGTCCACGAGCAGCCGCCCGCCGACCGTGACCCGGACGCGAACGACGTGGATGTGCTGTTCGAAGAAGCCCACGATCGCCGCGCGTGTGGCTGTGGGGTTCCGGGTGGCGACCGCGTGCTGGAAGGCGGCGGAGCTTTCGACGTGCCTGAGGGTCGCGGCCACGTCGGGACTGTGGAGCTCCTCCTGGTAGATGTCTTCGCCCACGTGCCCGAGCGTTTCCACGCGCGCCTGCGCGGCGGATCCCGGGCAGGAGATCGATGCCGAGGGATCGAGCACCACGATGCGAAGCGGCCCCGCCGGGTAGACGGCGCCCGCGAGCGTGAACGCCTGGTAGCTCTGGCCGGAGACGGTGAGCGGTCCTTCGCCTGGCGCCCCCGCGGGCGGGGAGCCCGTGATCGTGCCGGCCAGGCGCCGCCCACCCGAGCCGCCAGTGGAGCCGCCCGTGGAGCCGCTCATCAAAAGCACCTGGGCGCCCGTCACCTGGTGGACCACCCGAAGGTAGGTCTTATCCGACTGCACCGACAGCACGTATGTCGCGGACGTGCCCGGGATCGAGCCGTGCACGGGCGCGATCGCCGGACCGGAGCCCGCCTGCGCGAGCATCCGCCCGCCGCGCAGCACCTGCACCCGGACGATCTGGTTGAGCAGTAGCGCCTGAAGGGCCGCCCTCGCCCCGGCGGCGTTGCCGCTGTTCACGGCGCCGGCGAGCGCCGCCGAGCTCTCGACGCGGTGGACCGCCTGGGCGACGTCCCCGCCGGTGGACGCCTCGTGGTAGACCCGCCCCGCGACGGTCCCAAGGGTGCTCGCGACCGTGCTCGCGCAGGCCGCGGACGGGGATGTGGGGGAGGTGGCCGCGCTCGCGCGTGAGCCCGCCGAGGGGCCACTCGCGGGCGGGGTTGCGGTGCTCGTGCTGTGGGTGGCCGTCGCTGAGCCACAGCCGGCGAGCAGGCCGAGGGCGGTAAAGAGCGCCAGCAGGCGCAGCGGGCGGATCGGCACGCGGCTCATTCCCGGATCGTAGAGCGGGCGAGCACGCCGAGGGTGAGGTTGCTCTCAGGATCGCCGAAAGCGAGGGCCCCCGCGATGCGGAGCCCCTCGAAGGCGCTGCGTGTGTGAGGCGGCGAGGCTATTTCTTCTTGGGCGTGGCTTTGCCGGTTTTCTTTCCGGCGGTGTGCTTGCCCTTGCCCTTCTTGTCCTTCTTTCCCTTCTTGTGCTTGACGACCGGAGCCGGCTTGGGGTTCAGGCGCGTCCAGCCGGAGTAGGCGTCGGGCGGACAGCCTTTTGGGCGACCCACGTCGAACGGTCCCGAGATCGCCTGGGTGACGACGCCTTTTTCGAGATATGCGTAGGTGACCGTCAGGAGCGCATCCACGCGGGGCTCGGCGCAGAGCTTCGTGCCGATCGCGAACCGCCCGCTGATCGTCTCGTATCCGGCCTTGGCCGCGCCGACGCAATTGTCGGCGTAGCCTGGGACTTCCGAGGAGCAGGAGAAGCTGTCCGTCAACGGAGTGCCCGCCGGTATCGCGCTCACCAGCGGGGCGGCCTCGACGCCCGTTATCGGGATCTGCGCCTGCAGCTGGTAGCCGGTGATCGGGCCGTCGCAGTAGAAGGTGTACTGCACCTGTTGTTCTTCGCTGCCCACTTCGGGCGTCCCGGCGGCCAGGCTGCCGAGGCACGAATAGGTGTTGGGATTCGATTCTTCTGCGCGGCCGAGCGCCGGGGTCGCGAGCAGCAGGGCGAAGGAGCCCAGGATTGCAGCGAGCCACCACGTGGCTTTGCGGTTGGCGGTGTGTAGTAGGTGCAATGTGGGTCTCCGTTCGTGATCGATGGACTGCGGTGCTGCCTTCAGTGCAGGAGCCTTTCCAGGCTCCGCCTTGGTGAAGTCGGGTCGAATACGCTCGAGGAGCGCACGCCGGCGCGCACGTGCGGTGAGAGCGCCAGCACGCCCGCCGGAGGTTCGGCGCTGAGCGTCGCGGTCGCGGCGCCGGCGGGCAATCCGCTGGCGGTCGGGTTTGCGACCGCGCCGAAGGTCACGACGATCAGGCCCCGTTCGCGATAGGTCGCCGAGGAGGTGATCGTCGGGACGGTCTGTTTCAGGAACGTGTCCGCGGCGCTCACCGCGCCGGCGGTTTCAGGCGCGCACGGCGCCCCCGCGGCGCCTTCGGGGCAGGGGGGCTGCACGATCGTGTCCAGAAGCTGGGGCGGCTTGCCGCTCAACAGGGGCGCCTCGCTCGCGAGGGCGCTGCCGTCGATCGCCGACCAGCCGCTCAGCAGGGTGCTCGCCGGCACGAGCTCCGAGTCGATGTAGGGGGCCGAGGTCGGCTGGGCGAGTGCCTGCGTGAACGTGGACCCGGAGAGCTCGATCAGCCACACGCTCGTGACCGGGGGCAGGGTCGTCTGCTTGGAGCCTTCGCTGTTCTTGGTAGGCGTGGTGGATCTGCTGGGGGTGGTGGTAGAGGAGGGGGTCGGAGTCGAGGCGGCGACGCTCGAGGACGCGCTCGAGGCCGGCGAGGGTGTGGCAGGCGGCGTCGGGGTGGCCTGGGTGGAGGCCGGCGGCGGCGCCGTTGCGGAGGTCGTGCCCTGTTGTGCCGCCGAGCCCGTCGCGATCGCCGCCAGCGAGGGGACCAGCGAGGACCCCGCGAACGACACGTTGGGAGCGGGGCCGATCGCGGCGCCCACGGCCACGCCGAGCCCAAGCATCCCGGCCGCGAGCACCGCCGCCACCCGCATCGAGGGCAGCCGCGGGACACCCGTGGGCGGGCTGGCCGCGGGGGAGGGGTCGGACGCCGACTCCGAAGCGGGCTCCGTGTCGGCGGCGGACGCCGAGCCGCTGGACGCCTGGCCAGACCCCGCGGCGGATGTGCCGCCCTGTGCGCCTGGTGGTGTGGGGTTGTTGGGGGTGCTGGTCATGGTCTCTGGCCCTGAGCGCGGGACTGACGCCCAGCCCGCGTGTTCCTCATAAACTAGCTTAAGTCAATCAAACTAATGAGGATTATGGTAGATTCCTCGGCAGCTTGTCAACCATTCGTCAACGAACCAGAAAACGGAGTGCTTGCTCAATGAACCCAAATCGCCGCATACGACGCCGCTCCATCGCCCTCGTGGCGACGGGTGCGCTCGGCCTCGCGTTGGCGCCCGCAGCCGCTTCGGCGAGCACCACGATCACGATCAGCGGCGCCACGGCGTCCTACCCGCTCGTGTCGCTGCTCGCCCAGAAGTACGCGAAGATCGCCCATGGGGCCGTCAAGTTCAAGATCTCCCAGGGGGGAACCCAGGTGGGCATCAACGACGTGGCCGCGGGCCGCGTCACGGTCGCCGATGTCTCCCGCGACCCGCTGCCCACCGACCCCAAGGGCTTGGTCTTCTACCCGATCGCCAGGTACGGGATCTGCGTGGTGACCAACAAGGCGAACACCCTGTCCAACCTCACCGGCTCCCAGCTGATCTTGATCTTCACCGGCAAGACGCGCAACTGGAGCCAGGTTCCCGGCGCCAGCGCCAGCGGCACGATCGACCTGATCAGCCGCACCTCGGTGGCCGGCGTGCTCACGAGCTTCCAGACGCTGTTGCTGGAAGGCAAGAAAGTGACCGAGCCGCTCGCTCAGGAAAGGTCCTCCGAGGGCCTGCTTCGGGCGTCCGTGGAATCGGACCCGAACGCCATCGGCTTCCTGTCCAACTACCAGGCGAGCCTCGGCCAAGCCAAGCTCAACTCGGTCAGCTACAACGGTGTGGCCTGCGGCAAATCCACGGTGATCTCGGGCCAGTACGCGGGCGTGGCGCGCTTCTATGAGGTCACCAAGGGCGCCGCTCAGGGCAAAGCGGGGTCGTTCATCAACTGGATCAGCAAGTCCCAGGCCGCCCGCAAGATCATCTCCAGCCAGTGGATCCCAGTCAACTGACGGGACGGTGACTAGACCACCCCAGCATCCGGCGCCGGTCCCGCATCTCCAGGCGGGGCCGGCGCCGTCCGGTGGGCCGGAGCCTTCCTCCGGTGCCCGCCGGATGGTCGCGGGCGTGCTCGCGCGCGTTCGCGACCCCTGGCCGGACCGCCGCGCCGAGCGCATGCTCGGCGCGGTCTCGCTGCTGATCGGCGCAATTGTGATCGCGATGATCGTGTTCGTCGGGGTTCGCGCCTGGCCGATCTTCGAGCACAACGGCCTCAGCTGGCTGGGTCCAGGCGGAAGCCTCGAAACGGAGATCGCGAACATGCAGGCCACGGGCGTGAGCCCGCCCGCGTCGGCCTTCCACCTGCGGGCCTGGCCACTTCTCTATGGCACCATTCTCACCACCGCCATCGCGGTCGTCCTCGGAATCGCGATCGCGGTGCTCAGCTCGATCTTCATCGTCGAGCTCGCGCCGGCGCGGCTGCGCAAGGTCGCGGTTCCCGTGATCCGCCTGCTGGCGTCGGTGCCGTCGGTCATCTATGGCCTGATCGGCATCCTCGTGCTCGTGCCGTTCGTGGGCAACCACCTGGTCACCACCTCCCAGAAGAACTCCGTCCAGAACTTCGTCGAGCTCACCGGCGCCGGCCTCGGGGTGGCCGTGGTGATCCTCACCGTGATGATCACGCCGATCATGATCGCGCTGGTCTGCGAGGCGCTGGCGGCCGCCCCCAACTCGTGGCGAGAGGGCGCCGTTGCGCTGGGCCTGAACCCGCTGCGGGCGGTGCTCGCCGTGACGCTGCGGGCGGTCCGCCCGGCGATCGTCGCCGCGGCGGTGCTCGCGACCGGCCGGGCGCTGGGGGAGGCCGTGATGATCCAGATGGTCTCGGGCGGCAGCTCCTACACCCCCAACCTCTCCCACGGGGTGGCGATCTTCTTCTACGAGCCCCTGCGCACGCTCGCTTCGGCGATCGTCGACTATCACGAAGGCCTCGGCGCCCCGGCTCTGCGGGCGACCCTGTATGCCTTCGGCGCGCTGCTGTTGTTCTCCGCGTTCGTGCTCTCGATCGCGGGCTATCTGATCAAGCTGCCGCTACGTAAGTACCAGACCCGCGGATGAGCGCCTTCACCCCCGATCTCCAGACCGGCCCCAGGCCGAGCTCGAAGCGCGGCCGGCGCTCCTCGCCGTGGACGTGGCGCTGGGGCGATCGCCTGGTGCTCGCTTTGGCGTGGGCGGCCGGCATCGGCCTGTGCCTGGTGGCCGCCGGGATCGTCGGCTACATGGGCGTACGCGGGATCCAGTACCTGCGTCCCGGCCTGCTGTTCACGCGTCCCGCGGTCGGCACCTCCCAGAGCCAGACAGGAGGGATCCTCGACCCGCTGATCGGGACCGCCGTGTTGACCGTGATCGGGATCGCCCTCGCGGTCCCCTTGGCGGTGAGCGCCGCCGTCTGGATCGCCGAGTACGGGCAGGGCGGGCGGGCTCGTCAGTCCCTGGCCCGGGTGGTCGAGTCGAGCATCGAGATCGTCGCCGGCACCCCTGACATCGTGCTCGCTCTCTTCGGCCTGTCGATCTTCCAGCTCGGCCTGTTCGCGCCCCTGTCCTTCCGCGCCGAAGGCGGCGGCGTGTATGGCCGCTCGTTCCTCGCGGCCGGCGCGATGATGTCGCTGATCGCCCTCCCGCCTCTGTTCGCGGCCACACGCGACGGCCTGCAGGCCGTGCCCGAGCACATGCGCGAGGCGGCGTTCGCGCTGGGCAAGACCCGGATCGCGACGATCAGACGGGTGCTCCTGCCGAGCGTTCGCTCGAACATCGCCACCGGCGTGACCCTGGGCATCAGCCGCATCATCGGCGACACCGCGATCGTGCTGCTGCTGCTCGGCGAGACCCTGCATATCGAAACCCAGGGGTCCGTGCCCCTCGTGAACGTGTTGCGCGGGACGGGCTCCACGCTCACCAGTTACGTCTATGACAACTCGCCCGCCGGCGAAGGCGCGGCGCCCCAGAAGGCCTATGCGGCGGCGTTCGTGCTGATGGTGTTCGTGCTCGCCCTGAACCTGATCGTGGATCGGATCGGGCGCTCCCATGCCGAGTCCAGCGGCATGTCTGTGGCCGGCGGCGCCGTCTGAGGGCTCCGTGGCGCGCGCTCACGGGACCCGCGGGGAGCGACCGGGCAGCTCGCAATCTCCCTTTCGACAAATCTCGGAAAAAGCGCTAAGCTCAGTGATCTGATTGGTAAACCCGACTTGATGGGGAATACACGATGAGTCCCGAAGAGATGCTGCTCGATCCCGTGAGCATCGCCCCCCGCAGACCCGAGGAGGCTCGCCGCCCGGCGCACGTCGCGGCGGAGGCCTCACACCTGGGTGCCTCGCCTCAGGTGCCACCGGTGCGCACGATCGTGCTCGACCGCCAGCCCGCGCCCGTGGCGCCACCCGCGCACGAGCGCAACCCGCTGCGCGAGCTTGGGCGATCCACCGCCGGGCCCGAGCGGCTGCGCCTGAAGGACGTCAGCATCGAGTACTCCGGCAAGCCCGCCGTCAAGTCGGTGTCCCTGTCGATCCACCAGGGTGAGGTGCTCGCGCTGATCGGCCCCTCGGGCTGCGGCAAGACGACGCTGCTGCGCACGCTCAACCGCCTCACCGAGCTGACTCCCAGCGCCGCTCGCGCCGGCGAGGTGATGCTCGACGGCGAGGACATCCACGAGCTGCCCGACACGACCCTGCGGGCGCGTGTGGCGATGGTCTTCCAGCAGCCCAACCCGTTTCCGATGTCGATCTTCGACAACGTCGCGTTCGCGTTGCGCGAACAGTCGCGCAAGCGTCCCCGCAAGCGGGAGCTGCAGCCGCTCGTGATCGACGCGCTCCGCCGCGCGGGCCTGTACGACGAGGTCCGCGACGACCTCGATCGTCCCGCCCTGCGACTCTCCGGTGGACAGCAGCAGCGACTGTGCATCGCCCGCGCGATCGCGCCGCGTCCGGAGGTGCTGCTGATGGACGAGCCGTGCAGCGCCCTGGACCCGATCTCCACGGGCGTGATCGAGCAGCTGATCGGCGAGCTCCGCCGCGAGCTCGCCGTGGTGATCGTCACTCACAATCTCGCCCAGGCCCACCGCGTGGCCGACAAGGTCGCGTTCATGTATCTAGGTGACCTCGTCGAGTACGGGACCACCGCCGAAGTGTTCGACGAACCCCGCGCATCCCGCACGCGCGACTACGTGGCAGGCGCGTTCGGATGAGCCCTCGAGCGCGCCCGACACGGACGGTCGGCGGGGCTCGCTCGGGGAGGTCGCGACGATGAGCCTCGCGCCCGTCCCCGCCGAGCAGAGCACGGCGACCTGTGCGAGCTGCTCGGCCCCGCTCGCGCCCGACCAGCGCTACTGCCTGGCCTGCGGCCAACCCGCCTCGCCCGCGCTGGCCGATCTTCGATCGGTCGCGTTCCTGGACGTCCTGCAGGCCGACGCCCAGCCATACGGCCCCGGCCAGTCTCCGGTCGGGACCCTTCCGGCCGGCTACGCCCCCGTGATCGAGCCCGTCTCGGGAGCATACGGTTGGATGCGCCGCTACTCGGGCCTGTTCGGACTCCTGGCGGTGCTCCTGATGTCCATCATCGTCGGGCTCCTGGTCGGCCACTGGATCACTCAGAGCAAGGCTCCCGGCCCCCAGATCGTGAAGGTCGAGGGTCTCACCGGCGCGGCTCCCACCGCCGCCGCTCCGACCGCGAGCACTCCGGCGAGCACCACCCCCAAGCCTACGTCCACCAGTCCCGCCGCGGAAGCCAAGGTGAGCGCCAAGACCGAAGCCAAGGAAGCCAAGGAAGCCAAGGCGATCGAAAAAGCGCCGCCCCCCAAAGCGGTCAAGGTGACGCCCGGCAAACTCCAGAAACTCGGCAGCACCACGGGCAAGAAGCACGAGGAAGAAATCAACTCTCTGGGCGCCAAACCGATCGAAACGGGCGGCTGAGATGGACGATCTGCGCCGCCGCCGCCATGAGCTCGCCGAGCGGGTGGCCGCGCTCACCTGGGACCTCGGCGGGCTCACCTACGAGATGGCGATCCGCGACCACTATCGCCTGGACGTCCTCTCCCGCCGCGCCGCCGAGCTCCAGGAGGCCGACGCCCAGCTCGGCGAGGTCCAGCGCCTGCTCGCCACAGCCGAGGCGGGCGTCGCCGGTCATTGCCGCTCCTGCGGCGCCGTCCACAGCCGCGGAGCCGCCTACTGCTGGCACTGCGGAGCCCAGCTGCTGCAGGAGAGCCGTCCACAGGCGCTTCCGGTCGAGTCGCCGTCGACGTAGACCCCGACTCTCTCAGCCTTGGAGCGTGATCCGGCGGCCGAGCGGGCCCAGCCGCCTCGGCTGAGCGGGCCCAGTCGTGAGGGCGGTTAGGTTGGGAGTCCTCAGGAGGCCGGTGGCTGCTCTGGAGCCGGCGCCTGCGCTGCCGCCGGCTGTGCCACCGGAGCCTGGGGGACCGGCGCTTGAGCGACCGGCGCGGGCGTCGCCTGAGCTGCTTGGACCGGCGCCGGCTGTTGGCCGGGGGGGAGAGTCGGCTGACTCTGACTCATCTCGCCCGTCACCGAAGACTTGAACTCGCGCATCCCGCTCCCCAACGACCGTCCGATCTCCGGCAGCCGCCTGGCTCCGAACACCAGCAGCAGGATCACGACGAGGAACGCGATGTGAAGAGGGTTGTCGAGTCCCATCCACGTTCCAGTCTAGACCATCCCCCCACCCTCCGGTAAGGGTTTATCCGCAGTCGCGAAATCCCGACCATCGGTCGGATCCCCGTCTGGGGCGTGCCCCCTCCAGAGCGTGCCCGCCTCTGGGGCGTGCCCGGCTAGTGGTCGGGATCTTCGGCCAGCGTCCTGCGCACGAGCTGTGCCGCGATCAGCACCATCAAACACGCGAACCCGTCCCGCAGCACCGTGCCCGACAGCGCGTTTGCGAGCGCCACGCCCGCCGCCGCTCCCGCCACCGAGAGCAGCCCCAGCAGCAGTGCGTCGTCGCGGCGCACGTTCCCGTACCGGTCCTGCCGGTAGGTTCCCACGATTGCGACCGGCACGATCGCGAGCAGCGACGTCGCCTCCGCCTGGTGCTGGCCCAGGCCGAGGAAGATCACGAGTCCCGGCACGAACAGCACGCCGCCGCCGACCCCCAGAAGGCCCGCCACGACTCCCGCCGCAATCCCGATTGCGATCGCTCCGATCATCGTCTGGTCGCGCCCCTCACCGCAGCACCAGCTCCACCGCGCTCGCCACCAGCAACGCGGCGAACATCAGCGCGATCACCCGCGTCTGAAGGCGCTGCTGAAGCCACGTCCCAAGCAGCACACCCCCCACCGCCGGCAAGCCGATCAAGGCCGCGTCGCCGACGTCAACGTTGCCGTAGAGCCCCTGTGCGGCCGCCGCAAAGCACGCGATGAACACGATCGCCGCCAGCGACGTCGCCGTCGCCGATCGCTCGCCGTAGCCGAGCCACAGCACCAGCAGGGGCACGATCACACTGCCGCCCCCCACCCCGAACAGGCCGCTGAACAGGCCCGCCGCGGTGCCGATCGCCATCAGCTTCAGCGACCGCTCGGACATCCCTTCCACAGTGCGCGCCATACTAGTGTTCGTGTCCCCCGCCACGACGCCCGTGGAGGCCCTCGAGCCGCTTCGCTCCGACCCGGGCCACGGGGCCGTGCTGCTCGACATCGACGGCACCCTCGCGCCGATCGTCCGCCACGCCGCCGACGCGCACGTCCCCGAGGCGACCCGCACCCTGCTGATCGAGATCGCCAAGCGCTACCGCGTCGTCGGCTGCGTGAGCGGCCGCCGCGCCGCCACCGCCCGCCAGATCGTCGCGATCGGGACGATCGCCTACATCGGCAACCACGGCGGCGAGCTGCTCGGTCCCGGCGCCACCCGTCCCGAGGTCGATCCGGACGCCGCCGCGTGGGCCTCCCGGGTGCACGACTTCGCCGCCCACGCCTACACCCCCGAGCACCAGCGCATCCGCATTCGCAATGAGGACAAGGACACGATCGCCGCCTTCCACTGGCGCGGCGCTCCCGACGAGCGGGCCGCCCAGGCCGCGGTCGCGCGAATCGCAAGCGACGCCGAACAGCAGGGCCTGGCAGTCCACTGGGGTCGCAAGGTGCTCGAGGTCCGCCCGCCCGTCGAGCTCAACAAGGGCCTCGGCATCGCCACGCTCCTGCGCGGTCGGCCCGTCTCCGCTGCCGTCTATGTCGGCGACGACACCACCGATCTCGACGCCTTCCGGGTGCTGCGCGAGCTGGTGCACTCCGGCGAGCTCCAGCACGCCGTTTGCGTCGCCGTCGGCTCCGACGAAACCCCGCCCGAGCTGGCCTCCGAGGCCGACCTGATCCTCGACGGCGCCGCCGGGGTGAGGGAGCTGCTCGAGGCTCTCCTCTAGCCCGCGGGAGGCTCCAGCGTGCGCTTCGTGGACTTCCTCAAGAGCACTGTAATGCTCAGCGCCGGCGCCGCCACCGCGCTGGCCACCGTCACGGTGCTTGCGGCCGGCAGCCAGCCGGGCGCGAGCTCCCAGACCCGCCTCGTTGAGATCTCCGCCGGCTGGTGGGTCATCGCGACCCTTGTCGGCCTGCGCCTCGGCCGCCGCGCGGAGACCAGCCCGCCGATCGCCCGCCTGCTGTCCGGCGCCCGCGCCAGCACCGCCCTGCCCGAGCACCATCCCAGCTCGATCCTCCTCAACCGCCTCTGGCCCCTGCTGGCCTTCACCCTGATCGCCGGCGGTCTCGCCTTCCTCGCGCCCCAGATCCCCGGCATCGCCGCCGGCTTCGCGATCATCTGGGCCCTCGCCTGGCGCCGCCAGCACTCCGCCGTCGCCGCGATCGAGGAGCGTGACGGCGTGTGCTTCTACGTCCGCAGCACCTCCCCGCTGCGCCCGATCGCCCTCGAGCGCACCCCCGGCTTCAAGGCGATGCGTCCCGAGCCCACCAACGGCGCGGTCACTTGAGGCTCCCCATGGGCCCGCACGGACCCACCGCGGACCTGTTGGGCGACAGCCCTCCGTTGGGCGACAGCCCCCCATCGGGCCACCCACCCTCGGTGGACGTGCTGATCGTCTCCCTCGGCTCGACCCACGGCCTGCGCGCCGCCGACGCCGAGCTGACAGGGTCCCTGCGCCGCGCCGGAGCGTCGGTCCTGCTTGTCATGGCCGTCCCCCCGCGCCGGCGCATCCGCACCTTCGCCCTCACCGATCTCGCGTGGGCTCTCGCCGCCCGCCGCGCAGCCGGTGCGGCCTTGGCCGAGCACAGTCCCCGCGCGATCGTCTACTCCACCATCACCGCCTCTCTGCTCTGGTCCCCGTCCCGGCGCGATCCGTTTCGACGCCCCCTCCGCTGGCAATCGCCCCGGACGCCATGGCCTCTGGCAGCGCCCCCTGGAGCGTCGCCGCCTCGCGCGGGCTCCCCTGCTGCTGCCGTGGAGCGAGGGCGCTGTGAAAGAGCTGCCCCCACGCGCGCGTGGGGAGGACCGCGAGGAGGACCGCGCGCTCGTCCTGCCCGTCCCCGTCGAGCCCTCCGGCCCGCCCGCGCCTGTGCGGGACATCGCCGCGATCGCCTATGCCGCGAATCCCTTCAAGAAGGGGCTCGACCGTGTCATCTCGGCCTGGGCTTCCGCGAGGCGCTCCGGCGAGGAGCTTCACGTCACGGGCGCCGATCCGATTGAGCTCGATCGCGCTGGCATTCGCGTGCTCGCCGAGGGGGTCGTCGTGACCGGCTCGCTCTCGCCCAGTGAGTACCGCGCGCTGTTGCGCCGCGCCCGCGTGTTCGTATGCGCCCCCCGCCGCGAGGACTACGGCATCGCCCAGCTCGAGGCTCTCGCCGATGGCTGTCAGCTAGTCACCACACCCGCCCCCGGCCCCTATGTCGCGCTGCCGATCGCCCGCGCGCTCGACCCCCGCCTCGTTGGGGAGAACCTCGCCGGCGCCCTGCGCCTGGCGCTCGACGATCCCACGCCCGACTACTCGGCTCGCGCCCTTGCCGCACTCGCGCCCTTCAGTCCCGCCGCCGTCGACCGTCTCGTGCGCGAGGAGCTCTTGGCGCGCCTGCTCCCGCTAGGCGCTCGCTGAGACGATTACGCTTTCGCGCCCGCTGCAGCTCGGGCCACGGTCGCGTGTTCGCCACGTCTCCCTTCGTCAGCCACGCCCGCCTGGCCGTCGCGATCCCCCAGCGCATGTTCGCGAGCGTGTCTGTGCGGTGGGCGTCGGAGTCGATCACGATCCCCACCCCCGCCATGACCGCGTTTCGGGCGTGCACATCGGAGAGGTCCCGCCGGTTGGGGTTGCCGTTGATCTCCAGCAGCGTACCCGTCCGTCTCGCCGCCTCGAACACGGCTCCCAGGTCGATCTCGTAGGGGTCCCGCCTGTCGATCAGCCTGCCGGTCGGGTGTCCGATCGCGTCCACCAGCGGATGCTCGATCGCGGCGATCACCCGCTCTGTCATCGCCTGCTCTCCCATCCCGAACGCCGTGTGCACGCTCGCCACCACCCAGTCGAGCTCCTCCAGCAGCCCGTCCTCGTAGTCGAGCTCTCCGCCGGGCAGGATGTTCACCTCGCTGCCCGCCAGCAGCCTGATGCCCTCCAGTCGCCCGTCGATCGTCCTCACCCGCTCGATCTGCCGCCGAAGCTGCTCGGGCGAGACGTCGTCGCCGAACCCGTGGGTGGCCGAATGGTCGGTGATCGCCACGTACTCATACCCCCGTTCCCTCGCCGCCAGGGCCATCTCCTCGATCGTGTTCCTGCCGTCCGAGGCCACCGTGTGACAGTGAAGCTCCCCCTTGATGTCCTGCAGGACGATCAGCTCCGGCAGCCCCTCGCCGTCCCGCACGGCCGCTTGCAGCTCCCCCCGATCCTCGCGCAGCTCGGGCTCGATGAACTGGTAGCCCAAGAGCTCGTACACCTCCGCCTCGCTCTCGAACGTCCTCGTTCTGGCGGCCTTGCCGTTGCTCTGAGCCCCGCGATCCTCGCTCACGCCGTGCTCTGAGACGTGCAGCCCCTTTCGTACCGCCTCCTCGCGAAGCGCCGCATTGTGCCTGCCCGATCCGGTGAAGTGCTGCCACAAATTCCCGAGCTCCGCCCTCCTGCCGATCCTCAGGTCCACGCCGATCCCCGCGTGGGTCCGTCCCTTCGCGCCCACCTTGCCCGCCGTCGAGACCGTCTCGATCTCCTGCAGTCCCGCGAGGCTCTTCGCGAGCGTCACGGGCTCGCTCGTGACCGCGATCAGGTCGATGTCCTTGATGCTGTCCGCCATCCTCCGTGCCGACCCCGCCACCCTCACGATCGCTCCCTTGCCTCCCTTGCCGTCGGCCAGGCCGTGGACCAGCGCCTCGCCAAGTGCCAGCGCCTGGGGTAGCAGCAGCCTTGCCGACCCCCGCTCGTGGGGGTTCTCCGCCGCCCGCTCCAACGCCTGTAGGGCGTTCTCCTCGAACTTGGCTCCCAGGCCCCGCACCTCCCGCACCCGTTGCGCGAGGGCCGCCTCTCGCAGGGCCTGCGGCGAGTCGATCCCCAGCTCGGAGTGCAGCAGCCGCGCCCGCTTGGCCCCGATCCCGGGCAGCCGCGTGATCTCGATCAGCCCCTTCGGGAACTTCGCCCTCAGCTTCTCCGTCGCGGGGGTCGTCCCGGTGTCCAGGAGCGCCACGATCTTCTCCTGAAGCGTCTTGCCGATCCCTTTAAGCTCGCTCGCCCGCCCTTCCCGGGCCAGTGCCCCCACCGACACGGACGCTTCCCGCACCGCTTTCGCGGCAGTCCTGTAGGCGAGCACCCGGTGGACGATCGCCCCGTCCAGCTCGTACAGGTCCCCGAGCTCCTCCAGCGCGTCCGCGATCGCCCCATTCGAGAGGTCCACTGTTCTAGGGTACGCCGACCCATGTCCGGAGTCCCCTGGCTGATCCTGCCCACCTACGACGAGGCCGAGAACATCGAGGCGATCGTCGACGCCGCCGGGGACGTGCTTGCTCGCGCCGCCCCCGAGGGCTTTCGGATCCTCGTCGTCGACGACGGCTCCCCCGACGGCACCGGTCAGATCGCCGACCGTCTCGCCTCAGAGCGCGAGTGGGTAAGGGTTCTGCATCGCACCGAGAAGAGCGGCATCGGCCGCGCCTACCTCGCCGGCTTTCGCCACGCCCTGGAGAACGGCGCCGGGTACGTCTTCGAGATGGACTCCGACTTCTCTCACGATCCCGCCGACCTCGCCCGCCTGCTCGACGCCGTCCGCTCCGGCGCCGATCTCGCGCTCGGCTCCCGATACGTCCCCGGTGGGGGTGTCACCGACTGGGGCCTGTTGCGGCGTTTCATCAGCGAGGGCGGCTCCACGTATGCCCGCTGGGTCCTCGGCCTGCACGTGCGCGACCTCACAGGCGGCTTCAAGTGCTTTCGCCGGGAGGTCCTGGAAGCGATCCACTTCGACTCTGTCCGCTCGCAGGGCTACGTCTTTCAGGTCGAGCTCAACTACCGCGCCGTCCGTGCGGGCTTTCGCGTGGTCGAGGTCCCGATCGTCTTTCGCGAACGCGAGCGCGGGCAAAGCAAGATGTCCTGGCACATCGCCGCCGAGGCCATGTGGCTCGTGCCCTTGTTGCGCTTCAGCCAGGTCTGACATCCGCCGATGCAAGAGGCGATGGACGCCTCCGCCTATGCGTTCGCCCACGGCGTCCGCCACACCCGCGCTACCTTGCGCGCTTGGCAGCGCCAGCCCTGGCCCGTGCTCGCCCGCTGGGTCGCCGGCTCGGCCCTCGCGGCCTTCGGGCTCCTTGTGGCGGTCCTGGTCGTCTCCGCCCTCTCCAGGAGCTACGTCCAGATCGTCACCCTCGGGCCGCCCTTCGCCGTCGGCGACCTCTCCGACGTCCTGGCGGTGCTCGACCGCAACATGCTCGTCCTCGCCCTCCACGCGATGGCCTGCGTCGCCGGCTTCATCGCCGGCAGCTCCCTGCCGCTGCAGGCTCACTCGCGCAGTGGCCTCTCTCGCTGGGTCCACGAGCACGGCGGCTCCATCGCGATCGCGTTCGTGGCCTGCGCCACCGCCTTCTCCCTCGCCGCCCAGGCTCTCGTCCTGGGTCACACCCTCGCCGGCGTCGCCCACTTCCTGCGGGTCTCCCCGGCCCTGCTGTTGCTCGGCGTCCTCCCGCACGCCATTCCCGAGCTGATTGCCCTGTTCCTGCCCCTCGCCGCCTGGATCATCGCCAGCCGCCGCGGCGAGTGGGACCAGCTCCTGGCCGCCACCCTCGTCACCGTCGCGATCGCCGTCCCCGTGCTCGTGATCTGCGCATTCGTCGAGGTCTACGTCTCCCCCCACCTGTTCGTCGCCCTCACCCACATCCACCCTCCGATCGTCCGCTATGAGGAAGGGTGGACGGTGATGGTGCGGTGAGAAGGAAAGCCGATGCGTCGCGAACGCTGGTTGTGGTGGCCATGCCATGCCTGTTGCGCTGCGTCCTGCCGACTCAAACGCTCGTTTGATACGATCGTTTGATGTCAACCGGCATCAAGGAGGCCGAGGCCAAGGGCACCGACACCAAGACAGCGCTGCTCGAAGCCGCCAAGCGCCTCGTGGCCGAGCGTGGATATGCGGGAACGAGCGTCCGCGACCTCGCGGCGGCTTCCGGCGCCAACCTGGCCGCCGTGAGCTATCACTTCGGCTCGCGCGAGGAGCTTCTCAACCAGGCCGTGCTCGAGTCGTTCCTCGAGTGGACCGACCGCTTCGGCGGGCTCGCCCGTCCAGATCCCGAGTCCCCGCCGCTCGGCCAGATGGTCGCCTGCGCCCGATCGATACTCGACGGCTTTTCCGAGGCCCAGCCGCTGTTCGCCGCGTTCCTCGAGGCGCTGCTCCAAGCGCGGCGCTCACCCGAGCTCAGGCGGGGCCTGGCCGAGCACTACGCCGAGCAGCGTCGGCGCGTCGGCGCCGTCATCGCCGGGGGGGAGAGAGGTGGCGCTCTCGCGCCCCGCACCACCGAGATCCTGGCGTCCGTCCTCATCGCCGTCGTGGATGGCCTGCTGCTCCAGTCCCTGCTCGATCCCGCCGCGATTCCGACCGGCCGAGAGCTCGCCGCTTTGGCCCAGACCCGCTCATGACCGCCGGGCCCGTCCTCGCCGGCGACACCAAGGCCGTCCTCGTGGCCGCTTCCGCCATGTTCCTGTGGGCCCTTCTGCTGGGAGTCTGGAAGTACCGCCAGATCATGGCCTCCGAGAGCCACACCGCCCACGTCTACGTCGACGTCGCCCATCGCGCCGCGCTGATGTACAGCTTCGCGCTGCTCCTAATCGCCACGTTCGTGCAGCTCAGCGGCTTTGGCGCGCTCGTCAACCTGCTCGCGGCCGCCGCCATGGCGGTCTACTTCTTCGGCGCCGTCGGAACCTACGCGTTCCATGCTTGGCGCCGGGACACCGACAACCAGTTCCGCGACCCGATTCCCGGGACCCGCGCCTTCATGGCCAGTCTGGTCGTCGCCGAGATAGGCGGCTGGCTCGTGCTCGTGGCCGGCTTCCTCGACGGCCAGGTCTTCTGAGGTCGCCATGGGCGCGCATGCGCCACATCTCGCGGGGTGGTGCGTGTCGGGTGGTGGTGTATCACATACACCACCCCTCGGGTGGTAGTGTCTCAGTTTGAATCGAGGGTCTCGCGATAGGGTCTTCCCATGCGCGGAGTGCTCGGCTGGGGAGTGCTGATAGTCATCGGGATTGCGGCGTTGGTCGAGATTGGAGCGAACAGTGCCACGCTTGGCACAACCAACAGCGCCTTGCTGCGCGTCCCCGCATGGGCGTGTGTGGTCTTCGGCGTCCTCTTTGCTGTCAGGAGTCTCATCGGGTACGCAGCGACCCGTTGGCCATCGCTACGTCAGGGCTACCGCCATGAATCCATCCATTTTGGGTGGCCCCCGACGCGGCTGGACGCGTTTTCGGTGCTGGCTATCTGCGCGGCTGCGTTCGCAGCCGTCGAACGCGAATGGATCATCGTCGGCGTAGCGCTCTTCGCGATCCTCGTGGCAGTTGTCCTGCCGCGCATGAAGGGGCGGTTTGAACTCAGCGGCCCCTCGGGGGTGGGATTGACAGGCGAACTGATTGATACCGATGCCGGGGCACACCAGTTCGGAGGGCTAGCAGGCCAAGAGGCTGCTAGCCTGCCGCAGCCTCAAGGCGCTCATCCAAAGCCTGCGCGACCTCGGGCTCCTCGCGGTAAGACTCGACCTCCGAAGGATTGACGGGAGCTATGGAGCCGTCGGGCTGCTTGATTTCGAGTAGCTGCTGTCGCTGCGTGGCCACTTGGAGGGCCTCTTGCCACTCGGCCAGCGTCGCGCGAACCAACACCTCCGACCCGTTGCGTAGTTTGATTCTGATGGCCACGATGCGTCTCCAGTCGAAAGCTTACTTTCCCCCAAAGACTACCGATAAAAAGAGGCCGCTCGTGGCCTCTTCGACATCTAGGCAAGAACTCCTGCATTTCGCGCTACTATCGTGCCCGTGCCCGACCGCTCACGCAAACGCCCGCGTGACCCCAACCAGCTCGCCAAGCTTGTCGTGGACATTGCGACCGGCGAGGCCGATGACGTAGCACCGATGCCTGAGCCTAAGAACCCGGCGGCCGTGGAGCTGGGGCGCAAAGGCGGGTTGAAGGGTGGTAAGGCCCGGGCGGCCAAACTAACGGCAGACGAGCGTAAAGACGCCGCGCGCAAGGCCGCCGAGGCTCGCTGGCGAAAAAAGCCCTAGCTCGGGACGAGTCGTAGTTGCGGCGGTGACGCGCGTCGCTGCGCGGCCGGCGTGCCAGGACCGTCGCCGAGCACGGGCAACAACGCCAAGCCGAACACGAGCTCGTCTAGATCCTGTGGATAGATGTGGAGTTCGCGAGCGATGTCTGCCTTGCCGATGCCCTCGCGGCGCAGCGTGGCGAACACCTTGTTGAGGATCTGCGATGTCTCGCGGTGTATTGGGTTCGGCTCGTCAATGCGGTACCCGCGCTGAGAGATCTCGACGAACAGCGTCCGGTATTGCCACTCCGTAAGCATTTCGACCTCGCGCAGGCGGTGGGTATACGCCGCAGCCGACACCTTCCATCGTCGCTTGTCTCGGATCATGTCTTGGACAGTCGGCAAGCGTGATGCCGAGGCGACCAGGCTTGCAGCAGGCATGAGAAAGGCCGCGGCGAAGCGGTTGGCCTCCTTCTCTGCCTGCTTGTTGAGCTGCGGGAGTTCGTGGTGCCAGTGCAGAACGAGATGCCCAAGCTCGTGTGCCGCGTCGAAGCGGCTGCGCTCACCCGACTTGCGCGTATTGAGGAACACATACGGTTGCGCGGCACGCCAGAGGGAGAACGCGTCAACCTCCTGAGACTCCTGCGCGAGCGAGAACACGCGCACCCCATAGGCCTCTAAGAGATGCACGAGATTAGGGAGAGGCTTCTCGCCCAGGCTCCACTCCACACGCACGATCTGTGCCGCCGTCTCGGGGTCAAGGCCCGGTCCAAGCTGAGGCACGGTCGGCTCAGGTAGGCGGAAGCGCTGCGATATCCAGTCGTGGAGCGCGTATGCCAGGCGTCCCGCGGCGAGGGCCGCGTGTCGGTCAGCCGCCGACATTCGTGAGAGCGAGCGAAAGCTCGCGGCCTCGTCTGGGATCTCGTCGAGGTAGTCGGCACCGAAGAAGCTAGACGGGAACTCAAGAGCCTCGGCCAGCCGGGCAACCGTGAGCGGTGCCGGCGTAGTCTCCCCGGCCTCAAAGCCAGTCATCGCCCGCGTCGAGACGCCGACAAGCTCTGCTACCTGCTTCTTAGTAAGGCCACGCCTTTCGCGGGCCAGGGTGAGGCGGGACGGCGTGAACAATGTCGCTAGATCCGCTCGACCGGGACATCAAAGCCAACATCACCATCGTCATCATCGTCGGCGCTGAGGGTGGGGATCGACTCTATCTCGATCGGGTCGAAGACGATGCGGTCTGACCAGGACACCACGCGCCCGTCCTTGTCCTGCCCGTTGGGACGCGACAACTCGTAACGGATCTCGTCCTTGGTCGTCGCGATGAGCAGTATCCAGAGCGCCTGTCCATCGGTCTGCTCGGGTTTGCCCTCCTGCGGCCAGAGCGCCAGCTGGTCGATGTGGACGTTCGTGTCAACGCGAGCCGCTGTCTGCGGGCCGCGTCGATACTTCGTGCGGGGTTCGTCGGACGCCCCATGAACCCCGGTGTTCTCGTTGCCGGTGGCAACGGTGACGGCGGTCGAGCCGTCGGGGTTGACGATGCATGAGTAGTTCCGTGAATCGTCGGCGGTCCACTCTTGGAGTACGGCCAGTTCGCGCATGCCGCGATGTGTCCGCGCCCACTGCACAGTGCCGGGGTAGCTCGGCGGGTCAAGCGGCGTGCAGGATTGCCGAGCGACAAAGCCTCGCAGGACGGCACCCTCGATCAGCTCATGGCTAAGGCCGAGTTCGTGGAGTTTCGACGTGCGTTCGTGCGGCTGCTCGTGGCTGCGGGCTAGCTCGGCCATCAGGCAGAAACCTCCGGATTAGCGGGAATGATTCCTGTTACTCTACCACGCGTGAGGACGGGAAACGGGAAGCGTGGAACTGCACAGATGCGTGAGCGGTCTGGTATACTGGGTAGCGTGAACAGGCTCAGCACGGGCAAGCGCGCACTCATCCTCGGGATGCTCGCCGAGGGCAACAGCCTCAGAGCAACCAGTCGGCTCGCAGGCGTCTCGATCAACACAGTCTCGAAGCTTCTCATGGACATCGGCGCCGCCTGCGCCGAGTACCAGGACCGCACCCTGCGCGACCTGTCATGCAAGACCATCGAGGCCGACGAGATCTGGAGCTTCGTCGGCTCGAAGCAGAAGAACATCCCGGCTGACCGGGTAGGCGATCCGAACTACGGGGACGTCTGGACGTGGACCGCGCTCGACGCCGACAGCAAGCTCATCGTCTCCTGGTATGTCGGCGGCCGGGCGTTTGAGGACTGCATGGCCTTCATGGAAGATCTCAAGGGACGGCTCGCGGGGCGCATCCAGCTCACGACCGACGGCCACCAGGCGTATGTCGCGCCCGTCGGGCTCAACTTCCGCCAAGACATCGACTGGGCACAGATCCAAAAGACCTACCGCTCCGACCCATCCGGCGAACGACGCTATAGCCCTCCCGTCTGTACCGGGATCAAAACGCGCATCCTCAAGGGCGACCCCGACCCGGCGAAGATCTCAACGAGCTACGTCGAGCGGCAGAACTTGACGATGCGGATGGGAATGCGCCAGTTCACGCGGCTGACCAACGGCTTCTCAAAGAAGCTCGACAACCACATAGCCGCCATCGCCCTGCACTTCATGCACTACAACTTCGCTCGGCCACACAAGACGCTCGCCAACCCCTACCCACGAACTCCCGTGATGGCCGCCGGAGTAGCCGATCACGTCTGGACGCTGACAGAGATCGCGAGGCTGCTCGATTGAAACTGAGACACCACCCCTCGGGTGCCCTCCTTTACTTTGTATAGTGAGGGACAGGCGGGAGGTCGGCAGGGCCGCCGCCGAGAGACTTCAGAACCGCGATCCTCAAGGAGATCACCATGGCAGGCACCCTCAGCGAAGTCACCGACAACAACTTCGACGCCGAGGTTCTCGAGTCCGCGAACCCGGTGCTCGTCGACTTCTGGGCTCCCTGGTGCGGTCCGTGCCGGGTCGTCGCGCCCGTGCTCGAGGAGATCGCCGGCGAGCGTCCCGACCTGACCATCGTCAAGCTGAACGTCGACGAGAACCAGCAGACCGCGGCCCGCTACCAGGTCCTCTCGATTCCCACGATGATCCTCTTCAAGGGCGGCTCCCCGGTCAAGACCGTCGTTGGCGCCTACCCGAAGAAGAAGCTGGAGGCTGAGCTTCAGCCCGCCCTCACGGCTGCTTAGGGCCTGGGCCCTTATTAGCCCGGCGCAGGGCAACGCTCAGCGGCAGGCCGCCCACGTCGGCCTGCTCTGAGTGGCAGCTGTTCGGGCTCTCACCGTTCACACTCAGCTCGACGGCCAGCGTCTCGCCAGTGAGGTAGTCCCGATGGGTCTCGACGGCCTCGATCAGGGTCGGCTCGCCCGCCAGCCACAGCTCGATCCGATCCTCGACCTGCAGTCCGGCGCTCTTGCGCGCCTTCTGGACCGCGTGCACGATCTCGCGCGCGTACCCCTCGCTGCGCAGGTCCTCGTCCAGGATCAGGTCCAGCGCGACCGCGTGCGCTCCCTCGCGCTCGACCGAGTATCCCTCGGGGGCCCGCATCTTCAAGATCACGTCCTCTGCCGAGAGGGTGTGCTCGCGTCCGCCCACCGCGATCCCGATCTCGCCGTCGCGTCCTCGGATCGCCGCCGCCACCCGGGCGGGTTCCAGCGCCGCGATCGCCTCCGCCGCCTGGGGCATGTCCTTGCCGAACAATGGTCCCAGCGTGCGGTAGTTGGCCTTGACCTCGTATTCGCTGAGCTCCTCGGCCGCCGCCACGAATCTGACGCGCCTGACGTTCAGCTCCTCGCGCACCACCTCCGCCAGCCGTTCGATCGCCGCCCGCTCGCGCCCGTCCGCGACCACGACCGCCTCGCCCAGCGGCTGGCGCACCTTCAGCTTGGCCTTGCCCCGTGCACCCAGTCCCAGCCTGACCGTCTCGCGGGCGAGCGCCATCGCCCGCTCGAGCTCGGAGTCGCGCTCGGGCAGCGCCTCACCTGTCGGGAAGTCGCACAGGTGCACGCTCGCGAGCGTCCCGTCCAGGTTGTCGTAGATCTCGTCCGCGATGAACGGGCAGAAGGGGGCGAGCAGTTGCGCGACCGTCACCAGGCACCAGCGCAACGTGTCGAACGCCGCCGGATCCCCGTCCCAGAAGCGTCGCCGGGAGCGGCGCACGTACCAGTTCGAGAGATCGTCCACGAGCTCTGCGATCGCCCTGCCCGCGGTGGTGGCGTCGTAGGCGTCCAGGCGCTCTGCCACGACCTCGGCGGTGCTCGCCGTGCGCGAACGCGCCCACCTGTCGAGGTCGTCCTCGCCTCCCGTTCTGTCGGCTCCCATCGCGTTGTCTGCTGTCGCCTCATCCGCCGTCGTCCCGTCCCTCGTCGCATCGTCCAATACCCCCGCGTTGACGGTCGCGTACAGGACGTAGAAGTAGTAGGTGCTCCACAGCTGCAGCAGGAACTGGCGCACCGCTTCGCCGACCGTGTCGATCGAGAACAGATAGCCGTCCCAGGGCTGCTTGCTGGTCAGGTAGTACCAGCGAAAAGCGTCCGCCCCGTGACGGTCTATGACCTCCCAGGGCACCACCGTGTTGCCGAGCGACTTGGACATCTTCTTGCCCTGCAGGTCCGCGATGTGGCCCAGGCAGAGGACCGTCCGGTAGGAGGACCGATCGAACAGCAAAGTGGAGATCGCCAGCAGTGAATAGAACCACCCGCGCGTTTGATCGATCGCCTCGCAGATGTAGTCGGCCGGGAAGCGCTCCGCGAAATGGGCCTCGCTGTCGGGCTCGAAGGGATAGTGCTGCTGGGCGAACGGCATCGCCCCGGAGTCGAACCACACGTCGATCACCTCGGGCACCCTCCGCAGCGGCTCTCCGCCCGTCGGCGAGGGGATCTCGACATCGTCGACGTAGGGCCGGTGGGGATCTTCGAGGGTGACTCCGCTGAGCTCGGCCAGCTCCGCGAAGGAGCCGATGCAAACGGTCTCTCCCGCGGCGTTCCGCCACACCGGCAGCGGCGTTCCCCAGTAGCGCTCTCGCGAGATCGCCCAGTCGACGTTGTGCTGAAGCCAGTCTCCGAAACGCCCGTGCTTGATGTGCTCCGGGTGCCAGTCGATCGTCTCGTTGGCCGCCAGCAGACGGTCGCGCGCGGCCGTCGTGCGGATGTACCACGAAGTCTTCGCGTAATAGATCAGCGGCGTCCCGCACCGCCAGCAGTGCGGGTATGAGTGCTCGTAGGGCTCCTCCCTGAACAGCAGCCCGCGCGCGCGCAGGTCCTCGATCAGCTCGTCCGTCAGCTCGGGGTCCTTGACGTGGCGGCCCTCGTATGACCCGCCGTCGTGGCTGCGCACCCGCGCATCGTAGGTGCCGTCCGGCTTGACCGGGTTATAGAGGGTGGATGGGTCCGTGGGGTCGAACGCCACGTTCGCGGCCGCGGCGGCGGCCGCGAAGTCGTCCTCGCCGAAGGCCGGGGCGATGTGCACGAGCCCGGTGCCCTCCTCGGTGGTCACGAAGTCTCCGACGACGATCGGATATCCGCCCGGCTCGCGATCGTCCAGCACGAAGATCGGACCCTTGTAATGGGCCCCCACCAGCTCGCTCCCGGGGAACCGGTCCAGGATCTCCGTACCCTCGCCGAGCACCCGCTCGGCCAAGGCCCCGGCGAGGATCAGCGTCTGCCCGCCCTCCCGCGCACGCACGTACTCGACCTCCGGCGCGACCGCCACCGCGACGTTGCCCGGCAGCGTCCAGGGCGTCGTCGTCCAGATCAGCAGCGCGTCCCCCGTCTGCACCGGCCCGCTCGCGGAAAGCACCGGCAGTCGCACGTACACCGAGCGATCGACCACGTCATGGTAGCCCTGGGCGACCTCGTGAGAGGACAGCGCCGTGCCGTCCTTGGGGCAGTAGGGAACCACCTTGAAGCCCTCGTAGAGCGCCTCCTTGTCCCACAGCTGGCGCAGCGCCCACCAGACCGACTCGATGTAGGTCGGATCCATCGTCCGATAGGGGTGCTCGAGATCGACCCAGTAGCCGATCCGTTCGGTGAGCTCGTTCCACTCCCCCAGGAAGCCCACCACGGATTCGCTGCACTGGCGGTTGAACTCCGCGATCCCGTAGCGCTCGATGTCGGACTTCTGGGTGAAGCCCAGCTTGCGCTCGACCGCTATCTCCACCGGCAGGCCGTGGCAGTCCCAGCCGCCCTTGCGCTCGACGTAGAAGCCCCTCATGGTCTTGTACCGGGGGAAGATGTCCTTGAACACCCTCGCCAGCACGTGGTGGGAGCCGGGTCCCGCGTTCGCCGTCGGGGGACCCTCGTAGAAGACGAACGGCTCCGCCCCCTCGCGCATCCGCAGCGACTGCGCGAACACGTCCTGCTCGCGCCAGCGCGCCAGCACCTGGCGCTCCATGGCGGGCAGGTCCTGCTTGGGATCGACCTCGCGCGCGGGGATCAGTGGGTTCCGGGAAGGGACCTGGTTCTGGGGAGGGCCGTCGGACATGGGCCGGCCCATTCTAGGTTGGCCCGTCGCGCGCGAGTCCGACAGATCCGCCCGCGGGCGGATCGAGCCCGGTGCGACGCGGATCGAGGCTTCAGGAGGCCGAAGCGACCGGATGCAGCAGGACCACGCCGGTGAGCCGCTCGCGCAGCTGCTCGGAGGCGGCGATCGGGCCGGGGCCGACGCGCTTGACGGTGGAGCCGGCGGTCTCGGGCAGGGCGCAGCGATAGTCGAACACCTCGACTCCCGGCTCGGCCTGGCGGGCGGCGTAGACGAGCCGGCCCAACGCGTCCGGCGAGGCGCCTGAGCCCGCGAGCACGATCGCGCCCGGACGCAGCGCACGCAGGGCCGAGCCGATGCGGGCGCTGTCCAAGGCCACCGGCAGCGTCAGCACGCGCAGGCCGGCCCTACGCAGGAACAGCTCGAGCGCCTGGACGTGGAGCTCGTCGAGATCGGTCGCAGAGGAGGCGTCGAAGATCAGGGCCCCCTCCTCGCGGGAGGCTCCCGGGGCGACCCGGGTGGCAGCCGCGAGCCAGCCCGTCGTGTAGCGGGTCCCGAATGCGCGCTCGGGCGAGCCCTCCTGCAGCAGCTCCACCGCTCCCAGCAGCACCGACTCGACGGTCCGCTCGACCGAGCGCACCGCGAGGCTCTCCTCGAGCAGCCGGTCGGCGGCGTCCTCCCGGAAGGCCGCGAACGCGCTCTGCAGGCGCGCCGGCGAGGAGGGCCCCTCGCCGCGCTCCCGGGCGATCGACACCGCCGAGGCGATGTCGTGGGTCTCGGCGAACGCCTGACGCAGGGCCTCGATCTCGGTCAGCTCGAACTGGCGGTGGCCACCCTCGGTGCGCCCCGGCATCGGGTAGCCGAACCGCCGCTCCCAGCTGCGCAGAGTGTTGGGGCTCACGCCCAGCATCGCCGCCGCGGCGTTCGTGCGGATCGAGCTCATGTGTAGGGATGTTCGGCTTTGCGGAGCCTACTCACAAGTCCCGCAACGGCCGGTGCATCCCGGAAACGGCCTTTCAGGCGCAGGATGGGCCTCTGGGGCGGCGACGGGAGCCTAGGATCTTCACACGATGAAGCTGCGTCTCTATCACCACCCCGACGGGACTCGGGTGGCCTATCGGGAGATGGGGACGGGAAGGCCTCTGACGCTCCTTCACTCGGCGCTCCTCTCTCACAAGGAGTGGGAGCCATCGGTCGAGCAGCTGGCCAGCCGCTTCAGGGTCGTCCTGCCCGACCTGCCCCTGCACGGGGACTCCGAGGACGATCCCCGCCACCCCTACACCCTCGACTGGCTCGCCCAGGTGATGGGCGGCTTCGCCGCGGACGTGCTCGGGCCGAGACCGTTGATCGGCGGCCACGGCATGGGGGCGGAGATCGCTCTCCACGCCGTCCAGACCGGCCGGCTTCACCCGCGCCGGCTCGTGCTGATGTCAAACCGGCTGCACGCCCGCCCCGAACGCCCGTGGGCGCTCTCCGCCGGACGGGGGGCTTTGATGGCCGGCTCGATCCCTGTGCTCGATCGCATGGTCGGCTACGGCGCCCGCGCGGCGTTCAGCCCCGAGCGGGGCTTGAAGAGCCTCTCCGCCCGCCACAATCCGGCCGCTCGGGATCTCGTCAGGCATGCGTTCGCCGACGTCCCCGGAAACGTGAACCTGGCTCGCTCGTGGGCGAAGTGCGTGCGCCGCTGGCCCCGGGGCGCCCGCGAGGACCTGTTGGAGCTGTATCCAAGGCTCGACATGCCCGTGCTGCTGCTGTGGGCCGACCGGGATCCCCTGCACCCGATCGCCCCCGCCGAAGAGGCCGTGCGCCTGCTTCCCAACGGCCAGCTCCGTCTGCTCCAGAGCGCGGGCTTTCTGATGGCCTACGACGACCCGGTGGGTCTCGCGCGGGAGCTCCTGGCGTTCTGCGGGTAGGGTTCGCGGCCGGACCGGACAAAGGAGACCTGCATGCCGGACAAGCAGCTGTGGGGCGGCGAGACCGCCAAGGCCGTCGAGAACTTTCCGATCTCGGGCGAGACCGTGCCCGTGTCGGTCGTGCGCTGGCTCGCTCGCGTGAAGGGCGCATCCGCCGCCGTCAACGGTGAGCTGGGCCTGCTCTCCAGACGCAGTGCCTCCCGCATCGAGAAAGCCGCCGCCGAAATCGCCGCGGGCAGGCACGACGGCCAGTTCCCGATCGACGTCTTCCAGACCGGCTCGGGGACCTCGACGAACATGAACGCCAACGAGGTCATCGCCCGCCTGGCCGGCGAGGGGATCCACGCCAACGACCAGGTCAACATGGGCCAGTCCTCCAACGACGTGTTCCCCTCAGCCGTCCACCTGGCCGCGCTGGACGTCGCCCAGAACGAGCTGCTGCCGGCCCTCAAACAGCTCGAGCGCTCGTTCGCGCGCAAGGCCAAGAGCTTTCAGAACGTCGTCAAGTCCGGGCGCACCCACCTGATGGACGCGGTCCCGGTCACTTTGGGCCAGGAGTTCGCCGGCTACGCCACCCAGATCGCCCTCGGCCAGGAGCGGGTGCGCTCGGCGCTCGTGCACGTCGGCCAGATCCCGCTCGGGGGCACCGCCACGGGCACCGGCCTGAACACGCATGCGAAGTTCGCCGAGAAGGTCCGTGTGCGTCTGCGCAAGGAGTCCGGGCTTCGCCAGATCGCCCCGCCCGCTGATCCGTTCGAGGCGCAGGCCAACCGTGACGCACTCGTGGAGCTCTCGGGCGCGCTGAAGGTGATCGCGGTGTCCCTCACCAAGATCGCCGGCGACCTCGCGCTGATGGGCTCCGGCCCCCGGGCGGGCATCGGCGAGATCCTCCTGCCCGAGCTCCAGAAGGGCTCCTCGATCATGCCGGGCAAGGTCAACCCCGTGATCCCCGAGGTCGTCCTGCAGGTCAGCGCCCAGGTGATCGGCAACGACACCGCGATCACCGTCGGTGGCCTGCAGGGCCAGTTCGAGCTCAACGTCCGCATCCCCCTGATCGCCCGCAACCTCCTGCAGTCCCTGAGCCTGCTCACGAACGCCTCCCGCGTGTTCGCCGAGAAGTGCGTCGACGGCATCCAGGTCAACCGCGCCGGCACCGACGCCTCGGCGGGCGCCACCCTCGCCGTCGCCACCGCCCTGAACGGCGCGATCGGCTACGACAAGGCGGCCGCGATCGTCAAGAAGGCCACCTCCAGCGGCCGTCCCCTGCGCGAGGTCGCCCTCGAGGAGGGCGTCGATCCGAAGCTGTATGACAAGACCATCGACCTGCGCCGGATCGCCCGCGGAAATCGCTAGCGCGCCGTCTCACAGCCAGCGGTGCAAGCTGCTGGGGACGTCTCGCGTCTCGGGAGGCCCTACCAGGGCCCGAGGGCTCTGTACAGCGCCGCGACCGCGCTCGCCGCGGGCTTGGCGCTGCCCTCGTAGGTGAACAGGCCCTTCTCGTTGAGGCTCTCGATCAGCCTCAGGCTGGGCAGCTTCTGGTGGATCGAGCCGCCGTAGAAGGTCGGGTTCAGGGGGTAGTCGCGCAGCAGGTAGACGAACATCCCGCTGAGCCGCGGGTCCGCCGTGTAGGCGCGGATGTGGCGGGCGAGCAGGCCGGACTGGAAGCTGAAGCTGCCGGGGCTGCCGTTCGGGTTGAGGTTGTTCGATTCGGCGCCGAACTCGCTGATCACGAGCACCTTGCCGGCGAACGTTCGCTTCATCCCCGCCAGGCGCCGGTGGATTTCGGCGGTGACCCCCGCCGGGGAGTTGTGGGGGTTGTCATACCAGCCCGAGTAGTCGGTCTCGGCGACCGCGTCCACTTCGCGGTAGAGCGCGCCGGGGTGCTGGGGAGGGTGATCGCCCCACACGTCCACCGCGACCATTCGTGTCGGGTCGTGGGCGTGCAGCCAGCGGGTCATGCTCTGGACGTAGTCGACCTCGGCGCTGTCGCGTCCGTTCTCGGCGACCTCGTCCACAAGGTTCCAGGCGAACACGGAGGGATGCAGTCGCTCGGCGAGCACGGCCGTGCGCGCCTGGCTCTCGGCGTCGGCCAGGAGGGGGGGCGTCGTCGAATACCAGTTGCCGGCCCCTTCGACCGGCCCGATCCCCTGCCAAACGAGGATCCCGGCGGCGTCGAGCCGCTCCAGCAGCGCCGGGTCCAGCGGATGCTGGGAGCGCACGGAGTTCGCTCCGATCGCCTTCAGCTCGCTCACGATCGTGTCCTCGTCCCCCGGCGTCAGGGCGTCGCCGTGACCGTGGGCATCCTCCTGGATGCTCGCGCCATGCAGGAGCAGGCGCCGTCCGTTCAGATACACCTGCCCTCCGTGCCAGGCGATCTGGCGCAGGCCCACGCGGGCGGAGAAGTCGCTCTCCCCCCCGACCGCGAGCGTCAGCTCGTACAGGCTGGGGCTGGCGGGCGACCAGAGGGCGGGTTCTGGCACCGTCACGGTCGTGCTCACGCGCGTGCTCTGGCCATGGCTCAGGTGCAGCTCTCCGAAGTGCAGCGCGATCGTCTGGGCTCCACCGGAGAGCGTGCCTTCGGGAACGATTGAACGCCCGGAGGCGCCGTCGTTGCGGACTTCCACGCTGACCGCCACGCTGGCCGTGCTCGGGGAGCCGTTCGAGCTCGACGGGAGCGTCGTCTGGATGGTCGGGCTGGCGAGCTCGCTTTCACCGATCTCGCGCACGTTCACCTCGCCGTCGAGCCCGCCCCAGTTGAACCAGGTGCGGTGAAATCCCAGCCTCGACTGCGCCGACGGGTCGCGCCAGTCGACGCGCACGACCACCGTGTGGGTGCCCGCACCCACCCTCCGTCGCAGTTCGAACGGCAGGTAGGAGCCCCGGTGCGAGCCGAGCGGGCGCCCGTCGAGAAACACGCTCGCCTGGAAGTTGGCGGACTCGAACGTGAGCGCGTACATCCCGGCGGTGGGCGCCCTGAAGGTCGTGCGGTACCACGCGACCGAGCCTTCGTAGTTGGGCTCCGCCGCGGGACCCGCGTAGGGCTCGGGGCTTACGACGTTCGGCACGGTCACGCCCGCCCCGGCGAAGCCGCCCCTCTGCCAGCCGAGCGCGAGCCCCCGGTCGGCGGGGTCCTTGCGCAGCGTCCAGTGGGTGAGGGCCGTGCGATCGGTCGGGCCTTCGGCGAGCAGCGAGGGGCTGAGCGGCGCCTGTGCGGCGGCAGCGGTGGCGGCGAGCGCCACGCAGGCGGCGAGCGCGGCGAGCGCGATTTTCCGGGGGGCGACGGTCACGGTGCTTGAACAGCGCTGGGGCGCGATCAGAGCGGCGTCCTCAAGCCGGAGCGGGGACTCGAGCTTGGGCGAGCATACCCTCGAGCAGCAGCAGGGCGCCCGCCTTGGAGAGGGGCTCGTTGAGGTTGCCGCACTTGGGGGACTGCACGCAGGACGGGCACCCGTCCGCGCAGCCGCAGCCCGCGATCAGCCTCAGCGCGTCTTCGCAGAGCTCCTCGAAGCGAGCGAACGCGGTCCTCGTGATGCCCACGCCGCCTGGATGGCCGTCGTATATGAAGATCGTCGGACACCCCGTCTGGGGGTGCAGGTTGGTGGAGAGCCCGCCGATGTCCCAGCGGTCGCACATCGCGATCAGCGGCAGCACCGCGATCTGGGCGTGCTCGGTCGCGTGCAGCGCCCCCAGCAGGGACTCCAGCGGGATCGTCTCCGCTAGCTCGCCGGCGTCCCGCTCGAACCAGAGGGCCTGGGTGGAGAAGGTGGTTTCGGGCAGGTCGAGCGCGACGAGGTCGATGATTTGATGCCCGCCCGCCCCGTGGTCGGAGAGGCGCTTGCGCTGGTAGGCCAGGACGGTCTCGGTGACGGACACCTCGCCGAAGCTGAGGGTCGTGCCGAGAGTCTCCCGGCGGTCGAGCAGGCGCTCGACGGTCGTGTCGGTCTCGCGCTTGGGCTGGGTGTACCAGTCGCCGTCGAACGGCGCCACGAGCGCCCGGCGATGCTCCAGGTCGAGGTCGCGCACCTCATAGGAGCGTCCCTGGTGCAGGTAGATGGCGCCCTCGTGGACGGTCGAGTGGGCGCGGGCCGCCTCGGTGGCGCCGAGGACCTCGCCCGAGGAGACATCGACGATCGCAAAGCTCTCGCCGGAGGAGGATCGCAGCGAGATCTCACCGGCCGGATAGCGGTCGGCGCGACGGGGAACGTATGAGTCCCCGCCGCCCACGCTCGCGGTCCGGAGCGGGCGCTTGCGCAGCAGCCCCGCGCCCACGAGCTGCTCGGCGTGAGCCTGAAAGCGCGGGCCGAAGAACTCCGCGTCGCCCCCCTCCAAAGGACCCTCGTGGGCGGCGCAGAGCAGGTGCGCGCGGAAGATCGGCGGGCTCTCGTGATCGAGGATCGCGGCCTCGACGGGCCGCTCCAGGAACTCCTCGGGGTGGCGGCAGAAGAACTGGTCGAGAGCGTCCTCGCCGGCGACGTACACCGCCAGGCCCCGACCGCGGCGGCCCGCGCGGCCCCACATCTGGCGCAGCGAGGCCACCGTCCCGGGGAACGTGACGACCACGGCGGCGTCGAGCTCGCCGATGTCGATCCCCAGCTCCAGGGCGTCGGTCGTGACGATCGCCCGCAGCTCCCCGCGCGTCAGGCGGCCCTCGAGCTCGCGGCGCTGCTGAGGGGTGTAGCCGGCGCGATAGGGCGCCACCTGCTCGGCGAGATCCGGATCGCCGCCGCGGGTCAGTTCTTCGGCGACGAGACGGCTGAGCAGCTCGACTCCCTTGCGGGACTTCATGAAGCAGATCACCCGCGCGTCCTCCCGCACGAGCCGGGCCAGCAGCTCGGCGGCCTCCCCCAGCGCCGAGCGACGGGAGCCGAGGGCCTCGTCGGTCAGCGGCGGGTTCCAGATGGCGATCCGCCGGCCGGGTGCGGGCGAGCCGTCGGCGTCGACGAGCGTGAGATCCTCCAGGCCCGTCAGACGCTCTGCAAGCTCCAGCGGGTTGGCGATCGTCGCGGAGGTCAGCAGGAAGCGCGGCTCGGTCCCGTAGGCGGCGGCGATCCGGCGCAGCCGCCTCAATACGCCGGCGACGTGGGAGCCGAACACGCCCCGGTAGACGTGGGCCTCGTCGATCACCACGACCGCGAGGTTCGCGAACAGCTCCCCCCAGGCCGCGTGGTTGGGCAGGATGCCGACGTGGAGCATGTCCGGGTTTGTGAGCACGACGTTGGCCCTGCGCCGGATGTCCGCGCGGGTCTCGCGGGGGGTGTCGCCGTCGTAGATCGCCGGGCGCACCCGCTTGGTCAGGGCGAACGCGTTCAGCGCCCGTGCCTGGTCCTGGGCGAGGGCCTTGGTGGGGTACAGGTAGAGGGCCCGCGCCCGGGCGTCCCGGCAGAGCATGTCGAGGGTCGGCAGGTTGAAGCACAGCGACTTGCCCGACGCGGTCCCGGTGGTGACGATCGTCGGTCCCGCCCAGGCTGCGCGAAGAGCCTGCTCCTGGTGGGAGTACAACCTTTCGATCCCCGTCCGCTGCAGCGCCTGCAGCACTTCGGGATGAAGCTCCGCGGGGATGTCAACGAGCCGCGCCCGCCCCGGTCCTTCGCGGGCTTCCCGCACGAGACGCTCGTCGGCGCGGCCCTCGTCAAGGAGCCTGCTCCAGGGCTCGAGCTTGCGCTCGTTGCCGGCCCCCCCCGCGCGCACGGGGGCGCTCGCCGGGGCGAGGGATTGCTTGTCGGCCACGGCTTGCGATAGTAGAGCGATGGCCCCGGACCCCGCCGTCGAGCGATGGTCGCAAACGCGCACCTTCCATCATTCCCCTTACTCGCCCGCTCGGATCGCGGCCGCCAGGGCGGAGCGGGGGCTCGGGGTGTCGGTGTGCCTACCCGCCCGCGAATGCGCCCGGACGGTGGGGGGGATCGTCACGGCGCTGATGGCGCTGCGCGAGCAGGGGGCGATCGACGAGGTCGTGGTGGTGGACGCCGACTCGGCCGACGGCACAGCCGCGGTCGCGCACCGCGCCGGGGCGAGCGTCCACCAGGAGTCAGAGCTGATGTCAGAGCTCGGGCCGGGGCTCGGCAAGGGGGACGCGATGTGGCGGGCCCTGCCGGAGCTGAAGGGGGAGATCGTGTGCTTCCTGGACGCCGACACGGAGGGCTTTCGGGCCCACTACGCCACTGGGCTGCTCGGGCCGCTCGTGTGCGAGCCACCGGGGATCTCGTTCGTCAAGGCCTTCTACCGCCGGCCGTTCGAGCACGACGGCGTGTCGCTGCCCCAGGGGGGTGGCCGCGTGAACCACCTCCTCGCCCGGCCTGCCCTGGAGCTGTTCTATCCCGAGCTGTCGGCCGTCCGCCAGCCGCTGGCCGGCGAGGTGGCGGCGCGACGGGACCTGCTCGAGCGGCTCCCGTTCGCGACGGGCTACGGCGTCGAGATCGGGATGCTGATCGACGCCTGGCGGGAGGTTGGGCTTCAGGGGATCGCCCAGGTGGACCTGGACGTGCACCGCAATCGCCACCAGCAGCTGTCGGCGCTTCACCCGATGGCCCGCACGGTGCTCGCGACGATCGCAAGCAGGCTGGAGGGGGAGGGCCGGCTGACCGGGGTGGAGCTGCGGGAGCCCGTCCCGGAACGACCGCCCCACGCGGGCGCGTCGGTGGGGCGATGAGGTGCCTGTATCTGGATCTCGACGGCACCCTGCTCGGGCGGGGGGCGTCGCTGCTGCACGACGGCGAGGGCCGGGTCACGCTGGAGGGGGTGCGGGCGGTGCAGGCGTGCCTGAGGGCGGATGTCGAGGTCGTGCTGATGTCCGGCCGGCGGCGCGTTCAGGTGCATGAGGACGCGCGACTGCTGGGACAGGACTCGTTCATCTTCGAGGCCGGCGCGTGTGTGGTGCTGGGCGCGGGCGGGCTGGCCGAAACGGGGATGCTGGCCGATTCGGGGATGCGAGCGCAGCGAGTGTCCCCCGAATCGGTCGGAGGCGAGTGTCTCCCGGCTTCGGTCGGCGGGGAGGAGCACTGGCTGACGGGCGAGCTGGTGCCGGGCGAGCTGACGATCGCCGAGCAGATCGCCCGCTCGGGCGCGCCGGAGCTGCTGCTGGAGCGGTATGAGGGGCGGCTGGAGTACCACGAGCCGTGGCACGTGGCGCGCGAAGTCTCGCACCCGTTCCGCGGTCTGGTCGACGCCGCGGAGGTGGACGCACTGCTGATCGAGCACGGCCACGAGAACCTCCGCCTGGTGGACAACGGCGTCGTCAACCGCCGCTCGCCGGCGCTGGCGGCGCTCGATCACGTCCGCGGCTATCACCTGCTCCCGGCGGGCGCCTCGAAGGCGGCTGCCGTGGTGTTCCATCGCCGCGTCCGCGGCTACGCCCGCGAGGAGACCTTCGCGATCGGCGACTCTCGCGAGGATCTCGCCTGCGCCGAGCATGTGGGGGCGTTCTGGCTGGTCGCCAACGCCGTCCGGCGCGACCCCTCGATCCGCGAGGCGATGGCCGCCCACGAGAATGTGCACGTGACCGACTCCGACCACGGGGCGGGCGTCTACGAAGCGGTCGTGAGCGCCCTCATGGCCGGTTGACGGGTCGGCTTCCCAGCCGCCTCCACACCCGCCGCCAGAATCCGGGTTGGGGGCGTCTGCGCCACAGGGCCGGCGGGGGGACCGTCGCGCGCACCAGCGCAACCCACTCGCTCAGCGGCAGCTCGCCGGAGATCAGCCGTCCCAACGCGACCGTCACCGGCGCGTTCACGCCCGCCCTCTCCAGAGCCCGGCCGAGCAGGGGCACCGACTCCAGGGCCTCCACCGCCTGGCCGATCCGGGCCGGGATCTCGAGTGCCGGGACACCCGCCGCCAGCAGTTCCCCCGCCCGGCGGTTGCGGCTTTCCGGCGCCAGCGCCGTCGCCACCAGGTCGCCGGCCCCCGCCAGGCCGATCAGCGACTCCGGCCGCGCGCCGAGTCCCTCGGCGAAGCGCCACACCTCCGCGAAGATGTGACCTGCCGCCGCTCCCGCGGCGTTCAGGCCCTGCGCCTCCGTCGCGCCCGCCGCCAGCGCCGCCGCGTTCTTGGCCGCGCCCGCCAGCTCCACGCCCACCGGGTCGTCCGAGCGCTCGCACACGACCCCCGCCCGCGTGAACACCTGCGCGAGCGCGCTCGCCAGCTCCTCGCCGTGTGACGCCGCGACCAGGGCCGCCCCCGCGCTGACCATCTCCTGCGCGTGTGCCGGCCCGCCCAGGCACGCTACCCGCTCGGAGCCGAAGCGCTCGCTCAGCACCGACGTCGGCGCAAGGCCCTCCGGGGGCACGAGACCCTTGGCGACCGACACGATCGACGCGCGCCGGCTCAGGCCCCCCGCGTCCAGCGCTCCGATCACCTCGCCCAGCGCCCGCGAGGGCACGGCCAGGAACACGAAGTCCGCCCGCGCCACCCCGGCCGAGGCGGGCTCCACGCGTAGCTGGCCCGGCAGCTGCACCCCCGGCAGGTAGGTCCGGTTCTCGCGCTCGGACTCGAGCAGGGAGGCCTGCTCGGCGGTGCGCGCCTGCAGCGTCGTGCGCAGCCCGCCCCGCGCCAGCAGCACCGCCAGGGCCGTCCCAAACGAGCCCGCCCCGATCACCGTCGCCCGCTTGGCTCCGGGCGTGGCCAGCGTCAGCCCGCGCGCCGCCCGAGCGCTCGGGCTCGGAGTAGGCTCCGGCTCGGTCATCCGATGAGCGAGCCTAGCGATACCGCCACCGCCGCGAGCTGGCGCAACTGGGCTGGCGATCAGCGCTGCCGTCCCACCCGGATCGAGACTCCCGCCTCGATCGAGCAGATCGCCGAGACCCTCGCCCGCGCCGCCGTCGCGGGCCTCCCCGTGCGCGTCGCAGGCTCCGGACACTCGTTCAGCGATATCGCCCTCACCGATGGCGTCCAGCTGCGCCTGGACCGGCTCGCGCGGGTCCTCGACGTCGACCGCTCGAGCGGCCTCGTGCGCGTGCAGGCCGGCATCACGATCCGCGAGCTCAACCTCCGCCTGGCCGAGCAGGGGCTCGCCCTGGAGAACCTCGGGGACGTCGACTCCCAGACGATCGCCGGCGCGATCTCCACCGCCACTCACGGCACCGGCGCCCGTCTGCCCAACATCTCAGCCCAGGTCTCAGAGCTCACGTTGGTGCTCGCCGACGGCTCCGTATTGCGCTGCTCGGAGCGGCTCGACCCCGAGACCTTCCGCGCCGCCCGCGTCTCCCTCGGCGCCCTCGGCGTCCTGGCCGAGGTCACCCTGCGCTGTGTCCCGGCCTTCACCCTGCGCGGCGTCGACGCCCCCAGGTCCCTGCAAGACACCCTCGAGCGCTTCGAGGAACTGGCCCTCGGGAACGACCACTTCGAGCTGTTCGTCTTTCCCCACGCCGACGTCGCGCTCACCCGCACGAACAACCGCACCGACTCCCCGCCCCGCCCCCGCGGGCGTCTCTCCGCCTACGCCAACGACATCCTGCTCACAAACCACGCCTTCGCCCTCTTCTGCCTGGTCGGCCGCCGCCTCCCAGGGCAGATCCCCCGGATCAACCGCCTGGTCACACGCCTGGCCGGCGCCGGCACCCGCGTGGACCGCTCCGATCGCATCTTCGCCAGTCCCCGCCTCGTGCGCTTCACCGAGATGGAGTACTCCCTTCCCCGCCACCTCACCCCCGAGGCCGTTCGCCGGGTGATGGCCCTCGTCGCCGACCGCCGCTTCGCGGTCCCGTTCCCGATCGAGGTCCGCACCGTCGCCCCCGACGACGCCCACCTCAGCACCGCCTTCGGGCGCGACAGCGGCTTTCTCGCCGTCCACATGTTCGAAGGCATGCCCTGGGAGCCATACTTCCATGCGGTCGAGGCCGTGATGGACGAGCTCGGCGGCCGCCCCCACTGGGGCAAGCGCCACTTCCAGACGGCCCACACGCTGGGCCCACGCTACCCCGAGTGGGATCGCTTCCAGGCCGTCCGCGCCCGCCTGGATCCCCACGGTCGCTTCGCCAACGCCTTCACCGACCGCGTCCTCGGCCCCGTCGATGGCTGACCTCGCCCGGCTCGAACGTGCCACAGCCCAGCTCGAGCCCCCGTTCGCGCTCGTGGACCTCGACGCGCTCTGGGCGAACGCCGCCGACCTCGAACGCCGCGCCGCAGCCAAGCCGATCCGGCTCGCCAGCAAGTCTCTGCGCTGCCGCTCCCTGCAGCAGCGCGTCCTCGCCCGCGAGGGCTTTCGCGGCACCCTCGCCTACACCCTCCCCGAGGCCGTGTGGCTCGCCGGCCACGGCTTCCAGGACATCCTCGTCGCCTACCCCACAGCCGACCGGGCCGCGTTGCGCGCCCTCGCCCAGCTTTCCGTCGAGCGCCCGCAAGCCCGCATCGCCGTGATGGTCGACAGCGTCGCCCAACTCGATCTGATCGACGCCGCCCGCTCCGGCCTCGCCTCCGCCGCCCGCTCGGGCCTGGCGTCAGGCGTCTCCTCCGGCCTCGCCTCCGGCGCCCCGCCCGTGCGGGTCTGCATCGACCTCGACGCCGGCTACCGCGCCCTCGGCGGCCGCGTTCGCGTGGGCGCCAAGCGCTCGCCCGTCCACACCCCCGCGCAGGCCGTCGCCCTCGCCCGCGCGATCCTCGCCCGCGACGGCCTGCAGCTCGTCGGCATCATGGTCTACGAGGCCCAGACCGCGGGTCTCGGCGACGCTCCCCCGGGTCACCCCCTGCGCGCCCTGGCGATCCGCGCGGTCCAGTCCCGCTCCGCTCGCGAGCTCGCCCTCCGCCGTGCCGCCACGGTCGCCGCCGTGCGCGAGATCGCGCCGCTGGAGCTCGTCAACGGAGGGGGCACCGGCAGCCTTCACCTCACCGCCCGCGAGCCCGCCGTCACCGAGCTGACCGCCGGCTCCGGCCTCTACGGCCCCGTCCTGTTCGACTCCTACCGCTCCTTCAGGCCCCACCCGGCCGCCCTGTTTGCGCTGCCCGTCGTCCGCCGTCCCGGACCCGGAGTTGCGACCGTCCTCGGCGGCGGCTACCTCGCCTCTGGCCCCGCCGACTTCGCCCGCCTGCCCGCGCCCCACCTGCCCGCCGGCCTGCATCTGGACCGCCAGGAGGGCGCTGGCGAGGTCCAGACACCGCTCCTCGGCGCTGCCGCCGATCGCCTGGCTGTCGGGGATCGCGTGTGGTTTCGCCACGCCAAGGCCGGCGAGCTGTGCGAGCGTTTCGCCACGCTCCATCTTCTCGCGGGCGATCGCGTCGTGGAAGAGGTCCCCACCTACCGCGGTGAGGGACAATGCTTCCTGTGAGCCGTCCCTCCCCCTCCACGCTCCCGGATTCGCCGGTCGCGATCGAAAAGACACTGCGGGAGGTCGTCGAGACGCTCGCCCCGATCGACCGCCCGCCCTGCTCGCCCGGCGAGCGCGCCGCCGCCGAATGGCTGCACGCGCGTCTTGGCTCGATCGACGGGGTCGAGGCGGAGCTCGAGGACGAGCCCTCCTGGGGCACCTTCCCGCCGACCTCCACCGGTCTCGGTCTCGCCAGCGTCCTCGCCGCCCTGCTCACCCTCCGCGGGCGTCCGCTGCTCGGCTCGCTCCTCGCCGCCACCACCTTCGCCGGGATCGTCGACGAGGCCCACAACGGGCCCCGCGTGCTGCGACGCCTCGTCCGCCGCCGCCGCACGACGGTCAACCTCGTCGCCCGCGCCGGCGACCCGCACGCTCCGGCCACCCTCGTCGTGATCGCCCACCACGACGCCCCCCAGACCGGGATCTTGTTCGACCAGACCCTCCAGCGCAAGCTCCACGAGCGCGCCCCCGCGGTCCTCGAACGCTTCAAGACTCCCCTTCCGCAGTGGTGGTTCGGTCTCGCCGGCCTGCTCGCCACGCTGGCAGGGGCTCTTGCTTCGCTAATGGGAGATCGTTCTTTTCTGGGGACCCCGCGTGCGCGTGCGCGTGCCCGCGTGCCCGCGCACGCGGGCCTCGTGCTGGGAGTGCTCGGCACCGCCTTCGTCGCCGACATCTGGCGCAGCGAGACCGTCCAGGGCGCCAACGACAACCTCTCCGGCGCCGCTTCCCTGGTGGCCCTCGCCGAGCTCCTGCGCGAGCAGCCGATCGCGGGCCTGCGCGTGCTCCTCGTCTCCTGCGGCGCCGAGGAGACCCTCCAGGACGGCATCCGCGCGTTCGTCTCCCGCCACCGTCGCGAGCTCGATCCCGCGAGCACCCGGTTCGTGAACCTCGACACGGTCGGCTCGCCCCATCTCGTGCTCCTCGAGGCCGAGGGACCCGTGCGCATGGAGGAGTACGCCGGCCCGTGGCTTCGCGACCTCTTCGCCGATCGCGCCCGTAGGCTCGGCCTACCCCTTCACCGCGGCTATCGCGCCCGCGCCTCAACCGACAGCGTCATCCCCAGCCGCGCCGGCTACCCCACGGCCACCCTCGTCTCGATGACTGACTGGCGCAGCCCCGCCAACTACCACCTGCCCACCGACATCCCCGCCAATCTCGACTACTCCACCGTCGCCGGCGCCACCCGCCTGGTCTACGAGGTCGCGCTCGCGCTCGCGGACCGTGGCGAGAGCGACGCGGACGGTGGCGGGGGCGACGCGCTCAGCGCGAGACCCTGACGATCCGCGCGTCGGCCGGATTCGAGGGGATCTCGGTGACGTAAGCGCCAGACGGGCTCAGGGCGGTCGCCCCGAGCCGAGTGCGCCCGCCCGGGCCGGCGGCTGCGATTGGGGGTTCAGCAGGGCGCCGTAGCCCGTGGAGCGATGATGCCCGCCGTCGGACGATGCCCCTCACGCCAGACCCGCGAGCTCCCGTCCCGCGGCGCTCAGGCCGCGTGCGTCTCGGGCCGTGAGGATCACCTGCAGGTCGAGGATCCGCGCGTCGAACTCGTCCAAGAGGCTCTCGCCCGCCACCCCATACGCGGGCACCCCCGCCTGGCGGGCTCTCGTTGCGATCTCGAACACGGCGCTCTCACGCAGGGTCTCGCGCTCCAGCCGCCACGTCGCCACCACCACCGCCCGGGATCTCAGTATCCGCTCCTCGAAGGAGAGCTCCGCGAGGGTCTCCTGCAGCGAGACTCCCGCGAGTGCCTCCTCGATCGGGCACACGTCCGGCGCGGGCCTGCCCGCCCGCCTGACCCCCCTGGCGATCGCCTCGCCGACTGCCCCAGCCGGGAGCTTGCGCCCGAACGGGCATGGCGCGATCAGCAACGTGTCCGGTATTCGCATCCCGATCGGGCATCCTTTCAGGCATGGCCTCGACCGAGGAGGAGCGCACAGCGATTGACGTATGCGGGCAGGAGGTTCGAATCAGCAACCCCTCGAAGGTCTTCTTTCCCGAACGCGGCTTCACCAAGCTCGACCTCGTCCGCTACTACCTCGCCTGCGAAGAGGCCGTCGTCCGTCACCTGCGCGAGCGCCCCACCGTGCTCAAGCGCTGGGTGGACGGGGTCGCCGGCAAGCCCTTCTTTCAGAAGCGCGTCCCCGACAGCGCCCCCGAATGGCTGCAGACCGCCACCGTCACCTTCCCCAGCGGCCGCCACGCCCGCGAGCTGGTCGTGGGCGATGGGGCTCATCTTGCCTGGGGCGTGAACCTCGGCGTGATCGACTGGAATCCCTGGCCCGTCCGCCGCGCCGACCTCGACCACCCCGACGAGCTACGCATCGACCTGGACCCGGGCCCCGGGGTGCCCTTCGCCGAGGTCCGCGAGGTCGCGCTGACGGTCCGCGAGGTCCTCGCCGATCACTCCTTGCGCGGCTATCCCAAGACCTCAGGCTCCCGCGGGATGCACATCTACGTGCGCATCGTCGCAGACCAGGACTTCACCGAGGTTCGCCGCTCCGCCCTGGCGCTCGCCCGCGAGGTCGAGCGCCGCATGCCCGGCCGCGCCACCAGCCGCTGGTGGAAGGAGGAACGCAAGGGCGTGTTCATCGACTACAACCAGAACGCCCGCGACCGCACGATCGCCTCCGCCTATTCCGTACGCGCTGTCCCCGACGCCCGCGTCTCGTGCCCGCTGGAGTGGGAGGAGGTCCCCGACGTCGACCCGGCGGACCTGCGCATCGAGACAGTCCCCGAGCGCCTGCGCGAGCGCGGCGATCCTTCCGCCACGATCGACGACGATCCCGCCACCTTGGACTCGCTACTCGAGCTCGCCGCCCGCGACGAGCGCGAGGGCCTCGGCGACGCCCCCTGGCCGCCCCACTTTCGCAAGCAGTCCACAGAGCCCCCTCGGGTGCAGCCCAGCCGCGCCCGCCGGAAGGGCTCGCGATGAGCTCAGCCCGCCGCGAGGGCCCCCGATGAGCCTGCCCCTGAGCCCGCCGATCGCCCCGGCGCTTGCGCTCTCGCGCAAGGAGCTCCCCGTCGGCGAGGAGTATTCGTATGAGATCAAGCTCGACGGCTTTCGCTGCATCGCGTTCGTCGACGGCGAGGACGTCTACCTGCAGTCCCGGGGCTCGAAGCCCCTGCGACGCTACTTCCCCGAGCTCGACTTCCCGGCCGGCCGCTACGTGCTCGACGGGGAGATCGTGATCCGCGACGAGTCCGGCCACGAGCAGTTCGACTCCTTGCAACAGCGCATCCACCCGGCCGAGTCTCGCATCGAGCTTCTCTCCCACGAGATCCCCGCCACCTACGTCGCCTTCGACCTGCTCGCCTACGCGGGCGAATCCCTCCTGGAGCTGCCCTTCTCCGAGCGCCGCTCAGCGCTAGAGCGGCTGCTCGCCGACGATCCCTTCGCGGACGCCCGCATCGAGCTGATGCCCGCCAGCGACGACCCCGACCGCGCCCGCCAGTGGCTGAAAGAGGCCGAGGGGGCGATCGCCAAGGTCCGCTCCGCCCCCTACGCACCCGGCAAGCGCACCGGCATGTTCAAGGTCAAGCGCGTCCGCACGATCGATGCGATCGTCGTGGGCTGGCGTCCGGGCAAGGAGCCCGACACGGTCGGAGCCCTCATCCTCGGCCTCTACGACGGCCCCGAGCTGCGCGTGGTCGGGCACTGCTCGGGCCTGACCGCCTCGGAGAAGCGCCGCCTGGTCGGCTTCTTCGAGCCGTATCAGACGGGCGAGCGCGGCACCGCCGACCCTAGCCGCTGGAGCTCCTCCCGCGAGCTTGAGTGGGTCGCCCTGCGTCCCGAGCTGGTAGTCGAGATCGACTTCGACCACGTCTCCGCCGGGCGCATCCGCCACGGCGCCAAGCTCCGTCGCTGGCGCGAGGACAAGCCGCCCCGGGAGTGCACCTATGATCAGTTGGACCGATGACCGCGCTCGAGCCATGAGCACCGACACCGCCACCGTCGCCGAGGAGGAGTACCTGCAGATCCTGTTCTGGCTGCAGGAGGCGGGCCTGCAGATGACGGGCGCGAACGTAGCCCGGGCGATGCAGCTGTCCGCTCCCACCGTCCATGAGATGGTCGGCCGCCTGGAACGCGACGGCTACATCCTGCGCGGCCAGGATCGCGTGATCTCCTTCACCCCCGACGGCGCCGCCCACGCCGAGGGTATCGTCCGTCGCCACCGCCTGATCGAGCGCTTCCTCACCGACGTCCTCGGCGTTCCCTGGGACGAGGTCCACGAGGAGGCCGAGCGCCTGGAGCACGCGATGTCCCCGGTCCTGGAAGAGCGGATGCTCGCCGCCATCGGCGACGCCAAGACCTGCCCCCACGGCCATCCGATCGTCGCTGGCGGGCGCCTCGTGGGGGTCCCCCTGGCCGACGTCGAGGTCGGCGCCTCAGTGCGCGTCCTGCGCTTCGAGAACGAGGCCGAGGATCTGCTCCGCTACCTCAAGGCGTCCGGCCTGGAGCCCGGCCTGGAGGGCACCCTCGCCGTTCGCGAGGACTCCGAGGTCGTGCTCGAGACACCGGACGGCCGCCGCTGCTCGGTGACCCCCTCCGTCGCCGAGACCGTCTCGGTCATCGCCGACCCCTCGCCGCCCCCTCGCACGGCGTTGCCAGAGCAGTTGGTCTTGGGTCAGCGCTACGGGCGCTGACTCGCCTCAGAGGGTCAGCGACCGGTACGCCGCCGCGAGGCGGGAGACGCCCTCGTCGATCTCCTCGGGGGTGACACCCGAGTAGGCGATCCGCAGGGTGTTCTCGCCGCCCTCGAGCACGAAGTCCGTGCCCTTCACAAACGCCACTCCCCGCTCGGCGGCGGCCTTGTGCAGGGTCTTTACGTCGGTGGGGGGCGGGAGGGTCACCCACATGAAGTAGCCCCCCTGGGGCTCCACGAACCGCGCCTGCGGCAGCTCCCTGCGCAGGGCGTCCGCGAGCGTGCTCGCCCGCTGGGCGAGCGCCGCCTTGACCGTCGCGATCGATCGCTCGATCGCTCCGGAGACGCAGAACTCGTACACGATCGACTGGGAGACCATGCTCGGCGAGATATAGGTGTTCGTCGCGAGCTCCGCCACCCCCGCGATCAGGTCCTTCGGGCCCACCAGGTACCCGACCCTGATCCCCGGGCACACCGTCTTAGAGAACGACGACGCGTACACCACCCGCTCGGGGTCCATCGAGACCATCGTCTGCAGCGGCTCCCCGGTGAACCGCAGCTCGACGTAGGGGTCGTCCTCGAACACCACGAACCCGTGCTCGGCCGCCAGCCACAGGAGCGCCTGGCGCTTGGCCGCGGACAGCGTGTACCCGGCCGGGTTCTGGAAGTTCGGGATCACGTGCGCGAGCTTCGGCTTGGCCCCCGTGTGGCCGGCCAGCAGCCGTCCGAGCGCGTCCGTGTCGATCCCATCCTCCTGCAGCTCCACCGCGTGCACCCGCGCCCCCCGCTTGCGCAGCGACAGGAGCGTCCGGTCATAGGTCGGACGCTCGACCACCACCTCGTCCCCAGCTCCCACGAGCTGCTCGAACAGGAACGCGTCCGCCTGCATCGACCCGTTCGTGACGAGCACGTTCTCGACCGCCACTCCGTGCTTGTCCGCGATCCACGCTCTCAGCTTCGGGTAGCCCACCGACGTCCCGTACGCGGTGGTCCCCGCGGGGTCTCTCTCGAACGCTCGCCCGGCGGCCTGCTCGAGCCCCTCCACGTCGACGATGTCAAGCGACGGCGCCCCCCTCGCGAAGGAGATCGTCTTGACTGCCTCGCTCGTCCCGGTCATCTCGGCTGCGAAGCTTAGGCGCCCGAGCAGCCGGTCGTAGTCCCGGGTCAGCTCCGCCGCCGTCCGCTCCAAACGCTCGCGGAACCGCAGCAGCTCCTGCGTCCCCGGGCCGTCCGTCGCGGGCGCAGGGGCGGGAGGCCGCGCCGGCTCGACCGGCTCCACCGGCTCCACCGCCTCGTCCACGAGCCGTCCTCCACCGACCGCCGCGAGCTCGCGCTCGAGCTTCCCGAGCTTTCGCTCGAGTTCGCCCAAAGTCTCTGCCATCTCTCGATCCACGGTACGGCCAAGCCTAGCGGGCCGCACGCGCCGCGGCCCTCTCCGGAGCGGCGATCAGGCAGCGGGGCTGGACGCCTCGGAAGGCGGGCGAAGCCCGCCGGTCACGGACGACACGATGTCGTCCCGTCGAGTCAGGAAGCGGGGCTGGAAGCCCCGCTGAGGACCTCAACCGCAAGCTCGGCGACCTCGGTCGGAGTCCGGCCGACGTGCACCCCATGGGCTTCCAGCGCCTGGGCCTTCGCCTTGGCGGTACCCGCGGAGCCCGAGACGATCGCGCCGGCGTGTCCCATCTGCTTGCCTTCGGGGGCGGTGAACCCGGCGATGTAGGCGATCACGGGCTTGGTCATGCTCGCGCCGATGTACTCCGCGGCCTCCTCCTCGGCTGAGCCCCCGATCTCGCCGGAGAGCACGGCGAGCTCGGTCTGAGGGTCCGCCTCGAACAGCTCGAGCACGTCCACGAACGAGCTCCCCGGCACGGGGTCTCCGCCGATCCCCACGATCGAGCTGCACCCGAACCCGGCCTGGGCGATCTCGTTTCCGATCTGGTAGGTGAGGGTCCCCGAGCGGGAGACCACGCCGACGTTGCCCTCCTTGAAGAACGACGCCGGGATGATCCCCACGTTGGCCTTCCCCGGCGAGAGGATTCCCGGGCAGTTGGGGCCGATCAGGCGGGTGCCCGGATGGTCACGTCGCAGGACGTTGTAGACCCTCAGCTCGTCGTGCGCGGGGATGCCCTCGGTGATCGCGATCACCAGCTCCACGCCCGCGGCGGCGGCCTGGAGGATCGAGTCCGCGGCGAACCGGGGAGGGACGAAGATCATCGCGGTGTTCGGCTGGGTCTCCGCGGCGGCCTGCTCCCAGCTGTCGAACACGGGGATCCCCTCGACCTCCTGGCCGCCCTTGCCCGGCGTCACGCCTCCCACGACGTTCGTGCCGTAGCGCCTGTTGTTGAGCGTGTGAAAGGCACCCTCTTTACCGGTGATCCCGGCGACCGCCAGGCGGGTGCTCTTGTCGACCAGGACGGACATCAGACGGCGACCTCGGCCGGGCTGGCGCCGGCGGCGAGCGCGACCACCTTCTCGGCGGCCTCGTTCATCGTCTTCGCGGGATACACGTTCGCCAGGTTCGCCTCGGCGAGCAGCTCCCGTCCCTGGACGTCGTTGGTGCCGTCCAGCCTCACGACGAACGGAATCCCATCCCCGCCCGCTCCGATCTCGGCGAATGCGGCGATCAGCCCCCGGGCGACCTCGTCGCAGCGGGTGATTCCCCCGAAGATGTTGAACAAAACCGCCTTGACGGCTTCGTTGGAGAGGATCAGATCCACCGCCTGCTTGATCTTCTCCGCGTCCGAGCCCCCGCCCGCGTCGAGGAAGTTGGCCGGCCTGCCGCCCGCCTGGGCGACTACGTCGAGCGTGGACATCACGAGGCCGGCGCCGTTGCCGAGGATGCCGATGTCTCCGTCGAGGGCCACATACTGGACGCCCTGCTGTTTGGCCCTGCGCTCGATCGGGTCTTCGTTCTCGCTGTCGGAGAGATCCTGGCTCTCGGGGTGCCTGTACAGGGCGTTGCCGTCGAGCGAGACCTTCGCGTCGAGCGCCTTGACCTCGCGACCACCGGCTCCGCCGGCGGTGCCCGGGGTGACGATCAAGGGGTTGATCTCCGTCAGGGTGGCGTCCTCCTGCGTCCACACCTCATACAGGGCCACGAGCGCGTCCGCGACCCCCTCGATCACGTCCTCGTCGGCGCCGCCTTCGGTCGCGATCTCGATCGCCTCCCGCCGGGAGAGCCCCTTCAGCGCGTCCACGTGACGGCGGATCAGCTTCTCGGGGCTGTCCTCTGCCACCTGCTCGATCTCGACGCCTCCCGCGACGCTGAAGATCACGAGCGGCTGCTTGGCCTGCCGGTCCAGGAGCACCGAGGCGTAGTACTCACTCGCGATGTCGCTCGCGTGCTCGATCCACAATGTCCTGACCGTGTGGCCTCTGATGTCCATACCGAGGATGTTCCTGGCGTGCTCGGAGGCCTGGGTCTCGTCGTCGGCCAGCTTCACGCCTCCTGCCTTCCCCCGTCCGCCGATCAGCACCTGGGCCTTGACCACCACCGGATAGCCCACCTCGTTGGCCGCGTCGAGCGCGTCCTGCACGGTGGTCACCGCCCTCCCGGGGGACACCGACAGCCCGTGCTTGGCGAACAGCTGCTTGCCCTGATACTCGAGCAGATCCATTGCGGCGCGAGACTCTAGCCGAAAAGAGGCTCGACGCAGGCCACCCCGCCGCGTCCGGGATCCAGCTGGATCCGGCCGCGCCGCGCCCTGGCTCCTTCGCAGGTCATAATGCGCCGTCGATGCCCATCCCCAAGAACGTAACTTTTGTCACCTTCGACGTTTACGGAACGCTGATCGACCGGGACACTGGGGTATACGAGGCATTCGCAAAGGAGGCCGCTCGCGACGGGATCGAGCTCGACCGCAACGAGCTCCTGGCCCACTTCCGCGAGATCAGCCGCGAGATCGAGGGCGGCTCCTACGAGCTCTACGCCGAGGTCCTGCGCCGCACCGCGATCGAGGTCGCCCGGCGCCTGGAATGGGCCCTGGAGCCCTCCCGTTCGGGCTTCCTGCCCGACTCCGTCCAGCGTTGGAAGCCGTTCAAGGAGACCAACACCCAGCTGGGCAAGCTCGCCAAGAAATACAAGCTGGGGCTCCTCTCGAACATCGACGACAAGCTCCTCGGCCAGACCCGCCGCCACATCCCGACCGACTTCGACCTGGTCGTCACCGCCCAGCAGGTCCGCTCCTACAAGCCCGATCCCGCCCACTTCACCGAGTGCGCCCGCCGCATGGGCGGCAAGCGCGGCTGGGTCCACGTCGCCGCCAGCCACTACCACGACATCGTCCCCTGCGTCAAACAGCGGGTACCCGTCATCTGGGTCAACCGCACCAAGGAGACCCTCGACTCCTCCCAGCGCAAGCCCACCGTCGAGGTCCCCAACCTGCGCGAGGCCGCCAAGCTGCTGGGCGCACCCTAGGCGCTCCCCAGGCTCCCCGAGACCCGATGCGGGCGATCGCCCTGCACGAAGACGTCCTCGTCGCGACCAGCGCGGTCCTCCATGTCAACTGCGTGATCGTGCGCGGCGGGGTGGAGGGGGAGCCCGGCGCTCATGTCGCGGCCGGTGCCCGTGTCGGTGCCCGTGCGGGCGCCGCGGAGGGGGATGCTGTCGCCGGCGGAGGGCGGGCGGGCGAGACGTTCGTGATCGACTCGCCGGTTCTGCCCGAGGAGCTGCAGACGCTGCCGGCGCTGCTCGAGCAGGCCCGGTTTCCCGCGCCGAATGGCCTGCTGGCCACGCATGGCGACTGGGATCATCTGCTCGGCCGGCTGGCCTTCCCGGGGGTCACGCTCGGCTGCGCGCAGAGCACCGCTGCGCGTCTGAGCGCCTCGCCGGGGGCTGTTCAGCGAGAGCTGCGGTCGTTCGACGAAGGCCTGCTGATCGACCGCGACGGTCCGCTGGGGCTCGGCTCGGTCCAGGCGCTGCCCGTGCCCGGCCGCTGCGCCGTGGGCGAGCGGGAGCTCGAGCTGCACCCGGCCCCCGGCCACACCGGCGAGGGGATGGCGGTCCTGATCGGGTGGGCGAGGGTGCTCGTTGCGGGCGACTACCTCTCGACCGTCGAGCTGCCGACACTGGGCGAGGGCGGCTCGCTCGAGGACTATCTCCCGACGCTCGAGCGCCTTCGGGATTTGATCGGCAGGGCCGACCACGTGGTTCCCGGCCACGGTCCCGTGCTGAGCCCCGAGGCCGCGCTGAAGACCCTCGAGGAGGACCTCTCCTACCTGATCTCGCTGCGCGACCTCGGCGCCGGGGCGGAGCTTCCCTCAGGGCGCCGGACCGCCGCCCAGCGGCGCCTTCACCGGGAGAACGTCGCCGGGGCCTTGGCTGGGGGCGGCGAGCGCTAGGACTCGGTCGGGGGGGAGGTGATCGTCGCGATCGGATCGCCGGCGGCGATTGGCGCGCCCTCGGAGATCGGCAGCTTGGCGATCTTGCCCGCCTTGTGGGCGACGATCTCGTTCTCCATCTTCATCGCCTCGATGATGCACAGCAGCTGGCCCTCCTGAACGGCGTCCCCCTGCTTGACCAGGACCTTCCACATGTTTCCCTGAAGGGGAGACTCGAGCGTGTCCGGCCCGCCCGCGCGCGAGCTCTTGCGCTCGGAGCGCTTCGGGGCCTTCCGCACCGCTTCGCCTGAGCCGGCCGAGCCGTTCACGGCGCCCGCGAACGGGGCGCCGAGGACGCGCACGTCAAAGCGCTTGCCCGACACCTCCACCTCGTAGGTTCGCTCGACCTTCTCGGCCTCGGAGTCCTCGTCGGCGCTCGCACTCGTGGCCGGCTCGGCCTTGGGAAAGGCGAGGGTCTTCAGCCACTTGCGATCCTCGACCAGGTCCCTGCATGTCTCGCCCCGCGCCCACTGGTCGGTGGCGAGCAGGGCCTTGTGGAACGGGATAAGGGTCTTCAGGCCGCCGATCTCGAACTCGTCGAGAGCCCTCAGCATGCGGGCGGTCGCCTGGGCTCGGTCGGCGTCCCACACGATCAGCTTGGCGACCATCGGGTCATACATCGGCGAGACCTCGCCGCCGGCTCGGATGCCGGTGTCCACCCGCACACCCGGCCCGGCGGGCTCGACGTAGGAGAGGACCTTCCCGGGCGCCGGGGCGAAGCTCTTGGAGGCGTCCTCGGCGTTGATCCGACACTCGATCGCGTGCCCCCGCAGCCGCACGTCCTCTTGGCCGTAGCTCAGTGACTCGCCCGCGGCCGCTTTGATGCCCTCCTTGACGATGTCGATCCCCGTGGTCATCTCGGTGACGCAGTGCTCGACCTGGACCCGGGTGTTCATCTCCAGGAAGTAGTAATCCCCCTCCCCGCCTTCGTGGGCGGAGAACAGCCCCTCGATCGTGCCCGCCCCCACGTAGTCCACGGCTCTTGCGGCCTCCACTCCGATCTGGCCGATCCGCTCGCGCAGCTCCGGGTTGACGATCCACTCCGGAGCAGGGCTCTCCTCGATCAGCTTCTGGTGGCGGCGCTGGATCGAGCAGTCGCGCTCGCCCAGGTGGATCACGTTCCCGTGGCGGTCCGCGAGCACCTGGACCTCGACGTGGCGGGGGTCCGGCAGGTAGCGCTCGAGGTAGACGGTCGGGTCGGAGAAGAACTTCTCGCCCTCCCTGCTGGCGCCCTCGAAAGCCGCCTGCAGCTCCTCCTCGGCGAGGGCCACCCGAAAGCCCTTGCCCCCGCCTCCGCCCGCGGCCTTGACGGCGACGGGGAACCCGATCTCGCCCTTGGCGATCGCAAGGGCGTCCTTGACCGTCGCCACCGTCTCGGTGGTCCCCGGCACGATCGGCACTCCCGCGGCCTGCATCAGCTCGCGGGCCCTCGTCTTCGAGCCCATCGCCTCGATCGCGCTCGCGGGCGGGCCGATGAACACGATCCCGGCTTCCTCGCAGGCCCGTGCAAACGGCGCGTTCTCCGCGAGGAACCCGTATCCGGGATGGATCGCCTCGGCGCCCGCCTGTTTGGCCACGTCGAGGATCTTCTCGACCTTCAGGTAGTTCTCCGCCGCCGGCCCGTCGCCGAGGTTGTAGGCCTCGTCGGCGCGCTCCACGTGGGGCGTGTCGCGGTCCTGCTCGGAGTAGACCGCGATCGAGCCCACGCTCAGCTCGTGAAGCGCCCGAATGATGCGCACGGCGATCTCGCCGCGGTTGGCTACCAGGACCTTTGTGAACATCGGCCGCGGAAGCTTAGCCTGGAGAGACGATCATCCCCGCGGCGACGGTCCTGTTGGAGGCTTCGTCGAGGAGGATGAAGCTGCCGGTGCGACGGTTGCGCGCGTAGGGGTCGAACACCAGGGGCGCGCTCGTGCGCAGGCCGATCCGCCCGATGTCGTTGAGCTCAAGCTCCTCCGGAGGCTCACCCAGCCGCTCGAGCGTGTGTACGTCCACGATGTCGCACAGCTCGTCCACGATCGCGCTCGCGCTGCGGGTGGTGTGCTTGACCAGATAGCGCCCGCCGGGGCGCAGGGGCTGCTCGCCCATCCAGCAGACGTCCGCCTGCAGCTCGCGGGCGACTGTCGGGGCATCATCGTCGGGACCGCAGATCATCTCGCCTCGAGAGACGTCGAGATCGTCCTGGAGTCGCAGCGTCACCGACATCGGCGCGAGCGCCTCGGTGAGCTCTCCGTCGTAGGTGTCGATCGCGGCGATCACTGTACGCCCGCCGCTCGGCAGCACGGTGACCTCCTCACCCGGCCGCAATGCGCCGCTCGCGAGTTGGCCGGCGTAACCGCGATAGTCCCGGCCCGGCTCTCCGCCCGCCCCGTTGGACGGGCGCACGACCCACTGCACCGGCAGCCTGGCGGGCCGTTCGTAGGGATGGTCGTAGGCGACCTCCACCTGCTCGAGCAGCTCCAGCAGGGTGGGGCCCTCGTACCAGCCCATCCGCTCGGAGCCGTCGACCACGTTGTCGCCGTTCAGGGCCGAGATCGGGATGTAGACGATGTCCCGAGCCATCGCTCCCGGGGGCCTGCTTCCTTTCAGCTTGTGCGCGAAGCCCTGGAACTCCCGCACCAGCTCGTCGAAGCGCTCCTGGGAGTACTCGACGAGGTCCATCTTGTTGACTGCCACCACCAGATGCGGGATCCCCAGCAGGGCGCTGATGAACGCATGACGCTTGGACTGCTCGAGCACGCCCTTGCGAGCGTCGAGCAGGATCACCGACAGGTCTGCCGTCGAGGCTCCCGTGACCATGTTGCGCGTGTACTGCTGGTGCCCGGGGCAGTCGGCGATGATGAACCTCCGCTTCTCGGTGGCGAAGTACCGGTAGGCGACGTCGATCGTGATGCCCTGCTCGCGCTCGGCACGCAGGCCGTCGGTGAGCAGCGCCAGGTCCAGGGACCCGTCGCCGCCGCGTCGCAGGCTCGCCTCGGCGACGTGCTCGAGCTGGTCCTCGAACACCTGCTTGGCGTCGAACAGCAGCCGCCCGATCAGGGTGCTCTTGCCGTCGTCCACCGACCCCGCGGTGGTGAACCGCAGCAGGTCGAGGGTCATCAGAAGTAGCCAGCCTTCTTGCGATCCTCCATCGCAGCCTCGGTGACGCGGTCATCCGCGCGGGTCTCGCCTCGCTCGGTGAGCCGTGTGGCGGCGATCTCGGTGACGACTTCCTGAAGCGTGGCGGCCCGGGAGCGGACGCCGCCGGTGCAGCTCATGTCTCCGACGGTGCGGTAGCGGACGGTCTCGGAGAACACCTGCTCGTCGCCGATCAGCTCGACGCCCTCGCGGTACGCGTAGAGCATGCCGTCGCGCTGGAAGACCTCGCGCTTGTGGGCGAAGTAGATCGAGGGGACCTCCAGGTCCTCCTGGTCGATGTACTCCCAGACGTCGAGCTCGGTCCAGTTCGAGAGTGGGAACACCCGCACGTGCTCGCCCCGGTGGATGCGTCCGTTGTAGAGGTTCCAGAGCTCTGGTCGCTGGCTCTTGGGATCCCACTGGCCGAACTCGTCGCGGAAGGAGAAGACCCGCTCCTTGGCCCGGGCGCGCTCCTCGTCGCGGCGGGCGCCTCCGAAGGCCGCGTCGAAGGAGTGCTCGGCGATCGCGTCCAGCAGGGTCACGGTCTGCAGGCGGTTGCGGGAGGCCCGTGGGCCGGTCTCCTCGACGACCCTGCCCTTGTCGATCGACTCCTGGACGCTGGCGACGATCAGCCGCTCGCCCAGCTCGGCCACGCGCCGGTCGCGGAACTCGATCACCTCGGGGAAGTTGTGTCCCGTGTCGACGTGCATCAGGGGAAACGGAAAGGGCGCCGGCCGGAACGCCTTCTCGGCCAGGCGCAGCAGCACGATCGAGTCCTTGCCCCCGCTGAACAGCAGCACGGGACGCTCGAATTCCGCGGCCACCTCCCGCATCACGTGGATCGCCTCGCTCTCCAGGGCGCGCAGGTGGGAGAGCTGAAGCGTGGGAGTCACAGTCTCACCGGCTCGACGTGGATGCCGCACTCGGTCTTGTCGGTCCCCGCCCAGCGGCCCTCCCGGCCGGCTCCCGGCTGGGTGCAGGGGGCGCAGCCGATCGACTCGTAGCCCTGGTCGTGAAGGGGGTTATAGGGAAGGTCTCGCTCGTGGATCCGCCGCCACAGGTCCTTTTCGGTCCAGTGTGCGAGCGGGTTGTACTTGGCGATCCCACGGACCTCGTCGCTTTCGATCAGCGCCGTGGTGGCTCGCGTGGGACCCTGCTCGCGGCGGATCCCGGTGATCCAGGCGTCGGCGTCCGCGAGGGACCGCTCCAGGGCGGCGATCTTGGCGGCCGAGCAGCAGTGCTCGGGCCCGGTCCACGGTCTGTCCGGACTGCTGGCGTCCTGGACCTCGATCGTCACGTCGAAGCGCTCCTCGAAGTCCCGCCATGTCTGCAGGGTCTCCTCGAACAGGACCCCGGTGTCGATCGTCACGATTCTCACCGAGTCGCTCGCGCGGTCGCTCACGCGCAGGAGCTCGTCGATCAGCACGGACTCCTCCTTCTGAAAGGAGCACAGCAGGACGGCTCGCTCGCCGTGGCGTTGGACGGCCTCGCGCAGGGTCTCGGCGAGCGAGACCGCGGGGTCGAGCCCGATCGGCGCTTCGGCTATTTGGGCGTTCGGGGGGTTCATTTCGTGGGTCCTAGACCGCGCACTCGCCCTCGCCGCGGATGACTTCGAAGGGGACGTCTCGGTTCCAGTCGATGAACTGGTTCATCGTCTCCAGCCCGAAGTCCACGGGCATCGAGAGATCCTTGACGAGCCCCTCGAGCTCGCCTGTGCCGACGCGCTCGACGAAGTCGTTCCACTCCTCGCCGTCGTTGCGGTTCGCCTCGTAGTGGCCGATCCAGCGCTCGATTGCGTCCGGGACGCGCTTCGACGGCAGGCGCAGCTTCAGGCGCGTCCCGAACTTGACCTCGCCGCCTTCGAATACGCCGCCCACGTGCGGGATGTAGGCGGGGATCGTGTGCTCGCCGACTTTGATCGACGCGCCCGTGAAGCCGATGCTGCCGACGTGGTGCTGGCCGCAGCCGTTCGGGCAGCCGCTGATCTTGACGTTCAGCTTGCGCGTGATCTCGTCGGTGATGTCCAGCGCTTCGATTCGCTCCTGCACGGCTTGGTTGAGGCCCATCGAGCTCGTGATCCCGAGCTTGCAGCTGTCGGTGCCGGGGCACGACACCACGTCGTTGATCTCCCGTGAGCCCGGGTCGCCGAGGCCCAGCTCTGACAGCGCCCGCCACAGGTCGTACACGCTCTCCTGCCGCACCCACCGCAGCACGAAATTCTGTTGCACCGTCGTGCGCGCGTAGCCGCCCGCGTAGGCGCGCATGATCTCCGCGAGCCCGCGGAACTGCACAGGCGTGAGATCGCCACGGACGACCTTGACCTCGACGGTCACGAAGCCCTCCTGCTTCTGATCGACGACGTTGGCGCGGCGGAAGCGTTCGAACTCGGACAGGTCGCCGTTGGGACTGCCGTAGACCTCGGGCGGCGCAGGGGCGGACTCGCGCTCGTCGTCGACGAACAGGCGCTGCTCGATCGAGAAGTCGCGTTCGGCGACCCAGTCGCCTCGCAGCTCCTCCTCGGCCTGGTTGCGCAGCTCCTCGATCCCGTACTTGTCGACGAACACCTTGATGCGCGCGCGGGCGCGATTGGCTCGCAGCCACTCCTGACGGTCGAAGATCCGCATGACCGCCTCGGTGACCTTCAGATACTCGCCGTTGTCCAGCTCCAGGAACTCGTACAGAACCGGCGCCACCCGCGGCATGATCGAGGTGCCGCCGCCGACGAGCATCTCGACTCCGCGCACCTCTCCGCGACCCTCGATCTCGCGCACGCGCGCCCTGAACGCCACGTCGTGGATGCCGCTGATCGCGCGGTCGCGCGGACTGCCGTCGAACGATGTCTTGACCTTGCGGGGCATCCCCTGGGTAGTGGGGTGGCGGACGAAGTAGCGCACGTACGCGGCCGCGTAGGGCGTCAGGTCGAATAGCTCGTCCGCGGCCACACCGGCCCATGGGTCGCCGGTCACGTTGCGCATCGTGTTGCCGCAACCCTCGCGGCTGGAGAGCCCGGAGTCGCCGAGCTCGCGAATCAACTGCTCGGCTTCGGGCAGCGGGACGTGGTGCATCTGGATGTTCTGGCGCGTCGTAATGTGGCCCCTGTTAAGCGGCACGTACTTCTCGACGACGTCCGCGAACGCCTCCATCTGCTCAGGCGTGACCCCGCCGAACGGCAGCTTCACGCGGATCATCTGCACGTCCGGCTGGCGCTGGCCGTAGACGCCCTGCTTCAGGCGGAACTTGATGAACTCGTCCTCTGGAGTCTCGCCGGCCAGGAACTTCGTGGCCTCGGTCTTGAAGTCGTCGTACTCCCGCCGCAGGATCGGGATGACGTGCCCGGGGACATTCTGGAGGATCTCGGGGTCCTCGAGGGTGCCGCGGTGTGCGCTCAATGAAGCTGACTCCATGTGTACGACTCCTCCTGGCCCGGGCGAGTCGCCCGGGCTGTTTTTCGGGTGCGGCCAAAAAGACAGTCTATTGGCGCTAAAGCCTAGCGGCTTTCATGTATTTATCCAAGGGTGAGGAACATCCGCGTTGTCCTCGCGCGAGACCCCTTCGAGGAGGGCCGCGCGGGTCCAGGGGTCCAGACGTCCTTCCCCCTTGCCTCGGGCGGGCGCGGTGTCGTGCGCGAAGCGCTCGATCGCGGCGGCGATCGCAGCGGCCTCCTCGAGCGAGGCCGAGCCCGCGATCCGGGTCGTCGTGGTGTCGGAGACACTCATATACACATTGTGACGGATGCCGGACCGGCTGCGGCGACGATGGCGGCCCGGCGAGGGGGGATACGCTCTGGCGTATGGCGGAGACGCTCGAACGCTTCATCGCCGCCGGGCCGTGGCCACAGCGGGCGGGCTTGCGCTTGCTGGTGGGCCTCGCGCGGCGACCCCGTGGCGCACGGCTGCTCGGGCTGGTCGGGCCGGCCGAGCAGCTCGCGAGCGGGTTGATCGCGATGGAGCGCTTCGAGGAGCCCTCGATCGCGCGGGCGCTCGGCTGGGACGCGGACGCCGTGGCGGCCCGCGGGCGGGCGCTGCGGCGCGAGGAGGGTCGGCCGTGAGGCGCGAGGAGGGTCGGCCGTGAGGCGCGAGGAGGACAGGTTGTGAGCGCCGAGGAGGATCGGCCGTGAGCGTCATGGAGGCGGACGTGTGCATCGTGGGGGCGGGGGCGGGGGGCGCCGTGGCCGCGGCGGAGCTGGCCGAGGGGGGCGCGAAGGTGGTCGTGCTCGAGCAGGGTCCTGAGCACGACGCCGACGGCTTCTCGGCGCGACCGGTCGAGATGATGACGAAGCTGTATCGCGACGGAGGCCAGGGGATGACGGTCGGCTCACCGCCGATCCTGCTGCCCCTCGGACGGGGACTCGGGGGCACGACGCTGGTGAACTCGGGCACGTGCTTTCGGACACCCGCCCACGTGCTCGAGCGCTGGCGGCGGGAGTACGGCCTGGAGGAGCTGACGATGCGGGCGCTCGACCCCTGCTTCGAGCGGGTCGAACGGGCATTGTCGGTCGCCGAGGTGACCCCCGAGCTGGCCGGAGGCAACGCCGCGGTGGCGCGCCGGGGGGCGGAGGCGCTGGGCTGGTCTCACGGGTACCTGCGGCGCAACGCCCGCGGCTGTGTCGGCTCGGGGGTATGCGCGTTCGGGTGCCCGACGTCGGCCAAGCAGCACACGGGCATCACCTACGTGCCCCGCGCCAAGGCCGCGGGCGCGCAGATCCTCCCCGGCGCGGACGTGGGGCGGGTGGTGGTCGAGGGGGGCCGCGCGAAGGGCGTGCAGGCGCGCGTGCGGGTGGGTGTGCGCGGGGGCTCCCATCTGGAGGTGCGGGCGCCGGAGGTGATCGTCGCCGCCGGCACAATCCACACCCCGCTGCTGCTGGCCCGCAGCGGGTTGGGGGGCGCCTCGGGCCAGCTCGGGGGCAACCTGGCCCTGCACCCGGCGACGGCGGCGTTCGCGCGGATGGAGGAGATCGTGGACATGGCCAAAGGGGTGCCCCAGAGCTTCTACGTGGACGAGTTCGCCGGGGAGGGAGTGATGTTCGAGGGGGTCGCCGGTCCCCCGTCATATGCGGCGATGTCCCTGCCGCTGACGGGCGCCAAGCACTCCGAGGCGATGGCCGACTATCGGCGGCTCGCCCAGTTCGGGCTGATGGTCAGCGACTCCTCGCGGGGGTCCGTTCGCTCGCTCGGCGGCCGGGCGGTGATCCGTTATGACCTCGTGGAGGCGGATGTCGCGCGCTTTCGCACAGGGCTGGCACGCCTGCAGGAGCTGCTGCGGGCGGCGGGCGCGCGTGAGGTCTACCTGCCATTGCCCAGCGGCGTGGCGCCCGAGCGGGCCCGGGCGGGGGACCTGAAACTGATGGCCTTCCATCCCCTGGGGACCGCCCGCGCGCACGCGCGGGCGGTCGATGGAGTGGTCGACGGGGACCTGCGGTTGCACGGCGTCAAGGGGGTTCACGTGGCGGACGGCTCGGTCGTGCCGAGCTCCCTGGGCGTGAATCCCCAGATGACGATCATGGCGCTGGCCACGCGCCTGGCATACGATCTGCTGGACCGGCCATGTCCTTCCTGATCGACCCTCCCTGGCTGTACGCCACCGGCCGCGCCTACGGGCGGCTGATGCCCGAGCGGACCCCCGTCGCGCGGGCCGTCCAGACGGCGACCGCGACGGCGTTCCTCGCTACCAGCGTGTCCCTCTACCTCGACCGACCCTGGACGGACCCGATCTGGAAGGCCTGCCACGCACGGAGCGGTCGCGACTGGATGCTCAACTCGGGGGTCTTCCGCTTCGACCCCGCCCGCGCCGGGCGGCGCACCCACCTCGTCTCGGCGCTCCTGTTCGCCACCTACCCGTGGTGGCTGCTGCTCGGAGAACGGCGCGGACGGAGTCGCGCCGGGCGCGCCTAGAGCCGTGGTCGCCTACAACGGGATGTTCCCGTGCTTTCGGTGAGGGCCGGGTTCGCGCTTGGTCAAGAGCGTCTGCAGGGCTGAGATCAGGCGGGGGCGGGTCTCGTGGGGGATGAGGACGTCGTCGATGTAGCCGCGCTCGGCGGCCGTGTAGGGGTTGGCGAAGCGGGCCTTGTAGTCCTCCATCAGCTTCGTGCGTCGCTCGTCGGGGGTGGGGCTCGAGGAGATGTCGCGTCGGTAGATGATGTTGACGGCCCCCTCGGGGCCCATCACGGCGACCTCCGAGGTCGGCCAGGCGAAGTTGAAGTCGGCGAGCATGTGCTTTGAGGCCATCACGTCGTAGGCGCCCCCATAGGCCTTGCGGGTGATGACGGTGATCTTGGGGACGGTGGCCTCGGTGAACGCGTATAGGAGCTTGGCTCCGTGGCGGATGATCCCGCCCCACTCCTGGCTTGTGCCGGGTAGGAAGCCGGGGACGTCCACGAACGTCAGCAGGGGGATGTTGAACGCGTCGCAGGTGCGCACGAACCGGGCTGCCTTGGCGGAGGCGTCGATGTCGAGGACGCCCGCGAGCTGGTTGGGCTGGTTGCCGACGACGCCGATCGCGTGGCCGTCGAGGCGGGCGAAGCCGCAGACGATGTTCTTGGCGTGATGTTCGTGGACCTCGAAGAAGTCCCCGTCGTCGACGATCGGGCGGATCGCGTCGCGCATGTCATAGGGCTTGTTGGGGTTGTCGGGGACGACGTGGTCGAGCTGTGGGTCCATCCGCTTCGGGTCGTCTCCGGTGAGCACCCGGGGCGCGGTCTGGAGGTTGTTCTGGGGCAGGAAGCCCAGCAGGTAGCGGCAGTCCTCCAGACAGGCGTCCTCGTCCTCGGAGGCAAAGTGGGCGACGCCGGACTTGGTGTTGTGGGTCATCGCTCCGCCCAGCTCCTCGAAGGCGACCTCCTCGCCGGTGACGGTCCTGATGACGTCGGGGCCGGTGATGAACATGTGGGAGGTCTCCTTGACCATGAAGATGAAGTCGGTGATCGCGGGCGAGTAGACGGCGCCGCCCGCGCACGGGCCCATGATCAGGCTGATCTGAGGGATCACGCCCGAGCACTTGACGTTGCGCACGAACACGTCCCCGTAGGCGCCGAGGGAGACGACCCCCTCCTGGATGCGGGCGCCGCCGGAGTCGTTGATGCCGATCACCGGACAGCCGATCCTGGCGGCGAGGTCCATGAGCTTGACCATCTTCTCGCCCATCACCTCCCCGAGGGAGCCTCCGAAGACGGTGAAGTCCTGGCTGAACACGCACACGGTCCGTCCTTCGATGGTGCCGTGGCCGGTCACCACCGCGTCTCCCCACGGGCGGTTCTTCTGCATGTCGAACTCGTAGGTGCGGTGGCGTACGAACGTGTCGAGCTCCTGGAAGGAGTCGGGGTCGAGGAGCTTCTCGACGCGCTCCCGGGCGGTGTACTTGCCGCGGGCATGCTGCTTCTCCTCGGCCTCGGGCGCGGAGTGAAGGGCCGATTCGCGAAGCTCCTGAAGCTGGGCGAGCTTCTCCTCGTAGGTCTCCGGGGCCTTCTGGCGGGGGGGCTTGCGGTGGCCGCCCCGGGAGGCCGCCAACAGGGCGGCGTCGGTCTGACGGTCGTGGGAGTTGCTTGCCATGGGGCGCGGGATGTTATCCGCGGACGGATGGCCCCGGTCGAGCGCCAGAGCGAGCCGGGGGGCGCGTCGTGCCCGGCTCAGGCGCGCGAGAACGGCCGGTGGTGAGCCGCGCCCAGGCGATCCAGCACGCCGACCAGCACAGCGGTGGTCCGCTCCTCGAGCTCGGCGAGCTCCGCGGCGAGGTCGTTCGCTTCGGGCCCGTCCCCGTCGGGAGCGACCTCCTGCTCGATCTCCTGCTCGGCCCCCCGTCCGACCGGCTCGGGCTCGTGGGCCGGCTCGGGCTCGGCGGCCGGCTCGGGCTCGTGGGGCGGCTCGGGCTCGACCTCCAGCTCGGCGAGGGGCTCGATTGGCACGAGCTCGGCTTCCGGCTCCGGGTCCACCAGCGGCTCGGGCTCGGAGGGAGGATCGAACAGCGGCCCGACGAAGGGGTCCCGCTCGATCGGCGTCTCGGGGTGGACGCGCTCGATGGGACGGCGTCGGAAGAGCCGGACGAAGAACCCCCGACGGGGCTCGGGCTCGATCGCGGTCGCGGTCGCGGTCGCGGGGGCGGGCGCGGGCGAGGGCTGCACGGGAGGCTCGGCTTCCTGCCACGCCTGGGGCTCCTCCAGGTGAGGCTCGAGGTCGATCTCGGACTCCGAGGCGAGCTCAGCCTCCAACTCCCAGTCCTCTTCCACTTCCAGCTCCAGGTCGGACTCGAGCTCCGGATATGGCGCCGGGTCGACCTCTGGCACGGTATCCGGCTCATTCTCTGCGACGGCACCCGGCTCGTCCGCCGCCTCGGCCTCCGGCCCGGCCGGGGGAATCGCGCGGGTGGCGGTGAGGGTGACCTTGGTGCCCCAGCCGGAGGGCTCGATGCGCACGGTGCCCGAGGCCAGGGGGGCCTCCCATTCGACCGCCTGATCGGGCTCTGTGCGGACGATCCGGACCTCACCCAGCTCGCCGAGATGGCGTGCCAGGGCGTTGGGATCGCTCAGCTCCGCCCAGAGCTCGGGCGGGGACTTGACGAGGGTCCGTTTGACCTCCGAGGAGACGCTCATCGCCCACGAGATTCGTGCGCGGCCGTCCGACTCCTGCCTGGTGGGGCGGTCGCGAGGCGTCGTGCGGCGGCCGCCGGACTCCTGCCGGTTGACGATCGGGTCAGGCGGGAGCGGGGGCCTGGCGGGGCGCGATCAAGGAGCGCTCATGGAGTAGCTCGGCGAGCTGGACGGCGTTCAGGGCGGCTCCCTTGCGGAGGTTGTCGGAGACGATCCACAGGTCCAGGGCGCGCTCGTGGCCGGGGTCCCGGCGGATGCGACCGACGAACACGTCGTCCTTGCCGGAGGCGTGGATGGCCAGCGGGTAGAGGGCGGCGGATGGGTCGTCGAGGACGGTCACCCCGGGGGCGCCGGCGAGGAGCTCCCGGGCGCGGTCGGGGGAGAGGTCCCGTCGGGTCTGGACGTTGACTGCCTCGGAGTGGCCGTTCACGACGGGCACCCTCACGCAGGTGGCGGAGATGCGGATGGACGGGTCCTCGAGGATCTTGCGTGTCTCGTCGATGAGCTTTCGCTCCTCGTCGGTGTGATCGTCTCCGTCGCCGAACGAGCCCGCGTGGGGGAGGGCGTTGAAGGCGATCCTGTGGGGGTACGCCTCGGGGGGGCCCACCTCGTGTTCGTGAAGAAGCGCGTGGGACTGGTCCAGGAGCTCGTCCACGGCCTTCCTGCCGGTGCCGGAGACGGCCTGGTAGGTGCTGACCACCAGGCGCTCGATCCCGGCCTCCTCGTGGAGGGGCTTCAGGGCGACCACCATCTGCATGGTCGAGCAGTTGGGGTTGGCCACGATCCCCCGATGGCCGGAGAGAGCGTCGGGGTTGACCTCGCTCACCACCAGGGGCACGTCGTCGTTCATGCGCCAGCGAGAGGAGTTGTCGATCACGACCGCACCCGCTCGGGCGAACTTGGGGGCCCACTCGCCAGAGGTGGAGCCCCCGGCGGAGAACAACGCCAGGTCGAAGCCCTGAATGGACTCCTCGTCGAGGCCCTGTACCACCAGGCCTCCCTGGAGCTCTCGCCCGACCGACCGCTCGGAGGCGAACGGGACGATCTCCCGAGCCGGGAACGAGCGTTCATGGAGAAGCTCGAGCATCAGCGTGCCCACCTGCCCGGTCGCCCCCACGACCGCCACTCGATACCCGTTGCTCATACTCGTCAGGGTACAGCGGAGCTCGTCTGACGATGGGCGCTCGAGCCGCTCAGCGAAGGTCTAGGGCTTGATGGCCATGAACAGGATCGTGACGAGCACGAGCACGCTCAGGAGGCTGCCGACGGTCGAGAGCCTCCGGACGATCGCCTGGTACTCCTCGCTCATCGCGACGGTCCCCTCGCCGGCGGCCTCGACGTCCCGTTCGGCGATCTGCTCGGCCCGTTTGGCGGTGGGGATCATCACGGCTCCCACCAGGGCCCCGATCACGACCACGGCGGCGAGACCCCACTGGACGAAGAACTCGCTCCAGTGATGGCCGTCGCTGGCGAGATAGATCCCCGCAAGGAGCACCACCACGAGCCCCGGGTTCACGAGCATCCGCTCGATCGAATACTCGACCCGGTGCATCAACGGCAGGCCTCGCGGGTCGTGGCGGGCGGCGATCGAGAACATGATCGGATACGCGAACGTCACCCCGAACGCGACAACCACGGCCATGATGTGGATCGCGAGGACCACTTCGTAGAGAGACGTGGCCAGGGTGGTGGGCATCGGCGAAGCCTATTGGTCGGGGCGGCGCATGCGCCGCCCCGCGGAACCGCACATGTGCGGTTCCGTGACAGGGTCGCATGCGACCCTGCTCGCCATGCCGCATGCGGCATGGCCTCCTCAGAACGTCGGCGCGTACTTGCCGAACACGTCCCCCATCGCCCCACAAACCTCCCCCAACGAGCAGCGGTCCTTCAGGGCCGCTCTGATGCCGGGGAGGAGGTTCTCGGTGGTGAGGGCCAGGTCGCGGAGCTCCTCCATGCGGCGCTCCACGAGGGTGTGGTCGCGGTTGGCCTTGAACTCGGTCAGCCGGGAGACCTGTTCGCGCTCAGACTCGGGGTCCACGCGCAGGAGGTCGGGGACCTCGATGTCGTCCTCCTGGTAGGAGTTCACGCCGACCACGATGTCCTGGCCGATCCGGTAGCGCTCCTGATAGCCCCAGGCGGACTCGTCGATCTCGCCGGTGATGAACTCGATCGCGTTCACGGACCCGCCGAGGGTGTCCACCTTGGCGATCAGCTCGTTGGCCCGCAGTTCGATCTCGTCGGTGAGGGCCTCCACGAAGTAGGAGCCCGCGAACGGGTCCACGGTGTCGGCGGCACCGGACTCGTGGGCGAGGATCTGCTGGGTGCGCAGGGCGATCTTGGCGGCCCGCTCGGTGGGCAGCGCAAGGGCCTCGTCGAAGCCGTTGGTGTGCAATGACTGGGTGCCCCCGCACACCGCTGCGAAGCCCTGGAGGGCCACTCGCACGATGTTGTTCTCGGGCTGCTGGGCGGTCAGGGTGACCCCTCCCGTCTGGGTGTGGAAGCGCAGCATCGTGGCCTTCGGGTTGGTCGCCCCGAAGCGCTCCCGCATGATGTGCGCCCACATGCGCCGGGCGGCCCGGAACTTGGCGACCTCCTGGAAGACGTTGTTGTGGCCGTTGAAGAAGAACGCCAGACGTGGTGCGAACTCGTCCACCGACAGCCCGGCCTCGATCGCGGCCTGCACGTAGGCGATCCCCGAGGAGAGCGTGAACGCGACCTCCTGTACGGCCGAGCAGCCCTTCTCCCGGAAGTGATACCCGGAGATCGAGATCGTGTTCCAGCGGGGGACTCGTTCGTGGCAGTACTGAAACAGGTCGGTCGTGAGGCGCATCGTGGGACCGGGCGGGTAGATGTAGTTGCCCCGGGCGATGTACTCCTTGAGGACGTCGTTCTGGGTGGTCCCCCTGAGCTTCTCGCTCGGCACCCCCTGCTCCTCGCCGACGAGCTCGTACAGGAGCAGCAAACATGCGGCGGGGGCGTTGATGGTCATCGACGTGGACACCTGGTCCAGGGGAATGCCGTCGAAGGCTGTGCGCATGTCCTCGATCGTGTCGATCGCCACCCCTGTCCTTCCGACCTCCCCCCGAGAGCGGGGATTGTCGGAGTCAAGGCCCAGCTGGGTGGGCAAATCGAAGGCCATCGACAGGCCCGTGGACCCCTTGGAGAGCAGGTACCGGTAGCGCTCGTTGGACTCCTTCGCCGATGCGTATCCGGCGTACTGGCGCATCGTCCAGGTCTGCTTGCGGTACATCTCCCGGTGGACCCCCCGGGTGTAGGGGAAGGCCCCCGGCTCTCCGAGGTCGAGCTCTCGCGGGAGGTTCTCCTCGGTGTAGAGCTCGGAGATCTCGATTCCCGAGTCGGTGAACCGCCGGGGGTCATCGGGGCCCACGATCGGCGCGACGGTCAGGTGCTCCTCGGTTGTGGCCATCCTCAGATGATATGGCCCATGCGATGGGCCCCGCGTGCGCGCGTGGGGAGGTCAGTCGGGGGATGGGCGGGCGAGTCGCGTCGGAGATGGGCGGGGGAGTCGTCTCCGGGGAGGGGCCCGCGTGCGCGCACGCGCACGCGCGGGCCCCCTGTCGGGTGGGACATTCCAACCGTCTCCGCGGGCCCCCCGCGTGTGCGTGTGCGCGCACCCGGGCCCCACGTCGCGGGGTTCGCATCGGGGGTGTACGGCGGAGGCGGGTATCCTGCTGGTCGTGGCAACCTGTCTGGTCACCGGGGGGGCGGGGTTTCTCGGCTCGCATCTGTGCGAGGAGCTGCTCGAGCGCGGCCATCGGGTGATCTGCGTGGACAACCTCGAGACGGGGTCCCTCGTGAACATCGAGCACATCCGGGCTCCGGAGTTCGTGCACGTGAACACCGACATCATCGACCCGTACTTCGTGGAGGAGCCGGTGGACTTCGTCTACCACCTGGCCTCCCCGGCGTCCCCGATCGACTATCTGAGACTGCCCCTGCACACCCTGAAGGTGGGCTCCTACGGCACCCATCACACCCTCGGACTGGCCAAGGCCAAGCGGGCGCGCTTCCTGCTCGCGTCCACGAGCGAGGTGTATGGGGATCCTCAGGAACACCCTCAGTCGGAGAGCTACTGGGGCCACGTGAACCCGATCGGCCCGCGAGGGGTCTACGACGAGGCCAAGCGCTACGCGGAGGCCCTGACGATGGCCTATCACCGCCAGCAGGGCGTGGACACGGCAATCGTGCGCATCTTCAACACCTATGGCAGCCGCATGCGACCACACGACGGGCGGGCGATTCCGACGTTCCTGCGCCAGGCCCTCGCGAACCGGGCGATAACGGTGTTCGGCGACGGCAGCCAGACACGGTCCTTCTGCTACGTGAGCGATCTGATCGCGGGGCTCGTCGCCCTGGCGGAGTCCGGGTATCACGATCCCGTGAACATCGGCAACCCGGACGAGTTCACGCTGCTCGAGCTGGCCGAGACGGTCAAGGAGCTGACGGAGTCGAGCTCGGAGATCGTCTACGAGGCCCTGCCGGTGGACGATCCCAAGCAGCGCCGCCCCAACATCGCCCTCGCGCAGGAGCTGCTGGGCTGGTCACCCCAGGTGTCCCTCCGAGAGGGACTGAAGCGCACGATCGAGCAGTCCGGCGTCGAGGAGCTCGTCAGCGGGCCCCGCTGAGCGGCCGGCCGGCAGACGCCCGACCGCTCCATCTGCAAGTCTGACGGGTTGTGAGCAGAGAGATGGGACCACGTTCTTCGGGAACGTCCGCTCCGCCCACCCCTCAGATCAGGGATCGGCCCGTGTCGAGCATGCCGGGGCACTCGCCCCGTTCGCCCACGCCCGTGCCAACGCCCACGCCCACGCCCGTGCCAACGCCCACGCCCGCTCGGACGTCCTCGGCGGCCGCGACCGCCCAGTCGGTCACACCGGTCTCGGCACGGCCGGCCCTGTCCGAGACGACCGTCCGCAGAGAGCACTCCGACCGGGACATGCGCAGCAAGCGCCCGCCGGCGCTGTCGCTGCTGCTGCGCATGGACACGGTCAGACGGGCATTGCGGGTGCTCTCGCTGCTGGCGCTGGACTTCGCGGGGGTGACCCTGGCGATCTTCACGGCCCTGGCGCTGAAGGAAGCGGTGCTGGGAAGCCTGGGCTTGAACGGGGTGCTCGAAGAGACCCGCCACTTCGTGCCGTTCGCCTACCTGCTGACGGCCCTGCTGTTTGCTCGCTCGGGCCTGTATGCGGCACGCTCGCAGCGGCCGGGCCTCCCGAGGATCGTGGGGTCCCTGTTCCAGGTGGCGTTCGTCGCCCTGATCTTCGCGGTGGTGAGCGGAGAAACGTTCTCGAGCTTCTACATCTTCTGGGGATCCCTGACCTTCGCCCTGCTGTACGTGTCGATGTTCCGGGCGGCCTACGAATGGATCACCGGCGTGCTCCTGCGGGCCGCGGGGTACAGGCGCAGGGCGGTCCTGGTGGGCACGGGCAAGCACATCCGGGACGTCGCCTACGCGCTCGGCGACGGGTCCCATCATGCGCCTCTGGAGGTCGTGGGGTTCATCTCGCCGAACGCCCTCGCGGCGAACGGGTTGCGCGAGCTGGGTCGCCTGCAGGACCTCGACGATGTGTTGAGTGCCGAGCGGATCGACGAGGTGATCATCGCCGATCCGGACTTCCCCCAGGTGGAGGCGGTGGAGCTGGTCGATCGCTGCCACCAGCGCGGAGTGCGCGTACGGATCGCGCCATCCACGATGGAGATCCTGATCCACCGCGCCGAGTTCGTGCCCGGCCAGGCGGTGCCCCTGTTCGAGCTGGGCCCGCCCGTGTTCGAGGGCGTGGACTTCGCCCTCAAGCGCACCTTCGACGTGCTGGGGGCGACCCTGTTGCTGGTCTTCCTCAGCCCGATCCTGCTGACGATCGTGATCGCCGTCCGGGTTACCTCCCGAGGACCGATCGTGTACCGATCGACCCGCCGGGGCATCGGCCAGCGGCCGTTCCAGTGCTTGAAGTTTCGCACGATGCACACCGACGCCGAGCACCGCCAGGCGGGCCTCGAAGAGCTCAACGAGGCCTCCGGCGCCCTGTTCAAGATCCGCGAAGATCCCCGCCTGACCGGCGTCGGAGGGTTCCTGAGGCGGTTCTCCCTGGACGAGCTCCCGCAGCTCGTGAACGTCGTCCGCGGCGAGATGTCCCTCGTCGGCCCGAGACCCCTGCCCGAGCGCGACTACGAGATGCTCGAGGACTGGCACCGAAAGCGCTATCTGGTCCTGCCCGGGATCACCGGCCTGTGGCAGGTGTCCGGACGGGCGGAGCTCGACTTCGACGACCTGGTGAACCTCGACTTCATCTACCTCGAGCGCTGGTCCCTGGCTCTCGACCTGACGATCCTGCTGAAGACCATTCCCGCGGTCATCACCCGCCGCGGCGCCTACTGACAGGCGGCGATCGCCCGCTCGTAGACGTTCCAGGTGGCGTGGCCGGCGTCCTCCCAGGTCCACTGGGGAGGGGCGGGCGCGGGGCGCCGAACGCCCTGGGCGGCTGCGATCAAGCCGGGCAGGTCCCCCGGGTCCACGAAGGTGGCACGCTCGCCAAGGACCTCCCGCAGGGCCGGTATCTCGCAGGCGACCACGGGGGTGCCGCATGCCAGCGCCTCGACCGCGGGCAGGCCGAAGCCCTCGTCCTCGGAAGGGAGCACGAGGGCGTGGGCGCCGCTGTAGATCGCGGCGAGGTGGCTGTCGGGCACGTGCCCGGTGAGGATCACGTCGGGGAGGTCGTGCGCCCACGGGCTGGTCGGCCCGACGAGCACGAGGGGAAGCTCTCGAGGGGTGGCGGCGAGCTTGTCGACGTGCTTGCGCGGATCGGGGTGTCGCAGGCAGCCCACCCACAGCAGGTAACGGTCGGGCAGCTCGTAGGACTCCCGCACCTCCTCGATCTCGGGCTCTTCGCGGCGGAACATGGTCGAGTCGGGGGCCTCGGGTATCACGGCCAGCCGCTCCCGATCGACTCCCAGGCGCGAGACCGCGTCGTCGGCGACCGCCTCGGTGGGCACGATCACGCCCATCGCCCGCTGCACCGCGAGATGGCGCAGGCGCGAACGCACGCCCAGGCGCAGGTGCTCGCTGCGTCGCTTGAGCATCGCGAGGTCGTGCAGCGTGACGACCATCGGGCAGGGGCTTCGCAGCATCGCCCCCTGCATCCAGGGCGCGTGGAACACGTCGTATGCCTGGCGTGGCCGATGGGTCTCGACGATCTCTCCCCGCGCGTCCCCGGTGTCGCGCAGCGCCCGCAGCAAACAGCGGGCGTAACGTCCGACGCCCCGCGGGTCCGTGGACGGACGGCTGTCGAACGCGACCCTCACGTATGCAACATAGACGGTCCGTGCATGGTTGTGCAGGGATGAGAGCTTCGGTGCAGGGACACTAGCCTTCTCGAGGATGGGCTCACGCGACTATCACGAGGCTCTCTGGGAGGGGGTGCCACCCGGCCTACAGCCCTCCGACTTCGAGCTCCGCAGGCGCTTCCTGCTCGAGCGGGTACGAGCGGGCGAGCGGGTGCTGGACGTCGGCTGCGGCGAGGGCTCCTTCGCGGCGGAGCTCGTCCGGGCGGGAGCCCAGACGATCGCGATCGACGTGGCCCGAGAGCCGCTGCGCCGGGCACGCGAGCGCCACCCCGAGCTGGACCTGCGCCTCGTGGAGGCGGCTGGGAGGTGGCCGCTGCCCGACGCGAGCTTCGACGTCGTGTGGGCGGGCGAGACGATCGAGCACGTCCAGGACACCGGCGGCTGGCTCTCCGAGGTGCGCCGGGCGCTGCGCCCGGGCGGGCGCCTGCTGCTGAGCACCCCCGACCACGGACGCCTTTTTGTGGTCCGTCTGGCGCTCTCTCGGAGGGCCTTCGAGGAGCACTTCGAGCCCCTCTCAGACCACCTGCGCTTCTACACCCGCACCTCGCTCACCCGGCTGCTCGAGGGCTTCGGATTCCAAGAAGTGACCGTAGGCCGCTCCGCGGGGCCGCCCGGCGGAGGGCGCGTTCTGCTCGCCGACGCCGTGCGCTCGCGCTGGTAGGCGCCCGGACGGCGCTCGCCCCAACGACCGCTTTCGTCCGCACCCGGGCCCGGGCCGCGGGCGTGCGGGCTGGGTGGGTGCGAGCGGCGTGCGACACGGCGGGTGCGACGGCGCTCGCTTGGACGGCGCGCAAGGCTTCGATGTACTCGTTCTCGACGGCGATCGCTTCGGGGTTGCCGTCGGCGATCGCTTCGGGGGAGATGGACTCGGGGTTCAGGTAGATGGCCGCTTGAAGCTCCTTCAGCGCGGCTTTTGGCTCGCGCGTGAGGTCGTAGCGGCTGAGGGTCAGCCAGGTTTGAGGGTTCGACGGCTGCTTGCGGACGGCCTTTTGCAGCGTCGCCTTGGCCTGTGCGCTCTCGCCATTCGCCTGCTGGACGGTGGCGAGCGTGAACAGCGCCTGCGCTGACAGCGGGTCCCGAGCGACGGCGCTCTGGGCCTGCGCCAGCGCTCCCTTCGGGTCGCCGGCGAGCAGCGCGAGGGCCTGCTGGGAGGCGTCCACCGAGCGCTGGGGCTGCCACTGCGTCCAGATCGCGAGCAATGCGGCGATGGCCACCGCGACCGCCACCCCGATCCGCATTGGGGTCAGTTCGCTCCGCGTCCGCTCGCCCAGGCTCGGTCCGCCCAGGCTCGGTCCGGCCAGGCTCGGCTGGCTCGCGGCCGGCACCCGCCGCTCGCCTGGGGCGAGGCTCAGCGGTCCGCGACCGGCCAGCCAGCCGGCGCAGAGGAGCGCGACGCAGGCATTCCCGGGCACGTACCAGGTCCAGTCCACGAACGAGTGCACGCCGAAGACCACCACCACGCAGAGCATGCTGAGGAGCCCGATCCGCTCGGGCGTGTACACGGCGAGATCCCCGCCCAAACGGTGCCAGCCAGGTCGGGCGCCCGCGCGGATGTCGAGCCACGCCCGCCAGCTGCTCCAGCGGCGGTTGAAGGGGTGGGTCGCCTTTCCCGTGGCGGCCATCCACGCGAGCAGCAGGGCGAGCGCGAGGGCGAGGCCCACGGCGCCCAGGTCGGCGAGCGTCTGAACGGCGAAGCCATGGGCGTGTTTGACTTCCAGCGGCGCCGTGCGATAGCGCAGGCTGGCGGTTTCGTAGCCGCCGGCGCCGGCCCCGACGGCGGGGTGGGCGTCGAAGATCTGCAGGGCCTGGTTCCAGTAGCGAGCGCGGACGCTTGCCACCGCGGTCAAACGCCCCGGCGAGTTGGGCGGGGGTTTCGCGTTCGGGTTCGTGAGGTCGCTGACGGCGTGGGAGATGCTGCCCGTGAACCCTCGCTGGCTGTGGGCGAGGGCTCCGGCGAACGCGACCGCCGCCAGGGCGATCGCCGCCAGCAGGACCGCGCCAGCACGCCGGCGGACGATCAGCGAGGCGGAACGCCGGGCGGTGAAGAAGCCGATCGCGATCCCCACGAGGGTGAGGGCCAGGATCATCGCCACCAGCAGGACCCCGAGCTGATGGCCGGCCGTGGCGCGTTCGCCCAGCGGGACGTTGTCGGTGACGAGAGGATGCTTGGAGAAGTCCCATGCGACCACCACGCCCGCCCCGAGGGCTCCCACGATCAGGACCGCCGCACCGCGCAGTCGCAGGGGAACGATGCAGAACCAGAGGGTTAGGCCGATCGCGAGCGTGCCCAGCGCGCCCCGGGAGTAGGCGATCATCAGCGTGACGAGCAGGACGCCCATCGCGGGATACGCCAGCGCGCTCACCAGCGCATGCCCCGCGCGGCGGGCACCCAGCCACATGCAGCAGATCGCGCCCATCGCGGCGGTCAGCCCGATCGCGTTCCAGTAGCCGTACGGTTCCTCCAGGCGCGCGTAGGTCACGAGCGGCGCGATCCCCGGGAAGACCTTCGTGACGAGCGCGTATCCGCAGACGACAACGGCCGCGAGCACGAGCCCGCCGAGGATCGCCGGCCAGCGCTCGGGGGCGAGGCGCACCAGCGCGACCGCCCCGCCGAACACGGCGGTGTAGGCGAGCAGTCGACCAGCTTCCTGAAAGCTGGCGTCGGGCTGGACCGACCACACGACCGACAGCCCGCTCAATGCCGTGAACCCGACGAGCAGCGCCACCGGCCACAGGCCGTACTTGGGTCCCTCCACCAGCGAACGCCCAGCGGGCGTGAACAGGACCCCGCAAGCCGCCGCCACGCCGCCCGCGAGCGTGAGGACGATCTCGGTGGTGGTCAACGATTCGAGGTTGAGGCCTCCTTTGGCCAGAAACGTGACAAAGCACGCGAACCCCGCGGTCAGCAACGTCGGCCACCACAGCGCGTCCGCCCGCAGGAGCCCCGTCAGGGGTCCCAACGGGTGCTCCGGCCGGCCCGACCCTTCGCGGGCCTGCGACCCGCCCGCTCGCTCCGGCCCCGGCGAGGGCGGCTGCTCAGTGGGGATCGTGGGCGTGGACATGGGTTTCGAACCTGGTGGACACGTGCCCGATCACTGGGCCCGGCGCTTGCGAATGCTCTCCCGGACGGCTGCGCCCGCGACGAGCAGGAGGCAGACCAGCAGGAACACGACGGTCGCCAGCAATGGCGTGGGGAGCGCGCTGAAGGCCGAGGCGATGTTCACGGGCACGACGCCCGGATGGATCGTCTGGCCGCCCACCTTCAGCGGCGCGGCCCCGGCCTGAGGGGCCTTCGCGATCGCCTGGCGCTCGGACGGGGTAGGCGCGATCGCCGCCGTCGGACTCGCTCCCGAGCCGGTCCCCGTGCCGCGCCCCGCCGCCGCGGCGAGCTGGGCCTGGCGAATCAGCTGGGCGCAGTTCGAATACTCTTCTGTGCCCGCGCTCAGGTCTTTCAGCGCTTCGCTGTAGGCCTGCTGGCTGTATCCGCTCAGCGACTGGCCGTGGGTGCACCGTTGGACGATCGTTTCTCCGACGTTTGCCGACGCGGGCGGCGCGAGAGCCGCCAGCAGCAGGAGCGTGACCGGCGGCAGGAGGTGACGTCTGAACACGAACCGAAAGCTAGCAATGAGCACGGGAGAGCCCGAGGGTTGACAGTGCCTCCGAGAAGCCCCATGCCCACGCGTCGTGGGTATACGCCCTGACGTCCTGTGCTCCCTGTCCCCCCAGACGGGCGCGCAGGCCGGGGTCGTCCGTCATGCGACGGAGCGTTCCGGCGAGGGCGTCGCTGTCTGCGGCGGCCACCACCAGCCCGTTGCGACCGTCCCGCAGGAGTCCCCCCGCGACCGCCCCCACCGAGTCGCTTGCGATCACGGGCAGCCCCCGGCTCATCGCCTCGTTGACCACCAGCCCCCACGGCTCCCGAAACGTCCGGGTCGCGATCGAGGGCACCACCAGCACGTCCGCCTCGGCGTAGATCTCCCGCATCCTCTCCCGCGCCACCGCGTCCAGCCGGCTCACCCCCGCGGCGTCCGCGCCCGAGGCGGTCGATCCGACGGCAGTCGATCCCACGCCGACGAGGGCCAGGGCGGCGGCGGGCGGACGCAGGCCCGACTTCGACCAGGCCTCGGTCAAGGTCTCGATGCCCTTCTCCCGCGCATGCCGGCCCGCGAACAGGAACCTCACGCGAGCCTCCCCCGGCCAGGGGGAGGGGTCGGCGTGGCCGCCGTTGGTGCCGGCCGTCGGGCCGGGTGGAGCCGGGACGGGTGGGACCGGGACAGGGGCGCTCCAGAAGTCGTTGTCGACTGACTGGGGTGCGACGTGCACGTTGCGAGCGCCCCTGGCGGACACGTATGCGGACACGTGGGGTCCGTAGGTGACGATCGCGTCCGCGGACCGGTAGAGCCGTCGCAGGGCCAGGAAGCTCATCAGGTGGAGGCCAGTGCGGGGGTGGGCCCACAGGGAAGCCCACAGGATCAGCCGCACATGGGCGCGGCGGGCGCCCGCCCATGTGGCCGGCAGGGCGACGCGTCCGCCGGTCGAGCACACCACCGCGCGGTGGCGGCCGCTTGCGGCGAGCCGGCCGGACTCGCGCTCGCTCACCCGGCGACTGGGGAACGGGAGATCCGCGGTCCAGCTCTGTGCGAGCATCGGGGGGCCGTGCTTGGAGGGGCCCCCGAAGAGAGCGACCTCGATGTCCTCGAGCTCGTGGAGCCGCGCGAACGCGCCGACCCGATCGGGGGGCACGTGTCCTGTCACGAACAGGACAGGCTTGCGCAGGTCGGGCTTCATCGGGGGACGCGAAGCGCTTGCTCGTAGGCGGCGACCGTCTGCTCGCCGCAGCGCTCCCAGGTGAAGCTCGCGGCGACGCTCTCCCGCGCTCGCTGGCCGGCCTCGCGCAGCCGCTGAGGGTCCGACAGCAGCTCGTCGATCCGTTGGGTGAGCCGCTCGATGTCGCCGGGCGGGACCAGCATGAAGCCGTCGCCCGCGGCGGCGATCTCCTCCGGCCCGGGCTCGCCTCGGCATCCGATCGCGGGGACTCCGGCCGCCATCGCCTCGATGTAGGCGACTCCAAACGCCTCCTCGGTCGAGGGCATCACGAACAGGGTGCACCGCCGGGCCTGGGCCACCGCCTGCTCGTGGGGGAGCTGGCCGTGGAGCTTGACCCTGTCGGCAACCCCCAGGCGGGCGGCGAGTCCTTCGAGGGCGACTCGCTCGGGGCCGTCGCCGACGATCTCGTAGCGAAGCGTCGGGTGCCTGCGGCCGAGCACGGCCAGCGCTCGCAGGACGTCCGCATGGCGCTTGCGCGCGACGAGGTGGCCGACCGTGACAAGCGTGGGAGGGCCGTCTCGCCGGCGGCCGGTCGCGGCGGTCGGCAGGTCGGTGCCGAGATGCACGACCCTAACCTCGCCCGCGCCGTGCTCGCGGCAGAGCTCGGCGATGCCCTGACTGTTGGCGAGCGTGAGTCTCGCCGCTCCCAACCCTCGGGCGACCGCTCGCACGCCTGCCTCGCTGCCGCGGGGGGGCGGGGCGGCCGTGTACAGGACGTCGCCGCCATGCACGGAGACCACCAGCGGCACGTCCGGCGGGCGGCGGCGCACCGATCGCACCGACCGCAGCGGCAGGCCGGCCAGTGCCCTGCGGACGGCATCGCCGGCCGGGACCGCGTTGTGGGCGTGGACAAGCTCGAATCCGAACGTTCGGCGGAGCCTGCCCAGCGCAAGCCCCACCGCGGGCGCGGCCCACGCTCCCCAGCTCGGGTAGTGGCCCGAACGGGGGGGGGACACGTATGGCACATAGCTGACCGCCAGGCCGTCGAGGGTCTGGCGGCGCGGCTCTCCGACGCGGGCTCGAAGCTCGACCGCGAGCGCTCGCGGGCCATCGGCCAGGGCGGCTCGCGGCGGGATGAGGCGGTTCAGGACGAGCACATGCACGTCCACGCCCGCGTCGCGCGCGGCCATCGCCTGGCGGTGGGCCCACACCCCGAGGACCGGGTCCCGGCGGCTCGGATAGAACTCGGCTACGACCACGACCTTCACCGGGATGGTCTCATCTCCTAAAAGCGCCTGTGGGTGATCAGGGTGCGCTGGCTCTCGACCGCGCCCAGGTATTGCCGATCCGCGAGGAACTCGCGCGCCTCGGCGACGGCCTCGGCGCGCGGATAGGAGGCGGCCGTGGGGGCCGCCCGGTGGCGGATCGCGAGAGCGTCGATCACTCCGCACCGCCATCCGTGCTCGCGTGCGAGCGCCGCCCAGTGGGCGTCCAGGCCCCAGCCCATGCGCAGGGACGGGAACGGCAGGAGGGTCTGGAAGGTCTCGTGGGCGAACGCGGTCACCGGACCGATCTCCACGAAGCCGGTCTCCCGGGCGACGCTGCCGGGCCTGCGCCGCGTCACCGGCCAGGCCGCGTGCGAGTTCAGCCTGTGCGCTGGCTGGGCGAGCTGCAGCGAGAAGCGCTCGCACAGGAACAGGAACCGGTCCAGGAAGCCCCGTGGCAGCTCGACGTCGTCGTCCACGCAGAGCAGCCAGTCAAATCCCTGCGCCGGATGATCGGCGAGCAGCCGGTTGAGGTTCTCGAACTTGCCGAGCCCCTCCGGCGGGCACGTGTGCAGCTCGACGTCGTGCCTGGAGCCCAGCAGCTCATCCCGGATGCGCCGAGCGAGCGCCTCATGCTCGGGTCGCACGACTCCCAGCGCCAGCACCCTGCGCGTGGGCGGCTCCCGTCGGGACGCGAGCTTCAGGCGCAGACGGCTGGCGCTGGCGATCTCCCACGCGTCGAGCGCCTCGTCGCGGGCGCTTCGCACCATCGCGTCTAGCCCGCCCACGGTGCCGCTCTCGCCGGAGAGGAAGTCCTCCGACACCCCGCCCGCCGCCCACTGGCGCTCATCGGAGTTGGGCCCGTCGGCGACATCCGCCCATCGCCCGCGCTCGCCCAGCCTCTCTCGCAACCGTCCGGCGCTGTGGGAGACCATCGTCAGCCCCGCCGGGCAGCGGCGGCGCACGACGTGCCACGTGCAGCCGGCGAGGGTCCTCAGCTCGGCGCCCAGGGAGGGCGCCCGGCCCTGGCGCCTGTCAAAGCGCCGGGCGGCCCTGCCCCGCACGTGAGCCCCCCAGGCGAGCGCCCGCAGGCCCGCGTCTTTACCCACGCGGCGGTGATCGACGGACGCGTCTGCGACATACATAACCCTCGCTCCGGGGCTTATCGCCCGCAGGCGATCCTGCCACTCTTGCTCGTCGCCGCCGTGCTCCAGGGAGACGTCGAACGGGCCGACCCGCTCGAGGGCCGATCGGCGGATCGCCATGTTCGCGCCCCACCCGTAACGAGCGTCGGTGTCCCGCTCGCCGAGCTCGAGCGTCGTGATCGGCGGGCGCTCCCGGCCGCAGCTGCGCGGCGGCCTGCCCTCCAGGCGGGCATGGATCGGGCCCGCGAGCACCTCGACGTCGGGATGCTCCTCCGCGGCCCTCAGCAGCGCGGCCAGCCAGCCGGGAGCAGCCTCGATGTCGTCGTCGACGAACACCACCAGCTCGCCCGCCGAGCGCTCCACACCGGTGTTCCGGGCTATGTTCAGGCCGAGGGGCCCCTCGTGGGGCTCGTAGCGTGCCCCGAAGCGTTGCGCCAGCGCGCGACCGTCGGCCGTCGGGCCCGCGTCGTCCACGATCAGCACCTCGGCGCCCGCGGCAGCCGCCTGCGGGCAGATCGAGGCGAGGGCGACCTTCAGGTAGGAGGGACGCGCCCGCGTGGGTATCACGATCGAGGCTGGTGTCGCGATCGAGGCTGGTGTCGCGATCGAGGCTGGTGTCGAGGGGGGCTCGTTCATTGCTGGGCAGTATGGTCCGGCGCGGCCCTCGATGATCCTGTTCCTGCACAACCGCTACCGGACGACCGGCGGCGAGGAGCGCACCGTCGAGGATCTCCTGTGGCTGGTTCGGGAGCATCTGGGCGAGGACGCCGAGCTCCTGGCGCGCGACTCGGCGGCCCTCGGACGGGGCCGTGCCGCGGCGGGCCTGCTTCGGGGTGGGCTCCAGCCCCGAGACGTGGACCGGGCCGTCCGGCTGGGGGGTGCCCGGGTCGTGCACGCCCACAACCTGAGTCCAACTCTGGGCTGGCGAGCCCTCGCGGCCGCGAGGGGGGCGGGCGCCCGGGTGGTGCTCCACCTGCACCAGTACCGCGTCGTGTGCGCCGTGGGCGTCTGCTTCACCCGCGGAGAGGAGTGCACTCGCTGTCACGGGCGCAACACCCTTCCAGGAGTTCGCCTGAACTGCCGCGCCAGCCTGGCCGAGGCCGTGACATACGGGGCGGCCCTGTCGCTGTGGCAGCCCCGGCTGCTGGCCCAGGCCGACGCTATCGTCGTGCCCAGCGTGTTCGCCCGCGAGCGCCTGCGGGCTCTCGGGGCTCACCTGCCGTGGGATCGCGTCCACGTGCTCCCGCCCCCCGTCAGAGCGCTGTCGCAGGCGCCGCCCGACCGAGCCCCATCGCAGGCGCCGCCGGGAGCGGCGGTCTCGGATGCGCCGCCCGTGGCAGCCGGGACGCGGGGACGGTCATACGCGCTCGTCGTCGGCAGGCTGGCGCCCGAGAAGGGCGTGGACGTCGCTGTCGCCGCGTGCCGCCTGGCTGAACTGCCTCTGGTGGTGGCCGGCGACGGGCCCGAGCGCGAGGGCCTGGAGCGGCTCGCCGGTGACGCCGACGTGCGGTTCGCCGGGAGGGTCGAGGACGTGGAGTTGGCTCGGCTGCGGGCGGGCGCTCGGATCGCGCTCGTGCCCTCGCGCTCGGCCGAGACGTTCGGGATCGCCGCCGCCGAGGCGATGGCCGCCGGGCTGCCGGTGGCCGGGAGCCGCGTGGGCGCGCTTCCAGAGCTGCTCGACGAGGCCTCCTTGGCGCCGTCGGGAGACCCGAACGCGCTCGCCGAGGCGATCAGGCGGGTCCTCGCCGATCCCACCGCCGCACGGCGGGGGCTGGTGCGGGCGCGTGAGGTGTGCGCTCCGGATCTCGTCGCCCGCGGGCTGGCGGCAGTCTACGGCGAGGCCGCCGGGACATAAGCTGCTTCGGGTGTCCGCCGGGACATAAGCTGCGGGCGTGCCCGATCCTCCCGCCAGCACCGAGCGTCCGCGGGCGCTCCTCACGGGCATCACCGGCCAGGACGGCTCGTTCCTGGCCGAGCTCCTGCTCGAGAAGGGCTATGAGGTCACCGGCCTGGCACGCGGGCCGGCGGGGGCCTCGCTCGGGTGCTCGGAGCATCTGCGCTCGCGGATCGCGCTCGTCCACGGCGACCTGCTCGCCCCCGAGAGTCTGCACGAGGCGATCGAGGGTGTGGGTCCGCACGAGCTCTACCACCTTGCCGCGCCGTCTTTCGTGCCCGCCTCTTGGGAGCGTCCCCAGGAGACGGTCCGGGCGATCGCGGGCTCGACCGCGGCGATCCTCGAGGCCGTCCGCGAGCTCGACGTTGGCACGCGCGTGTTCGTGTCCGCCTCCGGCGCGATCTTCGGCGAGGCGCCCACCAGCCCCCAGCGGGAGGAGACGCCCTGCCTGCCGGCCACGCCGTACGCGGTCGCAAAGCTCGCCGGCCATGAGCTCGTGGGTCTGCTGCGCGTGCGTGACGGCCTGCACGCGAGCTCGGGGATCGTCTTCAACCACGAGTCCGAGCGCCGTCCCGAGCGGTTCGTCACGCGCAAGATCGCCCGGGGCGCTGCTGCGATCTCGCTCGGGCTCGCCGACACGCTGACCCTGGGGGACCTGGACGCGGTGCGGGACTGGTCGTTCGCGGGAGACATCGTCCGGGGCGCCTGGCTGATGCTCCAGCAGGAGGATCCCGACGACTACGTCCTGGCCAGCGGCGCCCCCCATACGGTCGCCGACTTCGCGGGTGCGGCGTTCGCGTGCGTGGGCCTGGAGGCCGACCGCCACATACGGGTCGATCCCACGCTCGTGCGCCCGCCCGAGAGGACCCCGAGCGTCGGCGACCCGAGCAGGGCCCGCGCACGCCTGGGCTGGACGCCCGAAGTCGGGTTTCAGCAGCTCGTGGAGCGCATGGTCCAGGCGGACCTGCGGGAGCTTCGGAACGTCGCGGGCAGGCCCTAGACTGCCTCGCGATGAGGACCGTCGGCGTCATCGGCTTGGGCTACGTCGGCCTGCCCCTTGCCGTCGCGTTCGCCCGGGAGGGCTGCGAGGTGATCGCCGTCGACGTCGATCCCCGCAAGATCGAGGCGATCGAGGGGGGACGCTCCTACATCGAGGACGTCCCCTCCGAGGAGCTCCAGGCCGTCGCCGAGAGGGTGCACCCCTCGACTCGCTACGCGAGCCTGGCCAAGGCCGACGCGATCGTCGTGTGCGTGCCCACGCCCCTGACCACAAACCGGGAGCCCGATCTCGGCCCGCTGATCGACAGCGCTCGGGCGCTCGCCGAGGTGCTCCAGCAGGACCAGTTGGTCGTCCTCGAGTCCACGACCTACCCGGGCACCACACGCGAGCGCCTCGCGCCGCTGCTCGAGGAGTCCGGTCTCGCGGCTGGCCGGGACTTCAACCTCGCCTTCTCCCCCGAGCGCATCGATCCGGGGCGGACCGACTTCACGCTGCGCAACACCCCCAAGATCCTTGGCGGCCTGACCGACGCGTGTGCGGAGCGTGCCGAAGCCCTCTACGGCCTCGTCTGCGACACGGTCGTCCGGGTCTCCAGCCCCGAGGCGGCCGAGCTCTCGAAGCTGCTCGAGAACATCTTCAGGTCGGTCAACATCGCCCTCGTCAACGAGCTCGCGATGCTCACCGACCGGATGGGCATCGACATCTGGGAGGTCGTCGAAGCCGCGGCGACCAAGCCCTACGGCTTCATGCGCTTCGAGCCCGGCCCCGGCATGGGCGGCCACTGTCTGCCGGTGGACCCCTTCTATCTGAGCTGGCGCGCCCGTGAGTTCGACATGTCGACCGAGTTCATCGAGCTCGCCGGCAAGGTCAACCAGCAGATGCCCTACCACTGCGTCGCGAAGGCCCAGCGGACCCTGAACGACATCGGCTTGCCGATCAAGGGCGCGCGCGTGGCGGTGCTCGGCGTCAGCTACAAGCCCGGCGTGGGCGACACCCGGGAGTCGCCCGCCCTGAAGATCCTCGAGCTGCTCCGCGACCTGGGCGCGGACGTCCGCTACCACGACCCCCACGTGCCCGCCCTGGCGGAGTTCGACCTGCGGAGCGTCCCGTTGGAGGACGCGCTCGCGGACGCCGATCTCGCGCTGATCGTCACGGCTCACCCGAGCGTCGACCACGAGCTCGTGGCCAGGCGCGCCCGCCTCGTGGTCGACCTGCGGGGCGTCACGCGCACCCACGCCGGGACCGGCAACGTAGTACGTCTGTGAGCCTGTGAGTCTGAGCCCCGACCCGCGCGCGCCCGGGCTGCTGCTCGGGCAGGACGTCGAGGTGGGGGAGGGGGTCTCGTTCGGCGCCCACGTGGTCGTCCACGAGGGGGTCATCATCGGGGACGGCTGCGTAATCGAGGATCACGCCGTGCTCGGCAAGCCTCCCCGCCTGGCCCGCAGCTCCTCCGCGATCGGCCAGACCGGACGGCTGACGATCGGCGAGCGGGTCACCGTCTGCGCGGGTGCGATCGTCCTCGCCGGCGCTGAGATCTCCGACGAGGCGATCATCGGCGACCAGGCCTTCGTACGCGAGCGCTCCACCGTCGGCCCCGGCTCGCTGATCGGCCGGGGAAGCGTGGTCGACAACGAAGTCTCGATCGGCGCCCGCGTGCGGATTCAGACGAACGTGTACCTGGCCGCCCACACCCTCGTCGAGGACGACGTCTTCGTCGGCCCCTGCGCGAGCACCACCAACGACCACACGATGGGCCGCCACGGCCCCGCCTTCAAGTTGCGCGGCGCCACCCTGCGGCGCGGTTGCCGGATCGGCGGGGGCGCGGTCCTGACCCCCGGCGTGGAGATCGGCGAGGAGGCGTTCGTGGCCGCCGGCGCGGTCGTCGCCGGAGATGTCCCCCCCCGGGCGGTCGTGATGGGCGTGCCCGCGCGGGTCGTTCGCGAGGTTCCCGACGAGGACCTGCTGGAGGGCCGGGGCTGAGGGCGGCGGCGGGCGCGAGCGCGCGCTGGCGGAGGCTGACGCCGAGCGCCGGCGCCGCTCAGCCCGCGTCGCGCACGGCCGCCACGACCTCCCGCGCCTGCTCCTCGCTCAGGACTGGGCTCATCGGGATCGCCAGGTGGGTTCTCGCGGCCTCCTCCGTGCCGGGCAGCTCCACGCCCTCACCCCACTCGCGCATCGCCGGCTGGCGGTGGATTGGCGTGCGGTAGTAGGCCTTGCAGCCGATCTCTTTCGCCTTCAGCGTTTCCTCCAGACGGTCCGCCTCGGGATGGCGAACGACGTACAGGTGCCATGCGGGTCCTGCCCCGTCGGTCGTCCTGGGCAGCCCGACCAGCTCGCCCAGGCCCGCGCGCTCGTAATGCTCGCCCGCGCGCCGGCGCCCGTCCGCCCAGCCGTCGAGGTGGGGAAGCTGGACACGTAGGATCGCCGCTTGGAGCTCGTCCAGGCGGGAGTTGCAGCCGACCTGCTCATAGGTGACCTTGTCGTGGGAGCCGTGGAACCGCAGCGTCCTTGCCCTTTCGGCGATCTGGAGGTCGGATGTCACGATCACGCCGCCGTCCCCGAAGCAGCCGAGGTTCTTGGAGGGAAAGAACGAGAACGTCCCCGCCGTCCCGAGCGCTCCCGGGCGCCCGTCCGGGCCGGTCGAGCCGGCCGCTTGGGCCGCGTCCTCGAGCACCGGCACCCCCAGCGCCCGAATCTCTGCGACCGGGGCGACGTTGCCGAACAGGTGGACCGCCACGACCGCCTTGGTCCGCGGGGTCAGAGCCGCCTTGACCGTGTCCGCGGTCACGCAATAGGTCTGCGGGTCGACGTCACAGAACACCGGCCTCGCGCCCGTCGGCGGGATCGCCTCCGCGGAGGCGTAGAAGGTGAACGACGGCACCACCACCTCGTCGCCCTCGCCCACCCCCATCGCCCGCAGGGCGATCGTGATCGCGTCTGTCCCGTTCGCGACCCCCACGCCGTGATCGGCGGCGCAGTAGGCGGCGAACTCCGCCTCGAAGGAGCTCACCTCCGGGCCGAGGATGTACCGGCCCGAGTCGAGCACCCTCCCGACCGCCTCCCTCAGCTCGTCGTGCAGCGGCCGCAGCGGCGTGGAGGTGTCGAACAGACCGATCAATGCGGACCGATCAGCGGGGCTTCAAGGACTCGAGGTCCGCCCGTGCCATGAGCCTGATCAGCTCCTCGAACGAGGTCTTTGGCTTCCAGCCCAGGTCCCGCTCGGCCTTCGAGGGGTCGCCGATCAGGTGATCCACCTCCGCCGGCCTCACGAACGCCGGGTCGATCGTCACGTACTGCATGAAGTCTCCAAGCCCCGCCTCGTCGAACGCCACTTCGCAGCACTCCCTCACCGAGTGTGACTCGCCCGTGGCGATCACGTAGTCCTCCGGGGTGTCTCTTTGGAGCATCAGCCACATCGCTTCCACGTAGTCCTTCGCGTAGCCCCAGTCCCGTTCGGCGTCGAGGTTTCCGAGCCGCAGCTCCTTCCCAAGGCCGTGCTTGATCGCCGCGGCGTGCCAGGTGATCTTGCGGGTGACGAACTCCAGCCCACGGCGTGGGGACTCGTGATTGAAAAGTATTCCGCTCGTCGCATGCAGGTCATAGCTCTCGCGGTAGTTGACCGTGATGAAGTGTCCGTAGGCCTTCGCCACGCCGTAGGGGGAGCGGGGGTAGAACGGGGTCGTCTCGGTCTGAGGGACCTCCAGGACCTTGCCGAACATCTCACTCGAGCTGGCCTGGTAGAAGCGGGCCTGGGGGCACACTTCGCGCATCGCCTCGAGCATTCGCGTCACGCCCACGCCCGTGAACTCCGCGGTCAGGGTCGGCTGGATCCAGGACACCGCCACGAACGACATCGCCGCCAGGTTGTAGATCTCGCTCGGCTTGGCCGCCCGCAGGGCGTCCACCAGCGATCGCTGGTCGAGCAGATCCCCCTGGTGCAGGGTGATCCGGTCGCGCAGATGCTCGATCCGCTCGAACTTCTCCGTCGAGGCACGCCTTACCATCCCGTGCACCTCGTAGCCCTTCTCGAGCAGCAGCTCCGCCAGGTAAGAGCCGTCCTGACCGGTGATCCCGGTCACGAGCGCCGAACGCTTGCCTGTCATGGCTCACGCCGTCCGACGGTCCTGGGGCGAAAGCGTGTCATGGGCGGCACCCTATCGATCGACCCCGCGGCGCTGCCGTGAATACTGGCGGGCGAAGGCGACCACGAACCGGGGGTTATAGCGGGCGTACCGCCGCCACAGCCGTCGGGGCTCGCGCATCAGCCGGTAGGACCACTCCATGCCGCTCCGTCCCATCCACGGGGGCGCCTGCTTGACGAGGCCCGCGTGGAAGTCGAATGCCGCCCCCACCCCCACCAGCAGGGGCGCCTGCAGGCGGGGGCGCATCCGGTGCATCCACTGCTCCTGCTTGGGCTGTCCGGTCCCCACCCACACGACCTGGGCCCCCGAAGCGTCGATGTCCGCCAGCAGCCGCTCGTCCTCACCGAGGGTCAGCGGCCTGAACGGCGGGCTCGCGCCGCCCGCGATCACGAGCCCCGGATGGCGATCCCGCAGGCGCTCGGCCAGCAGCTCCCGCTCCGCGTCCCCCCGGCCGCCGTACAGGTAGATGGGCGTGCCCCTGCGGGCCGCCCGGGCGCAGTACTTGGCCATCAGGTCCGGCCCGTAGACCCTCGTCGCCCTCCCGTGCCCAAGCGCCTTCAGGGCCCACACCAGAGGCTGGCCGTCGGGGACCGCCAGGGTCGCCGCCATCACCGCGTCGAGCGTGGCGTGGTTCTCCTGGGCGTTCATCACGAGGTTCACGGCCGCCGCCGTCACATAACCGCGAGCTCCCGACGCGACCATCGCGTCCATCCAGTCCATCACCTCCTCGTAGTCGGAGACCGCCAAGGGAATCCCCAGGATCTCCCCTCGCTCGGGCCTCTCCGGGATCGTCGTGTGGGCGTCCGGGGTCGTTGTGTCCCCGTCCGGGACCGCCGTTTCCCCGCCCGGGATCGTCGTGTATGCGTCTTCAGGTGCGATTCCGTGAAGATACCGACGCCTTGGCACGGTTCTCTCGTATCGACCCCGGCACCTCTATCGACTCCGCCTTCTGGTCGGGGCGGTCGGTCCTCGTCACCGGCCACACCGGCTTCAAGGGATCGTGGCTGTCGTTGTGGCTGCAGTCGCTCGGCGCCCGGGTCACGGGGCTCGCCCCTGCGCCTCCCACCGAGCCCTCGCTCTATTCTCTCGCGCGGGTCGCCGACGGCATGTCGGGGGAGCTCTCGCTGGACATCCGGGACGCTTCCGCCGTCCGGGAGGCCGTTCGGTCGGTCCGTCCCGAGATGGTCTTCCATCTGGCCGCCCAGCCGATGGTCAGGCTTTCGCTCCGCGAGCCCGTGCTTACGTTCGAGGTCAACATCCTAGGCACCGCCAACCTCCTCGACGCGGTTCGCCTGGACGGCGAGAGCGTTCAGGCGGTGGTGGTTGTGACCTCCGACAAGTGCTACGCGAACCCTCCCGGCCCGCCCCGGCGCCTGACCGAGGAGGACCCCCTTGGAGGCCGCGATCCCTACTCGGCCTCCAAGGCCTGCGCCGAGATCGTTACGGGGGCCTATCGGGACTCGTTCCTGTCCCAGTCCGAGCCCCCCGAGTTCGGGCTGTCCGAGTCCGAAAAAAGGGGGGCCCGCGCGCGCGTGCGTCGCGCGCGCGCGGGCCCCCACTTCGAGAGCACCCGCCCCCGCGTTGGCAGCGCCCGCGCCGGGAACGTCATCGGCGGGGGGGACTTCGGGGAAGACCGCCTCCTGCCCGACATCCTGCGGGCCCACGCCGCCGGCGAGCCCGTGTCGGTGCGAAACCCAGACTCCATCCGGCCCTGGCAGCACGTGCTCAACCCGCTCAGCGGCTATCTGTGCCTCGCGGAGGCTCTCTGCCGCGCCGACGACGCCGCCCGGGGATGGAACTTCGGGCCGCGAGCGGAGGATTGCCTGACGGTGCTCGAGATCGTCCGCAAGCTCGCCGGGCTGCTGGACGGTGGTCTGGAGTGGGAGGTGGACTCCGGCTCCCATCCACCTGAGACCCGTCGGCTCGAGCTCGACTCCTCGGCCGCCGAAGAGGGGCTCGGCTGGCGGCCCCTCTGGGATCTCGACGAGGCCCTCGAGCGGGTGGCCGGCTGGCATGGGGCCGAGCGGGCGGGGGAGGACATGAGACGCACGAGTTTTGAGCAAATAGCGGCATTTCACTGAGCCGTAATTCGCGTGGCTCGCCATCTTCTGGTCGATGAGTCCCCTCTCAGTCCGACGCTATCGGGCCGAAAGGCTCCTGCGGGAGGAGTTCGAGGCGATGCGCGGGCAGGTGCTCGGGACCGTCCGCTCTCGCCTGCGAGCCGCCGGGGTGAGCCTCGACCCGGCCGATCTGGAGGCCTGCTATGCCCAGGCCTGGCACGGGCTGTACGCGGTGATGCTCGAAGGATCCACCGAGATCGCCAACCCCGCGGGCTGGCTCGCGGTGGTCACGTACCGGCGGGCGATCGACGAGCACCGCGCGCGCACGCGGGCCGGCCACATGGACGGGCCCGCCGAGGAAGTTGGCGCCCCCGAGCGGGATCTCGCGGACGAGCTCGACGACCGCGCCCGGCTGCGCCAGCTGATGGAGGGGTTGCGTGCGCGCCTCACCCCCCGCGAGCGCCAGGCGGCGGCGCTCTGCTACCTGCAGGGCCTCTCCCGGGCCGACGCCGCCGCCCGGATGGGCGTGAGCGAGGCCCGGATGCGAAAGCTCATGGACGGTCCCCGGCCGGGATCGCCGGGCGTGGCCGCCAAGGTGGGGGAGCTCCTCCAGAGCATCCGCGCGGGCTCGTTCTGCGCCGAGCAGTCCTCGTTGATGCGAGGGTTCGCCTACGGCATCCTCGACCCAGCCGGCGAGCGCTACGAGGTCGCCCAGGCCCACCAGCGGGAGTGTCCCGCCTGCCGCGCCTACGTTCTCTCGCTGCGAGGCCTCGCGTCCGTCCTGCCCCCGCTCCCCCTGCCTTTGGCACTAGGTGTGGGCCTCGCCGCGGCGGGGGGAACCGGGGCCGCGGCAGGCGGCACCGGCGCGGTCACGGCGGGCGGGACAGGGGCTACAGCCGGCGGCGCTGCGGCTGGCGGCGCCACGGCCGGCGGGGCAGGTGGCGTCGGTGTGGGCGCCGCGGGCGTGGGCGCGGGCGGCGGCTGGCTCGTGGCCGGGGGAGGTCTCGGGGCGAAGCTCGTGGCCGGCTGCCTGCTCGCGGTCGGCGTCGGGGCTGGCTGCGTGGCCCTGACCGGCGGTCTGCTCGGACTCCCCCACGCGACCCATCGCCGGCATATCGACCGGGCGTCTGTCGACCGGGCCTCGGGCGCCTACGAGACGTTGAGCTCCTACCCCCTCGGCGGTCCACCCGTGGCCGGGGTCACGCCCCCGTCCCAGGTCCGCCCGTCCCAGTCGGCCGCCAACGCTGGATCTTCGTCGGGGTCCTCGCCGGCGCTCACCCCTGCGGCGAAGGCCAGTCGTGAGTTCGGCCTCGAGCAGCCCCCGCGCGCGGGCGCGGGGCCGAGCTATAGCGAACTCCACCTCGCCAGTGCCGCGTCCGCCCGCCGGAGGGCGTCCGGCGGGTCCCGCGGGTCCGGCGGGTCCGGCGGGTCCGGCGGGTCCGGCCGGCAGTCGAGCGCCGTGAGCGGCGAATCCGGAGCGGGCTCCTCCCCGACGTCAGCCGGCGGGAGCACCTCCCGTGAGGCCTCCTCCAGCGGACCCCCGTCCGCCGCGGAACGGGAGTTCGGGATCGGTTAGGACGATGTTCGGGCGGCGCATGCGCCGCCCGACGGAGCCGCACATGTGCGGCTCCGGACCAGGCCGCATGCGGCCTGGTCTCCCGGATCAGCCCCGCGGGAAGACCTTCATCAGGCGGGTCAGGGCGAGGGGGTTCCCGCGTGGGCGCAAACGGCCCGTGGCCAGGGCGAGGCGGGGATCCAGGCGCTCGCCGATGATGTCCACCCAGTCCTGGTAGGCAACCCGCATGCGCAGGTCGGGATTCGGCGCGGGACCCTCGGCGACGGTGCTCGAGCCGTTCGCCACGGTCAGATGCCAGCTGGAGATGTCGGGGTCGGTGAACTCCCACTGGAACGTGGTCGGTCGCTTGAGCCCGTGCTCCGGGTTGACCTGGCGGCGGATCGTGTCGAACAGCAGCGCCACCGTCTCGGGATCCCGCTGGGAGGGCCCTTCGCGCACGCCGATCACGCCGGCTTTGGCGAGGGTGCGGCCGCGCTGGGAGAGCTCCAGGGGGGATAGGCCCGGCGGCAGCAGGGCCGGCCCGGGGAGCGTCTCGATCGCCAGGCCAGCGGACCGCAGCTTGGTGGTCATCGAGGTGAGCCCCTCGACGCCCACCTCGTCGTAGGTGGCCCCGAAGACCGTTATGTACCGTTCGTCCCAGCCCGGGGGCATCAAGACCTGGGCGGTGTACCGGGTGACGTCCCGCAGGATCCGTGCGACCGCCTTGGGCACCCGCACGGGGTCTTCCCGGGCGAGGTCCGAGAGGAGCTTCACCCCGAAGCCGATGTGCCGCTGCTCGTCTGCGGCGATGTTCTGCATCCCGTCCCGGAACGCGGGGAGCTGGTCGCGCCGCTCCAGGTAGGTGCAGATGAAGTGCTGCCCGGGCTGTGCGAGCGCCGCCTCGATCACGATGTGGTAGAGCGTCACCGCCGCCGCGAGCTGGGCGGGGGAGCGGTCGGCCCGCAGCTCGTCCGCCATCCGGTCCAGCCGGTCGAAGATCTTGCGAAAGCCCGGTGTCAGCTGGGGCTTGATCGCGCTCAAACCGCTGGCCATCGATCCGTCCCCGATGCCACACACCTCCTGCATGAACCGCTTGAAGAAGACCGCATGCCGGGCCTCGTCGACCTGCTGGGTGGTCAGGAAGTACTTCTGCTCCTCTTTCGGCGCCGCATCGATGTAGGGGGAGAGGTTGTCCGCCACCGCGTCCTCCCCCCAGAAGAACAGACAGTAGTTCCACAGTGCCGCCTTGCGCTCGAACTCGGTGAAGTCCTCCCGCCACTGGCGCGCGTCCTCGGTGAAGTCGAGCTCCATCGCCTGCCAGTTGCCCCGCTCCCAGCGGGCGTACAGATCCTCGTAGGAGATCGCGTCGGCGGGCAAGCCCGCGGGATGGCCGGAAGCGCCGGCCTCGCCGGAGTCCGTGGGCTTGGAGGTGGTTGCTGCGCTCGCCATCTGCCTGCTCCCTCTGTGAGTCGCCGTCGCCGCCGGATGGCCGCGATCGCCGGTCTTGTCCACAGCCAGCAGCCGCGGCGCCCGCTCGACGGGCCGATAATGGACGTTATCGAAATAGTGGTTACTCTGTCAAGTAAGATGCCGCCGATGGACACCGCCCGTCTGACTCGCGAGCAGAGCAAGGCCAACACCCGTGAGCGCCTCCTGAACGCCGCCCGCACGGTGTTCGCCCACAACGGCTTCCACGGGGCCTCCGTCGAGGAAGTCGCCTCCGAGGCCGGCTTCTCCACGGGCGCTCTGTACTCGAACTTCGGCGGCAAGGAGGACCTGTTCCTGGCGTTGATGGAACGCGAGATCGAGACCCATGCCCGCGAGATCTCCACAGCCGTGGGCGAGCGCCACTCGGTCGCCGAACGCGCCACCGGCGGGGCCAAACAGTGGATGACCATGATCGACCGCGAGCCCGAGCTGTTGCTCCTGTTCATGGAGTTCTGGGCCTACGGCGTCCGCGACCCCGACATGCGCCCCCGGGTGGCCGAGCAGTTCGGCCACATGCGCCAGCTCCTCACCCGACTGGTCGCCGACGGCATCCGCGAGTTCGACCTGGAGCTCGAGCTCCCCGCCGAGCACCTGGCCCTCGCGATCGATGCCCTCGCAGACGGCATCGCCCGCCAGAAGCTCACCGACCCCGACGCCGTCCCCGACGAGCTCATGGGCCGCATCCTGTCGCTGCTGTTCGCCGCGGTCACCCGGCCGGCAGGCTCGGTCACTCGGCCGGCAGGCTCGGTCACTCGGCCGGCACGCACAGACACGCGTAGTGCACCGTGAACAGCCGCCGGGCGAGTCCCGGGGCGAGGCTGTGAAGGGCCGTGCGGACTGTCCACTTGAGGGCCCCCCGCGCGCGCGCGTGGGGCGTGGCTGCGAAGAACAGGTGCACCGACAGTGGCAGCGGGTCCTCGAGCTCCCCCGCCACCCACAGCCCGGCGTTCGCGACGATCGCCCGCGCGCCCTCCCGGTCCAACCGCTGCAGGTGACCCACGTCGGCGGCATGCTCTCGCTTGACCGACCGACGAGCCGAGAGGTTCGCCTCGAGGGGCACCTCCATCACGACCGCTCTACACACACGGGCCACCTCTGAGAGCAGGGATTCGGGGTCGAGCACGTGCTCGAGCACGTGGGAGACGATCCCGAGCTCGTAGGAGCTTTCGGGGAACGGCAGGTGAACGCCGTCGTAGAGCTCCACCGAGTCGATCTCCCCCCGCCTCCCGGCGATCTCGACGGCCGCCCGGGTGATCTCCACGCCCGACAGCCTCCCGCCGAAGCGTCGCCGGCGGAGCTCGCACAGGAGTGCCCCGTCCCCGCAGCCCACCTCCAGGGTGCTCTGCGGCCGGATGGTCGCCCGGGAGCAGAGGTCGATCACGTGGTCGACCTTCCCGGCCGCACCCAGCGCCCGCCAGCGCGCGTACAGGGCCGCCTCCCTGGCGTCCCCCCGGGTGTAGGCCTCCTCGTAGAAGCGCACGAGGTCCTCTCCGGAGATCTCACGGGGGTCGTGTCCACCGGGATCGATCTCGCGGGGACCGTCCTCAGGGAGGTCGTGGTTTGGGAGAGCGTCGCTCATCGGAGGTCTTTACAGGCGTCCCCAGCCGTGAGGCTGGCCTGGAGGCTAGCCGCAGACGAGGCCGACGCAAGTTGGATTCCGCGTGCTCGACTGCTCAGGTGACGCCTGGCTGAGGTCGAAGGACGTAGTGTGAACCCCCGCTTGCCAGCCAATCGCGACATGCCGATCGATGTCCTCGTCCTCGATGCGGCCCAGCGGGCGGCCCTCGTGGCGGTGCGGGAGCTCGGAAGGGATGGCCTTGCCGTGGGGGCTATCGACAGCGACCCCCACGCTCCCGCTTTTGCCTCGCGCTGGTGCGCGGTGGCCGCCGTCGCACCTGACATCTCCCACGGTCAGGACGCCTACGTGGATGGGCTCCTGGAGGTCTGTGAGAGGCGCAAGCCGAAGGCGCTCCTTCTCGCCCACGACGGCTCGATCGAGGCTCTGCGCCGGCGCCGGGACGATGTGGAGCGGGTCGTCGGCCTTGCCCTCGCGCCCGAGCCAGGGCTGGCGGCCGCCGTGGATAAGACCCTCACGCTGGCGGCCGCGGAGTCGATCGGCCTGCACGCTCCCAGGGGTGGCCTCGTGACCCGCCTCGATCAGGCGGATAGGGCGATCGAGCGGGCGGGCCTGCCGGCGGTGGTCAAGCCGACCCGCTCCTGGGCCCAGAAGGCCGGGCGGGGCAGGCGGCTGCTCGCGGTCGTGGTGAGCACCCGCGCCGACGCCTCGCGGGCGATCGAGAGCATTCTCGGAGAGGGGGTCGAGGTACTCGTCCAGGAGTGGCTCCCCGGGGCACGTGAGGCCGTGAGCCTGTTCTATGCCCGGGGCCGCTTCTGGGCGCGCTTCGCCCAACGGGCGGACCGGACCTTCCCCCCCCTCGGGGGCAACTCCGTGCTGAGGGAAAGCATCCCGCTCCCGCCCGATCTGACGCCCGCGGCCGAGGTGCTCGTCGCCGAGCTGGGCCTGGAGGGCTACTCGGAGGTCGAGTTCCGTCGCGACGCCGGGGGACGGCCGGCGTTGATGGAGATCAACCCTCGGCTGTCGGCCTCGGTGGAGGTCGCCGTCCGGGCGGGCGTGCCGTTCGCGCGTCTCCTGTACGACTGGGCTCGCGGCGGACCCCTCGAGGAGGTGTCCGGCTATCGTGCCGGCCTGCGAATGCGCTGGCTCGGCGGGGATCTCTCGTGGCTGAGGAGCGTCCTCGGGCAGCAGGGGGGACCTGACGTGCCCTCACGCGGCCGGGCGGTGGGAGCATTCGCGGCCGACTTCACTCGCCCTATGAGCTACGACTACCTCGATCGCCACGACCCTCGTCCGGCGCTGGTCGCCGCGACGGGAGGGGCATCTCGTATGGGCAGGCTCACCTCCAAGAACGCCAGAGCCGGCAGCGGGTCGGGCGGTCGCGACACCGACGTGGCCGTGATCGGCGGGGGACCTTACGGGCTCTCGGTCTCCGCCCATCTGAGCGGCCGAGGAGTGCGACACGAGATCTTCGGTGAGACGATGGAGCTGTGGAGCAAGCACATGCCGGCGGGCATGTGTCTGAAGTCCGAGGGGTTCGCGTCGAACCTATCCGATCCGAGGAGGGAGCACACGCTGGAGCGATTCTGCGCGGAGAACGAGACCGAGTATGAGTACCGCCGCCTCGCAGCTCCGATTCCCGTCGACACCTTCGAGCGCTACGGGCGCTGGTTTCAGGAGCGCGTGGTTCCCCAGGTTCGCGCCATCAGGGTGCAGGAGACTCGCCGGGATGCGGGTGGCTTCGAGCTGGGGTTGAGCACCGGCGAGACTCTCCGTGCCAGACGGGTGGTCGTGGCGAGCGGGATGACCGGCTGCGCCTACCTGCCCTCGTCTCTTCGTGACCTTCCGTCGAGCGCGGTCATCCACACCTACGAACACCGGGACCCCTCACAATCGCGAGGCTCCGAGGTCGCGGTCGTCGGCGCCGGTCAGTCCGCCCTGGAGTCGGCTGCTCTGCTGTGCGAGCAGGGTGCCACGGTCCACGTCGTGGCGCGGACCTCCCAGATCGCATGGAACTCCAAGCCGGGCGGCTCCGACCGGTCGCTGCGCGAGCGCTGGCGCTATCCGGAGTCGGGCCTTGGCGAGGGCCGGTCGCAGTGGGTATACGCGAATCATCCGCTGGTGTTCCACAGCGCCCCCGAGCGCCAGCGGATGAAGCGCGCCTACACCGCGCTGGGGCCGGCCGGATCCTGGTGGCTGCGACCGCGGATCGAGGGTCAAGTCGAGCTCCTGCTGGGGCGGACGGTGGCCCACGCAGATGTCCAGAAGGGCGGGGTCCGTCTGCGCCTGAGGGGTCCGAATGGAGCCGAGGAGGAGCTGACTGTGTCTCTGGTGGTGGCGGGTACCGGGTACCGGCCTGAGCTGAGTGGGCTTGACTTCCTCGATCGGCCGCTCCGCGAAGGCGTCGCTACCGCGAACGGCACGCCCGTCCTCGATCGCTCCTTCCAGAGCAGCGTGCCCGGTCTGCATTTCGTCGGCTATCTGGCGGGATCGAGCCTCGGGCCCGTCATGCGCTTCGTCTATGGCGCGGAGTTCGCCGCTCGGCGGCTCGCCCGGCAGCTGGCGGGCTGATGGGGAGCGAGCGCCCGCGAGTGCAGGCCGCCGGCACGCCAGCGGCTCGCACATGCGCGGAGCTCGGCTCGCTCGCATCCGACTGGAACCGGCTCGCCCTGGATGCGGGAACGCCGTTCATGACCCATGAGTGGCTGAGCTCCTGGTGGAACGCCTTCGGCCACGGGGAGCCCACCTGGATGGTGCTTCAGGACGTCGACGGATCGCTGCTGGCGGGCACATGCCTGCGGCGCGGTAGGGGCGGACGGCTGGCTTCCGCGGCCAACGTCCACAGCGGCGACTGGGACGTGCTCGCGTGCGACGAGCACGCCCGGGCCGAGCTTTTGGCTGCAGTGGTGGAGCAGGGCTTCTGCCGCGTTCAGCTGGAGGGCATGCTCGAGGACTCCGAGAGCACCCGACTCGTCCGCGAGGAGCTCGATCGCGCCGGATACCGCACCGTGCTCGTACCGGGCCCGTTCTGCCCGTGGCTGACGCTTCCCGCCAGCTGGGAGGAGCTGATCGAAGGCGCCAGCAGCGGGCTGCGAGCGCAGGTCCGCCGTCGCCGCCGGATGCTCGAACGGGAGGGATCGGTGACGTTTCGGACGACTGTCGGCGGCTCGGAGCTCGAGGAGGATCTCGAGACCTTCCTGAAGCTCGAGGCCTCCGGATGGAAGGCCGCTACGGGCACGGCGATTCTCAGCAAGCCCTCGACCGAGCGCCTGTACCGCGACTTCGCCAGGGCGGCCGCTGGTCAGGGCTGGTTGCGCCTGTACTTCCTGGAACTGGACGGAGAGGCGATCGCGGCGGACTACGGCTGTGCGTTCGCGGGCCGGGGGGTGTTCATGAAGACAGGCTTCGACGAAGCCCATGGCCGTCTGTCGCCGGGACTGGTGCTCCGCGCGGAAGTCCTGCGATCCTCGATCGAGGAGGGTTTGCGCGGGTACGACTTCCTCGGTGACCCGGACACCTACAAGACTCGTTGGACCTCCGAGCTGCGCCCCCGCACCCAGGTCTGGGCCTACCGTCGCGAGGCTCTCGGCGGCTATCTCTATCGCAAGAACCTACGCCCGCTCCTGAAGGCCGCCAGAGATCGGGCGCTCGCGGTTAAAGACCATACGCTCAAGTGATTCCCTGTTAGGCAATGAGCAAGGATCCGGCAGTGCCCCCCCGGGGCACCTACCTCGCTCGTGCCGCCAAGGGCGCTCTGAGCGAGCCGGGGGATGCCGTCGAGAAGGTCATGGAGAAATGCGCTTCCCGCTGGGAGCGGGTCGTGCGCCCGTCCCGCCCGCAGAATCGCGCCGAGGACGAATGGGAGCGTCGCCTGCACGAACTGATCGATGCTCCGTGGCCGTGCTCGGAGGCGCAGGCTTTTGCGTCCGCATGGGCGGGAGCAGAGCAGACGATGGCCGACCACGGCCTGCGGGTCGGGCGCGCCAACTACGGCGATGACGACGATGCCGACCCGGGCTTGGCACGAGCGCTGTGGTGCCTGGTACGCCACCTGCCTGCGCGTGAGGTGATCGAGACGGGCGTCGCCCACGGATTGAGCAGCCGGATCATGCTCGAAGCGCTTCGGCGCTCAGGTGAGGGAAGGCTGTGGAGCATCGACCTGCCCGCGATGACGATCCTCGAGCGGCGCACCGAGATCGGCGTGGCTGTGCCGGAGAGCCTTCGTGAGCGCTGGACCTACCTGGAGGGCTCGAGCCGGCGCCGTCTGCCTCCGCTTCTGCGCCGGCTGGGTCAGATCGAGCTGTTCGTCCACGACAGCCTCCACTCCACGCGGAACGTCCGCTGGGAGCTGTCAGCCGCCTGGCCGGCGCTGCGCCCAGGCGGAGTCGTGGTCGTGGACGACGTGGACTTCAGCTGGGGCTTCGAGCAGTTCCTGAAGGCCGGCGAGGATCGCATGGGGCTGTATTGCATGGCCGACGACGGTCGGCGGCTGTTCGCTGTGGCACGCAAGACCTCTTCGAAGCTGCGAGTGATCGCTCTTAGAGTCACAGCCGGCGGTGTAGTCTTGAGACCGATGCACACCGCTGGCGGCACGCGCGTGCTGGGCGTCTCCGTCCCCGATGTCAGCGACTGGAGCGAGCCTCTTCCCCGCGGGAAGTGGTCGCAGTTCTTCGCAGCCTTGGCCGAGCGCTTCGAGCTCGTCGGCGTGATCCGCCCCGAGCTCCCGCGCGCCGAGGAGTACATGAACCTCGCCCGGGCATTCCATCCTCACAAGAACCGCTGGCTGGCGCACGCCGGCTTCAACGAGTCGCTCGCAAGACGACGGACGGCCGCGGTGCAGCGTGGCATGCGCGATCGCCGTGGCTCCTATGAGCTGATCATCCAGATCCAGACGCTGTGTGCCCCCGGTGTCGATCGAGGCGGTGTCCCCTACGCGATCTACACCGACAACACGATGGCTCTCACGCAGCGCCTGTACCCGCAGGGGACGCCGCTGTCGTCGCGAGCGGCCGCCTGGTGGATGCAGTTCGAGGCCGACGTCTGCAGGTCGGCGAGCGCAGTCTTCACCTTCAGCGAGTTCGCACGCCGCTCGGTGATCGACGACTACGGCTGTCAGGCGGATCGTGTGAGCGCTGTGGGCGGTGGCCTGAATCAGGTGCCGGACTCGTTGGGCGAGAGGGATCTCACCACTCTTCGTGCCCTGTTCGTAGGCATGGACTTCGAACGCAAGGGGGGGTTGGTGCTGCTGCAGGCGTGGCCTATCGTGCGTGCGCGCCTCCCCGATGCCGAGCTTGTCATCGCGGGTCCGGCGCGAATGTCCACGGACGAGCTGCCGCGTGGCGTCAGCTGGGCGGGGACGGCGGATCGCGCACAGCTGGCGCAGCTCTACGAATCCGCGACCGTATTCGTGCTGCCGTCTCTGTTCGAGCCTTGGGGCCTGGTGTTGTCGGAGGCGATGGCCTACGGCCTGCCGTGCATCGGCACCCGCTGCTGCGCGATGCCGGAGATCATCGAGGAGGGCGTGACCGGGCTGCTGGTGCCCAGACACGAGCCCGAGCCGCTCGCTGAGGCGCTGATCGAGCTGCTGAGCGACCCCGGGAAGGCGGCCGCGATGGGACGTGTCGCCCACACGCGGGTAATGCACGCGAGCCGCTGGAGCGACGTCGTCGCCAGGTTGGCGGCGCACCTTGAGGCGAGCCAGCCGCCCGCGCCCCCCTGACCCTCCGGGCCGGCGATTGCCGTTTGACATCCACCGTCGCAATGACTAGGTTCGCCCGAGTCTCGATGCATGCCATCGACCATTTGAGTAACAGCGCTCTGGGCGCGTGCGTGGCGGCGACGCTCACGTTCATGCTCGCGACGCCGCTCCCCAGCGCCGGCTCGGCGGCTCCCGCGGGCGCCGCCACTGGCAGCACGCCCTCGCCATCTCCAAGAGCGGTCGGCTCCGTCTCACCGCCTGAAGCCGTCTACCCGCCTGAAGCCGCCCCACCGCCTGAAGCTGCCCCCCCGCCCAAGACGACGGTCGCCAATCTGGGCGCCGGCGCGGAACCCGAGTCCGGCGCGCTTGGCGCGCTCGCGTCGGAACCGGCGGGCTCGCTGGTGGCGGCCGCCGCCGGATGCCAGCCCGAATTCGGCTCGTTCGCGGTTGGCGACTGGCCCCCCGGGTGCTGGCGGCCCTATGGGCCGAGCTCACCCTTCAACACCCCCATTCCGGCCAACCCCAGCCTCTCGTCGGAATCGAAGGCGATCGTCAAATACATGGTCTCCCACAATTGGTCCTTTCCAAGCGAAGCCTCGGGCAACTTCGTGCTGAGGGCACAGGGCAGCCGGCCTGTGTACTGGTCCCGGGCCAGCGATCCACTCGTGCGGGTGGGTTGCAAAGGCGGCTACTCGTGTCAGCCGAACATGAAGGTCCACCTTCCCGCGGGGGCCCAACCGGAGGCTCAGTGGGACGGACACATGACCGTCGTCGAACAGCGTGCCGGCCTCGAGTACGACTTCTGGCAGGCGAGCAAGCCCGAACACGGCGAAATGACGGTCTCTGCCGGAAACAGCATCCCGATCGGAGTCGCCTCGGGCACCGGCTTGGGAGGTGACGCGGAGGCCGCGTATCTGGGCCTCCTCAGCGGATTGATCCGTGCCCCGGAGTTGGCGGCGGGCAAGATCGAACACGCTCTCGCGACGACCGTGCCGTGCGTCCAGTCCACGGACGTGTGGCCCTCGCCGCCATATGGCAGGGGCGATCTCGTGTGCCCGAGGGAACACGGACCTCACTTCGCGAGTCTCCTGCAGCTCAACATGAGCGAAGCGGAAATCGCGGCCACAGGCGCTCCGCAATGGCAGCAGGCGATCATGAAGGCGATGGCCGGCTACGGGATCTATGTTGTCGACACCGACGGGGCCGGCGAGACTGAACTGTCCCTGCTGCAGGAAGAAGACGCATCGTTCACCAGCTTCGGCTACCCCGGGGAAATGAGCAGCTTCATCAAAGGGGCCGGCGGGAGGACTCAGCTCGTAGGGGTGCCGATCGCGATCTCGAAGCTGCGCGTGATAGATCCCTGCGTTCCCCAGCACGCCTGCTGAGCCCCTGCCGAACCGGCCGCGGGTGCGCCGTCCTACCGGCGAGGGAGTCGCGGCAGCAGGCTCCACAGCGCCGAGAGCTCCCCGGCTCGCACCTCCCGCGTCAGCCAGAGCATCGCCCCGAAGCTCGCCGTCGCGGCGGTCGCGCCGGGGACGACCCGCCACGCTTCGCCGATCGGAGCGCCGATCGCCAGCAGCACCGCCGTCATGACGGCTCCCGCGAGGAGCGTCCGCAGGAGCGTGCGGAGGATCGGTCGCGGGTCCAGCCCGAGCGTTCGCTGGCACAGCACGAGATGGGCGGGCGCGTACAGGCCATACGCCACGTCGGTCCCGATCACGCCTCCGCTCACGCCGATCCGCGGCACGAGCACGAGATCGATGACCACGTTCAGGATGACGGTCGAGATGGCGATGGGGACACGTCGACGGGCCTCGCCGAGATAGTTGGCGCTCAGCGACACCAGCACGCCGAAGCCCATCAGGAACGCCAGCGGAGCGAGGCCGCGGAGCACCGCGATCGACTGGTGGTAGCCGCTGCCGAGGCCGACTTCGACGAGCAGCGGAGCCCAGGCGATCACGAACGCCGTGATTGCCGTCTGCAGGATCAACAGCAGGCGCACGGCGGCGACGAACGCGTCCACGTTCGGCTCCTGCCGGCGGTTGCGCGCCAGGCGCGGCGCTACGCCCGCCGCGATCGCCGCGCCCGGATAGGCAAGGAAGGCGATCAGCCGCAGCGGCGCGCTGAACACGCCGACGGCCTGTGCGCCGAGGTAGGCGCCGATGATCAGGATGTCGACTTGGTTGAAGAGGGTGTACGCGCCGTCGATGACCAGCAGATAGCTCGCGTAGGAGGCGATCCGGCGGGTGTCCGCGCCGAAGCGCGGGGTTCGCGGAAGTGCGTTGCGGCCCAGCAGGCGCACGAGCAGGAAGATCGTCATTGCGGCGCCCGCGAGGAAGCCGATCGCGCGGCCGAACGCGGCGCCTGTGACGCCGGCGCCGGCCACCACCAGAGCGACGCTCGCGGTGACTTCCACGGCGCTCTCCGTCAGCGCCGTCCAGATCTGAAAGCGGACCCGCGCAAGCGCGACGAACGCCGAGCTCATCATCATGAGGCTCTGCCCGAGGAGGGCGATCGCGACGCCTCGGATCGGCCACACCAGCGCGGGGATCCCGTACAGCGTCGCGATCGGCTGTGCGAGCGCGCACAGGAGCGCGGTGATCACGACGCTGACGACGAGCTTCAGCCGCAGGCTGTCAGCCACCACGAGCGCCACCCGGGCGCGGTCGCCACGGTGCTCGGCGGCGAACCTCGCGGCGGAGCCCGAGATGCCGAAGTCCGACGGCAGCAGCACGAGCCCAGCGATGCCGAGAGCCAGCGAGAGCACGCCAAAGCCCGACGATCCGAGCCTGCGTGCCAAGAAGAGGGTGAGCGCCGCCGTAAAGGCCGCTCCCACCATCTGGGCCACGAATGCGAGCACGGCGCTGCGGCGGATGCTCTCACCGAGGTCCCCGTCCCGTGTCGGCGGGTCCTCGTCGGAAGGCCCCCGCGACTGGGATTCGGCTCCGCCGCGTGGCTGGGTCATCGCGCCAGAGCCTAGGTCCTCGACCGGCGCGAGCCGGTGCTCTGGCTAGGCCCCCGTCGGACGGGGCGTGCGGAGGCTCATCCCCGCTGCAGCCTCGACCACGGAACTCGTGCCGCGAGCCGCCGGTTACGGGGGACGAGCAGGCGAAAGAGCAGCTTGCGCGCCGTCGCGCGCGTACGTGACAACGGTGACGCGGCGTACCCCGCCCAACGGTCAGCTGCCTCGATCAACTCTCCTCGTCCCGTCAGACGATGCATGGCGCGCAACTGATTGACGTGGAGATCGTGGTAGAAGGAGCTTGCCACGTTGGTCGTTGGATGGGGAAACAGGTCGTAGCGCGACCAGTAGCCGGTGTCCCAGCGGCCGATGTTCTGAATGAGCGTCTCGAGCGCCTCCTCGAAGCCCTTGCGGCTGGTCGTGTCGTCCAGGGCGAGCGCGACGTCGTAGAGCCCCCAGATCGCGAAGATCCCGCCGTTGAGCACGAACGACGGCGGCTGTGTGGGGTACTCCTCGAAGAAGACGCCTCCGCCGAGTCTCGCGCGCACGCCCCCTTCAGCGCTGCCGACGCCCAGGGGTAGGAGAGCACGCCGTGCGCTGTGCGCGAAGCGTTCGTCGCCTGTCTCCTGAAAGACCCGCACGAACAGGCTCGCGGCCTCCCCTTGCGCCATCGCCGAGATCCACGGTGGGGACAGCCTGAACGTGTGCGGGAGGGGCTTTGAGTGCAGGAAGCCGCCCGCCTGCGGTCCCGTCGGATGCTGGTGCATCAAGAGCTCCTCAGCGCATCCTGTTGCCGCGTCCAGCCAGAGCTTGCCCTCGCCGGCGAGATAGCGCTCGAAGCAGCCGAGTCCCCACTGGATGCGCACGACGTGCAGCCACGCGCCTCGCTGCTGCCAGGTGTGCATTCGCGCCTTGCCGCGCATGTCGATGTAGTAGCCCCGTACAGCACTCGCTTCGAAGTGCTCCCCGACCGGCAGAAAGAAGCTTGAAGCGCTTGAGAACAGCCCCGCCTGATCGCGCTTTGCGAGCCGTTTGTTGACCGTGGTGTCCACCCTTGCGCCAGAGCGTATCGGCCGGGATGCACGTTAGTAACATCAACGCGACGATGCGAGGGGCTATTTCGGCGAACGACCGGCCCGGGCGCATACGTGTTGTTACGTTGATCGACTTCCTCAGTCGCCAGGCAGGCGCCGAGCAGCTCGCGCTGCTCATCGCGACACGGCTCGATCGGGAGCGTTTCGAGTCGACACTGTGCGTGAGCCGCTGGCCGCCGCCCGCGGGGGGGGACGAGGCGGCGGGAGAGGCGCTCGAGGAGCTCACGGCGGCCGGCGTGCGCTTCTGGCCCCTGGCCCGCCAGCGCAAGCTCGACGTCTGGGTGTGGGGCAATCTCGCGCGTCTGCTGCGGCGCGAACGCGTACAGGTGCTGCACGCCCACAAGTTCGGATCGAACGTGTGGGGCACCATCGTGGGCCGGATGGCGCGTGTGCCTGTGGTGCTCGCTCACGAGCACACTTGGTCCTATCAAGGACGGCCGCTGCGGCGGCTTCTGGATCGCGAGCTGGTGGCGCGTGGCGCCGACCGTTTCATCGCGGTCTCCCGCGAGGATCAGCGACGTATGACCTCTGTCGAGGGCATCGATCCAAGTCGTACGCTCTTCATCCCAAACGGCGTGCTCGGCTTTCCCGCTCCCAGCGGGCGCGACGTCCGAGCCGAGCTCGGGATCGAGCCCAATGCGCCTGTCGTCGGCTCGGTTGCGATCCTACGCCCGCAGAAGGCCCTGCCGGTGCTCCTGCACGCGACAGTCGAGCTGCGCCGCCGCTGGCCGGCGCTACGGGTGCTGGTCGTCGGCGACGGCCCCGAGCGCTCGGCCCTGGAGCGTCTGGCACAGGAGCTGGAGGTTACGGACACGGTCATGTTCATGGGCTATCGCTCCGACGTGCCCGATCTCCTCGCCGCCTTTGACGTCGCGGTGTCCTGCTCGGACTACGAGGGAAGTCCGCTTGCGGTGATGGAGTACATGGAGGCCGCGTTGCCGCTGGTGGCGACTGCCGTCGGCGGCGTACCGGACCTCATCGAGTCCGGTCGGCACGGCCTGCTCGTGCCTTCACGCGATCCCGACGCTCTCGCTGGAGCGATTGGGCAGATGCTCAAGGATCCAGAGCATGCACGGGCGATGGGAGCGAGGGCGCGCGAGCGCCGTCGCAGCGAGTTCGACATCGACACGCTCGTTCACCGTCTGGAGGACCTGTACGTCGAGCTGCTCGCGGAGCACGACCGGCGCTAGATGATTGTTCCACGGCATTGTTAGGCGCAGTAGTTGACGAGTGCGCGGCTGGGGCGGCCGAGTTGGTGGTTGAGGGTGATGGCGGCGGCGAGGCAGAGGAGGCTTGGAGTATGCGCTCTCGGAGGCCTTGGAGTGTGCGGGCGCCGTGTCGCTCGAGGGTGAGGAGATCCTTGCAGGTCCAGAAGATGCTCTCGATGCGTTGACGGATCGGGGCGAGATTGGGTCCTGGGTCGGGCTCGTCTTTGCGGCGGGTCTGAGGATCGTGGCGTCGAGCTCATCGACATTGCTGGCGAACTCGCGTCCGGCGTAGCCCTTGTCGCCGATCACGGTCTCTCCGCCCGGGCGAGGTGCGCGGGCGAGCAGTTTGATCGCGACCCCGCGCTCATCGGGTCTTGGGCGAGGTCAGTGCGAGCGCTCTGGGTGTCCCGCCCGGGGCGAAAAGGGCGTGCAGCCGGAAACCCCAGAAGAATCGGCTGTGGCTGGCGCAGTATCCGTAGTCAGCGGCGTCACCGAGCGCCGAGCGCTTGACCGTCTCGCGGCTTCGGGCGCACTCCACAGGTGTGGAGTCCACGAGCAGTGTCCGGCTGCGGAAGCCAGGGCTGCGGCTCGCGAAGACGCCCATCAGCCATTCGAGGGTCTCGCCAAGCGCTGTCGGCGCTTGTGATAGCCGGCCTGTCCGGGGATTCGAGGGAGCAGGTGGCGCAAACGCTTGGAGGCGACCGCCCCAGAATCTGCGGGTCGGACGGGAATGCCAATGATCGCTTGAGCGACATGTCTCTGACTTCTTGACTTTGCTTTGCCCGCCTGTTATAAGCCTGCGCATCCGTGCGTGGCAATAAAGGGAGGCGCAGTGCCTAAGTGTCTAGCCATACTTGCGGCGTTCATCAGCCTGCCGTTGTTCGCTCCCCAAGCAGTCGCTTCGATCGCGTATGTTCAGTCTGCGTCGGGCTCAACCTCGGGCTCGAGTCTAAACGTCGCCTACACGACCAATGTTCAGGCCGGCGATCTGCTCGTCGGCCAGTTCCGCGCCAACGGAACGACGTCGGTTTCGGACTCGGTCAATGGGTCTTGGACAGAGGCGGTGCAGACCACTTCTGAAGGCGTCACCCATTCGATCTGGTATCGCCAGAACGCGTCTGCAGGGAAAACAACCGTAACCGTGTCGGGCGAAACGAGCGGGTCGCTGCGGGCAGTGCTTGGTGAGTACTCGGGGGCGGCCATGAGCGGCGCCTTGGATCAGACATCGTGCAACCAAGGCACCTCCACGAGCGTAACGACAGGCGCGATAGCCTCCGTCGGCTCAGGCGAGCTCTTGTTCGCTGGCGTAGGCGCGTTTGAACACCCGATCACTGTCACTGCCGGCTCAAGCAACGGCGTCGCCGCCACACTGAGGACACAGTTCAGCGGCACGAACGGAACGAGCGCCGAGGAGGATGTGCTCTCCACCGCGTCGGGCACTCAGAACGCAACCTTCACGCTGAGCGAATCGACGCCGGCGGGTTGGGCCGCGTGCGCTGCGGCGTTCCACAAACTGTTGCCGCCGGAAAACACAGTGCTGCCCGTAGTGAGCGGCACTCCGCAGCAGGGCGACACGTTGACGACCACCAATGGGACTTGGACCAACAGCCCGACTGCCTACGCTTATGCTTGGAAGCGCTGCAATTTCAGCGGGGGCGAATGCTCTGGGATCTCGGGCGCGGGCTCGAGTTCTTACACGCTCGAAGAAGCCGACGTCGGCCACACGATCCGCTCGGTCGTCACGGCGTCCAACGGCGCCGGCGAAACATCTGCCATCTCGGAACCGACCGCGGTCGTGGAAGGCAAAGAAGCAGCGGGCCCGACCTGCAACAAGTACGCCTCCACCAGCGCCAGCGGCACCGAAAACGGCGAAAAAGCCCATCCATACAAGACCTTGAAAAAGCTGATGGAACACACCGCCGCCGGGAAAGTGGGCTGTCTCGAAGAAGGCCAGACGTTCAAAGAAGGGATCGTTTCGTATTACGAGGCGGGCAGCTCCGGCAAACCGATCACGATCACCTCGACGAACGTGAACAACCCCGCGACCATCGATTCCGCAATGACGATCGTTGGAAACTACGTCACGTTTACACATCTGAAGATCCACTGGGAAGAACCAAAGCCATGGCCCTGCTGGAACTCCGCCGGTAATGTCGAACAGACAAAGATCATCAAGTTCATCGAAGGCCACCCGGACGGATGCGAAACGGGCACACCTACGTCCGAACAGTCAGTCTTGCTGTACATCTACGGCGAACATGATGCGGTCACCTACGACGACATCTCCAGCTTGAAATCTACGATCTGTGTACTGCCTATCTACTACAAGGATGTGGATCCGGAAAGCGAAGCGAGCTCTAACGAAGCGGTTATCGAACACGACCGCATCCACGAATGCGGGCCGCCCGTATGGAAAGCGTCTACGTCGGGCTTTTCTGTCGTAAATGAAGAAAAGGGCTGGCATATGCATGGCGTCTACGACGAGGGCAAATCTACGATTGTCAAGAACAACTACATCTATGACAATGCACGCAACGGCATTCTCGACTACGTACCGGACACGAACTGCACTTGCACGCACAATATTCTCAACCACAACGGCAATGGCGCGACTATCAACGGCTTCGAAGGTGGCATCGGCCCGGAAGGCACCGTGCTCTCATGGAATGTGATCTCAAACTCGACCTCGCTGCGAGAAGAATACGACTGGGGCATAGCTGCCGAATACTACCCGTCGGGAAGCAAAGAAATTAATACTGCTGAACATAATATTCTTTACAACAATCCTGGCGGCGAAATCCACAAAGAAGCGGGCGTTCTGAAAGAAGCCGGCAACAAAGAAAAAACCAATCCCGAATTCGCTTGTGGAGCCTGTGAAGGCGAACTACCCAACCTCGCGATAAAATCCTCGTACGCCATCGAAGGCTATGGCCCTGAATCGCCGCCCACTAAATACTGAGACGAGGTGCACGCTGCTGGGGGCTCCTGATCGGACGACCACTGCCCCCGCCGGGCGATAGCCGCAGACGACGCAACGCCCGTCCATCCGCAGCAGGACCGCCATCACAACCTCGCGGCCCTGGTCGTAGATCGCCTCTGCCTCAGCACGCGCCACGTATACGAATTCGACGGTGCCGGGTCATATCCCCCAACCAACTGAACGCATACTCACTTAAGACACCGCACCGGACAGCCCACCACTCAACGCGGTGGATTCAGACTAAGCAGGGCGCATCGCTTCCCGCCCAGCTCTCGATCCGCGGGCTTCGTAGAGCGCGAGCCCGAGCAGCGCGGGACCGAGCGCGAGCAGCGCCCACAGCAGCTTGCCGTACATCTGAGAAATGAAGAAGTCCGCTGCGAGTATGCCGATGACCCCGAGCAGGATGCTGCGTGCGAGGGCCTCCATCGTTCTGTTCTCCCGCGCCGCCCACAGCCGCGCGGCGCGCAGCGTGCAGGCGAGGCAGCCGAGGACGAGGGCAAGGAACAGCGCCAGTCCGACCGCCCCGGTCTCAGACAGGACCTGCAGGTAGGTGTTGTGGGCGATCTTCGGTTCGGGAGAGAAGATCAGGTCGGCCCGCCCGACGATCCCCGGACGCAGCACGTAGTCGGGGGAGACGACCTGGAAGTTGCCCACGCCCACACCCCCGACGGGGTGGGCCTGCACCATCCGCAGCCCGATTTTCCAGAGATCCGAACGGCCCGATCCACCGTTGGACATCGTCACCCGTTCGCGCGCCGGCAGCGGCGCGATCTCGGTGAAGTACAGCACTCCGAAGGCCGCCACGAGCACGAGGATCCCGGTCAACGCGAGCCGCCAGCGCCCGGCGAGCAGCGTTCCCGCGAGGAGCATCGCACCGAGCGCGACGAGGCCGCCACGCGAGAGACTGAGGAAGACACCCGCCGCGCACAGGGGCACGGCGAGCAATCCGGCGAGGCGCAGTGCCGGCGAGAGCCCGCGCGCGAGGATAAAGCCGACCGCGACCGACATCCCCGCGAGCAGCGCGGCAGCGAGTTCGTTTGGATCCCCCACCGTCCCGGTGGCTCGTTCTTCGGCGATCGCCGGATTCGGCGGCTCGAGGATTCCGAAGATCGCGGCGAGCGAGGCGCCGATGAGAATCGCCACCAGCACGACCATCAGGTCGCGCCTGCTCTGCACGGCCGTGTAGGCGATCGGCAGGAGCAGCAGGTTCGGTAGATACCGCGAGAGCGCTGTGACCCCCGCACTCGTCTCGGTGGCCCACGCGAGCGTGAGCGTGGCCCATCCGAAGAAGGCGATCATCAACCATGTAAGCGCGGTGTGGTCCTCGAAGAAATCTCCTTTTTGCTCACCGCTAGTGCGGGTGCTCAGGCGCGCCAGCCACGCTACGGCGAGCACAAGGCCGGCGGCCTTGTCGAGACTCAAGGATCCCGAGGTCGGGAGGGTGTCGAGGAAGCTGAGGAACGCGAGGATCGCGAAGCCGATGGCGAGATCCGCGAAGACCACGTATGTGAACGCCACTCCGGCGGCGAGCCCGAGGGCGATCAGCGGCTGGATCCCCGCAACCACGCCAAGCACGGCGGCGAGCGCCAGCGCGGCTGGCGCGAGCAGCCGGACCCCTCCGATCCGAGCCGCCATCAGGCCTTTACAGGCGGGTGTCTACGCGGGCTGCGACGCTTCACCGGGGGCTCCGCGTAGTAGTAGCCGCTCCGCTGCATGAGATCGTCACCCACGATCACCACGCCCGCCGGCCGGACGCCCTGGCGGGCGAGGATTTCGCCCAGGTGCACGAGCTGGTCGACTCTGCTGCGCCTGAGCCGCGTGACGATCAGGACGTCGTCCACGTACTGGCTCAGCGGCAGCGCGTCGCTGACCTCGGTGACCGGAGGTGCGTCGACGATCACAAAGTCGGCGAGCGCCTTGGCCTGCTCGATCAGATCGCCGCCGCTCGCGAGCAGCCCGTCCGCGAGATACAGGCCCGTCTGCTCCACCGGCAGAAGCCCGACGCTGCCGTCCGCGCCGTCGCCCATGTCCACCGAGATCAGTGCGCTCTCGAGATCGATCTCGTGCATCAGCACTCCCACGACACCGCTCGAGGCGGTGATCCCGAGCGTGGCGCCGAGCGAGGGACGACGGACGTCGGCCTCGATCAGGATCACACGATGTCCGGCCGTCGCGACCGCCCATGCCAGATTCAATGCGACGGTGGACTTGCCCTCCGAGCTCGCTGACCCCGTGACCATCACCGAGCGTGCGTTGTGTGTCGCCGTATCGATGATCGACGGGCCCCGCAGCCCCAGCGCGACGCGCAACATGCGGTAGCTCTCGAGCGTCGCTTGGGTCTGCTGATCGGGCCGCAGCGGGTTGTGCTGGGTGGCGCCGTGACGCTCGCGCGGGATGCGGGCGAGAATCGGCAGGCGGAAGATGCGCTGGAGCGTCTCCTCGCGCCGGATACGTGGATCGACTCCCTCGAGCAGGAACGCGGTGGCGAGACCGATGATCAGTCCCACGAGCGCACCGATGAGAATGCTCAGCTTCGTTTTCGGAGAGGACGGCGATGTCGGGCGCTGGGCGAGCGACTCGACGCTGATCGTCGGGTCGGGTCCGGCGCGCAGAGCCTGCAATGCCGCCAGCCGTTCGCCGAGCGATCCCTGGCCGGTCTGCTGTGCGGGCGGGAGGGCCTGGACCTGGGCCTTGAGCGTGGGGATGATCGCGTCAAGCTGGTTGTGGAGTTGCTGCGTGCGATTGTCGACCGTCCCGAGCGCGAAGGCATTCGCGATCGTCTGCGCTCGCGCCGCCGTGGACGCCGTCGCCGTGATCGCCAGGACGTTGCTCTGAGCCACCGGCACCGCGCTGACCTGCTCGAGGACCGCGCGGGGCGTCGTGTGGCCGATACGACTCGCGACGAGGTCGGCGACTTCGGACGTCGTCACGAGGCTGGCGGCGGTCGAGACGTCCCCGCTGGGATTGGCGGAGTTGGTGATGAGGCCGAGTCCGATCAGGTTGGCTTCGCTGTTCACGGGCGTCACCAGCAGATGGGATTCGGCCGTCCAGGTTTGAGGCGCCAACTTGGCGTACAAGCCCGCGACGACCGTCGCCACGAGCACGCAGCCGATGATCAGTCGCAGGTGCTCGCGCACCACCTCGGCGTAGTGGCTGAGACCCTCTCTCGGCCCCTGCGGCGCGAGCCAGCTTACCCCCGTGGGCGTTTCTCTATCGCTTGGCATGGCGAGAAAGCTGGCGCGGGGGCCGGCGGGCCGCTGGGGACGAACGCATCATCCACAAGGTAGCGGCTGGCAGGGACGCCTGCGAGCGTCCGGCGCAGTCGGCCTGGCCGAATGTTCGGGCGCCGATCGTACCGGGCCGGCGCCCCCCGAGCGCGGGCGCTCTCGATCAAACGTCCAGGTCGGAGTCCGTGGCTCGGGCCGGAGGCCCACCGTCCGAGAACAGTCAGGCACCCACGGACCGTTCACGAACCCGGAGCCGACCATGGCACCCCCCCTCCCTCACGCCCGCCCCGCCGTTCACATTCGCCCAGCGCTCCTACTGCTCGCGCTGCTCGCCGCAAGTCTCACCGCGCTCTCCGCGATCCACGCCCCACGCGCCGACGCCTCGGTCCTCTGGACCGCAGACGGGGAAAAGCCCGCCAGCCAGGAGTGGGCCTCCTCCGCTGCTCCCGGCGCCGCGTGCGCCGTTGCGCCTCCCAACACGACGACGAAGGATCTCAACGTCACACCCGCCCCTCTACCGGCCGTGGGCCCCTCGGCGTCTCATCCCAACGCTTACCACTTTCAGCTCAACGACGGCGAAGAATGCTACGGAGAGCGCTCCGAGCTGGGACAGTCAAACCCGGAAAACCTGAAGATGGGCGATCGCAAGTTCTACCCCGGCCAGGAAGTGTGGGTGGCGCTCGAGGTCTATCTCCCCAACGACTACCAGCTGAGTGACCCCAACGGCTACAGCACGGGAATCCTGCAGTTCAAGCAGACGGGAGCCCACAGCTACCCTGCGATGGGTCTCGGCAACGGCGGCGGCCAACTGTGCTTCTACATCGACTCCCTGCGCGGCCAGCCCGAACCCAGGAACTGCGACTCGGGCGCATTCGAACTCGGCGCCCCGGCCAAGAACGCGTGGGTCCAGTTGCTGTTCCACATGTACCTGTCAGGCGACAAGCCAGGCGAAAGCCCGGGCTTCGTCGAAATCTACGGCAATCTCCAGAACGGCAAGGGGTTTCAGCTGCTGCTTCCCAAGGTCGTGGCCCGCACGAGCAAGCTCAACGAAGAAGCTGCGGGCGACCCACCTCTGCCGACCGAGTGTCGCATCGGGATCTATCGCAATCCGCTTGTCAACGGCACCGAGGATCTCTACGTTGCCGGGTTCGTGGCCGCCACCGATCGCGCCTCCGCCGAAGAAGTGGCGTTCGGCGGGCTCAACCCGGTCTCGCCGAGCTCTCCTTCTGCGCAACCGCCCGCCGGGACGGGCCATGAAGGGTCGGGCTCCACGGCCGGCAATGAAAGGTCGGGCTCCACGACCGGCAACGAAGGGCCGCACTCCACGGGCGCAGAAGGCTCGCATCCCACCGGAGGCTCGGGTCACCACCCGAGGCACGCCAGGAGCGGGGCCGCCTCTCGGCGCGTCCACGCGAGTCGTCTGTGGCTGCGCCTGAGCAGCCCTCGCTCCGCGAGCGCCGCACGGCGAGGACGCCGCGTGCGGATCGTGGGAGGCGTTCGCGCGACGTCCGCGAGGACCGGCAGATCGGTCACCGTCGAGGCACTACTTCCCGGCGGATGGACGACGCTCGCCATCGCTCATACGCGCACGCACGGCCGCTTCTCGCTGGTCACCTCGCTCCCGGCGCGGGCGAGTGCGCTGCGGGCGTACTCTGGCACGGTTGGGTATTCGCCTGTCATCGTCACGCGCGGCTGAGCTCGGCGACTGTGACGCCACGTCCGGCGCCCGGGACCGCGGTAGTATCCCCCCAGACGATGGCCACGCAGCCGAACAGTCCCGGCTCGGGTCCCGGCTCGGCGCCACTCTCGCCAGAGGCCCAGGAGCTCGAGTCGCGCGTGGAGCGCGAGAAGGCCTTTTACGACGAGAAACAGGCGACCTCCTACCACAAGGTGCGCCTGTGGATCTGGCGCGCGCTCGGAGAGTTCCGACGCAACAACGAGCTCACGGACTATTACGACCCGCAAGGCAAGACGGTGCTCGACTACGGCTGCGGGCCGGGCTACCTCACTCCCTATCTGTTCGAGCGAGGCGCGGCCCACCTGACGGGCATCGATGTCTCCGAGGGAGAGATCGAGCAGGCGCGGGAGGGGGCCGCACGCGAAGGCTTCGCCGACCGCAGTCGCTTTCTCGCGGTCGATGCTCATGCGACCGGCTTTCCCGATGACTCGTTCGACCTGATCGTGGGCGCGAGCATCCTGCATCACCTCGATCTCCAGGTGGCCCTCGAGGAGCTCAGACGCATCCTCAAGCCGGGTGGCCGGGCGGTCTTCCTCGAGCCCCTCTGGCACAATCCGCTTCTGCGAGTCGGCCGAGCCCTGACCCCCACGGCGCGCACCGCCGACGAGCACCCGCTGACGGCGAGCGATTGGGAGCTCTGCGGTTCGATCTTCCACGATTTTCATCACTACGAGCGCGAGTTCCTGACGATCCCGCTGATGCCCCTCAACCCGATCCTCCCCATCAGGGCGCAACGATGGCTTGCCCGCCGTGTGGGCGCACTCGACGATTACGTGCTCGCTCGATTTCCCGCCACACGCAAGTACGCGCGCATCACCTTCCTCGTGCTCGAGTAGGGCAGCTCAGACGTCTCCGAGGACGCGGGCCAACCCGCCGAGCCGCTCCCACGCGCGGGTGTCGCGCAGGCGGCGAACGGTGGGCGACATCTTCAGCCGGAAGCGCAGGTCGCCGTCGACCCGGTAGACGCCGATGCGCGGCCACTGCATGGCATCTCGTGAGGACAGGCGCCGAGGGAGGGTCGCCGCGGTTGTGTAGCCGGCACGCCCGGCGGCTGCGGCGACACGTGCGTCGACGTCGCCGTACGGATAGGCCAGCGAGGCGCAGGGGCCCGCCACATGTTGCTCGCACGCCGCTTTCGAGCGCACCAGCTCGTCTTCGAGCGTGGCGTCGTCGACCTGCGTGAGGCGGGGGTGTGAGCCGGTGTGCGAGCCGATCTCCCAGCCGCAGTCGGCGAGGGCTCGCAACTCCGTCCAGGACATCGGGGTCAGCTCCCGCTCGTTCGGGCCCCCCATCCAGTGATCGATTCCCGGCCAGCTGAGCGGCGCCTCTGACCCGATCGAGTCCGTGGGTGCGAACACCGTCGCTGGCAGCTCGAAGCGGTCGAGGATCGGTCGTGCGAGCTCGATCACCGACCGGTAGGCGTCGTCGAAGGTGACCACGACCGTCGGGCCGGCCGGCGGGGAGAGTATGGCCTCGGTGAAGGTGGCGCCCCCATATCCTCGGGCGGCGAGCAGCTCGATCTGGCGCTCGAATCGCTCGGGCGTGGTCGAGAGATCGGCCTCCCAGGTGGGGCTGAGGGCGTGGTAGCAGAGGACGAGGACATCGGTCACGGTTGCCATCCCAGTTGCGCCCGCTAACGCCTCGCCGCTCTGCGAGCGGAGCTCGACGCCCAATCGGCCTGACACAGGCCCCCCCGAGCGCTCCCAAGGTGGCGGACAGCATAATGAACGGGCGTGAATGCCTCTCCCGAATCCGTAGCGTCGACGGCCGCCGAGTCTCCCCGCCGGGTGGACGTCAGCGTGCTTGTGCCGGTCCTCAACGAGGAGCGCCACATTCGCGAGACGGTGGCCGCGATGCGCGCGCAACACTTCGAGGGCACGATCGAGCTGCTGTTCGCCGACGGTGGCTCGGATGACAGGACACGGGAGATCCTGCTCGAGCTGGCGGCGGAGGATCCGCGCATCCGCGTGCTCGACAATCCCCGCCGACGAACGGCGAGCGGCCTGAACGTGTGCCTGCGCGAGGCTCGAGGCGAATTCGTCGCGCGCATGGACGCGCACACCTTCTACGCGGATCGCTATCTCGCGGCCGGGGTGGAGCGGTTGCGACACGGCGACACCGAGTGGGTGAGCGGTCCCGCGATCCCGCGACCGGCGGGGGCGGTCTCGCGGGCGGTCGCGGTCGCGCTCGCGTCCTGGCTCGGCCGGGGGGGCTCGCGCAAGTGGAGCCAGCGGCCGGAGGCCGGCGAGGAGCGCGAGCTCGATACGGGCGTGTTCGGCGGGGTGTGGCGACGCGCGACGTTGCTCGCGGCCGGTGGCTGGGATGAGCGCTGGCCGATCAACCAGGACTCGGAGATGGCCTCGCGCTTTCTGGACCGGGGCGCACGGCTGGTGTGCCTCTCGGAGATGGCCGGGCACTACGTGCCCCGCGACTCGCTGACGGCGCTTGCGCGCCAGTACTTCCGCTACGGCTTCTACCGGGCGCGCACGGCACGCCGCCACCCCCAGAGCCTGCGCCGTTCGCATCTGATCGCGCCGGCGCTCGCCTGCGCGGTGCTCACGTCGCTGCTGGGCCCACGACCGTTGCGGGGAGCCTCACGGCTCGCGCTGGCCGTCTACTTCGCAGCGGTCGCGGCCACCGGCGCGAATCTGGCGGCACGCCGGGGACACCGTGAGGAGGGTGCGTTGCTGATCGCGGTCCTGCCCGCGATGCACCTCGGCTGGGGCTTCGGAACGCTCGTCGGGGCATTCCGCTTCGGACCGCCCGTCGCGGCGCTCGCGAATCTCGCGGGTCGCCCGCCGGCGGCCCTCGGCGAGGACCGGGCCGATCAGGTGTACGCGCCCTCGCTGCACGAGGGGCGCCCCTGAGGGTGCGTCTCGCCGTCTACACCGACTACGAGTATCGCTCGGACGGGACTCGGCGCTACGGCCAGCGGGCGTTCGTCGTGTTCCTGGAAGCGCTGCGCCCGCACGTGCAGCGGCTCGTGCTCGTGGGACGCATGGATCCAACCCCCGGCAGCTCCCACTACCCGCTGAGCGAGGAGACCGAGCTCGTCGGCCTGCCCCACTACGAGAGCCTGGCGCATCCCCTCTCGGTGGTCCGCTCGCTCGCGATCTCGCTCGTTCGCTTCTGGCGGCTGCTCGACGAGGTCGACACGGTGTGGGTGCTCGGCCCCTATCCCCACTCCGTGGCGCTCGCCCTGGTGACGATCCTGCGCAGGCGAACGCTCGTGCTGGGCGTGCGACAGGACATGCCCGCGTATGTGCGCAGCCGCCGTCCGAATCGGGCCTGGATGCACATGGGAGCCGATGTGCTCGAGGCGATCTGGAGACTGCTGGCGCGTCGCCACGCCGTCGTCGTCGTCGGCCCTGAGCTCGGGGAAAAGTATCGCCGTGCTCGTCGCCTGCTCGCGACGAGCGTCTCACTCGTCTCAGAGCGCGACGTCGTCGGCGAGGAGGCTCTCTCGGCGCGCGACTACGACGGCGAGCTCGAGTTGCTCACCGTCGGACGGCTGGATGCAGAGAAGAACCCGCTCCTGCTCGCCGAGATCATGGCGCTCCTGCAACCAGGACGCTGGCGGATGATCGTCTGCGGCGACGGTCCGATGGGCCCGGCCCTGCAGGACCGCCTGGCTGAGCGCGGTCTGCTCGACCGGGTGGAGCTGCGTGGGTACGTCCCGATCGACGGCGGTCTGCTCGAGCTGTATCGCAAGAGTCACGCGTTCCTGCACGTCTCCTTGACGGAGGGCTTTCCGCAGGTGCTCATCGAGGCGTTCGCGAGCGGGCTCCCGGTGGTCGCCACGGCGGTGGGAGGGGTGCCGGCCGCGGCCGGTGACGCCGCCTTGCTGATCCCGCCGTCCGACGCCCGCGCCGCCGCGCTGGCGCTGCAGCGGATCGCGGCCGACCCGCAGCTGCGCGCCCGCCTGGTCCACGCTGGCCTGGGACGGGCCCGCGAAATGACGCTGGAGGCGGAGTCCGGACGACTGGCCGTGTTCCTCGCGCGGGCCCGGTGACGCCGCCGTGCCGTCATGGCGTCGTGGCGGTCGCATCGACGCCGCGCCAGCTCGGCTAGACGCTCGGCGCCGCGAGCCTCGATCAGCGCGCCTGCCGGTGCGGGCTTCGACCGCGAAGCGACCGCCACCGCTTGCGCCACGCGCGCACGCCGGCGTACAGCCACGTGGGACGTCGGCGGTGCTCGTCGTGCTGCTGCGCGGCTTTCTGCCACAGGCGTTCGAGGCGGTCGGGGCCGAGCGCTGCGGCGTCGATTCCGAACTGCCCTTCGAGCACCGCGGCGAGCTCCGCGCGATCGGCGAGGACGCGCCGCTCGTACACGCGCGGGCCGTCGACAAAGAGGGTTCGTGAGCGGAGGGTGACGATTCGGTCGTCGAACGGGCGCTGCACGATCAGCCCCCTGACGAAGGCCGAGTCCGGTGAGGCGGACAGGCGCAGGTGATGCGGCGCGAAGTCGGCGAGGCTCGCCGGCGAGTCGTCGAGGCGGAAGCCGGGCGTCGATCCGAACTTGTGCTGCGACAGCCACCAGCCGTCGCCGTCGCGCTCGATCGTTCGCTCGAACACGCCGGAGGTGACGGCGCCCTCGGCCAGCGAGAGCGGGTCGAGGGGTCCCTCGCCCCAGCCGGCGTCGGCGATGAACGGACCGTCGTCGGGAGTGTGGACGACGAGCGCCATGTGGTTGACCGGCTCGCCGCGGGCCTGGCTGTCGCGCGGGCCGACGATCGCCTGGCGGCGCTCGACGGCGAAGCCAAGCGTCGTCAGCAGGGCGTGGAGCACGGTGTTCATCTCGAAGCAGTAGCCGCCGCGGCCGCCGTGGAGGAGGCGCTGCACGAGCGCCGCCGGATCGAGCTCGTCGGACTCGCCGAGCTGCACCGCGATGTTCTCGTAAGGGATCTGCGAGACGAAGGCGCGGTGCACGCCGCGCAGACCGGTCGCGTCGGCCGTCGGCGTGTCGGCGAGCCCGAGGCGTCGCAGGAGCCGCTCGCGGGTGCCCGCGTCGACGATCACCGCCCGGTCGAGGTCGCTCGCCGGCGAGTTTCAGCGCTCAGCGGTGGGAGTCCCATGACGGTCACGCGCGCGTCGCTCGGGCGCCGGCCATCTCCATCCAGGCCCGCCGCATCGTCGAGGCGAGCTCGGCGACAGCCTCGCCGGGCGGGCCGAGCTCGGCGTCGCCGACCGAGCGGACCGGCTCGATGCCGCGCACCGAACCGGTCAGAAACGCCTCTCCGGCGGCGATCAGCCGCTCGAGGGCGAGCGCCTGCTCACGCACCTGCAGTCCAAGTGCGCGAGCCGCCTCGATCGCGCGCGCTCGCGCCACCCCGGAAAGGATGCGCCCGTCGGCAGCCGGTGTGACGAGCGCTCCCGACTCGACGGCGAACACGTTTGCGCGGGAGGCCTCGAGCACCTCACCGCCGGTATCCAGCACCAGCGGCAGGGAGCCGACCGCTTCACCGGATTCGGTCCACGCGAGCCCGGCCCGATCGGCCCACTTGTGCGGGCCGAGGCCGCCGGGGACGACGAAGGGTTGCAGGCCGATCGCCCGCTCCCAAGAGGGAAAGACGTCCTCGGGATCGACTCTCGCTGTGACCGTCTCGGCGCGCAGATCGCCCCCGGGTCCGGGGGCGACCGTGAGGCGCAACCGGCCGAGAGAAAGAGGCGCGCCGTCGCGGAGCACCAGCTCGCGCGCGTCCGCCGGGAGCTCCGCGTCGAACAGGTCTCGAACGCTCTCGCTCAGCCGCTGGAGATGGGCTTCGAGCTCGACTGGCCAGCCGTCGAGGACGAGGAGCGTCTCCAAAACTCCAATCGCGCGGTCGGGCCAGAGTAGGTCGGACACGCCCGTATTGTGGCATTGTGGTGCTGTGCTATCGATGTTGAGGCGACTCCGTCGTTACCTTCACACGCGCGGCGCACGTCAGACGGCGGTGGCAATTCGGCGCAAGCTGGGTGGCCTCGTCTATTCGGACGACCGTCTGATCGTGCTGGTCAAGGACCTGGACTCGATCGTCGAGCCCGGGCGACCCGGTGAGTTGCGCCTGGAGGATCTCGGCGCGGAGCATCTGACGGTGCTCGCGGAGCTGAATCGAGCGCGCGGCCGGCCGGACATCCAGCGGCTCTTCGAGCGGTACCTCGAGCAGGGCTTTCACGGCTTTGTCGCCTACCGCGACCAGGAGCTCGTCGGGTACTACTGGTGGATCGACCGCGACGTCCCCTCCCGCTATACGGACCTGCGCAAGCTCGGGCTGGGAATCGAGCTCGGCGTCGAGGACGTTTACGGTTCTCATTTCTTCCTGCTCGAGGAGCATCGCGGTGGGGGAGTCGCCACGGACTTTCTCTTTAACGTCGAGAGCTCGCTGCGCGATCGCGGGTACACTCGGCTTTGGGGGTATGTCGCGAGTGACAATCGGCCGGCGCGATGGCTCTACAGTACGCGCGGTTACACGCCGACGTGGACGGTGAGGTTGAAGCGAGCCATGTTCATACAGCGGACGACTCGGGAACCTCTTGTGACGATGACTGGGGTCGGAGTGACATCGTGACTGTGGCGATGGAGATCGAGGAGTTCATCATCCGCGAGATCGCGGGGGGTCGAGGTATCGACTCGCTCGCACACGACCAGGACCTGCTCGAGGCTGAGGTGATCGACTCGCTCGGGATCGTCGAGCTGATCGCGTTCCTGGAGCGGCGGTACGCCATCAAGGTAGACGACGAGGATCTCGCGCCGGAGAACTTCCGCTCGGTGGACAGCATCGTCGCGTTCGTCCAGAGCAAGGGGGGATAGCGGTGTTGATGGGGCTTCTCTACGAGCAGGCACGCGCCCGGCCTCAGCACACCGCGATCGTCTACCGGGACGAGCGCATCGACTTTGCCGATCTCATCGAGCGGATCGAGCGCCTGGCGAGCGGGCTCTCCGGGCGGGGCATAGGTCCGGGCGACGCGGTCGGCCTGGTGCTGCGCGACGACCCCTGGTTCGTGACCAGCTTCCACGCGATCGCCGCCCTGGGCGCGATCGTCGTCCCGGTCAACCCGGCGTTCAAGCAGGCCGAGCTCGAGTTCTGCTTCCGCAGCGCAGGCGTCGGCGCTGTGATCAGCGACGAGCGCGCCGCCGGAGTCTGCGAGCGGATCGCCGCCGGCCTGCAGGGCGAGGTCGAGGTGATCAGCACGAGCTCGGCCCATGGCCAGGCGCATACCCTGGACGCGCTCCTCGCGGAAGGGAGCGCCGAGCGCCTCCCTTCGCGATCCGCCGAGGAGACCTTCGTGTACCAGTTCTCCTCGGGCTCCACCGGACGGCCCAAGCGTGTGCCCCGGACCCACGGGCAATGCGCCGCGGAGGCCGGCCTCTACAAGTCCCTCGGCCTGACCCACGAGGATCGGATCTTCAGCGCGGTCCCGATGTTCCATACCTGGGGGATGGGGTCCAGCCTGTTCGGATCGGCCGCTTCGGGGGCGAGCATCGTGATCCTCGAGGACCCCCATCCGTTCCTGCTCAAGCGCCGCCGTGCGCTGGAGCTGATCGAGCGAGAGCGGGCCACCGTCTTCCCCGGCGTCCCGTTCAACTTCCGCCTGATGGCGCAAGCTCCCGCGGGGGCCGACCTCTCCTCGCTGCGCCTGTGCTTCTCGGCCGGCACGGCGCTCCCGCGGGCGAGCTTCGAGGCGTTCGGCGAGCGCTTCGGGGTGCTCGTACGCCAGCTCTACGGGAGCACCGAGACGGGAATGATCACCGCCAACATGAGCGATGACCCGGTGGCGACGTTCGAGTCGGTGGGAGCGCCCGTGCAGGGCGTCCGGGTCGAGATCGTCGACGACGACGGCGCCCCGGTGCCGGACGGCGAGATCGGCGAGGTCACGGTCGCGAGCCCGGCGTCCACCAGCGGCTACGCGGACGCCGAGGAGGCCAACCGGGAAGCGTTTCGCGAAGGGCGGTTCTTCACCGGCGATCTCGGCCGGCTCGACGCCGATGGGCTGCTCTACCTGGAGGGGCGCAAGAAGCTGCTGATCGAGGTCGGCGGCTACAAGGTGGACCCGATCGAGGTTCAGGACGTGATCTGCGCTCATCCCTGCGTCAGCGACGTGGTCGTCGTGGGCGTTCAGGGAGAGAGCCCGGGCGAGGAAACCGTCAAGGCCGTGGTCGTGCCGGCCGAGGAGTGCGAGGCGGGGGAGCTGATCGCCTTCTGCCGTGAGCGTCTGGCCGACTATAAGCTGCCGCGCACGGTCGAGTTTCGCGATGAGATCCCCAAGAGCCCGCTCGGGAAGGTGCTGAGGAAGTACCTGGTTTGAAGACCCTCCTGATCGACAACTACGACTCCTTCACCTACAACCTCTTTCAGCTGCTGGCGGAGGCGAACGGGGACGAGCCGATCGTCGTGCGCAACGATGCCGCCGAATGGTCCGAGCTCGAGGAGCTCGGGTTCGAGAACATCGTCATCTCCCCGGGACCTGGAAGCCCCGACCACGAGGGCGACTTCGGGGTCTGCGGGGAGGCGATCAGGGAGGCTCGGGTCCCGCTCCTCGGGGTCTGCCTTGGCCATCAGGGGCTGTGTTGGGTCAACGGCGCCACGGTGCTGGCGGCGCCGGAGGTTATGCACGGGCGGATCAGTGCGGTCCTGCACGACGGCTCGCCGCTGTTCGCGGGCATCCCGCGGGAGTTCCAGGCCGTCCGCTACCACTCGCTGTGCGTCGAGCAGCCCCTGCCGGAGGAGCTGCAGCCGATCGCCCGCACGAGCGACGGCGTCCTGATGGCGGTGGCGCATCGCACGCGACCGCAGTGGGGTGTGCAGTTCCATCCGGAGTCGATCTGCACCGAGTACGGCCGCCGGCTGCTCGCCAACTTCCGCGACCTGACGAGGGAGCTCGGCGCGGCGAACGGCGGCGGGGCGCGACGCGGGCCCTCCTCGCCGGAGCCCGCCGCCGAGCGGCGCGGTGTCGCCGGTCGGGCCCAGCTGGCCCTGAAGGTCAAGCGGCTGGACACCCTTCACGACGCCGAGCGGGCCTTCGTCAACCTCTACGGCGACAACGAGACTGCCTTCTGGCTGGACAGCTCAAAGATCGACGAGCGCGCCCGGTTCTCCTTCATGGGCGCCGCCGACGGGCCGCTGGCCGCGTCGATCTACTACGACGTCACCGCCGGCAAGCTGCGAGTGCAGCGAGCCGACGGGGAGGAAGTGCTGGAGGAGTCGATCTTCGACTACCTGAGCCGCGAGATGCGGCGCATGCGCTACCTCTCCCATGACCTCCCCTTCGACTTCAACTGCGGCTTCGTCGGCTACTTCGGCTACGAGCTGAAGGCCGACTGCGAGGGTAACGACGCCCATCGCTCGAGCATGCCCGACGCCGCCTTCGTGTTCGCCGATCGGCTGATCGCGTTCGACCACGTGGAGCGATGCACCTACGTTCTCTGCGTCACCGAGTCCGGTCACGCCGAGGCGGGCGATCGCTGGATCGCCGAGACCAGCCTGAGGCTCGCCTCCCTGGCGCCGCTGACCGAGCCGGCGTGGGACGGGGCCGGCGCGCAGGAGCCGACCGTCTTTCGCCTCAGCCGCTCCCACCAGCAGTATCTGCAGGACATCGCCACCTGCAAGCAGCGCCTGATCGAAGGCGAGACATATGAGATCTGCCTCACGAACAAGATCACCGCCGAGATCGTCGCCGAGATCGCCGCCGAGCCGCTGGCGCTGTACCGCACCCTGCGCCGCGTCAATCCGGCGCCGTTCTCCGCCTACCTGCGTTTCGGCGAGTCCGCGGTCCTGAGCTCCTCGCCGGAGCGCTTTCTCAGCGTCGGTCGTGACCGCTGGGTCGAGGCGAAGCCGATCAAGGGCACCTGTCCCCGCGGCGAGACGCCCGCCGAGGACGTGCGACTGGCCGAGGAGCTGCGCAGCGGCGAGAAGAACCGCGCCGAGAACCTGATGATCGCCGACCTGCTTCGCAACGACCTCGGTGTCGTCTGCGAGGTCGGCACCGTCCACGTGCCGAACCTGATGCACGTCGAGTCATACGAGACCGTCCACCAGCTCGTATCGACCGTCCGGGGGCTTTTGCGCGACGACGTGGAGCCGCCGGACTGCATCCGCGCGTGCTTTCCCGGCGGCTCGATGACGGGGGCGCCGAAGAAGCGCACAATGGAGATCATCGACGAGCTCGAGGGGGAGGCACGCGGGGTCTACTCGGGCGCGATCGGCTACCTGGGGCTGAGCGGCGGCTGTGACCTGAACATCGTGATCAGGACGATCGTCGTGGAGGCGCAGACCGCGACCCTCGGCGTGGGGGGCGCGATCGTGATGCAGTCCGACGCGGAGGACGAGTATCAGGAGACCCTCCTGAAGGCTCGCGCGCCGATGGCGGCGATCGACCCCACAGTCGATCCCCAAGCGGTCTTCGAGGGGCCCCCGAGTGAGCTCAGGGACGCCGGGCGCGAGCGCGCCGCAGCAGCTGGTAGGCCGACGGGCTGACCCGCTTGGCGAGCTTCTTGGCGTTCCACTCAAGCCACAGCCGTCCGCAGGCCAGACGCTCGCCGCGCGCGTAGGCCGCCGCGACGCTCGCGGGCGTGGTGTCCCAGATCGTGTAACGCCCCCGTACGCTCAGCTCCGCTTCGGTCACCCGTGCCGTCGGCTCGGACGTGAACAGGAGCTCATACCCCGCCGCCGCCGCCGTTGCGATCACGTCCCGCGAAAGCATTCCTCCGGGCACCGACGCCGTGCGGGGGGGCGTGCCGAGGATCTCCCCGAGAATCGACCGGCTGCGTGTCCACTCCGGTTCGAGCTCCTTGCGGGTGAGCCGGCCCATGTAGGTCGGATGGGTGTGTGAGTGTCCGCCCACCAGATGACCCCGTCGGACGAGCTCGACGATGTCCGCGGACGAGACGAACCCCGGCTCGCCGATCCGGGCGGTGGTGATGAAGAAGTGGCCTCGCCAGCCCCGCTGCTCGAGCGCCGCGGCCGCGACGAGCGCTGAGGCGCCTCCGTCGTCGAACGTCAGGGCCAGCTGGGGCGGCGATCCTCCGGCATCGAGCGTTCCCACCCGCAGCCCGGTCGCACCGATCGCATCCAGGTGGGCGGCGAACGCGCGAGGCTCGAGCTTGTAGCGGGCGGCGAGCGGCCCTGGGAAGCCGACCGTCTCGCGTGAGTCCCGCGGGGCGATGTCGTGGTACATGAGCGAGCGCACGGTCGAAGGTGGAGTGGGGAGCTCCGCTCAGCCGGCCCCGTGCGCGGCGGACCCATGCGCGGGCAGCTCGGCGGTGGCGCGTTCGGGAGTCACGCCCCGGCGGCGGCGCAGCGCCTCCGCGGCGGCGGTGTCTCGCAGGCGCAGGTCGAACGCCGAGAATGCCGTGACGGCGTGTCCACGGGGGGAGCCGCTGGAGAGGACCAGTCGGGTGAGCTCGCGGTCGCACCCTCCGAGGCGGTACTTGTAGGGGTCTCGTCCGGGACCGAGATCGAGCTCGGTCCGTCCCTCCCCGATGGCCTGGCGGATCGCGTGCAGCTCGAGCGAGTTGCCGGGGCTGAGGTTCGGATGATCGTCTGAGAGGCCGAGCATGTAGCTGTGCTCGCGTGGTCCCTGGATGAGGTTCAGCCGGCTCGCCAGCAGGCGCCCGTCGAGCTCCAGCGTCCACAGGCGTGCTCGGTCGGGGAGCAGCTCCCGGACGGCTCCAAGCAGGAAGCGCTCGTAGCGAGCGTCCATGTGGCTGTGACGCTGACCTTGGGCGATCGCCCGTCGGCGTCTGAGCTCCAGCAGGGTGTGCAGGGCGGGCGCGAGCGCCTCGGGATCGCTCACCGTTCGGGCGAGCGCCCCGAGGTCGGTCAGTTTTCGCCACTTGCGCCGCTGGGTGCTTCGCTGCTTGGCGCCGAAGCGGGCTTCGAAGGCGTCCACGTCGGAGGGCAGCTCGAGATAGGGCTGCAGACGCAGGTCGTGGGCGGCCGCTCGCAGCGGGCCGGCGCCCCCGAGCAGCTCTCGCGCCAGCACGGAGGCCGTAGGCAGGCGCCCGACGCGCCAGAGGTCCCACTCGTGGCGCCTGTCATGCAGCGCCTCGGTCAGCGAGTCGCACAGCTCCGCTTCGGTGCCGGGGGCGCAGATCAGGCTCTCCAGCCCGTTCCAGCTTCCGCCCGCGAACGTCAGCGTGCGTGTCAATCGCGTCTGCCCGAGCGCCAGCAACGCCAGGCCGCGAAGCGAGCCGTCGTCGTCCTCGAGCGCCAGCGACCACGGCTCATGGTCCGCTCCGTAGTCTCGCCACCAGGCGAGGATCCATGCCGGATCGGCGAACGCTGTCGGGAACTCGCTCGCGCTCGCGAGCTCGCGCCACTGAAGGCGGCGCTCCTGAAGCTCCTCCACGGCTATCCAGCGCGAGCGCGACACTCAACCGAAGCCTAGGCGGTCAACTGGCGGCTCGTCTCGGGCGGTCCGCGCGCGGCCTGCCAAGATTCGTCTCGACGGGCGGACGCGCCGATAGTCTCGACCGGAATGTCCATTCGCGTCGGGTCCACAGCCAAGCTCACGGACGCTCTGCGTGAGGCCCCCGCGAGCGTGCCCGCACTGGGGGCGATCGTCCTGTTCGTGGTCTGGGCCGGCAATCAGGCGGGCTATCCGGTGACCCATTGGGCGCCCGGCGGGCTGATCGTGCTGGCGCTGCTCGGGATCGCGTGGTGGAACGTTCCCGTGCGCCTCGGGGAGGTGCCCCTCGCGGTGCGGGTCGCGCTCGGGTGCCTGGCGCTGTACACGGCGCTCAGCTTCCTGTCGATCCTGTGGGCGGGCGTGCCGGGCGATGCGTGGGAAGGCGCGAATCGCACGCTTCTCTACCTGCTCGTGTTCGCGCTGTTCGCGCTCTGGCCCCAGCGGGCAGGCAGCGCGGCGGTGTTGTTGACGGTGTGGTCGCTCGCCATGATCGCCCTCGCGACATACGTGCTGGTGCGCGTGGACACCCGCTCCAGCCTCGCCTGGTTCGCCGACGAAGGGCGCCTCAACTATCCCGCGGGCTACGAAAACGCGAGCGCCGCGACGTGGGCGATGGTCGCGTGGCCCGCGCTGGTGCTCGCCGCCGAGAAGCGTTTTCACTGGGGCTTGCGGGGGGTGCTCGCGGGGGGCGCGGTGCTCCTCTGGCTGCTTGCTCTGCTCAGCCAGAGCCGAGGCTTCCTCTACGCCACGCCTGTGATGCTGATCCTGGTCTTCGCCTTCCTGCCGAGACGCCTGCGCACATTCGCGGTGCTCGTGCCGATCGCAGTCGCCATCGGGGTCGCGACGCCGGCTGTGCTCCGGGTCGGGAGTCGGGTGTTGAATGGAGGCGATGCACGCGCGGCGCTCCACACCGCGACGGTCACGATCTTCGCGGCTGCTGCTGCCGCCGGACTCGTGGTGGCGCTTGGGGCCGCCCTCGAGAGCCGGCGGACGCTCTCAGAACCGGCCGGGCGACGGCTGCGCACGGGGGTCGGCGCTCTCGCCGTCGCGACGATCCTGATCGTTCTCGCCGGCGGCTGGGTCGCCGCCGGCGACCCTGTGGCCCGTGCTCGCCATGCCTGGGACACGTTCAAGAGCGGCAAGGGTTATGGGGCCAACGCCACCGGCAACCGCCTCACAGGCGGGCTGGGAAGCTATCGCTACGACTTCTACCGGGTGGCCATGGACGAATTCGTCGCCCATCCGCTCGTCGGGATCGGGGCGGACAACTTCGCCGAGTCCTATCTGCAGCACGGACGCAGCGAAGAGACCCCTCACTACCCCCACAGCGTCGAGATACGGACGCTCGCGCAGACCGGCCTGGTGGGTGCTCTGCTGGCGCTCGCCGGCCTCGGGGCGGCGCTGCTCGCGGGCTTGCGGGCGTTGCGAAAACCCGTCGATCCCCTGGCGAGCACGGTCGCCGCGGCGGCCCTCGCCGGCTTCGCCTACTGGATCGTGCACGGCTCCTTCGACTGGTTCTGGGAGTTCGCGGGTCTGGGCGCCCCGGCGTTCGCCATGCTCGGGCTCGCCTGTGCGCTCGCGCCCCGGGCGTTCAAGCGGCGAGGAGATCTTCAGCAGCCGGGAGATCTTCGCCAGCCAGGAGATCTTCGCCAGCCAGGAGATCTTCGCCAACGAGGGGATCGTCCAAGCGCCGTGAGGGGCCGACGCCTGGGCATCCTCGCGGGCATCGCGGTGGCGCTGGGCATCGGCGTGTCCCTGGCCGCGCCGTGGCTGAGCCAGCTGGAGGTCGAGAGCGCGGCGCATGTCTGGCCGAGGGCTCCCGCGGTCGCATACGCGCGTCTCGAAGACGCGGCCAAGTTGAACCCGCTGAGCGACGGTCCGTACCTCGTCGCCGGCAGCATCGCGCTTCGCCTGGACGATCTGGCGCGAGCCGAACACGACTTCTCGCTGGCGCTGGGACGCACGCCCGGGGACGCCTACGCGACGCTCGAGCTGGGGGCGATCGCATCGACCCAGGGACAGCGCGCCCGGGCGCTTGGCCTGCTCGAACAGGCGGAGCGCCTGAACCCACGGGACCCGCTCACGCGGGAAGCGCTGGGCGTCGCCCGCGAGGGACGGAGGGTGGACGTCCAGGCGCTGAACCGCTCGATCCTGCTCAAGGCTCGGCGGTTCGCATGAGCGCGTCCGGACCAGGATTGACTTGTGGAATTTCCCCCTCGACATCGGCGCCCGGCTTCGCTAGCGTATCTGGGGGCCGTACACGGCTCGTCCGTCACTTTCAGACGCGGCCCGACCGTGTGCGATCACTTGACAGCAGGGGATCGTGATTGGTGGGCGCATGGCAGGGCGGGTACAGACGGCGTTGCTCGGGCCGGACAATGGAGTTTGAACGCAGGGACGCATGGACAAGACTGTGCAGGGACGCATGAGACGACCTCGCAAGATCCTTCTTTCGACCGCCCTGATCGCTGCCGTGGCGACCGCCGCTCCGGTCGCCACGCGGGCCAATCCGCTGCTGAGCGGATACGGGGGACCCGGAGAAGGCAGCCAGGTGATCATCGGCTCCACCCTCGTGAACGGCCCCCCCGGCGGGGGGGCTGGCTCGAGCGGCGGCCCGGCCAGCAGCACTTCAGAATCGTTCCGCTACAGTGAACATTCTGGTGGAACGGGATCCTCGGGGACAGGCACGGCGGGCGCCGGTGTCCAGAACGGTGCGGGCGCCACGGGCGACGGCTCGGGAGCGGGTGCTCGAGGGGAAGGGGGCCGGCACGGCGGCGTCTCGGGAGGCGCGCCCGGGGGGGCACGACAGGCGCGTGGATCCGCCGCCGGGGAGGCGTCACAGAGCTACACGGCCGAATCGGAGACGCTGGGTCTGTCGGGGAGCGACATCCTCTATGCCCTCCTGGCGTTGGCCGTGCTGGTGCTCACCGGGGTTCTCACCGGCCGGTTGAGCGGCAGAGGCCGGCCGCAAGAATCGTAGATCGCTCAAGGGAAGGCCCCCAGCACCCGACTAACTCACTAGGGACGTCAACGTAGCCCGCCAGGGCGGGACGCCTCGAACATCATGGATCACAACCGAATCACCCAGCAGACATCGACCACCCTTCCGCTCTCCGGCACGCTCGCGCGCGACGCGCCGGGCCCGAGGTCGCTGCACGGCGCGGACTTCGGCGGTCCTCTGCAGTGGGCGCTTGAGGGACCGGGCTGGAGCCTGCTGCGGCCGTCCGTGGACTTCGTGCTGCTGTGCGTGGCCGTGGTCGTGACGCTCGGTGGCGTGGACGCGGCGATCAATCCCGCCGCGGTCGATGCGTCGTTGCTGGCATTGCCCCCGCTCGTCATGCTGATGCTGTACCTGCGTGGGCTGTACCGCACGCGCATGCGGGCGCTCGTGCTCGACGGAGTCGTTCCCGTCGTGAGCGCCGTCTCGATAGCCGTGCTGACGGTCGGGGCGATCGGGCTGTTCGTCAACGGCCAGACGCCGAGCGAGTCGACGGCTCTGCGGGCGTGGCTGTTCGCGCTGCTCGCCGTGGGCCTCGGCCGCATCGCCCTCGCGGGCGCCCAGCGCTGGGCTCGCGGTCGGGGGCTCGTGGGCAAGCCGGTGCTGATCGTGGGCGCCGGAGTGATCGGCTCACAGGTCGCCCGCCGGCTGGAGACCCATCCCGAGTATGGGCTGAGCCCGGTCGGCTTCATCGACGACGAGCCTCGTTCGGTCGCTGAGGTCGGCGGACGCGACGTTCCCGTTGTGGGCACGATCGAGGACCTCGACAGGATTGTGACTCAGACCGGCGTCCAAAAAGTGATAGTCGCCTTCTCCTCGGTCGCCGACGCCCGTGTCAGCCGCCTGATCCAGCGCTGCCAGGAGCTCGGTGTGGACGTGTCGGTGGTCCCCCGGATGTTCGATGCGATGAACGATCGCGCCTCCTACGACACCGTCGGGGGCACGCCGCTGCTGACCTTCTCGGCGGTCGACCCGAAGGGCTGGCAGTTCGCGATCAAGCATGCCTTCGACGGGATCCTGGCGGTCGTCCTGCTGGTGCTGTTCGCGCCGATCCTGCTCTTGGCCGTGCTCGCGGTGCGCCTGAGCTCACCGGGCCCGGCGCTCTTCCGCCAGCGTCGCGTGGGCCGGGACGGCCGTTCCTTCGACCTCTACAAGTTCCGTTCGATGCGCATGGCATCCGAGTCGGAGGCGTTCGAGGTGGACTACACCGGGATCGAGTTCCTGCTCGGTGGGGACATCGCTCCCGGGGGAGTCGAGGGCGACGACCGTCGCACCACCGTAGGGCGCTTCCTGCGGCGCACCTCGATCGACGAGCTGCCCCAGCTGCTGAACGTCCTGCGGGGGGAGATGAGCATCGTCGGTCCCCGTCCGGAGCGCCCCGAGTTCGTCGAGCTGTTCGAGCACGACATCGCCCGCTACGGGGACCGCCATCGTGTCAAGTCGGGCATCACCGGCTGGGCTCAGGTGCATGGCCTGCGTGGCCAGACCTCGCTCGCCGAACGGGTGGAGTGGGACAACTACTACATCACCCACTGGTCCCTGGGCCTGGATGTGAAGATCCTCGTGCTCACGTTCGCGGCGCTGCTTCGCGACGCGGAGTGAGTCAGACGCTCTTCTGGGCGCCCTTGGAGGGGCCGGTCCACTCCTGGTAGACCCGCACGCGCAGGTTGCTCGTGCCGAGCGCCGCGGGCAGCTTGATCTTGTAGCCGTTGAAGCGGTTGAGCGTGAACACGGCCGTGAAGCGCAGGGTGGCGCCCTCGTGGACTTCCATCTGCATGAAATCGCCGATCGGCCCGGTGCCGCTGGCGAGGACGTTCGCGCCCTCGCGGCGAAGGCTCAGGGTCACGGCGGGCGGGGGACCCGCGGGCGAGGCGAGCGCGCCTGCCAGCGCGGCGAAGGAGGGCTTGCGGGTGTTGCGCGCCGAGAGCACACCGAAACTGCTGTTGCTCCCGTCTTTCAGCTCGTACAGCGTCATGGCCGCGACGTAGCTCGTGCCGCTGAGCTCGCGATAGAGCGAAGTGATGTTGCGAGCCTGCACCCGACTGGTCACGCATGCCTGTTCGTCCTGTATTCGCGACCTCGGGTAGCAGCTGCTCCAGCCAAACTCGTCGAGCCACAGGGGTGTCTGGTCTCCGTTGGCGAGCTCCACCGCGCGAAACGAGCGCAGGGAGGCGAGCGTCAGCGAGTAGAAGTGGACGGCGATGCCGTCGTAGTAGCCCTTGATGCCGGCGGCGTAGAGCGAGCGCAGGAAGACTCCGTTGTATCCCACCAGCGAGCCCGCGAGCACGGTGAGATTGGGGTCCACCTGCTTGACGGCCGGATAGGCGGCTCTCAGGATCGCCGCGTAACGCGCGGCCTTGTGCGGCCCCGCGAAGTAGTCTTCGTTCGCTTGATCGGGCTCGTTCCACACTTCGATCGCAGCGAGGCTGCTCATATAGCGCTGCGCCAGGAAGGCGACGACGGCCGCGTAGTCGGCGGGGTGGGCCGGTGGCCAGCGGATCGCCGCGTTTGCTCTCCCGGGCGTACATCCGCGCCGCATCGCGGCCGGCGCCGAGGAGGCCCAGCAGGGGGTGTAGTCGACCGTCATGATCACTCGTATGCCGTACTTCTCGGCATCGCTCGTCAGTCGGTCGATGTATGCCAGGGCGCGGGGGTTCATGCGGTTGGGGCCCTGTGGCTCCAGGAGTGACCACACCACCTCGGTGCGCACGAGCTTGGCGCCCAGGGCGTGTGCGCCGGCGATCGTCCTGTCCGCTTCCGCGGGAGTGCTGTCGAGGCCGAGACCTTCCACGTTGACGCCACCCATCGGTGTCACGGACGCCCGGTGCGCCGGGGAGACGTGGCGAGCGTTGGCCGTCTGTGACAGCCAGGCCGTCAGACACAGCCCGAGCGCGAACGCGACTATGGGCCTGCGAAGGTGCCTGGCCATGTTCGCCTACCAGTTTAACGGCAGCGCGAGACGTTTGTCGCGCATCGCCCGGTAGGCTGGCTCGCAGATGTCGCCGACGTGGGTGTGGATGCAGATCGCGATCGTCGTGTTCGTGCTGATCGGGATGGTGATCGCGGTCACGAAGCTCGTTTGAGCCGCCGGCGGATCCACGCCGATCCGGGGATCCGCCCCGATCTGGTTCTCATCGGCTTGAGCGTGGATGGGCCAGCCGGCGGACGCGGAGGTATCGCCTCCTCGCCGCCCACGATCGCGGCTGGCACCTCATGGGTGAGCCAGTCGGCGAGCCGCGTGAGGCCTGCCTGCTCGAGCGCCTTCGCGGTGCCGAACCGCCTGCGATCGAGATCGTGGGCGTCCGAGGCCACGTTGTGGATCATCTCCGCCTGGGCCAGCTCGAGCGCGAAGCGACGGGCCTCACCGCCGAACTCACCGACGAGCGCCCCTGCGGTCACCGAGGTCAGGATCCCGGCTCGCACGAGGGACTCGAGCAGCCCGGGGTCGCGCTGGAAGGCGGGGCATCGCTCGGGATGGGCGAGCATGATGCGATGGCCCCTGCTCTGGAGATCCCGGAGGATCGCTTCCAGGCCGGTGGTGGTGGTCGTGAACGGAGGCTCCACCAGCAGCCAGGGGCCGCCGTTGAGGCCGAGGCCCGCGAGTCTCTCCGGCGGGATGTCGAGCAGATAGGTCAGCGCGATCTCTGCGCCGGGCAGGACCTGGAGATCCACCCTCTCGGCTTGCAGGCGCTCGCTCAGCGACGCCACGAGACGGGCGATCGTCTCCGGCGTGTTGCGGTAGCGCTGGCTCACGTGGGATGTGGCCACGACCGTGCTGACGTCGGCGGCCACCGCGGCCCGGGCGAGCGCGACGGAGCCCTCGATCGTCTCGGGGCCGTCGTCGATGCCGGGCAGCACGTGGCAATGAAGGTCGATCACTGATCTCCAACGATAGGCAAGGAGGCTCGGATCCCTCTCGGGTGGGGACGGATATGATCGGTGGAGCCGGTCCATACAGGGCAAAACCGAGACGTCGCAACAGGCAAGGGAGGATCATGTTCAAGTCAATCGTCGTTGGGACGGACGGTTCGGACACGGCCGGTCAGGCGGTGCGCCAGGCGGTGGATCTGGCCCGCGCGATCGGAGCGAAGGTCGAGCTCGTGAGCGCCTATGAACCGGTGCCCTCTCAGCGGCTGCGAGAGGAGCGTCGCGAAGCGCCCGAGGATCTGCAGTGGGCGATCAATCCCCGCGAGGACGTCGATGCGACGCTCGAGGCGGCGGCCGCGATCGTCCGTGAGGCGGGGGTCGAGGTCGGCGTGTCCCCCCGCCAGGGAGACCCGGCGGATGCGATCCTCGACGTCGCCGAGGAGCGCGACGCTGACCTGATCATCGTCGGCAACAAGGGCATGACCGGCGCCAAGCGCTTCCTGCTCGGGTCGGTGCCGAACAAGGTCTCCCACCATGCTCCCTGCTCGGTGCTCATCATCCGCACCACCTGAGATCGGCGCGCCGGCCCCATCCGCTCAGCGGGCCAGCCCGAACGTCCGCTCCGCGCGATCGGCCACGTGGCGGGCGATCGCCAGCGAGGCGGTGGCGCCCGGGGAGGGCGCGTTGCGCACGTGGAGGGCTCGCTCGGTGAGCGAGAACGAGAAGTCGTCCAGCAGGGTCCCGTCTCGGCCGAGGGCCTGGGCGCGGACGCCCGCGAAGGCCGGCTCGACGTCTGCGCTTCGGAGCTCCGGCAGGAGCCGGCGGGCGGCCCGCACGAGGGCGGCCGTCCAGACGGCGTTGTGCAGCTCCTCCAGTCCCGTACGCCAGAAGCGCGCGGCCATCCTCCAGGATCCAGGCCAGGTGAGCGTCTCCAGCAGGTCTCCGGTCCGTACCCTGCCCAGCCGGTAGGCGTCCCGGGCGCCGGCGAGGAGGGCGGTCGGGCCGATCAGCACCTCGCCGCAGATGTGCCTGGTGAGGTGGACGGCGAGGAACGGGAGGGAGGGGTCGGGGACGGGATAGACCAGCGAGCGCACCAGATGGCGGCGCTCGGGGCGCAGGCGCAGGTAGGCGCCCCGGAACGGGACGATCCGCGGGTCCGCTCCGGCGCCGGCCATGACCGCCAGCCGATCCGACCAGGCGCCAGCGCAGAACAGGGCGTTGCGGGCCTCGGTGGCTCCCTGGCTGTGGGACAGCACCAGGGCATGTCCCTTGGCCTGGACGCCTTCGACCTCGCATCCGGTGGCGATCCTCGCGCCGCCTTCGCGGGCGTCCCGGGCGAGCGAGCGGGCGAGCGCGCGGAAGTCGACGATCCCCGTGCTCGGCGAGTGCAGCCCGGCGAGCGCCCGCACGTGTGGCTCGAGCGCCTCGACAGCCCGGCGCTCGAGCGTGCGCAGGCCCTGAACCCCGTTCGCGGACCCTCGGCGGTGAAGCTCCTGCAGGCGGGGGAGCTCGGAGGGGCGAGTGGCCACGACCACCTTGCCGCACTCCTCGTGGGGGATGGAGTGCTCGGCGCAGTACTCGTACAGCTCGCGGGCTCCCTCCACACACAGACGCGCCTTCAGGGAGCCCGGGGGGTAGTAGAGGCCGGCGTGGATCACCCCCGAGCTGTGGCCCGTCTGATGGGCCGCCAGTTCGACCTCCCGCTCGAGCACGCACACCGACAGTCGGGGATGGCGCCTGGTGAGCTCCCGTGCCAGGGCCAGGCCGAGGATCCCGCCCCCGACGATCGCGAGGTCGGCCCTGGTCGGCGCCGGCGAGCGGGGTTGTGTACTCACCCCACCGCGCCCGGCCCGCCCGGGGCGGTGGCGGCGGCTGCATCTACCAGGCCGGCTCCATACAGGCTGCTGTCGTCGGGTCCCCCCAGCTTCCTGGCCGTCGCCTTCAGCCGGCCCGTGATCTGGGCTGGCGTGGGTTTCCGTCCCAGGACGCCGCTGGCGATGATCAGGGCGGCGGTGGCGGCGACGTGGGGGGCGGCCATCGAGGTGCCTTCGTATCCGTTGGGGAACCCGAACCGGCTCGGCGAGTTTCCGGTGAAGGTCATCTGGAAGACATCCTTGCCGGAGGGCAGTTCCGGGCGGCAGTTGGGGTCACCCGGGAGGCTCGCGTCGGCGCCTCCCCCGGGCGCGACCAGAGCCAGTCCGGGCCCGTAGTTGGAGTATTCGGCCAGGCAGCCGTGTTCGGTGGTGGCGCCGACCGCGATCACATGGGGTCCCCGAGCGGGATAGGCGATCGCCTCATGTCCCTCGTTGCCCGCCGCCGCGACCACCACGACCCCGTGGCTGTAGGCGTATCGCAGCGCGTCGATCAGCCCGGGGATGTCCCGGGCGGTCACGTCGCTCGAGAACTCGAGGCTCAGGTTTATGACCTGCGCGCCGTGGCTGACCGCGAACATCACCCCTTCGGCGATCGTCGACGCGTACCCTTCGCCTTCGCCGTTGAGCACCCTGACGGGCATGATCCGGGCCCCGTATGCCAGCCCGGTCAGTCCGAACCCGTTGTTCGTCTCCTCGGCGATTGTGCCGGCGACGAAGGTCCCGTGGCCGTTGTGGTCGTTGGGGTAGGGACTGTGGTCCACGAAGTCATAGCCTTCGACGAACTGGTACTTGCCGAAGTCCGGCGAGCGGCGATAGCGGCCCCTGTTCGTGTACGCGACGCCCGTGTCCAGCACCGCGACGATCACCCCCCTGCCGCCGATCGCGCCGTCGGCCCCGACGTTCGCCCAGGCTTCCGGAGCGTCCACCCCAAACGTCCCGGAGAAGTTCCACTGCAGCTGCTGCCAGCCCCCCGGTAGGTCCCCCGGCGCGGCGGGTCCGGGGTCGTTCGGGATGAACGTGCCCGCCGCGTGTGCCTTGTAGTCGGGTGTCGCCCACGCCACGTCACGCTGTCCGCGCAATGCCGTCAAGGCCGCCTGGACGCTCACTCCGGGTGCGAGCCTCAGAACCCTCGTGTGCCGGCCAACGACCGTCGGGTCTTCCGCCCCCGCGGCCTTCGCGGTCGCCGTCCATGCGCCCGGGGAGGCGCCTTCGGCGTACTTCACGATCACCTCACCCGGCGCGTATTCCCCCGGCGGCGCGTATTCCCCCGGTGGCTGCACGGCTTGGGCCTGGGCTGAGCCGGCGAGCGCGATCGCGGCGACCAGCGTGGCGGCGAGCCAGGCGGCGAGCGCGGCGAGCCATGTGGTCCGCGCGCGCACGGGGCGCCCGCGAGCAGCGGGCCTTGGATGGCCTTTGTCAGACGGCATTGCTCTCGTGCGTAATGATCCCCTGCGTGGCCCCACCACGCGACAGCTCGACGATCGCCCACTCTCGCAGACCCTCCGGCCGGCGGGCCCAGCGATGACTGTGGCAGACGGCTTTCAGGACGAGGACGTCTACTTCATGAGGCTCGCCCTGCGCGAGGCCGAACGTGCGCTCGCCCACGATGACGTCCCGGTGGGGGCCGTGCTGGTATACGGCGAAGAGGTCCTCGCGGCCGCCCACAACGAGCGTGAGCTGCGCGCTGATCCCACCGCTCACGCTGAGATTCTCGCCCTGCGGGAGGCCGCGCGGGCGCTCGGGTCCTGGCGACTGCTCGACTGCTCGCTGTACGTCACGCTCGAGCCCTGCGCGATGTGTGCGGGGGCGATCGTCCTGGCACGGGTGTCCCGGGTGCTGTTCGGGGCGACCGACCCGAAGGCGGGCGCCGCTGGGAGCGTGCTCGACGTTCTCTCCGAGCCCCGTATGAACCACCGCCCGGAGGTGCTCTCCGGGCTGCTCGCGCCCGAGAGCGGCCAGCTGCTCAGCGGCTTCTTCGCGTCCCGCAGGTAGCGCACCGCATGGCCGCTCGCGCCTGTGGTCCCGACTTGTCAGAGCCACGGACCCGTGGGAGCATGGCCCGATCGTGAGCGTCTCCCGAGAGAGCAAGACAGCGCTCGCTCCGCTCGATGAGACGTCGGCGGGACCTGGGGACCTCGAGGCGGCCGCGGCGTCGCACGACATCCGGATCCCCTGAGCTCAGGGCACGATCAGCGTGAACCCTCCGACGGTGTGCTGGACTGTCCCTCCTGCTTCTTCCAGGTTTCCGGGCCCGCTCTGATCCTGGAAGATGACTTCGCCGGAGATGGGACCGGGATGCAGCCCGCTGCCCAGCCCGCGGCCCATCCGCATCGTCTCGGTCTGGCCGACTGTCGGGAACAGGGGCCTGGGGGGCCCGAAGGTGTGCACCTGCGGCGGTTGGCCTGTTTCGTGCCACTGGACTGTGTATGAGCTCCGCGCCGTGCTGATGGCCACCCGCGAGGTGAACTGAAGGATCGCTTCGTATCCTCCGTGCCGTTTGTGAAGCAGGCGCACGTGCACGGGGGATGCGACCTGAGCGGCGGTCGGGGCTGGCATTCTCGGAGGCACCCAGCCGACTGGCACCTTCAGTTCCGGGGTGCAGGCGTCCTTGCCCCCGATCCAGCTGCGGGACGTGAGATGGCAGGTGGCGCCGTCACGGTAGTGCAGTTCGGTGATCGGCCCGTCCACCGGCACGACGTCCTGGGTGCCGCCAGCGTTGAAGTTGAACAGCTGCTCGGGGGAGGCCTTCGTCACGATCAGGTATGCCCCCTCCGGCCCGGCGGTCGGCTGGGTGTGGGTTTGGCCGTCGAGGGTGTAGGTGATGCTCTCAGCGTCGGGGCCGAGCAGACCGTAGTAGAGGTTTCGCTCGTCGCCCTGGGGGCAGACGGGGTATGGCTTGCGCTTACCGTCTTCGGCGAACCGTTCATAGGGACCGGCGGTGCTTGGGACGCATACTTTGTCGGCGTAGTTGCCCCTCCACGCGCTGGCCGGGATGTCGCCGACGACTGCGTTGAGGAACAGGCGGTCGTTGCCATCGAGCAGTGTGCACGCGCGCTCGGCGCCGAAGGTGTTGACGGCGAATTCGTGGAACAGCCCGTCGTCGTGGAAGGAGCTGTCCTGGCCGATCGCGCCGAGCTTCCCGTCGAGCATTCGCCCGACCTGGATGCAGCCTTCGCCACGCTTGGTGCTGAGCACGCGCATACCCCAGGGCGGCCCTCCGGCCGGGTCAGGAGTCGAGACCGACAGCAGACGGACCGTGCCCTTGACGATTCCACCACCTTTCAGCGCGTAGAAGGAGGATTCGTGCGGTTCTGCGGGTGCGCCGATTTGGATCACGCCGCCCGCCGCGAGCGCTCCCGCGCTCACCACGAGCATCGCGACAAGCACGATCGCCGGGGTGCGCCTGTGCCCGCGTCGTATCCATGCCGGGCGAATCCTGCGCCGGACGCGAACCGCTCCGCGCAGCTGGCCCTCGAGCTCGTCAAACACGTCGTTCACGCTTCCTCCCTCAGATTGGCGCGTAGCTGCTTCAGGCCGCGGTGCACGCGTTGGCGGACAACCTGCTCCGAGCACTGCAGACGGGCGGCGATCTCGCCGTACTGGAGCTCCTCGACCAGACGGGCGAGCAATGCCGTGCGCGTGACCTCGGGCAGCTCCTCGAGCGCTCGCGTCAGAGCGCTCTCGCCGCTCTCGGCACGCTCCTCGACACGTTGCAGGGCCTCGTCATCGAGGACGATCGGCTCCATGCCCAGGCGACGTCGTGCCGCGTCTGCGACCCGGTCGCTGCGAAGAGACTCGCGCAGCTTGTTGCGAGCGATACCGAACAGCCAGGCCACCGGCTGAGCGTCCCCGCGATAGGTCCCCGCGCTCACGACGACCGCCGCGAACGTCTCGGCGGTGAGATCGAACGCGAGCTCGCGATCCCCGGAGCGTCGCTGAAAGAACGCCACGACCGCGTCCAGATGCTCGCGATAGAACGCCGCGAACGCATCGTCCTCGCCCGCGGCGATCCGCCGCAGCAAATCCGCTTCATCAGATTGCAAAGGCGGCATCACCTCTATCGTTGCGCGAAGACGACTGCGTGTGACGCCGCTCAGGGATGCGAGTACGCTGCTCGTCGTGAAGGTCGGCGGGCTCATCTTTGTGGGGCTCCTTGCGCTTGCTGGATGGTGTGCTTCGGCACAGGCGTCCGTTCCATGCGCGGTACATGGCCGCGTCGTGGCAGGCGTCGCTCACTCTCGGGTCATTTCTGTGAGCGGTGCGGTGGTCGTCTACCGTGTCCGCCGCGAACGGGAACAGCGACGAGTGGACACCCTCTGGGTGTGCGACCGCAAGGACAATCGAGCCGTCCGCATCGGCAACGATGAATGGGTGCCTATCGAAAACCTCGGGGAAGGCCACGTCGCGAATAAGACGCTGGAACACCTGCAGATTGCGGGTCCCTGGGTCCTCGCGACGCAGACGGAAGATGAGGACGGGGGAGGATGCTTCAAGTACGAAGTCTCCAACTGCAACGGCCCCAGCAACACGCTCGTGCTCGCCAACGCCGCCCAGGGACTGGCAGGGAGCCTGGCGAGCATTCGCGACTATGTCGAGGAACTGGGCAAGGGGGGTTACGTCAAGACGCCAACGAAGGCGTGGACTCGCACGCTGCTCTCGGCCCAGGGTGCGGTGGCCTGGCTTGAAGAAGCGGGGTCGGGGCCTGTGAAGATCACTTCGCTCTACGGCTGTCTGGCGCATGCCGTGCACGGCAAGATCGGCTGCGCGATGCGCACGCACGCCGAAGGCGCCATCGAACCCGACTCTGTAGGACTCTCACGAACAACACTGACCTGGATGGTCGGCGGCAACGCTCAGGCGGCGGTCCTCTGAGTGCCACGCCGGATGACCATCGGCTGAGGTCCACTTTTCGAACCGCGCCGCCTTGGAGACGACTTCCGGTTACGCCGCTGACGAGCGGCTCGCGTTCGCTCCGATCGGCCGACGGCGAAAGTCAACACCCTGTCGCTCGTCAGGGCCCAGTTCTGGGCCGCCCCGTCAAGCTCCTGATCGCCGATCAGAGCATCCGTGTGATCGACCTGCAGGGCGAGCTGATCCGCGAGCTGACGCTCGATCCGAGCCGCAGCTACCAGCCGATCTCACAGGTCTAGGATGTCCACGATGTCCCGACACACGTGTCCGGGATGTCCTGACACATCACAAAACGGAGGGGGAGGGATTCGAACCCTCGTTGGACCAATCAGGCCCAAAATGGTTTTCGAGACCACCGCATTCAACCGCTCTGCCACCCCTCCGGGTGACCGCCTCAAGGCTAGTAGATCATCCGGGTCCGCGATGAAGTGATCGGGGCAGGGCTGTTCGCTCGCTCGGGTTCTCGGGCCATATCTGCGGGCAGCAACCGTCGTGGCGCCGGAACCGGACCTCCAGGGCGCGTCTCGAGGCTAGTAGATCGGCGGCCTGAGCTACAGGCCCGAGCACCAGCGTGGCCGTATATCATGTCCTCCGGCGGAGCGTGCTTGGGCTCCCCCTACACCGCGCGGGCCGAACGCAGTTGCGGTGGTCACAGACGGAGATGGTGGCATGACTGTGAGCAATTTCCCGATCACATCGGCTGGAAGAGGACTCCTGCGGGCGGCCATTCTCGCCCTTGCCCTGATCGCCGCGGGTCCGGCCGGCGTCGCGCTGGCCGAACCTCCCCAGCTCACGATCGAAAGCCCCGCCAACGAAAGCGTGACCGCCAGTCCCACGCCATCCTTCAGCGGAGCTACGAACGACGAATCCGACGAACTGGTTCTCGATATCTACGCGGGGACCGACCTCGAAACCCTACCCGTGCAGACGTTGAGCACGGCCTTCCCGAGCGCGACGTGGTCTCTCGGCCCGGCCACCCCGCTGCCCGACGGCACGTATACGGCGGTGGCCAGCCAGAGCAACGGGCTGGAAACAGGCACCAGTTCGGTGACGTTCACGATCGATACGCCCCCGCCGTCGGTGGCTGTCTCCTCGCCGGTGAATGGCGCCTACCTGAACAGCTCCCAGCCCACGTTTAGCGGAAGCGCTGACGACGAAAGCAAAGACGACTCTTCGGTGGTGGTGAGCATCTATGCGGGCTCGTCGGTCACAGGCTCGCCCGAACATACGTTGGAAGTGACTCGCTCGGGGGCTTCTTGGTCGACCGGATCATCGGGTCCACACCTCGCGGACGGCACCTACACGGTGCAGGCGAGTCAGTCCGATGTGGCGGGCAATACGGGTCAGAGCGAACCGGTGACGTTCACGGTCGATACCACCCCGCCGGTTGTGAGCGTCTCCTCGCCGGTGAATGGCGCCTACCTGAACAGCTCCCAGCCCACGTTTAGCGGGAGCGCGGGCAACGAAAGTGGGGATGACTCTTCGATGGTGGTGAGCATCTACGCGGGCTCGTCGGTCTCGGGCTCGCCTGAACATACGTTGGAAGTGACTCGCTCGGGGGCTTCCTGGTCGACGGGGTCTTCCGGCCCGCATCTGGCGGACGGCACCTACACGGTGCAGGCGAGCCAGTCCGATAAGGCGGGCAATACGGGTAAGAGCCCGCCGGTGACGTTCACGGTCGATACGGTCGCGCCATCGGTGGGTGTCTCCTCGCCGGTGAACGGCGCCTACCTGAAAAGCTCGAAGCCCACGTTCAGCGGGAGCGCGGGCAACGAAAGTGGGGATGACTCGTCGGTGGTGGTGAGCATCTACCGTGGCTCGTCGGTCTCGGGCTCGCCTGAACATACGTTGGAAGTGACTCGCTCGGGGACATCTTGGTCGAGCGGATCTTTGGGCCCAACCCTGGCGGACGGCACCTACACGGTGCAGGCGAGTCAGTCCGATAAGGCGGGCAACACGGGCACCAGCTCGCCGATCACGTTCACGATCGACACGACGCCCCCGAAGGTGTCATTGAACTCGATCGCTTCTCCGAGCAAAGAACCGACGCCCACGTTGACGGGTGCCGCTGGGGTCGAAGGAGGGGATGCTTCGACCGTGACCGTCACGATCTACAAGGGTGGTTCGGTTGGGGGGACGGTCGCTGAGTCCAAAGCCGTGTCTGGGGCAGGCGGGACGTGGTCCTATCTCTCTCCGCATCTGGCTGATGGGGTCTATACGGCTCAGGCGACCCAGACCGACTTGGCGGGCAATACCGGCATGAGTAAAGCGGCTACCTTCACGGTCGATACGACCCCACCGGCGGTCACGATCACCTCTCCCACGAATGGCTCGTCTTTGACTAAATCGTCCCGACCCACATTCGCGGGCAACGCCGGCAACGCTAGCGAAGCAGGCGGAACCAGCAACGACGGTCCCTCGGTGGTATTGAGCATCTATGCTGGGTCCTCCGCCTCGGGGACGCCCGAACAGACGCTCGAAGTGACCCGGAGTGGAGCGTCGTGGACGACGGGGATCTCGGGTCCTGAGTTGAAGAACGGGACCTATACCGTGCAGGCGACGCAGAGCGACGCAGTGGGGAATGTCGGCAAGAGCGCACCGGTGACGTTCACGGTTAATACGCCCGCGCCGTCGGTGGGTATCTCCTCGCCGGTGAGCGGCGCCTATCTGAATATCGACACGCCGAGCTTTACCGGAGCTTCCACGCCCGAAAACACGGAACCAGCGGTGACGGTGAAGATATACAAAGGTGAAGTCGCGTCGGGCAAACCGGTTGAGGAAAAGGAAGCGCTCGAAAGCGCCGGAACATGGACCATAGGCGCGGTCCCGCGGTTGTCCGATGGTACCTATATCGCGCAGGCTCAACAGACTGACGATGCTCACAACATCGGATACAGTGAAACGACGAAGTTCACCATTGACACAGTCCCGCCAATAGTCACTCTGGCCTCCCCCGAAGCTGGCTCGACGAGCGAAGGATCACTGGTGGTTCAGGGGGCTGCTAGTACGGATCCAGGGGACAAGCCCGGCATCAAGATCAAGCTGTTCGCCGGTCCGACGACTGGCGGTGAACTTGTCGAAGAACACGACGTGTCCGCCTCGAGCGGCAGTTGGAAATCACCGTTCGCGGGCCTGAGCCCGGGCACGTACACCGTGCAGGCCGAACAGGAAGACAAGGCGGGCAACGTCGGCGTGAGCGGGCCGGTGACGTTCACCGTCACGGCGCCCGTAACGCCCGAACCGACGGTCACATCCACGTCGACCTCCCCTTCTTCGCCTACACCCTCCGCCCCGGCGGCCTCGTTCGAGTGGTCCCCATCCACTCCGCAGACGGGTGAAGGCGTCACGCTCGTGTCGACGTCGACCGACCCTCAGAGCGCTCTCACGGCCTTCGCCTGGTCGCTTGCGAGCACCGGACCGTTCGCGGCGGGAAGCCCGACTCTCACCACGTCGTTCTCGACCCCCGGAGGGCACGTGGTGCGCTTGCGGGTGACCGACGGAGCGGGTGCCTCGAGCGAAGTCGCCAAGACGATCGAGGTGGTCGCGCCAAAGGCGACTCTGATGCAGCCATTCCCGGTGGTGCGCTTTGCCGGCAACGACACCCCGTCGGGGGTCAGGCTCAAGCTGTTGACGGTGCTCGCGCCGGCCGGCGCGACGGTCACGGTGACCTGCAAAGGTCACGGCTGTCCCGTGAAGAGCCTGAGAAAGCTCGCCAAGTCGACGAAGTCCGGGATGGTACTGCTGGCATTTCCCCGGTTCGAGCGCTCGCTGCGGGCGGGCGTGATCCTCGAAGTCCGGGTCTCAAAAGCGGGAGAGATCGGCAAGTACACCCGATTCGTCGTGCGCCGAGGCAAGCTTCCCGAACGTGTGGACCTGTGTCTTCACGTGTCCGGGTCAACCCCCCTGGTGTGCCCGTCATGAACACGATCCGCACCGGACCCATGAGGACCCGCGTCAAGTCGGGAGTACCGCCGCGGGTCGATCGACAGCTGCTCGTTCTCGCGGCGGTCGCCGCGGGCGTGTTCGCGCTCTCGTTCGAGATCGGACGCACGACCAGTGCGACGAGCGCCTCCCCCGGCGTCAACCAGGCCGCGGGGCTCCAAGCCGCCTCCGTCGGGACCCCGATTCCCGGACAGCTGAGCGCCGTGGCTCCGATTCCCTCCCTCGCCTCCTCCAGTCCCCACGAAACCCAAAGCTCGGGCGAAGCGCCAGGTCCCTCCCCGGCGACCGGGGCCGCGGTGACGGCGAGCGCGCCCGTCGTGGCGAGACTTCACACCACTCCCAGCCTGGTAGCGCCCGCACCCGCCCCATCGGCCTCGGGTGGGTCCGGGGTGCAGGAGTCTACCCCCGCTCCCGCCGCCGCTCGAGCGCCCGCGCCCACCGCCCCCGCGCCCGCCTCATCCAAGCCCCACGGTGGATCCTCGACTGGCGGCGGTGGCGGCTCGTTTGACAGCTCGGGCTGAGCGATGTGGAGCGGCGGTCGCATCCCTCTGCTCGTTGCTGTCCCGCTGCTTGTCCTGGTGGCGATCTTCGGTTACCTCGTCGGGCACCGTCGCCCGACGGCCCAACCCGTCCAGGGGACTCGTGAAGCCTCGAACGGGGTCGTGAGCGTCGACTATCCCCCGGGATGGCGCTCGGCGGGCAAAGCTCCGCGCATCCCGGGCCTTTCGATCACCCAGACGCTCGTCCTGGCCCCAGCGGGCGATACCGCCCGGACGGCGCTCGTCGTCGGGCAGATCGCCGGCGGCCGGTCGAACCCGCTCCCGGCGGCCCTGCTCGCGCGCCTCGGTCGCCCTCCGAGCACGCAGGTCGTCAACCTCCTGAATACCCAGGCGTACCGGTACTCGTACCCGAGCACTCCGGGCTCCGGCGCGAGGGTCACGCTCTACGCGATCCCCGAATCGGCCACCACCAAGACCGTTGCGCTGTGCTACTCCTCGGTGGGGTCCACCACATCCACCAGCTACATGGGCGCGTGCGAACAGATCGCGGCGACGCTCACATTCTTCTCTCCCACAGATGAAGCCCAGGCTGGTGGCAATCTGACGCCCGAAACCGGCTATGCCCGCAAGATCGCAGCGGCCGTCGGACGGGTCGATCAACTCCGGGCGACCCTCCGGTCCGAAATCCGTCCGGGGGCCGACAGGACCGCCGCCGCGAGCGCCTCGACGAGTCTCGGCGCGGGCTTGGCCGATGTGGCCAACTCCCTTTCCGCCGTCCAGCCTCCCGCGGCGGCGCGCTCGGCGCACGCGGCCCTGCTCGAATCCCTGTCGCGGGCGTCCGCCGCCTATTCGTCGCTCGCCACCGCGGTAGGCGCCGAAAGCCCGTCCCGCTACGCCACTGCTCAAGCGCAGGTCGTCGAATCCGAAGCGGCACTCGGGACGGCGCTCGAGAACTACAGCTTGATCGGTTACGGGTAGATTCGCGGACTTGCAAAGCGACGCAGCCTCCTCCGCGGTCAAGCGCCAGGCGCTCGAGCTGTTCAGCGGCCTGCCCCGCCGCTATGACCTGCTCTCGGCGGCGCTGAGCTTCGGCCAGGACCCCCGCTGGCGACGGGCTCTGGTCGACGCGATCGCGCCCGCTTCCGGGGAGCGGGTGCTCGACGTCGCCACCGGCACCGGCATGGTCGCCGCCGAGCTCCTCTCCCGCGGGGACTGCACGGTCGTGGGCCTCGACCAGAGCCCGGAGATGCTCGCCGGCGCCCGTGCACGCTTCGCGGCCGGCCCCGATCGCGCGCGGGTGCAGCTGATTGAAGGAGAAGCCGAGCATCTGCCCTTCCCGGACGAGAGCTTCGACGCGCTCACGTTCACCTACCTGCTCCGCTACGTCGAGGATCCGGCTGCCACCATGCACGAGCTCGCCCGCGTGCTCCGCCCGGGCGCTCGTATCGCGTCGCTGGAGTTCGGCGTTCCCCCGCGGGCCCTTCCCCGTGGCGCGTGGATCCTTTACACGAGGGTCGGTCTGCCCCTGCTCGGACGCCTCGTCTCGCGCGAGTGGGGCGAGGTCGGGCGCTTTCTCGGGCCGAGCATCACGGGCTTCTACGCCCGCAACCCCGTGACCCGGATCGTCGGCTGCTGGCGTGAGGCGGGGCTCACGGACGTGAGGGTTCGCCGCATGAGCCTCGGCGGCGGCGTCGTCATGTCGGCGAGACGGGCCCCCGATGCAGGCGACGCCTGAGCGCCCCGCCTTCTATGCCCTCGGGGGTGGCCTGCTCGGGGACCTGCTCACGCTGCTTCACCCTCCCTACACGGCCTGGCACCTGAGCTTCTTCGCGATCGGCGCCGCGGTCGCGCCCCACATGTACGTCAACCGCCTGCTCTGGGGCCTCGCCGCCTTCGGCCTCGCCGTGGGGATCGCCGCCCACGCCCTCGACGAGCTCCACGACCGGCCCCTGCGCACGGGACTCTCCGATCGCGTCCTGATCGGCCTGGCCTGCATGAGCCTGCTCGGCGCGCTCGCGATCGGGGTCGCGGGAGTGGTGAGCGTGTCCGTGGCCCTCGCCCCGTTCGTCCTCGCGGGCGCCCTGTTCCTGGTGGCGTACAACCTGGAGCTGCTCGGCGGTCGCTTTCACTCGGACCTCTGGTTCGCGCTCGGCTGGGGCGCCTTCCCGGCCCTCGTCGGCAACTTCGTGGAGGCCCAGCGGATCACCGTCGCGGGACTCGTGGTCGCCGGCGGATGCATGGCCTGCAGCGTCGCCCAGCGCCGCCTGAGCACGCCCGCCCGCGAGCTTCGCCGCCGCACCGGCTCGGTCGATGGAGTCCGCACCCGCGTCGATGGGAGCACCGAGCCCCTGAGCGTCGCCGGCCTGCTCGCGCCCCTCGACGGCGCCCTTGCCGCGATGTCCGCCGCGATGGTCCTGATCGCGTGCGCCCTGGTCCTGGCACGGGTCGGTTAGTCGGCGCTTCGCTCCGCGACGTCGGCGCCGGTGGCCTCGCGGCGCGCCACCAGCACGAGCGAGGCGCCGGGCTCGCGCGCCAGGCGCTTGGCGGCGGCCTCTCCGAGCCCGCTGGACGCTCCCGTGACGATCGCCGTGAACATGGGCCCGAGAGCCTACTCCGCCCGCACGTGCGCGCCCGCGCACGGGGTCACGACGCGGGCGCCCTCGGGCGGGTGGACCCCCGGGGGAAGCAGGCCGAGGACGCTCCCACCGAAGCCCCCGCCCAGCAGCCGCGCCCCCACGGCGCCCGCCCCGAGCATCCGCTCCACGGTCTCCTCGACCGTCGGCGTGGAGATCTCGAAGTCGTCCCGCAGGCTTTCGTGGGAGGCGTTCAGGAGCTCTCCCAGCCTCGGCAGATCCCCGGCCCGCAGGGCCGTCACCGCCTCCTGCACGCGCTCGTTGTCGCCTAGTACGTGCCTGGCCCGGCCGCGCAGCTGCTCGGGCAGCCGCTCGAGCTCCTCCTGGCCGACGTCACGCAGGGACTCGACCCCCAGCAGCTCGCACGCCCGCCTGCATTCGGCGCGACGGTCGTTGTAGCCGGAGCTCGCGTTCTCCCGTCGCTCGTGTGAGTCCAATGTCGCCAGCTGCCAGCCCTCCAGGAGCAGCGGCACCGGATCCACCCGCAGGGTGCGAAAGTCGATGCGCATCGCCATGTCCTTGCGCCCGTACAGCGACGTCAGCTGGTCGAGCAGCCCCGTCTGGGCGCCCGCCCATTCGTTCTCCACCCGCGAGCACAGCTTCGCCAGCTCGGTCCGCCCGAGCGCTTCCTCCTCGCCCGAGAGACCGAGGAGAGCGAGGCTCAGCGAGACCTCCAGAGCCGCCGATGAGGACAGGCCCGCCCCGCGCGGGACGTCGCCGCCGATCTGAAGGCTCGCCCCAGGCGGGCCCAGCCCGGCGCTCGTGAGCTCCGCCACCGTCCCCCGCACGAACGCCCGCCAGTCTTGCGCGGGCTTGGGATCGTCCAACGGGAACTCGTCCTCCTCGCCGAGGTCCAGCGCCTGCGCGCGCAGGCGCCCCTCTCCTGGAGAGCCCGGCGGGACCGCCTGTGCACGCACGGTCACCCCCTCGGCGATCGCGAACGCGAGGGCCAAGCCTTCGTTGTAGTCGGTGTGCTCTCCGATCAGGTTCACTCGCCCGGGCCCGAACGCCAGCACGTGCGGGGGGCCGGTCGCGGACGGGGACCGTCCCGTCCCCGGTGAGCTGTCTGGCGGCCGGCTGGGCCTAGGCGCCATCGACGATCGCCTCCCGGAGCGCCCGCGCGGACTCCTCCGGGAGGGTGTCTGAGATGAACGTGCCCGCTCCCTGCTCGGACCCGGCGAGGTACTTGAGCTTCTCGGCGGTCCTCAGGGGCGGGTAGAGCTCGACGTGCAGGTGCCCTCGCCCGCGGCCATCGGTGGGCGCCTGGTGGACGGCCATCACGTAGGGGAAGGGCCTGTCGAACAGACTGTCGTAGCCTCGCACCAGCGCCTGCAGCCCGTCCGCCAAACCGTGGAGCTCCCCGACCTCGCACTCGAGCAGGCTGGGTCGGTGGCCACGCAGGACGACATGCGCTTCATAGGCCCACCGAGCGGCGTAGGGGACGTATGCGACGACCCCATCGTTCTCGTAGATCACCCGCCGCCCGTCCTGCAGCTCCCGGCGCAGGAGCTCGCAGGGGGCGCACCCTCCCAGGCGCTCATCGGCCTGGAGCTCCCGGGCGGGCACCGGCGGCAGGAACGGGTAGGCGTAGATCTGGCCGTGGGGGTGATGGAGGGTCACTCCCACCTCGACCCCCCTGTTCTCGAACACGTAGACGTACTGCACCTCCGTTCGCGCCCCCAGCTCGAGGTAGCGATGGCGCCACACCCACATCAACGCGTGGGCTCGCTCCCGCGTCAGGGTGGCGAACGAGCCTTCGTGGCTGTCTGTGTACACGACCACCTCCGCCGCCCCGTGAGGCGCCCGCAGGGCGGGGAAGCGATTCTCGAACACGGCGATCTCGAACTCCGCGAAGGGGATCTCGGTGGGAGGGCCCCCGGGAAGGGTGGGGCACAGCGGGCAGTGATCCGTCGGCGGCAGGAACGTTCGCTCCTGGCGGTCGATCGCGTACACGACCTGCTCACCCCGGAGCTCGTCGAAGCGCAACTCGCTCATACCCGCCTCGTTTTCGCCGGAAGGTCCGCTCATCCGCTTCCTCTTTTTGGGCGGCCCGCGCGCGGGCGTGTGCGCGGGCGCGCGGGCGCGCGGGGGGCATGCGAATAGAGGATCAACGCCCGCCCGTCCTCTTTGACGTGCCGCTCGATCTCGACCTCTCCGTAGCGCTCCCGCCCGCCCCCCGGCCCGGCCTCTGACCCCCCGCCCTGCCCGGACCCCGCCGGGGGCGCCGTGTCGGGCCGCGGCTCGGGAGTGCGGCTCGAAGGCTCGGGCGACATGCTCGCAAGGTATATACCCCGGTCGGCCCGACGGGCCGATCCCGGCATCCGTAGAAGTCCGCAACGAGTCTGCGGCTTAACCGGCGCTCACGCTCTTGACGGGAGGGGCGGTTCGCGCGAAGGTAGGCGCAGGGCGCCGGCCCGCTGGCGCCACACCATCAGCCAGCCTAAGGAGGCGGAGATGTCAGAGACCGATCAAGCCCACGAAGCGGTCGAGCGTCTCGAGTTTCTCGACCGGTCGGGCGACGGTCCCGGGTTCGACCGGCGCTCGTTCCTGCGACGGACGGCCCTGACGGGCGCGGCGGTCGGCGGGGTGAGCACCCTGCTGAGCGCCTGCGGTTCGAGCGCGTCGAGCAGCAGCAGCTCGAACTCCATCTTCGGGTCCCACCCCGAATACAAATTCGTGGCCGTCAATCATGTCACGACGAACTCGTTCTTCGTCCCCACCCAGTACGGCATCCAGGACGCCTGCAAACTGCTCGGTTGCAGCTACGAGTGGACAGGCACGGAAAGCGAAAACATCAACCAGATGGTCAACGCCATCAACAGCGCCGTCTCATCGGGCGCCAAGGGGATCGCCGTCTCGCTGATAAGCAAGACGGCCTTCAACGTGCCCATCGAAAACGCGCTCAAGGCAGGGATCCCGGTGGTCGCCTACAACGCCGACGCCCCCTCGCCCCCCAACAAGCGCCTGTCTTACATAGGCCAGGACCTGAAACTGGCCGGCGAACTGATGGGCAAACGGATCGTTGCCGCCGTGGGCTCTGGCGACGTGGTCATCTTTACCGCCAATGCCGGCTCGGCGAACCTGCAGCCGCGCCTGGAAGGCGCGGAGAAGGCGATCAGGGAATCGGGCGCGCCGATCAAACTGACCACCATCGTCACCGGCTCCCTGGAATCGGGCGAGAAAACGGCCATCGAAGCCTACTGGACCGGCCATCCGACCACGAAGGGGATGTACGCCGTCGACGGCGGGGACACCGCGGAACTGGCGGGGGTGATGCAGAAGCTCGGGCTCGCCGCCAAAGGCGTCAAGGCCGGCGGCTTCGATCTGACCGAAAAAACCCAGAAGCTGCTCCACGAAGGTTACATCGAATTCACGATCGACCAGCAGCCCTACCTGCAGGGGTTCCTGCCGATCCTGCAGCTCTTCTTGTGGCAGGTCTCCGGGTCTTTGACGGGTCCGGCGGAAGTCGACACAGGGCTGAAATTCATCGACAAAGACACCGTCGCTCCGTACGTCAACTCCAAGAGCCGCTACGAGGGCACTGCGTCTGAAGCGAAGGTAGTGCCGATTCCGGCGGGCACCGCGGCCTAGGCGATGGCGCAGGTGGCGGGCGAGCCGGCCTCGCCCGGGACACCCAGCACACCAGCGGGAGATCCGGCGCACACGCACCGGGTCTCCCTGCCCTCTCGCGAAGAGCTGCTCGAACGCGTGCTCTCCCTGCGCGAGGGCAGCATCATCGTCGTCACGCTGCTCGTGGCGATCTACTTCTCGCTGAACACGAGCACGTTCCTGACGAGCGCCAACTTCAAGACGCTGCTGCCGTTCTTCGCCCCGTTCGCGATCCTCGGCGCGGGCGAGGTGTTCGTGATGATCCTGGGCGAGATCGACCTGTCGATCGGAGCGACGTACCTGTTCGCGCCGTTCCTGTACTACAAGCTGGCGGTCGCCGGGATTCCGCACGTGCCGTGCGTGCTGCTCGCGCTGGTCGGCTGCATGGCGGTCGGCTTCATCAACGGCTTCTTCACGGCGATCGTCGGCATCAGCTCGTTCGTGACCACGCTCGGCATGCTGTTCACGCTGGAGGGGCTGACGCTGATCATCTCGCATGGCGTGCCGGTCGGGATGCCCGGCGCGGAAGTCACGAGCACTCAGGTGAGCGTCACCCATGTGATCAACGGGGCGCACATCGTGCTCACCGAGACGGTCAACCACGTCTCGACGTTCGCGAAAGTCCTCGGGGAGGGCACCTACTCGGAGCTGATCTGGGCGATCGGGATCGTGATCGTGGGGCAGGTCGTGCTGACGTTCACCCGCTGGGGCCTGTACACGGTGTCGGTCGGCTCGAACAAGCTCGGCGCCGCCGAGGCCGGGGTGCGGGTGCGCCTGGTGATGATCCGCAACTTCATCCTCTGCAGCACCGCCGGCGGCTTCGTGGGGATCATGGAGGCGGTGCGCGCCTCGTCGGTGCAGCCGGACGTCGCCGGAGCGAACGAAATCCTCTTCGAGGCGATCTCGGCGGCGGTGATCGGCGGCACGCTCCTGGCCGGGGGATCGGGGACCGTCGTGGGCGCGCTGATCGGGGCGCTGTTCCTGGGCATCCTGCACGACGGGCTCATCCTGAAGGGCGTCAACGCGGACTACCAGCTCTTCTACCTGGGCCTTGCGATCATCCTGGCGATGACCATCAACGTGTACGTGCAGCGGGTCCGCAGGGGGTCCCGAAGTGGCTGATCAGCCGGTGCCGGAGGAGACAATCGTCGGGCCGGTGTCGGCTCCGGACGACGTCCTGCGCGTGGAGCACATCGCCAAGCGCTTCGGCCCGGTGACGGCGCTGCGCGACGTCAACCTGCACCTGCGAAAGGGGGAGGTGCTGGGCCTGCTGGGGGACAACGGCGCGGGCAAGTCGACGCTGATCAAGATCATCTGCGGCTTTCAGCGCCAGGACTCCGGGCGCATGTTCCTGCACGGCCAGCCCTACCAGCCCAAAAGCGTCGACGACGCGCGCGCGCATGGCATCGAGGCCGTCTACCAGGATCTGGCGCTGATCGACGAACTGTCCGTCTACCACAACATGTTCCTGCGACGCGAGCGCGTGCGCCGCCCGCTGCCGCTGCTGGCCAACAGCCAGATGAAGCGCGAAGCCCGCGCGGCGCTCGATGAGATCGGGATCAACATCCCCAGGATCGACGTTTCGGTCGCGCGGCTGTCCGGAGGCCAGCGCCAGGCGATCGCCGTGGCGCGCACCGTCTACTCCGACGCCGACATCATCCTGCTCGACGAGCCGCTGGCGGCGATGGGCGCCAAGGAGGGGTCGATGATGCTCGACCTGGTCGCCCGTTTGAAGCAGGAGGGAAGGGTGTCGATCATCATGATCCTCCACAACTATGTCCACGTGCTGGAGGCCTGCGACCGGGTGAGCATGATCCAGGACGGGGTGATCGCCCTGGACAAGCCCACCGCGGAGACCTCCGTGGAGGAGCTCACGGAGATCGTCGTCAACGAGTACCGTCGCGCCCGCCTCGCCGCCCGCGGCTGATACTGGGCGTGCCCGGCGATCTCCTTATGGTCAATGCGCAGGAATTACGGATGTTCGGGATCGCCCCCGGCTTGTAGCCTCTTCGTGTCTCGCCGCCGTCTGCGGTAGGGCGGAGCGCAGAGAGAGTCAGGACAACGAATAGAGGAGGCGCATAGATGGACGCGATCATGGCTGCGATCGTCAACCTGAACCACCCGGCGCATGTCGTGGAATGGCATTTCATTCAGCTGTCCGTGCCGAATCTGGTGGTGATCGGGCTGATGCTCGTGATGTTCGCCCTGGCGATCCTGCTGCCGTTCCCGGGGGCGGCCGAGCGCGAAGCGGCGCGCCGGCGGGGAGGCCTCTCGTGAGCGCCCATTCGAGCACCCCCGCGGCCGGCGACGGGCTGGAGCCCGGCAGTGCCTCCGGGGGCGCCTCCGGCAGCCCCTCCTGGACAGCCCGCGTGCGCCAGGTGGGCGTCGATGCGCTGCCGCCGGAGAAGCTTCTGCCCGACGGGCAGCCCACGTATGTGGCCTCCTGGATCTACGTGTTCGGAGTGGCGAGCATCGCCTCGCTGATCGTGATCATCGGCTCCGGCACGATCCTCGCGCTCAAGGGACCCGCCTGGTGGCACTACACGGGCGTGGGTCACGTCTTCAACTCGATCCACCTGTGGTCGGTCGAGCTGTTCTTCTTCGCGATGGTCGTCCACCTGTGGGGCAAGTACTGGATGGCCGCCTGGCGGGGAGGCCGCGCACGGGTGTGGATCACGGGAGCGGTCACGTTCCTGGTGGCGATCCCGTGCGCGCTGACCGGATACGTGTCCCAGCAGAACTTCGACGCCCAGTGGATCTCCACCCAGGCCAAGGACGCGATGAACTCCGTCGGCATCGGCGCCTTCTTCAACCTCACCAACTTCGGTCAGATGTACAGCTGGCATGTGTTCCTGCTGCCCGTCGCGGTGGCCGCTCTCGTGGCCGCCCACGTCCTGCTCGTGCGCCGTCACGGCGTCGTGCCGCCGTTCGAGCTGGAGAAGCGCTGATGGCCGCCAAGGACGAGACCCAGCCGTGGAAAGGCCCGTACGCGCCGTATGACCTGATCAAAGAGCTCTGCATCGCGGTCGGCATCGTCACCCTGCTCACGGTCCTGCTCGCGGTCTTCTTCTCCTCGCCCGACGACAAGCCGAGCACGATCGCACAGTGGTCTCGCAGCCTGCCGGTCAACTTCACGGCGACCGCCGCGAAGGAGCTCGCCGGCACGAGCGACACCGCCGAATACGGCCCGCCCTACAACAACGCCACCGGCTCGGCCCAGCACGCCGCCTTCATCCGCCTGCAGGAATGGCTGGGGGTCAGCCACCCGATCAATACGGCCGAGGACTACGTCGTCGGGCCGCTGAAGACGATCCCGGGCAACCCGACCCTGCAGCGGGCCCTCGCCGAATATCAGGCCGCGCCGGAAGCGACGCGCAAAGCCTGGGCCGAAGCGTACGCCAAGCCGCTGGAAGAATATGAAACGGCCGTCGAAGAAGGCAAGACCCCGGCCAAGTCCGTGACGCTCGATCCGAGCACCGGCGAAGTCACCGTCGCGGCCAGCGGCGCGGGGCCCGTTCCGGTCATGATGGCCGCCCTGCGTGGCCTGGCCAAGAGCGGCGGTCTCGACGGCAGCCTGCTGACCAGCAGCCAGTTCTTCCAAACCGACTACACCAAGCCGCTGCTGTTCATGGCCGACGGCGGACTGCTCGAAAAACGCGCCGAAGCGGACCACCTGCTCGGCGAGCAGTGGGGCATGATGAACGAGACCGGCAGCTACCCGGGTCAGACCTGGCTGTGGCTCTACACCCTCTGGTATCAGGTCGAACCCTTCAAGGAATCCGCCAACGCCGACCTGCTCGTGATGATCGTGATGGGCGCCCTCAGCCTGCTGTTCATCTGCATCCCCTTCCTGCCCGGCGTCCGCTCGATCCCGCGGTGGCTGCCCATCTACCGGCTGATCTGGCGGGAGCACTATCGAGCCTCCCGCCCGCCGGGGCCCGGACCCTCGCTTGGCCCGCCCGAGCCCGCGGTGAGCGCGCCGACAAGGAGCGACTGAGCCGGCCGATGACCGAGATCGCGCTCCACCGATCGCGGAACGGTCGCTCCCCACCGCGGGAACCCGGCTCGATGGAGGAGGGGCGCGGCTCGGGCACGCAGGCACTCTTCGCCGACATCCTATGCGCCGTGGATGGCTCCAACGCGAGCTTGGAGGCCGTTCGCCAGGCGGTAGCCCTGGCCGGCCCCGACGGCCGTCTGACGCTGCTCGTGGTCACCGCCGCACGGGACGCCGCCCGATTGACCACCAGGACCGCCGCCGTCTGCTCGTCTCGTGCCATCGACGTGCTGATGCTCGCCGAGCGGATCGCCCACAACGCCGGTGTCCCGGCGAGCCGCATCCTCGATCCCCCCGGCCCTCCCGCCGAGGTCGTCCTGGAGCGCTCCTCCGAGCACGACCTGCTGGCGATGGGCGCACCGGTGAGCTCGTGGCTCGGGGCGTTGCTCGTCGGGGGAGTCGCCGATGAGGCGCTCCGCTCGTCCACGGCCCCCCTGCTGATGGCCCGCAAGCCACCCGCGAGCGTGCCCTTCCCGGAGCGGATAGTGGTGGCAAGCGACGGCTTAGAGGACTCCGACGAGCTCGTCGAGGTGGGAGCCCGCCTGGCGCAAGCCCATCGAGCGGGGGTCATCCTCGTGCACGACATCGGTGCCGCGCCCCGCCCGCGCCCGCGCCAGATCGAAGCTCAGGCGCGAGCCCTGGAGCGGGCCCTCCCGGAAGGCTCGGAGGTCCACGTCGAGGCGATGAGCCCGGCCGAGGCGATCGTCGCACGGGCAAACGGCGCCGGGGCGTCCCTGATCGTGATGGGCTCCCGCCGCCGCGACGGCAGTCGCGCGCTCGGCAGCGTCAGCGTACGGGTTGTCCGCGAAGCCTCGTGCTCGGTCCTGCTGATCCCTCCCTCTGCCGCGTGAGAGGCCGCCGCGTGAGAGGCCGCCGCGTGAGCGTCTCAGGCGCCGGCGCGGTCGCGCCGGTCCAGGTAGGGCGCGAGGTACTTGGCGGCGATCTTCGCCGGGGGGGACCAGGTTGGGGTGTCGGTGATCTCCGAGCTGAACCCATGCCCGCCGGTGATCTGCGCGGTCAGGTAGAGGGGCCGGTCGCCCGTCAGCAGCATCCCGCGGACGATCGGATGAAAGGGCGCCGGCTCCACCGGAGCGCCCGCGAGCGCGGCGATCGATTCCGCGACCGCGTCCGCCTGTTGGGAGGCGACCCCTCCATGCTTGACCGCGAAATCGGTGGCGTCCCCTGCCGCGTACACCCCCTCCACTCCTCGCACCCGGCCGTGGAGGTCGACGGGGATGAACCCGTGCTGGGCCACCCGGAGTCCACGGACGGCGGGGCCGAACAGTTCGGGCAGGGCCACCACCCGGTCGACCTTCAGCCGACGGTCTCCGGGGCTGACTAGGACGGTGTCCCAGCTGGGGACCTCGGCGTAGGCGGAGGCGATCGTCTCGATGTTCGCGTCCTTCAAGAGCTCCGCGACCGCTTCGCTCGCGCCCGAGCCGAACAGGCCCAGGGGGGAGTCCTCGGGGGTGACGATGCTCACCGCCAGCTCCACTCCCATCTCATAGGCCCTTCCGGCCATCATCAGCGCGAGCTCGTATACCGGGAGCAGCCATGCCATGCGACACGGAATGACGAACGCCAGCCTGCGCACGTAACCGGCCTCCACGTCCTGGACGAGTCCGTGGAGGGTCTCGTCGAGGTGGCGATCGTCGATCGTCAGGGCGTGCGTGTATCGGGGGTGAAGCTTTGCCCCGAGCGCGAGCACCAGCGCGTCGTAGGCGATCTGCTCGCCTCCCTGGGTGTGCGCGAGGCGCGCTCCGGGGTCGACCCACCCGAAGGCGTCCTCGATCAGCTCCACCCCGATGTCCCCGGCGATCTCCTTCAGCGGGTATCGCTCGGCGGCGCCGTAGGCGAACGGCTCCCGAACGGCCATCGGCCGGTAGACGAACTCGGGGTCGGGCGCGATCAGGGTGCTCGCCACCCGGTCTCCCGCGAGCTCCCCGAGCGCGAGCGCCGTCTCCAGGGCCGCCACTCCGCCTCCCGCGATCAGGACGTGAGTGCGGGTGGTGGTGTCCTCGCGGGGCACCCCCCGCGCGCGCGTGCGCGCGCCCGCGCGGGCCCCCTCTTTGGGCTCACCACGGGGCTCGGTCGTGCTCTCTTTCACCATGGCTCGATCTTATGGGTCGGGCCCCACTCGCGCAGCCGCACATCCACCGGGTCTCGCTGCGGAAAACTACGGGCCGACCGTCGGGCACGGGCCGACCACTGGGCACGGGCCGACCGTCGGGCACGGGCGGACCACCGGGCGCCCGCAGGCCGCCGGGCGCTCGCAGGCCCCGAGCGATTCGGGTCCGTGGCCTCCAGTACGATCGGGCGGAGGCATGACCAACGATCTCGCACGCTGGCAGTTCGCGACGACGAGCATCTACCACTTCCTGTTCGTGCCCGTGACGATCGGGCTGGCGTTCCTCGTGGCGATTCTGCACACGGCCTGGTATCGCAACGGCCAGCCCGAGTACAGGCGCTTGACCCGCTTCTTCGGGACGCTCCTGCTGATCAACGTCGCGGTAGGGGTGGTCACGGGCCTGGTCCAGGAGTTCGAGTTCGGGATGAACTGGTCGGCCTACTCGCGGTTCGTGGGCGACGTGTTCGGCGGTCCGCTGGCGATGGAGGGCCTGGCGGCGTTCTTCTTGGAGTCCACGTTCCTAGGCCTGTGGATATTCGGCTGGGGCAGGCTTCCCAAGCGAGTGCACCTCGCCTGCATCTGGCTCGTGGCGGCCGGGACGATGCTCTCGGCGATGTTCATCATGGTCGCGAACTCGTGGATGCAGCACCCCGTCGGCTACCAGCTGGGCCATCAGGGCCAGCCGCAGCTGAACAACGTCTGGGCGCTGTTCACGAACCCGACCTTCCTGTGGGGCTATGTCCATGTGATCCTGGCCTCGCTGGTCACCGGCTCGCTCGTGATGCTCGCTGTGTCCGCGTGGCATCTGCGCAATCAGCGCGAGATCGAGGCGTTTCACAAGTCCGCTCGGCTGTCGATCCTCGTGCTGCTCCCGGCGATCGTGCTGCAGATGTTCGTGGGCAACAAGCTCGGGGAGATCGAGACCGAGTACCAGCCGGTCAAGATCGCCGCGGCTGAGGCTCAATGGAGCAACTGCCAGCCGTGCTCGTTCTCGCTGTTCCAGGTTGGCGGGGGCAGCAACGATCAGACCCCGACACAGCTGATCGCGGTCCCGCACCTGCTGTCGGTGCTCGCGACCGGCACCTGGAACGGCGCCGTCGAGGGGCTCAACGAACTGCAGAAGCAGGACGAAGCGAAATACGGGCCCGGCAACTACATCCCCGACGTGTTCATCCAGTACTGGTCGATGCGCGTCATGGCATATCTCGGATCGCTGATCGCGCTGCTGGCCCTGTGGGGAGGCTGGCTCGTGCACAAGGGCACGCTCGACCGCTCGAAGTGGTTCCTGCGGGCCTCGCTGGGGGCCGTGGTGACGCCCATCCTGATGAACACCGCCGGCTGGCTGCTGACAGAGAACGGACGCCAGCCTTGGATCGTGCAGGGGTTGATGAAGACCATCAACGCGAACTCGCCGTCGGTGACCGCCACCGACATCTGGATCAGTTTGGTCGCGTTCGTGCTCATCTACATAGCGCTCGGCGCCGCTGATCTCGTGCTGATGCTCCGCTACGCCCGCAAAGGGCTCGACCACGACGACGACACCGACGACTCCGGCTCGGCGCAGCCGGACGCGCCCCCGATCCCGGCGCTGACCTACTGATCGGCCGCGATGCACCTGCACACGATCTGGTTTGTCATCATCGCCGTCCTGTGGGTCGGGTTCTTCGTGCTCGAGGGCTTCGACTTCGGCGTCGGCGTCCTGCATGGGGTCGTCGGCAGGAACGAAACCGAGCGACGGGTGGCGATCAACACGATCGGCCCCTGGTGGGACGGCAACGAGGTATGGCTGATCGTCGCAGGGGCAGGCATGTTCGCGGCGTTCCCCGGCTGGTACGCGACGATGTTCTCGGCCCTGTACCTCGCCCTGCTGCTCGTGCTCGCGGCGTTGATGGCCCGTGGAGTTGCCTTCGAGTTCAAAGGCAAGAGCGAGAACGAGCGCTGGCGGCGGACGTGGAGATGGTGCACGATCCTCGGTAGCCTGCTGATCCCGCTGCTGATCGGCGTCGGGCTGGGCGACCTGCTGAACGGCCTGCCGATCGATTCCAACCACGAGTTCACGGGCAGCTTCTTCGACCTCCTGACCCCGTACGGCGTGTGGACCGGTGTGACGCTGCTCGGCCTGTGCCTGCTCCACGGCGCCACGTTTCTGAAGCTCAGGACCACCGATCGGGTGCGCGAACGCGCCCGCGCTCTCGCGCGGCCGCTGGGATGGGCGGCGATCGCGCTGATGGTCGGCTTCGTGATTTGGACGCGCAGCGTCGCGGGGGGCCCCGACGTGCCACAGCCGGTGGAGGTCCTGGCGGTGATCGCGGTGATCTTCGCCGCGAGGCTCGCGAGCACCGATCACGACGGTTGGGCGTTCGCGGCATCGGCGATCGCGATCGCGGCGACCGTCGGCTCGATCTTCATCGATCTCTATCCGAACGTGATGATCTCGAGCACCAACGCCGCGTATGACCTGACCGTCAACAACTCCGCCTCTGGTAACTACGCGCTGACGGTCATGACGATCGTCACCGTGATCTTCTTCCCGATCGTGCTGATCTATCAGGGCTGGTCCTTCCACGTCTTCCGCGCCCGCGTCAAAGCTCCCCCGGACCCGGCCGAAGAGCCGGCCGAGCGGACCCCGAAGGTCAGACCCGTGGCGCCGAACGTGCAGCCGCGGCCGAACCCGTAGCCGGCGGGGCGCCGCTCTCGCCCCGCCACAGCGCCGCGTAGCGCCCGTCCAGGATGAGGAGCTCGTCGTGGGTGCCTCGCTCCAGCACCCGGCCGTGATCCATCACCAGCACCTCGTCCACCTCCCGCAGCCCCGCCAGCCGGTGGGTGATCAGCAGGGTGGAGCGCTCGCGGGTGACCGCCAGCAAATCGGCGACGATCGCGTCGGCGGTCGCCGTGTCGAGGTGCTCGCCGGGCTCGTCCAGGACGAGCACCGGAAAGTCCGCCAGCAGCGCTCGCGCGATCGCCAGGCGCTGGCGCTGGCCGCCGGACATGCGCTCGCCCCGCTCGCCGACCTCGGTGGCGAGCCCGTCCGGCAGCCCCATCGTCCAGTCGAGCAGCCTCGCCTCGGCCAGGGCCGCTCGCAGCTGATCGTCGGTCGCATCTCGCCTGGCCAGTCGCAGGTTCTCCTCCAGGGTGCTGTCGAACACGTGGGCGTCCTGGGAGACAAGCCCGACCACCCGCCGGCAGGTGTCGCCGTCGAGCCGGGAGATCTCCACCCCGTCGAGCGTCACCGATCCGGTCTCAGGTGTCGCCGGTCCGCCCGCATGTGTCGCCGGTCCGCCCGCACGTGTCGCCGGCCCGGTCTCGTAGGGGAGGAATCGCAGCAGCACGCCGGCGAGGGTGGACTTGCCGGCGCCGCTCGCGCCGACCACGGCCACCCGTCTGCCGGGGCTCAGGTCGAGGTCGATTCCGGCTAGGGCAGGCCGACTCTGGCCCGGGTAGCTGAAGCTCAGGTCTCGCACCCGCAGGCTGTGTGGGCCGGCGCCGGGAAGCGAGACCGGGTCCGCCGGCTCGGCCACGGGCGCCGGGGCGTCCATCACCTCCAGCACCCGCCCCGCCGAGTGGCGCACGCGCTGGAGCGTCTGGGTTGCCGTGGGCAGGCCCGTCACGAGCTCGAAGGCCACCAGCGGGATCAGGGCGATCCCCGCGAGCAGCACCCCGTCCATCCGTCCCGCCCGGACCGCTGCGACGCCGACCAGCAGCGAGCCCCACATCGCAAGGCCCGAGCAGAGGCTCGCAAGGCCCTGGCCGACGCCCGCGGTGCGGGCGCTCGCGAACGCGATCCCCGTGAGCTCGGTGTCCGCCGCGAAGGCGCGATCGAGCTGACCTGCCGTGGCGCCGTTGACCGCCAGCTCGGGGGCGCCTTCGAGCAGGTCCACCACAGACGCGCTCAACCGCGCGCGCGCGCCCGCCTGCCTGGCCTCGGCCCGCGCGGCGAGCCTGCCTGTCAGCCAGGGGAGCGCTGTGCCGGCGAGCGCCAGTGCCACCAGCAGGATCAGGCCCGCGCCCGGGAGCATCCACCACACGAGCCCGACAGTTCCCGCGCCCACGATCAGGGCGATCGCGAACGGGGGCGCCACCCGCAGCAGCAGATCCTGCAGGGAGTCCACGTCCGCCACGAGCCGAGCGAGCAGGTCGCCACTTGCGAACGCCGGCAGCCCGAGCGGAGCCAGCCGCTCCAGGCGCTCGTACACCGCGACCCGCAGGTCGGCGAGCACGCGGAACGCCGCGTCGTGGCCGACCAGCCGCTCCGCATACCGGCACAGCCCTCGCGAGAGCGCGAAGAACTGCACGCCGACGATCGCCACCGCGACGGCGGACTCCTGCGGGCGCTGCGACGAGCGCGAGATGAGCCACGCCGAGGTCGCGATCAGGCCGATCGCCGCTCCCGCCGCGCCCGCCCCCAGGAGCGTCGCGAGCGCCAGCCGACCGGCGGCTGGACGGGCGATCGCGAGCGTCTGGCGAAGCGGCGCCTGGGGCGAGCGGTCGCTCACGCCGCCACCGCGACCGGCGCGAGCGAGTGCACCCGGTCGGCCAGCTCAAGCAGGGCGGGCCGGTGGGCGACTAGCACGACGGTGCGCCCGTGGGAGAGGCGCCGGACGGCGTCGATCACGTCTCTCTCGGTGTCGCCGTCGAGGTTGGCCGTCGGCTCGTCGAGCAGCAGCAGGGGAGCGTCGCGCAGGAACGCCCGCGCCAGGGCCACCCGCTGGCGCTCGCCCGCGGACAGGCCGGCGCCGCGCTCGCCGAGCATCGTGTCGAGACCCTGGGGCCGCTCGAGCACCGCGTCCGCGAGGCCGGCGGCGGAGATCGCGGCCCAGACCTTCTCGCTGGTCGCGTCCCTGCGGCCGAGGCGCACGTTCTCGGCGATCGACGCCGCGAACAGATGGGGTCGCTGGGGCACCCACGCGAGCTTCGCCCGCCACGCGTCGAGGTCGAGATCGGCGAGGTCGACCCCGCCGATGCTGACCGACCCGCGCTCGGGCCTGACGAAGCCGAGCAGGACGCTCAGCAGCGTCGACTTGCCGCACCCGCTGGGACCGGCGAGCGCGAGCACCTCTCCGGCCTGGACAGTGAGCGAGATCTGGTCGAGAGCAGGCTCGCCGCGGCCGGCGTAGCCGAATCGCACCTCGTCGAGGGTGATCTCCGCGACCGCGGGATCGGGAAAGGCGGTTCGGGTGCCCCATCGCGACGGGGACTCCTCCAGGATCTCGAACACCTGCTCGGCGGCGGCCATGCCCTCGGCGCTCGCGTGGTGGTTGGCGCCCAGCTGGCGCAGCGGCAGGTAGGCCTCGGGGGCGAGCACGAGCACGAACAGCCCCGTGCGCAGGCCGAGGTCTCCGTCCATCAGCCGCAGGCCGATCGCGACCGCGACGAGCGCCACGGCGATCGTGGCGACGAGCTCGAGGATCAGCGAGGAGAGGAACGTGACCCGCAGCACCGACATCGCGGTCCCGCGATAGCGCTCGGTGATCTCGCGGATGGCCTTCGCCTGGGCCTTCGCCCGCCCGAACACCTTCAGTGTTCCCAGCCCGGCGACGACGTCCAGGAAGTGGCCGGCCAGCCGCTGCAGCGCGCGGAACTGCACGTCCATGCGATCCCGGGTGCTGGCCCCAACCAGCGCCATGAACAGCGGGATCAGCGGGATCGTCGCCGCGATGATCACCGCGGAGATCCAGTCCTGATACAGCACCACCCCGACCACCATGACGGGCACGATCACCGCGAGGAACAGCTGGGGGAGGTACAGCGAGAACCAGCCGTCCAGGGCGTCGACGCCCCTGGTCGCGAGGATCGCGAGCTCGCCCGTGGGCTGCACGCGCGAGCCGTTCGGCCCGAGCGTCGCGACCCGCTCCAGCAGGGCGCCCCGCAGCTGGGACTTGGCCCGCGCCGAGGAGCGGCTTGCCATCACCTCCGCCCCCCAGGCGACCGCCGCACGAGCCACGACCACGAGCAGGAGCGCCACGAGAGGGCTCTGAAGCTGTGCTACGCCCTTTCCGCCCAGGAACGCGCTCGCCACGACGTCGGCCAGCAGCCATGCCCGCGCGAGGATCAAGAGCCCGCTGAGAGCACCGAGCGCGACCGACGCGAACAGGAAGATCCGGGTCGCCCGCGCGTAGCGAAGCAGTCTCGGATCGATGACCCTCACGGCGCAATCATGACCGAATCGGCTCCTCGCGACCCTCCTCGCGGCCCGTCGTGGAAGCCTCCGCCGGACCCCCCGGACCCGCCGTAGGATCCACCGGACCCGCCGGACCCGTCGTAGGATCCACCGGACCCGCCGTGCGCGCGTCGTGGGCTCGCAGCAGCCAGCGGCGCAGCTCGTCCGCGCTCCACACGATCACGGGGTAGGCAAGCAGCAGCGCGAGATACCGCGCCGGCAGGGCCGCCGTGCCCAGCAACGACTGCATCGGCGGCGCGTAGATGAAGACCGCCGCCAGCGCGAGCTCGGCGGCGATCCCGAGCAGCAGGAAGGGGTTGCTGAAGACGCCGATCTCCCATAGCGACGCCCGGTCGGTTCGAACCGCGAAGGCCGTGCCGATCTGCCCGGCGATCATGCCCGCGAAGGTCATCGTGGTGGCCAGCAGGTAGGCGTGGTGAAGCGGATGGCCCGCTCCCACAGGGTCCCCGGCCTGCCAGCCCGCTTCGCCCAGGACATAGAAGAACCCGCCGAGCGACAGGCCGGCCACGAGCACGCCCAGGAACAGCCACGCTCGCAGCAGCATCGGTTTGCGGATCACCCCCTCCGAGGGGGGCCTGGGCGGGCGCTGCATTATCCCCGGCTCGGCCGGCTCCCGTCCCAATGCCAGCGAGGGGAAGGTCTCCGTGCCGACGTCGAAGGCGAGCAGCTGCAGCACCGTCAACGGCGGCGGCACCGCCCCGCCGGCCAGGGCGAACACGAGGAACGGCGCGACCTCGGGGGTCGCGTGGGCGAAGATGTACTGGATGAACTTGCGCACGTTCGCGTACACCCGCCGGCCCGCTTCTATCGCCACCACGATCGTCGCGAAGTTGTCGTCAGTCAGCACCATCGTCGAGGCCTCCCGCGCTACGTCCGTGCCCGAGCGACCCATCGCCACGCCGATGTCCGCCCGGCGCAGGGCCGGCGCGTCGTTGACCCCGTCGCCCGTCATCGCGATCACGCTTCCCTGATCGCGCAACGCCTCGGCGATCTGCAGCTTGGCCTCCGGAGAGGCCCGCGCGAAGATCGGCTCGTTGGAGCCCGCCAGCAGATCCCGCAACCGCTGCTCGTGCGTGTGGTCGATGTCCGACCCATCGATCGCCTGTGGATGCTCGCCACCGATGCCCACCCGCCGGGCGATCGCCGCCGCCGTCAGGGGATGGTCGCCGGTGATCACGACCACCCGGATGCCCGCCTCGTGGCACGCCGCGATCGCGCCCGCCGCCTCGGGCCTCGGTGGATCGAGCATCGCCACAAGCCCCAGGAAGCACAGCTCCCGCTCGGCCTGCTCACGCCTCGGCACGGGCGCGTCTTGCGCCAGGGTCCGCCGTGCCAGCGCGAGCACCCGCAGGCCCTCACTCGCGTACGTCTCGACCTGGCGCCCGACCGCCTCACGCTCGGGCCCGGTGAGCGCGAGCGGCTTCCCGTCGACCCCCAGTGCATCCACGCACCGCGACAGCACCGCCTCGGGCGCGCCCTTCGTGTGCAACACGTATCCGTCCTCGCCCCGGTCGAGCGTGGACATCAGCTTCAGCTTGGGGTCGAAGTTGTACTGCTCCCGACGGTCTCGCTCGCGGATGTCCGCGGCGACGTCCACACCGAGGCTCCGCGCCACGTTCAGCAGCGCCAGCTCCGTCGGGTCCCCGACCCCTTCCTGGCGGTCCCCGCCGCCGCGCTGGGGCTGGTCCCGGCGGTCCCCGCCGCCGCGCTGGGGCTGGTCCCGGCCGTCGCCGTCGTCGTCGCGGTCGAGCTGCGCGTTGTTGCATGCGGCCGCCGCCTGCGCGAGCGCCTGGAGGATCGCGTCTCCCGTCTCGGGGCCCGAGGGCTGGGGAGCCCGCGCCCCGTCTCCTCCCGCCGGCCCGGTCGCCCCGGGTCTCGCGGACGGCGCGATCGCGGTTTCGCCGCGGGTGGTCCACACCGCGACGGGCAGCATGCGGTTCTCGGTGAGGGTGCCGGTCTTGTCGGTACAGATCACGTCCGTGGAGCCGAGCGTCTCCACGGCGCTGAGGCGCTTCACGAGCGCGCCCCGACTGGCCAGTGCTCGCACGGCGACGGCCAGGGCGAGCGTGATCACCGGCAGCAGGCCCTCGGGCACGTTGCCCGCGAGCAGACCCACGGCGAACACCACGCTGTCGTGCAGGGACAGGCCCGCGCCGAAGATCGCCACGGGCACGAAGGCGACGGCCATGGCGATCGCGATGGCGGCGATCAGCCACGCCACCCGGCGCACCTGGCGTTCCAGCGGGCTCGGCTCCTCGCGGACCCGCTCCGACAGGGCCGCGATCCGACCGAGCTCGGTGTGCATGCCCGTGGCCAGCACGACCCCCTGCGCCTCCCCGCCGGTGCAGCTGGTGCCGCTGAACACGAGCTCTCGGGCGGCCAGGCGCGGGACGTCGCGGTCTTCGAGCTCCGCCGAGCGCAGCTGCGGCTCGGACTCGCCGGTCAGGGTCGAGAGATCGACCTCGACGGCTCCCTGCAGCAGACGCATGTCCGCGGCTACCCGATCACCCTCCTCGATCAGTACGACGTCCCCGGGGACGAGGTCCGCGGCGTCGATCGCCCCCTGCCGGCCGTCGCGCAGAGCGGTGACACGCTGGGGCATGTAGCCGGCCAGCGCCTCCACCGCGCGCTCGGCCTGCAACTCCTGAGCGAACGCGAACGCGGCGTTCAGGAAGATGATCAGAAGGACCGCGATCGCCACCGTCTCGCTGCCCACGGCCAGGGACAGTCCCGCCGCGAGCCACAACAGCAGCGCGAGCGGGTGGGTGAGCTGACGCCCGAGCTCCCGCGGCCAGCGCCGCCCGCTGCGCCGGCGCAGCTCGTTCGGTCCGTATTGCAAGAGCCGTCTTGCCGCCTCGGCGCTCGACAGGCCCATGCGCGAGCTGCGCAGGTGGCGCAGCAGCAGCGCCTGTCCCTCCTCGGGGTCGGGAAGGGCTGGGTCTGTGTGGTCCTCTACGTTCACGGCGCGTTGCTGGGCGCCGGGCGGCGGTCCTGAGGTAGGGCCGCCGCCCGCGCGCCGCGTCGCTCAGCATCCGGGAGGGAGACCAGACGCTAGGCGGCTTTTGGCCTGCTCCGCAAGGCCTTCGATTCGGCTCCCTCGGCACCGGGCCCATGCGCGCCGTAAGTCATGTGGTCATGACGGTGCTGCAGCCTGCGCACCAGCTCGAGCAGGCGCTGGTTATCCAGGCGCAGGCTCGCCGTCTGGCGGCGCGCGATGGCCAGCTCCTCGGCGAACGCCGGCACCAGCTGGCCCAGATCGTGCAGGCGGTCGAGCAGGTGATCGCGCTCCGTGGGCTCCGGGTCGGGGGCCACAAGCCGCGGACGGTCGCGCCGTCGGTCCGCATCTGCGTGGCGTTGCGCGGCGGTCGGTTGTGATGGCAACTCCGGGTTCCTCTCCCCTAGCAGTGACGCCTGGGCACGCATACTGCCGATTCGGGTCCCGGGAGACATCCGCACCGACCACCCAAAACTGTCGGGGATTTACCGCAGAGAGCGCAGGAGCGCGAGTTCCTCCATCAGCAGGCGGGGCAGCAGGAAGTGCTGGCGCACGTGCTCGCGCCCCGATCGCCCGAGCTCGGCGGCGAGCTCGCGGTCGTTCAGCAGCTTCAGCATCGCCTCCGCGCACTCCTGGACCGAGTCGACCAGCAGGCCGCCGATCCCCTCGGGCATCTGCATCGGGATGCCGCCCGCCCGCCCGGCGACGACGGGTGTGCCCTTCCACAGGGACTCCGAGACGACCAGCCCGAAGCCCTCGCGGATCGACTTCTGGACCGTCACGTCGGAGAGCCGCTGGAAGGCGTTGACCTCGGCGTTGCCCGCGCCCGTGAGGTTGGTGTAGAGATGGATCAGGGGATCCTCCTCGGAGTGCTCGGTGAGCTGGGCGTAGATGTCCCAGCCCTCGGGGTCGTCGAGGGCCATCGAGCCGACCAGCGCCAGCTGCAGGTCGGGGATCTCCTCGCGCACCAGCCGGTAGGCGGCGAGCACCCCGAACGGGTCCTTCCACGGATCGAAGCGCGAGACCTGGGTGACCAGCCGCCCGGGCATCTGCACGCCGATCCAGTCGAGGATCTGCGTCGCGACGCTGGCGGGCAGATCGAGGTTCTTCGGGCTCAGCGGGTCGATCGCGGGGGCGATCGTGCGCACCCGCGCGACCGGCATGTCGGGGGGCACGAACTCCGCCATCGTGAACACCGCCGCGTCGTAGTCGGACAGGTAGGGACGCAGGAAGCTCCACGCCTGTGGGTTCGGCTCGGAGGTGTCGATGTGACAGCGCCACACCCACCGCGCGTCTCCGCGGCCGTGGGCGCTCAGCAGGGCCGCTGGCTGGGGGTCGTGGATGACCACGAAGTCATAGCCGCCGTCCAGCAGCGGCGCGTTCTCCTGGGCACAGTCCAGGTAGGCCGCGATCTCCGACTCGGTGGGCGCCTGCGTGGAGCCCTGCAGCGCGTTGTGAAGAGCCTTGGTGGCTCGGTAGAAGTGATTGTCGCCGGCGACCACCTTCCAGTCCACCGTCAGCCCGAGGTCGCGCAGCAGCGGCACCGAGGAGCGCAGCAGCTCAGAGACCCCTCCGCCGTAAGACGTCGCGTTGATGTGCAGGATTCGGGCGCCACGCAGGCTCTTGGCGTGCTCGCGAAGCCCGGCGATGATCTCCTCGGGGACGATGTCCCGGTAGGCATCCAGCGACCACCGTCCAACCGAAACGCGCTGGAGCATCTCCTATGCCCCCGCGAGGTCCCGCCGCGCGAACACGACGACTGCGGCGAGCGCGCTCAGCGCCGCCAGCCCCACCATCACGGCGGCCGAGCCGCCGCGAAACGGCTGGGCGGGCACGAGGCCCACGTGCGCGAACGGCGTCAGTTCGACGAGCCATTTCGGGACGCCGAGCAGGGAGCCGAGCAGATCCCACAGGAACGCGACGGTCACGAGCCCGTAGGCGATGCCCGCGCTCGCGCGGGGCACGAGCGCATAGGCCAGCGCGGCGAGGCCCAGGAACAGGAACGCGACGGGCAGGCAGTTCGCGCCGGCCTCGAGCATCTGCGCCAGCGAGATGCCCACGCCTTCGCAGGCGGCCCCGGCCCAGGTCAGCAGCCCGGCCAGCAGCGTGAGGGTGGCGGCGGCGCAGGCCGCCAGCGCGAGCCGCCCGCCGAGCCAGCCCCGGCGGCTGACCGGCTGGGCGAGCAGCGTCTCGAGCTGCTCGTCGGCCTCCTGCTGTCTGGCGGCGCCGACCTGCGCGCACACGAACAGGCTGACCGCGAGCACGAAGAAGATGAACACGAACGCGAGATACCCGGTGGGCGTCGCGATCGAGCCGGAGCCGAGCTTGGCGATTTCCCGCTGCATGCTCTTGGAGATGTCCGCGGATGAGATGCTGGTGGAGACCATGCCGAGGATGAACGCGAACACGCCCGTAGCGATCGACCACACGATCAGGCTCGCCCGCTCGCTGCGCAGCGCCTGAGCGGTCGGGGTGCCGAGCAGCCCAAGGCGTGGTGGCGCGCTGTCGCGCGCCGGGAGCACCCCCGTGCCGATGTCCCTGCGGGCCCCGATCCGCGCGGCGGCCGCGATCAACAGCACGCTCGCCGCGACCGGCAGCGCCAGCACCAGCGGTTGGGGGCCGGTGAACGGGCGCAGCTCCTCCGCCCAGCCCAGCGGCGTGGCCCAGCGCAGCCAGCCGGCGCCGCTGGAGGTGTCGGCGATCACCCTTACGAGCAGGAACACCCCGACCGTCGCGCTCCCCAGCTCGAGGGCCACCCGCCGGGTGGGCGCGAGCTGGCTGGCGAGGGCGCCCACGCCCACGAACACGGCCACCACGGAGGTCGTCGCGAGGGCCATGTAGGCCGATCCGCCCGCCGGCAGGCCGCCCACCACAAAGCCGACGAACTGGGCCAGCCAGAGGATCAGCACCCCCGCCCCGATCGCGGCGATCGCCGACATATATGCGCTCCCCCGCCCGATCGCCCCGGCGAGCATGAGCTCCATCCGGCCCGCGTCCTCCTCGGTTCGCAGCGCCCGCACGGCGGCCAGCACGCCGAACACCGCGGCCACGATCGCGAGCGTCCCGCCCACACGCCACGCGCTGTAGCCGCCCACCGTCACCGGGTCGTACGGATAGCCGTAGAACAGGCGCAGCGCGTCGTTGCCGGCGAAGCTGTGCGCGAACGCCAGGCGGTCGGCGACCGTCGGATAGGCGTGCCGGTAGCCGGCCGGCTGAATGTAGGCGTAGATGGCGAACAGGTAGGCGAACGCGATCGTCCGCGTCCGCCCGTCCCGGAACGCCCGCCCCGCGAGGGCGCGCGCGGGGCTGGCCGCCGCCACGGCCGTCGCGGGGCTAGTTGCCGCCACGGCCGTCGGAGTGGTCGTAGTGGTGCAGGAAGATCTCCTCCAGCGAGGGCTCACGGCTCGTGAGCGTCTTGATCGAGTTCCCACCCACCCCGGAGAGCGCGGCGATCAGCGGGCCGATGCTTCCGGAGACCTCGAACCGCAGGGTGCTCGGGCCGGCCCTCTGCACCTGCACTCCCGCCAGCGGGGCGAGCTCCGGCGTTCCGTCCGCGAACGTGACCTCGACAGTCTGAGCGGCGAGGTGGCGCAGCTCGCCGAGCGTCCCCTCATCGACGAGCTTGCCGTTCCTGAGGATCCCGACCCGGTCGCAGAGCGCCTCGACCTCGCTGAGGATGTGGGAGGAGAGGAAGACCGTCTGTCCCCGCTCCTTTGCCTCCTTGACGCAGTCCCGGAAGGCGACCTCCATCAGCGGGTCCAGGCCGCTCGTGGGCTCGTCCAGCAGCAGCAGCTCCGCGCGGGTGGCGAGCGCGACGATCAGCTGGACCTTCTGGCGGTTGCCCTTCGACAGCGCCCGGATCTTCTTGTTGGTGTCCAGCTGGAAGCGATCCACGAGCACATCTCGATAGGCGACGTCGGTGCCTCCGTGCAGGCGGGCGAGGAACTCGAACGTCTCGGCGCTCGTGAGTGCCGGCCAAAGGAACGGCTCCCCCGCGACGTATGCGACCCGCCGGTGGGCCTTGACCGGGTCTCGCCAGGCGTCCACGCCGAACAGGTACCCGCTGCCGGCGCTCGGACGGTGCAGGCCCAGGAGCAGCCTGATCGTGGTCGTCTTGCCCGACCCGTTCGGCCCCAGATAGCCGTACACCTCGCCCTCTTCGATCGCCAAGTCGAGCCCGTCGAGCGCGAGCGTCTGGCCGTAGCGCTTGGACAGCGCCTGCGTGCGAATCGGCTGCATCGCTGATCAAGATACGCGTGATACGCGGGCGCCGGCGAGCAGCATCCGCCGCTCGGCCGCCGCGATCGAGCGGCGGGTGCTCGCGACCGCGTCGAGGCTGACCGACACGCAGTCGATTCCCAGCCTCACGAGCATCTCCGCGTACTCGGGGTGCACCGAGGGGGCCTGCCCGCAGATCGAGGTGCTCAACCCCAGCTCTCGCGCCCGCGGGATCAGCAGCCCGAGATAGTCGACCACCGCCTGGTCGCGCTCGTCGAACGTGTCCGCGAGCAGCTCCGAGTCGCGATCGGCGCCGAGCAGGAGCTGGGTGAGGTCGTTCGAGCCGACCGAGATCCCGGCGATCCCGAGCGCCGCGTAGCGCTCCAGGTTGAACAGCACCGACGGCACCTCGGCCATCACCCACAGCTCGAACCCCCGCCTGGCGAGCAGGCCGCTGTCCGCCACGAGGTCGCGACACACCTGCAGCTCCTGTACGGTCCGCACGAACGGGAGCATCACGTGGAAGTTCGCGTGACCCTCCTCCCACACCCGCGCGATCGCCCGCAGCTCGAGCATCAGCAGGTCCGGCTCGCGGGTGTACCGCAGCGCCCCTCGATAGCCGATCATCGGGTTTGCCTCCTGCGGCTCGTACTTATCGCCGCCCTGCAGGTTGCGAAACTCGTTCGTGCGGAAGTCCACCGTCCTGTAGGTGATCGGCCGCGGCGCGAACCCCGCCGCGAACGTCAGCAGCGCCTCCGCCAGCCGGTCCACGAGCTCGGCTTCGCGCCCTTCCTCCATCAGCGCCCGCGGATGCTTGCCCTCGAGCGCCTCGATCAGCATCAGCTCCGCCCGCAGGAGGCCCACTCCGTCGACGTCCAGCGCCGCCGCTCGCGCGACCTGGGAAGGCTCGGACAGGTTCACGAGCACCCGCGTCCCGGTCACCGGCGAGCCCGCGGTGCTTGCGCTCGCGCCCGCAGCGTCGGCGCCCCCCCCACGCGCGGGGGTGACGCGGGGCGTCGTCCACCCCGGCGCCTCGCCCGCCGACCCCGCCGGGGCGGTGGTCAGGCCCTCGGTCACGACCCCTCGGGTCGCGTCCACCGTCACGGGCTCGTCGTCGCGCAACTTGTCGGTCGCGTCTCGGGTGCCCACGACACACGGGATTCCGAGCTCCCGCGAGACGATCGCCGCGTGGCAGGTCATGCCGCCGGAGTCCGTCACGATCGCCGCGGCCCGGCGCATCAGGGGCACCCAGTCGGGCGCCGTCATGTGCGTCACCAGCACGTCCCCGTCATGCAGCCGCTCCGATTCGGTCAGGGACCTCAGCACCCGCGCATGACCGGAGCCGCGGCCGGGGGCGGCGCCCAGGCCCCGTACGAGCACGGCTCCCTCCTGCGCTCCCATCTCCGGCGCGACGCCGCGGGCGCGCGCGGCGGCGCGACGCCGGCGGGCTTGGCGCCGTTTGGCGCCCCGCCTGCTTGCGCTGGCCCGCCCGCCTGCCCCGCCGCGCCCGCGGGCTTGGCGGCGGAGGCGGAGGTGATCGGACGGCTCTGGAGCATCCACAGCTTGCCGTCGGGGTCGAACGCCCACTCGGTGTCCTGGGGAGCGCCGTAATGCTCCTCGATGCGCTTTCCCATCTGCGCCAGCTCGCTCACCTCGCGCTCGTCGAGCACGGGCCTGGTCCCCTCCTGGGGGTCCAGCTCCCGGGTCGCGGTGCCGCCGTCGGGCGAGAGCTCGATCGTGAGCTCCTTGGGGTGCACTTCGCGAACGAGCACGGCGAGGGTCTGCTTCTCCACGACGTACCGATCGGGCGAGACGCTTCCCGACACGACCGCCTCGCCGAGGCCGAACGCACCCTCGATGACCAGCCGGTCCTTCGCTCCCGAGGCGGGGTCGACGGTGAACATCACGCCCGCCCGGGTCGAGGCGACCTGGCGCTGGACGACCACCGCGATGTCCATGTCCGCCTGTCCGTATCCCCGCCGGGAGCGGTAGTAGACGGTCCGCGAGCCGAACAGCGAGCGCCAGCAGCGCCTGACCGCGTCGATCGTCTCATCGGCCCCTCGGATCCCCAGGAACGTCTCGTTCATGCCCGCGAACGACGCCGACGCGGTGTCCTCGGCGGTCGCCGAGGAACGCACCGCCACCAGAGGGCCGCGCCTGCCTGCGCGCTTACCGGCGCGCTTGCCGGCGGAGTCGGCGCGCTTGCCGGCGGAGTCCTTGCCCTCGCCCAGGTCCGCGTAGGCGGCGCGGATCACGTCCTGCAGCCACTCGGGCATCGGCGTCTCGTCGAACAGGGCCCTCGCCTTCGCGGAGGCGCTCGCGAGCGCCCGGGTGTCCTCGACGTCGAGGCCCTTGAGCATCTCGGTGAGCTTCTCCCGCAGGCCCGTCTCCGCGCAGAACGCCGCATAGGCCGGCGCGCCCACGACGAAGCCCGGGGGGACCGGCACGCCGGCGTGGGTCAACTCGCCGAGGTTAGCCCCCTTGCCGCCGGCATAGGGGACGTCCTCGTGACCGAGCTCCGAGATCGGCTTGGTCGCGACGACGCTGGCGAGGGTGCTGGCGGCGAGGGTGCTCATGGGCACACGATTGCCAATCGCGGCGATGGGCGCATCCGTAGGGATCCGTGCAACCGTGCGGGGTTTCACGGAGGCTCAGCGATCCCTGCCCAGCCACCATTCGATGAGGTCGGCCGTATCCGCGTCGCGCTGCGGGCGTCCAAGGATCCAGATGAGCACGGCTGCCGCCACACCCACCGTCCCACCCGCTCCCTCGCCGGCGGGCCCGATGTCCTCGCCGGCGGGCCCGGTGTCCTCGCCGGCGGGCCCGCCAGCCGCCCGTCCGAGCGCGCCGGATGCCGACACGAGGGCGCCTGTCGCCTATCCGAGCGCCCACGTGGTGGACGTCGCGCTGCGTGACGGCTCGAGCGTTCACATCCGGCCGGTGAGCGCGAACGACGGTCCCGCGATCCGGGACTTCCTTCGGTCGCTCTCGCCCGAGACCGTGGACCTGCGCTTCTTCGGGGCCGCCAACCTCGAGTGGGTCGCGAACTGGTCGGTGGACGTGGACTACAGGAACCGCTACGCGCTGGTCGCGACCAGCGGGCCGGAGGGGCGGATCGTCGCGCACGGCGCCTACATTCGCGTGAGCGAGCATCGTGCCGAGGTCGCCTTCATGGTCTGCGACGACTGGCAGGGCCGGGGGATCGCGACGGTGATGCTGGCGCACCTCGCCGCGGCGGCCGCCGAACACGACATCTCGACGTTCCTGGCGGAGGTGCTCCCATACAACCGGCGGATGCTTCAGGTGTTCGGCGAAAGCGGCTTCCCGTTGGAACGTCGCGCCAAGGAAGACCTGGTCGAGATCGAGCTGCCCACCTCCCTGTCGGCGCAGGCGCGCGAGCGCCTGGAGCAGCGGGAGCAGACGGCGGCGGTGGCGGCCCTGACGAGCTTTCTGAAGCCACGGTCGGTCGCGGTTATCGGGGCCTCCCGCCGGCGCAGGACGGTCGGCTCTGAGATCCTGCGCAACCTGCTCGCAGGCGGCTTCACCGGCACCGTCCACGCGGTCAACCGCCGGGCACGCACCGTGCAGGGCCTGGCCGCCCACTCCTCGGTCGTCGATGTCCCCGGGCCGGTCGACCTGGCGGTCGTGGCGGTCCCGGCGGCGAGCGTAGCCGAGGTGGCTCGCGAATGCGCATCCGTGGGCGTTCACTCGCTGCTGGTGATCTCGGCCGGCTTCGCCGAGGCCGGCGTCGAGGGCGAGCTGCGCCAGCAGGAGCTCCTGTCGATCTGCCGCGACGCCGGAATGCGCCTGATCGGCCCCAACTGCCTGGGGGTCGTGAACACCTCACCGGACGTGCGCCTGGACGCGACCTTCGCCGAGCGCCCGCCGCTGGCGGGCCGGGTCGGCTTTCTCTCCCAGAGCGGGGGTCTCGGGATCGCGATCATCGAGGCCGCGGGTCGCCTGGGGCTCGGCCTGTCCTCGTTCGTGTCCGTGGGCAACAAGGCCGACATCTCCGGCAACGACCTGCTGCAGTACTGGGAGCACGATCCCGACACCGACGTGGTGCTGCTCTACCTGGAGTCGTTCGGGAACCCCCGCCGCTTCGCCCGGATCGCCCGGCGGGTGAGCGCGGCCAAGCCGATCGTCGCCGTCAAGAGCGGGCGCTCCCCCGCCGGCGCCCGCGCGGGCGCCTCCCACACCGGCGCGCTCGTGTCCGCGTCGGACGTGACCGTCGACGCCCTCTTCGCCCAGGCCGGGGTGATCCGCACCGACACGATGCACGAGCTGTTCGACGTCGCCTCGCTGCTGTCCGCCCAGCCCGTGCCGCGAGGCGGTCGTGTCGCGATCGTCACCAACGCGGGGGGTCCGGGCATTCTCTGCGCCGACGCCTGCCAGGCCGGAGGGCTGGATGTGGTCGAGCTGCCCGAGTCGGTGCGCTCGCGCCTGCACCGCTTCCTGGCGCCGGAGGCGTCGCTCGGGAATCCGGTCGACATGATCGCCACCTGCGCCGCCGAGGACTACCGGCGCACGATCGAGACCCTCGTGCGCGAGCGGGCCGTCGATGCGATCGTCGCGATCTTCGTGCCCCCGCTCGTCACCAAGGCGAGCGACGTCGCCCGCGAGATCCACGTCGCCGCGGCGTCCGTGAACGCCGACGAGCGTGCCCGTCACGGCGGTCTTCATGAGCGGCGAGAGCGAGCACCCGCGGGAGCTCGCCGCGCACGGGCACGGGGCGCACGGAGGCGTGCGGGTGCCCGTGTTCGACTTCCCCGAGGACGCCGCCCGGGCGCTCTCCCACGCGGCCGGCTACGGGCGCTGGCGCGAGCGCCCCCAGGGCGTGGTGCCCGTCCTGGAGGGGGTCCGTCAGGCTGAGGCTGCCGCGATCCTCGCGCGGGGACTCGCCGCGGGCGGCGGCTGGCTCGGCCCGCGCGAGGTCTCCGAGCTGCTGGGCTGCTACGGCCTGCAGCTCGTCGAGACCCGGGTGGTCTCCGGCGCCGCGCAGGCCGTCTCCGCGGCCGCAGAGCTGGACTGTCCGGTGGCGCTGAAGGCGATCGCGCCCGGGCTCGTGCACAAGAGCGACGCCGGCGGGGTGCTCCTCGGGCTCTCCGGCTCGCAGGCGGTGCGCGCGGGCGCACGCAAGATCGAGGCCGCCGTCCGCGCCGCCGGCCACGAGCTGCAGGGGCTCGTCGTGCAGCCGATGGCCCCCGAGGGGGTGGAGCTGCTGATGGGGGTGGTCCACGACGAGAGCTTCGGCCCGGTGATCGCCTGCGGCGCCGGTGGCACGCGTGCCGAGCTCCTGAAGGACGTGTCGGTGCGGATCACGCCGCTGACCGACCTCGACGCGGACGAGATGCTGCGCTCGCTGCGCTGCTTTCCCCTGCTCGACGGCTACCGCGGGGCTCCTCCCTGCGACGTCGCCGCCGCCCGGGATGCGCTCCTGCGCCTGGGCGCCCTCGTGGAGGCCCATCCGGAGATCGCGGAGCTCGACGCCAACCCGGTGGTCGTATCGCCGCGGGGAGCGACTGTGCTCGACGCCAGGGTGAGGCTCGGTGAGCCGCCGCCCCGGCGGCCGCGGCCCTCGCTGAGGACATGAACGACCCCGCCGGCGGCAACGGCAGGCCCGCACCACGGTGGGGCCCCGTCTGCCTGCTCTGCGGCGAGCCGATCGGAGTCTACGAGCCGCTGGTGGTGATCGAGCGGGGTCGCGCGCGCACGAGCTCCAGGGCGGCCGAGCCCGCGCTGTCGAGCGCTCCCGGGGAGTACCGGCACCTCGCCTGCCACGACGGTCTGGGGTGAGTACCCGACGCGGGATGAGCAGCCGGCGCGGCCCGGCACGGCCCGGGCCGGGCTCCGTAGAAGTGCACACCAGCTTGGAGGGAAGTCCCCGATGTCTCAGCCGCGCCGCGGGTTTAGCGTCGTGAGCGACGCTCACCACCTATCGACATCGACCAAAAGGTAGGCACAGGAGATGAAGGCTCTCGTTTATCACGGCCCTGGACAGCGCGGGTGGGACACGGTCGATGACCCCACGATTCTGGACCCGACCGACGCGATCGTCCGGATCGACACCTCGACCATCTGCGGCACCGACCTGCACATCCTCAAAGGGGACGTCCCCGAGACCACGCCGGGCACGGTGCTCGGCCACGAGGCCGTGGGCACGGTGCAGGAGGTGGGAGCGGGCGTGAGCACGGTCTCGCCGGGGGACAGGGTGCTGATGTCCTGCGTGAGCGCGTGCGGGCGCTGTCGCTTCTGCAAGGAGGGCCGCTACGGGCAGTGCCTGGGCGGGGGCGGCTGGATCTTCGGCCACCTGATCGACGGGCTGCAGGCCGAGTACGCGCGTGTGCCTTTCGCCGACAACTCCGTGTACGAGGTTCCCGCGCGGCTCACCGACGAGCAGGTGCTGTTCCTCGCGGACATCCTTCCCACGTCCTTCGAGGTGGGTGTGCTCAACGGCATGGTCTCCCCGGGCGACACCGTCGCGATCGTGGGCGCCGGACCGATCGGCCTGGCCGCGATCCTGACCGCGCGCCTGTACACGCCCGGGCGGATCGTCGCGATCGACCTCGCCGACAGCCGCCTGGAGAGCGCTCGGCGGTTCGGCGCGGACACGACCATCAACAACGGCAGCGAGGACGCCGTCGCGCGGGTGATGGAGCTGACCGACGGTCTCGGCGCGGACGTGGCGTTCGAGGCGGTCGGCGTGCCCCAGACCTTCGAGCTCGCCGCCGATCTGATTCGTCCGGGCGGGCGCGTGGCGAACATCGGCGTTCACGGCAAGTCCGCGACGCTGCACCTGGAGAAGCTGTGGATCCGCGACGTGACGATCACCACGGGACTGGTGGACACTTTCAGCATCCCCCAGCTGATGAGGCTGATCGCGAGCGGACGCCTGGACCCGTCGCTGTTCGCCACCCACCGCTTCCCGCTCGGCGACACGATGGCCGCGTATGACACGTTCGCCGACGCGGCCGGCACGGGTGCGCTGAAGGTCGTGCTCGAAGGCGCCAACGGCAGCTCGCCGGACACCGAGAGGGCGCACGCCGGGGCCGTCGCCTGAGCCGGCTAACCTGGCGCCCATACCGAAACGGGCCGCGCGGCTGCGCGCGCCCGAGTGTGAACCGCCACATAAGGGGGTGATCGAGTGATGCTCCGTTCCACGGCAGTCGTGATCGCGGCGCTCGCGGGGCTTGCGCTCACGGCGTGCGGCTCCTCCTCCAAGAGCGGGAGCGGATCGACCGCGACGAGCGTCTCCAGTCCGGCGAGTCCAACCAAGGCTCCCGCGACCGCCACGACCGCCACCGCCACGACCCCCACCCCCGCCACCACCGTCCCCGCCACCACCGTCCCCGGGGTCGTGAGCGGCTCATCGGGCGGGGTGAGCGCGTCGATGCACGTGGGCACGCACAACCCGCGCGTGAACAGGCCCTGGCCGCTGTCGTTCACGGTGACCGGCGGCGGAGCGCCGGCGAAGGCGAGCGTCAGCTACGAGTATCTGTTCGGCGGCCAGGTCGTGGCCAAGCGATCCCACTACGACTTCACCGGTCACTTCGCGGACGTGTTCAGGTGGCCGTCCTCGGCGGTCGGCTATCCGCTCACCTTCCGGGCGGTGATCGTCTCCGGAAAGGCCACCGTCGACCTCGACTACGCGGTCCAGGTCGTGAGATGACCGAGGTCGCCCTATGAGCGTGGTCGCTGGATGAGCGGGTCGCTGGATGAGCGGGGTCGCCGGATGAGCGGACCCGCCGGCGCCGGGGTGGTCATCGACGGCGTCAGCAAGGCTTTCGGCCGGGTCATCGCGCTGCGGGGGATCTCGCTGCGGATCGCGCCCGGCGAAGCGGTGGTCATCACCGGGCGCTCGGGCTCGGGCAAGAGCACCCTGCTGGCACTGATCGGAGGGCTCGAGCAGCCCGACCGGGGGAGCGTGCTGATCGACGGGCGGGCGATCTGGCAGCAGGCCCATCCCACTCGCGAGCGGCGCGAGATCGTGGGGTTCGTCTTTCAGCGCCACCTGCTGCTGGAGGCGCTGTCGGCGTGCGCGAACGTCGAAGTCCCGTTGATCGGCGCGGGGGTTCATCGCCACGAGCGCCGCCGCCGGGCGCTTGAGCTGTTGGGGGAGGTGGGGCTCGCCGACCGGGCCGATCACCTGCCCTCCGAGCTCTCTGGCGGCGAGCGCCAACGGGTGGCCGTTGCACGTGCACTCGCCAACGAGCCGCGCCTGCTGCTGGCCGACGAGCCCACCGGGGCGCTCGACTCGGCCACCTCCGAGCACGTGCTCGAGCTGCTCTTCAGCCTGCGCGACAGGCTCGGGATGACGATGATCGTGGTCAGCTACGACAACGCCGTCGGTGTCCGCGCCGACCGCACCGTCAACCTGATCGACGGCGAGATCCTCTCCGACGAGCCCGCCGTGCGGGCCGGCGGGTAGCGGAGGGTGAGAGCGGGAGGGCGATGCTCACGATCATCCTCACAAACCTCCTGAGGCGCCGCTCCCGGACGCTGTTCACCGCGGCGGGCATCGCGCTGGGAGTGGCCACGATCGTGGCGCTGCTGTCTTTCACCCAGGGGCTCAAAGACGCGGCCTCGGGTTTCGTGCACCTCGGAGGCTCGGACCTCGGCGTGTTCCAGGCGAACGTCTCGGATCCGACCGCCTCGATCCTTCCCGAATCGCTGGTGGGGCGCCTGCAGGCACGCCCCTACGTCGCGCGGGCGACACCCCTGCTGCTGATGGTGGAAGCGATCAAGGACGAACCGGCGGCGGTGGCGTTCGGCGTCGATCCAAACGGCTTCTTCGCAAAAGGACTCGTGATCGTGGCTGGACGCAATCCGAGTGTCTGGGAACGGGAAGTCCTTCTCGGCGACCGTCTCGCGGCCCAACTTCACCTCGCCCCCGGGGGCGCGCTGGCGGTCAAGGGCCACGACTACCGAATCGCGGGCATCTATCACTCGGGGATCCTCTTCGAGGACGCCGGCGCGGTGCTGTCGATCGCCCAGGCGCGGCTTTTGACCGAACAGCCCAAGGAGCAGACCGACGTGGCCGTCGAGGTGGCGGCCGGCCGGCGGGCGAGCGCGGTGGCGGGCTCGATCGAACACGACTTCCCGGGCACCCAGGTGATCGGCAACCCCCAGCAGGCGCTTCGCGCGGGCGCCAACGCGACGCTCATCTCCAAGGCGATCCTCGTGATCGTCGTGATCGCGCTGATCGTCGGTGCGATCAGCGTCATGAACACGATGGCGATGTCGATCATCGAACGCCAGGCGGAGCTCGGGGTGTTGAGCACCGTCGGCTGGTCCCCGGTGCGGGTCGCGTCCCTGATCCTCGGCGAGGGGATCGCCGTCAGCGTGCTTGGCGCTGGCGTCGGGCTGTTGGTGGGAGTTATCGGCGGTGATCTGCTCGTCCACGCGCTCGGGGTGGGCGCCTACATCACCCCCTCGATCACAGCCTGGGGCCTCGGCCGCGGGTTGCTCGTCGGCGTGGCGATCGGCGTGCTGGGCGGCATCTACCCCGCCTGGAGGGTCACCCGGATGAAGCCCCTGAAGGCGCTGTCGGGGACCTAGACGGCGAGCCTGCTATCGATAAATCAACGATGCGCGCCGATCCGAGGCATCCCATGACAGAGGAGCCACCGCCGAGTGAGCGGGCCGGGGACCGGCACGATCGCGCTAGCTGGCCCATGATCGCCATGCGCTACGTGCTGCCGGTCGTCGTCGCGATCGCGGGCCTGATCGTGATGACGCTCGGAGGCGAATCCAACGTGGAGGGCGGAGCCGGCATCGTGGGCGCCGGGATTGCGATCTATGCGATGAACTGGCTGTACCGCGCCTCGGTGGAGGGCGATCGCGTGCGCGAGGAAGAGGAGGCCGCGCGGGTCTACCTCGACCTCCACGGCCGCTGGCCCGACGAGGCTCCGGCGCCCGGCTCCGGGCAGGCGCGGGCAGCCGCCGGCGCGAGACAGGCGTCCCCTTCCGGACAGGCCCACAGGACCATCGGAGCCGCCTCGCCACTGGCTCATCCCCGCCCTCCCTCGCTCCGCCGGGAGGCTCCTCATCGCCGGGGTTCTTGAGCGGCGAACGGTCGCGGGCGCTTCGCCGCTCAATCCAGAAGCCATACGCTGAGCGTATGCTCAGTCGCATGAGCGATCAGGCTCACTTCACCGTCAAGGAGGCTCGTGCGGCGGGCGAACGGATCGGCATCGACTGGGCGGCAGCGCCATTCGACGTCGAGCAGTTTCGGATGGGCATGGATGTCGAGCTCGAGCACGGTACGCACGATCCTGAGACCAACGTCACGGACGACGACGAAACCGTGACGGCGAAGATCGCACGAGCGCACCTCAACGAGTTCCCGGACTACTACACCCGCTTGGCCGTCATGGAGACCGAGGCGGAGGCCTACTGGGCCTCGCACGGCAAGTAGCACTGGGCGGGCGCCTGACGTGGACCTTGGCTTGCCTATGCGCTACGCCGCCCTCAACCAGTGCGCCAGGCTCGCAGTAGGCCAGGCTCGCCAGCCCGCCGGAGGTTTTGATCTTTGTGGCGGCGGGCGTCAGGCGATGGCACGCGGGAACGCCGAACGGCGCCTGTGGGTTTGCACGGATGACCGGCGTCCGGTCGGGTGGTGGAGTCCAAAAGATGTTCCAGGTGCGCATCCATGGTCGGGGCGGGCAGGGGGTGGTGACGGCTGCCGAGCTGCTGTCGCTGGCGGCGTTCTCGGAGGGAAAGTGGGCGCAGGCGTTCCCGAGCTTCGGCTCCGAGCGCACGGGCGCGCCCGTGACGGCCTTCTGCCGCATCGACGATCGCGAGATCCGTACGCGCGAGCCGATCGTCTCACCGGACGCTTTGGTCGTGCAGGACGCCACGCTGCTTCACCACGTGGACGTGTTCGGCGGCCTGAACGCGGACGGGTACGTGCTGATCAACTCCGGACGCCCGTTCGAGGCCCTCGGGCTGGGCGAGTGGTCGCGGGGGTTCAGGCGCGAGCGCCTGCTGACGGTCGCCGCGTCGGAGATCGCCCGCGACGAGCCCGACAGAGCGCGCCCCAACGCGGCGCTGCTCGGGGGGGTGGCGGCCCAGACGGGCGTCGTGTCGCTGGCTTCTGTGGTGGGCGCGATTGAGTCTCGGTTCCCCGCCCGCGTGGCCCGGGGCAACGCGGCGGCGGCGGCGGCGTGCTTCGAGAGGGTCCGCGAGGCGCTCGGGGTGCCGGCAAATGCTTGAACAGCTGGAGGGCTCGCAGGCGGTCGCGCGGGCGGTGGCGAGGTGCCGGCCGGAGGTGATCCCGGCGTATCCGATCTCCCCCCAGACCCACATCGTGGAGGCGCTCTCGGCGATGGTCAAGGCGGGGGAGGTGGGCAGCTGCGAGTTCGTGAACGTCGAGTCCGAGTATGCGGCCATGTCGGTGGCGATCGGCGCGTCGGCGACGGGCGCGCGCACCTATACGGCGACGGCCAGCCAGGGTCTCTTGTACATGGCCGAGGCCCTGTACAACGCCTCCGGTCTTGGGCTGCCGATCGTGATGACCCTCGCCAACCGGGCGATCGGAGCGCCGATCAACATCTGGAACGACCACTCGGACTCGATGTCCCAGCGGGACTCGGGCTGGATCCAGCTGTACGTGGAGTCAAACCAGGAGGCCGCGGACACCCACGTGCTCGCGTTCAGGCTCGCGGAGGAGCTGTCGCTGCCGGTGATGGTGTGCATGGACGGGTTCATCCTGACCCACGCCTACGAGCGGGTGGACGTGCCGAGCACAGAGCAGATCGAGCGGTTCCTGCCCCCGTATGAGCCCCAGCAGGTGCTCGACCCCGACGATCCGGCGACGATCGGGGCGATGGTCGGACCGGAGGCGTTCATGGAGGTCAAGTACCTGGCCCACGTCAAGCAGATGCAGGCGCTCGACCTACTGCCGGAGCTGACCGCGGAGCTCTCCGAGGCGCTCGGACGCGAGCAGGTGGGGCTCGTGCGGGAATACCAGAGCGCCGACGCGGAGACGGTCGTGGTGGCGCTCGGGTCGGTGCTGGGCACGATCGAGGATGCGGTGGACGAGCTGCGCGCGCAGGGCGTGAGCGTGGGAGCGGTGGGGATCAAGGCGTTCAGGCCGTTCCCCCTGAAGGAGCTGCGGGCGGCGCTGGCCGGGGCGACGAGGATCGTGGTGCTCGAGAAGGCCCTGGCGGTGGGGGTCGGTGGGATCGTCTCTCAGAACGTGCGGATCGCGATCGCCGGCGCCGACGCGCACGTGCACACCGCGATCGCCGGGCCTCGGCGGGCGGCCGATCACCAAGGACTCCCTCTGCGGGCTGCTGGCGGACGCGGCCGGGGAGCGTCTGCAGGCGATGACCTTCCTGGACCTCGACCGGGGGCTGGTCGAGCGGGAGCTCCAGCGCATGCGCGCCAAGCGCCGCTCGGGGCCGCACGCCGAGAACATGCTGCGTGACATCGGCGTGGTCGCCGCCGGGCCGGTCTGAGGCCGGCGCGAGGGAGCGGACAATGGCGGTCAGGCCGATCAAGTTCTACCAAGTGGGAAGCCTCGCGGCGGGCAACCGGCTGCTGGACCCGGAGCTTGCCTCGGTGCAGTCCGACCCCAACCGCAGCAACTCGATCACCAAGGGCCATCGCGCCTGCCAGGGCTGCGGCGAGGCGCTCGGGGCAAGGTACGCGCTGGACGCGGCGATGCGAGCGACCGAGGGTCGGCTGATCGCCGCCAACGCCACCGGCTGCCTGGAGGTCTTCTCGACGCCCTACCCGGAGAGCTCCTGGCAGATGCCGTGGCTGCATTCGCTGTTCGGGAACGCGCCGGCGGTCGCTACGGGGATCGCGGCGGCGCTGAAGGCGAAGGGCAGGACCGACGTGCGGGTGATCGGGCAGGGGGGAGACGGGGGCACCGTGGACATCGGCATGGCGTGCCTGTCGGGGATGTTCGAGCGAGACGACGACGTGCTGTACGTCTGCTACGACAACGAGGCCTACATGAACACGGGCGTGCAGCGGTCGGGCTCCACGCCGCCGGCGGCGAAGACGATGACCACCCAGGCGGTCGGCCCGGAGCCCGGGAACGTGTTCGGCCAGGGCAAGAGCCTGCCCCTGATCGCGATGGCCCACGAGATTCCCTACGTGGCCACGGCCACCGTCGCGGACCTGCGGGACATCGAGGCGAAGGTCGAGCACGCGATGACGCTCCGGGGCGCCCGGTACCTGCACATCCTCGTGACCTGCCCGCTGGGCTGGAGCTGTGAGGCCGCCGACAGCGTGAGGGTCGCGCGCCTGGCGAAAGAGACCGGCCTGTTCCCAGTGTTCGAGGCCGAGCACGGACAGGTGAGCGCGGTCACGAAGATCAGGCGCAGGCGGCCGGTCGAGGAGTACCTGAGGCTCCAGGGCCGCTACAAGCACCTGTTCGAGCCGCGGGTCCGCGAGGACGTGATCGCCCGGATCCAGGCGATCGCCGACCGGAACATCGAGCGGTTCGGGCTCGTGTGATGGACAAGCCGTTCGCGATCACCCTCGACGTGGGCTCGAGCCTGGCCAACAAGACGGGGGCCTGGCGTGACGAACGGCCTCAGTACGTGGACAGGCTGGCGCCCTGCAACAAGGGCTGTCCGGCGGGCGAGGACATCCAGGGTTGGCTGTATCGCGCCGAGGGGGGCGACTATGAGGGGGCGTGGCGGCGGATCATGCAGGACAACCCCCTCCCGGCGGTGATGGGACGGGTCTGCTACCACCCGTGCACGAGCGTCTGCAACCGGGCCCAGCTGGACGAGGCGGTGGGGATCAACTCGGTCGAGCGGTTCCTCGGAGACGAGGCGATCAGGCAAGGGTGGACGCCCGATCCCGCTCGGCCACCGACCGGCAAGCGAGTGCTCGTGGTCGGCGCGGGACCGTCGGGGCTGTCGGGCGCCTATCACCTGACCCGGCTCGGGCACGAGGTGACGATCCACGACGCGGGGCCCCTGCCGGGTGGGATGATGCGCTTCGGGATCCCCACCTACCGGCTCCCCCGGGATGTGCTGGGGGCGGAGATCCAGCGGATCGTCGACCTGGGCGTGAGGATCGAGTGCGATCGCAAGGTCACCGACATCCGCAAGAGCATGCGCGAGGGGGCCTTCGACGCGGCCTTCCTGGCGGTGGGGGCGCAGATCGGCAGGCGGGCCTACATCCCGGCCGGGGAGGCCGCGCACGTCCTCGACGCGGTGTCGCTGCTGCGGGGCCTGGAGGGTGGGGAGCAGCCGATGCTCGGCCGGCGGGTGGCGGTGTACGGCGGGGGTGACACGGCGCTCGATGTCGCGAGGACCGCCAGGCGGCTCGGTGCGAGCGACGCGGTGGTCGTCTATCGGCGCACGCGCGAGCGGATGCCCGCCCACGACGTGGAGATCGAGGAGGCGCTGGAGGAGGGCGTCGAGATGCGCTGGCTCTCGACCGTCCGCCACGTCCGGGAGGGGAGCCTCGTGCTCGAGCGGATGGAGCTCGACGAGGACGGATTCCCCCAGCCCACCGGAGAGCTGCAGGAGCTGGACGCCGACTCGCTCGTGCTGGCGCTCGGCCAGGAAGCCGACCTGTCACTGCTGGACGGGGTGCCGGGACTGGAGCTGCAGGACGGGGTCGTGAAGGTGAACGCCGGCATGATGACCGGCCATCCGGGAATCTTCGCGGGCGGGGACATGGTGCCCGCCGAGCGGAGCGTCACCGTCGGGATCGGCCACGGCAAGCTGGCGGCCCGCAACATCGATGCGTGGCTGCGGGGGAGGGAGGCGACGGCGCAGGCCCCCCGGGAGCTCGCGGGGTTCGATCTGCTGAACACCTGGTACTACGCGGACGCCCCCAGGACGATCGCCCCCCAGCTCGAGCTGATCCGCCGGCAGAGCACCTTCGAGGAGGTTCAGCTCGGCCTGGACGAGTCCAACGCCCTGTTCGAGGCCCGCCGGTGTTTGTCTTGCGGGAATTGCTTTGAATGCGACAACTGCTATGGAGTGTGTCCGGACAACGCGGTCGTCAAGCTCACGCCTGGCGAGCGATACGAGTTCGACTACGACTATTGCAAGGGGTGTGGGCTGTGCGCGCGAGAGTGCCCGTGCGGAGCGATCGAGATGGTGCCCGAGCCGGAATGAGACGCCGGGGCGCGAGCCCCTGGCTGGTCGTGGGCGGGCTCTCTCGCGCGGCCGCCCCGAGTCGCTCAGACGCGCCGGGTGCGGCGTTCGGCGAGGTGCTGTTTGTTCTGCCGGCGCTCGCCGGCGATCTGGATCGCGATCAGGATCAGGATCACGTTGACCAGCACGCCGATCCCGCCGAACACCACGATCAGGCCGAAGTCCTTGGTGAAGGCCTCACTGGCGGCGAGCAGGGAGATCACGAACGGGCAGCCTAGCAGCGCGACGGGCAGCCTGGCAGCGCGACGGGCAGCCTAAGCAGCACGGCGGGCGAGCCGAGGAGCGCGACGAGCGCGGGTGTCGTAGCCTAGGGACGGCATCCATCGGAGAGCCCATGGAGAGGTGCCGGAGCGGTTGAACGGGCGCGACTGGAAATCGCGTAACGGGGGTTGACCTCGTTCGAGGGTTCGAATCCCTCCCTCTCCGTCGTGTGGCGATCCGAAGAGGCCTCAGGGCAGATCGAGCACCAGCAGCAGGGCGTCCTCCACCGCGCGCAGCTCGGCGTGGGTGAGGTGTCCGGCTCGTTCACCCAGCGCGCGGGCGTCGACGGCGCCGACCATCTCGCACAGGACCTGCGTCGGTTGATCGTCAACCGTGACCTCCGGGTGAAAGCTGGCTGCGAACGCCGACCGGGATATCGGGCAGATCACAACCGTCGAGAGAGCCAGCAGGTCGTCGGCCTGGACGATCACCGCGTAACGGCGACCCTCCTGAACGTGACCGCGCTTGCCTGGGAGCTTGATTCGGTGGACGTCACCACGAACCACGCAGCGTCTCCATGAGGTCGGCGACCTCCCGTGCTTCTCGCACGTAGCCCTCGTCTTCCATCAGGCGCCTCGCCTCCGCCGCGAGTCCACCACGCCTGCGCTCGCGCTCGGCCGTCTCGGCGATCGCCTGCCGGGCCGCCTCGGCGCGGCTCAAGTTTCGACGCCTCGCTATCTCATCGAGTGCCCTCAGCCCGTCGTGTCCGAGACGGAGAGACAGCGGATGAGGAGCCGAAGCCATGCCATAGCGTAGCGCGAAATACACTACATGCGCTTCACACCGCGAGAATCGTGAAGTCGCTCCCGAGGAGCGCACGCATGTCGTGGGGGTCCGAGGTGGCGATCGCGTCATGGCGGCGGCGAACGCCCACAGCGATGCAGGCGTCGATCGTGCCCGCCCCCGGGACAGCTCGGCGCAGGCTGCCCGCGGCACGGGCCAGACGCTCGTCGAGGGTCTCGATCGAGCACGCCTTGAGCAGGCGGGCTACGCGGGCGTCCCTGGCATCGCCCCGCCAGACCTCCGCGAGCGCGATCGCCGGGATCGTGGGTACGAGACCGCGCGCGTATCCCACCGCCAGGATCTCGCGGATCCGCTCGCCGCCGCGCTCGTAGGTGATCAGCGCACCGGCGTCGAGGGTCAGGCCGGCCACTCGACGGCGACCTGGGCCTTGACCTTCGCCGGGATCGCACCGAGCTCGGCCTCGTCCTCGGCAAGGAGCTCGCGCCCGCGAGTGACTTGAAGCTCGTGCAGGACCGCGGCGTTCACGAACCCTGACAGGCTTCCGCCGGACCGGGCGAGGCGCTCCTCAGCCTCCTGCAGCACGGACTCCTCGAATGAGATCGATCGCTTCTGGCTCGCCATTGGCATCTGATGCTACCACGGTAGGATCACTCGTCGACCCACCTCGATCTTGGCGAGACCGAACCGGGCGGCGAGGGCGCGGGCGAGCCCGTACTCGAAGCCCCCGGTGGGGTGCTCGAACGTTCCATACCAGAACCCCGGATCGGGGATTTGGGCCAGGCTCCCGGATCTGCGAAGCACGGCAGGCTCAGACGGGGGAGGCGAACTCGTGGCGGCTGCGGGGAGCGCGGGGCGAGACGATGTGCCCCCAGTCGGCGTCCTCGATCCGGGCGGGGTCCGTCTCGGCGAGGAACTCGGCGAGGACCGTCGCGAGCCCCTCGGGGTCTTCGAGGTGGGGGAAGTGGGCGGCAGCGGGGAGGCTCCGAAAGCGGCTGCCGGGGGCGGCGCGGTGGGCGGCCAGGCCGTGGGCGAGGGGGATCGTGTGGTCGCGCTCTCCCCACACGAACAGGGTGGGCATGCCGGCGAGCAGGTACAGGCGGTCCTGGGCGGAGACCCGCTGGCCGTGGACGTCGATGACCGAGCGGAGGGTGTGCAGGAAGGCCTTGCGGGCGCCGGGCTCCTGCAGGGGACGCAGGGCCCGGGCGAAGGCCTGCATGTAGACGCCCTGGCGGGACCCGGACTCGCGCATGCGGTCGCCGAGGCGGCGGACGCTGGAGAGCAGGCGGGGGTGGGCGGCGAGGGACAGCAGACCGGCGGCGCCGGGGAGGGTGGCGGTGCGCAGCAGCGGGCTGACCTCGCGGCCGAGGCCGCCGCTGGAGATCAGCACGAGGCGGTCGGTACGCTGGGGGAACTGGTAGAAGAACTGCATCGCCACGCCCCCGCCGAGGGAGTGGCCGACGATCGTGGCGCGCTCCACCCCGAGCACCGCGAGCAGGTCGCGGATGCTCGTGGCGTGGGCGCCGAGGGAGTAGTCACCGCGAGGGGTCGCGGAGTCCCCGTGTCCGATCAGGTCAGGCGCGATCACGGTGTGACGGTCGGCGAGCGCCAGGGCCACCGACTGCCAGTGGCGGGAGGAGTTGAGCATCCCGTGGATCAGCACCACCGGGGGCCCGGATCCGGCCATGTGGTAGATAACCCGGTGGCCGTGGAGCTCGACCTGCCAGGCCTCGAAGTCGTCGGTGTGGTTGGACGGTGAGCTCATCGGCGGACGCGAAGCGCGCTCATCGGCGAACGCGAGGTGCGTCCGGCCAGTCTAGACTGGGCCCTTCTGCGCCAGTAGCTCAGCTGGATAGAGCGTCGGTCTACGGAACCGAAGGTCGGGAGTTCGAATCTCTCCTGGCGCGTCAGGATGACGAGGGGACGAGGGCGGCACGGCATCTGCGAAGCGAGCGGGTTCGAGGTTCGCGCTGACGGCGAGCGTGTGATCTACCGCGTGCCGTTCGCCAGGGAAGGGGAGCGGGGCCAGGTGCGCGCTCGCAAACCCGCATCCTATAGCCTGTCTGATATATCAAAGAAAGCATGATATGGTGTCGACCATGACCCCTGGCGAAACCCTCAACCACCAGGAGCCGGACGCGCTCGACGAGATGATCGCCGAGCTCACCAAGGCCAACCCGGCGTTCCCACAGCTGCTGCGCGTGGCCGAGCGCCGTCGTGCGCTGTTGCGCACGCTCGCCCAGCAGCGCAAGCGTAACAACCTCTCACAGACCCGCGTGGCGGCGGCGATGCGAACCTCCCAACCAACCCTCGCACGGCTGGAGACGACGGCGGCGGACGCCAAGCTCTCGACCGTCGAGCGGTTCGCCGGCGCCCTCGGCTACAGCCTCGAGTATCACCTCGTGCCCACCAAGAAGTCCAAGCGCAGGACGGGCGTGGTTATCGAGGCCTGAAGGCCTTCTGCGAGACGTCTCACGGGTTCCGGCGTCCAGCGCAGACGCCGCCAGCGTCGCCAACCTGGTCCGGGCGCCGAGGGTGGGGGAGCGCATGATGCTCCCTGAGCGCTGGACGGCGGGCTCGGCCTCGCCGGGCTTGTTCCGGCTGCCCTACGCCTACTTCGAACAGTGTTGGCATCGTGAGCTCAAGCTCCCCGGCAAGGGCGCGCTGGACGCTTTCGATGCCGGCGAGCAACAGTGGCTGAGGACGAGGCTCTCATTGCCTATCAACGGCACGGACACGGCTGCTCGTGGCCGAGGATCGCGTGGCCGGCTTTTACTCCCTCGCCTCGGCGCAGGTGGCGCTCAGCCAGCGCGACCGCATGCGCCTGGGCGTGGCTCCGGAGACCGCCAACCGCGCCCACCCTCGGCAAGATGGGCGAGCTGCGCTACATCTTCGATGATGAGCCGGCTGACGCCGAGATCGATACCGACGTCGCGGGGACGCTGCGAGCGACCTGACGTGGCGAGCATTGGCAGGGAGGGCCGCGTCCGCGAACTCGCCCGGTGCTCTATCGGGTGTCCGTGCGCTCGGAAAGCCAAGCAAGGACTTCCTCATGGTCGATCTGGCTGGCGGCTATGCGCTCGACCATCTGCATATCGACGTCCGGTAGAGCGCCCTGCAGCGGCGAGCCGTTGGCCTCCAGGAAAAGCCCGGTGAGGGAGAACGCGGTTCGGAGGGAGAACGCGGTTCGCTTATTGCCGTCGGGCAGTGGGTGGTTGCGCGCCAGGCGCTCCAGCAGGATGGCGGCCTTCTTGAGGAGTGTCGGGTACAGCTCGATCTCGGCGAAGCCGGTGCTCGGGGCGGCAAGCGCCGACTCGGCGAGGCCGATGTTCGGAAGACGGGCCACGTGCTCGGGTGTGATGCCGAGCACTTCTGCGGCGACGTCGCAGAAGTCCCCGAGCTCCGGGTAGCTGACCTCCACGTGGTTACTTGCTCAGGCGACGCAGTGTCTCGCGGGGCTCCTCGGCGAACCGGCGGCGCTGCTCAGCGCGCTCACGGTCACTGCCGGGGAGTCCACGTGCGAGATCCTCCCGCTTGGCGGGCGGTGGGGTCACTTTCGGGCTGGCCGGCGTCTTTGATCTCGCTGAGCTCATGCTCGCATTGTAATCGCGTTGCTCCCGGTGTCTGCGGAGATCCACCGGGCATCTCGCAGCTTACGAGCAGCGACCGCGAAACCGTGTCCCGAAATATGTCCCGAATGCGCAAATCTGAGGTGATCCGGGACACGTTTAGGTGTCTCAGAATGGCTTTACAGAGCCAAAACGAGGGTCTCTTGAGCAGCTACGGAACCGAAGGTCGGGAGTTCGAATCTCTCCTGGCGCGTGGGGCATTCCTGCAAATAAGCCCTCTTCCGTCGTCTATCCACCGACTGGGTGCTGTGGGTACCATCCATGGGTACCAAAATCTGGCCCGAAAACGCTGGACGCGCTGAAACACCATGGAGATCCGGACCGTCCTGCAGACCGTCCTCGTACACCGAGCTGCGTCTCACAAGCCTCCACGGCGGCGAGAGGTGCTACGTGCCGCCACCGACGACGGTGTCGCCCGCGAATAGTACGAGTGTGCGTGCGCGGCGCAGGGCGGATCGCAGCTCGGGTGCGCTCACGTGAATCACGCCGTACTGCGCGGCGTCCTTGAGGTCGAGAAGGCGCCGCAGATCCTTGGCGGCGTCGCGTCCTCTCGGAACGATCTCCGCGAGCAGGCGCTCCGCGTCGTGATGGTCTTGCGAGCGCGATCGGCGGCCAAGCCTGGCGCAGCAGGCTGTGTCGCAGGCCGCGATCCCGGCCAGGACGGCAAGCGAGGCGGCAACGCTGGCGTTCGCCTCATCGTCGGTGACATCGGTCGCGATCAGCTCGGCTGCGTCGAAGAACTTCTGGGCATGGGCCAGCCGAGTGACCGCTTGAGGGCGGCCACATCTCTGCGTTCGCCCCGGGTGTCGAGTGCTCACGCGATGGCCCTCGCTCTGCGATCGGCGAGCAGGTCGGCGATCTCAGGGCCGGCGAGCACGATGGAAGCGTCGCGCAGCGACGCGATGACGGGCTCTCCCCGGCGCAGAGCCGCCTTGAGTCCCTTGGGCGAGACCTCATGCAGAGAGGCATGGTTGCCCGACCATCGCTCGATCCGCTCGGCAAGCCGGTGGAGCTGCTCGCGCCATTGCGGATCGTCTTCGGTGAGGTCCTCGGGGCGAACAATCAAGAGGTCGATGTCGCTCTCTGTGTGACCGTCTGCTCGCGCTGCGGAGCCGAAGACGGAGACGTGGACCGGCCGGCTGGACCAGCCCTCGACCTCGCCGCGTATACGCTCTACCAGCTCTGCCCGCAGCCCCACGAGACCCTCGACAATGCCCGCCGCGACATGCTGGCGGTTCAGTACAAAGAGAGAAGCAGACCCGGCCTCCCGCGCAGTCACGAGCCCCTGAGCGACCAGTCGGTGAAGGACGAGGCGCACGCCCCGCTCCGAACCTCGACTCGCGAGGCGCGCGATCTCGCGGCCCGTCAGCGGACGAGTCGTGTGGGCGAGCACGTCCAGAACCGGCCCCTCCAGGGTCGGGCAGATCACCGTGTAGGGTCGGCGCAAATCCATCGCCACAATATTATACCCGACTGGATAGAAAAGTACGCAAGCCGGTAGTCTAGTGCCGTCGCAGGGCTTCCCACGGGAGGTCTGAGCCTTGGAGGTGGCGGATGCGGATGATGTCGAGAAGTGAGCGCTCGGGTGAGTAGATGGCGAGGGGGTTGCGGGCGCCGACGTCGAGCTGCTGGCGGCCGAGCTCGAAGGTGTGTGGGCGGGGGGGGCCCTCGCGAGAAGGACCTGTTATCGGATCTGATAATATAACGGCCGTGGACCCCTCCCTCAACGAAGTTCTCGAGAAGGCGGCTCAGCTGCAGGAGCTGGTTCCGGGGGCAGTGCTGGTGGGAGGGACGGCGGCGGCGATTCACGCCCACCACCGGCGGTCGCTCGATCACGACCACGTGGTGGCGGATCTCGGGGAGCGGTTCGACTCGATCCTCGAGAACCTGGAGGCGCTCGGCGACTGGTCGACGGCGAGGGTGAAGCCGGGAAAGATCATTCTCGGGGAGCTGGGGGGCATCGAGACGGGAGTGCGCCAGCTGCTTCGCAGCTGGCCGCTGGAGACCGTGGAGATGGAGGTGGGGGACAGGCGGCTGGTGGTGCCGAGCGCGGCGGAGATCCTGCGGATCAAGGCATGGCTCGCGCTGAGCCGCAACCAGACCCGGGACTACCTGGACATCGCGGCGCTCGCGGAGGGAATGGGACTCGATGACGCGGCGAACGTGCTGCGGGAGATGGACGAGTACTACGCGGACGTCAATCGCCGGCCGGAGGCCGTGGTCACGCAGCTCGTGCGGCAGTTGGCGGATCCACGGCCGCGGGACGCGGAGGTCACCGAGCAGCTGGCGAGCTACAAGGCGCTCGACGAGCGCTGGCACGACTGGTCGGCGGTGAAGGCGCTGCTCGAAGAGCTCGCGGAGAGGATCGCCCGATGACGGTGAGCTTTCGCAACGTGGACCTCGATGTGGGGGCGCCGATGGACGATTGGCCCGGGGAGGCGATCGAGACGCTGATCGACCGGGGGTCGCTCTCGGATTGGCGTCGGCTGGGCGAGGCTATTCGCGATAATCCCTGGGGACCGGCGGCGCGGACGGCCGAGACGGTGATCTCCTGGGAGGAGCACTACGGCGTCGATCGTCTGCTCGCCAACGTGATCCGCCACGCCCGCGAGGACGTCGCCCTGCGAGGCCGCGCCGAGTACGCCGCGCAAATCCGCTCGTGGCGTGCCCAGACCGGGATGACGCTCCGCCAGTTCGCCCGGGCAGCCGGCACCTCGGCGTCGCGGCTCTCGGACTACGAGAACGCGAAGGTGGCCCCCACGACCGACGTTCTGGGACGGCTCAGGTACGTAGCCGAAAACAGCCGCAATGCACACGGGGTAAACCGTCGCACGCGCCCGAAACGTGGGACCGATGTGGGAAGAGGCGTTTGAACGCCCGTGTCTAGGGGGCCCGGGAGGTGTGCGCTGTCCACACCAGACTGGGGTCAGTGGACGCGGCTACGGTGTGGGCTGCCGGCGCGGTCGGCGCGGCAGGCGGTGTTATCCCCTCGTTTTGCGTGCTGCCGTCCATGGTTCCCTCGCTACTTCCCTCCATCGTCCCTCTTCCTTTGCGGCTCCTCGTCCCCGCAATGCGCTCGAGGTTCCGTGGGAAAGATGAGAACACATAGCTGTCAATTTGTCAAGCCGGTGTCCCGGTAGGGAGGGAGGGTTGGCATAAGCGCCCGTGAACAGGGCGTTTGCGGGCGAGGCGGACAGGGCGAGAGACGGCACCCCCGGCGAGTGACCCCAGTCTGGTGTGGTCGCTGGCCTCTCGGCCGGGCTGTGGGCAGGGCGCGCACTTCGAGGCGTCCGCGCAGGGCGACCAGGGCGACGACGTCTGGCTGACGCTCTTCGCCGAGGGCCTGGAGTGTCTTACGAGCACCGTCTGGGAGGCGGTGGCGCCGACGCGATGCTGGCTCGACCGAGTACGGGCGGGGGTGGTGGCGTTCCTCGGTTTCTTCGACGACGAGCCGGAATGGGCTCAGGTGCTGCTCTGCGACCCGCCCCTGAGCGACGGGGCGCAGGTCGTGCGCTGCCGCCAGCGCTTGGCGGGGGTGCTGACGGGGCTCCTCGACGACGGGGGGCCGCAGGTGCTCGGGGAGCTCACGAGCGAACCACAGCTGACCGCCGAGCTCGTGGCGGGTGGCGTGGTGGCTGTCGTGCGCCGGCACATGCTCGAGGGCGAAGGCGAGCCGCTTGAGGGTGACAGCGGACCGCTCGTGCAGCTGGCGCCCTCGCTGATGTCGTTCGTGGTGCGGCCTTACCTCGGCCATGGCGCCGCCCAGGAGGAGCTCGCGGGAACACCACCTCCGCAGCGCGAGGGGACGGTTCGAACTTCTGACAAGCGTGCGTCCACGCCGGGGCCGTTGGCTGCGGCGTGGACGGCGAGCGCACGTCCGCGGGGGACCGGTTGGTCGCTGCGGGCTGCGCTGTCGCAGACGAGCGGTGTCGGGGGGTCTCCAGCAGGAGGGCTCGCGCATCGTTCGATTGGTAATCGAGAGGATAAAGGAGTAGTGGAAAAGTGAGACATGTAAGGATGCTAGGGCTCTGTCTGGTCGCGGTGCTCGCGGTCGGCGCTTACGCGGTGTCGAGTGCTTCGGCGCTGCCCGAATGGGGAAAGTGCGAAGCGAAAGCCGGCGGAAACTACAAAGACTCCAACTGTACGGAAAAAGCCAAACCGAAAGGCAGCGGCAGCTACGAATACCGTAAAGCGAGCGAAGTGGCTTCGAAAAGAACTGCCGAAGGCAAATCGGCGAATGTGCCGTTCTCCGGCGATAGTGTGGGCAGCGGCGGCGTTCTGAAGACGGCGTTGAGAACGTGCGAAGTCACAAACGAAACTGGCGGTCGCGTCGCTCAACTACGGGTCACTCGCCAGAAGTGTGCAGAAGAAGACACCGGCCCCAATCACAGGACCAGAGAAACGATCGCTACAGGCTCAGAAGCACTTTACGTCGAATGTGCGAATGAGGTCAACACCGGTGAAGCGGTCGCCAAGAACCGAGTGGCCAATGTCCATGTTACGTTCACGGGATGTGCGCTGCTGGAGCGATACCGTGCGCCTCCGAAGGTAAGGCGGAAGGAGAAATCGTAACCAACCCCTTGAAGGGTGAGCTGGGGTACATCAACAAAGCCGGTAAGCAAGTGGGTGTGCTGCTCGAACCGGCGAAAACAAGGGGTACCTTCGCGCAGTTCGAATGCCCCGGCTTCAGCATCCTGACAGTGGTTGGTGTCGGTAGCAAGAAGGAAGGCGCCGAATTCACGTCATCGGGCTGCTTCGGAGTGCCCTGCCCGGGCGCGACGCCGGAAGAAGAAAAGCATGGTGGATATGACGGCATCATTTCGCCTATCACGCCAGTCAACGAAATGACCAGCAAATACACACAGGTGTACACCGAGGAATCGGAATATCCTTTCCGTAACCTTCCGAGTAAATTCGAACGCAAGCATACCGATGTGCTTGAAGACTACATTGAAGTCGAAGGCGATTCATCGTCGTGGTCGTCGGCCGGCGAGGTGATCACGAATGTGAACACCTCAGAAGAACCGAGTGAGATCAAGGCGTAGGAGTGCCTGCTTGAAGCAATGAAATCTGTGCGTGGGATCACATGATCCCACGCACAGTTGACATCGCGCGAATCTGCGAGACGGAGCGAGCGTTCAAGAGAGGGATCGTGAGGAGATTGGTAAGAAGAGCGGTGAGAGAGGTTCTGCGCGGGCGCGCCGTTGACACGGTTCGCTCGTATGGACTGGCTCGTCCTCGCGCGTTGTCGTGCTCGGTGAGCTTGACGTTCGTTGTACTTCTGCTGTGGTCAGGTCGCGCATCGGCGGCGACGGGTAATCAGTTTATTTCGAGCGTGTCTGAAGCTCCGGCTGGCACGAGGCTGGTGGGACCGGGTGCGGTGGCGGTGGATACGTCGACGGGCGAGGTGTTCGTAGGTGATGGTGTGGCGGGCTATGTGGATGTTTTCAGTGCTGCTGGTGTTTATGAGACTCGCTTCGGGGGCGGTTTGGTGGACGCGGTGGCTGTGGCTGTGGACGAAGCGAGTGGTGATGTGTACGTGGTTGAACCGCAGCAGGCTGCGATCTTGGTATATGAGCCCGACGCGGAAGGAGGCTACCGCTTGTTGAGCCGGTGGTCGGGGAAGGGTGTTCCCGGTGGCGGGTTCGATGAAGTCGCGGGGGTGGCGGTCGATAACTCCAAGGGCTCGTCGGCGGGTGATGTGTATGTGGTGGAGGCGACGGCTGTTGGTGTGGAAGGCGGGGCGGTCGATGTGTTCAAGCCGAACCCGAACCCTGAACATCCGGAAGAAGTGGGGGAAGGGGAAGGCGAAGAAGGCGTGTTCGTGAGGCGTTTGGCGGGTCCGAAGCTGGGAGAGCCGAACGGTGTGGCGGTGAGTCCTTCGACGGGCCGGGTGCTGGTCGCGGACAGCTTCAAGGGCGCGATCTATGCGTACAGTCCAGAAGGTGTTTATGAAGAAAAACTGACTGGCAAGGGTTCGCCGTACGGGCCCTTCGGCAAGGAAGCACCGGTGGGGGATGTTGCGGGCCTCGCGGTCGATGAAGCGAGCGGTGATGTGTATGTGGCTGAAGCTGAACGTCATGTGGTCTCTCAGTACAGTCCGGCTGGGGAATGGGAGGGTTGGATCACGAGCACGCCCGACGGGGGATCTGGGTGAACCGCGCGGGGTTGCGCTGACATCGGGGGGTGAAGTCTTTGTGGCGGATACGGGTTTGGGTGTGGTCGATCGCTTCGCCGCGGGCGTGGTGGTCCCGGATGTTGAAACGGGGAAGATCGCGAAATCGGCGTTGACGCGCACGACGGCGATCTTGCCGGGCGTGATCAACGGCGAGGGCAAAACCGTCCGCGTATCGCTTCCAGTACGGAGAAACGACGGCTTTGGGCTCTGAGACGGCGACCACAGTTCTGGCACGGGCCAGGAAGCGGTCTCGGCGACCGTCGAAGGCCTGCAGGCTGGGCGCGTCTACTACTACCGGATCGTCGGCGAAGACGAAGACGGCTCAAATTACGGTCTGATCCGGGAATTGCAGACGCCCCCGGCGGTGGAAGCGCTGGAAACGGGTGTGGTCAAGGCCGTGGCGCCGCAAGGCGCGACGCTCACGGGTTCGCTCAAGCGTGGCGGCGTGGTGACGCACTACTACTTCCAGTACGGCACGAGCGAAGCGTATGGCGAGCAGGAGTCCCGAACCGCCCGCGGAAGTTGCTGCTGGCAAAGAAGAAAAGGAAGAAAAGCAGCCCAGAACGCTTGAAACGGCGCTGGCGGGTCTTGCCGCGAACACGCTCTACCACTACCGTCTCGTCGCGGAAAACGAATACGGCACGACCGACGGTCAGGATCGGACGTTCACGACCTCCGGTCCGCCACGGATCGCCTATGAACCGAGCACGGGTATCGGCCAGGAAGAAGCGACGATCCACGCGAAGGTCGATCCCGACCAGATCGCCACGACCTATCGCTTCCAGTACGGCCAAACGCACAGCGTATGGCAGCGAAGCGCCCGTGGAGGGCAGAGCATCGGCTCCGGTTCCAGCCCGGTGGCGGTCTTCGCCAGCCTGACGAGCCTGAAGGTCGGCACGACCTACCACTACAGGGTGCTGGCCGAAAACGAAGCGGGCATCGACCACCGGTCAAGACCAACGTTCGCGACCGTCCCCTCAGCCCCGGTGGATGCGACCTTCGTGACCGGGGTGAGCTCGAACGAAGCGACGCTTCACACCCAGATCAACCCGCTCGGCAACGACACGAGCTACAACTTCCAGTACGGCACGCAGAGCTGTCAGGCAAACCCCTCCAGCCTGCACCGACATTCCCTCCTCGCCCGAAGACATCGGCGCAGGCAAAGAAGACGTGCAGCGCGAAGTCAAGCTCACCGGGCTCACCCCCGCAACGACCTACCACTATCGCGTCCTTGACTCGAACATCCTGGGCGCCACCGAAGGCGCCGAACCGCCTTCACCACCCAGAACAAGCGGGCTCCTTCGCGCTACCCGATCACCGCGCTTGGGAGATGGTCTCCCCGGCGGACAAGGGCGGCGCTCCGGTCGAAGCGCTCACCCGCGAAGGAGGCTGGATTCTCGCATCAGAAGACGGGAACGCCCTGACCTACGTGGTCGATGGCGCGCTGGGTGAAGAAGTGCAGGGCAACCGCAGCCCAGAATGGCAGCAGGTTCTCGCGACCCGCACCTCCACGGGCTGGAGCTCGCAGGACATCGCCACGCCGAGCAGCCACGCCAAGGGCATCGCTCCCGGCAACCCACCCGAGTACCAGTTCTTCACACCCGACCTCTCGACCGCGCTGGTCCAACCAACGGAACCGGGCGCGGAACCGCCGTTGGCGCCCGGAGTGAAACAGGCCACGATGTACGTGCGCGATAACGCGACCGGTACCTATCTGCCGCTGGTGACCGAAGCGAACACGGCGCCGGGGACCCAGTTCGGCGGCCATATCCATTTCCTGGCCGCGACAGCGGATCTCGCCCATGTTGTGATCGTCTCCGAAGTCGCGTTGACCGGGCCGGGCTCCTCTCGCGGTCTGTATGAGTGGTCGGGAGGACAGTTGCACTTCGTGAGCGTGCTCCCGCACGGGAAGGCCGCCACGAGCGCCGAACTCGGCTTCTATGACTCGGTTCTCGCGCACGCGATCTCCAATGACGGTTCACGGATCGTGTGGACGAACAAAGAAGACTCCAGCACCCGTGGAGGTCACCTCTACATGCGAGACACCATCAGCAGGGAAACGATCCAGCTCGACGCAGCAAGGGCGTCGCCGAACCCGAAAAAGGCTCGGCGGAGTTCCAGACCGCGAGCGCGACGGGTCGCGCGTGTTCTTCACCGACAGGCAGCGCCTGACCGCGGACTCCACCGCGGAACCGGGCCAGGGTGCCGGCAAGCCCGACCTGTATGAGTGCCAGATCACCGAAATCTCAGGCAAACTGGCCTGCACCCTCACCGATCTCACCATAGATCACCGCGAAGGTGAGCACGCAGACGTTCAGGGCTTCCTGTTCGGCGCAAACGAAGACGGCACGAGCGTCTATCTGGTAGCGCAGGGCGCGCTTGCCTCCAACGAGAACGGCAACGGCGAAACAGGCCGTCAACGGCAAGGACAACCTCTACGAGCTGCACTACGACGGCACGCAGTGGTCAACCACCTTCATCGCGACGCTCTCCGGGGAAGACATCCCGGAGTGGGAAGGTAACCAGAACGGCAACACCGCCTATCTGACCGCGCGCGTCTCACCCAATGGGCGCTACCTGGCGTTCATGTCGGCCGCGCCGATCACCGGCTATGACAACATCGACGCGAACCCGGCCGCCAAGGGCGCACGTGCCGAGGAGGTCTACCTCTACGACTCTGCTACCGCGAGCCTGCGCTGCGTCTCCTGTGATCCCTCGGGCGCACGACCGGCCGGCGTGCTCGATACCGAAAAGGCCGGCGAAGGGCTTGGCCTGCTCGTCGATCGCCGGCTCGTCTGGGGACGAGAAGGCCAGGAACACTGGCTCGCCGGAAACATCCCAGGCTGGACCGCCCAGACTCTGACCAGCGCGCTGTTCCAGTCGCGCTACCTCTCAGACGAAGGGCGCCTTTACTTCAACAGTCCCGACGATCTCGTGCCCGCGGCCTCCAACGGCAAAGAGGACGTGTACGAGTACGAGCCCTCCGGGGTGGGCAGCTGCCAGAGCCCGTCGGGCGCCTGTGTGTCGCTGATCTCCGGTGGAAGCTCGGATCGCGAATCGGCGTTCATCGAAGCCACACCGGACGGAAGCAGCGTGTTCTTCATCACCGAGGCGCGACTGCTGCCGCAGGACACCGACACCGCGTTCGACATCTATGACGCGCGTGAATGCACCGCAGCTCTCGCCGTGTCTGACCCCGCCCGCGACGAGAGAAGCGCCCTGTGCTGAAACAGAAATATGCCGGCCGGCGCAACCGGCGCAACAGATCCCAGGCGGACCGTCGGGCACCGCAACTTCTCACGGGACCGGGCAACATCGCCCGCCTCCCCGCCCGCCCGCCAAACACGCAGTCGAAGCCAGGAAAGCCGCAAAACCACTCGACACGAGCGCAGAAGCTCGACACAGGCGCTCAGGAGCTGCCGCAAGCGCTACGCGCACACAAAGAAGAAGCGCGCAACATGCGAACGCACGGCGCAGAAAGCGCTACGGCGTCAGACACATCGGCAAGAAGACGAGCGCAGGCAAGGCTCGCGGTCGCGCGGACGGGAGGAGGGACGATGAGCACGCTGAGATCGAGGACGCGGCGGCTCGCGCTCGCCGTGCTGCGTGAGGATCGTCGCTGGTGCTGTCGTGCTCCGTCGCGCCGGCGCTTGCGCAAGCGCCGTGGTGGCAAGTCGGCTCGGAAACGGTGCCGACCAATCTCCCGCCGGGTGGGGAAGGCCAACTGCTGATCGTGCTGAGCAACCTCGGCGACGCTCCGGTCGAAGGCGGCAAGGAACCCGTGACGATCACCGACAAGCTCCCAACAGGGCTTGAAGCGATACGATCGCGGGACAGGTCAAGAACCACGTCCCGGTCGAATGCACGCTCGCGACGCTAACGTGCACGTTCAAGGGAGTGCTCTATCCCTATGAACAGACCGACGGTCACGATCAGAGTCAAGGTCGAACGAGCCGCCCGGCACGGTATCACGCTGTCCGATCAAGCGAGCGTCGAAGGCGGCGGGGCCGCGAAGGTCTCGAGACGCTCACGATCCCGGTCAGCGGCGAACCGGCGGGGTTTGGCGTGGCGGGCTATGAACTTGCGCCGTTCAACGAGAACGGCACGCCCGGCTACCCAGGCCGGCGCGCATCCCTTCCAGCTCACCACCACGCTCGCGCTCAACCAGGCATCCGCCAGGAGTCGGGGCCGCCAGCCGGTCGAGCTGCCGAAGGACCTGAGCTTCCAGTCTGCCGCCCGGACTGATCGGTAACCCGAACGCCGCGGCGCAGTGCACGATGGCGAACTTCTTCGCGCTGGTGGACGAAACCAACCTCTGCGCGCCAAGCACTGTGGTGGGTGTTGCGACCGTCACCGCCGACGAACCCAAAACCCTCAAGGTCTTCACCCAAGACGGTTCCGGTGTTCAACCTGGTGCCCGCTCAGGGCGAGCCCGCGCGGTTTGGCTTGGAGGTCGCTGGCAAGGTCCCGATCGTGATCGACACCTCGGTGCGCTCCGGGCAGGACTATGGCGTGGACGTGACGCGTCAAAGACGCCACCGAGACGGCGGGCCTGCTCTGCGAGCCAGGTGACCCTCTGGGGCGTCCCGGGCGATCCCCGGCACAACAACGCGCGGGGCTGGGAATGCGTAGCCGGCGAAGCGTTCGCACGCCAGGTCGGCAAGCCGTGTCCGGCGACGCAGCGAACCTGCCGGAAGAACCGTTCCTCACGCTACCCACCTCGTGCGCGGCCAACCCAGCAGACAGAACCGGTCGTCTCCTCGATGGAAGCCGACTCCTGGGCGCAGCCCGGGCAGCTTCCTGGGCGCCGAATATGCGTGGATGAATGAAGACGGCCAGCTGCTTGGGTTCGAAGGATGCGGTCAGCTGCCGTTCAGCCCGTCGATCGATGTGATCCCCGAAGAGCATACGGCGGCCACGCCCACGGGCTTGACGGTGGATGTGAAGGTCCCGCAGAAGACGACGCTTGAAGCCGGTGGCGCTGGCGGAGGCGGATGTGCGGGACACGACGGTCACGCTGCCCCAGGGTGTGGAGCTGAGCCCTTCGGCGGCTAATGGGCTTGAAGGCTGCACGGAGTATGCAGATCGGCTTCCAGGGCTTCAACCCCGCTACGCAGACCGATGAATTCAACACGCGCCAAGCTGCCGTGTCCGGACGGGTCGAAGGTGGGGACGGTGAAGATCAAGACGCCGCTATTGAGCCATGAACTGGAAGGAGCGGTGTATCTGGCCACCCCGGCGCCGAACGGGGAAGCCGGGAAGAATCCGTTCAACTCGCTGGTGGCGCTGTATATCGTCGCTGAAGATCCTGTGTCGGGGGTGCTTGTGAAGCTCGCCGGGGAAGGCCAGTTGGATGAAGGCACGCTGCGGGTATCCACGACGTTCAGTAACGCTCCGCAGGTCCCGTTTGAAGAACTCAAGCTCGATCTGTTCGGTGGTGCCCGAGCGTCGGTCACGACACCTCCGCGATGCGGATCGTATGCGACGAATGCGCCGTTCACGCCGTGGTCTGGGACTGGTCCTGTGAGTGTGCTCTCACCGGCGGAAGACTTCTCGGTCTTTTCGGGTGTGGGGGGTTCGGGTTGCCCGGCGTGGGCCTGGGTTCTCCCCGGGCTTCACCGCCTACAGCCAGAACACGCAAAGCGGGCGCGTTCACCGGTTTCAATCTCGAACTGACCCGTCCCGACGGGGATCAGGCCCTGAGCGCGGTGACGATGCATCTGCCGTCAGGTATCGCAGCGTTGCTCTCCTCCGTGGAACTGTGCTCTGAAGCACAGGCTGTGGCGGATGCGTGTCCGCCGGGCAGCGAAGTGGGGCAGGCCACCGCGATCGCAGGGCTTGGGTCCGGAACCGTACGTGCAGGAAGGCGGGAAGGTCTATATCACGGGTCCTTATGGTGGTGCGCCGTTCGGCCTTGAGATCGTGAGTCCGGCGACGGCGGGCCCGTTCAACCTGGGGTATGTGACGGTCCGTTCCAAGCTCGAAGTCGACCCGAACAATGCGTCGGTCACGATCGTCTCAGACCCGTTGCCGACACAGATCAGGGGCATCCCGTTGCAGTTGAAACGGGTGCTCGTGAACGTGGACCGTGCCGGCTTCGAGTTCAACCCGACGAGCTGTAACTCCGATGAGTATCGAAGGGACGATCACCGGCGCTGAAGGCGCGAGCGCGCATGTCTCCTCACCGTTTCAGGCGAGCAACTGCGCAGCCCTGCCGTTCGCTCCGCAGTTGACGGCGAGCGCGGTTGGGCATGGCAGCAAAGCGGATGGAACGACGTTCAATGTGACGGTCCGCTCCGGTGGGGTCGGCCCGGGTGGTGTGGTGCAGGCGGGGATCGCGAAAGTGGACCTGCAACTGCCGAAACAGCTCTCTTCACGCCTGCCGACACTGCAGAAAGCGTGTCTTGGAAACGGTCTTCAACGCGAATCCGGCGTCCTGTCCTGAAGGGTCGGTGATCGGCAATGCGACGATCCATACCCCGGTCCTAAGGAATCCTCTGTCCGGTCCTGCGTATCTGGTCTCGCACGGGAGTGCGGCGTTCCCGGATGTCGAGTTCGTGCTCCAGGGGGAAGGGATCAAGCTGGTCTTGGACGGCAAGACGCAGATCAAGAGCGGGATCACCTATTCGAAGTTCGAATCCGCACCGGATGCGCCGTTCACGGTCTTTGAAACGGTGCTGCCCGCGGGTCCGCATGGGGTCCTGACGCCGAATGTCGCGGAATCCAAGAAGTTCAGTCTGTGTGGGGAAAACCTCGCGATGCCGACCATCATCACCGGCCAGAACGGTGTGGTGATCGAACACTCCACGAAGATCGCGATCACTGGCTGTGGGGAAGTCAAGAGCGCGAAGGTCAAGAAGCTCACGCTGATGCAGAAGCTCCACCGTGCCCTGCTCTCATGTCAGCATCGCTACAAGCATTCCAAGAGCCGGCGCGTGAAGTGCGAACGACAAGCGCACGCTCGCTACACCAGCCTGGCGCTCACTGCTTGCCGCCATCAGCACAAGCATGCTAAGAAGCAGCGTCAGGCATGCGAACGGACGGCACGCAGGCGTTTCGCCGCCAAACCGGCAGCACACAAGAAGAGGTCCTAGCGCATGGTCTTCTTCTTCGAGAGCGTGCAGCGCTCGCGCTCACGATCCTTGTGCTGGGTGCGGGCCTCGCGGGCTGTGGTAGCTCAAGAACGGTGTGGCCTCAAAATCCGCCAGTGAAATCCTTGCGGCCGCCAGGACCGCCGCAGAGAGCGCGAGCGCTGTGCATGTCGTGAGCAAGAGCCGGTGTTGGTCGAGCATCGCTGACGCTGAACGCGAGCCTCGCCAGAGACGGGCAGTCACGCGCAGGTCTCTTTCCTGGGGATCGGCTTCGAAGGGATCCGTACCGGGAACACCATCTATGTCAAGGGCAACCCGGTCTTCGACGCTCGTCTCGGCAGCGTGCTCGGGGTCAAGATCCCGCCCAACACCTGGTTGAAGGGTCCCGCGACCGGGACGCTCGCGCAGGCCGGCGCGTTCACCAGCATCAACAGCGAGCTGCCCCTCCTGCTGGGCGGACGTGGGACCGTCACCAAGGGGCCCACCACCAAGATCAACGGAGAGCCCGCGATCGAACTCAAACAGGCCCAGAAACTGTACACCGGCACCCTCTATGTCGCCACCACAGGCCAGCCCTACCCGATCCTCTTGCGAAAGACCGGCCGCGAAACCGGACAGACCACCTTCACCGGCTGGAACGACCCCGTCACCGTCACCCCGCCGCCGAACGCCACCGACATCAGCCAGCTCGAACATAAGGCGGGTTGAGATGGGCGCTGCGATGAATGACAGTCGCACAAGCTCGAGCGTCGTCCTCACAGAACGGCGCCCGGGACGCCTCGGCCCGGATTCCCTCTCCGCGATAGCCGAGGACACCCGCAGGATCCGGGGCGTGGCCCCTAGGGGCCACGCCCCACCCCGCCGCCGAGGCCTCGCGCGTCGTCGTGGTCGCAGGCGACAAGCCCTTCAACCGCGTGTGCGGCGTCTGGTGACGGGACGGTGGAGGTGACGGGCTGATGGCCACCGGCTATATCCGTGAACGCAACGGCCGCTTCTACATACGCACCCGCGTCCTCGTAGTCGATCCGAAGACGGGCGACTCGCGCTGGAAGCAGGTCGAGAAGGCCGCCGGGTCGAGCCGGCGTGGTGCACAGCGGATGCTGCGCGGCCTGCAGGGGGACGTCCAGGACGGCCGCTACACACCCTGTGCGACGACGGTACTGGAGCTCGGCAACCGCTGGCTGACAGAGCACGTGCAGCCGAACCTCAAGCCGGGCGCCGCCGCCAGCTACCGGAGCACCTTCTACAGGCATGTCGCTCCCGTCATCGGCCACCTGCGCATGGATGACTGTGGCGTTCAGGCGATCAGGATGCTGCTCGTGCGCAAGCGCTCGGAAGGCCTGAGTGAGCAGGGGATCGCGAAGATCCGCCGCCAGATGCATGCGATGTTCGCGTTCGCCCAGGACGCCGGCCTGCTGAGCGCCAACCCGGCGGACCTCACGCGTGCGCGCGGCCGGCGGCTCTCCCATCGTCGCCGTCGTGGCACCGAGCTCAGCCCCGTGCAGATCAGGCGCTTCCTGGAGCAGTGCTCTCCCCGCTGGCGGCTGTTCTTCACCGTCGCTCTAGACACGGGCCTGCGTCGCGGGGAGCTGATCGGGCTGCGCTGGCAAGACGTGGACCTGCTGCAGCGGATCATCCACGTGCGCCGCAGCATCGGCCCCTACGACGACCCCGACGCCGACGGCCTCGACGGGGGCGACATCGGCGAGCTCGAGGTGGTGGGCCTCGACGGGATCGAGCACCGGGAGAACGGATCGGCGAACGGCTCTCAGTTGAGCACCAAGACCGACGCCGGCCATCGCCTCGTGCCGATCCTCGAGAACGCCCAGCAGGCGCTGGAGGAGCTTTACGCGAACGCCAAGGACACTTGCGAGCACGCTCCGGTGTTCGCCACCGTCGAGCGAAAGCCCGCCCGTGACGGCAACACCCTCCCCACCGGCCGTCCGCTGTGTCCCCGTATGGTCAGCCGTGTCTTTCGCCGCTACGCCGACCGCGCCGGCCTGCCCTCCAGCGTGCGCTTGCACGATCTGCAGGCACACCGCGATCACCAACGCGATCGGTCAGGGCGAGGACATCCTCTTGGTCGCCGCCTTCGCCGGCCACGCCAAAACCTCCACCACCGTCGACGTCTACGGCCACCTCATGCCCGACCGCGTACGCCAAGCCGCCCGTCGCATGCGCTCAGTCTCCGGCGCAGCCCTCTGACAGAGGCCGGGTGGGGCCCTACCACTCGACGCGCACGTCGTATGCGCGCAGAGACTCGTCGTCGGAGACAATTGCCGAGTCCTCCAGCATCGCCTGTGCGACGAGCACGCGATCGAAGGGATCGCGATGGTGCCACGGCAGCGAGCCCACGGCCTCTGCGTGATCGATGCCGACAGCGAGCGGTGCCGCTCCTGCCTCGAGCATCAGCCCCGCGAAGCCGTCGGGCGCCTCGAGCTTGCCGAGCGATCGCTTGATCGCCACCTCCCATGCGACCGCCGCGCTCAGGAGAACCTCGTTTGAAGGGTCCGTGAGCAGCTCGCCGGCGCGCTTGCTCAATCGCTCGTCGTCGTCGAGCAGCCAGAGGGCTGCGTGAGTATCGATGAGCAGCCTCACTGCGTGTCGGGTCTCACCGCGCCGAACGCCTCGGCGAGATCCTCGGGGAGCTCGTCGAAGTCCTCGGCGATGCGCACCCGACCGCGCCAAACGCCCCGCACCGACGCGAGCGAGCGCGCCTCCTCGACCACCGGCACCAGCTGCACCGCCGGCTTTCCATTGCGCTGGATCACGACACTCTCGCCAGCTTCCGCGCGCTTCACGAGCTTGGAAAGGTGGGTCTTCGCCTCGTGCATTCCCACGCGTGTCATATCCCTATCCTAGCGGACTTAGCTAAGGCTAGTCACCTGATTCAGGCCGGTTGCCGGTAGCGATAGTCGAAGGCCCCCGCACCGTCTCGATGGGCGTGCCTGGGACGTCCGGGGGGTTCAGGATCGGTTTTTGCACCGTACATCGCGTTCGGTCTCGTGATATAAACAGAGCGGGTGGGGTTGGGCCGTCTCAGGGCGCCGCTGATGGCACGGGCGATCGCAGGCCGGCCCATCCGCCCGGGTTGGGGCGAGCGTCGCAAACTTCCACCGTCACAGGCGATTTCGGGTGCAGTGCGGGCGGGCGGAAACGGACCAGGGAGGTGTATTTTTGTCACCTGTCGAAATAAACACGGCGTCCTCGAATTCTCGCAAGAGCACCCAGCGGGAGCGCCTGCTTGCGGGTATGCTCGCCGTGGCGGACCGGGACGGATACTCGGGCGCCACCGTCTCTGAGGTGATCGCCCACGCGGGCGTCTCCAGACCCACGTTCTACGAGTACTTCACCGACAAGGACGACTGCTTCCTCGCGCTCCATCGCGACATCTCGGGCCGCCTGCTCGAGCAGATTAGCGACGCCCTCGCGGATGCCCCTCCCGAGCGCGCTCCCCAGGCGGCGGTCCGGCGGCTCGTCGAACGCGCCGAAGCGGAGCCGGTCCAGGCGAGGTTCCTGGCGAACGAGACGATGGCCGGCGGTCCCCAGGCCATGCTGGAGCGAGACCGCACGGTCAGCGAGATAGAGAAGCTCGTCGAAGCGGCTCGGATCGACGCGCCACCGGAGGCGGACTCTCCCGATCTGCCCACCCGGGCGCTGATCGGGGCGACTCACTGGCTGCTGGCCCTGCGCCTGCGCTACGGCGAGCACGAGCTCACCGAGCTCGCCGACGAGCTGATCCGATGGGCCGAGAGCTACAACCGGCCCTCCGGCGAGCATCGCTGGCGCACGCTCACGCCCGGCCCCTCACCGGGGGTCTCGCCGTACGTGTCCGAGCTGCCCCTCCTGCCCCCGTCGCCGATACCGACCGGGAGATCGCGTCTGTCCAGCGGCGAGATCGCCCGCAATCAGCGCCTGCGCATCCTCTTCGCGGCCGCCGAGGTCGCGGCCTGCAAGGGCTACACCGCCTCGACCGTGGCGGACATAATCGCGGCCGCCCATGTGGACAAGCGCGTGTTCTACACCCACTTCCGCGACAAGCAGCAGGCGTTCCTCGCGGTCCACGAGCTCGCCTTCCAGCAGCTCATGGCGATCTCCGCCAGCGCGTTCTTCAGCGCCGACGCCTGGCCCGAGCGGATCTGGCAGGGCATGCACGCGGCCAGCCAGTTCATCGCCACCCACCCGATGGCATACGTCGTCTACGTAGAGTCTCACGCGGTCGGCGCCCCGGCTCTCCAACGGGTCGAGGACAGCAATGCCGCCTTCACGATCTTCCTCCAGGAAGGCAACCAGCATTCCGTGAAAGCCCCGGGTCGCACGGCGATGGAAGCGATCGTCGCCGCCGTCTTCGAGGTCGGCTCCTACCACTTCCGCCATCAAGCTGTTGACTGCCCGGCCGACCAGCTGACCCGCTACGCCTACCACTGCACCTACCTCGCGATCGCCCCGTTCCTCGGTCCCGACGTCGCCAACGACTTCGTCGACCGCAAGCTTCAGAGCGCACGCTCGGTGCACTAGCCTGCGATCAGCCATGCGTGTCGAGCTCCTGTACTGGGACGGCTGTCCGTCTCACCCGAAAGCCCTCGCCGAGCTCCGCTCCTCGATGAGCGACATGGGGCTCGATCCGGACGCGATCCTGGTGCGGGAGGTCGCGAACGACGCCGACGCCGGTCGTGAGCGTTTCATCGGCTCGCCCACGATCCTCGTCGACGGCGTCGACGTCGAACCCTCCGAGGAGGATCCGGTCGGGCTGGCCTGTCGCGTCTACCGCCGCCGCGACGGCCGCTTCTCCGCCACGCCGGACCCGGCGGACGTTCGGGATGCCCTCGCCGCCGCCTGCGCCCGCGAAGAGGCCGCCGGGGCCGCCACCGCGGGGAGCCGCTGAGATGGTCGCCATCGGCGAGCGGGCGCCCACCTTCGCCCTGCCGGATACGGCGGGGAACGTCCACGAGCCGGGCTCCGATCCGGCCACGGTGGTGGTGTTCACGTGCAACCACTGTCCCTATGCCCTGGCCTGGCACGAGCGCACGGTGGCAGTGGCCCGCGACTACGCCGACCGTGGAGTCCGGGTGCTCGCGATCAACCCCAACGACGCCGACCGCTATCCCCGCGACTCGCCCGAGAAGATGCGCGCCCGGGTGGACCGCGGCGAGTTCGACGGAGTGCCCTACCTGCGCGACTCCTCTCAGGACGTCGCCCGCTCCTATGACGCCCAGACGACCCCTGATGTGTTCGTGCTCGACGCCGACCTCGTCCTTCGCTACCGCGGCGCTCCCGACTCCGACTACGAGGATCCGAGCCTGAACGCCGCATACGTCCGCGACGCTCTCGACGCCCTCCTCGAGGGCCGTGACCCCGACTTCCCGGAGACGCCCCCGGTCGGCTGCTCGATCAAGTGGAAGACCTAGGCTCGCGCGGGGGGCCCCCCGGGGCTGCGGAGGCCGTGGGGGTCGCTGGGGTCGATCCTTGCCGCCGGGGCCCGCGCGGGCGCCCGTGCACGGTTCTGCGTACCCGCACGCGCTCACGTCCCCGCCTGCGGGCGTAGAGGGCCCAGGCGCCGCACGCCAGCAGCACGACCGGCGCGAGGAGCGCCACGATCGCCGGCCCCGGCGCCAATGCGAGCCCGACCAGCCCGAGCGCCAGCCCGAGCAGCAGGTCGCCGAGCAAAAGACGCCTGCGACGAACCTGCGCCGCGGCCTCCCGGCGGCTGCGAATGCCCGGAGGTGCGACCTCCCTGACTGGCCCCCCCCGCGGGAGGGCCTCGGACGCTCCGTCCGCCTCCCAGCTTCCCTGATCGAGCGGGGGGCTGCTCACAGCGGAAGCCTCACGAACAGCCGATGGGGGATCAGCCGCACGATCGCCATTACCCAGCGCAGCCTCTCGGGCGCCCACACCGTCCGCGCGCCTCGCCGCAGGCCCCGTACGGTCGCACGAGCGACCGTCTCGGGATCGGTCGCGAGCGCCGGCACCGGCAGCCCGCGGGTCATGCGCGTCTTGACGAAGCCCGGACGCACAACCATCACCCGCGCCCCGGTCGTCTCGAGCGCATCGGAGATGCCCTGGCCGAGCGCGTCGATGCCGGCCTTCGAGGCGCAGTACACCGCATTCGACGCCCGCGCACGCTCGGCGGCCACGGAGGAGAGCACCACCAACGTACCCCGTCCCTGGCTTGCCAGGGCCCGCGCACTCTCCAGCAGCAGCGACCCCGCCCCGGCGACGTTCACCTCGAGCACCTCCACCGCCCCCGCCACGTCCTGCGGCAGCCCGCCCCGCTCGCCCAGCAGGCCGACCGCCAGGATCACGATGTCCACCTCCCCGAGCACCTCCACGCCTCTCGCGATCGTCTCCCTGTGGCTCGCCGTTTCGCGAGCCTCCAGAGCGAGGGTCTCCACGCGCGCGCACCCTGACTCGCGCAGGCCCCGCGCCGCGGCATCGAGAGCCTCGGGGTCACGGCCGGCGAGCACCGCTTCGCAGGGTCCCGACCCCGCCAGCTCCCGCACGATCGCCCCGGCGATCTCCGAGGTGCCTCCGAGGACCAGGACTCGCTCGACCGGCACCTGCTTGAGCGGGACCTGCCGCGCGGGCGCCTCCTCGCGCGCCTCGTGAAGCGCCTCGGTCATCCCCACAGCTCCAGCCGCCTGGCCATGTCCGAGCGCAGAACCTGTCGCGGATCGACCCGCGCGCGCAGCTGCAGGAACCGCTCCACGGACGGGTACATCGCCCTGAGCGTCTCGCCTGCCAGCCGGGAGTCCTTGGCCAGGTACACCCTTCCGCCGGCCCCGGCGATCAGCTCATCCGCCTCCCGCAGGCCCTCGCTCAGGCCCGGCGCGTCGGCCGGCATGTCGATCGCCAGCGTCCAACCCTCGATCGGGAACGAGAGAAATCCCTCCGAGCCTCCGCCGAACCGCTTGACGACCGCGAGATACATCGGCAGCCGCCGCCGACGCAACCTCTCGACGACCTCGATCAGCGTATCCCGCGCATTCGAGGGCACCGCGAACTGGTACTGGGTCAGGCCCCCCGGCCCGTACAGCCGGTTCCAGTCGCCGAGCACGTCCAGCGGGAACAGGTGCCCGCTCATGCTCAGCCTCCGTTCCCTCTCCCGCCGTGGGGTGGACCGCCAGTGAATCGCGTTGAAGGCCTTCACCGTCGCCGGCCGCAGCACCCCCCGCGGAAATCCGCTGGGCACCGACAGGCGCGCTCGCACCCGGAAGGGCGCTCCCACGGGACCGTCCCTGCTCCCCGGCAGCCCGCCCGCGCGGAGCTCGCCTGCGCGAGCCGCCGTGCCGTTGTCCGAGCGCGTGACGATTCCGCGCCCGAAGGCCCTGCCGTCGGAGAGCAGGTCCACCCAGGCGATCGAGTAGCGGTGTCCGCTCTCCTGGGCCATCAGCCCGAGCGCCTCCGCCAGGGTGTCCGTGCGATCGATGTCCGCCACCGCGTGGCTCTCCTGCATCGGCGACGTCGTAAGCGTCGCCTCGACGACCACCCCGGTCAGGCCCATGCCCCCGAGGGTTCCGCGGAACAGCTCTGGGTCGCTCTCCTCGGACACCCTCAGTGGACCGTCCGCCGGGGTGCACAAAGTGAAGGATTCCAGGTGCCGCCCGAGGCTGCCGTCCCGGACGTGGTTCTTGCCGTGCACGTCGCTCGCGATCGCCCCGCCCACCGTCAGATGGCGGGTGCCCGGGACGACCGGCAGGGTGCGACCGTGCCGCGCCAAGAACAGCAGCACCTCCGCGAACGTCCGTCCGGCGCCCGCCCTCACCGTCCCGCCCTCGCCGTCCAGGGCGAGATCCCCGCGCAGGCTCGTCATGTCGAGCACCGTCCCGTCTCCGTTCTGGGCCGCGTCTCCGTAGCTTCGTCCGGCGCCCCGCGCGATCACGCCGCCCGCGATCACGCCGCCGTCTCCCGCGGAGGACGAGCCGAGCACGTCTGCCACCTGCTCGGCGCTCAGCGCCCGCATGACCCGCGCGCGCGTGGGGGCGGTTCGCCCCCAGCCGCTGATGAGCTCCTCGCCGGCGAGCTCTCGCGCGTGCTCTCTCCCGTGCCCGAGCGAGCGCTCCCGCGCGGGGGAGGGGGGGGTGTGGAGCTCAGCCTGCGACATACACACCGCACGTGAATATCGCGAGCCACGCCGCGCCCATGCTCAGCAGAAAGCCGTCCCCGAGCACGAGCTCCTCGGGAGCCTGGCCGTCGCCGCGATCCACCAGCAGGGCATACCGCAGCAGCCACAACACGAAAGGGACGATCGTGAGCTCATACCAGGACAGCTTGTCCTGGTGAGATCGCTGGAACGCCCACAGGCAGTACGCGGACGTCGTCACCGTCGCCGCGAGCCCGATCACGAAGCGCAGGTACTGCTCGGAGTACACGCTCAGCGACGCGCGCGCCGGCTTGACGCGCGTCCCGTCCGTGGTCCCGTCCGTGGTCCCGTCCGTGGTCCCGTCGGTCGTGGTCCCGTCGGTCGTGGTCCCGTCCGCGGTGGCGCTCTGACGGAGCTCCGCGTAACGCTTGCCCGCCACCAGGAACAGGGCGCCGAAGGAGGTCACGATCAGAAACCACCGGGAGACCGCCACCGAGGTCGCCACGCCTCCGGCGAGCGCCCGCAGCACGAACCCGCTGGCGATCACCGCGATGTCGGCCACCGCCACCTCCCGCCACCACAGCGTGTAGCCGCCAGTCAGGGCCAGGTATGCCGCCGCCACCCCCACGAGCTCCACACGCACCGCCGCCGCGAGGGCCAGGCCCCCGAGCGCGAGCACGATCGCGCTCGCACTCGCGAGCGTCACGGGGAGCTCGCCCGAGGCCACCGGGCGGTATCGCTTGCTCGGGTGCAGCCGATCCTCGTGGCGATCGTGGACGTCGTTGAGCAGGTAGGTGGAGCTCGAGAGCATGCAGAAGCACACGAACGTCAGCGCCACCTTCCCGGGGACGTCCGGGTCTGTGAGGATCCCAGCCGCACCGGGTGCGGCGAGGACGAGCAGGTTCTTCGTCCACTGCCTCGGCCTGCACGCTCGCACCAGCGCCCCGAAGGGCCTGCTCCAAGGGATCGTCCTCTGGGTAGCGGCCGGCACGTTCACGGGAAGCTGAGACATACGCCACCACATCTAACTCAGCCCAGCCTATACGTTCGGTGATAATCCTCTTAGGCATTCTCGCCGACGGGTACGGTGAAAATGCTCTTAGGCGCCGTGAGCTCGGCGTTTGCGTATCTACGATTTGCCGAACATGGATCTCCGTGTCCCCGCACAGGCGCCCACAGTGCCCGCCGGCTCCCGACGCGCTCCCCGACGCGCCCCGGGACGTGCCCCCAGACCGGCGTCGAGTCCCGGAAGGCGGGTGCGCCGGGTGCTCACCGTCGCGGCGGCGCTGGCGCTCGCGATCGCGCTCGTCTCCTATGCGAGCGCGATGCTCGAACCGTCCGATTCGAGCCTCGGCGTCCGCTCGGTCGAGTGGCTACGCGACAACGGCGCCGCCGGTCTGGTCACGAAGGTCGAGTCGATCTACTACACCCTCACCGCCCCCGCCAAGGGCGGGCCCCAGCTGCGTGCCCTGCCGAGGGTCGGCGTGGCGTCCACCGGGGCGAACGGCCTCGCTCCGCCGGCGGCCGTCGTCGACCGTCCCGCCCGGGTGCGACCGCTGGGCGGTCGCCCGCTGGCGGGCGAGGGGGTCTGGCGACCGACCCAGGTGGGAGAGAGCCCCACCGATCCGCCCCTGCTGGTGACGACGTTCCGCAGCGATCCCACCGAATACCCCCGCCTGGTCGCCGGCGTCGCATGGATCAACACCTCCCGGACGACCGTATCGCTGTATGCGGGTCGCCTGGAGCCCTCGGTCGAACTGCCACAGCGGGGCTCGATGGACGTGCCCCAGGGTCTGCGGGATCGTCTGCTCGCGACCTTCAACAGCGGCTTCAAGCTCGCCGACTCTCACGGCGGGTGGGCGCTTCACGGTCACACCTACGCCCCGATGCGCGACGGCCAGGCGACGTTCCTCCGCTACGCCGACGGAAGCTACGACGTGGCCGCCTGGCAGGGGGGTCCCAGCGTGGGTTCCGATGTCGTGTTCGCTCGCCAGAACCTCCCCTTGATCGTCTCCGGCGGGCGCCCCAACCCGAACCTCAGCGACAGCCCCGAATGGGGGGTGACCGTCGGCAACGCCATCCAGGTGTGGCGCTCGGGGATTGGGATCGACCGTAATGGCAACCTGATCTACGCGGCCGCCCCCGACCAGACCGTCCACAGCCTCGCGGACATCCTCATCCACGCGGGCGCCGTGCGGGCGATGGAGCTCGACATCAACTCCTACTGGATCAGCTTCAACAGCTACGGCAGGCCGGGCGCCGAAGCGCCGACCAAGCTGCTCTCCGAAACAGAAAGACCCGCCACCCGCTACCTCTCGCCGGACGACCGCGACTTCTTCGCCGTCTACCAGCGGACCCCCCACCCGTAGTCCCAGCCGCTCAGCCGTCTGGGAAGGGGGCAAGGGGGACGCCGTGACCCTCACCCGGGCGCATCCCCAGCTCATACGCGCCGCCATGTCCCGTCTCGAGGATCAGCTCTCGGCCCTCGCCCGGCCGCATGACCCGCAGCTCCAGGGCGGCCACGCTGCAGTTGAGCACCTCGTGCTCGGACCCGTCGGGATCGGCGTACCGCCAGCCCGCCATGCTCCCGGCGGGGACGTTCGCTCGCACCTCCACATTCGCCCCGCGCTCGCCGGGGACGTGAAGGACGCAGCCCTGCGGGCTCTCGCTCACTCTCAACCCCCGCCTACCCAGGCCTCCCAGCCGCATCCGGGCGCCCCCGTATGAGAGGGCTCCGTTGGCGACCCACGGGGTCAACCGTCCGGCGATCCTGATCCTGCCCAGGGCGAGGTCCATCCACGCGTCCCGCTCCTGGGCGAAGTCGATCCCGTGCAGCCAGATCCAGCGCTCGGCGTGCTCTGCCCCCCAGTTGTGCCCGACCATTCCCCGCCAGCCGTCCACTCGCAGGGCTGGCCTGTCCGGCAGCTCGATCGTGCCCTGAAAGCGGACGTCCGGCGCCGGGCTCGTGAGCTTCGTGCGGGGCAGTTTCGCCCTGTACATCCACGCCCGCGGCAGGTGCCTGAGCTCGGTCTCGCTCGACTCCATGCGAAGCGACCAGCTCGCCTCCCCGCACCTGCCCGTCGCCTCGCCGGGGCCGAGCCGGGCGTCCCCTATCTCGATCCATCCGCCCGCGAACGCCCCCACCGCGGAGGTGGTCAGCTTGTGCATGAACGGCCCTCCCCGCCTCGGGTCGAACACCGTGCACCACAGCGATCCTCGAGGCTCCCGCCCTGGCCGCTTGTGGACGGTGTACCGAAGCCACGCTCCCACCGGCTCCTCGGACGAGACCGCCCGCAGGTAGAAGGACTCGTACATCCCCGTCTTACCCGGGACCGTGGGGAAGACCGCTCGCGCCTGCATGCACGCGATCCTACGGCCTGAGTCCCCGTCGACCCGTGACGGTCCCGGGAGCCTCACTCATGCGAGGATCCCCGCCATGAACCGCGAGCCCCTCGTGACGCTTCCCCCCGTGCTCGCCGTTCCCGGCTCCGAGTCGCCCCGTGGGGCGCGACCCGCGGGCGGCGCGGCCGCGGGCGGTGGGGGCGGCGGAGAGGGCGGCGGAGAGGGCGGCGGAGAGGGCGGCGGAGAGGGGGGCGGGGGCGGGCGATACATCCTCGGAGTGGATGGCGGAGCGACCAAGACCCTCGCGGCGGTGTTGGATCTGGAGGGAGGGGTCCTTCACCTCGGACACGGAGGTCCCAGCAACGAGGACGCGGTCGGGACACGGCGGGCTGTGAAGGCGCTCCTCGACGCCGCCGATGAGGCGCTTGTCCGGGCGGGCATCTCCGAAGAGGATCTCGCCGCGGGCGTGCTCGCGGTGGCCGGCACGGACACCGACTCGATCGGCCGGCACCTGCGGGAGATGCGTACCGAGGAGTGGATCCTCGTCAACGACGTGGTCGGCGCCTGGGCCACCGCGACGGCCGCGCACCCCGGCGTGGGGGTGATCTCGGGGACCGGCTCGAACGTGTTCGGGGTCGGGCCGGACGGGCGCTCGTGGCGGGCCGGCGGGTGGGGGCACCTGCTCGGCGACGAGGGCAGCGGCTACTGGCTGGGCGCTCGGTCGCTGAAGGCGGCCCTCCACGACCGGGACGGCTCCGGGCCGCCGACCGCCCTCAGCGAGGCGTCCCTGCGGTTCTTCGGCGCCCCGACTGTGGAGGCGCTCGCCGCGAGCGTCTACACGACCCCCCTCACCAAGGGAGAGGTCGCGGCGTTTGCGATCGAGACCGCGAGGCTCGCGACCGAGGGGGACACGGTCGCCCGGGACCTGTATGGGCTGGCGGCGACCGAGCTGGGGGCTCAGGTGAGGGCGGTCATCGGCCAGACGGGCTTGACCGGCTCGTTTCCGGTCGGCCTGATCGGGAGCGCGTTCAAGGCCGGTCCCGTGTTCGTCGAGCCTCTCCGTGAGATCGTCAACTCGATCGCCCCCCAGGCCGAGGTGGCGCCGGTCGAGATGGCGCCCGTCGGGGGCAGCCTGCTGCTGGCGGCCCGCGCGTGCGGGCGCGAAGGAGCGATGGCCGCCCCGCAGCTCGGCCGGCTGATCGATGAAGCCCTTTCTTCGCTAGCCTGACCAAATCGAACGGGCGCCCCGCCTGTTTTGCAGAACTGAAGTCCGATGAGCATCTTCGTAGATCACCGGCTTCCGTCCCGCACGCGCCAGGGCATGCTGATCGCGGTCCTGGCGGCGGTCGCCTTCGCTGCCCCGCAGGCGCCCGCGAGCGCGTCGGCGGTCGTCCCATCCTCTCTCCGCGGCCACCCCTCGCCCGCGCGCGCGCGCGGACCACCCGCGTGCGGACCACCCGCGCGCAGACCCCCCGCGCGCGGGGGGTCTCCACGGCCCACGCACGCGCGCGCGCGGGCCCCTCCGCGGGCTCTCACTACCCGGCCGGTGCCACCCGCCCGGCGCACGTGGCCAAGCCCTCGGAATTCGCCCGTTCGGCCTCCGCGCCCACCGGCGGCTCGGCCGGGCCCACGAGCGGCTCCTCGACGGGGGGCTCCTCGAAGTCGACCAAGCACGGGGCCAAGCCGAAGCCGAAGCCCAAGCCCAAGCCCGTCCTGCACGGCGATCCCGCGCGGGCGCTGGTGGCCTTCGAAGCGATGCAGAAGGCGTACTACATCCGCGGGTCGGGGCTCTATCAGGGGGAACCGTTCTCGTTTCTGTGGCCGTTCTCCCAAGCCCTGGCGGCGACGGTGACCATGTCCCACGTACAGGGGGTCGCCAAGATCCCCGGCCTGAGCGGGACCATCGCGCGGGAACTCAACGCCCGGCTGATCGGCCTGGGCTCCTACCTGGACACCGATAACTCGGGCGCTCCGGAAGGTACGTTCTCGAGCAGCCTCGCGGCCTTCGACGGCACGGTGGCGCCCCCGACGGGGCCGGGGGGGACGAAGTACTACGACGACAACGAGTGGGTCGGGATCGAGCTCGTGCGCATGTACGAGCTGACCCACAACAGCGCCACGCTGGGGAGCGCGGAGGCGATCATGGCGTTCGTGATGGCCGGCTGGGACACCGACCCCGAACTCGCCTGCCCGGGGGGCGTGCCCTTCTCCAACTCCTCGGAAAACACCGAACGGAACACCGTCACAGACGGCCCGGGCGCGGAGCTGGGGGTGAAGCTGTATGAGATCACCCACGACGCCCAGTACCTGCAGTTCGCGGAGATGGCCTACGAATGGGCGCGCCAATGCCTGCTGAGCCCGAACGGCCTGTATGCCGACCACATCGGCGCCCATGGCAACGTCGCCCTGACCTACTGGAGCTACAACCAGGGCTCGATGATCGGGGCGGGCTCGCTCCTCTACCAGGCCACCGGTGACAGCGCCTACCTCTATCAGGCTCGTCAGGCCGCGAAGGCCGGTCTGGCCTACTTCACGCCCGAACGGCTTGGCCAGGAAATCCCGTTCTTCCCGTCGGTGTACTTTCGGAACGTGCTCTACCTGGACTCGGTCACCCACGACCCCCCCGGGCTGAAGCTGGCGCAGGCATACGCGGACTACGCCTGGCAGCACCTGCGCTTGAGCAGCAACCTGTTCGTGTACGGCTCCCCACCGTCCTCCCAGCTGTTGGTGCAGGCCGCGATCGTGCAGATCTACGGGCTGCTGGCGTCCTCGCCGAGCACCTACTTCTGAGCGGGAGCGGCGCGAGCGGCGGGAGGGGCGCTCGGGGCAGGAGGGGCGCTCGGGGCGGGAGGGGGGCTCGCGACGGGAGGGGCGCTCGCGGCAGGCGGGGCGGCGTGGATCTCGCGGGCGAGGACGCTCAGGAGAGCATGGACGACCGCCGGATCGAACTGGGCGCCGGCACACGCGTGCAGCTCGGTGACTGTTTCCCGGGGGGTGAGGGCGGGACTGTACGGGCGCTCTGAGATCATCGCGTGATAGGCGTCACAGGCGAAGATGATGCGGGCGCCGAGGGGGATCTCCTCGCCGCGGAGGCCGTCGGGATAGCCATCCCCGTCGAAGCGCTCGTGGCTGGAGCGCACCAGGCGGGCGACGGGGCGCAGGGCGCTGGCGGCCATCAGGATGCGCTCGCCGAGGATCGTGTGGCGGCGCATGAACTGCCACTCCTCGGCGTCGAGTGGGCCGGCCTTGTCGAGGATCGCGTCGGGGATCGCGATCTTACCGACGTCGTGGAGCTCGGCCGCTCGGGCCAGGGCATCGAGGTCCTCTCCCGTCAAGCCCATCTCCCGGCCGACGGCGAGCACCAGGGTGCCTACGCTCCGCTGGTGCTCCTGCAGCTCCGGGTGGCGCTCGCGAAACGCCTGCAGCAGGACGTCGCGAAGCTGGGAGGCCGCGCTGCTGTCGCGAGTGGGGTCCTTGCGCCGGTAGAGGCGCTCGTCGGCGAGCTGCAGGATCGCGGCCGGCGCGCGGGCCTCCGCGGGTATCAGCACCTCGCCGTGGGCGGCCCCGACCGAGAAGCCGGGTCCGTCCTCGGAGAGGGCCGCGATGGTGCTCGCCACGAGCGCGCGCTCGTCAGCGGCGGCGCAGCGGAACAGCACGCAGAACTCGTCTCCACCCATCCGGTAGGCGGTCCCCCGGGTGGTGACGGCTGCGGCGAGCTTGTCGGACAGGCGCGCGAGCAGGGCGTCCCCGGCGGGATGGCCGAAGGTGTCGTTGTAGCGCTTGAAGCCGTTCAGGTCGTACATCACGAGCATCCACGACTGCTCGCGCCGGGCGGCGTCGCAGGCGAGCTTCAGGTCCTCCATCAGCCGGCGACGGTTGCCCAGGCCGGTGAGCGAGTCGGTCAGGGCCAGCCGGCGGGAGCCGGTCAGCATCGCGAGGTTCTCGCGGACGGTCACGATCAGGCGCACGCAGATCGCGAGCACGGTGGCGATCGCGAGGGCCAGCGCGGGCGCCGTCAGCGGCTGGCCGACGTTCCCGTAGACAAACACTCCGAGCACCACCAGCAGGGACAGGGCCGGCACCGACACGAGCCGGGAGTCGTCGATCCGCCGGTTGGCCGCCGGCGGCGACGGCGTCCATGCGGCGATCGCCAGGAGCACGGCGGCGGCGGGCCACAGGCATTCCAGCCAGGTGTTCGCGGCGAACGTGTCGGTGGCGGTCTCGTAGAGATAGGTCGCGTCGGCGATCGTGCTGATCAGCATGCTCGCGGCGATCAGCAGCCATATGCGACCGGGCCGCCAGCCGGTCATGGCAAGGGCGGCGATCGTGAAGAACAGCAGGAGCAGATCGCCGATCGGGTATGCGAGGGTGACGGCGACCGAGATGGCGCTCCCGCCGGCGCTGTCGATGATCGGTGGCAGCAGCACCGCCGCGCCGAGTGTGACCGCCGCGAGCCCCGCGATCACGCCGTCGAGCCAGGTGCTCATCCGGACCTGGCGCCTGTGTCCGACCAGGAGGAGCACCAGGGCGACATACATGCACGGGTACATCGCGAGATACAGGCCGTCGGCCACGGAGACGCCGCCCGAGGCTTCGCCGGGGCCCTCCAGGAACAACGTGAAATAGAGTTCCCCGAGGCTCCAGAAGAGGACGCCCGCGCCCATCGCCAGCCATGCGGCCCGCCTGGGCCTGACCGTGATCGCGCGGGCGATCACGGCGAATGCGGCGCCGAACATCAGGGCGTTGTAGACGACGTCGTCGAACAGATAGTTCGTGCTCGACCCGCCCAAGCCGATCGAGGTGTGCAGGACGAGCACGCCCAAGCCTCCCAGCAGGCAGGCCAGGAACAGCGTCTGTGGGGTCGCTCGGGCGCGCATGGACGCGACAATCGCCGCAGCCTCTACATCGGTTGGTTGCGGGAAATCCTGGAGGGGCGGGCAGGGCTGTAACTGCGGGCGCTCGCCGGGTCTGTGCGAGCGCTCGGCGGGTCAGCCGCGAGGAAGGGTCAGCCGCGAGGAAGGGTCCCGCGCAGGAAGCGGTTGGGCTTGCGGGCGTACAGGCGGGCGCCCTGCACCAGGGCCCTCTCCCGTAGGCGGGTGCGCCTGCGGGAGATCGCTCGCAGGAGCGTGCGGCGGGAGCGGTGGTGGCGTCTGAAGGGCTTGTGGGCGCGGACCAGATCGGCGAGCACCGCGAGGTCGTGCTCCTCGCCGAGCAGTTCCCCGAGCACGTCCGCGCGGCGGGCGAGCTTGGTCAGGCGCCCCTTTCCGTTCTGGAGGTCGAGCGCTTCGGCTGCGTATCTGAGGTCCTTGACGTGTTTGCGCCACCGATGGAACGCTCTGGGCTTGGGCTCGCGTGCGCCGGCGCTTCTGAAGCCGCGTCGGCCGTCCCGGTAGATGCGTCGCAGGCCGCTCTTGGCGAGGGCGCTCGCGGGCTGCGGGGAGAGGCTCCAGCGAGTCACGCGCACCCGCAGCCCGGTCAACCGCTCGGCGTCCGCGAACGCGGGTGTCGCGCTCGCGACCCGCCGGCGGTCGAGATGGGAGCGAAGCTCGATCAGGCCTCGCCGGTCGCCGAGCCGGCGAGGATGGCGGCGGATGAGCTCGTCGAGGGTGCGAATCATCACCTCGGCGTCGCGAGCTCCCGCCAGGCGGGTGGCGACGTCGCGCAGGATCGCCTGCTCGCGGGCGATCTCCTTGCGGGGGAGCTCGTCCTCCAGCAGGCGGAGGAGCGCCTGCAGGCGCTTGAGGGCCTTGCGGGTCTCGTGAACGGCTTTCTCGGGGGACACGGCGGACTCGCCCCGGAGCATCTCGATCGCGATGTCGAGCTGGCCGAGGGCGATCCGCTGAAACCCCTGGGCCGGGGGCTCGCCGGCGATCAGGCCGAAGCGACGGTTGCGCTCGTCAAGCCTCGAGCGGGCGGCCCGGCGGGCGCGCTCGGCCTTTGCCAGGGCGGCGATGCCGACGGTCACGCCGACGAAGACGGTCGCCGCGAGGGTCGCGCGCAATCCTCGCGCGACAATGGGGTCATGTCCAGAAGCCTGCCAGCGGCCCAATGGTGGACGGTGCGCCTTGCGGGCAACCGCAAGCCGGCGACGTATCGCTGTCCGATCTGCGGTCGTCATCTGCCCGCTCTCAGCCAGCACATGCTGATCGCTCCCGAAGGGGACTCCCGCAGGCGCCGGCACGCGCACACGGAGTGTGTGATGAAGGCCCGCGCCCGCGGAGAGCTCGTGCTGAGGGAGGAGTGGCAGAAGACCCAGCCACGCCCGCCGTCGCTCTGGCGGCGGGTGTGCTCATCGTCGCCCTGGCGGCGGCTGGTCGGGCGCGACTGAGGGCGATCGGGACGTGGGGCCGGGCCCAGTGTCGGTTCCCGGGCCCAGTGTCAGCTCCCCCACACGTGCACTTGCTCGGGGTCGAAGCGGATGATCACCCGCTGTTCGCCGGGTTGGCGGAAGGGGTAGGTGTCCTGTCCGAGGTACTTCTTGGCGAGCGAGTCGATGTGCTCGTCGGCGCCCTCGTGGGTGCGCTCGGCCACCCGACCGCGGATCGAGACGTACTCGTAGGGGTTCTCCATGTTCTGGACGGTTAGCGTCACCCGGGGGTCCCGTTCGAGGTTGCGCGGCCACGCGCGTCCCTCGGCGGAGTTCACGACGGGACGCCCGTCCTGGACGTCCACCCACACGGGAGCCGCGTGCACGGACCCGTCGGGGTTGAGCGTGGAGACATTGCAGAAGTTCTTGGCCCGCAGCAGCTCCAGGCTGCGGCCCTCGATCGTTGCGCTCATCGCGGGAAGACCTTTCTGGTGGGGTTCTCGACGAACAGCACGATACGCCTCCGCCCGTGACGGTCGCCGGTGACGGCTGCCCGCGACGCTCCGCCTTCGAGGGTCGCCCCCCGGGACGCTACCGGCGGCCGAGGCCGGTGGGGGGTTCGACGGGGGGGATGGGGTCGAGGGGTCTGAGACGGCCGTTGTTCAGCTGGAAGCGCACCTGGGCCTGGCCACCGCCGGGGCAGCAGTCGGGATCGCTCGAGCGGTAGAGGGGATATGCGAGCGTGACTTCGGTGTCCCCCTGGGAGATGACTTTGACCTGAGCGCTGGGCTTACCGGCGTCGGTGCCGATGTAGTGGCCGTCCAGGAAGAAGAATGCCCGCTGGTCGTAGCCGTCGCCCGAGCCCGTGCGAGTGCCGACGAGCACCCGGAGGGTCTGATTCGGATGGTAGTTGGCGGTGTCGCCCGCGGTGTACCCCTGAGCTTTGACGGTCGCGAGCGCCCCCGAGAGGCCTTCGGTGGAGCTTTCGCCGTGGGTGAACTGAGGCGCAGGGGCAGTCCGGGTGGTGGAGCTGGACGTGCCCCCGGTGGTGGCCGATCCGGTGGTCGTGGTGGTGGAGGAGGTGGGAGGGGCGGTGGTGGTGGCCGGTTGCGCGGCCGTGCTGGTGAGGACCGGGGCGCTCGAGACGGACACGGTCTTGGTCGAGCTTCCACAACCTGCCAGCGGCACGGCGAGGATCGCGGCGAGGGCCGGGATCGAGGTACGAGCGGTGAGACCCAGAGTCATCGGTTTCGCATCGTATTCGTCCTGAGCATCGGCCATCGCCGGTTGGATGGGGGTCGGGCGGCGAGCCGGTGGGAGGAGGACGCCGGGCCGGCCGGCCGAGGAGCCTTGACAAACTTATTAGTGACTGCTAATTTACACGGCGAACCTCAAGGCAAACGTCTGCAAGTTAGGAGCATGGTCATGGCGGGAGACGACAAAGACAAGGGTACGAGCAGGAACGGCTGGACCCTCGGGATCGTCTCGGTGGCGCTGTTCATGGTGGTGCTGGACAACCTCGTCGTGAGCGTGGCCCTGCCCACGATCCATCGCGACCTGGGGGCGTCGATCCAGTCGCTGGAGTGGACGGTGAACGCGTATGTGCTCTCCTACGCGGTCCTCCTGTTGACGGGTGCAGCGTTGGGTGACCGGTTCGGGCGCAAGCGGATGTTCATTGCGGGCCTGGCCCTGTTCACCGCCGCCTCGGCGGGGGCGGCGCTCGCGCCGAGCACCGGCCTGCTGGTGGCCGCGCGGGCAGTCCAGGGAGCCGGCGCGGCGGTCGTCACGCCGCTGACGTTGACGCTGCTCGCGGAGGCCTTCCCGAAGGAGCGCCGGGGCATGGCGATCGGGGTCTGGTCGGGCATCAGCGGGATCGCGGTGGCCCTCGGGCCGCTCGTCGGAGGGGCGGTCGTGCAGGGGATCTCCTGGCACTGGATCTTCTGGATCAACGTGCCGATCGGGCTGGTCGTGCTGGCGCTCGCCGCGCGAGAGCTGAGCGAGAGCAGGGGCCCGTACGGAACACTCGACCTGCCGGGTCTCGCGCTCGCCTCCAGCGGCGCGTTCGGAATCGTGTTCGGGCTGGTCCGTGCCCAGTCGCTCGGCTGGACGTCGACGACGGTGCTGGTCTCGCTGGTCGCGGGGGCGGTCTTGTTGGCGGGGTTCGTCATGCGCGAGCGGAGCACCCGCGAGCCGATGCTGCCGATGTCGTTCTTTGCTAAACGCTCGTTCGCGGTCACGAACGTGGCCTCCCTGAGCATGTACTTCGGTATGTTCGGGTCGATCTTCTTCCTCAGCCAGTACATGCAGAACGTGCTCGGGAACAGTCCGTTGCAGGCGGGTTTGAAGCTGCTGGTGTGGACGGGGGCCTCGATGGTGGTGGCGCCTCTCGCGGGAGTGTTCTCCGAGCGTTTCGGGAGCCGGCCGTTCATGTTCGCTGGGCTTTCCCTGCAGGCGGGCGCGCTGGCGTGGCTCGCGAGCATCATCGGCACCCACCTGTCCTATGGCGCGATGATCGTGCCGTTCGTGATGGCCGGCGCCGGCATGGCGCTCGTGTTCGCGCCCTCGGCGAATGCGGTGCTCTCCTCGGTGCGCACCGATCAGGCCGGTCAGGCATCGGGCGCGAACAACGCGATCCGGGAGGTCGGGGGGGTGCTCGGCGTGTCGGTGCTCGCGTCGGTGTTCACCGCGGCCGGCGGCTACGGCTCGTCGCAGACGTTCGTGGATGGATTGGTGCCGGCCATGTGGGTGGGCGCGTCGGTGCTCGGCGTGGGCGCCCTAACGGTGCTGGCGCTTCCCTTCAGGAGGCGATCGGCCCCTCAGGAGACGGCCGTCCCCGGTGTGGGCGACCCGGGCGTGGTGCGGATCGGGGCGCTCGTCCGGGAGACCGTCTGATGAGCGCGAGCCCCGAGGCCGCCAGACCCGAGGCCGCGAGACCCGAGGCCGCGAGACCCGAGGCCGCGAGACCCGAGGCTGCGAGACCCGAGGCCGCGAGACCCGAGGCTGCGAGACCCGAGGCTGTCCGCAGGCGGGTGCCCGCGGCGGAGCGCCGCGAGGAGCTGATCTCAGCGGCCGTCGTGGAGTTCGCCAAAGGGGGGCTGAAGGGGACGGCGGTCGAGCGGATCGCCCGGCGGGTGGGGGTGGCCCAGCCGTATGTGTTCAGCCTGTTCCCGAGCAAGCGGGATCTGTTCCTGGCGGCCCTCGATCGAGGCTTTGAGCGGGTCTCCCAGACATTCGAGCGGGCGGCTGGCGACTACCGGGAGGGGCGGGGGCCGGCGGGCTGCGAGGACGCGCTTCAGGCGATGGGAATGGCGTACAGGGAACTGCTCGAATCCGACCGTGACTGTTTGATGCTCCAGCTGCAGTCCTACGCGGCCTGTGACGACGAGTTGGTGCGTACGCGGGTCAGGCGCCGTTACGCGGAGCTGGTGATGCTCGCGGGCGGGCTGTCGGGCGCGGAGCCCGAGCGGATGGACGACTTCTTCAGTCGCGGCATGGCCCTCAACGTCGCCGCCGCCCTCGGCGTGGACGACCTGTCGGTGAGCTGTCCGTGGATCGCCGCCGAGGGCGAGCTGGGCGATCAGCACGACTGAACGAGCGAGAGGTCGTCCTCGAGGACGACCTCGGCGGCCGCCTCCGCGCCGACGAACGGCGCGAGGGCGACGTAGGCGAGATAGTCGGCGACGGCGGGCAGCAGGTGGATCTGGTTGCTAACGACCTGGCAGCGGATCGTGTGCCAGATGGCCCCGGCGACCCCTTCGGTGGCAAGCCGGTTGGGGGTCTTGGTGGGGGCGCCGTCGGTGAGGAGCGTGGCGATCTTCCGGGCAAGCTCGTAGTTGCTCGCGAGAGCCTGCGGTCCGACGCTGGGCGCCACATGGGCGATCATACGGGCATATAGAGGACGAGACGCCAGCATGCTCATGAGCTCGTGCATAGCCCTGCGGACCGCGCGTGGCCAGTCGCCCGAGACCAGCTCTGAGTCGGAGGCCGCTCGAACCAGTTCGTCGCCGAGCTCGTCGAATGCCGCCAGGAAGCTGGCTTCCTTGGAGTCGAAGAGGTCGAAGAAGATATCCACGGGCACGCCCGCGTGCTCGGCGATCTCGGGAGCGCTCAGGTCGTTGTAGCTCTCCTCCACAGACAGCACCAGGACGCTGGCGAGCAGACGCGTGCGGAGCTCTCCCGGAGAGTCGCTCACGGCTTGTCCCCCGTTCCCGTTTCCGTTCCCATTCCGGGGGCCGTTCGCGTTCCGGGTCCCGTTCGTGCCGGCGGTGGCGCGGGCCGGTGCTCGTAGCCACCGGCCGATGTCGGGGCCGGCGCTCAGGTCGCGCGCGCCCGCGTCCGTCGCCTGCCTGCCCTTGGCCTTGTGGGTGGCCGGCGCGCTTGCGCGGGCCTGGGCGGCGAGGCTCTCCGAGAGGCGCCCGAGGCTGGGCGTCTGGAAGAGGAGCATCCAGTCCAGCAGCTCCTCGCCCAGGGCGGGGATCTCCTTCGTGCGCTCCTCGCGAAGGCGCACCGCGATCGCCTCGTGCATGCCTCCGACTATCCCTCTGAGCACCGGAACCGGTAGCTGTGCCATGTCAGGGTCGCTGGCGAAGCTCCGGCAGAGCATCTGTTCGAACGCGGCCGTCGCCTGGCGCTGATGGGCGACCCCGACCATGCCGGCCGTCTGGGCCTCGACGATCGCCAGGCGGGCGCTCTTGGGGTTGGACTCGATCCGCTCGGTGAACACCCCGACGCCCGCCCGCAGGCGCTGCTCCACGCCGCCGGAGGCGGTGCGATAGGCGTCGCCGACACGCTTGGCGCCGGTGGCGGCGATCAGGTCGAAGGTCGCCAGGAAGCAGTCCTCCTTGTTGGCGAATTGTTCGTAGAAGGCACGTCGAGAGACGCCCGCCAACCCGATGACCCGCTTGACGCTGGTCTGTGCGTAACCGTTTGCGTCCACCGCCGCGACCATCGCGCCATGCATGCGCAGGCGCTGATGACGGGTGACCTCAGTGGGGGCGAGATTGTGGGGGCCTCTCGGCAGGCGGCGGTACATAGGGGCGATAGATTCCGTGCTCGACCCTCCGTTGCAACGCTCAGACATTCTTCCACCTCCCCGGAACGATTCGCATGTTCAGACGTCTGTCAAGGAATCTGACAATCAATATCATCTCATGTCAGCTATCTTTTGTCTACAGGGCGGACGGGATGCTGTTATCCGGTCCTCGGGACAGATCAACTGACTAGTCGATGCCCTGCTGGCTAGGACATTTCAGGAGATCGCACGAATCTGAGAGTTGAACTGCGACAGACGGCCCGCGATGCGGGTCCGCGGTCTGCGCGTCGTCAGTGCGCCAGGGCCTTGAGCGCGAGGATCGCGACGCCCATGGCGACGCCGACGCTCGCCTCGAGGGCGATCTCGCTTGTGGTCGCCCGGGCCGTCAGTCCTGCAAGGAGCTCGAACGCCAGGATGCTCGCCACGGCGGTCCAGACGGCCACGGTCACCGCCGTCGCATGGGGGGCGCCCACAGCCCATGCGACCAGGAGCGGGACCAGGGGGATCGAGGCGCCCCGCACGATCGACCACTCGTGCGCCAGCGCCCGCCCCAGCGATCTCGCCGTGAGGCGCTCCGCGGCCGCGAGTCGCCGTCCGAGGACGGTCGCGTAGGAATGGGCGAGCCAGTAGATCCCCAGGGCGATCACGGCCGATCCGATGGTGTCTGGGTAGCTGTCGTGGAGACCGCTCTCGGCAGCCAGGAGGGCCCCGATCAGAATCACTCCGTAGACCACTCGCTCGGGGTTCTCAGGCCCGACCCACCGGGCGACCCGCGACGCGATGGCGTGCACGCCATCGGGCTCGGAGGGTGGCGGGTCGGCGGGGGGGTCGATGGTACGGATTATCCCGCCCTCGCCGACGGACGCCGCCGGCCGCTATCGCAACGAGCAGTCGCCAAGCCCAGTTCCGGACTCGAACCGGAGACCCCAACCTTGTGCATGGGCGACCGGCCTCCCCCATGGACCCCCTCGGCGGGGTTGACGGAAGAGCCCAGTTCCGGACTCGAACCGGAGACCCCTTCCTTACCATGGAAGTGCTCTACCAACTGAGCTAACTGGGCGGGCTCTGGGACTCTAGCGTCCCCGGGGGCCGGGGGCCGGGGGCCGGGGGCCGTCGAGCCGAGGGCGCCTTGAGATCCGCGGCTCAGGACGTTCCCACGGGCTCGTCGATTCGGCGTCAGCCGACGCCCTCGAGGAGCTCGCCCGCCGAATCCAGCTCCAAACCGCGGGCGAGGATCACGATGGTCTCCAGTCGGGGGGAGCGCTTGCAGCGCTCGAGCAGGCTGATCTCCGTTCGATGCAGGTCACAGATCTCGGCGAGAGCCTCCTGTGAGAGGCCCAGACGCTCGCGATGGTGGCGCAGGTTCTCCGCGAACTGCTTGCGCACGGGCTCCACAGATTTCACACCCTCCACTCTCGCGTCCCGCAGACGGAACGTCTACAGACGAGCATCCGACGGACAACCGTCCCTTCACCCGTCGATTGGGCCTCTCGGTCTGCGGAGCTCGCGGTCGGGCGGTGGCCCCACAGAGATAGAAACACTCTTTGATTTTACGTACAACCCACCCGGAAGGAGCTCCGGCAGGCTGAGCGCGCCGGGGAGCGACCTCGCGCTCGCGGTCTCGACGTGCGCCGTCCAGGGGTCGGCCGGCTTGGATCCGTCTCTCAGCCGGCCATGGCCTCGACGCCCTCGCCCGGGGTCACCGTGGTCACTGGCAGGCCCATCCCCGCGACCTTGCTCGGCAGGTCGAGCCTCAGCCAGCGGGACACTTTGGCGGACAGGGTCGAGATGATCACCTCGTCAAAGCCGTGGAGGTTGATCGCGTCGTGGACCGCTGCGATCGGGTCGGGGTCTCCGAGGAGCCCCGTAACCGGCCCTCCCGCGGCCTCTTCGAGCAGGGGCACGGCGCGATCGAGCGCCTGCTGGCCCTCGCTCGGACCCTGGTCCTCGGGGTCGACGACCTTGTGCAAGCCATGGGTGGCGTTGGGGACGAGGAGCGTGAACGTGCAGCTGCCCCGCATCGACCGCTCCCGCACCGCGTCGAGCAGCGGCTGGGTGGCCGCAGTCTTGTGGGCCACGATCAGCACACGACTGGTGGAACTGGAGGACTCCATGGGTAGAGCTCCTTTCGCACCTCAAAGAGGGTTGGATCCCGAGTCTTACATGAACGGTTTAGCAGACTTCGCCGTGAGCTGCACGGTTTCGTGCCGGCGCGAGGATCGGGGCTGGGTCGCGGCGATGGTGGGGGCAGGATTCGAACCTGCGTAGGCAGAGCCAACGGGTTTACAGCCCGTCTCCTTTAACCACTCGGACACCCCACCGGGCATCCCCGGCGGCGAGCCGTGGGCAAGGCGATTCTATTGCAGGCGCGACCCTCAGGAAGCCTCGCGCAGCTGCTGGGCTTCGGGGAGGGACTGGAGCTTCTTGAGCGTTCGGCTCTCGATCTGACGGACCCGCTCCCGGGTGATGTTGAACGCCCGGCCGACCTCCTCGAGGGTTCTCTGACGGTCCCCTGTGATGCCGTAACGCATCTCGATCACCTCCCGCTCGCGACGTGGCAGGATCGCCAGGACCCGACCGACGCTCTCGCGGCGCAACGCCTCGGAGGCGATTTCGAACGGTGACTCGGCGGCCATGTCCTCCACGAGGTCCGCCAGAGCGGAGTCCTCCTCCTGGCCGACCGGTTTCTCCAGGGAGACCGGCTGTTGGGCCATGCGGGTCGCCTCCCTGACCTCCCCGGTGGTGCAGCCGAGCTCCGCGGCGATCTCCTCATGGGTGGGCTCTCGTCCGAGTCGCTGGATCAGCATTCGCTCGGCATGGGCGACCTTGTTCAACCGCTCGACCATGTGGACGGGGATCCTGATCGTCCGTCCCTTGTCGGCGATCGCCCGAGTCACCGCCTGGCGTATCCACCAGGTGGCATAGGTCGAGAACTTGTAGCCCTTGCGGTGGTCGAACTTCTCGACAGCCCTGATCAGCCCGAGGGATCCCTCCTGGATGAGATCGAGGAACGTCAGTCCCCGGCCCACGTATCCCTTCGCGATCGACACGACCAAACGCAGGTTCGCCTCGACCATGTGCTGCTTGGCGTCGATGTCTCCGCGCTCGATCCGCTTGGCCAGGCACACCTCCTCGCCGGCGCTCAGCAACGGAACGCGCCCGATCGAGCTGAGGTACAGGCGCAGGGAGTCGAGGCTGGGGTCCACCGTGAGCTCGAGGCCGCGAAGCTCATCCGTCTCGACGCCGTCCTCCCGGTCGACGGCGATCGTGAGATTCTCGCTCAACTCTGGACCCCCAGCATCATTCCGGCCTCCCCTTCGGAGCGAGGTGCCGCTCCGAACTCCCCAAACCTTCGACTTCGCCAGCTCGGGCGAAGTGATACCAGAAACGGCGGTCGGCCAGGTCGCTTGGTGACGTCCCCGATCGGGGTGCCCGCGCGCACGTGCATACGCGCGCGCGGGCACCCTCTCATAGGAGTGTCCCCATACACGACTCTCCCGCCAGGTCCGAGCGTCTCCGCGACGCTAGGCTGGGCGTGTGCAGGAGGTCCGGCCAACACTCACGCTGTCTCCGAGGAGGCGCGCCGGCGAGGACGTGCAGGCTCGCGCCCCCAGCGTGCCGGTGGGCCTCTCGCGGGTCGGCCTCACGGGGGTCGAGAAGGTCGTTCGGATCCGTGACGAGCTGTTCTTCGCGAGGCTCCAGTGCTTCGTGGATTTGAGCTCTGACCAGAAGGGCGCCCACATGTCCCGCTTCGAGGAGGTCGTCAACGAGACGATCGGCGAAACAGTCCTCAGCGAGTCGGCGTTCCGGGCCGAGACCCTCGCCCAGCAGATCGCCGAGCTCGTGCGCGACCGCCAGGGCGCCCGGCGTGCGGAGGTGACGATCGAAGCCCGCTACCCAGAGCACAAGCCGGCGCCCGTCTCGGGTGTGGAGACCCAGGAGATCTACACCCTCCTCGGCCGTGCCGTTGCGTTCGAGCACGGCACCCGCCGGGTTGTGGGCGTCGCCGCGACCGGCATGACCGCGTGTCCATGCGCTCAGGAGCTCCTCGCCTCGCGCGCCCGGGAGCGCCTTCGCGAGGACGGGTTCTCCGCGGAAGAGGTCGAGCGGATCCTCGCCAGGGTCCCGGTCGCCACCCACAACCAGCGGGGTCTCGGGACGCTCCACATTGGCTTCGTCGAGGGATGTGAGACCCAGATCGAGGCGTCCACGCTGCTCGGGATCGTGGAGTCCAGCATGTCCTCTGAGATCTACGAGCTGATGAAGCGCTCCGACGAGGTGTCGGTCGTCGAGAAGGCCCACTCCCGACCCCGCTTCGTCGAGGACTGCGTGCGGGAGATGGTCGCGGGCGTGGTCACGGCCTTCCCCGAGCTCGACGACCTCGCGTTCGTGTCCGCTCGCCAGGAGAACCTGGAGACGATCCACCAGCACAATGTCCTGGCCGAACGTCACGGCCTGCTCTCGGAGCTCCGCCACGAGATCGTCTCCGGGGAGCTCGTTCCACGCCACACCACCCTCGACGAGTGGCTCGGGGCGGGCGACCGTCAGCCGGGCCGCTGAGCCTGAGCCTGGGCCATGCGCCGGCGTAGGCCGAAGAAGTAGTCAAGGCCCGAGAGGACCGTCACGACGACCGCCAGGTACACCAGGGCGGACACCCACAGGGGTTCTCCCTGGACGGCGATCAGGGCCAGGATGGCCGCGATCTGAAGGCAAGTCTTCAGCTTGCCGAACATGCTCGCCTCCATCACCACTCCCGCCTGGGTGGCGCCCAGGCGCAGCACCGTGACGGCGAGCTCGCGGGTGATGATCACCATCGCGACCCACGCTTCCAGCCGGTTCAGGGAGACCAGGGCGACCAGGGCGGCGACGATCAGAAGCTTGTCCGCGAGGGGGTCCATCAGCTTGCCGAACGTGGTGACCGTATGGCGGGAGCGCGCGAGATAGCCGTCCACGAGGTCGGTGAGGGACGCCAGCGCGAACACGACCGCCGCGAACACGTCCCCCTCCGGGGTGTCCCCGAGCAACGCGACCACCAGCACGGGCACCAGCATGATGCGAAGCACCGTGAGCATGTTCGGGAGGTTCAGGGGGAACACGAGCGCTGCCATTATGTCGTGACCGACAATTCCCCAGGGGACAGGAGTTCACGATGAAGACACGCACGCTCGGACCGCAGGGCCCCGAGGTCTCGGCGATCGGCCTCGGGTGCATGGGCATGTCGGCCTTCTACGGCGCGGTCGAGGAGTCCCAGGGGCGGGAGACGATCGCCCGGGCGATCGATCTCGGGTGCAACTTCCTGGACACGTCGGACATGTACGGGCCCCACACGAACGAGCGCCTCATCGGCGGCGCGATCGCCGGCAGGCGAGAGGAGGTGTTCCTGGCAACCAAGTTCGGGATCAAGCTCGAGCTCGACCGGAATCCGCCCCGGCGGTCCATCGACGGCAGCCCCGCCTACGTGCGGGCCGCCTGCGAGGGATCCCTGAAGCGGCTGGAGGTCGATCACATCGACCTCTACTACCAGCACCGGGTGGATCCCGACACGCCGATCGAGGAGACCGTCGGGGCGATGGCCGAGCTGGTGGCCGAGGGGAAGGTCCGGTACCTCGGCCTGTCCGAGGCCGCCCCCGAGACGATCCGCCGGGCACACGCGGCGCACCCGATCACGGCCCTCCAGAGCGAGTACTCGCTCTGGACGCGGGACGTGGAGGGCGAGATCCTCGCGACCCTGCAGGAGCTCGGGATCGGGCTCGTCCCCTACTCGCCTCTCGGCCGGGGCTTCCTGTCCGGGCGGTTCACCTCGCCCGAGCAGCTCGACGAGGGGGACTTCCGCCGCTACGGCCCGCGGTTCACCGGCGAGAACCTCGCCCAGAACCTGGCCCTCGCCGAGCGCGTCAAGGAGCTCGCCGCCGAGAAGGACATCACGCCGGGCCAGCTCGCGCTCGCGTGGGTGCTCCACCGTGGCGAGCACATCGTCCCGATCCCAGGCACCAAGCGGGTCTCCTATCTCGAAGAGAACCTCGCTGCCGCCGACGTGGAGCTGACCGAGCAGGAGGTTCAGCGGATCGCCGACGCGATCCCACCGGCCGCCGGTGACCGGTATCCCCCGGAGGCGATGCGCACCGTCAACATCTGACGGTCCCCTCCGTCTGACGGTCCCTCTGGCCCGGGCGCCGGGCCGGGCGCCGGGCCGGGATCATGGGAGGCGATTGGGGATCCTGTGAAGGTCAGTAGCCGACCGAGTAGAAGCTGATTCGTTTGCACCCGTGGAGCTTGTAGTGGGGGAGCGCATGATGGCTCGTGAACACCACGATCTCCGGGCTTTCGCAGTGGATGACCCCTGAGTTCTCGTGCGCGTGTACCACCGTCCCCGGGTTGGTGCCGGTCCAGACGTAGTTGAACGTGTCGTTGGCGTAGATGAAGTTCTTGCCGTTCCCTGCATGGATGACCGCCGTCTGGGAGCTCGGCCAGCCCGACGGGTGATAGTCGCCCCAGATCACATCGCCGGAGTCGCCCCCATAGATGGTGTCGTCACCGTAGCCCCCGAGGAGATAGTTGTGCACCCCCGGCCTGCCCACGAGCACGTGATCGAGTCCCGCCCGGCCCCTGTCCATCACCAGGTGCTGGTCCGGCGGCCAGCCGGCGTGGCTGGTCATCGCCAGGGCCGGCACTGTCACGGCCGCGGCCATGCCCGCCAGGGCAGCGACGAGCGCCACCCGGCAAAGGCGGCGAGGAGCATGCGAGCGTGGGATTGATGTCGGGTCGTTGGGCATCGGTTGGCATCGGGGTTGGGCATCGGAAGGCGAGCACATGCCGGAGAGCGTCTCGCGAGAGCGTCTCCATTGTGCATCGGTCCTTGCATGGCGGTCTTGAGGGCGTCCTTCGCGTGTGGACCGATAGGGTGGAGCCATGCCCCTGATCCCGATGGTCGTCGAGCGGACCGCCCGTGGAGAGCGGGAGTTCGACATCTACTCCCGTCTCCTCAACGAGCGGATCATCTTCCTCGGCACCCCGATCGACGATCAGGTGGCAAACCTCGTGGTGGCACAGCTCTTGCACCTCGAGTCCCAGGACCCCGAGAAGGACATCTCGATCTACATCAACTCGCCGGGAGGGTCCGTGTACTCGGGCCTTGCGATCTACGACACGATGCTGTTCGTCAGGCCTGACATCGCGACAATGTGCGTGGGGGTGGCGATGTCGATGGGCTCGCTGCTGCTCGCCGGCGGGACGAAGGGCAAGCGGGCGGCCCTGCCGAACAGCAGGATCCTGATCCACCAGCCCTCGGCGGGCTTCGAAGGCCAGTCCACGGACATCGAGATCCACGCGAGGGAGATCCTGTCGGTGCGGGCGGGCCTGGATCAGATCTACGCCGAAAACACCGGCAAGACCACCGAGCAGGTGCGCGAAGACATGGAGCGGGACCGCTTCTTCACCGCCGAGCAGGCGCTCGAGTACGGCCTGATCGATCGGGTGCTCGAGAGCCACTGAGAGCCACCGGGGGTCGGACCGGCGATGTCTCGCTTGACCAGCCTCGAGCGGCTCGCGCTCCTGCTGATCGCGGCCCTTTCGGGGCTCGCGGGGGCCGCGAACTACGGAGACTGGCCGGCGGTTACCCGGTTCGCCCTGGCCACCCTCGCGCTCGCGGGGCTCGCCTGGGTGGTGTCCTTCGCGACCGAGCAGCTCGGGGAGCGGTTCGGGCCGGGGGTGACCGGGATGATGCAGTCCACCCTCGGGAACCTCCCGGAGCTGTTCGTCGTGATCTTCGCCCTGAAAGCGGGCGAGCTGGTGGTCGCCCAGACGGCGATCGTCGGGTCGATCCTCGCCAACGCCCTGCTCGTGCTCGGCCTGGTGATCGTTATCGGCGCCCGTCGGTCCTCCGACGGGATGATGCGGTTCTCAAAGCGCCTTCCCCGGGACACCGCCACGTTGCTGCTCCTGACGGTCTTCATCATCGTCCTGCTTGGCCTCTCGCTTGCCTCTCACGATCCCGCCAGCCACCACGTGGAGACGATCTCCGCGGTGGGCGCCGTGTGTCTGCTGGTCGTGTATCTCGCCTGGGTCATCCCCTACCTGCGCTCGGACACCCGACCACCCAAGGGCTACTCCGGACCGCGGCTGACACTCGGCGTGACCATCGGTCTGCTCGTGATCGCGGGGGGCGGCTCGGCGTTCGTCTCGGACTGGTTCGTCAACGGTCTGGCCCCCGCGATCGAGATCCTGAACATCTCCCAGGCGTTCGCAGGCCTCGTGATCGTCGCGATCGCGGGGAACGCCGTGGAGAACGTCGCCGGGCTGGTCCTCGCCTACAGGCGCCGCTCGGACCTCGCGATCTCGGTGGTCAAGAACTCCGTCGCCCAGGTCGCCGCGTTCCTGTTCCCAGTGCTCGTGCTCGTCTCCTTCGCTCTCTCCACTCGCCTGACGTTCGCGATAGCTCCCGTCTACATCGGGGCTCTCGCGCTGTCGGCTCTGGCCGTCTGGCAGGTCACCGGCGACGGCGAGGCGGCGGCCTTCGAGGGCTGGGCCCTCGTGGCCCTGTACGTGATCCTGGCCACACTCACGCTCTACGAGTGATCGGTGGACTGTTTCCGTCTGATGGCCCCTGGGGCCAAAGCACGCTAGACTGCCTGTACCTCGCGCCTGGGCGGGGTTTTTCTTCGCCTGGGGCCGAATCCACACACGACACGTAGGAACCTCCAACATGGCCCGCGGAGACGTCCGAATCGCTATCACCCTCGCATGCGAGGAGTGCAAGCGTCGGAACTACCAGACAAACAAGAGCAAGCGCAACAACCCCGACCGGGTGACGTTGCGCAAGTACTGTCGCTGGTGCCGTCGCCACACCAGCCATCGGGAGACTCGCTAGCGGGGGAGAGCCGCTGCTGTGGCCCGTGATCGCAAACGCGCAAAGCAACGCCGAGCCCGCCGAGGGCCCGGCCGGGCCCAGCCCGGTCCGCCCGCTCAGGGTCCCGGCCAGTCCGCTCAAGGTCCGGTCCAGGGCGGTCAGGGTCCCGTCCAGGGCGGTCAGGGTCCTGTGCAGGGCGGTCAGGCCGCGCCAGGGGGTTACTCTGCTGGCCGATCGGAGATCGTCGGATCTCGGATCAGTGGTCAGGTCGAGCGAGCGGACCTCCCCGGGGCGCTCGAGCATGCGGGGGACGTGGACGAGTTCGACGCGGCCCTCATCCGGGGAGCCGGTGGTGTGGCCGCCGACGCCCAGACCCTCTCGGAGGCCGAGATCGAGGCCGAGGCCGAGGCCGAGGGGGATCTCAGCGAGGACGAACTTCAGGAGGCCGGTGGCCCGTCGGGGCCCGGGGGCGCCGACGGCGGCAGCGGCGGTGGCGCCGGCGACGTCGGTCCGGATCGAGCGTCCGGGGCGCCCCTGCGCAAGGGAGGCAACCGGGCGATCAGCTTTCTGCGGGCCAGCTGGGCGGAGCTCCAGCGGGTCCAGTGGCCGGATCGCCGCCAGGTCTTCCAGGCCACGGCGGTGGTGCTCGGGTTCGTGGCGATCGCCGGTCTGTACCTCGGCCTCGCGGACTATGTGGCCAAGGAAATCGTCGAATTCATCCTCTGAGAGAGCTTTGGCCTCTCCCACCGAACGAGTCTGGAGCTAGAGAGCCCGAATGTTTCGCTGGTATGTCGTGAACACCTACTCCGGCCACGAGAACAAGGTCAAGCAGAACCTCGAGCACCGGGTGGTCTCGCTCGGTCAGCAGCGAGCCGTCCGCAACGTGGTCGTCCCGACCGAGTCCGTCTCGGAGATGAAGGACAACCAGAAGATCACCGTCGAGAAGCGCACGATGCCCGGATACGTGCTCGTGAACATGGAGCTCAACGAGGACTCCTGGGGGGTCGTCAAGGGAACTCCCGGCGTGACTGGCTTCGTGGGGGCCTCCCAGGAGCCCGTGGCCCTTACCCAGGTCGAGGTCGACAGGCTGCTCCACAAGGAGGTCGCGACTGCCCCCCGGACACGGGCCCAGTTCACGATCGGCGAGTCCGTCAAGGTGGTCTCCGGACCCCTGTCCGACTTCTCCGGAGAGATCTCCGAGATCAACGACGACGCCGCCAAGCTCAAGGTCCTGGTATCAATCTTCGGCCGGGAGACCCCCGTCGAGGTCGGTTTTGATCAGGTGAAAAAGCTCTAATGGCCAAGAAGGTTCTGACAACCATCAAGCTTCAGGCGAGCGCCGGGCAGGCGAGCCCAGCGCCCCCGGTCGGTCCTGCTCTGGGCCAGCACGGGATCAACATCATGGAGTTCTGCAAGGCCTTCAACGCCCAGACCCAGAGCGAAACCGGAACGGTGATCCCGGTCGTGATCACCGTCTATGAGGACCGCACGTTCACGTTCGTCACCAAGACCCCTCCGGCGGCGGTCTTGATCAAGCAGGCCCTTCGCATCGGGAAGGGCTCCGGGGAGCCCAACCGCACGAAGGTCGGCACTATCACCCAGGCTCAGCTCCGTGAGATCGCCGAGCGAAAGCTCGTGGACCTGAACGCCCACGACGTGGACCAGGCCGCCAAGATCATCGCCGGCACGGCCCGTTCCATGGGGGTCGAGGTCGCACCATGAGCTCACGTCACGGAAAGCGCCACCGCGAGGGCCTTCAGACGGTGGACCGCGAGCGCGAGTACGAGCCGGGCGAGGCGGTCGCCCTCGTCAGGGGGCTGTCGAGCGCCAAGTTCGACGAGTCGATCGAGCTTCACGTGCGCACGGGCCTGAACGTCAGGCACGCCGACGAGCAGCTCCGGGGCACGATCGCCCTGCCGAACGGCCTCGGCAAGGATGTTCGCATCGCCGTGTTCGCCCAGGGCGAGAAGGCCCGTGAAGCCGAGCAGGCCGGCGCGGACGTGGTCGGCGGGGAGGATCTCGCAAAACGGATCGAGGAGGGGTTCGCGGACTTCGACGTCGCGATCGCCACCCCCGACCTGATGTCCGTGGTCGGGCGCCTCGGTCGCATCCTCGGGCCGTCCGGCAAGATGCCCAACCCGAAGGTGGGCACGGTCACGATGGACGTGGCCAAGGCTGTCGAGGAGTCCAAGTCCGGGAAGGTCGAGTACCGGACAGACCGCACCGCGATCGTCCACATGGTGATCGGCAAGGCGAGCTTCGACGACCAGAAGCTGCTGGAGAACTACGCGGCTGTGATCGAAGAGCTGATCCGGGCCAAGCCCCCAGCCGCCAAGGGCCGGTACCTGCGCACGATCACCCTGACCTCGACGATGGGTCCGGGCGTGAAAGTGGATCCGAGCCGCACACGTGACATCATCGAGGAGGCGCCCCCCGCGGCCGCGGCCGCATAGCGCCACCGACTGCCAGGCCACCCGAGACCCCCGGCGGCCGACCGATCGAAGATCGGTCCCATAAGACCGGGACAGGAGCCCCATGAACCGAGACCAGAAGGCCGCGACGATCGCCGAGATCGCCGCCCACATAGACGAGTCCCAGGCGATCTTCGCCGTCGACTACAAGGGCATCTCCGTGCCCCAGGCCGCCGAGCTGCGAGCCAAGCTCCGGGACGCCGACGCGACCTTCAAGGTCGTCAAGAACTCCCTCACCGAACGCGCCGCCGACCAGGCCGGCGCCGACACCCTGAAGGCTCTTCTGGAAGGCCCCACCGCGCTGACCTTCGTTCGCGGGGACATCGCCACGGCGGCGAAGGCGATCGCCGAGTACGGCCGCGCCACCCAGCTGCTCCCGTTCAAGGGGGGCCTCATGGAAGGCTCCCCGATCGACCCCGACCAGATCCGGGCTCTCTCTCGCCTGCCCTCCCGCGAGGTCCTCTACGGCCAGCTCGTCGGGGTCGTGGCCTCGCCCGTCGGCGGTCTCGTGCGCACCCTGAACGCCCTCGTCGGCGGCCTGGCCATCGCCCTCGGCCAGGTCCACGAGAAGAAGGCCTCCGGCGAGATTCCCGCGGGCGAGCCCCCGGCGGCCGCCGAGCCCCCGCTGGCGCAGGAGGAGGCTCCGGCCGCGGAGGAGCCCAGGGCCGAGGAGCCCGACACGCCGGCCGCGCAGGGGGAGGCTCTGGCCGCGGAGGAGTCAAAGGCCGAGGTGCCCGAGGCGCCGGCCGTGGAGGTCGAGGCCGACACCCAAGCTGAGCCGGAGCAGGACGAGCCGGCACAAGAAGACGACAACCAGGCGGACGTCTCGGCTGAGAGCCAGTCCGAGGACGCCGAGACGAATCCCCCCAAGGAGGACTAGAAAGTCATGGCAACAAGCACACAGGAGTGGATCGAGGAGCTGAAGGGCATCTCCGTGCTCGAGCTCGCCGAGCGGATCAAGGCGCTCGAGGAGGAGTTCGGAGTGTCCGCGGCGGCGATGGCCGCACCCGCTGCGGCGGCCCCGGCGGCGGGCGGCGACGGTGGGGGCGCCGAGGAGGAGGGGAGCAGCACCGTCGATGTGATCCTCGCGGGCTCCGGCGACAAGAAGATCCAGGTGATCAAGGTCGTCCGCGCGGCCACGGGCCTCGGCCTCAAAGAGGCCAAGGCTCTCGTCGACGAGGCCCCCAAGCCGGTCAAGGAGGGCGTGGAGAAGGAGGAGGCAGACAAGCTCAAGGCCGAACTCGAGGAGGCCGGCGCGAGCGTCGAGCTGAAGTAGCCGGGTTCGGCTGGTCGGTCCTTAGCGCTCGCGCGCGGGTTGGAGGGGCCAGTCTCGGGTTGGCTCGCCGTGTTCTCTTTTTGGGGGCCCCGCGCGCGCACGCGCGGGGCCCCCAATCGAGCAAGTCCCCACACCTCCTCTTTTAGGTTGTCTTTATCTTGCTGGCGGGAGAGGGATTTTTCCTGTAAAGTGCGGCTCGCCGGTCGATAGCCGCAGCCGCCACACGAGTTCGGCGTCGCGCCACATACGCGACAGCCAGGGGGCGGGGTCCGTGAGCACTGGCTGCCCCTTGAGGGCCTCGATAGCGTGTGCTATCTTTGCTGGTCGCGCTCCGGCGCGCTCCTCTGCCCGTATCGTCGCCCTCCGAAGGAGACCGTTTCTTGGCTGCTGTTGATGCTCTCCGCACGCGCCGAAGCTTTGCGCGCCTGAACAAGACCGTAGATGTTCCCAACCTGATCGATATCCAGCGCCGTTCGTTCCGGTGGCTCACCGACCCCAAGGGGGGCGGGCTGCGGGAGACGATCGACGACATCTCGCCGATCGAGGACTACACGGGCAACCTGGCCGTCCAGTTCGGCGAGTTCGTGTTCGACGAGCCCGTCGCGTCGCTCGACCAGTGCCGTGAGAAGGACCTGACCTACGCCCGGCCCCTGACGGTGACCGTCGCGTTCATCAACCGCGAGACCGGCGAGATCCGGGAGCAGTCGGTGTTCATGGGGGACTTCCCCTGGATGACCGAGCGGGGGACGTTCGTGATCAACGGCACCGAGCGGGTGGTCGTGACCCAGCTCGTGCGCTCGCCGGGCGCCTATCTGATGGAGCCCAAGGACCGCGAGAAGCAGGTGTTCATCGCCAACCTGATGCCCGCCCGGGGATCGTGGCTGGAGCTCGAGATCGACAAGAAGGGCAAGGTCTTCGTGCGCATCGACCGCAAGCGAAAGCTACCGGTGACGGTGCTGCTGCGCGCGATGGGCTACGCCTCCGACGAGGAGATCCTCAAGCTGTTCGAGAGCTCGCTCTACATTCGCAACACGCTCGAGGCCGACACCGAGGCGACCCGCACCGAAGAGGGCGCCCTGATCGAGCTGTTCAAGAAGCAGCGTCCGGGCGAGCCCCCGAGCGTGGACAACGCCAAGGCTCTCCTCAACCAGCTGTTCTTCGACCCCAAGCGTTATGACCTCACGCGGGTCGGCCGGTACAAGCTCAACTCGCGGCTGGGCCTGGACATCGACATCGACACCCGGGTCCTCACCCACGACGACATCCTGGCGCTGGTCAAGGAGCTGGTGTCCCTGCCCAAGCGCCTGGGCATGCCCGAGGAGCCGGAGGTCGACATCAAGGACTACGCGGCCGAGGCGTTGAGTATGCCCCGGGAGCCCGTCGCCGAGCATCTCGACGAGTACGAGCACTTCGGCAACCGCCGCCTGCGGACCGTCGGGGAGCTGATCCAGGAGGCGTTCAGGATCGGCCTGTATCGCATGGAGCGGGTCGTGCGCGAGCGCCTGACGACCGAGGACGCGGACACGATCACTCCCCAGACGATCATCAACATCCGCCCGGTGGTGGCGGCCCTGAAGGAGTTCTTCGGCTCCTCTCAGCTGAGCCAGTTCATGGACCAGACCAACTCCCTCGCCGGCCTGACCCACCGCCGGCGCCTGTCGGCGCTGGGCGCGGGCGGCCTCACCCGTGAGCGGGCGCCGATCGAGGTGCGGGACGTGCACCCCACCCACTACGGCCGCATGTGCCCGATCGAGACTCCCGAGGGCCCGAACATCGGGTTGATCGGCTCCCTGAGCTCGTTCGCGGAGGTCTCCGAGTACGGGTTCGTGACGACTCCCTACCGGGTCGTCAAGGACGGCGTGGTGACCGACAAGGTCGAGCGTCTCGACGCCACCCAGGAAGAGGAGCTTCTGATCGCCCAGGCGAACACCCCCGTGGACCCGAAGACGGGAAAGCTCAAGGGCTCGGAGATCCTGTGCCGCACCCAGGCCGGCCAGTACGTGACGGTCGGGCCCAAGGACGTCGATCTCGTGGACGTCTCGCCCGAGCAGATCTGGTCGGTGGCGACCGCGATGATCCCGTTCCTCGAGCACGACGACGCCAACCGGGCGCTGATGGGCTCAAACATGCAGCGCCAGGCGGTGCCCCTGCTGAAGGCGGACGCACCCCTGGTGGGCACGGGGATGGAGCGCAGGGCGGCGCTGGACACCGGCGACGTGCTGCTCTCCGAGAACGCGGGCACGGTTGAGTACGTCGACGCCGACCGGATCGTGGTGCAGCGAAGCGACGGCCAGAAGGACGAGTACGAGCTCCAGAAGTTCATGCGCTCCAACCAGGGCACCCTGATCCACCACAAGCCCCTCGTGAAGACCGCCCAGAAGGTCAAGGCCGGCGAGGTCCTGGCCGACGGCTCCTCGACGGACACCGGCGAAATGGCGCTCGGCAAGAACCTGATGGTGGCGTTCATGTCCTGGGAGGGCTACAACTTCGAGGACGCGATCATCCTCTCCAAGCGTCTGGTCTCCGACGACGAGCTCACCTCGATTCACATCGAGGAGTACGAGATCGACGCGCGCACGACCAAGCTCGGCGAGGAGGAGATCACCCGCGACATCCCCAACCGCTCGGAGGAGTCCCTGCGAAACCTCGACGATCGTGGGATCGTGCGGGTCGGCGCCGAGGTCGGCTCCGGGGACCTGCTGGTGGGCAAGGTCACGCCCAAGGGCGAGACCGAGTTGACCGCCGAGGAGAAGCTGATCAGGGCGATCTTCAAGGAGAAGGCCCGGGAGGTCCGGGACACCTCCCTGAAGGTCCCCCACGGGGAGGGCGGCGTGGTGATCGACGTCAAGACGTTCAGCCGCGACGAGGGCGACGACCTGCCCCCGGGCGTGAACGACCTCGTGCGGGTGTTCGTCGCCAAGAAGCGCAAGATCTCCGAGGGCGACAAGCTCGCGGGCCGGCACGGGAACAAGGGCGTGATCTCGAAGATCGTGGACGTCCAGGACATGCCGTTCCTGGAGGACGGCACGCCGGTCGATGTGATCCTCAACCCGCTCGGGGTGCCGAGCCGCATGAACGTCGGGCAGGTGCTGGAGACCCACCTCGGCTGGGTGGCGGCTCAGGGCTGGTACGACGACGGCTCGGACGCGTTCAAGCGCGCGGACGCCCAGCGCTCGGGCAACGGCTCGGGGAACGGCTCGGGCAAGCGCCGGGTGTACGTGTCCACGCCAGTGTTCGACGGGGCGACGATCGAAGACGTCGATGAGGCGCTCGTGCGCTGGCAGGACGAGCACACGGGGCGCATCAAAATGGACATTGACAAGAGCCGCCGTCCGGGTGAACAGGCGTCGGGCAAGATGACCCTGTTCAACGGCCGCTCTGGCGAGCCGTTCGCCCAGCAGGTGACGGTGGGGTACATGTACATCCTCAAGCTCCTGCACCTCGTAGACGACAAGATCCACGCCCGCTCGACGGGCCCGTACTCGCTGGTCACTCAGCAGCCGCTGGGGGGCAAGGCCCAGTTCGGCGGGCAGCGGTTCGGCGAGATGGAGGTGTGGGCGCTGGAGGCGTTCGGCGCGGCCTACACCCTGCAGGAGATGCTCACGATCAAGTCCGACGACACGGTCGGGCGAGTGAAGGCCTACGAGGCGATCGTCAAGGGTGAGAACATCGCCGAGCCCTCGATTCCGGAGTCCTTCAAAGTGCTCCTCAAGGAGATGCAGTCGCTGGCGCTCGACGTCAACGTCGTCTCCGAGGAGGGCCAGCGGGCGGAGATGCGCGACGAGGACGACGACCTGCTCCGCGCCGCGGAGGAGCTCGGGATCGACCTCTCGGGCGTGCGCGCCTCGGCAAACGGCGCCGCTGACGAGGAGCTCGCGGGCGAGGACGCCACCGACGGGACCGACGAGCCCGAGGGCGAGGGCGAGGCGCCCCAGATCGAGGGCGAGGAGGAGATAGTCGCGGAGAGCCTGGACGTCGATGAGCTCCTCGGCGAGGGTGTTGCCGAGCTCGACATCGAGGCGCTCGCCCAGGACGTGAGCGTCGAGGACCTGGTGCAGGAGACCGAGACGTAGTCCCCAGCGACCGCACGGCGGACGCCCGCCCGCGGCACGCCCCATCCCGCCTCCGGCTTCGGCGGGATGGCGATCGAGGAGAGCCGGCGGCGGCGCAGAGCCGCGACCCGTCCAAGTCGCACACGAGCGAAAGCAGTCATCAGATGATCGACATAAGTGGGCTTCGCCCCCTTACGGCATCCGGCCTAACCCCCAGGAAGAAGGTCTCACGTCCATGATCGACATAAACAATTTTGATGCGATAGAGATCAGTCTCGCCTCCTCCAAGCAGATCCGCGGTTGGAGCTCCGGCGAGGTGACCAAGCCGGAGACCATCAACTACCGCACCCTCAAGCCCGAGAAGGACGGCCTCTTCTGCGAGCGCATCTTCGGCCCCACCAAGGACTGGGAGTGCTACTGCGGCAAGTACAAGCGGGTGCGCTACAAGGGCATCGTGTGCGAGCGCTGCGGCGTCGAGGTGACCCGCTCGAAGGTTCGGCGCGAGCGCATGGGTCACGTCGACCTGGCGGCTCCGGTCAGCCACATCTGGTTCTTCAAGGGGGTCCCCTCACGGATCGGATACCTGCTGGACATGGCTCCCAAGGAACTGGAGAAGGTCCTGTACTTCGCGGCGTCGATCGTGACGTGGGTGGACGACGAGGCGCGGGCCAAGGACATGGACTCGCTCGAGGGCGAGGTCAACAAGGTCCTCGACTCCTACGCGGCTGAGCGAGAGGAGCGGGTGCTCGAGCTGCGGGAGTCCCTGGCGCGCCGCGAGAAGTACCTGCAGAGCGGCAAACAGACGAACTTCAACGACGAAGACCACCTGTGGGCGGACTCCCTGGACGTGAACCTCCAGAAGATCTCCGACGAGGAGCGCGAGAAGCTGCTCAAGGAGCTCCGGAAAGCCTTCGACGCGGACATCGCCGACACCGAGGCCTACATCGAGGACGCCGCCGAGCGGATGCGGGGCGTGTGGGAGCTGTTCAAGACGATGGAGCCCAAGCAGATCGAGCACGACGAGACGACCTTCCGCGAGCTCAAGGAGCGCTTCGGCTCGGCTTACGGGTTCGGGGAGTACTTCCGCGGCGGCATGGGCGCGGAAGCGGTCAGGGATCTGCTCGAGCAGGTCGACCTGGACGGTGAACGAAAAGAGCTCGAGGAGCAGGTCAAGACGGCCAAGGGCCAGAAACAGGCCCGGGCGGTCAAGCGGTTGAAGGTCGTGAGCGCGTTCATCCAGTCCGGGAACAAGCCGGAGATGATGGTCCTTGACGCCGTCCCGGTGATCCCGCCGGAGCTCCGTCCGATGGTCCAGCTCGACGGGGGCCGGTTCGCGACCTCCGACCTGAACGACCTCTACAGGCGGGTGATCAACCGCAACAATCGCCTCAAGCGCCTGCTGGACCTGGGGGCGCCGGAGATCATCGTCAACAACGAGAAGCGCATGCTCCAGGAGGCCGTGGACGCGCTGTTCGACAACGGCCGTCGCGGCCGTCCCGTGACCGGTCCGGGCAACCGTCCTCTGAAGTCTCTCTCGGACATGCTCAAGGGCAAGCAGGGACGCTTCCGCCAGAACCTGCTGGGCAAGCGCGTGGACTACTCAGGGCGATCGGTGATCGTGGCTGGGCCCTACCTGAAGCTCCATCAGTGCGGCCTGCCGAAGATCATGGCCCTGGAGCTCTTCAAGCCGTTCATCATGGCCAGGCTGGTCGAGCGCAAGTCCGCGCAGAACATCAAGGCGGCCAAGAAGATGGTCGACTCGATGATCGCCGAGGTGTGGGACGTCCTGGAGGAGGTCATCCACGAGCACCCGGTACTGCTCAACCGGGCCCCCACCCTCCACCGTCTCGGGATCCAGGCGTTCGAGCCGCTGCTGGTCGAGGGCAAGGCGATCCAGGTCCATCCGCTTGTCTGTCACGCCTTCAACGCGGACTTCGACGGGGATCAGATGGCGGTCCACCTGCCCCTCTCCGCGGAGGCTCAGGCGGAGGCAAGGATCCTGATGCTGTCCTCCAACAACATTCTCTCGCCCGCCCATGGAGCGCCCTTGGCGACGCCCACCCAGGATATGATCCTCGGCGCCTACTACCTCACCTACGGACCCGAGGCCGAGGACCTGCAGGCCAAGCGGGACCTGTTGATGAACGGCAAGTGGCCCGCGGATGAGCCTCGCCCGCGCGTGTTCAGGACCGCTCAGGAGGCTGAGCTTTCCTATGAGGCCGCGGTGGTCACCCTGCACGACCTCGCCGAGTTCCGCCCGTTCGGGCGGGAGGGCGGCCACGTGCTCAGCACGGTCGGACGGATCATCTACAACGACCGCATCGAGCGTGCCCTCGCGGAGGCGTTGGGAGACGATTTCGACGCCACCAAGTACGTGTTCGTGAACCAGTCGATGAAGAAGCGGGACACCACCCGCCTGATTGACGCCCTCGTGCAGACCTACGGCGCGGGCACGATCTCCCTCGTGCTGGACGCATTCAAGGACCTCGGCTTCAAGTACGCCACCCAAGCGGGTATCACGATCTCCAAGAACGACGTCGTGGTGCCGCCCGAGAAGCAGTCGATCCTCGACAAGTACGAGGCGCTCGTGGGCGAGATCTCAGACCAGTACGACATGGGGTTGATTACCCAGGAGGAGCGTCACGAGGCGGTCGTGGAGAAGTGGAACGCGGCCACCGACGAGGTCGCGGACGCGATGATCGAGAACCTCGACGAGCTCAACCCGATCTTCATGATGGCCAACTCGGGGGCCCGCGGCTCGTTCAAGCAGATCCGCCAGCTCGCGGGCATGCGCGGTCTGATGGCCAACCCGAAGGGCGAAATCATCGAGCGCCCGATCAAGGCGAACTTCGTCGAGGGCCTGTCGGTGCTCGAGTACTTCATCTCCACCCACGGCGCCCGAAAGGGCCTCGCGGATACGGCCCTGAGGACCGCGGACTCCGGCTACCTGACCCGGCGGCTGGTGGACGTGGCCCAGGACGTGATCATCCGCGAAGCGGACTGCGCCACCGAAGAGTACATCGAGATGGACGCGTGGGGCGACGGGGAGGAGCTCAACGAACACCTCGTCGGGCGGATCGCGGCGCTGCCGGTCAAGACCAAGCGCGGCCGGATGCTCGTCGAGCAGGGCGCCGAAATCGGACGGGCGGAGCTCGCCGACATCGGCCAGGCGTTCGCCGAAGACCACGCCAAGGGCACACATGTCACCGTCCCGGTGCGGTCGGTCCTGAAGTGCCAGGCCCCGAGCGGGGTCTGTCAGGCCTGCTACGGCCGCGCGATGGCCACGGGTGCGCTCGCCCAGATCGGGGACGCGGTCGGGATCATCGCGGCCCAGTCGATCGGCGAGCCCGGCACCCAGCTGACGATGCGGACCTTCCACACCGGCGGGGTCGCCGGCGCTGACATCACCCACGGGCTCCCCCGGATCGTCGAGCTGTTCGAGGCGCGCAAGCCCAAGGGCCTTGCCAAGATCGCCGAGCAGGACGGAAAGGTCTCGATCGAGGAGTCCGAGAAGGCGCTCACGGTCGCGATCACCGACGAGGCCGGCGAGGAGCACAAACACGCCTTCCCCAGACGCACCCGGCTGTTCGTCTCCGAGGGCGAGAAGATCCAGGCGGGCAAGCAGCTGAACGAGGGCTCACTGTATCCCCACGAGCTCCTCGCGATCCAGGGACGGACCGAGACCGAGCAGTACCTGGTCAAGGAGGTCCAGGAGGTCTACAAGTCCCAGGGGGTGGACATCAACGACAAGCACATCGAGCTGATCGTCCGTCAGATGCTCAAAAAGGTGAGAGTCGCCCAGAAGGGCGACACCGACTACCTGCCCGGCCAGTTCGTGGACCGGTTCGAATTCGCCAAAGTCAACGACGAGGTAGCCATCAAGGGCGAGGCCGCCCAGTTCGAAGACATCATCCTGGGCATCACGAAGGCGTCGCTGAACACCGACTCGTTCCTGTCGGCGGCTTCCTTCCAGGAGACCACCAAGGTGCTCACCGACGCGGCCCTGGAGGGCAAGACCGACCGCCTGAACGGCCTCAAGGAGAACGTGATCATCGGCAAGCTGATCCCGGCCGCCACCGGCCTGACCCGCTACCGGCGGATCGAGATCGAGCCCTCCGAGCCGCTCCCCCGGGCGATCGACGACGTGGGACTGCTCGACCAGGACGAGATCGCGGCGGAGCTCGGCCTCTCCAACGGCGAAAACCTCGGCTACGGCCAGGAGTTCGACGCGGACCTCGCCTCCCTGGAGAAGATCGGCGCCGGCGCCACCGACCCCGGCTTCGTCGAGGAGCTCGCCGACCTCGAGGTCCCCAACGAGGAGTCCTCGGGCGAGTAGTCCCTTTCGCGCGGCCGGAATCGCTCCGGTCGCGCGTCATCGATCCGACCCGCCCGCTGCCTTGCTCCGGTCGCTGTCCCGTATTCCGCGGTGAGAGGATTCTCACCGGGAACCGGCGAGATCGGGAGCGGGGTGTGGTGTTCTTGGGAGGATGACCGCGCGGGGGATGACGCGCCGATCCCTTCTCACCGCCGCCGCCGGAGCGGCCGCGGGCGGTCTCGTGCGTCCCGGCGGGGCCCTCGCGGCGCTCGCCGGGGGCGCCCGTGGGGGGGTATCAGAGCCGGTTCTGTTCGAGCGCACGATCGGAACCCTGGGGGCAGGCCCGACCGGGGCGAGCGTCGAGCTGGGCCGTAACGCGGACCTGGTGGGGGTTCGCTGGTACGGACCGCCCCGCGCGCGCGTGGAGGTCCGCTTTTGGGACGATCCCTCCGGGCGGGGTCTCTCCGGGCGGGGTCCCTCCGGGCGGGGTCCCTCCGGGCGGGGTCCCTCCGGATGGGGTCCCTCCGGGCGGAGTCCCTCCGGGCGGAGTCCCGCCGGATGGGGTCGCTGGGTGTCGGCGGGCGCCCACGGCCACGCCCCCGAAGAATCTCCGGGCACTCCGACCCCCGGCGTGAACGTCGGCGATCCCGTCTGGACGGGTGGAAGCACCGCCGTGGAGGTCCGCTCCGACGAGGCCCTCTCAGGGGTTCGCCTGAGCTGCGTGGACGTAAGCGACGGGGTGGGGGCACGCACGCAGGCCTTAAGCGCCGGGTCGGAGGCGCTCGCCGCGGCCCTACCCCTCGCCGCGGCCCTGCCCCTCGCCACGCCCACCCTCGGGGCCGGGCCGGGACAGCCGCCCATCGTGGCTCGGAAGGCGTGGGCTCAGGGGATGTGCAAGCCGCGGGTGGCCCCCGAATACGGGTCGGTCCAGATGGCGTTCGTCCACCACACTGAGAACCCCAACGGCTACTCCGCGGGTGAGGTGCCGGCGATGCTGCGGGCGATCTACGTCTTTCACCGCTACACCAGGGGCTGGAACGACATCGGCTACAACTTCGTGATCGACCTGTTCGGTCGCGTCTTCGAGGCCCGCGCCGGTGGGATCGACGAGCCCGTCATCGGCGCCCAGGCGGGGGGCTACAACTACGCCTCAACCGGGGTGGCGGTGCTCGGGGAATTCATGACCCAGCCGATCTCCACCGCCGCGGCGAGCGCCCTGGAGAGGCTGCTCGCATGGAAGCTCTCCCTCCACGGAACTCCGGTCGACGGTCGTGTGACCGTGCGCGTCAATCCAGCGGGGGCCGTCTACAGCCGCTTCCCTGCGGGCGCGCGTGTGTCGCTCCCCCGCGTGGCCGGTCATCGGGACGGCGACTCGACGGACTGTCCGGGGAACGTCCTCTACGGCGAGCTCCCCGCGATCCGCTCTCGGACCCGCCTCCTCGCCGGTCGCCCCGCCCGCGCGACCCTCGCACTGGCGCCGGCACCCCCGCCGGGCGGCGAACCACGGCTCCTCTCGGGCGCCCTCGAGTTCCTCGACGGGACACCCATCCCCGGCGCACCGATCGCGATCCAGGCCCGGAGCGTCTCGAAACGGGGGGAAGTCGTGCAGGAGCCCACGATCGCCCAGGCGGTGACGGACGCCGAAGGGAAGTGGACCCTCGCGGCAGCCGTCTCCGTATCCGGGGGTGGCGCGGGTAACGCTGGTGGGGCCGGCGGCGGCAGGGGAGGCGGCAGGGGAGGCGGCGGGGGAGGGTCCTGGCTTCGCGCCCTCTGCCCCGGCGCGAGTGGGGTGCCCGCGACGGTCTCCGAGCCGGTGCACGTGCCGGGCGAGGTATCGCTCAGGCCGGCGTCGTAGCGGCCGCCGGTCAGCGGGGAGGCTGCTCGCCGTCGTGGTAGTCGACTGTGTCGTCGAGCCGGAACATCGCCCGCAGGCCCCCTCCGTCGGGCAGCCTCTCGAACGCTCCGAGCTTGTTCGAGTCGGGGTAGATCACGATGTCGGGCTCCCCGTTGGTGCTGAACGCGAGGAAGCGAACGGTCTCCTCGGTTCGGTTGACGAGCTGGTGGCCGCCATGCTCGCCACGGGGAAACGCCACGACCTGGCCCTCGGCAAGCTCCTGCCAACCCCCGGGCGTGCGCAGGCTGGGGGTTCCGTCGAGCACGACCACGAGCTCCTCCTCGGCGAGATGATGGTGGTAGGGGTAGGCCGCCTCCCCGGGGGGCACCTCCCACAGGCTCAGGCCCAGTCGCTCGCTCCCCGCCTGGCGGCTGAGCCGGGCGCGGGAGCAGTGAAAGCCGGGATGCTCCCGAGGCTCGTCGAAGACCGGGTCGTTGATGTTCGTGTTCGCCATCGGCGGGAGCCTATCGCGGGTCCGCGCGGGCGATGGCGAGCTTCAGCGGCCCGCCGGCGGCGCGATCGCGATCTCGCGGGGGAACTCCCTCAGCAGCTCGGCGAGCGACGCGGGATCTGGTCCGTCGGTGCCGCGGGCGTGAGCCTCGTTCGCCAGCGCGAACAGCCGCTCCACGAACTCCTTCCAGCGCAGGGCCGGTCGCATCTGGATGCGCAGATGGACGGGCTCGGCGGATGGGTTCCAGGCCTTGTGGGGTACGCCGGGGGCGGCGATCACCACATCGCCCGGGCCGGCGATTCGCTCGACGCCACCGATCCGAAAGGACGCGATGCCGGAGACGACCTCCCAGCGCTCCTGCATCTCGGGATGGACGTGCTCCGGGGCCCGGTGTCCGGGGGCAGTCCAGAGGTCGTCCATCTCGAGCAGCTCCCCGTCGGTGTGTGCTGAGGTTTTCAGGAACACGATTCGCTCACCTGTGATGGGGTTGTGAAGCTCCTCTCCATGATGTGCCACGACGTCGATCTTGCCACGGCGCGTCCCGGGCTCGCCACACCGGCCCTACGCACCGGCGCTGTAGCCTGGCGTGCTGTGAAGGAGACGGCGAAGAGCACCTGGGATGAGCTGACGGCCCGCCTGGAGGGCCGGATCGTTGTGCTGGAGCCTTTGGAGGCCCGTCACGAAGACGGTCTGTTCGAGGCGGCCGGCCACCCTGAGATATGGTCGTGGCTGGCGCCGATCGGGAACAGCCGCGAGTACTTCTCCGCCTGGTTCGCAACGAGCCTCGCCGAGTCGAAGGCCGGCAGGGAGGGGGTGTTCGCCACGATCGATCGCTCGAGTGGACTCCCGATCGGGAGCACCCGGTATCTGAACGTGCGCGAGATCCACAGGGGAGTAGAGATCGGCTGGACGTGGCTGACACCGTCGATGTGGCGGATGGGGGCGAACGTGGAGGCGAAGCTCCTGATGCTCGACCATGCGTTCGGAGACCTCGCCTGCATGCGTGTTGAGTTCAAGACCGACGCTCGCAACGAGCGCTCCCGGGCGGCCCTGGAGGCGCTCCCCGCGAGGTTCGAGGGAGTCTTTCGCAAGCACATGCTGATACCCGACGTGGGCGTGCGTGACTCCGCCTACTACAGCGTCATCGACGAGGACTGGCCGGGAGTGCGGGCCAACCTCGAGCGCCGCCTGCGGGGCGCCGGCCGAGAGGGACCATGACCCGAAAGCTGATCTACTCGATGGGAGTGTCCCTGGACGGCTTCATCGCCGGGCCCCACGGTGAGATCGACTGGTCGGCTCCCGACGAGGAGCGCCATCGGTTTCACAACCGCCAGACGGCGGAGATCGGCGTCCACCTCTGCGGACGTGGGCTGTACGAGACGATGGTCTACTGGGAGACCGCCGAGGAGGACCCGTCGGCGACGGAGTACACCCTCGAGTTCGCCCGCATCTGGAAGTCCATCCCCAAGATCGTCTTCTCGAAGACCCTCGAGACGGTCGAGGGGAACGCGAGGCTGGTCAGAGACGATCTCGCCGACAGCGTTGCCGAGGAGGTCCGAAGGCTCAAGGAACAGCCGGGCAAGGACCTGGCGGTGGGCGGCGCCGGCCTGGCGGGCGCACTCGTGAAGCTGAACCTCGTCGACGAGTTCAGGCTGTTCGTCAGTCCGGTCGTTTTGGGCGGGGGCACGCCCTACTTCCCGGCCCTGGAGGGGAGGATCGACCTGGAGCTCCTCGAGACACACACGTTCGGCTCTCGCGTGGTCTACCTTCGCTACCGGCGCTTGTGACCCGAGACCGTATCCCTGCAGGCACGGGGACCCGCCGGCAGCGGAGCCGCTCATCGGGGGGCTCCCGCGAGGCCGGCCGTCCAGTCGGCGAGCCCGCGAGCCCAGTGTGCGAGCACCGCAGCCTCCCTGGCGGTGAGCCCCCGCTCGGGGTCTGTCTGCACGAGGAGCGTCGGTGCCGAACGCTCCCGCGCCCAGGCATGACATTCCTCGTCGAGCGAATCGTCGATCCACGCGAGGGCCCGAGTTCTCGCGTGCTCCTCGATCGCTCCGAGCTTCCAGTGGGCGTTCCTTGATCGGAGCCCGCCCACCCTGCGCTCGAAGCTCAGGAACGGCAAACCCTTCGGGAGGCCGAGCAGGCCGGGAAGGTATTCGTCGGCCTTCTCCTCCCAGCCACTCGCCCACACGAGGTCGAAGTCCCCGGCCAGCCCCACCAGGTGGCTGGCGGCGGCGCGGGACAGGAAGTGGGGGATGCCGTCGATTGTGTATAGGGAACCGTCCGGGGTTGCGTCCGGGGTTGCCCTCTTCCCGGGCCCTTTCTGTGCGGACCCTCGACCTCCGAGCCCGCGCTCCCAGGGAGGGGGACCGGAGAAGCCGAACAGGGAGATGACCCCGTCGATGTCGACCATCAGCAGGGGCTTGGCTTGATCGTCTTTAGCTCCCATACAGGTTCGCCTCGGTAATCTGCCTCGATCGGGTGCGGTCAGTAAAGCAGCGGTCGATTGCTGCCGATCGCATTGTCAGGGCGAGTGAGGGGGACTCGCGACCTGGACAGCCGCAGGCGAACCGCGCCACCCGCGCCCACACCAACTTCATCCGAACCCCCAACCCCCCGATCTCCCAATGACCCTCACCTTCGGCATCCTGCTAGCGCTCGCCTGCGCGTTCGTGGCGAATCTCGGGTTCTTCTACAAGTATCGCGGCGCCAATGTTGCCCCAAGCGTGCAGGTCAGCCACCCGCTGCGGTCGGCACGGGGGCTGTTCGCCTCCAAGTGGTTCACCCTGGGGATGATCGTGGCGACCGCCAGCTGGGCCCTGCATGTTGCCGCCCTCGCGCTCGCGCCGATGTCGGTGATCCAGGTGTCCCTGGCCGCCGGGGTTGTGTTCATCGCGGTGATGGCCGACCGGATGTTCGGATTCGACGTGGGTCCCCGCCAGTGGGCGGGACTGTGCCTGACCGGTGCGGCCCTCGTGATCCTGGGCTTGAGCCTGCCCGCGATGCACGGCCCCCACTCGCAGTTCTCCCAGGTCGCGATGATCTCCTTCGAGGCGGGCCTGTTCGGGCTCGGGGGCCTGCTCATCATGGGCCCCCGGATCGGCGGTCCGGTGGAGCATCACGGGGTGATGTTGGGGGCCGCCTCGGGGATCCTGTTCGGTGTCTCGGACACCGCCATCAAGGCCCTCACCGGGATCGTCGGCGCGCACGGTCTCCTGGCGCTCCTGCTCAGCCCGTGGCTGATCGTCGCGGGGCTCGCTTCGGTGGTTGCCTTCTACGCGTCCGCCCGGGGTCTTCAAGACGGAGACGCGGTCCCGGTGATCGCCGTGACGGGTGTCGCCGCGAACATCGCGGGGATCGCCGGCGGGATCGTGGTGTTCGGGGATCCCATGTCCACAAGCCCCGTGGGCGTGGTCCTGGAGTCGCTCGCGTTCGTGCTGGTGATCGTGGCCGCCGCCCTGATGCCCGCCCCCGTGCGCTCTTCGGGCGCCCTCCCGGCGACCGGCTGATCCGCCGGGCCCCCCGCACGACCCGCGCGGGCCCCCCATCGGCTGTGATCCCATCCGCCGGCCCACGCGCGCGGACCCTCCATCCGCTGCTACCATCCCGGCCTGATGCCGACCACCTCACAACTCGTCCGTAAGGGCCGGGTGGCCCCCAAGAAGAAGCTCGCCACTCCCGGTCTGAAGTCCGGGAAGGGTCGCAAGAAGAAGGTCGCCGCGCCCCAGCGGCGGGGGGTGTGCACGCGCGTGTACACGACCACCCCGAAGAAGCCGAACTCCGCCCTGCGGAAGGTCGCCCGGGTGAGGATCTCCGGCTCGATCGAGGTGACCGCGTACATCCCCGGGGAGGGACACAACCTGCAGGAGCACTCCGTCGTGCTCGTCCGGGGCGGCCGGGTCAAGGATCTTCCGGGGGTCCGCTACAAGGTCGTCCGGGGCACCCTCGACGCCGCCGGGGTGAGCGACCGCAAGAAGGCCCGCTCGCAGTACGGGGTGAAGAAGAAGTAGTGGCGTCGTTCGCTGACATGCACCGCCCCCGCTGACATGCCCCGCCGAGCAGCCGCCCAGGTTCGTCCTCTCGAGGCCGACCCGATACATCGCTCCAAACTCGTCCAGCAGGTGATCAACAAGGTCATGCTCGATGGCAAGAAGTCCACCGCCGAGCAGATCGTCTACGACGCCCTGGCCCTGATCGGGGAGCGCTCCGAGCGAGACCCGATCGAGATGCTCGAGTCCTCGATCAAGACCCTCACCCCCACCTTGGAGGTCCGTTCGAGGCGAGTGGGCGGAGCCACCTACCAGGTGCCCGTCGAGGTCCCCCCCCGCCGCGCTCGCACCCTCGCGGTCCGCTGGCTCGTCGAGTTCGCCCGTCAGCGTCGCGAGAAGACGATGGCCCAGCGCCTCGCCGGGGAGCTCTTGGACGCCCAGTCCCAGCAGGGCGGCGCTTACAAGCGCAAGGACGACATCTACCGCATGGCCCAGGCCAACAAGGCCTTCGCCCACTACCGCTGGTAGAAGTGCCTCGGCCGACGGGCCGCTCCTCGCTACGGTAGGAGCCGATGGCTTCCGCCAGGCCTCAACGGGTCCCCCTCGAGCGCCACGTCTGGGTGGTCGCCTGCGTGGTGATCCTGGGGATGGTCATGTCGATCCTCGACACGACCATCGTCAACGTCGCGTTGAACACCCTCTCGAAGGATCTCCACAGTCCCCTCTCGCAGGTCCAGTGGGTGATCACCGGCTACCTGCTGGCCCTCGCGGCGGTGATCCCGGTGACGGGGTGGGCGGCCCGGCGGTTCGGGGCCAAGCAGGTGTACATGGTCTCCCTGGTCCTGTTCACCGCCGGCTCGGCCCTCTGCGGACTGGCGAGCTCGACCACGTCGCTGGTCGTTTTCAGGGTTCTTCAGGGTGTGGGGGGCGGCATGATCATGCCGGTGGCCATGATGATCATGGCTCAGATCGCCGGCCCCCAGAGCATGGGACGGGTGATGGCGATCGTCTCGATGCCCGCGATGCTCGCCCCGATCCTGGGGCCGGTGGTGGGGGGGCTGATCCTCGAGAACCTCCACTGGTCCTGGATCTTCTTCGTGAACGTCCCCATCGGCGTGATCGCGTTCGCGCTCGGCTGGCGGTTGCTTCCCCAGACCGACTCCGGCGAGGCGGGACGTTTGGACGTCCTCGGTCTCGCCCTCCTGCCGACCGGGTCGGCGGCGATCGTCTACGGAGTCTCCAAGTTGGGCTCGGGCGCGGCCCTCGGCTCCGCCGGCGTGCTCCTGCCATTCATCGCAGGGGTGGCCCTGACGGCGCTCTTCTGCGTGCACGCCCTCCGGGCGGAGCGTCCCCTCCTGGACATCCGCCTGTACGCCAACCGGGTGTTCGCGGGTGCGTCCCTGACCAACTTCGGCCTCGGCGCGGCCCTGTTCGGGGCGATGATCCTGGTGCCCCTCTACTACCAGGTCGTCCGCGGCGAGAGCGTCGTCGCGACGGGCCTCCTCACTGGCCCTCAGGGGATCGGGGCCCTCGTGGCGATGCCTCTCGCGGGCCGTTTGACCGAACGGTTCGGAGGCGGACGGGTGGCCCTGGCGGGGGTGTCCGTCCTGTGCCTGAGCACGATCCCGTTGACGTTCGTCGGGGCGACCACCTCGATCGTGGCTATCTCCCTGATCCTGGTCGTGCGGGGCCTTAGCATCGGGTTGTGCTTCATGCCCGCCATGTCCGTGGCGTTCGCGTCGATGCGTCCCGACCAGATCTCCGACGCCACCCCCCAGATCAACGCCCTCCAGCGGACCGGCGGCGCGATCGGAACGGCGATCCTCGCGGTCGTCCTGCAGCGCGCCTCCGCCGGCGCCGTCACCCCCGCCGAGCACGCGGACGCGTTCGACACCGCCTACTGGTGGGCGTTCGGCATCGCCCTCCTGACCCTCATTCCCTGCCTGATGCTCCTCCGAGCCGAGCGCTCCCGGCCGCCCTCCTCGGACGCCGAGGAGCTGCTGGAAGAGCCGGCCGCCGAGCCGATCGGGGTGTGACCGGCGGGCGATCGGGTGTGGTCGGAAAGGCGATCGGGGTGTCGTCGAAGGGGTGCCTGCGCGCACGCGCGGGGCGGCTTTTTGGGCGTCTGTCCCGCCTGCCGGCTCGCCGGCTCGGACCTCGGATTTCTCCGGGGCGGGCCCCAAAGGCTCTGCTATAGTCGGGCCCCGCTTTGCCTGTGGGCACGGTCGTGCGGACAGGCCCCAAGCGGAGCGACCAATCAAGATGGAGATCTCGAGCAGATAACGACGCGAACCGGTCCGGTCATCGACCAGCAGCGTGCGTGGGCCCGAGGGGCCCATTTTTTTGCCCGCGACCGCAGACGCAATCACGACACCCGCAGTCCCAACCTCCCTCTCACCCCTCACACCCCTCACACACTCAAGCCATGCCACGCAAGTTCACGCTCCATAACACCCGAAACATCGGGATCATGGCCCATATCGACGCGGGCAAGACGACCACGACCGAGCGGATCCTCTACTACACCGGGCGCACCTACAAGATCGGCGAGGTCCACGAGGGGGCCGCCACGATGGACTGGATGGAACAGGAGCAGGAGCGGGGCATCACGATCACCTCGGCGGCCACCACAGCGGAGTGGAAGGGCCACCGGATCAACATCATCGACACCCCCGGCCACGTCGACTTCACGGTCGAGGTCGAGCGCTCCCTGCGGGTGCTCGACGGCGCGATCGCCCTGTTCGACTCGGTCGCCGGCGTGGAGCCCCAGTCGGAGACCGTCTGGCGGCAGGCCGACAAGTATCACGTCCCGAGGATCGCCTACATCAACAAGATGGACCGCACCGGCGCGGACTTCGAGCAGGGGGTCCAGACGATGGTCGATCGTCTGGGCGCCAACCCCGTGCCGATCCAGCTGCCGATCGGCGCTGAGGGGGACTTCGAGGGGGTGGTCGACCTGGTCACGATGGAGGCGATCGTCTACAAGGACGAGCTCGGGACCGAACAGGAGATCATCGACATCCCCCACGGGATGGCCGAGCAGGCGGCGGCCGCCCGGGAGCACCTGCTCGAGGAGGCCTCCCACTACGACGACCAGCTCCTGGAGCTGATCCTCGAGGAAGCCGAGATCCCCGTCGAGCGCCTGAAGGAGGCGATCCGAAAGGGAGCCCTGGAGATCAAGATGACCCCTGTCCTGTGCGGGTCCTCGTTCAAGAACAAGGGCGTCCAGCCGCTTCTGGACGCGGTCATCGATTACCTGCCCTCGCCCCTGGACGTACCCCCGGTGACCGGCACCGAACTTGTCCGCGGGGAGGAGGGCGAGCGGGAGGTCACGCGTAACCCCGACGACTCCGAGCCGTTCGCGGCGCTGGCCTTCAAGATCATGGCCGACCCCTATGTGGGCAAGCTCACCTACTTCCGCGTCTACTCCGGCCATCTGGACGCCGGGTCGCGGGTGCTCAACGTCAACAGCGGCCGCACCGAGCGGATCGGACGGATCCTGATGATGCACGCGAACGACCGCGAGGAGGTCCCCGAGATCTACGCCGGGGACATCGCCGCGGCGGTGGGCATCAAGCAGGTGATCACCGGCGACACCCTCGCCGCCCCCGACGCGCCGATCAAGCTCGAGAACATCGAGTTCCCCGAGCCCGTCATCAAGGTCGCGGTCGAGCCCAAGACGAAGGTCGACCAGGAGAAGATGTCGATCGCCCTCGGCCGTCTCGCCGAGGAGGACCCGACTTTCCAGGTGCGCTCCAACGAGGAGACCGGTCAGACCGAGATCTCGGGCATGGGCGAGCTCCACCTGGAGGTCCTCGTCGACCGCATGAAGCGCGAGTTCGGGGTCGAGGCCAACGTCGGCCGCCCCCAGGTCTCCTACCGCGAGACCGTCCGGGGCACGGCGACGAAGGTCGAGGGCAAGTTCGTGCGCCAGACCGGCGGCTCGGGCCAGTTCGGCGTCGTCTACATCGACCTCGAGCCCGCTCCCGGGGAGGGCTTTGACTTCATCAACAAGATCAAGGGCGGCGCGATCCCCTCGGAGTTCATCCCCGCGGTCGAGAAGGGCGTCGAGGAGGCCCTGGAGACCGGCGTCAAGGCCGGCTACCCGATGGTCGACGTGCGGGTGACCCTCACCGACGGCAAGTACCACGACGTGGACTCCTCGGAGATCGCCTTCAAGGTGGCCGGGTCGATCGCCCTGAAGGAGGCCGCCAGGCGCGCCAAGCCGGTTCTGCTGGAGCCGATCTTCGCGGTCGAGGTGGTCACGCCCGAGGACTTCATGGGCGACGTGATGGGCGACCTGTCCCGCCGCCGTGGCCATCTGGAGGGCTCCGAGCAGCGCGGCAACGCGCTCGCAATCCACGCCCGTGTCCCCCTCAGCGAGATGTTCGGGTACGCCACCGACCTGCGCTCCAACACGCAGGGCCGGGCCACGTACACGATGCAGTTCGAGGGCTACGAGGAGGTCCCCCCGAACATCGCCGAGAAGATCATCGAACAGCGAACCGGCGAGCCGGTGCCCGCGTGAGGCCATGCCGCCTCGGAGCCCACGCGAGCAACAAACCAACCAGCGATACACGAAGACCCGCATTTAGATAGATTTCCCAGGTTCGCCTCAAGCCGGCGAACATCCAAGTCGATACAGGAGCGAACGCAAAGTGGCGAAGGAGAAGTTCGAGCGCGACAAGCCCCATGTGAACGTCGGGACCATCGGTCACATCGACCATGGCAAGACGACCCTGACCGCTGCCATCACGACCGTTCTGGCGGAGAAGGGAGGCGCCGAAGCGCGGAGCTTCGAGGAGATCGACAACGCCCCGGAGGAGAAGGAACGGGGGATCACCATCGCCACCTCCCACGTCGAGTACCAGACCGACAAGCGCCACTACGCACACGTGGACTGCCCCGGTCACGCCGATTACGTCAAGAACATGATCACCGGAGCCGCCCAGATGGACGGGGCGATCCTCGTCGTCTCCGCCGCCGACGGCCCGATGCCCCAGACCCGCGAGCACATCCTGCTCGCCCGTCAGGTGGGCGTTCCCTACATAGTGGTGTTCCTGAACAAGGCCGACATGGTTGACGACGAGGAGCTCTTGGAGCTCGTCGAGGTCGAGGTCCGGGAGCTCCTCTCCGAGTACGACTTCCCGGGCGACGACATCCCGTTCATCACCGGCTCGGCCCTGAAGGCCCTCGAAGGGGACGAGGCCTACAAGGGCAAGATCGTGGAGCTGGCCGAGGCTCTGGACTCCTACATCCCCGAGCCCGTCCGAGAGCTCGACAAGCCGTTTTTGATGCCCGTCGAGGACGTCTTCTCGATCACCGGCCGTGGCACCGTCGCGACCGGCAGGGTCGAGCAGGGGATCGTCAACACGGGCGACACGGTCGAGATCGTGGGCGTCCACGACACCACCTCCACGGTGGTCACCGGCGTTGAGATGTTCCGCAAGATCCTCGACCAGGGCCAGGCAGGCGACAACGTCGGGTGCCTGCTCCGGGGGACCAAGCGCGAGGAGATCGAGCGCGGCCAGGTTCTCTGCAAGCCCGGGTCGATCACCCCTCACACCAAGTTCAAGTCCGAGGTCTACGTGCTCAAAAAGGAGGAGGGCGGACGTCACACCCCGTTCTTCTCGGGCTACCGGCCTCAGTTCTACTTTCGCACCACCGACGTCACCGGCGTGGCCAAGCTGCCCGACGGCGTCGAGATGGTCATGCCCGGAGACAACGTCCAGATGGAGATCGAGCTGATCCAGCCGATCGCGATGGACCAGGGCCTGCGGTTCGCCATCAGGGAGGGCGGTCGCACGGTCGGTTCGGGCGTGGTCAGCGAGATCATCGAGTAGCACCCGCCCGCGCCCCCTCATCAGGGGGCGCGGCGCTCAATTGGCAGTCCGATACGACGAATGAACACCCCGTCGCAGACGGGGCCCGGGGGCGGACTCTGCTCACGCGTGGATCCGCCCCCTCGCACGCTTCACCACAAAGTCTCAAGACCCGACACGCCAGCGAAGACCAGCCACCAGGCCCAACACCACACCAAACGCGAGACCCGCCGAGAAGAACACCACCATGGCAGCCACCACTCAAAACAAGATCCGCATAAGACTCAAGGCCTACGACACCTCCGCAATCGAGTCTGCCGCCAAGGAGATCGTCGAGACGGCCACCCGCACCGGCGCGAGCGTCTCCGGTCCGGTGCCCCTGCCCACCGAGAAGAACGTCTACTGCGTGATCCGCTCGCCCTTCAAGGACAAGGACTCCCGGGAGCACTTCGAGATCCGCACCCACAAGCGTCTGATCGACATCCATCAGCCGACCCCCAAGACGGTCGACTCCCTCCAGCGCCTGGATCACCTGCCCGCGGGAGTGGACATCGAGATCCGGCTCGCCACCTGATCCCGTCTGCCCGCGAGCCTGCCTCCATCCCAACAGCCTGCCCTCCACCCACGCCACGAACACTATGTCCGCGATCCTCGCCAAGAAGCTCGGAATGACCCAGGTCTTTCTCCAGGACGGGTCGGTCGCCCGCGTGACGGTGCTGGAGGCGGGGCCGTGTCCGGTGACCGCGATCCGCACCGACGACCGAGACGGCTACCAGGCCGTTCAGCTGGCCTTCGGCGGGGCCCGCGAGAAGCACCTCACCAAAGCCGAGCTCGGTCACCTCAAGAAGGCCGGCGCCCCGCCCCTTCGCCATCTTGCCGAGTTTCGCGACGAGGCCCCAGAGCTCCAGCTCGGTGATACGGTCACCGTTGAGTCCTTCCCGGCGGGATCCCGGGTGAAGATCTCGGGGACCTCCAAGGGCAAGGGCTTTCAGGGGACCATCCGCAGGCACAACTTCAAGCGGGGCCCGAAGTCCCATGGCTCCCACAACGTCCGCGCGCCGGGCTCGATCGGTGCCTCGGCGACCCCCTCTCGGGTCATGCCCGGGCTGCGCGCCCCCGGACACATGGGCAGCCGCCGGGCCACCCAGACGGGCCTCGAGGTGGTGGCCGTGGACGCCGCCAAGAACCTCCTGATGGTCCGCGGATCGGTGCCCGGATCGACCGGCAACGTGGTAGAGGTGCGCGGCGATGCCTGACGTCCCCGTGCTCGGCTCGAGCGAGGTGGGCTCGGCCAAGACAGCCAAGATCGGCGGAGACGCGTTCGAGGAGCGCTTCCGCGGGCCCCTCGTCCACCAGAGCGTCCGCGCCGAGCAGGCCGCCCGCCGGCGGGGGACGGCCGCGACCAAGACCCGTGGGAGAGTCTCCGGCGGAGGCGCCAAGCCGTGGCGCCAGAAGGGGACCGGCCGCGCTCGCGCGGGCTCCAGCCGCTCCCCGATCTGGACAGGCGGGGGCACCGCGTTCGGGCCCCACCCCCGCTCCTACGCCTTCAAGGTCAACCGCAAGGAGCAGCGTGCGGCCCTGCGCAGCGCCCTGTCCCTGCACGCCTCTCGCGCCACCATCGCCCTGCTGGACACCGCAGTCTTCACCGAGCCCAAGACCAGCCAGGCGCTCGATCTGCTCGAAGACTGGTCCCAGGCCTTCCGTCCCACCCTGGTGGTCCTCGACTCATCCGAGCGCGACCCCGCCCTGTCCTTTCGCAATCTCTCCCGGGTCTCGGTCCTCACCCACGAGAACGTCGGCGTCGCCGACCTCGTCGGAGCCGCCTCGGTGCTCCTCTCCCAGATGGCCCTCGACGCCCTCGTGGCCCGTGCCTCTGGCCCGCGGGATGCCTCTGGCCCGCGGGATCCACGGGCCCGCGGGACGCCTCCAGCGCGAAGGAGGCGAAGGCCTGATGGAGTCCTCACAGGTGATCATCAGGCCGGTCGTCTCCGAGAAGAGCTATGTCCTCTCCGAGGCCAACCGGTACACGTTCAGGGTTCACAAGGGCGCCCACAAGACCCAGATCCGCCAGGCGATCGAGGATCTGTTCGACGTGCACGTCCTCGACGTCCGGACCCTCTCCGTCAAGTCCAAGCCCAAGCGCCGGGGAACGGTGAAGGGACGCACGCGATCCTGGAAGAAGGCCATCGTCCAGATCCAGGCGGGCGAGAGCATCCCGATCTTCCACGGACTGACCGCCCTGGACGCCTCCTAGGAGATCGACGAGTACACCCATGCCCATTCGCAAGCCCAAGCCCACCAGCCCCGGACGTCGCTTCGTCTCCTATCCGGACTTCGCCGAGATCACCAAGTCCGAGCCCGAGAAGACCCTCGTCGAGGGTCTCACCAAGAGCGGCGGTCGCAACGCCCACGGTCGCAAGACGGCCCGCCATCGCGGCGGCGGGGCCAAGCGGGCCTACCGGCGGATCGACTTCAAGCGCCGCAAGGACGGCGTCCCCGCGAAGGTCGCATCGATCGAGTACGACCCCAACCGCTCCTCCTACATCGCCCTCCTTCACTACGTCGACGGCGAGAAGCGCTACATCCTCGCCCCCCAGCGCCTGACCGTCGGGATGATGGTCACCTCCGGCGAGGACGCGGACATCGTCGTCGGCAACTGCCTGCCTCTGGCCCGCATGCCCGTCGGCACGGTCGTCCACAACGTCGAGCTCCAGCCCGGTCGGGGCGGTCAGATGGCCCGCTCGGCCGGCGCGTCGGTGCAGCTGATGGCCCGGGACGGCGACATCGCGACCCTCCGTCTGCCATCCGGTGAGATGCGCATGGTCCGCGCCGAGTGCCGCGCCACGGTCGGCACGATCGGCAACGCCGAGCATCAGAACGTGAAGGTCGGCAAGGCCGGCCGCAAGCGTCACCTGGGCGTCCGCCCCCAGACCCGCGGCACCGCGATGAACCCGGTCGACCATCCCCACGGCGGCGGCGAGGGCTCGACCACGCCGGGCCGCCATCCCGTGACCCCCTGGGGCGTGCCCACCCTCGGGTATCGCACCCGCAAGAAGCGTAAGGCCTCCGACCGCTACATCGTGCGCGGCCGCAGACGCGGGAAGGGCAAGCAAAGATGAGCCGCTCGAGCAAGAAGGGCCCGTGGGTGCAGCAGCGGTTGATGTCCCGTATCGAGGCGTTGAACGCGGAAAACAACAAAAAGATGCTCCGCACCTGGTCCCGCGCGTCCACGATCTTCCCCGAGATGGTCGGTCACACGATCGCCGTCCACGATGGCAAGAGGCACGTTCCCGTCTTCGTCTCCGAGTCGATGGTCGGCCACAAGCTCGGCGAGTTCGCCCCCACCCGGGTCTTCCGAGGGCACGCCGGCTCCGCCAAGGTCCGCTGATGAGCCCAGAGAACGAGAAAGACACTCCGGAGGAGGCCCCAACCGACGCCTCGACGACCGAGCCCTCGACCGAGGCTCCCAAGCCCGACTCGACCGAGGGCACGTCCGAGGCCAAGAAGCCCCGCGCCCGGAAACCGGCCGTCAAAAAGCCGGTCGTCAAAAAACCGACGGTCCGCAAACCCGGCTCCAGACGCAAGCCCGTCGAGCAGGAGCCCACGGCCCAGGAGGCAGTGGAGGGGAAGGCCTCGGAGGAGAGGCCTGTCGCCGAGAAGCCTGCCGCCAAGAAGCCTGCCGCCGAGAAGCCTGCCGCCGAGAAGCCTGTCGCCGAGAAGCCCGCCGAGAAGCTTCCGCAAAAGCCCGCGGCGCCCCCCGCGCGCGCGGGGAGGCCAAAGGAGGACGCCCCCGACGGAGGGTCGTCCGTGCACGGGCTCGCTATGTCAGGACCTCCGCCAGGAAGGCCCGGATGATCTCCGGTCACATCCGCGGGCGCTCCGTGGAAGAAGCTCGCGCTATCCTCGCGTTCGCCCCCCGTGAGGTGGCTCGCGACTGGAGCAAGCTGCTGGAGTCGGCGGTGGCCAACGCCGAGAACAACCACGAACTGCTTGGGGACGACCTCGTCGTGCGCGAGGCTTACGCCGACGAGGGGCCCACGATCAAGCGGTTCCGCCCGCGCGCGATGGGCCGGGCAACCCCGATTCGCAAGCGCACCAGCCACCTCACGATCACCCTCATCCCCGAAGACTAAAAGAGATAACTGAGATAGATATGGGACAGAAGGTTCACCCCGAGGCGATGCGCGTCGGCTACATCCACGACTGGAAGTCGAACTGGTTCAACGAGCGCTCGTTCGCCGAGTACTTGGCCGAGGACATCCGGGTCAGGGAACACATCATCGGCAAGCTCGCCCATGCCGGCCTGTCGGACATCACGATCCGCAAGGACTCCAACGAACTCGAGGTCAACATCCACACGGCACGCCCGGGCATCGTGATCGGCAAGTCCGGCACCGAAGTGGACGCCCTGCGCCGGGACCTTCACCGGATGACCAACAAGCAGATCAAGGTGAACATCCTCGAGATCAAGCGCCCCGAGCTCGACGCCAAGCTGGTCGCCCAATCGATCGCCGAGCAGCTCCAGAACAGGGTGGCCTTCCGCCGCGCGATGAAGCGGGCCCTGACGAGCGCCATGCGCTCGGGCGCCAAGGGCGTGAAGGTCCAGGTCTCCGGGCGGCTGGGGGGCGCCGAGATGGCCCGTACCGAGAGCTACTCCGACGGTCGCGTTCCCCTGCACACGATGCGCGCGGACATCGACTACGGCTTCTACGAGGCACGCACCACGTTCGGACGAATCGGCGTGAAGTGCTGGGTGAACAAGGGCGAGATCATGCCCGAGGGCTACCAGGGCGCCGATCTCACGGACATGACCGCACCCGCGGCCCCCAGCTCCGAGCGCGACGGCCGGGGCGGTCGTGACGGGCGGGGCGACGGTCGCGGACGACGCCGCGACGGCGGCGGCCCCGGCGGCGGTCGCGGTCCCGGCGGTCCCGGCGGTCGCGGCGGACGGGGCGGTCGTGGCAACGGCTCCGGCGGTCCCGGCGGCAGGGGCGGTCCCGGAGATCGTGGAGCGGGTGGCCGCTGATGCTCTCTCCAAAGCGCGTCAAGCACCGCAAGCAGCACCGTGGACGTCGCCGTGGGGTCTCCCGCGGGCAGGTCAAGGTCCAGTTCGGGGAGTACGGCCTGAAGTCCCTCGAGCAGGGCTGGCTCACCAACCGTCAGATCGAGGCCGCCCGAATCGCGATGACCCGCAAGATCAAGCGTGGCGGCAAGGTGTGGATCAACGTCTTCCCCGACAAGCCTGTCACCAAGAAGCCCGCCGAGACCCGCATGGGCTCCGGCAAGGGCTCCCCCGAAGGGTGGGTCGCGGTCGTCAAGCCCGGCCGCGTGATGTTCGAGCTGGCCGGCGTCCCCGAGCCCCTCGCCCGGGACGCGATCCGCCTGGCCGCCCACAAGCTGCCCGTGAAATCGAAGTTCGTCATGCGCGAGGACTGAGGGGCCCCGAGATGAAAGCCAGGGAAATGCGAGACCTCGAGGTCTCCGAGCTCACCAAGCAGATCGCGACTCTCCGCAAAGACCTCTTCGGCCTGCGCTTCGCGAACGCCACCGGCGAACTCGACGACACCGCCGGGATCGCCCGTGCCAAGCGCGATCTCGCCCGGGCCCTGACCGTCGCGAGCGAACGCCACCAGATCGCCGGCGACTCCGGCGAGTAGACAGCGACATCGAGACCCAGATAACGACCAGAGACAGACACCAGATGGCTGACCAACCAGAGAACACCGACGACGACGAGACCCCCGAGACCTCCGAGGAGCAGGCCGACCAACCGACCGAGGCCGCCGCGACGCCGGAGGACGCCCCCGAAGCCGCGGTTCCGGAGGCCTCGGAGGACGAGGGCGACGCGGGACAGGCTCCCTCGCCTCCGCGAGCCGGCGAGCCTGCGCAGGAGCTCTCCTCCAAGGAGCGCCGTCGCCGTGCCCGCTCGACCCACACCGGCCAGGCCCGGCCGGTACGCTCGCCCGAGGAGCGTCACGCCGAGCGCCTGGTCGAGCGCAAGGACAAGGCCGCCCGCCGTCGCGCTCGCCGCTCCCAGGAACGCGCCAAAGCGGCGGATCGTCGCGCCGGCACGCCCCCTCCCGAGCCCCTCGCGCCGGTCCACGCGCGCGTCGAGGGCGTGCGCAAGGTCCGCCAGGGGATCGTGGTCTCCGACAAGGCTGACAAGACCATCACCGTCCGCATCGACGTCGCCCGTCGTCACCGGCGCTACGAGAAGATCGTCCGCAGCTCGAGCACCCTCCACGCCCACGACGAGACCAACGACGCCTGCGAGGGGGACACCGTCCGCGTGATCGAGAGCCGTCCCCTGTCCCGCACCAAGCGCTGGAAGCTCGTCGAGGTCCTGGAGCGCGCGCGATGAGGATCGAGGCCGGACCATGATCCAGAACGAGACGAGACTGCGGGTCGCCGACAACACCGGGGCGCGAGAGATCCTGTGCATCCGCGTCAAGGGTGGCTCTCGGCGCCGGTACGCGTTCGTCGGGGACGTGATCACCGCGACCGTCAAGCAGGCAAACCCCCAGGGGGCGGTCAAGAAGGGCGAGGTGGTGACCGCCGTGATCGTCCGCACCAAAAAGCCGATCGGCCGGGACGACGGCACCTACATAGCCTTCGACGAGAACGCCGCCGTCATCATCGACGACCAGAACAACCCCCGGGGAACCCGTGTGTTCGGCCCCGTGGCCCGGGAACTGCGGGAGCGCAACTTCATGAAGATCGTCTCCCTCGCCCCGGAGGTCCTCTGAGATGGCTCGCAGGGCTTCGAGCGCGAAACGTTCCACGATGAAGATCCGCTCGGGCGATCACGTGCGAGTGATGTCCGGCAAGGACCGCGGCAAGAGCGGTCGGGTGCTCCGCACCGAGCCCCGCAAGCAGCGGGTCTACGTCGAGGGCCTGAACATGGTCAAGCGCCACACCCGCCCCAAACAGGTGCCGGAAGGCAGCCGCGAACAGGCCATCGGCGGCGTGATCGAGCGGGAGGGCCCGATCCACGTCTCCAACGTCATGATCCTCGACCCCAAAGGCGGCGCCACCACACGCGTGCGCATCAAGCGCGAGGGTGGCACCCGCTCACGCGTGGCCGTCCGCTCCGGCGCGATGATCGACTGAGCGACCCCCCGATACCCACGCCCCCATACCAATGAACGCCCCAGACTCCTCAGCCCCCCCAGCCCGCCTGAAGACCACCTACCTGCAGGAGATCCGCCCCGGCCTGATCGGCCGTTTCGGGTACTCCTCGGTGATGCAGGCGCCCAAGCTCGAGAAGATCACCCTGAACATGGGTGTGGGCATGGCCAAGCAGGACTCCAAAGCCCTCAAAGCCGCCCAGGACCAGCTCGCCACGATCGCCGGCCAGCGGCCGAGCATGCGCCGGGCCCGCAAGTCGATCGCCGCCTTCAAACTGCGGGAGGGCATGCCCGTGGGCGTCGCCGTCACCCTCCGTGGCCAGCGAAGCTATGAGTTCCTGGATCGGCTCGTCTCGATCGCGATTCCCCGCATCCGGGACTTCCGCGGCTTGAGCCCCCGCTCGTTCGACGGTCGCGGCAACTACTCCCTGGGGGTACGCGAGCAGATCATCTTCCCCGAGATCGACTACGACTCGATCGACGAGCTTCGTGGCCTCGACATCACGATCACCACCACCGCGAAAACCGACGCCGAGGCATTCGCCCTGCTGTCGGCGTTCGGGATGCCGTTCGCCCGCCAGGGGATGCCGAAGGAGTTTCGCGTCGATGATGCGCCCGCGGACGAGCCCTCCGACGGCGCAGGCGCCGACGATACCGATGACACCGACGACGACAAGGACGCTGACTGATGGCCAAGATCTCGATGCGCGTCAAGCAGGCGCGAACACCCAAATATAAGACCCGCGCCTATACTCGCTGCAATCGCTGCGGGCGTCCCCGGGCGGTATATCGCAAGTTCGGGATCTGTCGCATCTGCCTGCGCGAACTCGCCCACAACGGCCAGATCCCGGGGATGACCAAGTCCTCCTGGTAGGGCCGTAACAGAAAGACGAGACTGATCCGAGCCATGTCCATGACCGATCCGATAGCCGACTTCCTCACGCGGGTGCGCAACGCGATCCACGCCGCCCACGAGACCGTCGAGATCCCCGCCTCCAAGCTGAAGTCCGAGCTCGCTCGGATCCTCGCCGAGCAGGGCTACATCGAATCGTGGTCGGTCGTCCCCGCCCCCGAAGGCGGTCCCGGGCAGCTGATCCAGATCAAGCTCAAGTACACCAACGACCGCCGCTCGGCGATCTCCGGGCTGCGGCGAATCTCCCGTCCCGGACGACGCACCTACGCCGACGCCAAGCACATGCCGAAGGTCCTCGGTGGCATGGGAACGGCGATCATCTCCACCTCCCACGGCGTGATGACCGGCCACGACGCCCGCGCTGCTGGCGTCGGCGGTGAGGTCCTCGCGGAGGTCTGGTGAGGGTCCGCCCCCAGCGTCCCTCCAGGCCACACGACCATGTCCAGAATCGGTAGACAGCCAATCCCCATCCCCTCCGGCGTGACCGTCGCGATCGAGCCCGAGTCGGTGCGCGTGAGCGGCCCCAAAGGGGAGCTCGTGGAGCGGGTCTCCCGCGATATCACCGTCGTCCAGGAGGGCGATCGGGTGCTCGTCTCCCGTCCCACCGACCGGGGCGAGCACCGGGCTCTGCACGGCCTCACCCGCTCGTTGGTCTTCAACATGGTCCAGGGGGTCACCGCCGGCTACGAGAAGCGACTGGAGATCCAGGGTGTCGGCTACCGGGCCCAGCTGAAGGGCAAGAACCTCGAGCTCGCTGTCGGCTACTCCCATGCGGTGCCCATCCCCGCGCCACAGGGAATCGAGTTCGAAGTGCCCCAGCCCACCCGGGTGGTCGTCAAGGGGATCTCCAAGCAGCTCGTCGGCGAGACCGCCGCGATCATCCGCAAGCAGCGCCCCCCCGAGCCCTACAAGGGCAAGGGCATCCGCTACGAGGGTGAGTACGTCCCCCGCAAGGTCGGCAAGCGCGCATGACCGTCATGACCAAGGGGGACCGCCGTCTCAAGCGTCGCCGGAGGGTGCGCGCGAAGATCTCGGGCACCGCCACCCGCCCGCGCATCTCCGTGTTCCGCTCGAACCGGGGCCTGTCCGCCCAGGTCGTCGACGACGTCGCTGGACGGACCCTCGCGGCCGTCAGCTGGTCCGAGCCCGAGCTGCGGTCCCTGGCCAAAGCGCAGTGCGTCACCCGCGCCGGGCAGCTGCTCGCCGAGCGGGCCAAAGCCGCCGGCATCTCCGAGGCCGTGTTCGACCGGGGCGGCTATCGCTACCACGGCCACGTGCGCGCCTTCGCCGAATCGATCCGCGAGGCCGGCCTCGTCGTCTGAGGCCGAAAGACCCCTACCGCTACCCTCTTGCTCAGCACATGACCGTCACCACAGATCGCTCAGTCAATCCCGCCGGCCTGGACCTCCAGGAGCGTGTGGTCGAGATAAACCGGGTCGCCAAGGTCGTCAAGGGCGGCCGCCGCTTCTCGTTCACGGCCCTGGTCGTCGTCGGCGACGAGCGCGAAGTCGTGGGCGTCGGCTACGGCAAGGCCAACGAGGTGCCCCTCGCGATCCAGAAGGGCGTCGAGCGAGCCAGGAAGGACCTCTTCAAGGTCCCCCGTCACGGCTCCACGATCACCCATCAGACGACCGGCGTATTCGGCGCCGGCCGAGTCTTCTTGAAGCCCGCCTCCCCCGGCACGGGCGTGATCGCGGGGGGCGGCGTTCGGGCGGTGCTCGAGCTCGCCGGCATCCACGACATCCTTTCCAAGAGCCTCGGCACCCAGAACCCGATCAACCTCGTCAAGGCCACCGTCGAAGGCCTTCGTTCGCTTCGCACCCCAGAGGAGGTCGCGACCCTGAGGGGCCTCTCGATCGACCGCGTCCTCGGTCTCGGTGGAGAGAACGCCGCCGAGGCAGGCAGCTCATCGGCGGCGGTCTCCGAGGCAGTCGCTTCAGAGCCCGTCGCGGACGCGAGCCCGGAGGCCGGACCGTCCGCCCCAGGCGAGCCCGCGCAGGCCGAGACGGAGACAGCTGCGGCTGACTCCTCCGAGCCCGCCGCCGAGGCTTCCCCCGAGTCGGCGGCCAAGCCGGTGACGGAGCCGGCCGCCGAGGAGACGTCGGCCTGATGGCCACCCTCACCGTGACCCAGCGCCGCTCCAGCAATGGCTGTAACCAGCGCCAGCTCGACACCCTCCGCTCGCTGGGCCTGCGCCGCATCGGACACACCGTCGAGGTACCCGACAGCGACCAGGCCCGGGGGATGGTCCACGCGGTTCGCCATCTCGTGGAGCTCCAGGCGCCGCGGAAGGCCGACCCCGAGAAGACCCCCTCGCCCGGCAAGGCCACCCAGGAGTCCTCGAAGTGAGCCCCGTCGCCAAAGACGAGGTCGGCGCAGGCGCCGGCGAGCAGCGGGTGGGCCTGCACAGCCTCGCGCCCTCCCCGGGCAGCCGCCGTCCGCGCAAGCGTGTGGGGCGGGGCGAAGGCTCGGGGACCGGCAAGACGTCGGGACGGGGCCAGAAGGGCGCGGGCGCCCGCTCGGGCTCCAAGCGTCGCGCCCGTTTCGAGGGCGGCCAGATGCCGATTCACATGCGTATGCGAAAGCTCCGTGGGCCCCACATGAAGAAGTCGATGCCCTTCGAGCCCTTCCGCACGAGCACCCAGGCGGTCAACATCGCCGATCTAGACGCCCGGTTCGACGCCGGCGCGGAGGTCACGCTGGATGCGCTCAAGGCCCACGGTCTCGGCACCCGCAAGGACGTGCCCGTGAAGATCCTCGCCAAGGGCGAGCTCACGAAGGCCCTCACCGTCCACGCCCACGCCTTCAGCGCGAGCGCCAAAGAGCGCATCGAGGCCGCCGGGGGCACCTGTGAAGTGCTCGGGCCTCCGTCCGGTCGGCCCTCCTGATGGGAACGTACGTCATCCTGAGGTCCGTAACAATCGCCTCGCGACCGGCGAGCTAGAATCGGGCGCTCCGCGGACGCTCGTTCAAGCGCTCGTCAAGCGGAGCCAAGATCATGCTCGCCACCATCCTCAACGCCTTCAAAGTCGCGGACATCCGCAAGAAGCTCGCCTTCACCGCGGCGATGCTCCTGATCTACCGGCTGGGCTCGCACATACCGGTCCCGGGGATCAACCTCTCCGCGGTCAACAACATCCAGAAGCAGTTCAGCGGCAACGGCATCCTCAGCTACCTGAACCTGTTCTCGGGCGGCGGCCTCGGGCGGATCGCCCTGTTCGCGCTGGGGATCATGCCCTACATCACCTCCTCGATCATCCTGCAGCTGCTCCAGGTGGTCGTCCCGTCCCTGGAGAAGCTCTCCAAGGAAGGCGAAGTGGGCCAAGCGCGGATCACCCAGTACACCCGCTACCTGACCGTCGGCCTCGCCTTCGCCCAGTCGATCGGATACGTGTTCCTGTTCCATTCCCTGCAGGCCAAAGCGGGCGAATCGGTCGTCACTCACTTCGATACCCCCCACATCTTTCTGATCGTCATCTGCCTGACCACCGGCTGCGTCCTGCTGATGTGGATCGGCGAGCTGATCACCCAGCGGGGCATCGGCAACGGCATCTCGCTGTTGATCTTCGCCTCGATCGTCTCCCGCCTGCCGGCGGGCATCCAGACCTGGTGGACCACCCAGGACCAGGTGTTCAAGGTGATGATGCCCTTCCTCGTGCTCGCTGTCGTCGCGGGCATCGTGTTCGTCCAGGAGGGCCAGCGGCGGATCCCGATCCAGTACGCCAAGCGTGTGATCGGCCGGCGCATGTCCGAGGGCGGTCAGACCTACCTGCCGCTGCGTGTGAACATGGCGGGCGTCATCCCGGTGATCTTCGCCGCCAGCCTCATGGCCTTCCCGCCGACCGTCGGCCAGCTCGTGAAAACCCCCTGGGGCCGGTCGATCTCGGACTTCTTCACGCCCAACGGCTGGCACTACATCCTCGGCCAGTCCTTCCTGATTCTGATCTTCACCTACTTCTACACCGCCGTAACCTTCAATCCCGTCGACCAGGCGGACAACCTCAAGAAGTACGGCGGCTTCATCCCCGGCGTCCGTCCCGGCCGGCCGACCGCCGAATTCCTGGATCGCATCCTGGCCCGCCTGACGTTCCCGGGCGCCCTGTTCCTCGCCGCCGTCGCCGCCCTGCCGGCGATCCTGTTCGCCCGCACCCACCAGAACTTTCAGTTCGGCGGCACCTCCCTGCTGATCGTCATCGGGGTGGCCCTGGAAACGATGAAGCAGCTGGAGGCTCAGTTGATGATGCGCTCCTATGAGGGCTTCTTGAAGTAGGGGGAGGTCGGGAGGGGGACCTGTCCCCTTCCCGCGAGAGAGATGAAGCAGCTGGAGGCTCAGTTGATGATGCGCTCCTATGAGGGCTTCTTGAAGTAGGGGGAGGTCGGGAGGGGGACCTGTCCCCTTCCCGCGAGAGAGATGAAGCAGTTGGGGTAGGCTCTCGGGCGAGGTGTCCGAGCTGAATCTGATCCTGCTGGGTCCGCCGGGGGCGGGGAAGGGCACGCAGGCCGAGCGCCTGCGCGAAGACTTCGGTCTGCCCCACATCTCGACCGGAGACATGCTCCGCGCGCAGGTCGCCTCCGAGAGCGAGCTGGGCGGTCAGGCCAAGCGTTACATGGATGCGGGCGAGCTCGTGCCCGACGAGGTGATCGTCGGGATGATCGTGCAGCGGGTCTCCGACGTGGACGCCAGCGACGGCTTCCTGCTCGACGGCTTCCCCCGGAATGTCGCCCAGGCCGACGCTCTCGCCCAGGCCCTGGAGGGTCGCGAGCGGCGCCTGTCCGCGGTGCTCGCGATCGAGGTCTCAGACGACGAGGTGGTCAGGCGGCTGTCGGGCCGGCGGGTATGCCTGAAGAATCCCGCCCACATCTACCACGTTCAATACGACCCTCCCAAGCACGGGGGCGTCTGCGACCAGGATGGCTCCCGTCTGATCCAGCGAGACGATGACCACGAGGAGACGATCCGCCGGCGCCTGGAGGTCTACCACCGCCAGACCTGCCCCCTGATCGACTACTACGACGCCGCTGGCCTGCTCCGCCGCTTTGACGGGAGCCTCCCAGCCGAGGCGGTCCACGCCCGCGTCCGCGCCACGATCGCCACGTTGCGTCTGGAGGAGGAGTTGTAGGAGGCGCCGCGCCGGCGCGCCACCGGGTTCCGACACCGGTCGGTATCGCGAGGCTAATAAGCTGGTCTTCAGTGATCATCAAGAAGAGTCCCGCGGAGATCGAGCAGATGGCTCGCGCCGGCGAAGTGCTGGTAGCGACCCTTGACATGCTCGAGGCCAAGATCCGCCCCGGCGTGAGCACCGCCCAGCTCGATGAGGCCGCCGAGCGCTTCATCCGCTCTCGTGGCGCCACCCCGGCGTTCAAGGGCTACCGCGGCTTTCCCGGCTCGATCTGCGCCTCCCCAAACGCGATGGTCGTCCACGGCATCCCCGGGCCCTACAAGCTGGCGGGCGGGGACATCGTCTCGATCGACGTGGGCGTCACCCTCGATGGCTGGGTCGCCGACGCCGCCCGGACGTTCGCGGTGGGGGAGGTGCGCCCTGACGTCGAGAACCTGCTCGCGGCCACCCGCGCGTCCCTTGACGCGGGCGTCGAGCAGTGCCGCCCCGGCAACCGCCTGGGGGACGTCTCCAGCGCGATCCAGCGTGTCGCCGAGGGTGCTGGACTGTCGGTGGTCCGCTCCCTGGTCGGACACGGGATCGGACGAGCCATGCACGAGGATCCCCAGGTCCCCAACTACGGCCGCCCCGGCAAGGGCCCACTGCTGGAGGAGGGCATCGTGCTCGCGATCGAGCCGATGACCACCTCCGGGCGCGCCGGCGTGCGCGTCGCGGGCGACGGCTGGGCGATCTTCTCCCAGGACAACTCTCCCGCGGCCCACTTCGAGTTCACGGTCGCCATCACCGCCTCAGGACCTCGCATCCTCACTCCCTGGCACCTTCCTGTAGAGGAGCGCCCCTCCGCGCGCGCGCGAGGGGCCGACCCGCAGGCCGCGGCCGTCCGCTGAGCCCCGAACTTGCTACCATCCGGGGTCCTGCTCGAACGCGAGGTCATACGCGCGTGCGAGAGCGTATCCACGACTTGGTAGCGGCGGCCGCCACGGCAGCCAGAGCCGGGTCGCCGGACCAGCCGAAAGGGATCATGAAGGTCAGACCGTCGGTCAAGCCGATGTGCGAGAAATGCAAGATCATCCGCCGCCACGGGGCGGTTCTCGTGATCTGCCAGAACAAGCGCCACAAGCAGCGCCAGGGGTAGGGGAGCGCGTATGGCGAGAATCGCGGGGGTCAACCTGCCCCTGAACAAGCGCTCGGAGATCGGGCTGACCTACATCTACGGGATCGGCCGCTCCACCTCCAACAAGGTCCTCGCGGAGATCGGCATCGACCCCGACACCTACGTGAGGGACCTGACCGAGGAAGAGGTCACCAAGCTGAGGGACGCGATCGACAGCTCCCTGACGGTCGAGGGGGACCTGCGACGGGAGCGCTCCCAGGACATCAAACGGTTGCAGGAGATCGGCTGCTACCGGGGGTTGCGCCACCGTCGTGGCCTGCCCGTGCGGGGTCAGAAGACGAAGACCAACGCCCGCACCCGCAAGGGCCCCAAGCGCCTGCAGGTGGCCGGCAAGAAGAAAGCGGGCAAGAAGTAATGGCCCCTCCCAAACGCGCCCGGGGCAAACGCAAGCCGAAGAAGAACATCCCGGTGGGCCAGGCTCACATCAAGACCTCGTTCAACAACACGATCGTCTCCCTGACCGACACCACCGGCAACGTGATCGCATGGGAGTCCGCGGGGGGCGCCGGGTTCAAGGGCTCGCGCAAGTCCACCCCGTTCGCCGCCCAGGTGACGGCCGACGCCGCGGCTCGCAAGGGCCTGGAGCAGGGGCTTCAGAAGGTGGAGGTCTACGTCAAGGGCCCCGGCTCCGGTCGGGAGACGGCGATCCGCTCGCTGCAGGCGGCCGGTCTGGAGGTCACGGGCGTCAAGGACGTGACCCCTCAGGCCCACAACGGCTGTCGCCCCCGCAAGCGGCGGAGGGTGTAGCGCATGGCCAGAGACACGGGACCCCAGTGCAAGCAGTGCCGTCGAGAGGGTCAGAAGCTGTTCCTGAAGGGAGAGCGGTGCCTGACCGACAAGTGCGGGGTCGAGCGCCGCTCATACCCGCCCGGCGAGCACGGCCGGGGTCGGATGAAACAGAGCGAGTACCGGATCCAGCTGCGGGAGAAGCAGAAGGCCCGCCGCTACTACGGGGTGCTCGAGCGCCAGTTCCACGGCTACTACGAGAAGGCCTCCCGCCAGCCAGGGATCACCGGCGAGAACCTGCTCGCGCTGTTGGAGAGTCGCCTCGACAACGTGCTCGTGCGGTTGGGCTTCGGGGCCTCCCGCCGGCAGGCCCGCCAGCTGATCCGTCACGGCCACTGGACGGTCAACGGCCGACGGGTGGACATCCCCAGCTACCAGGTGCGTCCCGGGGACGTGATCGCCATCAAGGCGGGCACGCCGGCGACCCAGGTGGTCAGGGACGCGACCGAGCTCACAGGACAGATTCCCGCGTGGCTGCAGGCCGATCACGAGTCGCTCACGGCCAAGGTGCTGCGCAAGCCGGAGCGCCGCGAGGTGGCCGCGCCGGTGCAGGAGCAGCTCATCGTCGAGCTGTACTCGAAGTAGCCGCTTCATCAATGTCGCCACGACGCCCTCGGGCGGGACGGCGGCCTCCGGAGCCCTGGCCGCGAGGCTTGGGCGCGAGACCAAAACGACGTTAGGACGCTGATGCTCGACTTCCAAATCCCCCGGATCACAAGCGAGTCCGTGGATCACAACCGCGGCACGTTCACCATCGAGCCGCTCGACCGCGGCTTCGGCTACACGTTCGGCAACTCCCTCAGGCGCGTCCTGCTCTCGTCGCTGGCGGGCGCCGCCGTTACGAGCGTTCGCATCGAGGGGGTCGCCCACGAGTTCTCCACGATCCCGGGGGTCAAGGAGGACGTGACGGACATCGTTCTGAACCTCAAGGGGATCGTCTGTCGGATGCACTCCGACGCCACCGAGGTCGAGGCGCCGCTGGTCGTGACCGGGCCCGGCGAGATCACCGCCAAGGACATCGACCTGCCGGCGGGAGTGGAGATCCTCAACCCCGACGTCCACATCGCGACGCTGGAGAAGAAAACGAAGCTCGAGCTCTACATGACGATCGGCCGCGGCCGCGGCTACCGGCCGGCGGAGGAGAACAAGTCCGCCGACCAGCCCATCGGGGTGATCCCGATCGACTCGATCTTCTCCCCCGTCCGTCGTGTCGCCTACGCGGTCGAGCAGGCCCGTGTGGGTCAGAAGACGGACTTCGACAAGCTCACCCTCGACATCGAGACCGACGGCTCGATCGACCCCCAGGCGGCCCTGCGGGAGGCCGCCGAGCTGTTGATCTCCCAGCTTGCGATCTTCACCGACGCCGACCGCATCCAGGAGCTCCGGGCCGCGCCGGGAGGCCAGCTGGACGGGCACGGACTGGCGGTGCCGGGCGGCCCGGGCGGAGCGCCCGCGGGAGCGCTCCAGGGCGAGGAGTGGTCCATCCTGATCGAGGAGCTCGAGCTGGGGGTGCGCTCGTATAACTGCCTGAAGCGCGCGGGCATCCAGACGGTGGGCGATCTCATCTCCAAGTCCGAGGCGGAGCTGAACGCGATCCCCAACTTCGGCAAAAAGTCGATCGACGAGGTCATCGAAACGCTCCACGCGCGGGGCCTTAACCTGCGCCAGGACTAGTCGGGACGGCGCTGAGCGGCGCGATGCGCCTCGCTTGCTCATCGACCGCCCAGGAGCCTTAGGCTTCTTCAGCCATACTTCCCTAACCATGAGACACCAGAAGACCCGTAACAAGCTGAGCCGCGACTCCGCCCACCGGAAGGCGCTGCTGATGAACCTCAGCAAGGAGATCATCGAGCACGAGCGCATCCGCACGACTGAGGCCAAGGCCAAGGCCGTCAAACCGGAGATCGAGCGGTTGATCACGCTCGCCAAGCGCCGGGACCTGCACGCGCGCCGCCAGGCCCTCTCGACGCTCGCCCAGGACAAGTTCGCGGTCCACAAGCTGTTCGAGGACGTCGCCCCCCGCTACGCCGATCGCCCGGGGGGGTACACCCGCATTCTCAAGCTTGGCCCTCGCCGGTCTGACTCCACCGAGATGGTCTTCATCGAGCTGGTGTAGGGGCGCAGCCGCGCTGGCGGCGCGGTCTGCTCCGGGCCCTGGTGCGCGTGAGGGTCCGCGCGAGGAAGATGGTCACCAAGCTCACGCTCGAATACGACGGAACCGGCTTCGCCGGCTGGGCGCGCCAGCCGGGGCTGCGGTCGGTTCAGCAGGAGGTGGAGGAGGCGCTCCAGGCGATCCTGCGGGAGCCTCTTGGGCTGACGGTGGCGGGACGGACCGACCGGGGGGTCCACGCGTGGGGCCAGGTGGCGAGCTACGAGCACGAGGCGGTCGATCCCCAGCGCCTGAACGGGCTGCTCCCGCAGGACATCTCGGTGCTCGCCGCCGAGCCTGTGCCGCTCGGGTTCGACGCCCGCCGGGATGCGGTCAGCCGGACCTACTGCTATCGCGTGCTCACCAGACGCGCGCGGGGGGTGTTCGAGCAGGGACGTTCTCTCTGGTGGCCACACGAGCTGGACCGGGAGGCCCTGAAAGCCTGTGCCCGGGCGCTGGTCGGCACCCACGACTTCACGGCGTTCACCCCCACGGACACCGACCACGTGCGCTTCGAGCGGGAGGTTCTGCGGGCGCAGTGGAGGGCGAGCGGGGAGAGAGCCAGCGACGCGTCGGCAGCGGATCAAGCGCGGGCACCGTGTGAGTGGCGGGGGACGGCCGGCGAAGTCCTCGAGTTCTGGATCGAGGCGGACACGTTCATGCGCCACATGAACCGGATCCTCGTGGGCACGATGCTCGAGGTCGCGGGGGGCCGGCGCACGCTCGCGGACTTCGAGAGGCTGCTGGAGGGCAGGCCCCGCAGCGAGGCCGGTCCCACGGCGCCGGCTCATGGTTTGGCGCTGGCGTCGGTGGAGTATCGGTGAGGCGCTCCAGCGGTGGCGGCCAAGCTCGGATGCTGTGCTCGCCGGCGCCGATGACTGCTAAGCTGGACTAAGCCAATGTCCGGGACATATAACATGCACGACGCGAAGACCCACCTCTCGCGGTTGGCGGAGCGTGCCGCGAAGGGGGAGGAGATCGTGATCGCGCGAAACGGCTACCCGCTTGCGAGGCTGGTCGCGATCGAGGAGCGCAAGCCGCGCAGGCTCGGACTCTGGAAGGGCATGGTGTCGATGAGCGAGGACTTCGACGATCCGCTGCCCTGGGAGATCCAGAGGCATTTCGAAGGCCAGGGCGACCGAGGGTCCGCGGAGCCCTGAGGGTCCTACTCGACACCCATACGCTGATCTGGGCGGCCGAGGGGCGCCTTGGGGCTGACACGCGAGAAGCACTGGAAGAGACGGCGGACGCGGTCTTCGTCAGCGCCGCCACCATCTGGGAGATCGAGATCAAGCGCGCGCTCGAGCGGTTGCGTGCGCCGGAGGACGTGGCTGGGCTCGTCGACGATTCGGGATTCGAGCGCCTGGCGATCAGCTTCGAGCATGCCCGGGAGGCGGGACGGCTTCCCCTGCTTCATGGCGATCCGTTCGATCGCATGCTCGTCGCCCAGGCACGCCTGGAGGGTATGACGCTGGCCACCGCCGACGAGACGATCGGACGCTACGACGTCCCGGTGCTCGATGTGGCTTGCGAGTGAGTCGCATGAGTCTCCCGCCCTACTGCGACTAACCCAGCAGCGCAAACCCCCGCTCGGCGCTGTAGGTGAGCTCCTCGACGTCGGGAATCCGCTCCGATCCGGGGATGTGGGTGAGGGCCCAGGCGAGCATGTCCTCGACCAGGCCTGGCAGCTCGCCGGCGCGACCCTCGCGCAGGCGGCGTTCGACCACGCGGGCGATGCCGCCGGCGATGCCGGTGATCGTCACCGGCGTGAGCTGGGCGCCCGTGGGCAGGTCTTCGAGCATCTCGGCGAGCGTGTCCTCGAACAGGGCCACCGCCTGATCGCGCTGAGCGCGGGTGGCGGGGCTGATCGTGGGGGCTTCCAGCAGGTACGCCCGGGCGGCGTCCGGTCGGGAGCAGACTCCGGAGATGTATGCGCTCAGGCCGGACCGCACGCGCTCTAGCCAGGAGTCGCAGGGGGCGTGGTAGGCGGAGATCGTGTGGGCGGCCAGCTGGCCGATGAGCGAGTCGAAGGCCGCAAGGAAGCAGCCCTCCATGTCCGTGAAGCTCGCCGTGAAGGCCTCCTCGGGCACGCGCGCCCGCGCGGTCACGCTCGCGATCGAGGCGGCCTGAAAGCCGTTTGCGGCGACTTCTTCGACGATCGCGTTCAGCAGGCGCTCGCGCTGCCACAGCAGCGCGAAGGAAGGATCCCCCACCTTCCCCTCCAGCCCCATGTGCTCCTCCCGGGCCATGTGTTTCATGATGACGCCTTTTCGCGCATATGACAAGTGGTGTGCGCAACGTTTATGTATCGTCGGCGCGTCTACACCGTGACCGCCCGGCGGGGGCACCGGCTGGCCACGCGTCCCGCCTCCTCGGGCCCGATGAACGGGGCGAGGGCGATGTAGGAGAGCTCCGGCCCGGCGCTCGGGAGCTCTGAGATGCGCCGGGTCGAGGCGTAGTGGCGGAGCACCTCGAGGACGGCGCCCGCGAATGCCACGGCGGCTGTCCGGGAGGTCGTGGGGCTCAGCTCGTACCCCGGGTCGAGCAGGCGCTCGAAGTCGCCGGCCTGACGGTCGAGTAGCTCCAGGCCGGGGCGGCCGACGCGGAAGGCCTCGACGCCGAGGATGCGGGCCTCCCACGGGTTCTCGGCGGCGGCCCGCAGGTAGGCCGCGATCGCGGCGCTCACGCTCTGGGGCCAGTCCCGGGCGCCGGCGAGCGCGGGCGCGATCTCGCCGGTGAGGCGCTCGTGTGCTGCCTCGCAGGCTGCCAGGAGGGCCTGCTGCTTGTTCTCGAACTGGTTGTAGAAGGAGCTGTAGGAGACCTTCGCCAGGCCCGCGATGTCGCGGTGGCTCATCGCGTCGTAGCCCTTGGTGGCGGCGAGCTCCATCACCGCCGCGACGATCCTCTCGCGGCGCGCGCCGCCGGACTGGCCTTCGTTGTCGTCTCGCCCGCACGCTCCCGTCCGGGCTCGCTCCGTCCTGGAGCTCCACGAAGCTCGTGTCGGTGTCGGTGTCGGCGCCGAGCACCGGCGGACTCTCCGGCCGTCATTGCGGGCGGGCTGCAGGCGAGCAGCCACCCCAGCAGCTCCGGCGCGAGATCCGGCGGCCGCGCCTTGCCGGACTCGCGCAGACCATCGCGGATCACGTGGCGAATGCCTCCGGCGACGGAGACGGCGGCCGGCTCAGAGACCGTGGAGCGATCTTCGGTCGCTGCGCGGCCGTCGCGGAGCATGCGCCGGACCAGGGCGATCGCCTGCTCGTTGCGCTCGCTCGCCGGCGAGCCGGCGGTGAGGATGTCCGAGACGCACACCCGGGCGGCCGCCGGCCAGGTCTGGATCTCGGCGGCGAGTGCGTCCATCGCCGCCTCCAGGCGCTGTGGCCAGCTCGGGCCGGGGGTCTCGTACGCGGGCAGGACACGCGCGAGGACGCGGGCGGTGTGGGTGTCGTATGTCGCCAGGAAGCAGTGCTCGAGGCTGTCGAACTGCTCGTAGAAGGCCGCCCGCGAGACGTGGGCGCGCTCGGTCAGGTGGGCCACTGTCGTCGCGGGCAGGCCCTCGCGGTCGACGACCTCGACGAGCGCGATCATCAGCCGCTCACGCTGGCTGGCGCGCACGACCTCGGGCGCGAGGCGCGAACCGGGTGCGAGCTTGGAGCGCCCGGCTCGAGTGGTGGGCCTTTGTTTTGCCACGGCCATCTCTCAGAGCGTAGGGCCCCGCACGAGCCTGCGTGCTCAGGTGCTCCTCTCCGGTCCGTCGGTGGCGTCTTGACAAGCTCGTAAGAATCTGTTTTTATGTCTGTATCGACCGGTCTTCCTGAGGAAACAGGGCGCGGGCAACGAGCCGGCGTTGGTCGGAGGGGTTTTCAGCAGGCGAGAGCCGCAAGGCAAGGGCTGTGAGAGAGGAGAGGGAGAGGGGTCCATGGATGGCGTGACTCAGATCGTGATTTCGGGTGAGGGCGTCGCGCCCCGCTCGGGCTCGCAGCACACAAGCGTCGATCGGCTCGGGCGCTGCTTGCGCCGACGCCGGTCACGAGCGCACGTCCATGCGGGAGCCAGGCGTTCCCGTCGAGGTGCGCTGTAGCAGACGGGCGGTGTCGGGGGGTCTCCTGGAGGAGGGCCCGCGCGTCGTTCGATCGTTAATCGAGAGGATAAAGGAGTAGTGGAAAAGTGAGACATGTAAGGATACTGGGGCTCTGTCTGGCCGCGGTGCTCGCGGTCGGCGCCTACGCGGTGTCGAGCGCATCGGCGCTGCCGGAATTCGGGCAGTGCTACGAAAAAGCTGGCACTGGCAAGTACTCGTCACCGAACTGCGTGACCAAAGCCAAACCGAAAGACACCGGGAACTACGAATGGCGGCCAGCCGAAGCAGTCGCGAACAAATCATTCGTGGGTTCAGCAGGCGCAGGGGTACTCGAAAGCGAATACGTAACCTGCAATGCAGAAGGCGGCGAAATGGACACGAAATACGGTAGGCACGGCACACCCTGTCCGGAAGGGGACACGCAAGGAGTCCTCTTCGAAAAACCGCTCAAGGTGGAATGCGAATCCGAGGCCAATCACGGTGAATTCGTGAAAAAGAACACCGTCGCGAACGTGTCGGTGACGTTCAGAGGCTGCAAGCTGCTCGGCATCGGTTCCGTGCTCGAACACCGAAACCGAAGGCGAAATCCACGTCAACGCTCTGAAGGGCAAGATCGGGTTCATCAACAAAAGCGCGTCGCCCAGGGAAGTTGGTCTGGAGCTGACCCCGGCAGGCGGTAAAAAAGCGGGGTTTGCGCAGTTCGGCTGTCTAGCAGGCCAGCTGACGACGGTCGTCGGCGTGGGCAACCCGAAAACGGAAGGTTGCTTCTATAAAGAACTGACGAAATGCGGCGACAACTCGATCATCGGATCGGTGACGCCGGTGAACACGCCGACGCATGAATTGACGCAAACCTTCGTGATCAACGAAGAAACGCATCAGAACATCCCGAACAAATTCGAAGGTAAACCGTTTGCGGCGCTCGAATCGTACATCTACAACACCGAAGAACCGGAATACACCACCCAGTGGTCGCGCGGCCGGTGAGACGGTCACCAACGTCGCGGTATCGGAAGAAGAAGGAGAGCTCAAAGCCAACTAACGGCGGTCGGTAGTGACGAAGCGCTGAAGTGAGATAAAGGGCGTGCGCGGGGTCATGTTGGCCCCGCGCACCTCTGAAATGTGTCGAACGTATAGCTGACGGTTGATCGACGGGAGAGGGTTCGATGAGGGGCTGGCGGACAGGCGAGCTGACACGCGAGCGGAAACGGGAAGACGAGCGGGCGCCTAGCCCCCGAGCCCACTGCTGCCGTCCTTCGGCGGGTACATCCAGGTCGCTGGGCGCGATGTTGTGGCTGGCTACGCTTTGTGCGATCGCGTTGGGCGCCGGGTCGGCGTCGGCAGCTACGGGTCACGAGTTTGTTTCGAGCTTGAGCGAAGCGCCGCTGGGAACGAGGTTGAGCAAACCCGGGGCCGTCGCTGTGGATCACGCGAGCGGGGATGTGTTCGTGGCCGATCCCGGTGCCGGGATGGTCGATGTGTTCAGCCCGTCGGGCGTGTTCCTGTCGCAGTTTGGGGCGGGCAAGTTGGATGTGGTGGGTATCGGCGTGGATGAAGCGAGCGGCCTCGTCTATGTCGCGGATGCCGGTGCCGATGCGGTGCTCGTGTTCAAGCCGGACGGAGCCGGGGAATATGGACTGCTGTCGGAGTGGTTCGGGGAAGGCGCACCAGGCGGGGAATTCGGGAGGGTTCGCGGGGTCGCGATCGATAACTCCTCGAGCGTCTCAGCCGGGGATGTGTATGTCGTCGACGGCAAAGAGCCGGGGCTCGAAGAAGGCGTCGTGGATGTGTTCAAGCCGAAGCCGGCTGGTCCTGAAGAAGGCGGAGAAGGGGTGCTGGTACGTCACCTGGCTGCGGGGAAACTCGAGGCGCCAAACGGTATTGCCGTGAGCGGGAGCTCGGGCAGGGTGGTGGTGGCGGACAGTCTGAAGGGTACGGTGTACATATATAGCGCTGAAGGCGCGCTTGAAGAAAAACTCAACGGCAAGGGATCGCCGTATGGGACCTTCGCCAAGGAAGCGCCGGTGGGCGACGTCACAGGTGTGGCGATCGATGAAGTCAGTGGCGATATCTATGTGGCCGAAGCGGAACGCCGGGTCGTCTCCCAGTACACCGTTACCGGCGAATGGGAGGGCTGGATCACTGGTACTCCCGCGGGGGATCTGGGTGAACCTCGCGGGGTGGCGCTGAGCTCTTCGGGTGAGGTCTTTGTGGGGGACGCGGGCGCGGGCATGGTGGATCGCTTCGCGGCGGGTGTCGTGGTCCCGAGCGTGGAAACGGGCAAGGTCGCGAAATCTACGCTGACGCGCGCCAAGGCGCTGTTGCCGGGCACGATCGATGGCGAGGGCGAAGTCGCGAAATACCGTTTCCAGTATGGCGAAACGGGCGCGCTGGGCTCTGAAACGTCGAGCTTCGGCTCGGGCGCGGCCGAAGAAGCGGTGTCGGTCACGGTCGAAGGGCTGCACGCCGGGCGAAGCTACTACTACCGGATAGTCGGCGAAAACGAAGACGGCGCCAACTATGGTGTGATCCGCGAGTTCGAAACGCCACCGGCCGTGGAAGGTCTCACCACGGGCCCGGTCGAAAACGTGGGCTCTGCGGGCGGGACGTTGACGGGGTCGCTCAAGCGCGGGGGTCTTGAAACGCACTACTACTTCGAGTACGGCACCAGCGTGGCGTACGGTGCCAAAAGTCCTGAACCCGCGGGGGAAGTCCCTGCCGGCAAGGAAGAAAAGGAAGAAAAGCAACCGAGAACGCTTGAAGCCCTCGTCTCCGGCCTTCAGCCGAACACGCTTTACCACTACCGTCTTGTTGCCCTGAACAGCTACGGCACGACCTATGGTGCGGATGAGACGTTCACGACCTCCGGGCCGCCGCGGATCGTCTATGAAGCGGTGACGGGCGTAGGCCAGGAAGAAGCGACGGTCCACGCGAAGGTCAACCCGGACCGGTTCGCGACCAGCTATGAGGTGCAGTACGGCGAAACGAGCAGTTATGGAACCGAAGTCTCAGGCGGGGAAGTCGGTTCGGGTCAGTATCCAGTGGCGGTCGCGAAGACGCTTCCGGGACTGAGCGTCGGGAGAACCTACCACTTCCGGATCGTGGCCGTAAACGAAGCGGGCACGACCTACGGTGAAGATCAGACGTTCATGACCGTTCCGTCCGCGCCGGTCGACGCCACCTACGCGACCGGGGTTGGCTCGAGCTGAAGCCACGCTGCACATGCTCATCAACCCTCTCGGTCATGATACCCACTACTACTTCCAGTATGGCACGCAGAGCTGCGGAGCCAACCCGTCCGCGTGCACGAACATGCCCGTACCGCCGGGAGAAGACGTCGGGGAAGGCAACGAAGACGTGCCCGGCGAAGTCAAGCTGAACGGCCTGACGCCTGGCACGACCTACCATTACCGCGTTCTGGACTCAAACTCGCTGGGGACGACCGAAGGATCCGAACGTTCTTTCACGACACAGCAGGAACGCCCCTTCGCCCTGCCTGACGATCGCGCATGGGAGATGGTCTCTCCCCCGAACAAGCAGGGCGCGCCTGTGGAAGCGCTCACCCGCGAAGGGGGGCTGATCCTCGCCGCCGAAAACGGCAACGCGTTGACCTACGTGGTCGACGGTGCGCTCGGTGAAGAAGCACAGGGCAACCGTAGCCCCGAAATGCAGCAGATCCTCGCCACCCGAACGCCGCAGGGCTGGTCGTCACAGAACATCGTGACGCCCAACTCGAAGGCCTATGGTGTGGCGCCGGGCAATCCGGCGGAGTACCAGTTCTTCTCGCCGGACCTGTCGCTCGCGCTGGTGGAACCGTTCGGTCCCGAACCACCGCTCTCGAGCGAAGCGACACAGAAGACGATCTATCTGCGCGACGATCGGACCGGCGCCTACCTGCCCCTGGTGATCGAAGCAGACACCGCGCCGGGCACCAAATTCGGGGGCCTGATCCATTTCGTGAGCGCGACGCCCGATCTCTCTCACGTGGTGATCCAGTCCAAGGTGCCCCTGACCGAAGGGGCGGGCAAGGGGCTTTATGAGTGGGAAGGGGGGCGGCTTCGGTTCGTGAGCGTGCTGCCGGTTGGGACGCCGGCGCCGTCCTCCTCGCTGGGCTTCGGGGATCACGTGGTCGCGAACGCGCTCTCCAACGACGGCTCGCGCGTGATCTGGGAGGACAAGGCGGAAGGCACCACCCAGGGTCACGTGTACCTGCGCGATAACGCCAAGGGCGAAACGGTGCAGCTCGACGCCGCGCAGGGCGTGGCCGAACCCGAACAAGGCTCCGCGCAGTTTCAGGGGGCGAGCACCGACGGTTCGCGGGTGTTCTTCACCGATCGTCAGCGTCTGACACCCGACTCGACCGCCGAACCGGGGTCCCTGACCGGTGCTGACCTGTACGAGTGTGAAGTGACCGAAGTCGCTGGCAAGCTAACGTGCAGGCTCCAGGATCTCACTGTCGATCAGAGCGAAGGCGAACACGCCTCCGTTCAGGGCCTGCTTCTCGGCGTGAGCGAAGACGGCGCGAGCGTGTATCTGGTGGCGCACGGGGTGCTCGCAGCGAACCAGAACGGCAACGGCGAACACGCGCAGCCGGGCGCCGCGAACCTCTATCAGCTGCACGAAAGCGCCGGCGAATGGAGCAGGACCTTCATCGCGACGCTCGCGAGCGAAGACAGTCCGGAGTGGGAAGGCGGCGCCACCAAATCGGACACCGCCTTCGTGACTGCGCGCGTATCACCGAACGGCCGCTATCTGGCGTTCATGTCCGCCGCGCCGATCACCGGGTATGACAACATCGACGCAAGCCCGGCCGCGAAAGGGGCTCGCGACGAGGAGGTCTTCATGTACGACTCCGCCGTCCCGGGCCTGCGGTGCATCTCATGCAATCCCACCGGCGCGCGGCCGACCGGAGTGCTCGACGCGGTGGAATCCGGGGAAGGGCTCGGATTGCTGGTCGACCGGCGCAAGGTGTGGGCTGAAGAAGGGCACGAACACTGGCTCGCGGGCAACATCCCGGGCTGGACGGCACAGAGCCTCGTGAGCGCGCTTTACCAGTCACGCTATCTCTCAGACGAAGGCAGGTTGTTCTTCGACAGCGCGGATCCGCTCGTACCCCAGGTGACGGTCGGCACCCGCGAAGAGCAGGTACAAGGCCAAACGCAGCGGGTGGGTGTGGAGAACGTCTACGAGTACGAGCCGCAGGGCGTGGGCAGTTGCCAGAGCCCATCGGGCGGGTGCGTGGCGCTGATCTCCGGGGGCTCCTCGAGCAATGAATCGGCGTTCCTGGAAACCACCCCCAGCGGCAACGACGTCTTCTTCCTCACCGCCGCGCAGCTCTCCTCCCAGGACACCGACACCGCCTTCGACGTGTATGACGCGCGGGTATGCACGCAGGCCTCGCCGTGCCTGACCCCGCCCGAACCATCCCCGCCCGGCTGCAGCGAAACCGAAGCATGCCGCCCCGCGCAATTGGCGCAGCCGATCCCAGGCGCGGCGCCCTCCAGCGCGTCAGCTTCTGGGCCGGGGAACCCTGTTCCGCCGCCGCCCGCCAAACACGCGATCGAAGCCAAGAAAGTCTCCAAGTCGCTCACTCGCACGCAGATGCTGAAGAGAGCACTGAACAGCTGTCGCAAGCATGACGCGCACTCCAAGCACAGGCGACGGGCTTGCGAAGCGCATGCACGCAGGCTGTTCGGCCCAAAGCACAAGGCCAAGGCAAGGCACGGGAAGAGCTCCACGGCCGGAAAGTCACGTCCAAGCGCGAGGAGGCAGGGACGATGACACCGTTGCGCCCAAGGATCGCGCTCGTACTCGCGATGCTCGCGAGCGCGTCCGCGTCCGCGCTCGCGGGCGCCCTCGCCGGCGCTGGCAGCGAGACCGTGGTGGCAAGCGCGGGTCGAAGTGCGGCCGACGTATCTGCCGCCGGGCGGCGAAGGCGAAATCATCGTCGACGTGAGCAATCTCGGCGACGCTCCTGTCAGCGGGCAGGGGACGCCGGTGAGCATTACCGATGTGCTGCCGCCGGGACTGAAGGCGACGGCCCTGATCGGCCAATCGCTCAGAGAAGGGGGGCGCGGGGCGGAAGTCACCTGCCCCACCGGTGTGCCCATACCGCCGCTGACGTGCACCTTCGCCAAGGGGACCGCCTATCCGTATGAACGGCTGACGGTGACGATCAAGGTCAAGGTCGAAGCGTCGCCCGGCTACGCTGCCAAACGAAGTGGTGGTCGAAGGTGGCGGTGCGCCTCACGCCTCGAGCACCCAAACGCTCACTGTGAGCGGCGAACCGACGCCCTTCGGTGTTCAGAGCTACGAACTGACGCCCGCCAACGAGGATGGCACGCCGGCCACCCAGGCCGGCTCGCAGCCGTTTCAACTCACAACGACGCTCGTCACGAATCAGACCGCTGGGCACCAGCCGGTGGCTCTGCCGAAGGACCTGAGCTTCAACCTGCCCCCTGGTCTGGTGGGCAACCCGAACGCGGTGGCGCAGTGCAGCGAAGTGAACTTCGCCGCTGTCGTGGAAGAAGCCAACCTGTGCCCGCCGAGCTCGGTGGTGGGGGTTGCGACGCTGGTCGCCTACGAACCTATCTCCCAGATCGTCAAACCGGTCCCAGTACCCGTGTTCAATCTGGTGCCCGCGCAGGGTGAGCCGGCGCGCTTCGGTTTCGAGGTGATCGGGAAGATTCCGGTCGTGATCGACACCTCGGTGCGCTCGGGCAAAGACTATGCCGTGGTCGCGAGCGTGAAGGACGCGACGCAGGTGGCGGGCCTGTTGAGCAGCCAGGTGACCTTGTGGGGGGTGCCCGGCGATCCGCGTCACAACAGCGCACGCGGTTGGGAATGTGTCGCCGGCGGAGCATTTGAAAAGCAGATCAAAAAGCCCTGTCCCACCACGAGCGGGGAGTCTGAACAGCCGTTCCTGACGCTGCCCAGCGCCTGTGCGCAGAACCCGCAGTCAGAACCGGTCATCTCGACGACCGAAGCTGACTCGTGGGCCAATCCCGGCAGCTTCCTGGGAGCGGAATACGCATGGATGAACGCTGCCGGCCAGCTGCTGGGATTCGAAGGTTGCGGCGAGCTTCCGTTCAGCCCTGAAATCGATGTGAGAACGGAACAGCACTCGGCGGCCACGCCCACGGGGTTTAGCGTGGACGTGAAGGTCCCTCAGCAGAGCACGCTTGAAGCGGGCAAGCTCGCCGAGGCTGACGTGAGGGACACGACGGTGACGTTGCCACAGGGCGTGGAGCTGAGTCCTTCTGCGGCTAACGGCCTTGAAGGCTGCTCGGAGTCCCAAATTGGCTTCACGGGCTTGAACCAGGCCAGCCAGATGGATGAATTCAACACCGCACCCGTGTCCTGCCCGGATGGCTCGAAGGTGGGGACCGTGCGGATCAAGACGCCGCTGCTCTCACATGAACTGGAAGGCTCGGTGTATCTGGCGAGCCCCGCGCCGAACAGCGAAGCCGGCAAGAATCCGTTTAACTCGCTCGTTGCGCTCTATATCGTCGCCGAAGATCCGGTCTCCGGAGTGCTCGTGAAGCTGGCGGGCGAAGGGCACGTGGATGAAGGTACGTTGCAGATCTCCACGACCTTCAAGAACGCTCCGCAGGTGCCCTTCGAAGAACTGGCGCTGGAGCTCTTCGGCGGCCCAAGGGCTTCCGTGACGACGCCGCCGGTTTGTGGAAGCTATGCGACGAGCGCGATCTTCACCCCGTGGTCGGGTACCGAACCTGTGAGCGTGCTCTCGCCCGGGCAGGATTTCGCGATCTCCTCGGGCGTCGGTGGTTCTGGCTGTCCCTCGGGGCTGCCGTTTTCGCCGGGGTTCGCGGCGGGCTCGGCCAACGACCAGGCGGGAGCGTTCACCAGCTTCTCGCTGGAACTGGCGCGTCCCGACGGCGATCAGGCGCTCGGTGGCCTGTCGATGCATCTGCCTGCGGGGATCGCGGCGTTGCTCTCCTCCGTGGAATTGTGCTCTGAAGCGCAGGCTGCGGCGAGCTCCTGTCCAGCGGGAAGCGAAGTGGGGCATGCAACCGCGATCGCGGGGTTGGGTTCGGAACCGTACGTGCAGGAAGGGGGACGGGTGTTCATCACCGGCCCGTACGGCGGTGCTCCGTTCGGGTTGGAGATCGTTACCCCCGCGAAGGCGGGCCCGTTCGACCTGGGCTATGTGACGGTGCGCTCGAAGCTCTTCATCGACCCCAACAACGCCTCGGTGACGATCGTGAGCGACCCGCTGCCGACGCAGATCAAAGGCATCCCTTTGCAGCTGAAGAGGGTGCTGGTGTCGGTGGACAGGCCTGATTTCGAGTTCAATCCGACGAGCTGTAATCCGATGAGTATCGAAGGGACGATCACCGGTGCTGAAGGCGCCAGCGCCGGCGTCTCGAGCCCGTTCAAAGCCGAAAACTGCGGCGCGTTGCCGTTCAGTCCGCAGTTGTCGGCGAGCGCGGTTGGGCATGGCAGCAAAGCGGATGGCACGACGTTCAATGTGACGGTCCGCTCCGGCGGGGTCGGACCTAATGGTGTGGTGCAGGCGGGGATCGCGAAAGTGGACCTGCAACTACCGAAACAGCTTTCTTCACGGTTGCCGACCCTGCAGAAAGCGTGTTTGGAAGCGGTGTTCAACGCGAATCCCGCGTCCTGCCCTGAAGGGTCGGTGATCGGCAATGCCACGATCCATACCCCGGTCCTGCGCAGCCCGTTGTCGGGTCCGGCGTATCTGGTCTCGCACGGGAGTGCGGCGTTCCCGGATGTCGAGTTCGTGCTGCAGGGCGAAGGGATCAAGCTGGTCTTGGACGGCAAGACGCAGATCAAGAGCGGGATCACCTATTCGAAGTTCGAATCCGCACCGGATGCGCCGTTCACGGTCTTTGAAACAGTGCTGCCTGCGGGTCCGCATGGGGTGCTGACGCCGAATGTGGCGGAAGCCAAGAAGTTCAGCCTGTGCGGGGAAACCCTCGCGATGCCGACCATCATCACCGGCCAGAACGGTGTGGTGATCGAACACTCCACGAAGATCGCGATCACTGGCTGCGGAGAAGTCAAGAGCGCGAAGGTCAAGAAGCTCTCGCTGATGCAAAGGCTCCATCGTGCCCTGCTCTCTTGTCAGCATCGCTACAAGCATTCCAAGAGCCGGCGCGTCAAGTGCGAACGCCAGGCTCACGCCCGCTACACCAGCCTGGGGCTCGTCGTCTGCCGCCATCAGCACAAGCATGCTAAGAAGAAGCGTCAGGCATGCGAACGGACGGCACGCAGACGTTTCGCCGCCAAACCGGCAGCACACAAGAAGAGGTCCTAACGCGCATGCCCGTTCGAGACCGTGCGGCGCTGTCGCTCGTCATCCTCGCGCTGGGCGCAGGACTCGCGGGCTGTGGTTCTTCAGATAACGGTGTGGCCTCCAAATCCGCGAGTGAAATCCTTGCGGCTTCTAGGACAGCCGCAGAGAGCGCGAGCGCTGTGCACATAACGAGCAAAGCCGGTGTCGGTCGAGCATCGCTGACGTTGAACGCGAGCCTCGCCAAGACGGGCAGTCATGCGCAGGTCTCGCTGCTGGGGATCGGCTTCGAAGCGATCCGTATCGGGAACACCATCTATGTCAAGGGCAACCCGGTCTTCGACGCGCGTCTAGGGAGCGTGCTCGGGGTCAAGATCCCACCCAACACCTGGTTGAAGGGTCCCGCGACCGGGACGCTCGCGCAAGCCGGCGCATTCACCGACATCAACAGCGAGCTTCCCCTCCTGCTCAGCGGCAGTGGGACCGTCACCAAGGGCGCCACCACGAAGATCAACGGACAATCCGTGATCGAACTCAAACAGGCCCAGAAACTCTACACCGGCAGCCTGTATGTCGCCACCACCGGCCAGCCATACCCGATCCAGCTCGTCAAGCACGGGCGCGAAACCGGACAAACCACCTTCACGGCCTGGAACGACCCCGTGACCGTCACCGCACCCGCGAACGCCACCAACATCAGCCAGCTCGAACACAAGACCGGTTGAGATGGGCGACGAGGTGACCGTCCGGAGCGACACCGCGACGCGGGAGCCCGGCCGTCTAAGAGCTCGAGCACCGTCCACGCGAGACGGCGCCCGGGGACGCCTCGGCCCGGATTCCCTCTCCGCGTAGCCGAGGACACCCGCAGTGCGGAGCGTGGCCCCTGACAACGGAATGTCGGGGGTCGCGCCCGTCCCCTGCCCGGGGGCTTTGCGCCAGGTCGCACCGCCCGCACCGCCTCCGGGCCGCCCGGGCCGCCTCCTATGCTGGGAAGAGATGCTGAACGTCCTGCTCACCAACGACGACGGGATCGAGGCCGACGGCCTGCAGGCGATGCGCGTCGCGCTGCAGGGCGTTGCGGGCGTGAACCTCGCGGTGATCGCCCCCGACGGCAACCGCTCGGCGATGGCCCGGTCGATCACCACCCGCAGGCCCCTGTGGGTGGCGGAGGTGCCGTTCGCCGACGGCACAGTCGGGTACGCCACCGACGGCACGCCCGTGGACTGCGTGCGTTTGGCGAGCCTCGGGTTGATCGAGGGGTTCGAGACCGACCTGGTCGTGTCGGGGATCAACCACGGGGCGAACCTGGGCGATGACATCACCTACTCGGGCACCGTCGCGGCGGCGCTGGAGGGGGTCGTGCTGGGGATCCCCGCGATCGCCGTCTCCCAGCAGTCGGGCGCGCGGGCGCTTGACTTCCGCTACGACGGCGGCTACGCCTTCGAGATCGCCGCGGGGGTCGTCGCGAGGCTGGTGGAGCGCTTTGAGGACGTGCCTCTGCCGGCGAGCACCCTCTTGAACGTGAACGTCCCCGCGGGCGCGCCCGACGGCATCGAGGTGACCCGGATCGGCAAGCGGATCTACAAGGACGAGCTGAAGCTCGAGCGCGAGGAGGAGCACCGCAGGCGCTACTGGATCTACGGCTCCGATCCCGGCTTTCACGACGAGCCCGGCACCGACCTGGCGGCCGTGGCGGCGGGGCGAATCGCCCTGACCCCGATCCACTTCGACCTCACCGACCGCGCGGGCCTAGAGGCCCTGCGGAGCTTCGACCTGCAGGAGCTCCTCGGGCCGGTCGCCCGCCCGGCGTCGTGAGCGCCGGTCGCCTTGCGCTGCAACTCGCGCATGATGGCAGCAGTGCTCGCCCTGTGGCCTCATCGCTGGTAATGTGGTCACATGCGTGAGATCGGTGTCCGTGAGTTGAAGACCACGCTGAGCCAGACGTTGCGTGCGGTCGCTGGTGGCCAGCAGGTGCGCGTGACCCTCCGCGGCCGCCCGCTGGCCGACATCGTCCCCGCCGGCGCCTCGGCCGAGGGCGATCACCTGCGCGAGCTGGTGGCCCAGGGACGATTGGTCACGCCCGCACGCGCGCAGCCTACGAGAGCACCTCGGCTTGCGAAGAGTGCTCACAGCGCGTCCTCGCTGGTCCTGACCGAGCGGGAAGCCGAGCGCTGAACCTCTACCTCGATGCGAGCGCGTTGGTCAAGCGCTATGTCGCCGAGCCCGGCAGCGACATCGTTCGCGACGCAATGGATCGCGCCGACGGGTGGTTCATATGCCGTATCGGCTTCGTGGAGACCGTCCGCGCCGTCAGCCTGAGCGCGGGCAGAGCGGTCGCCAGGGCCGTGCATGAGGAGTGGCCCGCATTCGGCGTGATCGAGATCGACCAGCGCTTGGTCGAGGGGGCGGCCGAGCTCGCGATCGAGCGAGAGCTGCGCAGCCTGGACGCCCTGCATCTCGCCGCTGCGCTCGTGCTCCCCCAGGACGATCTGCTTCTCGCCACCTGGGACCATCGCCTCCACGCAGCCGCTGGTGCTGAAGGACTCGGTCTCATTCCCGAGACACTCGACTGAAAGCGATGCCCGAGACGGTGACCGCAGACGACGGGGAGCCCACAGGGGAGGCCGGACGGCCCGTGGGGGCGTCGGGGAAGCCCGCGAAAGAGGCCCCCGCGCGCGTGCGCGCGCGCGCGCGGGCCCTCCGAAAAGAGCTCGACTACCACAGCCACCGCTACTACGTCCTCGACGACCCGGCGATCGGGGACGACCAGTACGACGCCCTCCTGGACGAGCTCCGGGCGATCGAGGCCGAGCACCCGTCTCTGCGAACGCCCGACTCGCCCACCCAGAGGGTCGGAGGGGAGCCGGTGAGCCGGCTGGAGAAGGTCAACCACCTGGAGCCGATGCTCTCCCTGCCGAACGCCCGCTCACCGCAGGAGCTGCGGGCGTGGGTGGAGAGGATGCGAAACCACCTCGCCCGGGAGGGGATCTCAGAGCCCCGGTTCCGGTTCGTGGTGGAGCCGAAGATCGATGGTCTGGCGATCAGCCTCGTCTACCGGGACGGGGTCTTGGAGCGGGGGGCCACAAGGGGGAACGGGGAGGTGGGGGAGGACATCACCCACAACCTCCGCACGATCGGGGCGATCCCGTTGCACGTGGACGACGTCCCGTCCCTGCTGGAGGTGAGGGGTGAGCTGTACATGTCCTTGAAGGACTTCGCCGCCCTGAACGAGCGACGGGCCCAGGCGGGGGAGCCGACGTTCATGAACCCCCGGAACTCCGCCGCCGGGACGGTCCGTCAGCTCGACCCCGCGCTCGCGGCCGAGAGGCCCCTGTCGATCTGGTGCTACCAGGTGGGGGTGGTCGAGGGGGTCTCGTTTCAGACCCACCATGAGGCCCTCGGTTGGCTGAAGGAGCGACGGTTCAGGGTCAACCCGGACATCCAGCTGCTCGACACCGAGGAGGAGGTGATCGAGCAGTGCCTGCAATGGCAGCACCGCCGGGGGGAGCTCGACTTCGAGATCGACGGGGTGGTGGTGAAGGTCGACGACCTCGAGCTCCAGCGCCGCTTGGGATCGGTCGGTCGGGACCCCCGCTGGGCGATCGCCTGGAAGTTCCCCCCCACGACCGCCGTCACCCGCCTGGAGAAGGTGATGTGGAACGTGGGCAAGTTCGGGGACCTGCGCCCCTACGCGGTCCTGGAGCCCGTGGCGGTGGGAGGGGTGACGATCAAGCTCGCGACCCTCCACAACGAGGAGGACCTGGCCCGCAAGGACATCCGACCGGGGGAGGAGGTGATCGTGATGCGCGCCGGCGACGTGATCCCCCAGGTGGTCTCCCCGGCCCCTCACGTGCTCGACGGCGGGGATCGCCGGGATGGCCCGGACGGCTCGGACCGCGAGGACCGCAAGGACCGCCCGCGCCCTCCGCGCCCGCGCCCTCCCGCGCCGCCCCGCGCGCCTGCACCGCCCGCCGCGCCCGCGCCGCCCTCCGCGGCCGCATCCGCCGGGGAAGTGCCCCTTCTGCGACACCCCAACGGTCAAGCCGAAGGACGGGGTGTTCACCAAGTGCCCCAACCGGGACTGCCCCGGGCGGGCGTGGCAGCTGCTCAAGCACTTCGTCTCCCAGGGGGCGATGGACGTGGAGGGGCTCGGCGAGAAGCAGGTGGCCCAGCTGCAGGAGCACGGCCTCGTGAGGACCGCCGGGGACTTCTACCGCCTGCGGGAGGACCAGCTGCAGGAGCTCGAGGGCTTCGGGGAGATCTCCGCCCGCAACCTGATCGCCGCGATCGAGGTCTCCAAGGAGCGGCCGTTCGCGCGGGTGCTGTTCGCCCTGGGGATCGAGGAGGTCGGCGAGGTGACCGGCCGCAACCTCGCGGCGCGCTTTCGCGACATCGACACCCTGCTCGGTGTGACGCCGGAGGAGATCGAGCAGACCCCCGGTATCGGCGAGAAGATGGCCACGCTCATCCACGAGCAGCTCCACGACGAGCGGATGCTCGCCTTGATCGAGGACCTGCGCGGGCTGGGCCTGCGACTGCGCGAAGAGGGCCCGCCCCCCTCCGAGGGCCCCCTGGCGGGCAAGACGCTGGTGCTCACCGGCACCCTCCCCGACTTCTCACGCGAGCAGGCCACCGAGCGGATCATGGCCGCGGGCGGCCGCGTCACCGGCTCGGTGTCCAAGAACACCGACTACCTGGTCGCGGGAGAGAGCGCCGGCTCCAAGCTCCAGAAGGCCGAACGCCTGGAGGTCCCGATCCTCGACGAGCCGGGGTTGCGGGCGCTGCTCGATCAGTAGTTCCGACCGGCGCATGCGCCGGTCGGCGGGGCGCGCATGCGCGCCCCGCCACCAGGCCGCATGCGGCCTGGTCTCCCTATCAGTAGCCCGCGATCGTGATCGTGATGTGGTCCTGGAAGACATGGGCGGTTTCGGTGGGGATGCCGTCGGTGAAGATCGCGAACGCGAGCGTGTGGCCGTCGGCGGCGTTGCAGTAGCCGACCAGGTTCGAGACCCCCGTGAGGGTGCCGGTCTTTCCCTGGCAGCGACCGGACGCGCCGGTGTGGCGCATACGCATCGACAGAGTGCCCGTGTGGCCGGCCACCGCGAGGCTGTCACGCAGGACGGTCCCGATCGGGTTCGAGGCGAGCTCGACCAGCAGGTCCGCCACCTGGTAGGGAGACGTCTTGTCGTCTTCGGAGAGCCCCGACCCGTCGACCACGTGGGGGTGGATGCCGAGCGCCGACGCGATCGTCTGCTCCACCACCGAGGCGCCCGCCGCGGTCGTGCCCGCGCCGCTGTAGAGGGCCCCGAGATCCTTCACCAGGGTCTCCGCGAAGAAGTTGTCGGACGGAGGTAGCATCAACCTGAGCAGCTGGGTGAGGGTCGGCGACTGAGCCTGGGCCAGCTGGGTGGCCCCCGCGGGGGTGCTCCCGGCGCCGCTGGAGCCGTGGATGGAGACCCCCGCGTTCTTGAGGCTCGCCCACAGCTCCCGCGCGGCGTAGGCGGCGGGCGCGTGTCCGCCGTGTTCGGAGCCGCTGGCCCCCCGGTTGAAGGCGAGCCCGCTGAGGGTTCCTTCCAGGAACGGGTCGAACCCGTAGTTGCTCGAGGGCTCCCCTCGAAGCGAGTCAAACCAGCCCTCGTCTCCCAGCACCGACCCGGTGATCCGGTGGATGCCGTCGACCTTCACGAGCTCCTGCACCAGCGTCGACACCGACGTGCCGATCCCCCCGTAGTGGGCATGAATGAAGGCGCTCGAGCCGAACGTCGGGTCCCCGCCGCCCCGCAGGTAAAGGCTCCCTTCCCACACTCCCCCCGCGGCGAGATGCCCGGCTCCATACACCGTCGTGCTCAGCCTCGCGTTCGCCCCCATCCGCTCCAGCGCCGTGGTGGCCGTGTAGAGCTTCTCCACCGACGCCGGCGGGCGCATCGTGGTCGCCCGCTCGGAGAACAGCGCCTCTTTGGCCGTCAGGTCGTACACGTACGCCCCGTTTGAGGGACCCGCGAGCGAGAGCTGGTGGGCGAGATCCGACTGTAGGCCGGCCAGGTTGACCTGCGCCGCCGCCGTGGAGGGGGTCGCCGCGACCGCCAAGAGCGCCAGCACGTAGACGACTCGCAGAGGATTCCGGGCCACTTGGCCGTAAAATGAAGGAGTATGGGTAAGGTTGTCAAGCTGCAACCGAAGGGAGAGGCGGCCGCCAAGGCCAGGAAGCGGCCCCGGCCGCTCGCCCCTCGCGGCGTCGGACGCCCCGCCGCGGGCGATCGTCGGCGTAGGCCCAGGCGCGACAAGACCGCGCTGGTGCTCGGCGGTGGGGGGTTCACCGGGGGGGTCTATGAGATCGGCGCCCTCCGGGCCCTGGACCTGCTCGCGGTCAACGGCTCCGTCAACGAATTCGACATCTACGTAGGCACTTCCGCGGGGTCCTTCATCGCGGCCCTGTGCGCCAATGGGGTCACCCCCGAGGAGATGATGCGGGTGGTCGCCCGCGAGGGCGCGGCGCCGTTCGCGGAGGTGGACCTCGGGGACCTGCTCCGGATCAACCTCCTGGAGTTCGCCCGCAAGGGCGCCCTGCTGCCGTGGCGCGCCTTCGGGCTCGCCCGCAAGGTCATCGAGCAGCGTGGCCAGGTGTCGATGATGGACGTGATGTTGGGACTCGCCGAAGGCCTTCCCTCGGGCGCCTACACGGGCGCGGGCATCGAGACCTACCTCCACAAGATCCTCGATGAGCCCGGCCGCACAGACGACTTCCGGGAGATGCCCCGCGAGCTCTACCTGACCGCCACCGACCTCGACACGTGCGAGCGGATCGTGTTCGGCCAGGACGGGCTCGATCACGTCCCCATCTCCACCGCCGTCCGCGCGTCCGGGGCCCTGCCGATGGTCTACGCCCCCGTGGAGGTCGACGGCCGCGAGCTGGTGGACGGCGGCCTGATGTCCACCACGAACCTCGACATCGCCGTCGAGGCCGGTGCGAAGCTGATCGTCGTCATCAACCCCCTCGTACCATTCGTCAACGACTTCTCCGGCACCGTCCGCACGCTGCGGGGAGTCCGTCCCCGTCGGGTCTCCGACATGGGCTTCCCTCAGATCGGCTACCAGGCGTTCAAGCTCCTCACCCACCAGCGCCTCCACGAGCTCGCCCTCACGTGGGGAGAGCGCTACCCTGGCGTGGACATCGTCCTGATCGAGCCCGAGCCCGCGGACGAGCTAATGTTCCAGACCTCCATGATGCACTTCGCCTCCCGCGTGGAGATCGCCCGTCACGGGTTCGAGTCCGTCACCAGGCACCTGGCCCAGGAGTACAAGCGCTACGACCAGGTCGCCGACCGCCACGGCATCGAGATCTCCGGCGAACGTGTCAAGCAGGTGGTCGAGCACTTCGAGATCGAGCCCGAAGAGGTCTCCGCCTGGCGCAAGATCCTCGAGGGCACCACCGGCGCCCTCCTGCGCCAGTCCGGCCTGGCCGCGGGCTGACCTCCCGGGAGGCCGCGGGCTGACCGTCCCAAAAGCCTTGCACCGCGCGCGCGTGCGCGCGCCCGCGCGGGGACCCTGTTTCGCGACCCTGTGTCCGCGCCACGCGCGCGCGCGTGCGCGCGGGGGGGCCCTGAGATGGACGTGGTTGTCAAGGGTGGGTTGGGTTTTGTTGGTGGTTAGGGTGGTGGGTGCTGGGGTCGGGCGACCGGTGCGATGGCAACGACGACTGTCACTCTGAGATTCGCGGGTCGGGACCGCAGGACAGTGTCCGGTCGTGAGCTGCCTCGAACTAAAGTCGCGAGTCGGGATCGCATAGGGCCATCGAGGGTCCTCCGGCGGTCGCACCGGCCGCCCGGCGCCAGCACCCGGGGGTTGGTCAGGCGGCGAGTTCCTCCTTGCGGTCGGGCTGATTGGTCATCGCTGCCCATAGGAACCCGGTGAGCTCTCGGGCGATCGCGATGTTGACGACGGTCGGGCGCTTGCCGTGCTCGGTGAGGTGGCGGTAGCGGTGATGCAAACGGACTTGGGCGTGCCAGGCACGCTCGTCGGGCTGCGGGCCCGTTGCGGGCCGGCGAGGGACGTGGCGGTAGTGCCAGGCCGTCTCGACCAAGAGCCGGCGGGCGTGGCGGTTGCCTGCCTTGGTGATGTGTCCTCGGTGTTGCTGTTCGCCTGAGGAGTACTCGCTCGGGGTGATCCCCAGCCACGATGCCAGCTCGCGTGGGTGAGAGAAGCGAGCGAAGTCGCCGATCTCAGCGATCAGCCCGAGCGCTGTGAGCGTGGAGATCCCACGGAAGCGGACAAGGATCGCGACTTGGCCGGCCCAGCGCTCGCTGGCAGCGATCTCCGTGAGCTGGGCGTCCAGCGCGTCGAGCTGGCGCTCAATCCCGTCGAGGTGGATCAACATCTGCTCCAGCGCGAGCTGCGCGAGCGGGTCCCCCAGACTCTGGCGGGCGACCCACGCACGATGGATCTTGGTCCAGGCCTTCTTGCCCTCGCGGAAGACATGGCCGTGACGCAGCAGCTGCTTCTGGACGCGGTGCCGGGCCGCGGTCCTTGCGCAGCGCAGATCATCACGACAGCGCAGCAAATCCCTGAGCCCCTCAGTCTCCGACGTCGGGGCCTGGACGTAGGTCAACTCGCCGGCGCGGAAGAGCCGCACCAGCTTCTTCGCGTCGCGGCGGTCGGTCTTGACTCGGTCGCCAGCACGGGTCGGTACCAACGACGGCGCGATCACATCGCACGCGACACCCATGCCGCTCAAAAGGCGCCACAGCGCAAACCCGCCCGGCCCGGCCTCGTAACAGACTGCCAGGCCCTCAGGGCCACCGAGACGGTCGATCAAGCGGCGGATCGCTTTCTCGGTCGTCTCGATCCGGCAAACCTCGGGCTTACCGCCGACGGGCGGCAGAATCCCGGCAACGATCGAGAGCTTATGAACATCAAGGCTGACCCACAAACGCACATCAGCGGGCGCAATCGAAGCGGTAACGTCAGGCATGGCTGGTCCTCCATTCGTATGCGGCACTCGCCGCAGCGGTCGGTAACAACCGCGAGGCTAACCCGCGAACCTACGAACGCCGAGGGCCAGCCCCACACCGTCCATGCTGACTAAAGAGAGGCTTTCTCCAGAGCACCGAGCAGGCGGTCCGTGGCGGCGGGGTCCCGCAGGGCGATGCGCACGTGGTGGGGCTCGCCGAGCGCGGCCCCTCCGGCCACGAGGACGCCCGAGCGAGCGAGTCGCGCGGAGAGCTCCCCGCCCTCGACCGACGGATGGGCGGCCCACACGAAGTTGGCCTGGCTCTCGGCAACCTCAAAGCCCCGCTCCCGCAGGGCGCCGGTCAGCCTGGTGCGCTCCTTCGAGACGGTCTCGATCCGGCGGGCGATCAGCTCAGAGCAGCTGCGAAGGGCCTCCAGGGGCCCGGCCTGGGAGACTTCGGAGACGCCCAGGTCGGGCTGGAGCTCGGCCAGGAGCTCCTCCGAGCCGGGTCCCCCGATCGCGTAGCCGACACGCAGGCCCGCGAGCCCCCAGGCCTTGGAGAAGCTCCGGAAGACGAGCAGCTGGGAGTGCTCGGCGAGCAGGCTCAGCGAGGAGTTGACGGGCTGACCGTCGGCGAACTCCACGAGGGACTCGTCGAGCAGCACCGCCACGTCCTCGGGCAGGCCGTCGAGCAGCCGAGCGAGCTCGGAGGTGGCGAGGAGCTCCCCCGTGGGGTCGTTGGGGCTCGCGACCGCCACCACCCGGGCGCCGGGCTCACGGGCGGCCCCCAGAAGCTCGTCCACGCCGCCGCCCACCCGCACCGCCTGGCCGTGGGCGCGTCGGGCCATGATCGGGAACAGGGGGTAGGACGGCCAGGCGGTCAGCAGCCGCTGGCCGGGCTCGATCAGGGCCCGCGCGGCGGAGCTCAGCAGCTCGGCGGCCCCGTTCCCGAGGATCACCCGCGCGGGCTCCACGCCGTGGCGCTCGGCCAGCTCGTCACGCAGCTGGGAGCCCCGCAGGTGCGGGTAGCGGTGCAGGCCCCGGCGGGCGACGAACGTGATCGCGTTGACGATGCTCGGATGGGGAAGCTCCGGCCAGGTGGTCTGGGAGAGGTCCAGCGTCTCCACCCGGGTGAGCGCTTTGCGCTTGCGCTCCGCCGCATCCGCGCGTAGCCCTTCGTTGACCTCCTCCTCGGTCATCCCTTCGAACTGGCGGTAGTAGTCCAGCAGGCCCATGCGAGCCGGTCCTAGCAGCGACCGCTGTGCGTGCTCCGCGCGGCGCCCGTCCACGAGCCGCCTCGATGTGCGCTCATGCGCCTACGCCGGGTCCGTTGATGATCACGAACCAGACGGTGAAGAGGGTCGCGCAGATCGCGGCGGTGATCGCGAATACGCGCCCGAGGATTCCCGTGCGCTGGTCGTGGCCGGCGGCTCGCCGTACGAGGATCCAGGCCTGGTCGAGGCGTCTCAGGATCGAGAGGGTGCCGAACAGGAGCACGAACAGGCCGACGAACGCGACGAGGATCCCGAGGCTGACGCTGCCCGAGAGATAGTTCACGCGGGAGCCGACCCACAGGCAGGCGAGCGGGATCGGGCCCCAGCAGAGCAGGCTGAGGATCACGATCGCGGCGAACAGCAGATACGCCAGGGAGCCGTCGAAGCGCTGGCGCAGTTCACTTCCGCGCTTGGGCAGCGAACGAAAGCGAACCGGCGCGGTGCCGGGGCGGCGACCGACGAACAGGCCGCCCGTCTCGGTGGGGTCGGTACGCATCGTCTCTATCTTCGCAGGTGCTCGGGGGGACCCCGGCCGTCTAGCTCTCGTAGAGGGAGTCGAGGACGTCCCTGTACTTGTCGTTGACCACGTTTCGCTTGACCTTCAGCGTGGGCGTGAGCTCGCCGGTCTCCTGGGAGAGGTCGTGGTCGAGGATCGCGAACCGCTTGACCTGCTCGACCTGGGCGTATTTGGCGTTGGCCCGGTCGAGGGCCTCCTGGACGAGCGCCTGCACGGCGGGCTCCCGCGAGAGGGAGGACACATCGGCGGGCAGGTCGTGCTCGGAGGCGTAGCCCGCGATCTCTTCCTCGTCGAGGGTCACGAGGGCGACCGGGTAGGGGCGCTGGTCGCCGTGCATGACCGCCTGGGAGATCCAGCGGCACTGCTTGAGGTCGTTCTCGATGTTCGCGGGCGTGAGGTTCTTGCCACCGGCGGTGATGATGATGTCCTTCTTGCGGCCGACGATGTAGACGAAGCCGTCCTCGTCGATGCGGCCGAGGTCGCCGGTGTGAAGCCAGCCGTCCTCGACCGTCCCGAAGCTCTCCTCGGCGCGGTTGTGGTAGCCCTGGAAGATGTTCGACCCTTTGATCAGCAGCTCTCCGTCCTCGGCGATCTTGACCTCGACGCCCGGGAAGGGCTTGCCGACGCTCCCGAAGCGATGCTCCTCGGGGCTGCACGCGGTCGCGGCGGTGGCGGTCTCGGTCATGCCGTAGCCCTCCATCACGGGCACCCCGCAGGCGAAGAAGAATTCGAGGATCTCCTTGGCGATCGGGGCGGCGCCGCTGACGGCCTCCCGCACGCGCCCCCCGAAGGCGGCGCGCACGTTTTTGAACAGCTTCTCCTCGGCCTCTTCGAAGGGAGCCTGCAGCTCGGTGGGGATGGGGCGGCCAGCGAGCTGGAGCTCTCGCACCTGCATACCCACCCGAACCGCCCCGGCGAGCTCGTCGGGGTCGGCGTTGGCGCACACGAGGGTGTAGATCTTCTCGAAGATCCGGGGCACCGAGGGCAGGTATGTGGGCTTCACCTCGGCGAGCTCCCCGATGATCTGCTTGGTGTCCCCGCCGAAGTACGCGAGGGTCACGCCGAGGTCGAACACGAGCAGCTGCAGCAGGAGCGCGAACGAATGGGCCAGGGGTAGGTACAGGTAGACGACGTCCCCCGCGTCGCTTTCCAGGCTTTTGCGCTGCTCGACCATCTCGAGGATCGCGCAGTAGTTGCCGTGGGAGAGGACGCATCCCTTGGGTGGGCCGGTGGTGCCGGAGGTGTAGATGAACGTGAGGGGGTCCTCGGGGCGGACGCCTGACCGGCGGGCCTCGAGCTCCTCAGGGGAGCGGCCTCTCCCACGCGCGCGGGCCTCCTGCAGAGGGACCGCCTGGAGGGCCGCGATCTCGGGGGTGGTCTCCGTCTCTGAGGGGGGGTCGATCACGAGGATCGTGCGCAGCTGGGGCAGGCGCTCGCGGATGGCCGCGATCTTGGCGAGCTGTGAGGCGTCCTCACAGACGATCGCACAGGCGTCGGAGTCGGAGATCACCCAGTGGCACTCCTCGGGGGAGTTGGTCTGGTAGATCGGCACCACCACCGCTCCCGCGGAGGTGGCGGCCAGGTCGGCGTAGGACCACTCCGGGCGGGTGTTCGCGAGGATGCACACCCGATCCCCCGGCTCGATCCCGAGGTCGATCAGGCCCAACCCGATCTCGGTGACGATCTCGGAGAGCTCCGAGTAGGTGACGTCCTGCCAGGACCCGTCCTGCTTGTATCGCACGGCGGTCCGGTCGCCGTACCGGGCGGCCGCCCGGGGGACGAGCTCGGCGATCGTCTGCAACGCCGTGGCGGGCTGCTCGGTGGTGACCTCCATTGGGACTTCCCTCCTCCGATCGACGAGCTGAATGACGCCCTCAGATCTTAGGGTGTTCGAGCCGCGAAGCACCGGCAGGGGGCGGTGATGTTCCCGGCCCCGCGGTGGGCAAGCCTCGGCCGGCGGCGAGCCGGCTCTCGGTCAGGTCTTGGCTGACACCGCCTGTCGGCGGGGGGCGCTCTGGCGGATGGTCGCGAGGAACAGATTCTTGTCGATACGTCCCTTGAAGATCGGGACGCCATGCTCGACGCACTTCGAGAGGACCTCTCTCCGCCCAAGACCGGCTTCGCGGGCAAGCTCGGTGGGCGTCAGGTGGTTGGCCATCGGGATGTCTTCCTCCTGTCCGGGGGCAACTCGCTGGGTCTGCGGGGGAACTCGCTGCGAGTCTTGGAACCTACCGCCGGGTACGGACGAATGCAACCGGGAATTCCCGCAAAGTGCGGTCGTCGGGCCGGCCGCCGGCGCGGGCGGCCGTCTGGTCTCGCTGGCGGCCGGGCAGCCCGCCGGAGACGACCCCGGGGCGGGAGATGTCTCAGACCGGGTTGGGGACGTCCAGGAAGACGTGTCGCAGCACGAAGCGGCCGGCGAGGAGATCGCCGAGGGCGCGGACACCGAAGGTCTCGGTGGCGTAGTGGCCGGCGGCTAGGAACTGCAGGCCGAGCTCGCGGGCCTGGGTCATCGCGCGCTCGGCGGGCTCGCCCGTGAGGAAGGCGTCGGCCCCGGCGGAGGAGGCGTCGGGGAGGTAGTCGACGCCGGCGCCGGAGACGATCGCGAGCGTCCGGACGTTGGGGGGGCCGGCGTCGAACACGAGGGGCTCGCGGTTGGTGATCGCCCGGGTGCGGGCGATCAGCTCGGCGGCGGAAATGCCCTCGCCGGGGAAGGAGGCGAGGCAGCCGATCGGCTCGCCCCGGTGGATCGCGAACGGCTCGTCGAGCCGCTCGGCGCCGAGGGCGCGGGCGATGAGGGCGTTGTTTCCGAGCTCCGGGTGGGCGTCCAGCGGAAGGTGGTAGGCGGCGAGGGCGATATCGGTGTCGAACAGGAGCTTCAACCGGCGCCTGAGCGGGGGGTCGATCGGGCCGGCGCCCTGACTCGCGCTCCAGCCCGAGCCCCAGAAGAGGCCGTGGTGGACGAGAAGCAGGCCCGCGCGCGCGCGGGCAGCCATTTCGAACAGCTCCGCCCCCGCGGACACGCCGGTGGCGATCGTCGATATCTCGGCCGTGTCGGAGGGCGGCGGGCCGGGCACCTGGAGGCCGTTGGGGCCATAGTCCTCGAACCGGTCGGGCTGCAGGAGGGAGTCGATCTCCGCGACGATCTCGGCGACTGAAGCGCTCACGCGGGCGACGATAGCGGTGTGGGATACTGAGAGGCACATCGGGGCGTGGCGCAGCCTGGTAGCGCGCACCGTTCGGGTCGGTGAGGTCCCCGGTTCGAATCCGGGCGCCCCGATTTGCAGAATCCCGCTTGATTGCGGGGGTTTCTCTCGCTCACCGCGAGGCCGAGCAGTGAGCAGCGAGGGGCTCTGGGGGGGCCAGTGCCCAATAGTGCCCATTCAGCTCACAAATCGTGGCGTTCCGTGATGGCGCGCATGCTGTACTTGGGCGAGCGGCCACTTGCTTCTGTCGGGCCGGGAGGGAACAGCGCGGCTTACGCTGGTGATGCAGCGGCCACTTCAACCGAGACGACGCGGTTGGGGGCGGCGAGCGCCGACTGCGCCGCAGCCTCTAGCGCTTCACGGTCGAGGTCGTAGCGGTCCGCTACGGCGGCGAGCGGCTCGGATATCCCCAGGTCGGGGTAGAGCAACTGCACCTCGACAGGCTGCCTCGCGGCCAAGGCGACGATCGCGCGCGGGTGCACCTCGTCGCTGCGGTCAGCGCTCTGAGCGTCGGTGATCACGATAGAGATCGCGTTTGCGCTGCTGTCGAAGTCGGCTCGCACGTCAGCTCCAAAGAAAGATGGTGATCACAAAGTCAGGGTCGTCCCCGGCCACCACGACAAGGATAGGACGGCCGTCGCCTGTCTCGCCGGAAAGCCGGGAATTGCCGCGTTCGTCGAGCTCCCGACCAGAGGGGTCGGCGACGGTGAGCTTCACGTCATCGACGCTGATCCCGTAGAGCCGCATCTCGTTCTTGGCATGCCGGCTGAGCCTCATCGCGGGCGTCAATCCTGACGCGCCCGGCGGCGGACCAGTTCTGGCGCTCTTCCGGAAGAAAGCAGGAGCAAGTGCAATTCAGGCCACCGATTGGCCGCTGACGGTGACCTGCCTGAGGCGAAGGTGTGGCGCAACTTGTGCGGAGAGATGCCGATGGGCAGCGGTGGTGCGTCGCGCTCGGCGAGGAGCTCGTCGGCCCGCTTGACGACGGGCGCGAGCACTCGCTGGCGCAGGTTGTAGCGGTCGCGCGGCCTGCCGCCGGAGGTGACGAACACGCGATCCTCCGGACCGGTCGGGGCGCTCGCCGCCTTGTGCTCGGCCAGCTCCTCGCGCAGCAGGGGCAGCAGATCCACCTCCCGCGTCCCGGCGTCGGTCTTGGCGTCCCTGACGTACAGCCTGCCGTTGGCCAGGTCGACGTCGCGCCAGAGCAGCGCGCCGACCTCGTGGGCTCGCAGGCCGGCGAACAGCAGCACGGCGACTGCCGCGCGGCGCCCGGAGGTGCGTCGGTCGCCGCGTATGTCGAGCTCACCCGCCGCGTGCAGGAGCGAGGCGAGGTGCTCGGCGGTGTCGAGATGAACAGGCCGCGGTCTTGGGGCCTTCAGTCGCCGCCTGCGACCGGATGCGGGGTTGCGCTCGATATGCCCATACTCGACTGCGACCTCGAGGATCTGTGCGAGCAGCGCGAGATGCATGTTGATGCTGCGTGCCTTCAGTCTTCCCTCCCGGACCTTCGCGCCGCGAATGAGGTAAGCAATCAGCTGCTCAGGACACTCCGAGACGATGGGCATTTCGTTGGGGTTAGGGGAGCCGCCCGGTTTCAGCTGCCAGCGCTCTCGTGCCGATATCGGTTCGGTGATCCGTGCTCTGCTCGCCGCTGCCGTCCTCGTGATCGCGCCCGTGCTGCCGTCGGCTGCGGGCGCGTCGAACGCTGTGCGCAGTCCCCTGCGCCCCAGCGCCCACGCGGCAGTCATCGGCGGGCAGGCCGCGGAACCGGGCACATTCCCGTGGATGGCCTACATCCTCGACCGCCGCGGCGACGAGGTGGGGCAGTGCTCGGGCACGGTCGTGGCGCCGAACCTGGTCCTCACGGCCGGCCACTGCGCTGAGGACATGCAGACCGGTGTCGTCAACGAAGCCGCGGGCTACCGGGTCGTGACGGGGAACGTAGACTGGGCCGCCCCCGAAGCCGAAAAACAGGTCTCGGATGTCGTCAGGGTGATCCCCTGTCCCTGCTTTGACCGGACCACGCTGATCGGCGATGTCGCGCTGCTCCAGCTATCGACTCCCACAACAGCACCGGCGGTCACGCTCGCCGCGAGCTCGCCAGGAGGCACGGGCGCGCTCCTGGCCGGATGGGGTGAGGAGTACTACGGGCAAGACACCCAGGTCGAACGGCTGCAATGGGCGCCAACGGCGGTGCAGCGCTCGGAGGTATGCGAACGCGAAGCGTCACAGTTCAGCCCGGCGAGCGAGGCCTGCACCGGCGACCCGCCCGGTCCCCAGGCGGGCGCCTGCAAGGGAGACAGCGGCGGTCCGTTGCTCGTAGCGAGGCCGTCGGCCGCGGGGGGCATGGTGCAGATCGGCGTCGCAAGCCACGGGTACGGCGAATGCTCCACCGCCAGCCCGTCGGTGTTCACGTGCGCCGACGCGATCTCCGCCTGGGTCAGGGGATGGGCGCACGCACTCGCCCGCAACCCGCCCGTCTTGGCGTTGCCGCCAGCCGGCGTCGTCGCTGCGCCGAACCTCCCCGGCCTCGCCAGCGGCGGGTCGGTCAGGATCGGCGATCGCGCCCTCTCGCTCGTGCTCGCCTGCGACGGCGAAGGAGGAGTCTGCTCCGGCGACGCTGAGGCCACGATCGCTGTGCGCGAGGAGCGAATCGCGCGTAGCGACGGCAGACAGACCGTCTCCACGCGCATCCTGCGCGTGAGGCTCGCCAAGGTGGGCTTCGCGATCGCGCCCGGCGCGAGCGTCTCGGTCAGCTCGGCGCTCTCGCCACAGGGCAGCGCACTGCTGTCGCGGCTGCGCGGCCGAGAGCTCCAGGTGGTGCTCGCGGGGCGTGGGCTGGCTCGTCGGGTGGTTGTGCTGAGGGCCGGCGGCGGCGGATAGGCCGCGCGGGGCCTCACGCGAACAGACCGGCAGCGTTGACGAGCAGGATGCCTTCTGCCCCGGCCTGAAGCGAGCACGTGGGCGGGGCATCGCTCGCGCTCACGCAAAAGGACGAGCCGCGAGCGCACTGACCGTGGATCGGCCCCCGCCCGCTTGCGCCGGGCGAAGCGGAAGCACTCGCCCCCGCCACCTCCGACCCGGTCCTCGTCCAGAGCGACAGCACTGAGCCAGGCGCCTCGCGCGCTCGCTTAGCTGCCGAAAGCAGCGGTCGGGGAAAATGCAGGATGCCCGATGAGTCCACGACCTCCGACCTGGTGGAGAGGACGCGCGTAGCGCGAGGCCGCTACTAGCTTTCGCCGCTGAGTCGGGCGACCAGTTCGATCATTGCGTCAAGCGCGGCTTTTAGCGGCTGGGTGTCGCGTTGGACCTGAGTGAGGAGCAGGCCGCCTTGTAGGGCGGCGAGCAGCGCGAGGGCGAGGGTGTCGGGGTCGGTGTCGGGCGGGAGCTCGCCTCGGGCTTGCATCGCTCGTAGACCGCTCTGGATCGTGGCTTCCCATCGTTTGAAGCCGCCGGCGACGTGGGCCCTTGCGTCGGGATCGGTCTCGGCTAGCTGGCCTCCGAGAGAGCCGATTGGGCAGCCGCCGCTGCAGTGGTGCTCGCGCTGGCCCGCGATCACGAAGTCGCGCCACGCTCGGAGGCCATCCAGCGTGCTGAAATCGAACATCTCCTGCCCGCCGACCATTGTCTCGGCCTGGTGGTCAACCACTGCCCGGACCAGAGCCGGCTTGTCGTCGAAGTAGTGGTAGAGCTGCGAGCTTGAGACGTCCGCCGCCGCGCGCACGTCCTCGATCGTCGTGTGGGCGACGCCTCGCTGGAAGATCAACCCGGCCGCCGCGTCGACGATGCGCTGACGGGTCTCCTGGCCCTTGCGCGTCAACGGGCGAGAGGAGGGGCTAGTCGTGGTCATACCGCAGATTCTACCAGCAGAATGGATCGCCCTATCCATTCCGTGTTAGAGTGGAACACACGATCCATTTCGAGGGTCGCGACAACCACTCAAAGGGAGAGCGCGATACATGTCATTTCAAGGTAAGACCGCCCTTATCACCGGCGGCACATCCGGGATGGGTTCCGCCACCGCACTGGCGATGGCCGAGAAGGGCGCGTCGGTGATCATCACCGGCCGCGATGAGACCCGCGGCGCGAGCACCGTGGAGAAGATCCGGGCGGGTGGGCACGATGCGCAGTTCATCGCCGCTGATTTCTCGGAGATGTCCGAGGTGGGGCGCGTTGCCGACGCAGCAGGCGAGATCGATGTTCTGGTCAACTGTGCCGGCTTTGCCGCCCTCGCGCCGACGGCTGACACCGACGAGGCGGCGTTCGACGGGCTGTTCCAGATCAACGTCAAGGCGCCGTTCTTCCTCGTCGCCGCGCTCGCCCCGAAGATCGCAGCCCGCGGCGGCGGATCGATCATCAACGTCTCAACGATGGTCGCGAGCTACGGCCAGCCAGGGATGGCTGCCTACGGCGCCTCGCGCGCCGCGATCGAGCTGCTCACCAAAGCGTGGGCCGCCGAATACGGGCCGCAGAACGTCCGGGTCAACGCGGTCGCTCCCGGTCCGACGTTGACCCCTTCGGTGGAGCCGAGGTTGGAGGTGGCCACTGAGTTTGCCAAGACGATTCCGCTCCGCCGCGTCGCTGAAGTGCACGAGCTGTCCGACGTCATCACATTCCTCGCGACCCCGGATGCCGGCTACATCAACGGGGCGATCATCCCCGTCGACGGCGGCCGCCTCGCGATCTGAGAGGGGAGGAGATGAGGCTGGCCGGCCGCCCGGGGGAGGGCGGCTGGCCACGGACCGCGACAGGTCCGCCAAACACCCACGGCATGACCTCGACGAGACGCAGAAGGTCTGAACAGCCGTACACCGGATCACCAATGACCATGTCTGTACCTAAGGAGCCAAGCACTCAAATGCAAACCACCGCAGAAAAGACCGTGTTGATCACCGGCGCCAACGTCGGGATCGGCAAGGACGTGGCCCGGCAACTGGCAACGCGCCCCGAGATCGCCCGCATCTACCTGGCGTGCCGCAACCAAGACCGGGCGACAACGGCAAAGGCCGATCTCGAAGCGAAGACCGGCCGGCGCATCTTCGACATCGTTCTCATGGACGTTGCCGATCCGCGCTCGGTCCGCGCTGGCCTGGCGGGCATTGACGGATCGATCGACGCGGTGGTCATGAACGCCGGTGGAATGGGCGGCAAGACGCCCATGGAGTTGACCGCCGACGGGGCCACTTACATGTTCGCGCAAAACGTTCTTGGCCACGTCGTCCTCCTCGAGGCGCTGCTGGCCGAGGACCGGCTTGGCGAGGTGGCGGTCTTCGCCGGAAGCGAGGCAGCCAGGGGAATCCCGAAAATGGGGTTCAAGCGGCCGTCGTTTGACTCAAACTCCGCCGACGAGCTCGCCAGTGTTATCGACGGCAGCTATTTCGCCGGCGGCAAAACTGACGTCAATTTGGCCTATGGGCAGGCCAAGCTGATCGGCATCCTATGGATGGCCTACCTGGCCCGCCAACACCCCGACCGTCGATTCATCTGCGTGAGCCCCGGCAACACCACCGGCACCCAAGCACCCAATGACCTCAAATTGCCGCTGCGCATAGCGGCCAAGTACGTCATGCCCCGCCTGGGCATCGCCCACAAGCTTGACGTGGGCGCGAAGCGACTGGTCGACGGCGTCACCGACCCGACCCTGTCCAGCGGCGTGTTCTACGCCAGCGCGGGGAAAGTCCTCAAAAGTCCCGTGGTCGACCAAACGGACATCTTCCCCGATCTGGCCGACCCGTCGTTTCAGGACCACGCCAACGAGGCCATCCACCGCTTTATCACTTAGGCGCCGAGGCGGCGCGCGGAGTGCCGAAGCTGCGGATCGCCTGACCAACGTTCACCGATCACAGCTCAGAGGAGTTCGCGTCGGTGATCGACGGCTCGTTCTTCCAGGGCGACCAGGCCGAGATCGTTCCCGACTTCCGCGACCCTGAGATCCAGGATCACGCATGCGAGGCGATTCAGCGGTTCGTACCGAGGGTCGCCGCGACTTGACCGCTCTGCGCACGGGTGCCACTCTAATCGCCACGCCACCCGTCGCTACCGCATTGCACTGCATAGCAAGTGCGACGACGGAAGCCGGCGAGACCGCTGGTGCGGACGACTTCCAAGCGCGCCGACTGAGGATCGGCACACGCCCGCTCAAGCCGGACGAAGCGGGAGCACTCGCCCCGCCGCAAAGTGTCGTCTGAACCGCGGGAAGACCATGGTGCCACGCGAGACGCTTCCGTTCGTCCACGACCAGGAGTGCATTCCCGCGGAAACGCGGTGACGCCGTCCCCTATGTCGACTGCGGAGTCCGCCCGACGGGTGAGCTGGTTCCGAGCTAGTCAAGTCGTAGGTGGTGGTGTGTGTGACGGGCGGTGGGTTGGCCGGGGAGGGGGTGCCGGCTACCGCGGCGTCCAGACTCTTCGGTCCCACCGAGAGCCGATTGAGAAAAGAGCACCACGATGTCTGTAGAGCACAGATCCCCCCACGCAATGGGTGCGTATCGAGGCGTCAGTGTCCGAACCTCCCCAGGCTCTGCCCTCGTATAAGGCCCGTGCTGAAGCCCGTTCTCGCCGTGAAGTGGAGTGGACCCGATCATCTCGCGCGAGTGTGTCTCTGACCGGACGCTTTTGGCCAGCCTTGGGGTTGAGCTGAATGAGGCAGATTGTTTCTGTTTTCCGATAGCCGGATGTTCTAATCAGTAGTACGATGCGGCGTTGACAGACTGGTGGTCGTGCGGAAGGGAGCTGTGTGGGATCTGGCATGCGTGTTGGCGGCGAGTCGGCGGTCGAGCGTTCGAGTGACCTGTTGAGGTCGCCGCTTGCGTGTGCGGTGCTCGGCTTGGTGATTGAGCGCCCGAGCTATGGGTATGAGATCGGGCGGCGCTTCGAGACGCGGTTCGCTGAGCTCTTGCCCGCATCGAGGCCATCGGTCTACCGGATGCTGGGCGGCCTGGCGGCTGCGGGTCTGATCGAGGAGATGCCTGGCGTGCGGGCGGAGGGCTGAAGCGTGGCGCGACGCCTGGGCCTTCCTATCGCGCGACGAAGAGGGGTGCGTATGAGTATCGGACTCGGCTGGCCGAGGAGCTGCGTGATGATCCTGGGCGTATCGAGATGCTGGCGCAGATGGCGTTGGCGGGCACGCTGAGCGTCGGGGCTGTGATCGACGTGGTCGATCGTTGTGAACAGGCGTGGCTGCTGGAGGCGAGGGCGGCGCCGGCTCCCGCTGGGCGGCGGGCTCACGATCCGACTGACCTGGCTGCGCTGGTCGACGTTCTGTTTGCCGAGATGAAACGGTCTACGGCCGATGCGAAGTTGAAATGGGCTTCTTTTGCGCGGGCGCAGCTCCGTGCCTTCGAGCCGTGCTGGCGGTTCTGAGGGTGGGGTGCGGCGATGATGAGCTTGCTCTCGTTCGAGAACGTGACGCACCGCTATCGGCATGGGTACCGGGAGCGTCTCGCGCTGAACGACGTCTCGCTGTGTGTGGAGCGGGGCGAGCTTGTTGGAGTGTGGGGCACGCGGCGGTCGGGTCGCAGTACGCTGCTGCGCGTCGCCGCTGGGATCGAGCTCGCGGAAGAGGGGCGGGTGACGTTCGGGGGGCGCGATCTCTCGCGTTGGCGTGATCGCATCCTGGGCACTGAGATCGGCTATTGCCAGACGTCGTTTTCCTCGGTGGAGGGCGCCTGTGTAGTCGAGCGGGTCGCGGCTCCTCTGCTCGCGAAACGTGTGGCCCCGCGAGCGGCACGACGTCGGGCTGAAGAGCTGCTTGATCGAGTGCAGGCGCAGGAGTGCGGCGAGCGTGATCCGTGCGAACTCGATGGCGCGGAGATCGCGCGGGTCTCGATCGCTCGTGCGCTTATCACCGGTCCGGAGCTGCTCGTGACGGATGAGCCGACGAGTGGGGTGGGGGCCGTAGCGCGCGATCTGATCCTTGCGCTGCTCAGGTCGGTCGCCAACGGTGGCTGCGCGGTGCTGATGTGCACGGGCGAAGCGTCCGACCTCTCGGGTGTCGATCGTGCCATGTCGATCACCGAAGGCGAGCTGCGGGGTGCGGCACAGTCTTCGAGTGCGGAGGTGTTGCCGTTGCGCCGCCCGACGCCGGGGGAGGGCAGCGAGACCGCCGAGAGCTCGCGGTGAGTGGCGCGGGGAGACGGCGTTCGGTGTGAGCACGCTCGCGCTGACCGATGTCCTCAAGCACTACCGCGACGCTGATGGCGGGGTAGTCCGTGCCGTGGATGGTGTGAGCCTGTCGGTCGAGGCGGGCGAATTGGTCGCGCTCTACGGGCCGAGCGGATCGGGTAAGAGCACGTTGCTGATGCTTGCGGCGGGCTTGCTCGCTCCCGATTCGGGCACGGTCAGCTTCGAGGGACGCGACCTCGCGTCCCTTTCGGGGACCGAGATCAGCGACTACCAGCGGTGCGGGATCGGCTTCATCTATCAGGCCTTTCATCTCTTGCCCGGCGTGCCGGCTGTGGAGAACGCCGCGATCAAGCTGCTCGCCTCCAACGTATCGCTGCGGGAGGCCCGCCGGCAGAGCGTTCCGTGGCTGAAGCGTGTGGGACTCGCCGGCCGTCTTGATCATCCACCCGAGCGTCTGTCGATGGGTGAGCGCCAGCGTGTCGCGATCGTGCGTGCTCTGATCAACGAGCCGTCGCTGCTGCTCGCGGACGAGCCCACGGGCAGCCTGGACAGTCGTCGCGGCGGAGAGATCCTCACGCTGCTGGCAGAGCTCTGTCGCGAACGTCACACCGGCGTGCTGCTCGTTACCCACGACGCACAGGCCGCCGCGGTCGCCGACCGGGTCCTCGTGTTGCGCGACGGAACGATTCCGCCGAGTTCGGGCGAGAACGGCTTCGCTGACGGCAGGAGTCCCAGTGAGTCGCTCGTGCTGGAGTAGCCGGTGAGGCCCTCCACCCTGCTCTACCTCTACGGTCGGCGTTTGCGGACACGGCCGGTGCAGGAGCTTCTCGCGGGTCTCGGTATCGCGATCGGCGTCGCTCTTGTGTTCGCTGTGCAGGTCGCCAACAGCAGCATCACCGACGCGACCAGCGAGATCATCCACGGCATCGCGGGCAAGGCGAGCCTTCAGCTTCGCTCGCGTGACGCGACCGGCTTTGACACCACGCTGGTCAAGCGCGTCCGGGCGCTGCCGGGCGTCAGGACTGCCGCTCCGGTGCTAGATGAGAACGCGACGATCGTCGCCGAGAACGGTCGTCGTCTCGGCATCTATCTCGCCGGCGCCAGCCCCGCGCTCATCGCGCTGGGCGGCGGCCTCACGCAGAGCATCGCGCTGCACTACATCTCGCCGAACGGGATCATCTTGCCCACGGCTACCGCCGACGCGCTCGACACGAGTCTGGCGCGGGCGTCTCCGGAGGCGTCATATGTGACGCTCCAAGCGCGCGGCAAAGCCGCCTCGGTGCGTGTGATGGGCGTGCTCGGCACCGAATCGATCGGCGCCCTCTCGGGCGCGACCGCGGCAGTTGCGCCCCTCCCGCTCGTCCAGAGGCTCTCAGGGCTGGAAAACCGTGCTACGCGCATCCTGGTCAACCCCCAGCCAGGTCAGCAGGAGAGAGTCCGCGAGGAGCTCCAGGCATTGGCAGGCGGTCGCCTCACCGTCGCCTCGACCGATGAAGACGTGCAACTACTCAAACAGGCGGTCGCGCCCAACGATGAGGCCACGGGATTCTTCGCGCTCGTCAGCGCGATCGTCGGGCTGCTGCTCGCCTTCAACGCGATGTTGCTGACCGTGCCCGAACGCAGACGTATGATCGCCGAGTTGCGCATCCAGGGCACACGCCCATCCCTGCTGGCGACGATACTGCTCTCGCAGGCACTCTGCCTGGGCATCGCGGCGTCGCTGATCGGACTGCTCGCCGGTGACGTTCTTGCGCACGGTCTCTTTCACGCGACACCGAGCTACCTGACAGCCGCGTTCCCGCTTGGGACGCAGACCATCGTGGGGCTGCGTCCGCTGCTGATCTCCTTCGCCGCTGGCGTCCTCGCGACGTGCGTCGCCGCCGCATCGCCGCTGCTGGACCTGCGTCGCGGTCGTGCGGTCGACGCCGTCTACCACGAAGGCGAGGAACCGGGTCACGCGCTCAGCGCACGACTCCCGCCGCGACTGTTCCTCGCGGCGGTGATCCTCGTCGTTGCGACGAGCGGACTGCTCGTGATCTGGCCGTCCGCCGTCGTGATCGCGACGATCGGACTGGCGCTCGCCACCTTGCTGGTGCTACCGCTCTCCTTCCGGATCTTGCTTGAGATCGTGGAGCGGTTCGCGACGCGCACCTCGCGGATGAACCCGCTGTCGGTCGCGTTGCGCGCGCTGAGGGCGACCACCGTGCGCTCGCTCGCTCTCGCTGCGACCGGAGCCGTGGCTGTGTTCGGCAGCGTCATCGCCGAGGGCTCACACGATGATCTCCTTCACGGTCTCTACGGCGCGTACCGCGAATACGTCTCGACCGCGGATCTGTGGATCGTCAACAACAACGACGACCTGGCCACACAGAGCTTCTCCGCGCCCAGCTATTGCGAGACGCGTGTCCTCGGTGCCGGGTGTCGCAGGCGTGCGTTCCTACCAAGGCGGATTCCTGGACTTCGCCGGGCGCAGGGTCTGGGTCATCGGCCGTCCGGCGGCCAGCCCCTCGATGATCCCCGCAGGCCAACTCGAGCAGGGCAACCTGACCCTGGCGAGCACCCGCCTGCGCGAAGGCGGCTGGATAGCGATCTCAAAGCAGATCGCCCAAGCCCACCGCGTCAGTATCGGTGACACGCTCACGCTCCCCACCCCCACCGGCCCAGTCGCCTACCGTGTGGCCGCGATCACCACGAACCTCGGCTGGAGCTCCGGTGCGATCATCATCGACAGTGGCGACTACGCGCGTGCCTGGGCCACCTCCGATCCGAGCGCGCTGGAAGTGGATGTCCAGCCCGCTGCCGACCCGCAGACCGTCCGGAGGGCGATCGAGCACGCGCTCGGACCGGGCGTCGCGCTGAAAGTCCAGACCAGCGGCGAACGCGCCGCCCAAGCCGATGCGCTCGCTCGGAAAGGTCTGTCGCGGATGAACCAGATCTCACTCCTGCTGATAGTCGCCGCGGCGATGGCGATGGCCGCGGCTATGGGCGCCGCGATCTGGCAGCGACGCCGGACCCTGGCCTCCCTGCGCATCCAGGGCTTCAGCCCCCGACAGCTCCGAGCCATCCTCATGTACGAGTCGGCGCTCGTGCTCCTCGCCGGCTGCCTGACCGGCGCGATCGCCGGCATCTACGGGCATCTCCTCAGCGACCGTTTCCTGCGGCTCACGACCGGCTTTCCCGCGCCCTTCGCCCCGGCGGGAGCACAGACAGCGGCGATCGTGCTCGTCATCGCTGCCGTCGCGCTTTGCGTGCTCGCGATCCCCGGCTACATCGCCTCCCAAGCACCGCCGAGACTGGCGCTGCAGGAGTAGCCGGCTGGAAACGCTTTTCTGAGTAGCTGGCGATTATCGGCGATTTATACCAGCATGGCTGGTATGAGATCTACACGCATACCCCATACGCGAGACCTTCTCGCACTGCTGCACACAGGTGTTCTCTACTGGCTGACGATCTATCCGCGCGCGCGCCGCGAGCTGCGTCGCTGGCGCCATCGAGCACACGCGATACCCGACCCCACGCTCCGCGGACATGCGTTCATGAAGCTCACTGCCGAGCGTCTGAACCCAGAGGCAGCCGCGTTCTTCGCGATCCTCGCGCCAAGACGCCAGCGAGCCAAGCTCGTACGCCTGATGGTCGCCTACCAACTCATGTACGACTACCTCGACGCGATCAACGAGCAGTCCGGCGCAACCCCCCTCCAAAACGGCCTTCAACTTCACCTCGCTCTCACCGGCGCTGTCGCTCCCCACACCGTGCACGACCGACTACTACCGCCATCACCCACAACACAACGACGGCGGCTACCTCCAAACCCTCATCGACGCCTGCCAAAAGGAGTTGCGGCCACTCCAATCAACCGAGGCCATCATGCCACGACTGCTGCTCGCCGCCACCCGCTGTGGCGAAGCCCAAAGCCGCAACCACGCCGTACTCACCGACGGGATATCACAACTCAGGACGTGGTCAGCCGCGCAGGCCCTCAACAGCGACTATCTATGGTGGGAGCTCGCCGCCGCCGGCATCTCGTGCCTGGCGATTCACGCCCTCTTCGCCGCGGCTGCCTCCACCACCACGCTGCATGAGGCCGAACAGATCGACCGTGCGTACTTCCCATCGATCTGCGCGATCTCCGCACTGCTCGACAGCCTCATCGACCAACCCCACGACCACGGCACCACAAACCACAGCTTCACCGCACACTATCCCTCAAGCACCATCGCGGCCGACCGCTTCGAGAGCATCACCAGCGAAGCCCACACACTCACCGGCAACCTCAGGCGTCATCGACGCCACCGCATCATCCTCATGGGCATCGCCAGCTTCTACCTCTCCGCGCCCGAGGCACTGACCCCCTTCGCCGCACCCGTCACTCGCAGCGTCACACGCCATCTCGGCTCCCTCATAACCCCGATTCTGGCGGTAATGCGGCTACGCCGCCACATTCACAGGATCACATCGACTCCAACGCATCATGAGGCTCAGCCCACGAACCGAGGGCCGTCGCTTGAATAGTGTCGGGGCTGAATATTCCGACGGCTGAATATTCAGCCCTACCCTTATTGACTGGCCTTTTGATCGTCAGGATGCCGTCGTGCGATGCCTCATGCAAGCCCAAGGCGCGACCACGGCTCGGCGAAAAGCCACCGACCATCGACAGCGCGCGATGATCTGACCGTCTCCGTCGAGCTCACGCAGACGCAGATCGGGCAGGTGATGAGAGCTGTCCGCAAGAATGCGGAGCCGCTGACGGCGCTCGCGATGCTTCCCGAGGGGGGGCTGGAGAAGGTCGCGCAGCTTGTGAGGCGCTCGGACGTCCAGCATCTTGACGATCGGCGTATGTCCCAGTCGCTGTTGAAGGGCCTGCTGGTGCTTGCGTGCTTCCCTGAGGACGGGTCTTTGGGCATCAAGCAGATCGCGGACGCACTCGATATGAGCATGTCCACGACGCATCGCTATGTGACCACGCTGAAAGCGATCGGGCTGCTGAAGCGCGACGGCGATTCGCGTCGCTACAGCCGATGGAGAGAGCATGAGCGTCAGGAAACCAAATCCTCGCTCTGAGTCATGGGCGAGTGCCGCTGCAGGTTTTTGCTGCGGTGGCGGCGGCAACTCGCCGGGGGGTGAAGATGGCGAGGCCGGGGGGTCGTTGAAACGGCTGTTGGGCGCCCCGTTGCCGACAGTCGAGCTGCCGTTTGCGTTGGAGGGCACGACCAGTCTCGCGGCTTTGGCGCGGCGGCGATCGCTCGCCGTCTTCTTCCATCACGACGATCTCACACGGGTGCGGCCTTGGGCCGAGCACGAAGACCAGCTCGAAGGTCTGGGGTGCATGCCCGTCTCGGTCAGCGCCCAACCCCCCGAGGCACAGCTACGACTGGCAGGTCGAGCCCTGCTCGGGTACATGCTCCTCTCCGACCCACAACTGCAGCTCGCACGGGCGTTGGATCTGCCGACCCTCTCAATCGCCGAAGAACACATCTACGAGCCCCTGACCCTCCTCGCTCAGGGAGAGCGCATCACCCAGATCCTCTACCCCGTAGACCCAGACCGCGAGATCGCCTGGGCCCTTCAGCCACCTCACAGACAACGCCGCGGACGATGCCCAAGAAAGCTGAGCAACCCTCCCCCGACGCTACCTCACCCGCGCAAAAGCTTCCGAGATCCGCCGACATTTCCCCGGCGGATCACGGAGTCGCCCGTCAAAAGAAGAGACCGACAAATGACGGGCAATGTGCTCGCCCCGCTCCCCACTTGCGGGGCGAGCACAATCTCCCGCTCATGACACCATCTCGATATCTGAATCGGCGAAGCCCGCCCAGCGCACCTCCGGCAAGCGCGAGCCTAGGCCTCGGCGTCAGCCCGAGTTCCCCAGCGCCAAGGCGAAGAAGGCGTATCACGACGCCATGCACGCCCATCAGAACTGTTTGCTCGTGAACCTCTGGCTGCAGCTCGTACTGAACTTCTACGGTGTCTCGCTGCCAGACACGAGCGAACCCGCGATACGAGATCTCTCCACAAATCTCAAGCTTTGCAAGCAACACGGGATCGAGCTGCCACCGAAGCTCGCTGGCATCGATCGCCTGCACGCGCATCGAATCAGCCCCATGCTCTCCGACTATCAAAGAACCCCCCTGCCGGCTTCGCTCACGAAACCCATCGACACCCGACACCGACGAGACCGACCGCTTGCGCGAAGCCGCCCGCGATTGGTGGAAGCGCTCCGAAACCGAATGGCGTAAGCAGTTCTGGAGCAGCGGAGAGCGACAGCCACCACCATTGCGAGCGAAGAGGCACCCCTCCTCACGGTGATGAAGCGCTGCCGCTCGACAGTCGCTCGGTGCGCGGGGGGCCACGCCGCCAGGTAGCGCTGCTCGGCGTCGGAGGCCATCTCGAAGCGATCCGCGCCTCAGCATCGGAGAGCCGGTCGAGCTCGTGATAGGCGAGCTGAGCAGTGCGCCGACCTCGTGCGCTCGCAGACCGCGCAGAGACGTATCAGGCGGCCAGTGCGGGTGCGAGGTCCGCGGCTTGTACGCGACTCGGGATCGTCAGCTTGATCTCCCCGTCGCGCTCGAGCAGCCATTTGGCGTTCACGAGGGTGATGGCGATGATCGCGCCGTTCTCGTCGTAGCGGATGTTGTGGCCCTCGGGGGTGCCGAACGACTCGGCGGGTAGGCGGGGCTCGCCAACGCTCAGGTAGAGCACGTCAGCGTCTGCGTCGTAGGCGACGTGGTCGAACGAGAGGGCTCCGATCTTGATCGTCATGTCTGCAGGCCGTCCGGGTCGTTGTCCTGCCCGAAGGCAGTGACGAGGCGGTCGGTGTCTCCCGCAAACTCTACAACCACCCACAGCCAGCGAAACGGGAACGGCGGGATGGCAGCGCAGCCAGTAGCGTTCGCGGCCTGCGCGCGGATCGGACTCTTGGTGGTCGGGCTGGCGGATCGCGTCGATCAGCATGTCCTGATGGTCGCGCATCTCGACGTGGCGCTGGATGTAGCGCCATCGATCCTCGGTCAGCTCCACGCTGCGACCCTGCGGCGATACGCCGCTCGCGACCACCGGGCTCTCAGGCATCGCGCGTGAGCTTGCCAGCCGGTCCGGTCGCACCATCGGAGCGCTGCACGAGTCACACCGCGCGTGGGGGTCGAAGACTTGGCGTGACGAACGGCAAGATGCTTGCTCTATGGCTGATCAGGTTTGGGCACTGCCCCCGATCCAGTGCCCAAACCCCCCAATAACCGCCGCCAAACGAGCAACATCTGCGATGCCGTCGAGGCCGGAACACCACACGAATACAGGGATTTGGCGCTGTATCTGCCAACCACGCGCACCGTTCGGGTCGGTGAGGTCCCCGGTTCGAATCCGGGCGCCCCGATTGCATTACTCATCGCGACATGGTGCGACGAACCAAGACAAAATGGCTTTCAAATGCGGGTTTGAGGGCGACAGACGGCGACTGATCGCGACGGCGAGCGCTCGCCCCTATCCGCCGGACAAACGATCCACGTTCCTCGGGGGGTGGTCAATTCGAGCGCCAACGCCGGTGGGCAACCGGGCCGGCGCGTCGTGCTCTTCAGTCCCGCCGGGATGGAGCGCTTCTTCCAGGAGGTGGGCGTGCCGACCGCTGACGACCAGATTGACCTCGCCGCAGCGCTCGCATCCGCGCTCAGTCACGGCTGGGAGTTCACGGGGGAGTCCTGAGCACCGAGCCAGCATCCCGTGGCGCGTGCCCGCACCCATACAGGGGCATCAGATCTCGACCTGAAAGCCGAGCTCGACCTCGCTAGCCGGGTACCCGCCGTGGACTCCCCAGTTGCACTGCGGCGACTCGAGCACCACTATCGTGACGTCCTCTGCAGGGATCGCCAGCTCGCCGAGTTGGCGCACGATCTCCCGGTAGAGCACTCGCTTGGTGTCCTCGGAGCGCCCGGTGAACATAGTGATCTCGACGAGCGTGTAGCACCCGGAGGTCGCGTGGGGCACGCTCGGGCGATGGAAGTCCGCGGGATCGTGCTCAATGATCCGCAGAGCCGGATCGCCCGGCGGAACGCGCAGCGCCGACACCAGGGCGTCGTGGACGGCGGTGAGTAGCTCGCGCTTCTGCTGCGCAGAGCGCCCCTTGAGGATCTCAATGCGCGCCAACGCCATCACGGCCATCGTAGTCGTCATGCAACGCAGCATGTCCGCTTGGGGTGCCCGCTCGCCGGCTTCGCGTCGGCGCCGTCGTTCGGTAGCGGGCCGAGGACAGCCAGCGCTGCCGCGCCGAGCGCGCGTCATCGCGGACCGAGCGCGTGTTGCGCCGCGCGCTCGAGCTGCCCTGCGATGTCCTCGCCGGCGACCGGATGGGCATGCCCGGTCCAGACGCAAGGACGAGGAGGGAAGCCGCAAAGAAGACGCGGTTCCGAGCCGCTCGAGGAACCCTGCTCCGGTCCGGTCCGAAGACCTTCCCTTCACGTGGGTGGCGCGGCCTCACACCTCAGTGGCCTCGCTCTTTACGGCTCAGTCCCGCGTCTGGAACGAACATACGCGCGGGCCCGTCGTGCTGCAAGACCTCGGCGGCAACGATCCCGCATCCTCCGGAAAAATGGCCGCGCTCAAGGACGGCCGGGTCCCGCCTGGTGGATTTGGACCACATACAGCCGGCATGGCTTGGTGGAACCGCTGGCTTCGGCGCGGCACGGCCGTCACAAATCCGTCGCAGGCGGCCCGAAAGCCGCTCGTGGTCCTGGTTGCGATCGGTGTCGTGGGCGCCACGGCCGCCGGAGTCAGCGCCTAACTAATCAGAGATCCACATGAGGACAACTACCAACCTGTACACTGGACTGGAGGTTTTTCTGATGGTTCTTAATCCTCCTCAGGAGCCGCCCGGGAGCAACCAATGACCACTGCCACCTCACCTGGACGTTCGATCACTGGGGGGCAGCTTGCCGATCGTCTCGCAGACGGCGAGCGCATGACGGTTCTCGACCTCCGCGAGGATACGGAGTGGGGCATCGAGGCGCCGGGCGTCACCTCTCGTCAGATGCGTCCCGCCGGGGTGCTAGCTGACCCCGCCGCCGTCGCCCGGGAACTCAGCGGCGCGGTTGCCGTTGTCTGCAACCGGGGATTGACGGCGCAGCCGGTGGCGGAAGCCCTGAGGAAGCTGGGCGTCGACGCGATGGTGGTTGAGGATGGCATGCGCGGCTGGATCATGGCGCTGCAGTCACGGGTCGTGGACGTCGGAGTCCAGGGACTGGTCGTGCGACAGATCCAGCGACCGGGCCGCGGCTGCCTGTCCTATCTGCTCGCTGCCGGTGGGCAGGCGCTCGTCGTCGACCCGGCGCCGGATGCCGGCTTCTATCTCGCGCTCGCCCAGGAGCTCGACGTACGTATCACCGACGTCCTCGACACCCACCTGCATGCGGATCACCTCTCCGGTGCGCGGATGCTCAGCGAGCAGACTGGCGCGAGGCTGCGGCTGCCGGCGCTCGCTCTGGAGCGTGGCGTCGCCTACGCCGAGGATGTAGAGCCGCTGCACGACGGAGACACGGTCATGCTCGGCCCCGTCACGCTGCGGGCGATCGCGTTGCCGGGCCACACGACAGACATGACGGGGCTGCTCGTCGCCGATCGCGCGCTGATCGGTGGCGATTCGCTGTTCCTCGACGGCATTGCGCGGCCGGACCTTCAGCAGAGCGACCCCGAGGGCGCACGTGCGATGGCCCGTATCCTGCATGAGACGCTGCGCAACCGCGTGCTCGTGCTCGGAGACGAAGTCGTGCTGCTTCCTGGACACACGCACCCACGTGTTGATGCCGACGCTGTCGCGTCCCCCCTGGCGGCGGTGCGAGCCGCGGTCCCGGAGCTGGCGATCGACGATCCGGACGAGTTCGCCGCGAGGCTGTTGAGCGATATGCCGCCACGTCCTTCCAACTACGAGGCGATCATCGCCGTCAATGCCGGCGCGCGCCCATTTGACACCGAGCTGGAGACGGGCGGCAACAGCTGCTCGGCCCACTAGCTAGAGCACAGGAGTCGCAAGCGATGACGCTTCCCAGCCCGATACCGGTCGACCTCGCCGAGATGATCGCAGCCCGCCTGCGAGTGATCGGCGACCCGACCCGCATCCGCATCCTCGACCTGCTGCGCGACGGCGAGCTCACGGTCACGCAAATCACGGAGGGGCTGGACACCAGCCAGCAGAACGCATCCAAGCATCTCGGAGTGCTCCTGCAGGCAGGCATCGTGGCGCGGCGCAAGGATGGCAACAGCTCCAACTACAGCATCGCCGACAGGGGCGTCTATGAGCTCTGCGAGCAGGTCTGCGGAGGGCTCCAACTGCAGCTCGCCGAGCTGACGGCCCTGGTCGGGGGCACACGCTGAGCGTCGTCGGCTGACGGCGCATGGGGAGCCGCGATCGCGGCTGGGCCGATCGTGCTCGACTGGTCAGACGTGCGGCGACGTCGGGCCAATTCACAACTATGACGGTACACAACAATGTAGTTGTGGTACGCTGCCTGACATGGACGACGCCAAGACCGTTCCCCGAGCTCTGTGAGCAGGTCTGCGGCGGCATGTGCCGCCAGCTGGACGATCTCGACGCCGCACTACAAGGAGGCCTGAGCCGATGAACGCCACCGCATGCGCCCGACAGGCGCCAAGAGATCCCCTGGCGGGCGACTCGCGCTGGCCGCTCGAGCGGGAGGCAAGCTCATGAGCGCCACCACCGCGCCGGCGCCCGCCACGTTCACCGAGACGCCCACCGAGCACCACGTAGCCGTCGGGCCCGTCGGCCGGCTTGGACGCTACACCACGACGCACTTCCGCAGGGTGCTGGTTGGATGGATCCTGCTCGCTGTCGTGCTCGGACTCCTGGCGCCGCGCGTGGAGACGGCTCTCTCTGGAGCGGGCTGGGAGGCAAGTGGGTCGCAGTCCGTTCAGGCCCGCAAGCTCGTCGAACGCGACTTCGCGGGCCTCGGCAGCTACGGGCTGATGACGGTCGTGTACTCGCCGACCGAAACGGTCAGCTCTCCCGCCTTCGGGTCGGTCGTTGCGCACGTCGAGCAGACGCTGCGTGCAAACGGCGCTGTACGAACGGTCGTTGCGCCGGCGCCCGGGTTGTCGATCTCGCGTGACGGTCACACCGCGATCGTCCAGGCCGGAGCCGCCAAGAACCCGAACGAAATGGTCGCCGCTGCCGACAAACTCAAGGGGACCCTGCACGGGCTCTCGACGAGCACGGTCGTGGTCAACCTGACGGGCGCGGCCGGGATGTGGTCGGACTTCAACGCCGCCAACCGCTCGGCGATGCTGAAATCGGAGGTCATCTCATGGCCGGTGACGCTCGGCATCATGCTGCTCGCCTTCGGGTCGCTCGTGGCCGCGGGCCTGCCGCTGATGCTGACGATGGTCGGCCTGCTCTCGGCCGCCGGCATGCTCTACCTGGCCACGCTGGTGATGCCGATCTCGATCTGGGCGATGAACTTCGCGCTGATGTTCGCGCTCGCGCTTGGCATCGACTACGCGCTGTTCATCGTGATGCGCTTCCGCGGGGCGTTCTTCGGCTCGAAGCTCGACGTGCAGGAGGCCACCGCTGTGACCATGGACACCGCGGGCAAGGCCGTCCTGTTCAGCGGCGCGACGGTGCTGATCTCCCTGACGGCCGTGATGCTGGTCCCGAGTCCCGCCTTCCGCAGCATGAGCCTCGGGATCATGCTCGCCGTCATCTTCGTCCTGGCGGCGACGCTCACGCTGCTGCCCGCGGTGCTTGCCAAGCTCGGCCCCAAGGTCGACAACCTCTCGCTGCCGTGGGCTCACAACGGCGAGCACCGCTCCCCGCTGTTCGCCACCTGGGGGGAACGCCTGTGGGCCCATCCCTGGCGATACGGAATCCCCGCTCTGGTCGTGCTGCTCGCGCTCGCATACCCGGTGACACAACTGAAGACCTCGATGCCCTCGATCAAGGTCGTACCGACCAGCGACTCCTCGCGCATCGGCTACAACCAGGTCCAGTCAGCGATGGGTCCCGGTGCCACCGGGCCACTGCAGCTGACCACGCCCGTCGCGCAGGCCGCAACGGTCGCGCGCGTCGTGCAGGCCGACCCCGGCATCGCTCAGGTCATGCCAACTCAGCCCGGCAGCAACGGGCTTGCTCTCGTTACGGCCATACCGCGCCAGGACCCCTCAAACCCCGCGGTCGGAGCCACCATCGACCGGCTGCGCAACGACGTTCCGGCTGGGACGATGCTCGGGGGCGCGGTCGCCGAAAACCACGATCTCCAGAACCTGCTCTCCGCCAAGACCTCTCTCGTGATCGGGGTGGTGCTGGTCCTCGGGTTTCTGCTGCTGCTGTTCGCGCTGCAGGCGCCGCTGCTCGCCGCAGCCGGCGTGCTCACCAACCTGCTGGCCACCGGAGCGGCATTCGGCGTCTCGAAGTGGATCTTCCAGGACGGGGACCTGCACTCACTGCTCGGTTTCCAGCCCCAAGGCTTCCTCGACGCCTGGGGACCGGTGTTCTTCTTCGCGATGATCTTCGCGATCTCGATGGACTACACGATGTTCCTGCTGTCCTCCGCCAAGGAGCACTGGGACCACAGCCACAACGCCAAGGACGCGATGGTCAACGGAATGGCGCACTCGGGACGGGTCATCTTCGCGGCGGCTGCGGTGATGGTCGCGGTGTTCTTCACTTTCGCGCTATCCGGGCCGCTGCCGCCAAAGGAGATGGGCATTATCCTCGGCGTCGCGGTACTGCTCGACGCTGCACTGGTAAGGCTGCTGCTGCTCCCGGTCCTACTCCGCCTGATGGGCCCACGGGCTTGGTACCTGCCAGCCTGGGCCCGGCGCGTCCTGCCCGACGTGCGCTTCGGACACTCGTGAACCCATGAGCCAGCGCATGAGCCAGCGAGAGATCATGGAGTGGGACGCGGGCAAGGCCCACACGCTCGACGCACCGGAACGAGAGTTGGACACGCCCGCAGGGAACGTCGTTGAGCTGCTCTCCCTGACGGGAAGCGAGATGTTCTTTGGACTCCAGACGCACTTGAGCACAGCCGAGGAGGCTGTGACCTAGCCGTGGCCGCCACACGCCACCTTGAGCGACTTGCACGGCGCGAGGACACCTGCATGATGCCTCGGCCCGTGCCGAACCAGCCGGGGATCCTGACCGTCGATGGGACCTGGGGAACAATCGCACCGATGCAGCTCGCCCGCGGCGTGTCGACCGTGGGTGAGCTCGAGGTGATCGACCACATCGCCGCCGGGCTGCCGCTGGTGGATACGCGGCTGGAGCACTTCTACCGGGAGGGGACGATCCCGGGTGCACGCAACATTCCCCACGAGCGGATCGAGGATTCGATCGACTCGCTCGACCCGGGTCTGGCTACGATCTTCTTCTGCAACGGACCCCAATGCGCCGCAACACCCGACGCGATCCGCACGCTCCTCACAACCGGCTATCCGCCCGAGTCGATCCTCTACTACCGTGGGGGCCTGCACGACTGGATGACGCTGGGACTCCCCACTGAGATACCCGCATGAATGGCCACCGTCTCGGGCGCGAGCAGCCCGTGATCGCGAGGCCGCCTCGCCTACTCTCGGCTACGCAGTCTTCCGCAGCAACTGAGCGGCATGGCCACCTTGTGGCGTCGAGCGTCAGTGGCGAGGATGGATGATGCAATGGCACACAGGATCCTCATCCTCGGCGGGGGAACCGGAGGCACACTGGTCGCCAATCGGCTTCAGCGTCTCTACGGTGAGACCGCGAGCATCACGGTCATCGACCTCGACGACAGCCACATCTACCAGCCCGGCCTCCTGTTTGTTCCCTTCGCGCTGATCGATCCCGGCGAGATCGTCAGACCGCGCCACGCCCAGTTTCGCGACGGGATCGAGTTCCGCGTCGCCGAGGTGGAGAGCGTCGACATCGACGAGAACATCGTCCATCTCATCGACGCTCAGGACATCGAGTACGACGTCCTGGTCATCGCCACCGGCGCATCGCTCCAGCCGCATGAAACCGACGGCCTGGCGGGGCCCGAGTGGGGGACCTCGATGCACACCTTCTACTCGCTCGAGGGCGCGAGAGCTCTGCGGCGGGCCCTGGACCAGTTCGACGGGGGTCGGCTCGTGGTCAATCTGATCGACATGCCGATCAAGTGTCCTGTGGCGCCCCTGGAGTTCTGCTTCCTAGCCGACTGGCAGCTGCGGCAGCGGGGGCTGCGCGATCGGGTGGATCTCACGTTCGTCACGCCGCTGGACGGAGCCTTCACAAAGCCCGTCGCATCCGCACACCTGGATGACCTCCTCCGGGAGAAGGGCATCGGGGTGGAGTCGGAGTTCGCCACGGGCCGCGTCGATGGCACGGCTAAGCGGCTTCACAGCTGGGATGAGCGCGAGATCCCCTATGACCTCCTCGTCACTGTCCCCGTCCACGGCGGCCCCGAGTACATCGCGCGCTCGCCAGGCCTGGGCGACCCCCTCGGGTTCATCCCAGCCGATCGACACACGCTCCAGACGAAGGCCGCACCGAACATCTTCGCGATCGGGGATGCTGCGGACGTTCCTACCTCGAAGGCCGGCTCGGTCACTCACTTCGAGGGAGAGATCGTGGTCGAGAACATCCGCCGTTTCCTCGAACGCGATGAACTGACCGGCTTCTATGACGGCCACGCGAACTGCTTCATCGAGACGGGCTTTCACAAGGCGCTGCTGATCGACTTCGACTACGAGACCGAGCCGCTGCCGGGACGCTTCCCCGAGCCGCATCTAGGCCCGCTCCCGCTGCTGGCGGAGTCACGGCTGAACCACCTCGCAAAGCTCGCCTTCCAGCCGCTGTACTGGCATGTGCTGCTCCCAGGGCACGACATACCGGGCGTCAGCACGCGGTCACATCCACCTACACCACGGCCCGCGATGCACCGATCCGGAGGTCCACGATGACAACCACTACACTCGCCGGCGCGACTGTCGAGGTCGACTCCGAGGGCTTCCTCGCGGACCCGCGTCAGTGGAACGAACAGATGGCCGGGGAGATCGCCCGTGCCAACGGAATCGAGCAGCTCAGCGGCCGCCACTGGCAGGTCATCAACTTCATGCGCAAGACCTACCTGGAGACAGGTTCGGCCCCCTCCATCCGCAGCTTGGGCAAGACCTCCGGGGTCCCGATCAAGGAGCTCTACGAACTGTTCCCCAAAGGCCCCGCAAAGCTCGCCGCCAAGATCGGCGGCATCCCCAAGCCCCGCGGCTGCATCTAGACCCCACAGAGATCGAGGCACACATGAGCGACACCATCGAGAAGGTCTCCATCATCATCTCCAAGGGCTCGCTCGAGGGCATCTACCCAGGTCTGATCATGGCCAACGGGGCCCGCATGGAGGGAATCGAGGCCAACGTCTTCTTCACCTTCTTCGGCCTGGACGCCATCAACAAGGCAAAGCACGAGCACGTCAAGGCCGCAACAGTCGGCAACCCCGGCCTGCACCTGGCCACCTGGGCCGGCGGCGTCCCCGGCGTCTCCTCGCTCGTCACGCACCAGCTCGCCCGCGAGATGGAGAAGCTCGACATCCCGCCGATCCCCGAGTTCGTCGAGATGATCGCCGACTCCGGAGCCGGACTATACGCGTGCAAGGCATCGGTCGACCTGTTCAAACTGAGCAGCGACGACTTCATACCCCAAGTGAAGGACATCATCACCGTCGGGGAGTTCTACGGGCTGGCGGGCGGCGGTCAGATCATCTTCACCTGAGCTGGCGCGTATGCCACGCCTCCTCCTGCGCGTCAGCGCGAGCAAGCATGCTCGAGAACTCGTCTCACGGTGTCCGCGAGGGCCTCGGTCAGGCGCTGACGTAGGCCCCGAGGTGCTCGCCGGTGAGATCTGTTGAGCGGGCCCGCTCATCGGTCCTGAAGCAGCCCGAGGACGTTGCCATCGGGGTCGGTGACGGTGGCCACCAGGCGGCCTCCACCGACGTCGTGCGCGGGCTCCTTCACGGTGGCACCTGCGGCGGTCACCTCGGCCAGCTTCGCCTCGATGTCCAGCACGTGCCAGTAGGCCACCGGCGAGGTCATGCCCTGCGGTCCACCGCCCGGCACCAGCCCGATGTGCTGGCCCTCGGCCTCGAAGCCGACGTAGTAGGACCCGTCGGTCTGTGGCGGGACGCCGAGCAGGGCGGCGTACACCGCCTTGGCCGTGGCCAGATCGGAAACGGGATGCAGCACGGTCTTGATTCCCTGGGTGGAAGAGCCGGTCATGGTCGCTCCTGAAGTCGTGGGTCTGGTCGGGATTGTCTGGCTTATAGACGAACGGGAAGCCCGGTAATCGACAGCCCGATCGCCCCGGATGGCGATTTTTCGCGTTGGCCGTTCGTCTTAACCGGGCCGATGGCGGTCATGCTAGTTGCGGCTCGTGACCGGCGCCTCTCGATTCCTGATCGGTCTGGTCACCTGTCCACGCACGACGGCATCTCCGCCGTCGCGCGCGCCTCGGGGCGCCGGCAGGTGCTGGGCGGCACGCCGACCAGATAAGCCCCGGAGGGCCTTGGTCCCGCTCCGCTCGTCAGACTGCGCGGAGATGGCTTCGGTATCTGCTCAACCCAACGTGCCGGGCCGCGGGATCGTGGCGAGCTACAGCCGGCGTTTCTGGATGTTGGTGGTGCTGATCGGGGTGACGGCGGGTCTGGGGGGAGCGGCGCTCATCGAGCTTCTGCACGCCGTCCAGCATCTGGCGTGGTCCTACGAGGCGGGCCATTTCCTGGAAGCTGCCGAACGCGCCACCAGTGCTCGCAGGGTTCTTGTGTTGGCTTGTGGCGGTGTGATCGCGGGGGTCGGCGCTGTCGGTCTCGCTCGGCTCGGCGGCGGAGGAGAGGTCTCAGAGGCGCTCTGGCTGCGGGCGGGGCGGTTGCCCCTCCTGGGCAGTTGTGCGCGCGCGGTGGAGTCGATCGTGATCGTGGGACTCGGGGCATCTCTCGGCCGCGAGGCGGCGCCCCAGCAGGTTGGCGCGGCGGTCGCTAGCGCTCTGAGTGACTGGGCGCGACTACCCGTCTGGCAGCGCCGGCTACTGGTGGCCTCGGGCGCGGGCGCCGGCCTGGCCGCGGTGTACAACGTCCCTCTGGGCGGTGCCCTGTTCGCTCTCGAGGTTCTGCTGGGCACCATCAGCCTCCCGCTCGTCCTGCCAGCGCTGGTGACCACGCTGATAAGCACCGCGGTCGCATGGGTCGCGCTCCCTTCTCGACCTACCTACATCGTTCCTGAATACAACGTGCACGGCTCGCAGATTGTCTGGGCGCTGCTCGTCGGCCCAATCGCAGGACTCGCTTCGGTCGTGTACATCCGCCTGATCAGGAGCGCCCATTCTCTTCGTCCAACTGGCTGGCTCAGGGTTGGGGCACCCATTACGGTGTTCACTGCGCTCGGGGTGGTCGCGATCGCATACCCGCAGGTGCTCGGCAACGGTCAGGGCGTTGTCCAACTCGCGCTGGTGGGTCGCCTCGCGGTCGGCGTGATGGCGGTTCTGATCATTCTCAAGCCTCTCGCGACCGCGGCGTGTCTCGGCAGCGGGGCCCCCGGGGGGCTGTTCACCCCGACACTCACCTTCGGTGTGGTGCTTGGAGGCGTCCTGGGCGACGCCTGGCTGCAGATCTGGCCAGGCGCGCCGCTCGGAAGCTACTCAGTCATCGGCGGCGCCGCCGCCCTCGCCGCCAGCATGCAGGCTCCCCTCGCAGCGGTCGTTCTGTTGCTCGAGTTGACTCATCACGTCGACGGCCTCATGGTCCCCATGCTCCTGGCAGTCGCGGAGGCGACCGTCGTGTCGCGGCTGCTTCGCGCGCGCTCGATCTACTCGGCCCGGCTCCCGGGAACCTCCGTGGATGCTCACGAGGCGAGCTACGGGGACCTCGACGGGAGCGTCGGGGACGGCGGTCGAGCCATACTCCCCGGGGACGTCTTCCCGAGGTGATCTACCAATCTCATGGCATGTCCCTCGGGGGCGCCGAATGCAAGCTCGACATCCACGGGATCACCGCCTGACGGCACGCCAAGGCGCCTCGGGCCGTGGGGCCGTGGGCCGTGGGCCGTGGGGCGCGCGTCGGGCGGTGTTGTGAGAGCATCTCCAGCGAGTCATGGACCTCACGTTCAGCCCGCCGGAGATCGCCTTTCGCGAGGAGCTCCGTGGATGGCTGGTCGAGAACCATCCTGGGCCCGAGCCCGACGGCGATGAGGATCGCCGGTATGCCTACCGGCGGGACTTCCAGCGACGGCTCGCCGAGGGCGGCTGGGCCGCGGTCCACTGGCCGCCCGAGTACGGCGGTCGCGGGGCGACCCTCACCCAGTCGGCGATCTTCTTCGAGGAGCTCGGCCGCTCCGGCGCTCCCCTGCCCGCCAATGTTCTCGGCCTGCTGCTGGCGGGCCCCACGATCATGACCTGGGGCTCAAACCAGCAGAAGGACCGCCACCTGCCCCCCATCCTCACCGCCGATGAGATCTGGTGTCAGGGCTTCTCCGAGCCAGACGCAGGCTCGGATCTCGCCAGCTTGAAAACGCGGGCGGTGCCCGACGGCGAGGGGTGGGTGATCACCGGTCAGAAGGTCTGGACGAGCGGCGCCCAGTACTCGAAGTGGTGCATGCTCGTCGCGCGCACCGATCCCGAGGCTGCCAAGCACAAGGGGCTCACCTACTTCCTGATGGACATGGAGCAGGAGGGGGTGCAGATCCGCCCGCTGCGCCAGATCACCGGCGAGCCAGAGTTCAACGAGCTGTTCCTGGACGGCGTCCGGGTCCCGAACGGGAACGTCCTGGGGGGCGAGGGCAACGGCTGGAAGGTCGCACTCACCACCCTGATGAACGAGCGTGCTGGCCTCGCCTTCTTCCTGCAGATCCGCCTGCGCCAGCTGCTCGAGCGCGTGATCGAGGAGGCCGGGGAGGACGTGCTCGACGATCCCGTGACAGCCGACCGGCTCGGCGAGCTGTACATGCGCACCGAGATCCTGAGGCTCACCGCCTATCGCGGGCTCACCGCCGTGGAGAAGTACGGGCAGCCCGGTCCCGAGGGGTCGCTCACCAAGTGGATGTGGTCCGACACCAATCAGCAGCTCACCCAGTTCGCCGCCGACGTTCTCGGTCCGCGCACCATGTATGCCGACGATCCGTGGGCCTACGAGCTTTTGCGCGCCCGCGGAAACTCGATCGAGGGGGGTACCACCGAGGTGCTCAAGAACATCGTCGCCGAGCGGGTGCTCGGCCTGCCCAAGTCACGTTAGGTCGTCCGTGGACTTCGACCTCAGCCCGGAGCAGCGCGAGATCAAGGATGTGGCGCGCGAGCTCCTCACCGCCCGCTCGCCGCTGACCAAGGTACGGGAGGCGGCGGAGAGCGCCACCTACGATCCAGCCCTGTGGCGCGAGCTGACCCAGCTCGGCTGGCCCGGGATCGCGGTCTCCGGGGAGCATGGCGGACAGGGGCTCGGCGCCGTCGAGCTGGCGGTCCTGTGCGAGGAGCTCGGCTACGCGTGCGCAGCAACCCCATTCCTGTCCACCGCCGTCGCCGCCGCGGTCATCCAGGCCGCCGGCACCCACGGGCAGCGCTCCCGCTGGCTGCCCGGGCTCGCCTCAGGGGAGCTGACCGCTGGGATCGGCACGCGTGAGCTGGCGGCCGATGCGTTCGGCGCCGCCGTCGTCGTCGTGATCGACGGGGACACAGCCCAGCTGATCGAGTCGCCCGACGTCCACCCCTTCGCCTCGATCGATCCCACCCGGCGGTTCGCGACGGTTGCGGGCGACGGCCAACCCCTCGGCCCCGGCGCCGCCGAGCGAGTCTTCGCGGCGGTCGCCGCCGAGCTCGTGGGCGTCTGCCAGCGGGCGCTCGAGATGACCCTCGCCTACGTCAAGGATCGCAAGCAGTTCGGCGTGCCCGTCGGATCGTTTCAGGCTGTCGCACACCGCTGCGCGGAGATGCTGCTTCACACCGAGAGCACCCGTTCGAGCGCTTACTACGCGGCCTGGGCCGCCGACGCCGACCCACAGCTGCTCCCGGAGGCCGCCGCGCTCGCAGCCTCCGCCGCGGCCACCGGTGGGCGGTTTGTCACCGCCGGCGCGATACAGATGCACGGCGGCATCGGGTTCACCTGGGAGGCGGACGTCCACTGGCTGTTCAAGCGCGCCCAGCTCGACGCGGCGCTCCTGGGCGGCGCCAGACGCCACCGGGCCGCCCTCGCCCGACATGGGGCGGCGAAAGCCCGTGCGGGCGTGGCTTCGTGAATCGTCAGCCCTGAAGCCAAGCGCCTGTAGGCGCCTAACCGACGGTTGCGCCAAGCTCGGTTGGGCTCGCCGCCGGAAGCTTCGCGCCGAAGAGACTGTCGACGGCATCCACCGGGGTGGGTTTGCCCAGCAGGTCTCCCTGAGCCATGGTGCAGCCCATCGCTTGGAGAGCGGCCAGCTGCTCGTGGGTCTCGATTCCCGTGGCGATCACCGCCAGCGAGAGGTCCCGGCCGACTGTCAGGATGGCCTGCAGCAGCCAGCCGCGATAGGCCTCGTCCTCGGACGCGGCGAGTGAGCTCCTGTCCACTCGCAGGGAGTCGAGGGGCATCTGGCGCAGGTCGGCTTGGTGGGCGTATCCGCTGCTTGCGAAGTCGTCGATCGCGATGCGTACGCCCAATCGCTTGATCTCCTTCAGGCGCTCACCGCTCTTCGCGACGTCGCCCAGGGCGGTGGTCTCGTCGATCTGGAGGGTGAGCATCGAGGGCTCTATCCCGGACTGCTGGAGGGCTCTCCGAACGTCCGTGGCGAATCCATCGCGATTCAGCTGATTGGTGGGCACCTTCACCGAGACGCCAACCTGATGGCCCGCCACGTTCCATGATGCGGCTCGGGTGCAGGCCTCCTCGAGCATCCAGCGACCGATCGGAACGATCAGGCCGGTGTCCTCGGCCAGCGGGATGAAGTCTTCCGATGACAAGACCCCCTGGGAGGGATGCATCCAGCGGATGAGCGCCTGCAGACCCACCACCCCGCGGGTGCTCAGATCGTAGATCGGCTGGTAGAGCAGGAAGAACTGCTTGTACTGGAGCGCTGTGTTCAGCTCCGCCTCGAGCACCGCGCGACCCTCGATGACGGTGCGCATGTTGGCGTTGAAGAGGGTGTACCGGTCCTTGCCCGCGGCCTTAGCTGAGGTAAGAGCGAGGTGTGCGTCGTGCAACAGATCCTCGACGGTCTCGTAACGGCCAAAGGCCACCCCGATGCTCGCGGTCAGGACGAAGCTCGGCCCAAAGCCGTCGAGCTCGACGGGCTTGTGGAGAGTCTCGATCATGCGTTGTGCCAGCGAGTCGAGCCTCACCCCGCGGGCTGTCGATTCGACGAGCACCACAAACTCGTCTCCTCCGAGACGACCCACGGTGTCGTGGTCCCTCACCACTCCCTCCAGCCGTTCCCCGACGATCCTCAGAAGCTGATCGCCGGCGGCCTGGCCGAGCTTTTCGTTGACATCCTTGAGCCGGTCGATATCGACGAACAGAGCGCCCGCCAGCATCCCCGAGTCGCGTCCCGCTCGCGCGATCATCCGCTCGGCGCGGTCCAGCGTGAGTGTGCGGTTGGGAAGGCCTGTGAGGGCGTCATAGAGACTCTCGTTGGGCACCTCTCGGGTCTTCGCCGCCGGTGTCCGCGTCTGACGTGTGCCAAGGACGAACACCAGCAGGCCGATGAGCACGCTCAGCAGAATCCCGGCGATCAACAGCTCGAGCGCACGCCCGTCCGTGAGCACCCCCGCGGCGGCCGCCGGTCCGAAGCTCCTCACGGTCCATCCGTCGTGGAGGCTGATCGTCGTGCTCTGCGAGCCGGATTGGGGGGCGCCGCTCGTGAACACGACATGCGAGGAGCCGTAACGCAGGCGCAACGCATAGTTTGGATGGTCCCTCAGGGCTCCCCCCAGCACGACCCCGGGCACCAGCACCTCACGCAGCCACCCGACCGATGCCTCCCCGCGGCCGAATGCGGTGTGGGGCGTCACGTTGTTCCTGTACACGGGCGTCGCCACCGCCAACGCTCTCGTCCCTCTCGCGGAGACGACCGTGTAGCTGCTCAGTCCGGCGTCTCGAGCCACCAGCAGCGCAGGTGTGAGCGCGCAGTAGTCCTTGCCCGCCGGTGGCGCCTCGGCGGGACTCCTCACGAGTTCGGCGACGGCGAGGCAGTAGTAGTGGTGGCTGCTGGTGGGTACCACCTGAAAGCCTTCACCCGCCGATCCTGTCGATCCTGTCGATCCTGTCGATCCTGTCGATCCCGCCGATCCCGCCGATCCCGCCGATCCTGTCGATCTTGCCGATCCTGTCGATCCAGCCGCCGTCGGCCTCGCCCCATGGCCAGCGACCTGTGCCTGAAAATCAGAGAGTTGCGGCGACCGGACCACCGTCAAGAGACCGAGATTGTCGAGCTCGGGGTAACGACGCAACGTACGCGCCCATTTCACCCACGCGGTGAATTCCGCGTGGGACGCCTTTGGATGACTCGCAAAGAAGGTGCTCACGCTGACGGCGAGCTCTTCCTCGCGCTGGATCGCCAGTTTCAACGTCGAGGCGATCGCCCCTGAGCTCTGTTGGAATGTCGCCTGTGCCTTGGTGGCGTCGTTGTGGGCCACGGCGTTGGCTACGATCACCGAGGCGACCGTTCCCACGAGGATGCACAGCCCCGCCACCGCCGTCCACACGCCTCTGCGGCCGTCCGCCAGGCGCTTCACCCACCGGAGCCTGTTCGCGCTCCGAGCGGGTGTGGCCGTCGGCCGGGTGGCGTCACCCTCGGGATTGGGTTTGGGAGCTTGGCTGTCTGACATGGCGATCTCGTCTGCCCTCAAGACGGGCTATGCGCTTGTTCGGGGTCTCTGATCGAGTCGAGACCCCGGGGCCTGTCCAAGCTGTTCGCATATCTCGACGAATAGCCGATGGGGATTGCCTGGGAGCCGTCTTCGTAGCCGCCCGCAATCACCACATCGCCGTCGGCAACCGCCGCCGCGAGGCGGACACTTCCTATCGAGCTTCCTATCGACCGCATGGGACTCCCGTCGTCGTTCAGTTGACCAGCAGTTCGCGGCAGGCGCCTCGGGCGACGATCAAGCGCCTGCCCACCTAATCTCGGCCTGACGGCTCCCAGACCTGAACGCTGGGATCAGGTATGCAGGCGCTTGATCGTTCCCCTCGGCGCATGCGCCGAGGGGCGGGGCCGCACATGTGCGGCCCCGAACCGGACAGTGCATGCACTGTCCGGCCGACCGGTACATGTACCGGTCGGTATACCCTCCCGAGCTGATGGCCGACTGGTCGACGATCGCTTCGCTGGCGACCGCCGGGGGCACCCTTGTGCTCGCCGTGGCGACGTTCTCCTCGGTGCGCTTCGGCCAGCGCTCGACCCGTCTCGCGGAGCGCTCCACGGCGATCGCCGAGCGGGCGCTGTTGCTCGGCCTGCGGCCGGTGCTCGTTCCCTCGCGGGTGACCGACCCGCCCGAGATGGTCCGTTTCGGCGAGGGGCGGATGGTGAGGGTCGACGGGGGCATGGCCGCGGTCGAGAACGAGGGCGAGAGCTACTACCTGGTGATTCCCCTTCGCAACGTCGGCAACGGGCTCGCGGTCCTTCAGGCCTGGCGCTTTCAGGCCCGGCGTCCGGGGATCGACACCCCTCACGCCGAGCCCGACGAGCACCGGCCCCAGACACGTGACCTGTATGTGCCCGCCGGGGACGTCGGATTCTGGCAGGGGGCCATCCGCGAGCCCGACGATCCCTTCCGCGAGGGCCTGCGCGAGGCGTTCCTGGCGGGCGATGTGCTGACCGTCGATCTCCTCTACGGGGACCACGAGGGGGGTCAACTCACGATCAGCCGCTTCATCCTGACCCGCGAGCAGGACGGTTACTGGATCCCCGGTGTCGTCCGTCACTGGCCCCTGGAAGGGGTCGACCCGCGCGCGCGGGGGCCCGAGTGAGAATGCGGCTCAACGAACGGTTGGCGCGCCTGGCCGCATCGACGATCAAGGCCAACGGAGGGAGCGTACGGGCTGCTCCTCTCCGCCTCCCCCTCGATGGCCGATGGCGGCTTCATCGACCTCGTCGAGCCTCCAAGCACCACTCCTGCATCAATACCCGCTGGGTGGAGTACCTCGGCGAGCATCCCCACCCGGTGAGCGACCGCGCGTCGAGTAAGGACTCCCGTACTCTTCGGGGGAACGGATGACCGCGGGCGACTCAAGCGGCGGACGATCGAGGAACCTGATCCTGGCGGCGATGATCTTCGCCGTCGCGATGACGTTCATCGACCAGACGATCGTCTCGATCGCGGCGCCGGAAATCCAGAAGGAGCTCGGCCTCACGAGCACCGGGGTGCAGTGGGCGATCAACGCTTACCTGCTGTCCCTGGCGGCGCTCTTCGCCTTCGGCGGACGGGTGGCCGACACGGTGGGCCATCGCAGGATGGTGACCCTCGGGGTGATCGTGTTCGCCGGGTCCTCGGCGATGTGCGGACTCACCCCGAAAGGGAGCTTGGCCGAGGCGTGGATCGTCACCTTCCGAGTCATCCAGGGGGCCGGCGGGGCGATCATGTTCCCGGCCGCGTTGGCGATCGTGGTACAGACGTTCCCCTTGCGCGAACGAGGGAAGGCCCTCGCGATCTTCTTCGGTATCGCCGGGGGTCTCACCTCGGTGGGACCGATCCTCGGGGGCTATCTCACGCAGTGGACCTGGCGGGCGATCTTCTGGGTGAACATCCCCGTCGCCGTCATCGCCCTGATCCTGATCGCGATCTCAAGGCCGGCGACCGTGCACCGGCCCGCTCGCATGGACTACCGGGGCCTGGCCCTGATCGCCTCGGGTGTGGGCCTGAGCGTGTTCGGGTTCCAGCAGTCCTCGATCTGGGGCTGGGGCGACCCCGCCACCGCAGCCTGCGTCGTCCTCGGGGCGGCCCTGCTGGTGGTGTTCTACTTCGTCGAGGTCCACACACCCTCGCCCCTGATCGCCGTGAGCATCTTTCGCATTCGCCCGTTCCTGGTGGAGAACTGCGTGCTCCTGGTCACCAACCTGGTCTTCATCCCGGTGTTCTTCTTCGCCAGCGAGTACGCCCAGATCGCCCTCGGCAAGAACCCCTCGGAGGCCGGCCTCTTCCTCCTGTACTTCTTCGTCGGCTTCGTGATCGCCGCCCAGATCGGCGGGCGGATGCTCGACCGGATCGGCGCCAAGCGCCCCGTGGTGCTCGGCTGCGCCCTGGGCGCCGTGGGGTTCTGGCTGTGGGCCGGGAAGGTCACGGGACTGAGCTTCAATGCCCAGCAGCTGGACATCATCATCGCCGGAGCCGGCATGGGATTCATGCTCGGACCGGCCAGCACCGACGCGGTCAACCGAGCCTCGAGGCTCTCCTACGGCGAGGCCACCGGGATCACCCAGACGGTCCGCAACTACGCCGCCAGCCTGGGGCTTGCGATCCTCGGCACGATCCTGGTCTCGCAGATGCGCTCCCGGGTCACCGACTCGCTTCTCTCCCGGGGCCTCTCCAGCGCGAGCGCCCACGCCGAGGCGTCCCACATCTCCCAGTCTCGTGGCGGCAGCGGAGGGGTCGCCTCGATCCCCCATTTCATCCGCCTCGACTTCGCCTACGCCACCCGCTCGGTCCTCTACGTGATGGCGGCCATCATGGCCGTGGCCGCGGTGGTGGCGTTCGTCGGCCTGCGGGCCGGGGTCCAGGAGGAGACCGCCGAGGCTCGGCCCGAGGACGAGGTCCCGCCGGACGGCGAACCTCGGATGGACGGTCAGGCCCCGCCGGACGGCCAGACCCGGCCGGAACCCGGGCAGGGCCCCGCGCCGATCACCTCAAGCGGGTGATGCCCGTGCCGGGGCAAACGCTAGCCTGCGGTCCTATGGTCGAACGGCCCGCGCCGGCTCATGGCTGACACCGACTACAGCGAGCCCGCCGACGCATTCGTCGTGTTCGGCATCACCGGAGATCTCGCCAAGGTGATGACCTTCCGCTCGCTCTATCGCCTGGAGAAGCGGGGCCTGCTGAGCTGCCCGATCGTGGGGGTCGCGGGCGACGACTGGACGCTCGATCATCTGCGCGAGCACGCCAAGGAATGCATCGAAGGCACCGGCGAGGTCCTCGAGAAGGACGTGTTCGAGCGCTTCGCCGCGCGGCTGTCCTACGTGAGCGGGGACTTCACCGACGTCGCCACCTACGAGCGCTTGGCGGCCGCGGTGGGCGACGCGAGCAGCCCGGTCTTCTACCTGGAGATCCCGCCGTTCCTGTTCGGCCCGGTGATCGAGAAGCTCTCGGGGGCGGGCCTCACGAAGACCGGCCGGGTGGTCGTGGAGAAGCCCTTCGGCCACGACCTCGCCTCCGCCCGCACCCTGGCCGCGGAAATCATGCGGTACATCGACGAGGCCCAGCTCTACCGGATCGATCACTTCCTGGGCAAGATGGGCACCGACGAGCTCCTGTACCTGCGGTTCGGCAACACGATGATCGAGCCGATCTGGAACCGCAACCACATCGCGTGCGTGCAGATCACGATGGCCGAGAGCTTCGGGGTCGAGGACCGGGGGCACTTCTACGACCCCGTCGGGGCCCTGCGGGACGTCGTGGTCAACCACCTCATGCAGATCGTCGCCGTGGCCGCCATGGAGGCTCCCGCGGGGGATGACGCCAAGACGCTGAAGGACGCCAAGTACTCGGTCTTCCGGGCGATCGAGGACGCCGACCCGGCCCACTACGTGCGGGGCCAGTACGACGGCTATCTGGACGTCGACGGGGTCGCCAAGGACTCGACCACCGAGACCTATGCGGCGATGCGCCTGAGCATCGACAACTGGCGCTGGTCGGGGGTGCCGTGGTTCATCCGTACCGGCAAGAAGCTCCCCGTCACTCAGACCGAGCTCCGGGCCGTGTTCCGCGAGCCCCCCCGGCTGATGTTCATGGAGCGCGGCCATCGCCGCCCCGAGCCCAACCAGTTCGTCGTCAAGCTCGACCCCTCCACCGGCACCAGGCTGATCCTGGACGCCCACCGGGCCGACCTGAGCGGCACCCAGGCGATCACCCTGGACATGGAGTTCGCCGACGAGGGAGGCGAGGCGCCCACGCCCTACGAGGTCCTCCTGCTCGACGCGATGAGCGGCGACAGCCAGCGCTTCAACCGCCAGGACGGCGTGGAAGAGACCTGGAGGGTGATGGCGCCCCTGCTCGACTCACCTCCCACCGTGCACTCCTACGCGCCGGGTTCGTGGGGACCGCAGGCAGGCGAGAAGCTCGTCGCGGGCTACGGCACCTGGCACGGTCCCTGGGTGGCGGAGTGAGTGCCAAATCGCCCCAGGGCGAGAAAGAGCTCAAGGGCGCGAAAGGGCACCAGAGCGCCGCTGCCCCCTCGCCGTTTCCGCCGATCGCCGACTACGCCTTTCTGTCGAACTGTCACACCGGCGCCCTGGTCGCACCCGACGGCGCGATCGACTGGCTGTGTGTGCCCCGCTTCGACGCCCCCAGCGTGTTCGCCACGCTCCTGGACCGCGAGGCGGGTGCCTTCCGGTTCGCGCCCTTCGGCATCAACGTGCCCGCCGCCCGTGCGTATGAGCCGGGCACGAACACGCTGCTGACCACCTGGACCACTCCGACCGGCTGGGCGGCCGTGCGCGACGCTCTCACCCTCGGACCCCGCCGGGGCGAGGACCTTGTCACGCCCCATACCCGCCCCCCGACCGACGAAGACGCCGAGCACCTGATCGTGCGCGTCGCGATCTGCCTGGAGGGCGAGGTCGAGATCGAGCTGACCTGCGAACCGGTCTTCGACTACGGCCGCGTTCCCGCCCAGTGGGAGGTCTCCCAGGAAGGCCATCGTGCGCAGGCAAGCGGCGCGGACCTCACGGTCAGGCTCCAGACCGACATGGCCGTCGGCGTCGAGGGCGACTGGGTCAGGGCTCGTCACACGCTCCACCAGGGTGAGCAGATCTTCTGCGCCCTCTCCTGGGCGGAGAACCTGGACGCCCCCGAAGACATCGACGAAGCGAACGCCCACCTGGCCTCCACCGCCCGCTACTGGCGGGGCTGGCTCGGGCGAGCCCGCCTGCCCGACCATCGCTGGCGCGAGCCGATCCAGCGTTCGGCCCTCGCGATCAAGGGCCTCACCTACATGCCCACCGGCGCCACCGTGGCGGCCCTGACGACCTCCCTGCCCGAGACACCGGGGGGAGAGCGCAACTGGGACTACCGCTACACGTGGCTGCGCGACTCGACCTTCACCCTCCAGGCCCTTCATTACCTGAACCTCGACTGGGAGGCCGAGGAGTTCATGCAGTTCGTCGCCGACCTCCAGTGCAACGAGGACGGGGCGCTGCAGATCATGTACGGGATCGACGGCCGCCGCGACCTCACCGAGACCACCCGCGACGATCTCTCCGGCTACGCCGGCGCCCGCCCCGTGCGAGTCGGCAACGGCGCCTTCGACCAGCGCCAGAACGACGTCTTCGGCGCGGCCCTGGACTCGATCCTGCTCCATACCCGTCGCAGCGAACGCCTGCCCCGGCGGCTGTGGCCGATCGTCGAGTCTCAGGCCGAATGCGCGAGCAAGGTCTGGCGCGACCCCGACCAGGGCATCTGGGAGGCCCGGGGCAAGCCCCAGCACTACGTCTCCTCGAAGTTGATGTGCTGGGTCGCCATGGACCGCGCCGCCCAGCTCGCGGCGATGCGCGGCGACTCGGACATGCAGGTCGCCTGGGCGGCCACCGCCGAGGAGATCAAGGCCGACATCCTCGCCCACGGTTTCACCAAGGACGGGGTCCTGCGCCAGCACTACGACACCGACGCCCTCGACGCCTCCAACCTGCTCGCCGCGATCTTCGGCTTTCTGCCCGGCGAGGACGAGCGCCTGCTCGCAAGCGTGATGGCGATCGCCGAAGACCTCACCGAGGACGGCTTCGTCCTGCGCTACCGCACCGACGAGACCGACGACGGCATGTCCGGCAAGGAGGGCAGCTTCTTGATCTGCTCCTTCTGGCTCGTCTCCGCGCTGGCGATCGTCGGCGAGGAGCAGCGCGCCCGCGACCTGATGGAACGCCTCCTGAGGGTCGCCTCCCCACTGGGCCTGTTCGCCGAGGAGTTCGACACGAGCACCGGCCGCCACCTCGGCAATTTCCCCCAGGCGTTCTCCCACCTCGCCCTGATCGAGGCCGCCGGGCGCATCATCCTGATCGAGCGCCTCCGCGAGATCGGCGCCTGAGGCGCTACCCGCCCGCGCCCGCGGCCGCTAACCGTTGGCGGTGGCCGACCCACCGGCCGCCGCCGTGTCCGCGACGATCAACGCGTTCGCCGCACTGACCCGCCCCGCCGGGATCGACTGGTCGCCCGCCCGCAGGCGAGCCAGGGCATCGACCTTGTCGGCCCCCGTCACCAGCCAAAGCAGGCCCCGGGCTCGGTCGAGGGGTGGGTAGGTGAGGGTCATCCTGCGCCGGCCCATGTAGACGTCGGTGAGCGCCACATCCCGATCGGCGACCTCGAGCACCGGGTCCCCCGGCACCAGCGAGGCGGTGTGGCCGTCGGGTCCGAGGCCGAGATGCACGAGATCGAAATGCTCGGGAAGGGACCGCCCGTAGCCGTCCGCTGCGGCCTCCAGGTCCTCGTCTTCCACCGGCATCCCGTGGATGTCCGCGTCCGCGTGCGCGGGGAGACTCTCGAGCAGGTGGGTCAGGTTCCGGTCAGGGTCCCCCGTGGGGGCGACCCGCTCGTCGACCTGGAAGATCGCGGTCTTCGCCCAGGGCATCTCCTCTCCGGCGAGCGCCGCGAACATCGCCCAGGGAGTGTGTCCGCCGCTGACGGCGAACGTGAACCGGCCGTGAGCGGCGACCGCCGCGCGGGCGCACGCTGCGACGTGAGTCGCGGCCCTCTCGCCAACGGCTCCTCCGTCTGGGAGGACTTCCGTTTTCGGGGGCCCCGCGCGCGTACGCGCGCGCGCGCGCGGGCCCTCCGTTTCGAAAGGCTCTCCGCCGCCGCTCATGTCTTCGCCCTCCCCCCGCTCACGACGCCGGCTTCTCGTCGTGTCCGCCGAAGCCCTTGCGCATCGCCGACTGGACCCGATCGGCATAGTCGTTCAGCCCCCGGGAGGCGAACCGCGAGTACAGGGCGGTGGTAAGGACCGGCGCGGGGACGCCCTCCTCGATCGCCGCCACCGACGTCCAGCGTCCCTCGCCGGAGTCCGACACCCGGCCGGCGAACTCCTCGAGCTTGGGCGAGTCCAGGAGCGCTTGGGCGGTCAGGTCAAGCAGCCAGGACCCCACCACGCTGCCCCGCCGCCAGACCTCGGCGACCTCGGGGATGTCGATCTCATATCGGTAGTACTCGGGGTTCTCCAGGGGGCTCGTCTCGGCGTCCGCCTCCTGCGTGCGCAGGCCCGCGTCGGCGGAGTGGATGATGCTCAGGCCCTCCGCGTAGGCGGCCATCAGGCCGTACTCGATGCCGTTGTGGACCATCTTCACGAAGTGCCCCGCACCGTTGGGCCCGCAGTGCAGGTATCCCTGCTCGGCGCTGGTCGGCTCGCCGCTTCGCCCCGGCGTGCGGGGCGCGGAGTCCAGGCCGGGGGCGATCGAGGCGAACAGCGGATCGAGCCGGCTCACCACCTCCTGCTCGCCCCCGATCATCAGACAGTAGCCCCGCTCCAGCCCCCAGACCCCGCCGCTGGTGCCGCAGTCGACGTGGTGGACGCCTTTGCTCCTCAGTTCGGCCGCATGGCGGATGTCGTCGTGATAGTGGGTGTTGCCGCCGTCGATGATCGTGTCCCCCGGCTCCATCGCCGCGGCGAGCTCACCGATCGTGCGCTCGGTGATCTCTCCGGCCGGCACCATCACCCACGCCGTGCGAGGCTGCTCCAGTTTGGACACGAAGTCCTCCACCGAGGACGCCCCCACGGCGCCATCGCCGGCGAGCTCCTTGACGGCGTCCCGGCTGACGTCATAGCCGACGCAGTTGTGGCCGTCACGCATCGACCGCCTGACGATGTTGGCGCCCATCCGTCCCAGTCCGACCATTCCGAGCTGCATCGGTGTGTCAGTCGCCATCATGGGCTCCTCTCGTCGCGGTAGCTTGTAGTGCGGTGACGCCCGATCTGGATCCTACGGCGATGGGGGCCGATGCGAGCGGGGGAGGTGCAGACGCGAGCGCAGGACGTACTGACGGGTCTCGCGCAGGCCGCCGGCGGGTCGTGATCGTTGGGGGTGGGTTCGGCGGGCTGACGGCCGCTCGTGAGCTGCGACGGGCCGATGTGGACGTGACGGTCGTGGACCCGATGAGTCACCACCTCTTTCAGCCGCTCCTCTACCAGCTCGCGTGTGGGGCCCTGTCCCCGGGCGAGTGTGCCTCGCCGATCAGGGCGGCGGTCAAGCGCAGCTCCAACACCACCGTGCTGATGGCCAGCGCCACCGGCCTCGACGTGGAGCGCCGCCAGGTGATCCTCGACCGGGGCGAGCGCCTGGACTACGACTGCCTGCTCATGGCCTGCGGCGCGGAGACCTCCTACTTCGGCAAAGACGAGTGGCGGGAGGTCTCCTACGGCCTGAAGACCCTCAACGACGCCGTTGACCTGCGCAATCGCATCTACGGCGCCTTCGAGGAGGCCGAGCGAGCGAGCGACCCTGAGGAGCGCCGCAAGTGGCTGACGTTCGTGGTGATCGGCGGCGGGCCCACCGGCGTGGAGCTCGCGGGGGAGCTCGCGATCATCGCCAGAGACACGATGAAGGGCTATTTCGCGCGCGTCCAGCCGACGGAGGCCCAGGTGATCCTGCTCGACGCCGGCAAGCGCCTGATCGCGGGCTTCAGCGAGAAGCTCTCCGGGAAGGTCGCCCAGCAGCTCGCCTCGCTCGGGGTCATCGTCCGTGAGGGCGCTCGCGTGACGGGGATCGACTCCGAGGGGGCCACGGCCGCGGTCGACGGGGCCGACCAGCGGATCGCCGCCAAGACGGTGATCTGGGCCGCGGGCGTCCAGGCGGTCGGCTTCGCCGCCACCCTCGCCCAGGCCACGGGCGCGCAGACCGACAGGGCGGGTCGGGTGCAGATCGCACCGGACCTGACCGTGCCGGGCCATCCGGAGATCTCGGCGATCGGCGACGCCACCCAGCTCGAGGGCTCGAACGGCCGGCCGCTGCCGGGACTGGCGACGGTCGCGATCCAGCAGGCCCGCCACGCGGCCCGTGGGATCCGCGCCGGCGCGCCCGGCGCGCCCGGCGCGAGCAAGCCGTTCCGCTACTTCGACAAGGGCGCCCTGGCGGTGGTCGGCCGGGGGAAGGCCGTGTGCGAGATCCGCGGCCACGAGCTCTCCGGGCGTCCCGCGTTCTTCACGTACCTGACCGTCCACATGTATTACCTGACCGGCGGCGGCCCGGGACACCGCCTGAAGGTCCTGATCGACTGGGTGAGCGCCCGCCTGGGAGAGCCCCAGGATCAGGTGATCGACGGCGAGCTTCGGAGCATCGAGCGACCGCCCGCCCGAGCGTGATGGCGAGTGGCCGCGCGTCCGCCGCCCGCCCGCGGGCGACGCCGATACGGCTGCTCCTCGCGGACGTGGACGGCACGCTGGTGACCCCGGAGAAGGTCCTCACCGATGCCGCCGTCGAGGCGGTGCGGGAGCTGGGCGACGCGGGGGTCCTGTTCGCGCTCACCAGCGGTCGTCCGCCGCGGGGGATGGCGATGCTGATCGACCCTCTGGACCTGAGCACGCCGATCGCGGCCTTCAACGGGGGCCTGCTGGTGGATCGGGACATGAAGGTGATCGAGCAGCGCACGATCCCCGGCGAGCTCGTGGCTGCGACGATCGAGCTGCTCGAGTCCTTCACGCTGGATGTGTGGGTCTATCAGGGCGCCGACTGGTATGTCCGGGACCTGCGGGGCTCCCACGTCGATCGCGAGGCCCAGACCGTCCAGTTCCCGCCCACCCTCCGCGCCGGCTACGACGGCCTCGTGGAGGGGGTCGCCAAGATCGTGGGCGTGAGCGACGACCACGACGCGGTCGAGCGCGCCGCCGCGGCCGCCCACGATCGCTTCGGGGATGAGATCTCCGCGGCCCGCTCCCAGCCCTATTACGTTGACGTGACCCACCCGGAGGCCAACAAGGGCAGCGTCGTCAAGTACCTGGCCCGCCGCTATGAGATCCCCGAAGAGGCGATCGCCACGATCGGGGACATGCCTAACGATGTGCTCATGTTCGCCCACTCGGGGCTCAGCATCGCGATGGGCAACGCCGGCCGAGAGGTCCAGCGGGCCGCCCGGCGGGTTACGAGCTCGAACTCAGAGGAGGGCTTCGCGAAGGCCGTCCGACGGTTCATCCTGCCCGACGCAGCTGTCGGGAAGCCTCGGGCCTGACCAGCGCGAGCGGCTCCCTGAGCGGCTCGCTGAGCGGTTCGCTGAGCGGTTCGCTGAGCGGTTCCCTGAGCGGCTCGCGGTACATGTACTCGCGGGTCATTGGAGGCGCGTCGGACAGGCCCTTGGTCCACAGGACCTGGGCGAGGTCGAGCTCCCCGTAGGCGAAGCCGGCGAAGGAGCCCCGCAGGTACAGCCGCCACATGCGCACGAACCGCTCGTCGTACATCTCCCGGACTCGGTCGATCGAGGCCTCAAAGCGCTGCGACCACTCCTGCAGGGTCCTCGCGTAGTGGCGGCGCAGGCTCTCGTAGTCGATCGCGTGGAAGTCGTGGTCGGGGAGCAGCCCCACGATGGCTCCCAGCGTGGGCAGATGGCCGCCGGGGAAGATGTAGCGGTCGATCCAGGCGTTCGTGGGCCGGTTGATCCGCTGGGTGATGGTGTGGAGCAGCGATATTCCCCCCTCCCGCAGCGCCCGGTCGACCGCCGCCATGTAGGCGGTGTGGTTGCCCGCGCCCACGTGCTCGTACATGCCGACCGACACCACCCGATCGAAGCGAGCGTCTCGGGGCAGGTCCTCGTAGTGGCACAGCTCCACGGTGACCATCCCCGTCAGGCCTTCCCGGTCGATCCGCCTGCGCGAGTGCTCGAGCTGCTCGCGGCTGAGGGTTATGCCGTGGGCCCGCACGCCGTGATCGCGGGCGGCCGCCGTGATGAGCTCTCCCCAGCCCGAGCCGATGTCCAGCAGGGTCATCCCGGGGGAGAGGTCGAGCTTGCGCAGGATGTGTGAGACCTTCTGCGCCTGGGCCTGCTCCAGGGAGTCGCTCTCCCGGCGGAAGTAGGCGCAGGAGTAGGTCATCGAGCGGTCAAGCCACAGCCTGTAGAAGTCGTTGCCGAGGTCGTAGTGGTGGCGCACGTTCGCGGCCTGTTTGGCCTTCGAGTGGCGACCCCTGAAGGTCATGCGGTGAAGCTTCCTCGCCCACCGCGAGATGTCCCGGTTGGCCGCGCTCAGGCGGCCGAGATCGGCAGGGTCGCCATCGATTGCGACCTTGCCGTCCATGTATCCCTCACCGATGCCGAGATGGACATTGCGACAGATTGCCCACACGGCCGAGGAGGAGCGAAGGCCGATTCCCACCCAGGGCTCCGGACCGTAGCGCTCGGTCTGCCCGTCCCAGTAGGTGACCGTCAAGCCGCCGGTCTTGATCCGGGAGAAGAGCGCTCGACAGATCTGCTTCTCGAACACGCGAACCTCCTGATCCTGTTCCACAGATCATCGCATAGACCGGTAGCGGCGGATCAGGGTGTTGGTGGAGCTGTCGTGGGCGAGCTCGGGCTCGGCCTCGCTCAGGAGCTCGGGGACGATCCGCTTGGCCAGGGCCTTGCCGAGCTCGACTCCCCACTGGTCGAAGGAGTCGATCCCCCAGATGGTCCCCTGGGTGAAGACGGAGTGCTCGTAGAGGGCCACGAGGGCACCCAGCGTGTGGGGGGTGAGGCGCTCGGCGAGGATCACGTTGGTCGGACGGTTGCCCTCCATCACCCGGTGGGGGATCACCGGCTCGGGGGTTCCCTCGACCCTGACCTCCTCCTCGGTCCTGCCGAACGCGAGAGCCTCTGCCTGGGCGAACACGTTGGACATCAGGATGTCGTGATGGTCACCGAGCGGGTTCAGCGTTTTGGCGAAGCCGATCAGGTCGACGGGGATCAGCTTGGTGCCCTGATGGATGAGCTGGTAGAAGCTGTGCTGGCCGTTGGTGCCGGGCTCGCCCCAGTAGACCGCGCCGGTCTGGTGGTCGACCCTGGCGCCGTCGAGGGTCACGTGCTTGCCGTTTGACTCCATCGTCAGCTGCTGCAGGTAGGCGGGAAAGCGCTTCAGGTACTGCTCGTAGGGCATCACCCCGCAGGTCTGGGCGCCGAAGAAGTCGCTGTACCAGACCGCGAGCAGGCCCATCAGCGCCGGTAGGTTGCGCTCCAGGGGGGTGGTGCGGAAGTGCTCGTCGATCGCGTGAAAGCCGGCGAGCAGCTCACCGAAACGGTCGGGCCCGATCGCGAGCATCGTCGACAGCCCGATCGCGGAGTCCATCGAGTAGCGCCCCCCGACCCAGTCCCAGAACTCGAACATGTTCTCGGTGTCGATCCCGAACCCCCGGACCTGCTCGGCGTTGGTGGAGACGGCCACGAAGTGCTTGGCGATCGCGGACCGATCGCCCAATGCGGCCAGCGACCACTCGCGGGCGGAGCGTGCGTTGGTCATCGTCTCCAGGGTCGTGAACGTCTTTGAGGAGACCACGAACAGGGTCTCCTGGGGGTCGAGGTCTCGGGTTGCCTCCACGAAGTCGGTGGAGTCGACGTTCGAGACGAACCGGAAGGTCATCTCCCGGCGGGCGTAGCGGCGTAGGGCCTCGTAGGCCATCACCGGGCCGAGGTCCGAGCCGCCGATGCCGATGTTGATGACGTTCCGGATGGGCTTGCCTGTGTGGCCCTTCCACTCGCCCGAGCGCACCCGCTCGGCGAAGGCGGCCATCCGGTCGAGCACCGCGTGGACCCGGGCGACCACGTCGATGCCCTCCACGACCAGCGAGGCGCTCCTGGGCATCCGCAGGGCGACGTGCAGGACCGACCGGTCCTCCGAGACGTTGATCCGCTCGCCGGCGAACATCGCCTCGATACGTTCGCTCAGCCGTGACTGCTCCGCGAGGGCCAGGAGCAGGGCGAGAGTCTCGTCGGTGATCCGGTTCTTGGAGTAGTCGAGATAGAGGCCGGCGCCCTCGGCGGTCAGGCGCTCCCCGCGAGCGGGGTCCTCGGCGAACAGGTCTCGCAGGTGCACGTCCCGGATTGCCTCGTAATGCCTTTCCAGGGTCACCCACGCGGGGCGCTCGCGCAACGGACTCGGGCCGGTGAGGCTGCTCACGGGAGCAGTCTATTCTCGGCGCCTACCGGGAGATCGCGCGGCCGATGACGGTGGTTGCGGGGTCCGTCGCGGCGCTCTCGGGAGGGGGTGTGGGCAGGGTGGCCCGCACGACGGTGCCCCGCTCGGGCGAGGACTCGATCTTCAGGGTGCCTTCGAGCAGCTCGACGCGCTCGTGCATGCCCAGCAGGCCGAACCCATCCGTCTGGGCGGTCTGGTCGAACCCGCAGCCGTCGTCGCGGACGCTCAGGCGGATCGCCGTCTCGTCCTCGTGGACCTCGACGGCGATTCGCTTGGCCTGGCCGTGCTTGGACGCGTTGCTCAGGGCCTCCTGGACGATCCGGTAGACGGCGGTCTCGAGTTCCGGTGTATGGCGACCCTCGACGCGGCCCTGCTCGTATGCGAGGTCAATGCTCACATCCACCTCGATGCCCGTGTGAGAGACGCGTTCGGCGAGTGCGTCAAGGGCGGCCTGGACCCCGAGCTCGTCAAGCGCCGCGGGGCGCAGGTCGGTGATGAGAGCACGGAGGTCGGCGATCATGTCCTCGAGCTGCCCGACCGCCTGGCCAATCGCCGTACCCAGCCTCTCGGGAGGCTGCGAGCGAGCGGCCGTGGCAAGCGTGAGGCGCAACGCGCCGAGGCTCTGGAGGGTCTCGTCGTGGAGCTCCCGGGCCCAGCGTCCACGCTCGGCCTCGGCGGCCGCCAGACGCTGGAGATGGCGCTCGCTGGCGACCGACTGGGCGGTTGCGACGGCGGTCGCGGCACTCGCCGCGAACGCCTCCAACAGCCGTTCGTCCTGCTCGGTGAACTCCGGTCCGTCCTCGATACGGTCGAGCGCGAGCAGCGTGCCGTAGGCGCGTCCTCGATAGAGCAGGGGGACCACGAGCCCGGCCTTGGCGCGCAGGCCGAGACTGCCGCCGCCGTGCTCGTCGAAGCGGGCCCGGTTGAGAGTCTCCTCCAGACGCTGGGAGCGCAGGGTGCGAAGGGCCCTGCCGGCGAGGGAGTCCTCGACCGGGACCCGCTTTCCGATCACGTCCTCGGGCAGCTCCCCGGCGCCCGCGGCCACCACGAGATCCTCGCCGTCGGTGAGCTCGATCAGCAGCGCCCGGGCCGCGACCAGGGCGCGGCCGCGCTTGGCGACGAGCTCGAGAATCACCTCGATATCGGTCTCGCCGCCGAGGGCGCGGGCGATCTGGGTCGTGGCCTGGAGCGCGTCCACGGTCCGGGCCAGCTCGTCGCGGTCCTGGCTTGCGCCGGTGTAGCGGTTGGCATGGTCGATCGCCACGGCGGCGAACTCGGCGAGGATCGACAGGGACTCCTGGTCGGCGTCGGTGAACTGCGAGCCCCCGTACTTCTCGGTCAGGTAGAGGTTCCCGAAGGGGGTTCCGTCCACGAGGATCGGGGCGCCGAGGAACGTGCGCATCGGCGGGTGCCCGTGGGGCAGTCCGTAGGAGCGAGGGTGCTGGCCGACGTCGGCCAGGCGCAGGGGCGCGGGATGGTCGATCAACTCGCCGAGCACCCCCCGACCTCGTGGCAGCGCTCCGATCGTCGCGCGGGCGCTCTCGTCGATTCCTCTGGTGATGAACCGGGCCAGCTCGGTGCGCGAATCGTTGAGCACCCCCAGTGCCGCGTAGCGGGCCTTGGTGAGGGCCTGTGCGGACTCGAGCACGCGGTCAAGCACGATGTCGAGGTCCAGCTCGGCTAGCACGACGCGGGCCACCTCCAGCACGGACCTGGACGCCTGATCCATCAGCGCGCCGCCCACAGGAGCGCCGCCCGCGGCGCGCTCCGCGGAACGGTCTTCTAGCACGATCGAACCAGCCTACCAGGCCGCGACCGGGCCGTCCAAGTATGAGAACCTCGACCGGTCGCTAGGCTGCGAGAAATGCCCGACCGGCGGATAGCGAGCGTGGGCGAGATCATCGCCCAGCGCACCGGCGAGGAGCTCGCGCTGAACGACCGGTACCTGAACCCGCAGATGGGCAGGATCCTGCGGACGCTGGGCTTCGACAAGGTCTGGACGGGGGGCGAGGGGGCGCATCTCATCGACTCCGGCGGCGAGCGATACCTCGACCTGTTCGGCGGCTACGGGGTGTTCGCGATCGGGCGAAACCACCCCGAGGCGATCGCGGCGGTGGGGGAGGCGATGGAGGCGCGCACGGGCAACCTGCCACAGCTGGGGGTGACGCTGCTGAGCGGCGTGCTGGCCGAGCAGCTGCTCGCGCGGGCGCCGGGGAGCGTGGGGGCGATGGTGCCGGCGAGCACGGGCACGGAGGCGGTCGAGGGGGCGATCAAGATCGCCCGGGCGGCGACGGGCCGACCGCGGGTGCTCTACGCCGAGCACGCCTTTCACGGGCTCACGTTGGGGGCGCTGTCGATAAACGGGAACGCGGAGTTCAGGGACGGGTTCGGCCCGCTCCTGGCCGACTGCGAGGCGCTGAGTGGGGGGATCTCGACGGGCTGGAGCGAGCGCTCGAACGGGAGGACGTGGCGACGCTGGTGCTCGAGCCGATCCAGGGCAAGGGGGTGAACCTGCCCGCGGACGGCTACCTGCAGGGGGCCCAGGCGCTCTGCAGGCGGGCGGGGGCGCTGTTTGTGTGCGACGAGGTGCAGACCGGGATCGGGCGCACGGGCAGGTTCCTGGCGGGCGAGCACTGGGGCCTTCAGCCGGACATGATCTGCCTGTCCAAGGCCCTCTCGGGGGGCCTTGTGCCGATCGGGGCGGTGCTGGTCTCTCGCGAGGCGTTCGAGCGGGTGTTCGACGGGATGGAGCGGGCGGTCAGGCACGGGTCGACGTTCGGGGGCAACGACCTGGCGGCGGCGGCGGCGCTGGCGACGCTGCGGGTGCTCGACCGCGAGGATCTCCTGACCCGGTCTGAGCGCCTGGGAGCGCTGCTGCTCGAGCTGACTCGGCCGCTGGTGGAGCGCTATGAGGTCGTCAGGGACGTGCGGGGTCTGGGGCTGATGTGGGCGATCGAGTTCGGGCCGCCCAGCGGGCGGGCGAGCCGGCGGCTCTGGAACGCGATCGAGGGCCGCCAGGCGGGGCTGTTCTCGCAGTTGATCACGGTGCCGCTGTTTCGAGAGCACCGGATCTTCTGCCAGGTGGCGGGCCATCGCATGAACACGATCAAGGTGCTCCCGGCGCTCGTGATCGAGGAGGAGGAGCTCAGGCGGTTCGCGGGGGCGCTGGAGGAGACGGTGGCGGCGGCCGAGCGCTATCCCTCCGCGCTGGCGAGGTTCGGCCTGCGGATGGCTCCCCGAGCGATGGCCCGGCGGGGATGAGACCTCTCTGAAAGCGGCCCCCGCGCGCGCGCCCGCACGCGCGGGCACGCGCGGGGCCCCATGTTTTGGGCGTGTGCCTCCCGCCGCCTCTCACGCGCGTGCGGGGTGCGGGCCGGGACCGCGCGGGATACGCCGCTAGCCTGTCGGGCCGTGCTCATACCCCGAGACGACATACGGAACGTGGCGATCGTGGCGCACGTGGACCACGGCAAGACGACGCTGGTCGACGCGATGCTGTGGCAGTCGGGGGCGTTCAGGGTGGGCCAGGACGTGGCGAGCAGGGTGCTGGACTCGATGGACCTGGAGCGGGAGAAGGGGATCACGATCCTCGCCAAGAACACGTCGCTGCGATACTCCGACGTGAAGTTGAACATCATCGACACGCCCGGGCACGCGGACTTCGGCGGGGAGGTCGAGCGGGGGCTGACGATGGTCGACGGGGTGCTTTTGTTGGTGGACGCCTCGGAGGGACCGTTGCCGCAAACCAGGTTCGTGCTGCGCAAGGCGCTGGAGGCGAAGCTGCCGGTGATCCTGGTGGTCAACAAGGTGGACCGGCCGGACGCGCGGGTGGCGGAGGTGGTGGACGAGGTGTACGAGCTGTTCCTGGACCTCGACGCGGACGAGAGCCAGATCGAGTTCCCGATCGTCTACTGCAACGCCAAGGCGGGGATCGCCTCGCTCGACTACGAGCCGGGGCCGGACGGGTTTCCGCGAGAGGGGGATCTGGCGCCGCTGCTGGATCTGCTGCTGGAGAGGATCCCGGCGCCGATGTATGACCCGGAGCGCCCTTTGCAGGCGCTCGTGACGAACCTCGACGCCTCGCCGTATGTCGGGCGGCTGGCGATCTGCCGGGTGCGTCACGGGAGCATCAAAAAGGGCCAGCAGATCGCGTGGTGCCGGGCGGACGGGTCGATCCAGCGGGCGCAGGTGGCGGAGCTGTACGTGACGGACGCGCTGGACCGCGTCGACGCGCCGCAGGCGGGTCCCGGAGAGATCATCGCGGTGGCGGGGATCGCGGAGGTGACGATCGGGGAGACGCTGGCCGATCCGGACGATCCGCGGCCGCTGCCGGTGATCGTGGTGGACGAGCCCGCGATGTCGATCACGATAGGCGTTAACACCTCGCCGCTGGCGGGCAGAGACGGGGACAAGATGACGGCCAGGCAGATCAAGGGGCGCCTCGATCAGGAGCTCGTGGGGAACGTGTCGCTGCGCGTGGCGGAGACCGAGCGACCGGACACCTACGAGGTCCAGGGCCGTGGGGAGCTGCAACTTGCTGTGCTCGTCGAGATGATGCGCCGGGAGGGCTTTGAGCTCACGGTGGGACAGCCGCACGTGGTCGAGCACGAGATCGACGGCAAGCGAAACGAGCCGGTGGAGCGGCTGTCGGTGGACGTGCCGGAGGAGCACGTGGGCACTGTCACGCAGCTGCTGGCGGCGCGGAAGGGGCGGATGGAGCACATGACCAATCACGGGACGGGATGGGTGCGGATGGACTACCTGGTGCCGGCGCGGGGGCTGATCGGATTTCGCACGGAGTTCCTCACCGAGACACGTGGGACAGGGATCATGCACCACGTGTTCGAGCGCTGGGAGCCGTGGTTCGGGGAGCTGCTGACGCGCACCTCCGGAGCGCTCGTGGCCGACCGGCAGGGCGAGACGGTGAGCTACTCGCTGATGACCCTCCAGGAGCGGGGGACCCTGTTCGTGGGCCCGGGAGAGGAGGTGTACGAGGGAATGATCATCGGCGAGAACTCACGGTCCGAGGATCTGGACGTCAATCCCGTCAAGGAAAAGCACCTCACCAACATGCGTTCGTCCACCTCCGACGTGCTGGTGCGCTTGGACGCCCATCGCAAGCTGACGCTCGACGAGGCGCTCGAGTTCGTGCGGGAGGACGAGGCGGTTGAGGCGACGCCCTCGTCGGTGCGGATGCGCAAGGTGGTGCTCTCCAAGGTGGAGCGGTTGAAGGCTGTGAGGATCGCACGCAAGTAGTCCGGGGGGGTGCAAGTAGTCCGGGGACGTCTCCCCGATCGGTCACACGACGGAGTGTCTCTTACAGTAGGCTGCCGCGGATGATTCGCTCGGGGAGGACCTATGTCGGCGCGATCCTGGCCTGCGGGTGCCTGGTGGCGCTCGCCATGGCCCCAGGCGCGGACGGGGCGACGATCGTCTACGAACCGGAGAGCCAGACGGTCATGCTCAGCCAGCTGCAGAAAGGCGAGGTCCAGTCGGTGGTCGTCAACAAGCGACTGCGCAGCCTGCGGGTGACGCTCAAGGACGGCCGGCACGTGCTCGTGAAGTACCCGGCCCACCACGAGCCCGAAACCGTGGCGGCACTGAAAGCGCGGGGCGTGACGGTCGCGATCCTCACGCCGACCCAGGCGAAGGCGGAAGCGAAGAAAAAGCCCGTCCACCACAAACTGCGCTACATCGCGGGCGGGATCCTGATCGTGGTGATCATCGTGGTGGCGGCGGTGCTGCTGATCGATCGCCGGCGCAAAATGCGCCTTGACGAATGACTGTCCCGACCGCCTGAGGGCGGGGGCTCGGACGGACAAAGCGGACCGCCTGAAGGCGCGCTCAGGCGGGGTAGATCCCGCTAGAACCCTGTGTTGGTCTTGACGCGCTTGCGGTCGGACTCGTGCAGGCGGCCCTTGGTCTGCAGTGTCGAGCAGGCCTGGGCGATGTCGGCGCCGAGGGTGAGGGTCAGGGAGTGGCTGAGGGTCTGCTTGACCAGGGCGCGCATGATCTTGACGTGTTCGGCGTTGGGGGGAAGTGTGTAGGCGGGGACCATCCAGCCGCGCTCGGCGGCGAGCTGGGCGGCGACGTCGAACTCGTCGTAGTCGTGGTCGCCTGACAATTTGAATGCGACCAGAGGCAACTGCTCGTCGTCCTCGGAGCCGACGATCTCGAACTGTCCGGTGGCGGCGATCCCCGACGCGAGGGTGCGAGCGTTGTACTTCATGGTCTCCATGATGTAGCGGTAGCCGGAGTGGCCGAAGCGGACGAAGTTGTAGTACTGGGCGAGGACCATCGAGGAGCCCGTGGAGAAGTTCAGGGTGAAGGTGGCGTCGCGCTTGCCGAGGTAGTTCTCGTAGAAGACGAGGTCCTCGGGCAGGTCTGATGATTCGCGGAACACGAGCCAGCCGATGCCGGGGTAGACGAGGCCGAACTTGTGGCCGGAGACGTTGATCGAGCGAACCTGCTCCAGGCGGAAGTCCCACTCGGAGTGGGGGTACAGGAACGGCCACACGAAGCCGCCGCTGGCGGCGTCGACGTGCAGGGGGATGTCGAGGCCCCGGTCGCTCTTGAGCGACACCAGGTGGTCGTTGATCCCGCGGATGTCGTCGGCGTGACCGGTGAAGGTGGTGCCGAGGACGGCGGCCACGCCGATCGTGTTCTCGTCGATGTGGGGCTCGACGTCCTCGGGGCCGATCGTGTACTTGTCGGGGGCGAGGGGCACGATCCGGGGTTCGACGTCGAAGTAGCGGCAGAACTTCTCCCAGACGACGTGGACGTCTCCGCCGAACACGAGGTTGGGGCGGTCGATTGCCTTGCCGGCGGCCTGCATGCGGTCGCGCCACTTCCACTTCAGCGAGAGGGCGCCGAGCATGATCGCCTCCGAGGAGCCCTGGGTGCGGGCGCCAGTGGTCTTCGCGGGCGCGTGGAAGAGGTCGGCGAGCATGCGGATGCAGCGCTGCTCGATCTCGGCCGTCTGGGGGTACTCGGCGTGGTCGATGAAGTTGGTGTGAAGGGATTCCTGGATCACCCGGTTGGCCTCAGGCTCCATCCAGGTGGTCACGAAGGTGGCGAGGTTGCGCATGGGCAGACCGTCGAGGACCATCTCCTCGCCGATCAACCGCATGGCTTCCTCGGCGGACATGCCGGACTTCGGCAGCTTCTCGTCCGGGGCGGGCTCCAGCAGGAAGCGATTGCCGTAACGGCCCTCGAGACGCTCGATCTGCTTGCTCGTGAGCTCCGGGGCCGGCATCGGGCGCGATCATACTCCGACACCGGGCGTGCGGTCCGACCCAGGTCTTGGCGTGCGGCTCGGTGCCACCCACAGGCTGGGAATAAGACTCAGTCTTATGATAGTTTGAGCCGATGGCCGTGGGTTCTCCATATGAGTGTCGCTCGCGCTCACCGAGACGGGGGGTCTGGGATGGGCGTTCAGGTATGTGCGTGCTGGCGGCGTGCGCCTTGCTGACCGGGTCTCTCGCGGGGTGCGACCGAAGTGGACCGAGCGCCACGGCGGGCGGGAGCGGGGGGAGGCTGAGGGTGGTGGCGGCGGAGAACTTCTGGGGGAGCATCGCTGCGCAGCTGGGCGGGGGGAAGGTGGATGTGCAGAGCATCATCGTGAACCCGAGCACCGACCCGCACAGCTACGAGCCCACGGCGCAGGACGCGCGGACGATGGCCGGCGCGCAGATGGCGATCGTGAACGGGATCGGCTACGACAACTGGGCGCCGAAGCTGCTGGCGGCGAGCCCGGCCGCCGGCAGGATGGTGCTGACGGTCGGCGATGTGCTGGGGCTGAAGGACGGGGAGAACCCTCATCAGTGGTACTCGCCGGGGAGCGTGAGACGGGTGATCGGCCAGATCACGGCCGACTACGACAGGCTGGACCCGGCGGGCGAGGCGTACTTCGCCGAACGGGAGAAGACGTTCGAGACGAAGGGCCTCGCGCGCTACGACCAGCTGCGGGCGCAGATCAGGGCGAGGTACGGGGGCACTCCGGTGGGCTACAGCGAGAGCATCTTCCGGCCGCTTGGGGAAGACCTCGGATTGAGGCTGTTGACGCCGTACAGCTTCGCGAAGGCGATCGCGGAGGGCACGGACGTGACCGCACAGGACAAGCGGACGGTCGACGAACAGGCCGAAAAGAGAGAAATCGAGGTGTGGGTGTTCAACAGTCAGAACGTGACGCCGGACGTCGAGCGGGTCAACGAAATCGCCGGGGCGAAGGGGATACCGATTGCGACTGTCACCGAGACGCTCCAACCGGCGAGGGACAGCTTCGAGCAGTGGCAGGTGGCGGAGCTCGAAGGGCTGATGAAGGCGCTGCACGAGGCAACGGGCAGATGAGCTCCCCGGCGCTCGAGCTGCGGAGCGCGAGCGTGCGGCTCGGCGGCCGGACGATCTGGAGAGACGTCGACGTGAGCATGGCGGACGGCGAGTTCGTGGCGCTGCTGGGGGCGAACGGGTCGGGCAAGTCGACGCTGTTGAAGGCGGTGCTGGGCACGCTGGGGCTGGCGGCGGGGAGCATCTCGGTGCTGGGCCGACCTCCGGGCGCGGCGAACGCGCAGATCGGCTACCTGCCCCAGCGAAGGGCGTTCGATGCGGGCACGAGGCTGCGGGGCGAGGACGTGGTGCGGCTGGGCTGCGACGGGGCGCGCTGGGGGGTGCCGCTGCCGATGCCGAGCTGGAGCCGGTCGGGGCAGCGCAGACGTGAGGAGTCCGAGCGGGTGGGGCGGGCAATCGAGCTGGTCGGTGCGGGCGCGTACGCGAAACGGCCGATCGGGGAGCTGTCGGGTGGCGAGCAGCAGCGGCTGCTGATCGCCCAGGCGCTGGTGCAACGGCCGAGGCTGCTGCTGCTGGACGAGCCGCTGGACAGCCTGGACCTGCCCAACCAGGCTACGGTGGCGGGGCTCGTGGCGGAGATCTGCCGGGAGGCGGACGTGGGGGTGCTGTTGGTGGCCCACGACGTCAACCCGCTGTTGCCGTACCTGGACAGGGTCGTGTATCTGGCGAGCGGGAGGGCGGTGCAGGGAACGGTCGAGGAGGTGATCGACGGAGACACCCTGACGGGGCTCTACGGGGTTCCGGTCGAGGTCCTGAAGGCACGAGACGGAAGGCTCGTGGTGGTGGGCCAGCCGGAGGCGCCGGCGCACCACCACGACCGCCACGAGCACACGCACGACCACGAGCACACGCACGACCAAAAAAATGCAGGCTGAGCCGACACTCACCTGGAACGTGGTGCACGACGCGAGCGAGGTGCTCGAATACCACTTCATGGTGAACGGGTTGATCGCGGGGACGATCGTCGCGGCGATGGCGGGGCTGCTGGGCTGGTTCATGGTGTTGCGCGCGGAGACGTTCGCCGGGCATACGCTCGCGATGATGGCGTTCCCGGGGGCGGCGGGGGCCGCGCTCGTGGGTATCCCGGCGGCGTGGGGGTATTTCGTGTTCTGCGGGGCGGGAGCGCTGGCGATCGGACGCTTCTCGGGCGAGGGCAGGCGCTCGTGGAGCGAGGAGTCGGCGAGCATCGGCGCGGTGCAGGCGTTCGCGCTGGCGTTGGGCTTCCTGTTCGTGAGCCTCTACAGCGGTGTGCTGGGGGACCTGGAGAATCTGCTGTTCGGCACTTTCCTCGGCATCTCCGACGGCCAGGTGCTGGCGCTCGGGGCCATCGCCCTGGGCTCGCTGCTGGCGCTGGCGGCGCTCGGGCGGCCGCTGCTGTTCGCGAGCGTGGACCCGGACCTGGCGGGCGCCCGGGGGGTGCCGGTCAGGAGGCTGTCGATCGTGTTTCTGGGCCTGTTGGGGCTGGCGGTGGCGGCGACGAGCCAGATCACGGGGGTGTTGCTCGTGTTCTCGCTGCTGGTGGCGCCGGCGGCGACGGCCCAGACGATCACGGCGAGGCCCGGGCTGAGCCTCGGGTTGACGGTGGCGATCGGCCTGGTGGTCGTGTGGGCGGGATTGGGGATCTCCTACTTCTCGGTGTATCCGGCGGGGTTCTTCGTGGCGAGCATCTCGTTCGGGCTGTACGTTCTCGCGCGCGCGGGCGTTTGGGCGCGGGGCACGTACGGAAGCCGGGGATCGCGGGGGCGGCCGTCCGAGCCCGCGAGTGCGGCGCCGGAGGGGGTGATCGCCTGATGTTCAGCCAGGAATTCATGCGAAACGCGCTGCTGGCGGGCACGTTCATCGCGCTGGCGTGTGGTGTGAGCGGCTGGTTCGTGGTGTTGCGCGCGCAGGTGTTCGCGGGGGACGCGCTCAGCCATGTGGCGTTTCCCGGCGCGCTCGCGGCGGCGGCCGCGGGGGTGGACGAGCGCGTGGGGCTGTTCGCGGCGACGGTGCTGGTGGGCGCGGGCATCGGCGCGATCGGCCTGCGCGGACGGACCGCCGGCGCGGTGGGCGGGGCCGGGGGTGGGCCGTCTCAGGACACTGCGATCGGGATCGTGTTCACGTTCGTGCTGGGACTGGGGGTGTTCTTCCTGACCCTGTTCAGCATGGGCGCGTCGGGCGGCGCGGGGATCGAGGTGGCGCACACTCTGTTCGGCTCGATCCTCGGCCTCGGCGGCGGCGAAGCGCGGCTGGCGGCGGCGATCGCGTTGGGTGCGATCGTGTGCACCCTCGTGATCTCCAGGCCTTTGCTGTTCGTGTCCTTGCAGCCGGACACAGCGGCAGCCAGGGGCGTGCCGACGGGACTGCTCGGCGTCGGGTTCCTGGCGCTGCTCGGGGTCGTGGCGGCGGAGGCGACGGAGGCGGTCGGTGCGCTGCTGCTGCTGGGGCTGCTGACGGGGCCGGCCGCGGCGGCCCACCGCCTGACAGGCCGGCCGTTCCTGGGGATCGCGCTCGCGGGGCTGCTGGGCGTGGGCGCGATGTGGGGTGGCCTCACGCTCGGCTACGCGGTGCCCTCGCTGCCGCCGAGCACCGCGATCGTGACGCTGGCGGTGGGCGTGTACGCGGTCGCGGCCCTCGCCAGCGGCCGCAGGAGTGGGACTACCATCAACTCATGAGCTGGAGCGAGCGAGCCGAGACGACGCTGGCGGCGGCGGGCCACAGGCGGGGGGGCGCCAGGCGGGCGCTGCTGGAGCTGCTGGACGGGCAGGAGTGCGCGCTCACGGCGGTGGAGATCGAGGACGCGTTGCGCCCGCGTGGGGCCCGCGGATCGGCGGCCGGCAGGCCCGTGAGTCGAGCGAGCGTGTACAGGATCCTCGACGAGCTGGAGCAGCTGGGGCTGGTCCAGCGAGTGGAGACGGGCCAGGCGATGGTCCGCTACGAGCGGGTGTGCGAGCAGGAGGAGCACCACCACCATCTCGTGTGCGACGAGTGCGGCCTGGTGATGCCCTTCTCGGACGCGGGCCTTGAGCGGGCGATCGGCAAGCTCAGCGAGAGGGTCCCGCTGAGAGTGTCCGAGCACGAGATCGTGTTGCACGGCTCGTGCCGGGACTGCGCGGCGTAGGGGCGGGGCGGCTGCACGGTCCCGCATCGATCGTGCAGACAGTCGGCTGCAGACACGAGGGCATTCGTGTAGCTGCGGCGGTAGAATGCGGTCATGGGCAGCCGTCACGAGACACTGTTGGAGCCCGGTCATGAGGCCGAGTGGGCCGAGCTCAATCGTGAAAAGCGCGAGTACCACCAGCGTACGGCGCGGGCGATGACTCCCTCCGAACGCATCACGGAGGGGCAGAAGCTCTCCCAGCAGGCGGTTTCGTTGCTTGCCGCCTCCATACGGGCCGGCAATGTCCCAAGACGAGCCTTCTGGTCCTGACCTCGACGGTGTCGTCGCCGACGCCAATGCCGTCCGGCTGAAGTATGTCGTGATCGGTGGTTTCAGCGTCATGGCCAACGGGTTCCTGCGGGCGACGAAGGACTCCGACCTGCTGGTGCCAGACGGCGAGGAGACTGACGAGGCGATCCTTCGCTTCCTCGACCGGGTCGAAGCTCGTCGCCTGCGTGACGGCAAGGTTCTGACTCGAGAGGACGTGGCCGGTGCTCCCCACCTGCGTGTCAGCAGTCGCCATGGCATCGTCGACGTCATGCGCGGAGGCCTCCCGCCGCTCGACTATGACACTGTCGCCGAAGGCGCCGTCGACACCGAAGTTGGCGCACAACGCGCGCGTATCGCCGGCCTGCGCAGCATCGTCGGATTCAAGCGTCTCGCCGGACGCCCCCAGGATCGCCGAGACCTCGAAGAGTTGGAAGCATTCCACGGCGAGCTCCCGATCGAGCCGATCCCCGGCCTGGACGAGTAGCGTATCCCGGCCGATCCGTCCGGGTGTCGGGCCGGCCCCACAGGTAGGCGAGCAGGCAGACGAGGGCGAAGACGGCCACCACGAGCAGGACCGGGCCGGAGTCCTCGACCAGCGCGCCGACCGCCCCTGCGGCGAGGCCGCCTGTCAGCGCCGCCAGCCAGACGGGATCGCCTTCAACGGGCGTGAGCAGGCGGTCTCGATGGCCCAGGCCAAACCCGGCAGCGAGCAGCGCCAGTACGGTGGCGAGCGGCATCGCCTGGTTGCCGAGCTCATCCCAGGCGGCTTTGTAGCGGCGGACGATCACGTCGCGGATGTCCTTCGGGGAGCGGGCGTGGAGGATGCTGCCGGTGTAGTGGCCGGCGCCGTGGGCGGTGATGAGGTCCAGGGCGGCGAGCGCGACGAGGGCGAGCACCGGGGCGATCAGCACCGCCAGGGCGCGCCTGCGGGTGAGGGCTCCGGGAAGGAGCATGACCGTTGCGAGGGCAAACCCGGCGCTTACGAGGATCACCCCGCCGACGCCCGCGCCGATCTCCGCCGAGCCCTCGACCGCCGCGAGCACGACCCCCGTGCAGGCCATCGTGAGGGCAGCCCTGCGGGTGCGGGCGCCCGGATAAAGGGCGCCGGCCACCCCCCCCAGCACCAGCACCGCCAGGCCTGACTTGAGCTCGTTGCCGATGCCGTAGAAGCGGGCGCCGAGGATCGGGTCGGGGCCGAGCAGGGAGCGCATCAGCAGCTGGGTTCCGGCGAGGGCGTCCGCGGCGAGGGCCACCACCGCCACGATCGCGGGGGCGAGCACAGCGCGGGGCCACGGGAGCAGGCGGTCGGTGAGCGCGCCGAGGGCCATACAGGCGAGGGCGATCGTCGCGTACTCGACCGGGGCGCTGGGCTCGAGCGCCGCGGGGATGAGCACCGCGACGGGAGCCCACAGGACTCCGAGGGCTCCTGTGCGCATGGCCCACGCGCGCGTGGCGGGTGAGGCGATGGCGGAGATCGCCAGCAGCAGCGCCCACGCGCTCAACAGCCACCCCAGGGCGGTCAACCGGCGGGGGCCGATCACGTGCAGGCGGGCCATCAACGCACGCAGGCCGGGACCGTTGAGGGGGCCGTCGGTGCGGATAGACGCCCCCCGCATGTCGGCGGGGACGGACAGTCCCAGACGATCCAGGATCGTGGGGGCGAGATCGACCGAGGCGATCAGTCCGCGCTGGTCGGTCGTCTGGGAGCTCAGCTCCCTGCCCCCGCCGAGGCCCGCGGCGGCTGCCCACAGCAGTTCGTGTCCCGGTGAGAGCCTCGCTCGCTCAACGACCAGCAGGAGCTCTCCGGGGGCGCGGCCTTCGGCCAGCCCCCGCAGGTCTCGGTAGCCCGCCCGGCCACCTGGCAGGTCGGCGACGACCAAGGGCCTGTCCCGGCGCAGGCCTTCGATCCGCGCCAGCAGGGTTCGGCGAGTCCCCAGCGAGACGGCCGCCACCCGGCCGGAGCGGTCCGCCGCTGCGATCGCGTCCGTATGGGCGCCCCCTGCGCCTCCACCGGTCTCGGCCTCCCCGGCGCCCCCTGCGATCCCGGCGTACCCGGCGCCACCGGGAATCTGGGCGGCGAGCAGGCCCGGAAGAAGCAGCTGAGGGGCTTCTTCGGTGCGCTTGCCTGCAGCGCGCCAGCCCGCGATCGCCCCACCCGCGCTCGCGCGCCCGAGCCCGCCTGCCCGCGCGCGCGCGCGGGGGGGAGCCTTTGCAATGACATCGCCGGCGGCCGGGGGCGGGGATAGGAGGAGCTCGCGACGCGGGCCCCCTGGGTGATGTCCAGCAGCAGCTGCTCCGGCGAGTAGCTGCCCTGGCTGGCGGACATGATCGCCACGGACATGCCCGGAACGCTCTGAAGGAGCGCCTCGTTGGTCGGCACGAACGCCAGCACGACCGAGCCCCGCGCGGGTGCGACCGAGCGGCGCGGGGGCGGGGGCACGGGCGGGCGGGCCCGCCCGAGCGATCCGGCGGCGGAGGCGGCGGTGGCCGGCGCCCACGCGAGGGGGAGGACGGCGAGAAGAGAAGCTCCCCGCCGGACCCTTGGGCTCAGCCTTCGGCCCCCTCAGCGGCGACTCCCGGGCGGGGCGAGCGGGTGGAGCCGCCCGGGGGTGTGCTCGACGGCTGCTCGCCCTGTCCGGAGGCGTCCGCGGGGAGAATGGTTCCCTCGATGTTCAGTCTTGGCATCGCTCGGTCCAGCCAGCTCGGTATCCACCAGGTGCGTTCGCCGACGAGGTGGAGCACGGCCGGCAGCAGCAGGCAGCGGACGATGAGGGCGTCCACGAAGACGGCACTGGCGAGGCTCAGGCCGAACTCCTTGATGATGCGGTCTTCACCGAGCATGAAGGACAGGAACACGCAGACCATGATCGCCGCGGCGGCGGTAACCACGCGTCCGGTCAACGCAAGGCCTTCGGCGACCGCGCGGGTGTGTTCGCGGGTGTGGGTCCAGCGCTCGTGCATGCGGGAGATCAGGAACACCTCGTAGTCCATCGACAGGCCGAACACGATCGCGAACAGCATCACCGGGATGAAGGACTCGATCGGACCTGGCTGGACCCCCATCAGGCCGTCGAACCAGCCCCACTGGAAGATCACGACGATCACTCCCAATGCGGCGCTGATGCTGAGCAGGTTCATGATGGCTGCCTGCACCGGGATCACGAGCGAGCGGAACACGATCATCAGCAACAGCGCCGAGAGCAGCACGACCACGCCGATGAACAGCGGGAGCTTGTGTCCGAGGACGGTCGCGAAATCCACGCCACCGGCGGTCACGCCGCCCACGTACACGGTCGCGCCCGTGCGGGCCTCCACCGGGGGAATCACGCTGTGGCGCAGGCGCGTGACGAGCTGGGTCGTCGCATAGGCCTGCGGGGAGGAGCGGGGATAGACGGTGATCGTGGCCACGTCCGCGGCCGGGTTGAGCTTCGCGGGCGCCACCGACACGACCCCGGGCGTGGCGGCGATCGCCGAGCGGAGCCTTTCGACTGAAGCACTGCCGGCGCCCGGGGGCGAGGGCAACAGCACGCCCTGCCTGGCGGCTTCGTGGGTCGGGTTCGGGACCTTCGCGACGACCAGCAGCGGGCCGTTGAAGCCTTCGCCGAATCCCTGCGCGAGCAGCTCGTATGCGCGATGGGTCGTCTGGCTCGCGGGGTCGTTGGAGGCGTCGCTGGATCCGAGACGCAGGGCCAGCGCGGGGGCGGCGATCAGCAGCATCACCAGGGTTGCAACGACCGCGACCGTCCACGGCCGGCGCTGCACGAACGCACTCCAGCGCAGCCACGTGCTCCCCGCGTGGGGCGGCCCGTCCGCGGCGAGTGCGGGCGTCCCGGCAGTGTCCCCGGCTTGAGCGCCTCGAGCGCTCTGAGCCCCGGCGGCCACGCTGGCCTTCTCCGCGCGGGCCTGACGGGCGCGGGCCCGGCGACCGGGCCTCGCCACGCGGGCGCCGGCGATCGTCAACAGGGCCGGCAGGAGGGTGAGCGAGGCGAGCATCACCAAGAGCACACCGATCGAAGCCGATATGGCGACGCCGTAGAGGAAGTCGACGCCCAGGAGCATCATCCCGAGCAGCGCGATCACAACGGTCGTCCCCGCGAACAGGACCGCCCGCCCGGCGGTGTCCATCGCGTGGACGACCGACTCGCGGACGTTCTCGAATGTCGGCCCGGGCGTGCGGTAGGCCTCGCGGAAGCGGGTCAGGATGAACAGCGCATAATCGATCCCGACGCCCAGCCCGATCATTGCGGCCAGCTCGGAGGAGAAGTTGGGGGTGTCCACCACGTGCGTGAACAGGGCGATCGCCCCGAGGCCCGTGCCGAGGCCGAACAGGGCGGTGACGATCGGCAGGCCCATCGCGATCAGCGAGCCGAAGGTCAGCAGCAGCACGACGATCGCCGCGAGCAGTCCGACCGCGGTGGAGACTCCGAAGCCCGCCTGCTCGGTCGCCTCGATCGCCTGACCGCCGAGCTCGACCTCCAGTCCCGGCTGGGATGCGGCGCGGGCGGTGCTGACCACCCGTTCGGCGGCGCTCTTGGGCAACACGTTGGCTTTCTGGTCGAACACGACCGTCGCGAAGGCGATCTTGCCGTCGGTCGAGATCGACTTGCCCGCGGCGTCTCCGTACGGACTGATCACGGCGGTGACGTGGGGCAGCTTGGCGACCTGGGCGAACGTCGCGCTCATCCTCGCTCTGACCCGCGGGTTGAGGACCGTCCCGGAGGAGACCTTGTAGACGATCGTGTCCCGGTCGCCCGCCTGTGCCGGGAAGCTGCTCTGCAGGAGATCCGCTGCCCGCTGGGAGTCGGAGTTGGGCAGTGTGAAGTTGTTGGAGTAGGTCGTGCCCGCGGACTGGGCGAACACGTTGACGAGGATCAGCAGAGCGACCCAGCCGAGGAGCACGTACTTGCGATGGGTTGTCGACCAGCGGGCGAGTCTCAGCATTCTGTCGGTCCTCCGGGGAGACGAGGCGAGAGCGGGGGGACCCAGCTAGGTTAGCCGCCCGCGCCCCTGGACCCCGGCGATACCCGCGACGCCGTTCGCGCCCGGGCGACGGTCAGTTCACGCTTGGGTCCGTCGGCATCCGTGCGAGGAGGGCGTAGCCGCCGCCCATGCGCGTGAGGACGGCGCTCCAGAGGTCCTCGGGCTCCTCGGCGAACACGTCCTCGGGCCTGGCCGCATGGGCGATCCAGTCGCCGCTCTCGATCTCCTGCTCGAGCTGGGTTGCGCTCCAGCCGGCGTAGCCGGCGAACACGCGCCGTCGGGCGGTGGCCTCGGTCAGCTCCTCGATGCCGGTGTCCGGAGCGGGGAAGCCGATGCGCCCGAGCACGAGCAGTCCCGCCGGGGAGGGGTCGATGAACTCCGCGAGGCACACGATCGCGCTCGGCTGGACCGGCCCCCCCAGGTAGACGGGCTCCTCCTCGGCGACCGCGTGCTCGAGCTGGGGGATGGCCTCGCCGACGGTCACGGCCGAGGGCCTGTTCAGTACGACCCCCATCGCGCCGTCGTCGTTGTGCACGCCCACGAGCACCACGGTGCGCTCGAAGTTCGGGTCGTGGAGGGAGGGCGAGGCGAGCAGGAGCTGGCCGCTGAGGGATTCCTCCATGATCTGTCCAGGCTAACCGCTCCGGCTTGGCCGACGGTCTGTTAGGCCGGCCTCAGGGGGTGGTCGAGAAGATCTCGAGGGTTCCGGTGCTCTGATGGGCGTTGGCGTCGCCCTCTGGCTCGACCACGTGGCCGTCGAGCACGATCGGGCTGTTCCAGTGGCCCGGCAGGCCCGGGAGCTTGGCGATCGGGTTGGGGGAGTTCGGCCGATAGACGTAGATGGGCCCCTGGGCGGGGTCGTACACGTACAGCAGCCCTCCCGCCATCACGGGGCTCGTCCCGGGCGTCGCGTTTTCCCAGGCCAGGTACAGGCGGCCGCGGTGCAGGACGTAGGCGGCGGTGGCGTGTTCGGCGCCCACGAACATGGTGGTGCGCCCGTCGTGACGCCAAACAGCGGGGGCGCTGAACAGCTCTCCGCCCCCGGGCAGGGGCAGCTGCTGAACTTCGCCGCCGAGCACCGTTTGAGTGCGCCTGGAGGCGCCGTTCAGGTGGGAGAGGCGGAGCACCCGGATGACCCCGTCCTTGCCCGCGAGCGCCACCCGGGTTCTGCCGAGCAGCACGGGGGCGCTCGAGCCGAGGTCGGTGTCGGTGTCGTTGAGGTGTTCCTGGTCGGTGGGCGTGTAGGACTGGCGGAGCTTGAGATTGGGGAACGTGAGCTCCAGGACGCTGTCGCCGAAGTCCGTCTTCCCGTTCCAGGGACCGTTGCCGGTGTCGATCAGGATGCGCCTGCCACCGGGCTCGACCACGGCGCCGCTCCGCGAGAGGATCGCCGAGTCGCTGGACTTGCAGCTGGCCGGCACGATCAGCTCGCGACGGTTTGAGCAGAGGGTGTTGAACACCCCATTCATCCGACCACTCGAGCGGTCGAGCAGGACCACGTGGCCCTGGTAGGGGGGAGCGTCGCCGAAGTAGCCGCTGGTCGCGACGATCAGGTCGGGTCCGTCGATGTTCAGCGCCGCCCCGAGCTTCTCGTGCTTGGGTTCGAAGGTCACCTTCGCCGGCCACGAACCGGTGGTGTCCTCCTTGCCGTCGGCGAGGGAGAGCTTGTGGATCATTCCGTTGGGGGAGGCCGCATAGACGTACTTCCCTTCGCGGGTCCACCAGGGGGCTCGTCACCGTGATCTGGGGGGTGCCCGCCCATTCCCGATATCCCGGCGGGGTGAACGTCCACAGGATCTGGCCGCTGGAGGCGTCGATCGCGAGGGTCTCGCCGTAGGAGGTCGTGACCACGATCGTGTCGTGGTCCGAGCCGTCGACGAGGGCCCCGTGAATGTAAACCGGCGAGGAGTCCACAGTGCCGGGCAGGGTCACCTGCAGGCGGTGCAGGTGAGCGACGTTCGCGCTCGTGATCCCGGTGGCTTCTTCGGTCGTGTCGCTGCGCTGCGGGTTCAGCCCGAACTCGGGCCACTCCAGCAGGGATCTGCGCGCGGAGAGGCGAGCAGGATCGGGGATCGCGCTCGCGGAGATCGTCGGCGCTTGGGCGACGGCGGGCGTGCTGGAGCTGCTCCCGCAGGCGACGACCAGCACGCACGCCGCGGCGGTGAGACCCAGGCAAGTGAGGAGGCGAGCGAGCATCCGCCAGGGTTCTAGCGCATCCGGTAGTGTGGCCGCAATGGCCAAGACCCCCCAGGTGGGCGAGCAGGCGCCGGACTTCCAGCTGCCGGGCACGGAAGGGGAGTTCAAGCTGTCCGACCATCGTGGCGAGCGGGTGGTGCTGCTGTTCTATCCCGGCGACAACACGATGGTGTGCACCAAACAGTTCTGCTCCTACCGCGACCGCGCCGGTGACTTCGCCTCGCTCGACGCGACCGTCGTGGGCATCTCCTCGCAGGACCTGGCCTCACACCAAGGGTTCGCGGGTAAGCACTCCCTGAACGTGCCTCTGCTCGCCGACGTGGACAAGGCCGTGGCGAAGGCATACAGCGCCTACTCGCCCCGTCTCGGGACCAAGCGCGCCGTGATCGTCATCGACGACCAGGGGATCGTGCGTCACCGCCACGACCACATGCTCGGGTTGGACTACCAGTCGGTGGACGACCTCAAGGCGGCGCTTGACTCGCTTGCAGCTCCGGCCCCCCGGTAGGCCGAACGATCAGCCGTCGGGCAAGCCATTAGCCCGATGGTATCACGCGTGATACAGCGGCTCGGGATGCTCCGGCTCGCCCGCCGGTCGCTCCTCGGAGGTCCGCCGGGAGTGCTGGTCGGCGAGCTCCAGCTGCATGCTGCGGGGACGCTCCCCCGGGGCCGGTGCGCGTCGGTGCCAGGCCCCCTCGGAGTCGAGCTCCCAGGAGCTCTGGTTGTCGGCGAAGGCCCGTTCCAGGGTGTCCAGGAGCTCGGCACGCACGGGCGGGGACTCGATCGGGGTGGCGAGCTCGACGCGATGGTCGAGGTTGCGGGGCATCAGGTCGGCGGAGCCGATGTAGATCGTGTGCTCGCCCTCTCGCTCGAACGCGAACACCCGCGAGTGCTCGAGCAGGCGCCCGACGATCGAGACCACCCGGATGTTCTCCGAGATCCCGGCCAGGCCCGGGCGCAGGCAGCAGATGCCGCGGACGTTCAAATCGACTTTGACGCCCGCCTGGGAGGCCCGGTAGAGGGCCCTGATGCACCGTCCGTCCACGAGGGCGTTCATCTTCATCGCGATCCGTCCCGGCGACTGGGGGGAGTGGGAGGCGATCGTCAGCTCGATCTGCTCCAGGATGCCGTCCCGGAGCTGATTGGGGGCGATCAGGACCTTGCGATAGTGAAGCGGCCGGCCGAAGCCGGTGAGATAGTTGAACATGTCCGCCACGTCCGCTCCGATCTGCTCGTCGGTGGTGAACAGGCCGAAGTCCGTGTACAACCGGGCGGTCGCCGAGTGGTAGTTGCCGGTGCCGATGTGCACGTAGTTGCGCACCCCGTCCCCCTCCCTGCGGACGACGAGCACGCACTTGGCGTGGGTCTTCAACGCGGGCTGGCCGTAGACGACGTGGACGCCCGCCTCCTCCAGGGCCTTGGCCCAGTGGATGTTCATGCGCTCGTCGAACCGGGCCTTGAGCTCGACCAGGGCGACCGCCTGCTTGCCCTGCTCGGTCGCGTCGACCAGGGCGGGCACCAGCGGGGAGTCGTCGCTGGTGCGATACACGGTCTGCTTGATCGCGAGCACGTTCGGGTCGGCGACCGCCTGCTGGACGAACCTCTCCACAGAGGTCGCGAACGAGTCGTAGGGGTGGTGCACGAGCAGGTCCCCTTCGCGCATCGCCCCGAGCACGTCCGGGCGCTCGCCCTCGTGGCGGAGCAGCCGGGGATGGGTGCTGCCGACGATCGGCTCCTCCCGCAGCTCGCCGTAGCCTCCCAGCTTGACGATCTCCCACAGAGCCCCCATATCGAGGAGGCCCGCGACCGGGTAGACCTCGTCCTCGGCCACTCCCAGCAGCTCCACCAGCTCGGTGCGCAGGCGCTCGGGGCAGCTCGCCCCGATCTCCACCCGCACGATCTCCCCGAACCGTCGCCTACGGAGCTCGTCCTCGACGGCCTGCAGCAGGTCGGCGGCGTCGTCAGAGACCTCGAGGTCGGCGTCACGGGTCACCCGGAAGACGTCACACTCGACGATCTCCATCCCTGGGAACAGTGCGTCCAGGTGGTGGGCGATCACGTCCTCCAGGGCCACCAGCACGACTTGGCCGGACATGGACTGGCCCGAGCCGTCCCGGCCGAGCTCCAGGAAGCGGGGGAGGATCTCCGTCGGGACCTTCACCCGCGCGAACACGGTCTCGTCGGTGAGGGGATCCCGCACGAGCACCGCCAGGCTGAGGGAGAGGTTGGAGATGTAGGGAAACGGCCTGCCGGGAGCGACGGCCAGCGGGGTGAGCGCCGGGAAGATGACCCGCTGGAAGTGTCGCGAGAGCTCAGCCCGCTGGTCCTCGTCGAGCTCGTCCACGCCCACGAGCACGATCCCGTGCTCTGCCAGCTTCGGTCGCAGAGAGCCTTCGAAGCACCCGCTCAACCGCTCGCTGAGCTCGAGCGCCCGCTTGCGGATGAGAGCGATCGTCTGTGACGGCGTGAGCCCGTCCTGGCTGGGGTTCTCGACGCCCGCCACGATCTGGTCGTCCAGGCCGGCGACCCTCACCATGTAGTACTCGTCGAGGTTCGTCGTGTAGATCGCGCAGAACTTGACCCGCTCGAGCAGCGGCGCCCGCTCGTCCTCTGCCAGCTGCAGCACCCGGTCGTTGAAGTCAAGCCACGACAGCTCTCGGTTGATGTAGAGCCCAGGGTCTTCCAGCCGCTGGTCGCTGAGCTTGAGATCGTCGAACATCGCCGCGGTTCACGCTACAACGTTCCTGCGGGCGACACGGCCGCCGTGCCCGCCCGCGGGAGACGCCAAAGCAGGACCCGAGGAGCCCCCAAGGCAGGTCTCATGCCAGTAGGCTCCAACCGGAGGAATGGCGCGCCAACTCTGGCTACTACGTCACGCCGAGGCGGAGCCGCACGGAACGCGGCCCGACGCGCAGCGGCGGCTGACCGCACGCGGAGAGCAGCAGGCGCGTGCGGCAGGCGTCGCGATCGGCCGGCTCGCGGTCGCCTTCGATCAGGTGCTGGTCAGCCCCAGGGAGCGTGCCGCGAGGACCGCAACCCTGGCGGCCGAGGGGTGGAGCGCCCAGCAGCGAGAGCTCCTGCGCGAGCATCCCCCGCTGGCGGGCGGCTTCGATTCCGCTCAGGCCCGGGAGGCGCTCGCGGAGGTTCCGGCGCAGGAAGGGCGGCTGCTTCTCGTCGGGCACGAGCCCGACCTGTCGCTCACGGTAGCCGGGCTCACCGGCGGGGGGATCGACCTGAAGAAGGGCGGTCTCGCGGTCGTGCGCCTAGAGGGCCCGGCCGGCGAGCTCGTGATCCTGTTGCGTCCCCGCGAGCTTGCCCTGGTCGCCGGGGTCCCAATCGGCCGGGACTGACGGGGGCACCTCGACGGGGGCCTCGGCGTCGAGGCACTCCGCCGCGAAGCGGTAGCCGATGCCGAAGTGGGTGTGGATGTACTGCCAGCGAGGCGAAGCCTTCTCGAGCTTCTGGCGGAGCTTTCGCACGAACACGTCCACCGAGCGGTCGCCCCTGACCATCGCGTAGCCCCACAGGCGGGAGTAGATCTCCTCGCGCTCGAGCACCCTTCCCTCGGCCGCCGCGAGCAGCTCGATCAGCTCGAACTCCCGCCTGGTCAGCTCGAGGCTGTGGCCGTCCACGAACGCCTGGAAGCGATCGGTCCTGATCTCCACCTCGCCGGCCACGAACGGCCTGACCTCGGCCCGAGCGGTGGAGCGGCGGCGCCTGCGGGTGACTCCCTGCACGCGCGCGATCACCTCCTCGGGGTGGCAGGGCTTGGTGATCCAGTCGTCCGCCCCCAGTCGCAGGCCGCGCACGCGCTGGGCCACCGTCGAGGGGCCGGTGCACACGACCACCCCGAGCTGGGGCAACGCGCCGCACAGGCGCTCGAGCCACTCCCACGCCTGGGGCGCCAGCACGGTCAGGTCCACGACCAGCGCGCTCAACCGCATCGAGGCGATCGCGTCGACGGGCACCGGACCCGCGAGGACCCGGTGCTCCCAACCGAGACGGTCCATGCGCTTGCCGAGCACCTGGATGAACCCACTGTCGCGGTCGAGCACCGCGATCCGAAGCGACGACCCGCCGCGGGTGCTTGACGGCGCCGCCTCCTCCGTGGCGCAGATGCTTTCCGTCATCGTCGCGCAGTCTAGGGGACCGCGCGGACCTGTGTGAGCGCCCTCTCGAGTGGTAACAGGATCTTCACAGGAGAAAATCGCTAATAGCGGGGTATCCCGCGACCCGGCCCCCCGCGCGCACGCGGGGCGCCCATCGCAAGCTCGGGCTTTCCGCGTGGTCGGTCGGCTTTCCGCGTGGTCGGGCTCATCCCGCGGTCAGGCCCCCGCGCGCAGGCGCGCGGGGGGGCGCGTGCGGGGCGCGGGCGGGCGCGTGCGGGGGCCTGACCGCGGGGGTGCGGGGGCCTGCGCGCGGGGCGAGGTCACGCGGGATGGGAGGAGTCCGAGAACTCCCTGAACAGGCCGGTCACCACGAACGCGACCTGCTCGCCGACGTCCACCGCGTTGTCGCCGATCCGCTCCAGGGCACGGGCGACGAGGATCATGTGCATCGCCCACTCACGCGTGTCGGGATCCTCGCCGATCTCGATGGCCATGCGGAAGATCTCCCGGTTCAGGCGGTTGATCTCGCGATCCTGGCGGACGAGGTCCTCGGCCAGGGCGACGTCTCGGGAGGCGAACGCGGCGCGGCACTGGATGACCTCCGAGCGCGCCTGGGCGCCCATTTTCGCGAGCGCCTCCAGCACCTCTCGGCGCACGGGCGGCTCGTGGCCGGAGAGGGGGATCAGCTTGGCGATGTTCACGCACTGGTCGCCCATCCGCTCCACCCGCATGATCACGTGCAAGAGGGCCGCCACCAACCGCAGGTCCCCGGCGACGGGGGCCTGGAGGGCGAGCAGCGAGAGGATCCCCTGGTGGACCTCCAGGTAGCGCCCGTCCAGACGGTCGTCGTCGGCGATCACCATCTGCGCGAGCTCCACGTCCTGGTGGCTCAGCGCCTCCAGCACCCGGTCGAGCTGCTCGACCACGAGGTCCAGGCCGCCGAGGGCCCGGTCCTGGAGCTCCTGGAGCTGCTGCTGGAAGTGGATGCGCCCCTGGCTGGGCGCTTCGGCGGCGTCGTTTTCGCTCTGGCCGGCCCCCGCGGGCACGCCGTTGGCCGGGCCGCCGAGCGGGGCTCTGGCTCCGGACGGGGGGCTAGCCGAACTTTCCGGTGACATATTCCTCGGTCCTGGGGTCGCTCGGGTTGGTGAAGATCTCGTCGGTCGGGCCGACCTCGACGAGCTTCCCGTCGAGCATGAACGCGGTGCGATCGGCCACGCGGGCGGCCTGCTGCATGTTGTGGGTGACGATCACGATCGTCACGCTCCGCTTGAGCTTGTCGATCAGCTCCTCGATCTTGAGGGTCGCGATCGGATCCAGCGCCGAGCAGGGCTCGTCCATCAGGATCACCTCGGGGTCCACCGCCAGCGAGCGGGCGATGCACAGACGCTGCTGCTGGCCCCCGGAGAGCCCGATCCCGGGCTCGGACATCCGGTCTTTGACCTCCTCCCACAGCCCCGCCCCGCGCAGCGCGCTCTCGACCCTGCGCTGGGTCTGCTCGCTGCGGCGCTTGGCGCCGGTGAGGCGCAGCCCGGCAGCGACGTTGTCGTAGATCGACATCGTCGGGAACGGGTTGGGCTTCTGAAACACCATCCCGATCGCCCTGCGTACGGCGACCACGTCGATCTGAGGGCCGTACACATCGATGCCGTCGAGCAGCACCTTGCCCTCGGCGCGGGCGCCGGGGATCTCCTCGTGCATGCGGTTGATGCACCGGACCATCGTCGACTTGCCGCATCCCGACGGTCCGATGATCGCCGTGACCAGGTTGCGCTCGAACTTCAGGTCGATGGCCTTGACCTGTTCGGCATTGCCATAGAACGCGCGCAGCCCGTCCAGCTCGACTTCTCTGGTGGGTGTGCCCTCGAGGGTTCCGTACTCCACTGCGCCACCCGGCGCCGTGCCAAGCTCGAAGGTGGGCGGTTGCGCCGGCGGCGAGGGCGGCTGGGCCTGCGCTGAGGACGCGGGCTGCGTCTGTGCGGGCGGCTCTGCCCGGGTCGAGGCCTCTGGTGGCACCTGAGGCTGGGAGTGTGGCTGGGGCTCGGTCACGGGAGTCGCCTGCCCAGTATGCCCGTCTCCGGTCATGTTGTCCTCCACCTCGGGATGGCCACCGTTGTCCTCCACTTCAAGATGGCCGTGCGCGGGCGCGCCGGCAGACGTTGCGCAGACGCCGGGCAGGGCACAGTGGAATCGGGCCGGCGCCGGGTTCATCGCGCGGTTCCGACTCGTGCCCGAGCGCGGCCGTAAAGAGCGCGCGCCAGGACGTTCAGCGCGAGCACGAAGAAGATCAGCAGCAGCGCCGCCGCCCACGCCTGGGCGCGTTCGGTCGCGCTGTAGCCTTCCGACAGCTCGAAGATCCGCACTGGGATCGAGGTGAGCGCCTGCCCTGGATTCGCCGATACCCCCGTGCTCGCGATGATCGAGGAGGTGAACAGCAGCGGGGCGGTCTCACCGGCGACCCGTGCCACGGCCAGCAGTCCGCCGGTGATCAGACCGCCGGCGGCGGTCGGCAGCACGACCCTCAGCACGGTGCGCCAGCGCCGGGCGCCGAGCGCGAGCGCGCCCTCCTTCAATGCCTCCGGCACGAGCGCCAGCACCTCCTGGGCGGAGCGCGCGATGATCGGCAGCATCACGATTGCCAGCGCAAACGCGCCCGCCCAGCCGCTCTGCTGGTGGCCCACCACCAGCAGGCCGAACACGAAGACGCCGGTCACGATCGTCGGCACGCCGTTGAGCATGTCCAGTGCGAAGCGCACCACGGCCGCCGTGCGGGCGTGCGCGAACTCGGAGGTGTGGATGCCGAGGAGGATCCCCACGGGGATCGCCATCGCGCTGGCCAGCGCCACGAGCACCAGGGTGCCCACGATCGCGTTTGCGATGCCGCCTCCGGTCTGTCCGAACGGAACTTCGCTGTGGATGAAGAAGTCGAGGTTGATGGCGCTTATGCCCTTGATGAGCACCGACACGATCACAATCGCCAGCACGGCCACCGCCAGCAAGGCCGCCAGCGTGGCGAGCACCTCCATGCCGCGGTTGAGCGCCCGACGCCTGCGCAGGCGGACGTCGCCGGCCAACAGCCGCGCGGCGGTCGGGGTCGTTGCCGGCGGGCTCAACGCGACCCCCCCAAGCCGGCCGGCAGGTGCACGGTCGTGCGCCTGACGATCAGACGTGCGGCCGCGTTGACGATCAACGCGAGCACCAGCAGTATCGCGGCAAGATAGGCCAGTGAGGAGATCTGCAGGCTGGTGGCCGCGCCCTGGTACTCGGACGCGATGCGACTGGCGAGCGTGTCGCCGGTCGCGAACAGCGAGAGGTGGATGCCGGCGGTGTGCCCGATGACCATCGTCACCGCGATCGCCTCTCCGAGCGCGCGCCCCAGGCCGAGGATCACCGCGCCCACCATTCCCGACCGCGCGTAGGGGAGCATCACCATGCGGACCATCTCCCAGCGTGTCGCGCCGAGGGCGAGTGCGCCCTCCTTGAGCTCCGTCGGGACCGTCGAGAAGACCTCGCGGGTGATCGAGCTGACGATCGGCACGGTCATGATCGTCAGGATCACGATTGCCGTGAACAGGCCGAACGGGGACGGGGATCCCGAGAAAAGCGGGATCCAGCCGAGGACGGAGCCCAGCGCCGGCTCGATCGTGTTGCCGATGACAGGCGAGAGCACGACGATTCCCCACAGCCCGAGCACGACGCTGGGGATCGCCGCCAGCAGTTCCACGAGCGTCGCTACGGGGCGCCGCGTCCCGGGCGGCGCCAGCTCGGTGAGAAAGAGCGCGATCGCGACCGACAGGGGAGCGGCGATGAGCAGGGCAAAGAACGAGGTCACGGCGGTGCCGAACAGAAAGTCGGCCGCGCCGAAGCCGTAACCGCTGGTGCCCTGGCTCGGGTTCCAGTTTTCGCTGCCGATGAACCCCAGCCCGTACCGCGAGAAGGATTCGCCGGCGAGGGCAAAGACCTTGTAGGCCAGTGCCCCCAAAACCACGATCGCTATCGCCGAAGCCGACCACGCCAGCGCGCGCAGGGTCGGGTCGCCCAGGCGGTCGGCGAGGTTGCGGTGCGCCCGGGACAGCCGGAGCGCGCGCGAAAAAGTTGTTGATGATCGAACGGTCACGTCGCGTGCGGGCCCACCGGGGTCCTTCGGTCACACCGGCGTCCAGTCAAAGTGTGCCGCAGAATCACTGGCGGGGGGTTTGGGAGGCCAGCTCCCGCGGAAACCCGAAGTCTCCGCGGGAGCGGCGTCCCGGTCGAGGCGTCTTGCCTTGCAGACGCCTAGCCTTCGATCTTGTCGATCGTCGCTTCATCAGCGGTGCGGACCTGTTCCGGGATCGGCACAAAGTCGAGCTTGGGCCCGAACTTCTGCCCGGTCGTGATCGCCCACTTCAAGAACGGCTTGAGCGTGCTTGCGTGGGACGCCTTCAACGGGACAAGCGCGTATGTGAAGGTCGAGATCGGGTAAGCTTCCGGCGCCGAGGCGGGGGGGTTCACGATGTGGATCTCGTTGTTGGACGGCACTTCCTTGAGCGTCTTGGCGGCCGCTTCGATCGACGGGCCGCCGGGCACCGGATACTTGCCGGCGGCGTTCTGGATGAGGGCATCGTCGAGATGGCCCTGCAGCACGTACGCGAGCGTCAAATAGCCGATGGAGCCGTTCGTGGAGCTGACAGCCGCCGAGATCCCGGAACTGCCCTTCGCGCCCACGCCGGCAGGGAACTTCACCTGCGTGGCGTTGCCGACCCGCGACTTCCATTCGGGGCTGATCTTCGAGAGGTAGTCGGTGAACGCGTAGGTGTCGCCGCTGCCGTCACTGCGGTAGATCGGCGTGATCTTCGTGGAGGGCAGCGTCACTCCGGGGTTGAGCGCCGCGATCTTGGGGTCGTTCCAGGTCGTGATCGTCCCCAGGTAGATTTCGGCGAGCACCGGACCGGTGAGCTTCAGATGGGTCGGCACGCCTTCCACGTGATAGACGGCCACCACGGATCCGAGTGCCCAGGGGATCTGTGCGACACCCACGCCTTCCTTGGTCGCTTCTTTGGACTGGTCTTCGGTCAGCGGCGCGTCTGAGGCGCCGAAGTCCACGGTACGGGCCGTGATCTGGGCGATCCCGCCGCCGCTGCCGATCGCGCTATAGGCGACGGCGACGCCCGATTCTTTCAGGTATTCGGGTTGCCACACAGACACCAGCGGCGCGACCAGCGTGCTGCCCGCGCCGACGAGATTTTTGGAGCTGCTGCTGTTGGAGGAGCTCGAGCCACAGGCCGCGACTCCGAGCGCCATCAGGGCTGCCGAAGCGAGCGCACCGATCTTTCTTGTCTTCACGACATCTCCTCTGGGTCTTTGCTTGGCGGCTGGCGATGGCGGCTTGTGGGCGCCTCTGCCGGCCCGTACCTGCAGCACAGTCTGTTCAGTCGGCCCCGACCTCGATGTGAACATTTCGTGAAAGCCGATCCGGATCGCGGTCCGGACCGCCGACGCTTTCGAGCGCGCTGATCGGGCCTGCTGACCCTGCGCCGGCGATCGCCTCGCGCGATGGCTGCGGCTGGAAGCGGTAGCCGAACCCGGGGTGGGTGTGAATGAAGCGCCGGTCGGGCATGGCCTTCTCGAGCTTGCCGCGGAGCTTGCTCACATAGACGTCCACCGAGCGGTCTCCCGCTCGCAGCTCGCCTCCCCACACGGTTCGGTAGAGCTCCTCCCGCGTCACGATCGCGCCCGCCCTGCGAGCCATCGCCACCAGCAGCTCGAACTCTCGCACGGAGAGCGTGAGCACCCGTCCGGTCGCCAGCACCAGCCCGTCTTCCAGCCTGATCTCCAGCTCACCGGCATATAGCGTGTCTGCGCTATCCGGAAGGCCCGCCACGCTCGCAGGGTCGCAGAGGCCGCGGGATCATTGGGTTGCGAACTCGTAATCGGGCCGTGAAAAGTTTGTGAAGGCAGGGCGGTGCGCACACGCGCCTCAGGCGATGCTCTACGGCGACTATGGCCCCTCTATGCCGCCAGGGCTTCGCGCAGAGCGCTGGCGGTCAGCTGGGCTGGGGGCCAAGTGAGCTGAACCTCTCCGTCACCCTCGAGCGCGCCGCGGACCCCGATCAGCTCCAAGCCGACTACCGCGCCGTGAGCGTCGTATTCGACCGTGTGCCCCTCGGACGTCTCCAGCGCCCTGGCGGGTGGCTCCTTCGGCTCGCCCACATGCAGGTACAGGACGTCCCCACGCTGGTCGTAGTCGCTGTAGTCGAAGTCGATGCCGGCGATCGTGATCATCATTGCGTTGTTCCCCGGGGATCGTTGTCCTGCACCACAGCCGTCACGACCCACGCGGGGTCTTCGCTGAAGTCTACGACGACTCGCAGCCAACGGCCGGGCTCGATGTGCTGACGATAGAAGCGCTCCCGGTCGGCGGTTGGATCCAATGCGTGGAAGTCAGGACGGGCGACAGTCTCGATGATCACATTGATATGGTCGAGCAGCCACGGGCGGCGTCGAGCCAAATGCAGACGAGAGCCTGCATCGAAGACAATCACGCGCCCATCGGGATCGGTCGTCTGGGGATGCTCAACGGACACCCTCGGACCGTCCCAGGACGTGCGGACGTTTTTCCGCGCCAGGGCTGTTCGCCGAACAGGGATCGCAGGGATCGGGCGATCTCCATAATCTGCGCTGATGCGCTCGCGCGGATGCCATCGCGACCCGGTCGAGCAGGCCCTGTTCGGGAGCCCGGCATGAGCCTGTTCGGAGACCGCTTCGACACGACGCTCGAGACCCTGCTCGAGGACGCGGGGCGAAACGTCGAGCGCTCGAGCGTGGCTCTGCGGGAGTTGCTCGCGCAGTTTCCCGAGCACGCGGCCCTCGCCCGGGAGCTCGCCGCGTGCGAGCAGGAAGGGGACCGGATCACCCACGACATCATCCACCGCATGGGGGGCAGCCGTCGGGTGGGTGCGCCGTTCGACGCGGGCGACGGCTACGCGTTGGCCACCGCGATCGACGACATCGTCGACTACACAGAGCAGGCCGCCGCCCAGCTCGACCTGTACGGGGTGGAGGCGCCGATGGAGCAGGCGGCCGCCTTCGCCGACGTGCTCGTGGCGGCCGGCGGGGAGATCTCCGGCGCGCTTCGGCTGCTGTACGACAGCGGCGATCTGGGCCCCCATCTGGTCGAGATCCACCGCCTGGAGAACGAGGGCGACAGCCTGCAGCGCGACGCCGTCGCGTCGCTGTTCGCGGGTGGCATCGATCCGATGGTGGTGATCCGCTGGAAGGACATCTTCGAGTCCCTGGAGGCCGCTGTGGACGCGTGCGAGACGGTCGCCCACGTGCTCGAGGGGATCACCCTCAAGCGCCGCCGGCGCTGAGCCGCCGGCGCTGAGCCGCATCCGCCGGCGCTGAGCCGCGTCCGCGGCCGGAGACGGGTCTCAGCCTGGGCTCTCAGCCGAACGTCGTGGCGGGGGCGCTCGCTGCAAGCGTCGCACTGCTCGTGGCACCCACGAGGAAGACCTGGAAGGGCGCCGAGGCGCCCGGCTCCACTGCGCCCAGCACCGCCCTGCCGGCCGCCGCCACCCTGCCGGCATGGAGCGCCACCACAAACACGACGAGCTTGCGCTGGGGAGCGTTCGAGAGGTTGCGCACCGTTCCGCGGGCGGTGCCCGCTTCTTCGCCGGTGTGCAGGCCGGCGACTTCGACCCGCGGCTGCGGGCCGCTCGTGGCGGTGGCTTCGCCGACGATCGCGCTCACGCTCGCCGGTTCGCCGGAGGCGGGGATCTGGTCGTCCACCCACGTGACCTCGCCGTGGGCCGGCAGCGAGGAGATCGAGGTGAGGGCAGCTTCCAGTCCCGGCGCGTTGTTCTGGTAGAGCGTGCGACCGTGCCGGTCCTTCACCGTGATCGCGATCGGCGCCGACTGAAGCGTTCGGGGGGAGACGTTGCGAACGCTCACCACCGCGGCGGCCCCTTCGGAGCCGCGCACGACGGTGGCGCTCAGGACCTTGACCCGGGTGCTTCGATGCGCGATCGACAGCCCGTTGTGGGCGAGAGTCACACGCTTGGCGCTCTTTTCGAGCTGCGCGCTCTCTTCGGCGGTCGTCTCGCAGCCGCCGAGCGCCACCGCGACCGTGAGGAGCGCCATCAGCGCGAGCGCCGCGCGCCCGCCCGGGCGGGCGCTCACCCGAATGCCCCGCCGATGTAGTCGCGGGTGCGTTGCCTGGTGGGTCGGTCGAAGACCTGCTCGGCGCTCCCGTACTCGACCAGCTCCCCGAGGTGCATGAACGCCACGTGGTCGGCCACGCGGAAGGCCTGCTGGAGGTTGTGGGTCACGATCACGATCGCCACGCTCTCGCGCAGGCCCACGACGAGCTCCTCGATCGTCGCCGTGGAGATCGGGTCCAGCGCCGAGCAGGGCTCGTCGAGCAGCAGCACCTCCGGGTCGGCTGCGAGGGCGCGGGCGATGCACAGCCGCTGCTGCTGGCCGCCGGAGAGCTTCAACGCCGAGCGATCCAGATCGCCGGCCACCTCCTCATACAGGCCCGCCCGGCCCAGGACGTCGTCCACGGCGCTCCGCAGCTCGGGGGTCCGCCGCCGGCGGCGATGCCCGCGCGCGGGACGCTCGGCCAGCGCGTAGGCGACGTTGTCGAAGATCGACATCGGGAAGGGGTTCGGCTGCTGGAAGACCATCGAGACGCGCCGGCGCAGGGCATTGACCTCGAGCTCGTGAATCTCCTCGTCGTCGAGGGTGATCCGTCCCGCACGGGCAGCCCCGGCGGTGACCTCCGTGAGGCGGTTCAGCGAGCGCAAGAGCGTCGTCTTGCCCGAGCCGGAGGCTCCGATCAGCGCGAGCACCTCGCCCTGGCGCACGGGCAGGCTGACGTCGCGCACCACCCAGTTCTCGCCGTAGGCCAGCCACACCGACTCGATCCGCATCCGCTCGCGCACGTTGCTGACGAGCGGACGCCGCCGGTGCGCGCCCGCGGACGCCGTCGGGGAGGGGGAGGCCATGGCCTCCGCGCGGCTGTCGGCGCTCGGCCGGGGCGCAGCCACGTGGGGCGCGTGATCTACCGCGAGCCGGCGCACCGGCGGCGGCGTCACTCGCTCCACGCGGGCCTCCTGGCGCGCAGACGACTCCATAGCGGCGCTCGTCGCCGGTCGTGCCCGTGGCCGCCCGTGAAGCGAACCACCAGGAAGTTGAGGGCGAGCACGATCATCAACAGCACGAACGCGGCGGCGTAGGCCTTCTGATGGGAGTTGCCCTCGCCGGCCGGAGAGTTGTAGTAGACGTAGTTGGTGAGCGTGGAGCCCGTGCCCCGCAGCAGCCCCACGATCGGGGTGGAGCTCTCGGGTTCGGTCTTCAGGGTCCCGCCGAGGAGGATGATCACGATCGCGGTGTCCCCGATGATCCGGCCCATGCCGAGCACGACCCCTTCGGCGACGTTCGGGCGGACCGACGGCAGCAGCACCCGGCGGATCGTGGTGGCGCGGGTCTTGCCGAGCGCATGTGAGGCCTCGCGCAGGCGGTCGGGAACCAGCGCGAGGCCCTCGCGCGTGGCCCCCACGATCAGGGGCAGCGCGAGCAGCGACATCATTGCACCGGCCGCCAGGAAGGACTGGCCGGTGACGGCCCCGCCGGCGGTGTTCTGGGAGAGGAAGGCGAGCACGCCCTGGGAGAACACGAGCAGCCCGAAGATCGCGAGCACCACACTCGGCGCGCCGGAGATCATCTCGATCGCCGACTCCACCGCGTGCGCGAGCCTCACCGGCCGGCGGTACTCGCTCAGCCACATCGCCAGGGCGACGCCGATCGGCGCGGCGATCGCGATGGCCACGGCGGTGAGGATGAAGGTCCCCTCGATCGGATCGAGAAAGCCGCCCGACTGGCCCTGCTGCAGCGAGGGCGCCGGCGAGGTCACCAGCAGGTGCGGGCGCAGGTAGGAGATTCCCTCGATCAGCATGTACAGGACGATCGCCACCGCGATCGCGCAGATCGTGATCCCCGCGGCCCAGCACAGCGCGTAGCCGGCGCGGTCGATCAGCGGCCACGCCGCCGTGCTCTGGCGGGGCGGGCGCACCACCGGCAGTCCCGGCGGGGGCGAGCTGAACGTTTGCGCCGCCGTCTCCACGGCCATCAGACGCGGATCCCGTAGCGCTTGAGCGGCTGCTTGGCGGCCCAGCCCGCGAACGAGAGCAGAGTCGCGGAGACGAGCAGCACGGCGCCGATCGCATAGAGGGTGTGACTCATCGGGCCGATCGTCAGTCCCTCGGATTCCTGGAAGATCGTGGCGGCGAGCGGCCTGACCGGCTCGAACAGGAACGTCAGGCCGTCGAGCGGGTTGGCGGGGAAGCCGCGGCTGCCCGCCACCATCGAGAGCATGATCGCCTCACCGAGGGCTCGCGCGGTGGCCAGCACGGTCGCGGCGGCGATCGCCGGACGGGCGGTGCGCAGCGAGACGCGCACGATCGTGCGCCAGCGGTTGACCCCCAGCGCCGCCGATCCCTCCTTCCAGGCCGCTGGCACGCTCGCCAGGGCGCCCGTGATGAGCGCGACCATGATCGGCGTGATCATGATCGCCAGCACGAGGATCGCGAGCGTCAGGTTGGTGCCGCCGAGCTGAACGACGTATATGACCGACTGCTTGCGCCCGTCGCTGAGCAGGTGCTGTTCGATCCAGGGCGCGAGCGCGAGGATCGCGACCAGGCCGTAGACCACCGAGGGGACGCCGGCGAGCAGCCGGATGATCGGTTCGAGCGTCCCGCGCACCGGCCCGGGCGCGAACTCGGTCAGGCAGATCGCCGTGAGCGTGGAGCCGACCAGCGCGATCAGCACGGCCGGCACGGTCGTGACGATCGTCCCCCAGATGAGCGGCCAGGCGCGGAGATAGAGGATCGAGTGGCCGGGCAGGGCCATGCCTTCGTTCATCGCTCGCAGCTGCAGGTCGACGTTGCCGCCCGAGCCGAACCAGGCCAGGCCGTTGGCTTGGAACGACGGCCACGCCTTGACGAACACGGTGACCACCATCGCGGCGATCAGCACGAGCGTGGCGGCCGCGAGCGTTCGCAGCAGGAGCTCCACGCGCCGGTCGGCGCCGGCGGCTCCGCCGAGGCGCTCCCGGTGCCCGCCGAGGCGTGCACGAAGCGAGCTATGTGCAGCCTCGGCGGGCACCGTCCAGCGAATCCGACGCGATCAGTAGACCGCGATCCAGCTCGAGTTGATGATCGCTTTGGTGGTCTTGTTGCCGCTCGTGACCCATTTGATGAACTTCGCGGCTTCACCCTTGGGGGCGCCCTTCGTGACCATCCAGAAGTTGCGCACGCCTTCGTACTGCCCGGAGCGGGCGTTGCGCAGGTTGCAGGCGACGCCCTTATAGGGAACCGGGTGCACGCCGGCGGTGTAGGCGAAGGACACGAAGCCGATCGCGCTGGGGTTTTTTTCGACGTGCAGCTGCTCCAGCCCGTTGGACGCCTCGGCCACGGCGCTGGGGGAGATCTTGAGGTATTCCCCGAGGAAGATGTGCTGGAAGGCATCCTCGGTACCGGAGGCGCTGGTGCGTTGGAAGAGGGAGATCGGACCGGAGACCTTCGCGCCGGGCACTTCGCTCCAGTCGTGGACCTTGCCGGTGAAGATGCCTTCCACCTCCTGCTGGGAGAGGTTGGAGACGGGGTTGCTGTCGTTGGTGATGATGCACACGCCGTCGCGTGCGATCTTGGTGAAGTTGAGTCCGTGCGGATCCACGCCGACGATCGGGTCGCGCGAGGAGTCGCCGATGTCCAGGCTGCCGTTGGCGGCGCCGCTGATGCCGATGTCCGACTGCCCACCGCTCACCTTCGGCGCGGGAATCTTCGGATAGGCCTTGTGATAGGCGGAGGCGAGTTTCTGCATGAGGGGCAGCACGGAGGTCGAGCCGCCGATGATCAGCTGCCGGGCCAAGGCGCTCGCAGGCACGGCGAGGACCAACGCGAGGATCACGGAGACGATGAGGGTTCGATGCGCGCGCACGTTGCGGTGCTCCTTTGCTCTTGGATGTCGGGGGGGGGGGGGGGGGGACTGCTTCAGCGCGAGGCGCTCAGTCGCGCGACACGCTGGGGGCTGGACAACGCTGATGGCGGATCGATGCGGTGTGCGCGATGGACGCCACCCCGCGCGCAAGAGTGTCGGTCAGGGGTTTGCATGATGTGTCGTTTTTGTGAACGGCATTGCTTTTCCGGTTGGGTCGTGTGAGGCTGGCGCAGTTCGATCGCGAGCCGCCGTCGTTCGACGGCCCGGTCGTGCTTATCAACGAGTCCACACCTGTGCTTACCTGCGCCCCCGCATGAGCGACGAACACAGCCAATGACCGACGAGCACAGCCCCGCGCCCGACCCCTCAGGCGACCACGGCTCCCCCGAGTCGCCGTCCACCAACGGCCTGAAACGTGCGGACGTTGCCGCGGTGCGCTCGGGTCTGGCGCATCGGCGCAACCCGGTGGGAGTGTTCCTCTCGGACCTCGGTCAGAGCGCGGCCCGGACGATCCTGCGCGATCCCCTCGCCACCTTCCTGGTGATCGCCTCGCTCGGGTTGGCGATCGCCTTCGCGACCTTGCTGGGGGACATCAAGCCCAGCAGCGCCGGACGGCAGGTGCCGATCAGTGCCGTGCAGAGCCTGGCCAAGCACCGCGACATCTCGAACGCGCTGTTGCTCGACCACGACAACCGGGTCGAGGTGACGACCAAGCCCTCCTCGGCGTCCGCGGCCGGCGGCTCGGCAGCGGGGGGGAGCGTCGTGAGCCCGCCACCGCTGCTGCTGTGGGCCTCCTATCCCGCCTCGGGCGCTCAGACCCAGCAGCTGCTGCGCGAACTGGAGGCGAGTGGCGCGGCCGTCGCGGTCGACCAGCAGTCCGGGAAGGGCACGAAGACGATCATCGTGCAGTTCCTGATCCCGATCCTGCTGCTGGTCTGCCTGTTCTCGCTGTTCATGCGCCTGGGCGGGGAAGGTGGCGGAGCGGGCGGCATCGCCGGCTTCTCGCAGTTCGCCGGCAAGGGCCGGCGCAAGGGCAAGGGCTCGCGAGACAGCGTGACCTTCGCCGACGTCGCCGGCGCGGGGGAGGCGGTGGCCGAGCTGCGGGAGATCCGCGACTATCTCGCGGACCCGACCAAGTACCTGCGCGTGGGAGCCGCGGCGCCGAAGGGCGTGCTGCTCGTCGGCCCTCCGGGGACGGGCAAGACGCTCCTGGCCAAGGCGGTCGCGGGCGAGGCCGACGCGGCCTTCTTCTCGCTGTCGGGCTCCGACTTCGTCGAGTCCCTGGTGGGGGTCGGGGCGGCGCGGGTGCGGGACCTGTTCCGCAAGGCCCGCAAGGCGGCGCCGGCGATCATCTTCATCGACGAGCTCGACGCCGCCGGGCGCAAGCGCGGCGCGGGGATCGGGCAGGGCAACGACGAGCGCGAGCAGACGCTCAACCAGATTCTCGTCGAGATGGACGGCTTCGCGGGCGACGGCGGCCTGGTGGTGATGGGGGCTACCAACCGGCCGGACATCCTCGACCCGGCCCTCCTGCGGCCCGGGCGCTTCGACCGCCAGGTCGTGATCGACACACCCGACGTGCACGGGCGCCTGGAGATCCTGCGCCTGCACGGCGGCAAACGCCCGCTCGCGGCGGACGCGTCGCTGGAGGAGGTCGCGCGCCAGACGCCGGGATTCAGCGGCGCGGAGCTTGCCAACGTGATCAACGAGGCGGCCCTCTTGAGCGTGCGCGACGAACGCGCGGAGATAAGTCAGGCGACGCTCGAGGAGGCGATCGACCGGGTCGTGGCGGGACCTGCCAAACACCACATCCTCAGCGAGGACGAGCGCTGGCGGATCGCCGTCCACGAGGCCTCTCACGCGGTCGTCACCGACGCCCTGGGGCACACCACCTCCACGCGCAAGCTCTCGATCGTCGCGCGCGGGCGCCAGCTGGGCACCGCCGCGCACATGCTCACCGATCGCGACCAGGTGATCATGAGCGAACCCGACCTCAAGCGCCAGCTGATCTCGATCATCGCCGGGCTGGCCGGCGAGCGCGCCGCCTTCGGGCACGTCTCGACCACGGTCAACGACGACCTGCACGCCGCGACCGCGCTGGCGCGCAGCATGGTCACCTCCTTCGGCATGTCCGAGGCGCTCGGGCTGGTGACGATCGGCGAGAAGAGCGGCGAGGTCTTCCTCGGGGCCTCCCTGCAGGACCTCGGCTCGGTCGGGCCCGAGACCCTGAACCTGATCGACAACGAGGTCGAGCGCCTGGTCGGCGACGCTGAGGCGCGGGCCGCGGCGATCCTCGACCGCAACTGGAACACCGTGGAGGAGACCGCCACGGCGCTGCTCGAGCAGGAGACCCTCTCCGGGGTGGCCCTCGATGCGATGCTCTCGACAGTCCAGGAGGTGACGCTCGAGGATCTCAGCGAGGTGCGTCGCACGCCCCCGGCGCCCGAGCGCGGGCAGGGACAGTGAGCAGGCGACGGTGAGCAGGCGACGCATCGGCCGTCCCTCCCCGGCGCTCGTGATCTCGCTGGTGGCGCTCGTGTTCTCGACGACCGGCCTCGCCGACGCCGCCCGCCGCGCTGTGGCGAGCGCGATCTCTGGCCATCCGGTCAGCACAAAGCCCCACGCCGGCGGGCTGCTGCTGCTGGGCAAGAACAGGAAATTCCCCGCCTCGGCGATCCCCACGGTGCGAGAGGCCAGCCGGGTCGGCGGCAAGACGGCGGCGGAACTCGCGGGGACCTGCCCGCCGGACAGCATCAGCGTCGGCGGCAACGGCGGCAGCTGGTGCATGGAAACGACGGTCTATCCGCTCACCAACGCGGACATCGGCAAGAACAACTACCAGTGGGCCAGCCAGACGTGCGAGGAAGCCGGCGGCTGGCTGCCCTCGGCCTCGGAACTGATCGGAGCGGCGAAGTGGATCAAGCTCGAGTCGGTGATCCACGACTCCCAGCTGACCGCCACGATCAACCTCGACCCCACGAGGGGCCTGAAAGACGAACGCGAGATGAGCTCCACGCTGATCACCACCGAAGCGGGCTCGCAGGCCGCCGGGTTCGAGGGCGTGAGCGAAGGCGCCACCGGCGATCCCCGGCAGGGCCAGGCCAACCCGATCCCGCTGCCCGCCAACCCGTTTCCCGAATCGCTGCAGTACGTGACCATCTATGACAACTTCAACAAGGGCGGCTTCGCCGGCTCGGAGCCGGTGATCGATCCCGAGAACTTCCGCTGCGCCTACAACAAGACGTCGGGCGCGATCAACAAATCCGAATCCTGAGGCGTGACGGCACGACTCACCGTACGTCGTCGCTGGCGTCTGGCGCATCGGTCAACGCATCGATCCAGGAGGTGATGCCCCGGATGATGCGAGGCGTGTTGTCCAGCTGCTGTTTGACGGCCTCGCGGAGAGCGGAGACGGTGAGCTCGACATAGACATGTTGGCTTGAGTTGCGCACCTCGCGCTGAACATCGAGCGAATCCTGGGCGGGCTGGGAGAGGATCTGCAGCTCGCGCAGCACCTCAACCGAGGACAGCCTTTCATCGACGTCCTGGATGTCCAGTCGCCTGCCGAGCTTGACGCTGAGCGTGATCAGATCCATGAGCAGCATGTAGGTCTTCTCGAAGCTGGACAAGACGCTGTCGGCCCGGATGCGCTCGGGCGGATCGTCGGAATAGCACGCCTGCGAGAACGCCTGTTCGTCGAGGTCGGGCTGAAATTGAGCGACCGCCCACTCGAGCTGCTCAAAGCGACGACGGAGGGCGTCGAGGGTCTCCTCGTAGCTCTCGCGCAGTTGCTCTGCGCTCCTCTGCGTTCTATGCGGACTCACGGAGACGCCCCGGCTCTTTCGGCAAAGGCCGCGACTGCCTCGCGGGAGCGTTCGGCCAGCAGCCCCCGGTCCCGCCGCGCCTGCGTCTCGAAGTGTCTTGTCTGTGCGCGGAGCTCCGGCCAGTGCCCATCGCGGTCCACCAGCACGCGTCCGTCGCGCAGGACCTCGACCATCAGCGATGGACGCCGCAGGGCGTCCTCGAGCGCCACAACCTCCAGAGCGAGGCCCGTGCCCTTGCGCAAGCGCTCGGCCAGCGCAACCCGGTGGCGCAATCCGGGCTCGCGCAGCGCTACGAGCAAATCGACGTCTGACTCCTCGCGATCGTCACCACGGGCGAACGAGCCGAACACGACAGCCATCGAGACGCCCGGCTCGGTGCGCAACGCGCGGCGCAGAGAGCTGAGGGTCGGCCAGTGATGCCGGAGGTAGATTCGCTCCGCGACGGGCAACTCGAGCCGGTAAGGGGTTCTTCTCGTTCCCCGCACCGCTCCGAGCACCCACGCCCTCCGCAGGGTCCGCTCGTTGACCCGCAGGCTGTCCGCCAGCTCCCGAAGCTCAGCACTCATGTGTCCAATTTATCATGTTTGTGCGTCCAGATCAGGCATGAGCTTACGCCGCCGATCGCCTGGGACATACGACCGTCTCCGCTGCGCCTACAACAAGACCGTCGGCGCGATCAACAAATCGGAATCCTGAGCCGATGCGCCAATTTCGGCGCATCATGCGCCCGATCCGGCGCATCTACCATCCGCCCACGGATGCCTGCCAAAGGCGGGCATGGACAACTGAACGCAATACCGTCGAGTTAAACGCGCCGCACCCCGCTCACTGGCGGTGATCGACGCTACCGCGCGTAGATCGCGGGGCGGTAGCGAGGCTCGGGAACGGGGCGGCCATCCTCGCGCGCGGTGCTCAGCCAGGCGTCCTTGGCGATCTCCACCTCGGCGAGCGCCAGCTCGGGGGTAGAGCCGAAGGCCGAGCAGGCGTCGAGGTCGGGGATGTCAGCTACGTAGCCGCCATCCTCGTCGCTGTAGAAGAGGTTTATGTGATAGTCGCTCATGGCGTGCTTTTCAACCTCAGATCGTAGCGCTCGACGAGCCGCAACAGCTGACGTACCTGGTATGGCTTGGCCTGACCGTGGACGTCCTGCAGGTTGATCAGCTCGGGGATGCCGGGATGGGCGAAGATGTGGTGGCTGCCGCTCACCCGCCGCCGCTCGAAGCCGAGATCCTCGACGAGGCTCAGCAAGTCGGCGAAGGCAACGTTCGTTACGGTTCCGCGTGCGATCCGAACGAGCAGCTTGCGCGGCTTCATACGCGGCACGGTAACCGACGGGTGGCGAGCCGGCCGGCACGGACTGGCGGCGCTATGAACCGGTGTCGAGTGGCGCGCCGCCGAACCCCAGCTCGTTGCCGTCGGGGTCGCGGTAGAGCGCCTTGCGTACGCCGTTGGAGTACGTTTCGCGCTCATCGGGCTCGAGCCCGCGGGCTGCGATCGCGGCTACGTGGGCATCGAGATCGTCGAGGAAGATAGTCACCACAGAGTTGCCCGCGCCATCGGCGTGCTCCACGACATAGACCGACCGGTCCTCGGCGAGCGTCCACACCGCCTCGCTTGCGTGGGGGAAGAACGTCGGCTCGCCCAGCAACCGCTCATACCACGGCCGGGCAGCTTGGAAGTCCCGCACGCGCAGACCCGCGAAGAGGTGCAACGACATCGCCGCGAGTCTAGGTCACGCGGCGGCTGGGGCACTGTCGCCTACGCATGAGGGCTGGGAGCGGAAGCCGGTCCCGGCCTAACGTCATCGAGGCTAAACGTCCAAGCCCAGGGCGATGACGAGCGCGGCGTTCAGCGCTCGCAGCGTGAACGGGTCGAGCGCGCCTCGGCGCCGCACGAGGCGGTCCTTGGCGAGGTTGATGATCCAGTCGCAGTTTGCGACGCTCGGCTCGCGAACTCCGTGTGCTCTGGAGAGCTCGACCTCGGCCACATGACCGCGCACGGTGGCTGTCACGACGACGCAGGTGAGGCGGCTGACCGCGGCTATCGCGGTCTCGCGAGTGGCGATCACCACGGGGCGGACGACCGGTCCGAGATCAGCGTCCCAGACCTCGCCGCGGGCGATCACGCCAGTGCGTCGCCGGCCATGCTGGCCGCGGCGTCGAGCGCGCGCGTCTCATCTGCCGTGAGCGCCTTCGAGGCGTAGGCGCTGTTGTAAGAGTCCGCGATTCGTGTCTCAAGCAGCTTCCGTTGCAGGAGCTCGATGCCGGCGCGAACTGCCTCTGCACGGGAGCGAAACGCGCCTTCGGACACAGCTGCGTCGAGCTGCTTGAGCTCGTACTCTGACAGGCGGACGGCGATCTGTGACATGCAAAGAGCATACCAGATTGGGATACGAGCGGCCGGGCCGCATGTAACCGACTCGTGATGATTTGGTGAAACCTGGGCCCGACCGCCACTCGGCGGTCCGTCCATCTCTTATCTTGGCCCTCGATGAGCCTCGCAGCCGTGCAGACTCACCATCGATCGGCGCGCGGGTGGCGCTGGGCCGTGCTCGCGCTCGCGATCGGGGTCGGCGGAATCGCCCTCGCCGTCCGCGCGCAGCAGGCGCGCGCCGTGATCCTGCCGGCTCAGACAATTGACGGGCCCAGCGAGGACATCGTCGGCTTCGGGGGCGTGGCGATGGCGCCCGACGGCACGGGCGGGGCGGTGTATCTCAAGCGCGTCGGCGGCGTGCCGCATGTGTTCGTGGCGCGTTTCGCCGACGGACGCTGGCAGGCGCCGGTCCGGGTCGACACCGAAGAGCCCTTCGCGGCCAGCTGGCCGCGCATCGGGGCGGCCGAAGGTGGAGAGCTGATCGTCACGTGGGCCACTGAGTACGCCCTCACCCCGCCCCCCGAAGAAAAGCCCCGCTACGAGATGCTCGGCGCAGTGCTGAGCCCGGGCGGCGAACGCTTCGGGCAGGCGATCCTCGTGGACCGGAACATCCATGAAGCCACCGGCACGACGCCAGAACTCGCCGTGAGCTCTACCGGGCAGGCCGACCTCGTCTACCGGGTGGTCGAAGAGGAACGGCTGGGCGTCGTCATGCTGCGCCCGGGTGACGTCACCGAGACGGTCCGCGTCGCCCATTTCGACGGCCTCCGCTGGACGAACCTGGGCGCTGTCAACCGCAACAGCGAGGTGGCGATGCGACCGCCGACCGAAGCCAACGTGCCGCGCATCGCGATCGGCCCGACGGGGAACGGGATCGTCGTCTGGCAGGAGCCCGAACTGAACGGCGTGGCCAGGCTGTGGGCGCGGCGGATCTTCGGGACGTCGCTCGACTACGTGATGCCGGTGAGCGCCGCCAACTACAACGGGGTGCCCATCATGGACGACGCGGACGCCCCCAGCGTGGCCGTCACGTGGCTGGGACAAGCCGACGTCGCCTACCGCCAGTCCGCCGGTTCGTCCTCGCCGCTGCCCGGGCCGCGCATCTTCCTGAATGTGCTCCCCAACGGCGAATCGATGAGCGGCGCCGAGTTCCTCGGCGCGAGCGTCGCCGACAACGCCGTCCCGGGCGGCAAGTCCGCTTCCGTCGGGCCGCCCAGCATCGACATCGACGAAAAGGAAGACCTGCGCCTGCTCTACGACGCGAACGGGACGCCGCGGGTGATCGAGGGCGACGACCACGGGCTGACGGGCGCGCTCTCGCTCGGGCCGTCCTTCGCCGGATCGGAGACCGCGGCGGTGAGCGTCATGAACCCCAACGGGGGCGGTCTGTCGGCGTGGCCGAGCGCGAACGCCCAGGGCGCGCCGGCGGTGGGGGTGCGCGAGGACTTCCCGGGGGGAGCGGTGCAGACGGGACTCCTCAGCGGCGGCGCCGGCGGAGAAGTCGCGGAACTGGCGGTCGGGCGCTCGGGCGTGGGCGACGGCCTCGCCACCTGGCGCCAGGGGCCGTTGGGCGACGCCGCGATCGTCGCCGCCCCGGTCACGGCGCCGCCCGCGGAACTGCTCCTGAGCGTGCCCAAGGGCTGGGTCAAGCCGGCCAAGGCGGTCGTCAGCTGGCAGCCGGCGCTCAGCGCCGACGGGCCGCTGCGCTACTCCGTCGTCCTCGACGGCCGGCGGCAGGTCGCGCCGGCGGGCGCCTCCAGCCTGCGTCTCGATCCGCTCGGGCTGAGCTCCGGGCGGCACGTCGTGCAGCTGCTCGCCACCGACATCGACGGCCAGTCGACGCTCTCCAAGCCCTCGGCCGTGCACGTCGACGGCACGGCGCCCGTGGTCCAGATCGCGCACGCGCAGCACGACCACGGCGTGAGCGTGCGCGTCCACGATCCCTACACGGCGATCGCCACGCACGACGTGATCGTCAACTTCGGCGACGGCCATCACGCGCGCGGGCGCAAGCGGTTCGTGCATCTGTACGCGCACGGGGGCATCTACCGGGTGGTCGTCGAGGTGCGCGACAAGCTCGGCAACGCCGGAGTCATACGCCGGTGGGTGAGCGTGCGATGAGCGCTCGCGCTCGATGTCAGCGCCTGGCTTGGGCGCGCCGCCATGCGATGGCGGTGTCTACCGGTCTTGGTCGCCACCGCCACCGTCCTCGCGATTGCGCTGAGCGCCCTCGGCGCCCTCGGCGTCGCCGGCGTCGCTCGTGCGGACGTGTTTTCCGCGATCGGCCTGGTCTCCGAAGGCGAGGTGGAAGGAGACGGATTCGTGCAGCAGGCCGAATACGCCCACGACTCCGCGATCTCCGCGAACGGGCGCTACGTCGCCTTCGACGGCTCGATCGGCGGTGTCACCGGCGTGTGGCGCCGCGATCTCCTCACGGGCGTGATCGAACAGGTCGCCGGGGGAGACGCGGCGATGCCCTCGATCAGCGAAGACGGCCGCTACGTGAGCTTCACGACCAACGAAGGCGCGAGCCTGCCCGAAATCACCGACGCGCTGCCCGACGCCCAGCCCCATGCCGAAGCGGTGAACGTCTACCGGCGCGACATGGACTACGAACCGGCGGCCACGGCCGGCGAAGAAGCCGGGCGGTCGCCGGAAGAACGCGCGTTCCAAGCGGCTTCGGTGCCGTCGGGCTCCGAAGAACCGCTGCGCTACGCAAACCTTTCCAACAGCGGCGGCTCCTACGCGGTCGGTCGCAGCGCGATGAGCGCGAACGGCAACGAGGTCGCGTTCGTCACCGCCTCGGTCTCCAACCTCGTCCCCTATCCCGCGCTCGAAGAAGAAGAAAGCGCCCGCGGCGAAACGCCCGTGCCGCACACTCCGGCGGGACAGGTCGCCGTGCACCGGTTCGACAGCGGCGCGACCGAACTCGTCAGCCGCTGCCGCTTCGAATGCGGACAGGGTTCGGCCGCGGGGGCGGCCGAACCGGTGGTGGTGGGAGAAATCGCGTCCGAATCGAAGGTGGTTGGGGCCGCCACGCTTGCGGCGGCCAAGTTTCCAAGCCACGAACGCGCCGCGTGGCCCGGAGCGTCGATCAGTGCGGACGGGAGCACCGTGGCGTGGATGGGTGAAGATGTCGCACAGCAGGCCCCCACGCTGCCCGACGAAGCCCTCGAAGTGGACTATCAGGAGCCTCTCTGGCACCGACTGCCGGCGGTCGCCAACCAGACACGCCGCGTGACCGGCGGCTCCGATCCCGAAGCGCCCGGGTGCGCGGCCGAGCTGGCGCTGGCGCCCGACAGCGAGAATGCGAGCGACCCCTGCCAGGGCCCGTTCGTGCGCGAACAGGCCGGCGTCAGCAGCGGCGGCGGCCTCATCAAAGGTAAGCCCGACGACGTCACCCCGCGCCTCAGCGCCAACGGCGAAGAGGTGGCCTTCGGCGCCAACGCCCGTCTCGTCGCCGAGGGCAGCGACTTCAATCGCGGCGAGGAAGGCAATCCGACCGACCTGTTCGTCGTAAACATGCGGCCGGGTCTCACCCGCACGCAGGCGATCACCCCGCTCACGGAGGTGGGCTCGCGATCCTCGGCGGCGGAATCCGAAGAAGTCGCCGACTTCGAAATCGCGCCCGACGGCCAGCAGGTCGCCTTCAGCACCGTGCGCACGCGGTTCGTGCTGGGCCAGCCGACGCTGGTGAGCGTGGTGCCCGGCGAAATCGGGATCGGCGAGCTCTACGACGCGGATCTCGCGGACGGCACGCTGACGCGCGTCACGCACGGCTTCGCGGGCGAAGGACAACAGAGCCAGCAGCCACACCCGACTGGCTACCAGCAGGGCGGCGACCCCTACAACGAATACAAACCGGACGAACTGGGAGCGCTGACCCCCGACTTCTCCGGCAACGGCGATCGGCTCGTGTTCACCTCCACCGCCGGCAACCTGACCTACGGCGACGGCAACAGCCCGGAAACGCCGGTCGATTGCTGCCAGCCGGGAGACGGCAGCGACGTGTTCGCGGTGAATCGCATCCAGTTCTCCGACGTGCCCGCAGCCCAATTGATCTCGCCGTCGCCGTCGCTGTCGATCGCGCCGGCCTGGCTGCTGGGTGTGAGCGCTCGCTCGCTCGGCAACGGGAACGTGCTCCTCTACGTCGACTCGCCCGGGACCGGAACCGTGCGCGCGGGCGCGCACGGCTGGGTGGTGGTCGCGCCCGCCCACGCCGCCCGGACCGCGCGCCGCAAGCGCTCGGTGCACCGGACCCTGGCCTCGCGGGGGAAGGTCGCCGCACGCACGGTCGCGACCCGCTCGGCGCCGGCGAAGGGCGCCGGGCTGACGACGCTGAGGCTGGCGCTGGCTGCGCGCTACGCCGGCCTGGCGCGCGAGCACGGCGGCTTCACGGCCACGGTCACGGTCACGTTTCAGGCCAGGGGGCATGCCACCCTGCGCGCGAGCATCCCCGTCACCTTTCTGCGCAAGAGCGAGGCGCACAGGGCCAAGCGATCCAAGGCCCACGCGGGCAAGTCCCGTGGGCGCTCCCCGAGGGTGGGGAGAGGAGCGTGAGCTCTCGATCTCTGTCGACGCTCGCCGCGCTCGCGCTCGCTCTCGCGCTCGTGCTCGCGCTCGTCTTGGGGCTCGCGCTCGGGGCCTCATCCGCCGCCGCCGAAGGAGCGAGCTGGCGCCTGGAACAGCCCCCGCCGCCCCCGCCACCCCCCGGCGTGCCGTCTCCGTCAGCGCCTGTGCCGCTGGGCCGGATCGGCGACATCGAGTTCTGGGAACCTCCCGGCGCCCCGCCTCAGGCCAACCGCGGGCTGCTGATCACGCACGGAAACGGCGAAGCGGTTCCGCCCGGGGTGTGGGCCTATGACGGCACGAGCTGGCACGAGATCGCGACGGTGTGCGGCGCCACCCACGGGCGCCTCGCCTGGGGTGGGCCGGCGGACTTCTGGACCGTCTCAGACCAACGCCCGGGCCAGGCGCCGAGCAACGGCCAGCAGCCGCCGCTGCAAGACGACTCCCTGTGTCACTTCTCCAGCGGAAGCGTCGTGGCCTCCTACGCCCATCTGGCCTTCGAAGAAGACTCCTACGAGCCGATCTTCGGCGCGGCCTGTCTGCCGCCGGAACCCCCCGAGAAGAGCTCGGAAGACTGCTGGTTCGGCGGCGAAGCTCTACCGGCGCCGCGCGTGGGCTCCTTTCACCTGCACTGGAACGGCAAGGCGCTCGAAGAGCAGCCCTACCCGAACCAGGGCGACCCCGTGAAGGACATGCGCGCCCTGGAAAACTCGATCTTCGAGAGCGTCGCCTACAGCCAGCTGGACCTCCACAACGAAGAAGCGACATCCTCGCGCCCGCCGGTGCTGCACTTCGCCGAAGCCGAAACCGAAATGCAGCCGCTGGAGGAAGAACTGCCTCTCTACGCCTCCTCGGCCGAGCCCACCGAAGCGCTCGAATACCTGCGCTTGGGCGCCGCCGAAGGCGTGCTATGGGCCGCGACCGGCAGGCAGACGAGCCACGTAGGAGAAGGCGGTCAGGTGACCGTCCTGCGCCGCCTCGCCGGTGAATGGACACAGGTGATCGGTCCCGAAGCCCACCCATTGCCCGACCTGCTCGAAAGCCCCCAGGAAGAAAGGGAACTGCTCGGCGGAGTAGCGGCGGGTGCGGAAGTGCGGGCGATCGCGCCCGAACCCGGCAGCGAAGACGCGTGGCTCGCGCTCGCGAAACGTGGCGACGACGCGCGCGAAGCAGCGGCCGGCGAGGGGGTGCTCGTGCACATCTCCGCGCAGGGCGCCGTGCTGGGAGTGCAGACGCTGCCGAGCGCCGCCGAACGCGCGCTGCCCAGCGACGACGCCGGCATCGTCCAGCGGCTCGTGTGTCCAGCGCTCGAAGACTGCTGGATGGCCAACGTCAACGGCTGGCTCTACCACCTGGCGCCCGAAGGAGAACGCACGCTTGCGAAGAGCGAACTGCCCGGCTTTCCCGAGGGGAAGATCCTCAGCGAACGCCCCAAAGATGCGGGGATCGCGCAGGAAGTATCCGACGCGCCGCCGCCAGACACATCGGGACTGCAGGAAGAAGAACCGAACTATGGCGGCACGTTCGCCGAATCGAAAGCCCCGGTGATCGAAGCAAAGTCCGCGGTCGCGCTGCTGAGCGATATGCACAGTCGCCTGATTCACAAGACGACGCTCGAACTGCGCTTTCACCTCGCGGTCAAGGCGCGCGTGCGCCTGCTCGCCAAGCGGCGCAACAAGGTGGTGGCCAGCACGCCGATGCGCACGCTCGCGGCCGGTAACCGCAGGCTCCTGCTGCGCCTGAACGTTCACCGTTGGCCCACGAAGCTCTCGTTTCAGACGCACGCGCTCGCGCCGCTGCCCACGACCACCGTCAAAGAATCGGTGGGAGGCCCCGAACACGGCGGCGGGCGCTCGAACACCGAGAGCACCGAACTGATCGCGCTGCCGCGCCTGCCCTCGTTCGGCGGACTGGGAAAGCTGCCTTGAGAACGCCAGGGAGAGGCAAGCGCGCCGCGCTGCTGTGGCCGGCCTTGCTGGCGCTGGCGCTGGGGGGGCTGCTCTACGTGCTGCTGCTCGGCTCGGGTCACACTCCGCGTGCGACCGCCGAAGCGGGCGGGCAGGAACCGCTGCCATACACCGACGTGGCGGTGCCCGCCGAAGACGTGGTCATGCTCGGGGCCACTCCCGAAGAACCCGGGGCGCCCAGCGGCACCACCTGGGGCCTCGGCGAACTCAAGGAAGGCACCGAAGTCGTCCCGAAGCTCGTGCGCTACACCCCTCCCTCGCAGTCCGAAGAAGGCGGCTGGAAGCCCGGTCCCGAACTGCCCAAAGGCTTTCAGCCGGACAATCCCAACAACCACAAAGCCAGTCCCCTCGAGGGTCAGATGACGCCGCAAGGCTACGGCGTGATCGCGGGCAAGCTCGCGAACGGACAGGAAGCAGAAGAAGTCCTGCTGACGCGCAGGCCCGGCGGAGGGTTCGAACCGACCACGTCCGTGCCCGCCGAAGGCAAGGTCAAAGCCGGCGAAGAACCGCTCCTGAAGGAAGGCCAGACGCTGTTCGGCGCCGGTCGTGCGCCGATGATCGCGCCGCTCGCCGAAGTGGACGGCACCGCCGGGGCCCTCCTCGCACCGGTCTACGCGGGCGAAGGCGTCGATGAAGCAGTCCTGCATTGGGACGGGCACAGCTGGACGCGCGAGCCGATCCAGATCCCGGCCGCGAGCGCCAAAGAATTCAAGGTGTTGGCGCTGGTCGCCAGCGGCCCGGAACACGCGTGGCTGCTCGCACGCCTGTCATCCGCCTATGGCAGCGGCGCCGTCGCCCTCTTCCGTCGCGTCGAAGAAGGCGGGCACTGGAGCTGGCAGCCCGTCGAAGTCGAAGTCGGGCCCGGCCAGGTGAAACTGCCGCTGAGCGTGCCCGTGAGTGGAGGCGCGCCGGCGTCGGGAGAGCCGTTTGGCATCTTCGGCGCCGAAAGCTCCAACATCACCGTGGAGTCCCAACTGCTCACCGTCACCGAAGACGGCGTGTGGGTGGACGGCGTGCGCACCGACGAGGAACGCCAGCGGCCATACACGACCATGTACGTGCGCCTGGAAGGCGAAAAAGGCGTGATCGAGCACAGCTGGTGCAAAGCGGCGCCCGAAACGCCCGCCTGCCAGGAAACGCTGCCGCAGGAACCGCCGCTGCAGTACGGCCGCAGCATCGCCTGGCCGAGCAGCTCCGCGCCGTACGGCGAACGGGTCATAGCGGGGCTCTCCGAAGGCGTCACGCTGCGCCTGCGGGGCGGCTCTTTCGTGCCGGTGCTCTCGATCGGCGGCGGCGAAACCGCCGAAGACGTGCCCGGACAGCTCTACGGCGCCGCCTTCAGCTCGTCCAGCGAAGGCTGGCTGGGCTATGCGGTGCCGGTGCACCTGACGACGTCGCCCGAACCGGATCGCCTCGGCTACTGGCCGGTAGCCACCCGCCACGCGCTGCTCGCGATCGCGCCTCAGCCAGGCGCGCCCGTGGCCGCGCTCACCAGCGAAGCGCTCGCCGTCGGCGAGAGCGGCGGCGTCGCGCGTTACAAGCCGGGTGAGGGCTGGTTGCCGGAAACCCTGTTCGGGCCGGGCGAGCGGGTCGAACAACCGAACCTGCGGGCGGTCGCATGGCCGACCGCGAACCGCGCCTACGCGGTCGGAGAAGCAGGTGAAATGTGGCGCTGGCGCGGTGAAACCGGGCTGTGGGAACGCGACCCGGCGACGCCGATCAACTTCCGCGACAACCTCTACGGAATCGCCTTCGACCCGGCCAACCCCGCGCGCGGCTATGCGGTGGGCACCAAGGCGGTCGGCCGCGGCGGCGTGCTGCTGCGCTACGGCAAGACCTGGAGCGAAGAAGCGACGCTGCCCGCCGAAGTCCAGAACGCCCAGTTCACGGGGATCGCCTTCGCCGGCTCCGAGGCGCTGGTCGCATACAGCGCGCCCCGCCCCGAAGGCGGCTTCGAAGGGGGGCTGCTCGTGAACGACGGTGGCGGCTGGAGCGTTGACCAGGAAGAGCGGGCGGTGACGGGGTCCGGCCGCGTCCAGGCCGTCGCGGGCCTGCCCGACGGCGGCGCCGCGGTGCTCGCGGGCGAAGGCAGCGTACGCCTCTATGAGCGCGAATCGGCCGGCGCGCCGTGGCACGAGGCCGCCGCTCCGCTGCCGAGCGGCCTGGCGGGCTCGCTCGCGCTCTACCGCCAGAGCGGGGCGTTGCGGGCGCTCGTCAGCGCCGGCGGCGCCGCCGGCGTGACGCAGGCGATCCGCTTCGAACCCTCGCCGGGGCAGCCGCCCTACGAACAGCACACGGCAAACGTCACGGCGGGTCCGAAAGAAGGCGCCCTGCTGCGCCAGACGGCGAGCGGCTGGAGCGACGAGCGACACAGCGTGAACCCCGTAAAACAGGGCAAGCTCTACGACGAATACGACGAGCCCTACCACCCGGATCCGGTCGTGGCGACGCTCGCCTCGCCAACGGGCTCCTCGACGGGCCCCGAAGCGTGGGTGGTCGGCGGCATCAGCAGCGAACTCGAAAACGAACAGACGGCCGACGTGGCGCGCTACCCCGCCGAAGGCCAGACCCCCCCCAACGAGGGCGTCTCGCAGGTTCCCGTCCAGCCCGAAGAAGCCGGGCTCGGCGTCTCGGGCGGGGTCACGACGCTCGCGTTCGGCGGCGGGGCCAGCTGCGAGGCCCCGTGCCAGGATCGCGTCGAGACCGGCGTCGGGCCCGACGTGTGGCTCGCGCAGGCGGCCTCGTTGGCCAGAGGCGCGCGCGCCTCCGCGTTCTTCTATACGGGGCCGATGGTCGACTACTCCCAGTACAACGGCCAGCACGCGCCGCGTCCGCCCTTCACCGAAGAATACGGGCGCTATGCGGGCCTGCTCGCAGGGGGGCTGCCGTGGCCGGCCTACAGCGTCAGCTCGAAGGGCGAACTCGAAGGCGAGGCGGCGCTCGTGCCGGCCTTCGAAGGCCTCGCCGCCCCGCTGGGATCCTCGCCGGCGAGCGGGTGGACGTCGGCGGGCAGCGGGCTCGCGCCCACCGAACGGGAGACCTGCGGTTGCGCCGGCGACTACTACGCCGTCCAGAACGGCCACGTCGAGGTGATCGTGCTCGACGACGCCGCCAACGGCCACGTCGAAGAAGCTCAGCGTGTCTGGCTCGAGCAGCAGCTCCAGCAGGCCGGGGTGGAACAGAAGCCCGCGATCGTCGTCGGCGAAGCCGATCTGAGCCAGCAGCTGCTTCCGGGCAAGCACGAAGCCGCGGCCGAAGAGCTGTTCGCGGCGCTCGTCGGCCACGACCCCGATGGGCAGGACCCGGGCGGCTACGCCGCCTCCGCCTACTTCTATGACGCGCCGGAAAACAACGTCGTCAAGACGATCTCATTCGCTGGGGCGAGCCTGCCCACGTTCGGCTCGGGCACGCTCGGCTACGAGCGGGTGGCCAACGAAAACACCTCCGAATTTCACGGCGCAAAGGGCATCCTGCTGGGCGAAGTGCTGTGGGGCAAGAGCAGCGCGAGCGAACGCGCGGTCGACCGGGCGCCCGTTGCCGCGCGGCTGATCCCGCTGATCGGCGAACTGGCGATGGAACCGGAGCAGGGCACGCTCCTGCGCCGCAGCGAGGTCTCGCTGTTCAGCGGACTGGCGCGCCGGCCGCGGGCGGGCTGCCGGGGCCAGTCGAACGCGATCCAGTGCGAAGAAAGCCAGTACGTGCGCATCCCCTCGATCTGCGTGGGGACCGGGTGCGCCGAAGCGATCCTGCCGGAATACGAATTCCGCTCCTCCCGGCCCGACGTCGGCGCCTTCGTCAAGCTCAATACGGCCGCCGACAGCGTGCAGCGAGCCTCGGGCAGCTCGTCGCTGCTGAACGCGGTGCTGATGAACGCCAAGGGCGAACCGATCCAAGACGGGCGCGAAGTGGGCGGGGAACAGGCGGGGGCCACCTCGGGTCTCTTCTGCGCCTACAACAAGGGCCTGACGAACGTCACGATCAGTGCTGGCGGCCTCTCCTACACGCTGCCCGTGCAGGTTCAGGCCGGCAGCGTGCGCGAGCCGTGCGGCACGGTGCCGCTGCGTGAAAGGGCGTCTGCCAAGACGAGCGCCGCCGCCCCGGCCCCGCCGCCACCGGCTGCTGCCCAGCCCGCGCCGGTGAGCTCATCGCCCACCGCCGCCCCGCCACCGGTGCCGCCACCGCCGTTCGTCCCCGCCGCCCCGGCGGCGCGTGCGCCGGCCGTGCCAAACCCACCGTTTCTGCCGCTCGTCGCTCCCGTGGCGCCGGCGCTGGCGTTCGTGCCGCCACCGGTGCCCACCCCGGCGAGACCCACGCCGCCGACGGGAACCTCCCCCGTCACCTCGCCCGTAGAGGTGGCCGAACACGAAGACGAGGAGGAGGAGGCGACCGAGTCGGTGAGCAACCAGGCGCTCGCCTACCACCCGGTCGAACACGAGCCTTCGCCCGTATACATCCTCGGGGTCGTCCTGCTTGCGGCGTTCGCGGGAGCGTCATTGCGCGGGCGCCCGCGTCGCGGGCGGAGCGAGGTGCGTGTGGCCCCGGCGACTCTCACGACGCAGCGCGCGCTGCGATCAATGTCATCCGACGGCCGTCGAAAATAACCCGCGGTGAACGGGCGCGGGCCGTGCGACAGGTTCGCCGGAGGAGAGCGCCTCCCAGAACTGCGCGCTATAAGCTCTGCAGGAGCCGGTGCAGCAGACCGCGCCGCGGCTTGGACCTGTCGATGTATTCGCCGCGGATGACCTCGCGGCCACCAAAGAGGCCTCCGCTCATTGTGACGTGTTCGACGTCCGATGGCGGTGGCAGCGGCGGCCAGGGGTTGCGCTGGCGCTCGGCGGGCTGTGCGTCCGCCGGAGTCGTGTCGTTGCTCTGCTCGTCCGGCATCTCAACTCCAATCATAGAGCGTGATGACAAGGGTCGTGTAGAGGATCGTGAGGACCAGTGCGGCAACAGCGATCTCGAGGCGTGTCACCTTGGATTCCAGGGGCCTTTGGTTGGCCTTGTCCGTCTCGACGAGATCTGCGAGCAGGTTCGCGGTGACCTGCTCGCCGGAGAGCGCCGCCGCCTCGATCTGGGCATAGAGCTGCTCTGGTTTGGGTCCGAGGTCAAATCGCGTCACGGCCAGGACGGATCCAGCGGTCACGATCGAGACCGCGAGCCCGGGAATCGCCACCCAGCAATGTGGCCCGAACAATCCTTGAGCCGCGATTGCCACGGCGATCAGTGCAGTGTCGAGCCCTATCAGGCCAAGCGCCTGGGTATCGATGTTCGCTCCCCGCGACAGGCCTGCCGAGATCTGACTGTGCGCCAAGCCGATCAGCGACTCGACTGCGGCGATCCGGCCGTGATCGGAAGCGAGCTCTGCGTTGTGATCCACGATTGGTCGTGGCATCTCCCTCTATCCTCCGAGGGGAGCTCCGGAACGGGACACTCTGCCCCCAGCAGGCGTGCCTTCAATCCGTGGCGGATCGGACCCTGGGGATCCCCCGGCGTAGACCCTGGGCGTTCACGGCCAGTTCACAGGCTGGCAACACCCTCGCCGTCCGCGGCGGGCAAGCTGTCGCCTGTATGCGCTTCGAAGGACTCAGCACGCGTTCGAACCTCGCGCTCGCAATGCTGCTCGCCCTGGTCACGTTCGTCTGCCTCACATCCTCGGCGCGGGCGGAAGCCTGGGGTGAGCTCAACCATTTCCCACTCAAAGCCGGTAACGGACGCGGTGAAGTAAAGGAAAGCGGGCTCGTGCGATTCGCCGCCGGGAGCGATGGGAGCTACTACGTGCTGACCGAATCCACCGGAGAACTGATCCTTCAGCGCTTCGAAATCGGAAGCACGAAACCCACCGCGGAAGCGTCCCTGAAAGGCGAAAAACAAGCCAAGGGAGGGGTCGAAGGCTCCAATGCGATCCTCGCGGTCGATCCCAGTCGTGATCGCGTCTACGTGTTGCTCGTCTACGAACGCCCCGAACCGACCGAAATGGAAGAAGGCAAAGGAGAATTCCCGCCCGACTCTGCTATGCCGGCGGCGGGAACGCTGTACTCATTCGAATACAACTCCGCAAAAAAAGAACTCAAAAGCAGCAAGAAACTCACGCGCGAACAACTCAAAGGCGAAGCGAACAACCCGAAAGAAGCCCTGCTCGACCCGCGTGGCATGGCGGTCGATCCCGCCAACGGCGATCTCGCGATCTCTGGCAACCAGGACGAAGAAAGCAACGTCAAGGTGGAGGCTGGCGCCCAGAAACAATGCCGAGCGGGGGTCCAGTTCGTGAAGGTCAAAGAATCTGGCGGCAAAGTTGAAGAACTCTCTCCAGGCGCACGCTACGTCGACAAAGGCGGTGCGGTCCTCTTCGGGCAGACGGGCTGCGGCGACGCGGAAGAAGAAGAAGAAGGCATCAACCAGGCGCCGGCCTCACCCGTGTTCGCTCCCGACGGGACCCTGCTCGGATACGGGGAAGACGCCGAAGTGGGCACGGAAGTGGAAGGCATCATCTGGCAGCTCGCGCCCAAGGGGGCGGACGAACATCTCGGCGCGCCGGGCGAAGAAGTTCCGATGACGCCCGAAGAGCTGTTCGTAACGGAATCGATTCCGACGTTCAACCCGGAGGTCGGGCTCGCTGAAGAACCGACCTCCGTGATGTCGCTCGTCCCGGAAGGAGCAACCGAAGGCACGATCTACGTCAGCGGAGATTACACCAATTCTCAGCCCGGGCCGGCCGTGCTCCATTACAGCCACCCTTCCGGCGGCCATCCGTCGATCACCGAGGTCGGTTGGACCGCCGGTGGCACCACCAACGAACACAAAGGGCCCGAACCTTGCGATATCCACAAAATACCCACGGGGGAACCGATCTCCCTCGGCGGGCTGAGCCTGAGCGGACCCAAGCGGGGCTTCCTCGCCATCACGTTCTACAAGGAAGAAGTGAGCGGCGAACCGCAACCCAGGGCCGAAGTCGTGGAGTTCGGCGAAGGTGGCTCTACAACGGGCTGTCCCTCAGTGCCGGTGACGACTCCCACGCAGAGCCTTCACGGCGAACCGACGAGCACGGCGCCTGCTGGCACGCCGCTCGAAATCACCTCAGTTCTAGGTACGATCGAAGGCAGCGGCAACATCATTCACGCCGCCGGCGGCGCCAAGAGAGTCGTATGGACGGTAAAGCACGGGAGCGAAGTCACACATCCCGAAGCGACCTACGAATACAGCGGCCTGCACGAAGTGGAACTGGGCTATGGCATCGTCCTCAAGCTCGACCAGACCTTCGATCAAACCGGCACCTACGAAGTCAGTGCAACCGTCTACACAGACGATCTCGCCAACGAAGTCGGGCAGTCTGCGGTCGACAAGCTGACCATGACGCCGGGCAAGCTCGAAGTCAAGCCCAAGGCCCCGGAACCGGGCGAAGTCCGCGCGCACGAACAGGAAGCCACTGTGAAGGCGATTGTCCAAGTGCCAGGCGAAGCGACCCTGCACATCAAGAAGGTCATCTGGAGCTTCGGCGACGGAACGAAACCGCAGGAATCGGGCGCACAGCAACCGGCGAGCCCGGCGACTCTCGAAGTCAAGCACACGTTCAACCGCTGCGGCTCCGCCAAGGTGACGACCTGCAAAGTCAAGGCGACGGTCGAAGCGGAAAACGGCGAAAAGGTGACAGAACAGCTGGTCGGCGAAATCAAAGTCAGGGAGAGCAAAGCCGAAGAAGAAGAAGAAGAAGGCGGAGGAGGACCGCCGCCGACCGAAACGACGACGAGCACGCAGACGACTACCACGCCCGCACAGACCACGCCGACACAGACCACGCCCCAGCCGAAAGGCGGCGTTGAGGCCTACATAGCGGTCTTCTCGGGGTCGTCCCTGTCGGTGAGCACGAGCGGCGCCACCTCGGTCAAGATCAGCTGTCCGAGCGGCGGGTCCTGCGGCGGCACGCTGACGTTGCAGACGCTCACCGCCGTCGCGGCAGGGGGCAAGAAGAAGAAGAAGAAGAAGGTCCTGACGCTCGCAACCAGCGGCTTCTCGCTTGCAGGCGGCGGCAAGTCCGTGACGCTCCATCTCAGCTCTCAGGCGAGAACGCTTCTGAACCATTCCCACGGCGTGCTGCGGGCGAAGCTGACGATCCTCTCGCGTGGCACGGGCGGCCAGAAGAACAACGTCACGACACGGGTCGTGACGTTGCACGTCGCCAAGAAGAAGCATTAGCGCCAGCTTCACCGGGCACGGCTGTTCCCCCGAGGGTTGCGGCCGCCCGCTGCGCGGAGTTGTCAAGAAGGTGTCAACTCCGTGTGAACTGATTCGTCCAGAAATGGGCACAGAATAGTAACGCTCCCGAGCTCCTGCGCTGCGAGACTGCTCATCAGCCGGGGCCCCCTCCCGGTGCCCGTGGATAGGACATCCGCGCTGGAAACGGAACCCAACAGGAGGTAGTCAAGCAATGAGATTCGTCTCCGTGCGTCGCGCCATGCCCGTGGGCATTGCGGCGATCGCCGCACTCACGCTAGGCGCGCCAGGCGTCGCAAGCGCCAAAACGCCGCCGCCGAAACCGGACGTGCTGGAACAGTGCTCGGGCGCCCCGGCAATCGAATCCGAGGGTTCGACCTTCCAGGCCCCGGCCGATTATCTGTGGACCGGTGTCAACAGCGAAAAAGGCAACGAAGAACTGAAAACAGGCTTCAACTTCTCGGCCAACCTGCTGGCGTGCGCCGGCTTGGCAGGCCAGGGCAGCCTGCAAAAGCCGACGGTCTACTACAACCAGACCGGCGGCGCGAATCGCGGAAGCGGCAGTTGCCTCAAAACCTGGGGTAATGGGATCAAAAGCTTCGGTGAAGTGAAATCGGGCGAAACGTACCCGCGGGTGAAGAAGTACCCCCTCTGCGGGACCGACGAAGCGCCGAGCAAGGCCGTCAAGGAAGAATTCGAAAACTCCGAATTCATGGCTGCCGGGGGCGAAGCCGGCAAAGGTGAAGCGATCGAGTCCATCCCGGTCGCTCAGGGCGCGGAGGCGGTCATCGTGCACCTGCCCAAAGACTGCCTCGCCACGAGCGAAATCACGACATCGACGGGCAAAGTCCTGAAACTGGGTCGTCTCGCGCTCGATCAGGAAGTGATCGAGGAAATCTATCGCGGCACGATCAAAACCTGGGCCGAAGCCATGACCAAGCAGGGCACAGACGGCAAAGACACGCTGACGTGCACCGCAGGCGGTGAAAGCAAAACGATCCGCCCGGTGGTGCGTGCCGACAAGTCCGGCACGACGCACATCTTCAAGGAGTTCCTCGCCCAGGTCTACACTGGCAAATGGGCCGGTGAAGAATTCAAAGAAGTGAACGGCGGCGAAAAACCGTGCACCAGCGGCGAACTCGGAGCGGGCGCGAGCGTGTCCTGGGCGCAGACGGGCGAAGGCTGTGAAAACCAGCGCTGGCCCGAAGCTGCCCACATCCTGCGTCCGACGGAAACCGGCAACCCGGGCGTCGTCAATGAAGTCAACAACACGGAAAGCAGCATCGGCTACGCCGATCTTGCGGTCGCCCAGGAAAAGGGCTTCTTCTCGAACAAAGGCGTGGGCGGCGAAAACAAAAAAGGCGAACAGCACACTGAGTTCTGGGCTGCGGTGCAGAACACAGAACCGGGCACGACCCCGGTGACTTTCGCCGATCCGTCTACGAAAGATGACAAGGCGAAAGAGGGCAACTCAAACTGCAAGGACACGAAATACGTGTCGGCGAAGCTTGAAGAATTCCCGCCGCTGAGCACGCGCTTCGACTGGTCGAAGGTCAAAGGTGAAAACGTCTCCAAGACGTACCCGATCTGCGGCCTGACCTACGTCCTTGCGGCGCGCCAGTACTACTACTTCCTGGAGAAGTATGGCGTCAGCGAAGCCGAATCGCAGAAGATCGCCACGACGGTGCACGACTTCCTGCAGTGGGCAGTCAACACGAAACTCGGTGGCGGCGGCAAGCTCCTCAAAGACAGCGACTACGAAGCCCTGCCGAAAAACGTGCAGGTAGAGGCCGAATTCGGCGCGGAGGAAATCGGCAGCAAGGTCGCGTAAAGCGGTCGGTGAGACGGCTCGCCTGACCAGCGCAAGGACGCACGTAGGACCCCGACCGGGCCGCCCAAGGATGGGCGGCCCGGTCTTCTTGTCCGCGCGTTCACCCGCTGCGCGCCTGTGCCTGCTTGCACAGCTCGGCCAGGCCGATCGCTTGCACCGATGGCGCCAGGCGGTAGCTCTCGGCTTCGGGATAGACGACCAGTGCGCGCCGCGGCGACAGGTCGGCGAGGGCTGAGTGAAAGCCGCGCTCGAGCGTCGGCGCCAAGCTGCGCTTGATCTGAACCGCCCACTCCTCGCCGCCGGGCCAGTCCAGGACGAGGTCGATCTCCGCGCCGTGGCTCGTGCGGTAGAAGCTCCCCCGCGCGCCGGGCCCGGCCGCGGCGAGCAGGTTCTCGATAGCCATGCCCTCCCAGCTCGGCCCGGCGATCGGGTGCCCGAGCAGCGCCTCCTTGTCGATCAGTCCGAGCAGCGCGTGCACGAGGCCGCTGTCGCGTACGTACACCTTCGGTGAGCGCACCAGCCGCTTGCCGGCGTTCGGCAGTCGGGGAGCCAGACGCCGTACGAGCAGGAGATCAACCATCAGGTCTAGGTAGTGGGCGATGGTGCTCCCGCTCACACCCAGTCCGCGTGCGAGCTGCGCGGCGTTGAGCAGGCCGCCCTGATGGTGGGCGAACATGGTCCACAGCCGCCGCAGCGTCTCGGCCGGGATGCGCGGGCCCAGCTGGGGGATGTCGCGCTCCAGGTACGTGCGGATGAAGTCCTGGCGCCAGCGCAGGCTGATCGCGTCAGCGCCCGCGAGGAAGCTGTCCGGGAAGCCGCCTCTGACCCAGAGCCGGTCGAGTCCTCCCTCTCCCTCTCCCACCTCGGTGAGGTCGAACGGGGCGAGCTCGACGAATGCGATCCTCCCCGCCAAACTCTCGCCCGACTGGGCCAGCAGGTCGATCGCGGCGGAGCCCAGCAGCAGGAAACGGCCGGTGCCCCTGCCCTCGCGCCTGGCCTGGTCGATCACGCCACGCAGCGCTTCGAACAGGCCCGGCGCGCGGTGGATCTCATCGAGAACGATGAGCTCCTGCGCGTGGTCGGCGAAGTAGAGCTCCGGCTCGGCGAGGCGGGCCCGGTCCGCGACAGACTCCAGGTCCAGGTAGACCGACGGCCGTCCCGCGGCGATCGCCAGGGCGAGCGTGGTCTTGCCGGCCTGCCGCGGGCCGAGGAGGGCGACGGCCGGCGCCTGGTCCAGCAGCGCGGTGACTTCCGAGGCCACCCGTCTCTCTATCATCCGTGCAATTATAAACCGTCGCTATAGATTTGCACGGTCTCGGTATGACCGATCTGGACCAGCCGCTCGCCGGATCGGCGATCATACACCCAAGGGTGTATGATGGTGTTCGTGGCCAGGACGAACATCGAGATAGACGATGAGCTGGTGGGCCGCGCGATGCGGGTCTATCGACTTCGCAGCAAGCGCGAGGCCGTGGACCTGGCGCTGCGCAGGCTGGTCGGCGAGCCGATGGACCGCGGCGAGGCGCTCGCGATGGAGGGGCGGGGATGGGCCGGCGATCTCGCTGAGATCCGCTCTGCGGATGAGATCCCGAAGCGGTGATCCTGATCGACACCTCGGCGTGGGTGGAGTTTCTGCGCGCCACCGGCGGTCCCGGTCACCTGCGCGTGCGATCGGCGCTGCGGCAGGACGTCGAGTTGGCGAGCACCGACGTGGTTGTGATGGAGGTGCTCGCTGGCGCCCGCGACGACGACGATCGTGATGAGCTGCGACGCCTGCTCTATGGGTGTGTCCTGCTGGCGGTGCAAGGGCCGTCTGACTACGAGCAGGCCGCGGAGCTCTACCGTGTGTGCCGCCGCCGGGGAGCGACGCCCCGCAAGCTCACCGACTGCCTGATCGCGGCGGTCGCGATTCGCAACGACGCCGAGCTGCTCCACGCCGATGCGGACTTTCTCGCGATCGCGCGTCACACGCCTCTGCGGCTGGCGGCTGTGTAGCGCGGTAAACATCCCTGAACCACACTCATCTCAAGCCTCGCCGGATCGCTGCCACGCGGGCGTCTACGGCCCATCACGGGCTCGTCGCCTTCTGTGTCGTCGTGGGACCGGTCGCGGTGGTCGTCGTTTCCGACCCCGTCGAGGACTGCCCTTTCGCCCCAGTCTTTCGCTTGGTCTTGGACGACGCTTCTCGCTTCCTCTTGATTTCGGCGTTTGCCGCTTCTTCTTTGGACTTGACGTTTGTCAGGGCCGCCTCTTCGCGCTTCTTGGCCCTCGCTTCGGCCGCCCGCTCGCGCTTCTTCGCCCGGCCCGCGGCCGCCGCTTCTATCCGCTTGGCCTTCGCTTCCGCCGCCGCCGCGCTTTCTTCGCCCTTTTGAGCTTCTACCTGCGACAGCAGTTCGCGGGTTTTCGCGGTTTCCGCAGATTCTTCCTGCTTCAGCGCGGCCGCTTCTTCGCTCTGTTCTTTGTGTTCGATGGCCTGACTGGATTCTGAGCTCGCGCCACCGGTCGAGGCGCCTCCACAGCCGGCCAGGGCACACACGGCGCTCACTGCGACGAGGCACGGGAGCATCATCCCTGTCAGCCCGCGGCCTCTCACCAGATCATCTGGCGATCAAGCTAGCAGTCCGCCGCCGGATGCTCAAGCGCGTGCTCGGGCGCGGTCCTTCAGGACGTGCGCGACCTCCTCTGATAGGCGCCTCTGAAAGGCGGCCACCGAGAAGCGCTGCGCGTTGCGCACCGCATCGGCCGGGTCCAAGCGCAGATCGTCGATCCGCTCGATCGCCCGCTGGAAGGAGTCGACGTCGCCGAGGGTCGCGAGCAGTCCCGTGCGCCCGTCGAGCACCGTCTCGAGCGCGCCCCCGGCGGCGGCCGCGATCACCGGCCGCCCGGCCGCCTGGGCCTCCACGGCGGCGATCCCGAACTCCTCCATGCTCGGCACGAGCACCGCCCGCGCGCTCGCGTAGAGCCCGGCCAGCTCCTCATCGCGCGCGCGTCCGAGGAACTGCGCCTCGGGATAGGCCTTGGCGAGGGCCGCGCGCTCAGGTCCCGAGCCCACCACACGGATCGGCGCGTGCGCGCGCCGGGCGGCCTCCAACGCCACCTCCAGGCGCTTGTGGCGGACGATCTCCGAGACCACCAGCAGCGAGTCCCCGGGTGTCCCCGGCGCGAAGCGATGGGTCTCCACCGGCGGATGGATGACCGCCGCCTCGCGGCCGTAATAACGCTTGATCCGTTCGCGGCTGAGCTCGGAGATGGCGATGTAGGCGTCGACGCGGCGACTGGCGGCGAGATCCCACCTGCGTATGGCGTGCAGCCGCCGGCGCAGCAGCCCCCGCAGCAGGGGCGAGGTCTCCTCCAGCGCGCGGTCTTCCTCATACCACGCATAGCGGAAGGGCGTGTAGCAGTAGCAGAGGTGCACGGCGCCCGCGGGAGCACGCACGCCGTGGGCGAACGCGCTGCTGCTGCTGAGCACGACCTCGCAGGAGGGCAGCTTCAGCCGGCCCACGGCCCAGGGGTAGAGCGGAAGCAGGCGCCTGAACGTGGACTGGCGCACGCCCAGGCGCTGCAGCGGCGAGGTGACGATCGAGCGATCGGCGAAGCGCTCATCGGTTCCCTCTTCGTCATAGAGCAACGTGAAGATCGGGGCTCGCGGGTACAGATCGGCGATCGCGGCGAACGTGCGCTCGGCGCCGCGCATCACCAGCAGGTAGTCGTGGACGAGGCTGACGCGCTTGCCCGCGGGAGTGGCGCCCGTGCCTTGCGGGCTCTGGGTGTGGGTCATCTGTTTCAGCCGGATGAACGTTGGGTCGCACGGGCCGCGCTGCTGCGGTTGTCATGCGAACATTTCGCTTCGCAAATCGCGAACCGCTCAGTCTGCGCGGGTCGGGTGGGCACGCGCGAGTGCTCGCGCCGTATCGCTATGCGAACAAGTCCGCGGCCCTCACCAGGAGCACGTCCTCGCGCGCGGCGCGTCGCTGCAGCCGTCGCGTGAATCCGCGGCGTGCGAACAACGCCAGGCGAGCGTTTGTCGTCTGTCCCTCGATGGCGTCTCTGCTGTGGAGCAGCGCCTGCAGCGCGTCTTCGTCGACCAGTTGTCGCGACCACTTGCATGAACCGAGCAGCGTGTAGCGGCGTCCATCCACACAGGCGACGTCGACCTCGTGGCGCCCGTCGCGCGACCACCAGGATCCGATCTTCCTGGCGCTTCTGGCCTCCTCGACCTCCGAGTAGCGCCCGAGCCAGCGGCGGCACACATTCTCGAAGATGCGGCCGACGTAGGTGTCGAGGTCGCCCCGTACCTGCTCCCAGACCGCGTTGGCGCCCTCATCCCGATCGAGCCGGCTGCGATTGGGCTGAATGCGACGAAACCAGAAGCGAAAGAACGGATCGCCTATCTCCCAGAAGCCACGCCGGCGATGACGGGCGCCCGGCGCGACCGGCGTCCGCTCCTGTACATAGCCGAGCGCCTGCAGCCGCTCGAGCACAGCCGCGACGTTGGAGCTCGGAAGCTCGAGCAGGCCTGCGATCTCCGCGTTGCGGGTGCGCCCGGACGCGATCGCGGCGAGAACTCCGAAGTAGCGCCGCGGGTCACGGATGCCCCGCTCCTCCCTGATCAGTGTAAGGGGCTCCTCGTGAAGCGGCGCTCCGATGCGCAGAATCCCATCGCGCACGACCCGTTCCAAGGGGCGATGGCCGGCCCAGACCTGATACTGCGGCGTACCGCCGATTACGGCGTAGCGTTCGATCAGCTCCTCCGCGGAGCTTCGCGGCGACGCGAGCTCCCGCGTGTCGCGATAGTCCAGCGGGCCGATCGCCGGCCGGTATGTGGCCCTGCCGTGCAGGGGAGCATCAAGCGAGAGCAGCCCCTCCATGAATGTCAGCGCGCTGCCGGACAGCACCACGCAGATGGGCGTTCCCTGCGCATCCCAGCCATCCCAATGCCTCTGGATGATCGACGGCAGCGCAGGCTCGGACAGGCATGCGTACTGGAGCTCGTCGATGACGAGTACGAGCGGCCGCTCATCGGCCTGCGAGCCCAGGAAATCGAAGGCCGCGTCCCAGGAGCTGAAGCTCAGCGGCGGCGCGCCGGGCAGCAGCTGTCCGGCCGCTGCGGCGAATGCGGCCAGCTGCACCGAGCGCGGCTGCTCGTCGGCCTGATAGCTGACGACACGCTCGCCGGCAAAGGCGTGCCCAAGCAAGAAGGTCTTGCCGATCCGTCGTCGTCCTCGCATCACGACGAGGCTGGGCGCGGAGTCGCGCTGCTCCCGCAAAAGCGCCAGCTCCTGCTCACGATCCACAAGCGGCCGCGCGTGGCGATGCTATCACACGAAGTACTATTTTATGAAGTACTGGACGATCGAGCCGGCGGCCACGACGTGCTCGGCGGTCAGGCGAACATCAAGGCCGTCTACGGCGAAGCCGTTGCGAGAGACGCCTACGGCCAGTCGATCTCGCCCGGCCAGCTCGTCGGCGCCGAGCTCGATCAGCGTGCTGCGCTGGATCGGGCGGTACTCCCCGTCGTGCAGGACGAGCCAGTCGACGGAGCGCTCGGTGGGGTCGACGATCAGCACCTCGTCGACGTGGTGGGCGGCGTAGAACGGCAGCTTCTCCCAGCTCTCGTCGCCCGGGGAGACGATCTCCACGACGAGCGCGGCCGTGGCGTGCCACGTGCCGGAGGCGCCGGGTCGGTGCAGGGCGCTGTCGGGTACGCGGAAGTCATGTTCGCCCTCGCCGAGGTTGGACTGGCCGATCATCGTCAGACCGGCCCGGCGGGCAAGCGGCCTGAGAATCGCGTGGAGCTGGCTTTCAAGGTCACCATGTCCGTAGCTCGGCGCGGCAACCATGTGCAGGACACCCTCCCACACCTCGTCCAGGCGATCAAGCCCCGAGCGCCGCCGCCGCTCGAGCACCTCATCGAGCCCCGCTGTGGGAGGATCCAGGACCACCGCGCGCATACGCCCAGCATAACGCCTGTCCAGCGCTTCGCTTACGATTGCGGGGCGCCGTCCACGAGCCGTTCGAGCGCCGTGGAGATTCTGGCTGATTCGCTTCGCTGTGTCGTTCTTCGCGACAGGTAGTCGCGGAACTTCGGCGCGGTGTAGGCGTACTCGCCCTTACGTATGCGGTAGAGCGCGCCGGCGTCGACGAGGCGACCGAGCAGGACGTTGACGTTGCCGGTGCTCTTCGCGGAGGCGCCGCTCAGCTCGGAGGAGCGCAGTGGCGGGTAGGAGCACTGGGCGGAGGCGATCAGGAGGTCCTGCTCGGCTGGGGTCAGCGTGGCCAAGCGCGGCTCGTAGAAGTCGCGATCCAGCCGGTGGTAGATGTCGGGGCGCGCCGCGTCGAGCAGCTTGGGCGTGAGGCGGTCCACGCCGGCGAGGTCGGCGGCGTCCCACAGCTCCGATCCCCACAGCTGCAGGAAGTACGGGTAGCCCTCGACCTCGGAGACGACGGTCTTGGCGAGCGCGGTGGATGCCTCGCGCGCGGTCTGCGCGAGCGGTCTTGTGAACGCCTGAAGCGCCTGCTCGAGTGTGAGCGAGTCGATCTCCTCGCCGCGAAACAGGCGCTCGCTGTAGGAGCGCGCCTTTTGCAGGTTGCCCGCCAACGTCGGTAGGCCGCAAAGGACGAGCCCCAGCGGGAGTTCCCGGCGTTGCAGCGCGACGATCGGCGCGATCAGCAGCGAGAGCGGGTGCTCGCCGTGGCGGCTGCGCTCGTCGTGGATGAGCTGCGCCTCGTCGAGGAGCAGCACAACGCCCGTGCGTCCTTTGGCGAGGGCCAGCTGGATCGTGGCGAACAGCTCCCGCGCGAGATCCTCCTCGCGCTCAGATCCGAAGGAGACCGACAGCGAGACCTCTTCCCAGCTGACCGACAGGCTGCTCGAGCGCAGCGCCCTTCCGGCCGCTGATCGCAGTCGGGCCATCCGCGAGAGCCGCTCGCGGGTGCGCCCCACCAGCGATCCGATCGCCGCCGCGAGGTGAGTGTCGGTGTTGTGCCCGGGCTGCAGCTCCATGAACGCCGGCTCCCAGTCGTGCTCTTGCGCGTGTTCCGCGAACGTCTCCAGCAGCACCGTCTTGCCGACGCCTCTCAAGCCTGTGACCCGCATGTTGGCCTGCTGCTCGGGCGCGGCGCGGAGCATCGCGTCGAAGCGCCGCAGCGGCGCTTCGCGACCCGCAAGATACAGTGGGCGCACGCCCACGCCTGGCCGGTAGGGGTTCTTGCCCGGAATGTCGGTCATTACAGGAACCTTGTAATGACTAGTAATCCTAACAGAGCATCTGTAATGACCCGCTAGCCGGACCCATTCAGATCAGCTTGCACCGCTCAAAACGATGCTCAAGCGCCGGCCGTCGTCTGGGTATCGTGTCGGGCGCCGTCCATCGGGCGCCGTCCATCGGGGCGCCGTCCACGAGCCGTTCGAGCGCCGTGGAGATCTGCTCGCAGACCAGCTCGGGCGCGAACAGCCGCACGGCCTCTGCGCGAGCCCCGGTGCGGATCTTCACGGGATCGCTTCTCAAGGCGGCGATCATCGCCGTGATCGCGCTCGCCATACCCTCGACGTCGCCGGGCGCCACGGTGGTCAGGACCGACGGATCCACGCCCTCGACCGCACCGACCTCACTGGTCGCCACGACCGGCACGCCGGCCGCCAAGGCCTCTGCGACGGTGCAGCCGAATGGCTCGTACTTGCTCGGCTGCAGCAGAATGTCGCTGCGAGCGAGCTCCGCCGGGATCTGAGATGGCGGGAGGCGCGGGACGTATTCGGCGTTCTCACTCGGCAGATCCCGGAGCAGCTTCGTGTAGTCCGACCAGAGGCTCGGTCCGCCGATGACGCGAAACCGCACATCGACGTCGCGCGCGAGCAAGGTCCTCGCCAATGCCACGACGTCCTCTACACCCTTGCGAGCCGATATTCGCCCCAGCACCAGCACGGTCGGCGGTTCTCCCAGTTCGCTCCCATTGCTCCCGAAGCGCTCGAGCCGCACAGGGTTTGGAACCACGACGGTGGCCTTCAAGGGAAAGCCGTAATCGTGGACCAGATGGTCTCGAAAGACGCTGCTGATGCATATGAGCAGAGCGGCACGGCGAATTCGGGCTCGCTGCACGAGCGCGCGAATGGCCATGATGACTATCACGAGCCCGTAGGTGTGGCGCGGCTGGCATCGTATGGCGAGGTGGCGCTCGGCGATCAGGCATCGCAGCTCGCCCGCGATGTGGGTGTCCGGTCGCATCACAATGGGCACGGTGCCGGCGAAGCTGAAGGGCACGGCGAGCGACTCGATGTTTGACTGTTGGAAGATCAGATCGTAGGGCTGCTCTCTGTGTCTGCGAACGATTTCCCGCCGGAGTCTCAGCGAAGCGAGGCCGCGCGCGATCAGGCCGCTCGCGAAGGCCAGGAGCTTCGTGCGGCTGTACCAGCGGTTCCAACGCCAGGCGCTCGTCCCCCAGATGAACCGAAGGTTATCCGTGCCCAGCAGTTGCGGTGAGAGCTCCTGCCCGCGGGAGGGCAGAAAGCAGTCGATGCGGTGACCGAGTCTCGCCAGGCCGTGCAGAATCTCCGTTGCCGCGCCCAGGTGCGCCTCCTTCCTTACCAGCGCTTGGCGCGGGGCCGAGCCAAGCTATGCGAAGCGATCTGTCGGCCACTGTGATCACTCTATATACTAGGCGGCGAAGTCTGATTTGCCGGGCTGCGGATGGATCGCTTCGCCGCCGCCGACCTACTGCGCGAGGTGTGCGCCGAGCGCTCGGGTCGGTCGAGCAGGCCGTCGCCTCGGGACTGGCGCTGCGCTATGACGGCGGGTCCTGCTTCCGCTCCGAGCACTACCAGGTCGAGATCGACCACCTCGGGATCGCCCGCTCGCCGGCCTACCACTACGAGCCCGAGACCAACGGATGCGCGGAGAAGTTCATCCAGACGCTCAAGGAGCAGGTGCTGTGGATCGAGCGCTTTGACACCTTCGAGGAGCTCAGGGTCGCCGTCAGGAAGTTCACCGTCACCTACAACCACGAGTGGCTGCTGGAGCGCCACAGCTACCGCACGCCCCTGGAAGCGCGCGAGCACCTGCTCAGTCAGGCACTCCTGGCATGATCAGCTTGTTCACCAGAGTGTCCGGTGAACCGGGGCCGGGGCACCGCACAGCTGTGAGCAGCGGCGGGAGCAGCGGCCGGGTCCTACACTCGTTCGACGGTGATCAGAGGCGGATTGTGACAGCCCGAGGATGAGTAGATTCCGACGATGCCAAGGTGACGGCGTACGCGGCTGGCGAGAACGATGCGTCTTATAGTGATTGCCCCGTGGGGGGAGCGACTCGGCGGCGCTGAGGCGATGCTTCAGGCGGTACTTGACGGCGCTCAAGGGTGTGGGCACGAGCTCGAGCTGGTGTTCTTTCATGCGGGCCCTTGGCCGACGGAGCTCGCGCAGGCCGGATATCGCGTCGAGGTCATCCCAGCTGGGCGCCTGCGCCAAGTCAACCGGTGGATCGTCACGGTCGTCCGCCTCGCACGCCTGCTCCGCCGCCGCAGGCCCGATCTGATTCTCAACTGGGCGGCCAAGACCCAGCTCTATGGAGCTCCTGCTGCGATGCTTGCCGGCAAAAAGGACCGCGTCGTGTGGTGGCAGCAGGGAATCCCCCGTCGCAGCCCGATCGATCTCTTCGCGACCCTGCTCCCCGCGCGTGCGATCGGCTGTTACTCGAAGGCCGCCGCCGAGGCGCAAGCGCGGCTGTTTCCCTCGCGCAAGACGTTTGTGGTCGCTGCCGGCGCACCCATCCCGCAGGAACCCTCGGAGGGAGGGCCGCTCGAGCTTCCTGGCGACGTGCCGGTCATTGGCCTTGTCGGACGCCTGCAGCCCTGGAAGGGCCAGGATCGAATGCTCTTGGCCCAGTCTCTGCTGCGCGAGCGCGGCCACAGCTTTCACCTCGTTATCGTGGGCGGGGACTCCTACGGGCTCTCTCCGGAGTACGCCCGGTCGCTGCCCGCGCTGGTCCGGCGGCTGGGCCTCTCTGATGCTGTCACCATGACGGGTGAGGTGCCGGATGCCGGACCCTACGTCGCGCAGATGGACATCCTGGTCAACGCGTCCGACCCGGAGCCGTTTGGCATCGTCCTGCTGGAGGCCATGGCCAGGGGCGTGGCCGTTGTGGCCGTCGACTCGGGTGGTCCCTCCGAGTTCATTGAGCAGGAACGAACGGGCATGCTCGCGCGCTCAGGAGAGCCCGAGGCGCTGGCCGACGCACTCGAGCCCCTTCTCGTCTCGGCCGACCTGCGCGAGTCTGTAGGTCGCGCGGGCCGGGAGCGCTTCCTGCGGGACTTCACCGACGCAGCCATGCGCAAGCGCTTCTTTCGGGAACTCCAGCAGCTTCTGGTGGATCCATCCCTGGCAGCATCTGCGGGGACACGAAATGGTGCTCTTTCACAGTTGTGAGCCAATGTCACCTGCGACGGCCCCGCCACAATCGGAGATAGTGAATACGAGGGCACCTCGGAGTTCCGCCGCTCCCGTGGCTGTGACGATCGTCGCGCACGACGTCGGTTCGGTTGGGGGGATGGAGCGCCAGCTTGCTGAACTGGCAATCGGACTACGTCGGCTTGGCCACGAGGTGACCGTCATCGCTCGAACCTGCGAGCTGCCCGCGGACGCGGGGGTCGTGTTTCATCGTGTGCGAGGACCGAGCCGGCCGTTTCTGTTGGCCTATCCATGGTTCTTGCTTGCTGGCTCGATCGCCGTGCGCAGGTACAGACGCGGGGTGGTTCAGGCCACGGGTGCGATCATCGTGAACCGCGTCGACAGCATCGCGGTCCACTGCTGTCATCAAGTCTACACCGCGGTGGCCAGTCGCCCCACGCCGCTGTTCCGATGGTATGGCGCCGTCGTGGGTATCGTCAAGCGAGTCTCCGAGCGGCTTTGCTTTCGCGCAAACAGCTCGGCGACGTTCGTGTGCGTGTCAAATGGCGTGGCGGCGGATATGCGAAAGCACTACCCGGCGGCGGCGAGCAGGATCCTCACCATTCACAATGGGGTCGATACGACTGAATTTGCGCCGGGCGTGCGCGAGCGCGAGGCCCTCGGGCTGCGGACCGAGCTGCGGATATCGAAGGACAGGCTCGTGGCGCTTTTCATCGGGGGCGACTGGGGGCACAAGGGTCTGCGCTGGGTCATCGAGGCCGTCGCGCAGGCGCCCGCGTGGGATCTGCTTGTCGTGGGACACGGACACGAGCGACCCTACCGGGAGATGGCCGACGCGTTGGGCGTAGGGCGCTCGGTTCACTGGCTCGGCGTGGTGCACGACATTCAGACCGTCTACGGCCTGGCTGACGCCTTCGTGCTTCCATCGCGTTACGAGACGTTCTCACTAGCTACTTTCGAGGCGGCTGCGAGCGGACTGCCGATCCTGGCAACGTCGGTAAACGGCGTACGCGAGCTCATCGAGGATAGACAGAATGGCTTCCTGATCGATGCGGAGCCGCGAGCGATCGCCGAGCGCTTGGGAGCACTGGCCGCCGATCCGGAGCTGAGAGCGCGGCTTGGGAGGGCCGCCCGCGATTCAGCGCTGGGGTTCAGCTGGGAGAAGATGGTGGCCAAGCACCACGAGCTCTACGTTCGCCTCGCGGGCGGTGGGACCGGGTGACGCAGACGCCTTTGCCGCCCTCTCGGGCGGCTATGTGCAGCGAGGTCCCGTCGGTCCCGCCGCGCGCAGGAGCATTCGCTCCAGCGGATCGGTGGCGGCGGGCACGGAGAACAGCCGCATCACCGCTGCGTGACCGCTCGTGGCCAGCTGTCGGCGAAGCGACGGCGACTCTCGGAGTCTCTGCAGCTGAGCTGCCAGTACGTTTGAATCTCCCTCGGGGAACATCAGCCCTCCGCCGGTCAGCTTGATCAGCCAGGGGATCTCACCGGAGTCCGACCCCACCACCGGGACCTCGCACCACAGGGCCTCGACGATCGCCCGCCCGAACTGCTCCTTCCAGGTGGGCGTGGTGTATGAGGGCAGGACGAGCACGTCGAGCTGGGCGTAGCCCAGCGCCATCTGATCGTGTGCCAGGTCATCGAGCACACGCACCCGCGATCCCGGAATCGGCTGGCCGTCGAGCTGGTCTCTCAGCTCGCCGTTGCCGATCAAGAGCATCTCCACCGGGGCCTCCAGCTTGCGCACCGCTTCCAGCAGGTTCAGGAGCCCCTTGCTTTCGGTCAGCCGGCCCGCATAGCCGACAGTGAAGGGACGCTGCGAGGCTGCTTGCACGGAGGCGTCGGGCGGGCGCTCCCAAGCGGGGACCGCCGGCGGCGCGAGCGCGACCTCTCCCGACGCTCCCCACTTGCGGGCGAGCCGCGCGGCGCTGTCCGAGCGGGCGGCCACGAAAGAGGCATCGCGCAGCACCCGGGAGCGCTGCCTGCGTATGAGGAACGGCAGGTGCCTGTCGATGTTCTCGTAACACTGGATTCCGAACGGTATGGCGCGTTTCGCAAACACGCGACTCCACTGCATCGCCGCGAGCGCATACGGCTCAGCCTCGACGAACGCGACATCAGGACGGGATCGAGCGCACACCGCGCGACAGCTCGTCAGATAGACGTGCCTCTGCGGGCGCCCCGCCAGGAGAACCGGAGTTGGACGCAGAGCGTCCTGCATGCCCTCGAGCGTTCCCGGGCGTACCGGTGTCCGCGAGTACTCGTGACGCCAGCGGCTGGGGAGTATGATCGTGACGTCCCACTCGCGCCGGGCGAGCTCCCGGTAGACCTCCTGGTTGACGTTTACGATCGCGGGGTGGCTGATCACCAGAAGGCGTCGCTCGGATCCCCTTCGACCCTCGCCCAAGCCGTCCTCGCGTGCATCGCTGCGGAGCCGATCGCGACCGGGCAGGCGTGAGCTCGCGCTCTGAGCGCTCTGAGGCGAGTGGGGAAGCGAGGTGCGCACCCGGACATACTTGCATGCTGATCTTTCCGAACGGGAACGGCTGACAAACGGACTCGACCATCGAGTGTGCGGCCAGACCCGGGGTTGGGCGCCCGCATCGTGCAAGGATGGTGGCGTGCGGGTATCGGTCATCATCCCCAGCTACAGGCGGCCTGAGAGCCTGGCTCGCTGTCTCGACGCGCTCGATCGCCAGGTCAGGCCAGCCGAGGAGACGATCGTCGTCGCGCGCGACGACGATGCGGCCAGCCGTGAGATCGCTCGCTCTCACGCGCTGCCCGTGCGCCTCGTGCTCGTGCGGCGCCCGGGAGTGGTGGCGGCGATGAACGCTGGCCTCGACGCCTGCGGCGGTGATGTGATCGCTCTGACCGACGACGACGCCGCGCCCCGCCCCGATTGGCTGGCGAGGATCGTGGACGTATATGCACGCGACGGCCAGATCGCCGCCGTCGGCGGTCGAGACTGGGTCCTCTCGTACAAAACCGGCGGGCTGCTCGAGGGGTCCGAGTCCGTGGTGGGCGTGATCGACCGGTTCGGTCGTGTCACGGGCAACCACCATGTGGGGGTCGGTCGGGCGAGGGATGTCGACGTGCTCAAGGGCGTCAATCTCAGCGTCAGGGGAGAGCTTCTGCGCGAGCTCCGCTTCGATGAGCGTCTGCGCGGTGTAGGGACCGAGCATCATTGGGAGTTGGCGCTGTGTCTCACGCTGCGCCGCCGCGGTCATCGCATCGTCTATGACCCGGCGATCGCGGTGGACCACTATCCTCAGCCTCGCGTGGACGACTCACGCCAGTTCAGCCCACGTGAACTGCGCGATGCGAGGCATAACGAGACAGTCGCCGTGCTCGAGTATCTGCCGGTCTGGCGAGGACTTCTTTACCTCGCCTGGGCCGGCGCGATCGGCACGAGCTCCACTCCCGGCGCGGCGCACCTGCTCCGATCGCTGCCGTCCCACCCCGTCGCGGGCTGGGCGCTCTTCAGTGGCGCTCAAGCGGGCCTCATCGATGGCCTGGTCACCTACCGGCGCTCGCGCCGCTCGCGGCTCGACGGTGGGACGACCGTCCGTGCAGACGCCGGGCATGGAGGGCCTTCGGTTGGCGAGTCTGCCGCGGCGGGGTCCCATCGCGCCAGAACGGGGTGAGCCATGAGCCAGGGCAAACCGCCCGGGTTGCCCGCTCTGCCAGAAATCTGCCAGAGCGGGCCGGTCAAGCGGGTGTCGGTAGTACTTAACGGTCGCTTACGCCCTAGTCTATGCTTGGCGATGGCCGGAGAGCGGCCCAGGACGGATCCTCAAGCCGATGAACGAGAACACCGACGCCACCGCTGTCTTGGCTCCGCTGTGGAAGCGCAAGTGGCTGATTCTCGCGGTTGCGATCTCGGTCGCGGCGGGAAGCTACGTCTACTACAAGCGCCAGCCCTCGGTCTACTCCGCCACCACGCAGGTCTATCTCGGCAACGGCGCCGAAGAACAGGCCCAGATTGGCGCCACCGGCAGTGGCGCCAAGAAGGCCGGTGCCCCCAACCCAACCACGCAGGCCGCGCTGATCAACTCGAGCATCATCAAGGAATCCGTTCACGTTCGGCTCCGTCGGGCACATAAAACCCCGGCGGTTCGGGCGGCGCTGAAGGGCAAGGTGAAGGCGAAATCTAGCGAAAAGAGCGAATTCATCACGATCAACGGCGAAGCGCACAACGCGCGTGGGGCGGCGCTGCTTGTCAACACCACCGCGCAGACGTACATCAAACGCCAGAACGTCCATTATCGCAGCGATGTCGAAACCGCGATCGCCCTCGCCCGTAGGCAGCTCCGGAGGATCGAAGCCGGACAGATCCAATCTCTGACGACCTCGACGTCGACCTCGAAGGGGACGACCCCCGCGAAGAGCTCCACCGGCGCCACGGCCACGATCCAGTCCGCGACACTCAGCGCCAAGATCAACCAGCTGGAATCCGAGCTGGGGGTGTCGCAGGTGACGCAGGTCAACCCGGCCAAGGGGAGGCAGTCGATCCTGCTCTCTCCTCATCCACGGAGCAACGCGCTCTTCGGGTTCGCGGTCGGCCTGGTGCTAGCGGCGTTCGCCGCCTATGCCCTGGACCGGCTCGACCGCCGGCTGCGTTCGCTGGCCGCCATCGAAGCCGTCTTCGAGGCACAGGTCCTGTCCGCGCTCCGGGCCGTCAGGCGTCCGCTCGTCAACCGCGACGGACACACCGCGCCGGCCAGCGCTCTGCGTGAGGCTCTCTGGCGCCTGCAGACGACGCTGCAGGTCACGGGCACCGGCGAGAACGGCCGAGAGCGCAGCCCCCGCACGATCCTGTGCGTGAGCGCCGACGCCGGTGACGGAAAGTCGACCGTAGCGGCCGCTCTCGCCCTCGCCTGGGGCCAGGCCGGCGAGCGGGTGGCCGTCGTGGAGGCGGACTTCCGCAGGCCGGTACAGGGCCGGCTCCTCGATGTGAGCGGGTCGCAGGGGCTTGCCGACGTGCTCACGGGAATGCTCACCGTCGAGGACGCGATGCAGGTGGTGAGCCTCGTACGCCCTGAGGCCGGTGTTAACACGACCCCGGCCCCCACGGGGGGCACGGCGACCGTGGTCGAGTCCTCGGGGTCGGTGTCCGTGCTGGTGGGGGGGACGAGGGTGGACAATCCGCCCGCTCTGCTCAGCCGTCCGGCGATGGGCGAGCTGCTGCGCTCGCTCGCGGAGGACTTCGACCACGTGGTGATCGATGCACCGCCGCCGCTGCAGGTCAGCGACGTGATGCCGTTGCTGGGAGCGGTCGAGGGGATCATGATCGTGGCGCGGATCGGACACACCCGCGAGACGTCCGCTGAACGTCTGATGCAGCTTCTCAAGCGCACCCCCAGCGCGCCGGTGCTCGGCGTCGTCGCCAATGCAGTCTCGCAGGCGGACATCAAGAAGTACGGCATCTACGCCGCGCACTACAAGCGCGGCGTGCGCCACAATCTCATCGGCCGATGAGCACCCCGCATCCGGATCTGGCCGATCGCGTCGGATGGGGCTACTCGAGCATGCGCGGTCAGCGCACGCGCGAGCGTCTGCTCGTGGGTATGGGAGCACTCGTCCCTCTGATTCTCGCATTCGCCATCAGCGTCGAGATGTCCAAGCCGAGCGTGGCAAACGTGGTGGTGCTTGCCGGCGTGACGGCTGGGGCGGTAGGGGTCGTCGTGCTCATGTTCAGCACTCGCTACGCGGTGACCCTCACCTTGCTCGTGCTCTACCTTGGGCTGCTCGACGGGCCGATCAAGCTCGAGAGTGCGAGCGAAGCTTCGTCGGGCATCCGCGACATCCTGATCGTCTCGATCAGCATCGGGATGATCGTGCGCCTCGTCGTCGGGCGGGAACGCGTGCGCCTGCCTCCGCTGTCAGGCTGGGTCCTGGCCTTTGTCGCCTTTGTGCTCATAGAGGCACTCAATCCGGCCACCAACGGGTTCTTGAAGACCATCGGCGGCTACAGGCAAGAGCTCGAAGTGGGTGCCGTTCTTCTTCTTCGGCTATCTGATCATGCGCTCGCGCGAGCGCTTTCGCAAGCTGTTCCTGATCCTTGGGGTGATCGCGCTCGCCAACGGGCTGGTCGGCACGGTCCAGTCGCGGGAGACGCCGGCTCAGCTCGAAAGCTGGGGTCCGGGCTACAGCCACCGCGTGTCGGGCGAAGGAGGGGGTCGGGGGTACATCGTCGAAGGCGTCGAGCACGTGCGCCCCTTCGGACTGGGATCCGACAGCGGCTTCGGTGGAGCGGTGGGGGTGCTCGCCCTACCCGGCCTGCTGGCCCTGCTGAGTGTCGGGCGACTGCGACGACGATGGCCCGTCCTGCTTTGCTGCATGGGAGCTTTGCTCGGCGTCGCCACAGCCGCCTCGCGCAGTTCGGTGATCGCCCTGCTGGTGGCTTTGGCGAGCTTCGCCACGCTCTCGTTCATCGCCGGTCTGCGGGTGAGTCGTCCGCTCATCGGCCTGACGGTGGTTGGGATACTGGCCTTTACTGCCGGCTCGGTGCTCGTGGCCCTCGACGGCAATGCGATCTTCCATCGCCAGGAACGCATCACGAGCTTCATCGCAAGCTTGGAGGGCGGAGAAGAAGAAGAAAAAGAAAAGGGCGGCGATGCAAAGACAGAACATCTAAGCCAGATCCCGGGCGATATCCTGCACGCTCCGTTTGGCTTCGGGCTCGGCAGGGGCGGCTCGGTCGCGGGCTTCGGCGGACAGGAAAAAGTCAGGTTTGAAGAACAGAAGGTCAGCGGAGGCTCGGCATACAACCTGCTGGCGCTCGAAACAGGCCTCCCCGGTCTGTTCCTGTGGATCGGTCTGACCGTGAACGTCCTCCTCCTCGGGATAGGCCGGCTCAGAAGCATCGTGGACCCAGAGCTGCGCACCTATCTCGTGGCGATCCTCGCGTCCTTCATCGCCTTCACGATCCTGGGTCTCGGTGGATCGACCTTGAACGTGACGACCTCAGGCGCGTATCTCTGGTTCGTGCCAGGAGTCGTCGCATACTGGTTCGCCGGTCCAGGGCGCCGTGCCATGGAAACGGCCCGTCCCGCGACGATATGACAGTCCGGCGCCGTCTGTCCGTCCTCCTCCGCCGCGGGGGTGGTGGAAACCCGGCTGACCGCTCGCTGGCCCGCGAGCGTGGTGCCGATCGGCAGTCGCCAGCAGATCGATCGATGCGCTCGCGGTTGAATCAGCTGATAGGCAGGCGGCGCAAATCTGTAGTGGTGTTGGTCTTCGCGTCGATTTTGAGCGGGGTCGCCGAAGCGGCGACCCTTGCGTTGATCGCCCTCATCGCCGCAGACGTTGTGAGAGCCAAGGGGACGAGTGAGAGGACAAGTGCCTTCCACTCGCTCATTGGCGCGCACACCTCCGTCGGGACGCTCATCGCTATGGCTTTCGGCTTCGCCACTGCCCGCCTGCTGCTGCAATTTCCAATCTCCATTCTGCCGGCGAGAGTCGCCGCCGACGTGCAGGCCAGGGTCCGCGCGGGGCTCTTCGATTCCTTCACCCACGCCTCATGGACGATCCAGTCGCGTGACCGTGAGGGCCAGCTGCAGGAGACGATGACTAGTCAGGCGGCGCAGGCGACGAGCGCCGCCCTGAACATAACGGCGCTGATCAGCTCGGCGTTCTCCTTCCTCGCGCTCCTGGCCTCCGCGCTTGTGCTGAACCTCGCGGCTGCGGCCGTCGTCCTCATCGTCGCCCTTGGACTGTTCGGGACTCTGCGACCGCTGAGGGGGGCGGGAGTGCGGCGCGCCCGCGCTCTATCAAAAGCGCAGGTCCGCTACGCCGCCGGAGTTGCGGAGTCAAATCGCGTTGCGGAGGAGACGCACGTGTTCGGCGCAAGTGAGGCGCAGCGCGGCCAGATCGACGTGCTCATCGCGAAAGCCTCGAAGCTGTTCTTCGAGACGCAGGCGCTCACCAGGATCGGCTCGAACGTCTCGCAGAGCCTCATCTACCTGCTCCTGGTCGGCGCACTTGCCGTCTTGCACGTCCTCGGCGGCAGCCACGCGGCGTCTCTCGGAGCCGTAGTTCTAATACTCGTGCGTGCGAGCTCGAGCGCCCAGAGCGTACAGGCAGCCTATCAGGGTCTCGTTCAGGCGATGCCCTTCGTCGAACGCGTCCAGGACGCCGAAGCACGCTACCGTGCGAGCACGCAGCCTGGGGGCCAGCGCGCGCTGTCAGGCGTGCGATCGATCGTCTTCCGAGGCGTCTCCTACGCCTATCGCCCAGGCAATCCGGTGTTGAGAGACATCGGCTTCGAGGTCGAGGGCGGGGAGGTGGTCGGCGTCATCGGCCCCTCCGGCGCGGGCAAGTCGACGCTTGTGCAACTGCTCTTGCGGCTGCGAGCACCCGACGAGGGACAGTATCTGGTGAACGGGACGCCCGTACAGGAGTTCAGGCGGGAAGACTGGAACCGGCGCATCTCGTACGTACCGCAGGAGCCGCGGCTGCTGCACGCGTCGGTCGCGGACAACATACGTTACTTCCGCGAGGTCGATGACGATGCGGTGGAGCGTGCCGGGCGGCTCGCGCGCATACACGACGACGTGATGGGCTGGAAGGACGGTTATGACACGATCGTGGGTCCCCGCGCAGACGCCGTATCCGGCGGGCAGCGCCAGCGCGTCTGTCTGGCCAGGGCCCTCGTGGCGCGACCGCAAGTGCTTGTGCTCGACGAGCCGACGAGTGCGCTCGATCCCCACTCGGAGACGTTGATTCAGGAGTCTCTTACGGGGCTCAAACATGAGTTGACCCTATTCATCGTCGCCCACCGCATGTCCACGCTCTACATCTGCGACCGCGTGATGGTCGTGATCGATGGCAGGCTCGTGGCGTTTGACACGATCGGTTACCTGCAGCAACACAACTCTTACTATCGCTCGGCGTCGGCGCTTGCCGTCGGGGGAGGCCAAGGCGTGCTGACGTGATTGACGAGCGCGACTCCATCTCTCCTGGCCAGACGGCCCCTCCCGGTGTTGCTCCGGTTCGCGCGCGCGCGGCTGTTGCGCCGCGAGGCAGGGTCCCGGACTTCTTCATCGTCGGGCATCCCAAGTGCGGTACCACTGCTCTCTATGAGATGCTAAGGCGCCACTCCCAGATCTACATGCCGCTGCCGCGCTTCAAGGAGCCGGAGTTCTTCGCGAGCGAGATGCACGTCGGCGCCAGGCCGCGGGACCTGCCCGAGACGCTCGAGGAGTACCTGGCATTGTTCGACGACGCGCGCGCGGATCAGCTTCTCGGTGAGGCGTCCACGTCTTATCTCAGATCGCACACGGCTGCCGCCAATATCGCCGAGGTTCAACCCGAAGCGCGCATCATCGCGATCCTGCGCGAGCCGGCGAGCCTGCTGCGCTCGGTTCACCTGCAATACGTTCAGGCGGTGATGGAGACCGAGTATGACCTGCGCAGGGCTCTCGCACTGGAGGAGGAGAGGCGGCAGGGTAGGAACCTGCCCCGCCATGGGCTGTGGCCGCTGGCGCTTCGGTACTCCGACCACGTGCGATACGTCGAGCAGCTTCGCCGCTACCACGGTGCGTTCGGGAAACAGAACGTGCTGGTGCTGATATATGACGACTTTCGCGCCGACAACGAGGGCAGCGTGCGTTCGGTGCTGCGCTTTCTCGACGTGGACGACTCCTCGCCAGTCGAGGAGGTGGAGGCCAACCCAACCGTGGCCCCCCGCTCGCAGGCGGTTCACGAACTGATGCACACTGTGACGGTCGGACGGGGCCCGATCTCGCGTGGCGTCAAGGGCGTGGTCAAGGCGCTCACACCGCAACAGACACGCAGGCGCGTGCTGCAGGCGGTGCGCCGCACTCTCGTCTATGTCGCCCCGCCCGCCGCAGATGAGGAGCTGATGAGTGAACTGCGCTCTCGCTTCAAGGGCGAGGTGGAGGCGCTCAGCGAGTATCTGGGTCGGGATCTGGTGGGGTTGTGGGGCTATGGCGACATCGAGTGAATCCGTCCGCCGGACCGGGGTCGGCGGCATGCGGGCGCCGGACTTCTTCGTCGTCGGTCATCCCAAGTGCGGCACAAGCGCCCTGTTCGAGATGCTCAGGCGCCACCCCGAGATCTACATGCCGGACATCAAGGAGACGTGGTTCTTCGCATCAGAGCTGCGGCGCACCAACAGACGCCGAGGTGAATCGGCCAGGCGCGTGACTACGCTCGAGCAGTACCTCTCGCTGTTCACCGCTGCGCGACCAGAGCAGCGCATCGGCGAGGCCACGCCCTCATATCTGAGATCCCACACTGCCGCTATGCGCATCGCCGAGGTCCAGCCCCACGCACGCATCGTCGCCCTGCTGCGCGAGCCGGCGAGCTTTCTCCGTTCGCTTCACCTTCAGTTCGTGCAAACCCATGTGGAGACCGAGATGGATCTTCGCAAGGCGCTTGCGCTCGAGGCAGACAGACGTCTGGGTAGACACATTCCGGCCCATTCGGGCCAGTCCCGGGACCTCCTGTACTCAGACATCGTGCGCTACGTGGAGCAGCTGCGTCGCTACCACGCCGTGTTCGCGCCAGAGCAGGTGCTCGTGCTGATATACGATGACTTTCGCGCCGACAACGAGGGCACCGTGCGCAGGGTTCTGCAACACATCGGGGCGGAAGACCTCCCAAAGATCACGGTGCTGGAGGCCAACCCCACGGTGCGAGTACGCTCCGGGCGCCTCCACGAGCTCGTGCACTCGGTATCGATGGGACGGGGTCCCGCCTCGCGGACCGCCAAGGCGGGCCTGAAGACGCTCACGTCCCGACGGCTGCGCCGTGAGGCTCTGCGGCTGACTCAGAACCGCGTCCTCTTCGCCGAGCCGCACCCACCCGACGAGGGCCTGATGCTCGACTTGCGTCGGCGCTTCAGGGGAGAGGTGGTGGCGCTCAGCGACTACCTGGGTCGCGATCTCGTGCGACTATGGGGTTATGACGGCATCGACTGAGCTCCCGCATGTCGCGCGCGAGCGCCGTCAGCGGATCCCGGAGTTCTTCATCGTGGGTCACCACAAGTGCGGCACGACTGCTCTGTACGAAATGCTCAAGCGCCACCCACAGATCTTCATGCCTGAGGTCAAGGCTCCGCGCTTCTTCGCCCGCGACGTCCATCCGCGCTCCGAGCTGCCCGGCTCGCTGGGGGAGTATCTCGCTCTGTTCGAGCCGGCGGCTCCCGAGCAGCGCGTGGGCGAGGCCTCGGAGTCCTACCTGTGGTCCTCCCGCGCCGCCGAGGCGATCGCGAAGGTCCAGCCGGACGCGCGGATCATCGCGATCCTCCGCGAGCCGGCCAGCTTCCTGCGCTCGCTTCACCTCCAGTATGCGCAGGCGCTCGTGGAGAGCGAGCATGACTTCGCGACGGCTCTCTCCCTCGAGCCGATGCGCCGCCGGAAGATCGAATCCAGCGGCGAGGGACAGCGGGCGAGGGCGCTGCTCTACTCGGACCACGTTCGCTACGTGGAGCAGCTTCGCCGCTATCACGCGGCCTTTCCGGAAGAGCAGGTGCTAGTGCTCATCTACGACGACTTCCGCGCGGACAACGAGGCCACCGTTCGGCGAGTGCTGAGCTTCGTGGGCGTCGAGGAGGCCGGGCCGATCGAGTCGCTCGACGCCAACCCCACCGTTCGCGTGCGCTCGCCGCGGGTGCAGGAGATCCTCCGCTCACTGTATTTGGGACGCGGCCCGATCGCGCGCTCCGTCAAGCCGGTGGTGAAGGCGCTCACCTCCCGCCGCCTGCGCCACCAAGCCCTGAGGACGACTCGACAGCGGTTCGTCTACGCTTCTCCGCGCTCTGCGGATGAGCATGTGATGCTGGAATCGCGCCGGCGCTTCAAGGGAGAGGTCCTAGCACTCAGCGACTACCTGGGTCGCGACCTCGTTAGCCTGTGGGGCTATGACCGCCTCGACTAACGTGCCCGCTGCCGCGAGCGTCCGCCAGCAGCGTCTCCCCGATTTTTTTATCGTGGGACATCACAAGTGCGGCACCACCGCGCTCTACGAAATGTTGCGCCGATACCCGGCTGTGTTCATGCCGGACGTCAAAGAGACGTGGTACTTCTCGCCGGAGCTGCGCTCGCCCGGCAAACGCCGGCGAGCGATCGCCGGACGCCCGGAGACAATCGAGCAGTACCTGTCGCTGTTCCACGGTGCGATCCCCGGCCAGCGCATCGGCGAGAACTCGCCCGCCTATCTCATGTCAAAGTACGCTGCGGAGCGCATTGCACAGGCCCAGCCTGATGCACGCATAATCGCGATCCTGCGCGAGCCCGCGAGCTTCCTGCGCTCGTTTCACCTGCAGTGTCTGCGCAGCCATGTTGAGACGGAGAAGGACTTCGGCAAGGCGCTTGCGCTGGAGGCAGCCCGCCGGGAGGGCAGGAGCATCCCACGCAACTCGCGCCGGCCCCACGAGCTGCTCTACTCCGACCACGTGAGGTATGTCGAGCAGCTGCAGCGCTATCACGCCGTGTTCCCGCGCGAGCGGATGCTGGTGCTGATCTACGAGGATTTCCGTCGCGACAACGAGGCGACCGTGCGACAGGTGCTTGACTTCCTCGACGTGCGCAACGATGCGCCGATCGAGATCGTGGAGGCGAATCCCTCGTACGGCGTGCGCTTTCCCCGGCTGTATGAGCTAGTGCACTTGGTCAACATCGGGCGCGGTCCGATTTCGCGCCCGGTCAAGGAGGCCGTGAAGGTGCTCACCTCCCGGAGCCTGCGGCACGAGCTGCTGCGCTTGACCAGGCGACGGGTCGTCTACGGCAGGCCCGAGCCCGCCGACGATCAAGTCATGCTTGAGCTGCGCCGCCGCTTCAAGGGAGAGGTGATCGCGACGAGCGAGTACCTGGGCCGCGACCTCGTGGCGGCGTGGGGCTATGACGAGCTCGACTGAGCCCGGCGCGGCCGAGTCGGAAGGGCTGCTGCATCCTGGTTGGCGGACGGAGCGCGAACGGATGCAGGAGCAGGTCGTGCCCGCTCGCGGGCGCGTCGTGGTCTCCTGCCCAGCGCCGTTCGGCGGCGGGGGCTTGGGGCGCCACTTGAAGGAGTTCGTCGATGCCATCGATCGTCGCGGTGAGCGGGCGATCTGTCTCTGCGGCGTCTCTCGCGGGACCCCATCGCAATCTCCCACACGCCACGAACTGTGCCCGCACAGGATGACGAGCGCGATCAGGCCGCTGTTGCGCTTCTCACCCGCCTTGGGATACCTGCGTCACAGCATCGCATTCGACATTTGCGCTGAGCGGAACCTTCCCGAGGCCGACCATCTGATCGCGTTCAATGGCCAGGCCCTGAGGCAGTTCGCTGCCGCGAGTAGAGCTCACTACCAGTCGATCTCGCTGCTCTCGGCCAACTCGCACATGCGCCAGGTGGTGCGCCGCCACGCGCAGGCGCATCGCCAGTATCCGCTGGAGGGCTCGTGGTCGACACGCCTGCTCAGGCGCAATCTCAAGGAGTACGACCAGGCGCAGCGCATATACGTCGCTTCGCGTTACACCAGAGAGTCTTTCCTTCAGGAGGGCTTCGACGAGGAGATGCTTCCGCTCTTTCCGTTCGTTCCAGACCCACGCTTTCAGCCCGATGGCTCGGCACCGAGACCGGGGACCTTCAACGTCGTGTTCAGCGGTCGCCTCTGTGTCGCAAAGGGGGTGCCGCTGCTTATCGACGCCGTTCGTCGTCTGACCCACGAGGACCTGCGTCTCGTTCTCGTGGGAGGCTGGAACAGCAGGGGGATGCGTCGCTTCCTGCAGGAGGCCTGCGCGCGGGATAAGCGGGTGAGGATCGGTCCCGGCGACCCCTTGCCCCATCTGCGCAGCGCCAGCCTGTGCGCTCACCCCTCCTATGAGGATGGGTTCGGCTACGCGCCCGCCGAGGCCATGGCATGCGGCGTGCCTGCGCTGGTCAGCGAAGACACGGGGATGAAGGAGCTGATCGAGCCAGGCGTCAACGGCGCCGATCCTGCCGACGGGGGATTTGGCGGCCCTCACCGAGGCGATCGACGCCGCCTACCGCGGCGAGCTGTTCAAGCGCTGACCGGCGGGCCGGGTGTGGGCGCTTGCCTGTGCGCCTGCCAGCTCGCCCGGGCACTGCCGTAGGCCTCCAGAACGGCGGCGAGGTGGCGCTCGGGCGAGAAGCGCTCGGCGACCGCCCTGCGTCCAGCCTCACCCATCGTGCGCTGCCGCTCGGGGTCGCTGAGGAGCTCGTTGAGCGCTCGCACGAGCTCATCAACGTCACCGGGCTTCACGCAGAGCCCGCTGATGCCATCGTCGAGCCAGTCGGTGATCCCACCGGTAGCGCTGGCGATGACCGGGCGCCCTGCGGCCAGCGCCTCGATCCCCACGAGGCCGAAGGGCTCGGGCCACAACGACGGCACGACCGCCACCGATGCGTCGGCGAGCTCGCGGGCGAGCTCCTCAGAGCTCAGCCAGCCCTTGAATGCGATGCGACCCTCGACTCCGCAGCGCCGTGCCAGCTTGCGGAGCGCCCGCAGGCGCCGTCCATCTCCGCATATGATGAACTCGGCGTCGACCTCGCGGGCGGCCCGAATCAAGACGTCGACTCCCTTCTCGCGCACCAACCTGCCCGCGAAGACCACACGCCGGCGTCCGGCGTGTCCAGAGCCGAGGCTCGGTGGGATCGTCGCGGTATACGGCACGATCCGGCGGCGCAGCAGACCGTTTGCCGCAAGATGGCGATCCACCGAGCTGGAATAGGAGACGACCAGGTCGGCGTCGCGCAGCGCTTCGGCGCGTCGCGTGGTCCGTCGGTAGCGTGCCGGCAATGGGCTCGGGTTACGGATGTGAGCGCAGTTCCTGAATGCCAGGTTGAGCGCACACCCCGGTCCGTGACCGCGCGTGCATTCGTGCCCGGGGCGGAAGTAGTAGACGCCGGCGGTGCAGGCCGAGTAGACGTGTGCGCTGATCACGACCGGAGCGTTCGGGCGCACCGCGCGGACCACCTCGGGCAGGTCGACCTGGTGGAGGTGAACGACCTCCGAGTCGCACGAGAGCGCATCGCCGAGTCGCTCGTCAATCGGTGCCTCGGGGTTGAAGAGATCGGGCGAGCGGTATAGGGTCACTCCGGGTACCTCCTCGCTCGACTCCACCCGAGCGACGAGCACGTTCACCTGCAGCCCGTGTCGAGCGAGAATCCTCGCGCTGGTCTGCACATGAGCAGAGACGCCGCCATCCCTGGTCCACCGCGGGGTGGCCAGCAGCACCGAAGCAGGCGCCCGGTCAGAGGTTCGCGTACGCGACGCAGGCTGATCGCTCTCACTCATACCGGTCAAAGATAGCCGCTCGTGGTGTCAGGGAATCGGCCCGGCTCCGGCATGACGCAGGTGATACAGTCGCGCGGCATGGGCTGTGGCTCGTTCGACGGGGGTAGGGGCGTGTGTTTCACGTGACGGTGGAGCGTGCGATCGTGCTCGGTGCGCCTCGCTCGGGCACGACCTTCGTAATGAGCGTCCTGGACACGCTCCCGTCGGTTGAGTGCGTGAGCGGCAATCTGCTCCCGGTCGGCATCGCGCATCTGGCCGCGCAGGAGCTCGGGGTGCCGGTACGCGAGGCACTCGAGCGCAGCTTCAGGGGTGCGCTTACCGATTACATGACAACTGGCGCGTATCACGCCCGGTCGGCCGCGCTACGCAAGTGGTGGGTCACGGGCCATCCGCTGTCCGCTCTCCCGGGTGCCGCGAGAGGCCGCCGGGTTGAGCGCACCCTTGTTTACAAGGAGCCCTTCCTGGCGTTCGCGCCAGAGCTGCCGTATCGAGCGCTGCCAGGGGCTCGCCTGATATATATATTCCGCGACGGTCGCGACGTGGCAGACTCGCTCGTGCGCTCATACGACGTGCTGAGCGACGAGAGGCTCGTGGATCTGGAGTCAAACGAGGTCCAGATGGGGCGCAGGGTCGGCGACCGCTACGTGCCCTGGTGGGTCGCGGACGGCGAGGAGGAGGCGTTTCTGCACGCTAACCCCTTCGTTCGTGCGGTGTGGATGTGGCGGGAGATGATCAGGCGCTGCCGTGCGTTTTTCGACTGTCCCGGTGTCGCCGAGTTGGGTCGGGTCCTGGCCGTGCGTTACGAGGATCTGATCAGAGCGCCGCTCACGCAGGGAGAACAGATCCTAGGACATCTCGGCGAGCGTCCGACGACCGTGACGCGCAGGCGCCTCCAAGACGCCCATCCGCGCTCGATCGGGATCTACCGAGGACGCTCGCGGGAAGAGATTCTGCAGGCGGAGCGGATCGCTGGCCCGGAGCTCGCTGCGCTCGGTTATGAGCTCGCCGGCGCCGCGGACCCGGCCGCGGATGCGTCCGACGCTGAGCCCAGTCCTCGCTGAAGCCCGGGCTGGGCATCGTCTTTCTAGTTGCGGCTTGGCACGTATGGCGATCGAAAATCCCAGTCTCCCGGGTTCCAGGTCAGCGTCCCACGTATAGACCGCCCAGCAGAAGTCCCTCAGGCGTTCGGCGCCCCACACGCGGCCACAGAGACCCTCGGCCAGCCACAGGACGGTTCGAGCAAACGGGTAGATGAGCGTGTAATAGCGTATCTCGTCCACTTCGAACCCGGACTCGCTAATGATCCGGGTGAGCTCGCTTGTGGAGAAGTGAACGTGTCGCTCGGCGCCCGAGGTGAAGTTACCGAAGCGCTTGCCTCCGTAGCGATGCTCATACTTTTCCCGCCCCTTGATGAGAGAGAAGATAAATCTGTGAAGTCGTGGAAAGCGGAACTTGACGTTCTCGGGATCCAGTGCAGAGAACAGTCCCTTGTGTGGCGTTGTCATGACGAGTACGCCGTCATCGGCAAGCACACGTCGCATCTCGCTGAGCGCCGCCCTCCTTGAGTCGGGGGCCATGTGCTCGATCACGTCACAACATGTCACCGCCGACACCTGTCCGTCCTGTAGGGCAAGCGCCGGCTCGCTCTCGGATACGGCACAGAAGTCGATGTTCTCAGCTGAGTTGTGGGCCTCAAGCTCCTCGATGAGGCGTGGGTCGATATCGCAAGCGTGAACGATCAAACCAAGCTCGGTTGCAAGGGCGCGCGCGAAAATGGCGCTGCCGCAGCCATAGTCCAGCAACTCCTTCACATCCACACCGACGAGCAACTCGCGGGCAACACGGTTGCGACCGTGCGCAAAGGCGCTGTTCTTTTGCGGCTCAGCTTGCACGAGCATGGTTGTTGAAGCCTATCATCGGGTGGACGATCCTCTTCGCGGGTGAGTGGAAGTGGATTGGTGGTTATTTCTGGACCTCGATTTCGCGGGCCTGTCGTCACAATGTGTTATCCTGGCCGCTCATGGACGGCGCGCCGGAATCTGCTCCTCTCGGCCCCCCCGTGGGGGTCGTGGATCCTAAGGTGATCTATGTGATGGGAGCCGGGAAAAGCGGCAGCACGATTCTCGGCGTTACGCTCGGCAACTGCGAAGATACGGTGTACACGGGCGAGCTGTTCAGCTGGCTTGTGAGATCGGGCATGCCGGTTTTCGATCGGGCTGAGCTGAGGCGGTTTTGGCGTGAGGTTGGTCCGGATGTGGATCCGGAGGGGCTCTTCGGCAATAACGTGGTACGTGCTCTCGAGCGCTCAGGGTCCGTGTTCCGCGTTCACATCTGGCCGGCCCGGCGGCGGCTGCGAGCTCGTTATCGCCGGGTCATGAGGAATCTCTTTCGCGCGATCGCACGTGTGGCTGGAGTCAACCACATCGTCGATACGTCGCACTTTCCCCTGCGTGCGCGGGAGTTGCGAAAGATCGAGGGCGTTGAGGTGTATCTCGTGTTCTTGATCCGGGATCCGCGAAGCGTGGTCGCCTCCTATACTCGTCACGTCGAGGCCGGTCGGCTGAGGCGCAGCCTGGCGGTGCTCCGCACCAACGCCGAGCTGTGGCTGACTTATTTTCTCTCAATGCTAGTCTTTCTGAGCCACCCGCGCGAGCGGCGAGTGCTCTTGCGCTACGAGGAGCTCGTCGAGAATCCGGAGGGCGTCATACGCGAAGTGCTCGAGCGGTTCTCCCTTCCCTCGGCGATCCCAGACCTGGAGTCTCTGAAGACCGGATTCCCGCTGCAGGGAAATACACTTCTCAGATCCGACGTGGTCGTGCTGAGGCATACCGAGTCACCGCCTCGAGGATCACTGATTACGGCGTTGCTGCAGCTTCCGTGGGCGATCGTCCTGCCGCGGCTGCGACCCGCCACGTCCCACGCGAGGTCGGCCCCCTCGGCACCTGCGCCGCCAGCCTCCAAGGATCCCGGTGACGAGGAGCTGGCGATCGGCGAGTCGACGATCGCGTGAGCGTGCCGCGGCGGGCGCGACATGCCAGCGTCGAGAAATCGGCCCCCACCGGCGCCCCTGCCGAGGCTCGGGCCGGCAGGCTCAAGGTGGTTTATGTGATGGGTGCCGGACGAAGCGGCAGCACGGTGCTCGGTGTCGCGCTGGGCAACTGCGATAGTGTGTTCTTCGCCGGCGAGCTCGACAAGTGGCTGGCCAGGGCGGGAAGGCCACGCCGTGAGGACCCGACGCGAGTTCGCTTCTGGGAGGCGGTGCGCGCCGAGGTACACGGCGCCGATGATCTCTTCGGTCACGAGGCTCAGCGCTGCCTGGAGCGCTCGTCGGCGCTGTTTCGGATCCGCGACTGGCCGAGGCGACCCCGGCTGCGCGGGCGCTACCGGCGCGTGTCGCAGGAGGTGTACGAAGCAACCGCGAGGGTCGCGGGGGTCAGGCGGATCGTCGACACCTCACACTACCCTCTGCGGGCGAGGGAGTTGCAGGCGCTCGACGACATCGACTTCTACATCGTGTTCCTGGTGCGCGATCCGCAAAGCGTCGTCGCGTCGTTTGATCGTCGGGATGTCGACGAGCGCAGGTTCGGGGTGCTCACCACCAACGGCTATCTGTGGTTGACCTATCTGCTTTCACTGTACGTGTTCCTTCGCCACAGACGGGATCGACGGCTCTTTGTGCGCTACGAGGAGCTCGTCGCGAACCCACAGAGCGTGCTGCGCCAGCTGCTTGGCCTGGTCGAGTCAAGCGCGGCGCCGCCCGACCTGACGGCTCTTCGAACCGGAGTTGCATTTCACGGCAACCGGCTCCTTCAATCGGAGGTGATAGCCCTGGAGCTCGCTGAGCGCCCCGTTCGGCCATCATACGTGACAACCCTGCTACAGCTTCCCTGGGCGGCCGTGTTCTCGCGGCTGCGACCGGTCGCCACGGGCTCCGGCTGGCGGGAGCAGCCGGCCGTCGCGATGCGCGCCGCGAGGCGCTAGGCCTGGGCTGCCGACCTATAGCTTCTCGGGCTTCAGCTTCCACTTTCGGGGTGGGGCGTGTCCGCGCCGGATGCGGCGGTCACCTGGATGCTGAAGGGTTCGCTCACTGTCGCGCAGTTCTGCCCATCTCCAGGGACGGTGATCCTCATCCGTTCCGTGCGCGCGCTGCCAAAGGTGAACTCGATCGAATAGCTTGCGTCTGGACCTACGGTTGCGTAAGCAACCACGTGAAAGCCCACGCCCGAAGGATTCTGGCGTTCGAGGTGGACCACCTGACCCGCGTGAGCCGGAGTCATGTTCCCAGAGAAGGTGAGCTGCCGACCTGCCTCAACCGTGAGAGCCGAGGGTTCGGCGGTGAGCGCATAGGCGACGTCCTCCGACAGCACCACGGAGCGCGCGTCACCGCTGATCACGCGGTAGCGGGTGTTCTGGAGCGGGGACTCGGTGAAGGTGTATTCGCCGCTCTCGTTGGTCATGTTCTGCGCGACGGGCTCAAACGTGATCGCCGACGTTTGCGCAAGCAGCGTGACCGGCTGGTCAACGGCTCTCGCGACGGTTCCGCTGATCGTCACCGGCTGCTCGTAGGAGATCGTGTCGGCCGAGGCCTGAATCGTCAGCTGTTCGTGCTGCCTGCGGGTGATCTCATACGCAGCGGGCGCCGACGCCGCCGACATGTGCAGTCCCGGGAAGTGCGCCACCACACGGATGTTCGCATTGCCTGGCTTGTGGAAGGTGTGGGTGATCGAGTAGGTGCCTTCGTCACCAACCCTCCCCACGCCGATGTGATGCCAGCGGCCGTCACTGCCGTCTTGGCGCTGAAGCGCCACCACTGCGCCCGTGCCGGTTGGGCTGATGGTCCCGGTGAACGTCACCGCGTTGCTTACGGACGCGTCGGCCTGCACACGAGTGGCGCCGGTGAACAGTCGCATGCCGGCGGCGGGAGCGGTGAGCACAACGACGGGAGTTACCATGACACGCACACGCTCACTCTTGGAGCCGTCGGAGATCGCGTAGAAGACGGTGTTGGTGTCGAGTCCGCTTGGGGTGAACCGAAAGGATCCGTCAGCTTCGGTGGTCGTGGTCCCGGCGAGGACGAACCCGGACGCGTGGGCTGCGTTCTGGTAGACGGTCACCGTCTGACCGGCGGCGCTGGCGGCTTCGGCGCAGCTCAGGCTCCCGAGGAGGCTCACCGCGTCTCCGGCAGTGATGGGGGCGGGCGCCTGGAGGTTTACGCTGCAGCCCGCGCTGCTGCGGCCGGCGCGGCGCGCACGCCGTTCTTCGCGGAGCCCACGCCGCGCTTCACTTGATGTATCTGCGTTGGATTCTGCGCTGGATTCGACGAAAGGGCTCACGGAGGCTTCCAGGTCGGTGGTGGGCTCCGGAGTGGCGGTCGACGCCGAAGGAGCGCCCGTGCTGGATTCGTGGCGGGTTCCGCCGCTCGCTGTCACGGGGGTCAGCAGGCCGGCGCACACCACAAGCGTGGGGATGCCGAGGCGCATCGCGCTGCGAATGTGTGGGCGAAGGTGGAGCATTCGGTATCCGTGACCTTGCTGAGATAGATGAAGGATGGGAGCCGGTCGCTGAGTGCATCGACGGCAACTGCGAGAAGCTTGAGCAAACATTCGCAGCCCCGATCGTGTTCGCGTCGCGGCAACATGATAGCCACCAACAGTCTGCGTCCAGAGCCGCGGGACGGCATCGGAACGATGGCGCCGCGCGGAGGGTCCGATCAGTATGTATGTATGTTGCTCGGATGTGCGGGATCGCAGGGAGCACGGATGACCCCGAGGGAAACGCCGTACGGGCGATGTGCGCGACGCTCCGCCATCGCGGCCCGGACGATGAGGGAGTCCACGCCGACCCCGAGGCGGGTGTGGCGATCGGCGTCAGACGCCTGTCGGTCATGGACGTCGCGGGGGGTCATCAGCCGCTCTGCAACGAGGATCGCTCGGTGTGGGTGGCGTTCAACGGCGAGATCTACAACCATCCCACGCTGCGCGAGAGTCTGAGGGCCCGCGGGCACCGTTTCGCGACCAGCGGCGACACGGAGGTGCTCGTTCACCTCTACGAGGAGTACGGCGATGCGCTCGTGCACGCGCTCGATGGCATGTTCGCGTTCGCCCTGTGGGACGAGCGGCGCGGGCGCCTGCTGCTCGCTCGCGACCGTTTCGGCGAGAAGCCCCTGTTCCTGCACGAGCAGGGCGGCGAGCTGGCCTTCGCGTCGGAGCTGACGGCTCTCCTGGAGGTCGTTCCAGGGCCGCGAGAGCTCGAGCCGGCGGCGATCGACGCCTTCTTCGTGTTTGCCTACGTGCCTGGTCCCGGCACGATCGTGCGTGGGGTGCGCCAGCTGCCTCCGGGGCACCTGCTCAGCTGGGAGCGCGACCGAGACCGCTGCTACGAGCGGTGCTGGTGGTCGGTGGGCGACGAAGCGGTTGGGTCGCACGAGCGGCCGGAGCAGGTTGTGGCCGAGATGGGGCGCCTGTTCAACCAGTCGGTCCGTACACGCATGGTCGCCGACGTGCCGGTGGGCGTATTCCTGAGCGGTGGGGTCGACTCGACCCTCTTGGCGGTGGCCGCTGCGCAGGAGTCATCCCAGCGGCTGCAGACCTTCACGATCGGCTACGACGTGGGGGCCGTCGACGAGACGCTCCAGGCCCGGCGCACAGCCCAATACCTGGACAGCGAGCACCACGAGCTCACGCTCACCCAGACCGAAGTCGCCGAGCGCACTCCCGGCCTGCTGGCCGGCATGGACCAGCCCTTGGCCGATCGGGCGCTGCTGCCGCTGAATGCGCTCTCGGAGTTCGCGCGTCCTCGTGTGACCGTGGCCCTCGGCGGAGAGGGCGCTGATGAGCTGTTCGGCGGCTACCCGCGATATCGCTGGCTGGAGCGCTCCAGGCGGGTCGAGTCGGCGCTGCCCGAGCCGGTTGCCTCCTCGATCGGTGCTCTGCTTCGCCACACCACGCGCTCCGGCCGCGCCGCGCGGGTGACGACCCGGCTCGCGCCGCGGTCGCCGCTGCTCGAGCGCAACCTCGACTGGGTGACCGGCGAGCGCCGCCGCCGCCGCCAGGGCCTGTATGGGCCCGGCCTGGCCGGAGTGGGTGCGGGCCGAGTCCTCGAGGACCTCGGCGCGCGTGCCGGTGAGCTCGACGGGAAGGCGACGGTGCGCTGGCTGATGCACCTCGACCAGATCGACTACCTGCCTGACGACGTGCTGTTCAAGACCGATCGGGCGGGCATGCTCGCCTCGCTGGAGATCAGGACCGTGTTTCTGAGCAGGGAGCTGGCCGACTTCGCGGCCTCGCTGGACACTTCGACGCATCTTGCCGGCGGGGGCAAGGCGCTCGTCCGGGCGATGCTGCCGAAGGGCGTCATCAACACGCCTCGCCTGGGGCGTTATCGCAAGACGGCGTTCAGGGTGCCGGCGGCGGACTGGCTGCGCAGCCCGCTCGCGCCCGTTCTGCACCGCCAGCTCGACCGCGGCGTCATCTACGCCGAGGGGTACTTCGACCGTGATGCCGCGCGGGCCCTCGTCGGCGAGCATCTCTCTGGTGGGCACGATCACAGCGACCAGCTCTGGCCGTTGCTGGCGCTCGGGCTGTGGGCCGACCGCTTCTACGGACTCGATGGCAGCTAGACCGCGACTGTTGATCCTCACGCCGGATTATCCTCCGGCGCCTGGAGGTATCCAGCTGGTCAGTGAGCGCCTGGCCTCCGGCATCGAGGGCTTCCAGACGCGGGTGCTCGCGCTCGACATGGCCGGCGCCACCGAGTTCGATCGCTCGAGGTCTACCTCCGTGCACAGGGTCCGCGCCGCAGGGCTGCCGCACGCAGGGCGACTGGCGCTGCTGAACGCCGATGCCCCGCGTGAGGCCCTGCTGTTCAGACCGGACGTGACACTCAGCATGCACCTCGTGGTCAGCCCGGCTGCGGCCGCGATCAGGCGGGCGCTGGGCGTACCCGTGGCGCAGTACTTCCATGCCGAAGAGATCGGCGCCCGGCCGAGGCTGGCAGCGTTCGCCGCGGCTCGGGCGGATGAGGTGATAGCGGTGAGCAGCTACACGGCCGGGCTCGTGCGGGCGACGGGCGCCGCGACGGCCAGCATCACGGTCATCCCCAACGGCGTCGACATACCCTTCGACGCAACGCCTGAGCCGGTCGATCGCCCCACGTTTCTGACCGTCGCCCGCATCCAGGAGCGTTACAAGGGCCATGACGTGCTCGTGCGGGCGCTCGCGCTGATCCGCGCGAAGGTTCCCCACGTGCAGTGGGTGGTGCTCGGTGACGGCTCCCTTCGCCCCGGGGTTGAAGCCCTCGCCCGCTCCTACGGTGTCGAGGGCTCGATCCGCTTCCTCGGCCTGGTCACCGACGAGGAGCGCAACGCGTGGCTGCGCCGCACTCACCTGCTGGCCATGCCCAGCCGCCTGCCCGCCGCGGGCTTCGCGGGCGAGGGCTTCGGGATCGTCTACCTGGAGGCGGGCGCCTACGGCAAGCCGGTCGTCGCCGGCGCCGTGGGTGGCGCCCTCGATGCGGTCGTTGACGGAGCTACCGGACTGCTCGTCGATCCACTCGACCCGCTGGCGGTCGCCGAGGCGATCAGCTTGCTGCTGCTCGATCCGGAGCTGGCGCACCGGCTCGGCGGCGCCGGCCGGCGCCACGCCCAGGAGCTCGCTTGGCCACTGATCGCCGCGCGGGTGCAGGTGGTGCTGTTGGAGTTGCTCGCGTCATCCCCGATCGGGAGGGCTCGCGGGCGGGGCAGACCACCGCGGGAGGGGCATGAGGATCCTCTACGTCAACCACACGGCTGAGATCAGCGGGGCCGAGCGCTCGCTGCTGAGCCTTCTCGGCGCGCTGCCCGACTCGGTGCAGCCGCGGGTGGCAGCGCCTGAGGGCGCCCTACAGGCGGCCGTCGAGGCTCTCGGCATCCCCGTAACGACCATAACCGGGACGGCTGGCAGCCTCAGGCTGCACCCCCTGCACACTCCGCGCGCCATTGCCGAGATGGGACTCGCCGCCGCGCAGGTGCGCCGCGCCGCCCGCCGGTCCGGTGCCGAGCTCCTGCACGCGAACTCGATCCGCGCCGGGATCGTCCTCGGGCTGGCGCGGGTCCCGCGGGTCGCGACGGTCGTCCATGTCCGCGACTGCCTGCCGCCGGGACTGATGACGACCGCGACGATGCGCCTGATCGTGGCCACCGCGACGACGATCGTCGCCAACTCCCAATACACGGCCCACTCGGTGCGGGCGGCCGTACCGAGCACGCCCGTCGAGGTGGTGTACAACTCCGTGGACCTCGAGCGCTTCGACCCCGCGCGCATAGACAGGGCCGGCGCCCGCGCACGCCTGGACGTGATGCCGACCGACCGCCTGCTGCTGGGTGTGGTCGCGCAACTGAGCCCGTGGAAGGGCCAGGACACGGCGATCGAAGCGCTCGCGCTGCTGTGCCGGGAGGGGATCGACGCGCACCTGCTGCTGATCGGCTCGGCCAAGTTCGTCGCCCGCTCCACGCGCTTTGACAACGAGGCCTTCCTCACCCGCCTGCGCGGGATGGTGGCGGACCGCGGCCTGGAGGACCGCGTGTCCTGGCTGGGGGAGCGCGAGGACGTACCCGAGCTGATGCGCGCGCTCGATGTTCTGCTGGTTCCCTCGTGGGAGGAGCCGTTTGGGCGGGCTGTGATCGAGGCGATGGCGCTGGAAGTACCGGTCATCGCCACGAATGTCGGCGGACCCCCTGAGATCATCGAGCACGGGCGAGAGGGCTTTTTGCTCACGCCGCGCGAGCCGGGTATATGGGCGGATGCGATCCGCATCCTCGTCGAGAGCCCAGACCGTGGCTTGGAGATGGGACGCGCCGGGCGACGACGGGTCCAACAGGCCTTCACGGTCGACCATCACCTGGCGAGGATGCTCGAGGTGTACGAACGCGCGATGGCCAGGATCGGGTGAGACGCAGCCACAGTGCGCGTTGGTGCGGGCCGTTTTGGGGCTTGCGGTCCCTGGCTATACTTGCGTCGATGCCAAGGTTGGCCGAGTTACCGACGTCAAGGGGAAGTCGGCCAGCTCAAACGGGACCGGGGAAGTGAGAGACATGGCTGACACAGCACCGGCCGGGCGGGACACCGTGCTGAGCGCTGGCGGCGCACAGGAGCGGCGGCTCCCCGACTTCTTCATTGTCGGCCACGCCAAGTGCGGTACGACAGCGCTCCACGAGATGCTCCGGCAGCACCCGGATATCCATATGCCGGCGAAGGAGCCACGGTTCTTCGCCATGAACTGGATCGACATGGGGCAGGAGTCGGCCAAGCCGCGCTCTGGCGTCCCACCGGAGACACCGGGTAAGCGCTCGCACACGCTAGCGGGCTATCTCTCGCTGTTCGCCGAGGCGCGCCCGGAGCAGCGTGTCGGCGAGGCGACACCCGCATATCTCCGATCTTCCCTCGCCGCAAGCCGCATCGCGTCGGTGCGACCGGACGCACGGATAATCGCGATTCTGCGAGAGCCCACGAGCTTTCTGCGCTCGTTTCATCTTCAGTCTGTGCGTAACTACAACGAGACGCAGAAGGACTTTCAGAAGGCGATGTTGCTCGAGGAGGATCGGCGCCAGGGTAGACGCATACATCGCTCCTCGCGTACGCCGGACGATCTTTTGTATTCGGACCATGTGAGGTATGTCGAGCAGCTGCGCCGTTACCATGCCGTGTTCCCACCCAAGCAGGTGTTGGTGCTCATCTACGACGACTTTCGTAATGACAACGAGGGGACGGTACGCACGGTGCTGCGCTTCCTCGAGGTGGACGACACCTGCACAATCGAACCGGTAGAGACTCAGCCGTCGCGCGACCTGCGCTTCCAGCAGCTCCACAAGCTGGTGCACTTGCGCCGGGTCATCCGACGCAACCAAGCAGTGGTGGCGACGCTCGCGCACACCGTAAGTGCGCTTACACCAAGGCAACTGCGTGGTACGGTCCGCTCGCGTTGGCGCCGCGTCGCGTTCGGTGACCCGCTTCCGCCTGACGAGGAGTTCATGCTCGAGTTGCGTTGTCGTTTCAAGCCGGAGGTCGTGGCGCTGAGCGAGTATCTTGGTCGTGACCTGGTGAGCCTGTGGGGCTATGATCGTGTCTGAGCCGGCGATGTCGCGGGGAGAGTCAGCCGGCTTGACCGGTGCCTCGGGGGTGGGGGGGTGGTAGCTGACAGGGTGTCAGTCGCGGGCATACGGGGAATGAGGCCCCCCGACTTCTTCCTTGTGGGGCACTCCAAGTGTGGCACCACGGCCATCTATGAGATGCTCAAGCATCACCCACAGCTGCATATGCCCGTCAAGGAGCCGAGGTATTTCGTGCCCGAGCTGCGTTCGCGCTACTGGCGGCCGCCTTCGAGCAGGCGTAAGCGCCCGCATACGCTCGAGGGCTATCTCTCGCTGTATGCCGACGCGGGCCCGGATCAGCTCATCGGTGAGGCGACTCCCGAATACATCAGGTCCTTCACCGCCCCGGAACGGATTGCGGAAGTGCAACCAAACGCACGGATAGTCGCCGTCTTGCGAGAGCCAGCGAGCTTTCTGCGCTCGCTGCATCTTCAGGCGGTGCACAATTACAACGAGACGGAGAAGGATTTTCGCAAGGCGATCGCTCTGGAGCAGGACAGGCGTCAGGGGAGGCACATACCTCGCCTATCGCAGACGCCCCAGGCACTCCTGTACTCGGACCATGTACGATATGTTGAGCAGTTGCGTCATTACCACGCGGTGTTTCCAGCGGAGCATGTGTTGGTGCTCATCTACGACGACTTTCGTAATGACAACGAGGGGACGGTACGCACGGTGCTGCGCTTCCTCGAAGTGGACGACAGCTATCCGATTCAACCGGTTGAAACCAAAACGCTGCCCGCCGTGCGCTTCCAGTCCCTTCACCAGCTCGCGCGTGTGGTGTCGATCGCCCGGCACAACCCGGTGTCAGGACCCGCGTTGCGGACGCTGGACGGGCTCATACCCTCGAGGTTGCGCAGCGATGCCTGGAGCGAGACATGGCGCCGCGTCGTCTACACCGACCCCAGCCCCCCCGACGAGGAGCTGGTGCTCGAGTTGCGTCGCCGCTTCAAGCCGGAGGTGGTGGCGCTGAGCGAGTATCTGGGGCGTGACCTGGTGGCTCTTTGGGGGTATGACGGCGTCGGCTGAGCGGCGAATCGGGTATGCTCTGGCGCATTCCAAACGGCTCTGCCGGGAGGCGGGGAGAGAGAGTGACGATGGGAAGAGAGATGACACGCAGCATACCGGCGGTGTTTTTGGTGCTCTTGTTGCTCCTGGCAATTTCGCCGTCCGCATCGGCGGCGGTGGACCGCTGGGGTGCGTTCGGCAAACAGGAAGAACAGACCACTCCCAGTCTCGTGACGGGCATCGAAGAAGAAATCGTGAAGATCGATGCCGGCAACGCGAGCGCCTACGCTCTGACAGCCGGCGGCGCTGTGCTGGCGTGGGGTCCGAACGAACACGGCCAGCTCGGCAACGGCACGACAGAGGGGAGCTTCAATGAAGTCGTGCGCGTCGACGTCCACCCGGGAGCTGTGAAGATCGTGGCGATCGGAGAGGAGCGCGCATCGGGCTTTGCCGTGGACAGCGGCGGCCATGCTTGGGCATGGGGCGAAGGAGCTGGCGGCAGCAATTGCCTGGGCAAGCACGTCGAAGATCTCGCCGAACCGCAGAAGATCCCCGGCCTGGCGGGCGTCGCGGCGGTGCAGGGCGGAGCCACCCACTCAATCTGGCTGATGCGAGACGGCACCGTGATGATGTGTGGCTTGGACAAAGACGGCGAGCTGGGGATCGGGGAAGAAGGCGGGAACAGCTACACGCCGGTGCAGGTCCCGGGACTCTCGAACGTGGTCGAAGTGTCCGCCGGCCAGGACGTGTCATGCGCCCGAACAGCATCTGGCGCGGTGTTCGATTGGGGCAGCGACGAACAGGGTCAGGTCGGCAACGGCGTGTTCGAGCCGGCCGTATCATCGCCCTACCGGGTGCCGCTGCCGGAAGCCGCCAAGCAGATCTCCTGCGGCGGGAACCTCCCGGGGAACGGATCGACGCTAGTCATGCTGCAGAAGGGAACGGTCTACGGTTGGGGCGCCGATGGGCGCGGACAGCTCGGTGACGCTCAGACCGAAGACAAAGCCTCTCCCACTCGGGCGAGCGTCACCGCCGGGTTCGGCCTGACACAGGTCGTCGCCTCGGGGGAATACTCACTGGGGCTCAACGCGCAAGGCGACGTGTACGCGTGGGGATCCAACGAACGGCATACGCTCGGCACCGGACAGAAAGGCAAAGTGGCGCTAACACCGGTGCTGGTGGACACGGGAGCGGTGGAAGTGTCCGCCACCGCGTACGACTCGGCCGACCGCGGCTAGTATTCGCTGAGGTCGGTAGGTCGGCTCAGAGCTGGGTGATTTCCCGGCCGGTGTCGATCAGGGAAAGAGCCGACCGCTGCGTCCGCGAATGGCCAGCCGCGTGTTCCGCCGTTACGCGCGGCGCGCCGGGCTGCCCGAGTCGGTGCGCTTGCACGACCTGCGCCATACGGCGATCACGAACGCGATCGGCCAAGGCGAGGACATCCTGCTCGTAGCGGCGTTCGCTGGCCATGCGAAGGCCGTCGAGACGGCGGATATCCATGGGCCGTGGAGAAGTGGCTCGCCAAGCACCCGCGCTTCCATCTGCACTTCACGCCGACGTCCAGCTCGTGGTTGAACCACAGTGAGCGATGGTTCGGCAAGCTCACCGACAAGGCCATCCGCTGCGGAGTCTTTCACTCAGTGCCAGAACTGACCAACGCAATCGAGACATACCTGACGGTCAACAACGAGAACCCGGAGCCCTTCATCTGGACCGCCACCGCCGAGCAGATCCTCGCCAAGGTACAACGCGCCTGTGTCAACGATCGTCAGAATTCCCCACTTTCGATCGCGGAAATTCCCCACTTTGGTTGAGGCCGCTGCGTAGCTGCGCGATGCGCGCTCGGTGGCCGCGCATGCGGTAGCTCTCGCCGTCGATCTGAAGCACGGTGGTGTGGTGCAGCAAGCGGTCGAGGATCGCGACGGCGACTGTCGTGTCCTCGAAGATCTCCCCCCATTCGGCGATCCCGCGGTTGGTGGTGAGGATGATCGAGCCGTGCTCGTAGCGGCGCGTGATGACCTGGAAGAGATGGCTGGCGGCCTCGCCGGGCATCGGCAGGTAGCCAAGCTCGTCGATCACCAGGAGCTGGGGTCCGTTCCAGAAACGCATCGTCGTCTGCCAGCGACCCTCGAGCGCCGCCCGGCTCGTGCGTGCGACGAGGTCGGCGGCGGTCGTGTAGTAGACGCGGTAGCCGGCGTGGACCGCTCGCAGGCCGAGCGCTATCGCCAGCATCGTCTTGCCAACGCCGGGTGGGCCGATCATGAGGGCGTTGGCCTTCTCCTCGATGAATCGGAGCGTCGCGAGCTCATCGAGCAGGCGCCGGTCGAGCGAGGGCTGCGCGCTGAAGTCGAACTCCTCGAGCGTCTTTGACTGCGGGAAGCTGGCGAAGCGCAGCCGTCCCTGCAGGCGGCGCTCCTCGGTCGCCGAGACCTCGACTGCGAGGAGGTCTGCCAAGAACTGGGTGTATGAAGGCTTCGACTTCTGCGCCTGCTCAAGGGCGCCCGGCAGCTGCTCGGCGACGGCGGCGAGCTTCAGGTAGGCCAAATGCGAACGCAGCTCCTGGTAGGTGGCTCCTCGGTTCACCTCCGGGCGACCTTCGCGATCCGCGCGTACTGCTCGAGGTCGACGACGACGCCTTCGGGGCGCCCGCGCAGCCGAGCCGCCTGTGGGAGCGCCTCATTGCCCGGCGGGCGATTCTGCTTTGCCCGACAGGGCTCTGAGGTCGTGAACGCGTCGAGCACCGCCTGCTCGAGCAACCGCGCGTGCTCCGGCGTCTGCAGGAGTTGTCCGGCGCCGGCGCCGGCGGGGGCGCGGCGATAGCGCGCGACCCGTCGTGCGGCTTCAGAGATGATCTCCAGGTGCAGCTCCCCGAGCCGTGCGCGAACGGTGACCCTCTGGCCGACGAGGCCGGGCGGGACGCTGTAGCGGTTGCCCTCGCAAGGCGACCAGGGCGGTGCGCGAGCGACGACGCGCTTGACCCCGAGCAGCGCCGGGAACGCGATGCCGGGTAGCGCCAGCAGGTTCTCCTGCGCGGCGAGCTCGGCGATCGTGCCCTCTGGGCGCTTGCGCCTATCTGAAGACCGAGATCGCTCAGCGGTCCAGGTCGGCCTGTGCCTGTCCGAGGCCCGCCACCGGCGCCGAGCGCCACCACGAGCGGGTGATGTATTTGATCGCGGCCTCCACGACGCCCTTGCGCTGTGGACGGCGCGCGGGGCACACCCAGACCTCGGCGCCGTAGTGCTTGGCGACCCGCGCGAACTGCGCCGTGATCCGGTCTGAGCCCGGATAGACGACGGTGGCCATGCGATCGGTCCGCCAAGCGCGAGTGCTGCCACCCAGGCGCCGCAGCACGCCGTCGATCACCTCGACCAGGTGCGCGAAGCTCTGACCCTCGCAGATCACCGCTCGGCACTTGCCCGAGAAAGACAGCGCGCCCACCAGCACATAGGCCTTCTCGCCCCACGGCGTCTCTGAGAGCTCAAGCCAATCCCACTGGATCTCCTCGCCGGGCTCGTGGGCTATAACCGTCGTGACGCCATGGCCGCCGGTGCGGCATGCCTCGCAGCGCGGGCGCAACCCCAACAGGCGCAGCTGGCGCACGAAGGTCACGTAGGAGCGCTCGAACCCGAGCTCTGCCACCTCGCGATAGAGCACCGTTCCGTCGACGTGGGCGTCATCGGCAAACGCGCCGCCAGATACTCGCGGAACGGCTCAAGGCAGCTCGGTGCCTGCTCGCGGGTGTGGCCCCGCGTCCCTTCAGGTACTTGCGCACGGTCTTGCGATCGCGGCCGGTGTGCCGGGCGATCGCCGAGACCTTCCAGCCGCGGCATGCGAGCGCGTGAATCTCCACATCGTCCTCCTCAGACAACATCCCCTCTGGCTCCCTTCAGTTAGCGGCCGTGAACAACCGCGAGGCTGGAGGGAGCCCCCGACAGAACCCGCCCCGGCGCCAGCTCGCTGCGCCTCGCCGCTACACGCTCAGGGGTGGGGAATTTCCGTGATCAGATGTGGGGAGGATTACGCGATCGGGGCCAGACGCGCCACCCTTCAAGCAATCACCGCTAAAACCGACGCCGCACCGGACGCAACCGGGCCCAAACCGCGGTGGGGATATCGTCTCGCGCACGCAACGCCGCGCGAGGAGGGCTGACTCTGATCGGCAAGCGCGGGCGCAGCGTCTATGGCGGCAGGAGGCCTACGGGTGCCTGTCAGGCGGCGAGAGCGCCAGTGCCTCGGGGCAGACGGTGCCCTCGAAGCGGCTGCGTGCCGAGTACCCGGATCAGGTGTGGGTGATCGACTTCAGTTCGACCAGACCGCCGACAGCAGGATCCTGAAGTTTGCTGCGCGTCGCCGCGTCCACACACCGCACAAACAGACATCGACACCGACAGAAAGGGACGGAGGCCGGCTGCGCTACAGCAGCCGGCCTCCGTCCTTCGCTCTGTGACCGACCCCTCGCTGGGTCGGTCACACGCAACGCTGTTGTCTACTTGACTTGCCTACTCGAATTCGAGGTTGCTCCGCTAAGATTCGAGGTTGCCTCCGCCAAGCACCTGCGGGAACGAGCCGGAGAATTGGCCTATGCCTTCGGACCCTTCTTCTTTGCCCCATTCTTCGCACGGTTCACCTTCGAGTTCATATTTCATGCCCGTCCATTCGTTTGTGACCGTGAAGTAGGTCTGGAGGCCCAGCGGAAATTCGTTGCTCATTTTGTGCGGCTGCGTTTTGTTGAGATATGTGGCGTCGAGGAATGTTTCGTCCGGATTGTTGATCGCCTTCTTTGGAATCGTCTGTTCCGGGATGTACACTTCACATTCAGATTTTTCGAATTCTTCAGTTGCGCCTGTATTGAATTTGAGCGCGGCCGTACCGCCGGCCAGGACCGTTCTGCCGCCTTCTTCCTTGAGTTCCGAGCCCACCTTGACGTATCCGTTTGGAAAGTATTCGATCGCAAGTGGAGTCAAGAAATGCGCACGTAGGAAGAATTGATGAGTACCGATGCGCGCGCTGGTCAGGCATTTGCCGAACTTGACCGAGGTTGCATATGTGCTCGCGCTTCCTGCGGCAACCAGGCCTTTGGTCCGGACCTTGTAGCATGTGACGTTGATCCTTCCGAATTTGAAGTGCTGTTCGGTTTCGGCCGATCCTTTCGTCGTTCCAGCTTTGCTCGATACGAATTCGCCGGCCAGGGCCGGGGTGGCCGAGAGCGCGAACGCGCATATCGCGGCGGCGAGCCCAAAGGTCAGTCTGAGGTGTCTCATGTCTCCCGTCGTCTCCCTTTCGCCTCCGTCGTGGTGCCTTCAGTGGCGGTAGATTCTTGTGTTGGGGCGCCCCACCCGGCATGGCCGCGCAGAACCCATCGCTGGAGGATAGCGCGATTTGGGCCGAGTTGTCGGCCGATCGGCCTCGTCTGGAGGGCTCGGATGCCTGAGTACTGCAGTGCCGGGCGTGATCTCCGCTTCGCTTGTCCACAGCGGCTCACGCCAGGGTAGGGTAGGGCTGGCCTGCCGCATGATCGCGCGGTTCGTGCTCCCGGCCCCGGTCAAGATGCCGCTGAGGACGAACGCTCGTCCGAACGGGGTCGGCTGGCGGTCTTGGGAAGCTTCGATGCCGTCGGCTGCACGCGGAGCCACGTGAGCCGCGTGGCTGGTACGCTCACGCAAGCAGGCGTCAGTAGGAAGAGTAGGAAGAGGACGCTGGGAGGAAGAGGACACAGCCCGACAGCGGTGCCGATCGATGTCGAAGCGAGTCGTTGAATGTCGACATCGGGTCAAAGCTCGACACTGAGGTCAAGTCTCACGATGAGAAGGAGATCTAGAGGATGCGACACATCAGGATGATATCCATGCGCGCGATCACGGTCTGCACGCTGGCCGCTGCCATGCTGATCGCGGGGTCCGCTGCGGCGTCGGCGAACACGGCGTATGTCAACAACGGCACGAGCGTAAAAGCTCCGTACAACAGCTGTGCCAGCCCTGGCTACAGCTCCATCGACGCCGCCATCAAAGCTCCGGCGACAGTGATCTATATATGCGCGGGCACCGGTCCGTACGCCGAACAGCTTCAGATCGAACGAGCCCTCACGCTCGTCGGCGAAGCGGGAGCAGTCATCGAGCTGCCGGCGTTGCCCCACGTCTCCACCACCGCCTGCGCGGCGGCCGAAGAGGAGGACCTGGTCTCAATCTGCACGAATCACCCGGGCGAAACGGTCGGACTCGCGGGCCTGACGTTCGAAGCCAAGTGGCCGACAAGTGTGTGCAGCGAAGAGCTCTACGGGATCAACGCCGGCGGCGGCGCCCATCTCGTGATGAACGACTCGGTCATGCTCGGCGCCGGAGCCTATCCGGCCAACGGCTGCCAGGGCGGCATCGGTGTGCAGATCGGCAGGCACTATACCGGGCAGGTCGCCACCGCATCGCTGAGCGGCGATGAAATCAGCGGCTACCAGAAGAACGGGATCACGGTCGACAACACCGGATCGGAAGCAGTCATCAAGAAAGCGATCGTGACGGGCGCCGGACCCGCGCAGATCGCCCAGAACGGGATCCAGGTCAGCCGCGGCGCGGTGGCCAAGATCACCGAAGCCACGATCACGAACAACGAGTGCGACATCGCCTCCTGTGGCGGCGGCTCCTACCTCGAACTGGAAGAAGACGGGACAGGGGTGCTGTTCTACAAAGAGGGCAGAGGCTCGTGGGTGAAGAGCTCGCACATCGACGAAAACGATCTGGGCGTCTCCCATATCGCGCAGTCGGAAACGACCAAACCCCAAGCGAAAATCACGAATGACGTGATGGAAGGAGACCGCTACGCGGCTGTCATGCTGGGGCAGGGCTACGCGATCGTCAGCAAAGACCAGATGCTGAACGGCGCCGTCGGCATCCTGCTGCTGCAGTATTGGGCGCCGCCCACCCAGGAATGGCCCCCATCCCAGGAATTCGGACCCAGGGGCAACGGCTCGGAAGACATGATCTCCGGGATGACCAAGCACGCGATCGAAGGGCTCTCGGACGAAAATCCGAACGATCAATTCGGCTCGTTCAAGATCGCCAGGAGCGCCATCAGCGGAAACCCCGGCACGCTCGAAGAATCCGTGTTCACCAACAATCCAAGCAAGCTCAGGATCATCACGACCTCAAGCGACACCTAGTCCCTATGGAGGCTCGGCTCCGGCGTTTGAGCCAGGATCGGTCGGCACCCGCTCGTAGATGTGTGGGGGCTGGGCGTCGGGGTGGTCCCGGCGCCGACACCCCAGCTATGGGAGGTGCCGACCGGTCGGTGAGGAGAGCTGCGCGCCGGGGTGCGAGGGAAGCCGGCCTTGACAGGGCTGGTCAATAGCGAGTATTGATCGCTTATTCTCGCTGCCCACGGACCCGTGTCCGGGCGTGGGCGCGATCGTGCTCGGGCAGGCAATCGAAGGAGGAGCATACGGTGCGGCAGATACGGCAGGGGACATCGGATTGTTTGCGGCGGCGGGCGGGCTCGATCCGTGCTCGACTGGCCGCGCCGGCGCTGTTCGTGCTCGTGGGCGCGCTGGTCTGGGCGGCGGTCGCCAGCGGCACGCAGCCCTACGAAACGTATGAGAACGCTGTCTCCTCCTCTGGCCCAGTGGCGCAGTTTCGCTTTGACGATCCGTCCGGTTCGAGCACGATCGAAGACGCTGTGGGCTCGCACAGCTACACCGCGACGAACGCCGGCATCTCGCTGGGCGGGGCAGGTCCGTTTCCGGGCAGCAAGTCGGGCTCCTTTGGCGGCTCGGCATACGCGACGCTGCCCTCCGATCCGCTGTCCGGGGCGAAAGAATTCAGTTTCGAGGGGTGGGTGGAGTGGGCTGGTGGCACCTCCTTCAAACAGCCCGTCTTCGACTTCGGCTCGAGCTCCTCGAACTACATGTACCTGACGCCGGCTTCGTCGCTCAGCGAACACAAGATGCTCTTTGAAATCCATCCCTCCTCGGGTTCGGCCGTTCAGGTCAGCACCGCGAAGTTGAAAGCCAATGCTTGGGAGTACCTGACCGTGACCGAGACGAGCTCGGGAACGATCACGCTGTATCTGAATGGAGAAAAAGCCGGTGAAGTCAAAGAATCGACAGTCTCGCCGTCTTCGCTCGGCAGCTCTCCCGATGACTATATGGGCAAGTCGCTGATCTCCGGCGAACCGGACTTCGGCGGCAGTCTCAGCAATGTCGCCTTCTATACCAAAGCGCTCTCCAAAGAACAGGTAGCCGAACACTACGATGCGGCGGAGTTTCCGGTCAACACTGTTGCGCCGACGATCTCGGGCACCGCTAAAGAAGGCGCCATTCTGAAAGCCAACGAAGGCACCTGGAGCGGCCTCGCGGCGACCAAAGTCAATTATGTCTGGCAGCGCTGCACCGGAGTGGGCGCGTGTCCGACGAATGTCGGGGAAGGTTCTTCCTACACCGTTCAGTCGGGAGACGTCGGCGACACTCTACGGTTGCTCGTCAAGGAGGAAAACGAAGCGGGCGAAGGCGAAGCGGCCTCCGATCAGACCGAACCGGTCAAAGGGATCCTGCCGAAAAACGAAACATTGCCGGCGATCTCCGGCGAAGCGAAGGACGGCAAAGTGCTGACGGTCAGCAACGGCACCTGGAGCGGCACTCCCGCCAGCGAATACAAATACGAATGGGAACTGCGCTCAGAAGGCGGGAAATGGACCGAAATAAAAGGGGCCAGCAAAAACAGCTACAGCGTGACCACGTCCGAGATCGGTCACGAGCTACGCGCGACGGTCACCGACGTGAACCCCGCCGGCAGCAAGAGCGCCACCTCCGCGGCGACCGCGACGATCGCCGCCGGGCCGCCGGTCAATATCGAAACCGAACCGCCCACGATCTCAGGCGAAGCCCGCGAAGGTCAGGAACTGAAAGCGAGCCCGGGCACGTGGGCCGGCACGCCGCCGTTCGAAGAATACCAATACAAATGGCTGAGCTGCAACACCGAAAAACACTGCACAGAAGCGATGGGATCGACCTACCACCTCACCGAAGCGGACGTCGGCAACACGGTGACCGTCGAAGTGAGCACCAAAAACTCGGTCGGCTCGGGGAGCGCGAGCTCGAAAGCGACCGCGGTCGTGGCGGGCAATCCTCCGAAAAACACCGAACTGCCGAAAATCGAAGGCGAAGCCCGTGAAGGGCAGACCCTGACCGCGACCCATGGCGGCTGGAGCGGCACGGGACCGTTCAGCTACGAATACCAGTGGGAACTGTGCGGCGCGCTGGGTGAAGGATGCATGCCGATCTCCGGTGCGACGGCCAACACCTACAGCCCGGTCGCGAGCGACGTCGGGAGCACGATGCGGGTGAAGGTCACCGCAAAAGGCGCGGTCTCCCCCTCGGCGAGCGCCACTTCAGAACCGAGCGCGGTCGTGGTGGGCCCGCCGACGAACACCGAACTCCCGGCGATCTCAGGCGAAGCTGTGGAAGGTCAGGAACTCAAAGCGAGCGAAGGCAAATGGAGCGGCACCGGGCCGCTCAGCTACGCATACCAGTGGGAAGCGTGCGCGGGCGCAAGCTGCGGCGCGATTGAAGGAGCGACCGCGTCCAGCTATGTCGCGAGCGCGGGTGTCGTCGGCGACACGCTGCGGGTGAAGGTCACCGCAAAAGGCGCGGTCGAACCCCCCGCCAGCGCGACATCGAGCGCGACGGCGCTGGTGCAGGCGGCCGGCGGCACGGCCGCGGTTGCGTGGGGCTACAACTATCCCGCGGGGCAGCTCGGCACCGGCTATAACGACAGTTGGGAGTCCAGCCCCGTGTCCGTTCTTGGGCTGTCGAAGATCACCGCTGTGGCGGCTGCCGGCGACGCCAGCTATGCGCTGCTCGCGAATGGCACGGTTAGATCGTGGGGCATAAACAAGAAAGGACAGCTTGGGGACGGCACGCGTGAAGCAAGCGACACGCCTGTCGAAGTGGTTGAAAAAACAGAAGGTGGGCATCGCGAAATGACCGGTGTGACCGCGATCGCGGCGGCATATGGATCGTTTGAGCATGCTTTGGCGATCGTCAACGACAGCGAACACGAAGGCGAAGTGATGACGTGGGGCAGCTCGGAATACGGGGAGCGGGGCAACGGCGAATACCAGTATTACGAAGAATGGTACGAATGGCACGAAGCAGAAGAAGAGGGGCGCCCGCTCGAAGGGCACCCGCTGGAGCCCCAAGAAGAGGCGATAGCGGTCCCCGGACTCAAGCACGTGGTGGCGATCGCGGCCGGCGGCGTGACCAGCTACGCCCTGCAGCGGGAAGAAAACGGCGAAACCAAGTTGTGGGCGTGGGGCGGAAACGAGTTTGGACAGCTTGGCACCGGCCACCCAAGCCCAACGATGTGCAAGGGCGAAACCTTGGTGCAGCCCTGCAGCACAAAACCCGAACTGGTCGACCTGGAACCGCTTCATCTGGAACACGGCGTGCACGTGACGGCCATTGCAGCCGGCCGGCGCGATGCGTATGCGGTGCTGAGCAATGGCAGGGCAATCGCGTGGGGTGAAAACCAACGTGGCCAGCTTGGCGATGGCACGACCGAAGACAGCGACGTCCCGAGGTACGTCTGCGCGGTTGGCACCGTGGGCACGTGCTCAGAAGAAAGCGAATATCTGAAAGGCGTGACGGCGGTTTCGGGAGGGGAGAAGTTTGCGCTGGCCCTGCTCGAAGACGGTGAAGTGGTGGGATGGGGTGGTGATGGTGTGGGGCAGATAGGCGGCGAAGGCAAAGAATCATGCACAAAGACGGCGTCGGAAGGGTGCCAGCATGTGCCGAAGCTGGTCGAAGGGCTGAAAGGAATCACCGCGATCTCAGCCGGAGGAGGCTATAGCCTCGCGCTGAATGCCAGCGGTGAAGTCTACTCGTTCGGGGAAGACGAAACCGGACAGCTCGGAGACGGCGTCTCCGGAGAAGCCCTCTCTGCAGGTGAAGACCTGGAAAAAATTGTGGAACAAGGTCTGGCAAAATGCAAACATCAAGAGAAGAGCAGAGGCAAAAAAAAGACGGAAGTGTGGTGCAGAAGGACCCCCGCGGTGATCGAACGGCTGTCCGGAGTGGGCGGCATATCCGCCGGTTCGAGCGAACCAGGCGAAGCGCACAGCCTCGCCTACCTGAAGAGTGGTATGGGACCGGCGCCTCTTCTCACCGTAGAACCGGTGGTTAAAACATTGGAATCCGAATGGCCGTCGTTGGACGCCAAATGGCTGTCCATTTCGCCAAAAGCTGAATACCACATCAAGTGGAAAGCGGAACCGCCGAGCAACGACCCGTACTTGGAAAAAGCCAACGAATTGACAGCAGAGGCGGAAACAGATGAAACCAAAGCGCAGGGCTTTGGGGTAGAAGCAGAAGAAATAGAGGAAGAAGAAGGAGAAAAAGGATCTACCCGAGAAATTGAACTCCTAAAAGAAGAGGAACGATACGAAGCCAAAGCCAAAGAACTCAATGAAGAAGCGGCCGCAGACGAAAAAATCGTCGGCGAAGAATATCCGACCACTAAAGCAGTGAAAATAACTAAAACCGAAAACCGCGAAACCTGCCCGGGCGGAGAAGAAGAATGGTGCCAGCTGATCAACTATGCGCGAACCGAACATGAAGGACATGAAGTACACGTGCCTCTGAGCAGCGAAAACCGTTATGAGATCACGCTGACGGCCAATGGCGCCGCGAAGGGCGAAGAAGTTCTCAGGATCAGGGCGACGCCTTTGCCCTAGCCTCATTTTCCGCGCCTGAGCGCGTCTAACCTCGCCGATCCGCCCCGTGGCTTGGGGCTTGTGGAGCATCTTCGCCTCGCGCAGGGCGAGCCCGTTGTGGCAACTGGGTTTGTAGTCTCCTGCGCGTCAGGTGGGTAGCACGTCGATCTCCGGTCCGGGGTCGGTGCGGTGGGGTTGTGGCTCTGTAGCTGCGCAGGCTTTCACAGGGGTGCGCGTTGGGTCCCAGAGGTGGGCGGCAGCCGGCGGATTGTCGCAGACGAGGATGCTCTTCTGCGAGCGCAGCGCGATCATCAGCGCCTCGGGCGGGGTCGCCTTTCCGGCCTCCTCCAGGATCGCGACCGCGAATCGCAGCTCGCCCACCTGCGGATCGCCCTGCACGCCCGCGCAGGTCCCGGCGATCACGCGGGCCTGCGCCAGGCGCTTGGTCGGCGGCCGCCGTGAGCGGGGTTGGCAGGCGAGGGATGCCTGTATCATCCTTCTCAAGACTTGACTTTGCCGCTGCGTCTGTGCAGCCTTCATCAGAGGAATGCGGGTACGAGGGTGGCTAGGGGATTGGACTCGAGGCCGAGACGGAGAGTTGAGACGCGACCATGGAAGGTTGCAGGGTAACGGGGCGGATCGGTCTGTTTACGGACGTCGGAATCGAGCACTCGATGACGGGGCGAACGGCGCTGCGGTCGAGAGTCGCGGCGCCGTGGCTCCCGGCGATGGTGGCGGCGCTGCTGTCCGTGTCGTTGGGCGTCGTCCTTGCGCTGGGCCTGGCCGCCGAACTCTCCCCCTCGGCGCCTTCGGCCGTGCGCTCGGCCGGCGCTCCGCGTGGGGGGCTGTCGAGCCTGCCGGCGGCGGCACGGGGGCCGGTGTCGGCGGCGCTGGGGAGCGCCGATCCGCGCTATCGCGTCAGCGCATTCAGGGGGGGTTTTGAGGCGGTCAATCCGGGGCAGCGGCTGCATGTGCGCTTCGAGCGCTCCGGAGTGCTGCTCAGCTCGGGCGCCGCGCGGGTGGGGTTGAGCTTGGACGGCGTGGGCTACGGGGGTTCGCTGCGCGCGGCCGGCGATGTCTTGTCGGGTGTCGCGGCGAATCGCGTCGTCTATACGGGTGGGGGGCTGAGCGAGTGGTACGCGAACGGACCGCTCGGCCTGGAGCAGGGGTTCACCGTCACACGAGCGCCGGTGGGCCGTCCGTCCGGCCCGCTGACGCTCTCGATGGCCCTCTCCGGCGACGTGCACGCCACGCTGGTCCCCGGCGGTGGAGGCGTCGTCCTCAGCCGCGGCGGATCCTCGCTGCGCTACGGCGCTCTGGCGGCGAGCGATGCGCAGGGGCGCACGCTGCCCAGCCGGCTGGTCCTGCACGCGGGGCGGATCCTCCTGCTCGTCGACACGCGCGGGGCGCGCTATCCGCTGCGGATCGACCCGACGTTCGCGCAGCAGGGGAAGCTCGCCGATGTCATGGAAGACGGAGGCAAAGAAGAAGAGCAGGGCGAAGGCCGGCTCGGCGCCAGCGTGGCTCTGTCCGCCGACGGCGACACGGCGCTGATCGGCGCGCCGGGCGACGACGACGGCGCCGGCGCGGCCTGGGTGTTCACCCGCTCGGGCGCCACCTGGACGCAGCAGGGCTCGAAGCTTATCGGGGGCGAGGCCGGCGACACGGGCGCCGCTGAATGTGAAATCGAAGAACCGGGCGAAGAAGAAGGAGAAGAAGCGGGCGAATGCGGTTTCGGCAAGAGCGTGGCACTGTCCGCGGACGGCGCCACGGCGCTGGTCGGCGGACCCGGCGCGGACGGCAACCTCGGAGCTGTCTGGGTGCTCACCCGCGAAGGCACGAGCTGGACCCGACAGGCGAGCCTCACAGGCGGGGTGGAAGAGCGGCCCAAAGGTCACTTCGGCCGCAGCGTGGCGCTGTCCACCGACGGCGACACCGCCCTGATCGGCGCGCCTGGAGACGCGGGCTATACCGGAGCGGCCTGGGTGTTCACCCGCTCGGGCTCGGAGTGGATCCAGCAGGGCCCGAAGCTCACCCCCGGCGGCGAAGGCAGCCACGAAATCTACTTCGGCAAAAGCGTGGCGCTGTCCGGCGACGGCGACACCGCCCTGATCGGCGCCCCCGGAGACGCCGAACGCGCAGGCGCGGCCTGGGTATTCGCCTTCGACGAACAGGACATGACCTGGACCCAGCCGGGTTCGAGGCTCACAGACAGCGGCGAGAGCGGCGAAGGCCGCTTCGGCTACAGCGTGGCGCTCTCCGCCGACGCCAGCACCGCGCTCGTCGGCGCCCCTGGAGACGCTGGACGCGCCGGCGCGGCCTGGGCGTATGCGGGCTCGGGCTCGGAGTGGATTCAGCAAGGCCTGAAGCTCACAGCCGGCGGAGCAAGCGGCGAAGCTGAGTTCGGCTACGGCGTGGCGCTGTCCGCCGACGGCGGCACTGCCCTGATCGGCGGCCCCCGTTACGACAACAGCAGTGGCCATGCCGGCGCGGCATGGGTGTTCGCTCGCGCGGGCTCCTCGACCTTGAGCCTCGAGCAGACGCTCACGACCCCCAAAGAGCACGGCAGAGGCAGAGGCCGGTTCGGCGCCGCGGTAGCGCTGTCGGCCGGTGGCGAAGCGGCGCTCCTCGGCGCTCCCAACGACAGCACGAAGGTCGGGGCGGCGTTGTCGTTCGCGGTCGCGCAGCCGCCTCCGGGCGGTGGCGGCGAAGGAGGCGGCGAAACCAAGCCCCCCAAGAAAAACGGCGGCGGCAAAGAACCCGAATCCCAGGTGACCGGGGGCAGCGGGACCGGCGGCGGCGGGGCCGGCAACGGCGCTGTGCTGGCGTTCGGCCCAACCACGAGCTCCACCTGCGGGGTGTCGCTGATCGGCAGACGCATCACGGTCCGCGGCCGCCGCCGAGCGGCGCTCAAGCTGGCCCGGAAGGGCTCAGCGGGGTCGGTCCTCGCCTGCCGGGGCAGGGTGACGCTTGAGGTCAAGGTCAAAGCGAAGGCGAAGGTCAGCCGCAAGAGGCGCACTGAGACGAAGACGATCGGCACGGCCGGCTTCTCGATCGCGCCCGGCAAGAGCAAGGTCGTCACGATCAAGCTCAATGCCTCCGGGCGTGCGCTGCTCGCCGCTGGTCACGGCCGTCTGGGCGCCAGCCTGGTGATCCTCAGGGTGTCTCCGGGCCCCGCGCGCGTTTACCCGATCGTCATCTCTGGGCGTACGTAGGATGCGTGGACCGCTCACGGCCGGTACGGCCCGTATTCTTCTTCGCGCGCCCGGGGTCGAGGGGCGCGGGAATCGCACCGCGCGCGCTCGAGCGTCGTGACGGGGCAGCGTACCTCTCACTTCTCATAGTGGTAGCGGGCCTGTAGGACCACGAGGTCGGTGTCGAGCGCTCCGTACACCAGCCGGTGCTCCTCGGTGATCCGCCGCGACCAGGCCCCGGCGATCCCGTACTTGAGGGGCTCAGGCTTACCGATCCCGCCCGTCGGATCGCGTAGAGCGTCGTCGAGCAGGCGGTTGATGCGTCTCACGATCGCGCGATCTGCTCGCTGCCAGTAGGTGTAGTCCTCCCAGCCCTGTGGCGTGAAGACCAGCCTCACGCGCGGTCGAGTGGGTGCTCGACCGTCTCAGCCTGGAAAAAGTGGAGAGGACCGTACGTTGCGCAAACCCCGTGAGTGCGGTCGACGTATCATCCGTTAGACAAGCTATATTGTCTAGGTGCGGATCGGCGAGCCAGCGCGAACAGACAAGGAAATCGAGCAGGCCGCCCGTCGGTTTGAGCAGCTCGCCGACTCGCTGGACCCGGACACAGCCCAAGTCGAAGGCACCGACGACCTCCGCGAGATCGCAACCGCCGCTGAGGCGGTGCGAGCCGATGATGCCCGCTTGCGCGAGGCGGTTGTCCTCGCTCGGGCACACGGCAGGTCATGGAACCACATCGCGCTGGTTCTCGGAGTGTCCCGACAGGCGGCGCGCCAACGGTTCACCGACAAGGCAAAGGCTTGATCGCTCAAGACTCCGAGTAGCCGGTGCCGGGTAATCCTAGGCTGCGCCGGCAGTGGCTCAGCCTTCAGCAGTAGTCGGCGCCTTCGGCTTCCAACTCAGCGAGCCGGGCGGCGCGAGCCAGACGTTCTCAGCCCGACGGCCAGTCGATCTGCTCGGCCAGCTCGCGGGCGCTCAGGTCGATGAGGTCGCTGTGCTCGATCCGCTTGTACTCGCCTTCGTCGAACGCCAGCCAGGCGACGGCGCGCTCCTGGGGGTCGACGATCAGCACCTCGTCGACGTGGTGGGCGGCGTAGAACGGGAGCTTCTCCCAGGTCTCATCGTTCGGGGAGACGATCTCGACGACCAGGGCGGCCGTCTGGTTCCACACGCCTTCGGGACGGCTGCGGTGCAGGGCGCTGTCCGGCACGCGGAAGTCGTGTTCTGACCCGCCGAGGTTGCACTGGCCGCTCATGGTCAGGCCGGCGGCCGTCGCGAGCGGACCGAGGAGTCGATGCAGCTGCGATTCGGTCGTGGCGTGCGGCCCGGAGGGGGCTGCAACCATGTGGTAGACACCGTCCCATATCTCGTCGAGACGATCAAGGCCGGATCTGCGCCGGTTCTCGAGCACTCCGGCAAGCCCCGCCGTCGGAGGATCGAGCACCAGCGTTCGCATGCTCAGAGCCTACCAGTGTGTGCACAGTCAGCGTATCGCCTGGCTCAATAGGTCGCAGCGTGACCTATAATGGGTCGGGATGCGTGATATCAGAGAGCTGTTTCCAACGGATGACCCGGTCAAGCCCGATCTGCTGATTGGTCGTGGGGAGGACGTGCGCGATCTCGCCTCGCGCCTAGGGGAGGGTACGCACATGGTGATGGCGGGGCCCAGACGCACAGGCAAGTCGACGGTCGGCTTGGCCGCGCTGCAGCGGGTTCGCTCATCCAAGGTCTATACGGCGCAGGTCGACTTGTGGGATCACGAGAATCTTGTCTCGCTCAGCCGGGCATTGGCGCAGTCGATCATCGCCAATCGTGGTCCTGTGGCCAACGCACTGCGCCGGGCGCGTGAGAGCGGGCGTGGGCTGCGCGAGCTGTTGCCGGTCGGTGTGACGGCGGCGTTGCGCACGCACCTTGGCGAGGAGGTCGAGCTGGCGTGGAGCACCCAGGCGCCGGGCCGGGCGCCGGCGGTGAGTCTTGGCGCCACGATCGCACTGGCGCAGCGGATCGCCGAGCAGGACAAGAAGCGGATCGTGCTGTTCCTCGACGAGTTTCAAGACATCGCTGTGCCGTCGCGTCGCTTCGGCGATCCGGACATGCTCACCAAGCAGTTGCGCTCGGAGTTGCAGCGCTCGCCGCTGGTCAGCGTGTTGTTCGCGGGCAGCATGGAGCACCTGATGCGCGACCTGTTCGGTCCGACGCGCAGAGCGCTGAGTCAGTTCGGCAACTTCCATGAGCTCACACCGATCTCCCCACATGAGTGGCGGGAGGGGATCGCTGCCCGCTGCAGCGAGCTCGACGTTCAGGCTGCCGAGGGCGCGATCGCCGAGGTCGTCGCTCTCGGGGAGGGGCATCCTCGTACAACGATGCTGATCGCCCGCGAGACCCTGACCGTCACCCTCGCCCGTCGTGAGGGTCGTGAGATCGAGCACGGGGATGTTCGCGGCGGTCAGGAGCTGGCGATGCAGGCCGACCGTCTGCGTCATGAGGAGATCGTCGAGCGGCTGCGCTCCACGGCACACGCCTACTCGATCGCTCTGCGCGTCGCGCGCGGCCAGCGCCCCTACAGCGGCACCCCGTCCTCCGGCGCCAGACGAGCGCTGAGCATGATGGAGCGCTCGGGGATAGCCGAACACCACGGCCGCGGCGACTGGGTCATCCCCGAGCCGCTCTTGCGAAGCTATCTCGCCGCCCGCCTCTGACGGCTCAACAGCGCGGCGTGACGCCGCTGTCGCGCGTCACGCAGCTCACGGCCCGTACGGCCCGTACTCTTCTTCGCGCTCCTGGCGGCGCCTGCGCAAGAACACCAGCAGGCCCGCCACGGCGAGGACGATCACGACGACCGCGACGCCGATGATGATGTCGCGTCGTTTGTGAGATGGAGCTTTCACCTTGGTGACCTTCACCGTGACGCCGTCCGCCCTGACGTCGCCGAGCAGGCGCTGCTGCTGTGAGGACGGAAAGGCGACGATCGCCTTGTGGCCGTCCCTGAGGGTGACGTGCAGCGTGTGGGCTTTGGTGTGCAGCGTGACCGCCTGCACCTGATGTCCGCGCAGCTGGCCTTCGAAGACCACGACGCTCTCATTCGGTGCAGCCGTGGCCGCCGGTGCCGGCGTGGCGGATGCCAGCGCGCAGGCGCACGCCAGGAGCGCGACCGTCGCGGACCGGGCGACCGTCGCGGATCGGGTCGGGTGGAGCACAGGGCGGCAGCCTAGACCATATGGACGGCCGGCACGCCTGCTTCGACGCCGGCGAGCTCTCCAGCCCAGGGCGTGGATACCGGCGCGCGTCCGTCTACGGAAGCGAGCCGGGCGGCGCGAGCCAGACAGACTCGAACGTCATGATGTCGGCGAGCGTGTCGTAGTCGCGGTCGTAGTGGATGACCGCGGCGCCCGCCAGGCACGTCGCTTTACGTCATCCAGCAGATCCCAGTCCCAGGGGGCTGTCTCGGGGTGCTCGAAGTGCCCAGCCAGACGCTCGAGCAGCTCCCTGCGCCGCTCCTCTGTCGCCGGCTCATCGGCGAGCTGGCGCGCCCCGGCGATCGCCAGTTCGCGCACCTGTCGCGAACGTGACAGTCCGGGCGGCAGATGCGGCGCGGCCGCACGCAGTGCGCGCGCGAGCTCGGGATCCTCGGTGACCTGGATGCGAGGGTGAGACGTCGCCATCGGCACAGTGTGCCACCAGTGTGTCGCGCGACGGGGGCCCCGCGTGGCGGCGTGTAGAGCCTGCCGGCGCGTGGCGGGAGTCTCGGGGCTCACCCGCCACCCAGCAGCCAGGCGAGGAAGGCATGGATGAGATCCTCGATGCGATTGATCGCTGCCTGGTGCCCAGGGAGACCGACATCGCGCGCAATGCGCGAAGCGTTGATCGGGCTGCACAGGTTCTGGGCCAGGCGGTCAAGCAGTGCCACGCCGACAGCAATAGCGAAGAACTATGGTTTGTCGCTATTTAGGTAGCGAAAAACCATAGTATGTAGATCGTCCGTAGGGACTGACCTCAGCGCCTCCTCGCCTCGCCCTCACAGCATCGCTCCAAGCTTCAGCCGAGCGCCCACGACGAACCGCGGGAAGGCAGCGCACGGAACCGTGGCAGAGCCGGGTACATTTAACAAGATGACTGGAAGCGGATCATATGGCGGGATGGACGGCGATGGCGGTCCGAACGGGGGCGGCGCGGTCGCGACCGGCGGGCAGGCCCCCGGTCGGATCGGCAAGGGTTCGGCGGGTCCCGCCGGTCGCGGGGCCGAGCATTCCATCGAGCTGTTGCGTCTCGTCACCGCGGGCTCGGTCGACGACGGCAAGAGCACGCTGATCGGACGGCTGCTGTTCGACTCCAAGCAGGTGCTCGCGGACCAGCTCGAGCACGTCGAGCAGACCAGCCGGAGCATGGGCCACGACTTCCTCGACCTGTCCCTGCTGACCGACGGTCTGCGGGCCGAGCGCGAGCAGGGGATCACGATCGACGTCGCCTACCGCTACTTCGCCACGGACCGGCGCCGGTTCATCATCGCCGACACCCCCGGCCACGAGCAGTACACGCGCAACATGGTCACCGGCGCCTCGACGGCGGATCTGGCGATCGTGCTGATCGATGCGCGCCACGGGGTGCTCGCGCAGTCCAAGCGTCACGCGTTCATCGCCTCGCTGCTGGGCATCCCGCATCTGGTGGTGTGCGTCAACAAGATGGACTTGGTCGGCTTCGACCAGGGCGCATTCGACGCGATCGTCGAGGACTTCGATCGGTTCGCGGCGCGTCTTGAAGTCTCCGATATGACGTTCATCCCGATCTCGGCCCTGCACGGGGACAACGTGGTGGAGCGCTCGCAGGCGATGCCCTGGTATCAGGGCCCGCCGCTGCTGTATCACCTGGAGCACGTCCACATCGCCTCCGATCGCAACCTGATCGACGTGCGCTTTCCGGTGCAGTGGGTGATCCGCCCGCGCTCGGCGGATGCGCCCGACTATCGTGCGTATGCGGGCCAGCTCGCCGGCGGCATCCTACGCCCGGGCGACGATGTCGTGGTGCTGCCGGGCGCCCGGCACTCGAGGATCGCCGGCATCGACTCCTTCGACGGGCCGGTGTCCGAGGCGTTCCCGCCGATGTCGGTGGCGTTGCGCCTTGAGGATGACATCGACGTCGGCCGTGGCAGCATGATCGTGCGCTCCCACAACCAGCCGACCGTCTCCAGCGCGTTTGAGTGCTTGATCTGCTGGATGTCTGAGCAACCGCTGGATTCGCGCCGGCGCTACCTGGTCAAGCACACCACGCGCACGGCCCCGGTGGGCGGGGTGGACGTTCGTTACCGCATCGACGTCGACACCCTGCGTCGTGACGAGCGCGCCACGACGCTCGAGCTGAACGATCTCGCGCGGGTGCGCCTGGAACTCGGCTCGCCGCTCGTGTTCGACTCCTACCGGCGCAACCGTCCCACGGGCGGCCTGATCGTGATCGACGAGGCCACCAACGAAACGGCCGCCGCCGGCGTCATCCTCGACACGGAGACCGAGCTGGAGGAGATCCCCGGCGATGAGGCCGAGTCCGGGCGCAGCCCGAACGTGCGCTGGCAGGGATCGCGCATGACCCGTGAGCGTCGCTGGCGGGAACTCGGGCACGCAGGGGCGACGGTCTGGTTCACAGGCCTGCCAGGCGCCGGAAAGTCCACGATCGCCGCGGCCGTCGAGGAGCGCCTGATCGACGCCGGCCTGCCCGCGTTCCTGCTCGACGGCGACAACCTCCGCCACGGCCTCAACGGCGACCTCGGCTTCGACGAGCACGCCCGCAGCGAGAACGTGCGACGGACCGCCCATGTCGCGAGGCTGCTCGCGGAGTCCGGGACGATCGCGTTGGTGAGCCTCGTGAGTCCCTACGCGGCCGATCGCGAGGCGGCTGCGAACCTGCACGCGGCCGACGATCTCGACTTCGTCGAGGTCTTCGTCGACGCCCCCCTGGAGGTCTGCGAGCGGCGCGATCCCAAGGGTCTTTACGCGCGCGCTCGGGCGGGTGAGCTGGCCGGCCTCACCGGGATCGGCGCGCCGTACGAGGCCCCCGTCGCCCCCGATCTGATCGTGGGGGCCCGCGAGGCGAACCTGGAGGCGGACGTCGGGCGCGTGCTCGAGCTGCTCGCCGCCCGGGGGCTCATCCAGGGCGGCCCCTCCGGCGGATGATCGCCGGGTGATCGCCTTCCCGGTGGACGATTCGCCGGGCCGCCTCACCCCTTCTTCTTTTTCGCCGTCTTCCTTTTGTTGGCCGCTCCCGGAGCCGCCTTGAGCGTCACCATCGGGCTCCACCCGGGCGCGAGCGCGCCCTTGCGCAGCTGCACGTACGCCCGGTAGCGCCCTCCCTTGCTGACGCTCACGACGGTGCTGAAGCGGGACATCGATCTGGTGCCTTTTTTGACGGTCGTGGTGAACTCGGTCTTGAACTTGGTCGTCTTGAGGCTTTTGCCCTGGGGGCGGATCGACTGCTGCACCTGCAGGACGAGATGCGCCCCCGCCTCTGCGGGGGCGACCGTCCCATATAGGCGCACGAGACCTGCACGCCCAGCAGAACGCACTTTCAGAGTCACCCGCACGGCCACCTGCACGGTGGTCACGCGGCTGTACAGGGGCCGCGGGTCGAGGGTCATGACGCGAAGCTGGGTGCTCTTGGTCATATGCGCCACACGAAAGGTGAAGCGGCCGGTGGCGTCCGTGACGACGGGAGCCCCGACCGTCACGAAGGCATCCTTATATGGATAGGCGCTGGCCTGCAGGGCGATTCGATGCAGGGGTCCTCCGGTGCCCGACAGGGTGCCGCTGAGGACATACGTGCCTCCGTACACCGTCTGCGTTTCTTCCCCTTCTTCCTTTTCTTCCTTGGCGTTGGTCTTGGGGATCACGAACGTCAGCTTGCTCTTCTTGACGCCGAATACGCGGTCCTTGCCGTTGGTGGTGCCATAGCTGTTCGTCGCCACCAGGCGGTAGTGGTAACCCGGCTGAAGCCCGGTCGCGACCTGGCCGACCTTGATCGTCGCGGTGCCGGCGGGCAGGCTGGCGGCAGTCGTCTGCGAGCCGTATGCGACCGTCGGTCCCCACTGGAAGTAGTAGCTGGTGGCCGCGGTCCGAGGATTGACGGTCCCCTCGAGCGTCGCCGAGGTGCCGCGCACCTGGCCGGCCGCCCCGGTGGACACCTGCGGACGGCCCGCCTTCACGGTCTTGGCGGCGGCCGGCGGGGCGAGCGGCGCAAGCAGCGCCGCGCATGTGAGGATCGGCACGCTCGAGACGATCAGCCGTCCGATCTTGAATCTCCGCATATGTCCGAGTCCCTCCGTGTTCGTGGCGCTTCCTACGCAGACGTGCCTGCCGTGCGCCGTCGTATGCCTGCCTGTGCCCTGTCCTCCTACCATCAAACACGATCGGCGTCCGGTCGATGCGGTGCGGCCCGGTCGTTGCTTCCGGTAAACCCGAGGACTCAGACCTCTGCAGGATACGACGCGCGCCGGGTCCGGCGGATCGCGCGCCGGGTCCGGCGGATCCTTGACATGTGCGCGCACGGGATATAGCCTGCCCGCGGGCAGGCTCCGCGCACGGACGTCTCCGGTCGGCCTGGCGGCTCCGAGGCGCGCGGGCAGGAACGCGATTTCTACGGAGGAGATGGACTGTGCTCGGATCTCTCAGTGCCATGCAGTCGGCCAAGCACCGCTATGTGTCGTCGGTCCTCGCTCTCGCGGCGCTCGTCACACTCGCGGTCCTCCTACCGAGCTCGGCGCGTGCGACCGGGTGCACCGACTCGTGGGTGGCCACAGGCAGCGGCAACTGGTTCGTCGCGGCCAACTGGAGCAAGAACGCGGTCCCCACCTCCGAAGACGAAGTCTGCATCACCGAATCCGGAACGTACACGGTCGAAATGGCCCAGAAAAGCACCGTGACCGTCAAATCGCTGACGCTCGGCGGCTCCGAAGACACGCAGACGCTTCTCCTCGCCAGCACCAACGGACTGAACGCCGTGCTCACGACGAGCGCCGGCATCGCCGTCGGCGCGCACGGCGCGATGACGCTCACCAACAGCGAAACGGCCGGAAACAGCGTCACGATCGCCGGTACGCTCACGAACAGTGGCACGATCACGAGCGAACTGGGGAATGGTGGTCAGCGCAACCTGCAGGGCAACATCGTCAATACGGGCACGATCGCGATCGATTCGAATACGAGCTTCAATGCTTCGAAAGCGACGTTGACGAACGAAGGCGCGATCGAACTCGGGGCGGGCGTGGCGTTGACGGCTTCGAGCGAAACGTCGGTCGTGAACGGGTCGGGCGGCAAGATCGTCGCGACGGGCACGGGGACGGTGCAGATGGAATCGGGGACGACGTTCACGGAGGGTGCGGGCACGACGAGCGGCGGCAAGCCGGTGGTGGTCCGGAATGGTGCGTTGAAGTATGTGGGTGGCGGGGAAAGCAAGATCACTCAGCATGGGGAAGGGGGGACCCTGAGCGGCAGCTTGTCGGCGGGTCAGTCGCTGGTGCTCGAGGCCACGAATGGCGAACACGTGCGATCGACGGCTGCGGCGAGCTTCACGAACGGCGGGTCGATCACGCTCACCAAAATTGAAACGTCCGGGAACAACGCGACGCTTGTGATCTCCTCGGGTACGCTCACGAACAGTGGCACGATCACGAGCGAACTGGGGAATGGTGGTCAGCGCAACCTGCAGGGCAACATCGTCAATACGGGCACGATCGCGATCGATTCGAATACGAGCTTCAATGCTTCGAAAGCGACGTTGACGAACGAAGGCGCGATCGAACTCGGGGCGGGCGTGGCGTTGACGGCTTCGAGCGAAACGTCGGTCGTGAACGGGTCGGGCGGCAAGATCGTCGCGACGGGCACGGGGACGGTGCAGATGGAATCGGGGACGACGTTCACGGAGGGTGCGGGCACGACGAGCGGCGGCAAGCCGGTGGTGGTCCGGAATGGTGCGTTGAAGTATGTGGGTGGCGGGGAAAGCAAGATCACTCAGCATGGGGAAGGGGGGACCCTGAGCGGCAGCTTGTCGGCGGGTCAGTCGCTGGTGCTCGAGGCCACGAATGGCGAACACGTGCGATCGACGGCTGCGGCGAGCTTCACGAACGGCGGGTCGATCACGCTCACCAAAATTGAAACGTCCGGGAACAACGCGACGCTTGTGATCTCCTCGGGTACGCTCACGAACAGTGGCACGATCACGAGCGAACTGGGGAATGGTGGTCAGCGCAACCTGCAGGGCAACATCGTCAATACGGGCACGATCGCGATCGATTCGAATACGAGCTTCAATGCTTCGAAAGCGACGTTGACGAACGAAGGCGCGATCGAACTCGGGGCGGGCGTGGCGTTGACGGCTTCGAGCGAAACGTCGGTCGTGAACGGGTCGGGCGGCAAGATCGTCGCGACGGGCACGGGGACGGTGCAGATGGAATCGGGGACGACGTTCACGGAGGGTGCGGGCACGACGAGCGGCGGCAAGCCGGTGGTGGTCCGGAATGGTGCGTTGAAGTATGTGGGTGGCGGGGAAAGCAAGATCACTCAGCATGGGGAAGGGGGGACCCTGAGCGGCAGCTTGTCGGCGGGTCAGTCGCTGGTGCTCGAGGCCACGAATGGCGAACACGTGCGATCGACGGCTGCGGCGAGCTTCACGAACGGCGGGTCGATCACGCTCACCAAAATTGAAACGTCCGGGAACAACGCGACGCTTGTGATCTCCTCGGGTACGCTCACGAACAGTGGCACGATCACGAGCGAACTGGGGAATGGTGGTCAGCGCAACCTGCAGGGCAACATCGTCAATACGGGCACGATCGCGATCGATTCGAACACCTCGTTCAACACGAGCGGGGCGACGCTGACCAACGAGGGCGCGATCGACATCGCTACGGGCGCGGCGCTGTCGGCGATGAGCAGCCCGACGATCTCCAACGAAGCCGGCGGCTCGATCAACGTTACGGGCAACGGCGTGCTGGCCGAGACCACGGGCACCTTCAACGAGGGCCTCGGCAAAACGACCACCACGAAGACCAGCGAACCCGTCGTGCTCGATCGAGTCGCTCTGCACTACACGAACAAGGGGGCGAGCAGGATCGCCCAACGTGGCGCGAGCACCCTCATCGGCCCCGTCAACAAAGGTCAGACGCTGCTGATCCAGTCCACCAACAGCGAGCACGCCGAAGACGCGGCGGCGGGCGGCTTGACGAGCAGTGGCACGATCGTCCTCACGAACGCGGAAACGTCCCCCGACAACGTGACGCTGAAACTCGGGGGAGGCACGCTCGACAACAAGGGCAAGCTCGAAGCGCTCTTCCCGAAGGGGGGCACCCGCACGATCGAAGGCAATCTGACGAACGAAAAGACGCTCACGATCGCCAACAGCGGCAATCCCCTACGCGTCGACGGCCAGTTCTCGGAGGGCGAAAAAGCGACGACGAAGCTGACGATCGCGGGCCCGAGCAGCTTCGGCCACCTGTTGGCCACCGAAGCCGTCTCGATCAACGGCAAGCTGTCCTTGAAGCAGAGCAAATTCAAGGCCAAAGAAAAAGAAACCTTCGCGATCGTGAGCGGCTCCTCTCTGAGCGGCACGTTCTCGAGCTTGACCGGCCAGATAATCAAAGGCGGCGGCGAATACAAGCCGCTCTACTCTCCGACGGCCGTGACCCTCGAAGCGACATGATCGGCGCATAGGGCTGGCCCGCAGGCGCCCGTCGGGCTCGGGCCTTCACAAAATCGTCACGCCTGGACGGACAGGGGCGTCGACCATGTGCCTCGGAGCCCCAGGGCTCCAGAGTGCTTGGTGTTCGGTGTTGCGTCCGCGGCGCCCGGAGTCGAGCACACGAGGTAGCCACAGTGTCCACCGAGTCGATCGCCAGCCCATCAACCGCCACCTCGACCCCGCGGGCCGGCGGTCCGCCTGCCGGAGCCTCTCCCACCGGTGGATCGCCCGCCGGCACCTCGCCTGCCGGCGACTCACCCGCGGGCGCCTCGCCCGGAGCAAGCGTCCCGGACGCCTGCGCGGCCTGTGGGGCGCCTCTGGCCGTCGACCAGCGCTACTGCGTGGAGTGTGGCGAGCGTAGGGCCGTCATGAGCAGTGTGCTCCTCGGCGGCTCGCCGTACCGCGGCGAATCCTCTCCGGAAGCGGGCCCCAGGACCCCGCCGGCGCCGCCCGGCTCGGCGGGCGCGGGCGCCGGGGGCGGTCAGGATGGCCAGGGCCGGGGAAGCACCTTGACGGTGATCGCCGGCGTGGGGGTGCTCCTGATCGCGATGGGCGTCGGCGTGCTGATCGGCCGCTCGGGCAACTCCTCCGCGAAATCGAGCCTCCCGCCGCAGGTGATCACGGTTTCATCCACGCCCACCACGGGCGCGACCAGCGAAGGCTCGACGGCGTCGTTCACGGGCGACTGGCCGTCGGGGACGTCCGGATACACCGTCCAGCTGCAGACCCTTCCCCAGTCCGGGACCCAGGTGAGCGCCGTCGAAGCGGCCGAGTCGGCCGCGACCGCCAAGGGCGCCAAGAACGTGGGCGGGTTGAAGTCCGAAGAATTCAGCAGCCTGCCGTCGGGCAGCTACGTGATCTACTCGGGCGTCTACCACAACAAGGGAGAAGCCCAGAGGGCCCTGGCTGGCCTGAAGAAGAGCTTCCCATCGGCATCGGTGATCGACGTCTCAAATCGCGGGGGCTCTTCCTCGAAAAGCTCCTCGGGCAGCTCCTCCTCCGGCGGCAAATCTGGCGTGGGCAACAGCGAGAGCAAGCCGGCTCCTCCGTCGGTGGTCCAGAACCTGTCGAAGAAGAAGGGCCAGAGCTACGAGCAGGAATCCAAGAACCTCCCCAACGTGATCTCGACAGGCTGATCTGATGAGCAGTCTCGGAGACTCGATCGGCAGGGACCGCAGCCAGCGGCAGCCTCCCGCCTCGCCCGCGATCCGATCGGCCCCGGCCCCGGCCCCGACGCCGGCGGCGTCGGCGGCGTCGGAGGGGGACGGGCGCTCGGAGCTGCGCCGCCGCCGTCAGACGCTCGCCGAACAGGTCACCGAGCTGCACTGGGATCTCGGAGGCCTGGCTTATGAGATGGCGATCCGCGACCACTTTCGCCTGGACGTGCTCGTGCGACGGGCGGCCCTCCTGCAGGAGCGCGACGCCGAGCTCGCCGAGGTCGAGCGGCTGCTCCGCATGGAGGACAGCGCGAGCATCGGCAACTGCCCGCAGTGCGATGCTCCCCACAGCCGCGGAGCGGTCTTCTGCTGGCAGTGTGGCGTGGCTCTGATGGAGCGCTCGAAGGCAGCTTCCGCGACGGACCGGTAGGAGGTTCGCGGTGAGCGTCGATCCGCAGGGAGGCTGTTCTGACTGTGGCTCGCGTCTGGCGGCCGGCCAGCGCTACTGCCTGTGCTGTGGCACGCGGATCGGATCTCCCAGCCCCCAGATGGTCGAGCTGCTGGAGCGCATCAGGGATCCCGAGCCGGTCACGCCGGACCCGGTGAAGACGACCGGGGAACCCGACGACGAGACGCTCGCGGAGAGCCCGGGGCTGACGCTTCCCTCGGCGAAGATCTCGGCGCTGATGGTGGCGATGTTCCTCGGCTTCGGGGTGATCCTGGGGAGCGCCGCGAGCTCGCGGGTGGACGACACGCTGGCGGCGTCTCAAGGTCCGGGCGTCAGGCTGGTGCTCCCGCCAAAGTCCTTGCCGGGCGCGTCGGCCTCCACCCAGTCCCCCTCCTCGCCTCCTGGCGCGGAAGCGGAAGCTGCGCCCGGCTCCTCCTCGGAAGGGGAACCCGCGACGAGCACCGGCGGGGGAGCCTCCACGGCGGGACAGACGGGCGGGAAGTCCTCGAATGGCTCATCGGGCGGCTCCGGCACGGGCTCCCCGAGCGGCTCCGGCACGGGCTCATCGGGGGGCTCCGGCACGGGCTCATCGGGGGGGAACGGCGGGGGGTCGGGCTCCTCGGAAGGCTCGGGGTCGAAGCTCCCGGCGATCAAGCACGTGTTCGTTGTGATGCTCGACGACGAGCCCTACGCGACGGTGTTCGGCCCGGAATCCCCCGCTCACTATCTGGCTGGGACGCTCGATGGCAAAGGCGCGCTGCTCGTCCGCTACTACGCGGTGGCTCATGAGCAGCTCGCGGACGGGATCGCCCTGCTCAGCGGCCAGGGACCGACAGTGCAGACCGCCCAGAACTGTCCGACCTACGAAGACCTCACCCCCGGCACGTCCGGCGGGGAAGGGCAGGTGAGCGGGAATGGGTGCGTGTATCCGAGCGCCACCCAGACGCTCCTCGCCCAGCTTCGCGCCAAGCAGCTGAGCTTCCGGGCCTACATCCAGGGAATCGACGAAGGGGCGAGCACGCCGCCGGCTTGCGCGCACCCCACGCCGGGGGCGGCCGATCCGAACGCCGGGCCCGCGGCCGTGGCGGGCCAAACGTACGCGAGTTGGAGCAACCCGTTCGTGTACTTCCAGTCGCTGACCGAATCGCCGGCGTGCGAAGTCGAGGACGTGGGTCTCGGTCAGCTCGCCGGAGATCTCGCCAGCGCCAGGAGCACGCCGAGCTTCGCCTACATCGCGCCCGACCGCTGCAACGACGGCAATCCGACTCCGTGCACGCCGGGAGCGCCCGCGGGCATGGGCCCCGCCGATGGGTTTCTGCAGAAGGTGGTCCCGGAGATCCTCGCCTCGAAGGCCTACAAGGAAAACGGCCTGCTGGCGATCACAGTCGATCAGGCTCCCTCGAGCGGGGAATTCGCGGACTCGAGCTCGTGCTGCGGCCAGCCGAGGTTCCCCGACCTGCCCGCCTCCGCGACGGGCCTCTCGCCCGAAGGGGGCGGAGAGGTGGGCGCGCTGCTGCTCTCCCCGTTCATCAAGACTCACACGGTGAGCCACGAACCGTACAACCACTTCTCGCTCCTGCGCACGATCGAGGACCTGTTCGGCCTGAGCCATCTCGGCTACGCCGGCGGACCGAAGGTGAGCTCGTTCGAACCGTCCCTGTTCGGCGGCTGACGCGACCGCGGCGGACCGCTCACGCGGCGCGGACCGCGCTCACCGGTGCTTGGCGAAGCGACGCAGGGACAATCCCAGCAAAAGCGGCACTGCGACGGGCATCACCCACCAAGCGGCCAGACCGGCACCAGCGATCGCCGCGGTGAGACCGAGGGCCGCGCAGACGCCGAGGGCCGTCCGCCAGTCGTCCCCGACCACGAACTCCCAGACGGCGAGGAGCGCCGAGCGAAGCCTGCTCATGCCTGCCCGCCGAGGGTCGGGTCGGGGATCGCGGGCTCGAGGGCGGGAGCGGGGGAGTGGCGCAGGATCCTGGTCATCGCCACGGAGACGAGCGCGAGACCGGGGACGATCGCGAGCAGGGCGGCGTCATCGCCCGGCCAGGAGGCGCCTGCGCCCTGGGCTCCCCAGAACATCCCGAAGGAGCTGAGCATCACGCCCACCGCCAGCTTCATCGTGTTCTCGGGGACTCTCTGAAGGGGCGCGCGTGCGGCCAGGGCGAGCACGAGGACGACCGCCACGGCTGCGGCGGCGGCGAGGACGGCGAGATCGATGCGGTGCTGGTTGGCGCCGAACGTGAGCACGATGAAAGCGACCTCGAGTCCCTCCAGTAGGACCCCTTTGAAGGCGATCGCAAAGGAGTAGCCGTCGAACCCGGTGTGGGGCCTTCCGGCCGCGCGCGCGGCCGCGGCCTGCTCGGCGAAGATCTCGCTCTCATCGTGCAACTGCTTGAGCCCGGCGCCCCTGAGGATCGCCTTGCGAAGCCATTGCAGGCCGAACAGGAGCAACAGGCCGCCGACGATCAGGCGGAGCACGTCGATCGGCAGCGCCGTGAGGGCCGGCCCGAGCGCCGCCACCACCGCCGCGAGCGTCACGAGGGCCATGGCCACCCCGGCGAGGGCCGAGCGCCAGCCGCGGGTGCTCCCGACGGCCAGGACGATCGTGACCGCCTCGACCGCCTCCACCGCGCAGGCCAGGAACACCGCGATCGCCAGGCCGAGCTCGGGACCGCTCATCGAGTCGGGCCGCCTTGACTCAGCCGGGAAGCTCCGAGGCGGCCGGACGGGCTCCCGGTGGGTCCCCGTCCGCCTGCTCGGCTACCGCCGGGTCGGGCACGATCTTGATGATCTCCGCTTCAGGGACCGGCTTGCTCCACGGGCGGGTAATTGTCATCCAGAGGCCTGCCGCGGCGAGGAGCACCGCGCACAGGGCCCATCCGAGGGCGGTCGTTTCGAGGCCCACGTACTTCAGGCCGGAGGCGAAGATCACGAAGGTGATGATCGGCCTGACGTAGCGGTCGGGGGCGCTCGAGGAGAACATCGCCCCGAGCACCACCGCCGGGACGCTGCCGATGATGATCGAGAGGGTGACGGCGAACTCGACGTGGCCGAACGCAAGGGCGCCCAGGGCAGCGGCGGCGGTGAGGGGCACGGCCTGTGTGAGGTCGGTTCCGACGAGCTCGTTCGCGGCGAGCATCGGGTAGAGGAAGAGGAGCATCACGATCATCAGCGAGCCCGAGCCCACGGACGTCATGCCGACGATCAGCCCGCCGATCATCCCGATCGCGACGGTGCGCACGGGACGGGGTGTGATCTCGTGGACCACCCCCGTGCGGGTGCCCCCGGAGCGGCGATCGAGGATGTAGCGCAGGACCATCGCCCCCGCCCCGACGAGCAGGGCCACGCCGAGGAGCACCTCGATGTGCTGCTGGGCCTGCTTGGCGTTGCCCAGCAGGTGCAACAGATAGGCCCCGAAGAAGGCCATCGGAACCGAGCCGAGGACCATCCAGCCGACGAGTCGCAGGTTGACCGTGCCGCGTCGCAGGTGGATGCCGGCGCCGAGCGGGCGCATAACCACCGCCGCCACCAGGTCGCTGGAGATCGCGGCCGAGGGCGAGACCCCGAACAGCAGGATCAGCATCGGGGTCATCAGCGCGCCTCCGCCGGCGCCGGTCATGCCGACCAGAAACCCGACGACCGCGCTTCCGAGAACTATGTACGGATCGACATGCATGGCATCCCCACCACGTCCCGCCACCGGACTCCGAGCCGGTTAGCTCACTAACCGGAGCGGTCGTGTGGACAAATCATAAACCATCCTTGCGGGCTCAAGATCAGCGGTGGTCGGAAGGGTCGAGCAAAGCGGTGCCGCGTGCCGCTCAACGAACGACCTTACAACTTGACCAACTTGGTCAAGTTCGTTAGATTGAAGAGGTGTCCTCGACCTACGGCATCGGAGAAGCCAAGACTCAGCTCTCCAAGCTGGTTCACATGGCGGAGGAGGGGGAGGAGATCGTGCTCCGTCGCGGACGCCGGCCGGTCGTACGTCTGGTTGCCATCGCACCCGAGGAGGTCTCGGCAAAGCGCGAGCCTGGACGTATGCGCGGGCGAGTACGCATGTCCGACGACTTCGACGAATGGCCCGAAGATGTCGCCCAGGCGCTGGGCATCGTCGACTGATGCGCCTGCTCGTCGATACGCACGCGCTGCTCTGGTGGCTGGGCGGCGACCGACGCCTATCCGGGACTGCTCGCGAGGCGATCAAGGCAGCGGAAAGGCCGCTCGTGGGCGTGGGCACGCTCCTCGAGATAGCCGTCAAGCGCTCGCTCGGCAAGCTGGAGATCGGCGAGGACTGGCCCGAACAGACACGGGCGGATGGCTTCGATGTTCTCGCTATCGACTGGCCGCACGCGGTGCGGCTGCAGGACCTCCCGTTCGCCCAGATCTCGGGCCGAACCCACCGCGACCCGTTCGATCGGCTGCTCGCCGCCCAGGCGCTGAGTGAGCGCGTCCCGATCATCACTTGCGACACGGCGCTCTCCGCCTACGGGGTCGCAACGATCTGGTAGACGTCCCGTGGCTGCTACGCCGCGCGTGCATCCACGCCCGCGCCGGCACGGGAGCTCGGTCGGGCGAGCGCCCGGCTGTAGCCCTCGGCCAGGCGCTCCAGGGCGGCATCCCACGTGCGTGCGCCCGCCGCGGCGAGGCCGGCAACCGCCAGGCGATCGCGCAGCAGGGGCGAGCTTGCGAGCTCGATCACGGCGTCGGCGAGGACGTCGGGGTCGGCCTCGCACAGAAGCCCGCTGACGCGGTGCTCGATCAGCGACAGGGGCCCGCCTGCGGCGACGGCGATCACGGGCAGGCCGCTGGCCTGGGCCTCGAGGATCACCTGGCCGAAGGTGTCGGTGGAGCTGGGGAACAGGAACATGTCGGCGTCCGCGTAGGCGCGCGCGAGCTCCGAGCCCGAGAGCCAGCCCAGGAAGGTGGTGTGCTCGTCTCCCACCCGCTCACGCAGGCGCTCCTGCTCGGGGCCGCCCCCGGCGAGGACGAGCTGCAATTTGGGCCCGTCGGCCCCGTCCGCCCCGCCGGCACGCACGCGTGAGCGGGCCCGCAGGAACGTTTCGGCGAGCAGCTCGGCGCCCTTCTCCCGGGTGATCCGCCCGGAGTAGAGGACGTTGATCGTGTCCCCCCCGCGCGCGTGCGGGAGCGGGTCCGCCGGGGCTGGGTCCCGGGTGGGACGAAAGCGGGAGGTGTCCACGCCACGGTCCCAGCGGATGATCTTCTCCGCCGGCATTCCGATCTCCGTGAGAGCCTCGTCGGAGGCGGGGGAGGGGGAGAGGACGACGTCGCAGGCCCGGTAGAACGCGCCGACGGTCATGGCCATCGCCTCGGCGAGGTTCTCCTCGCCGGAGCGCAGCTGGGTGTAGGCGGTGAGCTCGGTGTGGTAGCTGCCGATCAGGGGCAGCCCGAGGGCGCGCGCGAGGAGGGCCCCCGCGACGCCGACGGGTCCGGGGGAGCAGACGTGGATCGCGTCGAAGCGGCCCTCGGCGAGAGTCTGGACGGCGGCGGGCAGGCTGGGGACGCCGATCTGAAGGCCCGGGTAGTGGGGAACGTCGATGTCGGCTACCGCCGACAGGCGCCTGTCGACCTGGGGGTCGGTGCCGACGACTTCGATCTCGAACCCGGGCACGCCCCGCTGGCGGATCTCCTCGATCGTGCGGCTGACGCCGTGAGTGGAGCCGATGCCGTCGGCGAGGATCGCCACCCGCCGGGGCTCGCTGTCGCCGGCCGATCCGAGATCGAAGGATCTCCGCTCGGTCGCCAGGCGCGCGAGCTTGGCCTGCTCGTTGGCTAGGAACGCGGTGGCGGGGGCATAGGGGATCGCTGCGATGCAGCCCTCGAACAGGCCTTCGGCGGCGGTCTGGGTGTCGGCGTCGCCGGATGCGGCGCGCAGGGCGAGATCTACGGCGGCCCGGAGCTTGCGCTCGTGCAGGCGGCAGGCCCGCCGGTACAGGCCGGCGTGGCTGAAGGACTCCTCCTGCATCAGGGCGATCAGGCCGGAGGCGTCGAGATGGTCGAGCTCCACGGCGGCGAGCCATGCGTGGAGCAGGCAGCGGGTGTCCTCGGGGGAGACGCCTGCGCCGGCCCCCCCGGCGCCCGCAGGGCTCTCGCGGGCGTCGCCCTCGCGGAGGAGCCTGAGGACCATCGTCATCACCCGTCGCGGGTCCGGCCGGGCGGCCTCCCCGGCGTCTGGCCGGGCGGTCTCTCTGGGCGTGGCCTCCGGTCGGGAGCGGTCGGGGCCGAGGGAGCGGGCGGCGAGGGCGATCGCGGCGTGGGCCCACTTGGGGGCGCTTCCCTGGGCGCCGCGGGCGGCGACTCGACCGGCGCGCATGTGGGCCAGGAACTGCTCCGGAGTGGCCGCCCGGGGAGCCTCGGTCCAGGTGCGGCCGATGTCGATGCCGGCGTGGTCGTCGCTGCCGGCGATGCCGATGCCGTCGCGGGTGGCCACGTATGTGGCGGCGGGTCGGTTCAGCTCGGGAGCGCGGGAGCCGTTGCGGACCTCCCACACGGCGAACAGCTCGGCCAGGCGCCGGCGATGGCGGGCCGTGAGGGGCTCACCGACGGCGTAGTAGGGGTGGGCCAGGGAGCAGGCGATGTCGCGCTCGCGAAGATAACCGGCGCACAGCTCCACGTCGTTGGAGTTGGCCTGCAGCCACTCGTGGTCCTCGGGGGTGATGCCGTAGCAGAGCACGTGAACGGCCTGGGGCTCGCCGCGAAAGTGGGCGGTGAGCTCCTCGGAGATGAACACGTCGGGACGGTCGGCGATCGCGAGGACGCCGTCGATCGTGTCGTGGTCGGTGATCGTGACGAAGTCCATGCCCCGCCGCTTGGCGAGCTCATAGACCTCCTGGGGGGGTGTCGCGCACTCGGGCAGTCCGGCGGCGCGCTGGACGCCGAGCTTGGAGACCTGCGAAGCGCTGGAGTGGCAGTGCATATCGACCCGTGTGGTCGTATCGAGGCTCATCGTCGTTCCTCTCTTATCTCTCTATCTGATTACGACTCCTATTTTCCCCTGCAAAGGGCCGCTTTTGTGACCAACCGGGAACGATCGTGTGAAGGGGCTGTGAAGGCGATCGGGCGGCCAAGGAGCGAAGACGATGAGAATTCGCTCATCACCGGCGCTCGCGTCGGGGCGCGTCCGTAAGCTGTCGCGGCGATGCTGACGATTGCGACCTCGACGGTCACCTACCTGCAGGCGATCGTCCTCGGCGTGCTTCAGGGCGCGACCGAGCTGTTCCCGATCTCGAGCCTCGGGCACACAGTCCTGTTCCCGACGCTGTTCGGGTGGAACGGCCTGGTGGACGCCCAGTCCCAGTCGGAGTCCTTCTGGCTGGCGTTCGTGGTGATGCTCCACGTGGGGAGCGCCTTGGGGCTGCTCTTCTACTACCGTCGCGACTGGGCGCAGATCATCCTGGCGTTCTTCCACACGCTTTCGACCCGTCGCGCCCAGAGTGCCACCGAGCGCCTGGCATGGCTGATAATCGTCGCGAGCATCCCGGCGGGGATCTTCGGGCTCGTGTTCGAGCACCAGCTGCGAACGCTCACCGCGAAGCCCGAGATCGCGGCGATCTTCCTGATGGTCAACGGCTGTGTGCTGTTCGCGGCGGAGTGGTTTCGCAAACGCGCGGAGGTGCGCGAACTGGCCGTCCGAGAGGGCGCGAAGGCCGACGGCGGACGGGAGCTCGACACGCTCGAGTACCGCGAGGCGTTCGTGGTGGGCGTCGCCCAGTCCACCGCCCTGGTCGCTGGGATCAGCCGCGAGGGTGTGACGATGGGGGCCGGCCTCGCGCGGGGCCTGGATCACAGCGACTCGGCCCGGTTCGCGTTCCTGATGGCCACGCCGATCATCCTCGCGGCGGGCCTCTTCAAGCTTCCGGATCTGCTCGGCCATCTCGGCAACGGGGTTCGCGGCCAAGCGCTCGTGGCGTGCGCCTCGGCGGCGGTGACGGCGGTCTTCACGGTGACCTTCCTGGTCAAATACTTCAAGACCAGGACCCTGATCCCGTTCGCGATCTACTGCGTGGCGTTCGGCGGGGCGATGGTCATCTACACGCAGACCTGACTTTCACGGACGTTGGGGGTCAATGGACGTCGGCGTCGTCGCCTTCCGGCGGTTCCGCCTCCAACAGCTCCACCTTGCAGCTCAGCCCCGCGACCTTCGGCCAGTCGCGATCGGCGCAGATCACCGATTCCACGTCCCCGGCGAGATCCGCGGTGGCGAGTATCAGCGCGTCGGGCATCGGCAGTGACCTGCGCCTGCCTCGCAAGGCGGCGGCGCGTCCCGCGATCGGTCTATCGACCGGCAGGAGATCCCTCACGAAGGCGTCGAAGAAGCCGTCCACGCTCTCCTCGGGGTGATGTCCGAGGGCAGCGCCGGTCATGACCTCGGCGTAGCTGATGAGCGAGGCCACCAGTGGGTGGCTGCCCACAATCTCCTTGATCTTCGCGACGGCAGCGTCGTGGAGGGCGTCGTCGGCGTCCAGGAAGCCGACGATGACCGTCGAGTCGAGCAGGATCAATCCCACTCCTGGCGCAGCCGCCGGACGGCGCGGCCGAGCTGTCCTCCCGTGCTCAGACAGCCCGCATACTCGTCGACCAGATCATCCACCCGCGCGATCGAGACACGGCCGGGGCCGTATGCCTTGACCTGCACGACATCCCCCTCGCGCAGGCCGGCCTCGGCGAAGGCCCCCATCGGGATCGTGATCTGATGCTTACTGGAGACCCGCGAGCGACCCACCGCCGGCGTTGTCCCGCCTTTCGCTTTCTTTACGTTTACGGCCATACGTAAAGAATAGCGACGTCGAACTATCCTCCCGTGGACCGTGACGCCCGTGCCCAAGACGCCTCAGAAGATGTTCGAGACCCGCAGCCAGGCGTGGAGCGACGTCGGACTGCTGGAGCAGGTCAGCCCGGGCGCCGTCAAGCGGGCGCGCTGGGAGGGTGTGGCGCTGGCGGTGGTGTTCGTGATGGTGGTGGTCGTTTACGAAAACCGCGAAAGCCTGTTCGGGGTCGACACGAAGGGGAGCGCGCCGGCGCTGAACACGACGGTTCACGTCCTGACGGTGATCGTGCTGCTGATCCTCGGCTGGGCGATCGCGCGAGATTTCGGCCGTGCGCTCGGTCCGGCGTTGTTCAGACGCCTGGACCCGGCGGCGGCGGGGCCGGTCGGGTTTCTGATCCGCCTGGCGACGGTGGCGGTGGCGCTGCTGGTGGCGCTCAGCGTGGCCGGCGTGGAAGCCAAGACGCTGGCGGTGGGTGGGGCGTTCACGGCCGTGATCCTCGGCCTCGCGGCCCAGCAGACGCTCGGAAACCTGATCGCCGGGACGGTCCTGCTGAGCGCGCGTCCGTTCACGGTCGGCGAGCGGGTGCGCCTGCAGGGCGGTCCGCTGGCGGGCCAGATCGAGGGGACGGTGAGCTCGCAGGGGCTGCTTTACACGACGTTCCTGGCGGACGGGGACTCGGTGATGGTCCCCAACAGCGTGGTCCTCAACGTTGCGGTCATCGCCCAGGCGCCCTTGGGCACACGGGATCGCGGCCAGGCTCCCCCTGCGCCCTCGGCGGCTCCCCCTGCCCCCGCGGGTGCGGCTCCCCCTGCGCGCGCGGGTGCGGCTCCCCCTGCGCGCGCGGGTGCGGCTCCCCCTGCCGCCCCCTCAGCCGCCCGCCCTCAGGCGCCGCCGAGCACGCGATAGCGCAGGAACAGCTGGGACTCGCTCTCCAGGACGGAGATCATGCGCAGCTGAAGCGGGGGCTCCCATGCCGCTCCGGCGAGAATCCGAAGGGCGGGCTCGCCGCTCGCAGGATCGCCGGCGAGCTTGGGGGAGAGGGACAGAAACAGCTCGTCCACCAGGCCTGCGGAGAGCAGCTGGGCGTTCAGGTGGGGTCCGCCCTCACAGAGGAGGGTGCGGATCTGCAAGCGATCTTGCAGCTCGGCGAGGGCGCCGGGCAGGTCCAGTCGCCCGTGAAGGCCGGCGCGAACGTAGTCCAGGTGGGCGGCCACCGGGGGCAGGGCGCCAGCCGAGGCGGTCACGATCGCGACCCTCGAGGCGGGGTCCCCGAGCAGGGGCAGGTCCGGCGGGAGCTCCAGGCGTCCGGAGACGATGCAGGCGAGGGGCTGCTCGGACAGGTCCCGCCGCAGGCGCTCTCGACGGCGGTCGGAGTCGGGGACGATTGGCCCGTATCGCTCGGCCCGAACGGTGCCCGCGCCCACCATGACGGCGTCCACGAGCGAGCGCAGGCCGTGGAACAGCTCCCGGTCGGCGACGCCGGAGATCGGTGCGGAGCGTCCGGCGAGGCTCGCGCGCCCGTCGAGGGTGCTGGCCATGTTCAGCGCCACATATGGGCGCACCGGCGAGCCTGGGGGCGGGCGCTCGTGCAGGCCCAAGCCCTCGACGATCGCGCGCGCGGGGGCGGGCTCCCCCGGGGGATACAGGCGCCTGAAGGTGACCGGCTCGCTGGAGATGGGGGTGGAGATATAGCAACTCCTGAACACCTCAAATGGGACGACCTGCTACGGTCGAGGCGTCTGGCCGGCGACTTTGACCGGCGAAAGCAGCAAGTGCAGGCGCTCGCAGGTTGAGGCTCTAGAAGCATCCTCCGCGCAGCAGCAAGCACCAAGATACAGTGGAGGAGCTCCAGATATGCCTACCGGCACCGTAAAGTGGTTCAGCGACGACAAGGGGTTTGGGTTCATCACCCCCGATGACGGCGACAAGGACCTGTTCGTCCATCACACCGGCATCAACGGCGAGGGATATCGCTCGCTGCAGGAGGGCTCGAAGGTGTCCTACGACGCAGAGCAGGGCGACAAGGGCCCCAAGGCCGTAAACGTCCAGGCGGTGTAGGCCCATCCGCGGGCTCCCTGCGAGGCCGCCGATGAGAGCATGCGTCTAACCTTTTGAGGGCTCGCTTCGGCGGGCCCTCTGTTCAGGGTCCGTGGAGCGCCTGCGAACCATGTCGAGCGACGCGAGAACACTCCGCCTCCGCCGCGATGCGCCGCTTGACGGCCTGCTGGCCACGGGCAGCCTGCAGAATGCAGACGCGCCCGCGCGAGCCAGGGCTCGCCGCGAAACAGGGATCGCCGCGGGGGCGCTGGTCGTGCTCGTGGCGTGCAGCCTGCTGTTCGTCGTGGTCGCGGCGGATCGCCCGAGCCTGTTCTCGGCGACCACCCACCCGGGCTTCTTTCCGGGCTGGATGGCGGGCCCGCTGGGGGGGCTGTGGCCGGGATTGACCCGCAACGCCACCGCCCTGAAGTGGATGTTCACCGGCTCGATGGCCGTCATGTACGTGGGCTATCTGCTCGCGCTCTTCTATGCCCCCCGCCGGCTGGCAGCGCGCTGGGCGATCGGGGCTGTGGTGGCGGTCCACGTAATCGTCTTCCTGGCCCCGCCGATGGCCCTGACGGACATCTTCAACTACATCAACTACGGACGCATGGAGGTGGTGCACCAGTTGAACCCGTACACCACCTACCCGGTGCTCGAGCCCCACAGCGACCCGAGCTACGCGCTCAGCAACTGGCACCAGCTCCTGAGCCCCTACGGGCCCCTGTTCACGCTGCTCACCTTTGCGCTGGTGCCTCTCGGCGTGGCCGCCTCGTTCTGGACGATCAAGGTGCTGCTCGCGGCGGCGAGCCTGGGGACGATCCTGCTCGTGTGGAAGTGCGCCCGGATGCTCGACGTCGACCCGGTCAGGGCGATCGTGCTCGTGGGGCTGAACCCGATCGTGATCGTGTGGGGCCTGGGGGGAGATCACAACGACTTCCTGATCGTGTTCTTCATCGTGCTCGGCTTCTATCTGCTGCTCCGCGCCCGCACGGGGGGCACTCGCAGGGGGAGCACTCGCAAGGGGGGCGCCCGCACGGGGGGCACTCCGACGGGGGGCACACCCTCGGGGGGCACACCCTCGGGGGGCACACCCGCGGAGGCCCCCGTTCACGTGGGAGGCGCGCAGGAGGGGGCCCGCGCGCGCGGGGGGGGCACGCCGGGGCAACCAGCGGGCGGCTGGGGCGGGCGGATCCTCGCGTGGCTGTGGCCTCTCTCCGCGGTCGAGATCGGCGGGGGTGGGGCGTTCGTGGCGGCGACTGCCCTGAAGGCGTCCGGGGGAATTCTGATCCCGATCGTGCTGGCGGCGCTGGCGAGATCCCCCAGGCGTTTGGTCCAGGTGCTGCTGGGGATGCTCGCCGCGGGCGTAGTGCTCGGCATCGCGAGTCTCCTCGCCTTCGGCCTGCACATCCCGGACCTGAGCACCCAGAGCCGGGTGGTCACCAACATCAGCATCCCCAACCTCCTCGGCCTGGCGCTCGGCAGCGGGGGGGAGACCGAAACGCTGCACAACGTCCTCACCGTCGTTCTGGCCCTGTCGCTGCTCGGCTGTTGCGTGCTCGCATGGCGAGGGCGCGAGGCGATCACGCCGTCGGGGTGGGTGACGGTCGCGCTGCTCGTCACGCTCGGCTGGGTGCTGCCCTGGTACATCCTGTGGCTGCTCCCGCTGGCGGCTCTGTCGCGGTCGCGGCGCCTGCGCACGACGGCACTCGTGCTGGGCGCCTACCTGATCGTCGCGTGGGCGCCGGCTTCGAACCTGGTGTGGGACGCGATCGGCTTTCACCCGGCGAAGACCCCACTCGGGAGGCTGCACCAGCGCTACGTCAAGGAGCTGCTGAACTGAGGATGGCGCCTGCAGGCGCTCGACCGCGACGCTCGAGCGCGCCTATTTGTTGATCGGGCCGACCCGCTGCTCGCCGTCGGGCACGCGGCCGTCGCGGCCGATGTAGCCGTCCTTGCCGCCGGCGACGAGGTAGATCGCGTCAACGTCGCCCGGGTTGCGGACCTTGCGCACGGTGGCGGCGTCGACTCGCGCGAAACCGCCCTCGTTCAGGCGCTGGACGGAGCCGTCGCCGAACTCCATCTCGATGGAGCCGCGATGGACGAAGTACAGCTCCTCTTGCTCGTCGTGGTAGTGAAAGCCGCTTTCGATGCCGGCGGGCATCACGATCGCGTTCACGCCGAACGCTGTGACCCCGAGACCCTTGCGGACCTTGCGAAAGCCGGGGCCATCGCCGAGGGCGTCGAGATCGCCGACGGCGTAGCCCTCGCCCACGGTCACCCGGGGGTACTCCGATGATGCCTCCATGTGATGCTCTCCTCTCGGTCTCCGGCCCTCCTGGGCCCTCAGGGTCCGCTCAGTGCGCGGCCACGTGTCCGTCCTCAGGCGTGAGGGGCAGTCCCTCCTGTGCCCAGGCCACCAGGCCGCCGTTCATCGAGTACGCCTCGTAGCCCGCGGTCCGGTAGGCCTTGGCGGCCATCTCCGAGCGGGCACCCACGCGGCAGTAGAAGACCACGGCCCGGTCGCGCTCGATCGAGCTCGCCTGAGCGGGCAGCTCCAGGAGCTGCACGTGGCGGGAGCCCGCGATGTGGCCGGCCTCGCGCTCGTAGGGCTCGCGGACGTCGATCAGCTGCAGCTCTGGCTCCCGGGCGCGCCAGTCGAAGACCGCACGGGGATCGATGTCGACCTGGGAGGTGTCGGGGGAGGCGGCCATGGAGCATGAGGGTAGCGAGCCCACTAGGATCGATCGGACATGGTCGACACGCTCAGTCAGGACGTCTACACGATTCCCCAGGAGCATCTGGACCTGTGCGCGACGATCGGCCAGATCGCCCGCGAGCGGATCGCTCCGCGCTCGGCGGAGATCGACGAGAAGGCCGAATACCCGTGGGACGTCCGCAAGACCCTGGCCGAGCAGGACATCCTGGGACTGCCGTTCGGAACTGAGTACGGGGGGACGGGCACGGGCACGCTGATGCTGAACATGGCGGTCGAGGAGATCGCGAAGGTGGACGCGTCGTGCGCGCTGATCCTGATGGTCCAGGAGCTCGGCACCCTGCCGATCCAGCTGTTCGGCACCGACGAGCTCAAGGAGCGGTTCCTGCCGAGGTGCGCTTCGGGGGAGCTCTCGCCCGCGTTCGCGCTGTCCGAGCCCGAGGCGGGCTCGGATCCGGCGGGCATGAAGACGACAGCCGTCAAGGACGGCGAGGAGTGGGTGATCAACGGGACCAAGAACTGGATCTCGAACCTGGGGGTCGCGGACTTCTACATCACCTTCGCGGTCACCGACCGGGAGAGCCGGCGGATCACGGCGTTCGTGGTCGAGGCCGACCGTCCGGGCCTGACGATCGGAAAACTCGAGCACAAGCTCGGCATCAGGGCATCGCCGACGGGCCAACCGATCTTCGAGGACGTGCGGGTGCCCGACGCGAACGTGATCGGGGAGGTCGGCAAGGGCCTGTCGGTGGCGCTCGCGACCCTCGAACGCACCCGCCTGGGGGCGGCCGCCCAGGCCGTGGGGATCGCCCAGGGGGCGACCGACTACGCGGTCTCCTACGCGCGCGAGCGGGTCCAGTTCGGCAAGCCGATCATCGAGCTGCAGGCGATCCAGTTCAAGCTGGCCGACATGGAAACACGGACGGCCGCCGGGCGAGAGCTGCTCTACAAGGCGTGTGCCCTGGCCGATCGTCGGGATCCCCAGCGGGGGAAGTACTCTTCGATGGCCAAGGTCTTCTGCTCGGACACCGCGATGGCGGTGACCGTCGAGGCGGTCCAGGTGCTGGGGGGCTACGGTTACGTCAAGGAGTATCCCGTGGAGCGCATGATGAGAGACGCAAAGATCACCCAGATCTACGAGGGCACCAACGAGATCCAACGGCTCGTGATCGCCCGGACGCTCAAGTAGGACGGTCTCGGTGCGGCGGTCGTTCTTCTCACGACAGCGCGCATCCGGCCAGTTGCGCCGCGTGGGCTTCGCGGCGCTCATCGCGTTCTCGCTAGGGCTGATCGTGATCGTCCTCGGGCAGGGCTTCAGCACGATCGGGGCGGTCAGGGCGCTCGAGGACGTCGCGCTCGGCTTGATCGTGATCGCGATCCTGCTTGGTGGGGCGGCGTTCGTGGCGGTTCGCCTGGCGAACTGGCGCAACCCCGAGTCCGAGACGGAGTTCGACGCGCTCGTACGCCACTCCGAGGAGCTCGCCCGCGAAGGCCTCGCGATCGATCCCGACGAAGTGGAGTTCATGGAGCTCGATCCCCTGAACGACGAGGACTTCGAGGAGCTCGTACGGGACGCCCTCGACGACCTGCCTGACCTGCTGCGAAACGCGCTCGCACACGTGGCGGTCGTGATCTCCGACGGCGGCCGCCGGCGAGGCGCCTACGGCCTCTACCAGGGCGGAAGCGTCGCCCGAGACGACGTCCACGACCGGATCGTGATCTTCCGGGACACGCTGCGACGGGACTTCGGGCACAGCCCCGAGCTGCTCCGCGACCAGGTGGTGCGCACGGTTCGCCACGAGCTCGCCCACCACGTCGGCTTCGACGAGCTGGGCGTCAGCCGCCTCGATCTTTAGGAGCGCCCGATCCTCGCCCGGGGCGCGGGGACGCCTCCGACGCCGGTCCGGGGCGGTCTTCCATAGGATGGCCACACCCAATTCGACCAAGGAGAGGATCGCCGTATGCCAGAAGCCGTGATCGTCGATGCCGTCCGCACGCCCATCGGGCGGGCGGTCAAGGGCTCACTGAAGACCGTCCGCGCCGACGACTTGGCGGCGATCCCGCTCAAGGCCCTGATCGAGCGCAACCCCGAGCTGGACCAGGGGTCGATCGTGGACATAATGATGGGCTGCGGCTTCTGCGAGGGCGAGCAGGGCTACAACGTCGGGCGGGTCGCGGGGCTGCTCGCGGGTATCGACCACCATGTGCCCGCGTGCACGGTCAATCGCTTCTGCGCGTCCTCGTTGCAGACGACCCGGATGGCCTTTCACGCGATCAAGACGGGCGAGGGTGACACCTACATCGCGGCGGGCGTCGAGGCGGTCTCGCGGGCCGGCGGGGGAGCGGCGTTTGAGTTCAACCACGCGGTGGACGGCTCCGAGGGGTCCGCCTACAACGTCTACATCCCGATGGGCATGACCGCCGAGAACGTCGCCGAGCGCTGCAACGTGAGCCGTGAGGCCCAGGACGAGTGGGCGGTGACCTCCCAGGGCCGTGCGGTGCAGGCGTCGCAGAACGGGCACTTCGACAAGGAGATCGTCCCAGTGACCGTGCCTGCGCACAAGGACGTGGACAAGGAGGGCAACGAGGTCGACGTGCCCGAGACGGTCGTGACCAGGGACGACGGCCCGCGGCCGGGCACGACGATGGAGAAGCTCTCCTCGCTCCCGCCGGCGTTCAAAGAGGGCGGGACCGTAACCGCGGGGAACTCGTGTCCGCTCAACGACGGCGCTGCGGCGCTGCTGATCATGTCCGAGGAGAAGGCCAAGGCGCTCGGGTGCAAGCCCAGGGCCCGGATCGTCGCCTCCACCGTCGCCGCGATCCGACCGGAGATCATGGGCCTCGGCCCGATCCCCGCGATCCAGCAGCTGCTGAAGAGCACCGGCATGGCGATCGGGGACATCGACGTGGTCGAGATCAACGAGGCGTTCGCCGCGCAGATCGTGCCGTGCAAAGAGGAGCTCGGGATCGACGAGGACAAGCTCAACCCGTTCGGCGGGGCGATCGCGCTCGGGCACCCGTTCGGGATGACCGGCGCGCGCATCATGACCACGCTCCTGAACGACCTGGAGACGCTCGACGGGACCCATGGCATCGAGTCGATGTGCGTGGCCGGGGGCATGGGCATGGCGATGCTCGTCGAGCGGTTGGGCTGACGGCCTTGCCGACACAGGGCCCGGAGATCGCTCAGCGCGGTGGCATCCGCAGTGCCCCGTCGAGCCGGATCGTCTCGCCGTTGAGCATCCGGTTCTCGACGATGTGGCAGGCAAGCTGTGCGTACTCGTCGGGCTTGCCGAGACGCTGGGGGTAGGGGACCCCCGCGCCCAGCTTCTGTCGGGCCTCCTCCGGCAGGGCGGCGAGCAGGGGCGTATCGAACAGGCCGGGGGCGATCGTGTTGACCCTGATGCCGTACTGGGCCAGATCCCGAGCCGCGGGAAGGGTCAGCGAGACGATGCCCCCCTTGGAGGCCGCGTAGGAGATTTGTCCGACCTGGCCGTCGTAGGCGGCGATCGAGGCGGTGCACACGAACGCTCCCCGTTCGCCGTCGTCGTAGGGCTCGTTGGAGATCATCGCGGCGGAGGCGAATCGCAGCGCGTTGAAGGTGCCGATCAGGTTGATCTGGATGACGGTCTCGAACGGCAGGAGCGGGTGAGGGCCCTTGGAGCCCGCCACCTTCTGCGCCCAGCCCACCCCCGCGCAGCAAGCGGCGATCCGCAAGCCGCCCTCGGCCTCGGCGGCCTTGGCGATCGCGCTCTGCACCTGATCCTCCTCGCGTACGTCGCACGCGACGAATTGCGCGCCGAGCTCCTCGGCGAGCGTCCCGCCTTTCTCGGCGTTGACGTCGGCGATCGTCACGACCGCCCCCTGATCGTGCAGTCGCCTGGCGGTCGCCTCTCCGAGCCCGGAGGCGCCTCCCACGACGATTGCCGAGCTTCCCTCGATCCGCATGGCCGGGGAGCCTATATAGGAATGGGCCTGGACCGCTCGCCGGCGGAGCAGCACGCTAAACTCGACGGGATGCCCACACTGGTCGTTGATCCGGCACCCAGTGAGATCCAGGCTTTGTTGGAGCGTCGGCGCCGTCTCGGCCTGGACCATCGCGATGAGATGTGGGAGGGCACCTACCGCATGATCCCGCCACCGAGCTTTGCCCATCAGCGAGTCGCCGAACAGCTCGCGGCGCTGCTCGGGCCGCCGGCCAGGGTGGCGGGACTCGAGCCGCTGGTTCGGGAGTTCGGGCTTGGCGACCCCGACGATTATCGCGTCCCCGATGGCGGTCTGCATCGCCCGGGCGCTGGCGGCGTCTGGCACCCCACGGCCGCACTTGTGCTCGAGATCATCTCTCCGGGCGACGACACATGGCAGAAGCTGCCCTTCTACGCCGCTCATGGCGTGGACGAGCTTCTGATCGTCGACCCTCCAGAGCACGCCGTTCATTGGCTGGGGCTGAGGGGCGGCAGCTATGAGCCGATCGGGAGCAGCGCCTTGATCGCTCTCGACGCTGAGAGACTGGCTGAACAGATCGACTGGCCCTAGCGCCGAAGGGGCGCGTCGGGACGCCGCGTCAGTACGCCGCCACGCGCGAGAGTGAGAGCGCGAACAGCTCGTCCGGATCGGTGAGCCAGCGCACGAGCTGCAGGCCCGCCGCGGACAGGTCCCCGGAGAGGCGCTCGGGGGTGAACTTGGCGGAGATCTCCGTGCGGAGCTCCTCGCCCGCGCGGAAGCGCACGGGGAGCGCCAGGTCGCGTACGTGGGTGGTGTGGGTGCGCCGCGCTCGAAGTCGCATCTCGATCCACTCGTGCTCGGAGTCGAAGCGGGCGACGTGGTCGAAGTCCTCGGGATCGAAGTTCGCTCCGAGCTCCCGGTTGAGGACGCGCAGGACGTTGCGGTTGAACTCCGCGGTCACGCCCTGGGAGTCGTCATACGCGGCCCGGAGCACCTCGGGGTCCTTGACCAGGTCGGTTCCCATGAGCAGATGGTCGCCCTCGCCCAGCAACCCCGCGATCGCCCGCAAGAAGCGCCGGCGGGAGCCGGGCGGGAAGTTGCCGATCGTGCCGCCGAGGAAGGCCACCACTCGCGGACCGAGCGCGTCGGGAACCTGGTCGAGATGGCGCTCGAAGTCGCCGATCACGCCGTGGACCTGCAGGCCCGGATACTCCTCGGTCAGCTCGATCGCGCACGCTCTGACCATCGTCTCGGTCACGTCCACCGGCACGTACCGGCGCAGGGTTCCGGCCTCATACAGGGCGTCCAGCAGCACCCGTGTCTTGGCCGCGGTGCCCGATCCCAGCTCGACGAGCTCGACGGCGCCGGTGAGCTCGGCCAGCTCGGCGGCTCGTTCCTGCAGGATCGAGCGCTCGGTGCGGGTCTGGTAGTACTCGGGGAGCTCGCAGATCCGGTCGAACAGCTCCGCCCCGCGGGCGTCGTAGAAGTGCTTGGGAGGAAGCTCCTTCAGGGGCCGGGTGAGCCCGTCGAGGACGTCGTCGGCGAGCGAGCGCTCCTGGGTGCCCTCGAGGTGGGAGTCGATCCGGATCGCGGGACCCGTCGGGGCGATCGGCTTCATCGGAGATCCCTTGCGAGACGGACGCCCGCGAAGATCTGGCGGCGCTGAGGGAGGTCCCAGTTGCGGAACGTCACGGTCTTCACCCGCGGGCTCGTTGCCCACGAGCCCCCCCGCAGGACCCGGTAGGCGGACCCGAAGAAGACCTCGGAGTACTCCCGGTAGGGGTGCGCGACGAACCCGGGGTAGCCCCCGAACGGTGTTGCCGTCCACTCCCACACCGCTCCCACTGTCGCCAGCGCCGGCTGGTCCCAGGTCGCGGCCCTCTCCCACTCCGCCTCGCTGGGCAGGCGGGCGTCGTGGGCTCGGGCGAAGGCGTCGGCCTCGAACCAGCTGACGTGGCAGACGGGCTCTCGTGGGGCCCCGTCCGCCGTTCCCGGACGGTGGGTTATGTCGTGCTCCTCCTTCCACGCCCAGCCCTCGTCGGACCACCACTCCCGACGTTCGTATCCGCCCCCCTCGCTGAAGCGCATCCAGCTCGCGTTGCTCACGGGGTGGCGGGCGATCCGGAAGGCGTCGAGCACGACCGTGTGCCGGGGGCGCTCGTTGTCGTAGGCGAAGCCCTCCTCGCCGGCCCCCATCGCGAACGGGCCGGAGGGGATCTCCAGCCATTCGCGATCGTCGCCCCCCAGCGATCCCGGCGACTCAGGCGCCACCGGCGACCCGGGGGGGTCCGCCAGCGGCGGGGGCTCGCCCGCGGGAAGGAGTCCCGCGAGGGCCATCGTCTGGCGCATCGTCTCCGAATGCTGGAGCTCGTGCCTGAGGACCATCTCGCACACGATTCCGTCGCCGACTCCCTGCTCGGAGATTGCGCTCGCGACGCGCTCGCGTACGTCTTGCAGATAGGCGAAGGCCTCGGCGGGACCCAGGGCCTGCACCTCCGAGCGAACCGCCCGAGGGGTCTCGAACGCGTCATAGACATCCGCGAGCTCGGGTTTCAGCAGCGGGAGGCCCCCATGGCGGTGGCCCAGCCAGAGGTCCTCGTAGGCGGCGATGTGTCCGAGGTCCCACACGAGGGGGCTCATGATCGGCGAGTGGACCGTGGTCAGCTGCTCGTCATCGAGGCCGGCCACCAGGGCGAGCGTCCGCTCGCGAGCCTGCACCAGCGCGGCGAGGACGGCCTCCGGGCTCGGCGTTGCGGCGAACTTGGGCGTGGCAGTCGCGATCGAGGCCATGTGCCGACACCTACTGTACGGGGCTTTCCCGGATTTGGGCTTTCCCGGATTTCGGATCAAGGCACCGTCTCCCCGGGTCAGGACGGCAGCGACCGGGGATCAGGGGAGCATCGCGTGGGCCGCATGGAGGGCGGGCGTGTAGGTAGGATCGCGCAGGAGGGCCTGCCTGATGCCCTCGCCGAGGATGCCCCGCTCGCCCCGGGAGGCGCCGAGGAGCGCCCACGTGCGCTCGACGCCGTCGCGCTCGCGGCGGTGCACACGCAGGCCACCGGGCCCGCGATCCAAACGCACGCGCAAGCCGGACTCGCTGTGGAGCTCAACGCTCTCCAGGCCGGGCACCTCGAGGGTGGGAGTCGCGTGCAGTCGCAGGTCGATCTCGCGGCCGCCGGCTCCCGCGCCGGCTCTGGCCGTGGCGGTCAGTCCGCCGGTGTCGGTCGCCTGCTCGGAGATCTCCGCCCGGTCGAGCCTCCAGTCCAGGCGTGAGGCGAGCCAGCCGACGAGAAGCATCGCCGCGATGGTCGAGTCCGGATGGTGCCTGACCGTGACCGCGCTGAGGGACTCGAGCTCGGGTCGCATCCGCGGGGGATCGTATGTGGCGGCGACCCGCTCGCGCCACGGGATCGAGCGCAGCCAAGCCAGATCGACGACGTAGACCCGCTCGGAGAGCGCGCACGCACGGTCGATCGCGGCACGCCAGCCGATACCCGACCGGTCGGTCTCGTCGGTCGAGTCGATCAGGGCCGTCTGGGCGAGCTCGAGCAGGGCGTCCGCGGCGGGCGGGTGACCGTGGGGGGACCACAGGAGGGTCGGCAGGTCGCTGAGGACCAGCGGATCGGCGATCGTGGCGAGGTCGTCGAGGTGGCGCTTGCCGATCTCGACGGTGACGGTCTCGCGCAGGAGAGCGAGCTCGCCGTCGGAAGGGTCCCCTTCGGAGGTCACCGTCACACGCGCGTCCAGGCGGTCCCGGCTCGGCTCGTAGGAGAGGAGAACCGTGCGGGAGGCGTGGTAGCGGCCCACCCCGCCCAGCCGCTCGACGGTCTCCTCGCTCCAGCGGCTCTCGACGAACACGATCATGTTCAGGACCCTCGCTGGCACCAGCCCCCCTCCGGGGGCGTCCCGGTCGCTCTTGGCCCGGTCGGCGAGGAGCTCCCGGAGGGCCCCTTCGATCGCGTCGGGGGTCGTGCCTACCGCGCTCCAGAGAGCCTCCCCGACCGCCGACCTGACGTCGGACGGGGAGGCGTTGGCCGGTGAGGCGCCTCCCGCGCCCATCAGATCGCCCGCCAGTGGTGTCCCTCGCGCAAAATCTCGTTCGCCTCGGCCGGACCCTGGGAGCCTGCTTCGTATTGAGGCAGCCCGCCCGCCCGCGGGCCCGGGGTCGCCGCCCAGGTGGACACGATCGGGTCGCAGATCAGCCACTGGGCCTCGACCTCGTCGTTTCGGGTGAACAGGGTCGGGTCCCCCCGCATGGCGTCCATGATCAGGCGCTCGTACGCCTCGGGGGACTGGGAGAGGAAGGAGGTTCCGTACAGGAACTCCATGTTCACGGGCCTGATGCTCATGCGGGTGCCGGGAATCTTCGCGCCGAGCTGGAGGGTCACGCCCTCGTTGGGCTGGACCGTCAGGATCAGCTGGTTGGGCTGCACGCCGAGGGAGCCCGCCTGGCTGAAGGCGAGATGGGGGACCGGCCTGAGCGTGACGGCAATCTCGGTGACCTTGCGGGCCAGACGCTTGCCCGCGCGCAGGTAGAAGGGCACGCCCGCCCAGCGCCAGTTGTCCACTTCCAGGCGCAGGGCCGCGTAGGTCTCGGTGATCGAGTCCTCCGGGACGCCCGTCTCCTGCAGGTACCCCGGCACGTCCTCGCCGCCCGCGTGCCCGGCGGCGTACTGGGCGCGGACGGCCATCTCGGGAATCTCCCGCAAACGGGGCGCGGTGATGGCGTGCAGGACCTTGACCTTCTCGTTGCGGACCTCTTCGGCGGTGAAGCTCCCGGGGGGCTCCATCGCCACGTGGCAGAGCAGCTGGAGCATGTGGTTCTGGATCAGGTCCCGCAGGGCACCCGCCTTGTCGTAGAAGGCGGCCCTGCTGGCGATGCCGATGTCCTCGGCGGCGGTGATCTGGATGTGGTCGATGTAGTTGCGGTTCCACAGGGGCTCGAACATGCCGTTGGCGAACCTGAACGCGAGCATGTTCTGGACGGTCTCCTTGCCGAGGTAGTGGTCGATGCGGAAGACCTGGGACTCGTCGAAGACGCTCAGCACCCGCCGGTTGAGCTCACGGGCCTGCTCGAGGGATGTCCCGAAGGGCTTCTCGACGATCACCCGCACCTCGGTGTCGGCCCGTCGGGAGAGCCCGCCGCCGCCCAGCTGGCCGATGATCACACTGAAGAAGTCCGGGGCAGTGGAGAGGTAGAACGCCCGGTTCAGACGCTCGCCCGCCTGCTCGTCGAAGCCGTCGAGCACCTCGCCCAGCTGCGCGTAAGCGGCTGGGTCGTCGAAGGTGCCGGGAACGTAGCGGACGTGTTCGAGCAGGCCCTTGAGGACCGCCTCGTCGGGACTGCGCCGCGAGAAGGACCGGATCGCCTGCTCGCACTCCACCTGGTAGTCCTCGTGCTTCTGCTCCCGGCGGGAGACTCCCACCAGGTGAAAGTGCTCGGGCAACGCCCCCTCGTGGGCGAGGTTGTACAGGGCCGGCAGCAGTTTCCGGCGCGCCAGGTCCCCGGTCGCCCCGAAGATCACGAGGGCCGTGGGCGCCACCGGGAGACGCTCGAGGCCCGCCGTCAGGGGGTTCTCGGTCCGCTCGGGCTCGCTCGGGCGGGCGGGTGCGATGGCCACCTCAGGTTCCTCCGCCTCGCGCGAGGGCCTTCGGCGCGCAGAAGCGCCTCACCGTTGCGCCACGGCCTTGCCTGCTCGCGCCAGAGGCTCGCCTGCTCACGCCAGGATCGTAGTGGCAGCGGGCAGGGTCGGGGCTGACGGGCGAGGGACGGCGGCACAGGAGTCGGTTACGATCCCGCCGATGAGGAGCGGGCTTACGTGTGGGCGCATGCAGCCGCGGGAGGCTCTCACCGAGCCGCCCCGGGGGCTCGAGGGATCACGTTGAGCCAGGACAACCCGGAGAGTCCGGATCGCACCGAGCAGCTGCCCGACCGGAACCTGGCCCTCGAGCTCGTGCGGGTGACCGAGGCCGCCGCCCTGGCGGCGGCTCCGCTGGTGGGCCTCGGCGACAAGGAGGCCGCCGACCAGGCGGCGGTCGATGGCATGCGGTACATGCTCCACTCCGTCCCGATGGACGGGGTGGTGGTGATCGGGGAGGGGGAGAAGGACGAGGCGCCGATGCTCTACAACGGCGAGCAGATCGGCGACGGATCCCCGCCGCGGGTGGACATCGCGGTGGACCCCCTGGAGGGAACCACCCTCGCCGCCCACGGCATGCCGAGCGCCCTGGCCGTGATCGCGCTTTCCGCACGGGGCACGATGTTCGACCCGGGCCCGTGCGTGTACATGGAGAAGATGGCCGGCTCTCCGGAGATCTCAGACCTGCTCGACCTCGACCGGCCCCTCGGAGAGACCGTCCGGCTGGTGGCCGACCGCAAGGGGACCGCGGTGAGCGACGTGATGGTGGTGGTCCTGGACCGTCCCCGTCATGAGGCCGGCATCGCCGCGATCCGGAAGGCCGGAGCGAGGGTCCGGTTGATCGCCCACGGGGACGTCTCGGCGGCCCTGCTGGCGGTGACCGAGCGCTCCACCGTGGAGCTGTTGTGGGGCATAGGGGGGACCCCCGAGGGGGTCATCTCGGCGGCCGCGGTGAAGTGCCTCGGCGGACAGCTCCTCGGGCGGCTGTGGCCGCGAGACGACGACGAACGCAAGGCCGCCCTGGACGCCGGCTACGACCTGGACCGGGTGCTCACACGCGACGATCTCGTCTCCGGGGAGGACGTCTTCTTCTCCGCCACCGGCATCACCGACGGGGACATGCTGGAGGGCGTCCGCTATCCAAGCGTCGGCGGGGCCACCACCGAGTCCCTGGTCACACGCTCCCGCTCGGGCACGATCAGGCGCATCAGGGCCACTCACGACCGCGCGAAGCTGGCGGCCCTGCGGGGGTAGCGGCGAGCATGCCCACCCTTGACTCGTCGAGGTCCAGGCGGCCGAGGGAGCGCAGGAACCCGTGGGTGACGAGCACGTGGATGCGGGCCTGGGTGGCGTTGTAGATTCGCCGGCCGAATCCCGAGGCGATCGCGGGGTGGAAGTTCGCGACCTCCACCTCGATGTGCAACCGCGCCCGCCCGGGTCCCTCCTCGGGGAGCCGGCGGACGTCGATCTGCAGGTGGCCCAAGCCGCCGTGACCTCGGCGGGCGACCAGCAGGCCGCGGGCGATCCGCCAGCGTACGACCCCGTGGCCGGGGCCGATCTCGTACTCGGGAGCCGCGAACGTCAAGAGCTTCAGAGGCCGGCCGATCAGCACGACCGAGCGCTCGGTGGTCGAGTAGCTGACGTGCACGAGACCGAGGGTGACCCGGGCTATGAAGCGCCAGTAGGTGCGGGCCAATCGCTCCAGATGCATCGGCGACCAGAGCTCTCGCAGGGCGCTGTCGGGGAGGCTCATGTCGGCGGCCTGCACCGAGCGCATGGCCCCCGTCCGGGAGTCTTCGGTGGTGCGGTCCTCGAGGTTTGAGATCGTCGCGATCTTCACCTCTCCAGGCTACTCACGCGCGCGCGCGGGCCTCACTTTGCGAGGGCACCGGTCGCACTTTGCGAGCTGACCCGTCCGGCGGGGTGTCCTGGTCTGCTGATATTCAACATCCGTGACCGACTCCACTCCCGATCTGCCCATCGTCGAGCGAGCGACCAGAGACCGCCTCGCCCGGGGCGTCCGTGCGGCCCACGACCTCAGCGAGGCGCTGTGGGAGTCCCTGCACGAGGAGCTCGCCGACCCCCGGCCAGAGCGCGTGGGTGAGCTCTCCGAGGGGCTTGCCTCGATCTCCTCCACGGTGGCCCTCCTGGCTCGGTCCCCCGGCCCGCCGTCACCGCTGCCCCTCTCCGGATCGGAGCTCCACCCCGCCGAGGGTCAGGCTCGGCCGCCGCAGCCGCCCGAAGCGAGAAGGTCGCAGCCGCCCGAAGCGAGAGGGTCGCAGCCGCCCGAAGCGAGAGGGTCGGAGCCGCCCGAGGCGAGGGTCGGAGGAGTCGTCGTACGCGAGAGATTTGGGGGGGCCCGCGCGCGCGGGGGGGAGCGACGAGCCGAGGACCATGGCGGTGCTGGTCGACGAGTTGGCTCCACGGGAGCCTCCCCGCGAGGACGGCTCGTTCGAGGGGTGGGCGACGCCTGAGGGGTCGCCATCGATCGACGGGTCGCCATCGTCCGAGGCGCCCCCTCGGGAGCCCTCCACCGTGAGGGAGTCCGCGAGGATCGAGATCAGAGACGAACGCCACGAGTCCCCATCCGGCGAGGAGGCCCGGGGCGAGCAGGGTCCGGACCCCTGGATCGCGTCGATCGGACGCAGGCTCGAACGGTACGGGAGGGACCACCTGCCGTTCGCGGTTCTCCTGCTCGAGCTGGTGGGCGTGGAGCGTCTCCGTCACGCCGAGCTGCCCGGAGAGATGGCCCGTTTGACGGGTTTGGTCGAGGGGGCTCTCGCGGGCGAGCTGCGGCCCGCGGACTCGCTGATGCGGGAGAGCCCCGGTCGATACTGGCTGCTGGCGCCCGAGACAGACACGGCCGCCGCGAAGGATCTGGCGATCAGGCTGGCGGAAGGAGTTCGTCGCGCGGCCAGCCACCGGGGGGCGGCGATGGAGCTCGCGGCGGGCATCGCAGTGTGCCCGCAGGACGGTCGCCAGACGGCTGCGCTGGTGGCCCGGGCGGACATCGCCCTGTACGCCGCTCAGGCGTCCGGTCGGTCGGTCGGGCCCGCCGACGAGCAGAGCTAGGGGCTAGGAATACTTCCCACCAGCGGTCTTCTCGGGGCGGCCCTCGCCCGTTAACATCGCTGGCGGTGACCGAGAATGATCGTGTGCCCCGGGCGGGGCGCTCAGCCCGCCTGGGCGCCGCCGGAGGCGGCTTCGGCGGGCGTCACGGGCGGGGCACCCAGGGTGGGGGTGTTGGGGGCGCTGCCGACCACCCGGGTGCCGATGCGGACGGTGTCGCTCACGTCCAGGGCGTTCGCGGCGCCCGCGGTCAGGTCCCAGCTCGCGCCGTTGTGGGCATAGGGGCCGCGGTCGAGCACCGGGACGACCAGGCTGTGACCGAGATAGGTGACCTTCACGAGGGTCCCGCAGGGGAGCGTCCGGTTGGCCACGCCCACCATGGCGGGCGTGAGGGTCTGACCGCAGGCCGTCTTCTGACCGAAGAAGCCGGGCCCGAACCAGGTGGCGATGCCGGTCGTGGCGACCTTCTTGGCGGGGGTTGCCGTCACGCCGCCCGATGGGCTCGACCCACCCGCGGAGGCGCCGCCGGCGGCGGAGGCGAAGTCGGTCAGGCCGGGAGCGAAGCCGCAGGCGAGCCACGCGGTGGCCGCGAGCAGGGCGAGCAGGGTCGTAAAAGCGGGACGTTCGAGTCTCATGGTCTTCTTCGGCGCCTACGGGGTGAGCTGACGGGCTCGCGCGTCCGCACAAGACGGCTGCGCTACGGCCATGACTGGCCGATTCGCCCCAGCGGACCGAGTCGATCCGCATTGGGTCCCCCGCCTTCCCAGACCGGAGTCGAGGAAGCTCGGCGTGGGCGCGAGTATACAGACGCGTCAGCCGGGAAGGCGCGAGAGGAAGTCCTTCAGCAAACGGGTGCCCGTCGTGATCCCCGCCTTCGCCAGCTCCCCGGCCAGCTCGCCGGCCGAAGCGACGAGCTCGACGCCGCCGGGAGGCTGGACCGGACCGGTCAGATAGTCAGGTTCGGCTTCGAAGCCCTGTCTGGGCACGGGCGGCTCCAGCGGGCGCGCCTCGGGCCGGCGCTTGGGCGCCCGGCGCTTGGTGGTGGGCCTCGCCGACTGGCGCTCGGCGGGCGCGGTCGAGGTGCGTCTCCTGGACGTCATAGTGGGCTTCGCAGGGGTGATGGGCGACGAGGCGGGTTTCGCCGGGCCGATGGGCGTCGTGGAGACCGCCGTGGAGACCGCCGTCGATCCGTTCGTCGCGGTCACGTCCGCGGGCGGCGCCGATGCCTTGCGGGCGCGGGCTTCCCGGGCGGCCGCTCGCCGCGGGCTCGAGCGTTGGGGGCGCGCTCGGGGCAGGCCCGCAAGGACATTTGGACCGTCGCTCGATGCGGTTCTTTGCGGATCGCCCTTGGGGGTCTCGTTCATGCGCGTTAGCATAAGCGCCGAGACGCCTCACCGTATGTTGCGAGCCTGGCCTGTAACGTCGATGGGGCTCCTCGGGTAGTGCTCCAACGGAGCGATCGTCTCAAACCGGGATGGACGGGCCGAGGGCGGCCCCCGGGTTGGACCGATCGGGTAAGCGATCCAGCAGACAGAAATGGGATGAGATGTCGGTAGTCGAACTTCAGGAGCTCGATGAGGTGAAGGGGCTGCTGGCTCGAGGCCAGCAGGTCGGGGTGCTGACGTTCTCGGAGATCTCGACGGCGACCTCCGAGCTCGACCTGGACGAGTCCGACGTCGAGGAGCTCCACGGGTTCCTGGAGAAATCGGAGATCGAGCTCGTCGAGGACATCGATCCCGCGACCGCCGCGGCGCTCGAGGTCGAGCGGGCCCCCGACAAGCGGGGACGGCGAACCAAAGCGAAAGCCCAGCTCGACCTGAAGCCGGACATGACGACGGACTCCCTGCAGCTGTTCTTGAAGGACATTGGCAAGGTCCGGCTGCTCACCGCCCAGGAGGAGGTGGACCTGGCGAAACGGATCGAGCGGGGCGACCTCGACGCGAAGCAGAAGATGGTCGAGTCCAACCTGCGGTTGGTGGTGTCGATCGCCAAGAACTACCGCAACCAGGGGCTCCCGTTCCTCGATCTGATCCAGGAGGGGACCCTCGGACTCGTGCGGGCGGCGGAGAAGTTCGACTACAGAAAGGGCTTCAAGTTCTCCACCTACGCGACCTGGTGGATCAGGCAGGCGATCGCCCGTGCCTTGGCCGACAAGGCTCGCACGATCCGAATTCCCGTGCACGTGGTCGAGAAGCTCAACAAGATCGGCCGGGCGGAGCGAAAGCTCGTGACCGAGCTCGGACGGGAGCCGACCGCCGACGAGATCGCCGAGGTCACGGGCATCGACCCCGAGGAGGTGGACTCGATCAAGCGCTCCGCCCAGGCGCCGGTGTCGCTGGAGAAGCCGGTGGGCGACGAGGAGGAGTCGGAGTTCGGCCAGTTCATCGCCGACGAGCGCGCCGAGTCCCCCTATGAGCGGGCCGCGGAGATCCTCACCAAGGAGGCTCTACGAGAGGCCCTGGAGAACCTGAGCTACCGGGAACGTCGCGTGCTGGAGCTGCGGTACGGCCTCGGCGGCGAGCACCCCCGAACGCTCGACGAGGTCGGGCGGACGTTCAACGTGACCCGCGAGCGGATCCGCCAGATCGAGAACCAGTCCCTGAAGAAGCTTCAGTCTCTCGCTGAGGCTCAAAAGCTCCGCGACGTCGCCTGACGGCCGCCTCGGCTCCCCTGACCGCGTCCTCCCTCACTCGCGTGCTCTTCGCACGCCACGTTCGGTGCGTCCTTGTCAGGCAACCCGATCCCGGCCGTCAGGAAACCTGACCCGTCCGTCGGGCGGTTCAGGGCTCAAGCAGTGCGGCGGGGATGCCGATCATTGAGGCGTGATGTTCGACGTCGAAGAAGCGCTGCGGGAGCTCGTTGCCAGAGAGGGCTCTGACCTGCACCTGAAGGTGGGGTCCAGGCCCCTGTTCAGGGTCAACGGCAATCTTGCTCCCGAGCAGGACGGGCCGGTGCTGAGCGAGCAGGACACCGAACGGGCGATGAAGTCTCTGCTCAGCGACGAGGCCAAGCTCGAGGAGTTCGCTCATGAGCACGAGGTGGACTTCTCCTTCGAAATCCCCGAGGTGGCTCGCTACCGCGTGAACGCCTTCCAGCAGCGGGGCGTGATCTCGATGGCCTGCAGGGCGATCCCTCACAGGATCAGCACGATCGAGGAGCTGTCCCTGCCCGACGTGGTCCGGGATCTCGCCGAGGAGGAGCGCGGGATCGTGCTGCTCACAGGAACGACCGGCTCGGGCAAGTCCACGACCCTGGCGGCGATGATCGATCACATGAACGAGACGATGGCCAAGCACGTGGTCACGATCGAGGACCCGATCGAGTTCGTCCACGAAGACAAGCGCTCGGTCATCAACCAGCGGGAGGTCGGCATGGACACGAGCTCCTTCAGCCGAGCCCTCAGGCGTGTCCTGCGGCAGGACCCCGATGTGATCCTGATCGGAGAGATGCGCGACGAGGAGACCGTCCGGGCGGCCCTGTCGGCCGCCGAGACCGGCCACCTCGTGCTCTCGACGATCCACACGGTCGACGCGGTCGAGTCGATCAACCGGATGCTCGACTTCTTCCCGCCTCACCAGCACGGCCAGGCCCGGAGCATGATCGCGGGCACCGTCAAGGGCGTGATCTCCCAGCGGCTCGTACCGGGCGCGGACGGCGGACGGGTGGCGGCGTGCGAGATCCTGCGGATGACCGGCCGGGTGCGGGACATGGTCGTCGATCCCACCCAGACGGGCAAGCTCTCCGAGGTGATTGCCACGGGCGGGTACTACGGGATGCAGACCTTCGACCAGGCTCTGTACGGACACGTGAGCGCAGGCCGCGTGAGCTTCGACGACGCGATGAAGGTCGCGTCAAGCCCGCCGGACTTCAAGCTGCTGGTCCAGGCGGACGGCAGGCGGGGGACCACCATGGAGGATGTGGAGGCCGCCGAAAAGCGCCGGGGGGAGCCGGCGAAGCCGAAGCTCACCGTCGCCTAACAAGACCTTCGTCGGGCGAGCCGCTCGCCGCAGGCGTACCGCGTCGGCCGCGAGCACGGCTCAGGTCACGACTCGATTCGAAGCATGATCGCCAGCAGCACCAGGGCGGCCACGATCACGACCCCCATCACGATCGGTCCGCTCGATGCCAGGGGGATCATCGAAGACACGATATCGCGGGATCCGCCCCTGACGACGTCGATCGCCCCTGACCCACCACCCCGGGCGCGATACTTCACTTGGTAAAGTAAAGGTATGGCTGTAGTGGATGAGACATGTCCGGTGTGCAGGACCGCCGAGGTGGTGTGCGGTAAGTGGACCCTTCTGCTGATCAGAGACCTGGCCGAGGGCAGGTCTCGGTTCTGTGAGCTCGAACGGTCGCTGGCCGGGATCAGCCCCCGGACGCTGTCTTTGCGGCTGCGGGCGCTCGAGGAGGAGGGGGTCGTCGAGCGACACACCTTCCCCGAGGTGCCTCCCCGGGTGGAGTATGCGCTGACCGAAAAGGGCCGTGCGCTGCTGCCGATCATCGACGACATGCGCTCCTACGGCGAACTATGGCTCGGGGCGGAGTGCGTCGAGCGAGCCGACGCGCAGGCGGGCGAGCTCGAGCAGGCCCTGGCCGCGGCCGTCGCATAGGCTCAGCCGGGACCTCGCCGAGGCTCAGCCGGGACCTCGCCGATCTCCGCCGCGACCAGTAGTGCGCCTCGGCCGGGCGGTGCAACGACCGGTGCGCTGTGCAGGAGGGCCGAGGGGGAGAGCGAACTCAGCGGACCATGCGTGCAAGTCGTCTCTCGAGCGCCCTGGAAGACGCCCTCGGCGGGTACGTTCACGCCGCGGCGACGATCCTGCGGGGCGAGCTCGCGGGCGGGGCGGAGGTGGAGCTCGAGCTCTGCGCCCAGCGGGGGCGGGGCGCCGGCAAGACACCCTTCTACAGCTACCAACCGCTCACGGGCGAGTTCATCCGCGAGCGCGAGCCCCTTGTCAATGGGCTGGCCGAGCACGAGCAGGCGATGAAGGCCCTCGTGGGATTCGACGGGCTCGACCGCTACCTGGCCGGTTCCCCGACCACCCCCAGGGGCGGGCGGGCGATGGATGTCGGGGTCTCTCGTCGAGGGCCCGCGCGCGTACGCGGGGAGGCCAGCGACGGGGATGCCCGCGCCGGGGTGGATGCCCGCGCGAAGCTGGCCCTGGAGGAGCTCCTCGAGGAGGTGTTCGCGGGGCAGACCGACTTCGAGGTGCGTCCCGACCGGTTGGCGGCGGCGCTGGCGCGGCTGGAGCGCGCGGAGCCCGCCGGCGGGAGCGACACGGCGACTCTGCTGGCGACGCTACACGGGCTGACGATCGGATCCGAGGAGATCAAGCTGGCCAAGGGCCTCTCGATCGCGATGCCCGACTCGCTCGGGTGGGCGCCCCAGGCCGCGATCGTGGGCGCCGACGGACTGCCCGACGGCGAGGACTCCGGCCACCTGCTCGCCGTGCTCACGATCGAGGAGTCGCTGGGGGAGTCCTCACAGGACTCCATCGAGCGGGCACGCGAGATGCTCACCGACCTGTTGCGGGCCCTGCGGCTGTTCGGAGACGGGCGAGTCACCCTCGGGGCCCTCGCGTGGGCGCGGGCCGGGGGGGCGGGACGCTGGAGCACGGTCCCCCTGGGCCTGGGCGGGCGACCCCAGGGGATGCTCGTCGTCTCGCCCGAGCAGGAGGACGAGCTGCGGGCGTTCTGCAGCCTGGTCTCACGGCGAGCTCCTCACGACAACGAGCTCGCGTGGGCGCTGCGGCGGTTCGAGCTCGGCTGCGAGCGCGCGAGCCCCTACGAGGGGCTGAGCGACCATCTGCTCGCCCTCCGTGCCCTGCTGGAGCCCGAGGGGCCCGCCAGCGGCCTTCTCGCGGGCAGGATCGCGGCGCTGTGCGCGACCCCCAAGGATCGCGCGAAGCTGACCGAGCGGATGACCAAGGCCCAGGCCCTGGAGCGCGCGATCGTGGCGGGCACGGCGACCGAGCGGGCGGCTCCGCTGGCGCTCGCCCGTGACGTGGCCGACCACCTGCGGGCGCTCCTCCGAGACGTGATCTGCGGGCATCTCTCTCCAGGCCTCCCCCGGCTCGCCGACGAGCTCCTGACCGCGGAGGCTCCGCAGGAGCTCCACGGGCCCCGCCCTCCGCGGGGGATGCCCCCGCCGAGGAGCAGACGGCCGCAGAGCCCCGGGCCGGCAAGCAGCCCACCGTGGAGCCCTCCGAAGCGTCTGGCGGCCAGCAGGTGCTCGTCGAGGCGTAGGGGCAGGGGGTCACCAGAGGGTCAACCCAGAGGGCAGGGGGTCATCCAGAGGGCAGAGGGGGTCAACCCAGCAGGTGATGGGCGACACGGGCCAGGCCCGTGAGATCCTGGACCTCCTCGTCCAGCTGGGGCACCTGGACGGGCGCGGGGTCGTCGAGCTCCCGTGAGAGGCGGTCGACGGTTGCGGCGTCCCGGCGGGCGAGCAGGTCGAAGTCGGCGAGGTTCCTCGCCATTCGTGCGGCCAGCCGGTCGCCCATCTCGGGCTCGAGCAGGGTGGTGACCTGGGCGGGGGAGTGGCCGTGAAGGCCCACGGAGTTGACCCGGTTGACGATCACCGCCCCCCGGGCCATTCCCGCCTCGGCCAGGTGCTCGGCCAGGAAGACGGCCTCTCGGGAGGGCTCGGGCTCGGGGGAGGTGACGATTGCGAACGTGGTGGTCTCCTCGCGGAGGAGCTCGGAGACCGCCTTGGTCTGGGCGCCGAAGGCGTCGATCACGCCGCTCAGGGACCGGAAGAAGCGGGAGAGCTCCCCGAGCATGTCGACGCCGGTCACGCGAGCGAAGATCGCGAACACCATCCCGGTGGTCCGTCCGAACAGCCTGGCGGTGAGGCCGCCGGGTGCGAGGAACACCTGCAGGGCGCGTCCCTGCAGGAAGCCGAGCAGCCGGGTGGGCGCGTTCAGGAAGTCCACCGCGTTGCGGGACGGGGGGGTGTCGAGGACGATCGTGTCGAAGTGGTGCTCCTCGTGGAGCTCATACAGCTTGGCGATTGCGCTCAGCTCGTGGGAGCCCGCGACGGCGGTCGAGAGCTCCTCGTAGACGGGGTTCTCGAGGATTCCCCGCAGACGCTCCTGATCGGGCTCCAGACGGGTGACGATCTCATCGAGGGTGCGCTTGGCGTCGAGCATCATCGCCCACAGCTCGCCCTTGGCCCTCACGCCGTGCTCGGCCAGCAGCTCGGGCTCGATCCGGCGAGGTGCGCTCGCGAGCTCCTGCAGCCCCAGGGCCGCGGCGAGGCGCATGGCGGGATCGATCGTCACGACCGCCACCTTGCGTCCGTGCATCGCCAGCCCGAGGGCGAGGGCCGCGGAGACGGTCGTCTTGCCGACGCCCCCCGAGCCGACGCAGATCACCACGCGCTTGCCCTCCAGTCTCGAGCGCAGCTGCCCCGGGGGACCCTTGGTCATCTCGCGATCGTAGATGCCGCCATGCAGGAATCGCCGATTCGCATGCGAATACCGTGCGGACAGCGGCTTTCCCGGCAAAAACTACATATCGGAGCCTCTCGTGCAAGGCAAGGCCAAGGTCATCGCGTTCGCCAACCAGAAGGGCGGGGTGGCCAAGACGACCACAACCCTCAATCTCGCGGCGGCGTTCGCGGAGGAGGGTCATCGGGTGCTGTGCGTGGACATGGACCCGCAGGGCAACCTCACGATGTCCCAGGGGATCGACCCGGACACGATCGAGCAGTCGATGTACGACGTGCTCGTGCACCACGTCTCGATTCGAGAGGTCATCCGCAAGCGTGAGATAGACGTCGCCTGCGCCTCGATCGACCTCGCCGGGGCGGAGATAGCGATGTCCACGATGATCGGCCGCGAGCGGGCGCTCCAGAAGGCGTTCGAGCCGATCGGCGAGGACTACGACTTCATCTGCATCGACACCCCGCCGAGCCTCGGGCTGCTGACGATCAACGCGCTCACGGCCGCCGACAAGGTGATCGTCCCCGTTCAGTGCGAGTATCTGTCGATGCGTGGTCTCATCCAGCTCCAGAACACGCTCGCGATGATCCGCGAGAATCTCAATCCCGACGTCGATATCGAGGGCATCCTGCCCACCCTGGTCGACTCGCGCACGATTCACGCCAAGGAGGCGATCGAGATCCTCGAAGAGAACTTCGGCGACCGTGTGTTCGCGTCGCGCATCCGCAAGACGGTTCGCTTCGCGGAGGCGCCCGTGAAGGGCATGTCGGTGCTCAAGTACGAGCCCGACGGAGTGGCCGCGCAGTCCTACCGGCAACTCGCCCAGGAGGTTCTCGCAAATGGCAAGATCTAGAGGGCCCGTCCACCTCAACCCACCATCTTTCTCATGACGAGCCCTAAACGGGCTTCGATGCGCGAAGGGCCGCTCGCGGCCCTGTTCCGCAAGACCGAAGCCGACGAGGCAGCCGCTGCGGAGGCGCCCCATCCGGCGCTGAACACGCCGCCCGAGACGTCCGTTGCCCCCGAGCGGACGGCGACCGCCAAGGAGGCGGTCGCCCCCAAGGACCGCCTCAAGCAGGCGTTCTCCTCGGAGATCCCGGCGAATGTGATGGACCGGGAAAGGCGCTCCGAGTCGCCGCCGGCCAACCCTGTGATGGACGAGTACTCGCGCGAGCATCCGGCGTCCACGGGAGGGCCCGCCGGGCAGCCTGTGATCAGGGTCGTGGGAGTCGGCGGGGCGGGCGTGAACGCCGTCAACCGGATGGTCGAGGCGGAGGTCGAGGGAGTCGAGTTCCTGGCGGTCAACACCGACCAGCAGTCCCTGCAGCAGTCCACGGCGAACATCACCCTGCACATCGGCGCCGAAGTCACGCGAGGGCTGGGCTCCGGCTCGGACGCGGGCGTGGGGCGGCAGGCGGCGATGGAGGACTACGACCGCGCCAAGGCCGTGCTCAAGGGCTCGGACATGATCTTCATAACCGCGGGCGCGGGCGGGGGCACCGGCACGGGCGCCGCGCCGATCGTCGCTCGGATCGCTCGCGAAGTTGGCGCTCTGACGGTCGCGATCGTGACCAAGCCGTTCGGCTTCGAGGGCTCCCGCCGGAGCACTCAGGCCGAGCAGGGCATCGCGGCGCTCGCCGAGGAGGTGGACACGCTGATCGTCGTCCCCAACGACCGTCTGCTGACGGTCCTCGACAAGCAGACCGCAATGGTGGAGGCCTTCCGGGTCGCCGACGACGTGCTCCGCCAGGGCGTGCAGGGCATCTCCGACCTGGTGACCCTTCCGGGACTGATCAATCTCGACTTCGCGGACGTGCGCACGATCATGAGCGACGCCGGGAACGCGCTGCTGGGCATCGGCATGGGCGCGGGCGGCGACCAACGGGCGGTCGAGGCGGCGATGCAGGCGGTGGCCTCGCCGCTGCTGGAAACGTCGATGGACGGGGCGCGGTCGATCCTGCTGTCGATCACGGGGGGACGGGATCTCTCGCTGTGGGAGGTCAACGAGGCCGCCAAGGCCGTCGCCGAGGCGGCCCACCCGGACGCGAACATCATCTTCGGGGCGATGGTCGACGAGAAGCTCGACGACCAGGTCTGGGTGACGGTGGTGGCAACCGGCTACAACGACGCCAAGCGAGTGATCGCCCGGGACGCCGGCGGCCTGCGGGAGCCGGCCGGGGAGCCGCGGGTACGCCGCGCGGGGGCGCCACGTCCGCAGCGCCGGGGAAGCCTCTCCGTGGAAGACCTGGAGGTACCCGAGTTCGTCATCCCCAGCGGCTGACGTGCCCCTGTGATATCGCTCGGCCATGAGCGAGACCGCTGAGAGCGAGGGCCCCAGGCGAGGGATGATCGCCGCCGGACACCCGCTGACCGCGCAGGCGGGAGCACGGGTGCTGCGGGAAGGGGGCAACGCGGTCGACGCGGCGGTCGGGGCGATGCTGGTCTCGTGCGCGGCCGAGCCCCTGCTGACGGGGCTGGGGGCGGGCGGTCACATGCTGGTGGCGGGCGCGGGAGAGACGCCGACGCTGCTGGATTTCTTCGTCGAGGCTCCCACCGATCGGCGAGGGGCGGGTGGGGCCGAGCTGGAAGCCGTGGACGTGTCCTTCGGAGACGCCGTCCAGGTCTTCTACATCGGACCGGCGTCGTGTGGGATCTACGGTACGCCCGCGGGGGTGTGCGCGGCGGTGAAGCGCTGGGGGACCTTCCCGCTGGCCGCCCTGGCGGCGCCAGCGGCGAAGATGGCGCGGGAGGGGGTGGTCCTGAACGCCGGCCAGGCGTATGTGGCGGAGATCCTCGGGGACCTGCTCACCTCCACCCCGGAGTGCGCCGCCCTGTGGGCGCCCTCGGGGCGGGTGCTGCGGGAGGGAGAGCTGTTACGCAACCCCGATCTCGGGGACGCTCTGGACCGTCTCGGACAGGACGGAGCGGAGCCGTTCTACAGCGGAGACGTGGGGCGGGCGGTGTGTGACTGGCTGGGCGAGCGGGGAGGCTCGCTGAGCCCACAGGAGCTCGCCAGCTACCGGGCGCTCGAGCGGGAGCCGGTGAGGGTGGCCTACCGGGATCGTGTGGTGCTCACCAACCCACCTCCCTCGGCGGGGGGGACGCTGCTCGGGTACTCGCTCGCGCTGCTCGACCGGGGCGCTCGACCGCCGTCGCTTCGAGCGGTGGTGGACGCGATGCGATCGGCCCAGCGGGAGCGCACGCCCGAGTTCCTGGAGGGGCTCGCCCAGGAGGGCTTCCTGGAGACGTTCCTGCAGGCGAAGCTGGGCTCGACGACCCACATCTCGGTGCTCGACGACGACGGTCGGGCGTGCTCGGTCACGTGCACCAACGGGGAGGGCTCGGGGGTGGTGGTGCCCGGGACCGGGATGCACGTCAACAACGTGATGGGCGAGGAGGACCTCAACCCGTTCGGCTTTCATCGCCATCCCGCGGGCAGGCGGATGCCGAGCATGATGTCTCCGTCGGTCGTCCTGCACGACGGCGAGGTCGAGCTGGTGCTGGGGAGCGCAGGCTCCAACCGCATCCGCTCGGCGATCCTGCAGACGATCGTGGGGGTCGTCGACCACGGCCTGGACGCGGGCGAGGCGGTCAGGGCCCCACGGGTCCACTTCGAGGACGGGGTCATCTACCACGAGCCCGGCATCGACGTGGAGGCCCTGCGGGAGCGTGACCCCGAGCAGGAGGTCGTGCGGTTTCACTCGCTGAACCTGTTCTTCGGGGGCGTCCAGGCGGTGTTGAGCGCCGACGGACGGATGACCGGAGCGGGGGATCCCCGCAGGGGCGGTGTGGCGGTGAGCGCGTGAGATGGGGAGGGCCCCCGCTCGGAGGGGCCGCCACGGCGGCAGTCGCCACGGCGGTCATGATCGCGATCGCCGGGTGCGGCGGGATCAAGGCGCCGGACCTGTTCGTCGTCGAACGCTCGGGGTCCGTACCCGGGGCGCGGTTGACGTTGTTGGTCGACGAAGAAGGAAACGTACGTTGCAACGGCGGTAAGGAGCTGAAGCTGAGCGACCCTCAGATCATCCAGGCGCGGGCGCTCCAGGAAGAACTCAAGGAGCCGGCCGAAGCGCGACTGTCGCTGCAGGCGAAGGCCGGAGCGGTGCTCTCCTACCGGGTTCGCGACGAAAACGGCTTGGTCAGCTTCGCCGACGACTCGGCCGGGCAGCCCAAGGTCCTGCGCAACCTGGCCCTGTTCGTCCTCCAGGTCGCTCAGGGGGTCTGCAGGCTGCCCCAGCAAGGGGCGTGAGGCTCAGCCGAAGCGGACCTTGCCGTTTGAGAGGGCTCGGGCCTGGGCGCGGTCGATCAGCTCCAGGCGCTGGATGGCGGCCCGGAACAGCAGCGCGAGCAGGCGCATGCGGGCGTTCTCCGAGCGGAGCTCCAGGAGCTCCTGCTTGGCGTCCGCTCCGAGCTCGACGGTCCCCGCCATCGCATAGGCGTCCAGCTCGGCCAGCTCCTCCTCGCTCAGCACCCTGTCGGTCGCCTGCTCGACCAGCTCTCCGTAGAGCTCTCGGGCCGCGTGGGCTACGTCAGGGTCGTCCTCCTCTTCGGCGTCGAGGAGGGGCTCGATCGTGGCGGCCGGGTAGGGGAGCTCGTTCTCGCGCTCGATCAGCTGGAAGGGGCGGGTGCCGCGGACGAGTATGTCCATGCTCCCATCCTCCTCGCTTGCCACCACCCGCTCGATCGCGCACGCGCAGCCCACCGTCTTGAGCTCCTCCTCGGCGAGCCACACGATGCCGAGCTCACGCTCCTGCTCGAGGCAATCGTCGATCATGCACTTGTAGCGCTCCTCAAAGATGTGCAGCGGGACGGTCTCGGTGGGGAGCGCGACGATCCCAAGGGGGAACAACGGGAACCCCTCCTCCCGGTGAGCTGACATACCGGGAGTTTATTGCCGTCACCCACCCGGCTTCCAAATGATGGAAATGCCCTTGGCCGGTCCCGTGGCCCCGGACTTGAGCCCGGCCTCGAGCCCGCCTCCCGGCCGGCCGGGAGGCGACGATCAGGCGCGTGCGGTGATCATCAGGTTGTAGAAGATCGCCGGGGGGAGCCTCGACTCGAGCAGGCGCCGGTCGAGGCCCTGCAGGAGGAGGTAGCCGCGATAGGCGTACTGGCGCCACGCCCACGGCACGTCGGCCGGATCGGCGGTCGCCTCGAGCGTGCGGTTGGTCCAGCCGAACCAGTTGGCCAGCAACTCCTCGCCGGTCACACGAACGTCCCGAAAGCCCGCGTCCCGGGCCGCGCGGGAGAGCTCGGACGGGGCGAAGGCATGGACGTCCACGACTCCCTCCAGTGCCGCGTCGGGGGAGTCCCCCTCGGCGGGCCGGGCGGGCCGGGCGCCAATCGCCCGCCGCCACAGCGGCGCGGCGGCCCCGGCGGCGCCCTTGGGGATGCGAGCGAGGCGATCGCCGTAGCGGGAGGGCTCGCCGGCGAACGCGATCCTCCCTCCGGGCGCGAGCACACGAGCGAGCTCCGCGAACGCCCGGTCGAGGTCGGGGATGTGATGGAGGACCGCGTGCCCGAACACGAGGTCGAAGCTCGCGTCCTCGAACGGCAGCCGCTCGGCGTCGGCGGTCTCGGTCTTGACCTTCAGGCCCAGCCGTTGCGCGTTGGCCTGCAGGGCCGCGAGCATCCCCGGGGAGATGTCGCTGCAGGTCGCCTCCCCGATCATCCCGGCCCTCAGGAGGTTCAGCGTGAAGTAGCCCGTCCCCGCCCCGATCTCCAGCGCTCGATTGAAGCGCTCGGGGGCCGAGCCGCCGAGGGCCTTGCGGACCTTGGCGGTGACCTGTTCCAGGCCCAGATCACCGAAGTCGATCCCCCACTTGGTGTCGTAGTGGCTCGCGGCGACGTCGTGATAGCGGGTGTTGACGTCTCGGATCTCCTCGGCGCTCAGGACGGGCATCGGTTCGCGGGACCCTATCGGACCCCGTTGGGGCCCTTCGCGGTCGGATGGCCCGCGCGTGGGGGGACAGTCGCGCAAGGGGGCAGTGGCGCAAGGGGGCAGTGGCGCAAGGGGGCAGTAGCGCAAGGGGGCAGTGGCGCATGTGGGAGGGCCGACGTGGGGCGACTGCGGGGGCCGACGTGCTGGGCGACGTGCGGGGCGACATGCGTGGGCTGACGTGCGTGGGAGGGCGTAAAGGAGCGACCGGGGGCGGGCAAACGTCGTGCCCCGCGGCCGCTCTCTACCCGGATGACCTGCCGGCCGTCCGCGGAGGCCCGTCGGCCGTCCGTCTTCCCTATCGGCATCCACGGCCGGGAGCTGCAGTGGCGGTGCCCGGTCGGGCCCCGGTCGGGCGCCGGGACATGCCGAAAGGCACTCTTTGCGGGGAAAAGGTGCGAGGGGGAGTGCAAGGTCTGCAAGCGTCCTTGCACTTTGCTAGGGTCCCGTCCCGAATGCCGAATCTCTGACCAGAAGTCAGGGAACGGGGGACCCAAGTTGTTGGGGCGAATCCCACGGTGAATCCGTAGGAAGCGCAGGCTCTTTCCGCGCTAGCCCGTCAGCTAACCCCGCAGGCCGACGAAAGAGGTTGTTTGTGCGGGTGCATACCCTTGGCGCGGTGATCTGCTCCAGCTTGGCGGGGCTCGTGTTCGCGGCCGCCCCGGCCCTGGCGGGGACGAGCGGCGCCGTGTCCGTGGCGGGTGGCGCGTCGGCCGGGTCCCCGAGCACCTCCGCCAGCGGCGGCGCCTCACCGACCGCGCCGAAGAAGCCTCTTCACCTCTCGCCGGTCACCGCCAAGACGCCGAGTGTCGCCTACAACGGGCCGATCTACGAGAAGACCGCGGGCGGGGAAGTGGTCCCCTACGTCGCGCCCACGGCCACGGGCCAGGAAGGGAGCACGACCGGGGGCAGCCCGGTGGGCATGACGGCCTCCACCAAGCCCGACCTGCTCGTGCCCGGATCGCTCGCCCGGTACGTCAACGGGCTCGCGGCCGCGCCCATCGGAGCGCCGGCCGCCGTCCAGGAGATCGTCTGGGCGGGCAACCAGCTCGTCGGCCTGCCCTACATCTACGGGGGCGGTCACCAGTCGTTCATCTCGCCCGGGTATGACTGCTCGGGGACGGTGTCCTTCGCCCTGCACGGCGCCAGCCTCCTCACCACCCCCGAGGACTCCTCGGAATTCATGGCCTGGGGCTCGCACGGAGTCGGGCGGTGGGTCACGATCTTCGCCAACGGAGGGCACGCCTACATGACGGTCGCGGGCTTGCGCCTGGACACGAGCGCCGCCGACGACCCCTCCAACGAGCAGGGTCCCCGCTGGCGGCCTCTGAGGCCGGCCAACGAAGGCTATACGGTCCGTCACCCCCTCGGCCTGTAGGGCCCTCGGGCGAGCCCTCTTCGGCTACGCTTGAGCGAACTCAACCGCGCGAGCGCCAACCGTGGCGCGTGAACCGCAATAGGAGGATCAGATGGCCGGCTTGACCGGGCGCATGTCAACCGTCGTGAAGGCGAAGGTCTCGAAACTGCTGGACCGCGCGGAAGACCCCGCCGAGACGCTCGACTACAGCTATCAGAAGCAGGTCGAACAGCTGCAGAACGTCAAGAAGGGCATCGCCGACGTGGTCACCGCCAAGAAGCGGCTGCAGATGCAGGAGAGCACCCTCAAGCAGAGCGTGGTCAAGCTCGACACCCAGGCCCGCCAGGCGCTGTCCTCCGGCCAGGAGGACCTCGCCCGCCAGGCGTTGGAGCGCAAGAACGTCGCCCAGACGGAGCTCCAGGGGCTCGACACCCAGGTGGCCGAACTCGAAGACCAGCAGCAGAAGCTGACCGACTCCGAGCAGAAGCTCCGGGCCAAGATCGAGTCGTTTCGGACCAAGAAGGAGGTCATCAAGGCCCAGTACTCCGCGGCTGAGGCCCAGGTGCGGATCTCCGAGGCCGCCACGGGAGTGGGGGAGCAGATGGCCGATGTCGGCCTGGCGATGCAGCGGGCGGTGGACAAGACCGAAAACATGAAAGCCCGCGCGGACGCAGTCTCCGAGCTCGAAGCGGCCGGGACCTTCGACGACATCACGGCGCTGGGCTCCGGGGAAGACGACATCGATCGTCAGCTGAAGTCCCTCTCGAGCCAGTCAGCCGTGGACGACGACCTCGCCAAGATGAAGGCCGAGCTGGGCCAGGGCGGCGCCCCCCCGGCAGCCGGCGAGATCGCCGCTCCCGCCCCAAGCGCGGATGGCGCTCCGACGGCTGCCCCCGACGGCTCGGGCGCCGGAGAGGGCCAGCCCGCCGAAGGGGGCCAGTGATGGTCGTCCGAATCTCCGGCGAGGACCAGTATCGCCTGGACGACAGCGCCGCGCCCAGGCTGAACGAGCTGGAGAACGCGGTCGTTCAGATCGTCGATGCGGGCCGGGAAGACGGCTTCGCCGACGCCTACGGGACGCTCCTGGACTACGTTCGCACGCAGGGTGAGCGGGTGGGGGACGAGGAGATCGAGTCCTCCGACGTGATCCTGCCCCCCTCGGACCTCACCTTCGCGGAGGCCGGTCGGGAATTCACGGGCGAGGGCCTGATCCCCGACTGACCGAGATCCGGCATCCGGGCTCGGCGGGCCCGAGGGCTCCGCTCCGGACGGACCCGTCGATCGCTAAATCGGGATCCCCCAGAGCGGAAACCAGCGCTCCAATTCCGGCTCGATTGGGAGCTCGGAGGACATCTGGGCCTTCAGCTGAAGCTCCCGCTCGGTGGACCGCTCGCCGGGGGCGCCCGTGCCCGCGCCCGCGCCGCCTGCGGCCGTGCCCTCGCCCGCGCCGGCGCCGCTCGCTCCGAGGCCCCCGCCCCCGGAGACGGGGACGAACGGGTACCAGAAGCCTCGCTTGTAGTTGTAGATGAAGTACACGGGCCGCTTCTGGGAGTCGGTGAAGGCGAACACGGCGCACAGCAGACGCTCGCCGTGGCCGGCGGTCTCGATGGAGCCCGCCACGGCGTTGATCGCCACCGTCAGGTCTTCGACGGTCGACGTGGTGTCGGGGTTGCGCATGACCATCCAGCGGTAGCCGTAGGTGTCGTCCTGGGTGGAGACGGTCGTGCCGGTCTCTCCGCCGGTGGCCTTCACGACCTCCTCCATCTCGCGAAGGGTCGCTTCGAACTCGCTCGTGGCCAGGGCTTGGAAGACGATCGCGGCGACCCCGGCGGGGTCGATCCCGTGTTCGCTCTGCAGGGCGATGTAGGCGGTGGAGATCGCGAACAGCTTGTCGGGGGCGGGCCCCTTGACCTCGTGGCGGCCCGTGATGATGTCCCGCAGACCCACTAAGCGTCTCGCAGGCTCACGCGGCTAGGCGGCGGCGGCGGTGGTGCCCTGCAGCTGGGACTCCAACCGCTCCAGGGCGGCCAGGCGCTGCTCCAGCGGGGGGTGGTCGGCGAAGATGTTCATCAGGGACTTCTTGGTCCTGGCGGGGAGGATGAAGAAGGCGCTCATCCCCTCGGCCCGGCGGAGGTCCTGGGTGGGGACCCGGTCCATCGTACCGCTGATCTTCAACAGGGCCGAGGCGAGGGCGCTGGGACGGCCGGTGAGGACCGCTGAGCCGCGGTCGGCGGCGAACTCGCGGTAGCGGGAAAGGGCCCGGAGGAGCAGAAAGGAGATCGCGTACACGAGGACGGACACGAGGAGGACGAGCATGATCTCCTCCTCCTCTTCGTTGCTCCGGCCGTAGCCTCCCCCGAAGCCCCCACCGAAGAACAGGGCGAACTGGGCGATCATCGAGGCGAGGGTGGCGAAGAAGCTCGCGAGGGTCATCACCATCACGTCCCGGTTGATCACGTGGGTGAGCTCGTGGGCCATCACTCCTTCCAGCTCGGGTGGGTCCAGGAGCTCGAGGATCCCCCGGGTGGCGCACACGGTGGCGGACTTCTGGGATTTGCCCATCGCGCAGGCGTTGGGCATCGAGGTCTCGATCACGCACACCCTCGGCTTGGGGAGGTCCGCCTGGACGCACAGCCGTTCGACGATCCCGTGGAGCTCGGGCTCCTCGGCGGGGGAGACCTCCTTGACCCCCATCGTGGCCATCGCGATCTTGTCCGAGCCGAACAGTTGGAGCAGCAGGAGCACGAGGGCCACCACCACGATCACCCCGGCTCCGGCGCCGGCGGCGAACAGGACCCCGACGAACACCACGTAGACCAGCCCCAGGAGGAACAGGGTCATCACCATCCGGGCCTGGAGGCCCGTGTCCTTGCCAAACTTCTCCGGTCGTTTCGCCATCGGCTCCGATTGTCGCAGAAGGCGATTAGAGTCCGGGTCGATGAAGCCCGAAGTGGAACTCCTCGGCATCTCGATCAAGACCTTCGGGGTCACGTTCGCGCTCGGCTTCCTGGCGTGCGGGCTGGTCATCGCGCGCCGGCTGCGGGAGCTCTGCAAGCCGGTGGACTGGGCTTACGAGGTCGTGTTCGCGGCGCTCGTCGGAGGCGTGATCGGAGCGCGGGGGTACTTCGTGATCCAGAACTACTCCCAGGTCAAGCACGACCTCGTCGGGAGCGTCTTCTCGGGGTCGGGCTTGGTCTGGTACGGGGGCGCCATCGGGGGCGCCGTCGGGATGCTCGCGTGGATGCGCTTCAGGCACGTGTTGGAGCTGAGGATGTTCGACATGTGCGCCACCGCCCTGGCACTTGGCTACGGGATCGGCCGGATCGGCTGTCAGGTGTCCGGGGACGGGGACTACGGCATCTCTTCGAGCCTCCCCTGGGCGATGGGCTACCCCCACGGCACCCTCCCGACCCCGCCGGGCGTGCGGGTGCAGCCCACGCCCATCTACGAGACCGTCTCGATGTGTCTGCTCGCGTACTTCCTGTGGAAGCTCCGCGACCGGGTCCGCCCGGGGGTGATCTTCGCGACCTACCTCCTGTTCAGTGGCCTGGAGAGGTTCCTGGTGGAGTTCATCCGCCGCAACAAGGAGGTCCTCCTGGGCCTCACCGCCCCCCAGATCGAGAGCGTTGCCCTGATCGTGATCGGGGCGGTCTGGCTGGCCCTGATGGCCCGCCGAGGCGGCCTGGCATCGCCGGGGCCGGGCCTGGGCGCCGGCACCGGAGCCCAGGGCGCCCGCGGTCCGGCGACCGCGTGAGCGCAGGCGCCCCCATGCCGGCGACCGCGTGAACGCAGGCGCCCCCAGGCCGGCGACCGCGTGAGGGGAGGAGGTTCGCGAGGGCGGTGATCGCTCGGGCAGGCGATAATCCGAGGATGGCCACCGACACCAAACCCGCGCGCGCCACCACGGGCCTCTCAGGGGCGTTCCCGCTGGGGAGCCGCGTGAACGAGCGGGGTCGGCTGGAGGTGGGGGGGTGCGACGCCCTTGAGCTCGCACGGGAGTACGGGACCCCGGCGTATGTGGTCTGTGAGGAGGACCTCCGCGCGCGCGCGCGGGCCTTCCTTGCAGCGACACATCACACCGGCCACGAGGACCTGCAGGTGGTGTTCGCGTCCAAGGCCTTTCCCTGTACCGCCGTCCTGCGCCTGTTCGCCGAGGAGGGCCTGTGGTGCGACGTGGCCTCCGCGGGGGAGCTTCACCTGGCTTTGAACGCCGGCTTCCCGCCCGATCGGATCGTCGTGCACGGGAACGCCAAGTCCGAATCCGAGCTTCGCATGGCCCTGGATCAGCGGGTCGCCCTGCTCGTGATCGACAACTTCGACGAGATCGAGCGTCTGAGAGGGCTGTCGATCGCCCACGTCCAGGACGTCCTCATCCGGGTGACCCCGGACGTGAAGGGAGACACCCACGATCACATCTCCACCGGCCAGGCGGACTCGAAGTTCGGCTTCTCGATCGGGGACGCCCCCGAGGCGATCGCCCGGGTGGGGGCGGTGGAGGGTTTGAGGCTGGTCGGGTTGCACGCCCACATCGGCTCCCAGCTCCTGGACCTGGAGTCCTTCCGGCGGGAGGCCGCCGAGCTCGGGAGGCTCGGGGACTTCCCGGTGTGGGACATGGGGGGTGGTCTCGGCGTGCGATACACCGCCGCGGACCCCGAGCCGCCGTCGATCGAGGAGTACGTGAACACCCTCGTGGAGGCCGCGGGGGCCCACGGCATGGGGGCGCCCGGAAGGCGGCTGTTGATCGAGCCGGGGCGGGCGCTGACGGCGAACGGGTGCGTGACCCTCTACACCGTGGAGAGCGTCAAGCAGAACGTCTCCCGGTGGGTGGCCGTGGACGGAGGCATGTCTGACAACCTCCGCCCGATGCTCTACTCGGCCCGCTACGAAGCCCACGTGGCCGACCGTCTGGGGGGCGAGACCCCGTGCGTGCTCGCGGGCAAGCACTGCGAGTCCGGAGACGTGATCGTCCGGGAGGCCCTCCTCGACGATCCCCGGCGGGGCGATGTGATCGTGACCCCCGGTACGGGCGCGTACGGGTACGCGATGGCCTCCAACTACAACGGCGTCCCGCGGCCGCCGGTGATCTTCTGCAAGGACGGCCACTCCCGGGTGGTCGTCCGGCGGGAGACCCTCGAGGACCTCACCTCACGGGATGTCCGCTGAAGAGATGTCCATTGTGAAGGCTCCGTACGATGTCCTCTGAAAAGGGTGCCCCGAGCGCGCGTGCGCGCACGCGCGCGAGCACCCCTTTTCGAATAGGCCTCCTCGGCCACGGCACGGTCGGGTCGGCGTTCGCTGAGCTCCTGCACGAGAGGGCCCCGGAGATCGAGCGCTTCAACGGCCTCAGGCCGGTCATCACCGGCGTGCTCACGCGCACCCGGGGGGACTTTCAGGAGGTCCTCTCCGAGGCGGATCTCCTGGTCGAGCTGATCGGCGGGGTGGAACCCGCCCGGGAGTACCTGCTCGCGGCCATGCGAGCCGGCAAGGACGTGGTGAGTGCGAACAAGCTCCTGCTCTCCCAGCACGGCGAGGAGCTGTTCGGGGTCGCACGCGAGCACGGGGTCCTCCTGCGCTTCGAGGCCGCCGTCGCCGGGGCGGTGCCGGTGGTGAGGCTGTTGGAGGAGTCTCTCGCGGCTACCCCCATCGAGCGCATCCACGGGATCGTCAACGGGACCACCAACTTCATCCTCTCCGAGATGGCCCGCGGCAGCACCTACGAGCAGGCCCTCGCGGAGGCCCAGCGCAAGGGCTACGCCGAGGCGGACCCGAGCGATGACGTCTCCGGCCGGGACGCCGCCGCGAAGATGGCCATCCTCGCCCGCTTGGCGTTCGGGGCGCCGGTGCGCTTGGAGGACGTCAGCTACGAGGGCATCGAGCATCTCCAGGCCGACGACCTGGAGTACGCCCGCGAGCTGGGGTTGGGCCTGAAGCTGATCGGCGCAGCAGAGCGCCGCGACGGGGGCCTGTCGGTGCGGGTTCATCCCGCGTTCCTGTACGCCGGCCATCCCCTCTCGTCGGTCTCGGGACCGTTCAACGCTGTGACAGTCGAATCGGAGACCATCACCGAGATCACCATGTCCGGGCCCGGCGCCGGCGGTCGCCAGACCGCGAGCGCCGTCCTGGGGGACGTCGTGAGCGTGATGACCGGAGGCGCTCGCCCCCCCGCCCCACCCCTGGAGCTTCGTCTCCTGGAGGACCTCCCGAGCGCCTTCTACGTCCACCTTGAGATCGCCGACCGTCCCGGCGTCCTGGCGGCTGTTCTGGGGGTGCTGGGCGATCAGGACGTCTCGATCAAGTCCGTCGTCCAGCGAGGCCTCGGTGAGAACGCCCGCCTGGTGATGGTCACCCACCCGATCCCCGAGTCCCGCATGCGCGCCGCCATCGACCTCCTTCAGGAGTCCCACTTCGTACGCTCCACCCCCCGCACGATCCGAGTCATAGAAGAGGAGTTTCTTTGAGCAACTGCCACATTCCCCTGATCGATCGCTGGCGCGAGCGGCTGCCGTTCGCCGAGACCGATCCCCTGGTGAGCCTCCAGGAGGGCTCCACGCCCCTGCTCCGCGCTCCTGTCCTCTCGGAGATGGTGGGCGCGACCGTCCGGTTGAAGCTCGAGGGCGCCAACCCGACCGGCTCCTTCAAGGACCGGGGCATGACCTGCGCGGTCTCCGCGGCCGTCCGCGAAGGCGCCAAGGCGGTCATCTGCGCGTCCACCGGGAACACCGCCGCGAGCGCCGCCGCATACGCGGCCCGCGCGCGGATCACCTGCGCGGTGATCGTCCCCGAGGGCAAGATCGCCCAGGGCAAGCTCGCCCAGACCCTCGTCCACGGCGCCCGGGTGATCTCCCTGGCGGGCAACTTCGACCAGGCTCTCACGATCGTGCGGGAGCTCACCGACAACCACCCGATCGTGCTCGTGAACTCCGTCAACGAGTTCCGCATCGAAGGCCAGAAGACCGCCGCCCTGGAGATCCACGAGGAGCTCGAGGGGGGTCTGGAAGCGCTCTGCATCCCGGTGGGTAACGCCGGCAACATCACCTCCTACTGGCGGGGCTTCAAGGAGATGGGCTCCACGCCCAGGCTGTTCGGCTACCAGGCCGAGGGGGCCGCCCCGCTGGTGCAGGGCAAGCCCGTCGAGCACCCCGAAACCGTCGCCTCCGCGATCAGGATCGGAAACCCCGTCCGCTGGGAGGACGCGATGGCGGCCGCCACCGAGTCCCGGGGGGCGATCAGGTCCGTGAGCGACAGCGAGATCCTCGCCGCCTTCCGGCTGCTCGCCTCCAAAGAAGGCATGTTCTGCGAGCCCGCCTCCGCGGCCGCGGTCGCGGGCCTGCTCAAGTACGGCCCCGAAGGGGCCCAGGAGATCGTGTGCGTCCTCACCGGCCGCGGCCTGAAGGACCCCGAGACCGCCATCGCCCACAACGACGGCCGCGTGATCCCCTGCCCGCCGGAGATCGGCCCCGTCCAGGAGGCGGTTCTGGGTGATACCTAGGCCGAGGGTGATCCCCGGGCGCAGGTCGATCCGCAGCCTCCGCCAGGGGGCCCGCGATGGACCGTAGGCGGGTCGTCCGCGTGCCCGCGTCCTCGGCGAACCTCGGTCCGGGCTTTGATTGCATGGCCGCCGCTCTGGGGCTTCACCTGGAACTGGAGGTGAGGGAGACGGGGGAGTTCGCCCTCCACACCGACCTGCCCGTCGCCCGCGGTCGCGGGAACCTGTGCGTGCAGGCGTTCGAGCGGTTGCACCCGGCGGACTCCTTCGAGTTTCGGATCGCCTCTCAGATACCCCTCTCCGGGGGCCTCGGATCGAGCGCCGCGGCGATCGTGGCGGGCCTTATGGCCGTCGACCACCTGTTCGAGCTGGACGCCGACCTGCTGGCCCTCGCGAGCGAGATCGAGGGCCATCCCGACAACGTCGCCGCGGCCCTCACCGGAGGGTTCGTCGTGTACGCCGACGGCCAGGCCACCCGCTTCGATCCTCCGACGGGCCTGGAGGCGATCGCGGTTGTGCCCGACCAGGCCGTCCCCACGAAGGCCGCCCGCGAGGCCCTGCCCGCCCAGGTGCCCCTTTCCGAGGCCGTCTTCAACGTCGCCCACGCCGCCCTGTTGACCCTCGGCCTGGCCAAGGGCGATTGGGACCTCCTCGCGCGAGGCCTGAAGGACAGCCTCCACGAGGGTCGCCGCTCGAGCCTGTTCCCGCGCTCGTACGAGCTCGCCTCCCGCGCATCCGAGCTCGGGGCCCTGGGGGCCACGATCTCCGGGGCCGGCCCTACGGTGCTGGTGTGGTGCTTCTACGAGCAGACCGGAGCCGTCGTCGAGGCCCTGACCGGCGAGATCGAGGGCTGGGCGACCCTCCTGCGCACCCCCTTTGAGGCCCAGGGGGCCTACGTCGGCGAGCTCTAGGGGGCCGCGCTTCCGGGGACCGCGCTTCCGGGGGCCGCGCCTCCGAGCCGTCCGAGCCTCCTGATGGCGTTCTCGTGGCCTTCAAGCCGCCCGAGGGCCTCTCGGGCGAGGCTCAGATAGTCGGCGCCCAGGTCCGGCCGGTGGTCGAGGATCGAGCTGGCTCGCTCGGCGGACTCGGCGTAAGCGATCGAGGAGCGGATCACCGTCTCGAAGACCCGATCACCGAACCGTTCCTTCAGCGAGACGAGGACCTCCCGCGAGTGGACCGTCCGCATGTCCGCGACGTTCAGGAGCACTCCGAGCACCGACAGCTGCGGGTTTAGGCGCTCTTGGGCGAGCTTCACTACCTCCATCGCCTGCTCGACCCCCTGCATCGCGAAGTATTGGGCCACCGCGGTGATCAGCGCCCAGTCGGCGGCCACAAGCGCGTTGAACGTCAACAGCCCCAGGGAAGGCGGGCAGTCGATCAGGATCAGCTCGTACTCGTCGGGCACGTCCGCCAAAGCCCTCCGCAGGGTCAGCTCGTGGTCGGGCTTGCTCCCGAGGGTCAGCTCGGCCCCGGCGAGGCTCAGGTTGGCGGGCACCAGGTCGTCCTGGATCGCCTCCCCCAGGGACGCCCGCCCGGAGAGCACGTCCCCGATCGTGGGCTCGATCTCGGGGGGGACGTCCAGGTAGTCCGACAGGTTTCCCTGCGGGTCCAGGTCGATTACGAGCGTCCTCAGGTCCGCTCGCCTGAACGCGTCCGCGAGCGTACGCACGGCGGTCGTCTTGCCGGTCCCGCCCTTCTGGGAGATCACCGCAACTGTGGTCGCCGTCGGCATCCGCAGAGAGTACGCGTCCGTCCGCCCGAGGGCGCTCCGGGAGCTCTCAGCCGACGCGAAGCGTGACCGGGCGGGGCCACGCCGGCCTGAGAGGCTCCGGGAGCTCTCAGCCGACGCTTCGCAGCCCGGTCACGGACGGGCTGTCGACAGGGTCGGTGGAGACTTGCAGGAAGCGCAACCGGTGGCGCCCGACGAGGATCTCATCGCCGTCCTTGAGGACCTTCCACTCGATCCTCGAGCCGTTGACGAACACGCCGTTGAGGCTCCGATCATCGAGCATCCTCACCCCGTCGGCCTGTCTCACCACCAGGGCGTGTCGCCGCGAGACCGTCGGGTCGTCGAAGCGTATGTCCGCGGCGAGGCTCCGTCCGATGCGAGTCCACTCGCGGGTCAGAGACACCAGCTTGACCTCGTCGTCCTCTTCGTAGGCGAGGTACTCGCCGGGCACCGTGATCCGCTCGCGGGCGTCCTGGAGCCATGCGTCACCGTCGATCGGCTCGGGCGCCGAGAGGCTCCCGCCGAGCTGGCCCGCGCCGCCCGCCCGGGTGACCCCAGGGCTGCCCGCCACGATCCGGCCGGGTCCGGCCGAGGGAGCTCCGCCGAGGTCGGTGGCATTGAACAGGGATGCCCTCACGAAGTCCCCGCCCCCACATCCGGGGCAGTCGCTGAGCGTGTCCGCTCCGGTGAGCGTCAGGACATACCCACATCGTCTGCACCGAAACGACCCCGAGCCAGCGATGGTGCCAGAAGTAAGCGATTCCATCCAGTGCTTCCCCTTTCTGCTCGGCAATTCCCCAGGGTGCTGCCCGTCAGGAAGCTGTCGTGCCGAGCATAACAAGGCTGTCCACTGCGAGCCTTGTCGCGGTGGGTCGGAGTCCGGATTCTTACATCCTCTAGATTCCGACAGTCGAAACCCTAGAACGATCTTCCTGCTCCTGGGAGCCGGTGGGCAGGAACCCCGTGGGTCGCGTCGAAAACCCGCCCATGAGCCGGCCCGCCAACAGCGACGTGGAGCAGCTCGAGCGCTTCCTGCTCCGTCGCGGCGTGGGCACCCTCGAGGCGGGCCGCGACCGCTGCCGCGACTGCGGGCGAACGCCCCTCATCGGGGAGCAGGTCCACCTCTACGAGGAAGCTCGGGGGATCGTCTGCGAGCTGTGCAGCACCCTCCGGTGGGAGGGTCCGGTGGCGAGCGAGCTCGTGCGCCACTCCGAGCACGGCCACACCGTGCGCCTCACCCGCGCGGCGTAGACCGGCGTAGGTCCCTCGGGGGTCACGCCGATCGTAGACCGGCGTAGGTCTCTCGGGCGTCACGCCGACTCTCGCGCGTGCCACGCCGACGGTAGACTGGCGCCCGAGCATGGATCCGATCACAGTCTCGGTCATCGTGGACCGTCCCCGCGAGCAGGTGTTCGACTACCTGCAGGACATCGCCAACCATCCCGATTTCACCGACCACTATCTCGTGGACTGGCATCTCACGCGGATCGACTCGGTCGGTCGCGGCGCCGGGGCGCGCTTTCGGGTGAAGGCTCCCGGGGCGCGCTTCTCTTGGGCCGACGTGACCTTCGCGGAGGTCGACCGTCCCCACCGGATCGTCGAGGTGGGGCGGACCGGCAAGGCCAACCGTGTGCGCACGCTCGGCGTGTACGAGCTCGCGCCGGGCCCGGGCGGGACGACTCGGGTCCAGTTCACGATCGAGACCCATCCGGCGACCCTCTCCGACCGGCTGCTCGAGAGCTTCGGGGGGCGCGCCTGGATCCAGCGCCAGAACGGCCGTGCGATGCGCCGCCTGCGCACGATCCTCGAGCGAGAAGAGGCCCGCGGCCGGCGTGTCACGGTCGCCGGCGGGTAGCCGGATGTTCCGGCGCCTACCCATATAGACTGCCGCCCGCATGTTCACCCGTCTGCGCAGGCCCATCCTCTCGCTGGCCGTCGCTCTGCTCGTCGCGCTCGCGCTCGGGGCGTGTGGAAACGAGGACACGAAGGTCACCACCGGCACCTACGCCGGGGAGTCCGGCAAAAACGCCCCCTATCTGAACGTCGGGCCGCTGATCTACGAGGTGCAGCTCTCGCGCGAGCTGAATCCCGCGAACGTCGAAGACGCCGCGTACCTGCAGGGCCTTACGCCCCTGCAGCGCAGGCTGCTTCCCGGCCAGGAGTGGTTCGGGGTGTTCATCCAGGTCTACAACCACAAGTCCGTGCCCCTTCCCGGCGCCACGAACCTGACGATCACCGACACCCAGAACAACACCTACACGCCGATCGTGCCCGCGCCCACGAACCTGTTCGCCTACAGGGGTGGCCTCGTCCCCGCCAGCGGCCAGATCCCCGTGCCTGGGTCGGTGGCCGCCGACGGTAACACCCAGGGTGCCCTCCTGCTCTACAAGATCAACGTGGTCTCCCTCGACAACCGGCCTCTGGAACTGCACATCGTCGATCCGAGCAATCCGACGCAAACGGCGTCGGCCGAGCTCGACGTCTGAGGCGTGTCGCCGCTCCGGGCGACGCATGACTAGCGACCGGCGTGCAGGCCGGCTTCGAGGATTTGCCGGGCGACCGGCGCCGCGGTGGCTCCGCCCGCGCCGTCTTTGACGAGCAGCACGCCGACCACGATCCGAGGGGTCAGGGCGGGGGCGAACGACGCGAACCAGGCGTCGGTGTTGCTCGGTCGCTTGGCAGCTCGATTCTTCGGTGGGCCGTTCTGTGGCCCCTTCCTTTGAGCCGTGTTCTTCTCCGGCGCCCGTGCAGGGGCCTCCCAGTTCGGCGGTACCCGTCTTGCCGGCGACCGTAACCCCAGGGATCGCCGCCGAGGTGCCGGTGCCTTCGCGCACGACCCCGATCATCATTCGCCTGACGGTCCGCGCCACCGACCCGCTGGTTGCCGTGGCGATCGTGTGGTGGTCGGCGTCGAGGGCGAACGTCGGCTGAGGCCTGCGCCCGCCGTCGGCGATCGTGGCCGCTACGGTGGCCATCTGAAGCGCGCTGGCCTGCACCTCGCCCTGGCCGATCGCGGTTGAGCCGACATCCAGTTCCCCCTGGATCTGGGACGCTTCGGGCAGGGTGCTCTCAACGGCGCCGGGAATGCCGGGTTCGTGGTTGAAGCCGTACCGTTCGGCCATCGCCACCAGCCGTGGCGCGCCGAGCTTGACGCCGAGGGGCGCGAACACCGAGTTGCAGGACACCGCGAAGGCCAGTTCCAGCGAGCCTCCGCATTCCTCGCCGTTGGCGTTGCTCAGCTTGACTCCGTCGAGTGTCGCGTAGGTCGCGTAGGGGAACGTGCTGTGGGGGGTGGCGATCCCGGCCTGCAGGACGCCGCTGACGGTGACCATCTTGAATGTCGACCCCGGCGGCTGCACGTCGTCGATGCCGAGCCCCGCCACCGCCAGGATCTGGCCGTCGGGTCGCATCGCCACGACCCCTCCCAGCTGACCCCCGAGGGCCGCCACGGCGGCGCTCTGGATGGTCGGGGAGATCGTCGTGCGCACCGTCGCGGCCGCCCGAGGGGTTGCGCTCGCGAGCACCCGCACGGGCCCGCCGGGTTGCGTGCTCCGGGCGAGCAGCTTGCCCCCGGGGGTCCCCCGCAGGCGGGAGTCGAGCGCCTCCTCGACGCCGCTCACGCCGACGATCGCGTTCTCGGGAACGCCTTCGGCTTCGAGCGCCTGAGCGCTTGTCGCCGGGGCCGGCCCGACCTCGCCCAGGGCCGCGCTCGCGGCGGCTCCCAGCGGCGAGTCCCGCTGGCCCGCTTCGGTGGCGGCCCCTTCGGCCAGCACCGAGCCGTCGCGTGCGAGCAGGGTCGCTCGGCGGGGAAGGGTCATTTCACGGTCCAGCGCCTCGCCCGGGAGCAGGCCGGGGAACTCGGTCGACCGCGACCAGACGATTCCCCCGCCCTCGCCTGAGCCGTGGACCTTCACCACGAAGGCGAGCTGGAGGGTGCCGAACAGGCGCGTACGCACCCGCACCGGCACCGCGATCAGCCCGTCGCCCGCGTTCCGGGGCTTGCCCGTCACCTTCGTGGCGGTGGCCGTGGCGGTCCTGCAGGGCGCGCTCGCAGTTTTCGGCGAGCTCCCGCGGGGAGGTCTCCCGCCTGGAGGCCCGGTCGATGTCGCCATACATCGTCGCGTAGCTCCCCTTCGCCCACGCACCGCGACGAACTGGGACGCCAGTGCGTCCGCGGCGTCCGGGCCGTGGCTGGCCCCGACGATCGCCCCGATCACGAAGGCCAGGCCCGCCAGCGCGATCACCGGACGGGCGCGTCGCAGGCGTCTCTCACGGCCCTCAGTGCGGCTTGCCACAGTCAAGGAACGGTAGAACATGGTGTCGTGAACCCGCTTGCGGCCAGCGGCCGGTCCGTGCGTCGGCGTTCCCGGGCGTGAGCACTCTCGACTGGATCATCGTTGCGTTCGCCGGCCTGCTGGCGATATTCGGATTCCGGCGGGGGTTCATCGTGGGGGCGCTCTCGTTCGCGGGCTTCGCATTTGGAGCATTCCTCGGAACTCGTCTCGGTCCTCTACTGCTCCCCCAAGGATCGTCCTCACCGTACGCCCCGGCGTTCGGCCTGATCGGCGCGGTGCTCGCGGGGGCGATCCTCGCGACGGGCCTGGAGGGGCTCGGCTTCAGGCTGAGGCGCACGCTCGTGATTCCCGGTCTGGGCCTGTTCGACGGCCTGCTCGGGGCGCTGCTGGGCGCGGCTCTGGGTCTCGGAATCGTCTGGATCGCCGCTGCCGTCGCGGCGCAGACGCCCGGGGACGTGCAGCTGCGCGCCGACATCCAGCGCTCGGCGATCCTGCGCGAGCTGAACCGGGTGCTGCCGCCGTCGGGGCCGATCCTGAACGCGCTGTCCCGCCTGGACCCCCTCCCGCAGCTTGCCGGTCCGTCCCCGGACGTCGCCGCCCCGCTGCCCCGGATCGGACGGGCTCCGGGCGTGCGCGCGGCCTCGCGCAGCGTCGTCCGCGTGCTGGGCACGGCGTGCGGTCTCGCGATCGAGGGCTCGGGATGGGTGGCGGGCGAAGACGAGGTGATCACGAACGCACATGTGGTCGCGGGCGAGCAGGACACGACCGTCGAGGTCGGCGGCAGGCCTCCCCAGCTCGCCGCGGAAGCGATCGCGTTCAACCCGACCGACGACATCTCCGTGCTGCGGGTTCCCGGCCTGGGCGCGGTCCCGTCGTTGAAGCTCGTCCATGAACCCGCGTCGGGACGGCCCGGCGCGATCCTCGGCTATCCCCAGGACGGCCCCTATGACGTGCAGCCTGGGCGGATCGGGCGAACCCAGACGGTGCTGACCGACAACGCCTACGGCAAGGGCCCCGTCTCGCGCCTGCTCACGCCCCTACGGGGCCTGGTGCGTCCGGGGAACTCCGGGGGCCCATTGGTGGACGTCTACGGCAACGTCCTGACGACGGTCTTCGCCGGGACAGTCGGGGGAGGGCCGGCGGCAGGCTACGGCGTCGCCAACGCCACGGTCGCTCGGCTGCTCGCCGAAGCAGGGCCCGGGACGGTCGGCACGGGACCTTGCGCGGCCGAATGAGCCGTGGAGCCCGCGGGCCGCGGGTCGGCCGCCGCCGCTCAGGTGCCGGCCGGCGCGGGGCGGCCGGTCGAGCGTGGCCTGCCGGGGCGGTTGGCCGGGGGCTGAGGATCGGGGCCGGTGGTGTCCTCTCGAATGGCATGCCCGCGCGCGCCCGCGCGCGCGGGCGCGGGCACCCCTTTTTTCTTGACCGACTCCGCCCGCAGGGACTCTGCCCGGTCCTCGCTCTCGCGGGCTCGGCTCGCGGTCCATTCGTCGATCGCGGCCTGGACGGTCGCCAGCCGGCGGACCAGCCCTGAGCGCACGTGCGCGAGCTGCTCGGCGCTCAGCAGGGTCGGGCCGGGGCTGCCACGCATCGCCGCGGGCGGCGGGGCGACCCCGGGGTGCTCGGCTTCGATCTCGCCGATCGCGCGCTCGAGCGTCGCGATCTGCGCCCGCAGCGCTCTCCGGCGGGCGGCGCCCTCGTCGAGCTCCTGCGCATCGCCTGACGAGCCCGACACCGAGCGTGTGTCGACGGTCTCGGGCGCCACGTACAGCGCGGCGGCGACCTCGCGCAGGTCCACGCCGGTCGCCTGGGCCTCGCGGGCGGCGTCGGCGGCGATCGCGGTCACCGCCGAGGGCTGGTGGGGCGTGTGGGCGACGAACGTGCCGCTTCCCTGCTGGCTCTCGACCAGGCCTTTCTGCTCCAGCCGCTGGTAGACGGCGCGAACGGTGTTGACGTTCAGGCCGCTCTCCTGTGCCATCTCACGCAGCCCCGGCAGCCGCTGTCCGGGCCTGAACCTGCCGTCCCGGATGCGCGCGCACAGCATCCAGCCGAGCTGCAGGCCGACCGGAACCTCGGCGTCCCGATCGATCGCGATGTCCAAGGCTTGAGATCCGAGTGCTTCGGGTTCCTTGATCACTTCTCCACGGTAGCGCTCCTCAGCGCAGAGACACGATGATCCATCTGACCATTACACATTGTACTGATGAACTAGTACACTAAGAAAATGGGCGTGGAGAGGCGAGCTGCGCGTGTGGAGCGGGCGTTTACGCCGACCGTGAGCGTACTCGAGGAAGTCGGGGACGTGATTTCCCTGACGGGCCGGACGCTCTCCTCCGCCCTGCTTCCCCCCTATCCCTATGGCGGGGAGTTCGTGGCGCAGTTCCTCTTCACATTGCGCCTCTGCTGGCTGCCGCTGCTGCTCTCGACCATAGCCATCTCCTATGGGGCGCCGGGCCTCGAGGCCGAGAACTTCCTGACGATCATCGGCTCTCCCGACCGGCTCGGCGGATTCTTCGTGGTCGAGGCCATCCGCGAAATCGGCCCGCTGATCACCGCGATCGTGCTCGCGGGCGTCGCGGGGACCGCGATCACAGCGGACCTGGGGGCGCGCAAGATCCGGGAGGAGCTCGATGCGCTGCAGGTGCTGGGCGTGGACCCGGTCAAGAACCTCGTGGTGCCGCGCTTTCTGGCGCTGATGCTCGTCACGGGGCTGTTCGACCTGTACGCGGTCCTGTTCGGTCTGTTCGGAGGCATCCTCGCCTCGCTCACCTACGAGCAGCCCCTCGGGCCGTTCTGGAACACGCTGTTCGCCAACGCCACGTCGACCGACCTGTGGGGGTCGGTGCTGAAGACGACCATCTTTGGGGCGATCATCGCGATCGTGTGCTGTTACAAGGGCATGTCCGCCTCGGGCGGCGCCGAGGGCGTCGGCCGGGCGGTCAATCAGGCGGTGGTGGTCTCGTTCCTGGGGATCGGCGCGTTCAACTACGTGTTCACCCAGACCCTCCTTGCAACTCATCCGGGGATCCTGGTGATCAAGTGATCCCGGTCCCCGACTCAGACTTGGGCCCACGTGGGGGCCCACGTGGGCCCAAGTCTGGCGGTGCGCGATGAGCGAGGCGGGCGCGATGCCCCATGAATGGCTCGCCTCCACGGGGGAGATCACGGGGTTCACGGGCAACGTCGTACGCGACGTATGGGGCCTGCGGGTGTTTCGCTTCTTCGGCGAGGCTCTGCGCCAGTCGGGGATCCTGATCGTCTCCTCGACGCTCGTCATCTGGGGGCTGGTGTTCATCGTCGGCCTGGGCACGTGCGGGATCCAGGGCGCCTACTTCACCGAGGCTCAGGGCGCCCCCGCCTACGCGGGCGTGTTCGCCGCGTGGTGTGACCTGCGCGAGGCCGTGCCGCTGACGTTCGGGTACATGATGTCCGCGAAGGTCGGCACCGGGATCGTGGCGGAGCTCGGTGCGATGCGGATCTCCGAGGAGATCGACGCCCTGGAGGTGATGGGGATCGACTCGATGACGTTCTTGTGCGCGACCCGCCTGCTGGCCGCCTGGCTGGTGCTGCCGTTCATGTACGTCTCGGCGATCGGGGTGGCCTACCTGGGCTCCTACATCGCCGTGGTCCAGCAGGTCGGCTACATATCCTCGGGAGGGTACTTTTTGATCTTCTGGCAGTTCCAGAACCCGCCGGACTTCGCCTACAGCCTGATCAAGGGGATGGTGATGGCCACCGCGATCGTGCTGGTGGGCTGCTACTACGGCTACAACGCGAGCGGCGGCCCGGTGGGCGTGGGCACGGCGACGGCCAAGTCGATGGTGCTGAACCTCGTGCTGGTGAACCTGATCGGGATGCTCGGGACCGAGGTGTTCTGGGGCGCCAAACCGCGGGCCCCGATCGGGGGGTAGGAGGATCGCGGGAGCGAGCCGCGAGCCGGCCGCAGGAGGGTCGCGAGGTTAGCCGGAAGGGCACCCGCTACGCTGGGCGCCGTGGCGAAGACCCTTCTCATAGCCGAGAAGCCCTCGGTCGGGCAGGACCTCTCGCGGGTGCTGAAGGGGCCTTTCAAGAAGAAGGACGGAGTGCTCGAGGGGCCCGAGAACGTGGTCACGTGGGCGGTCGGCCATCTCGTGCAGCTGGCCGAGCCCGACGAGTACGACCCCAGGTTCAAGCGCTGGAAGATGGAGGACCTGCCGATCGTCCCCGAGCGCTTCAAGCTCGTGGTCAGGGACGAGCGCTCGCGCAAGCAGATGTCGGTCGTGGGCGCCCAGCTGCGCCGCGAGGACATCGATCTGGTCGTCAACGCCTGCGACGCCGGCCGCGAGGGGGAGCTGATCTTCGCCTACCTGTACGAGAAGGCGAAAGCGAAGAAGCCCGTGAAGCGACTGTGGCTGAGCTCGATGACGAACGCGGCGATGAAGGAGGCCCTGGAGTCGCTGCGGCCCTCCGAGGAGATGATCCCGCTCGAGCAGGCCGCCCGATCGCGCTCGGAGGCGGACTGGATAGTCGGCATGAACGCCACCCGAGCGGCCACCATCCGCCTGCGCAGCTCCTTCGACGGGGCGGTCTCGCTGGGACGGGTCCAGACGCCGACGCTTGCGATCGTGGCCCGGCGCGAGGAGGAGATCAAGGCGTTCAAGCCTGAGCCGTACTGGCTGGTGGACGCGAGCTTCGAGGCCGATCCCGAGCGGGTCTACACGGGTCGCTTTCACGCGGCCGCGAAGCCCAGGATCGCCAGCGAGGAGCAGGCGAGCGCGATCGTGCAGGCCTGTCAAGGCAAGACGGCCACGATCACGAAGGTCGAGCGCAAAGAGCAACGCGAGCGGGCGCCGATGCTCTACGACCTGACTTCCCTGCAGCGGGAGGCGAACACCAGGTACGGGTTCTCCGCGAAACGGACTCTCGCGGCGGCCCAGCGCTGCTATGAGGAGCACAAGGCCCTCACGTACCCGAGGACGAGCTCGCGGTACCTGACCAAAGACATGATCGCCGAGATCAAGCCCACGGCAGAGCTGGTGGGGGCACGCCGGGAGTACGCGAAGGCGGCCAAGTACGTGGTCGGCCTGGACCTGCTGCCGCTGGGCAGGGTCGTCAATGACGCGAAGGTCACCGACCACCACGCGATCATCCCGACCCGCTCCGAGCACGACCTCGAGCGGATGGGCTCGGACGACAGGCGCATATACGACATGGTCGCCAGGCGCTTCCTGGCGGTGTTCCATCCGGAGGCGGTGTTCGAGAACACCCGCGTGGAGACCACCGTGCCCGCCAACGGCGATGCGGGCAAGGACGGCGACGAGGCCAAGAGCGAGGACGCGGGCAAGGGCGGATACGTGTTCCGCACCCGCGGCAGGCTCCTGATCGTTCCCGGCTGGCGAGGGGTCTACGAGGAGCCATCGCCGACTCGCCCGACGGACACAGCCAAGGGCGACGCCAAGTCTGACGCGAAAGCGGAGGGCGAGGGCAAAGGTGTCTCCGACGAGGACGAGGTGACCGAACAGCAGCTCCCCAAGCTTGAGCGCGACGAGACGGTGCAGACGCGCGAGATCGCGAGCGCGCGTAAGGAAACCAAACCGCCGCGACGCTACAGCGACGCGTCCCTGCTCGGGGCGATGGAGACCGCGGGCAAGCTCGTCGACGACGATGAGCTGCGCGAGGCGATGAAGGACTCGGGGATCGGCACGCCGGCGACCAGGGCGGCGATCATCGAGCGGCTGATCACGGTCGGGTACATCGAGCGGGACGGGCGCTCCCTGGTGGCGACCGAGAAGGGCTGCAGCGTGATTCGCCTGCTGAACGAGCACGCGCTGACCTCGCCGGGACTGACGGGCGACTGGGAGAGTCGCCTGGGCAAGATCGAGCGGGGCGAGGACTCGCGAGAGAAGTTCATGGGCGACATCGCGGGCTTCGCTCAGGAGACCGTCAAGGAGCTCGACGAGAAGCTCAAAGACGTGCGCATCCCCCGGGCGAGCCTGGGGCCGTGCCCGGTGTGCGGGCACGAGATCATGGAGAACCGCAAGGGGTACTCCTGCTGGGCCCGCACCGACCCCGGCTGCGGGTTCGTGATCTGGAAGGCCAAAGCCGGCAAGCAGCTGCCGGTGACGGTCGCCCGGGAGCTCATCAAGACGGGCTATACCGCCCAGGCGATCACCGGCTTCAGAGGACGCAGCGGCCGCAGCTTCAGGGCTCATCTGGCGCTCAGCCAGACAGAGGAGGGCAAATGGCGTGTCGAGTTCGACGAGCTGTGGGCCAAGGAGGGCGCCAAGCCGCCGAACGCTGAGGCGCAGGACGGCGCCGCCGGGGCGTCGGCCGCGGCGGCGGGCGACGTGGAGGCTCGCACTGCCGCATAGGGCGCCGCTGTCGGATCCGGGCCTGCTCGCGGATCTGCGCGGGCGCGTGTGGTCGGCCTCCTCGCTCGAGCTCTGGATCGCCTGCCCGACGAAGTGGTACGTCGAGCGGATGCTTCGCCCCGAGCGTGTCGAGCCAGACCCCGAGCCGCTCGTGCGCGGAGGGTTGGCCCATCTCGTTCTCCGAGACACGCTCGAGGGCCTGCGCGAGCGCACGGGCTCGGCGCGGGTCACGTCCGTCCACCTTCAGCTCGCGCTCGAGCTGCTCTCACAGGCCCTCGCCCGCCACGAGCACGAGTTCCCCCTGTCGGCCCTGCCCGAGCGCCTGCCCGGAGCGCGGCGGAGGCTTCAAGCTGACCTCGAGCGCTACCTGCGACACGCCGCCGAGCAGGACAGCCCACTGGAGCCCGTCCACCTCGAGCTCGGCTTCGGCTTCGACGAGGGCATCGAGGGCGGAGAGGGCGGAGAGGGCGGAGAGGGCGGAGAGGGCCTGCCGGCGCTCGATCTCGGCGGGGGGGTGCGTCTGCGCGGGCGGATCGACCGCATCGACGTGAGCCCCGGGGGGGAGGCGGTCCTCTACGACTACAAGGGCGCCTCCGTCTCGCCCGCCGCCAAGTGGATCCCGGATGGGAAGATCCAGCTGGCCCTCTACATGCGCGCCGCCGAGGAGCTCCTCGGGCTGCACGTGATCGGCGGCTTCTACCAGCCCCTCGCCGGCTCCGACCTGCGCGCCCGCGGGGCCCTGGAGCAGGACGTGCCCGTCGAGCTTCCGTGCGTCCACACCGACCGGTTGGACCGGGCCGAGCTGCATGGGCTCGTGGAGGAGGCGGTCGCGATCGCCCGCCGGGCGGCCGCCCAGGCGAGGGCCGGCGAGATCCAGGCTCGTCCCCAGACGTGCGCCTACACGGGCGGATGCTCTTATCCGGCGATCTGCCGAAACGGACGCTGACGCCCGCCGAGCGGCGCGCTGCTTGTCCTCGGTCGCTCGCGTGCCTAGCACGCCACGCTCCCTGCGTCCGCGCATCGCTTGCTCGGGGAGCGGCGCGCTGCTGCCCGGGACATGTACGAGGATGTCCGGATCGTGAAGACTCTCACCGACGAGCAGGAGCAGGCGGCGGATCGGCGGAGCGAGCCGCTGGCGCTCGCGGCGGGGGCGGGGAGCGGCAAGACCTCGGTGCTGGTCGAGCGGTTCGTCAGAGCGGTGCTCGAGGACGGTCACCCCGCCGACCGGATCCTGGCGATCACGTTCACCGAACGCGCGGCGGGAGAGCTCCAGGAGCGGGTCCGCTCACGGCTGCTCGAGCTCGGCGCCCGCGACTCGGCCCGTCTTCTCGAGCGGGGGTACGTGGGCACGTTCCACGGCTTCTGCGCCCGTGTCCTGCGCGCTCACCCCCGCGAGTCGGGGCTGTCGCAGGAGCGCCTGGAGATCCTCGACGAGGGCCTCGCCGGGCGTCTGCGCAGGCAGGCGTTCGCGAGCGCCCTGGGGGCGTTCCTGGAGGGAGAGCCCCCGGACCGGGTGGACCTGGTCGCCGCATATGGCCCGGATCGCGCTCGCGCGACCGTCCTCGGCGTGTTCGCCCAGCTGCGAAGTCGCGGCGAGCGCACGCCACGGCTGCCGGAGCCGCGGCTTGGGGGCGTGTCTCAGGAGGCCGATATCGGGGGCGAGTCGCGGGAGGCCGACGTCGCGGCCGAGTCGCACGCGGCTGATATCGCGGCCGAGTCGCACGCGGTTGATATCGCGGGCGAGTCGCACGCGGTTGACGTCGCGGGCGTCGCGGCGATCCTTTTGTGGGACGAGCTCCTCGCGCTGTTCGGGGAGCGCTACGAGGCTGCCAAGCGGGCTCGGGGGGGCCTTGACTTCGACGACCTGGAGCTGCTCGCGGGCGAGCTCCTCGAGCGCGAGGAGACCGTGAGGCGGGCGTGGGCCGAGCGGTTCGAGCTGCTGATGGTCGACGAGCTCCAGGACGTGAACCCCCGCCAGCTTGCGATCGTAAGGGCGTTGGAGCGCGAGAACCTGTTCACGGTGGGTGACGAGTGGCAGTCGATCTACGGGTTTAGGCATGCCGACGTGAGCCTCTTGCACACCCGCGAGGAAGAGCTCGCCGAGCGGGGTCAGAGCCTGCGTCTGGCCCACAACTTCCGGGGCCGGGCCGAGTTGCTGGAGGCGGTGAACGCGGTCTTCGCGACCCGCTTCGGAGAGGCGTTCAGGCCGCTCCGACCGGGCCGCGAGAGCGCCCGCGAGCACGAGGCCCACGGCGAGCCCCTGCTCGAGCTGCTGCTCACCAACCGCCGCGGGTGGGAGCGGGGACGGCCCCACGAGGCGCCTGACGGCGCGACGTTTGGCGGCGAGGCGGGCTCCACCGCGCACCCCTGGCGGCAGGCCGAGGCCCGGCTGCTGGCCGAACGGGTCGCCGCGCTGGTGAGCGACCATCACGTGGCGCCCGGGGAGGTGGCGGTGCTGTTGCGGGGAACCGGAGACATCGACTGCTACGAGCGGGCCCTGCGCGAGCATGGCCTGCAGACGCTCGCGAGCGCGGGAGCCTTCTGGGAGCGCCAGGAGGTGGCCGACCTGCTCGCCTACCTGCGTGCCCTCGAGGACTCCCAGGACGAGGTGGGCTTCTACGGAGCCCTGGCCTGCCCCCTCGCCGGGCTCTCCACCGGCGCCCTGGGCCTGCTCGCCCAGGCCGCCCAGGCGGGCGGTGCAAGCGTGTGGGAGACCGCCCGCAAGGATCCGCCGGAGACTCTCTCAGCGCCCGAGCGTGAGCGCCTGGGGCGGTTCTGCGGGTGGCTTTCGCGAGAGCGCGAGCTTGCCCCAGGGCTGGAGCTCGCGAGGGTGCTTGAGCGGGCGATCGATCACGGCGGCTACGCCTCACACCTGGGCTCGCTGCAGGACGGGGAGCGGCGGCTGGCGAACGTGGGCAAGCTGATCGAGCTCGCCGAGAGCTGGGAACACAGCGAAGGGCGGGACCTGCGGGGGTTCCTCCAGGAGGCCGCCTTCCAGCAGGGCGCCGGCGGCGGCTTTCTGGCGGGCGCGGAAGCGATCGCCGAGCCGGACGCCCCCGCGCAGGGCGACGCGCGGGACGCGGTGCGATTGATGAGCGTGCATGCCGCGAAGGGCCTCGAGTTCGACGTCGTGTGCGTCGCCGACCTCGGGCGCGCTCCGAGCCTGGGGGTGGCGGACCTGCTCGTGGACGACGAGCGGGTCGGTCTGCGTCTGGTGGACCTCGAGGATCCGCGGTCCCGTCCCACGCTCGACTACGCTCAGCTGTCGCGGGAGCGCAGGGAGGCGCAGGTCGCCGAGGAGGACCGGATCGTGTACGTGGCGATGACCCGCGCCCGCGAGCGGTTGCTGCTGAGCGGCGCGGTGGATTTCGGCGCCTGGCCGAAGGATCGCCCCGGGGCCCCGCCGATCGCGTGGCTGGGACCGGCCCTCGCGGCGGAGGTGCCCGTGCTGTGTCGCGAAGTCGCCCATGGGCGCGACCCGGACCGCGCGCGGGAGGGCGAGCAGGGCCGGCTGTTCGCGCTCGGACCGCAGGCAGGCGGGCCGGCGAGGCCGGATGGGCCAGCCAGGAGGGGCGGGCCGGACAGGAGTCTGAAGGTGGACGGAACCGATGTGGCCCTCGCGTGCAGGCTGAACACGGCCGGAGGCTGATCGGCGGCGGCTGGCGTCGCAAGCTGAGGACTGCAAGCCGGGCGCCCGTGGTTGACACAGCCGGGCCGGGTGCCGACACTGTGGGAATGGCGAGGTCGATGTGGAAAGGCACGCTCAGCTTTGGCCTGGTGAGCGTGCCGGTGAAGCTGTACAGCGCGGTCACGAGCAGGACCGTGCACTTCAACCAGCTCCACGGCGCCGACAACGGGCGGATCAAGCAGAGGCGGGTGTGCTCGGTGGACGGCCATGAAGTGGCGTTGGAGGAGATCGTCAAGGGCTATGAGATCGCGCCCGAGCGGTACGTCGTGATCGAGGATTCAGAGCTCGCGGCGCTCGCGCCGAAGGCGAACCAGACGATCGAGATCGAGGACTTCGTCGAGCTCTCCGAGATAGACCGGATCTACCTCGACCAGCCCTACTATCTCGTGCCCGACCGGGGCGGCATGCGTCCCTACCGGCTGCTGCTGCAGGCGATGCGGGAGACGGGCAAGGTGGCGATCGCGCGGGTGGTGCTGCGCTCGCGCGAGCGCCTGGTGGCGGTGCACCCGCACGGGGACGTGCTGGCGATGACGACCATGAACTACGCGGACGAGGTCAACCCCACGAGCGAGCTCGGCGAGTTGAGCGCCGAGCAGGAGCAGGGCGGCGAGCCGGCGCCCGTGGGCGAGCGGGAACTGGATATCGCCCGGCGTCTGATCGAGTCGCTGGCGGAGCCGTTCGAGATCGACCGCTACACGGACACCTACCGCGAGGCGGTGCTCGCGCTGATCGAGCGCAAGGCCAGCGGCGAGGAGATCGTCGCCGAGCCCGGGCCGGCGGTCCAGGAGCTGCAGTCGCCGGACCTGATGAGCGCGCTTCAAGCGAGCCTCCAGGAGGCCCAGGCGCGCGATGGCGCCAGCGCCGCGGCGAAGGGCAAGTCCAAGACCCGCAAGCCCGCGACGGCGCCGAAGCCCAAGCGCGCGAAGAGCGGCTGAGCGACCCCGCATCGGGTGGCCGCGCGAGCGGTTTGCAGCGGGTCTTCGCTGATACCCTTTCCAGCACACCTCAGGTGCCCGCCCAGGCCCGCGCGGAGGGAGCCTTCGCGGGGAATGCGACGCCCCAAGGGAGCACTTCCATGACTTCGCAAACCATGCAGCCGCCCAAGGCCGTCGGACTCTACGACCCTCGCTTCGAGCACGACGCGTGCGGCGTGGGCATGGTTGCGCGCCTGGACAACGTGCCGACGCACAGGGTGATCGAGCTGGGGATCGCGGCGCTGAAGAACCTCGAGCACCGGGGGGCCTCGGGGGCGGACCCGTGCACGGGCGACGGCGCGGGGATCCTGATGCAGATGCCCGATGAGCTGCTGCGGGCGCTCGCGGGGTTCGAGCTGCCGAGGACGGGGGCCTACGGGGTGCTGATGTGCTTCCTGCCCACCGACCCGCAAGTGCGCGCGCGCCTGGAGGCCCTGCTGGAGGAGACCGTCCGCGCGGAGGGCCAGCGGGTGCTCGGCTGGCGGGACGTACCGGTGCGTCCCGAGCACACGGGCGAGGTCGCCGGACGCTGCCGGCCTGAGATCCGCCAGCTGTTCGTGGGGGCGGGTCCGGCCCAGGCCGAGGATCGGGACGCGTTCGAGCGCAAGCTGTACGTGATCCGGCGCATCTGCGAGCTGAGTCCCGAGGGTAAGGGCCTGTACGTCGCGTCGAGCTCCTCACGGACGCTCAACTACAAGGGCATGCTGATCAGCTGGCAGTTGGCGGACTTCTATCCCGACCTCCAGGACGAGCGCTGCAAGAGCGCGCTGGCGCTCGTGCACTCGCGGTTCTCCACGAACACGTTCCCCAGCTGGGAGCTCGCTCATCCCTACCGGACGATCTGTCACAACGGCGAGATCAACACGGTGATGGGCAACGTCAACTGGATGCGCGCCCGCGAGAGCGAGCTGCGCAGCGAGCTGTTCGGGGATGACCTGCCCAAGATCCTGCCGGTGGTCACGCCCGGGAACTCGGACTCGGCGACGTTCGACAACGTACTCGAGCTGCTGATGCTCGCCGGGCGCTCGCCCGCGCACGCGGCGATGATGATGATTCCCGAGGCCTACAGCGATCGCGAGGACCTGCCCGAGGATCTGAAGGGCTTCTACGCGTTCCACGCCTGCCTGATGGAGCCGTGGGACGGACCCGCCTCGGTCGCGTTCACCGACGGGCGGGTGGTGGGGGCGACGCTCGACCGCAACGGCCTGCGTCCGGGGCGCTGGGTCGAGACCGCCGACGGGCACGTGGTGCTGGGCTCGGAGACGGGCATCCTCGACGTCGCCCCCGCGGAGATCAGGCGTTTGGGGCGGCTGCAGCCGGGCAAGCTGTTCCTGGTTGATCTGGAGCGCGGGCGGATCGTCGAGGACGGCGAGGTAAAGCGCGAGGTCGCGACCTACCGGCCGTACGGCGAGTGGTACGCGCAGAGCTCCGTGCGCTTCTCCGAGCTCGAGCCCTCCGAACAGGTGACGATCTCCGACCAGCCCCTTGACCGGCGCCAGCGGGCTTTCGGCTACAGCCAGGAGGACCTGCGGGTGCTGCTCACGCCGATGGCCCGAGACGGCGCCGAGCCGGTCGGGTCGATGGGCAACGACATCTCTCTGGCGGTCCTCTCCGACCAGGCGCCCCCGCTGTTCTCCTACTTCAAGCAGCTGTTCGCCCAGGTGACCAACCCCCCCATCGACCCGATCCGCGAGGAAATCGTGATGAGCCTCGCGACCACCCTCGGGACCGAGCGAAACCTGTTCGAGGAGACTCCCGAGCACGCCCACAAGCTCGTGCTCGAGCGCCCGATCCTGCTGAACCGCGAGCTCGAGACCCTGCGTCACATCTCCCATGAGCTGTTCGCGGCCCGCACGATCGACATCACCTGGCCCGTCGCGGATGGCCCGCAGGGCATCGCGGCGGCGATCGAGCGGGTGTGCGAGCAGGCGCGTGAGGCGATCGGGGCGGGAGTCAACATCATCGTGCTCTCCGACCGCCTGATCGGCCCGCGACGGGCGCCGATCCCCTCATTGCTGGCGGTGGCGGCGGTCCACCACCACCTCGTACGCGAGGGTACCCGCCTGCGTGTGGGGATCGTGGTCGAGTCCGGCGAGCCGCGGGAGGTCCACCACTTCGCGACCCTGATCGGCTACGGCGCGAGCGCGATCAACCCGTACCTGATGCTCGAGACCCTCGACGACATGGTGTTCGGCGGAAGGTTGTCGCTCGCGAGCGATCCCGCCGGCGACGGCGAGCGGCCGCTGGGCATCGAGGAGACGGCGGAGGTTGTCGCCCAGAACACGCTCAAGGCGATCGGCAAAGGCCTTTTGAAGACGATCTCGAAGATGGGCATCTCCACGATCCAGTCCTACCGGGGAGCCCAGATCTTCGAGGCGGTGGGCCTCGACCGGGCGCTGGTCGACAGGCACTTCACGGGGACCGCTTCGCGCATCGGCGGGGTCGGCGCGGAGGTGCTCGCGATCGAGGCCCTGGAGCGCCACGCGCGCGCCTACCCGGCGGGCGGGCGGGCACTCGATCCGCTGCTGCCGGTCGGCGGGATCTACGCGTGGCGGCGAGACGGGGAGCACCACATGTGGAACCCCGAGACGATCGCCCTGGTGCAGCACGCGGTGCGCGCGGCTGGCCGGTTCGGGGATGCGAGCGCAGCGAGTGTCTCCCGGTTCGCCGGCGACGTGAAGGCGGCGCTCGCGGGCGACGTCCAGGCGCACGAGACGGTCCGCGGCAGCGAGGCGTACGTCAAGTATCGCGAGTACGCCCGCGCGATCAACGAGGACGCCGCCCGCAAGGCGACCCTCCGCGGTCTGCTCGAGTTCCGGCTCGCGGGCGAGGTGGGCGGAGAGGGCGCGGACCCGGGGGCCGCAGACCCGCGAGAGGCGATCCCGCTCGAGCAGGTCGAGCCGGCGAGCGAGATCGTCAAGCGCTTTTGCACGGGGGCCATGAGCCTCGGGTCGATCTCGCGTGAGGCCCACGAGACGCTGGCGATCGCGATGAACCGTCTCGGCGGGCGCTCGAACACGGGCGAGGGCGGGGAGGACCCCGCGCGCTTTGCCCCCGACCCCAACGGCGACCGGCGACGGTCGGCGATCAAGCAGGTGGCCTCGGGGCGGTTCGGCGTGACGATCCACTACCTGGTCAACGCCGACGAGCTGCAGATCAAGATGGCCCAGGGGGCCAAGCCCGGCGAGGGCGGCCAGCTGCCTGGTCACAAGGTCGACGCGTACATCGGCTCGATCCGCCACACCACCCCGGGTGTAGGGTTGATCTCGCCTCCCCCTCACCACGACATCTACTCGATCGAGGATCTCAAGCAGCTGATCTACGACCTGCGCTGCTCGAACCCCAGCGCCCAGGTGTCCGTCAAGCTCGTCGCCGAGGTGGGGGTCGGGACGGTCGCCGCGGGGGTGTCGAAGGCGAACGCCGACCGGGTGCTGATCTCAGGCCACGACGGCGGCACGGGCGCCTCGCCGCTGTCCTCGATCCAGGCCGCGGGCGTGCCCTGGGAGATCGGGCTGGCCGAGACCCAGCAGACCCTCCTGCTGAACGACTTGCGCTCGCGGATCCGTGTCCAGACCGACGGTCAGCTGAAGACCGGCCGGGACGTCGTCATCGCCGCGATGCTCGGAGCCGACGAGATGGGCTTCTCGACGGCGCCCCTGATCGCGACCGGCTGCATCATGATGCGCGCCTGTCACCTGAACACGTGCCCCGTCGGGATCGCCACCCAGGATCCGGAGCTGCGCAAGCGCTTCAAGGGCACCCCCGAGCACGTCGTCAACTTCTTCTTCTTCATCGCCGAGGAGGCACGCGAGATCCTCGCCTCGCTGGGGCTGCGCTCGCTGGACGAGGCGATCGGTCGCGTGGACCTGCTGCGCTCGGGGGAGGCGATCGAGCACTGGAAGGCCCGGGGCGTTGACCTGACCCACATCCTCACCCACATCGAGCTTCCCGCAGATGCTCCCCGCCGGCGTGTGGAACCGCCGCCGGAGGTGCTGAAGGACGCTCTGGACTGGGAGCTCGTGGAGCGCTCGACGGGGGCGATCGGAGGGGGCGAGCCCGTCCGGATCGAGACGCCCATCCGCAACGTCAACCGCTGTGTCGGGGGCATCCTCTCCAGCCACATCGCCAAGGCGCACGGCGCCAAGGGACTGCCGGAGGGCTCGATCGAGGTGTCCTTCGAAGGTTCGGCTGGCCAGAGCTTCGGCGGCTGGCTCGCGCCGGGCGTGACGTTCACGCTGTGGGGCGACGCCAACGACTACACCGGCAAGGGCCTGTCCGGCGGCGTGCTTGCGGTGCGCCCTCGCGAGGGCATGGCCGCGGACTTCAAGGCCGAGGAGAACGTGATCGTCGGCAACACCCTCCTGTATGGGGCGACCGCTGGGCGAGCGTTCTTCAGGGGCCTCGCCGGCGAGCGGTTCGCGGTGCGCAACTCCGGCGCGAGCACGGTGGTCGAGGGCGTCGGCGATCATGGCTGTGAGTACATGACCGGCGGGTGCGTGGTCGTGCTCGGTCCGACCGGGCGCAACTTCGCGGCCGGCATGAGCGGTGGCGTGGCATACGTGCTGGACGAGCAGGGTACGTTCGCGGGGCGCTGCAACCTGGGGATGGTCGGGTTCGAAGCGCCCAGCACACAGGACGCCGCCGAGCTCAGGTCCCTGGTGGCAGAGCACTCCCAGCGGACCGGCTCGCCGGTCGCCGAGCGGGTGCTCGCCGACTGGGATGGCCTGATCGGGAGGGGGGCGTTCGTGAAGGTGATGCCCCACGACTACAAGCGGGTCCTCCGCGAACGCGCCGAAGCCCAGGACGCCTCCGCCTCCGCGGCGGCGTCCCCGGCGGTGGTCGCCTGATGGGCAAGCTCGGCGCCTTCCTGAAGATCGAGCGCCACGGCATCCCCTACCGGGATCCGACCGAGCGGGCGCACGACTATCAGGAGTTCATCCTCACCCGTCCCGTGTCCGAGCTCCGCGAGCAGGGCGCCCGGTGCATGGACTGCGGCGTGCCGTTCTGTCACAACGGCTGCCCGCTGGGCAACCTGATCCCCGACTGGAACGACCTCGTCTATCGCGACCGCTTCGAGGACGCGATCGTGCAGCTGCACGCCACCAACAACTTTCCCGAGCTCACCGGCCGCCTGTGCCCGGCGCCGTGCGAGGCGGCGTGCGTTCTGGAGATCAAAGAGAACGACGCCGTCACGATCAAACAGATCGAGAACGCGATCGTCAACCGCGCCTGGGACGAGGGCTGGATCGTCCCCCAGCCGCCCAAGCGCGAGACCGGACAGGCGGTGGCGGTGGTCGGCTCCGGACCGGCGGGCATGGCCGCCGCCCAGCAGCTTCGCCGGGCGGGCCATCGGGTCGTCCTGTTCGAGCGCGACGAGGCCGCCGGCGGCCTCGCCCGGTTCGGGGTCCCGGACTTCAAGATCGAGAAGTGGGTCGTCCAAAGGCGCGTCGAGCAGCTCGTAGCCGAGGGGGTTGAGCTGCGCTGCGGCGTGGAGGTCGGGGGAGTCCCCGGCGCGGGTGCCAAAGGCGCCGGCGACGCCCCGGCGTCGGGGGGGGGAGCCGGCGCCGACGTGCGGGAGGTGCTGAGCGTTCAGGAGCTGAAGGGGGCCTTCGACGCGATCGTGCTCGCCACCGGCTCGCGGGTGCCACGCGACCTGCCGGCGCCCGGCCGGGAGCTGCAGGGCGTTCACTTCGCGATGGACTACCTGTACGGGCGAAACCGCTTCCTCGCCCGCGAGCTGGGGCCGGAGCCGACCGTCCCGGCGCCGACGGCGGAGCTCCAGATCAGCGCGAAGGACAGGGACGTGGTCGTGATCGGCGGCGGCGACACCGGCGCGGACTGCGTCGGCAACGCCCTGCGCGAGGGAGCTCGGTCGATCGTCCAGCTGGAGCTCCTGCCCGAGCCCCCGGCGCGGCGGCCCGACGATCGCACGCCCTGGCCACAGTGGCCCCTGAAGTACAGGCTCAGCTATGCGATGGAGGAGGCGCTGAAGGGGGGAGTGGGAGAGCAGGACTTCTCGATCGTCACCACCCACTTCTCGGGCAACTCCGACGGGAGGGTATCGGCGCTCCACATAGCCCAGGCGGAGCCCGAGCCGCCGTTCGGCCCGGTCCCTGGGACCGAGCGCGAACTCCCCGCCCAGCTGGTGCTGCTGGCGATGGGCTTCCTGCATCCCGAGCAGGGCCTCCTGGACGAGCTCGGGGTCGAGAAGGACGGCCGCGGGAACGTCAGGGCGGTCAAGCCCTATACGACCTCGATCGACGGCGTGTTCGCCGCGGGCGACGCCAGGCGCGGACAGTCCCTGATCGTGTGGGCCATCAACGAGGGCCGCCAGTGCGCCCGGATGGTCGACCGGTATCTCGCGGGCAAGCGCAACGGCGCGCCAGCGGGAAGCGAGGGGCTGCCCGAAGACGAGGCGATCGCCGGCCACGCGGATGCCGACGAAGGCCCTGAGGGCCCGCCCACGCACGTCGGCCCGGGCGTTCCGGCGGGGTAGGGCCTCGCTGCATCGATGTCCTCATCGTCGGGATGGTCGTAGACCACGACAAAACAGCCGCGCTTGAGACGAAACTCTCCCGCTCCATCGCTACGCTTGACGTGAGGATGTCGAGCGACGGCGACAACAGCAACGGAGCCTCCGCGGTGGGGCTGCCGCGCGCGTGCGTGATCGGCGCGGGATCCTCGGGGATCGCGGCCGTCAAGGCGTTGCACGAGCGAGGGATCCCCTTCGACTGCTTCGAGAAGTCAGATCAGGTCGGGGGCAACTGGGTGTTCGGCAATCGGAACGGCATGTCGGCCGCGTACAGGGACCTGTTCATCAACGTCTCCCGGGAGCGGATGGCCTATTCGGACTACCCGATGCCGAAGTCCTACCCGGACTTCCCCCATCACAGCCACATCAAGGAGTACTTCAACGCCTACGTGGACCACTTCGGCCTGCGCGAGAAGATCACCTTCGAGACCGGCGTGGAGCATGCCGCGTTGAGGGAGGACGGCGCGTGGGAGGTCACGCTCGACGGTGGCGAGACGCGCGTCTATGACGCGTTGCTGGTCGCCAACGGCCATCACTGGGACCCGCGCTGGCCCGAACCGGCGTTCCCCGGCGGCGAGACGTTCGCCGGCGAGCAGCTGCACGCGCACGCCTATGTCGATAACTCCCTGTTCGCCGGCAGGCGGGTGGTGATTCTCGGGATGGGCAACTCGGCGATGGACATCGCGGTCGAGTCCTCCTACGTGGCTGACCACACGTGGCTGGCCGCTCGCCAGGGGGCGTGGATCATCCCCAAGTACGTGTTCGGCAAACCGGTGGACCAGCTGCCGAACGACCCGCGGATCCCGTTCAAAGTGCGCCAGCGGATGATCCACCAGGTGATCAAGAGCTATACGGGCGATCCCGAGCGATACGGCCTGCCAAAGCCCAACCACAAGTTCGGGGAGGCTCATCCGACCGTGTCGGGGCGCATCCTCGATCGCATCGCCCATGGCACGATCACGCCCAAGCCGAACATCGCGGCACTGGAGCGCGACCAGGTGCGGTTCATCGACGGCAGCGTGGTCGACGCCGACGTGGTCGTCTACTGCACGGGCTACAAGATCACGTTCCCGTTCTTCGAGGAGTCCCTCGTGTCGGCGCCGGAGAACCACATAGAGCTCTACCGCCGGGTGTTCCACCCGGACATCCACAACCTGTACTTCATCGGCCTGCTCCAGCCGCTCGGCGCGATCATGCCGCTGGCGGAGGCTCAGGGCGAGTGGGTCGGGGACCACCTGCTCGGCGACTACGTCCTGCCGCCGGAGGCCGAGATCCGCGCGGACATCGCCACCGACCAGGCGGCGATGAGCCGGCGCTACATCGCCTCCAAGCGTCACACGATCCAGGTCGATTTCGACGACTACCTGCACGAGCTCGCGAAGGAGCGTCGCGCCGGGGCCGACCGGGCACGTGCCCACGTTCTGCAGGCATAACCGCTTCCTCGAGCGCTGCCCGATCTGCAGCGCGACCCTCCCCGGTCACGCGGGCACAGACCGCGGCGGCCGACAGGGCGGCGCTGGCGTCGGTGGCTCGGGCTCCAGCGGGCGCACGAGGCGCGGCTCACCGGGGCGTCGCACCGGCGGGCAGGAGATGCGTGTGCGCCGCGAGAGGAGAGCCCAGGATGACGGCTACCGCTGCGAGCTCGTGCCGGGCCTGCGGGCAGGCAGCGACGCGACGGCCCTGGCCGAGGAGATCGGCTTCGCGAGCGGCCGGCTCGCGGGGCTCCAGACGGCCCCGCCGGGCCTGTTCGCCGAGATCCGCGGGCTCGTGGGCGAGGGTGAGCTGCAGCGGGCGACGTGGATGTGCTTTCTCACTGTCTATCTGTCGCCCCTGCAGCGCGAGGATCCGTTCGCGGGGATTCGTATGGCGCTACAGCGAGGGGAGATGCCAACGCTCGAGGGCATCCCTCTGGGTCCCCGTACCTCCCACACCCCGGAGCGGGGACAGGAGACCCTGCTCGCCTACCGCCACTGGGTGGATCGTGGGGGTAGATCCCCGAGCGGTCGGCCGCTGGCGTTCGTCGGCGAGGAGTCCTGGAGCCCGGAGCGGCGCTTCGAGCGGGTCTTTGAACGTCTCGCCCTTCCCGGCTTCGGGCGGATGGGCCGCTATGAGCTGCTGGCGACCCTCGGGCGCCTGGACGTGTTCGAGCTGCACGCGGGCTCCCTGCGCCTGGCCACCGGCGGTGGCGCGGCGACCGGGGACCTGACGACGCCGGCGGCCAAGCGCATCTTCGGGATCGGTGAGCCCCTCTACCTCGAGCGCCGGGCCCTCGCCTTCGCGCAGGCCCTGTCGGTCTCCCTCGACGTGCTCGACCTCGCGTTCGCGAACTGGTTCGCGGGTGAACGCGCCACCCTCGGCTTCGACGCCGACACCGTCGATCCCCAGGCACACGCACGCGCGCGGGACGTGCTCGAAGTCTGAAAAATACCGTCCTGTCCGGCGCCTACAGTTGCGCCAATGCCACTCTGCTTCATCGAGCCACAGGACGCCATCCGGGTGATCGCCGAGTCCGTCGGCCGCGAGGCCCGCAGGCAGCTCGTCGGGGAGGTCGTGCGCGCATGGGTCGACGACATCCCCGACCAGGAGCTGTCCGTCCACTACGCCAAGGCGGTCGCGGGCCTGGACGAGGACGACCTGCACCTGCTCGCGGCGTGGCACGCTTCGCTGGAGGTCGGTCATCCGATTCCCAACACGGACTTCCTCATGGGCGTCTTCCCCAGCCTCGGCGACAACCGCCGGGAGGCCCTGAAGATCGCCGCGGGCTTTCGCGGCGAGGAAGCCTTCCAGGCGGGGGTCTCCGAGGAGCAGGCCCTGGACACGGTTCTTCCCTGCCTCTCTCGCGAGCGCGCGATCGAGCTCGCGCAAGAGTGCATCCAGCTGTACGCCTGGGATCGCCTGGGCTGCGACAACTGAGAGGCCCGTCGGTCGGTCCGGCTCGCGAGCCGGCTAGACTCGAACCATGTCCGAGCCAGCCGCGACGCTCACCGTCGATGACGTGATGGATGCCCTTTCCAACGTGATCGACCCCGAGCTGGGTCTCGACTTCGTGGAGCTCGGCCTGATCTACGGCGTCGAGATCGACGACGGCGACGTGCAGGTCACGTTCACGCTGACCACACCGGGCTGTCCGATCGGCCCCCAGGTAACCGAACAGATTGACGAATTCGTCGGCGAACTGGACGGCGTGAAGACGGTGGAGTGCGAGATGGTCTTCACGCCCCCGTGGTCGCCGGAGAAGATGAGCGAGGACGCGAAGTTCGCGCTCGGCTACTGAGCTGCGGATGTGTTTCCAAATGCCCGCAGAGGGCCTCGACGACGTTGGGGTCGAACTGTGTGCCGGCGTGTCGCCTGAGCTCGGTGATGGCTTCCACGGGGGAGCGAGGGGCCTGGTAGGGACGGTCGGATACCATCGCGTCGTAGGCGTCGCACGCGGCGATGATCCGTGCTCCGAGCGGGATCGCCGAGCCCGCGAGTTTGTCGGGATAGCCCTTCCCGTCCCAACGCTCGTGGCTGGAGCGAACCAGCCGAGCGACCATTCGCAGGGCGGGCGCCACGTTGAGGATGCGCTCGCCCACGACCGTGTGCTGGCGCATGAAGTGCAGCTCGCTCTCGGTCAGGGGGCCGGGCTTGTGCAGGATCTCTTCGGGGAGCGCCAGCTTGCCGATGTCGTGAAGCTCAGCTGCCCGGCGCAGCTCGTCGAGCTGTTCTGAGTCCAGCTCGAACTGCCGTCCGATCGTCATCGCCAGCGAGCCGACGTCACACACGTGGCTGTGGAGCGTGGGCTCGCGCTCGGTGAGCAGCTGCATGAGCACGCTCTGGGTCTGGGAGTGGCTGACCCGCTCCCCGCCGCCCTTGTCCGCATACATGCGCTCGTCGGCGAGGTTGAGGGCGAGGGTTACCGTGCTCGCGTCCTCGGGCACCACCACCACGCCGCAGGAGGCGGTCACGGTGAAGCCGCTCCCCTGCTCGGAGAGAGCCACCCGGGCCTGGGCCACCACGGCGTCGCTGCGCGGGAAGCGGCCCGCCAGCAGCACGCAGAACTCGTCGCCCCCCAGGCGATACGCCTCTCCCCGGTCGCCCACGGTCGCCGCGAGCGCCGCCCCCAAGCGGGTCAGCAGCGAGTCCCCAGCGCCGTGGCCGAAGCTGTCGTTGTAGCGCTTGAACCCGTTCAGGTCGAAGAACGCGAGCGTCGCCGGCCGGCCGCTCAGCCCCTCCTGGACGGCGAGACCCAGGTCGTCCAGCAGCCGCCGCCGGTTGCCGAGGCCCGTCAACGCGTCGGTGATCGCATCGTGGGTCTGGCGCTCGAGCATCCGCACGTTCTCCACGTAGGTGAACGCCGCGCGGGTGCCCGCCGCGAGCAGCGCTCCGGTGGCCAGGGCCACCGACAGCCGGGTCAAGGGATGCAGGGTGGCGCTCACCAGCAGGGCGAGCGCGATCAGACCGAAGACCGTGGGCAGCAGGACGGTGTGCCGTCCGGCGAGCGAGCGACGGACGGCTCTCGACGCCGGCTGCCAGGCGGCCAGCGCGAGCAGCGCCATCGAGGCCGGCCACATGGTGTCGACGATGCGCCCCGCCACGTATGTGCCGTGTGCTTCCTGGTAGAGGAAGAGCATGTCCGCGCACGCCAGCACCCCGATCCCCAGCGCCAGGGTCAGCCACTGGCGTCCCGGTCGCCAGCCCGAAAGGGCGAAGCCGACGGCGATGAACACGAGGAGCAGGAAATCGCAGAGCAGGTAGGTGAGGTTCAGCGTGATCGCCGCGGCGCTGTCCGTGCTCGAGCCACGAATCGCCGGGAAGATCAGGTCCGCGCCGATCGCCGCCATCGTCAGCCCGACCACGAGCCCGTCCAGCCACACCGCCGCGCCCGCGTGCCGGAACTGGGAGCGCATCAGCAGCACCAGGCCGGCGTAGATGGCGGGATACATCGCCAGATAGAGAGGATCCGCAATCGAGGGATACGGGGGTTCGGCGACATTGTCGAGCCAGAGCGTCCACACGAGGTCCCCGCCCGTCCAGGCGATCAGTCCGGCGGTGATCAGAAGCCATGCTCCCCGGTCCTGGGAGCGGGTGAGAGCGCGTCCGGCGCACACGGCGACCGCGACGAACTCGATCGACATGTACACCCAGTTCGTCACGAAGCTGTCCAGCTCGGGATGGCCCACGTCGAACACCGCGTGGACCGCGTGAACCGTCACGGCCAGGCCCATCGCCACGAAGGCGACGGCAAGCACCCGGGATCTGGACTCGAGCATTGACATTGGCGACATCGGCGACAGGCGACGACCCGTGGCCGCGCCCACACACCGACCATCGGCACAGCCACCCGGAGCCTTAAGGCCCGAACATTCACGACTGGACCGCCAACCGTCCCTTCGAGGGCCGGCGGCGGGGGCCGTCGCCGGGCTGGTCGGGCGGGGGCCGCGGCGGGCTGGGTCGGGCCGCCGGCGGGTCAGGCGGCGGGTGTCGCCTCCACCAGCGCGTCTCGGGCGAGGGAGACGAGATTCGCCAGTTCGGAGTCGATTCGCTCGCCGATGAGGTCGATGTCGGGGAGGGCGTCGAAGTCCCCGAGCAGGCCGAAGTTCATCTGGCCGTTGTAGGACATGATCGCGATCGCCAGGGCGTGGTGTTCGGGCAGGAACGCCACGGGGTAGGCCGCGAGCATCTCCCGGCCGAGCACGTACAGCGGGAACTGGGGCCCCGGCACGTTGGTCACGATCAGGTTGAACAGGCGCGTGGAGAAGTTCAGGCGCGACGCCTGGGCGAGGATCGTGGGAGGCGCGAAGTTCTGCACGCCCGCGATCACCTCTGCCCCGAGCGCCTGCTTTGACTCCTTCAGGCCGTCCATCGCGTGGGAGACGAACCGCAGGCGCTGCACCGGGTCGGCGATGTACACCGGCAGCGGCCCCCGCATCACGACGATCCGGTTGCCGAAGTCGTTGCGTTCGTCCTCGGCTCGCACGGATACGGGCACCAGCGCCCGCAGCTCGAGACCCTCGGTGCGCAGGCCACGGGAGATCAGGAAGTCGCGCAGGGCTCCCGCGACGACCGCCAGCACGACGTCGTTGACGGTGCCCCCGAACGCATTCTTGACGAGCTTGAAGTCGTCTAGCTGCTTGCCGATGCCAACGAACCGCCGGTGCGGGCCGATGTGGACGTTCAACGGGGTCTCGGGCGCCGGGTTCAGGCCGGCCCAGACGATCTCACCGATTCCCTCGGCGGCCTCCCGCGCGCGCGCAAGCGCACGGTCGGGGCGGGCGAGCGCGTCCAGGGCCCCCTCCGCCAGCTCGATCCCCGCGCGTACCGCTCCCTTCAGCCCAGCCGCGATCAGCTCCGTCGAGCCGGGTTCGCGGTGGGGGCTCCACGCGCGCTTGGGGTGTTTGATCGGCGGCGGGTCGGGGCTCAGGTCGAACAGCATCGTCGCGAGATCGACCCCGGAGATCCCGTCGATAAGGGAGTGATGGGTCTTTGAGATCAGCGCGAACCGATTGTCCTGGAGGCCTTCGATCAGCCACATCTCCCACAACGGCTTGGAGCGGTCGAGCTGCTGGGAGAAGATGCGGGCGCTCAACGCGCACAGCTGCCCCCAATTGCCCGGCGTGGGCAGGGCGGTATAGCGCAGGTGGTACTTGAGGTTGAAGCCTGGATCGTCGATCCACACCGGCCGGCCGCTGTCCAGAGCGGTGTATGCCAGCTTCTGGCGGTAGCGGGGCACCAGGTGCAGGCGGGCGCGGATCTGTTCCAGGAACGCCTCCATCTCGGGCGGTGGTCCTTCGAGGATCGTCAGCCCGCCGACGTGCATGTGCGAGCTCGGCCCCTCCTGATGCAGAAACGACGCGTCAATCGGCGTCATGCGGTCGAGATGCTTTTGCGACATGCCCGGTCAGCGTACCTCCCATCCGTACAATAGACCCCGGTGCCCAACACAGTCGAGAAGCTCTTGCTGGCCTCGCCCCGCGGCTACTGCGCGGGTGTGGACCGGGCTGTCCAGACGGTCGAACGCACACTCGAAACCCATGGCCCGCCGGTGTACGTGCGCAAGGAGATCGTCCACAACAAGCACGTCGTCGAGACTCTCCGCGAGCGAGGGGCGATCTTCGTCGACGAGCAGACCGAAGTGCCCGAGGGGGCCCTGTGCGTGTTCTCTGCCCACGGCGTCGCCCCGAGCGTGCGCGAGGGGGCCGACGCGCGGGGCCTGCGCACGATCGACGCGACCTGTCCGCTGGTCACGAAGGTCCACCGCGAGGCGAGCAGCTTCGCCCGTAAGGGCTACACGATCGTGCTCGTCGGACACGACGGCCACGAGGAGGTCGAAGGCACGATGGGGGAGGCTCCCGAGCGGATCGTGCTCGTGCAGAGCGAGCAAGATGTGGACGAGCTGCAGGTGGAGGACCCCGAGCGGATCGCCTACATCACCCAGACCACCCTGTCGGTGGATGAAACGAGCTCGATCGTCGCTCGCCTGCAAGAGCGCTTCCCCCAGATCGTCGGGCCGCGAACCGATGACATCTGCTACGCCACCACCAACCGCCAGGCGGCCGTCAAGCAGATGGCGGGCCGCTGCGACCTGATGCTCGTGATCGGCTCCCGCAACTCCTCGAACTCGGTCCGCCTGGTCGAGGTCGCCCGGGACTGTGGCACCGACGCCCACCTGATCGACAACGCCGGGGAGGTGCGTGAGGAGTGGCTGACGGGAAGCCGCGTGGTCGGCATCTCCTCCGGGGCCAGCGCTCCCGAGAACCTGGTGCAAGAGCTCGTGGATCTCTTTCGCGCACGGGGGGTGACGGACGTCTCCGAGGTCGATGTCGTCACCGAGGATGTCCGCTTCATGCTCCCCAAGCCCGTCCGGGAGGCGCTCGCCGCGGGCGACCCGGCCTGAGCGCGAGCCCTTGGCGCCCGTGCGCGGGCGCCAACTCTTCCGATGAGAACCCTGATCATCTCCGACCTGCATCTCGGCGGCCTCTCGGGCATCGATCTGCTTCGCCGTCCCGATCTGCGCGAGTCGTTGCTCCTAGAGCTGGCGGACGTCGATCGCCTGGTCCTGCTCGGAGACGTGCTCGAGCTCCGTCACGGCCCGCCCCACGAGGCGCTCGCGGCGGCGAGGCCTTTCTTCGAGGACATCGGCCAGGCGCTCGCCGGACGCGAGCTGATCGTGAGCGCCGGCAACCACGATCACCTGCTGGTGTCCACGTGGCTCGACGCTCGCGCCCTGCACGAGCCCGAGCCGCTCGAGCTGGAGCACCGGATCGCGCCGGCGGAGGCGTCGCCGATGCTGGCCCAGATCGCGCGGTGGGCCGAGCCGGCGAACGTCGAGGTGGCCTATCCGGGCCTGTGGGTGCGTCCGGACGTGTATGCGACCCACGGCCACTTCCTGGACTGTCATTTGACGATCCCGACCCTCGAGCGTCTGGGGGTGGGGCTGATGGGTCGCCTGCTCGAACGCCCGGAGGGAGCCCTCGGTACCGTCGAGGACTACGAGGCCGTGACCTCCCCGATCTACTCCTGGCGCGACCTGATGGCCCGCTACGCCCGCACCGGCCCCGCGCTGAACGGCATCGCCACGGTGCGCGCGTGGCGAGCGCTCGGAGGCGGGAAGGGAGTGGACGACGCCCCGCGGGTCAGCGCATCGCTGTCCAGATACGCGATCAAGCAGGGGTTTCCGCTCGCGATCTCCGCGCTGAACCGCGCCGGGCTGGGGCCGGTGAGCCCGGACCTCTCCCGCGACGAGCTCCGTCGCAGCGGGTTGCGGGCGATGGGCGAGGTCGCGGCCCGACTCGGGCTCGGGGACTCCTATGTGGTCTTCGGCCACACCCATCGCGGGGGCCCGTTTCCCGGAGACGCCGAGTGGGAGTGGCGTGGACGCGGGGGAGCACGCCTGATCAACTCCGGCTCCTGGACCTATGACGCGATCTTCCTGACCCCGACCCCCGGCGAGAGCCCCTACTGGCCGGGGACGTCAGTGCTCGTGGATGATGCCGGCCCGTCCAGCCCGCCTGTGCTCAAGCGACTCCTGCAGGACCGCTCGTTCGCGGAGCTCAGGCCACTCCCGGTGTGAAGCAGGTCGCGTGACAGCGTACCCCTGGGCCGATCTCCAGGTCCAGCATCCCGCGCGTGTGGCGCTCGTGCTCGATCAGGGGGTATGCCCCCGGATGGGTGACCGCCAGCTCGCCCGCGCCATCGCCCGCGCAACCCGCGCCGTCGCCCGCGCCGTCGCCCGCGCCATTGCGGGCACCATCGGCGAATCTCACGGTCCCGGACCCGTCGAGCACCGCCCACACCCCGCCGGCCTCGTAGGCGCCTGAGTAGGCGCCGGGCTGGTCCTCGGTCTGGGGGGCGAGGAGCGCGTCGGGCACGTCCTCTGGGCGCACGGGCGCCAAGGGCTCGCGCTCGATGCCCAAAAGCTCCTGGATCGCGAGCTCGGTCTCGGCGTAGGCGCCCTCGCCGTAGTGGTAGTCGAACAGGCGGGCGCGGCCGTCGAACAGGTAGCGGGCGGGCCAGCCGGCGTTCTCGTACTCCTGCCAGACCTCGAGCTCGCTGTCGATCAGGACGGCGTACTCGATGCCCAACCGGGCCACCGCGTCGCGGACCCCCTGCTCGTCATGCCCGGGCTCGAACCCGGGGCTGTGGACGCCGATCGTGCGCAGGCCGTGCTCTGAGTAACGCTCGTGCCAGGCCTTCAGGTACGGGAGCGTGCGCAGGGAGTTCGGGCGGCAGAAGTCCCAGAACTCCACGAGCATCGGGCGGCCGCCCTGGATGATGCTGGCCTGAGCGCCGGCGACATTCACCCACGGCAGCTTCGTGGGGAACAGTGGGGCGACGATCGTGTCTACGGGAGCACGCAAGACCGGGCGCGCTCTAGCCGATGGAGCCGACCATCTCCAACTGGATCAAGCGGTTGAGCTCTACGGCGTACTCCATCGGAAGCTCCTTGGTGACGGGCTCGATGAAGCCGTTGACGATCATGGCGGCGGCCTCGTCCTCGGTGAAGCCGCGGGAGCCCATGTAGAAGAGCTGGTCGTCGGAGATCCGCCCGACAGTGGCCTCGTGGGCGACGGACACGTGGGGGTTCTGGATCTGGATGTCGGGCCAGGTGTCCGAGCGCGATTCGCCGTCCATCATCAGGCCGTCGCACTGGACCCGCGCTTTGGAGCCCTGCGAGTGGGCGCCCATCTTGACCAGTCCCCGGTAGCCCATGATGCCGCCGTCCTTGGAGATCGACTTGGCGAGGATGTTGGAGGTGGTGTTGGGGGCGAGGTGCACGACCTTGGCGCCGGTGTCCTTGTGGACGCCCTTGCCGGCGACTCCCACGTTGAGGTGGTCCGCGCGGGCGCCCTCGCCCATCAAAAAGGAGCCGGGATAGAGCATCACGTACTTGGCTCCCATCGAGCCTCCGACCCACTCGACGGTGCCCTCGGCGTCGACGACGGCGCGCTTGGTGTTGAGGTTGTAGACGTCCTTTGACCAGTTCTGGACGGTCGTGTAGCGGGCCTTGGCGCCCTCGTGGACGAAGATCTCCACGACCGCGGAGTGCATCGAGTTGACGCTGTAGGTCTGGGCGGTGCAGCCCTCGATGTAGTTGACCTCCGAGCCCTCGTCGGCGACGATCAGGGTGTGCTCGAATGTGCCCTCGCCGGCGCCCTCCATGCGGAAGTACGACTGCAGGGGCAGGTCGCACTTGACGCCCTTGGGGACGTAGCAGAACGCACCGCCGGACCAGACGGCGCCGTGAAGGGCCGAGAACTTGTTGTCCTGGGCGGGGACGCACTTGTTCATGAAGTATTTCTGGACGAGCTCGGGGTACTCGGTGATGGCGGTGTCCATCGAGCAGAACAGGATCCCCTGCTTTGAGTACTCCTCCTTCAAGCCCTCGTACACGGGCTCCTGGCGCCACACGCCGACGACGCCCGCGAGATGCTCGCGCTCGGCCTGGGGGATGCCGAGGTCCTCGTAGGTCTGCTTCATCTCCTCGGGCACGTCGTCCCAGCTGTTGAAGCGCCCGGCGGTGGGGGGGGAGTAGAGGACGAGGTCGTCGAGGTTCAGACCACTCAGGTCCGGACCCCACGTCGGGATCGGCTTGCGCTCGAAGATCTCCAGGGACTTGAGCCGCTTCTCGGCCATCCAGTCGGGCTCGCCCTTGATCTTCGAGAGCTCGCTCACCACCTCCCGGGAGATGCCCTGGCGTGCGCGCAGTTGGCCCTGGTCGTCCTCGACGATGGGGCTGGGCTTGGCGATCCTGACGGTGTCGGTGGCTGCCATGACGCTCCTTCTCGAAATCCCGTGCTCCGAAGTAGGGATTCTATCGTGCCTGTCGGCGAGCGTCCGACGGCGAGCGGGAGAAGGCGGGCAGGGAGAGGGTGGCGTCGGGGGAGGGGGATCCTTCGGACAGGGCCCCCGCGCGCGCGTGGGCCTCACGCGACGGCGAGCGCCCGGAGACGGATATCGAGAAAGAGGGGCCCCGCGCGCGTGTGGGCCATGCCGGAGACGGATATCGAGAAAGAGGGCCCCCCGCGCGCGCGGGCCTCACGCGACGGCGAGCGCCCGGAGACGGATATCGAGAAAGAGGGCCCCCCGCGCGCGCGCGGGCCATGCTATACTGAACCATATGGTTCAGTATAGACCGGGACTCGATCGGACCTTCGCGGCGCTGGCGGACCCGACCCGGAGGGACATTCTCAGGAGGCTGGGCGAGGGGAGCGCGACGATCAGCGAGCTCGCACAGCCCTTCGGGATGTCGCTGACGGGGTGCAAGAAGCATGTGGGGGTGCTGGAGAAAGCCGAGCTCGTGAGCACCGAGAAGGTGGGACGGGCTCGCCGGTGCACCCTCGGCCCGAGACAGTTGGAGGACGTCCAGGAATGGATCGACAGCTACCGGCGGATGCTGAACGAACGCCTCGATCGCTTCGGGGAGCTCCTCGAAGACACGAAAGGAGAGCACCGATGACCACCGACCAGCAGGACGCCGCCGGCGCCACCGTCCGCGGCACCACGATCCTGAGGACGCCCTCAGATCGGGAGATCGTCAGCGAGCGAGTGTTCGAGGCGCCCCGAGAGCGGGTCTTCGGGGCCTACACCGACCCTGAGCTCATCCCCCGATGGTGGGGTCCCCGGCGGATGATCACGACCGTCGATCGGATGGACGTCAGGGCGGGCGGAGCGTGGCGGTTCGTCTGTCGCGACCCCGACGGCAAGGAGCAGGGCTTCCGGGGGGTATATCGGGAGGTCACACCACCCGAGCGCATCGTCCAGACCTTCGAATGGGAGGGGATGCCCGGGCACGTGATCGTCGAGACCGCGACCTTCGAGGATCTTGGCGAGCGAACGAAGGTAACGACCACCTCCCTCTTCCACACGACCGAGGAGCGCGACGGGATGCTTTCCTCTGGGATGGAGACGGGGCTGACGGAATCCCACGACCGTCTCGCGGAGCTGCTCGCGGCGGGCGGGTCGGGTTGAGCCGAGCATGAGCGGGATCGCAGCGGTTCGGATCGTCGTGAGCGGCGACGTGCAGGGGGTGGGGTTTCGCGACGCGACGGTCGGCCGGGCGCGGGAGCTCGGGGTGATGGGGTGGGTGCGAAACGGAGACGACGGCGATGTGTGGGTTCACGCCGAGGGCCCCGAGGGGGCGGTGGAGGAGCTCATGGCCTTCCTGCACGATGGCCCGCCATCGGCGCGGGTGTCCGGGGTCGCGATCGAGAAGGTGGCGGTCGAGGGTCACGAGCAGTTCACGATCCGGGGTGTGAGCGACGGAGTGTTCGTCGTCCAGGAGCACATGGCCACCGCCCACCACTTCGACTTTCGCCTCGAGGTGGAGGGGGTCATGCGCTCGTGGGCTGTACCGAAGGGACCAACGCTTGACCCCGCGGTCAAGCGCCTGGCGGTGGAGGTCGCCGACCACGCGATGGAGCACAACACGTTCGAGGGGCCATTAGAAGGAGGCGGTGTGATCGTCTGGGATCGGGGGGCCTACGAGCAGGGCGGACGGGTCCCGTGGCCGGAGGCGCTCGCTCGCGGTCACGCCGTCTTCGTGCTCCACGGCGAGAAGCTGCAAGGGGGCTTTGCCCTGCAGCGCACCCGACCGGACGCCAAGGCCCAATGGCTATTGATCAAGCGCCGCGACGAGCACGCCCAACCCGGCTCGGATATCGCCGCCGAACAGCCCTGCTCGGTCCTCAGTGGTCGGACGATTGAGGAGATTCTCGATTGAGCTCTCTGCTCTACACGGGCTGTGAGAGTCGCGTCGGCCGAGAGCTTCTCGAGACCTCACTCGGCAGCAGGAGGGACAGCAACCCGGCCACGACGAGGAACGCGGCCGACGTCCACAGGCACGCGGTGAGCCCGTGCCACTGATAGAGCAGTCCTGAGAGGATCGTGCCGGCGAGGCGTCCGATGGCGTTGGCCATGTAGTAGAAGCCGACGTTCATCGCGACCTTGTCGTTGTCGGCGTAGGCGAGGATCAGGTAGGAGTGAACCGCGGAGTTCATCGCGAACGCGATCCCGAACGGGATCAGTCCCCCGACGATCACGACGGTGGGGTCGACGCCGGCGTTCAGGGCCGCCGCCATCACGGCGGGGCACAGGGCCACCCCGAGGGCCAGCCAGACGGCGGTCCTGCCATCGGGCTCGCCGTCGGGACCGTGGCCGCGCCGGCGCACGAAACGGGGTGCGGCAGCCTGAACGGCGCCGTAGCCGATTACCCACACGGCCAGCAGGGTTCCAACCGCCCAGAAGCTCCAGCCCAGCTCGGAGTAGAGGAAGAAGGGCAGGCCCACCACGAACCAAACGTCGCGGGCGGCGAACAGGAAGACGCGAGCCCCCGCAAGAATGTTGACCGCGTGGTTGTTGGAGAACATCTTCGTGAACTTCGCGGTCGGGTCGGGGAGGCCGAGGTGTCCGTGCATCAAGCTCGAAGTGGCCACCAACGCGATCAGCACGAGCGCCGCGAGGGCAAGCGCGGCGGCCTGGAAGCCGAACAGCGTGAACAGGACGCCCCCGAGGAAGAAGCCCACTCCCTTCAGCGCGTTCTTCGACCCGGTCAGGATCGCGACCCACCGATACAGCGAGGACTGGTCGTTCTCTGCCGCCACGAGCTTGACGGCGCTCTTGGAGCTCATCTTCGTGAGGTCCTTCGCGACGCCCGAGAGCGCTTGGGAGGCCATGACATAGGGCACCACCAACAGCGACGTCGGCGCAAGACCCAGCATCAGGAGCGCGAGCACCTGCACGACCAGTCCCATGAACAGGGTGATCTTCAGGCCCAGTCGAGCCGCGAGCCAACCGCCCACGAGGTTCGTGACGATGCCGGCGATCTCATACAGGACGAACAGCGAGGCGACCTGAAGCGGGGTGTAGCCGAGCTGGTCGAAGTAGAACAGGACGAGCGTTCGCGTCGCCCCGTCGACGAGCGTGTCCGCCCAGTACGCCCCCGTCACGAGGAGGTAGTTGCGAAGGTCCCCTCCCCGCCCGGGTGCGGCCCCTCCGGCGGGCCTCACCGTGCCGTCAGCCATCGGCCGCCTTGGCGGAGCCCGCGGTGCGCTCACCCACCGCCGGGAGGCTCTCCGCGACCATACGTGCGAGCTCGACGAGGCGGTTGGCATAGCCCCACTCGTTGTCATACCAGGCCAGGATCTTCACCTGGGTTTCGTCGGTGACCATCGTCGAGGGCCCGTCCACGATCCCCGAGTGGGGGTCGTCCTTGAAGTCGACCGACACGAGCGGCCGGCCCTCGTAGCCGAGAATCCCCGCCAGCGGCCCGTCTGCCGCCGCCTGGAGCAGGCCGTCCACCTCCTCGACGGTGGTGGGGCGATCCACCTCGAACACGCAGTCCGTCAGAGAGGCGTTGAGCAGCGGCACCCGAACGGCCAGGCCGTTCAGCTTGCCCTCAAGCTCGGGGAAGATCAGCCCGATCGCTGTCGCCGACCCCGTGGTGGTCGGGATCAGCGAGACGTTCGCCGCGCGCGCCCGGCGCAGATCCTTGTGCGGCGCGTCCACGATCGTCTGGGTGTTGGTCATGTCGTGCAAGGTCGTGATCTGCCCGTGCCGGATGCCGATCCCCTCATTGATGACCTTGACGATCGGCCCGAGGCAGTTGGTCGTGCACGAGGCCGCCGTCAGCAGATGGTGGCGGTGGGGCTCGTAGAGGTTGTCGTTGACCCCCACCACCACGTTCAGCGCGTCTCCCCTGACCGGCGCTGCGACGATCACCTTGCGCACCCCCTGGCGGAAATACGGGTGCAGGAGCTCAGGGGTGCGGAACCTGCCCGAGCACTCGAGCACGATCTCAACCCCGAGCTCTCCCCAGGGGACCTCCCCGGGTTCGGCGAGCTCGCTGTAGCCGAGCGCGGTCCCCTCGACCGTGAGCACGTCGCCGTCACCGCTCACGTCCTCGGACCACCGTCCGTGGATCGAGTCGAACGTCAGCAGATGCGCCGCGGTGGCCGCGTCCCCAGCCGGCTCGTTGACGTGCACGAACGCGAGCTCCGGCCAACCCCACGCCGCCCGCAGAGCCAACCGCCCCATGCGACCGAAGCCGTTGATGGCGACCCGTGCAGCCATGAGCCAGAGACTATTACATTGACGATCGTGAGTGGTATTGATATAAGTAGATCGATGCCGGTCGATCTGGAGCTGTCCCCCAAGCAGAAGCGCGCGGCGGGGGAGCGATGCTGCGAGCCCGTCGTCTACCCCGACGTGGCCCGTGAGGGCGCCCTGCGAATGGCCGAGGTCGCGAAGGCTCTCGGCGACCCCATCCGCCTGCAGCTCGTGGACGTCCTACGCAAGCACGCCGGTAAGGTCTGCGTCTGTGAGCTCGTGCCCCTGTTTGACATCTCTCAGCCCACCCTCTCCCACCACCTCAAGAAGCTCCGGGACGCCGGCATCGTGGACTCCGAGCGCCAGGGCCTGTGGGCCTACTACTACGTCATCCCCGACGCCCTTCAGGAGCTGTCCGCATGGCTGAGTTGACCCGACCGATCTTTTCTACAGGAGGTGTGTCCATGTCCGCGCCCGCAGACAGTCAGGCCAAGCTTGCGATCCGAACCGCGATGGAAGCGCATGACCTGGCGGCCGCCGTGGACGCGTTCGCCGAGGACGCCGTCCTGCGATCGCCCCTCACCGGCAAACTCACATTCCAGGGACACGAGCAGATCGGCGCGATCATGGAGGTCGTCCTCGACGTCCTGGATGGGCTGCACTACACCGACGAACTGCGCACCGGGGACCGGGCGGTCCTCGTCGCCGGCGCGCGAGTGGCCGGCACCGAGATCGAGCTGGTCGACCACATGCGCCTGGACGAGAACGGGAAGATCCGTGATCTCACGGTCTTCTTCCGGCCGATGCCCGCGATCGCGGTAGCCATGCGCCTCATCGGGTCGGGGCTCGGCAGGCGAAAGAGCCGAGCGAGGGCCGCCACGATCTCCGCCCTCACACGGCCGCTTGGAGTGATGACCGCCGTCGGGGATCCGGTCGGCGTGCGCCTCGTGCGGCCGACGTTGTAGGCCTCGTGCTGCTTCCCGTCCCGCGCTCACGAAGCACGACTCGGGTTCCGCGGGAGGGGCTGGTGGTGATGCTGCGTCTGCGTGTGGCCTCGGGTTGGTCGCTCGTGGGGTAAAGCTCGCAGCGTTCGAGTACCGCGCGCAGGACCAGCTTCATCTCCAGCTGGGCGAAGCTCGCGCCCAGGCAGCGTCGACGCCCGCCCCCGAAGGGGATCCAGGTGTATGTGCTGGGTGGCTCTTCCAGGAACCGCTCGGGGCGGAAGGCGTAGGGGTCGGGGTAGATCGCGGGGTCGTGATGGAGCAGGTAGGCATTGGCGACGAGCGCCACGCCGGGCGGGTAGGTGATGCCACCGATCTCGATCGGCTGCTTGACGATGCTCACCTGGGCGTAGGGGAGGACCGGCCGGTGGCGCAGGATCTCGTTGATGACCGCTGCCAGATACTCCTCCCCGGTTTCTCCGTCGAGCTCCTCCTGTAGACGTCTCAGCACCGCGGTCTCCCGGGCGAGCTGCTCGAACGCCCACGCGAGCTCAGACGCGGTGGTCTCGTGTCCGGCGACCAGCGCCGTCATCAGCTCGTCGCGGATCTCCTGTGGATTCATCGGCGTGCCGTCCTCGTGGCGGGCGTCGAGCAGGATGGCGAGCACGTCCTGGGCCTCCGCGGCCCCGTCCTGACCCTCGGCGCTCCCGTCCCGGGCTGCCCGACGCTCGGCGATCACCGCGAAGATCGTCTCATCCGTCTGGTTGAGCAGATGCTGCAGGCGGGCCGCGGGACCGATGCGGGCGAGCGGACCGCGAGGCATGGGAAGCAGCGACAGGGGACTTTCGGCGAATGCGAGGATCCGGGTCAGCAGCTCACGCAGAGCATCCAGCTGGGCGCCCTGCTCCAGGCCGAAGACCGCTCGCAGGATGATCTCGAGCGTCAGCCGCTGCAGCCTGGGGTGCAGTTCGATTGCCTGCTCACGCGGCCAGGTGGCGAGCTCGCGCTCGGCCAGCTCGCTCATCAGCGCGGCCAGCCCCTGCATCCGCTCGCCGTGGAACGCCGGCAGCATCAGCTTGCGCTGCTCCAGGTGGGAGTCCTCGTCGAGGAGGATCACCGAGTAACGACCGACGAGCGGTTCGAGGATCCTCGCTCCCTCGCCGGGGTGCACGACGTCGGGGGCCGCCATGAACAGCTGCTTGATCTCCTCGGGGTCGCAGAGCATCACGAACGGCGCCTGGCTTAGTACGCGGACGGTGAAGCGCGGTCCGTACCGCGCGCGGGCGCGCTCCAGGAAGGCGGTGGGGCGGCTCCAGGTGCCGAGCGTCTGCAGGGCGGCCGGCATGCGGGGACCCGGGGGCAACTGGTTCTCCATGGGAAGGCTCCTCACGCTAGAATGGACTTATGAGTATATCTACTTGGAAGTATGTGTCAAGCTGATGCCGCGGGGGCAGTTCGACCGCAGCGCACGCAGGGCCGAGACCAGGGCACGGCTGCTCCACGCCGCCGCCGAGGTCTACGCCCGCCAGGGCTTCGGCGGAGCGACTCTGGATGAGGTCGCCGCCAAGGCGGGCCTGACAAAGGGTGCGGTGTACGACCACTTCGGCAGCAAGGAGAACCTCCTGATCGCCCTCATGGAGGAGTACCTGGCCGGGCAGATCGCCGAGCAGCTCGCGTTGTTCGACGGAGCTCGCACCACCACCGAGCGCCCGCTCGCCGGCAGCGAGAACTGGATGGCGAGCCTGAGGGAGCGCCCCGACCGCTTTCGCCTGTTCGTCGAGATGTGGACACTCGCTCAACGCGACGATCAGCTTCGCCTGCGACTTGCCGGCGCGTTGCACGCGCTCCATGCCACCTTCACCCGCTTCGCCACCGCCAGCGCCGCCGACGCGGGCGTGCAACCTCCGGCCGAGGGCCCCGGCCAGTTCGCCAACGTGACCCTCGCACTCGGCGTCGGCCTGGCGATGATGAAGCTCACCGACCCCAACACCGTCCCGGATGGCCTCCTCGGCGGTGTCCTCTCGATCCTGATCCGCACCTTGGAGTCCGACCCCGAAGCCCGTGAGCAGCTTGCCGCCCTCGGACGGACCACCATAGGCAGCGCTCTTGTTGGCGATCCCGGTCGACCGTCAAACCGAGCGGGATGAGATCAGTCTGGCGCGGCCACGCTCGAGCATCCATGCCCGAGCCGGTCTCGCGTCACTGGTTCTGGGCCCAGACGCTCCCCCAGGCCGCGCACAGGAGCTCGGACAGCAGTGTGTCTCGGTCCTCGTCGCTGCTCTCGTCGACGTCATCGACCACGCGTGCAACGAGCACCGCGGCGGACATCGGGTCAAGCGGCCAGTCTTTGGGTTTCATCGCGTAACCTCCACAACACTGCTGTCTTAGCCGATGTGTACAACCGGATCTGGGCCTAAAAACCCAAGGAGATACATGCAGTTTCGGCTGTCTGGCGTGCTCGCGCGTCCAAAGTTTCGAGGAGGATTTGGCCGTTCTGTCCTACGGCGCAGGGCGACGGCGACGAGCGGTCAAAAGGCGGCCGTGCGGGAGAGCTCGGCCGGCCGGCCGGGAGCGGTCAGGTCGGCCGGGCGAAAGGGTCAGGTCGGCCAGGCGAAAGGGTCAGGTCGGCCGGGCGAAAGGGTCAGGTCGGCCGGGCGAAAGGGTCAGGTCGGCCAGGCGTTGTCGCCCGTTACGGCGCCTCGGACGACCTTCAGGTTCAGCAGCGCGCACTTGCGCCGGGTCGCCGAGACGGGGATGCCGAGGAGCTCGAGCATCCAGTCGGCGCCGAGCTCGCCGACCTCCTCCAGCTCCATCCCCTTGAGCTCCTCGGAGGCGATCGACGCCGACGCCTGAGAGATCGCGCAGCCGTGACCGTGGAAGCGGAGGTCCTCGATGCGGCCGTCCCCGATCCTGATGTGCACCCCCAGCTCGTCCCCGCAGAGGGGGTTGTGCTCGAGCCCCTCGAGGTCGTGGGGGTCGAGCTCGCCGAAGTTGCGGGGACGCTTGTAGTGATCGAGGATGTAGTCGCGGTAGAGGTCGTCCATCACGCCGGCCCGTCGTCGCTCACGTCAGCCCGAACACCTCGCGGCCCGCCAGCAGGGCGTCCACGAGGGCGTCGATGTCGGAGGGCTCGTTGTAGACGCCCACGCTCGCCCGGGCGGTGGCGCCGACTCCCAGGCAGCGCATCAGCGGCTGGGCGCAGTGGTGGCCGGCGCGGATGCACACGCCCCCGCGGTCGACCAGCTCGGCGACGTCGTGGGGGTGGATGCCCTCGATCGTGAACGACGCGAGACCACCCCGGCGCTCGGGCTCGGGTGGGCCGACGACCCGCAGGCCCGGGACCTCGGCGAGGCGCTCGAGCATGTAGGCGGTGAGGGCCTGCTCGTGGGCGCGCACGCGGTCCATTCCCAACGCGGAGAGGTACTCGACGGCCGCGCCCAGGCCGGCGGCCTCGGCGACCGGTGGGGTGCCGGCCTCGAACTTGTAGGGGAGCTCGTTCCAGGTGGCGGACTGGAAGTCCACCGAGGCGATCATGTCTCCGCCCGTGAGGAACGGGTCCATCTCCTGGAGGATCTCCGCGCGGCCGTGGAGCACCCCGATACCCGTCGGCCCGAGGGCCTTGTGGCCGGTCCAGGCGTAGAAGTCCGCGTCGATCCCCAGCACGTCCACGGGCATGTGGGGAACGGCCTGGGCGCCGTCGATCAGCGACAGCGCCCCCGCGTCGCGTATGCGGGAGACCATCTGGGCTACCGGGTTGACGGTTCCGAGGACGTTCGAGACGTGGGCGAACGCCACCAGGCGCACGTCGCCCTTTTCGAGCTCGGCCTGAAGCTGCTCGGAGGAGAGCTCGCCGCGGTCGTCGACCTCCAGATAGCGCAGTGTCGCGTTCCGCTCGCGGCAGAGGACCTGCCACGGGACGATGTTCGCGTGATGCTCCATCTGGGTGATCAGGACGGCGTCCCCGGCGCCCACGTTGGCGCGGCCCCAGGCGTAGGCGACGAGGTTGATGGCCTCGGTGACGTTCTTGGCGAAGATCGTGCTTTGCGGCTCGGCGCTCGTGAAGGCGGCCACGCGCGCGCGGGCTCCCTCGTAGGCCGCGTCGGCCTCCTGGGCGAGGGCATAGACGCCGCGGTGGACGTTCGCGTTGTGCTCGCGCAGGTGCTCGGCGACCGCGTCGATCACGACCGTGGGCTTCTGGGAGGTGGCGCCCGTGTCCAGGTAGATCAGCTCGCGGCCGTCGAAGCGGCGGGTGAAGATCGGAAAGTCCCCGCGAACGCCCAGCGAGGTGTGGCTAGCGACTGACGGCATACGCCTCGATGTCCTCGCGCGCGGAGGCCAGCTTCGCGGTGAGCTTCGCGCGAACCAGCTCTTCCAGAGGCTCGTCGCGGAGCTCGGTGAGAACCGGCTCAAAGAAGCCTTCGACGAGCACGCGTACGGCGGCCGGGCGGTCGAGGCCGCGGGACTGCATGTAGAAGATGGCGCTCTCGTCGAGCTCGCCCACGGTGCCACCGTGGGAGGCCGAGACGTCGTCGGCGGAGACGAGCACCGAGGGGATCGCGTCCAGGCGGGCCTTCGGGGAGAGCATCAGCGTGTGGATCTGCAGGTAGGTGTGGGTCTGCTGGGCGCCGGGGTCGATCTGGATAAGACCCTCGAACGAGGTCCGGCTCTCGCCCGTCGCGGCTCCCCGCCAGTGCACGTCCCCGCCCGAGGGCCCGGTCTCGTGCAGGTCCACCGCGAACGCGTCCAGGTGCTCGTGGGCCTCGGTGAAGAACAGGCCCCGGAAGGCCATGTCCCCGCCGGGCTCTGAGACCGCGAGCTCCAGGTGCTGGCGCACGAGGTGCCCGCCCAGAAGCGAGGGCAGCCAGTGACAGTAGGCGTCACGGCCCACGCTCACGAAGCGGGTGGAGACGTCGTAGACCTCTCCGTGGTCGGAGGTCTCGCCGGGCTGGGCGGTGCTCCAATCCTGGACCTGTGCGAGGCGACAGCGGGCGCCGTCGTGCAGATAGAGCTCGAACGCGCCCGCGTGCAGGGACTGGCCGCCGGAGAAGGGCTCCGCGAGGTCATACTCGTGAACCCGGAAGTCGCTCGCGCGATCGCCGACCACGAGCGTGCGCCCGTACTGGGCGACACCCTCCCCCCCGATCGCATAGACGATCTCGAAGGGATCCTCGATCACCACTCCGGGCGGCACGTACAGGTACGCCCCACCCGTCCAGAACGCCGCGTTGGCCGCCTCGAGCTTGTGGCGGTCGTAGGTGAGTCGCTTTGAGAAATGCTCGTGCGCGCGCTCATCCTCTGCGTTCAGGGCCTCCTGGAGGGAGCACAGCACGACGCCTCGCTCGGCCAGAGCGGGGTCGAGCTCGACGTGCACGATCGAGCCGTCGAGCTGCACGATCCGCCCGGCGATCCCGCTCGCCGGCGAGCCGTCATTCGCTGCCGACCCGCCCGCGCGCGCGGGCAGGGTGTTCCGCACGACCTCGGGCAGCTCACCGGGCTCGTGCGAGCGGACCTCCAGGGCGTCGAGGTCGAGGTCCTGAAGGCTCGTCGTCCAGAAGCCCGACCGCCGCCAGACGGGCAGCTCGCTGGCCTCGTAGTGAAGTCGGGCGGCCTCGCGAAGGGCCTCGGGCGAGAGGCCCTGGACTCCCTGCGGTCCCGCGCCTGCGCCATGGAGGGCGTGATAGAGGCTCGCCTCGCGGTGGCGACCGGCCTTCACGGCCACCGGCTCGGGAGGGTTCCCGCCGGAACCCTCAGGCACCGGCTCCGACCTCCTGGCGGATCTGGTCATAGCCCTCTCGCTCCAACCGTTCGACGAGCTCTACGCCGCCCGCGAGGACGATCCGACCGTCCATCATCACGTGCACGAACTGGGGCTCGATGTAGTGAAGGATGCGTTGGTAGTGGGTGATGATCAGCGCGCCCAGCCCCTGCTCTTCGTGCAGACGCCGGACGCCCTCGGCGACGGTTCGAAGGGCGTCGATGTCAAGGCCTGAGTCGGTCTCGTCGAGGATCGCGACGTCGGGGGCGAGCATCGCCATCTGCAGGATCTCCGCGCGCTTCTTCTCGCCGCCGGAGAAGCCGTCGTTCAGGTGCCTGGAGGTGAAGGCGCGGTCGACGTCGAGGAGCCTCACCGCGTGATCGAGCTGGCCGCCGAACTCCTTGACCCCGATCGGCTCCTCGCGCTTGGCGTTGATGGCCATGCGCAGGAAGTTGGCGACCGACACGCCGGGGATCGACACGGGGTACTGGAAGGCGAGGAACAGGCCCGCCTTGGCCCGCTCGTGGGGCTCTGACTCGGTGATGTCCTGCCCCTTGAAGAGGATCGTGCCCTCGGTGATCTCATAGGCCGGATGGCCGAGGAGGGTGTTGGCGAGGGTCGACTTGCCCGACCCGTTGGGACCCATCAGGGCGTGGATCTCCCCGCGCGAGATGTCCAGGTCCACGCCACGGAGGATCTCGCGGTCCTCGGTGCGCACGTGCAGGTCTCTGATCTCGAGGTCGGCCATCGTCGTCTTCTCAGGCTCCAGTTCTCAGTGGTTTGGATGTGGGCTTCGCCATTTCGGTAGGGAGGGTCGCGGCGGCGGGCGCCGGCGCGTTCAAGGTCGGAAGGGTCGCGCCCTTGGCGCCGGTGGGCAGCGTGGCGCTCGTGGGCAGCGTGGCGCTCGTGGGCAGCGTGGCGCCGGTGGGCAGCGTGGCGCCGGTGGGCAGCGTGGCGCTGGCGGGCAGCGTGGGAGCACCGGCGAGGGCGGGCCCGAGGACGAGCTCGGCGAGGGTGGTCTCCTGCAGGGTGCGCACGATCGAGAAGCGCACCCGCGTCCACAGCAGCTTGGTGGGGCACACATGGGCGGGGTCGGACTCCCGGGAGCAGACGATCGAGCCGTCGGCAGCCTGGGAGATGCACTCGATCGGCGCGATCGATCCCTCCAGGGCCTCGACGACCTCGGCCATCGTGATCTCGGTGGGCGAGCGCGCGAGCAGGTACCCGCCGCGGGAGCCCCGCCGGGAGTCGACCAGGCCAGCCTTGCGCAGGCGGGCGACCAGATGCTCAAGGTATGCGAGGGGAAGGCCGTCGTGCTCGGCGATCTCCGCCAGCGGCACTGGACACCCGTCCTCCTCGCCGGCTCGCCGAGCCAGCTCCACCATCACACGCACGCCGTACTCGGCCTTGGTTGAGAACATCATCGCAAGATTTCCTACCTCCCAGCTAGGGTATCAGCCGGCCTGGAGCTTGCCGATGTCGTGTGCGAGGGCTTCGGGAGTGAGTTGTTCGAGTTCGTAGAGCACCCGTGTACGTCCGTGTCGGTCCAGCAGGAAGACCGACACGCGCCGTTCGAAGGCCCCGCGGCCTGCCGTCGCGGGCACGATTTTGTACGCATGCCAGACCGGTCGAACCTCCGCCTCCGAGCCGCTCAGGTAGAGGGCCCGTCCGGTCAGCGAGACTTCCGAGAGGAAGCGGCTGACGCTCGCGGGATCGTCCTCGGCGGGGTCGGCGCTGACGATCAGCACGGGAACGGGATGGGCCAGTTCTTCGAGGGCCCCCCGGATCTGGTCGGCGATCAGCACGCACGTGCGACCGCACGTGGGGTACAGGAAAGCGAGGATCGCCACCTGGCCGCGATAGCTGCTCAGAGATACCTTCCGGCCCGTCTGGTCGACGAGCGTGAAGTCGTGGACGGGCGCGTCCGCGGGCAGTGCCGCGCCGTCGAAGCCCGATCGCGAGCCCGCGAAGGAGGAGCCCGTGTAGGAGCCGGCGGAGGCGGAGGAGGAGGTCTGCGAGGAGGAGGATCGGCGTCCGGGCGAGCGCGCGAGGATCGCGGCGATGGCCACCACGACGGCCAGGATGGCGGCGAGCGCGAGGGTGACCAGACGGAGGCGCTTTGACATCGTTGGGAGGGTATGGCAGGAGCGCCCATCGGCGCTATACTTTGTGAAGTCCCCTGAAATCCGACCATGATTTAGAGGTTTCGAGATGAGCGTCTCAGGCCCAGAGCTGCTGAGGCAGATAAAGAGCAAGATCGAGGAGATCGACCCCGCGCAGGTCAAGGAGCTGATCGGCGAGGGCGTGCCGATCGTGGACGTGCGGGGAAGCGAAGAGTTCGCCACCGGCCACCTGCCTGGCGCCAAGAGCATTCCCCGCGGCCATCTGGAGTCGCGGATCGAGGGTGTGGTGGCGGACCGCTCGAGCGAGGTGATCCTCTACTGCGCCTCGGGCAACCGCTCGGCCTACGCCGCCCGGACGCTCCAGGACGACATGGGCTACGAGCACGTGCGCTCGATGACGGGCGGGATCGCGCTGTGGAAGGATCGGGGCTACGAGGTCGAGATCCCGCGGGCGCTCTCCGCCGAACAGCGGGACCGCTACTCCCGGCACCTGCTGATCCCCGAGATCGGCGCCGAGGGCCAGCGGAAGCTGCTCGACGCTAAGGTCCTGCTGCTGGGCGCGGGCGGGCTTGGCTCGCCGACCGCCCTGTACCTCGCCGCCGCCGGCGTGGGGACGCTCGGGATCGTCGACGACGACGAGGTGGACCTGTCCAACCTCCAGCGTCAGGTCATCCACTCCACCCAGCGGGTGGGCATCCCCAAGGTGGACTCCGCCGAGGAGTCGATCCACGCGCTCAACCCCGACGTGAGGGTCGTCAAGCATCCGGTGAGGCTGAACGCCGAGAACATCATGGAGATCATCGAGGGGTGGGACGTGATCGTCGACGGCGTCGACAACTTCCCGACCCGATACCTGCTCAACGACGCCACCGTGCGCCTTCAGATCCCCGTCGTGTCCGCCTCGATCCTCGGCTTCGACGGGCAGCTGTCGGTGTTCAAACCCTATGACGGCCCGTGCTATCGCTGTCTGTTCCGCGAGCCGCCCCCGGCCGAGCTCGCGCCCTCGTGCGGCGCCAACGGCGTCCTCGGGGTGCTGCCCGGCACGATGGGCCTCCTGCAGGCGACCGAGGTGGTCAAGCTGATCCTCGACATCGGCGATCCCGCGATCGGACGGCTGCTCCTGTACGACGCCCTCGGCGCCACCCTCACCGAGGTCAAGGTACACCGCGACCCCGAGTGCCCGATCTGCTCTCGCGCCCCCGAGGAGATCGCCGACGAGGAGATGGGCGTGTTCCCCGACTACGAGGCGTTCTGCGCCGCGGCCGGGTAGTCTGCCCGCCAGCCATGGCGACGATCAAGATCCCCCCGGTCCTGCGCGCGTCCGTGGGCGGAGAGAAGCAGGTGCAGGCCGCGGGCGAGAACGTCGGAGACGTGCTCCGTGACCTCGCCTCCAGCCATCCCGCCACACGCGAGCAGCTGTTCTCTGCCGAGGGCGAGCTCAACCGCTACGTAAACGTCTACCTCAACGACGAGGACGTCCGCGTCCTCGACGGCCTCGACACGGCCGTCAGCGGAACGGACACCCTCGTGATCCTGCCGGCGATGGCCGGCGGGGCCTGACGGCGAGTCAGCCCTCGGCTCGGTCGGGCTCGGCGCGAGGCTGTGCTACGCCGCCGCGGAGGTGCTCGAAGCGGGCTCGGATGTCGCGTCTCGGTCCGCCTCGGGTATGTGGCTCATCGCGTGCTCGGCCAGGGCGGTGATCGTCAGGGACGGGTTGACGCCCACGTTGGCGGGAATCGCCGAGCCGTCACAGACGAGTAGGTTCTCGTAGCCGAACACCCGCTGGCGGGCGTCCACGACGCCGCTGTCGGGGTCCGCGGCGATCACCGCCCCGCCGAGGATGTGGGCGGTCGTGGGGATGTTGAACAGGGCCTCGGTGACCGAGCTCTGGGCGACCCCGCCGGTGCGTTTGGCGAACCATTCGGCGGCCCGGTTGGCGATCGGGATGAACGTCGGGACCGGCCGCTCGGGGTCCTGTTCGGTGGTCAGCCAGAAGATGCCGAACGGGCCTTTGCGGGGACGCAGGGCGATCGCGTTGTCGAGGGTCTGCATCACCAGCAGGATGATCGTGCGCCGCGACCACTGCTTGGGAAACAGCACCTGGGCAAGGCGCTTGGGGTGAAGGACGATCTGGCCGAGCAGCTTCAGGGGCCGCGTGAGGCGGGTCCCGTCGCCGACCAGGAGCGTGTACAGGCGGTGCATCGAGTCGCCATCGTCCCCGTAGGTGACGGTCTCGATGTGGGTGTTCGGGTCCGGGTAGATCGAGGAGGTGATCGCGACTCGCTTGATCAGATCCTGCGGGTAGTCCTCCGGGACGGTCACCGTCAGGATCGACTCGGAGTTCGTGCGCACCAGCTCTCCCAGGCGCGCTGAGATCCTGGGAAGGGAGCCCTCCAGGCGGCAGCGCTGGAGCAGCCTGTTGGTGCCCAGCGGGCCGGCCGCCACGACGACCCCTCGCGCGCGGTGCACCTGGCGGTCCTTGCCCAGCCAGGCGCCCGAGCGCACGCTTTCGACCTCATACCCTTCCACGCCCGAGCCGTCGCCGAGGGGACGGATGTCGAGGACGGTCCGCTCGGGCATCACCCGGGCCCCGCGTCGCTCGGCGAGATACAGGTAGTTCTTGACGAGCGTGTTCTTCGATCCGTGGGGGCAGCCGACCATGCACCGGCCGCACAGCCTGCAGCCGGTCCGATCGGGACCCTCACCGCCGAAGAACGGGTCAGAGACGGTCTGGCCCGGCTCGCCGAAGAAGACTCCGACGGGGGTCTTGTTGTAGGTGTCCCCGACCCCCAGCTCCTCGCCGAGCTCTCGCAGCAGCTGGTCGGCTGGGTCCTCGTGGGGGTTCTGCACGACTCCGAGCATCCGCTGGGCCTCGGCGAAGTGGGGGGCCAGGGCCGCCTCCCAGTCGTTCAGCTCCGCCCACTGGCGGTCCTCGAAGAACTTCTTCGGGGGCACGTACAGCGTGTTCGCGTAGCCCAGGCTGCCACCGCCCACGCCGCAACCGGAGACCACGGAGACGTCTTTGAAGGTGGTCAGCCGGAAGATCCCCTTCATCCCCAGCATCGGGTTCCAGAAGTAGCGCTTGAGATCGGCGGTCGAGCTCGGGAGCTCGTGGTCGGCAAAGCGGCGGCCGCACTCGAGCACCCCCACCGAGTAACCCTTCTCGGACAGCCGCAGCGAGGACACGCTGCCGCCGAACCCTGAGCCGATCACCAACCAATCGAAGTCGTAGCCCCCCATCTCGACGACCATCCTAAACGGTTTCAACGCCTTGGCCCTCCCACGCTATATTCCGTGAAGTAATGGCCAGTCAGCCGCTTCAGAACCGGCCCTGCGGAGGCCGGTATGCCGACATCGTGCAGTCGATCGGCAACACCCCCCTGATCGAGCTCCCCCGCCTGTCCCCCAAGCCGGGGGTTCGCATCTGGGCCAAGCTCGAGTCCCGCAATCCCACCGGCTCGGTCAAGGATCGCGTCGCCCGCGCCCTGATCGAGGACGCCGAGGAGAAGGGCGCCCTCTCGCCCGGCCAGACGATCCTCGAACCGACCTCCGGGAACACAGGCATCTCCCTGGCGATGATCTGCGCCCGCAAGGGCTACCGCCTGAAGGTCGTGATGCCCGAGAACGTCACCCCCGAGCGCACCCGGTTGCTGCAAATGTATGGCGCGGAGATCGTCTACTCCGAAGGCTCCAAGGGGTCCAACGGAGCGGTCGCGATGGCGCTCGAGCTGGCCGAGGAGGACCCCTCCTGCTACATGCCCTACCAGTACGGCAACGAGGCCAACCCGAACGCCCACTACAACGGCACGGCCCTGGAGATCCTCGAAGAGCTCGACGAGGTCTCGGCGTTCGTCGCCGGTCTCGGCACCGGTGGGACCCTGATGGGCAACGGACGCAGGCTGAAGGAGACCTTCGGGGACGCCGTGAAGATCGTCGCGGCCGAGCCGATGCAGGGCGAGCCCGTCCAGGGGCTGCGCTCGCTCGACGACGGCTTCATCCCGCCGATCATCGACATCTCGCTGTTGGACCGCAAGATCTTCGTCACCAACCGCGACGCGATCATCTGGACGCGCAAGCTCCTGGACCGGGAGGGCCTGTTCGCGGGAGTCTCCAGTGGCGCGATCGCCAGCATCGCGGTGCGCATCGCCGGCGAGCTCGACGAGGGAAACGTCGTGTTCGTCGTCGCCGACGACGGCTGGAAGTACCTGTCGAGCGGCATCTACACCCTGCCGGTCGACGAGATCGAGAATCTCGATGCGACCGTCTGGTGGTGAGAGGTGCTCATCGCCGAGGGGCTCCTCGATGAGCTGCTCGCGCACGCCCGCGAGGACGCCCCGAACGAGTGCTGTGGGGTCCTCGCCGTCGAGCCCTACGGCGAGCCCGGCTCATCTGGCTCCCCCGGCGACAACAGCTCCCGCGGGGTCCGCGCCACGCGGGTCCACCGCGCCGTCAACACCGCCGCCAGCCCCCTGAAGTTCGAGGTCGACGGCAGGGAGCTGCTCGCCCTGATCGATACGATCGAAGCCGACGGACACGAGCTCGGCGCGATCTATCACTCCCACACCCGTACGGCCCCCTATCCATCGCAGACGGACATCAACTTCGCGGCCAACTGGCCCGGGGTGGAGTGGGTCATCGTCGGGCTCGCCCAACCCGAGAATCCTGAGACCCGCTCCTATCTGATCGAGGACGGACAGGTGCGGGAGGCCCCGCTCGAGCGCGAGTGAGGACTCTGAAGAGATGGCGGCCGGCCAAGAGTCTCTCGTGTGTCCCTCCTGCGGGCTCGAGCACCCCGCGAGCGAGCGCTTCTGCGAGAAGTGCCATATGCCCCTCGTTCAACCCGCGGGCGAGGGCGGTGCGGAGGAGCTCACCGGCGTTCGGCGCGAGCGGGCACAGAAGATAAAGCCCCAATACAGCGAAGGCAGGCTGGTGAAGGTCGCCTACGTCCAGAACCAGCCCGAGGCCGAGTTCTCCAGGGCATGCTCCTCGAGGAGGGCATCCCCAGCATGACCCGTAGGCGCCGATTCGCCGTGCCCGACTTCCTCGCGGGGGGACCCCGCGACATCCTCGTGCCGGAGTCGGGCGCCGAAGCCGCCCGGCAGGCTCCCTTGGGGACCGGCCCCCGAGTGGGGTCACGCCCGCGAGCACGATCGTCCTAGCAGGCCAGCGACGGCCCCCTCGCCAACGGCGGGTATCTACTACACGAGGACCGGCGTGTCCGCTTCGCTGGCGATCGCCCCGATCTCCTCGGCGGCCCGCTCGAACTCCGCGTCGGATAGCACCGGAGTGCCCTCGAACGGCAATTCTCGCTGGAGCTCCACCCAGGCCTGGGAGGGGCTGTACTCGTCCTTGACCTTGACCGTCACCGGTCGGGGGATCCGGTAGGTGCGCAGCAGCAGCACGTGCAGCGGCTGCTGGCGGCGCCAGCCCAGGCGACGTTCGGCGTAGCTCGGCGCCCACACGTAGAACGGGGACAGCGCATCGACGCACCGTGGATCGGCGATCGTGAAGTGCCCCGCGACCTCCGCCCAGGCGCGGATCCGCACCCTGTCGGGCTGCTGCAGGGGGATGCCGGACGTGAAGGCGTGCATCGGTGGCTCTCCGTCGCTCCAGACACCCTCCTCGAGCGCCCGTCGCAGCTCCGGCTGGTGGGACTCCCGCACGAGATCCCCGCTCTGGTTGTCGAACGTCGGGTACAGGAAGAAGCGCTCGTGGGCGAGCCGGAACGGCCTGCCCGGCGTGCGCAGGACCCCCTTTCGGAGGGTCAGCAGCTGCTCGCCTTCCGCGAGAGCGCGAACGGTTACAGCCCATTCTCTAATAGCAATTGGCATGGCGGGACCAGGGGAGATCAGCGGGATGAAGGAGGACGTCTTGATGTGAACCGCGAGACGCCACGATTTTCCAGGCGTCCGGGTACGGCATGTGCGTTAAAGATACGAAATCCTGATCGAAATCCCAAATCCCCTGCAAATTCGCCAGTTTTTTGGACCGACGAGGCGGGGGCGGATGTCCACGGTCGGTGCGCCCCTACGGCTTTGGCGCGGCCCCGTGTCCGCCGCCCCCCGGGGTCTCGATGCGCAGGCGCCCGCCCCTCGCCAGGATGCCCGTGGCCTTGCCCGGGATCGGCCTGCCTTCCAGCAGATCCCGCCCCGTCAGGCCGTTCTCGCCGCCGGCCGCTCCCCTCGGGGCGTGACGGCGGCGCTCGGCGATCAGCGAGAAGGTCATCTCCCGCAGGGCTTCTATCTCCCGGATCACTCCGTCCCCGCCCCGATGCTCGCCCGCGCCGCCGGATCCGCGACGTACCGCGTATTCGAGCACTCGCAGCGGGAATTCCCGCTCGAGCGCCTCCACGGGGGTGTTCAGGGTGTTGCTCATCGCCACGTGAACCCCGCTCGGTCCGTTCGCGTCCGGGCAGGCCCCCTGGCCGCCGCCAAGGGTCTCGTAGTAGGAGAACCTCTCGTCCCCGAGGGTCAGGTTGTTCATCGTCCCCTGCCCCTGCGCCCGCCCGAACGCCGCCAGTACGAGATCTGCGACCCGCGAGCTCGTCTCGACGTTGCCGGCCGCCACCGCAGGCGCGCTCTCCCTCACGCCGGCCCGATTGCCGCCGGGTGCGCCGCCGCTGGGTGCGCCGCCGCCGGGTCGGGTCTCGCCCGGGCTCGCGTTCAGGATCGATCCCTCAGGGGCGACGATCTCGATCGGCCGGTACGCGCCAGCGGACGGGGGGATGTCGGGGTCGGTGAGCACCCGCACCGCGAACAGGCACGCCGACCGGGTGACCGCGAGCGGGCAGTTGAGGTTTCCCTCGTGCCGGCCGGCGCTCCCGGTGAAGTCGAGGATCAGCCGCTCCCCCTCGACCCTCGCCCGCAGGCGCAGCACGAGATCCTCGCCGTCGGCCTCGAGCACGTCCCGTGCGGTCCGCTCGCCGTCCGGGAGGGCCCCGATGCAGGCGCGTGTTCGCCTCTCGGCATAGTCGAGCACCGCGTCCGTCGCCTCCCTCAGCCGCTCCACTCCGACCCGCCCGGCGAGCTGGCGCAGACGCGCTGACCCCAACCGGTTGGCCGCCAGCTGGGCCCTCAGGTCCGCTTCCCGCTCGGCCGGCTGGCGCATCCGCGCGGACAGCTCTCTCAAGGCTCTCTCGTCCAGGGGCGTGGGCCCGATCACGATGCCCTCTTCCCCCAGCGTCCGGCTGTCCGCGGGCATCGATCCGGGGATCCGCCCGCCCACGTCCGCGTGGTGGGCGCGGCTCGCCGCGAACCCGAGCAGCTCGCCGCCGTCGGGGGACGCCACCGGCGTGATCACCGTGATGTCGGGCAGATGGGTGCCCCCCGCGAACGGGTCGTTCAGGACCCAGGGGACCCCCCGCGAGTGGTCCTCGTCGAGAACCGCCGCCACCGCCGCCGGCATCGAGCCGAGATGGACGGGGATGTGCTCGGCCTGCATCGTCATCTCCCCGTCCCGGTCGAACAACGCCGTCGAGGCGTCCCGGCGCTCCTTGATGTTGGAGGAGTGCGCCGATCGGATCAATGCCGCCCCCATCTCCTCGCATGCTGCCCGCAACGCCCCCGTGACCACCTGCAGCTCGATCGGGTCCAGCTCGCTCACGAGGAGCCAGTCCCGGCGGCCTCGTGCCGGAGGTCCACGATTCCCCACTCGTCCACCCCGCCCGACCAGCCCGGGGCGACGTACAGGGTCGCCTCGGGAAGGACGTGCACCGCCGGCCCCTCGATCCACTCGCCGGCGGCCCGCTCGCCGGCGGCCCACTCGCCCGGGCCCGGCTCGCCCTCGCGCCCAGCGCCACCCCGCAGGCGCACCTCCGGGGCCTGCCCCCAGACGGACACCCGGATCGTCACGAGCTCGATCTCCCCGGAGTCGTCCCGATAGCCGTACCGCTGCTCGTGCAATCGTGCGAACTCCTCCCGCAGGATCTCCGGCTCGACCGAGTCGCTCTCCACGCCGAGCTCGAACGACTGTCCCCAGTAGCGCAGCTCGTAGGTCGTCCGCGACCGGTGATAGGGCTCGTGCTCGGTCCCCAGGTCCGCGCCGGTCCCCAGGTCCGCGCCGGTCCCCAGGGCGGCGCCGGCCCGCTCCAAAAGCTCGCCCCGCGCGCGCGCGGTGCGGTCCTTCGTGAATGCCTCCCCCCACATCATCACCGTCCGCGATACGTCCCGCCGGGGCGCCCCCGCGGCCAGGCCGAGCGCGCACAACACCCCCGACGCCGTCGGGCAGAGGATCCGCGCGATCCCCAGCTCCTGGGCGAGCCCGCACGCGTGCTGCGGACCCGCGCCTCCGAACGGCATCAGGGCGAAGTCCCGTGGGTCGATCCCCCGCTCGACGGTCATCACCCGCAGCGCTCTCACCATCTCGGCCTCGGCCACCCGCACGATCCCCGCCGCGCACTCCTGCGTGTCAAGACCCAGCTCCCGGCCGAGCCCCGACACCGCCGCCTCCGCGGCGCCCCGATCCAGCACGAGGCCCCCCGCGAGGGGGGTGTCCTCGGGCAGGCGCCCCAGCAGCAGGTTCGCGTCGGTGACCGTCGGCTGGCCGATCTCCGAACCGCTGCCGCGTCGCCCGTAGCAGGCCGGTCCGGGCACCGCTCCGGCGGACTGGGGTCCGACCCGCAAAGCCCCGCCCGGGTCCCGCCAGGCGATCGACCCGCCGCCCGCGCCGACCGTGTGGATGTCCAGCGCCGCGAGCGCCAGCGGACGCCCCGCGACCGTCCGCTGCGCCGTCTCGGTGACTCGCGAGCCGGCGATCAGACAGACGTCGCAGGAGGTTCCTCCCATGTCGAAGCACAGCACGTTCTCGGCTCCCGCGAGGCCGGCCATCAGCAGCGCCCCCCCGACGCCGCCAGCTGGCCCGGAGAGGACCGTTACGGCGGCGTGTCGGGAGGCCTCGGAGATCGACGCGAGCCCGCCCGAGGACTGCATCATCTCGGGCTCGGCCAGGCCGAGCGTCGCGGACTCCTGGGCGAGGTTTCCCAGGTAGGAGGACACGAGCGGCGAGAGCGACGCGTCGAGGGCCGTCGTGGCCGTCCGCTCGTACTCGCGGAACGTCCCCACCAGCTCGCTTGAGAGCGAGATCGGTGTCCCCTCGGGAAGGCGCTCCTCCAGCAGCCGCCCCAATGCCCGCTCGTGCTCGGGGTGGGCGTAGGAGTGAAGCAGCGCCACCGCAACCGCCTGCGGCTCGTTCGCCGCGAGCGCCTCGACGAGGGCCCTTGCGCCCGCGGGGTCGAGCTCGACGAGCGGGCCCTCCGGGCCGCATCGCTCGGGCGCGCCGAAGCGAAGCTCGGGCTCCACGAGCGCCCCCGGCGCCGCCTCACACAGCCGGTAGAGGCTCGGCCGGGCCTGGCGTCCCAGCTCGATCACGTCGGTGAACCCCGCCGTCGCGATCAGCGCGGTTCTCGCGGTCCTGCCCTCGAGAAGCGCGTTCGTGGCCACGGTCATGCCGTGGGCGAACCGCTCCACGTCTCCCGGCGACGCGCCCGCCCGGGCGAGCACGAGCCGCACCGCCTCCAGCACCCCGACCGCCTGGTCCGCTGGCGTGGTCGGGACCTTGGCGGCGTGGATCTTCCCGCCGCCGTCCACCAGCGCCGCGTCCGTGAAGGTCCCGCCTACGTCCACCCCGAGGAGCATCCACGAGAGCGTACGGGACCGAGATCAGGCCGCCGCCAGCTCCTGGTCCTCGGTGTCGGCGAGGTGCTGATGGGACGGGCAGTAGCCGTTGTGGGGCAGCGGCACCCGCTGGCAGGCCGACCCCTTGCGGGTGGTCGCGCGGCACTGGGGCGGCTCTCCGCTGACGGCCGTGTAAGCCGCGACCGGGTTCTCGGCCAGATACCAGTCGGCGTAGCCGATGTACCGGGCAACGGCCTGTTGGACGTGCCCCTGCTCGCTCATCGCGAAGTGGTTGCGGATGTCACAGAAGAGCGTCCTCGCGGGATGGGCGAAGTGATGGCGGTCCGTCGCCATCCGCTTCACGACCGCCTCACACGAGCGCAGCACCTCTTCGTGGTTGACGTTCGCGGGCGCGTCGGGCGGGGGCGTGAGGATGTGCGGCGCGAGCTCCCTGTATATGGCCCGGCTGAACTGGTACATGGCGTACGTGCTCTCCTTCGTCTGATCTCTTGACTTTGAGCACGCCCGCCGTAACCAAAGACTCCGATCATCCCCCATCCTTCCCTCGCAAGAACACACCTGCTACCACAAACGTTGCGGTCTCGCGCAGGTTCTTTTACGGCGAGGCTGTTCAGGACCAGATCTCTTCAGGACCAGGTCTCCCAGGAGACCTCGCTCTCGCCGGAGACCACCGCGTGGCGGCGATCCAGCGCGGGGTCCCGCTCGGGGTGATCCAGGCGCAGGTGGGCGCCGCGGCTCTCCTCCCGTGCCAGCCCGCACCGCGCGATCAGGCGCGCCACCGGGTGGGGGTCCTCCAGCAGCCGCGTAAGGCCCTCCGCAGTGCGCTCGATCCCCGCGTCCCGCCACAGGGCCATCCGCGTCGAGGCCTTGGCCGGGCCGGGCCGGGCCGTCGCGGTAGGCGCTGGGGGCTCCTCTGCCAGTCCTCCTCCCGCGACCGCCCCCCCCGCACGCGCGGGCATGGGCTCGGAGGTCGCGCTCGCGACCGCCCGGCGGGCGAATACGAAGCACTCGCTCAGCGAGTTCGACGCGAGCCGGTTGGCGCCGTGAAGGCCCGTGCAGGACACCTCTCCCACCGCATACAGGCCCGGAACGCTCGAGCGCGCCTGCAGATCCACCGCGATCCCGCCCATCCCGTAGTGGGCCGCGGGCGCGACCGGCACGAGCTCCCGCGCCGGATCCAGGCCCGCATCCCGCAGCGCCCCGACCACGTTCGGGAAATGGACCGGGTCGATCGAGCGCATGTCCAGGCCCACGGACGTCGCCCCGGTCTCCCGCAGCCGCGCCTGGATCGCCCGCGAGACCTCGTCCCGGGGGGCCAACTCGTCGACGAACCGCTCTCCCGTGCTCAGATCGTGCAGCGTCGCTCCCTCGCCCCGGATCGCCTCGGTGATCAAAAACCCTTCCCGGCCCGTCACCCCGATAACGGCGGTGGGATGGAACTGGAGCATCTCGAGGTCAGCCAGCCTCGCCCCGGCATTGTGCGCGAGCAGCAGGCCGCTTCCCTGAGATCCAGGCGGGTTGGTCGTGCGACTCCAGAGGGCCGCCACGCCACCCGTGGCGAGGATCACGGCCCTCGCGGAGATCGCCTCGCAGCGGCCGTCTTCGCACACGAACCCGCGGCAGCGGCCGTCCTCGCCATCGAGCCACAGGGCACCCGCGCGCGCTCCCTCGAGCACCGTTATCCGCCGGTCCGCCACCGCCCGCGCCGAGAGCTGGCGCACGAGTCGCCGTCCGGTTGCGCTGCCGCCTGCGTGGACGATCCGCCGGACCGAGTGCCCGCCCTCCAGTCCCAGCGCGAGCCTCCCGAGGCGGTCCCCGTCGAAGCGCACCCCCAGGGACTGCAGGTCCGCGACCCGCTCCGGCGCCTCGTCGACCAGGACCTTCGCGGCCGACCGTCTCACGAGACCTCTTCCCGCCCGCTCGGTGTCGGCCAGGTGGAGTTCCGGGCTGTCGTCCGCCGCGAGCGCGGCCGCGAGGCCGCCCTGGGCCCAATAGCTCGCGGTCTGTGCGAGGGGGCTCGCCGACACGAGGATCACATGCGCGCCTTCCCGAGCCCCGCACACGGCTGCGTACAGGCCAGCCGCACCTGCTCCGACCACCGCGATGTCCGCCCTCAGGATCGACCGTTCGGCGCCGGCGTCCGTAGAAGCCATTGAGCTCCGCGCCGCGCTACCTGCCGCCGCGCCGCAAAAAGCCCGCTTTGCGCAGAGCTTCTTCGGCCGTATGCGGGAGCCCGCCGATTTTCCTCGGGCCGGTCGTGGCTGTGCCGTTGGTCGTCGTTCCGGTCGTCGTCGTTTCGTTCGCACTCGTGCCGGTGCCGATCGCCGGGCTCGACGGCTTGATCGTCGTGGGCGTGCCCGGGCTGACAGCTCCCGGGCTCGCCGGCGCGGCCGTCCCGCCCGGACCCGCCCCGGGCGTCGTCGCGGTGCCGGTCAGGCCGGGGGTCACCGCGGAGGGTGTGGACCTCGTGATCGTCGTCGTCACGGGCGCGAGGGCCGTGCTCGTGCCTGAGCCGCCCGTGAGCTTCACCAGGGCCGCCGCCAGGATTCCCAGGGCGAGCATCACGGTCACCGCGATCGCCACGATCGGAGCCTTCCAGTTGGTCGGCGCCGCCAGGCGCGTGCGCGCCGCCGCACCACAGCGCAGACACCACTCCTGATCGGCCTCCAACGGCGCGCCGCAAAGCGGACACGCGGCGTCCATGGGCGGAGAGGACCCGCCGGCAAGACCCTCGCCCGGCGCGCCGCTGCTCGGCGGGGCGGCGACGCTCACAGGGTCCTCAAGAGCTCTGCACGGGGGGACGGATGATCTCGGTCGGCTCCTCCACGGACGGCGCCGGTCCGGCCGGTGGGGTCGCCGGTCCGGCCGGTGGGGTCGTGTCGGTTGCTGGAGACCTCGGCGGCACTGGAGCGCGACCCTCTCGGGTCGAACCTCGAGCCGGGACCACCGCCGTTGCGGGCGCCGTCGCTGGGCCCGGCGAGGGGCTTGGTGCGGGCGCGGAGTCCCCCGCGCCGGGGTCCGCGCCCGGGGACATGTCCCCCGCGGGCGCGGGCGTCTGCGGGGGTCGTCCGGGGGCGGGCCACGCGGCGGTCGGCTGTGCGGGCGTGCCCGCCGTGGGCGCGGGCATGGGCGCCTGGGCGGGCTGGGCCGGAGCGGACGGGCCGGCCACAGGACGCTCGGCGCGGAGGTCCATCGCCAGGCCGCAGTTCGGGCAGAAGCGATCGTCGCTGCCGTGGATCGCTGCGCATCTCGGACACGCCGCGACGCCCGCCTCGCGGAGGATCGTGACAGGCTCGTGCTCGGCGAGATCGGACTCGAGCGCGCGGAGCTCGTTGTCGATGCGGGTGACTGTCTCCAGCTTGGCGAGGACGAGGGTGTCGTTGCGCTTGGCGAAGCGGTGCAGGTTGTAGACGAGGCCCCCGAGATCCCGATAGGCCAGCTCCCTGGCCTTGCGCAGGAACCGCACCCTCCGGCGCATGCGACCGCGCGCGCCGAAGCCGGGCGGGCCTACGCTCGGCTGCTCACCGGCGGGCGGCTGCTCACCGGCGGGCGGCTGCTCCCCTGTCGCCGGACTCATGGTTTGGCTGTCGTCCATCGACTCACCCATGCTATCCAGCGCGCTCCAGGGCCGCGCGCCAGGCGGCGTTGACACGTTCGGCCATCCGCCGGGCCGAGAAGGGCTCGGCGTGAGCTCGTCCCGCGATTCGGGGGTCCCCCGCGCGCGCGTGAGGCTCCAGGGCGGCCTCCCACACCTGCAGCTGAAATGGCGCGCAGAGGGTCCCCGGGACGTCCCGCAAGACCTCGGGGTGGACGCCCACGGGGGTCGCGAGCACCGGCACGTCGCAGGCGAGCGCCTCTAGCACCGCCAGGCCGAAGCCCTCCCGGTCGGAGGGCACGATCACGGCCGTTGCGGCGTTCACCCACAGGGGCACGAGCGCCGGATCCACTCCCCCCAGGGCCCGCAGCTCCATGCCAGAGGCTCGCGCGAGCTCCTGTGCCCGGTCATAGCGCTTCTCCGGACGGTCCCGGCCCGCGGGGAACAGCAGGAACGGACGTTCGGGGTCGAGGTTCAGCTGGGCACGAGCGGTCCCTCGGGGGATCGGGCGAAAGCGCTCGAGATCGGCGCCGCAGGGGAGGACCACCGCGCGACGGCGCGCCGAAGGGGCAGGCAACTGGGCGATCAGGGGCTCCGAGACGGTGGCGAGGATGTCCATGAACGGGATCGCGAGGCTCGTGAGCAGCCGGGTGCGGGGGTGGGTGAGGTCGGTGCCGTGGACCGTCAGCGCGCGCACCTTCGCCTTCACCGCCAGGGCCGGCCAGGCGGAGAGGCCGAAGTGGGCGTGGACCACGTCGAAGCGGACCCCCGCGAAGCGCCGGCTCAGGTCCCGCCCGCCGCGGGCGAGAGTGCGGGGGCCCTGGGCCATCTCGTAGAGCTCGATCTGCAGGCCGTCGAGGCTCGCGAGGCTCCGCAACGCGTCCACCTGGTCGCGCACGAACCGGCCACGCTCGGGGTGGGCCGGAGAGGGCAGCATGTTGGAGACCACGAGCGCTCGCATCCGGCGCGGACCGTAGCGCTCGGACCCTATGGAATGATGGCCGGGATGGAGAGCCAGTCCGTCCAAGCCGACCACCGCACCCGGCCGGTCGCCGTATTCGACTCCGGGGTTGGCGGGTTGACGGTCCTGCACGAGCTGCTCGTGAGGCTCCCGCGGGAGGATTTCCTGTACCTCGGGGACACAGCCCGGTTTCCCTACGGCGAGCGCTCCCGGCAGGAGATCGAGAGGTTCGCGGCGGAGATCGCCGAGGAGCTCCTGCGCAGGCGGGCGAAGCTCTTGGTGGTGGCCTGCAACTCGGCCACCTCGGCTGCCCTGCCGAGCCTGATCACGCGCATGCGCCAGACGACCCTCGGGATCGACGTGCTGGGGGTCGTCACCCCGGAGGCCCTGCAGGCGGTCGCCGCCACCCGCAGCGGGCGGATCGGTCTGCTGGCGACTCCCACGACGGTCGCCAGCGGGGCGTACGAGCGGGCGGTTAGCGCCGTCGATTCGCATGTCACCCTCCATGCCGTCGCCTGTCCGACCCTCGCCTCGATCATCCAGGCCGGTGAGCAGTTCGACGAGCTGGCCGTCGCGACCGTGCGGGCGGCGTGCGAGCCGCTGAAGAAGGCGAACGTGGACACCGTGATCCTCGGGTGCACCCACTATCCGCTGATCAGCCCGATGCTCCAGCGGATGCTCGGGCCCGACGTGACCCTCGTGACCTCCGGAGGGTCCCTGGCGCGGCAGGTCGAGCACGCGCTGAGCACTCGCGACCTCAGCCGGCCGGCCCGCGCGGGCTCGGGCTCTCAGGACGAGGGGGAGTACGGGTTCCTCTGCACGGGGGACGTGGACGCGTTCCGCGAGCTCGGAACGCGCTTTTTGCAGATGCCCCTCGGCGTTGTCGAGCACGTAGAGCTCGAGCCCGTGGAGGCGCTCGCGTGAGCAAGGGCCGCAGCTACGGGCGCCCGTTCGACGGGCTGCGCCCCACGACGATCGAGCCGGGGTTCGTGCGCACCGCGACCGGCTCGGCGCTCATCTCGATCGGGGAGACCCGCGTGATCTGCACGGCCTCCGCCCAGGAGACGTTGCCCCGCTGGCTGATGGGAAAGGGCAAGGGCTGGGTGACGGCCGAGTACGCGATGCTGCCCGCCTCCACCGGCGATCGCAAGGCCCGGGATATCGCCAAGGGACGCCCCGACGGGCGGAGCGTCGAGATCCAGCGCCTGATCGGCCGGTCCCTGCGTGGAGTGATCGACTTCCAGGCACTCGGCGAACGGACGGTGTTCCTGGACTGCGACGTGCTCCAAGCCGACGGTGGCACCCGCTGTGCCTCGATCACCGGAGCCTACGTGGCCCTCGCGCTCGCCTGCGCCAAGCTGAAGGACGCCGGCAGGCTGCAGAGCAGTCCCCTGAAGAACTCGGTCGCGGCGGTCTCCTGCGGGATCGTCAACGGTCAGGCGCGACTGGACCTCGACTACGGCGAGGACTCCAACGCCGAGGTCGACGCCAACGTCGTGATGACCGACGACGACGGCCTCGTGGAGGTGCAGGCGACCGCCGAGCGCACGCCCCTGTCCCGTGCCCACCTCGACGAGCTCCTGGCCCTCGCCGCCGGTGGGATCGTCCAGCTGCGCTCGATCCAGGAGCAGACGATCGCGACCGCGACCGCCGCCACGGCGGCGGATGTCACGGACACGACCGCCGAGACCGCGACTGCCGACGGCGCGTGATGGGCGGGCGGCTGATCCTCGCCACTCGGAACGAGCACAAGCGACGGGAGTTCGAGCGGCTGCTCGCCGACTCGAGCTCCAGCTCGAGCTCCAGCTCCGGGGGCTGGAAGCTGGAGCTCCTGCCGGAGGGGGTGGAGCTCCCGGCGGAGGACGGAGACACGTTCGCCGAGAACGCGCTGGCCAAGGCACGTGCCGCGGCGACGGCCATGGGCAGGCCCTGCATCGCCGACGACTCGGGCATCGAGGCGGCCGCTCTGGACGGGCGTCCGGGGGTGCGCTCCGCTCGATACGCCGGCGAGCACGCGACGGACGTGGAGAACCTCGAGAAGCTGCTCCGGGAGGCTCCGGCCGGGAGCCCCCTGAGGTACGTGTGTGCCATCGCATACGTGGGCCCCGCGCGCGCGTGGGGCATGGTTTTCGAGGGTGAATGCACGGGCATCCTCGCATCCGACCCCAAGGGGGAGGGGGGCTTCGGCTATGACCCCGCGTTTGTCCTCGACGACCGGCCGGGAGGCCAGACGATGGCCCAGCTGACCGACGAGGAGAAGGATGAGATCAGCCATCGCGGGCGCGCCGCCCGGAAGCTGCTGGCGTGGCTCGACGGCGAAGGCCCCGACAGTGAAAGCCTGACTGCCACGGGTCCTGACGGCGAGAGCCTCGACCCGCGAGAGCCTCGACCGCGAGAGCCTCGACCGCGAGGGCCAGCTCCCTACAACAGGTTGATCGCGGCGGCGGCGCCCACGGCCGCGGATACGCCCGCGTAGCCCGTGTAGCCGGCGAGCAGCAGCAGGAACGCCGTGAGAAGCGCCACGAGGACGGTCAGAGTCCAGGCGACCCGTTCGAAGGTCATCGAGACCATTGTCGCCGATGGGGCCGTCGGTCCCGTCTTCGACGAGTCTCGAGTCTCGCCGGGGTCTCCCGTTGGCGCCCTCGGACGAGCTCGGTTTGGGCAGGAGAACTCGCCTTGACTCGTCCGCAAGCGCTGTTAGCGTCGTCACAACCGTTCCACGAACGAGGAGGGCGAAGTGACGAAGTCCGAGCTGGTCGACCAGGTGGCCGATCGAAGCGGCTTGACCAAAAGCGACACCGCCCGGGCGGTGGACGCGGTGCTGGAGACGGTCGAGGACGCCCTACGGCGGGGGAGCGAGGTGACGTTGTCGGGTTTCGGCAAGTTCCATGTCGGCGAGCGGGGCGCCCGCCGAGGCGTCAACCCGCGGACCGGCGAGCGCATTCAGATCGCCGCCTCGCGCGTGCCCCGGTTCACGGCGGGGAGCGGCTTGAAGAAGGCCGTCAAGGGTCGCTGACTCGGTCGAAGGATCCTCACCCGCCGGGGGTCCTCAGCCGTCGAACGATCCTCACCCGCCGGGGGTCCTCAACCGCCGGGGGTCCTCAGCCGTCGAAGGGTCCTGAGCCGCCGCTACCGTGGGAGCCGTGGCGGGCGCGACCGAGATCCAGCTTTCGTTCGGAGACACGCTCGCGGCGCGGGTGGCGCAGCGCGAGTCCCAGGTCGTGCTCGGGCTCGACCCCGATCCGGGCGCGCTCTGGCCGGGAACCGAGTCGGGGGGAGACTCGCCGGGGCGAGCGCCCCTGCGGCCCGCGGCGGGGGAGGTTCTCAGACACTGCACGGCCCTGATCGACGCCGTCGCGCCGGCGTGCGTGGCCGTCAAGCCTCAGCTCGCGTGCTTTGAGCGTCTCGGCGCCGACGGTCGGATCGTGCTCGGGGAGATCATCGAGCACGCCCGTCAGGCGGGGTTGCTGGTGATCGCCGACGGCAAGCGAGGGGACATCGACGTGACCGCCCGAGCCTACGCCCAGTCCCTGTTCGGCGGCGTCGAGACGCCGTTCGAGGCCGTCCCGGGGCTGGATGCGGACGCGGCCACGGTCAACCCGCTGATGGGCCGGGACGCGGTCGAGCCGTTCGTGGCGGCGGCGCGCGCGCGGGGGGCGGGCGTGCTCGCGCTCGTGCGGACCTCCAATCCCGGCGCGTCGGACGTGCAGGAGCTCGAGCTCGCCGCCGGCGGCGCGGTGTGGGAGCGGATCGCGGGGATCGTGGATGAGCTCGGCCGGGCGGGTGTGGGGGAGAGGGGCCTCAGCGACGTCGGGGCGGTCGTGGGCGCCACCGCGGTGGGCGTTCTCGCGAGAGCACGTGAGCTGATGCCGAATGCGGTCTTTCTGCTCCCCGGCATCGGCGCTCAGGGAGGGCGTGTGGAGGACCTGAGTGCCGCGTTTGCCCCTGGACTCGCGGGCGGGCTCGTGAGCGCCTCGAGGAGCATTGCCGGGGCGTATACGGCGGTAGGCGGCGATCCGTCCGAGGCGGCCCGCGGGGAGGCCGAGCGTCTGCGGGCGGCCGCCTGGGGGTTGGGGTAGTCTGAACCTCGGATGATCATCACGGTCACGCTCAACGCGGCGATCGACAAGTCGCTCTCGGTGCCGAACTTCCGGATCGGGCGCAGGCACCGCACGGTCGAGCAGCGCACGATGGCGGGCGGCAAGGGCGTCAACATCGCGCGCACCCTGAAGGCGCTCGGCCAGCCGGTCATCGCCACCGGCTTCGCGGGAGGGGCGACGGGAACCCACATCGTCGAGCAGCTCACCGAGGAGTCGATCCTCAACGACTTCGTGCGCATCCGCGAGGAGTCCCGGACGAACACCTCCGTGCTCGACCCGACGACGGGGGAGCAGACGGAGATCAACGAACGCGGTCCGACCGTGTCCGAGCGCGAGGTGGAGCTGTTCGCGGACAAGCTCCTGTACCTCGCCCGGGGCGCCGCGATCGTGGTGTTCGCGGGCTCGCTCCCGCCCGGCGTGGATCCGGGGCTGTACGCGTCCCTGATCCACGACCTCGCCAGGATGGAAGTCACGAGTGTGGTGGACACCGACGGCGAGCCCCTTCGCCGCGCGGTCCGGGCGGAGCCGGACGTGGTCTCGCCCAACGTGCTCGAGGCCGAGGAGCTCGTGGGACACGAGTTCGCCGGGGAGGAGGAGCGCTCGCTCGCCGTCCGTGAGATCGCCGCCCTCGGCCCCCGTGAGGCGATCATGACCCTCCCGGACGGCTGCTTCGCGCAGATCCTCCTGGACGGCCGCCCCAGCCTGAAGCGGGTGCGGATAGCGCCTCGTGAGCCGGTGGCGAGGCGCGGCTCCGGGGACGCCTTCCTAGCGGGCTATCTCTCGGCTCGCTACGAATCGCGACCCCCCGATCAATGCTTGCGCTTCGGGGTCGCCTGCGGGGCGGAGTCCACGGGCCGTCTGGGCGCCGGGCTGATCGACCCCCGCGAGGCCCGCCGTCTCCTGGGGGACGTCGAGCTGATCGACGTCGAGCCGGTCGCCTCTGAGGTAAGCTGAACTGCTTGAAGATCTGGAACTTCGCAACGGTGGGAGCCCCGGGGGTGCTTGCGGTGCTCGTGGTCTTGGCGGTAGCCGGCTGCGGTGAAGGCGCCGGCAACTCGACGAGCGTCGCCTCGAGCACGAAGGCCGCGAACGCCGCCACGACGACGACGGCTGGGAGCGCTGCCACCCGCTCTACCGCGGCCAAGCTGCTGGGATCGAAGCTCTTGCACTCGGCCGGCGCCCGGGCCAAGGTTCCCAAAACCCCGGACAACACCACATCCACGTCCGCGTCCACCGAGCCGCGGTCGGCCGCGGCCGCGGTGGCAAGGGAAAGGCTGCTCCAGAAATTTCACGCCGGCGGCCTCGGAGCGATCAGGCTGACGAGCTCCGCGTTCAAGGCGGGCGGGCCGATAGACGCGCGCTACACCTGCGACGGCGCCTCCATCTCGCCACCGCTTCAATGGCACGGCGTGCCGCATGGGGCCGCCGAACTGTTCCTGCTGGTGGCCGACATCGGGGGCGGCACGAGCAGCACGGTTCAGTGGGCCTTGGCGATGCCCCCAAGCACGACCGCAATCCCCGTCGGCTCGCCTCCCGCGGGCGCGGTGGTGGGCGTCAACAGCGCCGGGAAGGTCGGTTGGGGTGGTGTATGCGGCGCCAAGGGCAAACTCCAGCACGTGACGTTCCTGATGTACGGCCTGAACCGCAAACTCGGCCTGAAGGCGGGCTTCAACCCAAGCCAGATAAGCCGGGAGCTCAACGGCGACGACGTGGCTACGGGAATCACCGTCGCCACCTATCAGCGCTGAGCGGACGCCGACGGACCGATCGTCTACCCCCCGGCAACGTCGCGGCGCAGGAACACGAGGTAGCCGGCGAGGAGGGCAGGCACGGCATACAGGGCGCACACCCAGAGCGAGTGCCAGATCGGCGTCCAGTAGGTGGGGGTGCGAAGCAGGCCCTGCCAGTTCTGGAACTGCTCGGTCAGCAGGTAGGGCTTGATGGCTTCGATGCCCGGGATCCCCGAGACGATGTACAGGAGGATCACCAAGCCCACGGTTCCGACCACGGCCGCGGCGCTGTTGCGGGTCGCGGTCGACAGCAGCACGCCGATGGCCACGACGGTCAGCAGGGGGATCAGGTACATGGAGTTCGCGGCGAACACGAGCAAAAGGCCTTCGGGCGCGGACACCACGGAGCCCGAGAAGGTGATGACGTTGTGAAAGCCCCACGACGCCACGCCGGCCGCGGTCGCCACGGCGGCTGACAGGAACACCGCGATCGTCGCGTAGGTCCCCGCGGCGAGGGCCTTGGCGGCGAACACCTGACCGCGGTCAACCGAGCGAGTCAGGATCGTCTTCAGGGTGCCGTTGCTGTCCTCGGCCGCGACGATGTCCCCGGCGACCAGTGCCGCGATCAGGGGGAGCATGAACAGGGACAGGAACAGCAGCATCAACACCGGCGTCGCCAGGCCGGACTGGGTGATGTGCGAAGCGAAGATGTTCCCCTGGTCGTGACCCCGGTCGCTGCGCAGGCGCTGGACGAGCACGAAGATCAGTGGCAGTGCCACGGCCAGGGCAAGGCCGAGGTAGGTGCGCTTCTGGGAGACGAGCTTGCGCAGCTCCCAGCGCCAGACCGTCACCGTCGACGGGCGTCGCGTGTGGGCGATGCTCCTCGGGCTCCCGCCGGGGGAGGCGGCGGCCACGCTGCTCATGCGCCGGACCCGGTGCGGGCACCCGCGCCGACCGGCGTGCTGGCCCCCGCGACGACCGGCGTCTCCGGTTGGGCGCCGTTCTCGGTCAGCCGGAAGAACAGGTCCTCGAGGGTGGCGAGCTCGGGAGTCAGGGCGAGGATCCCGAGGCCCGCCCGACCGAGCGCCAGCGACAGTGCGCCGACGTCCTGCTCCTGGGCCTGGAATCCCAGGCCGTGCTCGCCATTGATCGCGTGCTCGACCCCCGGCTGGGCGCGCAGGATCTCGAGCGCGCGGGGGTCGTCGGTGGTGTGCAGCCTGTAGCCCGCTCCACCCTGGCGGCGCAGGTCCGCGAGGGCTCCCTCATAGACGACCCTACCGGAGTCCACGATCGCCACCCGGTCGCACAGCTCCTGGACCTCCGGCAGCTGGTGGCTGGAGAGCAGGACCGTGATCCCTTCGTCGGCGAGGCGCCGGATCAGGGTGCGCATGTCCCGCATCCCCGCCGGGTCGAGGCCCGTGGCGGGCTCGTCGAGGATCAGCAGGCGGGGTCGGCGCAGCAGCGCCGCAGCGATCCCCAGGCGCTGGCGCATGCCGTGCGAGAAGCCGCCCACGCGGTGCTCGGCCCGGGGGCTCAGCTCGACGATCTCCAGGACTTCGGCGATCCGCTCTCTCGCGTCCCCCCCGTCGAGCGCGGCGAGCAGCTCCAGGTTCTTGCGTGCCCCCAGGTACGGGTAGAAGCGGGGCGCCTCCACGAACCCCGCGACTCCCTCCAGCGCCCGGGCGCCCTCGCGCATCGGGTCGCGCCCGAACAGCTCCACGGTGCCCTCGGTGGGGACGATCAGCCCGAGGGCCATCCGCAGCGTCGTCGTCTTGCCCGCCCCATTCGGCCCCAGAAAGCCGTACACGTCCCCTGAGTGGACGTTCAGGTCGATGTGGTCGACCGCCAGGACCTCCTCGTAGCGCTTCACGAGACCCCGAGCCTTCACCGGCGGCGCCAGGGCCGGCACCTCGCCGCTTTGGGCCGACGTCTCGTCCGGGGCGGCGCCCCGTCCGTCGTCTGTCACGCCTACAGGCCCTTGGCGACGGCTTCGACGGCCGCGGGGGAGACGGCGCCCGCCAGCAGGTAGCGCACGCCCGAGCTCTCGAAGCTGAGCAGCGTCCCGAGCTCCGTGGGCAGCTCCGTGGCTGTGACGCCGTTGATCTTGACCTTCTGAAGTCCTTCGGGGAGGGCGGGCGAGGACTGCCCGGCGCCTTCGTGGGCTTCGCTTTCGAGGACGGCCACCGTGGTGATGCCCTGGCCATGGGCGGTCACCTTCGGGTGACCGTGGCCTTCGCCAGAGCCCGACGGCGGCGAGGCGCCCTCGCTGGGGGACTTGACTTCGTCGATCTTGGCGTTGGCGGGAGGCGTGAATTCGAACACCGAGCTTTCCACCGGGCCGTAGGAGACTTCGGTCGCGGCCAGTTCGAGGACCGGCGATGAGGAGCTGGAGGAGTAGATCGCGGCCCGGAGTGGGACGCCGTGGACGGCGTCCCAGGAGAGCTCGGCGCCCCCGATCATGCTGCCGGCTTCCTTGGGGGATACCCGCACGGTGTAGGCCGGTTGTCCGGCGATGTCGGTCGGCGTCGCGCCCGAGACGTTCGCGTGTTCGCTGAGGTGGGAGATCCCTTCTTCGATCTTCGCCACGGTCGGCGTTTCGTGATGGCCGGTCGAGGTGGACGCGCCCGATTCCCCCGAGCCATCGCTCCCCGAGCCGCCGCCGGAGGACCCGGCCTGGCCGGCGGGGATCGCATAGCGGTAGAGGGTGTTCGAGGAGGCGTCATACATAGAGACGGTGTGTCCGTCGTAGAGGATCTGGGTGTCTCCCTTTTCGTCCTGGAGCTCCAGGCGCAGGCGACCGTCCCTGGCGATCCACAACCGTCCCGAGGCGCCGCTGAGAAGTGGGCTGGAGGCCAGTTCGCCCGCGGTTGAGCCGCTTCCGCTCGCCAGGTTGGCGCCTTCGAGCAGGCGGTCGGTCAGCTGGACGCTCGCGGTGACCCCTTCCACGGGGGCAGCCGCGAGGGCGTCGTGGACGGCTTCGGGGAGCGGCTTGGGCGGCGGAGTTGGGCCCGTGCCGAGCGCGAATGCGATCGCCGTGACGGAGGCCCCCACCGCGATCACGAGTCCGCACGCGACCAGCAGGCGCGACAGAGGGAGTCGGCGGAGAAGGTGGCTCATGATTGGCTTCACCTTGAGGGTAGCGCTTGACCTTGGCCCCGGCTAAAGACGATATGGTGCCGCGCGCATGATCTACCTGTTCATTGCCCTCTGGGCCCTGCTCGGGCTTGCGGTGTTCTTCGTCGCGATGCGCGGCGGCGGCCGGGGACGGGCCGAGGGTGAGCCCGAGGAATCCAAGGCCGCCCAGCGGGGCCTGCTGTTCGTGGTTGTGCTCGCGTTCGCGTTCGGCCTGATCGTGCCCGTGTTCGTGCTCGCGGACAACGCCAAACACAAGGCGAGCGTGGCGGTCGGGGGCGTGCGCCTGAACGCCGACCAGGAGGAAGGGCGGGAACTGTTCGCGCGCACCTGCGCGGTCTGCCACACGTTGGCGGCCACCAAGTCGGTCGGGCGGATCGGACCCAACCTCGACGTGCGGGTGGGCGATGAGATCTCGACTCCCGAAGGACGCAAGGCGCTCGTGTTGAGCGCGATCCTCGAAGGTCGCGCCCGGGGCCTCGGCCAGATGCCAGCCGAGCTCTACCAGGGCAAGGAAGCTGAAGACATCGCCTCGTTTGTTGCAGCGGTAGCCGGCCACTGACGGCTCCTTGCGCCGGCGCGCGGACCCCGAGCTCGGTAGTGCTCGCTTTGGCCAACGGTCGATAGCGGGCTCTCGGCCCATCCACTAAGGTCAGCCCGCGATGTCTGAGAATCCGACGCCAGAGCAGCCGCGGACCGTCGAGGAGGTCAAGGCGTTCGTGGCCGAGCACGAGATCCGGTTCATCAGGTTCTGGTTCACCGACATTCTCGGCCAGCTGAAGTCCTTCTCGATCAACGTCGCCGAGCTCGACGACGCATTCGAGGCGGGGATGGGCTTCGACGGGTCCTCGATCACGGGCTTCAACGCGATCGAGGAGTCGGACATGATCGCGATGCCCGACCCGCGCACGTTCGCGGTGCTCCCTTGGCGGCCGGAGGAGCAGGGGGTGGGACGGATGTTCTGCGACATCGTCACACCCGAGCGGATCCCCTACGAGGGCGATCCCCGTCATGTCCTCCGCCGTGCTCTCCAGCGGGCGAACGAACTCGGCTTCGACACCTTCAACGTGGGTCCCGAGCTCGAGTACTTCCTGTTCAGGGACTCCCGCTCCACGGAGGTCCTCGACGAGGGGGGCTACTTCGACCTGACCACCCTGGACGCCGGCTCGGATGTGCGCCGGGAGACGGTGCTCGCGCTCGAGCAGCTGGGCATCCACGTCGAGTACACCCATCACGAGGTGGGCCCCAGCCAGCACGAGATCGACATGCGCTACGCGGACGCCCTGAAGATGGCCGACGACTGTATGACCTATCGGATCACGGTCAAGGAGTACGCGATGAAGTACGGGTGGCACGCCACCTTCATGCCCAAGCCCCTGTTCGGGGAGAACGGTTCGGGCATGCACACTCACCAGTCCCTGTTCGCGGACGGCCGGAACGCCTTCTATGACCCCGACGACCAGTACTTCCTCTCGGACGTCGGCAAGGCGTTCATCGCCGGCCAGCTCAAGCACGCGCGGGAGATCTGCGCGATCTTCGCCCAGTGGGTCAACTCCTACAAGCGGTTGGTCCCCGGCTTCGAGGCGCCCGTGTATGTCGCGTGGTCGCGTCGCAACCGCTCGGCGCTCGTGCGCGTGCCCCTCTATCACCCCGGACGCGAGAGGGCCACCCGCATGGAGCTCCGTTGCCCGGACCCCGCGTGCAATCCCTACCTGACGTTCGCCGTCCTCCTGCAGGCGGGATTGGAGGGGATCGAGAAGGGCTACGAGCTGCCCGAGCCGATGGAGAAGAACCTGTACCACCTCTCCGCCGAGGAGCGCCGCCGGCTCGGCGTCGAGCAGCTCCCCGAGTCCCTCGGCGAGGCGATCGAGCTGCTCGCCGAGTCCGAGCTCGTCCTGAGGACCCTCGGCGAGCACATGTTCAACCGCTACGTCGAGATCAAGCGCCAGGAGTGGGAGGACTACCGGATGCAGGTGAGCCGCTGGGAGCTCGACCGGTATCTGGCGATCTTGTAGGGCCCCGGGCCGCCGGCCCCCCGGGGCCGCCGGGGTCGCCGGGATCTCGCCTTCGCCTGCCCGCGGGGCCACTCCGGGGACCTCGCAGGCGATCGGCCGCACAGGCGCAAGGCGCCAGTGGATCGCCTGGAGCATGTGCCCGAACGCGGTCGGATGTCGTGGGGCGATCTCGCTCAGGAGGGCTATCGCCCCGAGGGCCTGGCGCTCGTACTCGGGCTCCCCGGTCAGCTCGGCCAGGCGGGAGAGGCCCATTGCGGCGCTCGACCCGCCGGCGGGGATCGGCGTGTCCTCGAGGTCCTTCCGTCTTGCGATCAACGCTTCCCCGTCTGAGGGGGTCGAGTAGAAGCCACCGTTCTCCGGATCCCCGAAGCGGACAATGAGGGTGTCGGCCACGGCTTGGGCCTGCGTCAGCCAGCGCTCCTCGCAGGTACCTTCGAACAGCGCGATCAGGGCCTCCAGCAGGAACGCGTGATCCTCGAGGTAAGCGTCGATCTTGGCCTGGCCCTCGTTGTACGTGCGCAGCAGCCGCCCCTCCCCGCCGCCCATCTCGCCCATCAGGAACTCGGCGCAGGCGACGGCGGCATCGAGATACCGAGGCTCGGAAAGCGCCCCTCCGGCGTCGGCCAGGGCACAGATCATCAGGGCGTTCCAGCTGGCGATCCGCTTGTCGTCGAGGGCCGGCCGTGTGCGGACCTCGCGAGCCGCAAGCAGCCGCTCGCGGATGCTCTCCCGGATGGCCTGCGGCGGGCGAGGGCCACGATCGGTCAGGACGTTCAATCCCGCCTGGGAAAATCCAGCCCCACCCGACCCATCCTGGAAGTTCCCCTCCTCGGTGGCTCCCAGCCAGGCAATCGCCGCCGGTGCGTCCTCGCCCAGCAGGTCATGGAGCTCCGCGACGCTCCATACATAGAAGCGTCCCTCCACTCCCTCGGAGTCCGCGTCCAGGGCGCTGTGAAAGCCCCCCTCGGGACCGACCATCTCCCGCAGGGCCCACTCCAGCGTGTCGACGCACACCGCCAGCAGCTCCGGGTCACCACAGGCCTGCCAGCCGTGCAGGTAGGCCCGGGCGAGCAGACCGTTGTCGTAGAGCATCTTCTCGAAGTGGGGCGCTGTCCAGGTCTCATCGACGCTGTACCGGTGAAACCCCCCGCCAAGCACGTCGTGGATGCCGCCTGCCGCCATCGCCCGCAGGGTGCCGAGCGCCATCTCGCTCTCGGTGGGCCTCTCTTGGATGTCGGTGGTGGGGCCCTTCTGGGCGTCGGTGGGGTCCTCGTGGGTGTCGGTGGGGCCCTCGTGGATGTCGGTGGTGGGGCCCCCGTGGATGGGGGTGGGGTTCTCGTGGATGTCTCCCAAACGGGTGCCCCGCGCGCGCGTACGCGCGCCCGCGCGGGCCAGCAAAAACTCGAGCACACTCGCCTGAGGAAACTTCGGGGCGCCACCGAATCCGCCGTGTCTGGCGTCGAAGCTCTCCCGCAGCCCCCTCACGGCCCGATCGAGGGCCTGCTCGTGCAGGGACTCGGTGGAGGGAGCCAGCAGGGCGCCCCCGGAGAGGCGCTCCCGCAGGCGCTCTCCGCCCGCTCTGATCTCCTCGCTCCGCTCACTCCACGCCTCGCCGATCGCCTGGAGCACCTGGGTCCACGCGGGCATCCCGTGGCGGGGCTCCGGGGGAAAGTAGGTGCCGCCGTAGAAGGGCAGCTGCTCGGGCGTGAGAAAGACGTTCAGCGGCCAACCCCCATGGCCGGTCATGCCCTGAACCGCCTCCATGTAGAGGGCGTCCACGTCCGGGCGCTCCTCCCGGTCGACCTTCACGCACACGAACCCCTCGTTCATGATCGCCGCGGTGCGCTCGTCGGTGAAGGACTCGCGCTCCATCACGTGACACCAGTGACAGGCCGAGTACCCGATCGAGACCAGCAGCGGCTTGTCCTGCACGCGGGCCCGCTCGAGCGCGACCGGTCCCCAGGGCAGCCAGTCGACCGGGTTCTCGGCGTGCTGGCGCAGGTAGGGCGAGGTCTCCCCGGCGAGCGCGTTCGGCATGTGAGCCAGCCTATCCCCGCCGGGCCGCGCCCGAGGCGTCGCCCCCGCCCCCGCCCCCGCTCCAGCGGCCCCGGCCCTCACGGACCCGGCCCTCAGCGCACGTGCGCGAGGGCCGGGTAGGGGAACCTGACCCTGCCGGTCGGCCATTCGCCATTGGCGGCCCTGCCGCTGAGGGCTCCCGCGCCGGCGGCGCTCGCGCGGGCGAGCTTGACCTTGGCGATCTGCACGTCGAAGGCCCGGCCGCCGAGGGTGCCGGAGACGGTCTTGCCCGAGCCGATGCGGACGCTCCCCGGGGCTGCCGCCGAGCCGGACACCCGGACCGTGGAGGTTTGCAGTTGGCCGTTGCTGACGGGAAAGGACCCGCTCAGCTGCACGCCCGGCACGAACGTGAGACCGTGCAGCACAACCGCCGAGGACTCAAGCCGGGCGTAGCCTCCGTGGAGGCCCCCCAAGCTCGAGCCCACGGGCAGTTCGGCGTCGGCCTCGAGCGTCGCCGCGGTCACCTGCCGGTCGAGGTCGAGGATCGTGTCGAGCACCGCCGTCAACGTCTGGCCTGGCTTGCCCGAGAGGACCGACGGCGGGTGGATGTAGGCGAGCTTGGTGGGGGTCACCGGGGTGGGGGCGAAGAGGTCCTTGGTCGTCGTGCAGGGCAGCACCGGGGCGCCACCGAAGAACGCCTGGACCGCGTGTTCGGCGCAGCCGCTGAAGTCGCTCCCCAGGACCGAGTGGCCGGTGAACGGCACCACGAGCAGCTGCGAGCCGGGGATCTGGGCGGCAACCTCGCGGGCATCCGCCGTGGGGGTGCGCAGGTCCTGGGCGCCCGAGAGGATCAGCGTGGGCACGTCCGGCAGGGGCCGCGGAGCGGGGGGCGGGGGCGCCGCGGCGGGCCAGCTCGCGCAGGCGGGGATCAGGCTTGTCTGCTCTGCGATGCTCGCGTCGAAAGGCTGGAAGTCGCTGCTCGGCAGCGCTCGCAGGGCGCCGAAGGCTTCCGCCATTCGCGTCTGGGAGGGGGCGGAGCGCTGCCAGGGGAACGGGGTCTCTTCGCAGGAGGTGTCCAGGAACAGGGTTTCGTCGATCCCGGGGGACCCTTCCCGTTGGGGCGTGTTCGGCACGCTCGGGATCAGGCCCTCGGACAGGAGCTCCAGCCGCAGCAGCGGGTCGGGGTCGCGGTGGAGCGCTGAGACGACCGCCCCCGGCAGCAGCGCCCGCAGGGCTGGGTTCAAGTCGCCCGCCTTCAAGATGTCGAAGAGCCCCGACTCGTCGAGCGTGACCGTATGGCGGTGTCCCGAGCCGTCGTAGACGGACCCCGAGAGCGCGTGCTTGTGCAGCCGGGCGTTCAGCCGAGAGATGTCGGCGAGGGGGTTGGAGGTGATCCCGGCGCAGGCGCCCGCCGAGCACAGCTCGCTCAGGACCCCGCCGATCGCCTGGAAGGTGCTCACCGCGAACGGTTCGGGGCCGGCGCTCGGGACGACGGAGTCGAGCACGAGCGCTTCCACGTGCTGGGGGTACTGTTCGGCGTACTCGAGGGCTACCTTCGTGCCGTAGGAGGTTCCGTAGAGGACCAGCTTTTCGTAGCCCCCCGCCTGGCGGATCGCCTCGATGTCGGCGACCGTTTCCGGGGTGGTATAGCCGCCGCGGGCGGCGCCCAGCTGCTGGGCGCAATGGCCGACCAGTTCGCCGATGCCGTGCGCGCGTTGGACTTCGCTGGCGCTCTCGAACGCCGGGCAGCTGAGGGGATCGGATTCGCCGGTCCCCCGCTGGTCGAAGATCAGCAGGTCACGCGCTCCCAGCGCCGGCGACATCGCCTTGGCGACGAATTCCCCGAGGCCCAGCGCCGCCTGTCCGGGGCCGCCCGCGAGGGCCACCACGGCGCGGTGGCTGGGCGTGAGTCCCGCGAGCCTGCGCTCGATCTTCAGCGCGACGGTCCCAGGGATCGCGTTCGCACGATCCAGCGGCACGGTCAGGGTCGTGCACTGAAGCCCCGACGGCGCCGGGGAGGCGCAGGCGCCAAAGCTAAGGGATGCGCTCGAGGAGGCCGGCCAGCACACGAGCGTAAGCGCGGCCAGCAGGGCCGCCAGGAGCGAGCTTGTGGCCGGCCTGCGCATCGAGGCTGACGATAGCGCCAGCCGCCTTGCGGCGCGCGGGTATGCGCACCCGCCGTCCTGCCAGAACGCCGGTCAGCTGCCCGCGCGAGCCAAGCCCCAGCGTGCCGTGCGCCGCCGCCCGGCCGCCGATGCGGAGCACCCCTCCGCTCTGAGCGATCTTCCCGGACACGGTCACGCCCGGCACGTAGGAGTAGTCGTGAAACGCGAGGGCCCCGTCCCCGGCGTCCGCCCAGCCGGCCCGCAGGCCGCCGATGCGCAGTGCGGTCAGCGCCGCGACTTCGCCGGAGGCGAGCGACCCGAGCCCCTGGACGGTGACCTGTCTGGCGAAGTCTGCCAACGTCAGGGCGACCGCGTCGAGCGTCCGCCCGACACGCCCGTGAAAGCCCTTCGCGTGCGGGACCCCGGCGAGTCGCGTGGGCGCCAGGGGGGCCAGGCCGAGCAGGCTCAGAAGCTGCTGGCCGGCGGCGCAGGGCTTGATCGGGGACGGCTGGAAGAGCGCCTGAAGGGCCTTGCCGGAGCATCCGCTGAGGTCGCTGTCGAGCACCGAATGGCCGACGTCGGGCACCACCAGCAGGTGGGCGTCGGGGATCTGCGCGGCCACTTCTCGCGCGTTCGCGGTCGGCGTGCGCAGGTCGTCGGCGCCGCTCAGGATCAGGGTCGGGACGTCCGGCAGGGGTGCCTGGGAGGGCACGGGCGCGGGCGTGGTATACGGCCAGTAGGCGCATGTCTGCATGTCGCCGAGGTCGAGCAGGTTGCGAGGTCCGAACGGCGCGAGCCGGCTCCTGGGGAGGGCGTCGATCCGGGCCGTCGCTTCTGCGAGGCGTCCCGCGGGACTCGACGAGCGGTTCCAGGGAAAGAGCTCCTCTTCGCAGGTGGTCGCGAAGTACAGGGGCGTGTCGAAGCTCTCGCTCGGGCTTTCTTCTTCGCCGGTCCCGCCCCGTTCGACGGCGTCGTGCACGAGGCGCGCCAGCGGCGCGCCGTCGCCGTCCGCGGCCGAGCGGACCGCCGCGGGGAATTCAGAGCGGAGCACCGGTTCGAGGTCGCCCGCGATCAGGAGGTCCAGGAGCTCGTCCGAGGACACCTGGAGGGTGTGCCCATGCCCGTGGCCGTCGATCCAGCGGCCCCGTATCGAGCCCCCGCCCATCCGATGCACGACCCTCGCCAGGTCGGCCACCGGTTCGCGGGTGATGCGCGCGCACGCACGCGCCGCGCAGAGCTGCCTGAGCACCCCCGGGATCGCCGCGAATGTAGGCAGCTGCAGCGGTTCGGGGCCGTTGGGGGGTACGACCGAGTCGAGCACGAGCGCGCTGACCCGTTCCGGGTGGGCCTGCGCGTAGAGCTCGGCCACCTTGGTGCCGTAGGAGGTTCCGTAGAGGACCAGCTTTTCGTAGCCCCCCGCCTGGCGGATCGCCTCGATGTCGGCGACCGTCTGCGCAGACGTGAAGTAGGTGCGGGATGGCCCGATCTGGGAGGCGCATTCGGCGATCTCCGGGCCGGGGGGGCCTCCCGCGTTCACTTCGAAGCGGTGACAGGACAGCGGGTGGGAGAGCCCGATGCCACGCTGGTCGAACACGATCTCATCCCGCGTGGAGACGATCGGTCCGAGCATCTGGGCGAACTGTTCGGCGAACGGGATCGCCGCCTGCCCCGGTCCGCCGGCGAGCGCGATCACCGCTTCGCGAGCTTCCCCGATGGGCGCCCGGTGGCGGCGCATCGCCAGCGTGATCGTCCCCGGTGTCTGTCCGGTGGGATCCAGCGGGACGGTCAGGTGTCCGCAGGCGTAGTCGTTGCTCGCGCCGCACGGCGCCCACGCGATCTGGGCCTGGGCGTTCGTGACCCATCCACATGCGCAAACGGCCAGGAGAGCGACGGCGCAAATGCTCCCGACGATTCGTCGCACAGGCCGAATCTAGCGGATCGACCGGCCGGCCCGCGCTAGGGTCCCGTGATGGCCGTGGACCGCGATACCGTCACCGCCGCAGGCGCTCCGGCCGCTGTCGGGCCGTACAGCCACGCGGTTCGGACCCGCTTCGGATCGGCCGGCGGCCTGCTCTTCTGCTCGGGCCAGATCCCGCTCGATCCCATCTCGGGGGAGCTCGTGGGGGAGACCCCCGCCGAGCAGGCTGGCCGCTGCCTGGAGAACCTGAAAGTCGTGTGTGAGGCGGCCGGAGCGTCCCTCGCGCGGGCGGTCAAGGTGACCGTGTACATGACCGACATGGCCGACTTCGAGGCCGTCAACGAGGTCTACGGGTCGTTCTTCGCGGGTGAGCACCCGCCCGCGCGGGTGGCCGTCGGCGTGGCCCAGCTCCCGAAGGGCGCCTACGTGGAGATCGACGCGATCGTGGCGCTGTAGGCGTCGCCCTCGGCCGGCTGGCCCTCAGTCGGGGCGTCGTCGGCCGGATCGTCCTCGGCCGGATCGCGGCCGGCGGGCTCGGCGCCGTAGAGGGCCCGGGTGAGCAGTTGCCACAGGGTGGCCCGCTCTTGGCCGTCGAGTGCCTGCAGGACCTCGTCCTCGATCGTTTCCTGGGCGCGCTCGGCGCTCCGCAGGGCCTTGCGTCCGGCGGCGGTCAGCTCGACGAGGTGGCGCCGGCGGTCCTCGGGGTCGCGCAGGCGGGTGACGTACCCCTGGTCCTCGAGCTCGTTGAGGAGCAGCACGACGTTGTTGGCGTCCATGCAGAGAACCTCCGCGAGCTCCTGCTGGGGGGCGCGGCGGTGGTCGCGGAGGTAGCTGAGGGTCATCAGCTGGCGCAGGTGCATGCCCAGGAGCTCCTCGTTGCTGCGCCGGTAGATCTGCTTGGCCAGGCGGGTCACGAGGACCATCGATCCGGGAGCGCAGGCACGCGCCTCATCAGTCATAGCGTCGACGATTATACCACTTTGTAGCCATCATCACCTTGTAAAAGATCATAACTGGAACATGGATGATCCATGCTATGGTGTTCTCTGTTCGCGTAGTGCTTACCGCAGTTCCCGATTCACCGCCAGCCGAAGGAGAACAGTGAGTTTCGACACCGTCATGGACGCCGATATCGCCGCCGATCGCCCCGCCACCGCCGATCGCCCCGCCACCACCACTGACCACCCGGATGTGGGCGAAGGCTCGAACCCGCGCGACCGCCAGGGCACGCCGGAGCATCCGGTAGGCGGGGACGCCAACGACAAGCGGGATCGGCGTCGCTGGATCGCTCTCGGGGTGTTGTGTTTGGGCCAGCTGATGATGGTGCTCGACGCGACCATCGTAAACGTCGCCCTGCCCTCGATCCAGCGGGATCTGCACTTCAGCCAGGGGAACCTGACGTGGGTGATGAACGGCTACCTGATCACGTTCGGGGGCTTCCTGCTGCTCGCCGGGCGGATGGGGGACCTGGTGGGGCGCAAGAAAGTGTTCCTCTCGGGACTCGTGCTGTTCACCGTGGCATCGGTGTTGTGCGGGGTCTCCCAAGACCAGACGATGCTGATCGGGGCGCGTCTGCTGCAGGGTGTCGGCGGGGCGGTTGCATCCGCGGTGATCCTCGCGATCATCGTCACCGAGTTCCCGCGGGAGCGCGATCGAGCGAGAGCGATGGGCCTGTATGCGTTCGTCTCGGCAGGGGGCGGCTCGATCGGGCTGCTCGCGGGCGGAGCCCTGACGCAGTCGCTTGACTGGCATTGGATCTTCTTCGTGAACGTGCCGATCGGGATCATCGCGTTCGCGCTCGGCTCGATGCTGATCGTCGAGAACGAGGGGATCGGCCTGGCGGGGGGCGTGGACATAGTCGGCTCATTCTTGATCACGGCCGCGACAATGCTCGGGGCATACACGATCGTGAAGTCCACCGAATACGGGGTCCTCTCTGCCCACACGCTCCTCACGGGCGGGGTGTCGATGGGGCTCCTGGTCGGGTTCCTCGCGCTCGAGGCCCGGGTGGCGAACCCGATCATGCCGCTGCGGATCCTGCGGCTGCGGATGCTGATGGGATCGAGCCTCGTGCGGGGCCTCCTGGTCACGGGGATGTTCTCGGCGTTCTTCCTGGGGTCCCTTTATCTCGAGCGGGTGCTCGGGTACGACGCGATCCAGACGGGTCTCGCGTTCATGCCGTTGACGATCTCGATCGCGGTGCTCTCGATGGGGGTGTCGGCCGCGGCGATGGCTCGGTTCGGCTCGCTCCCGACGCTTGTGGCGGGTCTCGTGGGGATCGTGGTGGGCCTGCTGCTGCTCGCGGGACAGGGGGTTCACGCCAGCTACTTCCCGGGCCTGTTCTTCGCGTTCCTGGCGCTCGGGCTGGGCGCCGGAGCGTCGTTCTTGCCGCTGCTCACGATGGGCATGTCCGACGCGCCCGAGCGGGACGTGGGGCTGGCCTCGGGGATCGTCAACGTGTCGGTCCAGCTGTTCGGGGCGATCGGCCTGGCGACCCTTGGGACGATCGCGACCGACCACTCCAAGGCGCTGGCCGCGAGCGGGCATTCGCTGAGCAGCGCCCTCACGGGGGGCTACCACCTCGCCTATCTCGTCGCGGCCGTGTGTGTGGCTGCGAGCATCGTGGCGTCGCTGGTGGTGCTGCGCCGGCCGAGTGCTCCGCTGGCGCAGGAGGTGGAGCGCGTCAGCTCCCACTCTCCCGTCGAAGCTGCGCGCGCCTGATCTTGCCGCTCGCGGTCTTGGGGAGCTCGTGCGCGAAGTCGACGATGCGGGGGTACTTGTAGGGGGCTGTCTCGCGCTTGACGTGCTCCTGGAGCTCGCGGACGAGCTCGGGCGAGGGGGCGTAGTCGCCGTCGCGCAAGACCACCACGGCGCGCACGACCGACCCGCGCTCCTCGTCGGGGGCCGCGACGGCAGCGGCCTCGGCGACGGCTGGGTGGGAGACGAGGGCGGACTCCACCTCGAACGGTCCGATGCGGTAGCCGGCCGAGACGATCACGTCGTCTGAGCGTCCCTGAAACCACAGGTACCCGTCGTCGTCTTCGCGGACCCTGTCGCCCGTTCGCCACGGCCCCCGCGAGCGGCGGTCGCGGACCGTCCACGTTCCGTCGGGCTCCCGGGTGGCGTCCTCGTCCAGGTAGCCGAGGAAGAACGTGGGAACGGTGCGGGGGTCGGCGATCAGCTCCCCGTGCTTGACCGACAGCTTGACCCCCGGCAGGGCCGGGCCCATAGAGCCGGGAAGGGCTCGCCGGCCGGCGGGCATGGCGGTCATCTGGCCGGTCTCGGTCTGGCCGTAGCCGTCTCGGATCTCAAGGCCCGTGGCCTTCAGCCACGCGTGAAGGACCTCGGGGTTCAGGGCCTCGCCGGCGGCGACCATCTCGCGCAGCTCAGGGAGCGGGCGCAGGGTGGCGCGCTTGGCGATCACCCGGTACTCGGTGGGGGCCATGCAGAGGACGTTCACGTGCTCGCGCTCGAGCACCTCCAGTCGCTCGTTAGGGTCGAAGCGGGAGTCGTGCAGCAGGGCCGCCGCGCCGGACAGCCACGGGGCGATGAACGCGTTCCGGGCGGACTTGCTCCAGCCTGAGGAGGCGGTGCACCAGACGATCTCCCCCGGGCGGGCGCCGAGCCAGCGCTCGGCCTGCAGGCGCTGGCCCTCCAGGTAGCGCTGTCCGTGGAGGACCGCCTTGGGCTCCCCGGAGGTGCCGCTCGTGAAGGTGATCAGGCAGGGGTCCTCGCCGGCCAGCTCCACCGCGGGGGCGGGGTCGGCTGTGAAAAGGCTCTCGTCGGGTGTCAGCAAAAATGGGGGCCCCGCGCGCGCGTGCGCGCGCGCGCGCAGGCCATCGTTTTCGTCTTCGCCCATCTCCCTCCCCGCGCCGACGTCCGGCCCCGGCTCCGCCTCGGCGGCCGTCTCGGGGCTCGCGAGCGCCCGCTCGAGCTCATCGCGGTTGCGCTCGTCGGCGAGGATCAACGACGGTCTGGCGACGGCCAGGCGCAGACGCAGGTCCTTGGCGCGGAGTTGCTCGTTGCAGGGCAACACCACGGCGCCGATGCGAAAGCAGGCGCACATCGAGATGACCCACTCGGGACGGTTGCCGATCAGGGTCATCACGACGTCTCCACGGCGAACCCCGTGCGCGCTCAGCGTGCCCGCCAGGCGGGCAGATCGGTCTGCGACCTGGGCGAACGTCCACTCGCGGCGGGAGCCCTCGCGGGCGATCTCGATCAGGGCGGTCCGATCGGCGGGCAGCCGGTGCAGGACGTCGCGGGCGAAGTTCACGCCGGTATTCTCCCCGTATCGGCCGAAAGACCTGTCAGCCGAAGGACCTGCGCAGGCAGGTTCCAAGACGACCCCGAACCTTTGGAGCGTTGAACGCATGGCCGTAGCCGCCGAGCCGTACACCGAGAAGACCGACGAGCAGAAGGCGATCACCGAGATGGTGCGCCAGTTCGCCGACGAGCAGATCATCCCCAACGCCGAGCACTACGACCACGAGGACGAGTTCCCCGGGCCGATCGTCGAGCAGATGAAGGAGCTGGGGCTGTTCGGGGTGACGATTCCCGAGGAGTACGGCGGGATGGGCCTGGACCTGACGACTTACGCGATGATCGTCGAGGAGCTCTCCCGCGGCTGGATCTCGATCTCGGGGGTGATCAACACCCACTTCATCGGCTCCTACCTGCTGATGAAGTTCGGGACCGACGAGCAGCGCCAGCGCTACCTGCCGCGGATGGCCACGGGGGAGATCAGGGCTGCGTTCTCGCTGTCAGAGCCCGAGCTCGGGTCGGACGTGCAGGCGATCAAGACGTCCGCGAAGAAGATCGACGACGGCTCCTATGTGATCAACGGCCAGAAGATGTGGGTCACGAACGGGTTGCTGAGCTCGCTGGTGTTCGTGCTCGTCAAGACCGACCCCGAGGCCGAGCCCCGACATCGCGGGTTCACGTGCTTCATCGCCGAAAAAGAGCCGGGAGCATCGGAGAACACCGGCTCCTACGCCGGCTTGAACGTGCCGCCCAAGATCAAGAAGCTCGGATACAAGGGCGTGGAGTCCACCGAGCTCGTGTTCGACGGCTACCGCTGCCCGGCCGAGAACGTGCTCGGTGGGGAGGACGCCGGCCTGAACAAGGGCTTCGCCCAGATGATGGACGCCCTGGAGGTCGGCCGCGTGAACGTGGCGGCCCGGGGCGTGGGCATCGCTCAGCGGGCGCTCGAGCTCGCGTTGCGCTACTCCCAGGAGCGCAAGACCTTCGGCAAGACGATCTCAGAGCACCAGGCGATCCAGTTCAAGCTCGCCGACATGGCCACCCAGGTCGACGCCGCCCGCCTGCTGACCCTCCGTGCGGCTCGCCTGAAGGACGCGGGCGAGCGCTCTGACCTGGAGGCGGGCATGGCCAAGCTGTTCGCCTCGGAGGCCGGGCGGTTCTGTGTCGAGGAGTCCTTCCGGATCCACGGCGGCTACGGCTACTCCAAGGAGTACGAGATCGAGCGCCTGTACCGGGACGCTCCGCTGCTGCTGATCGGCGAGGGCACCTCAGAGATCCAGCGGATGGTTATCGGCCGCAAGCTCCTGCAGCGTCATAAAGTCTAGAATCGATCGACTGCCTGGTCGGCTCCCTGCTCGCCAGGGAAGAGCTCGGAGGAATGGACTGAGATGGCAGATGACGCCAAGGCGCTGATCGAGCTTGCCGTTCGCAGGTTCATCGGCGAAGTGCCGGCGCTGGAGCCGATCAAGCTGGTCGTCGGGGTGGAACTGCGAGGACGGGGGGACATCCAGCACTTCCGCCTGGAGATGCCCGACGTGAAGGTCACCAAGGGCCCCGCCGCCGACGCGCGGGTGCGGGTGGACATGCGTCGAGAGTTCTTCAACGTGATGGCCCGCGAAGCCAAGGTCCCCGACTGGGTCGAGGCGTTCACCTACGGGCAGGCGAAGGGCTCGGGGCCCGAGCAGATCCTGAAGTTGATCGTCAACGTGGTCGAGCGCCACCAGGAACGCCAGCGCGTCCGCCGAGCCCGCCGGCCCTGACGGCCGTCACCCGTCCTTCCGCGGTCGGCGCGGGTGCGCGGCCCAGCCGCGGCTCAGTGGTAGGCCGTGAGCTGCTGCGCCAAGAACGCCAGGGACGCGAGCAGGAACAGGCACATCACGATCAGTGAGAAGTTTTCGTTCACGCTTCGGGTTGCTCTCCTGGAGACAGGATAGGGGACGTGTCCCTCAGACGAGGACGGCGTCGTTGTCGTAGAGCTTGATGACCTTCACGGCGGGATCCGAACCCCCCCCATCTGTGGCGTCGAGGCACAGACGGCAGAGGACGCACTCGTCGAGGTTGTGCTCGACGATCCGAAGCCCGCCCGAGTCGTCCTGGGCGAAGATGTCCACGGGGCAGACCTCGGCCAGCTTGGCCGCGACCGCAGGGTCGCTCGCGACCGTGTCGTCGACCTCGACGGCGATGAACGTCCCGTCCGCCCTCATGCCGCGGCCCAGTCTGAGATCTTCTCGCCGATCAGCCCTGGGATATCCTCGATCCGCTCGGCGACCGTTATGCCGGCCTGAGCCAGGCGGGCGATCTTCTCGGTGGCGGTGTCGGCCTTGCCTTCGACGATCGTGCCGGCGTGGCCGAAGCTCATGCCGGGCATCTCGTCCATGAAGCGGCCCGCCATGAACGCGACGATCGGCAGGCGGCGACCGCCTTCGGCGCCGACCGGTGGCTGCGCTTCCTGGTTCTCGGTGACCCAGCGGGCGAGCTCCGCCTCCATGCGTCCACCCGGCTCGGTGTAGATGACGATGCCCTGGGTCTGCTCGTCGGCCTCGAACAGGGGCATCAGCTCGGCGTAGGTGGAGCCGATGATCGCGTCTCCGCCGATCGACACGGCGGTGGACTGGCCGAGGCCGGCGGCGGAGAGGGTGGAGGACATCTCGGTGGTCATCCCGCCCGAGCGGGAGATCACACCGATCGGGCCCGGTTTGTAGGCCTGGGTGGCGTTTTTGGCGGGGCCGCCGATGCCGCCCATCTTGATCACGTCCGGGACGATGATCCCCAGGCAGTTCGGGCCGATGATCCGGGCGCCCCGCACGTTGGCGAGCTCGACCATCTCCGCGACGTCGCGCCGGGGGATGCGCTCGGTGACGATCACGATCAGCTTGACGCCGTTCTCGATCGCCTCGAACACGGCGTCCTTGGTGAACGCGGGAGGGACCGTCACGACCGACCCGTGGATCCGATCCCCACCCGCCCTACCGTGATGGTCCACGGCCTGGGCGACCGTGTCGAACACGGGCACTCCGTGGACTTCCCGGCCCAGGCGCCCTGGGGTGACGCCGCCGACGATCTTCGCGCCGGCGCCGTAGTCCAGGCACTCCCGGGTGAGGTTCACCGCCTCCCGGCCGGTGATGCCCTGGACGATGAAGGTGGTGTCGGCGTCGATCAGAATGCTCATGGGGCGGCTCCGGCCGGGGCCTCGGGCGGGTGGGCTTTAATTCTCTCCACGGCACGTCTGGCCGCCTCGTTCAGAGACACGGACCGGTCGGCATAGTCGACGTTGTAGCGCTTGAGGATCTTGAAGCCCTCCTCCTCCCAGGCGCCGGGGATGCGGAAGATGGCGATCTTCTCGGCGGGGTCGTAGCCGAGCTCCAGACAGGCTTTGATGACGCCCCGGGCGACGATGTCCACGCGGGTGTTGGAGACGATCGACATCATCACCGCGATCTTGTCCACGCCGGGCTTGCCGAGGACGAGCTTGGCCAGCCCGCAGGCCTTCGCGACCGACGGGTTGCCGCCGATCTCGCAGTAGTTGGCGGGCTTGCCGCCGTGGGCACGGACGGCGTCGAACAGTGTCAGGGAGCCGCCGCCGGCGCCGATCACCAGGCCGAGGTCGCCGTCGAACTCGGTGACGTTCCCGGCGACCCCGCGATGGTCGGTGGCATCGACCTGCTCGCCGGCGAGCTCGAAGGGGGTGGCCTCGCGGGCCTGGCGGGTCTCCTCCTCGCCCACGCCGAGATCGGCGAGCAGCTTCTTGTGGCGGCCGCGGGCCTCGTTCTCGATCTCCATGTGGGCGTCGAGAGCCACGAAGGAGCCGTCGGACAGGCGCCCGAGGGGGTTGATCTCGGCGAGGGTCATGTCGTTCTCCACGAACAGGCGGGCCAGACGGGTGAGGATGGGCACCAGGCGGTTGAGGGCCGAGCCGGTGACGCCGGTGGCGGCGATGGTCTGCTTGGCTTGGAACTCGCTGAGGGGCAGGATGTTCGAGAAGTGCCCCCGGCCGACCGCCTCGGGCTGCTCCTCGGCGACCTGCTCGATGTCGATGCCCCCGACGGGAGAGAAGATCATCACGGGCTGCTTGCGGATGCCGTCCCAGACGACCCCCGCGTAGTACTCCTGCTCGACCTCGGCCTTGGGGTCGACGAGGACGCCCCGGGGCATGTGGCCGCCGATCTCCAGCCCGAGGATCTCGCGGGCGTGGGACTCGGCCTGCTCGGGGGTGTCGGCGAACTTGACGCCCCCTGCCTTCATGCGGCCCCCCGCGAGGACCTGGGACTTGATCACCGTCGGCCCGCCGATCCGCTGGGCGATCTCCCGTGCCTCGGCGGGGTCGGTGGTGAAGCCGTAGTCGGTGACCGGGATGCCGGCCCGCTTGACGATCTCGCGGGCCTCGAACTCGAAGAATCTCATCGTTGGTGTCCAGTTGGGGGACGGGCGTCGGAACCCTATATGGAGGTGCGCCGCCGGTGCCGCGCGGTCCACCGACGGTCCGCGAAGGCGGGTCCCCGTCGGGCCGCCAGGAAAGCCTCCGCCGACGCCGCTCACACGATCAACGGAGGCGATATAGTCGTATGGGTGAAGACAACCATAGATATTGCCAGCGGGCTGCTGATGGAAGCGAAGGAGCGGGCGAAGCGCGAGGGAACGACGCTGCGGGCGCTCGTGGAACGGGGGCTCGGCAAAGTGCTGGCGGAGGCTCCGAAGGACGCCCGAAAGCCTTTCAAACCGGTGACGTGCCGGCTGGAGCCCCTGCCCGGCGTCGATCCCTACGACTGGGACGCCATCTTCGACTCCATCTACGAAAATCCCGGCATGACTTGATCGCCGTCGACACGAACATCCTCGTCTACGCTTGCGACGAGTCCTCGCCCCGACATGAGCGGGCGCTCGCGGCGATGGAGTGGCTCGTGCAGGAGCCCGCCTGGGGGTTGCCGTGGATCGTGGCGGGCGAGTTCTACTCGGTGCTCACCGACGGCCGGCGCTGGCGGGAGCCCCAGGTGGACGCGGCGCTCGAGGCGCTCGACGCCTGGATGTCCACGCCGGGCATGCGACTGCTCGCCGAGCCGCCCGGTCACTGGGAGTCGCTGCGTTCGCTGCTTTCGAGCGCGCGTCCCCAGGGCCGCAATGTCCACGACGGGCGGATCGCCGCCATCTGCCTGGCGGCGGGCGTGAGCGAGCTCTGGAGTGTGGACCGGGACTTCAGCTGGTACCCGCAGTTGCGGGTGCGCAACCCGCTGGTCGATCCGCCCGCCTGAGGCCGCCCTTCCACACTTCGGCTGCTTCGGCTACACGCCCGCCGGCACGAGCCCGTAGGCCTCGGCCAGATCGGGGTCCTTGCGGGCGAGCATTTCCGCGAGCTTGACCATCACCTGGCACTGCTTCCAGGTGGCGTCGTCCTGCATCTTGCCGTCGATCATGTGCACCCCCCGGCCGTCGGGGATCGCGGCGATCACCTTTTTGGCGAACGCGACCTCGTCGGGGTCGGGCGAGTAGACGCGCTTGGCGATCGCGATCTGGGCGGGGTGAAGCGACCAGGCGCCCACGCAGCCGAGCAAAAAGGAGGCCCGGAACTGGGTCTCGCAGCCCTCCTCGTCTGAGATGTCGCCGTAGGGGCCGTAGAAGGGCAGCGCGCCGACGGACGTGCACGCGTCGACCATGCGGGCAATCGAGTAGTGCCAGGGGTCCTGCTGGTAGCTGGGGCGGGGGGCATCGGGATCGTCGGGGTCTGGATCGGCGATCGTGCGGTAGCCGGGGTGGCCGCCGCCCACGCGGGTGGTCTTCATGCGCCGCGACGCGGCGAGGTCGGCGGGGCCGAAGCTCATTCCCTGGATGCGGGGGCTGGCGCAGGCGATCTCCTCGAGGTTGGCCACCCCCTGGGCGGTCTCCAGCACCGCATGTACGAGGATCGGCCGGTCCAGGCCCGCCTTGGCCTCGAGCTGGGCGAGGAGGCGGTCGACGTAGTGGATGTCCCACGGACCCTCGATCTTGGGGACCATGATGACCTCCAGGCGATGGCCGATCTCGGTGACGAGCTGGGTGAGGTCGTCGAGCACGAACGGCGAAGCGAGCTCGTTCACGCGGGTCCACAGGGCGGTGTCCCCGAGCTCCATCTCGCGGCCCACCTTGATCAGGCCCGCCCGGGCGGCCTCCTTGCGGTCGAGCGGGACGGCGTCCTCGAGGTTGCCGAGCAGGATGTCGACCTTGGCCGCGATGTCGGGCACCTTCGCGACCATCTTCTCGTTGGAGAAGTCCAGGAAGTGGATCATCCGAGACGGCTTGAACGGGATCTCGCGGGCGGGCGCCGGCGCGTCGATGGCGAGGGGATTGAAGAAGTCGCGGGGGTTGCGCAAGTCGGGTCTCCTGGTATGGCCGGATGGCGTGGATCTGGACCTGAACGGTACCGGCTCGGCTCTCCCCACTAGAGTTCATGGTGCACATATGTCCACCGAGACCCGCGCCATGTCCAGCCAGGACCCGCGTCGCGGGCCCCGAGGACGGCAAGCGACAGGAGACCCCGAGAGACCCATGAGCGAGATCGCCAACGAGACCGTCGAGACAGACCAGGCCGTGCGCGAGGCGAGCGGCGCCCACCCGTACGGCCGCTACCTGGAGGAGTTCGAGGTGGGGGCCGTGTACAAGCACTGGCCCGCAAAGACCGTCACCGAGGGAGACGACCACCTGTTCTGCCTGCTCACTATGAACCACCACCCGCTGCACATCAACGACGTGTACGCGGGCCGCTCTCAGCAGGGGCGCAACGTGGTGGTGGGGCCGCTGGTGTACTCGCTCGCGCTCGGGATGTCGGTCAGCGACGTCAGCGGCAAGGCGATCGCGAACCTGGCGACCGAAGAGCTCAAGCACCCGGCGCCGGTGTTCCACGGGGACACCCTGTTCTGCGAGTCCGAGGTGCTGGAGAAGCGGGAGTCGAAGTCAAAGCCCGACCGGGGGACGGTGAGGGTCCACACGAGGGTTCTCAACCAGGACGGGGTGTTGGTGGCGGAGTTCAAGCGCCTCGTGCTGGTGCCCCGCAAGACCCCGGCGCCGGACGCAGAGGGCCTGGTGGGCGCCGGTGCGGGCGCGACCGGCGAGAGCGCCGTGGACTAGCGGTCCGATAGGCTCCACGGGTTGTCGAATCAAGGAGCCGCCTGCAGATCATGGAGACCACCGCCCCCGCCCCAACCACCCATCAACGCCTGCTCGCCTGGGTCGACGAGGTCGCGACACAGACCGAACCTGAGGAGATCTACTGGTGTGACGGATCCCAGGAGGAGTACGAGCGGCTGTCGGAGCGGCTGATCGAGGCGGGCACCTTCAAGCGCCTGTCCGAGGGAAGGCGACCGGGCTCATACCTGGCTCTGTCCGACCCCGGGGACGTGGCTCGGGTGGAGGACAGGACGTTCATCTGCTCGGCCGCCGAGGAGGACGCCGGTCCGACGAACAACTGGCGCGACCCGGCCGAGATGCGGGAAGCGCTGAACGAGTTGTTCGAAGGCTCGATGAGGGGGCGCACGATGTATGTGGTGCCGTTTTCGATGGGCCCGATCGGATCCGATCACAGCTATGTGGGGGTCCAGCTGACCGACTCCCCCTACGTGGCGGCGAGCATGCGGATCATGACCCGGATGGGCGCCGAGGCGCTGCGGGCGCTGGGCTCCGAAGGCGAGTTCGTGCCCTGTCTGCACTCGGTCGGGATGCCCCTTGATCTGGATGATCCCACCCACCCCGAGGACGTGCCCTGGCCGTGTAACGCCGAGAACAAGTACATAGTGCACTTTCCCGAGACCCGCGAGATCGTCTCCTACGGGTCGGGCTACGGAGGTAATGCGCTGCTCGGCAAGAAGTGCTTCGCCCTGCGGATCGCCTCGGTGATGGCTCGGGACGAGGGCTGGATGGCCGAGCACATGCTGATCCTCAAGCTGACCTCGCCGGAGGGCGAGGTCAAGTACGTGGCGGCTGCCTTCCCCAGCGCGTGCGGCAAGACGAACCTGGCGATGCTGATCCCGACGCTGCAGGGCTGGAATGTGCAGACGATCGGCGACGACATCGCCTGGATGCGGTTCGGCGAGGACGGGCGCCTGTACGCGATCAACCCGGAGGCGGGCTTCTTCGGTGTGGCGCCGGGGACGGGCGAGGAGACGAACCCGAACGCGGTCCGCACGATCGAGCGGAACACGATCTTCACCAACTGCGCGCTCACCGACGACGGGGACGTGTGGTGGGAGGGGCTGACCAAGGAGCCGCCGGCCCACCTGATCGATTGGCACGGCAAGGAGTGGACGCCCTCGAGCGAGACCCCCGCGGCGCACCCCAACGCCCGCTTCACGGCCCCTGCCGCCCAGGATCCGGCGATCGCGCCGGAGTGGGAGGACCCGCACGGCGTGCCGATCGACGCGATCCTGTTCGGCGGACGACGCTCGACCGTGGTGCCGCTCGTGACCGAGGCGTTCGACTGGGAGCACGGCGTGTTCCTCGGCGCGACCATGTCCTCGGAGAAGACCGCCGCGGCGACGGGCAAGGTCGGGGAACTGCGGTTCGATCCGTTCGCGATGCTGCCGTTCTGCGGCTACAACATGGCCGACTACTTCGCCCACTGGCTCACGATGGGCCGGCGTGAGGGGGCCAAGCTGCCGAAGATCTTCTACGTCAACTGGTTTCGCAAGGACGCCGACGGGCGCTTTTTGTGGCCCGGCTACGGCGAGAACTCGAGGGTGCTGGCGTGGGTGTTTGCCCGCTGCGCCGGCCACGGCGCCGCCCTGGAGACCCCGATCGGCCTGATTCCGCCCGTCGGAGGAGATGGCGTGGACACGCGCGATCTGGAGGTCTCAGACGAGGACATGGCCGAGCTGCTGCGGATCGACGCCCACGAGTGGCGCTCGCAGCTGCCCCACTTCCACGAGCACCTCGGCAAGTTCAAGCGGCTCCCTCTGGAGCTGCACTCCCAGATGAAGGCTCTGGAGGAGCGGCTCTCCTAGTCGTGGCCGTGGATTTCGCCCGCGGCAGCGGGCGGGCGGGACTCCTCGGCCAGGGAGGTGATCGTGAGGGCGCCCCGGGCGGATGACTCGAGCACCTCGGTGGCCTCCTCGTGGGAGCGGGCGTAGAGCTCGACGAGCAGGTGCACGATGATGCGGGCGTCGTCTTCGTGCTTGTGAAAGCGCACATGCGTGAAGAACTCCCGCACGCCGTGGTCTCCGAACGCCGCGTAGGAGAGCGCGTCCCCGGCCTCGGGTCCCGAGCAGCTCTCGACGTCGTCGGCGTCGACCGAGACCGTGCAGGAGGCGACCCACGGCGTGCCCGCGATCATCCGCTCCCAGCGATCCTCGATCGGCTCCACGCGGCCGTTGTTGAAGCCCAGGTGGGGCTGGTCGTGCATGCAGTCCAGGCACTGCACGACGGCCTCCTGGAGCTCGTCCACGACTTCCGAGCGCTCGCCGGTGTCAGGGTCGATCTTGTGGATCCCCTCGTAGTGGACCTGAACCTCCAGATCCTGGGACCAGCAGCGGTAGCAGCGCAGCCAGCTGCGGGCGCTGGTCTCGGCCATCGAGCCCTCCATGAAGTCCATTGTATGCCGTGACAAGCGCGGGCCGAGCCGAGGGAGGAAATCGGCGCCGCGAAGTGGGATCTTCGAATCCGTGCACGCAGATTCAGAGGCGGAATGCTAGGATCGCGCCGCAATCGGGCGGCACGGCCGCCCGGGGAGGTTGGAGGCTCGTGCAGGGCTTGACCTTGCATCGAGATCGGTTTTGTCGACGGGCATGGAATCCGGTACGAGCACCTACAGGAAGGCGGGAGTCGATGGGACAGGAAGGCGGGCGGGAACGTTCATCAAGGAAGGCGCCCACGCGCGCGCAGGGACGGCTGAGTCGAGCCGTCCTTCTGACATGCGCGATCGCGCTGCTCGGCGCGCTGCTCGTGCCCGCGCTCGCGGCCGCCGAAGCGCCGAAGGCGGGCACCCCCGCCAACACCGCCGCGCCGGCGCTCAGCGGCACGCCGAAGGTGGGCCAGACGCTCACGTGCTCGACGGGCTCGTGGTCGAACAACCCGAGCGGGTACTCGTATGCGTGGCTGCGCAGCGGTAGCCTCATCGCCGGGCAGGGCGCCAGCACGTACGTCGTGCAGAACGCCGACCTGGGCCACACGATCTCCTGCCAGGTGACCGCGAACGCGACCGGCGGCGAATACACGATCCCCGGCCTGGGGACCGGCTCCTACACGGTCTACTTCTACGCTTCCACCGAAACCGGCAACTACCAGCTCCAGTACTTCAGCGGCAAGACGCGGCAGTCGGAAGCCAACATGGTCTCCGTGACCGCCCCGAACACGACCTCCGGCATCAACGCGGCGCTGCAGGCCGGCGGGCAGATCTCCGGTCGCGTCACCGCCGCCTCCGGCGGCGGGCCGCTCGCCAACGCCGAGGTGTGTGCGAGCAGCGAAGTGAGCGGCGGTTGCGCCACGACGAACGGCAACGGCGAATACACGATCTCGGGGCTGTCCAGCGGCGGCTACACCGTCACCTTCTACACCTACGAACTCGGCAACTACCTGCCCGCGTCCCAGGGCGGCGTGTCGGTGACGGCGCCGAACACGACCTCCGGCGTCAACGCGTCGCTGCAGGCGGGCGGGCAGATCAGCGGGCTCGTGAAAGCCGCGTCGGGCGGCAAAGGGCCGATCGCGGACGTGATCGTCTGCGCCAGTGGGCCGTCGGACAGCTGTGCGGTCACCAACGGCGGCGGCGAATACACGATCTCCGAACTCGAGAGCGGCGACTACACGGTCGAATTCGAGCCGGGCGAAGCGGAGAACTACTTGCCCGCGACATATCCGTCGGTAGTCCCGGTAAATCAGGGCGAACTCCATCCCGGCATCAACGCCGAACTGAACCCGGGAGGCGCGATCCGCGGCGCGGTGACCGATGAATCCGGGAGCGTGCGGGTCGGCGGCGTCGTGGTGTGCGCATCCGGAGAAAACACCAACAGCGATCGCTGTGCCACCACGAACAGCAGCGGTGAATACGAAGTAGTGGGGCTCGAAGCAGGTGAATACGCAATCAGCTTCTATCCGGAGGGGGCTGGCAACTACGTGGCCGGAGTCCTTCAGTCGAACGTGAAAGTGATAGGGACTTCAACGACGAACAACCAGACTGAGAAACTCCCCACCGGTGGTCAGATCAGCGGTCGGGTGACCGCGGCATCGGGCGGCGCTCCCATCGCCAACGCGTACGCCTGCGCGGAGGGCACGTTCTTTGGCTGCGCGCTCACCAACGGCAACGGCGAATACACGGTCTCGGGCCTGACCACCGGCAGCTACACCGTCACCTTCTCCTTCTACGAAGAAGGCGGCAACTACCTGCCCCAGACGGTGGCAGGGGTCTCGGTGGAACAGCGGAACACGACGTCTGGCGTAAATGCGGCGCTGCCTCCCGGCGGGCTGATCAGCGGCCGCGTCACCGCGGCCTCGGGCGGGGCTGGCCTCAAGAGCGCGGAGGTGTGCGCGTTCGGCACCGCCGGCGACAACTGCGCGTCCACGAACCAGGGCGGCAGCTCCGCGACGGCTGCCAGCAACGCGCTGACGGTGGGCGCTCCGAACAGCGCCTTCGGCCTCGTGAAGAAGGTGACGTTCAACGCCAAGACGGGCGACTTGATCTTCTTCTTCAAGTTCGCCAACGCCGGCAACCTGCGCTGGGGCCTCGTGTTCAAAAACTCCGACGTGGCGTTCGCCGACTCACTGGGCCTGAGCCTGGGGGCGAGCACGGGCGCCGGGGTCGCGGGCCTCGACCTCGGAGTGGCCGAAACGGCCAAGAAGAAGAGCAAGAAGTGCAAGCGGGGCTTCCTGCGCCACCGGGGCCGATGCGTCCACGTGACGGTGCCCTTTGGCAGCGGCGCCAAAAACGTGGCCGCGGGCACGGTCGAGATCAAGGTGCATGCGAGCGCCAAGGCGCTGAAGGGCCTCAGGCGCCACCACACGCTGCACGTGAGCGGACCCTTCAAGTTCCAATCCGCGCTGGGTGGGACGCCGGTGACGCACGACGTCTCGGCGGTCGCGAAGCTGCCCAAGAAGAAGAAGAAGAAGGGCAGGAGGAAACACTGATCGCCTCGCGCCGCACGAGCCCATGAGCATGGGGTGGGGGCGTGCGGCGCCCGATGCGACGCGTGTGCGGGCGGCGGGAGCCGCCCGCACCGGTCCGGCGGGCCTCGCCTCGGCGCTCGTGCTCGTGCTGGCCTTCGCGGGCTGCGGCGGCTCGGGCACGGCGGCCACCCGGTCGGCGGCCCAGAGGCAGCTCACGGCGCAGGCGAGCTCCACGACCGCCGGCGCCTCGACGACCACCAAGGCGGCCTCAACGGGCGCCTCCAACGCACCGTCCACGAGCGCGCGGGGGACGACGGCTGCTCCGTCCGGGCACGGCGCGTCCGGGCACGGCGCGTCCGGGGCGGCGGCAGGCGGGACGGCCGGGGCTGCCTCCGCTCAGGCGTTCCGGAGTCGCGCCGAGCTCATCTGTGGGCGGGCTTCTCGGGCCGGCGGGTTGGGGCTCAAGCGGTCGCGGACCGGGGGCAGCGCGCGGCAGGCCCTGACCCGAGCCCTGGCCCTGCAGCGGGCGGTGGACGCGCTCTCGGGCCTGCAACCTCCCCCCTCGTTGCGGGCGCAGGCGCGAGAACTGCTGATGTCCTTCAAGCGTCTGCAGCAGCTCGCGCTGCTTGGCTCGCGCCGCGTTGGGGGCGGGCTCGGCCAGGTGGTCGCCATCACCGAACAGCAGGCGACCCGCGCCGCCACTGCGCTCGGGGCGCCGGCGTGCGCGCCCGCGAGTCTCCTCGGCCCGGGCTCCACCGGCCAGTCGCCCCCGCAGGCCCAGCAGCCGCAGGTCCAGCAGCCGCAGGCCCAGCAGCCGCAGGCCCAGCAGCCGCGGCAGGGACAGCAGCTGCCCCAGACGCAGGCCCAGGGCCAGCAGCAGCAACGGCCGAGCCCGTAGATCGGGGCGCATCAAGCGACTGAATGACGCCAGCCGTCGGAAGAAGCGTGTGATCTCGAGGTTGCCCCACTGGAGGTCCGGGTGCGAGACGAACCCGAGAAGCAGAACACGAGATCGAGCGGACCCTCGCCAAGCACCTGGTAGGCGATGCTCACGCCGTCTGGTCGTGTCGCGTAACGCGTCTCCGGCGGCTGCACGGCTCCACACTACCCCGTCCGACAGGTGAGCTGATTCTGACTCGTTCTCGGCCGACGACAAGCGCCTGCGAGGAGGCCGGTCTATAGCGGCGGGACCTGGTTGTTGACCTGCGTTCCGTGGTACAGGTGGTCTTGGTCCCTGCACGCAGCCGGGAAGAAGAACTGGACACTGTCGCTGCGGACGCCGTTGTAGCTCGCGAACAGGGTCGCGCGTCCGACGGTTCCGACTTCGCATTTGGGGTCGGTGCTTTCCTGCACGTGGACCCTGATCTTCATGATGTTCCCCGGGTAGCCCCACATCGTCGCGTAGTGCGAGTGGTACACGAGGTGGTGCTCCACCGACATGATGATCGTGCCGGCTCGATCCTGCTGGCAGATGACTCCCGATACCGTGTTGGCTTCGAGGTTGATGTTCCCGTGGCCCTTGGCGAAGCTACTCGCCCCCGTGTACGGGCCCGTATGAAAGCCCCACGGGGGAATCCCGTAAACGGTCGATATCTCGGAGCAGGACGTGGCTGCGCTGGCCGGGCCGGTCATGCCGCCGAGCACCAGCAGCGGCGCCAGCACCAAGCCTGCCAGTCCAATGCGCCGCGTGATGATGTGTGTCGCCCGCATCCGGAGCCGATCATACTCCGCGGGCGGACATGGCCCACGATCAGCTCTGAACTGGTGAGGCCCGATGGCGTACGCTCACGCGATGCGCAAGCATGGCGAGGGAGCGGGATGGGAGCGGTTGTTCTGGCTGGTCTTTCAGCGAACGTCGAACCCGATCGCCCTGCTCGACGACCAGCGGCGTCGGAGCGCAGGCGAGGGGCTACAACTTGGTCTCCACGGGCATCGCGGTGCTGGGCACGTTCACGGCGGTGCCCATCTCGACCGCGGCTCGCCGCGCTCTGGAAGCGCTGCTCGCCTGGAAGTTCTCCCTGCATTGGGTCTCGGCGCAGGGCAGGGTGACCGTGAGAGTAAACCCGGCCGGGGCGTCCTACTGCCGCTTCCCGGCCAATGCTCGCGTGCCGCTGCCGCGGATCGCCGGTCACCGCGACGGGGACACCGGAACCTGCCGCTGTCCCCGGCACGGGCAGTGCCCCGAGCAGCCAGGTCCGGGTGCTTGTGGGCACCCTCGAGCTCCTTGACGGCACCCCGCTCGCCGGCGCCCGTCCTTATTCAGGCGCGGACGGTGAGCCGGAAGGGAGAAGTCGTGAACAAGCGGATGCTCGCCGAAACCACAACTGATTCGGCGGGGAAGTGGGAGCTCGACGCGACGCCGATGGGCCCGGCCGGTCACGGGATGTGGCTGCGAGCTCTCTGCCCTAGCGGTCACGGATTCGGTGCGGGCGTCTCGGAGCCGCTTCATGTCACCGCAAGCGTCTCGCTCACCGCACCGGCTGTGAGCCCGCCCGCGGCCACGGCCAGGCGAGTCGCTGGGTAGGGTGTCTGACCGTGATCACTGTGCTGGTGGTGCTCGAGAGCGTCGTCGTCGCGGCGCTCGCGCTGTTCGTTGTGGGTCTTCTGCGCAGTCATGCGGAGATTCTCCGACGGCTGGCAGCCGTCGAGGGGGATGGGGTTGAGGGGGGATCTGTGCCCCAACGGATGATCGGTGTGGGCATCGACTCGTTTGACATCGTGGGCGAGACGCTCACCGGCGACTCGGTCAAGGTCCGGCTTGGTTCGGGCTCGCCGACTACGTTGCTGGCGTTCCTCAGCAGCGGCTGTGCCGCGTGCGGGCCGCTGTGGGAGAGTCTGCGGCGGGATTTTCGGTTACCCGCCGGCGCTCGCGTTGTGATCGTGGTCAAGGACGCCGAGGAAGAGAGCGCGACTCGCCTGCGGGAGCTCGCGCCGCGCAGCCAAGAGGTGTTGATGTCGACCGGGGCGTGGCGTGACTACGCGATTCCCGGGTCGCCGCATTTTGTGCTCGTGGATGGCGGCTCGGGTGCGGTCGCGGGTCGCGGGACGGCGGCGAGCTGGGAGGAGATGGTCTCGATGGTCGAGCAGGCGGTGTCTGACAGCTCGGTCGCTGACGCGGAGGGCGCTCCGTCGCGGGTGCGCACGACCAGCGAGCGCGCGGGGCGAGCGGAGCAGGCGCTTACCGCGGCGGGCATCACCGCGGGTCATCCGAGCCTGTATCCCGCGGGCAACCCGCCGGGGGTGGGTGAGCGGACTTGAGCGGGCTGGGCTTCGCGGTTGTCGGTTGTCTGCTGGCGATCCTCGGCGCCGTTCGAGCGGCGTGGTCGCCCTGAGGCCAGTCGATGCTGGCGAGCATCACTCCGCTCGGTGAGCGGAGCCGCGGATACTCATGGCACGTGACCGCGGCGGCGTTCGCGATCGGCGCGATCGGCGCTGGAGCGGTGGCGGGCGCGGGCGTGGCAGCGCTCGGTTCGCTGCTTCCGGGAGGCACGGTTTGGCGTACGATCGCGCTGCTCGTGGTGCTCGGGATCGCTCTGCTGTTTGACGCGACGCCGCTGCGCGGGCGCCTTCCCACTACGCGGCGACAGGTCAACGAGGATTGGATGACCCGTTACCGTGGATGGGTCTATGGCCTCGCGTTCGGTGCCCAGCTCGGCGTGGGCGTCGCGACGATCGTGACCTCCGCGGCGATCTACGCGACCGCTGCGGTCGTCTTCCTGTGCGGCGATCCGGCGATCGGTGTGGCGATCGGCACCGCGTTCGGCCTCGTCAGGGCGATGTCGCTACTGCCCGCGCACAGGGCGCACGACAGCGAGAGCCTGGTCGAGCTGCACCGCGTGCTTGGCGCGATCGAACCCTACGTGCGGCGCGCGACGCCCGCGGTCGAGCTGCTGGTGGCGGCACTCGTGATCGTGTGGGTTGCATGAGGGTCGCCGGTCACGGCCTTTCGATCGACGCTCCGAGGGGGTGGGAGGCGCGGATCTTCTGCCGCGACGGCGCGGCACCGGTTTTGCACGCGGCTACGTTCGCTCTGCTGGAGAAGGACGGCGACTTCGGTGCGGCGGCGACGGGTCGCATGCGTCCCGACGACGCGTTCGCCGCCCTTGTCGAGTACCGCAGCGACGCGGTGGTGCGCCCCGGGGTCGGCCTGTTTGCCGACAGGGAGCGTCCCGCGACGCTCAAGGCGCACGATTTCGGGCCCGCTCAGCTTCAGGTCACGCGCGCCGGGCAGCTCGGATGCCAGCGTTTTTTCACCGACGTTGCGCGCCCCTTCTGCCTGTATGCGGTGATTCGCCCGGCGAGCAAGCGCCCCGAGCTGCTCGCCAGGGAGCTCAGCGACGTACTTGCCACACTTGAGTTCGGTGGCTAGAACAGCACCTGGCGCGTGGTCGTCGAGGTCAAGCCGTCGGCGTCGGTGACGGTGAGCGTCACCGTGTAGGCGCCGGAGGCGCTGAAGGTGTGGGACGGGTTCTCTTCGGTTGAGGTGTCCCGAGCGCCCGAGCTCGGGTCCCCGAAGTTCCAGGCCCAGCCTACGATCGCGGGTCCTTCCACGCCGGAGGTTGATTCATCCTTGAACGAAAACGTCGCCGTGGCGCCCTGCTCAGTCGCGGTGAAGGCGGCGTTCGGTGGCCCGGAGACGGTGACCTGTTGGGTGCTCGTGGACTGACGCCCGTCCGCGTCGGTGACGGTGAGCGTCACTTGGTAGGTGCCCGGCTGGCTGAATTCGTGGGTGGGGTTCTGCAGCGTCGACTGGTCGGCGGCGCCCGATTCGGGGTTGCCAAAGTTCCAGCTCCAGCTCGTGATCGGCACCGCACCGATCCCTGGTTGGGAGTGGTCGCTGAACGAGAACGTGCTTGCCGAGGCGTTGCGTGCGAACACGAACGCGGCCGTCGGCAGGCCGGGCGCGGTGACGGTCTGCGTGCTCGTAGAGGACAGGCCGTTCGCGTCGGTGACGGTGAGCGTGACTGAGTAGACACCGGGCTCGGAGAACTGATGGGAGGGAGCGGCTTCTGTTGAGCTGTCGCTGGCGCCGGACGCCGGATCGCCGAAGCTCCATTGAGTAGAGACGATCTGCGCGCCGTCCGCAGCTGGGGTGGAAGTGTCTGTGAAGGAGGCGCTGTCCGTTGCACCATCCGGTTGCGTCGAGAACGACGCGACCGGGGGGAGGGAATTGCGGATCTGGCGCTGCCGGTGTAGCGCGCCGCGTCGTGGCTCTTCCCAAGTACACACGGAGTCGAGTCAGAGCGCTTGGAGTTCTGGTAGGTGGCGGTAATCGCTCGAGCGAACGCGATCCCCTGCACGCTCATGGCGCTCTTGACGGTGATCGTGATGTGGTAAGGGGCCCGACTGCCGTGCCGGTAGGTCTTGTGCTTACAGCGCAGCGCGACGTAGAAGCTACCGCTGCCAGCGTATGTGCCGGCAGCCACACGATGCAGCGTGAGCGATTCGTCGATGCCGGCGCTGCGTTCGCGATCCAGCTCGAGCGCCTGGCATACGCTACCCGCGCATGACTGCGGGGAGATGAGCCAGCGCCGCTTCAGCGACTGGCCGACGTGCTCGCCGCGTACGTTCCTCGCGGCGGTGACGCGCGCGAGCATCTCAAACGTGCCCGTCACGCGGGCGTCGATCGCGGTGGGGGGAGTTGGCGCGTGCGCGTGTTTGTGCGGGTTTACGCGCCCGAGAGCTCCGGCCGGGGCGGTGACGCAGAGCACGACCGCAGCGGCCGCGATGACTGCTGTGCGTCCCGGTCTCATGCGTGCGCAGAGTAGTACACGCGACTGCGGCCGTCGAACGCGTGTAGCCTCCGGTCCTCCACGGGCGAGACGCTATGCACACGACCACAACGATGGCTTCTCCACGGCTCACCTCGCTCTCGCGCGGCGCCGGCTGCGGCTGCAAGCTGCCCGCCGCCGACCTGCACGCGCTGCTCGACGACCTGAAGCTGCCGCGTGACGAGCGCGTCCTGGTCGGGATCGACACGGCCGACGACGCTGCCGCGATCAGGCTCAGCGACGATCTCGCGTTGGTGCAGACGGTCGACTTCTTCACGCCGATCGTCGACGATCCGCACGCCTTTGGCGCGATCGCGGCCGCGAATGCGCTGTCGGACGTGTACGCGATGGGCGGCACGCCGCTGTCGGCGCTGAGCATCCTGGCCTTTCCGCTGGAGCGTCTCGACGGCGAGATCCTGCGCTCCATCCTCGATGGTGCGCTGGGCGTACTGAACGAGGCCGAGACGCCGCTGGTCGGCGGGCACTCGATCGAGGATCCCGAGCCGAAGTTCGGGCTCGCTGTGACCGGTACCGTCCACCCCGGCCACATGCTCGCCAACAGCGGGGGCAGGGATGGCGATGCGCTCGTTCTGACCAAGCCGCTCGGAACGGGCGCGATCGCGACGATGGCCAAGCATGGAGAGGTGCCGCCGGAGCTGCTCGCGGGGGCCGTCGAGGTCATGAGCACGCTCAATCGAAGCGCCAGTGCGTGCGCGCTAAAGGCCGGCGCGCACGCGGCGGCGGACGTGACCGGCTTCGGGCTGCTCGGGCACCTGCACGCGATCGCGCGTGAGAGCGGCCTGTGCGCGCAGGTGAGCGCCGAGGCGGTGCCCGTGCTGCCCGGTGTCGCACAGCTGCTCGCCACCGAGGCAGCGATCTCCGGCGGCACCCGTCGGGTGGCTGAGTGGGCGGCGGCGTTCACGAGCTTCAGCCCGGATGTCGCGGGGTGGCGGCGCTGGCTGCTGGCGGACGCGACGACCTCGGGCGGGCTGATCGTCGCCGTACCGGCGGACCGCGCGAGCGAGGTGCCTGGTCACGTCTTCGGGAGACTCCTCAGCGGACCCGCGGGTATCATCAGCGTGGGTTGACCCGCTCGGGGCGGGACTTTCCGGGGAACGGCCGGGGCTGGTGCCCCACCCGGCCTTCAAAGCCGGTGAGCCGCGGCAGCCCCGCGGTGGGAAGGTTCGACTCCTTCGCCGTTCCGTCAGTCAGCGAGAATCTCGCGATGGCCAACGACACCAAGAACAGCCTGCGTGCCCTGCCATCGGTCGATCGGCTCGCGCGGGCTGTCGCTCGCGCTGAGCTCGACGCGCGGCGCGAGGAGATCCTCAAGGGCGGCGGCGACGGCGGGGGCGAGGTCGGCCTGGTGGCCGGAGCACGGGCGCGCCTGCGGCCATCGTTGACCCGGGTTCTGAACGCGACCGGAGTGATCGTGCACACGAACCTGGGCCGCGCGCCGCTGGCGCCCTCGGTACGCACGGCGGTCGCGGCGGCCGCTGCCGGCTACAGCAACCTCGAGATGGACCTCACAAGCGGCGAGCGCTCGCGACGGGGCCAGCGCGTCGAGGCACTGCTCTGTGAGCTCACCGGCGCGCAGGACGCCCTCGTGGTCAACAACGGCGCCGCCGCGGCGCTGCTCGCGGTGAGCGCACTCGCGGGCCCCGGACGTGAGGCGATCGTCTCGCGTGGTGAGCTGATCGAGATCGGCGGAGGCTTCCGCATCCCCGAGATCGTGCGCGAGTCGGGCTCAATCCTGGTCGAGATCGGCACCACCAATCGCACGCGAGCCGGTGACTACGCCGCCGCGATCGGCGAGCGCACGGGCGCGATCCTGCGGGTGCACCAGTCGAACTTCCAGATGAGCGGGTTCGTCGAGCGCCCCGCCCTCGGCGAGCTGGTCGCGCTGGGTGCGCCGGTCATCGACGACATCGGCTCCGGAGTGCTCGCGGGAGATCTCCCCGCTCTCGCGGGCGAGCCGACGGCTCGCGAGTCGCTGCGCTCCGGCGCCACACTCACGTGCTTCTCAGGGGACAAGCTCCTCGGCGGCCCCCAGGCGGGAATCCTGATCGGTGCCGCCGCGGCCATAGAGGTCTGCCGCAAGAGCCCGCTGGCGCGCGCACTGCGGATCGACAAGCTGTGCCTCGCCGGACTCGAGACGACCCTGCTGCTGCACCGCGACCCCGAGCTCGCGCGCCGTGAGATCCCTGTCCTCGCGATGCTCGACACCGACCCGCAGGAGCTCACCGAGCGCACCCGTCGCCTCGCCGAAGCGACCGGCGGTGAGATCGTGCGGGACATCTCGCGTGTCGGCGGCGGAGCGCTGCCGATGTGTGAGCTCCCCGGCCCGGCGGTGGCGCTGGACGCCGGATCGGCCGGTCCCGGCGCGCTCGCGGCACGGCTGCGCAGCGGAAACCCGGCGCTGCTGACGCGCATCCACGCGGGCCGGATCCTGCTCAACGCGCGGACGCTGAGCGACGCCGAGACGACGATGGCCGGCGAGTGCGTGGCGCGGGCGCGTTAGACCCAGGCTCACCGCTCACCCTCGGCACCGCCGGTCACGTCGACCACGGCAAGACGGCGCTGGTGGCGGCGCTGACGGGCACCGACACCGACCGTCTGCCCGAGGAGAAGGCACGCGGCATGTCGATCGAGCTCGGCTACGCCCAGCTGGAGCTCCCATCGGGACGGCGCCTGTCCGTGGTCGATGTGCCGGGCCACGAGCGCTTCCTGCGCACGATGGTCGCCGGCGCGACCGGGATCGACTGCTACCTGATGGTGATCGCCGCCGACGAGGGAGTCTCCCAGCAGACCCGCGAGCACGCCAGGGTGCTGAGCTCGCTCGGCGTCACCACGGGCGTGGTCACCATCACGAAGACCGACCTCGCCGACCCGCAAGACGCGATCGAGGACGCTGAACGGCTGATGGCGGGCGCCGAGATCGTCGCCTGCTGCGCCCGCTCGGCCCGCAGCCTGACCGAGCTCACCGCCGCACTGGACCGCGCGACCGCACTCCTGAAGAGTCGCGCGTGCAGTGAGGGGCCGGTCGTCATGCACGTCGACAGGTCGTTCACCCTCACCGGCATCGGCACGGTCGTGACAGGGACGCTGTCCTCGGGCACCATCGAGGTCGGCGAGCAACTCGTCCTCTACCCCAGCGAAATCGCGGTGCGGGTGCGATCGGTACAGGTCCATGACGAGCCGCGAGAGCGGGCGCTGGCAGGTCAGCGCGTCGCTGTCAACCTCGCTCGCGTGTCGCGCTCGCAGGTCTCGCGCGGCGACGTGCTCGCCTCGCGCGGCGTCGTCACACCGTCCCACTTCCTGGACGTGCAGCTCGACTTCGAGCCCACCCCCGCACAGGCCCGATCCAGCTCATGGCGGGTGCACGCGCACCACGGAACCAGCTCGACACCAGCGCGCATCGTGCTGCTGGGCGAGGCCCATCTCGCGCAGGTACGCTGCCAGTCCCGGCTGCTCGCGCGCTCCGGAGAGCGGCTCGTAATCCGCGAGGCCGCGCAACGAGACACACTTGGAGGCGCGCTCATCATCGATCCCCTCGCGCGTCGCCACGGCGCGACGAGCGCCGCAGTCCGAGCACTCCGTTGCTTGCTGGCGGGCGAGCAGCCACCCTCGCAGGACCCTTCTGTCGCCCGCACCTCCACCCTGCCTGAGCCCACCGCACCGCCGACCACGCTGCCACCGCCTCCGCCGCTCTCGCCAGCTGCGCTCGCGCTTGCGAACAGACTGCGCGACGAGGGCTTCAGCCCGTCCCCCGACCGGCTGCTCGACGAGGGAGAGACGAGCGGCCTCGCCGAGCTTCGTGCCCACGGGCTCGCCGTCCGACTCACCCACGGACGCCACGCGCACGTCGATGCGATCGCCGCCGCATCCGCGCGCTTGACGGCGATCATCCAAGCCGAGGGTCACATCTCCTTGCCCAGGCTGCGCGACGAGCTGGGCGTTTCGCGCGCCGACGCCAAGGCGTTCCTCGACCACTTCGACAGCACCGGCTTGACGCTGCGGCGCCACGACGACACCAGGGTGGCCCGCGCGTCGCGAAGATGATGAGGATATCCGCGCAGCGTGCAAGATATGGGCTCGCGCGAAACCACAAGCAGCAAGGGAGAGGCATGAAGCTAGGACGATCGAAGGTCGTTGCCGTACTCAGCCTGATGCTGACCGCCGGAGCGCTGGCGGCAGCACCGACCGCTCAGGCCAACATCGTCATCGGCCAGAGCATCGCTGGATTGAAGCTCGGATCAAGCGAAGCCCAGATCATCAAGATCCTCGGCCAGCCCACCCTCAAGCAGCCGCCCGACTATCAGGGTAACGTCGAGTGGAACTACGCCAAGCCGCCGCTGTTGGGCGCGCTGGGCCTGACTCATGGCCGACTCAATGGAATGTGGACCTCATCCAAGCGGCAGAAGACCAGCAAGGGCATCGGCGTCGGGTCATCGGTAGCTCAGGTACGCAGGGCGTATCCGAAGGTCAAGTGCTCGACAGGACCGTTCGGTCCGAAGTCGCTGATCTGCGTCCTGAAGTCGAAGTACGCGGGACGGATCGTCGAAACCGCATTTCCGTTCTACACGCGGTCCATGGGCGCGCGCGAAGTCGACATAGATTTTGCGTAGGCTCGATCTGGCGGATACGAGAACATTGCGAGATGCTCACCGTGGTTGGGAATGCTGCAGTTGGTTGCCGCGGTGGCGGTCGGACTCGAGCTCGCGCGGGGCAGCGAGGACGACACATAGCCACAAAGCTAACCCGATAGGCCCTGCTAGACGCCGAAGGATCATGGCCCAATCATGCCAAGGTTTGTCCTGGGGTTGGCAGGGCGTTGCCGTCATCGGGCTCAAACACCCCCGGCGCCGGCCAGCTCCAATGCGGGTGCCTGCAGGCATGGCGCCTCGTGGGCGCAGACGGCGTCGTCGACGGCGACCGAGGAGCTGCAGTTGAGCGCCGGTATCGAACCGGGGTTCTGGCAGGTGACCATTCGGCAGACGACGGCGGTGGTGCCGCCGATGTGCGTGTTGCATTGCCCGTAGCGGAAGATGTTGCAGTTCACACGGCGGTTGTCGCAGCTGTTGTTCGCGCATACGCACCCGCCCGGGAAAGGTTGGCCGGGAAGGGCGTTGCAATCCACGTAGTAGCGCACGCCGTGGCTGGCGCATAGCTGGCGACCGCGGTAGTCGGTGCACATCCACCAGCCCCCAGGAAAGGTTCCGGATGGGCATTCGTTGAGACCTTTGTTGATCTCACAGCAGAACGCCGTGTAGCCGTCGGTGCACTCCCCGCCACCGCAGCTGGACGGAGCAATCACGGCGAGCGCAGAACCGGGGTAGAGCAGATAGCGCACCGGCGCGATACAGAACGCCGAGCCAGCGACCGCGATTCGCACCAGCGCGGAGCGGCGCGAGATGCGCTCCTCGAGAAACGTCGCCGAAGCGCTCACAAGACGATCGCTGACGGGGCCAGCCGCCGGAACCTCGCGGCCCGAGAACACCAGCCTCCAGATCATGGCTCCGGCGCACGCGAGGGCCAGCACGAGGACCGCGGCGGCGGGCTGGGTTCGCGCAAGCTCGGCCAGGCTCGCCGGTGACCGGAGCGCCACAACGCCGGCACCAATCGCCGCTACCAGGTTCGCTACGACGTGCACGCGGCCCGGCGGTCGCTCCCGTCCATCTCCGAAACAGCCGCAGTCCCCATCGTGATCCTTGCGCGCAAGCAGTCCGCTCGCGAGGGCCAGGCACGCGAAGAAACCTGCGAGAAGGACACCCGAGACATGCGCTGATGCGAAAAGCACGAATACCGCTATCCCCAGCTCGGTCGCCGCCAGAACGCGGATCAGCCCAGCCGTCGCGGGCGCTCCCAGCGCCGCCAGCGCACGCCGCGCCGGCTCGGGACGCCGGATCTTCGCTGCGCCCGCCCAGGCCAGTACAACCGCGAGCATCGTGAGAAAGCCGGTCTCAGTCAAGACGGCGATCGTCATCGCTGGGCCTCGGCACCGATTCCCACCAGCCGAGCAGATCGCTTGATGACGGTTCCCGCAGCCACAATGACGAGGCAGCCTACCCCCTGCCGCCTGGGAACGCGTCCGGAGTTGTAACCACCATCAGGCCGCTCAGTACGTGTAGCTGTGCCCGATCGCTTCCAAGACGTAGCGCGCGAGCAGGCTTGAACCGGCTTCGTCGAGGTGGACGCCGTCGGCGTCACGAACGATTGCGGGAGGGCGCTCACAGTCCAGCCATTTCGAAGTGCACCGAATGATTGATTCCAGCGTGGCAGCGCGATAGCCGGCGAGCGCCGCGCCGGCTGGAGCGGCTCGAGCCCGCGATGGCAGCAGGTGATGGGCCCTACCCGAACGTGAACGCGTAGCCGACGACGCCCGGGGCGAAGCGCAGCGTGAGGCGGTGCTGCTCGTCGCGGGGCAGCGAGACGAGCGTGTACAGGCGCTGGCGGGTGACGGTGACGACCCCGTGGTGGACGTCCGCGCCGGCGAGGGTCGCGGGGATGGGGTGGCCGTCCAGCAGCACCTGCACCGGGCGGGGACGTTCGCCGGAGGAGCTGAGCACGAGGTACACGTGCTTGGCCTCGAAGTCGACTTCCACCCCCGCGTTCGCGACCGCTTCCGCGGGCTGTTCGCCGATCTTCCAGGTGCCGTCGTAGGCGAAGTCGCTGAGGGCGAGGCTCCGCTTGGCCTGGCCGTAGTCGTGCAGGCCGCTCTGGGGCCCGTTCACCCAACCCTCGGCGCGGGCGGTGCCCAGGTAGGTCTCGGGGGTGGCCTGTTCGCTTGGCATCACGACCCCGTGCGGGTGGCTCATCGAGCCGACGTTGGCCCCCGCTTCGGCGAGCAGCGCTCGGATCGCGGTCTCCGTCTGGGAATAGTCGCCCTCGCCGAAGGTGGCGTAGCGCACGTGTCCGTGGGTGTCGATCAGGTAGTCGGCGGGCCAGTACTCGTTGTCATACGCGTTCCAGGTGCCCATTTCGTTGTCCTGAACGACCGGGTAGTGGATGCCGAACTGGGCGATCGCGTTGGCGACGTTCGAGGCGTCGTGCTCGAACGCGAACTCGGGGGTCTCGACGCCGACGATCGTCAGGCCGTCCCTGCGGTAGGCGGCGTCCCAGGCCTCCAGGTAGGGGAGGGTGCGGATGCAGTTGATGCACGTGTAGGTCCAGAAGTCGATCAGGACGACGTGTCCGCGCAACCCGGTGAGCGTGAGAGGCTTGTTTTGGTGCCCACCCACCCCTGTGTTGAACCAGTCCTCGGTTTCGGTGAATTCAGGCGCCGGCCCCGCGTCCGTCAGCTTTCTTGCGTCCGCGAGCAGCTGCTCGCGTGTAGCGCTCAGCGGCTCCGAAGGCGCGGAGATGCTCGCCTTGTACTTCGGGTCGTGGCCGGTGATCTCCGGCAGGCGACTCTCGACCGCGCTCGATTTCTCAAGGGACGCCGTGAGGTTCACTTCGGGGATGTGCTGGGCGACGTACTGGTCGAAGTTGACGTCGACTTCGGTGGCGATCGCGACCGCCGTGATCACCATGATCGCGCCGAGCGCCCGTTGCAGCGCGGGACCGCGACCTTTCTGGCGGACGCGGTCGAACAGCTTGTGTCCGCCGAGCGCGAGCGCCAGCAGCACGACCCCCGAGCCCAGCGCGTAGGCGATCGCCACCGCGATGCTCTGCCCGGACGCGGCGCTGACCGAGATGACCGCCGCCAGGATCGGCCCGGCGCAGGGCGTGTACACGAAGCCGAGCGCGGCGCCCACGAGCAGGCCCGAGGCGAATCCGTCCCCTCGGGTGCGCGGTCCGAAGCGGGCCAACGGGGACAGCTTGGCCTCCAGCCTGTCGGCGAGCCCCGGCACGATCAGGGCCAGGCCCATCGCGAGCAGAACCGCCACGGCGAGGTCCCGCAGCGGGTCTGAGCCGAGCCCGATCCCGCCGACGACGCTGGCGATGCCGACGATCGTGACCGTGAACGTGACCGTCAGCCCGACCACGACCCCGAGTGGCCGCCGCCGGCCGCCGACGCCGGCGGCGGATAGGAGCGCGGGCAGCACGGGCAGCACGCAGGGCGAGAGCGCGGTGCCCGCCCCTGCCAGGAAGGCGAAGCCCATCAGGACGATCATCTGGCCATCAGACTACGCGCCGCGGGTCGCGCCGGACGCCGGTTCTCGCCACGCGTCAGTGCTTGAGGATCACGTAGACGGTGGTGATCGCGAACGCGATCTGCCCGAACGCCAGGGCGGTGCCGAGGTTGACGGCGCCGAGGGCGCCCGCGAGGGCGCTCGCGAGCACGAACGCCCCGAACATCATCAGCAGGTCCCGTGCCATCTCAGCCGCTGGCCGCCTGCTCGAGAGCGCGTACGAGCGCGGGGACGTCCGCCCGCGGGTCCTGCCGGGCGAGCAGCTCCTGGGCGGCCCGCCGTCCGCCGAGGGCCCGCAGGCCGCGGTCGCCGTTCTCGCGCACGTACTCAGCCAGCGCGCTCCCCTGCCGAACGTGCAGCCGTCGCGCGCCGAGATCGAGACCGGACCGGTGCTCCTGCAGGGCCTCGAGCAGCTCCCCGACGCCCCGGGCGGGGGGCAGCGAGGAGACCGCGAGCACCTTGGTCGAGCGCGAGCCGACCGAGCGCAGCGCGGCCAGGAGGTCGCGTCTGGTGCGGGCCGCCGGGTCCCCGAGGTCGGCCTTGGTGACGGCGAGAACGTCGGGGATCTCCATGATCCCCGACTTCAAGAACTGCAGGACGTCGCCGCTGCCAGGCTGCACGACCACGAGGACGGTGTCCGCCGCGTCGGCCACGTCGGTCTCGGCCTGGCCCACCCCGACGGTCTCGATCACCACCACGTCGAACGCGGCGGCGAGCGCCTGGGCGGCGGTGGCGGTCGCGTAGGAGAGGCCCCCCAGCTGCTCGCCAGCGGAGGTCGAGCGGATGAACACGTCGGGGTCTGAGGGATCGAACTCGATCCGCGCTCGGTCGCCGAGCAGCGAGCCTCCCGACCGGCGTGAGCTCGGGTCCACGGCCAGGATCGCGACCTTTCTGCCCTGCTCGCGCCACAGGCGAAGGAGCGCGGAGAGGAGCGTCGACTTGCCCGCCCCGGGGGGTCCCGTGACGCCCACGATGTGCCCCTTGGCCTCGCCGCCGAGCGCGCCCGGGGAGACCTCGCCCAGCAGCGCCCGCGCCTGCTCACGGTCAGCCGGGGCGGCGCTCTCCAGCAGGTTCAGGGTATCCGGCGCGGCCCTCGGGTCTCGCGCGCGCAGTCGCGCCCCGAGCGCGGCTCCGTCGGTGCTCACGCCGAGCCGTTGGTGCTGGCGCCGACGAGCTCGATGATGTCGCTCATGATCTGAGTGATGTCGAAGTCCTTCGGCGTGTACACGGCCGCAACACCCGCCTGCTTCAGCGGCGCGACGTCCTGGTCGGGGATGATCCCCCCGACGACCACGGGCGCGTTCACGCCGGCGTCGTGCAGGGCGCCGATCACCGCAGGGATCAGCTCGCGGTGCGAGCCCGACAGAATCGACAGGCCGATCACGTGCACACCCTCCTGGCGGGCGGAGGCGGCGATCTGGGCCGGGGTCAGGCGGATGCCCTCATATACGACATCCATACCGGAGTCCCGGGCGCGCACGGCGATCTGCTCGGCTCCGTTGGAGTGTCCGTCCAAGCCGGGCTTGCCGACCAGGATCTTGGGCCGGCGGCCGAGGCGCTCCTGCAGCGCGGCCACGCGATCGCGCAGCTCGCCGAGCTCCTTGGCGGGCTGGGCCGGCGCGGCCTCGCCCACGCCGGTGGGGGCGCGATAGCCGCCGAAGACCTCACGCAGGGCCTTGGCCCACTCGCCCGTGGTGGCGCCCGCGCGGGCGGCGGCGATCGTCGGGGTCATCAGGTTCTCGCGCTCGGCGCCCTCGAGCGCGGCCACCCGGGAGAGCTCCGCGAGGGCCCCGTCCACGGCCCCCTGGTCGCGCTCTGAGCGCCAGCGCCGGACGGCCTCGATCTGCTCGGCTTCGACGGCCGGGTCGACGGTGAGGATGCCGCCGTCGCCTCCTGCGGTCAGGGGGGAGTCCTCGGTCTCGGTGAATCGGTTCTGGCCGACCACCGTCAGATCGCCGGACTCGATTCGCTGGATGCGCTCGCGGTGGGCGTCGACCAGGGCGGCCTTCATGTAGGGGACCGCCTCGATCGCGCCACCGTGCTCGGCGACGACCGCCATCTCTGCTCGCGCCCCGTCCAGAAGCTCCCCGACGAGCCCATCCATCACGTGGGAGCCCTCGAAGATGTCGGGGTACTCGAGGATGTCGGTCTCATAGGCGAGCACCTGCTGGATGCGCAGCGACCACTGCTGGTCCCACGGCCGGGGCAGCCCGAGGGCCTCGTTCCAGGCGGGCAGCTGGATCGCCCGCGCGCGGGCGTCGCGCCCAAGGGTGACCGCGAGGGCCTCCAGGACGATCCGCTGTACGTTGTTCTCCGGCTGGGCCTCCGTCAGCCCGAGTGAGTTCACCTGGACTCCGTAGCGAAAGCGCAGCTGCCTGGGATCGCTCACGCCGTAACGCTCCCGACCGAGCTCCTCCCAGAGGATGCCCATCGCGCGCAGCTTCGCGTGCTCCTCGACGAACCGCACGCCCGCGTTCACGAAGAACGAGATCCGACCGAACACTTGGCCCATGCGCTCAGCCGGGACCCGCTCGCGGGCGGCGTCGAGCACGGCGATCGCGTTGCTCATCGCGTAGGCGATCTCCTGGACCGGCGTCGCTCCAGCCTCCTGCAGGTGGTAGGAGCAGATGTTGATTGGGTTCCACTTGGGCACGTGCTCGACCGTGTAGGCGATCATGTCCGCGATCAACCTCAGCGAGGGGGCGGGCGGAAACGCGTAGGTGCCCCGCGCGAGGAACTCCTTGAGGATGTCGTTCTGGGTGGTCCCCTGCAGCTGCTCCTGGGGGGTGGGTGGGTTCTGATTTTCGGCGGCCACGATGTACAGCGCCAGCAGCCACGCCGCCGTCGCGTTGATCGTCATCGAGGTGTTCATCTCCGCGAGCGGGATGCCGGCCATCAGCGCGGCCATCTCTCCGCGGTGGGTTATCGGCACGCCGACCTTGCCCACCTCCCCCCGGGCGAGCTCGTCGTCGGGGTCGTAACCGGTCTGGGTGGGCAGGTCGAAGGCGACCGACAGGCCCGTCTGGCCCTTCGCGAGGTTGCGCCGGTAGAGCTCGTTCGAAGCCTTCGCCGTCGAGTGCCCGGCGTAGGTTCGCATCATCCACGGCCGGTCTCGCTCGGGCAGTCGCGGAGGCTGATCGCCGCTCATCCCACCATTGTACGGGCGGGCCTCGGCCATTATTCTTTGGGCCGATGAGTCAGACGATCGAGCTGCCGCGCGCGGGCCTTCCCGGGAGTGGCCTGGGGGGCGCCTGGAAGGTGATCGTGCGCAACGACGACCACAACACGTTCGACCACGTGGCCCGTACCCTCGCCCGCTTCATCCCCGGAACCACCCTGGAGCGAGGCCATGAGATCGCGAACGTGATTCACAACACTGGCCGGGCGATCGTCTTCACCGGCCTCAAGGAGCCGGCCGAGCACTACTGGGAGCAGCTGAAGGGCGCGGGCCTGACGATGGCCCCGCTCGCGCAGTAGCCGGTACGACGCTGAGCGGCGCGATGCGGCGTCCTGCCGGTTGCGCTACTCCCGATCGCCCGCGGCGATTCCGTTGCCGTGGCCATTGCCGTGACCGTTGCCGCCCGCGGGGGCGGGCTGGGCGAGAATCTGTCCGTGGGCGGCCAGGTCCCACCAGGCGTACAGGACGGGCACCTGATACCAGCCGGAGTGCTCGGCTCTGAACTCGATCATCTCCGGCCCCTCCCAGTAGCGCTCCCATGCCACGTGGTCGTCGAAGTGGGCGAGCTGCTGGAACTTGTAGCGGTCGTCTCGCGCGCGGTAGACCGCGTAGGAGCTAGCGCCGTAGCGCATCGCCACCGCGGCGACCTGGTTGACGGCCTCCCCGAAGGAGTCGGCACGAAAGCCGGTGGCATACCACGGGATGATGACCGTCCCCGGTCCCGCGCCGGCCATCAGGCGCCCACCTCCGCGTGGATCGCGGGTGGTCCCTCGGCGGTCTTGCCCCGGCCCTCGTCCTCGGCCCCGACCAGGATCGAGATCTTGCCGAGGTGCTTGTTCTCGCGCATCAGCTGGTGAGCTTCCGCGACGCCGTCGAAGCCGAGCGTGCGCCACAGCACGGGGCGGATCTGGCCGCTCTCGATCAGCTCGTTGGCCTTCATGCACTCATACGCGTTGGCGAAGTGCGAGCCGAGGATCTCCTTCTGCTTCATCCACAGGTAGCGGACATCGAAGTCGAGGTTGAAGCCCGTGGTGCCGGCGCAGATCACGACCTTGCCGAACGGCTTGACGGTGAACACCGAGGTTGGGAAGGTCGCCTGGCCGACGTGCTCGAAGACGATGTCGGGTGCGTCGCCGAGGATCTGCTTTACCCGCTTGGCGAATTCCCGGGAGACGCCGAAGCGGGCCTTCTCCTCCTCGGGGCTCTCCCCGCCCTTGCGCATCATCCCTGAGAACTCGGCCCGGTCGATGAAGTCCACGGCGCCCAGGCGCTTGACCAGCTCACCCTTCTCCGGGGAGCTCACGACGCCCACGCAGCGGGCGCCCGCGGCGGCGCACAGCTGGGTGGCGAACACTCCCAGCCCGCCGGCGGCGCCCCAGATCAGCACGTTCGCGCCGGCCTGCAACCGGCAGCGGGTGATCAGCATCCGGTAGGCGGTGAAGTAGACGAGGCCGTAGGAGGCCGCCTCCTCCCAGGTCAGGGCGTGAGGCTTTGCAAGCAGCTGCTGGGCCTGGACCTTGGTGAACTGGGCGAAGGACCCCCAGGTTGTCTCATAGCCCCAGATCTTCTGGGACGGGGCGGCCATCGGATCGAGGCCGTGCACCTCGGGATCCTCGTAAGAGGCCTGGTTGCAGTGGACTACGACCTCGTCGCCGACCTTCCAGCGGGTGACCCCCGCGCCGACCTTCCAGACGATCCCCGAGGCGTCCGAGCCGCCGATGTGATGGCCGTACTCGGGATGGTCTCCGTACTTCATCACCGACACCGGCTTGCCCAGGGCGGCCCACACGTTGTTGTAGTTCACACCCGCGGCCATCACCCGCACGATCACCTCGAACGCACCCGGCTCGGGAACTTCGATCTCCTCGAGCTGAAAGGCGTCCTTGGGCTCCCCGAAGCGCTCTTCGCGGATGACCCACGCGGCCATCGTCTCCGGCAGCTCGCCCGGCTCGGTGCTCACCTCGGATACTCGTTGCAGGTCGATCGTGGCCACGTGCTCTCTAACCTCCGGCGATTGAAGTGCCCGCGCCCGCACGCGCGCGGGCACGGTTTCGGCGAAGCTCATCCTACCCTGGCTCGGGCGCTGGGTGCAGGCGCACGCCGTCGTGGCCGTTCTCGTATCAGCCGCTGCCGCACCCTCAGGCGTGCAGCGGTTCGGCGGCCTGCGGGCTCTCGGAGTCGGACTCCCGCGGGGCGGGCGTCCATTCGACGGCCTGTCCCGTGCCGGGATGGCGCGACGAGGACCCACGCGAGCACTGCGCCGAGCAGCGCCAGGCAGGCGGCGACGTAGAGGCCGTTCGGGAGGGGTAGAGGCGGTTGAGGGTGAGAGGCAGAGCGGCCGCAAGCGACCGGCGACCTTATCGAACTTATCTTAGAAACAGTAAGTTCGCTAAGTCCTGGTAAGCTACCTCAAAGATGGACCCATTTCAAAACCCGTTTTCACCAGGGGCCGGCACAGAGCCGCCAGCGTTCCTGGGTCGCGATGGCCTGGTGGAGAGCTACGAGGTCGCGCTGAGACGCACCATATCTGGGCGACCCGGAAAGAGCATCATGCCTATCGGCCTTAGGGGGGTCGGCAAGACGGTGCTGCTCAACCGCTTCCATCTGATGGCACAGGAACAGGAGCTGGCGGTGGCGCTGATCGAGGCCCCCGAGACGGGCGAGTTCAAGCAGCTTCTGGCCGCTCGTCTGCGAGCAATCCTCCTAGAGCTGGACAGAGGCTCGGTCTCGTCGAAGGTCAAGCGTGCGCTGGGAACCTTGAAGTCGTTTACGTACACCCTGCCAGATGGGTCCACGATCTCACTTGATGTCGACGCGATCGCTGGCAGCGCCGACTCTGGGCTCTTGGCCGAGGATGTCACGGCGTTGCTTGTCGCGGTGGGGGAGGCGGCGCAAGATCGCGGCCGCGGCCTTTTGCTTGCCATAGACGAGGTTCAATATCTGTCTTCCGACGAGCTGGGCGCGCTGATCGGCGCGATTCACCGCACAGTCCAGCTCGGACTTCCGGTGATACTCGTCGGCGCTGGTCTTCCGCAGCTCCCGGGCCTTGCCGGCAACGCAAAGTCATATGCCGAGCGACTTTTCGACTTCCCAGCAGTAGGGTCGCTCGGAGAGGCTGACGCTCGCGCGGTCCTGGAGGTGCCTGCGAAAGATCAGGGGATTGACTTTCGGCCGGATGCTCTCGATGCTCTGCTCGACTTCACGCATGGCTATCCCTACTTCTTGCAGGAGTGGGGCTACCACGTCTGGAATGCTGCACCGCAGTCGCCGATTACTCTCGAAGACGTGACCCTGGCCGCTTCGGACGTCAAGCAGCAGTTGGACGGCAATTTCCTCCGCGTGCGAATGGACCGCGTGACACCGGCTGAGAAGGAGTATCTCGTGGCGATGGCAGACCTCGGCGCGGGCCCTCACAGATCCGGAGACATAGCCGCGAAGCTGGGGGTAAAAGTCGAGAGCGTGGCGCCCCGTCGCTCGGGGCTGATCAAGAAGGGGATGCTCTACAGCCCCGCTCACGGAGACACGGCCTTCACCGTACCGATGTTCGACGATTTCCTTCGCCGGTCTCGGGAGTAGCTGGCCTCTGGCCGCGATCAGGTCGAGATCGCCGGAGCCTGCTTGCGCTGTCCGAACGGCAGCTCGACGACCTCAGCCCTCGCGCCGTCCTCGCCGACGCTCACGCGGGCGCCGGGCTCCGCCTCGCGGCGCACGAGCGCCAGGCCGATCGAGCCGAGCGCCGGGGACCTGACGGAGCTGGTCAGCCCTCCGACGATCCGCTCTCCCAGTCGCAGCTGGGCGCCGGGCGGGGTCGGCTCGGACAGGCGCAGTCCCCGGAGGTGGCGGTTGGGCTTGCCCTTGTAGTAGAGCCTCGCGACGGTCTCCTGGCCCACGTAGCAGCCCTTGGTGAAGCTCACGGCCCGCTCGTTCAGGCCGGCCTCCTGGGGGATGGTGGTCTCGTCGAGGTCGATCCCGTACCGGGGCTCGCCGCGCTCCACCCGGACGATCTCGGCGGCGTCGTGCGACACCTGCATGGCGCCCCGCTCCCGCAGGGCCGCGGCCAGGGCCTCTGTCTGGGAGGCGTCGCAGATCAGGTCCACCCCGACGGCGGTGCGAGCCGCGAGGACCTCGATCCCGGCGACGTCCACGGCGGCGTTCGCGTGCTCGCCCGCCGTCAATCCCTCGCCCGCCGCCAAGCCCTCACCCGCCGGCAAGCCGTCGCCCGCCGGCAATCCCTCACCCGCCGGCAATCCATCGCCTGCCGGGAAGCCCTCACCTGCCGGCAACCCCCCGGGCAGGGCGATGTCGAGTGCGTGCGGGCCGATCAGCGAGAGCAGGCCACGCTCCAACGTGCGCTTGTGAAGCTCGACGTCGTAGCCGATCTGAAAGCGGCGGATCATGTCGAACAGCGCCTGCAGGGCCACTCGCTCGGTGTCGAGAAGGAGCTCTTGGGGCTTCTTCTCCGGGTCCTCGCCGACGGCCAGAATGCGCAGGTCGCCGAGCATCTTGCCCTTGTGGGTGAGGAAGGCCGCGTAGCGACCTTCGCCCGGGCGCAGGTCGGCGAGCTCGTTGGTCACCTGGCCGTTCAGGAACTCGACCGCGCCGGAGCCGGTCAGCGCGAGCTTGCCCCGCTCGGAGCGGTCCACGAGGCCGCAGCTCTCGCTCAGGGCTTCGTACTGGCGTTGGAGGCTCGCGGCCGTGGTCGCGCTTGCGTTCGCGACCGTGCTCGCTTTCGCCGCGGCTTCGGCGGTGGCAGCGGTGGCGGTTGTGTCGGTGGCGGTCATCTCCGCCGAGGATAGGACTATCGGCGGGGGTCCGGCGAGGGCCGGCCACGGTAGGCTCTGCTCAGATGGGCTCGCTCGCAGAGGACTTCAATGGGATCGTCGAGTCGCTTCCCGACGACTGGACGGACCTCGAGCTGGACATGCGGATCGAGGACGAGTCCCAGTACGTCGAAGCGGCGGTCTACCTGGTGACGTGCAACGCGCGTCCTTACTCAAAGCACGACTGGCATTGGCGGTTGCTGGTGGCGCACCGCTTCGGGCACGCCGCCTCGGCGCCCACCGTGCATGGCACCCTCGTGCTGCTCGACGAAGCGGGCATCGCGGGGGAGCTGGCGGTGCGGGAGGTGCGGACCGGGCGGGTGGAGGTCACGCAGATGTGGGGCCGTCCCCAGTCGGCGCGCGAAGAGTTCCAGCGCCTGCGCGCCCAGTAGCGGGACCCTGCCGATGGCGCGTGTCCTGGCGCTGATCCCAGACCTGCTGTTCGGCTCCCGCGTGCAGGGCAGCCTGATGGCGGCCGGCCACGAGGTCGAGCTGCTCGCGGATCCAGACATGCTGCTCTCGAAACTCTCAGACGCGGATGGTCAGGATGTGAAGGTGCTCGTGGTGGATCTCACAGACGAGGCCCGCGCGCGCGCGCGGGCCATCCATTTTTTGCTCTCCAACCCACCAGAACCTGGACGGGAGCTGACAGGGGGGCCCGGACGCATTCGAACCCTGGCCTTCTACTCGCATGTGGACACGCAGGCGCGCGCATACGCCGAAGAGGCCGGCTTTGACCTGGTCGTCCCTCGCTCGCGGATGGCCCGGGAAGGCCCTCAGCTCGTGAGTCAGCTTGCCGGGGTGGCCTCGCCGGGGTCTCCCCCGAGATCCGCATAGCCCTCACGTCCGGCCAACGCCGGGTCGAGGGGCACGAGGGCGCCGTTGGGGACGCGCTCGGCGTGAGGCTCCCAGCGTCCGGCACGGGCCGAGAGGGCCGCTCGGATGACCATGCCGTGGCAGACCACGAGCGCCGGGAGGGGCCCCTTTTCGACGTCCTCCAAGGCGGCGGCCACCCGGTGCTCCTGTTGGGCGAATGACTCGCCTCCGGGAAACGCGAAGGTCCGGTCGCCGGCGATGAACTTCGCGAACGACTCGGGGGCCTTCGCCTGGACGTCGACGAACAGCCTGTCCGTCCAGTCCCCCGCGTCGGTCTCCATCAGGCGGGGGTCCTCCTCGGGCTGCAGACCCAGCCGCTCGGCCACCACCGCGGCGGTTTCGCGGGCGCGCAACAGGGTGCTGGACCACAGCGCCGCGAACCCGTGCGCGGCGGCCCGCTCCGCCAGCTCGGCCGCCTGGCGGCGGCCGGTGTCATCGAGCGGGACCGGCAGCTGGCCCTGGAAGCGTCGCTCGAGGTTGTACGCGGTCTGGCCGTGGCGGGCCAGGTAGACGCGCGCCGATGGCACCGGGCCTCTAGCTCGGCTCGGAGGCGCGGGGCTCCAGCACCCCGCTCTTGGCCGAGCCGACGTCTTCGAGCTTGGGGCGCAGGTACAGGAGCTCGTACAGGGCCGCGGCCACGGTCGCGCCGAGGATCGGCCCTACGTACCAAACCCAGCCGTTGGCCCAGTGGTCGCCGACGAGCTGCGGGCCAAACGCTCGGGCGGGGTTCACCGCCGCTCCCGTGAACGGACCGCCGAAGAGGATGTCGATCGTGATCGTCAGGCCGATCGCCAGCCCGGCGATCGACTTGAACGTTCCCCGCGGATCCACTGCGCTGGCGAACACGACCCAGGCCAGGAAGAACGTCAGGATCGCCTCCAGCCCGACGCCTGAGGCGGCGTCCACGCCGTGGCCGAGCGCGGGCACCCCCAGGTTCACGGCTTCGCTGGCGGGGCGGGGGAGCAGATCCTGGACGAGCAGCGCCGCGAGGGCCGCGCCGGCGAGCTGGGCGACCCAGTAGAGGCCCGCGAGCCGCGGCTTGATCCTTTTTGTGACGAGGAACCCGAAGGTGATCGAGGGGTTGAAGTGCCCGCCGGAGATGTGTCCGAGGGCCGAGACCATCACGCCGATCGCCAGCCCGTGCGCGATCGCCACGCCGATCAGCGAGGGGTCGTGGATCGCGTTGGCGGCCACGATCGACCCGCAGCCGATGAAGATCAGGGTGAACGTGCCGACAAACTCGGCGACGGCGCGGCGTAGCGCGTCCTCGGACATGGGGCCAACCTACGAACCCGACCGGACGGACACGCCCCGAGGTCCTAGACTCCGTCGCAATGCGTCGCAGGGTCACGTTCTCGCGCAACCTGACGCTGTCGCTGTCACGGACCTGCCGGTGCTATTGCAAGTACTGCTCGTTCGCGACGCGCCAGGCTCACCTGTACGAGCCCGATGAGGTGCTCGAGATCCTCGACGGGGCCGCGAAGCGTCATGTCAAGGAGCTGCTGGTGCTCACCGGGGAGCTTCCCGAGGTGAACCCCGAGGTGGGGAGGCGGCTGCGGGAGTACGGGCACGAGGACTTCACCGGGTATGTGGTGTGGGCGTGCGAACGGGCGTTGGAGCGGGGTCTCTTGCCGCACACGAACCTCGGGGTGCTCTCGCGGGATGACCTCGGGCGGCTGCGGGAGGTGACGGCCTCTCAGGGGCTGATGCTCGAGTCGATCTCCGAGCGGCTGATGGAGACCGTCCATGCGGGCTCCCCGACCAAGCACCCGGCCCGTCGCCTTGCGACGATCCGGGCGGCGGGTCAGCTGAAGATCCCGTTCACGAGCGGCGTCCTCGTGGGGATCGGGGAGAGCGAGGAGGAGCGGATGTCCTCGTTGGAGGCCCTCGCGGACGTTCACGCCGAGCACGGGCACATCCAGGAGGTGATCCTGCAGAACTTCGTCCCTCACCAGCGCTACTACGGGCGGGAGCCCGCCGAGATCGCCGACGCGGCTGCCCGAGCGTACTGGCGCACCGGCGTGGAGGAGGACCCGGACGGGGACCTGGGCGAGGCCTCGGAGGACGGCCTGAACGGGGGCCCCGCGCGCGCGCGCGGGGGCCCTCTTTTGCGACCTCGTCTACCGCTGCCCGAGTGGACCTGTCCGGTGAGCATCGACGACATGAAGCGGCTGATCGCGGAGACCCGCCGGCTGATGCCCGACGTGGGCATCCAGGTGCCCCCGAACCTCGCGGACTGGTGGGGCGAGCTGGTCAACGCGGGAGCCACCGACCTGGGGGGCCTCAGCGCCAACGGCGATCACATCTCCCCCGAGCACCCGTTTCCCTCGCCCCACCAGGTCAGAAAGCGCCTGCAGGCCGACGGGGTGGCGTTGACCGAGCGGTTGTGCGTGTACCCACGGTACATCTCTTCAGAGTGGCTCTCGGACGGGGTGCTGGACACGATCAAGGTGAAGTACTGGAGCTTCATCCCCCGGCGGGGCTCGGGCCGCACCGATCCCACGGCGCCGATCCGGTCCGAGCTCGTCGCGACCGCGGTGGAGCGTGCGCGCGACGGTGCGAGGCTGAATCCGGAGGAGCTCACGGCTCTGTTCGCCGAGACCCGTCCGGAGGCGATCGAGGAGATCCGGGCCGCCGCCGACGAGCTCCGGGACGAGCTGGCCGGGGAGACAGTCACGTTCGTGGTCAACCGGAACATCAACGTCTCGAACGTGTGCATCGTCGGGTGCGCCTTCTGCGGGTTCGGCCAGAGCAGGCGCTCCCCCGACGCCTACCACCACTCTGAGGAGGAGTTCTCCAGAAGGGTCCGTGAGGCGGTCGCCTACGGGGCGAGCGAGCTGTGCGTCCAGTCGGGCATCCATCCCGAATGGACCCTCGAGGACTACCTCGGATGGCTCGAGCTCGCCAAGCGGACGGCCCTGGAGGAGGGCGTTGACGTCCACCTGCACGCCTACAGTCCGATGGAGATCGCCCACATGTGCGACATCTCCGGCCTGCCCCCCGGTGAGGTGTTCGCGCGCCTGCGCGAGGCGGGCCTGGGCTCTACGCCGGGCACCGCCGCGGAGGTGCTCGACGACGGGGTGCGCGAGCGGATCTCCCCGAACAAGCTTCCGGTCGCCCGCTGGGTGGAGATCATCGAGGCCTCCCACAGGGCGGGGTTGCGGTCGACCGCAACCGTCATGTTCGGCCACATCGAGGAGCCGTGGGAGCTGGCCGAGCACATGCGGGTCATCCGGGACCTGCAGGAACGCACCGGGGGGATCACCGAGTTCGTGCCCCTCTCGTTCATCCCCTTCCAGACCCTTCTCGGGCGCACCCACGGCGTCCAGGAGATCTCGCGGGAGGAGAACCTCAAGCACACCGCCGTCTTTCGCCTCGCCCTCGGGCGCACGATTCCAAGCCTGCAGGCGTCCTGGGTGAAGATGGGCCTGGACGCCGCCACCGAGTCCCTGCGCTGGGGCGTGAACGACCTCGGGGGGACCCTGATGGAGGAGTCCATCAGCCGCCTCGCGGGCTCCTACCATGGCACCAAGCTCGACCCCGACCAGCTGATCGCCGCCGCCCACGAGGCCGGCCGTCCGGCAGCGGAGCGAACGACCCTGTACGAGGTCCGCCGCCGCTACGAGCTGCCGGTGGCGACCGTCACCTGAACAGATCCTCCTGCACTGGCCGCAACAGCGCCGCGGCGCCCGGGCCGTCCTCGTCGGTGAGGAACCTCTCCAGGCCGTCGAGGATCACGACGGGCTCGCGGGAGTCCTTCGCGCGAGCCAGGTCCGCGGCGGCCGCGGCGGCGTCGGCGACTGCCAGCCAGGTCGCCCGCAGGCGCAGGCCCGTCGCATCGGCTCGCCCGCGCCAGTCGTCCAGCGGCTGCATCCCGGCGAGGCCGACCGCCACGTCACACTGGCCGTGACGCCAGGCCCGGCCGAAGCTGTCGGTGATCAGGACCGCGACCGTCGCGCCGGTCAGCTCGCGCAGGCGCGCGCGGATGCTCCGTGCCGAGGCGTCGGGGTCGCGGGGGAGCGTGACGAGCGTCTCGGTTCCGCTCTCCCAGGCCTGCCCGCACGCGTTGGAGGCGTCGACGCCGGCGTTCGCGCACACGAAGCCGTGATGGGTGCGGCAGATCAGCACGTCACGCTCGGCCCGCAGGATCTCCGCGGACTGGTCGAGCACGACCTGGACCGCCCGCGGGTCCCTGTTCTGCGCCTCCGCCAGCTCCCGTGCACGGGGGCCGGGTTGGACGTCGGCCAGCGAGACGACCGCCCCCTCGGCCTTGGAGACGGCCTTGTGGGCGATGGCTACCATCTGGCCGTCTCGCAGGGCGTCCAGAGGCTGGGTGGCGCCGATCGCCGCGACGATCAGCGCCGCGAGTTCGTCTCCCGCGCGGATCTCGGGGAGGGGCCCGATGGCATGGGCGGAGAGGCTTGCCATGACTGCCTTGCGGGTCAGCCAGCGCTGGCGCCGGCGGCGGGGAGGACGTCGGTGTGGTCCGCCAGACCGAGCACCGCGCGCGTGCGCGGTGCATCCGTGGACGGGGTGGGGGTGTGGCGGGCGCGGGTGTGAGCGCTCGACAGGCGCTCGCGCAAAGTCCCGAGGTCGGCGCCGGTGTCGATGTCCAGGAGCAGCGACGGAGGGCGCTCCACTCGCCAGCGGACGCTTGCGGCGATTGCCAGGGAGCGGTGGCGATCGCAGCTGTCGGGGCCGAAGCTGGGGGGTATGGCGTCAGGGGGAGTGAGCAGCAGGCCGTTGGTGCCCGTCCCGTGGCGGTCGGGCACGATCACCACCTCGGGCGATCACCACCTCGGGCGCGAACGTTGCCTCGGGCCCTGTCGGGCACTCGTCCTTGCCGTCGCGGCGGCCCAGCAGCGCCTCGATCTCCGTCGGGTCGATCGCGGGGCAGTCGCCGGGTATGGACAGCACTCGGTCCATCCCCTCCGCCAGGGCCCGTTCGACGCCGAGGGCAACGGCGGCCGACTGGCCGTCCTCGGCGGGGTCCTCCACGAGCAGCGCTCTCAGATCCTGAGCCGGGTCGAGGAGGGACGGCTCGCCGGTGACGACGATCGTGAGCTCGATCGAGGGGCTCTGAGCGAGCGCGTCCAGCACGTCTGAGACCATCGCCCGGGCGAGCAGCGGGCGCAAGTCGTCGGCGATGCTCCCGCCGAGGCGACGCTTGGCTGCAGCGAAGCGCTTGACGGGAAGGATCGCGGCGGTATGCATGTCCTCGAAGACGATAGTGTCCCGTCGGGAAGCCTGGAGATCGGGGAATCGCGGGCGTGACCGGTAACGAAGGAGCGGCGAGCATCGAGAGGGCGAGGAACATCGAGGACACGGCGAGCATCGAGTTGATCGGGGCGGGACTCCCGCGAACGGGGACGCTGACGCAGAAGCTGGCGCTCGAGATCCTCGGCCTGAGTCCCTGCTACCACTGGGTCAACGTGCTGGCGGATCTCGACCATGTCGAGATCTGGGATCGGGCGCTGGACGGGGAGGAGTCCTGGCGGGAGGCGTTCGCGGGCGTTCGCTCCACGGTCGACTGGCCGGGGGGCTACTTCTACCGGGAGCTGATGGACGCCTATCCCAAGGCCAAGGTGCTGCTGAGCGTGCGCGACCCGGGGGCGTGGGAGCGGAGCTTTAGGGAGACCATCTGGACGATGAGCTTCGGGGACTCGCTGATGCCTCTGCTCTCGAAAGCCCGCGCGGAGGTCGATCCCCGCTGGCGCAGGTATCTGGAGCTGGTGGACCGCATGTTCTGGGGCCCCCAGGGCACGTTCGCCGCCGGGAACGAGCCGCAGCAGATGATCGAGCAGATGACCGCCCATAACGAGGAGGTCAAGCGGTCGGTCCCCGCCGAGCGGCTGCTCGTGTGGGAGGTCACAGAAGGCTGGGAGCCCCTGTGTGAGTTCCTTGGGGTGGAGGTCCCCGACGAGCCGCTCCCCCACGCGAACGAGCGCGGTCTGTTCGTGGACCGTGTCAGCGACGCGGCTCTCGACACGCTCCAAGCGTGGCGGGAGATCAGGGCCTCCGCGCCCGCCTGAGGAGCACCCGCCGGCCAGCCCCCGCGAACCTCACCCTGCCGGCCAGGCCCCGCGAACCTCACCCCGCCGGCGGGCTACCCCGCGAGAGCCTCGGCGAAGTCGAGCGTCTGACGGGCCACACGCGCGCGCGCGGGGTGGTCGTCCATGAGGGTGTCGATCTGGAGGGTGGGCAGGCGGGCGACGTTCTCGTCGGCGACGATCCCGTCAAGAAGATCGCCGTAGAAGTCGGCGACCCCGTTGGCGTCGCACTCCAGGGCGGCGAACGCCATGAACGAGGCGGTGGGGCCCTTGAGGATCCGCCCGGCGACGACCGGGCTGACGGCGACCACGGGGGCGGGGGCCGCGGCCAGGGCCTCGCGGATGCCGGGTACGGCGAGGATCGGGGCGATCGAGGCGAGGGGGTTGGACGGGCCGATGACGATTACGCGGGCCTGTGCGATCGCCTGCAGCGCCTGCTCGCTCGGTCGGGCCTGCTCGGCGCCGCGGAACTCCAGGCCCTCGACGATGCCCTGTGCGCCCTGTCGGATCATGAACTCCTGAAACGAGCGCCAGCCGGCGGTCGTGCGCACCCACGTGCGGACGGGGTCGTCGCTCATGGGAAGGACCCGGGAGCGGACCTCGATGGCCTCGTTCAGGCGGGCGAGGGTGGCGGTGGGGGAGAGCCCCTCGGCGGTCATGCGGGCCCGCTCCAGACACCACGCGAGGTCGCGGTCGCCGAGGTTGAACCACACATCCACACCGAGCTCTCGCAATCCGTCCATGACCGCGAAGGTGTCTCCCCGCAGGCCCCAGCCGCGCTCGTCGATCAGATCGGCGAGCCAGAAGGACACGAGATCGGGGTCCGGGGAGACATGGGCGCCGTAGATCTCGATGTCGTCGCCGGTGTTGGCGATCACTGCCAGGCGCTCGGGGTCGAGCGCGTCGGCCATGCCCCGGGCGAGCCTGGCTCCTCCGGTGCCCCCGGCCAAGACGATGACCTCGGTGGACATCACTCCCAGGGTACGTCCGTCAGGCCCGCCAGGCGGATGCCCGCGTGGACCTTGTAGCGGGCGTTCACCCCGATCAGGATGGCGGTGAGGGACTCGGTCGTGCGGGACATCTCCAGGGGGCCGCAGTCCACGCAGCGGAGGCCCTCGATGCGCTCGATCAGTTGTGCGGCCTCGCACTTGTCCTCGCGGGCGTCGCCGCACACGAGGACGTCCTCGTCGAGGGCCCGGTCGAGGTCGGCCAGCTTGGCGGCGCTGACCGTGTGGAGGGCGGAGACGACGCGGACGCCCGCGGGGACCATCTCCTGGGCCTGCTGGGCGGCGGAGCCCTGCCACACGCCGAGCATGCGGGTCGCCTTGCCGCTGACGGCGGCGGCGAGGGGCACGGTGGCGTCGATCAGGAGCTGGCCGGGGCGGAGGGCGGCCTTGAGGTTGGCGAGGGTCTCGGACTGGTTGCGAAAGGGCACGCTGAGGATCACGATCGCGGTCTCGGCGACCGCGCCGGCGTTCTCGTGGGCGGCGAACGATCCCTCCGGAACCATGGCCCGCGCGCGCGCGGCGGTCTCCGTCGCGCGGTCGGGATCGCGGGAGCCGATCGCGATCGGCACGCCGGTCCGGGCGAGCCGGATCGCGAGGCCGAAGCCGAGGGAGCCCGACGCGCCGACGACGGCGACGGGGTCGGTGGGGGAGGGTGGCACGGCGGCCGAGTATATGGTTCGAGAGGTGAGCCTTCCGGGAGCTGTGAGGATCAGGGAGGTGGGCCCGCGGGACGGGTTCCAGAACGAGCCCGAGACGATCCCGACCGCCCGGAAGGTCGAGCTGATCGACGCGCTCGCCCGGACGGGCCTAAGGCGTCTGGAGGTGACGAGCTTCGTACGACCGGACGTGATCCCCCAGCTGGCGGACGCGGAGGAGGTGCTCGCTCGGATCGACATCCCCGAGGAGGTGGCGGTGAGCGTGCTGATCCCCAACGAGCGGGGCCTCGATCGGGCACTCGAGCTGCGCGAGCGCGGGGGCGGCGGCGGACGAGCGGGCGCCGGCGGCGAACGCGACGGCGGCGGACGGCGGGCGTTCGAGGAGGTGAATGTGTTCCTGTCGGCTTCGGAGACACACAACCGCAAGAACGTGAACCGCTCGATCGAGGAGTCGCTCGCTGGGCTGGAGCGGGTGCTCGGGCGGGCTCGCGAGGAGGGGTTGCGGTGCGAGGGGGTGATCTCGACGTCGTTCGGGTGTCCGTATGAGGGTCACGTTCCGCCCGAGCGGGTGCTGGAGATCGCGACGCGCTTGCGGGACGCGGGCGCGCAGGAGATCGGCTTCGGGGATACGACGGGGATGGCCAACCCGAGGCAGGTGGGGGAGGTGTTCGGGCTGTGGCGGGAGGGACTGGAGGGGGTGGAGCTGACGGGCCATTTCCACAACACCCGTGGGCAGGGCCTCGCGAACGTGTTGGCGGCGCTTCAGGCGGGGATCGACAGCTTCGAGTCGAGCTTCGGCGAGCTCGGCGGCTGCCCGGTGCCGGCGGGGGCGACAGGGAACATCGCCACCGAGGATCTCCTGTCGATGCTCCAAGGGATGGGGATCGAGACGGGCATCGCCCTGGACGCCCTGCTGGCGTGCGCACGGCGGGTACAGGAGGTGCTGGGACGGCCGCTGGGCAGCCACACGCTCGTGGCGGGGCCGGTGGAGTGGGGGTGAGGGGACGGCGCCCGGCCCCCTGTGTCTGGTGTCCAGAATGGGGTGCCCGCGCGCGTGCGTGTACGCGCGCGCGGGGGCACCCAATCGCAGGGCGCGCGCGCGGGGGCACCCAATCGCAGGGCCATCCACGGGGCTGCAGATGGCGACGTGCCTCAACCCGCGGAGACGCCGGCGACCTGCGCTTGGCCCTCGGCAGTCGCGCCGTCGGCCGCGGCGTCCTCGGCGGCCTGGCGAGCCTGCTCACGGACGGCGGCCACGCAGTACTCCTGAACCGCCACCTCCATCTCGAGAGTCTGCGAAAGAATTGGGCGGGCCGAGGCGTCCATCACGCGCTTGGCCCGGCCGACGGCAACGTGCGAGTTCGCAAGCAGCTCGTCCACAAGTGCCTGAGTGGCGGACTCCAGCTCCTCGGCGGGGACGACCCGGTTGACCAGGCCGATGCGCCCAGCCTCGGAAGCGTCGATCAGTGTGGCGGTCATGATCAGCTCCTTGGCCCGCCCGAGGCCGACGACAGCGGGCAGCCTGGAGGAGCCTCCGACGTCGGGGATGATCCCGAACTTCACCTCGGGCAGTCCCAACTGGGAGTCCTCGGAGGCGATGCGCAAATCGCAGCCAAGGGCGACCTCCAGGGCGCCGCCCACGCAGGTGCGATGGATCTGGCAGACGACCGGCTTGGGCATCTGTTCGCAGAGGTTCGCGCAGTCCAGGAAGACGTTTCGAAACGGCCGCAGGACGCTGGGCTCGCCGGCGAAGGAGGCGAGCTCGGCGAGGTCCACGCCGGCGGAGAAGACGGGCCCTTCGCCGCGCAGCACCACACAGTGGACGGACTCCTCGTTCGCGGCTCCGCGCAAGGCGTCGGCGAGCTCGCGCAGGAGAGCTTGATTCATCGCGTTGCGCTTCTCGGGGCGGTTCAGGACGACATGGCGGACAGGGCCGCGGTCTTCGGTGATGACGAGGCTCATGGTCTTGTGTCCTCCTGGGTTGTACGTGGGGCTGGTTCAGACGGCATAGGTGGGGCGGTGTGTCGGTGGGGCGTGTCGGGTGTCGGGCCGGGCGTCCGCGCGAGCCGGCCCTCAGCTCAAATCGAGCACGGGCGTGGGGGGCTCGATCTCCTCATCATGACCCTCGCGGGGCACGATCGCGGTGCCGACGGCGAAGAACTCGATCGTGTGGCTGCCCCAGCCGTGGCTGGTCTCGTGGAGGTTGACGCCGACGATTCCCTCAGCGCCGGTTTCCTGGGCCTCTGACTGCATCCGCTCCATCGCGAGCTCGCGTGCGTCATACAGGGCCTGGGTGAAGTTGGAGAGCTCCACGTTGCGGCCGGTCTGGGCCATCGACTGGAGCATCCCCCGATGGGCGACGTGGTAGACGCAGCTGCCCATCACCATCCCGACCGGCCGGTGGCCGGTGCGCAAGAGCGTCCAGAAGTCCTGTCCGGAGAGGTCGCTCGTGAAGGGCCTGCCGGAGGGGGCCCGGTGAAGGACCCCGTCGCGGTGCTTCACAGCGGTGCCGATGGCGATGAACTCGGCCATGTCCTGGCCCCACTCGTAGCGGCCGATGTCAAGGCGCACGCCCACGACGCCGTCGGCGCCGAGCTGGTCGGCCTCCTCCTCCATACGGGTCATAGCGAGCTGGCGAGCCCCGTACATGGCCTCGGAGAGGACGGTCATCTCCTGGCTTTTCTTCCAGCCCGACAGCTGGATGCCGATGTGGTAGATCGAGCTGCCCACCACCAGCCCGAGCGGCTCGAAGCCCGCCTGCTTGACGAGCAGGAACTCGTTGACGGACAGGTCGGAGGTGAACAGGCCGGCGCGGTTCTGCTCCAGGCGGGCGCGGCCCGCCTCGGGGACGCCCTCCAGGGAGGATGGGTCGTATGCGGTCTCGTGCTCCTCGGTCATAGCGTTGCTCCTTGTCGGGTGAAGGCGGCGGTAGGGAGGGTCGGTCGGGTGGGGTCGGTCAGGCGAACAGGTCGACCACGGGTTCGGGGGCCTGGACGGAGACGTGGTCGTGCTGGCGGATGGCGGTGCCGATCGCGTTGAAGGTCACCATCAGGCCTCTGAGCTCGCGCCCGCCGAACCCTCCCACCGCTCCGCCCATGCCGCCACCGAGGGTGTGGGGCTGGGCGGTGTGGGAGATCCTCACGCCGACGATTCCGGAGGCGCCGAGCAGTGCGGCCTGGCCGGTGATCTGGCCCATGACGGTCTCGCGGGCGCCGTAGAAGGCCTGGGTGAACTCGCGCACCTCGTAGTTCTGGACGGACCCCATCTGGGCCTGTGGGCCGATCAGGAATTGGCCGTAGTAGGCGTAGCTGGCGAAGAACACCGAGCTCCAGGCGACGATTCCGGCGGGCTCGATGCCGGCCCGCAGGAGCTTGGCGTAGTCGGCGACCGACAGCTCGGTCAGCACCGGATGCTCGGTCTGTGAGCCGTCGCGACGCACGGCGGTGCCCACGGCCATGTGCTCGAGGGCGAGCGAGCCGCCTCCCATTTCAGCACCGAGCTGGCTTTCCCCTGACGTGGTCTGAACGCCGATGACCGCGTCGGCGCCGACGTGACGGGCCTCCTCGGCGAGCCTCCCGAGGGCCCTTTCGCGGACCTCGTTGAGGGCTTGTGAGAGGGAGTCGAGCTCGACGAGGGCGGCGCCCCCATAGCCGAGGGATCCCCAGGAGGACTGATAGCCCATCTGGTAGACCGAGCTGCCCATCACCTGGGAGAGGGGTCGCAGGCCCAGCTGGTGGCAGAGGGCGAACCCGTTCACCGATAGGTCGGAGGTGAACGATCCGCCGTGCTCGCGCAGCTTCCCCAGGCGGCGCTCGGCCGAGATGGGGATGGAGCCGGCTTCGATCCGGGCCAGCGATTCTTCCTGCTCGCGCCTCAACGCCGACTCGTCGATCGGCTCGCGAGCATGCGGGCCGGCCGGGGCGTCGCTTTCGGGATCGCTCACCGCAGGAGCCTCTCCAGGGCCGTTCGCGCATCTGCGCTGCGGTCTGCCTCGGCGCGCAGGTTTGCGGTCAGGGCGGCGATCCACTCCTCCGGGTCCAGGGGCTCGCGCTTGATCGAGATGCCACCCACCTGGCGTTCGCGAAAGCCCTCCACGCGGTCGCCGTCGACCGCGAGCTGATAGCAGGTCGAGCCGAGCTCGACCCGGACCTGGCGCACGCGCTTGGCGCCCCGGCCGAGCAGGCCGCCGCCGTGGCGCTCGACATGGGCGCGTCCGGGGAGGGCCTGCTCGAGCTTTGAGGCGAGGACCTCGACCGAGCCGGCTACCTCGGCGCCGTCGCCTCGCAGGCCGGCCGCGGCGAGATCGAATGTCTCGTCGGTGCTCACCCTTGGAGGCTACCGCTCGCTGGAGGCGCTCGGGCGACCCCGCGCGGGCGCGGAGAGGGCGCCACCTCGCGACGGACACGACGGGGGCGGCGGGGAACGGGCGGCGGGGAACGGGCGGCGGGGGACGGGCAGGGGGGGACGGGCGCGTAATAGGCTGGCGGGAACCGAAGGCTGTAACCGAACAGAGAGCAAGCGGAGGTCTCATGGCGGAGAAGATCGAGAAGGTGGGGGTGCTCGGGGCCGGGCTGATGGGTCACGGGATCGCACAGGTGGCGGCCCAGTCCGGCTACGAGGTGGTGGTGCGGGAGGTCGACGAGGGGACCCTGCAGAAGGGGATCGGCAAGATCGAGAAGCAGCTGGGGCGGGCTGTGGAGAAGGGAAAGGCATCGCAAGAGGACGCAGACGCGGTGCGGGGGCGGATCCGGGGGACGACCGACTACCGTGACCTAGCGGACTGCGACCTGGTGATCGAGGCGATCACCGAGAGCCTGGCGTTGAAGCTCGAGATGTGGAAGGAGCTCGATCAGATCGTCAAGGGTGGGGCGGTGTTCGCGACGAACACGTCCTCGCTGGCGGTGATCGATCAGGCGGCCGTGACGGGCCGGCCGGGGCAGTTCGTGGGGCTTCACTACTTCAACCCCGCCCAGGTGATGAAGCTGGTGGAGGTGGTGCGGTGCGTGACGACGAGCGAGGAGGCGTTTCAGACTGCGCTGTCGTTCGCCAAGTCCGAGGGGAAGCTCGCAATCGGAACGAAAGACCGGGCGGGGTTCATCGTGAACCGGCTGCTCGTGCCCTACCTGCTCGACGGGATACGGGCTTACGAAGAGGGTGTGGGCTCGGTGAGCGAGATCGACGAGGCGATGAAGGCGGGGGCTGGACACCCGATGGGCCCGCTCACCCTGTCGGACTTCGTCGGCCTGGACACGCTGGGCTCGATCTGTGACGTGCTGTTCGACGAGTTCCGCGAGCGCCGGTTCGCGCGACCGCCGATGCTGCGAAAGATGCTCGCCGCGGGCTGGTACGGGCGCAAGTCGGGGATCGGCTTCTACGACTACTCGGGCGAGGAGCCGGTCGAGAACCGCGGCGTGTGATGACGAGCCGGGGCGGCGGCGTCGAGCGCGGCGTCGAGCGCGGCGTGGAGCGCGGCGTCGAGCCTGGATCGAGCCCGGCCGGAGGGTTGCAGCCAGGGGACGCTGCCAGGGGACTAACCTTCTGGCATGAGCGATCTGTCGAGCATGCGGGTGGCGGACTCCGATCGTGAGCAGCTGGTGGACGAGCTGCGGGAGCATTCCGTCGCGGGGAGGCTCACGGCGGACGAGCTCGAGGAGCGGATCGGAGAGGCCTACCGGGCGTGTACGCGGGCGGATCTGGACAAGCTGCGAGCGGACCTGCCGGTCAGCTCCGCGTCGGTCAAGCTGGCGCTGAGCAAGCGCAAGAGGCACCTGCGACGTCGTTTGCTCCAGGAGACGGGCGGGTCGGTTGGGGTGGCCGCTCTGAGCGTCGGGATCTGGCTCGCGAGCGGTCCCAGCGGGAGCTTCTGGCCCGGATGGGTGATCGGGTTTGCGCTGCTGCCGGTGGTGCGAGACAGCTGGCGGCTGTTCGGTCCGGGCTCGGATCTGGAGCTCGTGGAAGCGAGGCTGCAGGCGCGCCACGAGCGCCAGCAGGCGCGGGAGCGCCGCAGGCGTGGGTTTTATCGAGGACTACCGCGTCTGTGAGCGAACTGGGCAGGGCCACGGAGCGCTCGCTCGCCGGTGGGCCCGAGCGCCACCGGGGGAAGGCGATCAGAGCAGGGCAAGCTGCCCGTGAGGGAGCGGATCGGGCTGCTCCTCGACGAGGGGAGCTTCGCCGAGGAGGGGCTCTTGGCCAACTGGCTCCAGGACGGTCTGGGGGCGGACGGGGTCGTGACGGGGGTGGGGACGGTCGCGGGCCGGACGGTGGCGCTGATGGCGAATGACCCGACCGTGAAGGCGGGGTCGTGGGGGCCGAAGACGGTCGAGAAGATCCTGCGGATCCAGGAGCGGGCGCTGTCGCTGCAGGCGCCGATGGTCTACCTGGTGGACTCCGCGGGGGCGAGGATCACCGAGCAGGTGCAGATGTTCCCGGGCAGGAGGGGGGCGGGGAGGATCTTCTACAACGAGGTGCGAATGTCAGGGGTGGTTCCCCAGGTGTGCGTGCTGTTCGGCCCGAGCGCCGCCGGGGGGGCGTACATCCCGGCGTTCTGCGACATCGTGATCATGCGGGAGGGGAACGCGTCGATGTATCTGGGCTCCCCTCGGATGGCCCAGATGGTGATCGGCGAGGAGGTGACCCTCGAGGAGATGGGGGGCGCAAGGATGCACACGGGGGTGAGCGGGTGCGGACACCAGCTGGTCAAGAGCGACAGGGAGGGGGTGGAGCTGGCCAAGAGCTACCTCTCCTACATGCCGGACAATTGGGAATCCCATCCACCCGCTCGGTCACCCCGCGCGCCCGCGCCCCGCGCGCCCGCGGGGGCCCCAGCCGGAGAGGACGGGGCCGGTGACGGCTCGATCGGGGATCTGATCCCGGCGGACGAGAACAAGCCGTTCGACATGATGGGGCTGATCGAGGGGCTGATCGACGAGGACTCCCTGCTGGAGATTCATCCCCGTTGGGCCAAGGAGCTGATCGTCGCCTACGGGCGCCTCGACGGCCATGTGGTTGGGATCGTGGCCAACCAGCCCAAGCACAAGGGGGGAGTGCTGTTCGGGGACTCCGCGGACAAGGGGGCACGGTTCATCTGGACGTGTAACGCGTTCAACGTGCCCCTGCTGTTCCTGGCGGACGTGCCCGGGTTCATGATCGGCACCCAGGTGGAGCGGGAGGGGATCATCAGGCACGGGGCGAAGATGATCAGCGCGGTCAGCGAAGCGACCGTTCCGAAGATCTCGGTGATCGTGCGAAAGGCCTACGGGGCGGGGCTGTATGCGATGGCGGGACCGGCCTTCGAGCCGGACTGCTGCATCGCCCTTCCGAGCGCCTCGATCGCGGTGATGGGCCCCCAGGCGGCGATCAACGCGGTCTACTACAACCAGCTGCAGGCGATCGGGGACGAGTCCGAGCGGGCGGCGAAGACCGAGGAGCTGCGGGAGGAGTATTCGCGGGACATCGACATCCTGCACCTGGCCTCCGAGCTCGTGATCGACGCGGTGATCGAGCCCGAGGGGCTGCGGGGGGAGCTCATCAGGCGGTTCGACCACGCGCGGTCCAAGCGGCGGGAGTGGCCCGCGAAGCGCAATCCCGTGACGCCGGTCTAGTCGCCCAAAGAGCGAGAGCGAGGGCTACTGGAAGGCGGGGGGTGGCGTCGTGGGAGGCTCGGGCGGGGGTGGCGCTGTAGCCTCAGGGTGAGATGCTTCCGGCATCGCAGATCCGTGCTGGGCTGCTTCCGGCATCGACGACCCAAGCTGAGCTATTCCCGGTGTTGCCACCTCGCCCATGTAGGGCAAGCCACCTGCTGCGCGCATCACCATGTTCTGGTTCTTGGTCACGTACCAGTAATGGAAGAAGAATGGGACTATCAGGAGTACACCCGGAAAGTAGAGGAGAAACGCGGTGATTGGGTTGATCTGATCCTCACGTGGTATGCCTACCAGACGTTGCGAGCGCTTGATGCGCTGGCCGTAGTTGTAGACGGACAGGAGGGGCGCGACCCAGAAGGTGAAGCCGCCCAGCACGAGGGCAGTCACGGACATTGTGGGACTCGACTGACCGAGATTCTGGTCTTCCTTGGCGATCCCAACGTCCTTCAACTCGTCATTGACGAAGTAGTACCAGCAGAACGCGTAGATCCCGAGCGTGATGACCACCAGCCCGGTGCCGACCCAGAAGCTGCGAATCTTGCCTTCCCCACCTTTGCCGAACTCGACTTCCTGTGCCATCATCGATCCTCCCAGTAGCTTTGAGCCAGGATCGTACAGTCGGTTGCATTCCGATGACGGGCGCTCTCGCTCGTTGAGGCTGATGCCCTAGGGCGGCAGACGCGCCGATCAGCTGACGGTCGGCGAACGCCGTCGGCTAGATTCCCGGCTGCATGGATAACTCAGACCTCGCATACGCCGGGATCGCCAGGCAGGCCGAGCTGGTGGCGGCGGGCGAGGTGAGCTCGCGGGAGCTGGTGGAGGTGTGTCTGGCGCGGATCGAGCGCTACGACGGGCGATTGAACGCGTTCAGGATCGTGTTCGCCGAGCGGGCGCGGCTGGAAGCCGCCCAGGCTGACGCGAGAAGGGGAGCCGGAGACCGATCGCAGATCGTCCAGCGGCCGCTGCTGGGGGTGCCGATCGCGGTCAAGGACGATATGGATGTGGCGGGAGAGGTGACCGCGGTGGGCACGAACGCCTATGGGGACCCCGTGCTGAAGGACGCGGAGATCGTCAGGCGGGTGCGGGCGGCGGGGGCGATCGTGATCGGCAAGACGAACGTGCCGGAGCTGTGTGCGTTTCCCTGGACGGAGTCGATCACGTTCGGGGCCACCCGGAACCCGTGGCATCTGGAGCACTCGCCGGGGGGCTCCAGCGGGGGCACCGCGGCGGCGGTCGCGGCGGGGCTGGTGGGGGCGGGGCTGGGCTCGGACGGAGGCGGGTCGATCAGGTTCCCGTCGGCCTACTGTGGGCTGTTCGGGTTGAAGACCCAGCGGGGACGGGTGCCGCTGGCGCCCCACCTGGACGCGTGGCACGGGCTGTCGGTCAACGGGGTGCTCACGAGGACGGTGAGAGACAGCGCTCTGTTCTACGACGCGATCGCCGAGGGGCCGCCGGACGAGGGCGCCCCGGAGGTGCCCGAGAGCTCGCTGATGGGGGCGCTCGGCCACGGCGCGAACGGGTCCAGGCACGGGTCCGCGAACGGCAGCCCGTCTGCGCGGGCGCTGCGGATCGCGGTGTCGAGCAGGCTTCCCCCCTCGCCGCTGACGCGACTGCACCCCGAGAACGAGGGGGCGCTCACAGAGACGGCGCAGCTGCTGAGGGTGCTGGGACACGAAGTGAACGAGTGCGAGATCGACCACGGTCCGCTGGCGCCCCCGCCGGAGTTCACGGCCAGGTATGTGCACAGCCTCCACGACGAGGCCGCTTCGCTCGCCTATCCGCAGCGCCTCGAAAAGCGGATGCGCACGATCGCACGTCTGGGGGGGATGCTGGCGGCGCCGATGGTGGTCGACTGGGTGAGGTCCAGGGAGAGTGAGTACGCGCGCCGGATCAACGCTCCGCTGGTCGACCACGACGTGCTGTTGACCCCGGTGACGCCCGCTCCGCCCCCGAGGATCGGCGCGTGCGAGGGGCGAAGCTGGATGTGGACGATGGCCGCGGCGGCGGCGACGGTCCCCTACGCGACGTGCTGGAACGTGACGGGCCAGCCCGCCTGCTCGGTCCCCGCGGGGTTCGCCGCAGACGGGTTGCCGCGGGCGGTGCAGCTGGTGGGAAGGCCCAACGACGAGGCCACCCTGGTGGCCCTCGCCGCTCAGATCGAGGCCCAGCGCCCGTGGGAGCAAAGCCGCCCGCCGGGGTTTGAGTGAGGGTGGCTCTCGCGGGCTGGCGTAGCTGCCGAGTCGCTCGGACGCCTCGTTCAGTCGACTGACCCGGGTTTCGCGATCCAGACGCTCTCGATCCCGAGCGCTCGGCAAAGCGGGTCGAAGTGGCGGTCGTAGTGAAGAACCGGGAAACCGCGCTCGGCTGCGGCCGCGGCGATCATGTAGTCGGCTGCGGGCAGGCGGCGCTCGCCGCGGAGCTCGCGTGAGGCGCCGAGCGCACGATCACAGACGGCCCGGGTGACCGAGGCGCCTGGGAGCGCCTGAAGCGCGCTGTCGAGAGCCTGGAAGGCCTCCTCGTCGCGGGCGGCCGCGAGAAGCTCGAGCGCGACCACAGGGCACACGGCCAGAAGTCCGCTGTCTCGGGTCCTCGCCCAACGCGGCAGCACCGCCGGGTGAGTGCGGCGATGCCACGCCGAGGTGTCGAAGACCAGTGGCGTGCCCGAGCCGTAGGACTCAGCGCTCGGCATGGAGTCGCGCGGAGACCGAGAAGTCGAAGCGTTCATCCTCGCCTGCATCCAGCCGCTTCAGGAACTCGAGGGCCTCGCGAAGCTGTTGCTGCTCCGCGCGGATCGCCTGCGCTCCTCGCAGCGCCAGGTCATGAACGGCACGCGACCTGGACTTGCCGTCTCCGAGCTCCGCCACGGCCATCGCGAGATCTTCGTCGATGGTGACTTGAATGCGAGGTTTCGCCGACGGCACGACACAGAGTGTACCGCGTAGGTGGGACACCCTGCCGGATGCGCTTGGTAGGACAGCTCTCGAACCCGTCGCTGAGCCTACGAGCCGTCTTCGACTTCTTGCCGGACGGGCCGCTTGCGCCGACTACGGGGCCTAATCGGTCTGTTGTCGCTGCGCCTGCCGCTCGGCGGCTGGGCAACGGCGTGGTGCAGCGGGCTGTTGTAAAGGTGCTGGCAGAGGCTCCACGTCCCTTGACTGTGCTGGAGGTCCGGGTGGCGGTCTCAGACCTGCTCGGCTATTCGGTGTCCAAGGGCTCGATCAACTGCTGCCTGTCCACCGGGACGCTGGGTGGAGAGCCCCGCTTCGAGCGGGTAGCGCGCGGTTGCTATCGACTGCAACATGATTGACCGCCCACGTAAGGTCGCGAGGCTCGGCGCTTCGCTAGCCGGTTCGTGCGTCATGCTGCTCACATGGATGCGACGGTGGTGGGAGCGTTGATCGGCTTTGGCGGCTCAACCGTCACGCAGCTTGTCGCTGGCTACGTGGCCAGCCATCGAGAACGCCGGCAACTCAACGAGGGTCGCCTCCGTGAGTTGGCTCAGCTTGTGGACGAGGCGGACAGAGCGCTGACAGAAGGCCAGCATCACGTCAATGTAGGACTGAGTGTCGCTAAAGAGGTTGGCGCTGCTGGCCCTCCCGCTATCGCCAACGATCGTTGGGAGGCCGAGCGCGAGGAAGCATGCGTGCAGACGAGTGAAGACCTCAATGCGCTCTGGCGCCTTGGCAATCTGCTCCGGCTGCGAGTCGCCGACGATCATCAGCTCCTGCACTCATTCGAGTGGGCCGTTCGTAATCTGGAGCAGCAGACGACAGCTCTTGCCGAGCTACTAGAGGTTGGGTCGGAGCGCTTCCAGAGGAAACCCGCTTGGGATATCGCTGGTACGGCCAGAGAGGAAGCGGCTGAAGCTCAGCGGGCTTTCGAGGCTGCCGCCCGTGATCTGCTTGGCCCACGGCTTGAGCGTCTGGGCTAGCCCGCCGAATCAGCGATACTCTTCAACGCCTCAAGGGTGGTAATAGATGCTTCGAGCAGCTTGTTGAAGCCCTTTCGTCTACCGAGTTCGCCAATCGCAACCGTGATGTCGAAGCTCGATCCCTTGCGATGGGCGGCGCTCTTGCTTCGGAGCCCCTGAACTTCCGCAAGCGGTTTGAGAAGTGTTCGTGCATCAGCTACGTCTTGGTTCTCAAGGAAGCGCTGAAGCTTCGCCAAACCCTTCTCGCCCCCGGGTCCGTCGGCCATGCCGGCGGTAAGGGACTCCTCATTGAGCGAGTCCACCAGCAACTTCGCCAAATACAGGACTTGCTCGTCAAACTCTGCTTGGCCGTCGCCGACTGGCGTGTGCAACTTACTCAGTATGTGACGGTCATCCTCGTGCAATGGCTTGAATAGGGGCGCGCCAAAGCGCCCGTTCCACGCCATATTCGTAGCTCCATAGATACGCGAGAATTTCAGGTCAGCGGACTTTGGATCGGCAAACTCGGCACCAAATGCTCGGCGAATAAGCGTCTCGCTTGGCCCCTCGTCGGGTGGGGGAATGTTGAAGCTCTTCCAGTACTGCGCCTCGCTAAACGGTATGTCCCGACCGAGGTCGCCGAGGAAGACCATTATGTGACCGGGCTGATCGTTGTCTAGTCTCAGTCCCCAAAGCCCAGCACACCGAAGATAACCATCGTCCACCGAGTAGCGGTCGGGTTCCGCGTAATACTTATTCAGCACCTCGCGCCGAAAATAAACTGGGGTGAGATAATGAGGGCTACCTGGATTCGCGCCAAAGTAGTTTGCGAGCTTGTCCGGCCCTGACGTGTGAACGACCTCTCGACCATCTGGTGTTGCGCCGATGGCAAAGCTCTCAAAGCGCTCCGCCCGCTCGAAAGGCCATAGATCGCACTCCTCTCGCGAGGGTGGCGGAAGTACCCGCTTGCCTAGAAGACGAGAAAATTTACCCGTGCCGAGGCCAGGAACCTCCCGACAGTACTCGAAGCGACTCTCGTCATCTTCATGCTTCCACTCCTCGCGCTCATCCTGTAGGTCAGTGGAGAAGTGCGTCGAGTCGGAATACAACGCGAGATGCAGTTGCTTAGCAGCCTGATAGCGTCGAAGTAGGCTCGTAAGTACACGAACTTGCTTTGGCTCGATGGTTGCCGCCTTGACAGCATTACCAGCCTGATCGAAATAGAAGTAAGTGCGGGTCGCCCTATCCTCCCACAAGTCGAACAGCAAGCGGAACTCCTCAACCAATTCTAGCTCGTCTGGTCGTATACCGTGGAAAGTCCTCGATATTACCAGCAGCTCGGCACCCTCGTCGGGGAAGCGTTCGTAGGTCGTCTTTGTGGCACCGTCCTCGTATCCCTGAGAGAAGCCGTACCCGCCGTTGCCGATGTGCACCTCCCAACTCGAATTCGCGAGCGCTGACTCAACTCGCGATGCCAGTAGAAGCGCCGAGTATTGAGCGCCACTGAACTCTTTGATTGAGCCCCGAGACTTATAGACGCACGTCCACTGCTTCGCCATTTCCTTTTGGAAGGCGAGGTACGCTTGCCATTGCTGCGGGTCGTACTCGGCCCATGCTGGTATGTTCTCGTCGTTGGTTTCAGTCATATGGACTATTATCCCAGAACGATCAAGTTGAGACTAGCGGCGTCGCACAAGCGGCATCGTGTGCAGCTACAACACGGCACGTCGTCTGGCAAGCGCCTCAGCTTTTCGGCAATAGCCCGCTATCAGGCTCAGTTTCCCACGGCAGGGTGATGTCGGTGCCGCCCAGGGCGCGTATTGCTTCGAGCTGTTGGCGCGAGCGAGCGTCGGCCACGGACTCAAGATCGATAGAAGCGAGTAGGCCGACCAGCTCGTCGCGCGTCGTTCCCAGCATGTTTTCGAGTCGCGGGCCAGTGACCGCTTGAAGTTCAACCGCTATCTGCCCGCAGTCGAGCGCGATCTGCTCGACTCGCGTGACAACTACGTCTATGTTCTCGCCCTTGACGACTGCCTGCACGACTTCCGGGTCCTCGATCGGACGGTGGATGATGGCGTTCCGGCGATCGATTGTCGCGGCGATCCTGGCCGCCAAGTCGTCAGGCAAATCGAGCGTCTTCAGGACTTCGAGTAGTTGTCCGGCAGGTGCGCGCTCTAGCCGCGACAGTTCCTTGCTGGACGGAAACTGGCCGTCCCGTTCGGCACGCAGCAACGCGATTACCTGTAGAAGGATCTTCTCTAGCGAAGCTGCGCCCCACACAAGGCGCCCCATCGCGCGCAGCAAAGGCTCTGCGCGCTCGTCTGGCTCGTCCATGTAAGCGGTTTTGGGCAGTCGTTCGAGAGGTCCAGGCATGAGCTAGGTGGCTACGTCCTCTGATGGAGAGGGGTCGCCTGTGTAGAAGGTTGAAAAGCCGTCCACGATCTCCTTGAACGAGGCCGCTGCGTTGACCGCTGTACCGTGGATAATCGACGCGGCTTCGCTCGCCTTGCTCGCCGGCTCGCCGGCACCCCGGAGGATGCTGTCGAAGCGCGCTACGAGCCAGCCAAGAGGGGCATCGTGGATCGTCTTGAGCATCCCGATCGGTGCCGCCATATCTTCGATCTCGGGAATGGTGCGATTGCGATCAGCAAGCAGGCGGACTAGCTCAGCTCGCTGGACAGGGCCGAGCACCTTCAACTCTTTCTGCTTCGCCAGACGGGCGGCGAGCCCTTTCATAGCTTCCTTCGACTCGTCGGCCTGAATGCCCGCGTAGACGAGCTTCGTTTCGACACGGGAAGCAAGAACCACCGACCAGATCAGCACGGCTATGACGTTGACGATTCCGAGCGCCGCAAGCCCCAACCACCCCAGCGAATAGATCGCGATGCCAAGCGCCAAAAGCTCTAGGAGCGTGAGTACGGTCGTCAGGAAGGAACCGAACTCAATATGTCTGATGCGCGTCCACAGCAGCGTCAGGGAGACGACCAGCACCGCGATACCGACGACTCGATCCATGCTCCGATCGTACTCCAGCCATACGACGATCACTGCGGCCATCGATACGCAACGAGCGTCTTGTCGTCTAGGCTCCTTTCGTGAGCCTCGCAGACGAGATCTTTCCCGCCAACAGACATCCAAACCTCGTCCAGACCGAGTGGTCGAGAGGTTGGGCCTACCAATCGATCGGATTCGGGGAAGCCGCCCGCTTCCTGACGGAGCACAGCTCGTCCTTCCAGGGGAGCATCGATTCGGTTGGCCTAGCCGTGTTCTTCTTGCAGCGCCACCGCGTTGAGCTCGTGCTCAAGGAGCTTCTGATCGCCCACCGTGGGAACCTGAACAAGGTGCAGCCGCCCCATTCACTGGGTGCTCTCTGGAAGGCGTGCGAACTGGCAATCGGCGCGGACGTGGAGGGGTGGCGCTATATCGAATCCGAGGGAGCGGGAATCGTCATGTTGCTTCACGAGTGTGACCGAAGCTCACACACCTACCGCTATCCCGTCGATCGCCAGGGCAACGAGCATAGGCGTGCCGACCAGATTGACCTCGCGGCACTCGAACGGCACGTAAGCCGGCTTGTCTCGGCAATAGACGGCTACAAGGCGTACTCGGAGCAGGCGCGAGAGTACGAAGAAGAGATGCATCGGGCCTTCGAGCAGGATATGCGCGAGCGTTATGGCGAGGACGAATACGACCGGTAAACCGCCGACAGATGTCGCACAACCCGGTAATAAACGACGATACCTAAGACGACTGAGTATGGTCCCCGTGGTTGTTCAGCTCAGCTATTTTCTTCGCTGCTCCCTCAAGCAAGTCATCCATTTGTGAACGAAGGGGGGAGCCTTCTACGATGTGGCCGGGGGACGGCGACTCAGCTGTATCGACCAAGACGTCGGGGAGTCCGGCACGTTCGATCGCCTGCACCCTGAGGTCGTACGGGACGCTGTCGTTGGCGACAGCCAAGAAGTCGGCGGGAATTGTGCTACCTACCACCTCGATGGATTCCCTCCCATTCGCGGTGCTCCCATTGGTTGCTCCTGCATCGGTCGGTGTTCCTGACTCTCTGCTAGGCCGACTGCCGTGACTCATCTTATGGTCCTCCGTGACCTTTGTGATAATTGTAGCAAGATGACGGAGCTGCTGCAAGGGTCACGCTGAGTCTCCGCGGTCATGCGATCGGTAGCGTCGCGGTCGGGCTTGGAACCAGGACCCTACCAGGACTAGCAGCGCCCCTGCGCTTGTGTATGCAGCGACTTCAGCACCGCTCGTGACGGCTTCTCGCCGCTTTCCGTAAGCACGAGTGTCCGGCAACAGCCAAGAGGCACAGGCCGATAAGAGATGCCCAGAGCGCGAATCGCCGTCAGGAGCCGGGCAGCCAGCGCATGGTCTGCGGACCGCTCGATCACGTAGACGACCAAGGCTGTCGGTAGGACGAGCAGCAGCGTAGTACCCGCTCCTACGTCTACAAGCCGGTCACGAAACGCCAATGCCGCGAAAAGAAGGGCGCAGGACAATGCCCCGGTCAGCACAATTCCCTGTAGAAAAGCGCGCCGTTCCGGGCGCAGGCTCACCTCCGCGATTCCCTGTGCAACATTAGGCGTGTCAGGTATGTGTAGGTGTGAGCGCTGGACGTGCCTTTCTTCCAGTTATCCGGGCCACGATGGCGTTCAGCAGTCTGACGGCGTCCTCGCGACTCAAGCTGTGGGGGGTACGAGGAGAGGGAGACCAAAACTTCGTAACAAATAGACCGCTGGAGGCGATCCAGGTGGCCCGGGGGGCTTCCACTTCAAGGTGGTACGCACCGCAGTAGGCGAGAGCGGCGCAGGGAAAGTCAAAGCGACGAGCCGCGATCCCGAGGATGCGTCCGACTGCCCGCACCGTCTGTCGTGCTCGCCATTTTGCTCGCTGCCAGCGAGTAGGTTGATGCTCTTCCTGGGCGTATCGGGGGATGACAGCGTCCCGTCGCGGATGCTCGATTAGGCGTTCCTCGTATGAGAAGCTCATCAACCGCCGAACACCGATGTCGGCAGGTACGGAGACGAGTAGTACGTAGCTCCATGTGAGAGTGTAAGCGACGAGTCGAAAGGCTTCATTCCTAAATAGGCGAGCACGTTCTTTCTCTTCGCTCTCCAGTTCTCGGCCAGCCGCTAACGACAGCGCTGCGGCAACAAACCGCTGGTGTATCGCGTAAGCCGCCGGCACTCTCGCCGACGCAATTTCTTCGAGTTCTAGCCGGATATTTTGGCTTGGTTCGCAACCGAGTAGTTGCTTTGCGAGAGCTAGCAGTGCGAGCTTGGCTATGTAAACACGTGTCTCGCGAGTTAGCGTCGGGTACAGTCGTCCCGCCTCATCGGCAAGTTGAAAAACGCGGAGCCGGCGCTTTTGCATCAAGGCGAGCGGCAGCAGCAGGGTCTGGAGTTCGGACGGCACGTGCGAGGTGACCTGCTTGCGCGGCCGCGGAATCGTAAAATCAACTACAACTCGTCGCGTCGCCATGCGATCATCATCAAAAGCTAATGCTCTCGATTCGCCGAAGAATCCAGTCCTTTGGTCGGGTCATCAAGTCCACGATAAGTAGCGCAGCCCATCGTGCTTCGTGCTCCGAGAGCTCTATCGCTCGTGGGGATGTAGCAGGCGGAGTCACGTCTATCTCGGCGCAAATTGGCGGGACGGCAATGATTCCGCTATGCGGATCACGGGCGAGTCTAACGTCGGGTGGCAAGCACGTCAACCCCTGGTCGGCGAGTCGCGGCGACGTCGCAAAGCGGCATCCTTGGGTAGCACCGGGCTTACAGCAACTTGCGTAGTTCCTCGCGGCTAATCTCTGCATCCTTGAGCAGGCGTGACAAGGTGCCGATTGACATCGCTCGTCGGGTCACCGGGATACTCAACGTGCGGGGGCCGGTGGCACGTGGACGTAGATGTGGTGCGTCACGGCTCCGGTCATGCTCCCAGCCCTTGCGCTCCAAGACCTTGATGAGTTCTTTGGCGGTGAGCCGAGGGAGCTTCTCGCTCACGCGGCAGGTACCAGTTTGCGGTGCTCGATCTTCGGTAGCGCCCAGCCATGCTCCTGGCGGGTTTCCGGATGGAGCACCATCGCCTCTTGGATCATGGCGGTGGCTTCCTCCAGGGTGTCTCCCTCACTGACGCAACCCGGGCAGATCGGGGACATAGACGGTATAGCCGCCCTCATCCTGGGGCTCGAAGACGACGTCAAACTCGTGTTGTCCGTTCATAGTCTTATTCTACATCGATAGCCCGTAAGACGGCAAGTCGAACGTGCGTTGAGGTTCGCGATGGGAGCGGCTGGGACCAGCACGTCGCACGAGCGGCATTGTGGCGATGCCCTTTGGGTGCAAGCGCGACCCCGGCGGAGGGTTGGCGGTCCTAGAAGAAGGGGATATCGTCGGCCGCCGCTGCCGCCGCTGCCGCCGCTGCCGCCGCCGCCGCCGTCGCCGTCGCCGCCGCCGATTCCCGAACGTCGCCTCGAATCTCTTTCAGGATCTCCTCGGCCGCCTCGGGGACAGGCCGCCCGCCCGGTAGCACTGCATCGCGAACCTGTCGGTTGAGCTGGAGTGCGCGTTCTACCTGGTCGATCATCGTGTCTGTCCAAAGGGGCTTCGGGATTGTCTCCAGCAGGACAAACGCGGCACGCGTGCCGTCGAAGCTTCCACTGTTGGGGATTCTTCTAACGATCGCGGGCACCATGGATGCGGCCGTCAGCGGATTTCGGGCAAGTGCGTCAAAAATGGCCACCCGCGACTGCATAAAGAATCTCGCCCTCACCAGAGATAACCGCCTGATACTTGGCTATGAAGCCATACGGATCAGTGCCGAGCTTGACCGCCACAACGAGCTTTCGGCGAGCAATCGCGAACCCTACCTCTTGGTCACACCACTTGCTCTCGATGAAGTCGGAGGTCATCAGCGCGCACAACGCATCGCAGGTGCGTAGCGCCGCTTCGATTGCGTCTTGCCACTCGCGTGTCGGTTCAATGTCGTCATGCGCGACGAAGGTATCGACACCCCACTGCTCCATAACGCCGCCGGAGTTGCCCCGCCCGCTCTCGGTTGGCATTCGTATGGCTCAAAAACAGGCGGAAGGAGCCCGCTGTCCAGTCGCCCCCCGACGGACCATCGGGAGACCCAACCGGCTCCTCGTCCGGATAGAGGTAGCGATAGAGCTCCGAAAGTTGGGCATCATCGCCCGCCTCGATCCGGTCAACGATGTAGGAGTATGTCTCGCCGTGATCGTCGTCCAGATCGCCGGTGCGGAACTCAAATTGCCGGAGGATTAGGTTCAGATCGGTAGCCGGCGTCTCGCCCAACCGCTCGGCAATCCTTTTGATGGTTGTAATGCGCTCAGCGCGATCCATGAGTCGCCATACTAACGCGTCAAAGCCGCTGGCCGAATTGAGCTGCACGATCGATACATGTAGATTGCATTGGCCCGACACAGGCGCACGTCGCACAATCGGCGTTGGATGGCTCCCAGCAGTTAGCACAGCAGCGCGGTAGACGGGCGGAGCCAACCGGTTAGACTTTCTGGCATGCGAATGCGCCTCCTTACCGCTGCCATGCTTGTAGTAGCGGCTGCCACGTCCCGTCGCGGCGTGCGGCTCAACTGCTAAGACGCCAGCGACTCAGCAAGTCGTCTAAGAGTGCCGTAGAACAGGAAGCCGCCCAGCGTGCCAATGAAGCCGCTGTGAAGGGCGCCGAAGGTATTCGATCCGAAGAAAGATAGGACGAAAGTACAAAAGCCTCAGAAGAAAGCAAAGAAGCATCGGAAGAAGCAGCGAACAAGAGCGAAGAAGCTAAGGAAGCTGCCGAAGAAAGCAAGAAAGCGGCGGAAGAGTCTGAAAGAAGAATCGGAAGAAGCGAAGAGGGTTGCGGAAGAACACTAAGGTTACTTCAGTGGTGGCGGTCCGACGCGCGGGTACGGGCCGCCAAACAGCGCTTCTGTGATTGGCTGCCGCACAACCAGTAGTGCGCGACGGTCCGCCCGCGAAGAGAGCTTGTGTGATCCGTCAGCGATCTTCGTCGAACGCTGAGGTGCCACTCGCCACGATTCCTAGCAGACCGGCGAGGGACGACCGTTGCGACAGCCTACGGATCGGGCGCAGCTAGCTGGCAGGCTTGCCGTTAGCCGGGCTCGGGGTCGTCTCCGTTGCCGAGACGCTTGACTTCGGCCATGAGGTTCTCAAGGAACGTCCTCGCTTCGGGATTTGTCTGCGGGTCAGGGAGATCGAAGATCGCGCCTTCAGCCGACTCCACAAAGTTGTCGGGAATGCCGGCTCCCCCGCGCCCGGTTCTGACCGGACACTCGATTAGACCGAGGAGGTCAGCATGTCGAGAGTCACGGAGGCGGGTATGGACGAGGGAGCGCGGGAGGATGTCCAGTGCGTTGAGCAGCGAGCCGTAGGCGGTGTGCTGGGCATGGCGTTTGAGATCGGAGGTGGAAGTCCTGTCCTGGGACCCTGACAGGGGGAACCCAACATTGATGAGGCAAGGGCGCGGCCCGGAGTTCACCGGGCGGTCCCAGTGCGGCTGTTTGCGCTGCGGGGCTTCCGTGAGGGCGGGTCTGAAGGAAGCCGTAGGTGTGTCGTGGTCGCGAACGAGAGTGAAGCGCCGTAAGGCGTCCTTTGGGTGGGTGAGCTGGCCGCCAGCAGCGATGCCCGGTTCCTGTCGGTCCCGGGGGCGTATTGGCGACGTGATCGCGGCGAAATCTCAGCGTCTTACCCCAGGAGGTCTGCTGGGTTCCGGGTTGTTGGCCGGTAGGCCGGAGAACGAGAGGACGACGGTTGATGGCCCAGCAGAAGTCGGAGGATCGCGTATTACTGGACGGCGGGGTAATGCCCGCTAAGCCTGTCAGGTTGAGTTAGGGTGGGCAAGGGAAGGCGGTCCCGGCGATAAACAGTATGGTTCAGCTCAGCTTGGCGATCGCAACAGCAGGCGACCGAGAGGGGTCATCCCTTATTTTCGGACCGGTCCGGTGCTCGCGCAGGCTGGTCGTGCCGAAGGCGGTCGTCATTGCGGAGGGGGTCCTGGCGCCTGTGACGGTGGAGGAGGTTGCCTACCGATTGACGGATGCGTTGGGGAACGTGGTCGCGAACAAGGGAGCGCCCGGTCCGGATGGGCAGACCGTTGAGCAAACTGTGTGAGCAGTGGCCGACGGCCGGTCCCAGCACTGGCCTCCAGTCTGGTTGCGGGGAGCTATCGGCCGGGGATGACCCGGCGGGTTATGATCCCGAAAGCGGGCGGTGGTGTGCGCGGATTGGGGATCCCGAACGTGATCGACCGGGTGGTGTGTGAGGCGGTCAGACAGACGCTCGACCTGTCTGGGAGCCGACCTTCCATGAGTCGAGTCACGGGTTCAGGCCCGGCCGGAGCTGCCACACGGCAATCCGTGAGGCCGAGCAGCATTTGGCCGATGGCTATGGGTGGGTGGTCGACATCGATCTGGAGAAGTTCTTTGATCGTGTCTGCCACCAGCGGCTGATGTCCAAGCTCGCGCAGCGAGTTGGGGATCGGCGGTTGCTCAAGCTGATCGGGCTGCTGATCAAGGCCAAGATCGTGATGCCGGACGGTGTCGTGATCAACAACGACCAGGGCGTCCCGCAAGGGTCGCCACTGTCGCCGTTGTTGTCCAACATCGTGCTGGACGAGCTCGACACCGAGCTTGCCCGGCGTGGTCACCGGTTCGTTCGCTATGCCGACGACTGCAACGTCTATGTGGCAAGCGAACGAGCGGGCCTGCGGGTGATGGCCAGCTTGACGAGGTTCATCGAAGGGCGCTTGCGCCTGAAGATCAACCAAGCCAAGTCGGCCGTCGCTCGTCCGGAGGACTGCCATTTCCTCGGGTTCAGTCTGCGAGTAGATACGCAGAGCGGGACCGTGGAGATTCTGCTCTCCCAGCGCACCAAGCGCATGGCGATCGCAGAAGATCCGCCAGCTCACGCCGCGATTGTGGGGGCACTCCCTTCAGGGGTGCATCCGGCGGATCAACGTGTGGCTGCGGGGATGGCACCAGTACTTCCGGATCGTCTCGCCCGGGGAGCAGTTCGTGTTGCGCGCTCTTGATGCCCATATCCGGCGTCGGTTGCGTGCGATCCTGCTGCACCACTGGAAGCGTCGTCCGACGATCGTTCGCAACCTCATCGCCCTCGGTGTCCAGCGTGCGGGCAGCATGGCACGGTGTCTATATGGGACGCAGGTCCCTATGGGCGCTGAGCCATATACCGCAAGTCGATAATGCTCTGCGGACCCGGTTTTTCACCGACCGCGGACTTGACTCGCTGGTGCTGCTGCACCGCAAATGGCACGAGGAGATCGTCGCCCCTACCCACGAGCAGTTCGTGCTGGAGTGGGGATAGATCGAGGTCGTTGAAAGCGGCCGGCGGCGGGGTTCACAACCCGCCGTCCCGAGGAGCCGTGTGTGAACAGCACAAGCACGGTTCTGTGGGAGCCGGGGCGGGCAACCGCCCCGGCTACCCGACAGCGCGAAACGCGCTGGAGCGCGCGGCGCAAGGAGGGGGTCGTGATGCGCTTGTTGCGCGGCGAGTCCCTGGATCTGTTGGCCCGCGAGAGCGGTCAGCCGCTGGGCGGATCAGTGGGTGGCGTGAGGAGTTCCTCGCCGCTGGACGTGAGGGTTTGAAGGCTCGTCCGGCGCCGGTGGAGGACTTCACGTTGCGTGAGGCGCAACGCAAGGTCGGTGAGCTCTCGATGGAGGTCGACATCCTGAAGGCATTGTTGGAGAAGCAGGGCCACCCTCAGTCGCCGAGGCGCTCAGCGTGAGCGAGCAGCTGCCCGCACCACTGTCCGTGGTGTGCAGGGTGGCGGGCGTGTCCCGTTCGGCGGCGTGTGAGGCACGCCGGCGGCGGGGCGCCTCGGAGCCGCCGAGGCGGCGTCCAGGACCGGTCGGTGCGATGAGTGATTCCGAGCTGCTCGCGGAGATCCGCGACGTGCTCGCCACGAGCCCGTTCGTCGGTGAGGGTCATCGCAAGGTGTGGGCGCGTTTGCGCCGTCGAGGCGTGCGCACGAGCCGCAAGCGCGTGCTGCGCCTGACCCGGGAGGCCGGGTTGCTAGCTCCTACCGCGAAGGTGAGAAAGCGCGCTCAGCGATTGCACGACGGCACGATCACCGTCAGCGTCCCGGACACCCTATGGGCGACCGACGCGACCGAGGGTCAGACCGAAGAGGGCCGCTGTGCGGTGTTCGTGATGATCGATCACGCATCCGGAGAGGCATGGGCTGACGCCGGGCTGCGGATGGATCGGTTCGCCGCCGCGGACCTGCTTCGGGAGGTAACCACCGAGCGCTTCGGGTCGGTCGAGCAGGCAGTCGCCTCGGGGCTGGCGCTGCGCTACGACGGCGGGTCGTGCTTCCGCTCCGAGCACTACCAGGTCGAGATCGACCACCTCGGGATCGCGCGATCACCCGCCTACCACTACGAGCCCGAGACCAACGGTTGCGCGGAGAAGTTCATCCAGACACTCAAGGAGCAGGTGCTGTGGATCGAGCGCTTCGACACCTTCGAGGAGCTGAGAGCCGCGGTCAGGAAGTTCACCGTCACCTACAACCACGAGTGGCTACTGGAGCGCCACAACTACCGCACACCCATCGAAGCACGCGAGCACCTGCTCAATCAGGCACTCGTGACATGATCAGCTTGTTCACCAGAGTGTCCGGTGAACCGGGGCCGAGGCAACTTGCGGCAACGCTCTTCTGAACCTTCGTGGCTTTCGGACTTTTCAGCACTTTCGATGCTTTTTTCGCTACTCGTTTGCTTGTAGCCATATCTTCTGTCTCCTATCGTTCTAATGTTCCGAACTCGAACTCGCTAGCATAGCAAGACGGTCGGATAGACTCCCTCCCTACCTTGCACCAGGCCCTGCGTTTGGAGCCTTGTCGGAGCCGTCCGGACCGCCAGAGGCGGCAGATGGAGCAATCCGTCTCGTAAACAGAACTGCTCGCTGAGCAAGATTGACCTAGCCGTCGCACAATCGGCGTTGCGCGGTGTCAGCTAGCTATTTGTCCGCACGATCGCAGCCAGTCCAATTGGCTTCACTGGGCGCACATCTCCGCACACGGCCAGGCCGCAGCGCTCTGCCAAAGCCCTTAGAGATGCGGTATCGAAATGCTTCGACCTTAGACCCTCAGTCGCAAGCAGGCAGTCCGAGTCGGGACGCTCACGAACGTGTAGGCCAATAGCGCGATATGTGGCGATGCGGGCAGGCACGGACGCAGGAGAGTACACCGAAATCAGGGCACGTCCATCGGGGTTTAAGACGTCCCGTAATCTCTGCAGGCACCCCTCTTGCTTTTCTGGGGTCATATTTCCGAGGGTATTCGTCATACAGATCGCCATGTCGAATTCTTCGTCCCCAAAGTCAACGAGCGTCGCAGCGTCCCCCAACACTAGCGTCACATGTCCTGCTATGTCCGCATCGTGTATCTTCACGTTGGCACGCCGTATGTTGCTTTCAATTATATCTACGCCACTAGCATAGACAGTTGGATGTGTCCGCAAGATCTCGACTATGTCATCACCTGTGCCACAGCCTATGTCGAGAAGCCTTGGCTCGTGACTGGTGTGTCCATCTTGCATGTCAGTCATAGCCTGGAGCGTCTCGCTGACGAATTCCTCAAGTATGTCGCCTTCTGACTCAAACCACTCGTTGAGCTGTCCGGCATCCGTGTCAGCATGTCGGTGCTGCACGATCCACGACCGCCATGATTCGTAGTCGTCTCTATCGAAGAATGCCTCAGACTCAAGGCGGGCTGCGGCCGTGCGCACTACCACTCCGCCCAGAGTGTCATAGCCGTAATTATCCCATAGGGCACTCGTCTTATGCGAACAGATGATGCGGAAGACCTCAACGGCTTTTTCGAACACATCACTAGCTTCATCGTCATGACGCGCATGCTGAACATCCTCACTGTTACTAGAATACCACCATGCACTTGAAGTGTCATGCGGAAGGTCTGCGTCAACGACCAAAAAATCGGGGAATATCACTCTCCACGCGGGACGGAGGCGTTTGCCAACCCGTAGTCGCATCTCGATATACCATCGGAATATACGAGCCCTGGGTGGCGCCTTATCAATAGTCGTTTGCTGGAGCGCCTTATTGAGTTCGCGGACCGCATCCCACTCGTCGTGGCCTAGAGCATCGTAGAGCCGATCTGCGACTAGCGGGACACAAGAGATTCGGGCGGCACTGTGGGAGCGAATTAGCTGTTCGATCTCCGCGCGATGTGACTTATACACCCACTGCGGGTAAATTAGGACACGGAGGCGATGTTTATGTACCGGTCCTTCTCCGGAAGCTATTTCAGTGAGAAGCTCGTCAGTATCCTTCATAAATGATTCGACGATTGCTTCATCACGCGATATACGGGACAAAGACGATCCGAACCGAAAAGAGTAAGCGATAAGCGCAGCCACCGCGTCGAGGTGGAGATAATAGCGAAAATTAGGTCGGCTCCAGAGACTTAGCCAGTTGGAGCTTACAGCGTAAGTTGATCTGATGGCGGATGTGATCGATTCGGTCAACTGTGCTGGCTCGGGTTCGTGTACTGTCTCTTCAGATGGCGGCATGAGGAAGACAGCCCTTACTGCATTGATCACGATGAAGGCACCCACCGTCGAGGCGATTGGTACAGTGAGGGTTGATGTGTGGAGCACGTCCTTGTGCTGTAGGAATTCCACAAACAATCCAACAACAATCGACGCTCCGGCCTGTCCCGGAATGTCGCGATGTAGCGATCCGGGCGGGGCGGTGTCTTGAGGCGGGTTGGTTTCTTGGGGGTTGGCATACGGCGTGCTTCTGACGCTAGAGACTCGTATCCACGGCGGTTTGCGGGTTGTGTTTGGGGATCGACCGCCCTCTCGCGACAGAGACCGTCGGAATGCTGGGCTAGTTTAGACTGTTGACTGGATGGAAGCGTTTATATCAGGCGTGACGGCGTCTTTGGTCGCCGGCGCACTTCTCTGGACAGCAACGCATCACAAAGAGGTCGCCCAGGTGGCTGCGGTGCGGCGACGCCGCACGCAGCTCTCCGGGGCGTGGTACCCGTACCATCTGTCCCGTGATTCCATGAGCGGCCGGCGGCCACTCTGGGTACGTCACGAGGACACCCTGCGGGTGGGCTTGCTGGGCCGTATTGGCGGCGTTAGTCGTGCTCAACACGGTCGGAACATGACATATCGGGTTTCTGGCTATGTGCGTGGACCGACATTGCGGCTCTACCTCGATAATCGGGATGCTCATGAGAGCCAGACAAGTCTTCTCTATCCGAACCTCCTTCCTGGGGATGTCCTGGTAGGGCTACTAATGGGCGAAGACTTCGATCGGCAGTGGTACGCGTCGCCAAGCATAATGAGCCGAGAGCCGCTTTCAGAAGCCCGACTTACCCTGCTGGCGAAACAACTGCGGCCTAACGGCCATCGCAGCAGGCAGGCTCTTCAGCAACCAAGAGCGCGTTTCCAGAAGCCGAGGGTCATGGGTAGACTAACCTTGGGCGTTAAGCGCTGCGTCGCACAAGTGCCAGTGTGCGCAACGAGCCCGTATATGGAGATCAGATCCGCAGCTAGGGCTCTTTGTGCTGCTTGGCAAGCGCTGCTATGGCGGCGTCCAGGCGGTCGAAGCCTGCCCGCATCTCGCGGCGCAGGCGCTGTAGCTCGCTGAGCACCTGCTGCTCGAAGGATGTGCCGCCGACATCCCGTCCGGCGAGCTTGAACAGCTCGGCCAGGTCGATGTCGAGTATGGCGGCCAGCTTGGTGATGACCTCATCGGCCGGTGGGCCGTGCTCGCCGTTCTCCAGGCGGGAGAGGTTGCCGGGGCTCATGGGGATGCGCTCGGCCACTTGACGCTGGGTCAGTTTCTTGGCTCGGCGCAGGGAGCGGACACGGGCTCCGAAGGCGTGGGCGCGTTCGGCTTGGGATTCAGGGCGACGTATGGGCATAGCCAAGAGTGGTCTACACCCACGCCGTAGTCGATCCCTTGATACAGTTGCGCATCCTGCGTCATAGTGAGCAATGTACACGTTGCGCAGAGCTCATTCCAAAACTTGGGGGCGGGTGCTCCCCACATGCACCGCTCCCAAGCCACCGATCGACAAGGAGACCAGCAGCCCCATGCAGACAGCAACCATGCGACGACTACTTGGCCCCGTGGCCGTGATTGGCCTGCTGGCCGGGAGCGGGATGGTGCCTGCGGCTAGCGCCACCATCGTCATCGGTCAGGGCATTGATGGCGTCAAGCTGGGCGAGGCCCAGGCCCCGGTGCAGCAGCAGCTCGGCACGCCCGCCTACAAAGAAGAAACCAACGGCGAAACCATCTGGGGCTTCCCCACCACCTTTGAGGGACGGATCAGCTTTGACGCCACACAGCACGTCAGCGGCATGTGGACGATCTCCAAGAAGCAGAAGACCAACAAGGGCATCGGGCCTGGTTCATCCCTCGCCAAGCTCCAGCCTACCCGAAGGCCAAATGCGCCACTGGCCCGTTCGGGCCTAAATCTCTGGTCTGCACCTTGAAGACGAAGCTGGGCAGCCGCACTGTCGAAACCACTTTCCCGTTCTTTACTCGCTCTATGGGCGTGCGGGAAGTGAACATCGACTATGTGTGAGGTAACGCCGGCCATGATGCGGATGTTCCCCCCGTACGCACAATACCGCCACTGCCCGGGGAGGCGAATACATCGACTGGAGTATCGACAACCCGGCTCCGGTAGGCCACTACAGCAAATCTACCGTCTACGCCAAGCCGGTCGCAGGGCAGCACAAAAAAATAGACGGACGCCGAGACCCAACACCCACCGACAAGGAGACCAGCAGCCGATGCCGACGCCTACTCCAGAGCCCCAGCACCGCCACCAAGTTCGGATCTACGCTTGCGCCGTCCTGGCCGCTCTCCTGATGGTTTTGGCTAGCAGCGAGGGCACGTCCCAGGCGATCGCCAATACCACACATTGCTCCGGCTCGGTCTATTCCCATTCTGGCGGTACCACCTACAAGGTGACCAACCTGAGCGTTAACCAGACTACCTGCGCCCTAGGTAAGAAACTGAGCAGTAAAATCCCTGCCTACAGGGTGCCGAAGCCGCTCCAGGTTGAGGGCTTTCGCTGTACGTCAAAGCTGCATTACAGCAATCCTCAGTCTCCAATCTATGGCGGCTTTGAGGACTACGTCTGTCGTAAGCAGAGCGGCTAGTTACCTGGAACCTTGAATTGCCGTCAGAAATCTAGTCGGCAAGCCATCGTCCCAAATACCTATCGACAAAAGGAGAAGCGGCGATGCCAACGACCCCGCCCGAGCCCCAGCACCTGTTTCGTCGCCTACCCCCTTGTGCCTCGGCGTGGCCGCCGCCTTGGCGGTGCTGGCTTGCCTGCTCAGTCCTGTCAGGGCGGCAGCCGCCCCGAGCGTGACCTTCGGGGCGCAGTTCCTGCCGCTCAGCCACCTTGGCGAAGGTGGCGTTGTGGGCACGGAGCTGACCTTCTCGGGTAGCGAATACCACGGCCAGGTGGCACCGCTGACCAGCCTCAAGCTCCATCTGCCGGCGGAAACCGTGCTCAGCAACGCGGGCTTCCCGACGTGCAGCCAGGAAACCGTGCTGTTTGACATCTGGTGGGAAGACTGCCCCGAAGGCTCCCTGGCCGGCCCAACTGGCTCGTTCATAGCCGTGGCTTACAATGGCAGCCAAGCGGTTAGCGAGAGCGGCGCGGTGTACCCGTTTTTTGGCCCAGGTGAAAGGCTCTACTTGCTGCTGGTGGGCTCACCGCCGCTAGGGCTGGAATTCGTGGTTGAAGGGCGCTACGAAGCGGCCAGTCCGCCGCATGGGCCAACGCTGGTACTGTCCGTGCCGATCGTGGAAACGGTGGGGCCGCCAGGTTCAGAGCCCGCTGTGAGCCTGACCGAGCTTCAGCTCGAACTCGGGGCGACTCGGGAAGAAACGGGTGGAGCTGAAGTCAGCAGCGTCAACCTGCCGAGCAGTTGCTCTGGCAAACTGGCCTGGAGCGTAGAAGCTGGCTTCAATGGGGAAGCAGCTAGTCCAGTAGGGACTAGCGAAGAGGATTGCCCGTCGGTTGGCAGCCGCGGGAAAGCTGACACCAGCCTGGAAGTCTTGCCGCTGCCTCCCTACGAAGAACAGGCTGTGACCTATACGGCGACCGTTCAGCCGGTCGGTGGCGGGCCAGTGCCGACAGGTGCTGTGACCTTTTACGACCGTCTGCTGCCTGTGGCCGGATGTACCGCCCGGCCTTTGGTGGGCATCTGTTAGTCGCCACGGCTACCTGCGCGACCAGCTACAGCGATCCCCATAGTCACCGGATTCATGCCGCCTACTCCGGCGATGGGAGCTACCGAGGGTCAATGTCGGCTGTGGCTGACAGTGCAGGAAGGCCAAGTGCCGCCAAGCCAAGAACATCACCCGGTCTCAGGCGAAGGACAAAAGCCCGGCAGCTCAGGCGGCACAGTGGGCGGCTCCAGTTCGGGTGGAACTGCGACGGCCACGCTCAGCTCAGTGGCCATCGAGAAGTCCCTGGTTCATCAGCTCTTGCCCTCGGGCAAGGCTGCCTCGATCCGAGCACTACTCAAGCACGGGGGGTTGACGGAGAGCGTGTCAGCACTGGAGGCCGGCAGCCTGAGCGTGCAGTGGTTCTTTGTGCCACCCAGCGCCAAGCTGGCGCAGACATGCCAAGCCGGTTTTGGTAGCCAGTGGGAAGGCTACGTTTTCAGGTGCAGGGATGGGCAAGGTCAAGCTGACGCTCACGGCCCGGGGTAAGTCCCTGCTGAAACACGCTAAGCACCTCAAGCTGGAGGCTAAGGGGACGTTTGTGGTGAGGGGTGGAGCGGTTATGCAGCGTGGTCAGGGGATTCCGGCTCAAGTAGCCAACGTAGCCTGAGACAAACCGGCAGCAGAACTACCCCTCGCTCATGCCCCGGTGGCGTCCGTCGAGTCGCGGCCTGGTGCTGCTCCTGACTAGTGGCCTGGTGCTGCTCTGGAGCATCGCCGGCCCTGTACAGACTTCGACCACAGCGCCCCCGAGCCTGATTCTCTCCATTGGCAAGACGCCACTAGGCCCACCGATTCCGGCAGATTTCCTTGGCTTGTCCTACGAGGTCAAGGACTTGGCGCTGGTGGCCTCGCTGGCGGACAAGGGGACCTACGTCTTGCTGCTGCGCTCGCTCGGGCCTGGCGTGCTGCGCTTCGGCGGTGTCACGGCAGATAGCCAAGTCGCCTGGCTCGACCGGCGTCAGCACCGCTGCCGTCTTGGGCAACCACGGCACTGACGCCGGCCGATCTCTACCGGCTCGCCGATCTGGCACGGGCGACGGGTTGGGGTGTTGTCTTGACGTTGAACCTTGTGCACTTTGATCCGGCGGCCGCAGCCGATGAGGCCCGGGTGGCCCAGGCGGCGCTCGGCAGCTCGCTCCAAGCGATAGAGATTGGCAATGAGCCAACGGCATATGTCGGCGAGCACCTGACCACCGCTTTCGTTTACGACGTACGCCCGAGAGATCGTGGCCTACCGCCGGGATATCGCCGCCGCTGTTCCCGGCCTGCCGATCGACGGGCCGGACAATGAGCCGATGGCGAGCAATCCGCAGAATCTCGCCTGGGCGCGAGCGACAGTCCGGCAACTGCGTCCGGCGGCGTGCGACCGGCCACCTCGACGCTGCGAGCAAATGCAGCCGCACGCCGCCGACGGCGGGACTGCTGCTCAGCCGCCAGGTGCGCGGCTCGGAGCAGACGGCGCTCGGTGAACTCGAAAGCGTATCACGGCGTGCTCGCGAACTCCCTGTCTGGCTGGACGAGACCAACGACGTCTCTTGCGGCGGGCAACCGGGGGTGAGTGACCGCTATGTGTCGGCGCTGTGGGCCCTCGATCTGCTGACCCGCGTCCTGGGCCGCCGTTCGTGGGCGTCGCTTTTCACGGCTTCCTGGAGAAGCCGGACGGTTATTCGCCGATCGCCGCCCTAACCCCGACCGACTTGGCCAGCGGACACCTGAGTAAGCGGCTGGAGCGGTACGCGCTTGAGCTGGTGCATGGAGTTGTGGGCGATCGGCCGCTGTCAGTACGAGTGTGGCCGGCCATCGCTGACGTGTCGGCCTGGGCAGGGCGGACGCCAAACGGTGCCGTACAGGTGCTGGTGGTCAATGAGCAGTCGCGGGCGGTGACGATTCGGCTCGACCCTGAGCAGCCCGGGCAGGTCGTGTCGGTGACGCGGCTGGAAGGGCCATCCCTGAGCACCGCGGCGGTCTGGCTGCACCAGGCATCGGCATTGGACGGGTCGATGGTTCAGGTGGGGGCGACGGGGGCAGTGCTTGTCACGGCAGACGGAGTGAGGTAACGCACACGACACGAGGCAGGCACCCGCCGGTAGCAAAGCGCAACCGTCCGTGGCCATGCAGAACGCCCCGTTTCGGTGACATTACGAGCTTATTGACTCTATGTGACATTTATGGTAAAATTACAAGGATGAAAGATTGGTTTATCAAATGAAACGGCAGCCTGATAGTGTGGGCGGAGAGTCTTCAATTGAAGCTACCTACGCAGTTGAGTTTATTAGAGAACTCGGCGCCGAGGCTTTGACAATGCTCACAGCCGCAAATTCACCTGGTGAGGCGCCAGACTTGGCGTGGGACGACTTTAGCCGCGACAAACAGGAGCCTTGGGCTCATGAGCTTTGGCAAACAATCTTCCTTGAAGGATGCCTGCCTTCTGCCGGCATGCTTACGGTGTTGCCACCATCAACCGCACAAGAGCTTCATACGACGATTGACGCCTATCACGACGCCTTGCCATTCTCACCAGCTGAACGGCGCTGGCTTACCGACGAGTATGGCCGCCGCGATGCCCAAGATGCCGCTGGCAATTACGCAGATGCTATACATGGCCTTGACGGTGCTAAAGGGGAGATCATCAGTGACGGCAAGCAACAGCAAGTTCGTGGCGACGAACTGGTGAGACGGTGGTGGGATTGGCGCCGCGGTGCGGGCACCTATAAAGAGGTCAGCGCTGTTGACGTAGCCCGCAACGCAACGGCTCGTATGATTCACCTGTTGTTAGGGAGTGCTTCGTTGAGAGAAGGCCAGTAGCAAGCTAAAGCGATTCTGCCAGCAGCTCCCAAGTAGACCATTGCCTCCAAGGAGCATGCCACCTGGTTCTACAATGGCACGCGAAGGAAGCGGTGGTTTTGACCGGTACATAGGCGGTTCGTAAGAATACTGGCTGCTCAACGACGGTCTCAACTCCAGCGTGCGGGGCTTTTCTGTTAACACGGCGACTGCATCGGTCACCCACTTAGGTTCCGAGTTGTCAGCATAAACCCATGCTCTCAGCACATGTAGTCGCTTATTAGGTGAGTCCCAGATCGCCACACGCACAGTCGTATGGCGGGCAATTGTCGGCCCTACCAATCGTTCGCACTTTGGCTCGGGGTACGCCCCATTATCGATATAAAGTCGTAGCCAGATATATTCATTGGCCCGAACAAATATACTGCGGCCGCTGACGGTGTTGGCAAGTGGCGACTTGGTCGATCTGGATGATCGGACATAGACGAACTGCCGCTCGTCGCCAGTACCATACGGTACGTCAGTCAGTACATTGAGAGTGGGTATGGGCGAACTCGGTGTTCCTTCATCCGACCGGCTTGTACTATGCGCCACATAAGGGTAAGTCATACGTCCGGCAGGAGTTGGATCGCCGTAGCCCAGGAGCCGGCTGACGCTTCCCTGCACGGGTGCTTGGTCGCCCGCTAGCTCACGTTTGCTTTCGCTGGCGAGGTGGTTGAGCATGGATGCGATAGACGCGCCAGACGAAAATGTCCCTGTCATCAAAAGAACACCTAGGATTATGACGAGAGCAACGGCCCCGGCACCGACTTGGCGAGTAAAGTCGTGTGGAATTAGGTGAGGGGGGGTTGGGCCAGTTTCTCCGCTGACCTCTCGCTTTTCGACCGCAAGCGCGATCATGTCCTCCGCGATCTTGCGACACATCCGTTTGTAGTCTTTCTCTTCTAGCGAAGAGCTTCGCGCCAGCTTGCTGGCAGCAAGATCGCCACGGTCTTCCAACTTCGGTATCGCTTTGACGTCGTCGGAGATACGGAATACTGTTTGGAGCGCCTGGGCGTAGTCGCCGTCCCCTAGGCGGGAAATAGTTAGCTTGATCGCCTCCCCTGCTAGCGCAAAGCCTGACAGCGTGGGGTCTGGCGTGATCTCTCGCGCCACAAGCTCCAGATCGGTTGTGGCGGTGCTCGGCCCCCAGTAGACGTAGCCGACGCCTCTCGTCATGACCTTGCGGATGTCCTGAGCAACACGGTCTACCGAGGGCAGCGGCGGTGGCGGCTGGGGCTGCATGGCCTCGCGATTCTCCCACAGAGGGGACCAGCAATCGAGCCCGCGGTCGGGTTTGGGGCCCAAAACACGTCGATTGGAGACTTTGCCCCTAAGTCATCCCCAATTTTATTCGGAGCCCTTCCTCATAGTGCCAAGACAGGCGGAACCCGAAAAGGAGGCAGCATGACCACAGTTCCGAACGCCCGACACAGACCCTCAGTTTGTGGCGATGGCTAGGAGCCCGACGTCTGGTGGGGCGAGCACGGCATCGACGCCCTGGTCTCACCGAAGCCCTATGTCCTAGACACCGGTGCTACGTCCGTCCCAGTCGCCGGAGCGACTCCAGATACCGCACCCAAACTAAAGGAGCCCACACAATGAGCAACGTCATCCGTCACACTTCCCAACCGACACCGGTCCCCGACCAGCTGCTGAACGTACAGGTAGCTGATGCCGAGCGGGTTGGCGTGGCCGCCGTGGCCCGGCTGCAAGCCGGCGCCTTCGCCACCTCGGTGGCCATGCAGAACGCCACCATGCTGTCTCGGGCAGCCAATGCCGCCTTCAAGGTCTCGCCGATGGGCGAGGACCTCTATCAGGCGATATTGATGGCCTATGGCTCACTGGCAGTAGCCGAGATACAAGGTCTCGGCTTTCAGGGAAGGGGGCAGTAGTGATGCAGGTTCTACTCATCATCCTGGCCATCATCGGCCTGGCGTTCCTGATCCTGGTGGCAATCGGTGCCATGAATGGTCAGGAGGCAGCGCCGCCAGTCGAAGACCTTGCCGCCCCCTACCGGGAAGGACTGCAGGCCGCTGTTCGGATGCAGCGGGTCGCCCAAGACCTGGAGCAGCAGATTTACGCTGAGGCGGCCCAGGCCATGCAGGGCGAAGCGGAGCGGGAATGAACAGCCATCAATCACCGTCCTGGAGCGCCTGCTGGCTTGGTTGGTGGTGGCGGCCATTGCCGCCAACATCCTGGCCAGCGTGTTGCCACATCTGCTGGTGCCCATTGTGTGCTGGCTGTGATCTTCGTCATTGTGCGTTTGACGTTGTTTCACACTCAAAGATGGTGAGGCCCGTCGCATCGGTGTAGTGAAATGCACAAGCGGTATTGACGCGCTGTGGCCGTGTGTCGTTTACTAGAAGGTTCGCTTTACTGCACTAACGCGGTAGACGGCCCGGTTGAGACCCGAAAATATTGCTCGAAGTAACTCGCCCTTTCGCAGGGCGACAGTGCTCGCTGTGTCTTTTGCCGGCCCGGAAGACGGACAGAAAGGAGGTCACACTATGAGTAGAACGTATCATGATGGGGACCGTAAAATCCGTGTCCGGGGCATCCGCCGACCCACCGACCTGAAGCGCTTGGCCCGCACCCTGATCGAGCTGGAGGCCGCACGCGCTGAAGCCGAGGCCGAAGCCGAACATCGCCGGGACGGCAAATCCAAGGGGCGCAAAGACCGCAAACGGAGGCCAAAACCTTGAGGCCGGCACTTCTTACCTGGCACCGTCTGCGCTGGCCGCGCGAGGTCACGCCTGAACAAGTAGCTGATGCCTGCCGCCTACTGGCCACGACTGCTGGCTGGCCGGTCGTTCTTGAAGCGGTCGGCTCGTCCGGCCTGGTTGAGCACCGTCTGGCGCTGCCCGAAGGCCGCTCGGCAAGCGTGGTTGACCAGCTGCGCGCCGCCATTCCCGGCTTGGCCGTGGCAAAGGCCACTACGCGCCCGCCGCTCGTAGCCACCCATGCGGTGAGCCTGCGCCTGTCCACGCGGCGTCGCCCGCTTAGAACCGACGATCCCGTGGGCGTCACTCGCGCCGTTCTGACTGCGCTGGCCGATGTGCGCCGGGGCGAGCGCTTGGTGATCCAGTGGATGCTCGGCCGTCCCCTGCGGCCGCTGGTCGTACCGAATCACCTGGAAGGGTTGGGGCGTGAGTCGTGGCTGGGTGCCCTGCTCTTGGCCCCGCTCGGTCCGCCGCCTCCGGCTGACGCTGAGACCCGTCATGCCTTGCGGGAAAAGCAGGGCGAGCCAGGCTGGCAGGCCGCTGTGCGCGTGGGCGTGATGGCTGCTTCACCAGGCCGGGAACGCCAGCTCATCCGGCAGGTGCTCGGGGCCATCCGCAGCGCCGAAGCACCGGGCGTCGGCTTTGCCGTCCACGTCACCCGTGCTGCGTGGGTGAACCGCGCCCGGGTGCCGCGTTTTTTCTGGCCGCTGCGTGTAAACGCGCACGAGCTGGCAGCGCTCTCCGTCTGGCCGCTGGGCATGACCAATGAGCTGCCGGTGAAGATGATCGGCAGCCGCTTGGTCGCTCCCTCGGCAGCCATTCCCCGTAGAGGCCGCATCATCGGCCGGGCCACGTTCCCGGGCCGGGAGCGGGCCTTGGCGCTCACATCTACTGACTCCCTCCGCCATCGTGCATGCGCTTGGGCCGACCGGCGTTGGCAAGTCCACCTTGCTCCTCAATCTCATAACTCAGGACATGGCCGCCGGACGGGCGGTGGTCGTGATTGAGCCCAAGGGCGACCTCGTGGCGGACGTACTCGCACGTATTCCGCCTCAGCGCATCGCCGATGTGGTGCTGATCGACCCGACCGACACTGAGCGCCCGGTCGGCTTCAATCCCTTGGCCCGGGCTGGCCGTTCTCCCGAGCTGGTGGCCGACCAGCTGCTCGGGCTGTTTCACTCGCTCTACATCGCCCATTGGGGGCCGCGCACCCATGACATCCTGGGTGCGAGCTTGCTCACGCTGGCTCGCACGCCGGGGATGACACTCTCGGCCCTGCCGCTGCTGCTCACTGACGCCGGGTTTCGCCGCCAGATCGTGCCCAAGGTATCTGACCCGATCGGCCTTGGGCCGTTTTGGAGCGGCTTTGAGGCGTGGAGCGAGGGTGAGCGCGCAGCGGCCATCGCACCGGTTATGAACAAGCTGCGCCCGCTACTGCTTCGGCCGGAAATGCGGGCCATCGTCGGGCAGACACGTCGGAGCTTTGATCTGCGCCGGGTCTTCACCGAGCGCAAGATTCTGCTGGTCAGTCTCAGTAAGGGCCTGCTCGGGCCGGAGACCGCTGGGCTGCTCGGCAGCCTGGTCATCTCGCAGCTCTGGCAAGCGGTCCTCGGCCGGGCCGCCATCACCCCGGAGCGCCGCCATCCGGCCTTCGTCTACGTCGATGAGTTCCAGGACTACATGCATCTGCCGCTGGATTTCGCCGACGCGCTGGCCCAGGCCCGCAGCTTGGGCGTCGGCTTCGTGGCTGCCCACCAATACTTGCACCAGCTTGACCCCGCCATGCGTTCTGCTGTGCTCGCCAACGCGCAGTCCCGGGTCGCCTTCCGCCTGCCGGGTGAGGACGCCCGCGTGCTGGCGGCCGACAGTCCGCTCACGCCCGAGGACTTCCAGAGCCTCGGAGCCTTCGAGTGCTACATGCAGGCCGTCGCCAGGGGCACGGTGCAGCCGTGGTGCAGCGCCCGCACCCTGCCGCCAAGCAAGTCGCTGAGTGATCCGGCCAAGGTGCGCGCCGCCTCACGCGAAGCCTACGGGGTGAACCGGGCTGAGATTGAGGCCGACCTGCAAGCGCTTTTCGGCCGCCGCCAATCTGGCGGTGATGACCTCAAACCGCGCCGACGAAACGCTGGGGGTAAATCGTGAGTGCCTGTCGCATCGCTTGTCGTGTCGCGTGGAGCAGGCGTCCACAAAATCCTCTTGCCGGTGCGCGAAATAGCCGCGCTTGGGCGACGAAAGTCTTGCACCATCAGTGCCCGCCTTTTCCGCCGGAGCGGCCTGGGCGGTGGGTGCTGGGTGACGACGGGAGAGTGGTTGCGCGGTCATTCGTCGCTGGGCGGCAATGCAGCAGACATGGGGGCCAGTGTCGGGCCGCGTGGCGGGGAGCACGCCTGGTAACACCGCTCACCATCCTGACTTTGGCGACGAAAGAAAAGAAAAAAGGGGGTGCGCCGTGAGGGGTGATGCGGCGACGCGCGCCTACCTCTCCGCCGTGGGGGTGGTGCAGTTGCGCCAGCGGCTGTCCGAGCGGGATATGGCGATTATTCGCCAGGTGGCGGAGCTGCGGCTGATGAGCGCCCGGCAGGTGCAGGCGATCCATTTCCCGGCGGGGGAGCACTTGGGCGAGGCGGCGGCCACGCGCGCCCGCCAGCGTGTGATCGCGCGGCTCGTCCGCGAGCGACTGCTAATCCGTTTGCAGCGGCAGATCGGGGGCGTGCGGGCGGGTTCGATGGGGCTGGTGCTGGCGCTCGGCCCGGTCGGGCAGCGGGTGCTCACGCTCGAAGGGCCACGCCGCCGAGCCTACGAGCCGACCTACCGGTTTGTCGATCACACCTTGGCCGTCAGTCAGCTCGTTGTGGACGTGGCTCTCGCCGCCAGGGCTGGGCTGCTCGACGTGCTGACGCTCATGGCCGAGCCGGAGTGCTGGCGTGATTTCGGGAGTCTCGGCGGTCGGCGTATGCTGCGCCCGGATGCGTTCTTCAACCTGGGTGTCAACGAGTACGAGCTGCGCTGGTTCATCGAGGTTGACCGGGCCAGCGAGAGCCTGCCGACGATCATCCGCAAGTGCCGACTGTACGCCGAGTATTACCAATCCGGGATCGAGCAGGCCAGAAATGACGGCGTCTTCCCCCGCGTCTTGTGGACCACGCCGGACGAGGTACGTGCTGAGCGGGTACGGCGCGCTATCGCCTATGACAAACGGCTGCCGAGCGGACTTTTCACCGTTACCACTCATGCGGAAGCAATTGACCGTTTGTGTGAAAAAGTAACGGGAAATTGCGGTGCATCCGTATGATGGGTGTGGTAGACTTAACAACAATATGCAGGCGGTATCGACTCGACGGTATAGGAGACAGGCGCCTATGGCAGTAAGTGTGAAAGCTGACAGTCCCGAGGGTGCCGTCGCCGTCATCTATCTGCGGGTGTCGAGCAAGGAGCAGGCTGAGAAGGGCGGCGAAGCCGAGGGCTTCTCCATCCCGGCGCAGCGTGAGGCTTGCAAGCGCAAGGCGCAGAGCTTGGAGACGGTCGTGATCGAGGAGTTCGTGGAGCGCGGCGAGTCGGCCAAGACCGCCGACCGGCCGAGTTGCAGCGCATGTTGGCCTATGTAGCCGAGCATCTGGTCAAGTACGTCATCATCCACAAGGTCGATCGGCTGGCCCGTAACCGCGCCGATGACGTGGCCATCAACCTGGCGCTCAAGCAAGCCGGCGTCGAACTGGTCAGCGTCAGCGAGAACATCGACCAGACGCCCTCCGGTCTCCTGCTGCACGGCATCATGTCCTCGATCGCCGAGTTCTACAGCCGCAACCTGGCGACCGAGGTCATCAAGGGCAGCGTGCAGAAGGCCAAGAACGGCGGCACGCCTGGCCGGGCACCGACTGGCTACCTGAATGTGCGGCAGTTCGTCGATGGTCGCGAGGTCCGCTCCGTTGAGGTTGACCCGGTGCGTGGGCCGCTGATGGCCTGGGCGTTTGAGGCGTACGCGAGCGGTGAGTGGACGATCCGACGCCTGCTGGCCGAGCTGACGGCGCGCGGATTGACGACCGTACAGGGGCGTAGGGGCGGTAAACCACTGGCGGTCTCGCACCTGCACCGGCTGCTGCGCAACCCGTACTACATGGGCATGGTGCGCTACCGGGGCGTGGTCTATGCGGGTAAGCACGAGCCGCTGGTCACGCCCGAGACGTGGCAAGAGGTTCAGAAGCTCATGAGCGCCAAGTATCTGACCGGCGAGAAGGATCGGGAGCACCCGCACTACTTGAAGGGCAGCATCTACTGTGGCCAGTGCGGCGCCCGGCTGATCGTCAACCACGCCAAGGGCAACGGCGGCACCTACCCCTACTTCATATGCGGTGGACGGCAGCGTGACCCGGCCAGCTGCAAGCAGCGAGCGGTGCGGATCGAGCAAGTCGAGGCCGCGATTGCCGCCTACTACGGCACCGTGCAGCTCCCGCCTGATGAGGTTGAGCGGCTACGCGCCTTCTTGGGCCAGGAGCTGGCCAAGCTCCGCAGCGATGCCGACCGTGAACGTGGCGTGCAGGAGCGGCGGTTGCGCAAGCTCCAGGGCGAACGCGAGAAGCTGCTGCAAGCGCACTACGCCGACGCCATCACGCTCGACCTGCTCAAGCGTGAGCAGGACCGCATCACCACGGCGATGGCCGCCGTCGAAGGCCGACTGGCCGCCATCGCCGCCGACTTCAAGACGGCCGAGACGAATCTGCACCGAGCCTTGGATCGAGCCGGCGACTGCCAGACTGCCTACCGCGAAGCCTCAGACCGGATGCGCCGACAGTTCAACCTCGCCTTCTTCAAGCGCCTGCTCATCCATGACGAGGGCACCGTGTCCGGCGAACTGGCCGACCCCTGGGACGTGATCCTGGGGGAGGAGCTGCGACGAGCAGCCGCGACCCGTGAGGCCGAGGGCCTGAAGGACGCCATCGAGCGGGCCGAGCACGAAAAGGAACAGCGCCCACCCGAACCGGAGTCGGTCCTGGTGAGCGCCGCATCCGCCGCTCCCGATTGGGGCGACGGTTGGAGTCCGAAGATTTTGGTGCGGCGGGTGGGACTCGAACCCACAAGTCCTTACAGACAATGCCTTTTGAGAGCATCGCGTTTGCCAGTTTCGCCACCGCCGCAGATGATGGGGCCCCCAATATAGGCCAGCGACATGCCGGCATCCGGTCGATCGGCCCAGAAGCATGACGGGCGGGCGGTCTCGCTCTATGGGTATGGCGGAGGGCCCCGCCTGACCGTGGCCGGGCCGCTCGACTCAGGCCGGATGGGGGGGCGGCGGGTCCATGTAGGCGCGGCCGCCGCCGCCGCCGGGCGCCGGGGCGGGTCGCTCCAGCTCGACGTTCCAGCCCTGTGAGAAGCCGCGCATCGCGAATGCGATCAGGAGCATCTGGACGGGGACGATCAGAAACGTGACCACGCCCAACAGGCCGGCGTTCAGCGCGGGCTGCTCGAAGCCGGTCTTGTTGCGCGCGAACCAGTCGGGTCCGGAGACGAGGGCGAACACGAGCAGCAGGACCGCGAGGGCGGCGGCGATGGGCAGCACTCCACGGTTCCAGCGAGCGGCGAAGAAGGCGAGGACAAGGTAGACGATGATGTAGGCGGCCTGGATCACCCAGGCGCCCTGGAGCACCTTCCAGCCGCCGGCGGTCACGATCAGCACAAGGCCCGCGGAGACGAGGAGCAGCAGGACGACGGTCGCCCGGGTGGCCTGGACCACGGGCTTCTCGCGGTTGGGATTGGTGATCACGATCGGGCCCGATGGCGGGCTCGGCTCGGTATGGATGGCACCGCTCGAAGACATGACCTCATTGACCATACAATCTCAGGCGGTCTTCGTGCGCGTCCGCACGCGCGAGGGCGAGATGCGCGCGTGGTGGAATTGGTAGACACGCCGGCCTTAGGAGCCGGTGGGCGAAAGCCCATGGGGGTTCGAGTCCCTTCGCGCGCATTGGCAGTGGTTGCTGCCTGTCGGTAGAACGTGCGCCCAGCCTCGTTCGCGAGCACCAGCTATCGCAAGGCCAGAGCTCGCTGGAGACCCGTATCGACCTGGGACATCAGCCAGTCTGGCAGCGTGCCGAGCCGCTCTTCGGCAGTTGTCCGATCGATGGTCGCCAGCTGCGTTACATTCACAACCGAATCCTCGTCCAAACCCATCAGATCACCGGGCACGAGCACGTTTCCCGGTAGCGCAGCCAGCCGGACATTGCTGGTCAGCACGGCCACCGTGACAGTTGCCAGACGTGACAGGTTGTACTGGTCGGCACCGATCACGAGCACCGGACGGCGCAGCGCAGGCGCGGAGCCCCGCGGCAGACCCAGGTCTGCCCACCATATCTCGCCACGAAGCATCAACTTCGGTCGACCGGCAGAGCCGCAGCGGCGGCATCCGTAAACGTGTGCTCCTCGGGCAGACCCGCGATCACGCGATCGATCATCTCGGTCGTCTCCTCGTCCTTCAGGGCGTCAAGCCAGCGCTCCACGGCGCGCACGAAGAACTCGCTGCGCGAGACACCCAGATCGCGTGCCGCACGCTCCACCCGGTCGAACGTCTCATCCGGCAACGAGATCGCCGTTTTCACGCGCCTAGTATAACACGGTTATACCCACGGCTGTGGCCGCCGTCCACCAGCCCCCAAGATCGCTTTGAGCTCCTCCGACGGGTTGGAGAGCTGTCCTACCAAGCGCACCTTCGCGCGCACTTGAGGGGCCGCCACGGGGCACGCCGCCGCAGGACCCGTTTCTGCAGCCCGCTCAGCAGGCTTCGCTGGCGCCGGACCGGGGCGTGCACTGCTCCCAGCCTTGACGGGTGTAGGCGCCTCCGCCCGCGCCCTGTGCGATCAATTCTTCTTCTTCTTCGCTGAAGTTGAAGGAGCCGGCTTCGAGGTGGACCGTCTTGCCGACGATCGCGCCGGTGAGCGTTCCGCTGCCGCTCATTTTGACTTCCGCTTCCGGAGCGTAGACGTCTGCCTTGAGCGTACCGCTGTTTTCGATTGTGAGTGGGCCTTTGCCGGCCACCTGAATCAGCAGGGCGCTCGCTCCGTTGGGATTTTCAAGGTGAGCGTTGCCTCCGATTGAGAATGCCCCCGAGCCTTCCGGGCATTGAGGGTTGTCCGCATGGTCGTCGATGAAGATTTCGACTTTGGCACCTTTCGCGATCTTGATCGTCCCATTGCGCGCCACCACAAAGTTGCAGAAATAGTATTTGGAACCGCCAAGAGTGAGCACCCCGTTGCTTTCTACCTGGAGCTCGTAGTTGGACGCAGTGAATTTATTGACTGATTTTCCTTCTGTAAAAAATTCATCCTGATTGCCGATGCGGCTGTCTTCGTTGCTTGCGGCAGTAGCGTGGGTTACTGAGATTTCCGCTTTGATCGGACATGCGGCTGCGCTGCGTTCTTTTTCAAGGGGAGGATTCGCCTGGGTGCCGCCAATGCCGCCCACCGTCACGCCGGATTTATTGCGTTCGGCACCGGCTTTCGGTTTGAATTCACCCCCAGGACATACTTCGAAGCCCTTTTCAAACGCTGCGCTTCCTTTGCCTACGATCTTTTTATTGCTGGCGACGATGGAGGTGGCTTTCACGCTTCCGCTCACCGAGACTTCTTCCAGGCCCAGGATGCCTTTGATGGAAAACAGAGATTCGCCGACCGCCGATTCGATTCGAGTCTGAAGTCGTACGCCCGGTTTGACCCCGTTGACTACCCCTTCGGCGATGATGCAGCGTTGGACAAATCCGCTTTTGACTGTAATTTTCTTGCCTACGCATTCGTTCGTCGATTCCAGACCCTTGGATGTCCAGTATCGATACACAGCGCTATTTCCAAGGCTTTCTTCGGGGCCTTCACAGTAGATGCCGCTCGTCGGAGAGGCTTCGGCTGTCCCGGTGATGCACTTCGTCGTTTCGGGTTTGAACTGACTGATGCGATAGCTCGCGACCTGCAATCCCGCTTCCGCGGCCTCCAGGGCAGCCTTGCTGTTGTCGTCGCGAGTGGTGGACGTGGAGGTCTGTGCGGCTACGGTGATCGCCGCGCCAATGAGCACGGTGACGATGAGCAGCACGATGATCGCCGTCGGCAGTATGAAGCCGGCGGTGTCGGAGAGGGACCGTCTGATGTCGAGAGAGCGCATATTGATCATTCGTTTCAAGTTGGGATCGAGATCACTGTTCGGCGACCAGAGTTGAGACGCGGACAGGGGCGACCGGCCGGCTTCCGCTTGGGACTTTGACGGTGGCAACGACCGTGAGCCGCTTGTAGTTCTTTTCTGTAGCAGTGCATTTGGTCGCGCAGCCGGAGTCATTGTGCCATGTGACAAAGTCGTAAACTGTACCGCTGAGGAGGCCGTCTTTCCATTCACAGGCACCGATCGTATGCGAGCATTCCCGTCCTTTTGGTTCGCTCGCTATGACGCCACATTCCTTTTCGCCAGCGCTTTTGCATTCGCCTTTGGTCGCGATCACCAGCTTCTCGACTTCTGTGGCACCGGTGCCGTACTGGTATTCGGGCGGGCTCCCTGCTTTGACGTAATAGTCGGGGTTGGTGGTTTCAGCGGAATGGGACGGCGCCGAGATCATCGACAGCTCTTCGTAGGGGGTCGCTTGCAGGCGCTCGATCTCCAGCTGCGCGCGATGGGCGGCCGCGGTGCGGCGTTCGGACAGTAGGCTGAGCTTGCGCGCGCTGTCGAACGCGCCGATCAACCCGATCAGACCGACGGTGAGAATCAGGACGGCGACGAGCAACTCGATCAAGGTGAAACCGTCCTCGGCATGGAGGCGAAGGGATCTATGGTGGGAGGGCGTCGGCCGCATCTCAGCCTTCGAGGTACAGGTTGCGCATGTAAGCGGCGTTTTCGAGCACCACGTGATGGCTGTAGCCGCTGCTTCCGGCCTGTTTGAGCGTTCCGGCCGACGGCAGTTCCAGCTTCATCGTCACGACGTACGATTTGGTCGGTTCCGATTCGTTCGAATAGGAGAAGACCGTAGTTCCGTTCATGACGTCGCGCACGATTGTCGTGCCCGTGCCCGGAAGGCTGTTCGGTTTTTCGGCTGCGAATCGCACGCACTCGTCGAGGCTCGCCGTCTGGACGACGCTGCATTCGTACTTGATCTTCCAGCTCTTGCTGCCGAGCGTGGCTTCGAAGACGATCACGTTTTTCTTGGTTTCTTCGAGCTTGGACGCCTGACGGATTTCCCGTGCCATCCGGGCCAGGCCGGCACGGCCGTCCTGCAGCGTGAACGCCCATTCGGCGTCGCGCGCCTGTACCCGTTGGCTTGACTCCAGCGCGGCCAGCACGCCGCCGAGAACCACGATCGCGAGGGCGGTGGACACCAGTAGTTCGATCAGCGTGAAGCCGCCCTCCGACGAGGGGCGGGGAAGCCGCCAATAGAATGTATCGATCATCACAAGTATGTGGGCAGTGGGTCCACTCATGGCTTCGGCACTTGGCGTGCGGAACTTGAGACCGAAGAAGACGGGCCTCGGGAGGCCAGGGGAGCGGCCACACGGGCCTGGCGAGCCTCGGCGGGCTCGCTAGGCCAGCTTGTAACCGTGCGTTCTAAACGACCGGCTGCGGCGCGGGCGCGCTCGGAACCGGCTGGCCCGAGCGGACATACATGAGGATGCTCACGATCACCGACCAGATCACGAAGGCCAGCAGTGCGGGGAAGCTCGCGGGGGGAATGATCACGACGATGGCCAGCACGATCGCGACCCATCCCAGCCACCTCGGGAGGGGCGCGCCGCGCAGGATCGCAAGGCCGGAGGAGAGGGCGAAGACGAACGCGCCGGCGATGACAGGGAGGAAGATTTCGTTGCCGATGACATTGAGGGCCTGGGCGGTCTGGGGTCCGAGGTGTGGGAGCTGCTTGGCGAGGGCGTATTCGACGCCTGAGCCGATGGTGGCGCCGATGGACATCATCACGGCGCCCGCGAGGATCAGGGCGCCGAGGCCCTCGGCCGCCGGGCGCACGTACGAGCGAAGGGCCCCGGCGAACAGCACGACCACCAGGAACGCGAGGGCGAACAGGATCGCGGAGGTCTCGACTTCCGAGCGATGGGTGCCGTAGTAGGCGATCACCTTCACGGGGCTCGCGTTCGCGTCGGGCGTTTCGCCACCCGAGAAGATGGCCACCACCGTGAGCACCGCGAAGGCGACGCCCGTGAGCGATGCGAGCCTGCTCCAACGATCGGTCATCCCCAAGACCCCCTGGCTAGAACGAAGACACTTCCACGAGGGACGCAACTCTACAGGGGGGAGCCCCTAGAATCCTCGTTCCGCCCGGGGGACTGGTGTAGTGGTAACACGGCGGTCTCCAAAACCGCAGCTCGAGGTTCGATTCCTCGGTCCCCCGTTTCGGCTCGGCCGAGCGCGGAGCGCTCAGACGACGTGTCGGACGCACTGGATGCTGTGGCGCTTGCATGGCACGCGCGAAATCGCGCGACCCGCGGCGTTCCCGCTTCCCGTGCAAAGCGGCGTCCGGAATCGCGCTCGCGTTTGGCAGCAAACACAACTGGTGCGTGGCTCCGACAGAGGGTCAGACGCGATACGAGCTTGCATGGGCCATGCCAATTAGGCGGGGGCAAGTCTCTCACGCCCCCAAGCAGAGGGAGGGAGGAGAGAGTGAGGCGGCTGCCGCGCGAAGCGCAAGGCGGCGACTGCTGGCGCCGCTTGCCCTGACGCAGTTCGTCGCCAGCTTCGCCGGATCGAGCATGAACGTCTCGATCAGCAACATCGCCAAGGACCTCGAAACGACCGTCCATGGCGTCCAGACTGCGATCACGCTGTTCTTGCTGTGCATGGCGGCGCTGATGATCCCGGGCAGCAAGCTCACGGACATCCTCGGGCGCAAGCGCTGCCTGCTTGGAGGCCTAGGCGTGTATGGCGTGGGCGCCGTGATCGCGGCATTCGCACCCGTGCTGGGGGTATTGATCGTTGGCTACTCCGCGTTCGAGGGTGTCGGGAGCGCGCTTATGATCCCTCCGATCTACATCCTCGCCACCATGTACTTCGATGACGTGGAGTCCCGCGCGCGCGCCTTCGGCGCGATCAGCGGCATGGCCGGCGTGGGCGCCGCCGCAGGTCCTCTCATCGGTGGCCTGATCACAACGACGATCAGCTGGCGGGGGCTCTGGGTCTGGGAGTTTTGAGGAACAGTGCCGCCGTGTTCGCCGTGGCGGCCGCCGGCTTCGTGGTGTGGTTCCTCTTGCACATCCGCTCCCTGGAGAGGCGCGGGGAGGAGCCGCTGTTGTCGCGCAGCGTGTTCTCGAACCGAACCGCGAATCTCGCGCTGGTCACGCAGAACCTGCAGTGGCTGGTGATGATGGGAACGTCATTCGTGGTGTCTGTCTACCTGCAGGTCGTGCGCCGGGGTCATCGCGGCAAGGCTCCCGCCGGTGAGTCCGGTGGCTGTATGCCGTGGAGGATCAGGTCGAGGTGGTGTTGCCAGTCCCAGTCGGCCTTGCCCGTGTCGATCGTCGCGCAGATCCCGCACATCACCATCGGGATGTCACTCGCCTGGAAGTCCTCGCGCAGCTCCCCGGCGAGGCGAGCGCGCCCGACCAGATCCTCGGCGAGGACCATGAACTCATCCATCTCGGGCGCAGCGTGGGCGAAGACACGCTCGCCGCCACTCATGAACGCAAAGCGGGTCGCGGCGTCCTCGGCGACGGACGCGACGTTTGCGCGGAGCGCGCCGGCGAGCGCCGCAAACGCGCCTGCGCGCTCGTCCGCCAGGGCGTGGCGGAGATGCTCGTTGAACAGCTCGAAGCGCTGGCGCACGAGCTCTCCCATCAGCGCCTCCTTGTCGGGGAAGTGCCGGTAGACGGTGCCGACGCCGACGCGGGCGTGACGGGCGATGTCGTCCATCTGAACGTTGGGCTGCTCGCCGGCGAACAGCTCGCGTGCCGCGTCGATGATGCGCTGGCGGTTGCGGCGAGCGTCGGCGCGCAGCGGGCGCTCGGTGTCGATTGGCGTGGCGCTCACAATGTTTTCACCCGGCTCTCTTGACAAGCGGAATCATAGTTCACTATAGTCGCGGATGCAAACCGGAACCGGAGGTCAGCTTCCAGTGAGTTCGTTCGTCCAGCCCCATGCGCCATCGCTCGACACGCCCCGCGCGAAGAACCTGGCGTTGATGCTCTTGGCGATGACCCAGTTCGTGATCGTGATCGACGCGTCGATCGTCAACGTCGCGCTTCCCTCGATCGGCGCGGCACTGCACTTCTCCCGCGATGACCTGTCGTGGGTCGTCAATGCCTACACGCTCACGTTCGGGGGGTTCTTGCTGCTCGGTGGCCGTCTCGCCGACCTGCTCGGGCGCCGTCGCATGTTCATGATCGGCCTCGTTGTGTTCTCGCTAGCCTCACTGGCCGGAGGCCTGGCACAGTCGGAGGCGTGGCTGATCCTCGCACGCGCGATTCAGGGACTCGGCGCGGCGATCGTCTCGCCCGCCGCGCTGTCGATCATCACGACGACGTTCGCCGAAGGAGCGGAGCGCAACCGCGCGCTCGGCGTGTGGGGTGCCGTGGCGGGCGCCGGGGGCGCGGCCGGGGTGCTGCTCGGCGGGATCCTCACGAGCGGCCTGTCCTGGCGCTGGGTGCTGTTCGTCAACGTCCCGATCGGTCTGATCGCCGCCACGCTCGCGCCACGGATACTGCTCGAGAGCCGCGTTGAGAACGGCATCGAAGGCTTCGACATCCCCGGCGCGGTGACCGTCACCGCCGGACTGTCGCTGCTCGTCTACGCGGTAGTCGACGCCGTCAACGTCGGCTGGGGATCGACCAGCACGATCCTGCGCCTCGCCGGATCGGCTGTTCTGCTCGTCGCGTTCGTCGTGATCGAGCGCCGCCAGCGCCACCCGCTGCTGCCATTCTCGATCTTCCGCCTGCGCACGCTCCGCGGCGCCGACATCGTCGGCCTCTTGATCGGGATGTCGCTGTTCTCGATGTTCTTCTTCATCTCGCTCTACCTCCAGGACGTCCTTCACTACTCGCCGATCAAGGCCGGGGTCTCCTACCTCCCGCTCGCGGTCGGGATCATTCTCTCCGCCGGCGCCGCCTCACAGCTCGTCACGCGCGTGGGCTTCAAGCCCACACTGATCGGCGGACTGCTCTTGATCGCCGCCGCGCTCCTGTGGTTCTCGCGGGTGCGGGCGCCGGGCGGCTCCTATGCCACTGACGTCCTCGGGCCGTCGATCGTCGCGGCGTTTGGGCTCGGCTTCTCCTTCGTTCCCGTAACGATCGCCGCGGTGACGGGCACCAAGCCACACGAGGCCGGCCTCGCCTCCGGCCTGATCAACACCTCACAACAGGTCGGCGGCGCGCTCGGCCTCGCGATCCTCGCCACCGTCGCCAACAGCCGCACGCAGAGCCTCCTGCACGCCGGCGTCCACAGCACCTCAGCCGCCCTCACCAAGGGATTCGACCGCGCGTTCCTCGTCGGTGCGGGCTTCGCGATCGCCGGAGCGATCCTCGCCGCCATCCTGATCTCCTCGCGCGACAGCCGCGCACACTCCCGCGAGGCACGCGGCGAGACCGCCGTGAGCGCTCTCTCGGGAACCGAGCCGGCTTCGGTGTGAGGCACCGCGATCAGCTCCCACTCTCAGCGCGGCCGGAATGATCGGCGCGCTCGCTCGATGCCCGAGAGGCAGGTGGGTTGAGCCGCCCCGAGGGACTATCCTTGCGTCGTGGCGACATTGGTGCTCGACCCCTACGCCTACGAGCTCGACGCCCTCATGGAGCGTCGACGGGTCTCCGGTCTGGATCGTCTCGACGAGGTGTGGGAGGGTGTTCTGCATATGGTTCCTGCCCCGAGCTTCGAGCACGCGCAGATCGCCCAGCAGCTGGCGGTGGCGCTCGACGGTCCCGCCCGCGAGGCGGGGCTGGTGCCGGCCATGCACGAGTTCAACCTTGGTGACTCCGAGCACGACTACCGGGTCCCCGACGGCGGCCTGCTTCGCCCTGGCGCGGGCGGCGTGTGGCTGCACACCGCCGCGCTCGTCGTGGAGATCGTCTCCCCCGGCGACGAGGCCTGGCAGAAGCTTCCTTTCTACGGCGCCCGCCGGGTGGACGAGGTGTTGATCGTCGACCTTCCGAAGCACACCCTCCACTGGCTCGGGCTCGCCGAAGAGGAGTATCGTGGGATCGAGCGGAGCACCCTGGTCGAACTCGGCCCGAAGGAGCTGGCCGAGCAGATCAAATGGCCCTGAGCAGGCGCGCCAGGACCACGCCCGCAGATGGCCACCGATGAGTCTCGGCCGATCCGAGGGTCTCATCTGCAGAACCCGACAACAGGAGGATTGAGATGACCGATACAGCCACCGGCACACGGATCACCCAGGTGGGGACCGTGATGGTTCCCGTGACCGACCAGGACCGGGCGATCGAGTTCTTCGTGGACAAGCTCGGCTTCGAGAAGCGCTCGGACATGCCCTTCGGCAAAGGCGATCGCTGGGTGGAAGTGGCCCCGGCGGACGCCTCCACGACGATCGCCCTCGTCCCTCCCCGAGAGGGGGAATCCGCCGGGATCCAGACCCGCATCGGCCTCTCGACCGCAGACGTCGACGGCGACCACGCGAGCCTGAAATCCCGGGGGGTGGACGTCGACGAGGAGGTCATGCGGATGGGCGATCCGGTGCCCCCCATGTTCTTCTTCCGGGACCCCGACGGGAACCAGTTCATGGTCGTTCAGACGAGCTGATCGTTGGCGATCCGGTCGGCCCACGGGCCGACCGGCCGGGGGGCGCATGCGCCCCCCGGCGGGACCGCTCGCCGGCTCGATGCTCGAAAAATCGAGGGCCCGCGCGCGCGCACGTACGCGCGCGCGGGGGCACCCCTTTTCGATGACCGACCTCACCCGGCCGAATGTCGCCTACCGGCGGAACGTAACCGCGAGAGAGGCCGTGGCGCCGGCCAGGCTCCGGCGGTTGGGTGTGAGGCGCACGCGGACTCGGGTCTTCAGCCTGTGGCCCCTTCGCAGGGAACGCAGCCCGTTCTGTGAGAGCCGGATCCTCAGGGTGGCCGTCGACGGGCGGCGCAGGCGGCGAACGACGACGGCGAAGGGCCCGCCGCCCGCGCGCACGTGGCCGGCCACGGTCGTGCGGACCCTGAGCACGAGCGTGTGGCCGGCGATCCGGTGGGAGATGATCCGGAGGCGGCGGGCGGCGGGGTGGGGGCAGCCGGACACAGAGATCCTCGTGTCCCGCTTGACCTGGAGGCCGCTCTGGGCGGCGATCGTCGTGGGCATCAGGAGCTTCTTCGCGCACAGGCTTCCGTCGGCGGCCAGCGCCGAGTTCGGGCCCTCGGGCAGGCTGAGAACGAACGTCGAGACGGGCACGTCGGGGATCGAGGGGAACGTCGAGGTCGTGACCCCTTTGGCGATCCTCGTGTTCCCGGTGAGGATCACGTGGACGCCGTCACCTTCGAGCAGGAGATCGAGATCGGGGAACGCGGCCCCGCCGTGGGAGACCAGGTAGGCGGGCCCGGTGAGCTTGCCCGGGAGGACTGGCGTGGTCACGGTTGCGCTGCCCACTTTCGAGCCCGACGGGCAGGCCGCGGGGTGGGCCGCGTATGTCCCTTCCGGACACGCCTTCTGCAGGGTGCTCAGCCGCGATGGCAGGTGCGAGGGCAACTCGACGGACACCGAGTGGACGTTCGCCTGGTGGGCTCCCTGGGTGAGGGTCACCCGCAGGCTCGCTCCGTCCGCTTTGGAGGTGTGGGCGGCGGTGGAGACCTTGAACGAGGGCTTGAACGGAAGCGCGTTGCAGTCGCTCACCTGAAACGGGCTCGCGAGGCTCTCGGTGGCGCCGAAGGTGGAGGTGAGCGTCGATTCGCTTGCGAGGGCCCCGCAGCTGGTGGGGTTGAACAGGAAGTTCGGCCGGTCCACCGACACGTTCACGCTCCTCAACCGGAGGGGTATGCCTGCGACGATCGTCGGCAGCCCACTGCTCACGATCACCCGCCCGGAGTGGGGGTCCACGTCGATCCCCGCCCGGGTCACGACCGGGCCGAGGGCGAACGGGCCGGCCGTCGCGGCCACGGGAATCGACAGTCCGTAGGGGGAGCCGTCGTAGGGGCCGGTCAGGTAGACGGCTCCCGAGAACGGGAACGGTTCGGAGCCGGCTCCCACGGTCACGGTTGCGGTCCCGATCTGGCTGGCGGATGGGCAGGTCCCCTGGCCGGCCTGGGGTTCGCCGCACAGGGCCACCGACGGGATCGCCCCGAGCAGGCCCGCCGGCAGGACGGTCTTCACATGAGCGAGGTACTGCTGTCCGTCTCCCCGTCTCAGGTCGAACGTGTAGGAGGTGTAGGAGCCCGCCTTCGTCGAGGACTCCTGGGTGCTCTGGGCAAGCGAGAACGGGAGCGGGGTGGCGCATCCGGCGGCGGCGAACGGCAACGATCCGAGCGCCGGGGCCTCGCCGGTGTAGGGAGTGAACATGGATTCGAGCGCTCCTCCCGTGCACGACAGCGGGTTGGCCAGCGGCGCCTGGGGGCCGCCGTCGAAGTGGACGAGGAGCGCGCTGAACGGCAGCTGGGGGTTCTCGGCGAACGTCCCTTCAAGCCGTCCCGTCTGGGGGTTCGGCTGGACCCTGCCTTCGAGCCTGACCGAGACCCCGTAGGGGCTCTCGGCGTCGAGATAGATCGTGTAGGGGGGACCCGTGATCGGGCCCCCATCGGGGTTGCCCAGGTAGACGTTCCCCGCCAGAGAGCCCGTGGGCAGGTCGGTTTCGATCGCGACCGTCCCCACCTTGGAGGCCATCGGGCAGGTGACGGGCGCTTCGCTTCCGATCCCGATCTGGGAGGCCGTGCAGGCCTGCAGGCCCCGCGCGGCGGAGGGGTTGAGGGTCATCCCTTCGGGGAGCGTCACGTGCGCGTCCTTGATGTCGGCGGTGTTGATTTCGTCCGCTCCGGGGTGCTGGCGGACTTTCACGTCGATCGCCGCCCCGTCGGGTTCGTCCGATTGCCCGGCCCCCGGTTCCGGTTCGAGAGAGGCGGTCGGGCCGAAGGGCACCTTCTCGCAGCCTTCCACCCCCACGGGAGTGTGGGTCTGGGTGCTGGAGATCATGGCCTTTCCAGGATTCCACTTCCAGATGGGAGGTCGTGGTTGTCGAGCACGTGCTCGGGAGGGTGAGGAAGTCGCCTTCCCCCGCGGTCCCGAAGAAGACAAGCTTGGACCTCAGCACCGCCAGCGGGACCTTCCCCCCGAGCACTTCCCCTTCTCGTGGGATGTCGTGGATTTCGAAGTACTCGTGGTAGTCGGTGCTCCAGCTGTCGTGACCTTCCAGGTAGATGTGCACGTCCACCAGGGGTTCGACGGACACGTTGATGCCGAAGTCCAGGGGCAGCCCCGGAGGCTGCTGCAGGTTGTAAACGTCCCCTGTGATGGTGAGGTCGTCGATGCCGTCGAAGACCGTCAGTTCGTTCGTGCCCACCTGGGTGTTGGGTTCGCAGCTGTTCTTCTGGAAGTCTTCGATCGGACAGCTCGCCAGCGCCTGCGGATCGGCGGCGAGCCCCGGCGGGATGTCCACCCGAACCCGCTTGATGGCCCCTTCGGGTTCTTCGCCCAGCAGGCCCGTCGTGTGGTTGAGCTCGAACGCGGTGATCCCGTAGGGGGGATGGCCGGCGGCCTGGGTGAAGGCTTCGCCGCGGTCTTTCTCGACGCTCGCGTACGTGCACGAGGGCGTGTTGCAGGTGCCCGCTTCGAAGTTCTGTTCTTCGACGCCGAACGCCGCCTGGGCCGGGGACGCGGAGACGGCAACGCCGGCCGTCGAGATCGCCGCGGTCGCCAAGATCGCACACACGAAGTTCGCAACGAGCGCCGACGGGCAAATGCGAGCGCCGGACATGCTCTCTCACCTCCTCTGAAGCCGAGTGGCGTCAAAGTCCCTGCATCCATCCTAACGCTCCCGAGCCCCGAAAGTCGCGCTCGGCCTGGCGTTCAGGACGGATGGGTGCACACTCAGGAATCTCTCAGGCTTCTCAAAGGTTGCGCTGAGGGGGCGGGCGATAATGGATGGAGCCGATGCCCGCAAGCGCCGCCAATTCCAGCGCCGCCGCTCCCCGTGTGCTCGTGGTCGACGACGAGGAGACCCTCGCCGAGGTCCTCACGATGGCTCTCCGCTTTCAGGGTTTCGTCGTAGAGACCGCCTCCACCGGCCAGGAGGCCCTCGCGGCGGTCACCCGGCTCAAGCCCCACCTGATGGTCCTGGACGTGATGCTCCCCGACATGGACGGGTTCGAGGTGGCCGAGCGTCTCGGCGCCCAGCGGGCGGCCGTGCCGATCGTCTTCCTCACCGCCCGGGACGCCACCGAGGATAAGGTCCGGGGATTGAGCGGGGGCGGGGACGACTACATGACAAAGCCCTTCAGCCTCGAGGAGCTCGTCGCCAGGATCCGGACGATCCTCCGTCGCACAGGCCAGGCCTCGCCGGAGTCCAGCCGTCTCGTGTTCGAAGATCTCGAGCTCGACGACGAATCCCACGAGGTCACCCGGGGCGGGACCCTCATCGAGCTCACCGCCACCGAGTACCGGCTCCTTCGCTACCTGATGCTCAACCCCCGCCGGGTCCTCACCCGGGCCCAGCTCCTCGATCACGTGTGGGCCTATGACTTCGGCGGGGACGGACGGGTGCTGGAGACCTACATCAGCTATCTCCGCCGCAAGCTCGACGCCCACGGGCCGCCTCTGATCAAGACCGTCCGCGGGATCGGCTACGCCATCCAGGCCCCCCGCGCCCGCCCCCCCGCAGGCTCGTCCGCCCGCCCGGACGCAAGCTCGTCCGCACGCCCGGACGCAAGCCCGTCCGCCCGCCCGGACGCCCGCGCGCCCGCGCGCCCGGACGCCCGCGCCTGATGGCGTCCCTGCGCAGCCGCCTGATCGCCAGCGTCCTCGTCCTGTCCGCCCTGGGCCTGATCGTCTTGGCGGCGGTCACCTACGCCGAGCAACGGTCCTTCCTGGAAGGTCGCGTCGACCAGGAGGTCCGCGAAGCAGGCCCCGCCCTCTCCCGAGCCCTCGACAGCGAAGGCTTCCTGCCGGCGACCCAGCGACAGCCCTCGCCGGAAGGGTTTCGCGGAGGCTCCCTCGGAGGGTCCCCCGGAGGCGCTCCCGGGGCCTTCCCGCACGGGCCCGGCGGCGGCGGAGGGGGGCCCAATCCCAACCTGCCCCCCGGCACCTACGGCCAGCGCAGGGAAGCCTCCGGCAAGGTTCTCGGGCACGTCGTAATCAGCTACGGCCAGAACACGCCCCCCGCGCCCGAGATCCCCGCGGATGTGCCGGTCGGGAGCCTCTTCACGGTCGGTTCGGCGGGCTCCTCGGGGCTGCGCTATCGAGCGTATGCAACCCGAGATCCCGAGGACAGTGGCCTGACTATCGCGGCGGTGCCCCTGGGGGACGTGGACCAAACGCTCAACCGGCTGCTCCTCGTGGAGATCCTGGTGATCGTGGGCGTCCTGCTGGCGCTCGGGGTGGCATCGTTCTTCGTCGTCCGGGTGGGACTGAGGCCGCTCGATCGCATCGGCGTCACCGCCGGGGCGATCGCCGCGGGAGACCTCTCGCGGCGGGTGGACCCCGCGACGGCCCGCACGGAGGTCGGCCGGCTGGGGCTCGCCCTGAACGCGATGCTCGAGCGCCTGGAGCGGGCCTTCGTTCAGCGCCAGGAAAGCGAAGAGCGGTTGCGCCGGTTCCTGGCGGACTCCTCCCACGAGCTCCGCACGCCGCTGGCCGCGATTCGGGGCTACGCCGAGCTGTTTCGCATGGGCGCCACCCGCGACGCCGCCGGTACGGAGCTGGCGATGAGGCGCATCGAGCAGGAGTCGAAGCGAATGGGCTCGCTCGTCGAGGACCTCCTCACGCTCGCCCGCCTGGACGAGGAGCCCGAGGGCGAGCGCACCCAGGTGGATCTCTCGAAGCTCGCCCGAGACGCCGTGCAGGACGCTCACGCCACGGCTCCCGACCGGGTCATCCGCCTGGACGCTCCCGAGTGGGCGGTCGTGTCCGGAGACCCCAGCCGCCTCACCCAGGTGCTTGCCAACCTGCTGGGAAACGCCCTCGTCCACACCCCTCCGGACACCCCCATCGAGGTGTCCGTCGAGCCGGACCCCAAGCACGAGCCGGAACCCGAGCACCAGCCGGACCGCGAGCCCGGGGGAGACCGCGACGGTGTGACGGTCACCGTTCGCGATCACGGGCCCGGGCTGCCGGCGGGCTCTGATGGGCAGCTCTTCGAGCGCTTCTGGCGGGCCGAGGGCGGCCGGGAGCGGGGCAAGGGGGGCGCCGGCCTGGGGCTCGCGATCGTGGGTGCGATCGTGAAGGCTCACGGGGGAGAGGTGAATGCGACGAACGCCCCCGACGGGGGCGCCATGTTCGTGGTGAGGCTCCCTCGCCGGCCGGGCGGTGAGGCGACCCTCAGGGGGCCGGCTTCGCGCCCCGCCGGCGCTTGACGCCGTCGGGTCCGGCGCTCACGATCTCGCTCACCATCCCGGGCTCGAACAGGCCGTGCTCGACCACTCCCGGGGTCGCGCTCAAACGGGCCGCGAGTGCCCGCGGGCTCTCCACGGGACCGGTGAAGTCGGCGAGCAGGTTGCCGTCGGGGCTCGGCTCGCCGGTTCGCAGGCGGGCGTCGCCGATTGCGAGGAGGGTCTCGCGGGCGCCGAACCTCAGGATCTCCAGCGGCACGGGGGGACCCAGGCGGGGGACCTCCTTGTTGACTGAGACGATCACCACGAACCGTCGGGCGGCCGCGGCGACGATCTTCTCGCGCGTGTGGGCCCCGCCGCCGCCCTTCACCAGCCAGCCGTCCGGGTCGACCTGGTCGGCGCCGTCGATCGCGATGTCGAGCTCGCCCACCTCGTCGAGCTCACGCACGTCGAGGCCCAGCTCGAGCGCCACCCGGGCGGTCCGCGGGGAGGTGGCCACGCAGGGGGTCTCCCGTAGCTCGCTCGCTCGCTCGCCGAGGGCCGCCAGCAGATGTGCGACGGTCGAGCCCGTTCCGAGCCCCACTCGCATTCCGTCCTGCACCAGCTCGGCGGCGGCCCGCGCGGCGTCGCGCTTGTCGCGGTCGATCTCCTCGCGGCTCGGCTGGTCGGTCTCCGCGCGGCTCAGCGGCGGCTGCGCTTCAGGCGGGCGATCGGGTGCCATGGCGCGTGCGAGCGTATCGTCCCGACCGGGTCCTCGCGTTTGGTGAGCTCTCGGCGGAGCTCGTCGTCGAACAGCTCGAGCCGGTGGCCGCCGGCGCGCTTGGCCCGGTACATCGCCACGTCGGCCTCCCGCAGCAGGTCCTCCGGATCGGCCGTCGGGTCCCGAGAGATCGACACGCCGACGCTCGCGAACATGGCCACCTCGATCGAGCCCAGCTCGAACGGCTCTTGCAAGGCACGGAGCACCCGCTCGGCCACCTTCAAGGCGTCTGCGTCGCTCTCGAGGTCCTCGGCGAGGATCACGAACTCGTCGCCTCCCAGCCGAGCCACGGTGTCGCTGTCGCGGAGCGTGTCCGCGAGGCGCCTGGCGACCCCGATCAGCACCTGGTCGCCGACGGCGTGGCCGAGGTTGTCGTTGATCGCCTTGAGCCTGTCGAGGTCGATGAACAGGACCGCGATCGGCCCCTGGCTGCGGTGAAGGCGCGTGAGGGCCTGGTGGGCGCGGTCCATCAGCAACAGCCGGTTGGGGAGCTTCGTGAGCGGGTCGTGGAGCGCCTGGCGCTCCAGCCACATCCGGTCGGTCACGTCCTTTGCGGCCGCGTACCAGACCTGGCCGTCGCAGCGGGCGCTCCACAGAAGCCAGCGCCAGGAGCCGTCCTTGTGGCGGTAGCGGTTGGTGAAGTTCACGATCTTCGCCGTGCGGTTGCGGCCGGCGAGGGTAAGTGTCAGGGTCTGCTCGACGTCGTCGGGATGGACCCGCTCGGGCATCGGCTGGGCCATCAGCTCCTCCAGGGGCCAGCCCAGCGCGTCCTCCCAGGCGGGGTTCAGGAGGGTGAACCGGCCGTCGAGCGAGATCACCGCCAGCAGATCGCTCGTCATCTCGAACAGCCGTTCGGTGACGCTCGCGTCCGCCCGTGCGCCATCGGCGACGGCCGGAGGGCCGACGGTCGTTGGTCGGTCGGCCCTGGGCGGATCGGCACGCATCGTCATCCCTCTCCTCGGCCCGTCCCAGGGGATAGAGGGCCGGGCCCGCCCGCGGTGGACGAATCTTCTAGTCGGGCCTCGTCGTCGGCCGCGCTCGCGCCCGTACCTCGACCGTGCGAGCCCGCCACGCAGGCGCCCGAGAGGGTGCTCGCGATGGCCGACCCGCGGGCCGGCGGCTCCTCTTCTCAGGACTGGGCGGCGCCGAGCGGGGGAGTGGTGGGCTCTGAGATGTCGGCCTGCGTGCGGGCGCGGGTGCGGGCGTCGATGTCCCCGCGCAGGAAGCGCCACACCGAGAGGCCCATCAGGATCATCATGATCCCGGCGCTCGATGCGCACCACTCGCAGATCGCGTGGATCGTGAACAGCTCCCGGTAGGTCAGGTAGGCGGAGAAGCCGAACCCCACGAGCGTGAAGGCGGCGGTCGCGAAGCGGGTGTTCTCGTTTTCGGGCAACAGCAGGGAGCCGAGGATCACGATGTATCCGATCAGGCCGATCAGTGCGACGGGGATGCCCGCGAGCTTTGAGTAGACGGAGGTCTGTACCTTCAGGCAGCTGCCCCCGGCGGTGCACACGGGCTGGATGCCCGAGTAGTGGACATAGGTGAGGTAGCTGGCCACCCCCAGGCCGATCGTCGCCAGCACGATCAGCGCGACTCTCAGCCCCCGCTGGCTCACCGCCCTAGCCCTTCAGCTGCTTTTCGATCGCTTCATTGAAGGACGTGGGGTCCGTCAGGGAAGCGTAGGCGAGCTTGGTCAGGTTTCCGCCGGTCTTGCCGATCAAGAACGAAGGCGTGCCCGTGAAGCCCGCATTGTTGGCCGCCTGGGCGTCCGCTTCGACCTGATTGGTCAGCGCCGCATCGCCGCGATTGCTGCTCCACTGCGACAGGTTCAGCCCCGGCACCTGCTGAGCCAGGTTCTGGAGGTAGCTTTCCGTGACGTAGCCGCTGTCCTCTTCTCCCTGCTCGTGGTAGAAGAGCTCGACGAACTGCCACATCTTGTTCTGCTTGCCCGCCGCCAGCGCTGCCACCTGCTGGGTTTTGAACACTTCCGGTTCGCGGGTGGCTGTCTCCAGCGAGCGGTATTCGATCTTCAGCTTGCCGCTCTTGACCCACTGCTGGACAATCGAGGGCAGCGCCCCCAGCGTGAACTCCTTGCAGATCGGGCACTCCAGGTCGCCGAAGTACTGGAGGGTCACGGGAGCGTTCGGGTTGCCCAGGACGTTGCCGTTCTGGGGGATCCCGCCCACCAGCGAGTCCACGGCCGCGACCGTTTCGTTGGCCGCTTTCGAGCCGCTCACGACCTTCTTCGTGCCCCCTCCGCCGGTGGCGATCAGGATCACCACCACAACCGCCACGACGACTGCCACGACGATCCCGAGCTGGGTCAGCCGCGTTTTGCGTTTGGCGTTCGCGAGTTCGGACTCCTCCAGGGCCTTACGTTCCGCGCGCGCCTGCTCGCGGCGCTGCTTGCGGGTCAGATCCTCCTCATTATCCTCCACCGAGCTGCTCATCACGACAATTTCTACACGGTTTCGCTCAAGCCTGCCTTAAGTCCCGCGGCGGTCGGCCGGGTCCCGCCCCGGGGCGTGCGACCATTGATGGTGCTCCACTGTCGCGGTCGCGGCTAAGGCGCGAGCCCCTGTAGCTCAGCTGGATAGAGCGGCGGACTTCTAATCCGCAGGTCGTTGGTTCGAATCCAACCGGGGGCACCTGAAAACCGCTCTGGCCTCGATCTTGCAACAAGGGTCACGGTAGCAGTTCTGCTACCATTGGGTCTGTGACAACGATCCCCCAGAAGGAGCTCCGCAACGACGTGAGCGAGGTTCTGCGCCGGGCGGAGGCCGGCGAGGAGATCACAATCACCGTCTCCGGCAGGCCGGTCGCAACGCTCGGCCCGGCCGGACGGCGCCACTGGGTGGGGGCGCCAGCGCTGCGCGCCGTCTGGCAGACCCCGGCGCCCGCGACGCTGGCCGCGGACGTCCAGCGGTTCTCCGGCCCGCTCGCGGACCCGTTCGCGTAGCCGGATGCGTGCGCTGCTCGACACGTCGGTGCTCATCGGCTCCGAGCCGCCCGCCGACGTCGAGGCCGCGATCAGCGTGGCGTCGCTCGCCGAGCTGCACTTCGGTGTGCTCCTCGCAACCGACGAGAATGAGCGCGCTCTTCGCACACAGCGTCTGGGGGCGATCGAGTCCACGTTCGACCCGCTGCCGATCAGCGCGGAGGTCGCCCGCGAGTGGGGGCGTTTGGCCGCCGCTGTGAGCAACCGAGGCGGCCAGCCTCGCCGGCGGGCGATCGACCTTGTGATTGCCGCCACCGCCAACATACACGGCGTTCCGCTGCTCACCCATAACACCGGCGACTTCCAGATCATCAGCGACCTGACCGACGCACGCGATCCGTCCGCCGCGTCGCCCGACGCGCGGTAGGCTATCGGCCCCCGGTCCGAGTCGAGGTTGGTGACGCCGACGTTTCAGGCGCGCGTGATGCGCACTGTCGAGGCATCTGGAAAACTCTGCCCGAGCGATCACCTCTTGAGCTCCGCCTCCACCTCCGCCAGCCAACGTTCGGCGTAGGCGTAGGTGTCGGCCCCGAGCCTCGCGACGAGCGCCGGGTAGCGGGCGCCGCCCGCCTCGAGGGCCTCGGCCAGCGGGACGATCTCGCTGCCGAGCGTCAAAAAGGAGGGGGTCCTCGCGTTCTCCGCCGCTCTGAGCGCTCTGTGAGGCCGACAGGTCGCGAGCCGACCCGAGCCCGGGCCGAGAGGCCGCTGAGGCTATCCTCCGCGGCGGTACGAGATCGGAGGAGACGTGGCAGAGGATCAGGATTGGCGGCTCCAGGCCGAGCTCGACGTCGATGACTCGCGCGGCGCGTTGGACCGTCTCCTCGGACGGGTTCGCGGGCCGGACGTGGTCGGGGAGGTCGAGCGGACGGTGCCCCACGAGGACGTGGCGATCACCCACGACGGGAAGCTCCTGTTCGCCTACGCCGCCACGGAGGCCGCCCTTGTGGGCGCGAGAGCCACGATCGAGGGCATCCTACGCCGGGACGGCGTACAGGCGAGCATCCGGGTGAGCCACTGGGACGAGGAGCTCGACGTCTGGCGTCAGACCGATCCGCCGCTCACCGACGAGCAGGTCCGCACCGAGGGGGCGGCCGACCGGGAGGGCGAGCGGATCGAGACGCGCACGATGATCGCCAGCTCCGGCAAGCTAGTGCGGGACTCCTTCGAGCGGACCATGCAGGACTGGGCGCAGCGGCTGGGGGTGGAGTGCGCGATCGTCGAGCATCCCCACCTGCTTACCACCCAGGTGGCCTTCACGGTCACCGGCCCCAAGCGCAAGATCGACGAGTTCGCCCGGGGCCTGAACGCCGAGGGGACTGCCACGATGCGCTCTGAGCGGGCCGTCATCTTCAGCCCGCTGTAGGGACCCGCCTGTGGGCCGGCCCGCCGATCGGCCCGCGGAGGGCCACCAGGCGCTCCATCCACCCACCGCCATACCCTCAGAAGCGTGGTCCCAGCCGCCCGCATTCCCGACTCCGACGAGATCCTGCTCGGCGAGAACCTGGACCTGTTGCCCGCTCTCGCGGACGGGCTCTTCCAGCTGATCTACATCGACCCGCCGTTCAACACCGGCCGCTCGCAGGCCCGCAAGACCCTTCGCACGGTCTCCGACGGGAAGGGGGACCGGACGGGCTTTCAGGGCCGGCGCTACCGCACCCGGCTGCTCGCCGAGTCCTCCTACCGGGACTCATTCGATGACTATCTCGCGTTCCTGGCTCCCCGCCTTGGAGGAAGGTCGCAGGCTGCTCACCCGTGGGGGGACTCTCTACTTTCACGTCGACTACCGGGAGGCTCACTACTGCAAGCTCCTGCTCGATGAGATCTTCGGTCGGGAGTGCTTTCTGAACGAGATCGTCTGGGCCTATGACTACGGGGCCCGTGCGAAGAGCCGCTGGCCCTCCAAGCACGACACGATCCTCGTGTATGTCCGCGACCGCTCTCAGTACTTCTTCGACTCGAGCTCCGTCGACCGCGAGCCCTATATGGCCCCAGGCTTGGTCACGGCCGAGAAGGCCGCCCGAGGAAAGCTCCCCACCGATGTCTGGTGGCACACGATCGTGCCCACCACCGGCCATGAGAAGACCGGCTATCCGACCCAGAAGCCCGAAGGGATCGTCAGGCGGATGGTCCACGCCTCCACCCGTCCGGGGGACTGGTGCCTTGACTTCTTCGCGGGCAGCGGCACCCTCGGGGCGGTGGCCGCGAAGCTCGACCGCCGCTACGTCCTGATCGACTCCAATCCCGAGGCCGTCGAGATCATGCGCGCCCGCCTGGGCGGGTCGGGTGGCGAGGTCGATCACGACGCCCGCCGCGACGGTCGGGCGGCTGGGACGGTCGCGTAGCGGCGCCGGCCGCCAACGTGAGAGCCTTCACGTCATGTTCCACATCCAGCTGCGCCAGTTCCCCCACAAAGCCTGCCATTTCAACATGACCGATCAGGAACTGCTCGCGTTGATGGGACCATGGGTCCTCGAGCAGTGGATCGAGGTGGGCGAACGCAAGTGGAACCCCCACCAGGCTCAGCTGACGATCGTGGAGGGCCCCCATCTGGAGGTCGAGGATCTCTCGATGGGCCGAGGCTGGCCGAGCGCCCAGCATCGGGGCAAGGACGTCACCGAGCAGGTGCTCGAGCAGGTGAAGGCGTCGCTGCAGACACCGCAGGGCGCCGGACCGCAGGGCGCCGGACCGCAGGGTGCCGGACCGCGGGGCGCCGGACCGCGGGGTGCCGGACCGCGGGGCGCCGGACCGCGGGGCGACGTGCCGGCCGCGACCCACTCCGCCCCCCCGGCGCCCGCGCCCCGCTCGATGATGGACCCGTCACCGAGGAGCCCGGCGAGGAGTCCGGCGAGGAGCTGGGCGAGGAGCTCCGGGCACTGTTGGGCGACGATCCCGAGGGGCTGCTGCAGGCCTGGCGTCTCGCCGCCGGGCGACGGCCCGAGCTCTCCCCGAGCGAGTGTTTGGCGCTGGCCGAAGAGGCCCTCAGGTCGCTGGGTTCTAGCACGCACTGAGGCGCCGCTAGACTCCGTTTGCCTCACGTGGTGGGCGTAGCTCAGCTGGTAGAGCTCCTGGTTGTGGTCCAGGCGGTCGGGGGTTCGAGTCCCCTCGCTCACCCTTCATCAATAGCCTGCAAGCGCGCGGGTTTTGGGATGTCGGAAGGCTCGCAAAAGCACGACGCTGGGGTCCAATTGGGGTTCAATTGGGGTCCAATTTCTTTCGCGAGGATCGCCAATCAGCGTGGGGCACGGGACGTTCGCGCAATGCGCACGGGAGCGAGAGCGCGCCGCCATGGTCTAGGGTCCCGGGATGTGGTCGGTCGTCGTTCCTCGTGCGCCACGGCCACCGCTCAAGGTATCCGGGGCTCGGAGCGCTAGCTTCGGCGAACGCACACCCAGGCCAGTGCCTGCAGCGGCAAAATGACAACGCGGGACGCAGTGGTCATTGTCTAGGTGGCTGCCGATTCTTGGCTGGCTCCCGCACTACTCCCGCGGCGCGCTGCGTGGGGACCTCACCGCGGGGGTGGCGGTCACGGCGCTCATCGTCCCGAAGAACCTCGGCTACGCGGGCATCGCCGGCATCCCGTTGCAGAACGGGCTCTATGCCGCGGCGGCCGGCGCCTTGATCTACCCACTGTTCTGCACGTCACGGCATATCTCCACAGGGCCGAGCTCGTCGTTGGCAGCCGTCGCCGGGGGGGCCGTGCTCATAACCGGCATCGGCGGCGAGCAAGCCGCGGAGCTGGTCGCGGCGATCACGCTCGTGACCGGTGCGCTGTTCCTCTTGATGGCGCTGCTGCGCCTCGGGTGGATCGCGCGATTTCTCTCCAAGGCCGTTATCACCGGCTTTCTGGCAGGAGCGGCGGTCGACGTTGTGATCGGCGAGCTGCCGAAGCTGACGGGAACGTCGGCCGACGGAGACAACGCGTGGCGCGAGCTCAGTTCGTGGCTCGACTCGCTGGGGGCCACACACGCCGCGACGCTGCTTGTCGGCCTCGTTTCCCTGGCCGTGATACTGGGCCTGCGCATCGTTGCGCCGAAGGTTCCAGGGGCGCTCGTCCTCGTCGTCGGAGGACTCCTCGCTTCCTCGCTCTTTGACCTCGGAAGTCACGGGGTGGCGCTCGTGGGTCACGTTCCGAGCGGCCTGCCATCGCCGATGCTCCCCGATGCCTCCGTGTTCACCGCGCATGCTGCGGCGATTGGCATCGCAGCGACGGCGCTGCTCTTGATCGGCTTCTCGCAGACGGCTGGAGACGCTCGCGCATTCGCGACACGGCATCGGTACCGCATCGACGTAAACCAGGAGTCCATCGCCCAGGGTATGGCGAACGTCGGCGCCGGCGCGTTCCAGGGGATGCCCGTCTCGACGAGCCTTTCAGCCAGTTCGCTGAACGAGTCCTCGGGCGCCAGCACACCGGTGGCGTCGCTCGTAACCGGAGCACTGGTGCTGCTGACGCTCCTGGTGCTGGCGCCCGTATTCTCGAGCCTCCCCAAGCCCGTCTTGGCCGCCCTGATCATCGACGCGGTGGTATTCGGCATGATCGACGTGCGCGAGTTGCGTCGCCTTCGCCGTGTGGCGAGGGTCGATTTCTGGATCGCGACCGCCGCGATCCTGGGCGTCCTCTCCGCCGGTGTCCTGGCGGGTGTCGCGATCGGCGTCGTGCTCTCCCTGGTCTGGCTCATCCACGTCGCCACCGCACCGAAGATTCCAATGCTCAGCCGCCAGCCCGGCACCGAGGTCTTCCGCGACGCCGGAGAGCACCCAGGGGATGAGACGTTCGATGGGCTAATCATCCTGCGCCTGGACTTCGGCCTCTCCTTCGCCACGGCCGAAGCTCTCGAGGAACGCATCCGTGAACTGATGGAAGCCGAGCGTCGGCCCCGCGCGGTCATCTTGGATTTCGCGGGCGTGGACTTCATCGACTCCCAGGGCTCCGAGAAGCTCGGCGAGATTCGTCGGCTTACTGAAGCGTCAGATGCCACGCTTGGTATCGCCCGTATGAAGCCGCAAGTCCGGGCTTTGCTCGCCGCGGACGGCGTGATCGACCAAATCGGCCAAGGCCATGTCTATGGGAATGTCTACGAGGCGGTGGAGGCTGAGCGACGCACTGGCTAACCGCCGCACCGAAACCCCGCGTTTGTCTGGATCACCTCCAGGAATCGCGCAGCGTGCGAGGCGTCACGTGCTCAGCTGCTGGGCAACGCGACCGGGCCCCGAGCCCGATGCTCGTGCGCGGGATCACTCTCCATCGCGGGGACTCGCTCACTCGTCGCAGTTCGATACCAGCGGGCGTAGCGACTTACCAGCGGCGCCGCCGAGAGCCCATGGGCGAGGACCGACAGACCCACCGTCAAATAGCAGGCAATGAGGATCGCCCCGGCGTGAGCCAGATGCGTGTCCTCGACGATCACCGCGAACACGATCGAGGCAAGCCCGCGTGGACCAAACCAGCCGATGAACGCCACCGTCGGAGCCCGCGCACGGGTGCCCGCCAGCGAGATCGCCACCGGCAGCATCCGCACGATCGACAGGCTCAGCACCGCATAGAGCGCGATCTGCCAGCTCACGTGCTCGAGCGCCGGGCCGAGTAGCACCGCACCGAAGACGAGGAACGTGATGCTGTCGAGCAGGGCCCCTGCCTCCTCAGTGAAGGGCATCGCTGCGGTGGAGTTCTCCCGAGCCATCAGGCCGAATAGTGCGCCCGCCGTGAAGGCGGCGATGAAGCCCGACCCGCCGAGCGCCTCCGCGATCCCATACGCGAGCACGGCCGCGGCCACGGGAACGATCTGTCGCCAGGCATCCTCGATCAGGTGTCTCCGTCCGGAGACGGTCACGATCCATGCGGCGAGCGCTCCCGCGAGAGCACCACCGATGAGCCCATACCCGATCTCTTCGCCGATCACTTTCGCCGGATGCGCTGGCTCACCTGCGCCAGCGGCCGTGGCGAGAACGATCAGCAGCAACGGAACGCAGATGCCGTCGTTGAGTCCGCTCTCAACGTTCAGCGACTGGCGCACTCGTTGTGGGAGGCGTGTGTCAGTCACGACGGCGCTACCGAGACCCGCGTCGGTCGGCGCGAGGATCACAGCGAGGATCAAAGCGTCGCTCACGGAGAACGACGGGAATAGGCCGAGCGCGACCAGCGCTCCCAGCACGATGGTCAGCGGCAGACCAATGCCAAGCAGCCGGACAGGAATAGAGGCTTCGTGTCGCAGAGCCCTTAGGTTGATGCGCGACGAATCCGAGAACAGCACCACCGCGAGCGTGGCTTCGGCAAGCCTGCGAACCGTCGAACTAGTGTCTCGCGCCTTAAGTTCGGTGCTTAAGTGTGGTATGCTGTGGCATGCCAAGAACTGGACGGCCCAAGCAGGTGTTGGAGTTGACTGATGCCGAGCGTGATGAGTTGGTTCGGTGGGAGCGACGCAGGAAGTCTTCACAAGCGTTGGCGTTGCGCTCGCGGATCGTTTTGCGGTGCGCGGAGGGGCATTCTAATAAGGATGTGGCGGTGGCGTGTGGGGTGTCAACGCCGACGGTCGGGAAGTGGCGCAGACGGTTTTGTGAGCTGCGGCTGGACGGCCTCTCGGACGACCCGCGGCCGGGCCGCCCGGCGAGTATCACCGTCGAGCAGGTCGAGGACGTAGTTGTGGCGACGTTGGAGTCCACACCGGAGAACGCGACGCATTGGTCGCGCGCGAAGATGGCCGAGCGCTCGGGACTGTCAAAGTCGACGATCGGGCGGATCTGGCGGGCATTTGATCTCAAGCCCCACCGCGCCGACACCTTCAAGCTCTCCAACGACCCGTTGTTTGTGGAGAAGGTCTATGACATCTGCGGCCTGTACCTGAACCCGCCCGAGGCCGCGGTGGTGTTATCGGTGGATGAGAAGAGCCAGGTGCAAGCCTTGGCGCGCTCCCAGCCAGCGTTTCCAATGATGTCCGGCATGCCGGAGAAGCGCACTCACGACTACCTGCGCCACGGCACGACCAGCCTGTTCGCCGCGTTTAACACCGCCGACGGGACCGTCATCAGCTCAACACACCGCCGCCACCGCGCGATCGAGTTCAAGAAGTTCCTGACCAAGATCGACAGCCAGGTCCCCGAGCATCTCGACGTGCATCTCGTCTGCGATAACTACGGCACCCATAAGAGCCCCGCCATCCAACGCTGGTTGAGCGCACACCCCCGGTTTCACATGCACTACACCCCGACGTACTCCAGCTGGATCAACCAGGTCGAGCGGTGGTTCGCTTACCTCACAGACGATCTGCTACGCCGCTCAGATCACCGCAGCGTCCAAGCATTGGAGAAGGATATCCGCGAGTGGGTCAACGCGTGGAACGAGAACCCCAAACCATTCATTTGGGTCAAGACCGCACAGGAGATCCTGGAGTCCATTTCACGACTTCTACAACGAATTAACGGCGCGGAACACTAGCTGGTGGCACAGTGAGGTCGTCCAGTATCAGCGGGCCCACCACAACGCCGACCGTGACCACGACCATCGCGGGCGTGATCGGGGTACTCACCAGGCGCCGGGAGACCGCCGCGAGGAGTAGCAGCGTCAGACCGACAGTGGCAAGGCCCCAATCCACCCGACGTCGAGGTATATCGCAAGGCAAGCTGCCCGGAGCGCTCGTTGAGCGCTCGCGTCAGGAGAACACGCAAGGCTTGGGGGGCCGGGGCTAGTGGGTCGTCCATGAATGTTGCACCCGTAACTTCCTGATCAGGCGGCGATCAGTAGGCGGCGCTCGGCTTGGATCAGTCGGCGGTCGCGGTGGGGTCCGTTGCGGTAGCGGATGTGCTCTGCCATCGCTTTGGCGAGGGTGTCCCAGTCGGGGTAGTCGGCGTTCTTGACGACGAACTCGCCGATCGCCCAGAAGTGGCACTCGATGCGGTTCAGGAAGCTCGCGTAGGTGGGCGTGAACACGAGCTCCACGTTGTTGCTCTCGGCCCACTCGCGGATCGTGTTGGTCTTGTGCGTGGAGAGGTTGTCCATCACGAGGTAGATCCGCAGCCTGGGGGGATAGCGCATCCTGATCTGCTTGAAGAACGCGAGAACCTCACCGGCGTTCTTGTGCTCACGCAGACGGCCGTGAAGCCGGTCTGAGTGCACGTCGTAGGCCGCGAACAGGTAGCGCACGCCATGCGGGCGCTTGTAGGTCGCCCGCAGCCGGCCGGGTCGCTTCAGGGCCGCCCAGCTCGAGCCGTGGTGCGGGATCAGCTGGATCGGCCCCATCTCGTCGAAGCAGACAACGACCCCGTCCTCGGGTTTGGCTCTGTAGAGCGATAGGACACGCTCGGCCTTCTCCTTGAAGTCTGGGTCCGGGCTCCACTTCCACGAGCGGGTTCGCTGATGAGACAGGCCCGCGTCGATCAGCAGCAGCCGTAGTGCCTCCCTGCTCAACAGCATGCCCATCCCGGCCAGGTGCGGCGCGAGCTTCGACAGCGACCAGCGGGTGAGCGGGACACCCTGCGTGTCGGGGCGGGCGCGCGCGACCGCAACGATCCGGTCGCGGTCGCGGGGTGTCGTCTTCTTGGGGCGCCCGCCCCGATAGTCAGGGTCAAGCGAGCTGAACCCCTCCTCGTTGAAGGCATGAATCACCTTGCGCACATGCGACTCATCGGTGCGCATCAACCCTGCGATCTCCGGCGCGCTCATCATCGTCGCTGAGGCCAGCACGATCATCGCTCGCTGGCGCTTGGCCTGGTACTGCGCGCGCTTGGAAACCTGCTTCAAACGTGCACCCTCCTCTGGGGAGAGCTCGCGCACGAACACCTCCGGCGGACGCATCACCACCTCCTGGCTCGGGGACATACACCCCAATTCGTCACCAGAGGCGAGTTTCCGGTCAAACATTCATGGACGACCCACTAGCCGCGACAGGTGGTCGGCAGCTCGAGACCGGTGCCGACCTAGGCGTTGAGGATCTTCGCCTTGGCGGTCGCGAACTCATCGTCGGTGAGAACACCCGACTCGTGCAGCTGACCGAGTTCCTTGAGTTTCTCGATCGAGCTCTCTTCCGGCGGGGGCGGCGCAGCGGCCATCTGCTGCTGTCCCTGGTCGGCCCTCTGCTCTTCTTCCTGTCGGGCCCACCGGCCCTGCTGGCGATGCTGAACGGCCCCGGCGGCGCCACCTGCGACGGCGCCGACGGCGGCTACACGGGCAACGCGGCGAAGTAGTGGCATGCTGGTGTCTCCCTTTCTCTTCTAGGACGCGGACTAGGCCTCGAGGGCCTGGATGGCGGCGATAATCTCCTGCGTTGGCACCCGCTGGAAGTCCAGCAGTCGGCCCCCATTGCGGCGCACCGCGGCGGCGAACGGCCCGGCCCAGGCGTTCTCGAAGCAGACCAGCACGGCCGCTTCACCTGGCTCGAGCGCCTCTCCGGCCAGGGCTGCATCATCGTCGCCGAGCATGCCAGTCCGCGCCCCTTCGAATACAAGAAGGTCGCCTGCGCCGTCACCGTCGAGGTCGGCGATCGCAAGGCCCGAGACCACGCCCTCAGCGTCCTTTTGGACTACGAGCACATCTATGACCCGGATGATCCCTCGGTCCACGAGATCCACGAACATTGGGATCGCCTCGCCCGTTCGCGGTGCGCCCGGAGGGAAGCCGATCACGACGATGTCGACGGGTCCCAGCTCCAACTCCTCGCTGCTCAAGGCTCCTCCTCGGGTTGGTGTGCCGTCCTCCTACGGATGCCGACCTTGGTCGGCTCATCCGCGGTATCGCGACGGAGTGTAGCGAGGCAGGCAAGCTGCTCGTCGTCTGCATCATCGGCGGTGACATCCACAGCTACAATCGGCGCACCGCAGTCCGAGAGCGGAGACTTCGTACCTCACGCGTGCCAATCGCCGCGCACTGGAAGCATCAATAGAAAACCAGAGCGCAGAAAAGGAGCCATGCCTTGATCGCCACCACCTATCCCCTTCTCGAAGTGTTCTGGACGATGCTCATCTTCTTCGCATTCTTCATTTGGATCTGGATCCTCTTCACGGTGTTCGCGGACCTGTTTCGCCGCCACGACATATCGGGTTGGGGTAAGACCGGATGGATCATCTTCGTCATCATCCTTCCCTACCTGGGCGTGTTCGTCTACCTCATCGCGGAGCACAAGGGGATGGCCGAGCGAGCGATCAAGCAGCAGCAGACGGCCCAGTCGCAAATGGACCAGTACGTGAAGTCTGTGGCAGGCGCAAGCGACCCAACCGCCCAGATCGCCAACGCAAAGGCGCTCCTCGACCAGGGCACGATCACCCAGGCCGAGTTCGACCAGATCAAGCAGAAGGCGCTCACGGGTGACCGGGTTAGTTGACCCCCGACCGCGCGTGTGAACATGCCCGCATCTCAGGGCTCACCCATGATCGGCGCCACGCAGCAACGCCGGCACCCCTCCGGCTGCGGTCAAACGGCTCTTCGCCGTCGCCGGGGCAAGATCAAGACGCGCTTGGCGCTTCAGGCATGCGTGCTCGGCCTTGCGGTGCTCGCCCTGGCAGGGTGTGGCTCGGGCGGGACCGCAAGCAGCGTCGCGAGCGGCCTCAGTCAGACCGCATCAAGCCATACGGAGGGCACCGCCGCGAGCACCAGCACTAGCACACCTACCGCTACGCAGGCAAAGAACCAGACCCAGCCCTCCCAGACCCAAACGGCGACCACGTCGGCGCAAACCAAGTCCTCGACGAATACGGCCCCTCGAACGACTCCTACGACCACGAGTACCGCACCGCCGCCGACCAAGACGGTCACCCAGACCAAGACGGTCACCGCGCCTCCGCAGACAACGACCGTGACCACGCCCACACAGACGAATACGGTCATCCAGACACAGACCGCCACGGCCCCGGCCACAACAACCACGACGTCGACCAGCCACGCTCCAGCCGCTGCAGCTGCTGGCGCCGCTGCAGCGGCGAACAAAGAACCGTCGTCTGAATCGAGCGGACTGCCGGGATGGGCCTGGGCGTTGATCGGCGCTGCTGTCGCCGGGGGCGCGATCTGGATCGTCACCCTGGTTCGGCGCCGTCGCAAGGGCAGCTCACCGAGAGACGCTCCGGGAGGCCCAGGGGCGTCGGGCGGCGAGCCGCCGGCGGCTGACGAGTCGCATCAAGCGTGAGCGATCCGGGCAGCTGATCTTCCGCGGGGCCCTCCTGATCGGCGCCGGCTGGGAGTCGCACGGGCTTGGTCGCGAAGTGGATCGCGAGCTGCGGGCGCGCCCAGCAACCTGAGTTCGGAGGCATCGAGACGAGGCGGGTAGCCTGAGAGCGCTCATTACGCGAAGGCGTTTGCAGCGGCGCTGATGCGCAACGGCATCGCGGGGCCCACTCGAAGGGGAGGCGCCCAAGGGAGCGGCCCCGGATCCCTTCGCGGACCGGCTGGCCAAGTCCTCCCGGTGATGGCGTCGCCGCCGCTACCTAGGTGTAGAACCTGAGCACCTAGGCGAGGTGTGACGGGGCCGGACTCACAATGGTCGCGGGCCACGGATTGCTCGCCGCCTGGGAAGATGAACGGAGCGTGCACGCGACCCCTGCCACTCCGGGAAGCGACCTGGCGGCGCGGCCGTCGTTGTGGCTTCGTATCGCTGCGGTTGTCGCGCTCGTCACGCCGGTTGTCATGGCTGTGGTGGCCGCGGTCGCGCTGGCGGGCGATGTGCCAGTCGCCGTGCTGGCGGTCGGGCTCGTGCTGGTTTGCAGCGCGGCCATCTGGTTCGCCTTGACCCGTCGCGGCCCGCTGCGAGCGGCCGGCGCCGCCCTCGCCACGCTCACTGGGATCGGGCTGATCGTAGTGCTGGTGGCCAACTGGCAAGGGGTGGTGGTGCTGGTCGGGTTGCTCTTGCTGCTAGCCGTGTTCGGACTTGCCACGCGCTACGCGCTCGGGCGGACCGGCGGGACGGCGGCCAGCAGCGTAGCCGGGGCGGTCGTGCCGGTGGGCGCTGCCCGATCGGCGGTTCTGATCATCAACCTGAAGTCGGGCGGTGGCAAGGCCAGGCGCTTTGACCTCGCTGCTCAAGCTCAGCGACGAGGCATCGAGCCGGTTGTTCTGCAACCCGGCGATGACCTGCTCGAGGTCGCCGAGAGCGCCATCGCAGGTGGTGCGCAGGTCATCGGGATGGCGGGCGGCGACGGCTCGCAGGCCCTCGTGGCGACCGTTGCCGCTCGGCGCGACATCGCCCACGTCTGCATTCCAGCAGGGACTCGAAACCACTTCGCCCTGGACCTCGGCCTCGACCGCGATGACGTTGTGGGAGCGCTTGACGCATTCACGGACGGCGTCGAGCGGCGCATCGATCTCGCACGCGTCAACGACCGCGTGTTCGTCAACAACGCCTCGCTTGGTGTCTATGCCAAGGTCGTCCAGTCCGACGCCTACCGCGATGCCAAGCTCGAGACCTGGACCGACATGCTGCCGGATCTGCTGGGCCCCGACGCCGAGCCGATCGATCTTGAGTTCACCGCTCCCGATGGGAGCCGCTGCGACGACGCGCCGCTCGTGCTCGTATCGAACAATCCGTATCGGCTGGCGAGCCTCGTCGGCGCGGGCACGCGCGAGCGAATCGACATGGGCCAGCTCGGGGTGTTGGCCGCACGGGTGCGCAGCGCTGCTGATGTGTCAAAGCTCGTCGCGCTCGAGCTGGTCGGTCAGGTGGGCCGCTTTCCGGACCTGCTGTCATGGACGACCGAGGAGTTCGAGGTCCGCTCCAGTGGCCCGGTGGAGGTTGGGCTCGACGGCGAGGCGCTCGTGCTCGATCCCCCCCTGCGCTTCGCGTCGCTAGCAGGGGCGCTCCGCGTGCGGCTGCCCAGCAGAGTCGGCCTGCCACCGGCCGCCAGGGCTGCGGCGCTGACCGCCGACACCCTGGCCGCGCTTGTACGGGTTGCGGTTGGCCGGTGAGCCACCCGGCCGCGCGGCTGGTGCTCGGACTGGCCGTCTTCGTGCTCCTCGGCTGGGCAGTCGGGGAGCTATGGACCTCGGTCGTCGGATCCGCAGACCTGGACGTGGTCCGCGAAGTGGCCGCTCGGCGCACCGTGGCCCTAACCGAAGCGGCGCGCGTGGTCACATGGGCTGGCAGCGCATACCTGCTCGTCCCGCTCGCCCTGATCGCCTGCCTGGCGCTCATCCGAGCGGGGCTGCGCCGAGAGGCGCTCGCGGTCGCGCTCAGCCTCGGTGGCGCGGTGCTGATCTCAGACTTGGTCAAGCTGCTCGTATCCCGGCCGCGCCCGCCCGTGGAGCACTTGCAGGCGGTGACCGGCTCGAGCTTTCCCTCGGGCCATGCGACGCAGGCGAGCGCCTTCTGGTTCTCGCTGGTGTTTGTGTTGCCGGCGGCAGGGGCGTCGTCGAAGCTAACCCGCGTGGCTGCGGGCCTCGCGCTTGTGATCGTCCTCGCGGTGGCCGCGTCTCGCGTGTATCTGGGCGTCCACTATCCAAGCGACGTGGTCGCCGGCATGCTGCTCGGCAGCGGTTGGGCGGTGTACGTGTCGCGCTGCGTCCGGGCGCGTGAGGGTAAGTGACGATGTGGCGTCCCGTGCAGCACCTGGACCGCCGGCTGATGAAGCGCTCCTTCCGTGCGCGCTCACCCGCGCTTGACCGTCCTCTCGTCGCGATCACGCGGGCGGCGAGCTACTCCCGACTGTGGCTTCTCATTGCGGGTGCGCTCGCGGCGCTCAGGGGGCGACAGGGGCAGAGGGCGGCTGGGCGCGGCCTCATCGCGATCGCGATCGCGGCGGCTGTGGCCAACGGCCCGGCCAAGCTCCTCGTCCGCCGGCGGCGACCTTTCTCACGCTCGCGCCCCGCGCTCATCCGCATGCCGCGGTCGACGTCGTTTCCATCGGGTCACACCGCCGCGGCGTTCGCGTTCGCCACCGCAGCCTGCACCGAGCTGCCTGTACTATCGCCGGCGCTCGTGCCGTTGGCTGGCGCTGTTGCGTACTCGCGCGTGCATACCGGCGTTCACTATCCGAGCGACGTCGCCGCCGGCGCAGGGATCGGGATCGCCTCTGGTCTGCTGGCCGCGCGTTTGCTTTGACGCGTTCACCCGCGACAACCCACCATCGTGCGCCCGGAGGGATCGCCGTAACGCCCGGCCGAGCGGCCGTGGCTCGCCGCCGGAGTCGCCGCATGTCGCCCGGCTGCGGCGGTCACCTCAGGCCGCCGGTCGACCGACGCGATGCGCTCCACTTTCACCACTTCAACTCGATCTCGAGCTCGCGCTCGTCCGTCTCCACCTCGAGCTCGACCTTGAGCTGCAGCTGATCGGGGACGTGGACGGTAAAATGCATGCCGCCGCGGTCGAACTCCAGGTCGTTGTGACGGGCGAGCATGTCAGCGAGGAGCCGCAGGCGCTCCGCGACCTCCTCCCTGCTGACGGTCTCCTTCTGCTTGATCTCAAAGATGTCCATCGGATACTCCCTTGGTTGTCGTGAGCTGCGGCATCGTCATGGCCCGATGCGACGAGCTGCGCGTGCCCGCTAATCTCCGTCAGCTGCAAGCCAGGCCTTCGCCTCCGCCAGGTCGCGGACGCGGAAGCCCCGGGCCTTGCCGGGAAGCAGGAAGGAAAGGGCGCGCAGCGCAGGGCGCACCCAGTCCTCGTCGCTGACCACGGCCACGCGCTCATACGAGGTCGCGTGGCGCACCCGGAAGCCAGCGTCGGCACTCATCGCGTCGCCCTCGACCTCACGGGCTCCCGTGCCAATCAGGTAGAGCAGCCTGACATTGCGCCCCTCGGTGATCTCCTGGCGCAATACCGGCTCGACAGTGTCCTCCCAATCGTCATCCTCAACGTCCCCGACCGCCTCAAAGCCGATCGTCCCGCCCGGCATATCCGTCATAATTCGCAACATGGACTGGTCCCTCCCGTGGCCGCCATCGCAGAGCCAAGCGTTATCAAAGTCAGTTCGGGACCATAGACCTTCGTGGTCACAGACGCCGGGCCCAGGTCGCCAATCACCTCACCTGCCGACCACAAAGGTCTAGGCCGGGGCCGGTGCGGGTTCGGAGCCGCTAGAGGCCGGTCTCGGCGGCGATGCGACCGGATTTGACCGCCGCGACGAGCGCGCGGTAGTCGCGCTCGTTCTGCCCGGCATATGCGCGCGAGAACTCGACGATCGCGCGGTCGAAGGTGGCACTCTTGCCGAGGTACGCGGCGATCGCTCTGCGGTCGCCGCTGCGGGCATGCGCACGCGCAAGCGTCCAGCCGCACAGCCGGCCGTAGTGGGCCATGACCTTTGGGGTCATCTGCTCGATTTCCGCCGAGCCCTTCCAATCCTTGAGCTGGCGGCCGTAGAAGTCGCGCTCCTTGCCATCGAGCGCCGACTCGACGTGCAGCCAGCCGAGGAAGATGTCGCTGGCGGCCTGCATCAGACGCTGGCCGGCCACGACGCGCTCGCCGTGGTTCTCGAACTCGCTCGGGCCGAGGGACCCCTCGAGCACCGATGCCTCGGCCTCCTTCATCTGTAGGAACAGCGGGTCGTGCTCGTCGTTACCCAGCATCAGCGCGATCCAGGCGCGCGTGCCGACGCTTCCTACCCCGACGACCTTGCGCGCGAAGTCGGCTAGGTGGTACTGCTCGAGCAGCACGCGCCGGTCGTGCACGAGCGTTTCGCGGTAGGAGCGCAAGAGCTCGCGCAGCCAGTCGAACATCTCATCGCGCTCGTCGCCCTCCACGAGCTCATCCAGCGGCACAATCAGGGGTGGCTCGGACACGATGCGCGCCTCGCCGTTGACCACGCGCGTCAGTTTGGAGAAAGCCGACATGCTGTCGCGCGTGCGCGCCTTGGCCAGATTTCTCTCTGTGCGCTTGACCGCCTTCGGGGTCAGCTGCGGCCCGAGTTCCGCGAGCGCCGCTGCTATGTCAAGGTGGGCATACCAGACGTCGAGGTTCTTCATCGCAGCGAAGCTCGCCATCGCGGTGCGATATCCGCCGACGGTGTCAAGCACTATCTGGTCCTGGCCCTTGATGGCATAGCCGTTGTCGCGCGCCGCGATAAGCATGCTGGCGGCGAGGCGCTTGACGTCCCACTCCCAGGGGCCTGGGAGCGTCTCGTCGAAGTCATTGAGGTCGAACACGAGTCGCCGCTCGGGCGAGGCGAACACGCCGAAGTTCGATAGATGCGCGTCACCGCAGCACTGGACGTTCAGCCCCGAGCGCGGTGTCGCCGCCAGGTCGCTGGCCATGATCATCGCCGCACCTCGGTAGAAGGTGAACGGCGAGACAAGCATGCGCCCATAGCGGATCGGCACCAGCTCCGGGACGCGAGTGCCGGCCTGACGCTCAAGCAGCTCGATCGGATCGACGCGGTGCGGCGCCGGCTCGAAGATGGCGTGACTGGAGCGCGGCACCTCTCCGCGCGCCGCCCTGCCGCGAGCGACCCGCTCGGCCACCGTCAGGTGCGGCGCAATCGAACTGGCCGTGGTCGCTCGCCTCTCGGTGGCTGACATCGACAGAACATACTCCCGCAAACTGGAGGCCGAGCGTGCTTGCCGGCGGGGGTGCAGGAGGCCGGCGGTGCGTTGCGCTACGCGCTGACCGGCGGACGGGAGACCCGATGCTGGCGCGCCTGCCCGTAGAGCGGCTCGGGTGCCATGTCCAGACCGTCCTCGGCCCAGACGATCGTGCCGGCTTCGACCGAGACTTTCGCGAAGCGCCGCGGGTCGCGCAGCGGCTCAAACACGCCGGTCCACTCGCGGTCGTCGAAGCTGACGTCCCCGACGGTGCCGTCCTCGAACGTCAGGCGCAGTTCGTGCTCGCCGATGACCTCGGCGTGAGTGATGTGAACGAGGGGAGGCAGATCGACCACGGGACCAATGTTAGCCATGCGGGTGCCGAAGGTGTGGCCCAGGTCGTGGAAGCGGACGGGCCGCACTCCCTCTCGCTTCAGCGCCCCCTTGAAGCGCTTGAGCAGGCGCGAACGGTCGATCGGCTTGCCCACTAGAGCCTGGTCGGATGCTCGCACAAGGCGATCGTGCGCTACCGGGCCTGACCGGCCTGCTCCTCGCCCCCCACGATCGCCAGCGCGAACCCGTCGTAGCCCTTGGCGCCGACGGTCTGGATCGCCGTGGCGCTCACCCGACGCTCAGCCGCGAGGAGCTCGTAGAAGCGACGCACGCCCTTGATGATCGGATCGCCCCGCGCCGGGTCGTATGCGTCGGGGTCGAGGATCGCGCCGTCGCGAACGACGTTGTCGCCGATTATCAGGGTCCCGGGCCGGGAGAGCTCGAGCGCCCACTGAAAGTAGCCGGGGTAGTTGTTCTTGTCGGCGTCGATGAAGATCAGATCGAACGGGCCTGCGCCCTCGGCCGCGAGCACGGGCAGGGTCTGCAGGCCCGGTCCCACCCGGAGCTCGACGAGATGATCGAGGCCCGCCCGCGCGATGTTCGCGCGCGCGACCTCCGCATAGGAGGGGTTGGCCTCGAGCGTCACCAGACGTCCGTCGGAGGGCAGCGCCCGGGCGAGCCAGATCGTGCTGTACCCGCCGAGGGTCCCCAGCTCGAGGATCGTGCGTGCCCGGTGCACTTGAGCGAGCAGCTGAAGCAGCTTGCCCTGGTTGGGGGTCACCGCGATCGACGGCAGGCCCGCGTCGTCGCTGGCCTTCAGTGCGGCCCGCAGCGCCGGGTCCTCGGGCACGAGCAGGTCGGTTATGTAGCGGTCGACCGCCGTCCAGCGCTCCTGCGGCGCTTCGCCACGGGGGCTCGGCCGGCTGTCACGCTCCTCGGTCACGGGCGCTTACGCTATCCGATGCGGATCGGACGAGGTCAGGCTCAGGGCAGGTGATGTACCCGGTTGCGAACCCGGTTGAGCAGTGCGTCGAATGGGAAGCACTTCGAGCCTGTTGGTAAAATAATGGCATGAGAGTTGCCATAGACAGTGCCGGACGCTTGGTGGTGCCCAAGGCGCTCCGCGAAGAGCTCGGCGTCAACGGCCCGGCCGACCTCGAGCTCAACGCGGTCGACGGCAGGCTGGAGATGACCGTCGCCGACGTACCCGCGCGTGTGGAGGAGCGGGAGGGTTTTTCGGTGATCGTGACCGATCGGCCGATCGAGCCGATGAGCGTCGCCGACGCGCGCGCGGCAGTCGAACGCATCCGCCGGTGATCGCCCCCGATTCGAGCGTCGTGATCGCGGCGCTCGCGCCCTGGCACGAGGCCCACGGCACTTGCCGTGCAGCGCTCGCCGAAGGGGAGGCGAGGCTGCCCGCCCACGTCGCCTTCGAGACGACCTCCGCCCTCAGCCGCATGCCCGAGCGGCGCCGCATCGCGCCGGGGGTCGTTCTGACGGCTCTCGAGCGAGACTTCCCCGACCGTGGCTGGCCCTGAACGCGGACGATATGCACGATGCGGTGCGCCGAGCCGTTGCCGCTGGAGTGCGGGGCGGCGCACTCTACGACGCATTGATAGCCGCGACCGCGGCCAGTCACGAGGCGGTTGTCCTCAGTGCGGACCGGCGAGCGCTGCCGACCTACAGCGCGATGGACGTCGAGGCCAGGTTCGTGGACTCCTGAGCGCTGCTCAGGAGTCGCTTTTCGTGGGCGCCGTGTGGGACGGGCCGCGAAAAGCCCCGCGGCTAGGCGCTGTGGGAAGAGTACCGAGTCTGTGCAAGACGGGGGTCAATGGCCCCGGCGATCTCGCGCGTGCCGGCAGCGATGGCTTCGACATGCGGATTTTGCCCCTGGATGTGCACCCGTCCGTCCATGACTCCCTCGTTGCTTCCCTCCAAAATCCCTCTCCGATGGGCTCTTGCCCCGAAACCGTTGCCGATTCCGTGGGAAGAATGAGAACACATCGGTGTTTGTTTGTCAAGGTGCCCTTGTCAGCCGGAGCCTCGAGGAGGCGCAAGAGCCCATGAACTAAGGGAATCGGCCGGCTCTTGTTGATCAAGCGCCGGTCGTCCCACAGCGAGTGACCCCCGTCTTGCACAGTCGAGGGTAACATTCCAAGGCTCGCCGGGGAGGGCGCATCACGAGGCCTCGGAGCGCGTCGGAGAGCGCTGCCTGGCGGCGTTCGAGGAGGGTATCGCGCGGCTGTCGCGGGCGGTGTCCGAGGCGGTGGGGCGCCAGGAGGTCGAGTGTGAGACTGGTCGGCTTGACGAGGGGTGGTGGATCGCGCGGGTGCGGGCGGGGCTGGTTGCTCTGCTCGGGTTTCTCGAGGACGAGCCTTGCGCGGCGGATCTGCTGCTGTTCGAGGCGCCGTTTGAGAGTGGAGCGGTGTTCGCCGAGCAGCGGGTGCTCGGTGTGCTCACGGCATTGCTGGATGACGGTAGCGCGCGGGCGATCGGTGAGGTTGCGCTTGACTTGCAGCTGACGGCGGAGCTGGTGGCTGGTGGGGTGTTTGCGGTTGTTCGTGCGCAGGTGCGTGAAGAACCGGGTCGCTCGCTGGTGGAGCTGGCGCCGTCGCTGATGGCGTTTGTGGTGGCGTCCTATCTCGGCTGCGGCGCGGCCCAGGAGGAGTTGGCGGGAATGCCTTCGCCGCGCGCGCGAGGGGATGGTTCGAACTTCTGACAAGCGTGCGTCCACGTCGGGGCTGTTGGCTGTGGCGTGGACGGCGAGTGCGCATCCGCGGGGGACCGGTTGGTCTCGGCGGGGTGCGCTTTCACAGACGAGCGGTGTCGGGGGGTCTCCAGTAGGAGGGCTCGCGCGTCGTTCGATTGGTAATCGAGAGGATAAAGGAGTAGTGGAAAAGTGAGACATGTAAGGATGCTGGGACTCTGTCTCGTCGCCGTGCTGGCGGTCGGTGCCTACGCGGTGTCGAGTGCTTCGGCGCTGCCGGAATGGGGCAAGTGCGAAGCGAAGGTCGGTGGTAACTACAAAGACTCCAACTGCACGGAAAAAGCCAAACCAAAAGGCTCCGGGCAGCTACGAATGGAGGAAAGGCAAAGAACTCGCCAATGTTGCATTTAACGGCGAAAACGTCGGTAGCGGTGGCGTGCTGGAGCTCCGAATTCTATTCGTGCCCGGCGGAAGGCGGACGCTTCACCCGCGCACAGTGCGCCGAAAAAGGCAGCTCATACGAATCGGTCGGAACGGTCGAAATCGAATGCGAAAGCGAGAGCAGCCGCGGTGAAGCTAGCGGGACGAAGAGCGTTGTCAACGTGTCGGTGAAGTTCGAGGGATGCAAGGTCTTCGGCTCTGCTCCCTGCTCGAACGGTCCGAATGAAGGGGAAATCCAGGTCAATCCGCTGAAGGGTTCGCTCGGATACATCAGCAAATCGGCCAAAACGGTCGGCGTGCTTCTCGAACCGTCCAAAAAACACGGTCTCTTCGCGCAGTTCAACTGCGCCGGCATCATTGGGACCGCGGTGGGCGTCGGAAACAACAAAGAAGGCGCTTACTACGAACCGGAAAAAACCGGTGGATATGACGGGCTCATCTCGCCGATCACTCCGGTCAACACGATGACCAACGAATACACCCAGGTGTACACGGTCAACCGTGCCAACTCGCAGAACGTCCCGAGCAAATTCGAAGGTAAACACATCGAGCTGCTCGAAGATTATCTGTACGCACCTTCGGAACCAGAAACGAACAGCAACCTCTGGTCTCCGGCAGGTGAGGAAATCACGAACGTGAATCATCCGCTCGAAGAAGGTGAGATCAAGGCGTAGGGTTAGCCTGTCGTAGGTGATGGTGGGCGTGCGTGGGGTCCGTGTTGGGGCCTCGCGCACGCCTTATCGGTGAGAGTTGGTGAGGGTCGTTGTTGAGGGGTTTGAGAGAGAGGGTTTGATGAGGGTTTGTTGGACACTGGAGGGCAGGGAGACTGATCGGCGAGGGTCTGGCGGGCGGGTTCGTTGTGGTGGCTGGTTTGGTGGGTGTCGGGTGGTGATGTTGGTGGTGTTGGTGGTTGGTTGTTTTTTGGTGTGTGGTGGTGTGGCGTGGGGTGCGAGGGGTCATGGGTTTGTGGGGGTTTTGAGTGAAGCGCCTGTGGGGTCGGGGTTGGTTGAACCTGGTGGGGTGGCTGTGGATCGTGTGTCGGGGGATGTGTTTGTGGCTGATCCGGGTGCTGGTGTGGTGGATGTGTTTAGTGGGGGTGGGGTGTTTTTGACTCGGTTCGGGGGTGGCGAGGTTGAAGCTGTGGGTGTGGCGGTGGATGAATCGTCAGGGGCTTGTGTTTGTGGTGGATTCGTTTCGGGATGCGGTGTTGGTGTTCAAGCCGGATGGTTCTGGCGGGTTTGGGCTTGTGGGGGAATGGTCGGGGGAAGGGTTGCCTGGCGGCGAATTTGGTGAAGTGACGGGTGTCGCGGTCGATAATTCGGGTGGGGTGTCGGGGGGGATGTGTATGTGGTTGATAGTGAAGATGCTGTGAGTGAATACGGTGCGGTGGATGTTTTCAAGCCTAGGCCGGCGGGTCCTGAAGAAGGTTTGGAAGGGGTCTTGGTTAGGCAGTTGACGGCGGGGAAAATGGTTGAACCGAATGGTGTTGCGGTGAGTGGGACGTCGGGTCGGGTTGTGGTGGCTGATAGTGCGAAGGGGGCGTTCTACGCGTTTTCGGCGTCGGGGGTTGCTGAAGGGAAGTTCACGGGGTCTGGTTCGCCGCAGGGGTCGTTCAGGGGTTCTGAAGAAGAAGAAGGCAATGTTTCCGCGGTCGCGATCGATGAAGGGACGGGGGATGTGTTGGTGGCGGAGGGCCAGCGGCATGTGGTGAGCGAGTTCAACGCGGCGGGGGAATGGGTGGGGTGGATCACGAACACCCCGACGGGCGTGTTGGGGGAACCCCGAGGTGTCGCTGTGACGGCGTCGGGTGGTGTGTTTGTCGCTGATACGGGCTTGCGGGTGGTTGACGAGTTCGGTCCTGGGGTGGTGGTCCCGGATGTGGTGACTGGCAAGGCGTCTAAAGTGACGCGCACGACAGCGCTGTTGAATGGCAGTATCAATGGGGATGGTAAAGCGGCGAAATACAGTTTTCAGTGGGGGACGAGTGAAGCGTTGGGGAACACGACCGTCGGCGGGTGCGGCTGGTGTGGGGGAAGAAAAGGTTTCCACGACGTTGAGCGGATTGCATGCGGGGACGACCTATTTTGTGCGGATCGTCGGCGAAAACGAAAACGGCACGAATTATGGGGTGGTACGGGAATTCACGACCTCCCCGGCGGTGGAAGGTGTCAGCACTGGTGTGGTCACGAACCTGGAGCCCACGACTGTCACGTTGAACGGGGCGTTGAAGCCTGGCGGGGTGGAAGCCCACTATTATTTCGAATGGGGCACCACTACCGTTTATGGGCATGAGAGTCCCGAACTCGCCCGTCAATGCTGGGTCGGGCACCGAAACGGTCCGCCGCCACGACAAACCTCACGGGCCTGGTCGCGAACACGGCCTATCACTATCGTATCGTCACGGAAAACAGTTTTGGTGTCACGCGGGGCGACTGATGCGCAGTTCACGACGTCGGGGCCGCCACGGATCACTGGTGGAAGCGGTGAGCGGGGTTGGTCATGAAGAAGCGACGATCCACGCGAAGATCAACCCGGACGAGTTTGCGACGAGCTACCATTTCGAATATGGTGAAACCACGAGTTATGGTACCGAAGTCCCGTTGGGTGGGGGCAGTATTCCGGCGGGGGAGACGCCGGTAGCGGTCTCTGCGACGCTCGACGAAACTGAAGCTCGGGCAGACCTACCATTACAGGGTCGTCGCCGAAAGCGAAGGCGGCAGCAGCAGTGAGTCTGACCAGACGTTCACGACGGTTGCGCCGGCGCCGGTGGACGCGACCTATGCGACTGCCGTGAGCGCGACCGAAGCGACGTTGAACACGCTCATCAACCCGCTCGGTCATGACACGACGTTCTACTTCCAGTACGGCACCGAACCCTGCCAGCCTAACCCTACGGGCTGCATCGACATCCCCGCGCCGCCCGGGACCGATATCGGGGCGGGCGAAGTGGATGTGCCGGAAAGCCGAGCCGCTGACGGGTCTTACCCCGTCCACGACCTACCACTACCGGGTGCTCGCGAGCAACAGTCTGGGAACCACCGAAGGCCCGGAACATACGTTCACGACGCAGGCTGCTTCTATGCCGCTGGCGCTGCCGGATGGTCGTGCGTGGGAGATGGTTTCTCCGCCGAACAAGCAGGGCGCACCGGTGGAAGGGTTTGACCCGCGAAGGCGGACTGATACTCGCCTCCGAAGACGGCAACAGCCTGACCTATATGGTAAATGGGGCGCTCGGCGAAGAAGTGCAGGGCAATCGTAGTCCCGAATGGCAACAGGTGATCGCGACCCGCACTCCTACCGAATGGCAGTCTAGGGATGTCGAGAATCCCAGCGGCAAAGCCAAGGGTGTCAGTCCCGGCCAGGCCCCTGAATACCAGTATTTCACGTCGGATCTTTCGACGGCGTTGGTGGAACCGCCGTTGGGGACGAGCACGCTCGCGGAACCGCCGTTGGCGGCGGGGGTTGTGCAGGCCACGATGTATCTGCGCGATAACGGCACGGGCACGTATCTGCCGCTCGTCACCGAAACGAACACGGCACCGGGTACGCAGTTCGGTGGCAAGATCAATTTCGTTGGTGCCGCGGCGGACCTCAGCCGTGTCGTGATCGCTTCGGGTGTTGCGCTGAGTGGTCCGTCCTCGGCACCGGGATTGTATGAGTGGACGGGCGGGACGCTGCAGCTCGTGAGTGTGCTACCGGGCGGAGCGCCGGCGTCCGGCATCGTCGAAATCGGTGACACTAACACTCCGGCGAACGCTGTTTCGGCGGACGGGTCGCGGATCGTGTGGACGACCGTTGAATCTGAACGGACGGGACACCTGTATCTGCGTGACACTGATACCGGGGAAACGGTCAAGCTCGATGCTGCGCAGGGCGTGACTGAACCGACGGGGACGGGGTCGGCACGTTTTCAGACGGCCAGCAGCGACGGATCACGCGTGTTCTTCACCGACCGGCAGAAGTTGACACCCGACTCGACCGCGGAAGCATTTCCTGCCAAGACCGGATCTGTATGAGTGCGAAATGGTGGTAGCCGGCGGCAAACTGACGTGCAAGCTGACGGACCTCACCGTCGATCAGAACGCTGGGGAACACGCCAACGTCCAGGGTTTGTTGTTCGGTACCAGCCAGGACGGCACGAGCACCTATTTTGTCGCGCAGGGCGTGCTCGCCTCAAACGAAAACGGCAACCATGAAAAGGCGCTCGCGGGCAAGGACAACCTGTATGAGGCGCATTTCGACGGCAGCCAGTGGTCGAGAACGTTCATCGGGACGCTCTCCAGCGAAGACAATCCGGAGTGGGAAGGCTTCCACGTCTCGAACATGGCGTTCCTGACCGCGCGGGTCTCTCCGGATGGCCGGTATCTGGCGTTCATGTCCGCGGCCAGCCTGACAGGGTATGACAACGTCGATGCCAGCCCCGAAGCCAAAGGCGCACACGACGAGGAGGTCTACCAGTACGACTCCGCGACCGCGAGCCTGCGCTGCGTGTCGTGTAACCCGACGGGTGCCCGCCCCAAAGGCGTGCTTGACGCTGAAGGTGTCGGGGAAGGCCTGGGCCGGCTGGTTGACCGGCGCAAGGTGTGGTTCGGGCACTGGCTGGCGGGCAACATCCCTGGCTGGACAGCACAGAACATCACCAGCGCACTCGTCCAATCACGGTATCTCTCTGATAACGGACGCCTGTACTTCAACAGTCCGGACAGCCTGGTCTCCCAGGCTGGCAACGGCAAGGAGAACGTCTACGAGTACGAGCCCGCCGGGTTGGGCAGCTGTGAAAGCACGACGGGTGGTTGTGTGGCCCTGCTGAGCTCCGGGAGCTCCAGCAGAGAATCGGCGTTCATCGAAGCGACCCCGGACGGCAGCAACGTGTTCTTCGTGACGGCCTCCCAACTGTTGGCGCAGGACACCGACACCGCCTATGACATTTATGACGCGCGGGAATGCTCCCAGGCCTCACCCTGTCAGAGCGCTCCCGTCTCAGCGGAACCGGGGTGCGCCACCGTTGACGGGTGTCGCGCGGCGTCACCGCCTGTGCAGGCACCGGTGTCGCCGGGCGGGAGCTCCACGTTCACGGGGCCGGGCAACATCGTCGTGCTCCCACCCTCAGCCAAACAGGAACAGAAGGCCGCCAAATCCACAGCGAAGAAGCCCACGCGGGCTCAGAAGCTCACCAAAGCACTGCACGCATGTCACAAACAACACAACAAGCACAAGCGCAAAACATGCGAAAAGCATGCCCGCGAGCTCTACGGCGTCAAACACCCACCAAAACACAAAAAGCACAAGAGCACCGCAAAACACTCCAGCATCCACGCCCACTCCTCCAATCGCAGGAGTGCACGATGAACGGCTCACGCATAGAAGAGCGGCTGGCGGCGGTTTGGCGTGGGTTTGCGCTGCGGTTCTCGCTGATGTTTCTCGCGAGCGCAGTGATCGTCGCGGTTGGGATGGTGGGGTCGGCGTCGGCGGCTGGACCGTGGTGGCAGCTGAACGTGGAAGCCTCCCCGAGTAACCTGGCGCCGGGCGGGGAAGGTCTGGTGAGCGTCGCGGCGAGCAATCTCGGGGACGCGCCGGCGAACGGTGCGTCCACCACGGTCACGCTCACCGCGAAGCTCGCGTCGGGGTTGACGGTGACGGGAGTCAACGAAACGTTGGTCAACGAAGTTCCTGTGGAATGCTCGACAGCGACCGTCGTTACGTGCACGTTCAAAGGGGTGGTCAACCCTTATGAACGGGTCGCGATCGCGATCAAAGTCAAGGTGAACGAGCCGCCGGGGACGGTAGCGGCACTGTCTAATGAAGCGAGTGTGGAAGGTGGTGGTGGCGGCCGGGTGTCGGCGAGCCTGCCGGTGCGGGTGAATCCTTCACCAGCATCGTTCGGTGTCTCAAGTTATGAACTTGGGGCGTTCAACGAGGATGGCACACCGGCGGTACAGGCTGGTGCGCATCCGTTTCAGCTGACGACGTCGCTGGTGCTCAACCAAGCGGCGGGCCGCACCGCGGTCGCGTTGCCAAAGGATCTGAGCTTCAGGCTGCCACCGGGACTGATCGGCAACCCGACGGCTGCGAGCCAGTGCACGATCAGCGACTTCATCTCGCTGCTGTTCGAAACGAACCTGTGCGCGCCGAGCTCGGTGGTGGGTGTCGCGACAGTGATCGGCAACGAACCGAAGTTCGCACCGTTCTTCACCAAGACGGTACCGGTGTTCAACCTGGTGCCCTCGCAGGGCGAGCCGGCACGGCTCGGGTTCGAGGTGTTGGGGAAGGTCCCGATCGTGATCGACACCTCGGTACGTTCGGGCAAGGATTACAGCGTGGTCGCGACCGTCAAGGACGCGACCGAGACCGCTGGACTGCTCAGCACCCAGGTCACGTTGTGGGGTGTACCCGCCGATCCGCGGCATAACAACGCACGCGGCTGGGAATGCGTCGCCGGTAACCATTATGAAAAGCAGATCGGTAAACCCTGTCCCGCCACGAGCGGCCTGGCTGAAGAGCCGTTCCTGACCACGCCGACATCGTGCGCGGCCAACCCGCAGGCCGAACCGGTGCTCTCATCCACAGAAATGGACTCCTGGACACAACCAGGAGTGTATCTGGGAACAGAATACGCCTGGATGAATGGGAGCGGACAGCTACTCGGATTCGAAGGGTGCGGCCAACTGCCGTTCACCCCCAGCATCGACGTGACCCCCGAACAGCATTCCGCGGCTACCCCAACAGGATTGACAGTCGACGTCAGCGTCCCACAACAATCCACGCTCAACGCCAAAGAACTCGCCGAGGCTGACGTGCGTGACACGACCGTCACATTGCCCCAAGGCGTAGAGCTGAGCCCGTCCGCGGCGAACGGCCTGGAAGGATGCTCGCAGACACAGGCCGGGTTCACCGGCGTCAACCAGGCCTCCCAGACCGACGAATTCAACACCATGCCAGTCGCGTGCCCGGACGCCTCGAAGGTCGGGACCGTCAAGATCAAGACGCCCTTGCTCAGCCATGAACTTCAAGGATGGGTCTATCTCGCCTCACCAGCACCCAACGGCGAACCCGGACGCAACCCGTTCAACTCGCTCGTCGCGCTCTACCTGGTCGCCGAAGACCCCGTGTCAGGGGTGCTCGTCAAGCTCGCCGGCGAAGGCCAGCTCGATGAAGGCACGCTACGCCTCTCAACGACCTTCCGCAACGCCCCACAGGTCCCCTTCGAAGATCTGAAACTCGAACTGTTCGGCGGACCCAGAGGATCGGTCAGCACCCCACCATTGTGCGGCGCCTACACCACCGACGCTCTGTTCACACCCTGGTCTGCCACCACACCGTTAGCCGTCAGCTCTGCAGCAAACGATTTCACGGTGACCACCGGCCTCGACGGCAGCGCATGCCCCGCCGGGGTACCGTTCAACCCCGGATTCCTCGCGCAAAGCAATAACCCCCAAGCAGGCGCATTCACCGCCTTCACACTCGAACTCTCCCGCCCCGACGGAAACCAAGCCCTCAATGCCGTGACGATGCACCTACCGCCAGGAATCGCAGCACTGCTCTCCTCCGTGGAACTGTGCTCGCAAGCACAGGCCGCGGCGGATGCGTGTCCGCCAGGCAGCGAAGTGGGCCAGGCCACAGCGATCGCGGGCCTCGGACCGGAACCCTACGTGCAGGAAGGCGGCCGGGTCTATATCACCGGCCCCTACGACGGCGCCCCCTTCGGGCTTGAGATCGTCACCCCCGCCGACGCGGGACCATTCAACCTCGGATATGTGACAGTCCGCTCAAAGCTCGAAGTCGACCCCAACAACGCGTCAGTCACGATCGTTAGCGACCCGTTGCCCACCCAACTGCGGGGCATCCCCCTGCAATTGAAACGGGTCCTCGTGAACGTCGACCGTCCCAGCTTCGAGTTCAACCCGACCAGCTGCAACCCGATGAAGATCGAAGGCACGATCACCGGCGCTGAAGGCGCCAGCGCCCATCTCTCCTCCCCGTTTCAAGCGAGCAACTGCGGCGCCCTGCCGTTCAGCCCCCAGCTCACGGCGAACGCGGTTGGGCATGGCAGCAAAGCGGACGGCACGACGTTCAACGTGACGGTCCGCTCCGGTGGGGTCGGACCAAACGGTGTGGTGCAGGCCGGGATCGCGAAAGTCGACCTGCAACTACCCAAACAGCTCTCATCACGGTTGCCGACACTGCAGAAAGCATGTCTGGAAACGGTGTTCAACGCGAACCCGGCGTCCTGTCCTGAAGGATCGGTCATCGGGAACGCCACGATCCACACCCCCGTACTGCGCAACCCCCTGTCCGGACCTGCGTATCTGGTCTCCCACGGCAGCGCGGCGTTCCCGGATGTCGAGTTCGTGCTCCAAGGGGAAGGGATCAAGCTGGTCCTGGACGGCAAGACACAGATCAAGAACGGGATCACCTACTCGAAGTTCGAATCCGCACCCGACGCACCATTCACGGTCTTCGAAACCATCCTGCCCGCAGGACCACACGGAGTCCTCACCCCCAACGTCGCGGAATCCAAGAAGTTCAGCCTCTGCGGAGAAAACCTCGCGATGCCGACCATCATCACCGCCCAGAACGGCGTCGTGCACGAACAGAACACGAAGATCGCGATCACCGGCTGCGGAGAAGTCAAGAGCGCCAAGGCCAAGAAGCTCACGCTCATGCAAAAGCTCCACCGTGCCCTGCTCTCATGCCAGCATCACTACAAGCATTCCAAGAGCAAACGCCAGAAGTGCGAACGACAAGCCCACGCCCACTACACCAGCCTCGCGCTCACCGCCTGTCGACACCAACACAAGCACGCCAAGAAGCAGCGCCAGGCATGCGAACGGACAGCACGCAGACGCTTCGCCGCCAAACCCGCAGCAGCACACAAGAAGAGGTCCTAACGCACATGCCCTCTCATGCCCGTGCAGCGCTCGCGCTCGTCATCCTCGCACTCGGCGCAGCCCTCGCTGGCTGCGGTTCTTCCGATAACGGTGTGGCCTCCAAATCCGCCAGTGAAATCCTCGCAGCCACCAGGACCGCCGCACAGAGCGCCAGCGCTGTGCACATCGTGAGCAAAGCCGGTGTCCGTCGAGCATCACTGACGCTTGAACGCAAGCCTCGCCAAGACAGCCAGCCACGCACAGATCTCTTTCCTGGGGATCGGCTTCGAAGCGATCCGTACCGGGAACACCATCTACGTCAAGGGCAACCCAGCCTTCGACGCTCGCCTCGGCAGCGTGCTCGGGATCAAGATCCCACCCAACACCTGGCTGAAGGGCCCCGCCACCGGCACCCTCGCCCAAGCCGGCGCATTCACCAACATCAACAGCGAGCTACCCCTCCTGCTCGCCGGACGCGGGACCGTCACCAAGGGCGCCACCACCAAGATCAACGGAGAACCCGCGATCGAACTCAAACAAGCCCAGAAACTCTACACCGGCACCCTGTATGTCGCCACCACAGGCCAGCCCTACCCGATCCTCTTGCGAAAGACCGGCCGCGAAACCGGACAGACCACCTTCACCGCCTGGAACGACCCCATCACCGTCACCCCCCCCACCAACGCCACCAACATCAACCAACTCGAACACAAAACCGGTTGAGAGATGGACGCCACGATAAACCACAGTCACACAAACTCGAGCGCCATCCTCACAAGACGGCGCCCGGGACGCCTCGGCCCGGATTCCCTCTCCGCGATAGCCGAGGACACCCGCAACAGCCGGAGCGTGGCCCCTGACAACGGAATGTCGGGGCCACGCTCCCGGTCGGACACCCGGGCGGGAGATAGCGGGTGATCGAGGATGGCCACCGGCTACATCCGTGAACGTAACGGCCGTTTCTACATACGCACCCGCGTCCTCGTGGTCGACGCGAAGACGGGCGACTCGCGTTGGAAGCAGGTCGAGAAGGCCGCCGGATCGAGCCGGCGCGGCGCCCAGCGGATGCTGCGGATGATGCAGGAGCAGGTGCAGGCGCGGCGTTATGTGCCCTGTGGGGTGAGTGTGGTGGAGTTGGGGAATCGTTGGCTCTCAGAGCACGTGCAGCCGAATCTGAAGCCGGGGGCGGCCGCGAGCTACCGGGGCACGTTCTACAAGCATGTGGCGCCCGCGCTGGGGCACTTGCGGGTGGACGATTGCGACGGGCATGCGATCAGGGCGCTTTTGGTGAGCAAGCGTGCGGGGGGGATGAGCGAGCAGGGGGTGGCGAAGATCCGTCGTCACATTCACGCGATGTTCGCGTTCGCTCAGGACGCGGGGTTGATCACCGTCAACCCGGCTGATGCGGCGCGGGCGCGGGGACCTCGCAACGGGCAGCGTCGTGCGCGCGGGACCGAGCTCAGCCCGGTGCAGGTGAAGCGGTTCTTGGATGTGTGTCCGTCGCGCTGGCGACTGTTCTTCACAGTCGCTCTCGACACCGGCCTGCGTCGCGGGGAGTTGATCGGTTTGCGCTGGCAAGACGTGGATCTGCTGGAGCGCATCATCCACGTGCGTCGCAGCATCGGCCCTTATGACGAGCCCGAAGGCGACCAGACGACGCTGGTGTTGAATGATGGGCAGGCGGGATCACAGGCGTCCGGGGGGAGCGGCGCTTTGAGCACGAAGACCGAGGCGGGACAAAGGCTCGTGCCGATCCTCGCCGGTGCCCAGCATGCTCTGGAAGAGCTCTACGCCCAGGCAGAGGACACTCGCGACAGTGCGCCCGTGTTCGCGACGATCGAGCGCAAGCGTGGCCGTGACGGTGAGCTTCGTCGTACCGGACGCCCGCTGTGTCCTCGTATGGTCTCCCGTGTCTTTCGCCGCTACGCCGAGCGCGCCGAACTACCCGCCGGCGTGCGGTTGCACGATCTCAGGCACACCGCGATCACCAACGCGATCGGCCAGGGCGAGGACATCCTGCTCATCGCCGCCTTCGCCGGTCACGCCAAAACCTCCACTACCGTGGACGTCTACGGCCACCTCATGCCCGACCGCGTACGAGCGGCAGCGCGCCGCATCCGCTCAGTCTCAGACACGGCTCTCGCCGGCTGAGTCGGCCCACCCGGCCGCGAGGCGCTGGTAGAAGCCGGAGTACCGTGACGGGAGATGCCCCTGATCCAGGACGAGACCACCCGCAAGCAGTTCGCGCTGGCCGCGACCATCATCGGCTCGGGGATCGTGCTGCTGGACGGGACGGCCGTGAACGTGGCGCTGCCGAGCATCCAGCGTGCGCTCGGGGGCGGCCTGGCGGCGCAGCAGTGGGTGGTGAACGGCTACCTGCTGACCCTCGGGTCGCTGATCCTGATCGGAGGCTCGCTCGGGGACATCTACGGGGAGCGGCGGATCTTCACGATCGGGGTGGGGGGCTTCGGGGTGGCGTCGCTGTGCTGTGCGCTGGCGCCCACGATCGGGGCGCTGGTGGCCGCGCGGGCGCTGCAGGGGGTGGCCGGGGCGCTGTTGGTGCCGAGCGCGCTGGCGGTGATCGTGGCGACCTTCCCGGAGTCAGAACGAGGGCCCGCGATCGGCAGCTGGACGGCGTGGGGCGGGATCGCGACGGTGCTCGGGCCGCTCGCGGGCGGGGAGCTGCTGGCGATCGGCTCGTGGCGGTGGATCTTCGTGTTGAACGTGCCGTTCGTGTGCGCCTGCATCGCCCTGATCATGGTCGCGATCCCTCCCGCCGCGCGCGAGCCCGCACGCGATCGCGCGGGCGGGGAGCTGCCGGGTCTCGGCCGGCGGGAGGACCTGCCGGGGGCGCTCCTGTGCGCGCTCGGCCTCGGCGGGCCGGTGTTCGCGCTGATCGAGCAGCCCCGGCTGGGATGGTCGAGCCCGGGGGTGCTCGTGCCGCTGATCGGCGGCGTGGCGCTGCTCGTCATGTTCGTCGCCTACGAGGCCCGGGCGAAGCGGCCGATGCTGCCCCTCAGCCTGTTCTACCAGCGAAACTTCTCGGCCGGGAACATCGAGACGCTGTCGATGTACGCGGGGTTGGCGGTGCTGTTCTTCTTCCTGGTCCTGTTCCTGCAGCAGGTCGGCGGCTACACCCCCTTGCAGAGCGGCCTGGCGACGTTGCCGACAACGCTCGTGATGTTTGCCCTCTCACGACGGTTCGGCGCGCTCGCCGACCGCTACGGGCCGCGCCTGTTCATGGGCCTCGGCCCGCTGATCGCGGCCGCCGGGCTGCTGCTGTTCCAGCGGGTGGGCGTCCACGTGGACTACCTGGCCGACGTGCTGCCGGCGCTGCTGGTGTTCTCGCTGGGCCTGTCGATGACCGTCGCTCCGCTCACCGCGGCGGTGCTTGCGGGCGTGCAGGAAAGGCAGGCGGGGATCGCCTCGGCGGTCAACAACGCGGTCGCACGGGTCGCGGGCCTGCTCGGCACCGCCGCGGTCGGCGCGGCCGTGGCGAGCGCGTTCTCCTCGAGCCTGGACAGCAATCTCGCGGGCGTCCGCCTCGGGCCGGCCGCCACGGTGGCGGCGCGTGAAGCCAAGCGGCTGCCCCTCGGGCTTCCCGACGTGAAGGGCCTACCCCCGCGCCAGGCCCACGCCCTGACGAGCGCAGCCGAAGCGGCGTCCCTGCACAGCTTTCACCTCGGCCTGGCGGTCGCCGCGGTCCTCGTCGCGCTCGGCGGGATCGCGGGCGCGATCGGCGTGCGCAACCCCTGTCGTGTCGTCCGCGCCGAGGGCTGCGAGGGCGGGGCCCTGGTGGGCGCGAGCCTCGACGCAGCCGGCTTGGAGGCGGAACCCGTGGGGGCCGTTGGCCTGGATGCGGTCTAGCGCTTCTGAATCAATAATTCGCGGGTCGGTCGAGCTCGGCTAGAAAATTGCGCAACAGCGGGTCGGTGATGCGCCATTTACGCGGTTTGGCCTGCTCGATGATGCCGGCGTTGCGCAGCGCATGGAGGGCGTCGCTCGCCGTCTTTGCGTTCAGCCCCTGGTAAGGCTGTCCGTCCAGAGCGACACGAACTGCAATTCGCTGCGCATGGCGCCCAAGGGTTCGGATGCGCGCAAGCGTTTGCTCATGCTTTGGCAGGTCAGCCGCTTGGGCCGCGGCGATGCCGGCGCTTACGTGGGTATCGTTGAGTTTGCGGGTCGCGTCTACGAGCGAGCTCTCGTGTGTCCAGCGGGCGATTAGCATCGTCGCGCGGGGGTGACCCTCGCCAGCCGAGATCAGTCGATCGAGCGCCGAACCTTCGATCGAACAGCCGTCCTCGGCGAGGCGTGTGAGGATGCCATGGCGCCAGGCATCGGGTGCGATCGGAGCAAGCGGATAGAAGGAGCCGAACTGGCTGAGTCCTCGGTTCTCGGGTATGAACAGGTCGCGCATGAGGTGCTCGATCGAGCCCGCAAACAGGAAGCTCACATCGGGGGAGCGCTGGAAGATCGCACGCATGCGCTTGGTGAGCTGGTCGGGGTCGCCGAATGGGCGTCGCGGTGAGGCGATCTCCTGGAACTCGTCGAGAAACAGGATCATGCGCCGATTGTCGGCGTGGGCGATCCGCTGCGGCAGCTCCAGAGCGTAGGTGAGATAACGGTCGGGATCGTCGCCGGCGAGGCCGGGACGGAAAGCGAGCTCGAGATCCTCTCCAAGCTCTGCGCGGGCTCGCACGGTGGCGGTGATTGCGGCGGCGTCTGCGAGCTGGCGGCCGGCGCGGCGAACGCGCGATACAAGGCGCTGCAGGGATCCGCGGTTGGCGATCGTCGCGAGCGCGAGCTGCTCCGCGAGGTCTGCGGCGTCGGCGAGTCGGAACAGGTCGACTGCGGTCACGTAGTAGCCCTCGTCGGCAAGATGCTTCAACGCGGCGTCGCAAGCGGTTGTCTTGCCGGTGCGTCGCGGGCCGGCTACGATCAGGCTGCCGCCGCCCTTCAAGGAGCCAGCGAGTGCCGCAACGTCGTCTTGGCGGCCGATCATCCTCGTCGTCGGGACCGGCGTGTCGGTTGGGAAGAGTTCAGAGCTGCCGCGTCGCTTATTACTCATCTGGTAAGCAGATATTACCAGATGGTGATGTTCTCCAGGACGCGCCCCGAGCTACACCCACCTCATCAGCTCCTCTAATCCCTACCCGACGGGGTCTTCCACGGGCTCCTCGGCGTAGGCGCGCATCGCTTCGATCAGTGGACTGAGGCGTCTGCCCTTGGCGGTGAGGCGGTACTCGACGGTGGGGGGGCTGGAGGGGATCACCTTGCGCTGCACCAGGCCGGCCGCCTCGAGGTCGCGCAGGCGCTCGGAGAGCATCCGCGGGGAGATGCCGGCGACCGCCTCGGCGAACTCGTTGAAGCGCAGGGCGCCGGTGAGGGCGGCGTAGATGATCGACAGCTGCCAGCGCCGCTCCAGGAGGCTCGCGGTCTCGCGAACCTCCGCCGGAACGGGCTGGCACCTACGGGGTGGCGGCTGGCGCGACATCGCGGGCGGGCTCCAGTGCACGGTCGAGGACCTCCTGGACGGTCATCACGGGGTGGAAGGCCATCTGCTCGCGGACCTCCTCGGGAATGTCGTCCAGATCGCCCCGGTTGCGCTCGGGCAGGATCACGTCGGTCAGGCCCGCCGCGTGGGCGGCCAGGGCCTTCTGCTTGAGCCCTCCGATCGGGAGCACCCGGCCCTGCAGGGTGATCTCGCCGGTCATGCCGACCGTGTGCTTGACCGGCCTGCCGGACAGCAGGGAGGCCAGGGCGGTGACCATCGTCACGCCCGCGCTCGGGCCGTCCTTGGGGATCGCCCCAGCGGGAACGTGCAGGTGGAACTCGCGTCCGTCGAACGCGCTCTCCGGGTCGATCCCGAGCTCCTCGGCATGGCCGCGCACGTAGGAGAGCGCGATCCGCGCGGACTCCTTCATCACGTCGCCGAGCTGGCCGGTCAGCACGAGGCCGTTGCCGGAGGAGCCGTTGGACTTCATCGCGGTGGCCTCCACGAACAGCACGTCGCCGCCGGTGCCGGTCACTGCCAGGCCGGTGGCGACACCGGGCGTGGCGGTGCGGGAGGCGGACTCCTGGAAGAACTTCTGGCGCCCGAGCGCGTCGCGCACGACCTCCAGGTCGATCTTCACGGGCTTCGCCTTTGCGGCCTTGGTCTTCTTGGCGGGCTTCTTCTCCCCGGGAGCGGAGAGCTTGCCGTTGCTCGCGGCAGGGGACGTCTTTGCGTCCTCGCCGTGGGCCTTCGGCTGCTCGTCCGCCCGGGTCTCGCTCTGGGCCGAGGCGATCTTGGTGGCGGTCTTTCGCAGGACCGTCCCGAGCTCGCGCTCGAGGTTGCGCACGCCCGCCTCGCGGGTGTACTCGGCGATGATCGTCTTCAGGATCTCATCGGTTATCTGCACCTCGTCCTCGCGCAGGCCGTTGCGGTCGCGCTGGCGCGGCCACAGGTAGCCCTTGGCGATCGCGAGCTTCTCCTCGGAGGTGTACCCGTCGAAGCGGATCACCTCCATCCGATCCAGGAGCGGCCCGGGGATCGTGTCGGCGACGTTGGCCGTGGCCAGGAACATCACCTGGCTGAGGTCCAGTTCCACGTCGAGGTAGTGATCGCGGAAGGAGTGGTTCTGGGCGGGGTCGAGCACCTCCAGGAGCGCGGCCGAGGGGTCCCCGCGCCAGTCGGCGCCGACCTTGTCGACCTCGTCGAGCAGGATCACCGGGTTCATCGTGCCGGCGTCTCGCAGGGCCCGCACGAGCCGTCCGGGCAGGGCGCCGATGTAGGTGCGCCGGTGTCCCCGGATCTCGGCCTCGTCGCGGACGCCCCCGAGGGACATGCGCACGAACTCGCGGCCGGTCGCCCGGGCGATCGACTCGCCGATCGAGGTCTTGCCGGTGCCCGGAGGGCCGATCAGGGTGAGGATCGCCCCGGACTTGGGGTCGACCTCGATGCCCCGGTCCTGGCGGAGCTTACGCACGGCCAGGTACTCGGTCACCCGGTCCTTGACGTCCTCCAGGCCCGCGTGGTCGGCGTCCAGCACCGCCCGCGCGGCGACCGGGTCCAGGTGCTCCTCAGAGCGCTTGCCCCAGGGCACCGCTATCAGCCAGTCCAGATAGGTGCGGATCATGCTCGACTCGCCCGTCTGCTCGCCCATCCGCTCCAGGCGGCCCAGCTCCTTCAGGGCCTGCTCTTTGACGTCCTCGGGCATGTCGGCGTCCTCGATCTTGGTGCGGTACTCGTCGGCGACCGAGCCCTCGTCCTCGCCGAGCTCCTTGCGGATCGACTCCATCTGCTTGCGCAGGAAGTACTCGCGCTGCTGCTTCTCGGCGCCCTCCTGGACGTCCTCGCGGATGCGCTTTCGCACCTGCAGCTCGGCCAGGCTCTCGCGCTGGAGACTCACGGCCAGCTCCAGGCGCTCGGTCACGTCGAGGGTCCGCAGGAGCTCGACCTTCTGGGTGTATGAGAGGTTGGGGGAGTAGCCCGCGGAGTCCGCGAGCGTGCCGGGCTCGGCGATCGCGCGCAGGAACGCCGCGATCCGACCGTCGTCGCCGCGCAGCTCGAGGATCTCCTCGACGGTCGCCCGGTACTCGCGCTCGAGCTCCCGGGTGCGTCCGTTGACGGGCACCTCGTCGGGGCGCTCGTCCACCTCGACTCGCAGCTCGCCGCTGGGGCCGGTCTGGGCGGCGCCGATCAGGGCGCGATGCTGGCCGGAGAGGGCCACCGCGTTGCCGCCACCGGGCAGCCGCAGCTGCTCGGTGACCTCGGCGATCGTCCCGACCTCCAGGAACTCGTTCTCGTGACGGGGCACGAGCACCACACGCTCGTCCTCGCCGACGTTCTCGGTGAGGGTGATCCCCATGTTCGGGAACACAACCGTGTCCTCGAGGGGGATCAGCCGCAGTACCTGCTTGGGCTGGGAAGGGGTTATCTGGGGTGTGTCTGAGGGTGAAGACATAGGTATAGGCTCCATATGAGCTTACGAAAGTTTAGTTAGTATAGCGCGCGTTCGTTGCGTGTGCAAGTACCTCCGTCGTCACGCCGTGATGCGGCATCACAGAGCCATTTCTTGGCTGCGAGGACGTTTCAGAACAGGGGCCAGGGCCCGAGGCGCCGGGCGCGCACTACGTTGATCTCGGTGGCGATGCGATTGCCCGCGGCAAGTTATGTGCGCCGCGACCGACCAACCGAGCGAAATGCTCCCCTCCCGGGTCCGGCTTGGCTACAGGTGGGGCGGGATGATGATGGGACCGACCATGGCTCCTCCAGGCTAGCACGAGCCGCATGCGGTCGAAATGCCCTGAGCAGCCCAAATCGCACTTGCCCTCATTGCCCTGCTTGCGCTTGCCGGGGCCGTGTGGCAAACCTTCTTGGTCAGAAAATCGGCGCGCCAAGCGCTTACATACAACTACTTCGTGCGCTTTGCAGCCGTCGAGACTCGCCACTCGCTTGTCATGTTGCTGACGCTCAACGAGGGGAGCGACGAGGAGCGCCGCGAGCGGTTCCGCGACCTGACCCTCGAAGAGCGCGCAGAAGTGCTCGTAATCCCCAACATGTGCGAGGAGCTGGGGGGCGTGTACAAGCACGACATGGTCGAGAAGGGCGTAGCAAAGACGACCTTCGGCCACACGGCGTGGATGTTGTGGAAGGAATTCGAGTGGCTGATCGAGGCTGCGAGGCGAGAGGACCCAGGCTATTACAGGGATTGGCAGGACATGTTGATCGATATGGGCTACCTCAAGCGGAGTGTCGCTGAGGTCTAACCACCGTCGGGCTCGTCGAAGGTGACCTCGACGTTCTCCTCGGCGATGCGCTCCTCGACCTCCGCGGAGGCGGTCAGCGCGCGGCGGTCGGCGTCCAGGAGAGGGTCGGAGAAGAAGCTGCGGGGCCACAGGCGACGGGCGCGCACGACGTTGATCTCGGCTGCGAGCAGGGTGATCTGGCCGCCTAGGTAGAGCCACGTGAGCAGGCCCAGGACGAACGCGAACAGGCCGGAGGTCTCCTTGGCGTGGCGAAGGACGTGCTCGACGTAGATGCCGCCCACGTGCTGGAGGATCTGCAGGAGGAACGCCCCGACGATCACGCCCGGGATCAGATCGCGGGTGTCCACCTCGTCGCTGGTGAGCAGCCTGAAGGCGGTGAAGAACAGCAGCAGGTTGATGGCCAGGGCGAGCAGGACCTTGCCGATCACCTCGACGGTCCCGGCGGTCTGGGCGGTCACCGAGCCGGCGGCGGCGGTGGAGGCGATGCTGAGCAGCCCCAGGAGCGCCAGCAGCCCGAGTCCCCGCAGCCGCCACGTCAGGAAGTTCGGGCGGCGCTTGCGGGGGATGTGCCAGACCTGGTTGAAGGCGCTCTGGGCGGCGCCGGTGATGCCGAGCCCCGCCAGCAGCGAGCCGACCACGCCGATCGCCAGGCCGGCGGGACTGCCCTTCAGCGAGTGGACGTTTCGTTCGAGCTGTTCGCCGAGGATCGGCACCTGCTTGAGGGTCGAGTGAAGGACGCTGCTCTGGGCGCTCGGATCGCCCTGCAGGACGAAGCCGAGGACGGTCACGAAGACCAGCATCAGCGGGAACAGGGAGAAGAACGCGTAGAAGGCGATCAGCGCCCCCAGCTGCTGGGCGTCGTCGTCGCCGAACTTCTTCACGACCCCCGCCAGGAAGCTCAGCCGGGGATGGCGCTGCTGGAAGCGGTCCAGGGCGCGCAGACGCTCGTCGAGGCTCATCGCGGGCGCCGCGGTTGGGAGGGGGGTCTGCGGGCGGGGGACGGCGACATGTATGCGTGTCTACCCGATCGGAGCCGCGAACGCGAGTCCTGGGCGGTGTCTGGCCGCAGGCGCCGGGGGCGGCCCGCGCGCGGGCGTGGGTGCTACCCGGAGGCTTCCGGGACGGCGCCGAGGAGGTCGCGCTGGTCGCCCAGGCCGCGCGTGGGCGTCTGCTGGCAGTGCACCGGCGGTGGCTTCGGTTCGAGGATCTCGAGGACTGCTACAGCCAGGCGACGCTCGAGCTTCTGGCCCAGGCCCGACGCGGGACGTTGCGGTGCTCGAGCCCTCTGCACCTGCGCCGCACGCTCGAGCAGCGCTTCCTCTCACGCGTGCTAGATCGCCGGCGGGCGCTCGGCGGGCGCAGCCCCCGGCAGGCGATGCTCGACCGGGCGCTGTCGCTGGGAGCTCAGGGCGATCGGGAAGTGGAGGTCGTTGACGAGCGCGCGGACGTCGAGCGCCAGACGATGCTGCGCTTCGACCTGCGTCTGCTCGAGCGGGCCTCACGGTCGCTGAGCGCTGATCAACGACTGGTCCTCGCCTCTCAGACTCTGCAGGTGAGCCGGGCCGAGTTCTGCCGGCGCTTTGGCTGGTCGCACGAGAAGTACCGCAAGGTGGCCCAACGCGCCCGTGCGCGGCTGCGCCGTGCGATCTCCGAGATGGACGCGCCCGACACTCGTTGTCCCGCTTTGCGGATCGGGTCGGATCAGGGGGCAGGGACCGCCTGTGAATCCATCTCCCCCCACACATAGGCGACTCCCGCGGGACGCCGGCGGTCGACTGGACGGACGACCGCTCGGCGATCCCCATCCGCGCGCAGGCGGCCGGGAGCCGGACATCTCCCCACTTCGGCTTCCGGTCGTCCGCGTGGGTCCCGACGCCAGTGGCGGCGACGGTGACGGCGCCGGCGGATCGCAGGAGTGCCGATGACCCTCGTCCGCCGCCAGCCCCGATCCGTGTATCGCCAGCCCCGGTCCATGTACCGGGTGTACACCGAGGAGGAGTTCCTCGCGGGGGTGGACCTGGTGGTCGACCGGGACATGTCGCCGGCGGCCCGAGAGCGGCGGGGACCGGCGGGCGGGGAGCGGCGGCGACGGGCGAGCGGGGAGCCGCGCGTGCGCAGCCTGCACAGGGTCGCTGGGGCGGTGGCGCTGACGGGGGCGGTGGGAACGGTCGGAGGCCTGATCGGGGTCGCGGTGCTGCACGGGCACGCCGTCGAGCGTCCGACGATCGTCGCACAGCTGGCGAGACCCGCAGCGCGAGCGGCGGCGGGAACGGGTCGCTCGTCAAGGGCACCCCGCGCGCGCGGGGTCTACACACACCCCCCGCGCGCGCGGGGGACGAGGATCGAGACATCCCACGCGCTCGCGGCATCCCACGCCCGCGCCGCGAGGGTCGACATGCGCTTCGTACCCGGGGCGAGGACCGAGGCGCCTCCCGCGCAGGTGGCGAAGGCGGATACGCCGCCGGCGACGACGATCTACGCCGTCTCGGTGTCAAGGCCTGCGGCCCCGGTCAGCGCGGGGACCGACTCGGGGGGGGTGCGCGAGGAAGCCGTCTCGCCTCCACCGAGAAGGCCCGTCCAGAGCGAGTTCGGATTCGAGCGCTGAGATGGGGGACACGGGTGAGGGACGGGCGCGGGTGACGTTGAGGGCGAGGTCGCTGTGGCGGATCAGGCTCGGGCGCGAACTGCCTCGCTACCTGGTGTGTGGGCTGTCGATCGCCGGCCTGCTGGCGAGCGCTCGCTTCGCGATCGCGCCTCCGCGACCGGTGGCGGGCGGGCGCGAACGCCGTGAGGCTCCCGCGCGGGACCTCGCCGCCGAGGGTTACGCGCAGCTGTTCGCGCGGGTCTACCTGACATGGGAAGCGAGCGATCCCGAAGCTCATCGGCTGGCGCTCGGCTCGTTCGTGGGCACGGGGATGGAACCGGACGCGGGGCTGCAGCCGCCGGCGGACGGAGAGGAGCGGGTGGCGTGGACGGAGGTCGTCCAGGAACGGGTGCGGTCCCCGGGCGAGCGCGTTTACACGGTCGCCGCCCAGACGGACGCCGCGGGTCTCGTGTACCTGTCGGTGAGCGTCGCGCGAGCGCCCGACGGGGGCCTTCGGCTGGCGGGGTATCCGGCTTTCGTGGGAGCTCCGGCGTCGGATCCCGCGGACGCCGAGGAAAAGCTTCGTGAAGCGGACGAACCGGCGCTGCAGACCGTCGTGGAACGGGCGCTTCGCAACTACCTGGCGGCTTCCGGCGCCGAGCTGGCGGCGGACCTGTCCGCGGGGGCGCGGGTGTCGCTGCCGGCGCAGAGGCTGACCCTGGAATCGGTGCAGCGTGTGGACTGGTCCTCGGAAGGCGACGACGCGGTCGTGGCGCTCGTGCAGGCCCAGGACGGACGGGGCGTGCGGTACACGCTCTCCTACGAGCTCGACATGACCCTCGTGGCGGGCCGCTGGGAGGTCTCCGCGATCCAGACAGACCCCGACACGTGACCGAACGCGCGTGTGAGAAGAACGGCATCCAACTCGAAGGAGCTCCGATGAAGGCACCCGCTCGACCCTTCCCCGCCTGCAGCTGTATGACCGGCGATCGTCCAGATCGTCCGCGGTCACCGGAACCCGCCCGGATGCGGTTCCCGGGACCCGCTCGGATGCGCTTCGGCGCGACGCTGCTCGTGGGGTGCGTCCTGCTCGCGGGCCCAGCGGCAGCCGGGGCGGGGGCGGCGATCGCCACGCCGAGTCCCGCGAGCTCCGAACGCTCCACCGCAGGCGGCGAAGGCAGCTCGCTGGAATCGGCCGCCGCCAAGGCGGGGAGCACCGGCCGGGCGGTGGCGATGAGCCTGATCGGGCTGGCATTCGCGGTGGCAGCGATCGTGCTCGCGTTCAAGCGGGACTTCAAGGAGGCGGCGGGCGTGTTCGCGGTCGGGATCGTCTCGGTGCTGCTGGCGACACCGACCGGGGTGAGCCTGCTGCAGGACACCGTCAACTCGCTGTTCGGCTCGCACTGATGGAGATCCGCTCGTATCGCTCGGTGTTCGACCTGGAGCGGCGGATCTATCGGATCGACCGGCTGCGATTGAACCCCGGCGGGGTGCCGGTGCGCGGGATCGTCTACTTCCTGGCGCTGCTCGGCGCGATCCTGCTCGTGCGGCGAGCGCCGCTGCTCGGGGACGTGGCGGGTGCGTTGCCCTGGTATGTCCTCTACGTGGCGCTGCCGGGCGCGAGCGCGGCGCTGCTGACGGCGATCAGGATCGAGGGTCGCCCGTCTCATCTCGCGGTGTGGTCGCTGGTCCGGTATCGGCTCGCGCGCCGGGAGCAGGCGGGCGTTCGAGCGCGCAGGTCGGAGTCGCTTGCCGCGCCCGACGAGCCGGGCGGGCGTTGGCATCCGCCGCAGGTGCTCCTGTTGCCGGACGGCTCGGACGGGCGGATGCGTCGTCTGCGCTACACCGGTCCGGGGGCGGTGCTCGTGAGCGTCGCGCACTCCTGCGAGGGGGCTCCACGCGGGCGGCTCGGCGGGCTCGCCGGGCGCTTGCCGATCGCCGGAGCTCACGCGAGGCTGCGCGAATCTCCGGGTGCGGGTGCGGGTGCGGGTGCGGGCGCGGGTGCGGGCGCGGGCACGGATGCGGGCGCGAACGCGGGTCCCGGCGCGGGCGCGCGAGCAGACGATCCCGGAGGGGGCCCCACGAGCGGCACCGTAATCGCGCTGGCGGCGAATGCGCGTCTGAGGGTCCTGTGAGGAGGTGAGGGCTCCGATCCGGTTTGTGTACGGGAACTGCGTGTTCGCGGACGGGCTCGGGGACTGCTGGGCGGCGTTCGCGGTGGAGACGAGCTCCTATCAGTGGTTGTCCGAGGACGGCAAGCGGGCTCGTTTCCTGGAGCTGCTCGGCGCGATCGAGGCGCTCGAGGCGGACCTCCAGATCGTGCGGGTCAGCCGGCGATGGCAGCTGGGACGTTATGTGAGCGAGCTGCAGGCACAGCCGGAGACGGGCGTCCACGCGCGTGCGAACAGCGCGTATCTGAGCGAACACGCCCGTCGCCTGCAGGGCATCGGCACGGCAAGGGCGTCGATGTTCCTGATCGTCAGCCTCTCCGAGCCCGAGAAGGATGTCGCGACGTATGTCTCGCAGGTCGCCGAAAGCCATCCGAGAGAGTGGCTGGAGGAGATCAGGCGGGCGGTCTCGCCGCGAGACAGGCGGGTATTGGAGGTCTCGGAGCTCGAGCGGGCACGGGTGAGGGCCGATCAGGCGCACGCGCGGCTGGCGGACTTCCTGCCTGTCAGGCAGGCGCGGGGAGTGGAGCTTCAGTGGCTGATCAGGCGGGCGTTCTGCCGGGGTCTCGGGGAGCCGGAGATCGACGGCCTGCACGAGCCGCGGGCGCTGGTGTTCGAGCGCAACGGCCAGGCGCTGCTGGCGCCGCTGGAGGGGGACGTGATGCGCTGGATGGACGGCTATGTCGAGCAGGAGGGCAGACGCCTGCGGGTCGAGTCCGAGCTCGGGTGCAGCTGGCAGGCGCAGCTGGTGGTGGGCGCGCTGCCGGAGCGTGCGAGCTTCCCGGGGGCGCGGGTGGAGCTGATGTTCGCGCCGGTCGAGAGTCTGCCGTTCGGCGTGGACCTCTCGCTGAACGCCCGCTACCTGCCGAACGGGTTGGCGCTGCGAATCGCGCGGCGCAGGATCCAGGACGCCGACCAGATCGTGCGAGCCGAGTCTGACGGGGAGCAGGGGGTCTCGGACCTGGGGTATCAGCGCACGCAGGAGGCGAGAGACCTGCTCGCGTATCTGCAGGCCTCGAGTCGCCCGCCGCTGCTGCGGGCCACGCTGGCGATTGCGGTGGGCGCGAGTGACGCGGAGGATCTGGAGGAGCGGGTGGAGATGGTCAGGCGGGCCTACGGCGAGATCCGCCTGCACCGCCCGCTGGGCGATCAGCTGCAGCTGTTCGCCCAGCACCTGCCCGGACAGCGCACGCGGGTGGCGGGCTACGACGACACGCTCACGCCCGAGCAGGTGGCGGCGATGATGCCGACGGCCACTCACGAGGTCGGCTCGCGAGGGGGCTACTACCTCGGGCACACCCTGTCCGGGTCCAGGCAGCCGGTCAGGTTCAACCTCAGGGAGGGGTCGGACAGCAACCGGAATACGACGATCCTCAGCGTTGGCGCGCTCGGGTCGGGCAAGACGACGCTCGACCAGAAGCTCAAGTACGAGGGGTTCCTGCAGGGCGCCCGGGTGATCGACTGCGACCCGAAGGGGGACCACAGGTTTCATCTGCTGGAGGAGGTGGCTCCGCATGTCGAACGGGTGACGCTCAAGCCCGACCCGGCGCTGCGGGGAATGCTCGATCCGCTGAGGATCGCGCCCGAGCACCTACGCCAGGACGCCGCGGTGTCGTTCCTGCGAGACCTGCTGCCTGGCAGGGCCGAGCCGGCGTGGGAGACGGCCGTGGTCGCGGCGGTCGATCGCGTGCTCAGGGATGCGCGCGAGGCGACCTGCCACGAGGTGGTCAGAGCGCTCAAGGAGAACGGAGACGAGACGGCGCGCAAAGTGGGGGTGACGCTCGAGGTGTACGCCCGTTCGGGACTGACACAGCTCGGGTTCGCCGATCCCGGCGTGAGGCTGCCGGAGGTCGGGCGCAGCCAGGTGACCTACCTGCCGATCCGCGACCTACCCGGTCCCGAGCCGGGGATGCGCCGCTCGGAGTACTCGCAGGCCGAGCGGGTGGGGGCGCAGGTGGTGCGGCTGATCGCGATGTTCGCGATGCAGCTGCTCGGATCGGAGAAAGGCAGGCTCAAGCTGTTCTCCTTCGACGAGGGTTGGCGGCTGCTGGGCGATCCGGTGGGGCGGACGCTGCTGGCCTCGCTGCAGCGGATGGGCCGCTCGGAGCTGGCGGTGCCGATCGTCAGCACCCAGCTCGTGACGGACACCCTCGTGGGCGAGCGGGAGTCGCTGGAGAACCTGATCGGCGCGACGTTCGTGTTCGGGATGCGCTCTGAGGCGGAGGCCGCGCGGGCTCTGGGGCTGCTCGGGTTGGATCCGGAGGACAGGCACATGCGCCAGAGCCTGCTCGAGCTGGAGGCGGGACGGTGCCTGTTGCGCGATCACCGCGGGCGCGTGGAGGCGATTCAGGTGGACGTGGTCGCGCCTGCTCTGTTGAGGGCGTTCTCGACCACGCCGGGGCGGGCGTGAGGGCGGCGCTCGGGGCGCTGCTGGCGGTGACAGCGGGATTGGGTCTCGGGCCGGCGGTGGCGCTCGCGCGGATGCAAACGGCAGACTCGCCGCCGTCGCACACGGCGCGCGCGCCGCGCGCGGGGAGAGCGAGGGGCACGGGGAGGGCGTCGAGCACCAAGCGGGCGCCGCGGGGCGCGCCGCTCGGCTCCGGGCTCGGGACGGGCACGGGTGCGGGCGCCGAAGAAGAAGCATCGGCCTCGGCGCCCCCGAGCGGGGGAGACCCGCTTGCGGGCAACGGCTTGAACAGTCCGCTCTGCAGGGACGCCGCACAGGTCGGCCTGTCGGGAGTGGCGGCGCGCAACTGCCGGGTCTCGGGATTCGAGGCGGCACAGGCTCCGACGGGGGACTACGCGTTCGACGTGCACATCGACACGGGGGTGACGAAGTTGGGCAACGACCTGGCCACGTGGATGCAGAACCTGACCCAGTTCGGGTGGACGGCGCTGGTGGCGGCGGTCCACGGACTGATCGTTGTGCTCGACTGGTGCTTCACGATCGATCTCCTGGGCGGTCCGGCGATGAGCGGCCTGACACGTAGCCTGCGGGAGACGCAGGCTACGTTCACGCAGCCGTGGCTGGCGCTCGTGCTGGCGGGTGCATCGGTGCTGGCCGCGTATCACGGTCTGATCCGGCGTCGGGTCGCGCAGACGCTTGGCGAGGCGCTGCTGATGGGGGCGATGATGGCGGGCGGCCTGTGGGTGATCGCCGATCCCACGGGCACGGTGGGGGCCCTGAGTGGCTGGGCCAACGAAGCCAGCCTGGGCACGCTCGGGGCGGTCGTGGCAGGCACGCCGGATCATCCCGCCAGGACGCTGGCCGACAGCACCGGGGAGCTGTTCGACGCGGCGATCGACGATCCATGGTGCTACCTGGAGTTCGGCGATGTGCGGTGGTGCACGGACCCGGCGCGGCTGGATCCCCGGCTGCGAGCGGCCGCGCTGAAGCTCGCCGGGGAACGAGCCCATGCCTTTCCGAAGAGCGCCGCGCTGCTGCGAGACGCGCGAACGAATGGAGACCTGTTCCTGGCACTGCCCGCCAACCAGGTGGCTCGGAACTCGATCAGGACGCAGGGATCCCTGTTCAACGTGCTGTGCGGCGGGGAAGAAGAACCGTGCAAAGGCCCCACGGCCGCGCAGGCGGAGTTCCGCACCCAGAGTGGCACCGGCGCGAGGCTCGTCGGGCTGTTCTTCATCTGGGTCGGCGCCCTGGGGATGCTGTTGCTGCTCGGCTTCATCGGGTTGCGACTGCTGGAGGCGGCGCTCATGAGCCTGATGTATCTGCTGCTGGCGCCGGCGGCTGTGCTGGCGCCGGCGCTCGGGGAAGGCGGTCGGGCGGCCTTTCGGAGGTGGGCGATGGGGCTGCTGGGGGCGGTGACCTCGAAGCTCGTGTTCTCCTTTCTGCTGGGTGCGGTGTTGACGGCCGAGAGGGTGCTCTTGAGCGTGCGGCTGTTCGGCTGGTGGACGCAGTGGCTGCTCGTCGCGGCGTTGTGGTGGGGTGCGTACAAACACCGACACCAGGCGCTCGGCGTCGCCGAGGGCGCGCTCGGAGGGCGCTGGACTGAGCGGCGGTCGGTCGTGGGACGAGTGAGCGACATGCTCGAGACCCGCAAGGGGATGGCGGTGGCGCGCTGGGCGAAAGGCAAGCTGTCCAAGCCGGCTTCGAATGTCGAGCGGGGCCGGCAGCGGGAGCAGGCCGGACGCGAGTGGGCGCAGCGGATCGCCGACGGCCAGGTCGCGCAGAGCCTTGAGCGCGAGCTCGACGAGGCGCGGGCCAAGGTCCGTGCGGGTCCGCTGATCCAGGTGCGACTCTCGGAGATGCGCGGGCAGCTCGCGCGTGTACGGGGGGCGCGCCGGGAGGCGATCGCCGCGGGCGATAAGCGCAGGGCGGCTCTGCTGGGTGTTCGCGAAGGGCGCATCGCAGGCGAGATCGAGCGTGGGGAGCTCGCGCTTTCACAGGCGCGACGCACGGTCGCGGCCAGCGAGAGCGTCAGGCGCAGGACCGGGGAGAGCCACACGCGCGAACAGCGTGAGGAGCTCGCCCGGCTCCTCGACACTCAGGCGGCGCTGCCCGCCGGGGGGCGGGCGGGCGAGAACGGGCAGCGTCGAGACTATGCAGCCCTCGCGGGACTGGCGGGACACAGGCGTGCAGAGTATGAGCGGCTCGACCCTCGGCGCAGGCGCGAGGCGCGGGTGCAGATCGATCGCGAGCTCGCCAAGCGCAGGGAGCTGGGCGGTGCAGCTGCGGACGTCGCGGCCACGGCTGCCGCGAGCTCGTCGGGCCCCAGGGAGAAGCGCAGTGCCGGCCGCGAGCTCGACCGGGCGCTCGCCGAGCGTCTGCGCGCCGAAGGTCACAGCCGGGCGAGCGCGCTCACGGGCGGCTCGCGGCTGGATGCGTGGAAACGCGAGGGGTCGGCGGCCGCGCGAGCACGCGCCCGAGGACGAGGGTCGCCGGTGCTCGACGACGCGCGGGAGGTTGCTGCGCGGCGCAAACGCCAGCTGGGCAGGGACCGGCGGTGAGCGTGCGGGCGACTGGCGGGATCTCGTTCGGCCACCCGTCGGGCGCGACGAGCATGCCCGCGAAAAAGCTGGCGCCGGGCGCCCTCGCGGCCGCGGTGGCCCTGGGAGTGTTGGCGGTCTTCGTCATGACGGGGCCCCTGCTGATCGCGGGCATGGGGGACGCCACATCCGGGGCGGGCGGCTTGAGCGAGGGGGGCTCGAGCGAGGGCGTCTCGGCGCTGGCGATGCGGGAAATCCCGCCCGAGTACCTGCACCTGTACGAGGCGGCGGCGCAACGGTATGGCTTGGACTGGGCGATCCTCGCGGGGATCGGAAAGGTCGAGTGCGACCACGGCCGCGACCCTGATCCCTCGTGCACGAGGGAGGGCGCCGAGAACTCGGCGGGGGCGGGCGGGCCGATGCAGTTCCTGGCGTCGACCTGGGCGACGTACGGGGTGGACGGCGACGGCGACGGCAGGATCGACCGCTGGGATCCCGCAGACGCGATCTACGCGGCCGCGAACTATCTGCGCGCGTCGGGCGCCCCGGATAACTACGAGGCGGCGCTCTTCGCGTACAACCATGCGAGCTGGTACGTCGCGGAGGTGGAGAGCTGGGCGGCGAAGTACCGGGCCCCGCCCGCCCCGCCCGCCCCGCCCGCCCCGCCCGCCTCGCAGGCGTCGGCGGGAGGCGGGGAAGGGAGTATCGAGGGCGGGGAAGGGGGCATCGAAGGCGCGGACACGAGGCTCATCGGCGAGAGCCCCACGCCGGTCCGGTTCATCGCGGGCGAACGCGCGCAACTCGCTTCCGGCGACGGTCACCTCGCGCTGGTTCCTGCGGGCGTTCCGGCGACCGTCCAGGCGATGGTGGTCGCGGGCAACGAGCTGCAGGAACTCCCGTACGGCCCGGACGGCCACCCGGATCCGCGAGGGGCCGCCGAAGAGGACTGCTCGAGCACGGTCAACTACGTGCTCTACCGCTCGGGGGTGAGACCGATCGCGGAAATCCTCAGGGAAAACCCACTCGCGCAGGACTACGTCCACTGGGGCAGTCCCGGCCCCGGCCGGTGGGTGAGCATCTACGCAACGACCTCCCCGACCGATCACGTTTTCATCGTGATCGCGGGATTGCGCCTTGATACAAGCCACGACGGGACAGACGAAGGGCCGAACCGCGACGAAGACGGCCCGCGCTGGCGCATCCTCGACCACATCCCGACCTGGGCTCACTGGTCGGTCAGGCACCCGCCGGGGTTGTAGGGTGCGGGGATGGCCGCGCGCGAGGTCGACTACCTGCTGATCGGAGGCGGCTTGGCGAGCGCCAACTGCGCTCGCTGGCTGCGCGAGGCCGGCGGCGAGGGGAGCGTGCTGCTGGTGGGCCGCGAGCCCGACCCTCCCTACAACCGGCCGAACTGCTCGAAGGGATACCTGCGCGGCGAGGAGGAGCGCTCGGAGGCGTTCTTCCGCCCAGACGAGTGGTGGGGGGAGCAGGACATCGAGCTGCTCACCCGCACGAGCGTCACGGCTCTCGACCTCGACACCCGCACCGCGAAGCTCTCCACCAAGGAGGAGATCGCCTTCGATAAGGCCCTGATCGCCACCGGCGCGAACGTCAGGCGCCTGAACGTCCACGGATGCGAGCTCGAGCAGATCCACTACCTGCGCACCCTCGCTAACGCCGACACGATCCGCGCGGGCGTGGCCGACGCAGGGGAGGTCGTCCTGATCGGCGGCTCCTACATCGGCTGCGAGGTCGCGGCGTCGTTGACCGCGATGGGCAAGCACACCACGATCGTGATGCAGGAGAAGGCCACCCTGCAACGGGGCTTCGGCGAGCGGGTCGGCCGCTTCTTTCAGAGCCTCCTGGAAGGCGTCGGCGTGAGCGTCCACGGCGAGGACGAGCTCGAGCGCTTCGAGGGCGCCGACGGGCGCGTCGGCAAGGTGCTGACCCGGCGGGGCCTCGAGCTGCCCGCGGACGCGGTGGTGATCGGGGCGGGCGTGATCCCCGACATCCAGCTCGCACAGCGCGCGGGCATCGCCGTCGGCGACCACGGCGGGCTCGCGTGCTCGGCGCAACTGGAGACCTCCGCGCCGGGGGTGTACGCGGCTGGGGACATCTGCGAGTACTACTCCCCCCTGCACGGCCGCCCGCTGCGGATCGAGCACTGGGACGTGGCGTTCAACCACGGCAAGACCGCGGCCCTGAACATGCTCGGCCGCGGTGTGGAGCACCTGGAGACGCCCTACTTCTTCTCTGTCCTCGCAGGTCTCGGCGAACTCGAGTACGTGGGTCCCGCCTCGGAGTGGGACGAGGAGATCATGCGCGGCTCCTTCCAGGAGCGCAGCTTCACGAACTGGTACCTGCAGGATGGCCAGGTCGTCGCGGCCCTCACGTACGGACGCTCGGAGGACCTCGACGTGGCCCGCCGGCTGCTCGCCGAGAAGCCCGTCCTTGACCCCTCCGCTCGGGCGGCACTGGCCGACGTGGACGCGGATCTCCAGTCCGTGTCGTTCTGAGCCCGTGCAGTAGGATGCCCATCATCCGATAACGGTCGGTGGTCAAGGGAAGCCGGTGCGAATCCGGCGCGGACCCGCCACTGTGACCGGGGATGCCCACCGCCGCGTGCCTGAAGGCACGCAGCCACCGATCCGCCAACGGCGACTCGGGAAGGCGCGGAGGGGTAGGCCCGGGAGCCAGGAGACCTGCCTCCGACCAAAGCCCACAAGACCCTCGAGGAAAGGGGTTGGCTGAAATGTTCGTAACTCGTCGTATCTCTTCGGCGCTCGCCGTCCGCGCGCGTCCCGTCCGTGCGATCCGCGCGCGTGCCTCCCGTGCGGCGCCGGCGGCCGTCGTGCTGTTGCTCCTCGTCCTCCTCTCCGCGCCCTCGGCCCTCGCGGGCACGCCCGCCACGGTCACCGTCAGGGTGCTCGGACCGGCTCCCGCCTACGAAGCCCTGAGCGCGCCCACGCAGGTCACCACCACCTCTGCGCTCGTCACCAAAGAAGGGGGCGAATGCTCTGGAACGAGCGCCGGTGGAGCCCTCGAACTAGCGACCAACGGGAACTGGCAGGGCACCTGGAGCGCGAGCTACAAGGACTATGAAGTCATCGCCATCGACGGCCGCAGCTTCCCGTTCGAAGAAGGCTCCCCGGCCGACTTCTACTGGAGCTTCTGGCACAACTACGTCTACTCCGAAGTGGGCGTCTGCGAAGCGGAGCTCGCGCCCGGCGACCAGGTGCTGTTCGTGCCCTCCTGCTATGGCCCGAGCTGCCCGCCCGAACCCACCCGCCTGCTGGCGATCGAAGCTCCCGCCACGGTCGAACCGGGCCACGCGGTCAGCGTCGCCGTGCGCTCCTACCCGGCGACGGGCGGGGCATCCTCGCCGGCCGCCGCCGTCGCCGTGACCGGCGCGGGTGCCGGCGTCCAGACCGACGGCACCGGCCACGCGACGGTGACGTTCCCCGCCGACGGCACCTATGTCCTGCGAGCCGCCGGCGCGGGCGGAGAAGACCCGCAGGCGATTCCCGGCGAAGCGTCCGTCTGCGTGCACACCGGCAACGACGGCGCCTGTGGCACCCAGGTCCTCTCGGGATCGAACGTCGGCTCGAACGCCGGCTCGAGCACCGGCTCCGCCACGACGGCCACCCCCTACAAAGGCCCGTTCGCCCTCGTGCCCAAGCTGACGAGCGTCCTCGACGGCCATCTCTACGGGCCGGCTCACGCACCCCGGCTGCTCACGGGAGCGGTGAGCGCACACGCGACGGTCACCTCCGTGAGCCTGAAGCTCCGCCGCGAGTACAGGCACCGCTGCTACGCATACGACGGCGTTTTGACACGGTTCGTGCGAACCCGTTGCGGCGAGGGCGCCTTCTTCAGGGTCTCGGGCGACAGCCAGTTCTCCTACCTGCTGCCGTCGGCGCTCCCGCCGGGGCGCTACGTGCTCGACATCGAGGCCACCGACGCCGCCGGCAACCGCACGACCCTCGCCCGGGGCACGTCGAGGATCGTGTTCTATGTCGCCAGGTAGGAGCAATGCCCGCTAGCGCCGAACGTTATTTCGGCCGGCGGCCCGACCGGCGCCTTGCACAGCGCCGGTCGGCGTTGGGTGCGGCCGCGATTGTGGCCATGCTCGCCGCCGTGGCGCTCGCCGGCTGCGGCCTCGGCGCGGGGTCTCCGCCGAGCGGGGTCAAGCTGACCGTCACCCAGGATTTCGGCTCGCGGGTGCTCCACACTTGGAGCGCCCCTCGGGTGAGCGGCCGGGAAACCGTGATGAGCCTGCTGATGCGCAACGCGAACGTCACGACCCGCTATGGCGGGGGCTTCGTCCAGAGCGTCGACGGGCTCTCCGGCGGGGGCGAAGCTAGCGGCCAACCGGTCGACTGGTTCTACTACGTCAACGGCGTGCAGGCTCCGAAGGGCGCCGCCGAGACCGACGTGAACCCTGGCGATCGTATCTGGTGGGACCGCCACGACTGGAGCCAGACCGACACGATCCCCGCGGTCGTCGGATCCTTCCCGGAGCCGTTCCTGAACGGGATCGAAGGCAAGCGCCTGCCCGTCCGCATCGAATGCGCATCCCAGTCGACCGGCCCCTGCGCCACCGTCGCCTCCCGCCTGCGCCAGCTCGGAGTGCCGGCGGGCATCGCCGCGATCGGGCCCGCCGGCGAGCCGGAAACGCTGCGCATCGTGGTCGGGCCGTGGAGCGCCGTCAGGGGCGATCGGGGCGCCCAGTCGATCGCCCAGGGACCCCGCGCGAGCGGCGTATACGCGCGTTTCGCCGCGGACAGAGGCTCGCTCACGGTGCTCGACCCACAGGGCAGCGAGGCCACCGTCCTGACGGGCTCGGCCGGTCTCGTCGCGGCCACCCGCAACAACGAAGAAGCCCCCGAGTGGCTTCTCATCGGCACCGACGAGTCGGGTGTGGCGCTGGCGGCCCGCGCGTTCGACCGCTCCACCCTCGAAGATCGCTTCGCGGTGGCGGTCGCACCGGGAGGCGCCGTGCTGTCGGCGCCCGCTCCCGCGCCCACGAGTCCGCCCGTGCCTGCGCCCACGAGTGCGCCCGCCCCCGCGCCCGCGCATGCGCCGTCGCCCGCGCCCGCGCCCACGAGTGCGCCCGCGAGAGGATGAGACTGAGACCGTGCGCTCCGGGGCCCATCCGTTCTTCTACCGCCGTCTCGCCAGCCCCCTGCACGTGACCCGCGCCGCGGTCGCCGCTCTGTGGGCGCTCTCGCTGACGGTCGCAACGCTCCTGCTGTCCTCGCCGCCGGCCCTGGTGGCACTGGCGCTCGCCGTGCTCGCCGCCGGCGTCGCCGCGGGCGTCGGCGGGACGCTCGCGCGGACCCTCCGCACCGCCGCGATCGTGGCGGTCCCGATCGTCGTGGTCAACGTGCTCGTCTCCCGTCAGGGCCTCACCGTGTTCGCGCGACTGGGCGATCTCGGCCCCTTCGGCCAGGGCGATCTGACGGTCGAGGCCGCGGTCTACGGAGCGGTGATCGCGCTCAAGGTGGTGCTCCTGATGCTCGTGAGCGCCCTCGCGAGCCTCACCGTCGATCCCGACGAGCTGCTCCGGGGCCTGCGGGGCGTGTCGTTTCGCTCGGCTCTCACCGCGTCCCTGTGCACCCGCATGATCCCGCTCCTGGCCGCCGACGCTCAGCGCCTGGCCGAGGCGCAGCGCACCCGCCCGGATGGCGGCTCCGGGGGCGCCAGGGCCCGCGTCGCCCTCCTCGGCGCGGTGGTGGGTGGATCGCTCGATCGCGCCACCGACGTCGCGGCCACCCTTGAGCTGCGCGGCTTCGCGGTCTCCCGGCGCTCCTCTGGCCTGCGCCCGCGGCGCTTGACGGGCGGTTCGGGATCGCGGCGTGCAAGGCGTGCTCGGCGCTCCGTCTCGGGCTTCTCGCGTCACGACGTCGCGTTCGCCTGCTCGGCGGCGGCGGTCCTTGCGCTTTGCGTGCTCGGAGAGCTCGCCGGGGTGGCCTCATTTCAGGCCTATCCGCTCGTGCACATGCCCGTGAGCCTGGGGACGGCGGGGCTGTGCCTGGCGCTCCTCGTTGTGGTCCTTTTGCCTTTCTGCGATCGCCGAGGGATCGACCCATGAGTCCGATCCTGTCCTTTGACCGTGTCACCTATCGCTATCCGGGCGCCTCCGAGCCGGCGCTCGACGGGGTCAGCCTCGAGATCGAGCCCGGCGAGCTGTGCCTGCTGGCGGGCCTTTCGGGACACGGCAAGTCGACGCTCCTGAGAGCCGCGTGCGGGCTGGTCCCGCACTTCCACGGCGGACGCTTCGCGGGGACGGTGACCCTCGCCGGCCTGGACACCCGCGAGCACGGCCCTGCGCGACTGGGGACGGTCGCCGGGGTGCTGTTCCAGGATCCCGAGACCCAGCTCGTCACGAGCTCGGTCAGAGCCGAGCTCTCGCTGTCGCTGGAGAGCCGCGGCCAGAGCCCCGCCGCGGTCGCCCGCGGGGTGGAGGAGGTCGCGCTCGCGCTCGGGATCGACGGGCTGCTGGACCGCTCCGTGCACGAGCTCTCGGGCGGCGAGCAGCAGCGTGTCGCCCTCGGCGCAGCCCTCGCCGGCCGCCCTCCGGTGATCCTGCTGGACGAGCCCACCTCCCAGCTGGACCCTGTCGCGGGCGATGAGCTGATCGGCTTGCTGCGGCGGCTCAACCAGGAGTGGGAGACGACCATCCTGCTCGCCGAGCACCGCCTCGAGCGTTGCATGTCGGTGGCCGACCGCGTGATCGCGATGCGGCGAGGTCGAGTGGCCCACGACGGCGACCCCACGTCGTTCCTGGCGTGGGCGGAGCGTGAGGAGCCCGCGCTGCGGACCCCCGGGGCGAAGCTGTTCGCGCTCGCCGGCCTGGCTCCGCTTCCCGTCGGCGTGCGTCAGGCGCGCGCCTCTCTGCGCGTCCACGGCCTGCTGGCGCGGGACGACGGCCATACGCCGGCCCCGCCGGGAGCTGGCGCTCGGCGCGCACCCGAGGCGGCGCTTCGGATGAGAGGCGTCTGGCATGAGATTCGCGATGGTCCCGCGATCCTGCGCGGCCTGGAGCTCACGGTGGGGCCCGGTGAGAGCGTGGCGCTGATGGGTCGCAACGGCGCGGGCAAGTCCACGCTCTTGCGCCACGCCGCGGGCCTGCTCACGCCGACCCGCGGTCGGATCGAGCGCTCTGGGCGGGTCGCGCTGCTGCTGCAGAATCCCGGCGACTATCTCATCCACGAGCGTGTCGGCGAGGAGGTCTCGGCGGCGGCGTTGCGGGCGGCAGGGCTCGAGCATCTGGCCGAGCGCAATCCCCGGGACCTCTCCGGGGGCGAGCGCCAGCGGCTTGCGCTCGCGATCGTGGCGGGCGAGGGAGAGCCGGGCGAGGGGGAGCCGCCGGCCGTGCTCGCGCTCGACGAGCCCACTCGTGGGATGGATCGCGAGGCCAAGGCCGAGCTCGCGCTCGAGCTGCGCCGGCGCGCGCACGACGGGCAGGCGGTGATCGTGGCCACTCACGACCCGGAGTTCGCGGCGTCGTGCGCTGGGCGCGCGATCCTGCTGGCGGACGGACGGGTGATAGCCGACGGACTCGCGTCGGAGCTGCTCGCGGGGGGCTGGTACTTCGCGACCGAGACCGCTCGGATCCTCGGCGGGGATGGCGACGCGCTGCTGCCCGAGCAGGGGGCCGAGTTGCTCAGGGCCCGCGCGCGCGCGCGCGTGGGCGCGCGGGCCCTGCCGCGTGTGGCCACCGCACCCACCCCGGAGGTCCTCATATGAGCTGGCCCGCGGCCTCGTTTCTGCTGGTCGGCGTGGTGCTCGCGGCGGGCTGGCTCGCGTACGAGCGCAGGCGACCGTCCGCGCGGATGGTCGCCGTCGTGGCAACCCTGGCGGCGGTCGCGGCGCTCGGGCGGGACATGTTCGTCGCGTTGCCGGACGTCAAGCCGATCACCGCGATCGCGTTCGTCGTCGGCTACGGGCTCGGGCCGCTGCCCGGCTTCACCGTGGGGGCGATCGGGATGCTCGCTTCGAACATCATGCTCGGCCAGGGTCCCTACACCCCGTGGCAGATGGCCGCCTGGGGGCTCGTCGGCCTCGCCGGCGCCGCTGTGGGACGGCTCAGCGGCAGGCATCTGGGCCGGCTGGCGCTCGCGTGCGCGTGCGCAGCGGCCGCGCTCGGGGCGAAGGAGATCATGAACCTCTACACCTGGACGCTCGGCGCCAGCCACACCCCCGCCGCGTTCCTGCTGGTCGCGGGCAGCGCGCTCCCGTTCGACATCACCGACACGCTCGCCACGCTGCTGTTCGCGCTCGCGTTCGGCCCCGAGCTCGCCCGCCTGCTCGCGCGCACCCGCGAGCGCATGACCGTGCGCTGGGAGAGCGCCCCGTCGGGGACCGCCCTCGGCGCCCTGGCGATCCTTGCGCTCCTCGTCGCCGGCGCGCTGACCTCGAACGCCGCGACCGCGCGCGCCGCGCGAGCGCGCGCGGCGTCGCTCTCCGGGGAGGTGTCGTTCCTGGCATCCGCCCAGAACGCGGACGGCGGTTTCGGCGCCGCGCGGGGGCAGGGCTCCAGCGAGCTGTACACCGCCTGGGCGGCGATGGGTCTCGCGGCCGCGGGACGGGACCCGGCGAGCGTTCGTCGGGACGGGCGGTCGGTGCTCGACTCGCTGCACGGGGAAGCCTCGACCCTGCGCGGCCTCGGAGACGCGGAGCGGTCGATCCTCGCCGTGCGCGCGTGCGGGGCCTCCGCCTACTCGTTCGCGGGGCGAGACCTCGTCGCCGAAGTGCTGAGAGCGCGCGCGAGCGACGGCTCATTCGAGCACCAGGTCAATCTCAGCGCCTTCGCGATCCTCGCCCTGCGCGCGGTCGGCCACTCCCCAAGCTTCCCGCCGATCCGCGAAGCGGCGGGCTGGATCGAGCGCCAGCAGAACGACGACGGCGGGTTCGGGTTCGGCCCCCGGGGCTCCGGCAGCGACGTGGACGACACCGGCGCGGCGCTCCAGGCGCTCGCCGACGCCGACGCGCGCAACGGGCGCGTGGGTGACGCGGCCGCGGGCTATCTCATCCGCGCCCAGAACCTCGATGGCGGCCTGCCCCAGTATCCGGGGGGCGAATCAAACGCCCAGTCCACGGCCTGGGCGGTTCAGGGCCTGATCGCCGCCGGGCGCGACGTCGGCGGTGTGCGCCGCCGTGGCAGCCGCTCCCCGGATGGCTATCTGGAAAGCCTGGTCACGTTCGGCGGCAGCGTCCGCTACTCGCGCACGAGCGCCCAGACGCCCGTGTGGGTGACCGCGCAGGCGATGATCGCGCTCGCCGGCAGGGTCTTCCCCGTCGTGTGGTGAGGCGCCACGCCACGCCGGGCAGGGCGATCGGCCACGGCTTGAGCGTGCGTTAACCGACCGGCCTACCCTGTCAGAGACATGTCCGCCGCTTTCCCCTCGAGCGTCCCCGCGTCTGGGCGGCGCGAAGGCGCCGGTCCCCTCGGCCCAGGCCCCGTCCGCCCCCTCGGCGTCGCCGGCCCGCTGGCCGTCGCGGGGCTGTGCGTGATTGCGCTCGCGCTCACCTGGGTCGTAGCGGCGCTGGTCCCGGCGGGCCATTTCAAGGACGCGGCGACTCTCTATGACTTCACGCTGCTCAGCCACACCCATGCGAACGGGTTGGCGAAGGTGATCCTGCTGGCGCTCGTCCCCTCGCTCTACATCGCCTGGTGCGTGGTCGTGGTGGCCGTCGCGCTCGTGCGGGAACGCCCGCGGGTCGCGCTGGCCTGCGGGCTCGTCCTGACGCTGACCCCTATCACAGCCGAAGCGCTCAAGCCGCTGATGGCGCACGCCCATGCCCGCATCGGCGGGGTCACCGTCGGAGCGGCGTCTTGGCCGAGCGGTCACGCAAGCGCCGCGCTCGCGCTCGTGCTGTGCGCCGTGCTGGTGGCGCCCGCCCGCCGGCGCGCGATCGTGGCGGCGCTGGGCGGGGCGTTCGCGCTAGCCGTCGGCTGCTCGCTGCTCATCCAGGCGTGGCACATGCCGAGCGACGTCGTGGGGGGCTATCTGCTCGCGACGCTGTGGACCGCCGTTGCGATCGCGGGCCTGCGAGCCGCGGACCAGCGCTGGCCGGTCGCCCGGTCAGACGCCCAAGCGGACGCCCAAGCGGCTGGTCGAACGGAGCCGGGCTCAGGGGCGCCGGGACTCGGGATCGGAGCCGTGAGCGCCCGGGTCCCACAGTGACTCGGAGCCCGTCTCGGGGGACCCCTCGACGTTGGCGTGACGGCTGAGGATGAACAGCAGGTCCGAGAGGCGGTTCAGGTAGCGAACCACCTCGGGATTGACCTCCTCGCCGACGGCTATCGCGCATCGCTCCGCGCGGCGGCAGACGGTGCGACAGACATGCAGCTGGGCCGCGGCGGGGGTGCCGCCGGGGATCACGAACGAGCGCAGCGGCTCGAGCGTCGCGTTGACCTCGTCACAGGCATGCTCGAGCCAGGCTGTGTACTCCGGCGTGACTCGCAGGCGAGGGCGCTCGCCCGCGCCCGCCTGCGCGTCGTCGGCCGGGCCTGAGCCCTCACCCGCGCTGGGCGCCGGGCCGGGCACCGACAGGTCGGCGCCCACGTCGAGAAGGTCGTTCTGCACCCGCCGCAGCCAGGCGGCGAGCTCGTCGGAGAGACCGGGTGCGAGCAGGGCCACGCCGAGGCTCGCGTTGAGCTCGTCCACCGTGCCGTAAGCCTCGACCCGGGGGTGAAGCTTGGAGACACGGCTCATGTCCCCGAGATGGGTCTCGCCGCCGTCGCCGAGCTTCGTGTAGATGCGCGTCAAGTTGACTGTCATGGCTCCAGCCGGCCCCCAGCCGGCTCCTCGATGATAGGGGCCCCATCCCCGCGGCCTTGACCGGGCCTTCGGCCCTTTTCGGAGGAGTTTCGCAGACCGGCCATCGCCCATCCGTGGGATCGGATACGTTCTCGCACCTCAGATGCGGATCGGAGTTCCGAAGGAGACCGCGGCGGGCGAGCATCGTGTTGCGCTCGTGCCGGAGGTCGTGAGCAAGCTCAGGGCCAAGGGCCTGGACGTCGTGGTGCAGCGGGGCGCCGGCGCCGGCGCGCTGCTCCCGGACGGCGCGTTCGCCGACGCGGGCGCCCAGCTGACCGATGACGCCGCGGAGATCTGGCGGTGCGACGTGGTCGTCAAGATCGCTCCGCCCGACCCTCAGGAGGTGAGGGGGCTCGGATCGGGCTCGATCCTCGTGGGCTTCCTCGCGCCCCTGACCAGCCCCCAGACGACGGCCGCCCTGGCGCAGGCCGGGGCGACGGCGTTCGCGATGGAGGCGATCCCCCGGATCTCGCGGGCCCAGTCGATGGATGCGCTGTCCTCGCAGAGCAACGTCGCCGGATATGAGGCGGCCCTGCTGGGAGCGGTCACCATGGGGCGCTTCTACCCGATGCTGATGACCGCCGCGGGCACGATCCCGCCCGCGAAGGTGCTCGTGCTCGGCGCCGGCGTGGCCGGGCTGCAGGCGCTCGCGACCGCCAGGCGGCTGGGCGCTCGCACGACCGGCTACGACGTCCGCCCGGAGGTCGCCGAGCAGGTCAAGTCGCTTGGGGCCCAGTGGCTCGATCTCGGCTTGGAGGCCAGCGGCGAGGGCGGGTACGCGCGGGAGCTGACCGGCGAGGAGCGGGCCGCCCAGCAGCAGGCCCTGACGGACGCGATCAAGGGCTTCGACGTGGTCATCACGACGGCGCTCGTGCCGGGCCGGCCGGCGCCGAAGCTGGTCACCGAGGAGGCCGTCCAGGGCATGAGGCCCGGGTCGATCGTCATCGATCTGGCGGGCGAGGCGGGCGGCAACTGCGAGCTGACCGAGCCGGGTCAGACGGTGGTCAGGCACGACGTCAAGATCGTCTCGCCGTTGAACCTGCCCGCGAGCATGCCCGAGCACGCCTCCCAGCTGTTCGCCCGCAATGTGCAGGCGCTGCTCGAGCTGTTCGTCGGCGAGGACGACCGATCGAAGATCGGCCAGCTTACGCTCGACTTCGAGGACGAGATCGTCGCGGGAGCGTGCATCGTGCGCGACGGCGAGATCGTCCACCCGGGAGCCAAGGCCGCCGTCGAAGCGGCGGGCGGGCAATGATCCTCGCCAGCACCCTCACGACCAACCTCGCGATCCTCGTGCTCGCTGGCTTCATCGGGTTCGTGGTGATCTCGAAGGTGCCCAACACCCTGCACACGCCGCTGATGTCGGGGACCAACGCGATCCATGGGATCGTGCTGCTCGGGGGCCTTTTGCTGCTCGGGCTCGCCGGCCTCGACCCGCTCAGCAAGGCGCTGCTCGTGATCGCGGTGGCGTTCGGCACGATCAACATCGTCGGCGGCTTCCTCGTGACGGACCGGATGCTCGAGATGTTCAAGTCCAAGCCCAAGCCGGCGAAGGACGAGGGGCAGGAGCACGAGCAGGAGGGGAAGGACTCGTGAGGGCCCTCACGCCGGCAACCGTGTTCCTGCAGAGCGAAAGCTTCATCTACGTCATGTACATCGTGGCGTTCTCGCTGTTCATCCAGGGACTGCGCGGTCTCGCCGGACCGACGACCGCTGTGCGGGGCAATCGCACGGCGGCGGTCGGCATGGCGATCGCGGTGATCGCCACCCTGCTGAACCCCGGCGAGGGCAACTGGGGCCTGATCGCCCTGGGGCTGGCGCTGGGCGTCGCGGTGGGGGTGCCGGCGGCGCGTCAGGTGAAGATGACCGCGATGCCCCAGATGGTCGCGCTGTTCAACGGCGTGGGGGGCGGGGCGGTCGCGCTGATCTCATGGGTGGAGTTCCGGCACTACGGCTCCACCTACGGGTCGCACACGATCAACGTCGGCACGGAACTGGGACACGGGATCGTCTTTCAGAGCGGCGCCTCGATCCAGGTGGGGGGCGTGCCCACGTATGTCGCGATCTTCTCGGTGTTCGCGGCGATCGTCGGGTCGGTCTCCTTCTGGGGCTCGAACATCGCGTTCGGGAAGCTCCAGGAAATCATTCCCGGCCGGCCGATCTCGCTCGGCTCGGCCCAGCAGGCGGTCAACCTGGTGCTGCTGGTGCTGGCGCTGGCCGCAGGGATCTATCTCGTCGCCGGGGCTCAGTCGGAACTGCTGTTCATCGGCATGCTCGTGGTGGCGGCGCTGCTCGGCAACGCGGTGGTGCTGCCCATCGGAGGCGCTGACATGCCGGTGGTGATCTCGCTGCTGAACGCCTTCACCGGCCTGTCGGCGGCGGCGACGGGAATGGCTCTGAACAATCCGGCCTTGATCGTCGCGGGCATGATCGTGGGGGCGTCGGGCTCGATCCTGACGAATCTGATGGCGACCGCGATGAACCGCTCGATCCCCGCGATCGTCGCCGGCGGGTTTGGCGGCGGCGGCGCGGTCGAGGGGGCGGCGGGCGCCGGCGAGCACGCGGGGACCGTCCGCTCCACGAGCGCCGCCGACGCCGCGATCCAGCTCGCGTATGCGAGCCGCGTGATGATCGTCCCCGGGTACGGCATGGCTGTCGCCCAGGCCCAGCATGCGGTGCGGGAGCTGACCAAGGAGCTCGAGGGCCGGGGGGTGGAGGTCAGCTTTGCGATCCATCCGGTCGCGGGGCGCATGCCCGGGCACATGAACGTGCTGCTCGCCGAGGCCGACGTGCCCTATGACCAGCTCAAGGAGATGGACGACGCCAACCCCGAGTTCGCCCGCACGGACGTCTCGCTGGTGATCGGCGCGAACGACGTGACCAATCCGGCGGCCAAGAACACGCCGACCTCGCCGATCTACGGCATGCCGATCCTCGAGGTCGCCGACAGCCGCTCGGTGATCGTGATCAAGCGCTCGATGAATCCGGGCTTCGCGGGCATCGAGAACGAGCTCTACTTCGATCCGAAGACCGCGATGCTGTTCGGCGACGCGAAGTCCGCGGTCAGCGAGATCACCGCCGAGCTCGCCCATCTCTGACGGACGGTCCAGCTCTGGCCGAGCGCCCCGTCGTGTCAACCTAGAGCCGAGGGCTTGACAGAATAATCACGAGTACCTTATAGTCAAGTCAGGGCCTGAGGGGACCAGCCTCGATTGGAGCTTGGGGAGGGGATCCATGGTGTCAGCGGCCGGCCGCCGATGGGGGTTTCAGTTTGCCTGTCTAGCGCTCTGGGGGGGAGCGGCGATCGGCGCGGCGGCGTGCCCGGCCGCTGCGCTCGCGCGGCCGGCCGCTGCACCGGCGACCGTCAAGCGACCGCCCGGGGCGACCGCCCGGGGCGACCGTCAAGCGACCGCCCCGGGCGGTTCAGAGCATCGTGGGTGGGGCGGGGGTCTAGATCGCGGACTTCCCGTTTCAGGTGGCTCTGTATGACCCCGCCGACGGGGGGCCGGCGGCGGGGTTCTTCTGCGGGGGCGGGGTGCGCCCAGGCGGGCTTTCCGGGGGTCTACACGCGGATCGGCGATCCGGCGGTCGCGCGCTATCTCACCTCCGGCATCGGCCCCACCGGGGGGGCCGCCTCGCGGCCGCCGGACATGAGCCGCAAGCGCCGTCAGAAGCGTCGCGAGAAGCGTCGCCGTCGCGGCCGGCGATGAGCGCGGCACCTGGCTCCGGGGCGAGCCGGATGGCGTGCGAGACTGCGATACGTGATCGCGCGCGCCCAGGCCGTGAGAGCCCTGTCCGAGAACGAGTTCGACCTGGTGGTCGTCGGAGGCGGCATCACCGGCGCCGGAGTGGCGCTCGACGCCGCCACGCGCGGCTTCAGCGTCGCGCTGATCGAGCGCTCGGACTTCGCCGCCGGCACCTCGAGCCGCTCGAGCAAGCTCGTGCACGGAGGCCTTCGCTACCTGCAGAACCTCGATCTCGGCCTCGTCCGGGAGGCGCTGCTCGAGCGCCAGCTGATGGTCGCGCTGGCGCCCCACCTCGTGCGGCCGCTGCCCCTCGTGGTGCCCGCGTTCGACGGGGCACGTCCCGATCGGCTGGTCGGTGTGGGGCTGAACCTCTACGACGTCATGTCCGTCGATCGGGAGCGCCTGCGTCCCCGCCGGGGCAGGCGGGGGCGTGACGCTCCGGAGGGCGCCGGCGAGGAGGATCCGGACCCCCGGCCCGGAGGGGGGGAGTCCTGGAGCCCCGAGCGCCACCGTGTGATTTCCGGCGAGGAAGTGTCCGAGATGCTCCCGGCGCTCGCCTCGCGAGAGCCCACCAGCGGGTATCTGTTCTACGACTGCCAGACCGACGACGTCCGGCTTGTGCTCACCGTCCTCGGCGAGGCGGAGCGGTTCGGGGCGGTGTGCGCCAACCGGGTGGCCGCCACCGGGCTGCTCGACCGGGACGGGCGGGCGTGTGGGGTGCTGGCGCGGGATTGCGAGAGCGGCGAGCAGCTGCGGGTCCGGGCCGCCGACGTGGTCAACGCGACGGGCGTCTGGGCCGACCGGCTCGCCGGGGACGGCTCGGCTATGCCCCACATCCGGCCCAGCCGGGGCACCCATGTGGTGCTCACCCACGATGACCTGCCGCTGACCGCCGGGGCGATCGTGCCCGCGGGGGGCGGGCGGACGATCTTCGCGCTGCCATGGCTCGGGCGAACGCTGATCGGCACGACCGACCGGGACTACCACGGGGAGCTCGATCACGTGCAAGCGCCGGCCCAGGACATCGACTACCTGCTGGCAGCCGTCAACGAGTTCTTCGGTAGCGCATTCGCCGAGCGGGACCTCGCGGGGGCCTTCGCGGGGGTCAGGCCGTTGATCTCAAGCGGGGATCCCAAGAAGTCCGTGGACATCTCGCGCAAGGCTGAGCTCTACGAGGCGTCCTCGGGGATGCTCACGATCACCGGCGGCAAGCTCACGACCTGGCGGAGGATGGCGAAGCTGACGGTCGACCGACTGGTCGAGCGGGACGCCCGGGACGCGCCCTGTCGCACCCACGAGATCCCGCTCGGCCAAGCGATCGGGGTGGAGGAGCTCCCGCGCGTGGAGGGAGTGCCGGCCGAGTCCTATCCGGCGCTCGCCGGCCGTTATGGCCACGGCGCCCACGAGGTGCTCGCGCTCGCCGCCGAGCGGGGCGAGCTGGCCCAGGCGATCGTCTCGGGCCTGCCCGACATCCTCGGGGAGGTGGCGCTTGCGGCCCGCCGCGAGCAGGCCCGGAGCATCGGGGACGTGCTGTTCAGGCGCACCCGTTTGGGCCTGCTGGCGGCGCCCGATCTGCAAGACGTCCGGGAGGGAGCGGCTCCGGGAACGGATGTGCCCGCGGCCTTCGGGACGGCCACCGACGGCGACGTGCCGGCGGACCCGGTTCGGCGCGTCGCCTGGGTGCTCGCCCGCGAGCTGGACTGGGACGACGAGCGGACACGCCTCGAGATCGAGCGCTTCCTCGCGGAGGCCCGTGCGGAGGGCATCGAGGTGGACGGAGCTCCGGCGCGAGAGATGCGTCCGGCGTGAGCGACTCGACGCTCAGGACCCCCCCGGCGCTCAGGACCGCCCCGGCGCTCAGGACCGCCCCGCGGCTGCGTGTACGGGGGCGTGTGCTGTCGATGGGCGAAGGTCCGCTGCTGATGGGCGTCGTGAACGCATCTCCCGACTCCTTCAGCGACGACGGCTCCACGGCGACTCTCGAGGAGCGTCTGGGGCTGGCCCGGGAGCTGCTCCAGGAGGGCGCGGACGTGATCGACGTCGGCGGGGAGTCCGCGCGCACGGGCCTGCCCCCGGTGGCTGTGGAGGAGGAGATCGAGCGGGTGGTCCCGCTCGTTCAGGCGATCGCGGGGGAGCTCGGGGGGACCGTGTCGGTGGACACCTACAAGCCCCCGGTGGCCGCCGCCGCGATCGAGGCGGGGGCGAGCATCGTCAACGACGTCTCGGGCCTGCGAGACCCCGATCTCGCGCGCATCTGCGCGCAGACGGGGGCGGGGCTCGTGCTGATGCACACCCGGGCGGCTCCCAAGGAGCGGCTGCAGGCGCCGGACGTCTACGAGGACGTCGTCGGCGAGGTGCTCGCGTTCCTGAGAGGCCGCATCGAGATGGCGCTCGGGGCGGGCGTGGACTTCGAGCAGCTGATCGTGGACCCCGGACCGGACTTCGCCAAGACGCCCGCCCAGACGGTGGCCGTGTTGCGGGAGGCAGACCGGCTGCATGAGCTCGGCCGGCCGCTGCTGATGGCGATCTCCCGCAAGGACTTCATCGGGGCGATCACCTCCCGGCGGCCCCGTGAGCGGCTCGGGGGCACCCTCGCGGCGCTCGCCCACGGCCTGGACCATGGCGCCCAGATCTTCCGGTTGCACGACGTGGGGGAGGCGGCGGACTTCATCGCCGTTCGGGCGGCCCTGCGGGGGGAGCTCGATCCGGGCAGGGATCTCGAGCTATCCGAGGAACTCCGCTCCGAACGCTAGGCTGCATGCAGCAATCGTGGGTGCCGGCCGCTGTCCAACGCGGCCGGACGCCGACCACCCGATCCCAATCGAAGGAGACAGACATGGCAGTACTCGAACGCTCCGAGCTCGAGGCCAGTCCGCTGGCTGACCTGCACGCGATCGCCGACCAGCTGGGCCTCGAGGGCTTCCGGCGGCTGCGCAAGGCCGACCTGATCGACGTGATCCTCGGCGGTCCCGACGCTGGCCAGACCGGCGACGGCGATGACGACGAGACACCCCGACCGGTCAGCAGGGGCCGTGGAGACCGGGACGATCGGGAGAGCGAGGAGGAGAGGGACGAGGGTCCCTCCGGACGTGCTCCCCGCCGGCGCCGGTCGGCTCGTTCGCGGCGCTCGCGTGGCGAGTCTCCCGCCGAGGAGGACCGGGACCTCAAGAGCGCCCGATCCTCCCGATCGGATGGGGGAGGCGGCGGCGAGGACACCGGCCGTGTCGCGGAGGGGGTGGTCGAGCTGCTCGGCAACGGCTCGGCCTTCCTGAGGGTCGATCCGCCGGAGGCCTCCGACGAGGACGTGTACATCTCGGCTGCTCAGGTGAGGCGGTGTGAGCTCGTCTCCGGAGACCGGGTCAGCGGCCCGGTGCGCACGCCCAGGCGCTCCGAGCGCTACCCCTCGCTCGTGCGGATCGAGGAGATCAACGGGGTCCCCGCGAGCGAGGTGTCCGAGGGGGCCCGCTACGAGGAGCGTCCAGTCTCCTACCCGACCGATCGGCTCGCGCTCGACGGCGGCGACAGCACGCTGGAGGCGATCGAGTGGCTGACCCCGTTCGGGCGGGGCTCGCGAGTCGTGGTAACCGGCCCGCCGCGATCGGGCAAGACCGAGCTCTTGAGGCGTCTGCTCGGAGCGCTCTCGGGCCGGGACGATCTCGACGTGACGCTCGTGCTCACGGGCGTCCGGCCCGAGGAGATCGCGGACTGGAGCGAGGGCTCGCTCGCGCCTGTCGTATCCCTCAGCTTCGCCGCCTCCGCGGACGCCCAGGGACAGGCGGTGGAGAACGCGATCGAGACCGCCAGGCGCACTGCCGCGCGCGGGGGGGACGCGCTCGTGCTGATCGACACCCTCGACGGGCTGCACCAGTACACCGCACGCAAGATCCTGGCGGCGGCGCGAAACCTCCGGGACGGAGGCTCCCTGACGCTGCTCGCGACCGCCACGAAGCCGCTGGGGGGAGAGACCACCGTGATCGCCCTCGACCCCGAGCTCACCCTCGCGGGCGGACCTCCCCTGGATCTCGGCCGCAGCGGCACCGTTCGGGCGGAGCTCCTCGTCGGAGAGGACGGAGCGAAGGCGATCGCCGAGGCGCGCGCGCGGGCGGTGGCATCGTCGGACTGACTATCGGGTGATCGCCTACCAGTAGGGCGACGATGAGCAGGCGAGGTGCCCCCCGCCGCTCGGCGTCGTCCTAGCGGCGGTAGGCGACTCTGCCCCAGGAGGGCTCGCGGGCGAGCTCGATCGGCTCGTCGTCGCGCTGGGGCTGTACGTAGGTGAATCCGCCGGTGTCTTCGTCGAAGCACACCCCGAGCTCGCCCTCGTTGACCCGCTGGTCCAGCCACGCCCCCCTGAACACGAGCCGTCTCAGCCAGTGCACGAGCGAGCGCTCGGCCGGGCCGACGAGCTCGGGCCAGCAGTCGTTGACGTGTTCCCCGAGGGCCGAGGCGGGATCGTAGACCTCGCCGTTGACCGCCAGGTTGACCAGGTCTTCGAGCTCGTCCTCGCCGAGCCTGCCGCCGACGAACCCGAGCTTCAGGGCCGCCTGCTCGCAACGCTGGGAGAAGTCCTCCTCGTTGAAGGTGAACCGGAGCTCTCCGTATTCGAGGACGAAATCCTCACCCGAGTTGTAGTTGCCGCGGCGCTTCGACGCTCTTTCCATGATGTCGTTTCCCGCCGGGGGTCGATTGGGGCCCGGGTGGTCGTCGGGATCATATGACCTGTTCCTGCTTTCGCCGAGGCGGTGCATGGGATTTTGCATTCGACGGGACCGCCGGCGCATATACGCTCCGCCTGATGGCCCGCCTCTCCGAGCACGGACTGCGCCGCTCCGTCGGCGTCCCCGGTCTGTTCGCCACGGCCTACGGGAACGTGGGCTCCTCGATCTACTACGCGCTCGGGCTCGTCGCGTTCTACGCGCTCGGGCTGACCCCGCTCGTGTTCATGTTCGCAGGTGGGCTGTTCGTGCTGACCGCCAAGACGTATGCCGAGGGGGCCGCGATGTTCCCCGAGGCCGGCGGCTCCTCCTCGTTCGCGCGTCACGCCTTCAACGACGTCGTCTCGTTCTTCGCCGGCTGGGCGCTGAGCCTCGACTACATCATCACGATCGCCATCTCCGCGTTCTTCGTGCCCCACTACCTGGGGGCGTTCTTCCCGGCGCTGACCCACAATCCGGGAGACATCTTCGGGGGGATCATCACGATCGTCCTGCTGGCCGCCCTGAACATCCGCGGGCTCGGGGAGTCGGCCAAGCTGAACCTGCTCCTGGCGGTCACCGACCTGTGCACCCAGATGATGCTCGTCGGCCTGGGCTTCGTGCTCGTGCTCGACCCCTCGCTGCTCGTCAATCAGGTCCATCTCGGCACGGCGCCGAGCTGGCACAACCTGATCTTCGCGCTGTCGGTAGCGATGGTCGCCTACACCGGGATCGAGACCGTCTCGAACATGGCCGAGGAGGCCAAGGACCCCGGCCACGACGTGCCCAAAGCGGTCAACCTCGTGCTGATCGCCGTTCTCGGGGTGTACGCGGGCATCTCCGTCGTCGCGCTCTCGGCGCTGCCGGTCGTGCACACGGCCCACGGCTATGCCACCGAACTGGGAACCACCTACGAAAACGACCCTGTCCTGGGCATCATCCGCCACCTCGGCCTGCACGGCACGGTGCTGAAACTCGCCCAGGACTACGTCGGCGTCCTCGCCGCCACGATCCTGTTCATCGCCACCAACGCTGGTCTGATCGGCATCTCGCGACTGTCGTGGTCGCTGGCCGAGCACCGCCAGCTGCCGACCATCTTCTCGCGGCTGCACCCCACGTTCCGCACGCCCTGGTTCACCATCGTGTTCTACTCGGTCATCGCCGCGCTGCTGATCCTGCCGGGGGAAACGAAGCTGCTCGGGAACCTCTACTCGTTCGGGGCGATGCTCTCGTTCACGACCGCCCACGTGGCGGTCATCGCGCTGCGGGTGCGCGAGCCCGACCGAGAGCGCCCGTATCGGCTGCCCTGGAACGTGCGCATCCGCGGCGCCGACATCCCGATGACCGCGGTGCTCGGCGCGATCGGCACGTTCGCGGCGTGGTGTGCGGTGGTCGCGTTGCATGGTGAGGCCCGCACGATCGGCATCCCCTGGATGATCGCCGGAATGGCGGGCTACTTCTACTACCGCCACCGCCAGGGGCTCGATCCGCGCAAGAGCTACCGGATCGAGCGTCCCGAACGCCCACCGGACTTCCAGGAGCTCGGCTACCGGACCGCCCTGGTTCCGATCTTCGGCGAGGACGTCTCGGCCAGCGCCCTCTCCAGCGCCGCCAAGCTGATCGGAGAAGACGGAGTGGTGTATGCGATCTTCGTTCTCCCGGTGCCCAGCCAGCTCTCCCTGGAGGCCGGCCTGGAGGAAGAGGAGGCCCAGGGACGCTCCGTGCTCGAGTCCGCTCGCATCCAGGCCAGGCGGGCCGGGATCAAGATCCACACCGGCCTGATCCGCACCCGCAAACCCGGGGCGGCCCTGGTGGAGGAAGCCGAACGGGTGGGCTCGGACGTGATCTACTGGTCGGCCATCCACGCTCCCGCGGGCGAGCAGCGGATCGGCCCGACCGCGGCGTACCTGCTCAGCAAGCGTCCCTGCCGAGTGATCATCGAGACCGAGAACCGATCGTCCTCCCGGGAGCCCGCCCCCGCCTGAGCGCCGTCAGTGGGAGGTCGGTTGCAGGCCGAGCACCAGGCGCAACCGTTCGATGCCGGAGCCGAGGCTCTTGCCTCCACCCGAGAGGGTCGTGGAAGCGCGCAGGTAGGGCAGGATCTGGGACACGCTCGGGTCTTCGCTGAGGCCGATCCCTTCCAGGAGGCTCACGAGCGACGCCGCGTTGACGGAGATGCTCGGCGGGATTCCTTCCCCGAGGGCGCTCCGGGCGGCCGTGAACGTTGGGGTGCTCGAGAGGGTGCTCGACGGGTTCAGGGCGTCCAGCACGGAGGTCGAGCTGAGGCCGATCACGAACTTGCTCTGCCCGAGGGAGTCCCGGCCGTCGGCGATCACGAGCGTCACGGGCAGCCCGTTGACCTTCGCTTCGGCAGCCGCTTCCGTGCCCGGGAGCGTCGTGGGGGTGGCTTCCCCACCGGCCTGGTTCAGCCCGGCCGCCAGCTTGGCGACGGCCGCGCGCGAGGCCTGCGGGTTCTTGGAGGAGATCACCACTCCCGCCTTCAGTTCGAGCACGCTCGTGCCGCTGGCGAAGATCCCCGTGTCGCCCATCCAGCTCTGGAAGTTCTGTCTGGCCTTGGGGGTGTCGGAGGCGAGCACCTTCAGCGGCTTGAGCAGGCCTTCGATGAGTCCCTTGACGCTGATCGCGACCTGCAGGCCGGTTTCTTTGGCGGGCGGGGCGCCCCCCAGGGTGCCCACCAGCGACAGCAGCCCCTGGAGCCCTTCGAGCTCTCCGGCGCTCGCGCCGCCCGCGTTGCCGAGACCGGCGGCGAGCCACGATTCGCCGGGCAGTTCCCCGAACGCCTGGCTGCCGGTGGCGACCGCCCCGACGAGCCCTGAGCTTGCGGCGGCGGTCCCGGCGGGCGCCGGCCCGATGTCGGCGTCGAGGGCGATCGAGCTCGAGGAGGGCACGAGTGAGACGTCCAGTGGTCTGGTGCCCGCGAGCACCGTCAGGACCCCCGGCAACCCCGAGCCGTTCGCCTTCGCGTGTGCGACCGCCGGGGCGTGGGGGTTGGCGTACACGTGTCCGAGCGCTTCGCTCGGGGCGACCGACAGCAGCTGGCTGTACGTCGGGTCGCTCTTCAGCGAGTCGCCCCCGTTCTGGCTCGTGTCGATCACCGCACGAACCGCAGCTTCGGTGCCGATCACCACCAGCCGGTCGACCACAGCGAACGCGTCCCCGCCCGCGGTGGCCTGGTAGGAGACTCCCTTGTAGCTCCTCGGGTGCGCTCCCGCGTGGGAGGCGGCATTCGCGACGAACGTCTGAGCCTTGGCGAGATCGCTCGTGTCCAGCACGATCGCCCCCTGGGCCCCGCCTGCCCCGCCTGCCCCGCCCGTCCCGCCCGCCCCGAACGGCCAGTCGCTTGCTCCCGCGCCGGCGGTCGAGCCCGCGGTGAGGGCCTGGCGCAGCAGTCCTTCCAGGGAGCTCGAGCTGCCCAGGGAGGTGAAGAAGATGCCCGCGTCGGGCCCCAGCCATGGGGCCACGTCGCGACCGTATTCGAGGGTCGGGCTGCCGGGGGTCTGCAGAAGCGAGACCAGGCGCTTGTACGGGTCGGCCTGGCCGGTCAGCTTGTGTCCGGCCGAGAGCGCGTTGGTCTGAAGGCTGCCCTGCGGGCGCACGACCGCGCCGACGTAGACCGGCGTGCCGGCCGGGACGACGCCCGCCGGGTCGGCGCTCGTGCCCGTCGAGGCGCTTGACCCGCAACCTGCCACGGCCCCCGCGAGGACGCCGAGCACGAGGCCGGTCGCGGCGAGCTGGCGACGGTGGGCGACTCTCATCAGGCGATCGTATCTGCAAGGGCCGTCGCATATCCCCGGCCCGCAAGCGTCCTTGCATTAAGCGCGGCTCCGGGACGCGATCGGCCGGTATGCGCGGATGTGGGCCATGAGCAGGCATTTCGCCAAGCGAGACGGCCTCATGGCATGACTGTGGGAAAAAATGTGCAATTGGGGTTGCATTGTGGGAGGAAGTGGGGTAGGTTGCCGCAAGCGAGCCGAGGTGGAGGGGCTCCTCCCACTCCTCCACCTCGGCTCGATAACAAGATCTGGAACCTCTCCGAGCATGGTCCCTTTCCGCGGCGCCTTCGACCACACCCTCGACGCGAAGAACCGTCTCACGGTGCCGGCCCGCTACCGGGCGGCGCTGGCCGAGGGAGTGGTGCTGGCGATGCCCGTGGACCTCAAACCGTGCGTCGGGGTATGGCGGGTCGAGGACTACGAGCGCTACACCCAGCGGGCGCTCGCGGAGCTGCCGCCCCTCTCGGGGCGGCTGACCGAGCTCGAGCGGTTCTTCTACGGAAGCTCCCAGGACGCGGACCTCGACGCGGCCGGGCGGATCATGGTCCCGAGCTTTCTCATCGAGCACGCGGGCCTGGCCAAGGAGGTCGTCATCGTCGGCGTCGGCGACCGTCTGGAGCTGTGGGATCGTGAGGGCTGGAACGAGCACCGACCGGCGCTGCTTGGCGGCGTCGCGGAGATAACAGCGCGTGTCGACCATCCTGCTTGACATGAGGAAGACCCACGTGCCGGTGCTCGCCGGGGAGCTGATCGACCTGCTCGATCCCCGTCCCGGCCAGATCGCGATCGACTGCACCTTCGGCGGGGGCGGCCACGCCCAGCTGATCGCCGAGCGGCTCGGCGCCGAGGGCACCCTGATCGCGATCGATCGCGACCCCCTCGCCCAGGAGCGCTTCGAGGAGCTCGCCGGCGAGGTCGCCTGCACGGTCCGGTTCATCCGTGCCAGCTACGCCGATGCGCTTACCGAGCTCGACGAGGAGGGCGTCCGCGCGGACATCGTCTACTTCGACCTCGGCATGTCCTCGATGCAGGTGGACACCCGCGAGCGGGGCTTCTCCTACTCATACGACGCTCCCCTGGACATGCGCATGGATCCCGACCAGGAGCTCACCGCCCGCGCGATCGTCGCCACCTGGGACGAGCGCCGGCTGGCGCGGGCGCTGCGGGACTTCGGCGAGGAGCGCTACGCGAGCGCGATCGCCAGGGCGATCGTGCGCCGCCGCGAGCGGGCACCGATCGAGACGACCCTCGACCTGGTGGACACGATCGCGGCGGCGATCCCCGCACCCGTGCGGTTCGCGGGCGGCCATCCGGCCAAGCGGACCTTCCAGGCGTTGCGGATCGCGGTCAACGACGAGCTGGGAGAGCTCGACCGGGCGCTGCCGCTGGCATGGCGACTGCTCCGCGTCGGGGGTGTGCTCGCCGGGATCAGCTTCCAGTCGCTGGAGGACCGGCGGGTCAAGCGCTTCATGAGCCAACGTGCCCGAGGCTGCATCTGCCCGCCGGACCTGCCCGTGTGCGCGTGTGGACGCACCCCTGAGGCCGCTCTTCTGACACGCCGCTCGATCGTGCCCTCGGCGGGAGAGCTCTCCGACAATCCCCGCTCGGCCTCCGCGCGCCTGCGTGCCGCGCGCAAGCTGGACGATCGACCGGGAGGCCCCGAATGACCCCGCCCCCTCCGGCGGCGGCGCGGCAGCCGCCGCCCCGGGCGCGCCGTCCGTCCGCCCACGGCCGCGACCTCCGGGACGCCCCGTTCGCGCTCCCCTGGCTCCCGCGAGACGTCCTCGCCGTGTGTCCGGCCCGGCACGCTCGCGCGCGGCGGCGAGCCAGGCGAGCCCGGCGCTCGCGCTTCCGGCGCCCGCGTTGAGAGCCACTGCGCTGCTCGACCGTCTGATCCACGGGCGGGCGTGGATCGCGGTGGTCGCGTTCGCGCTGATCGGGATCGTGACCATGCAGCTGGGCCTGCTCAAGCTGAACGCCGGCATCGGTCACGCGCTCGAGCATGAGGCCGCCCTTCAGCGCGAAGACTCGGCTCTCAGCGTCGAAGAGTCCGAAGTCGCCTCCGGGGACGTCGTCGAGCTCCAGGCCGGTCACATGGGCATGCAGTTCATCCCTCCCGGATCCCTGCGGTTCCTCTCCGCGCGAGACTCCGCCGGCGAGATCGCCCGGGCGGCCGCTGCCGTGAAGGCCTCCGCGAGCAGATCTGCCGCCGCGACCGCCGCGACCGCCGCGACCGCGCGGCGAGCGCGGCGAGCGCGGAATCCGCGACGAGCTCCGAATCAACGACGAGCGCTGAACCCGCCGCGACTCCCGAATCCGCGTCAACCACCGAATCCGCCACGAGCTCTGAACCCGCCACGAGCTCCGAACCCGCCACGAGCTCCGAACCCGCGGCGAGCTCCGGTGCGAGCACGGAAACGTCGAGCTCCTCGAGTGAACAGCCGGGCCAATCCGGCGAAGCCTCCACGAGCCCACAGGGGTAGCGGGTGGCGACGGTCCAGCACCGGATCGGGGCGATCTTCGGACTCTTCTTCTTGCTGCTCGTGCTCGCGGCCGGGCGAACCCTCTACCTCGGGACTGTGCACAGCGGAACGCTGCGCAAGGCCGCTCGCACGCAACAGCTGACCACGGAACTCGTACCCGCCCAGCGGGGGACGATCACCGACCGAAACGGCGTGGATCTCGCGGTCTCAGAGCCCGCCCAGGACATCTCGGCGACGCCCTACCTGGTCAAGGATCCGCTGTCGGCCGCCAGGCGCCTGGCGCCTCTGCTGGGAGAGTCCCAGGCGCAGGTGCTCGCGAAGCTGAGCGAACACACCGGGTTCGTCTATCTCGCGCGGCGGCTGCCGGCGCGCCAGGCTGGGGCGGTGATGGCGCTCAAACTCGAAGGGATCTCGGGTGCGCCGACGATGCGCCGGGTCTATCCGCGAGGATCGCTGGCAGCGCAGGCGCTGGGGTTCGTCGGCACCGAAGGCAAGGGCCTGTCGGGACTCGAGTACTCCCAGAACGGGCTGTTGCGGGGCCGTTCTGGAGAACGGCACGTGATCAGCGACGCGATCGGCCAGCCGGTGTCGATCACCAGCGTACAAGCCGAGAAGCCGGGCGTGAGCCTGCGGCTCACGCTGGACGCGAACATCCAGCAGCGCACGGAAGACGTGCTGGGGGCCGTCGGACGGGTGTTCAGCCCCAAAGATGCGACGGCGATCGTGATGGACCCGCGCACGGGAGCGCTCCTGGCGGTCGCGAACTGGCCGCAGGTGAACGCCAACAACCCGGGCGTGTCGCCGGCGAGCGCGCTCGAGGACCGGGCGGTCGGGTTCGGCTACGAACCGGGCTCGACCTTCAAGATCGTGACGGTCTCCGGAGCGCTCCAGCAGGGTCTGATCACTCCGAGCACCGGCTTTGACGTCCCCGACCAGATCCAGGTCGCGGACCGGACCATCCACGATGCCGAGGAACACGGCGAAGAGACGCTCACGACCTCGGAGATCCTGGCGCAGTCGAGCAACGTGGGGGCGATCAAGATCGGAGAGCTGGAGGGCCCGGAGAGTTTCAACGGCTGGGTACACGGGTTCGGCTTCGGCGCGCGCACGGGGGTCGAACTGCCCGGTGAGGAAACGGGTGTGGCGCTGCCGTTGAGCGAATACTCGGGCTCCTCGATGGGCAACCTGCCGATTGGCCAGGGCGAGCTGGTGACGCCGATTCAGATGGTGAGCGCATACGCGGCGATCGCCAACGGCGGGATCCTGCGCTCGCCCCACATCGTCAGCGCCGTGAACGGCCGCCGCCGGCCCGAGCCGGCGGGCCGGCGGGTGATCTCCTCCCAGACGGCCGCGGAGGTGCGCACGATGCTGGAGGGAGTGCTCGCGCCTGGCGGGACCGCCAGCGAGGTCTCCGTGCCGGGCTATCAGCTCGCGGGTAAGACCGGCACGGCGAGCAAGATCGACCCTGCGACGGGCGAATACTCAAACAGCGCCTACGTCGCCTCGTTCATCGGGTTCGCCCCGGCGCTTCACCCGAAGTTGCTGTGTGCGGTGGTCGTCGACGAACCCCAGGCCGGCTCGATCTACGGCGGCACCGTCGCGGCGCCCGCGTTTGGGCAGATCATGTCGTTCGCCTTGCCGTATCTGAGGATTCCCCCCGGCTGAGCTGGCGCAAACCCGGCCTACGGCAGTCTCGACGGGCCTGGCGACGAGCCAAGATGCACCCATGCGCTGATCCCCGGGCGCTGGACGGTGGAGACCCCAGCGCCTCGCCGGCAGTTGTGAGCCGGTCATGGAGGGGCGGGCGCCTGAATCCGGCGGAGCCGGAAACTAGACTCAACACGTGTCGTCACCGAGACCTCAGGGACCGAGCCGATGAAGCTGAGCGAGCTGGTCTCGGACATCGCCCCCGTCGAGGGTGGGTCCGGGGATGGGGATGCCGAGGATGTCGAGATCGAGGGCCTCGCCTACGACAGCCGCTCGGTCGAGGCGGGAAGCCTGTTCTTCTGCGTGCACGGGTTCACTGCCGACGGCCACGACTTCGCCGCCCAGGCGCTCGGGAACGGCGCCGTGGCGCTCGTCGTGGAGCGGCCTCTCGGCTCGGGGGCGCCCGAGGTGGTGGTGCCCTCGGTGCGCGCGGAGATGGGCCCGATCGCGGCCCGCTTTCACGGGCATCCGAGCTCGCGGATGAAGGTGATCGGCGTGACTGGCACCAACGGCAAGACCACGACCTCGTTCCTCGTGCGGGCGCTGCTGCAGGCGACGGGCGAGCAGACCGGCCTGCTGGGCACGGTCAAGTCGGTGATCGGCGGGCGCGAGCGCCCCGTCGAGCGCACGACCGCTGAGGCGATCGACCTGCAGGCCGACCTGCGAGCGATGCTCGACGGCGGCGATCGGGCGTGCGCGATGGAGGTCTCCTCGCACGCGCTGGAGCTGGGACGTGTTCGCGGCGTGGAGTTCGGAGCGGCAATCTTCACGAACCTGACCCAGGATCACCTGGACTTCCACCCGACGATGGAGCACTACTTCGCAGCCAAGCGTCTGCTGTTCGAGCCGCCCGACGGTCCGGCGCCGGACGCGACGGTCGTCAACCTGGACGACCCGTATGGACGGCGACTCGCGGCCGAGCTCGACGGGGCGATCACCTTCTCGCTGGAGGATTCGGACGCGGAATACCGCGCCACGGAGCTGCGGTGCGGCTTTCAGGAGTGCGGGTTTCAGCTGCATACTCCGGCGGGCCCCGCCGAGGTGAGGCTGGCGCTGCCGGGGCGCTTCAACGTCGCCAACGCGCTTGGGGCCATCGCGGCGGTGCATGCGCTCGGCGGCGATCTGGACACGCTCGTACGCGCCCTGGAGCGGGGCGTGCGGGTGCCCGGGCGCTTCGAGCCGGTGGACGCCGGCCAGGGTTTTGCGGTGCTGGTCGACTACGCTCACACGCCCGACTCCCTGGGGAACGTCCTGGGTGCGGCCCGTGAGCTGATCGGGACCAACGGGAATGTCGTGTGCGTGTTTGGCGCCGGGGGGGACCGCGACCGGACCAAGCGGCCACTGATGGGCGAAATCTCTGCGCGGCTGGCGGACGTGACGATCGTGACCTCCGACAACCCCCGCTCGGAGTCCCCGGAGGCGATCGTGCGGGAGATCCTGGCGGGCGTCCCGCGCGGGCGCGCGGAGTTCGTGCAGGTACAGGTCGACCGGCGGGCGGCGATCGAGCGGGCGATCGGACTCGCCGAGACGGGAGACGTGGTGGTGATCGCCGGCAAGGGCCACGAGCAGGGCCAGGAGCTCGCCGGCGGCGAGAAGCGGCCGTTCGACGATGTAAAGGTTGCCCGTGAGGTTCTTCTTCGGGGGGGCCCGCGCGCGCGCGCGGGCCCCCCCGTGGAAGACGACCGCGAGGACGTCTCCGGGGCCGATCAGGGGAAGGACCCCGGAACGGTGGCCCGGGCGGCCGGCGAAAGCACCTGATGAGGGGCTGGGACGCCGAGCGGATCGCACGGGCGGCCGGAGCTCGGGCGCTGGCGGGGGCACGGGCGGGAAGCTCGCCGGCGCCCGAGACGGGCTCGCCGGACGGCGATCCGGGCCCGGTGGGCGTGACGGTCGACTCGCGAAAGATCTCGCCGGGGGAGCTTTTCGTGGGGCTGGCGGGCGAGCGCTCAGACGGCGGGGAGTACGCGATCCAGGCGCTGGCGGGCGGGGCGTGGGGGGTGCTCGTGACGGCCGAGCACGGGCGTATCGCGGTGGAGGCGATCGAGTCCGGCGAGACGGGCGCGGGCGGTCCCGGCAAAGGCGGGGTCGTGTTGACCCATCCAGACCCGCTTGCCGGGCTTCAGTTGCTCGCTCGATCTTGGCTTTCGGAGCTGCGGGGTGAGGGCGCTCGGGTGGTGGCGATCACGGGGTCCACGGGCAAGACCTCGACCAAGGACATCCTCGGGACGCTGCTGGCGCAGCGGCTTGCGACGGTGTCGAGCCCGGAGAACCACAACACCGAGATTGGCCTGCCGCTGGCGATCCTCGGGGCCCCTGCGGGGACGCAGGCGCTCGTGCTGGAGCTGGCGATGCGCGGCCCCGGCCAGATTGGGGAGCTCACCGGGATCGCCGAGCCGGACGTCGGGGTGATCGTCAACGTCGGTCCCGTCCATCTGGAGCTGCTGGGCTCCGTGGCGGCGGTGGCCGCGGCCAAGGCCGAGCTGATCGCGGGCCTCGAGTCCGGCGCGAGCGTGGTCATACCGGCCTGTGAGGGGCTGCTCGAGCCATACCTTCGCGAGGATCTGCACACGATCCGCTTCGGCCCAGGCGGCGACATCGAGCTGGCCGAGAGCGAGCCGGGGAGGGTGGTGATCGAGGACCACAGGGACGGCGGGCGGATCGTGCTGGAGCCGTCCTTCGAGCAGGCCCACAATCTCAGCAATCTGCTGGCGGCTGTCGCCGCGGCGCGAGCCCTGGGGGTTACGCCCGGCGGCGAGGTTAACGTGCGTTTCTCGGCCCTGCGCGGCGAGCGGGTGGGGCTTGCCGGGGAGATCGTGCTGATCGACGACTGCTACAACGCCAACCCGATGTCCATGCGCGCGGCGATCGACGACCTCGTGAGGACCGCCCCTGGGCGGCGGGTGGCGGTGCTCGGGGACATGCTCGAGCTCGGTCCCCGCGAGCGGGACTTCCACGAGGAGATCGGCGCTTACGCGGCGGCGGGCGGGGTGGGGCTGCTCGTCACGGTGGGCCCTCTGGCGGCCCACATGGCCGATGGGTTCTCCGGCGAGGTCCGGTCTGTGTCCGACGCGGATGGTGCAGCGGCCCTGCTGGGAGAGCTGCTCGCGCCCGGGGACACGGTGCTCGTGAAGGGCTCGCGGGGAGTCGGCCTGGAGGGGGTCGGGGCAGCCCTCGCCCGGACGGCGCCAGGTGCGCGGGTGGACGGACGCGCGGGTGCGCGGGCGGTCGGGGGCTGAATGGGGCGGATTCTCATCGGGGGCACCGCCGCACTGCTCATCTGCATCTTCCTGAGCCCCAAGTTCATCGAGTTCCTGCGTCGTCGCGAGTTTGGACAGCAGATCCGGGAGGACGGCCCCGAGGGCCATCACCTGAAGGCGGGCACGCCGACGATGGGCGGGATCATCGTGTTCCTCGCGGTGTCGGTGCCGTTCTTGATCCTGACCGACTACGACTGGCGCTCGATCGGGGTGTTCGGGGCGGCGATCGCGTGTGCGCTGCTGGGGTTCGCGGACGACTACACGAAGCTCGTCAAGCGGCGCTCGCTCGGCCTGCGGGCACGGACGAAGCTCGTGGTCACGATCGCGATCTCGCTGGGCCTGTGGTATGTGGCCAGCCACGAGGCTCATCTCGCGAGTGAGCTGCGGTTGCGGGTCGTGGACTACACGATCGACCTCGGGCCGTTCTATCCGGTGCTCATCTATCTGGTGCTCGCGGGGACGACGAGCGCGGTGAACCTGACGGACGGCCTGGACGGCCTGGCGGCGGGGTGTGCGGCGATCGTGCTGCTCTCCTACATCGCGATCGCGTTCGTGACCGAAGACTACGACCTGGCGATGCTCGCGGGCTGTCTTGTGGGTGGGTGCATCGGGTTTCTGTGGTTTAACGCTTTTCCGGCGACGATCTTCATGGGGGACACCGGCTCGCTTGGGCTGGGAGGCGCGATCGCGGGGCTCGCGGTGATGACCCACACGGAGGTGCTGCTGATCCTGCTCGGGGGGATCTTCGTGATGGAGGCGCTGTCGGTCGCGATTCAGGTCTTCTCCTTTCAGACCACCCGCAAGCGAGTCTTCTTGATGGCACCCATTCATCACCATTTCGAGCTGAAGGGATGGTCTGAGACGAAGATCATCCTGCGCTTCTGGATCGTCGCGTCGATCTTCTGCGCGATCGGCTTCACCATCTATCACCAGAGCATTCGCTAGGTGAAGGCACGCCCACCCCTGCCCCCGGGCCCGTACCTGGTCGTGGGATTGGCCCGCTCGGGGCTCGCGGCGGCGGTCGTGCTGCGCGAGCGGGGAGAGGAGGTGCTGGGAGTGGACTCCGTCGGCACCTCCGGTGGCGTTGGGACTCAGGGTGGCGTTGGGACTCAGGGTGGCGTCGGGGTGGCTGGCGGTGTGCGGGGTGCTGGCGGGGGCGGGCGTGGAGCTTCACCTGGGCGAGGATGGTGTTGAGTTGCTCGGGCGCGTGGGCACGGTGATCAAGAGCCCGGGGGTCCCGCGGGAGGCGCCGGTGATCGCGCAGGCGCTGGCCAGGGGCCTGCCCCTGCTGGGCGAGCTCGAGCTCGGGTGGCGGCTGCTGGCGAACGAGATGGTGGCGGTGACGGGCACGAACGGCAAGACCACGACGGTCGAGCTGATCGGGCACATCCATCGCGAGGCGGGCCTTCCGGTCGTGGTGGCGGGCAACGTCGGAGCGGCGCTGAGTGGCTTCGGCGGGCGGATCGCGGATGACGTGACGGTCGTGTGCGAGGTCTCCTCGTTTCAGCTCCAGGACGCGGTCGCGTTCGCGCCCGAGGGGGCGGTGCTGTTGAACATCGCCCCCGATCACCTGGACCGCCACCACACGTTGCAGGAGTACACGGCGGCGAAGCTGCGGATCTTCGCGAACCAGTCGCCGCGGGATCTGGCGGTTCTCCCGGTCGGGCTGCTCGGCGCGGAGGAGCTTCCCGGGAGCGGTCGGGTGGTGCGCTTCGGCTCGGGCCCGGACGCCGAGGTGGCGCTGCGAGGAGGGTCGATTCGCTGGCGGGAGGTCCCGCTGCTGGAGGTCGGCGAGCTGAGTCTGCGGGGTGCTCACAATGTGGAGAACGCGATGGCGGCGGCCGCGGTGTGCCTGGAGCGGGGGCTCGATCCAGATGCGGTGCGGGCGGGCCTGCGGACATTCGCGGGCGTGGGTCACCGCCTGGAGGAGGTGGCGCGGCGGGACGGGGTGCTGTACGTGAACGACTCCAAGGCGACGAACGTGGCGAGCGCGCTGGTGGCGCTGGAGGCGTTTCCCGCCGGGACGGTCCACCTGATCCTCGGCGGCCAGGGCAAGGGTCAGGATTTCTCGGCGCTGCGCGAGCCGGTTGAGGGGCGCTGCCGGGGGGTGTATCTGATCGGCGAAGACGGGCCGTCGATAGGGAGAGCGCTAGCGGGGATCGAGGTTCCGGTGCGCGAATGCGGCGAGCTGCAGCGGGCCCTCGCGGACGCCTCCGCGGCCGCCCGGGAGGGGGACGTGGTGCTGCTCTCGCCGGCGTGCGCGAGCTTCGATCAGTTCACGGACTTCGAAGCCCGGGGGGAGCGCTTTCGGGAGCTGGTTGGCGGGTAGAGGCCCGGTGGTCTCCTCATTTGCGACAGGGAAGCGGACCTGCCAGGTCCCGCGCCCTGAGGGGCAGTAGGTGGCAAACGCCAGCTCAGCGCCCGGCGGTCCCGAGGTCCTCAGATCGCCCGGCTTCTATACGGGACCACTGGGCGGTGGGACGCCCGTTGGTGCGGAGATGGGACATCACGGGGGACTGTGGCCAGCCGGAGGGTGAGTCCTCCCAGGTCTCCTGGCGCCCGTATGCCGTCATGTCGAGCAGCGCGTTGCTGTAGTCCATCGCCTCCGCGCCGCGCCCGTTGGTCCAGTAGGTCTCGAACACCCGGTCGCCGGAGCGCAGGTAGCACACCAGGTGGAATTTGCCGACCTGGCGCCCGACGAGGAGCACGTCGAGCGACTCCTGGGCTGAGTACCACGGCATCCCCCAGCCCATGAACTCGCGGTAGCGGACGCTTTCCTCGTGGGGACCCTGACAGAAGACCGCGTAGGTGATGTCGCGAGAATGAAGGTAGGACAGCTCCGCGACCTGGCTGTTGCACCACGTGCAGCCCTCGCACTGCTCGGCGGCGGGTCGCCCGGGGTACCACATGAAGTAGTAGGCGATGAGCTGTCGGCGCCCTTCGAACGCGTCGAGCAGCGTGAGCGGGCCGTGTGGCCCGGTCAGCGCGAGGTTGGCGTCTACCTCGACCATCGGTAGGCGCCGTCGGGCCGCGGCGATCGCGTCGCCTTCCCGGGTGTGCGCCTTCTCCCGAACCCGCAGCCTGTCCAGTTCGGCCTGGAAAGCGGCCCGGTCGACCACCACAGGCACCTCCGGTGTCTCGGTGGCGCCGGCTGGCAGCCCCCCGGCGTTCTTCGACTGATCCTTCATGATTGCCTGCCTGGGCCACGGTGGGAAGGCTGTCGCTGGACGCTCATGCTTCCATTATCTCCAATCAGGCAGGGTCCGAGTCGTCCCGACCATGCGCTCGTCGCCCGCCGGAAGCAGAAGCCGGCTCCGGTTGGCAGGGCATCGCCCTGGAGGCATCCGCCCAGCCACGTCGAAGTGGGCATGGATGCCAGGCGCGCGCAAGCAGCACACGCTCGAGCATCGGATCCTGATCACGGCGACCATGTGTCTGCTGGCGTATGGGGCGGTGATGGTCTACAGCGCGACCTCGGCGACGGCGCTGCTGCAGGGTACGGGTAACGGGACGGCCTATCTGATCAAGTTCGTCGTCTACGGGGCGATCGGGCTGGTCCTGATGCGGGTGCTGGCTCGGGACGGCGTTGCGCGGGTCCAGAGCCTAGTGGGGCCGCTGCTGGCGGTGTCGTTCGGGCTGGTGCTGGCCGTGCACGTCCCGCACGTGGGGGTCGCGGTCAACGGGGCCCGGCGCTGGATCGGGCCGGGATCGCTGCAGTTCCAGCCCTCGGAGCTTTTGAAGCTCGCGCTGGTGCTCTATGCGGCGACGCTGCTGGCGAGGCGTCCCAAGCGGGTGAACGACCTGCGCGAGCTGGCGCGGCCGCTGCTGGCGGTCGTGGGAGGGGCGTGTTTGCTGGTGGTGACCGAGCCGGACCTCGGGACGGCGATGACGATCGCGTTCACGACCGCCGCACTGCTGGTGGCGGCAGGGATCCCGATGCGAAACCTCGCGATCGTCGCCGGGACGGCCTTCGGGGTGGTCGTCCTGTATGCGCTCGCACGGCCGTACGCGAGGGCGCGGCTGACCTCGTTCGTGGACCCGTGGGCGCACGCGTCCTCCAGCGGCTTTCAGGCGGTCCAGGGTCAGATCGCGATCGGCTCGGGGGGCCTGTTCGGCGTGGGCCCGGGTCAGTCGGTGCAGAAGATCTTCTACCTGCCGGAGGCCTCGACGGACTTCATCCTCGCGGTGATCGCCGAGGAGCTGGGGGTGGTGGGGGTGTTCGCGCTGCTGTTCCTGTACGGGCTGATCGCCTACGCGGGCCTGCGTGTGGCGAAGGCGGCGCGGAGCCTGCACAGCGCCCTGATCGCGGTGGGGGTGACCTCGCTGATCGTCTCCCAGGCGCTGCTGAACGTGTTCGCGGTGCTCGGCCTCGCGCCGCTGACTGGAGTGCCGCTTCCGCTCGTCTCCTACGGGTCCAGCAGCATGGTGGTGACGCTCGCGGCGATGGGCTTGCTGCTGAACGTCGCGGCGGGCGGGACCGCGCATGTGCGGGCGGTGCCCTCCCGAACGACGGGTCGCACGGCGGCTCAGGCGCGAAAACCGGCAGGATGGGGCCGTGAGGCAGACGCGGATAGCGATCGCCGCAGGAGGCACGGCGGGGCACGTGGCGCCCGCGCTCGCGGTGGCGAACGCGCTGCGGGCTGAGGGCGCCGAGGTCTGCTTCATCGGCGGCGATCGCGCCGAGGCTCAGCTCGTGCCCCGAGCCGGATACCCGTTGTGGATGCTGTCGGTCGAAGGTCTCAGCCGCACCAACCCGGTGCGAGCAGCCCGGGCGCTCGCGCTCGCGGGGTTGGCGGTCCCCCGCGCGCGGGGGCTGCTGCGAGAGCTGCGGGCGGACGCCGTGCTGGGGGGTGGAGGGTACGTCGCCGGGCCCGTCGGCCTGGCGGCGCTCAGCCTGGGGATCCCGCTCGTTCTCACCGAGGCGGACAGCCATCTGGGGCTCACCAACCGCCTGCTCGCGCGGGGCGCGAGGCGGGTGTGCCTGGCCTTCCCGACCGCCGGGCGCTCGGACGTGGGACGGCTCGCCGGCGATCACGATCGATCGCGAGGCGTCGGGCGTTACCGCGTGACTGGCCGGCCGATCCCGGTGGTCGACGCCGACCGTGAGAGCGCGCGAGCACACTTTCAGATCGGGCCCGAGGAGACATGTGTACTGGTGTTCGGGGGATCGCTGGGGGCGCGGTCGATCAACCTCGCGGCGATCGAGGGGCTGGCAGGGCTCGCCGGACCGGACGGACCGGCCGGGTCCAGCGGCGGCGGCGGTGACGACGGGGGCGAGGACGGCGGTGGGGCTGTACGGATCCTTCACATCGCGGGGCGGCGGGACTACCCGGAGCTCGTCTCGCGAGAGCTCCCGGCGGGGTATGACCTGCGGGAGTACCTCGACCTGGAGGAGTTCGCAAGGGCGCTGGCGGCCGCGGACCTCGTCGTCGCACGGGCGGGAGGGTCGGTGTTCGAGATCGCCGCGTACGGGTTGCCGGCGATCCTCGTCCCCTATCCGCACGCCTCCGCGGACCATCAGAGCGCGAACGGGCGCTGGATGGCGGACGGGGGCGCCGCCGTGGTGATCCCCGACGGCGAGCTGTCAGGCGACCGGCTTCGCGGCGAGGTGGGGGCGCTGCTGGAAGACCGTCCACGGATGGCCATGATGGCCGATGCCTCGCGTGGCCTGGCCAAGCCGGATGCCGCCCGGGATGTCGCGCGGGAGCTGCTGGAGGCAGCGGGACGATGACCCTGGAGGGGCTCGGACGATGACCCTGGAGGGGGCGGGAGGATGACCGCGAGGGAGGGTCCGTGGAGCGGGCGGAGGATCCACTTCGTCGGTGTGGGGGGCGCCGGGATGAGCGGCTACGCGCGGGCGGCGGTCGCACTCGGGGCTCGGGTGAGCGGCTCGGACCGCTCGGTTTCGCCTTACTCCGAGAGTCTCGCGGGCGACGGGGTGGTGCGGGCGCAGATCGGCGAGCACGACGGCGGGAACGTGCCGGCGGGGGAGCACGTGGAGGTGGTCTACTCGAGCGCGATCGCGGCCGACAATCCCGAGCGTGTGGCGGCTCGGGGGCGGGGCCTGCGGGAGCGTCCGCGGGCGGAGCTGCTGGCGGAGCTGACGGGTCTGCGGCGAACGATCGCGGTGGCGGGCACCCACGGCAAGACCACGACCGCCTCGATGCTCGTGTGCGCGCTGGGTGCGGCGGGCCTGCATCCGGACTGGCTGGTGGGAGGGTCGGTCGGGGAGGGGCAGGCCAACGCTCGGTGGACGGGTGAGGGGGAGTGGCTGGTGGTGGAGGCGGACGAGTCCGACCGGTCGATGCTCTCGCTGAGCTTTGAGATCGGGGTGCTCACGAACGTCGAGCTCGACCACCACGCGACGTTCGGCTCGCTCACGGAGCTCCGGGAGGCGTTTCGCGAATTCCTTGCCCGCGCGCGCGTGGGGGTCGTGATTTGGGATCGACCGGAGCTGCGGGAGCTCGCCCCGGACGGGGGGACGGATGGGGCGTTCGATGGGGGGGCGTCGGATGGTGTGCCAGACGGGGCGCAAGTCGTCCCCTACGACGTGCCCGAGCCCGAGCTCGCCGACGGCGGCTCTCGGTTTCAATGGCGGGGGCACGAGGTCGTGCTCGGGGTGCCGGGTGCGCACAACGGGCTGAACGCGGCCGCCGCACTGGAGGCCGCCCGGCTGGCGGGCGCGGATGAGGAGCTCGCGATCGAAGGGCTCGCGGGCTTTCGGGGGGCGGGCCGGCGCTTTCAGCTCGTGGGCGAGACCCCCCGGGGGGCGCGGGTGTACGACGACTACGCCCACCATCCGACGGAGGTGACGGCCACGCTGACGGGCGCGCGGACGCTCGCGCACGAGCGGCTCGTGGCGGTGTTCCAGCCCCACCTGTTCTCGCGCACGCAGATGTTCGCGCGCGAGCTGGGCGTTGCGCTGGGCGGAGGCTCGGACGTGGTGGCGGTGCTCGACGTGTATCCGGCGCGGGAGCGCGCGGAGGAGCACCCGGGGGTGAGCGGCCTGCTCGTCGCCGAGGCGGCTGCGGACGCCGGCGAGGGCAAGCCCGTCTACTGGCTGCCAACGCTCGCCGACGCCGAGCCGGTGCTGGGAGGTCTGCTCGGAGACGGAGACCTGTGCGTGGTGATGGGCGCGGGAGATGTGGACCAGCTGGCTCGCGGCCTGGTGAGCGAGTGAGCGCTCCCGCTCCACCGGCGGGCGTACAGGCCAACTTCCCGCTCGCACGCCTGACGACGATCAGGACGGGAGGGCCCGCGGAGTGGTTCGGGCGGGCCGGCGGCGAGGTCCAGCTGCTGGAGCTGCTCGGGTGGGCGCGCGAGGCGGGCCTGTCCGTGGCGGTGGTCGGCTCGGGCTCGAACCTGCTCGTCGCCGACGAGGGGGCGGGGGGCCTGGTGGTGAAGCTCGACGGGGATCTCGCGCGGATCGAGGTGGAGGAGTCGCGGATTCTGTGTGGAGGCGGGGCACGGCTGCCGGCGGTGGCGGCGCGGGCGGCGCGGGCGGGACTGTCAGGTATCGAGTGGGGCGTGAACATCCCCGGGAGCGTGGGGGGGGCGGTGAGGATGAACGCGAACGCCTACGGGGGGGAGCTCCAGGACACGCTGTCATGGGTGCAGGTGGCGAGCGCCGACGGGGTCGAGCGACGGTCGGTGCGGGAGCTCGGCTTCGCCTACCGGAGCTCGAGCCTGGGCGATGGGGAGATCATCACGGAGGCCTGCTTCGAGCTCGCGCATGCGGACGTCGAGACCGTCAAGGAGGCCCTCGCCGAGATGAGGGCCCGCCGGCACGAGGCCCAACCCCAGGGGATCAAGACGTTCGGCTCGACCTTCAAGAACCCCGAGGACCCCCGCGCAGACCCCCCTGAGGGCTCCCCCTGAGGGCGCCTGCACGGAAGGGCTCACCGCCGGAAAGCTGCTCTCGCGGGCGGGCTGCAACGGCCTGACGGTTGGGGGCGCCCGATTCGCCCCCAAGCACGCGAACTTCATCGAGAACACCGGCGGGGCCACGACCTCCGACGTGGTCGCGGTGATGGCCGAGGGGCGCTGTCGTGTACAGGAGCTGTTCGGCGTGACGCTCGAGCCCGAGGTCCAGACGCTGGGGGACGTGAGGTTCCCGTGGTAGCGCTGCCCTCAAGCGCCGGTGGACGGCAGGGCCGTCGGGCGGTAGGGGTTCGGACAGGAAGGTCGAACATCTCGTGAATGGCCCGTTCCATCGCCGCGCCTGCTCCGCGCCGTCTGATCCGCAGGCGGCGTTCCGCGTTCGGCCTTGCGCGTCCTCTGGAGGCCGCTGCTGAGGGGTTTCGTAGGGGCCTCGCCGGGGTGTGGGCACGGCGGCGGCTGCGGGTCGCGCTGCTCGGGGTGGTCATCACCCTGCCGCTGCTCGCGGGGGGGTGGGTGTGGTTGCGTAACTCTCCGCTCGTGTCCGTCGAGCACGTGCGGGTGAGCGGGCTCGGGCAAACGTCCGGACGGGACGCCGGCCAGATCGAAGCGGCGCTGGAGGGAGCGGCACGGGGGATGAGCACGCTCGACGTCAAGGCCTCCACTCTGCGGGCGGCGGTGGCGTCGTTCCCGATCGTACGCTCGGTGCGAGCCAGGGCGAGCTTTCCCCACGGACTGAATATCGAGGTGGTCGAGCAGCCGCCGGTCGGGGCGGTGCAGGTCGGTGGCGTGCGAACGGCGGTGGCGGCCGACGGGGTGGTGCTCGGGTCGAGCTACCTCTCGGGCTCGCTGCCGCTCGTGGTCGCCGGGAAGGCGTCGGGCGTATCGCTGCCGGCAGCAGGGGGAACGATCCAAGACGGGTCGGTGCGCCAAGCGTTGGTGGCACTGGGCGCGGCGCCGGCGCCTCTGGGGAAGCTCGTGGAAAGGGCCTACACGGGACCACAGGGCCTGACGATCGCGCTGCAAGGCGGGTTGCTCGCCTATTTCGGGGATGGTATGCGAGCGCACGCGAAGTGGCTGTCGCTGGCGAGGGTGCTCGCGGACCCGAGCTCGGCGGGGGCGACCTACATAGACGTGCGCCTGCCGGAACGTCCGGCGGCGGGATTCCCTCCGGGCACGACCCGCCCGAGCGCCACAGGGGAAGCCGAATCGTCCGCCGTGTCGGCTCCGGCGACGGCCGCGGAACTCGCGTCGGGCCTGGAAGCGGCGGTCGGGGGAGGGGCCGGATCGGGCTCGAGCGCGAGCGCTCCGTCGGGGACGAGCAGCGGATCGAGCAGCGCCGGCGAACCGGGAGCGAGCGGATCCGCGTCAGCCGAACCGAGCTCCACCCCCGAAGCAGGCTCCACGGGCACGACCGAAGCCGGCTCGACGGGCTCCACCGAATCCGGCGCCTCCGGCGCCACGGCGCCTGAAACGGAAAGCCAAGGACACTGAACCTCGACTTGAGGTAGAGGGTCGAGAAGGGGAGTCTCTCGGGGTGCGGTCGAGAGTTCCTCGATCTGCAATGATCGTTGCAGAAATAGCGGCCGTCGTTGACAGGGCGAAGTTCCCTGCATAACGTGCACAATTCAGCGGCTCGGAAGACAGTGCCGATTTAACCCTTGACTACTACTAAAGGCTTCGGACGGGAACTCATCATGGAGAGCGGCACTCACAGCGGCGTGGCAGGCACCGGAAGCTATCTGGCGGTCATCAAGGTGGTGGGCGTGGGTGGCGGCGGCACGAACGCGGTCAGCCGGATGGTGGATGCGGGGCTGCGAGGGGTGGAGTTCATCGCCGCCAACACCGACGCTCAGGCGCTGGCGATGTGTGACGCGGACGTGAAGCTGAACGTCGGCCACGAGTCCACGAAGGGGCTCGGCGCGGGGGCCAACCCCGACGTGGGCCTGACCGCGGCGTCGGAGTCCCGGGACGACATCAAGGAGGCGCTGAAGGGCGCGGACATGGTGTTCGTCACCGCGGGCGAGGGGGGCGGCACGGGCACCGGGGCGGCGCCCGTGATTGCGGACATCGCCAAGAACGAGATCGGGGCGCTCACGGTGGGTGTGGTGACGCGGCCGTTCGACTTCGAGGGCAGCCAGCGAAGCCGCCAGGCGGTAGAGGGCATCGAACGTCTGCGCGAGGTGGTGGACACGCTGATCGTGATCCCCAACGAGAAGCTCCTGGCGGTGGTGGAGCGGCGGACGTCGATGTTGGACGCTTTCAAAGAGGCTGACGACGTCTTGCGTCAGGGCATCCAGGGGATCACCGACCTGATCACGATCCCGGGCCTCATCAACCTCGACTTCGCAGACGTTCGCACGATCATGCACGACGCGGGCTCCGCCCTGATGGGCATCGGGGTCGCGGGCGGGGAGAGCCGCTGTGCGGACGCCGCCAGAGCGGCGATCTCCTCGCCACTGCTGGAAGAGTCCGTGGACGGGGCCACCGGGATCCTTTTGAACATCACCGGCGGCAAGGACCTCGGCCTGTTCGAGGTCAACGACGCCGCGGAGATCATCCAGAACGAGGCGGACCCGAACGCGAACATCATCTTCGGGGCGGTCATCGACGAGTCCATGTCCGACGATGTCCGTGTGACCGTGATCGGCACCGGCTTCGACCACCGTCCCGGCCACTCCGCCCGCCAGGACACCCGCTCCCGGCGCGACCGCAGCCCCCGGATCGACGATCGTCAGCGCTCGAACCTCGAGATCTCCGACGACGACATCGACGTTCCGCCTTTCCTGCGCTGAGTCACTCAGCACTCGCTAGCCTGCGAGCGTGCAATCCGCTCTCCGCCGCACCGCCCTGTACGACCGCCATGTCGATGCCGGGGCCAAGCTCGTTGACTTCGCGGGCTGGGAGATGCCGGTCTTCTACTCGGGCTCCTCCAGCCCGGTGCGCGACGAGCACATGGCCGTGCGAGAGGACGTCGGGATCTTCGACGTCTCCCACATGGGGGAGATCGAAACGGTCGGACCGGGGGCGCAGGCGCTCCTTCAGCGACTCCTCTCAAATGACGTCTCGAAGGTGCCGGTCGGAGGGGCTCAATACTCGGTCCTGTGCCGCGAGGACGGTGGGGTGCTCGACGACCTGTTCACCTACCGCCTGACCGCCGACCGGTGGCTGACCGTCACGAACGCCGCCAACCACGAACGCGACCTTCGGTGGTTTAGCGAGCACGCCCACGAGGGTGGCTCCGCGCCCGCAGGCGGCGAGGGTGGCTCCGCGCCCGCAGGCGGCGAGGGTGGCTCGGGTGAGGCGCAGGTGAACGACCGCATCGAGGACTACGCAATGCTCGCCGTCCAGGGACCCCGGGCGCGAGAAGTGGTCCAGGCGATCTCAGACGCTCCCCTGCCCGCGCGCATGACCGCCGCGGTCGGGCGGCTGAGGGGCTCTCAGGCGCTGGTGTGTGGGACTGGCTACACCGGCGAGGACGGGGTGGAGCTGCTGGTGGACCCCGCCGACGCTCCCGCCCTGTGGGACGACCTGACTCGCCGGGGCGCCAAGCCCGCGGGTCTTGCAGCGCGGGACACCCTTCGCCTGGAGGCGTGCTTTCACCTCTACGGGAATGACCTCTCGACCGATCGAGGCCCGATCGAGGCGGGCCTGGGCTGGTGCTGTAAGGAGGACACGGGCTTCATCGGAGCGGAGGCGGTCCGGGCGGTCCGGGAAGGGAAGGCCACCCACCCGGCCACCCACCCGGCCGAGAAGCTCGTCGCGTTCGCGATCGAGGGGCCCGGGATCGCCCGTCAGGGCAACCCGATCGCCGGCGGTGGAGTGGTCACGAGCGGCACCCTCTCGCCCTGTTTGGGCATCGGTGTGGGCCTCGCCTACGTACCCGCCGATCGCGCCGCTGTCGGCACCCGCCTCCAGATCGACGTCCGTGGCAAGATGCGCCCCGCCGTGGTCCGCGAGAAGCCCCTCTATCGAAAGGGTCGTTGAATGGCGCAGGAGAGCTATCCCGACGAGCTCCTCTACCACCCCGAGCACGACTGGGCCCGCATCGAGTCCGACGACTCCGGGGAGGCGACCCTCGGGATCACCTGGTATGCCCAGGATGCCCTCGGAGAGGTCGTGTTCTTCGAGGCTCCCGCCATCGGCAGCCCCCTCACCCAGGGCGCCCCCTACGCGGAGGTCGAGTCCGTCAAGGCGGTCTCCGACGTGGTCGCCCCCCTGTCCGGGGAGATCGTTGCCGTCAACGAGGCCCTCGCCGACACCCCCAACGCGATCAACGAGGACCCCTACGGCGAGGGCTGGCTCGTGCGCATCAAGGCCACCCACCCCGCCGAGCGGGACTCGCTGCTCGACGCCGACGCCTATTCCGCTGGCCTGGGCGGCTAGGCTCAAGGCTTGAGCCGCTACACCGCCACGACTCCCTCAGACCGCGAGCGGATGCTCGCCGAGATCGGTGTCGCCTCGGTGGCGGAGCTGTTCGACCGCCAGATCCCCGAGGCCGTCAGGCTGGGTCGCCCGCTGGCGCTCCCGGACGGCAGGCCCGAGCAGGATGTATACGCGCATCTGCGCGACCTGGCCGCCCGGAATGTCTCCGCCGAGCAGGAGCTCTCGTTCCTGGGAGCGGGGATGTACGACCATTACGTGCCCGCCCTGATCGACATGCTGATGGAGCGCTCGGAGTTCCTCACCCCTTACACCCCCTACCAGCCGGAGATCTCCCAGGGGGGGCTGCAGGTGATGTTCGAGTACCAGACCGCGATCTGCGAGCTCACCGCGCTGCCGGTCGCGAACGCTTCGGTGTACGAGGGCCCAAGCGCGGTCGCCGCCGCCGGATATCTGGCGAAGCTCCACAACGGCCGCCGCCGGCTGGTCGTCAGCGCCGGCATGCACCCCCACTCGATCGAGACCCTCCGCACCCACGCCCATGGCTACGGCATGGAGGTCGTCGAGGTCCCCCTCGCCGGTGGGATAACCGATCTCGGCGCCTGGTCGGAGGCGATTGACCCCGACACCAGCGCCGCCTTCTTCGCTCAGCCCAACTTCTACGGCGCCGTCGAGGACGCCCAGGCACTCAGCGCCGCCGCCAAGGAGGCCGGCTCTCCGGTGGTCGTCTGCCAGGTCGATCCGATCACGCTCGGCATCCTGCGGCCGCCGGGCGAGTGTGGCGTGGACGTGGCGGTCGGCGAGGGCCAGTCGCTCGGCAACCGTCTGGACTTCGGAGGCCCCTCGTTCGGGTTGTTCGCCGCCCGCGAGGAGTACCTGCGCCGGATGCCCGGACGGATCGCGGGGGAGACCGTGGACGTGGACGGCCGCCGGGGTTTCGTGCTGACGCTCCAGACACGCGAGCAGCACATCCGCCGGGAGAAGGCCACCTCGAACATCTGCACCGCCCAAGCCCTCAACGCGCTGGGTGGCGTCGTGTACCTCGCCTGGCTGGGACGCCGGGGGATCGTCGAGTTGGGGGAGCTGCTGCTCGCGCGCACCCACTACGCCCGCGAGACCCTCACGGCGATCGACGGGGTGACGGCCCTTCACGAGTGGCCCGTCATCCGCGAGTTCGCGCTGCGTCTGGACGCGGACGTGGTGGCCGTGAAGGCCCGGTGCGCCCGCGCAGGGGTGAACCCGGGCGTGGACATACATGCCCTCACCGGTCGCGAGGAGGATCGCGGGGGGATGCTCGTCGCGATCACCGAGCAACGCACCCGCGAGCACATCGACAGGCTCGCGGATGTGCTCGGCGCTGCTGTGGCGGCGGAGCGTCAGGCGGTGACGGCATGACCCCGGGCGGCCCGGCCGCCGGGGTGACGTTCGAGACCCCGCAGCAGCGTGATCGCGCCACGACGATCTTCCAGAAGGGCGCCACCGGGCGTCGTGCGTTCGTGTGCCCCGAGATGGACGTCCCCGCGGTTGCCCCAGAAGAGGTCTTGCCCGAGCGCTTTCGACGTTCCGAGCCGCCCCGGTTGCCGGAGGTCTCAGAGCCCGAGATAGTGCGCCACTACGTGGGCATCTCCAAGCGAAACTTCGACCTGGACTCGGGCTTCTACCCGCTGGGGTCGTGCACGATGAAGCACAATCCCCGGTTGCACGAGCGGGCGGCGGCGCTGAGCGGCCACGCGCGTCTTCACCCGTTGCAGGACCCCGCGCGCGCGCAGGGGGCCCTCGAGCTGATGTACCGCCTGCAGGAGGCCCTCGGGGAGATCGCGGGGCTGGCCCACGTATCGCTCCAGCCCTCGGCCGGGTCTCACGGAGAGCTCGCGGGGGTGCTCCTCAGCCGGACCTACCACGAGAGCCGGGGCGAGACCCGCCACAAGGTGCTCACCCCCGACACCGCCCACGGCACCAACCCGGCGACGGTGACGATGGCGGGCCTGCAGGTCGTCAAGCTCGCGAGCGACGACGCGGGGGGCATCGACCTGGATGACCTGCGCGCCAAGTCAGATACGGATGTGGCGTGCCTGATGCTCACCAACCCGAACACGTTGGGCGTGTTCGACCCCAACATCGAGGAGATCGCCGCGATCGTCCACGGAGTGGGCGCGACCCTCTACTACGACGGCGCCAACCTGAACGCCGTCATGGGGGTCTCCCGGCCGGGGGACATGGGCTTTGACATCGTCCACTTCAACCTCCACAAGTCCTTCACCCAGCCCCACGGCGGCGGCGGCCCGGGCTCGGGCCCGATCGCGGTGAGCGACCGGATCGCCCCGTTCCTGCCGGTTCCGCTCGTCGTGCGTCGCGGCGCCGAGCACGCGAATGGGGCGTTCGTGGCGACAGAGCCCGTGTTCGACCTCGACTACGGCGCAGGGCCGGGTACGGAGGGAGCCGGGGGCGATGCGGAGGGCGCCGAGGGCGAGCGCCCCGGCTCACGGTCGATCGGGCGGCTGCGGGGCTTTCACGGCAACTACGGCTGCTTCGTGCGCGCCTACGCCTACATCTGCTCGCTCGGTGCGGACGGCCTGAAGGACGCCTCCGAGAACGCCGTTTTGAACGCCAACTATCTGCTCGCCCGTCTGCGCCGGGTCGACCTGGGGGAGGGGCGGCGGGTCGAGGATTGCCTGCCGCTCGCCTACGGCGATCTCTGTATGCACGAGTTCGTCCTCTCGGGTGGCCCGATGAAGCGGGAGCTCAAGCTGAAGACCCTCGACCTCGCCAAGCGGCTGCTCGACTTCGGCTTTCACCCGCCGACCGTCTACTTCCCGCTGCACGTCGAGGAGGCGCTGATGGTCGAGCCGACCGAGACCGAGACCCGGGAGACGCTCGACGCGTTCGCACAGGCGATCGCCGGGATCCTGCGCGAGGCTGCCGCCGAGGGTCCCGAGGTGGCGCAGAACGCCCCCTACACGACTCCCGTCAGGCGGTTGGACGAGGTGGCGGCGGCAAAGCGTCCGGTTATCCGCCAGGCGCTGTAGGGGGGCGCCGCTGCTCGGGGTCGGCTAGCCTCCCGCCTCCCGTGCGCATCTTCTCCGGCATCCAACCCACCGGCTCCAAGCACCTGGGCAACTACATCGGCGCGATCAGCCAGTACGTCGCCGGACAGGACCGGGGCGAGGCGCTCTACTGCATCGTCGACCTGCACGCCACCACCGTTCCCTATGAGCCGGAGGACCTGCGCGGGAGTGTCTATGACCTGAGCGCCCTGCTGCTCGCGGCGGGCCTTGACCCTGCGCGGTGCATCCTGTTCAGGCAGGGCGACGTGCAGGAGCACACCGAGCTCTGCTGGCTTCTGTGCGGCGTCACCGAGCTCGGGCGCCTGCAGCGGATGCACCAGTTCCGAGACAAGTCCACGGTCCAGCGCGAGTTGGTGAGCGCGGGGCTGCTCTTCTATCCGGTCCTCCAGGCCGCCGACGTGCTCGCCTATCGCGCCCACGAGGTGCCGGTCGGCGAGGATCAGCGCGAGCACCTGGAGCTGATGCGCGACGTCGCCAGGCGGTTCAACGCGCGGTTCGCCGGTGGTGAGGAGGTCCTGATCGTGCCCGAGCACCGGATTCCCGAGGTGGGCGCCCGGATCATGGACCTGCAGGACCCGACCCGCAAGATGTCAACCACCGGCGGCTCGCAGCAGGGGACGGTGTACGTGCTGGACGAGCCGAAGGCGATCGAGAAGAAGATCAAGAGCGCCGTCACCGACTCGGGCACGGAGATCCGACGCTCGCCCGAGAAGCCCGGCGTGTCGAATCTGATCGAGATCCTCGCGGTCGCCCGCGCCAGTACGCCCGGATCGGTCGAAGCCGACCTCGCGGATGCCCGCGGGTACGGCGACCTGAAGGCCGCGGTGGCTGCCGCAACGGTGGAGTACCTGGCGCCCGTTCGCGAGGCATACGAGAGCCTGCGCAGCGACGAGGCCGCGCTTGAGTCCGTCCTCGCGGAGGGCGCCGCGCGCGCGCGGGCCATCGCTGAGGACACGCTCACGGACGTGCGCGAGCGGATGGGCGTCGGCCCGCCACGTCGGGGCGGATGAGTACGGTGAGCGCGTGACCCTCACGGCCATCGACCTCGACCTGGACGTGTTCAGTGGGCCCTTCGACCTGCTGCTGACCCTGATCCTGCGCGAAGAGGTGGATCTGCTCGAGCTGGCCCTCGCCGATGTGGTGCTCGCCTACCTCGACTATCTGCAGGCCCGCGGAGAGCTCGACCTGGAGACCACCACCGAGTTCATCGTGCTGATCGCCGCCCTGCTCGAGCTCAAGTCCAAGCTGATGCTCGCCGGCGAGCAGGACGAGGAGGAGCTGCTAGACATCGAGCCCGAGCAGGCTGCCGAGGAGCTGCTCGCGCGGATGCTCGACGCGCGCCGCTATCGGGCTGCCGCCGCTCACCTGAAGGAGCTCCTGGACCGCGAGCACGGGGTCCGCTTCCGGGAGGCCCCACCGCCGGCTCACCTGCGCCGCACCCAGCTTCAGCCCGAGGAGGGCTCCCAGGATCCGGCGATCCTGGGGGAGGCGGTCGGGCGGCTGCTGGCGATGCCCCCGGCGATCAGCCTGCGTCACATCGCATCCACGCGCGTGAGCGTCGCCGAGCGCCTGCACCACCTGCGCGGGCTGCTCGCGAGGGGCTCGTTCAGCTTCGATGACGCGGTCCGCGGCGCCGACCGGATGACCGTCGCCATCACGCTGTTCGCGTTGCTCGAGCTCTACAAACGGGGCGAGGCCGACTGGCGCCAGAGCGAGAGCTTCGGCGAGATCGCGATCGGCCCGATGGGCGCTCCGGTGGTGGGATGACGGACATGGACGGCAGTCTGGATGGCGGTGTGGATGAGGGCGAGGCGGACGGCGCCAGGGTGGACCGCGGCGGCATGGACGCCGAGATCGACGCGGTCGCCCACGGCGAGCTGGGCGCCGGGGGCGAGATCCGCGCGTCCTCCATGGGAGCCACCGATGCGGATGCGGTTCGGACGGTCGAAGCGCTTCTCTTCCTATCCTCGGACCCGCTCAGCACCGACGAGCTCGCCGAAGCCGCACAGCTCACCGAGCTCGAGCTCGACGCGGCCCTCGCGAGCCTCGCGCAGCGATACGCGGTGGGCGCCCGGGGAATCGTGCTCCGGGAGCTGGGCGGCGGATTCACGTTCGCGACCGACCCGGCCACCGAGGACGCCGCCCGGCGGCTCTTCAGCCGCCCGCGTGTGGCGACGCTGAGCCCCGCCCAGGCTGAGACCCTCGCGATCGTCGCCTACCTGCAGCCGGTCTCGCGGCCGGAGATCACCCGCATCCGCGGCGTCAGCGCCGACTCGGCCTCGATGACGCTGCTGGAGCGGGGCCTGATCGAGGAGGCCGGACGCTCCCAGTTCGGGGCGGTGACCTATCGCACGAGCACTCTTTTCTTGAAGCTGTTCGGGCTGACCTCACTTCAGGGTCTCCCCGACGTCGCCCGCTGGGACCCGACCCCCGAGGAGCAGGCCGAGCTGCGCGAGCGCCTGTTGCGGGCGGGGGACGCCCGCGCCGGAGACGGCCCCACGCCGGAGTAGATGCGTCTGGCCAAGCACCTCGCCCACGCCGGCGCCTGCTCACGCCGCGCCGCCGAGGTGCTGATCGGCGAAGGACGCGTGACGGTGGACGGCGAGGTGATCACCGACCCGGCCCGAGACGTGGGCCAGGAAAGCCGCGTCGAGCTCGACGGCCGCGTGCTCGCTGGTGAGGAGATTCGGGTCGTGTACGCGGTGAACAAGCCCGTCGGCGTCCTCTCCACCGCCCGGGACACCCACGGGCGCCCGACGGTCGTGGGGCTCGTCCCGGCGTCGGGCCTGCGCCTGTATCCCGTCGGTCGTCTCGACGCTGACTCCAGCGGCCTGATCCTGCTCACCAACGATGGGGAGCTCGCGAACCTGCTCACCCACCCGCGCTATGAGGTTCCGAAGACCTACCGCGCACACGTGGCCGGTGGGCCCGTCGGCGAGCGTGAGCTGCGGGCGCTTGGCGAGGGCGTGGAGCTGGACGACGGGCCCACCGCGCCGGCCCGCGTGCGTCGCGTGGGGCGCGAGGAGATCGAGCTGACGATCCACGAGGGACGCAACCGCCAGGTGCGACGCATGTGCGAGGCCGTCGGCCATCCCGTGCTGGCGCTTCAGCGTGTCGCGTTCGGTCCGCTGCGCCTCGGGGCCCTCGCGCCCGGCGACCATCGCCAGCTCGGCGAGGCGGATGTGGAGCGCCTGCGTGCCGCGGCGGGCGGGCTCGGGTGACGGCTGTCTCTGACAGAATCGCCGCCATGTCGCAACGATTCTTTGCGTCGAGGGGCGCGATCGACGTGTCCGAGAACGATGCTCGGGCGATTCGCGAGGCCACCGCCACGCTGATGCGCGAGCTCGTGGAGCGCAACTCGCTCACGCCCGAGGAGGTCGTCAGCGTGATCTTCACGGTCACCGACGATCTCGACGCGGAGTTTCCGGCGGTGGCGGCCCGCGATCTCGGGTTCGGCCGGGTCGCCCTCCTGTGCGCCCGGGAGATACCCGTGCCCGGCTCGATGCCGATGGTGATCAGGGTGCTGCTCCACTATCACGCCCCCGAGGGTCATCGCCCTGTGGTCGTCTACCTGGGCAAGACCACCTCCCTGCGCGAAGACCTGTAGCCGCCCCCGCCGCCCCCACCGCCGAGCGCCGCCCCTGCCGAGCGCCGCGGCATGACGCGGCGGGTGTCGGGCCGGAGCGCGGGCGACACTGGCCCCGGGGCGGCGTTCGGGCACAATGGGCTCGTCATGGCAATCGAGTTCGCGCAGCGCATCCGTCGCATCCCCGTCTATCCCGCCGCGGGCGGCTATGCCCAGGAGGCGCCCCTGGTGCGCCTGGCCAGCAACGAGTCCCCCTTCCCGCCCTTCCCGGAGGTGCGCTCCGCGATCGAGGAGGCGCTCGGCTCGCTCAACCGCTACCCCGACCCGTCCAGCTCGATCCTCCGGGAGCGCCTGTCAGACCGCTACGAAGTGCCGGTCTCGCGGATCGCGGTGGGCAACGGCTCGTGTGACATCCTGCTCGCCGCCGGCGAGGCCCTCCTGGAGCCCGGCGCGGAGCTCGTGTATGCGTGGCCGTCGTTCTCGGTCTACCCCCATCTCGCCGCCGCCTCCGGCGCCCGCGCGATCACCGTTCCGCTGGATTCCGAGCAGCGTCACGACCTGGACGGGATGCTCACGGAGATCACCGTCGCCACGCGCCTGGTGATCGTCTGCAACCCGAACAACCCCACGGCGACCGCCCTGCCGATCGCCGACATCGCGGGGTTCCTCGCCGAGGTGCCTCCCCATGTGTGCGTGATCGTCGACGAGGCCTACTGCGAGTTCAACCTCCTCTCAGACCCCGACTCCTCGATCGAGCTCCTGCATCGCCACCCCAACCTCGTGCTCCTGCGCACCTTCTCGAAGGTCTACGGGCTCTGCGGCCTGCGCGTGGGCTTTGCCCTGTGCGGCTCCGAGGATCTCCCCCGGGCGGTTGACCAGGTGCGCCAGCCGTTCTTCTGCAACGCCCTCGCCCAGGCCGCCGCCGCCGAGGCCCTCGCTCACCAGGACGAGGTGATCGACCGGGTGACCGCCACCGTCGCCGAGCGTCTCTCGGTCCTCGAGGGCCTGCGCGTGCTGGGCCTCGCGGTCGCTGACTCTCAGGCGAACTTCTGCTGGGTGGGCCTCGGTGAGCGGGACGAGCAGGAGGTCATGCAGGGCCTTCGCGAACGCTCCGTCCTCGTCCGCGGCGGCCACGCCCTGGGCAGCGAGACGCCCGCGCTGCGCGTCACCTTCGGAACCGCCGAGGAGAACGCCCGCTTCCTTGCGGCCCTGGCCGAGGTCCTCTAGACAGCTCAAAAAAGGGCTGTGCGGGAGCACCCGCGCTGAGACCGGCGACACATGCCTCAATAGGGGAATGGCGTCGAGTTGTCTACCGCCCCTCGACCACGGGCCGATCTTCTGCTACAAACCTTCTAGACGGCCATGTCCGCTTCGGACCGCACATACTCCGCCAGCACTTTCACCGCGTGGTCGTCCTGCGCCTATCTGGCCTGGCGATTTATCTAGGCGCTCCGGCCCGAGCCCGTCCGTGACCGGGCTCCAGCGGCCGCACCGGGTCCCGTCAAGGGATCGAGCGCCACGGCTCCCGGCGCACGCGCGCCCATCACGCCAGCAGCACATACCATTTCTATGCGCAGGTGAAAGGATGACCCAATGATGATCGTGATGAAGGAGACCGCGACCCCCGAGGAGGTCGAGGCGGTCGTCGAGAAAATCGAGCGAGCGGGCGCTCTCGCGCATCGCAGCGCCGGCGCTCGCGTCACCGTGATCGGGGCGATCGGCGACGTTGAGCAGGACGCGAGCGTCGAAAGCCTCGGCCTCGAGGGCCAGCCCGGCGTCGACCGCGTCGTGCCGATCCTCAAGCCGTACAAGCTCGCCTCGTCGCAGATAACCCATGGCGAGCGCACGGTCCTGGACGTCGAGGGCCGTCTGATCGGAGGCGAGCACTTCGCCCTGATCGCCGGCCCGTGCACGGTCGAATCGCGCGAGCAGACCCTTCAGACCGCGCGGGTGGTGCGCGACGCCGGCGCCTCGCTGCTGCGAGGTGGCGCCTACAAGCCCCGCACCTCCCCCTACGCCTTCCAGGGCCTCGGCCAGGAGGGGCTGCGGCTGCTCTCCGAGGCGAAGGCCGAGACGGGCCTGCCGATCGTCACCGAGCTGATGGACATGCGCGACCTGGACCCGGTGCTCGAGGTCGCGGACGTGATCCAGATCGGCGCCCGCAACATGCAGAACTATCCCCTCCTGGCGGAGATCGGCCGCTCGGGCCGTCCCGCGCTGCTCAAGCGGGGGCTGTCGTCCACGCTCGACGAGCTGTTGATGGCCGCCGAGTACATCCTCAAGGAAGGCAACCCCAACGTAATGCTCTGCGAGCGGGGCATCCGCACGTTCGAGACCGCCTACCGTTTCACCCTGGACCTGATGGCGGTGCCTGTGCTCAAGGAGCTCTCCCACCTGCCGGTGATCGTCGACCCCAGCCACGCCGCCGGCCGGCGCGACCTGGTGCTCCCGCTGTCGCTCGCCGCGGCCGCCGCCGGGGCGGACGGGATCATCGTCGAGGTGCACCCCAACCCGGATGAGGCCGTCTGCGACGGTCCCCAGGCGCTCCGTGCCGACTCGTTCGCCGAGTACGCCTCTGCGGTGGAACGCGCCGCCGCGCTGGCGGGAAAGGCGCTGAGCGCGGTTTGAGCGCCCGCCGGCCGACGCCTTTCGCGAGCGGACGGCCGGCGGCCCTGCTGGGGCTCGCCCGGCCGGCGGCCCCTCGGGGGCGTCGCCGTTGAAGGTCGCCGTCCTCGGGGTAGGCTTGATCGGGGGGTCGATCGGCCTCGCCGCCCGCACCCGCGCGGGGACACGGGTGAGCGGCTGGGACCCCGACCCGCGCGCGCGCGCGCGCGCCCTGGAGCTCGGCGCGATCGACGAGCAGGCGAATGACATCCCCGGCGCCGTCCGGGATGCGGACGTCGTGTTCGTGGCCGCCCCCGTGGGGGCTCTCCCCGAGACCGTCCATACGGCCCTCGCGAGCGCGGGACCAGGCGCGGTGGTCACCGACGTCGGCTCGACCAAGCGCGCCGTCGCCGAGGCTGGGATGGGGGACGAGCGCTTCGTCGGCGGCCATCCCCTCGCGGGCGCTGAGACCGCGGGCGTCGAGCACGCCCGCGCGGACCTGTTCGACGGGGCCACCTGGTATCTGGTGCCCGCCCGTGGCAGCACCGCCGGCGTCCTCTACGAGCGCCTTCACCGCCTGCTCACGCGCTTCGGCGCCCAGCCCGCGGCGATCGACGCCGACACCCATGACCGGCTGATGGCCTCCGTATCCCACCTGCCCCATGTGCTCGCCAACCTGCTCGTCGCCCAGGCCGCGAGCGTCCTCGCCGGCGAGGATCGCCAGCGCCTGCCCGCGGTCGGCCCGAGCTTTCGCGACGCCACCCGCGTGGCCGGCGCGAACACCGCGATCTGGACGGACATCTATCTCTCCAACCGGGATGCCCTGCTCGTCGGCATCGACGATCTCACGGCCCGGTTGGCCGACGTACGCGAGGCCCTTCAGCGAGGCGACCCGGCGGCCGTGTCGGATTGGAACGACCGCGCCCGCTCCGACCGCGAGGCGCTCTTGGACGCGGGACTGGTCGGCGGGGTCGATGGGGAGGAGGTGATCGAGCTCCGTGCCTCCGTCCCCAACCGTCCGGGCGTGATCGCCGAGCTGGCCCTGGCCCTCGGCCAAGCGGGCGTGAACATCCTCGACATGGCTCTGTCCCCCTCCGAGGACAATCGCCAGGGCGTCGTCGCCCTGTGGATCGGCTCAGAGCCCCAGGCAGTCCGCGCCGGGGAGCTGATCGCGGGCCTCGGCTTTCCCGTCGCCCGGGGGTAGGTCGGAGGGGCGGGCGGGCCGGAGGCGCTCACCGCCAGGCCGAGCTCTTGCGCCTGAGCTCACGCGCTTCGGATCGAGTCGCGTGTCAGCCGGCGTCCGCGGGCAGCAGCGTGAGCGCGTCGCCGCCGGACAGCGGCTTCAAGGCGCGGAAGTGACGTTCGTCCAACGTCGCGATGTCGGTGGTCTGCAGGCGTGAGGCCAGTGCAAGGAGCGACGCATCGCTCAGGCCCAGCTCGATCGACTCGTGTCGCCTGGCGATCGCGATCGTCTCGTGAATGGCCGTCGGCCACCATTCGACCTGATAGGCCCCGCGCTCGAAGTGCTCGCGCAGTATGCGCGTGGCCTTGGCGCCGCCCTGGCGCGCGATGAGATAGTCGAGCTCGGCCACAACGAGCGGAGTTGTGACCAGTTCGTCCTCTTGCGTGCGCATCCAGTCATCGACGAGCGGGTGATTGGCGTCGTCCCGGTCCATGAACGCCAGCACGACCGAGGTATCGAGAACGATCAGTTTTCGCCGAACCCGGTTTTCGCCAGATAGTCGTCGACGTTCTGGGAGAGGTCGCCGGGACCGGCGAACACTCCGCTTCCCCATGGCTTGACGCGCATCGCCGGCGCCGCCGCGTTTGCGAGAGCGTCCCGGATGAGCGCGGCCTTCGTCCTGCCCTCCGCCCTTGCCCTGCGACCAAGCGCGCGGTCTATCTCTGGGTCGATGTAGATGCTGGTCTTCTTCACGGTCCACGACAAGATACCACCTACCACCTACCACCTGTTAGGGTTGCGGTTGCGGGCGAGCCCTCGCCGACTTTTCGCGCCGGCTCTCCTCCTCCGACCGTCGATACCGAACGGGACACTCATGTCGAGTCCCCGCCCGGAGCGTCCGCATAGAGCCGCACCCGCTCGGACTGCCTCGCCCGGTCATACTGCGCGCATGAACATGCGTTTCGAGCCCTCTCGGGGACTCGTCGGTGAGCTGCGGGCGCCGCCGGACAAGTCGATCTCCCACCGCGCCGCCCTGCTCGGGGCGATGGCCTCCGAGCCGGTGCGCGTCGAGAACTACCTGCATGCCGCCGACACCACCGCGACGCTCCAGGCGGTGCGCGCGCTCGGAGCCCTCGTGGAGGTCCGCGACGGGGAGGTCGTGATCCGGGGCACCGGCCTGCGCGACGTGCGCGAGCCCGACGGGCCGATCGACGTCGGCAACGCCGGCACCCTCATGCGCCTGCTTCCGGGCTGGCTGGCCGCCCAGGAGGGCCGCTCGTTCACGCTCGACGGCGACGCCTCGATTCGCCGGCGTCCGATCGACCGGATTGCGGAGCCATTGCGCCAGATGGGCGCCGAGGTACACGCCACTGACAGGCTTTATCCGCCCCTCACGATCGGGGGCGCCCACCTGCGTGCGATCTCTTACGAGCTGCCCGTCGCGAGCGCCCAGGTCAAGTCCTGCGTCCTGCTCGCCGGCCTCGCCGCGGACGGCGCCACGACGATCGGCGAGCCCGAGCGCAGCCGCGACCACACCGAGCGGATGCTCCTGCGAGCGGGCGTCAACATCCACCGCAACGGCCGCCACGTCACTGTGGTGAACGTCGACGAGCTCGTCCTTGAGCGCCTGCGCGTCCCCGGCGACCCCAGCTCGGCAGCGTTCATGATCGCCGCGGGCGTGCTCGTCCCCGGCTCGCGCCTGCTGATCGGGGACGTCGGCGTCAACTGGACTCGTTCGGGCTTCCTGCGGATCGTCCGCCGTATGCGCGGCATCGTGCTCGGCGACCTGGAGGAGGAGACCGGGGAGCTCTCCACCCATGAGCCCGTGACCGACCTCGACGTCGCCCACGGAGCCCTCGAGGCGACAGTCGTCGAGCCAGACGAGGTCCCCCTCGCGATCGACGAGCTCCCGCTCGTGGCTCTCCTCGGCTGCTTCGCCGAGGGCGAGACCGTCGCGCACGGCGCCCAGGAGCTCCGCGTCAAGGAGTCCGACCGCATCGCCGGTGTGGTCGAGGGCCTGCGGGGCCTCGGCGCCGACATCGAGGCGACCGAGGACGGCTTCGCGGTGACCGGCGCCGGCGGGCTGCGCGGGGGCGTGCTGGACGCTCGCGGCGATCACCGCATGGCGATGATGGGCGCCGTCGCCGGGCTGGCCTCCCGCGAGGGCGTCGAGGTGCAGGGCATCGAGGCCGCCGCCGTGTCCTATCCGGGGTTCGTGGAGGACCTTCAGAGGCTCGCCGGGTGAGATCCACGCACCGATGCTGATCGCGATCGACGGTCCCGCGGGAGCGGGCAAGTCGACGGTCGCCCGCGCGGTCGCCCACCGGCTCGGCTTCACATACCTGGACAGCGGCGCGATGTACCGGTGCGTCGCGCTCCTGTCGCTGGCCTTACCCGGCGCTCCCGCGGCCGAGCTGGCGCGAGCGGCTCGGATCGAGTTGCGCTCCGCGGGGCCCGCGGGCGCTCCTCGCACGCTCCTCGACGGCCGTGACGTGACCGAGGCGATCCGCGCGCCCGAGGTCTCCGAGGAGGCGTCCCGTGTCGCTGCCGACCCGGGCGTGCGCGAGGCCCTCGTCGCCAAGCAGCGCGAGCTCCTGGCCCGCGGGGACTGGGTCGCGGAGGGCCGCGACATCGGCACGGTAGTCGCCCCCGAGGCCGAGCTCAAGGTCTTCCTCACCGCCTCACCCGGCGAGCGCGCCCGCCGGCGGGCGCTTGAGCTGGGCGCCGACACCGGCGTGGTCCTCGCCGAGCAGACGTTGCGCGACGAGCGCGACTCCACCCGCGAGCACAGCCCCCTGGAGCCCGCGACCGACGCGCTGACCATCGACACGACCGCCTCCACGGTCGAGCAGGTGGTCGATCGCATCGCGGGACTGCTTTCGCGATAGCCCGTCGGCCTGCGTGCGAACCGCGGTCGGAGGCGCGAACCGGGCAGGGGGCGCGAACCGGGACAGGGGGCGCGAACCGGGGTCGGAGGAGCGAACCGGGGTCGGAGGCGCGAACCGGGGCTGGGGGCGCCGGCGGTCATACTGGCCTGACATGCGAACACCGAAGGTCGCCGTCGTCGGCTATCCCAACGTGGGAAAGTCCTCCCTGATAAACCGCCTCGCCGGCACCCGCCAGGCGGTCGTGCACGAGCGCCCCGGCGTGACTCGGGACCGCAACGAGATCGAGTGCGAGTGGAACGGCCTGCGGTTCACGCTGATCGACACCGGCGGCGTGGACTTTCGGGACGACGATCCGCTGTCGGGCTCGATCCGCGACCAGGCCCGCGCGGGACTCGCAGACGCGCAGGTGGCGGTGCTCGTGGTCGACATGCGCGCCGGCCTGCGGCCGGGCGACGAAGAGATGGCCGAGCTGCTGCGACGCTCTCCGGTGCCGACGATCGTCGCGGCCAACAAGTGCGACGGCGTGTCCGACATCCCGCTCGCGGCTGAGTTTCACCGCCTCGGGCTCGGCGAGCCGCTGGCGGTCTCCGCCGCTCAGGGCCTCGGCTCGGGCGACCTGCTCGACCGGATCGTGAGCCTGCTGGGCGACCTCGGGCCGCAGGATGCGGCTGAGGGCGACGAGGAGACGGTCCGTCTCGCGGTGATCGGCCGGCCGAACGTCGGCAAGTCCTCGCTCGTGAACCGCTTCCTGGGCGAGCCCCGGACGATCGTCTCAGAGCTCGCGGGCACAACCCGGGACGCGATCGACACGCCCCTCGTCGTGGACGGGCGCAGGCTCACGTTGATCGACACCGCGGGCATCCGTCGCCAGGCGAAGGTCTCTGACTCGATCGAGTACTACACATCGCTGCGCTCCCGTCGAGCCGCCGAGCGTGCGGACGTCGCGCTGGTCGTGTGCGACGCCCGCGACGGGCTCACCTCCCAGGACCAGCGGATCGCCGAGCTCGCGATGCGCTCCGGCTGCGCGACCGCGCTGGTGCTGAACAAGTGGGACCTGTATGAGCGCGGCGAGGAGGAGCTCGCGCACGAGCGCGCGAAGGTCGCCCAGAGGCTGCGTCTGCGCCCGCGAGTGCTCACCGCCAGCGCCAAGACCGGACGCAACGTCACCCGCCTGCTGGGCGAGGCGATCGCCCTCGGAGACCGCATGGCCACCCGCATCCCGACCCCCGAGCTCAACCGCTTCCTGGCCGAGGCGGTCCAGGCCCGCCAGCCGCCCGTGGGCACCCGTCGCAGCTCCGGCCAGCACCGCCTGAAACTGCTCTACATGGCTCAGATCGGCGAGCGTCCGCCCCGCTTTGCGATCCAGGTCAACTCGCGCAAGCGTGTCACCCGCGACTACGCCTACTTCCTGGAGAACCGCATGCGCGCCCGCTACGGCATGGACGGCGTGCCCCTGATCGTGGACTTCGTCGAGCGCGGACAGCGCGGACGGGAGGGCTCCCGGGAGGCTTCCCGCGGCCCCGGGCGTTCGAGGAGCGCCGACCGGGCGCACTCGCGTGGATAGACTCTCCCGGCTTTTGGGTTCTCCTCCCCGTCGAGCGGTTCGCCGCCGAGCGGTTTGCCGCCGAGCGGCTTGAGAGAGACCCACACTCCAAGACCCCGACGCCAGCGAATCGCGGAGCCCGATCCCCATATGAGCCAGAACGACGTGCACGAGTTCCTGTTCACCTCCGAGTCCGTCACCGAGGGCCACCCCGACAAGATCGCCGACCAGATCTCCGACGGGGTGCTCGACGCGGTGCTCACCGACGATCCCTACGGCCGGGTGGCCTGCGAGACGCTTGTGAACACCGGCCTGATCGTGGTATCGGGGGAGATCTCGACGGACACCTACGTCGACATCCAGCAGATCGCCCGCGAGACCGTGCGCAAAATCGGCTACGACGACGCGTCCTACGGCTTCGACTGCCAGACCTGCGCGGTGATCAACGCAATCGACAAACAGTCCCCGGACATCGCCCAGGGCGTGGACGCCGCGTACGAGACCCGCCACGACCCCTCTGACGAGGACGAGCTCGATGTCGCCGGAGCGGGTGATCAGGGCATGATGTTCGGCTACGCCACCCGCGAGACCGACGAGCTGATGCCCCTGCCGATCGCGCTCGCCCACAAGCTCGCCAAGCGCCTGGCGGAGGTGCGCAAGGGCGAGGTGCTGCCATACCTGCGCCCCGACGGAAAGACCCAGGTGACCGTCCGCTACCGCGACGGCCAACCGGTGGCGATCGAGAAGATCCTGATCTCCACCCAGCACGCCGACGGGATCGACGCGGAGGCGTTGATCAAGCCCGACCTGTTCGAGCACGTCCTCCGGCCGGTGCTCCCCGTGAACCTCTACGACGAGGGGGCGTTGCTGAAGAACTTCCTCGTAAATCCCACCGGCCGGTTCGTGATCGGCGGGCCGATGGGCGACTGCGGGCTGACCGGACGCAAGATCATCGTCGACACCTATGGCGGCATGGCCCGTCACGGCGGCGGGGCGTTCTCCGGGAAGGATCCCTCCAAGGTCGATCGCTCGGCGGCCTATGCGGCGCGTTGGGTGGCCAAGAACATCGTCGCCGCGGGGCTCGCCGACCGGGCCGAGGTCCAGGTCGCCTACGCGATCGGCGTCGCCCACCCGGTGTCGGTGATGGTCGAGACGTTCGGCACCGAGAAGATCGCACGCGCCCAGATCGCCCGGCTGATCGACGAGCACTTCGACCTGCGCCCTGGCGCCTTCCGCGAGGAGCTCAAACTGCACCGGCCGATCTATCAGAAGACCGCCGCCTACGGGCACTTCGGGCGCGAAGATCACGACTTCACCTGGGAGCGCACCGACAAGGCCGCCGCGCTGCGCTCCGCCGCCGGGCTGTGACCCGCTCCGCCGTCGGGCTGTGACCCGCTCCGCCGCCGGGCTCTGACCGGCGAGCCATCTAGGGTCGGGTGGTGCCCGCGATCGCCCAGGTGGAGCCGCTGACGACGAGCCGCGCCCTGCGGGGACCGTTCGACTACCGCCTGCCCCAGGAGCTGCGGGGTGGCGTCGTGAACGTCGGCTCGATGCTCGTCGTGCCGTTCGCCCGCCGGCAGGTTCTAGGGGTCGTGGTCGGCCTTGCCGAGGAGAGCGAGGTTGCCGAGGAGAAGCTCCTCGCGCCCCTGCGAGCGCTCGAGCTGGGCGTGCCGGTGGAGCTGGTCGCGCTAGCCGAATGGATCGCGGCCGAGTACTGCTCGACGCTCGCACGGGCCCTCACGCTGGTGTTGCCTCCAGGCGCCGCCCGCCGTCTGAGCGGGCGCAAGCGCCGCACGTTCGTGCGCTCCGAGCAGCTGCCCGTCGGCGCCCGTCGGCCCGAGCCGCCGCCCCTCACGCCAGCGCAGGCGCAGGCTCTGGAGGTCCTTGTGGCGGCGCTGCAGGCGCGCCGGTTCGAGCGACGGCTGCTCCAGGGAGTCACGGGGTCGGGCAAGACCGAGATCTACCTGCGCGCGGCCACGGTCGCGCTTCAGCAGGGCCGCGGGGCGATCGTGCTCGTGCCCGAGATCGCGCTCACTCCGCAGATCGTGGGACGCTTTCGCGAGCGTTTCGGCGAGACGGTGGCGGTCATTCACTCGCGACTGCGTCCGGGAGAGCGCTACGAGGAATGGCGGCGCCTTCGCACCGGCGAGGCCCGCGTGTGCGTCGGGCCCCGCTCGGCGGTGTTCGCGCCCGTCGGCGATCTCGGCCTGGTGGTGGTAGACGAGGAGCACGACTCCTCCTACAAGCATGAGGGCGACCCCCGCTACGACGCCCGCGACGTCGCCCTGCATCGGGCCCGCTCCAGCGGCGCCCTGCTGCTGCTCGGCAGCGCCACCCCACGCCCGGAGAGCGTGTGTCACACCGGCGAGCCCCGCCGCGGCGCCGATGGCGAGCCTCACCCCGCCGCCGGTGGCGAGTCTCACCCCGGCGGCGGTGGGGAGCCGATCCTGCGCCTGCCCGAGCGGGTGGATGGGCGTGCGCTGCCGGATGTCACGGTGCTCGACATGCGGGGCGCCACCAGTGGCCTGCATCCCCTGACCGCCCAGGCCCTCGCCGACGTTCGCACCGCCGGCGGCAAGGCGATCGTGCTGCTCAACCGCCGTGGCTGGTCGAACTTCCTCTCCTGCCGCTCCTGCGGAACGGTCTGGAGTTGCCCGCACTGCGATGTGGCGCTCGTTCTCCACGGTCGCGAAGGCTTTCTCTCCTGCCACCACTGCGGCCACCGCGAGCCGGTGCCACAGAGATGCGACCAGTGCGGATCGATCTCGGTCTCCAGACACGGAGCGGGCACCGAGCGGATGCAGCACGATCTCGCGAGCACCCTCGACGGAGACGGTCGCTTTCCGATCTTCCGCCTGGATGCCGACACGGTCGGTGGCGAGCCCGATCGCGACCGTGCAGCCGGGACGGGAAGGGATGAGAGCGCGACTGGGAGCGTCGCGACGGTGCTGCGAGGCTTCGAGGCGGCCGACTCGGGGGCGCTGATCGGCACCCAGATGGTCGCCAAGGGCCACGACTTCCCCGACGTGAGCCTCGGCGTGGTGCTCGACGCCGACGCCACCCTGCGCTTCCCCGACTTCCGCGCTGACGAGCGCACGTTCGCGCTGATCGCCCAGCTCGCCGGGCGGGCCGGCCGCGGGACGTCCGGCAGAGTGCTCGTGCAGACGATCGCCCCCGACGCCCGCGCGATCGCCTATGCGGCCAGGCATGACAGCGACGGCTTTCTCGCGAGCGAGCTGGAGCGCCGCCAGGCGCTGCGCTACCCGCCGTTCTCACACCTGATCAGGATCACCTGCGCGGCTCCCGAGAGCGCGAACGCGCTCGCCGCCGCGAGCGCGGTCGCAGAGCGCCTCTCCGCGACCACCGGTCCCAGCGTAAGCGTGCTCGGCCCGGCAGCCCTGTTTCGCCTACGTGGCCAGGAGCGCCAGGTGCTGGTCGTGAAGGCCCCCGAGCGCCGTCCCGCCGTGCGAGCCGTGGGCGAGGCGGTCCAGGGCCTTGCCCAGGCCAAGGAGCACAAGGGCGTGAGCTTCGCCGTGGATGTTGATCCACAGTAGGTGAACATAGCGATGTGAAGGAGCCCGAGTGGCTAGCCTTGATGTGCCTTATGAGGGACGCGGAGGACTACGTAGACGCTGTGCATGGCCGGAGATCGGCGAGATCGCGGGCTGCGTTCGTCGTGCTCGTCGTGGCCCTCGTCGTCGTGCTGAGCGCTTCGGCGAGCTCTCCAGCGTCGACGGGAACCGGCTACGCGCAGGTCCGGCGAGCGTGTGCGCCGCCGACTTCCGGACAGGCGAGCTGCTTTGCGCTGGTGCGCGCTCCCGTCGCGGCCGGCAGCGCCGCTGCTGCTGACGCGCGTCCGTACGCGCTGAACGATGGTGCTTCCGTCTCGGGCCCCGCTGGCGGACTCACGCCCGCTCAGCTTGCCAGCGCCTACGGGTACGAACCGGCGACCGGCGGGGTCGGCCAAACGGTCGCGATCGTCGACGCCTTCGATGACCCGAACATCGAAAAGGATCTCGCCAAGTTCGACAGCAATTACGGACTTCCGACCTGCACGACCGCGAACGGTTGCTTCACGAAGGTCGGTCAGACCGGCAGCGCCACCTCGTTGCCGGCGACCGACACGACCGGCTGGTCGGTCGAGATCTCCCTCGACGTGGAGACCGTCCACGGGGCCTGCCCGAACTGCAAGATCCTGCTGGTCGAGGCCAACAACTCGAGCTACAAGAATCTCGCGACGGCCGTGAACGAGGCGGTCAAGCTCGGGGCAACGGAGGTCTCGAACTCCTACGGCGGTTCCGAGGCGGGCATGAAGGCAGCCGAACAGGCGGCGTACAACCATCCCGGGGTCGTGATCACTGCCGCCACGGGCGATGATGGCTACGACAATTGGGATTTCGTGAACGAAGGCTACGAAGCGGTCGAAATGCCCAATGCCCCCGCTTCGCTTCCCAGCGTGGTGGCGGTCGGCGGCACCACGCTGCACCTCAACGCCAACGCCACCCGCGCCAGCGAGAAAGTGTGGAACAACGACGGTCCCGGCGACGAATTCGGTCTTGCAAGCGGAGATGCCGAAGGGGCGTCGGGCGGAGGCTGCAGCACGCTGTTCGCTGCTCAGCTGTGGCAGCAGAGCGCGCCGATGTTCGCGGCCAGTGGATGCGCCACGAAACGCCTCGAGGCGGACATCGCCGCCGTCGCCGACCCCTACACCGGCTTTGACATCTACGACACCGACAAATGCGGCTCCTACTGTCAGGAATATGGGATCGGAAAAGGCTGGGTGACGATCGGCGGCACTTCGCTCGCCACCCCGCTCATCTCCTCGCTTTATGGCCTCGCCGGGGGCAGCGACGGCGTGAGCTATCCCGCGCTCACTCTCTATGGCCATCTTGCCGACCCCTCCGCGCTCTACGACGTCACCGAAGGCGGCAACGGCTTTTGTGACACCGAGGCGCTCTCGCTGTGCGGCGATCCGAACTCCGTCTTCGGACGGGTCGACTGTGAAGGCACCACCGCCTGCAACTCCGCCCCCGGGCTCGACGGCCCATCGGGGGTTGGCACGCCGGACGGGTTGAGCGCGTTCAAGCCGCTGCTCCCGACGGCCGCGATCACCCCGCCGAGCTCGCTCGAAGCTGGGGTCGCCGCAAGCTTCAGCGCCGCAGCATCGACCGATCCATACCCAGGCGGATCGATCGCGAGCTATTCGTGGAGCTGGGGCGACGGTACTGCCGACGGCGCCGGGGTCTCACCGACACACACATATGCCGCGCCCGGCACCTACCTCGTGACTCTCACGGTCACCGACAACTACGGCTTGACCAGCGCGGCAAGTACGCGGTCTCTCGACGTGAGCGAAACAAACGAAGAAGCTGCGAAGAAGAAGCACGAAGAAGAAGAAGCCGCCGCCAAGCGCAAGCACGAACAGGAAGAAGCCGCAGATCGCAAGCACGAAGAAGAAGCGCACGAAGCGGAAGCCGCCAAGAGGCGACAAGAAGAAGCAATCGCTCAAGAAGAAGCCGCGGCTCGAACAAGGGAAGATGAAGCCACGGCCGCAAAGACGCGCGAAGAAAAAACGGTGACGCCCGCCGCGGTCTCCCAGGAAGTCTCGGGCTTTCAGGCGGCCCTCGCTCCGCCCTCTCCAGACGCCCACCTGGCGAGCGCGAGCCTGCGGGCTGGCGCGTCCGGGACCGTCCTCGTCAGGATCACCTGTCCGGCGGGCGTGAGCCGCTGCGAGGGCACGGTGACGCTGCGTACGCTCGACGCCGTAAGCGCCATCGCCGGCGGTTCCGCGAAGGGGAGAGCCACGATCCTGACCCTCGCGAGGGGCTCGTTCACGATCGCCGCAGGCGGGGTGACGACAGTGAGGCTGCACCTGTCGACCAGGGCGCGCACGCTGCTCGCACACTCGCGCACCATACGGGCGCGTGCGACGGTCACCGCCCACGACCCCGCGGGCACGATCGCCACCACTCGCACCATCGTGACGCTGCGCGCACCCGAAAGGAAGCATCGCAAGAGCTGACATGGCAGCCGGCCGCGTCCGGAGCTCGGGTCAGTGCGGCGGTGCCGGATACAGAAACGGGCCCGCTCCTCATAAACTCAACAGACGAATGGCCACGAGAGACCGCACAGCCGAAGAGCAGGACACGCTGGAGGAGCTTTCCGTCCCACCGTCCGACGACCGCGACGCGCCGGTCGCTCGCGACGAGGACGATGCGACCGCCATCGAGGAGCTCGACGACGAGGCCCGCGCACGCCGTGACGTCGCGCTCGCGCATATCCGCAAGCTCGGAGATCCCGTGCTGCGGGCGAGCGCGGTCGCAGTGGATCGCTTCGACGACGCCCTGCGGTCCGAGATCGAGCGCATGGGAGAGCTGATGGTCGACGCTCTCGGCGTCGGCCTGGCCGCGACGCAGCTCGGTGTACTGCACCGGGTGCTGGTTTACCGGGCGCACGCCGAGGATCCGGTCACGGCCCTCGTGAACCCCGTGATCGAGTGGCGCGGCGACGAGCTCGCGGCCGCCGAAGAGGGCTGTCTGAGCATTCCCGGCGTCCACGTCGAGGTCGAACGTCCCGCCCGCATCCGTGCCCGCGCCAGGGACGCGTCAGGTGATGAGCTCCTGATCGAGGCCGAGGGCCTGGAGGCGCGGGTGATCCAGCACGAGGTCGATCACCTCGACGGCATCCTGATCCTCGACCGGATCTCCCGGGAGGCTCGCCGGGAGGCGATGCGCGGGATGCGCGAAGCCAGCGAAGGGCGCGGCTCGCACGCGGCGAGCGAGCGGGTGGCCGAGTCCGACGCCGCTCCCGCGTAGCGGGGCACGCTCCGTCACGGTCGTGCGCACCGTATTCCTCGGAACATCCGAGTTCGCGGTCGCCGTTCTGGAGCGCCTGTCCGGCACCGATCACCGGCCCGTCCTGGCGATCACCCGCCCCGATCGCCCCCGAGGGCGAGGACGCAAGCTCGCCGCCCCGCCGGTCGCTCAGGCGGCAGGGCGGCTCGGGATCGCCCTGGAGCAGCCCGAGCGTGTGAACGAGGCAGCGGCGCACGAGCCGATCGCACAGGCCGAGCCAGACATTGTGATCGTGTGCGCCTTCGGGGCTTTGATCAAGGAGCCCCTGCTGTCCGACTACGAGCTCTTGAACGTCCATCCCTCGCTTTTGCCCCGCTGGCGCGGCGCGGCGCCGATAGAGCGGGCGATCATGGCGGGCGACCTCCGCACGGGCGTCTCGATCATGCGCCTGACCGCGGGCCTCGACAGCGGGCCGGTGTGCGACGCCGCGGCCGAGCCGATCCACGCTGACGACACGTACGGGTCCCTGGCCGCGCGCCTGCAGGATCTCGGCGGCGAGCTGCTCGTCCGGGCTCTCGACAGGTTGGCCGCCGGCGAGCCGCTCGAGTTCGTCGCCCAGGACGAGCGGGCGGCGACCTATGCCGAGAAGATCGCCGCCGAGGATCGCCTGCTCGCGCCGACCCTCACGGCGGTCGAGCTGGAGCGGGTCGTCAGGGCCCTGCATCCCCACGTCGGGGCTTGTCTGCAGCTAGACGGAGAGCTCCTGGGAGTGATCGAGGCTCGCGCGACCGCCGCGGGGCCGACGCCCGGAAAGCTCGCCCGCGAGGGCGAGCGGCTGCTGTATGGAGCGAGCGAGGGAGCGCTCGAGCTCCTGGTCGTCCAGCCCCCCGGCGGCAGGCCGATGGATGCCGGCGCCTACCTGCGCGGTCACCCGCTCCGGGGCGATGGGCTCCCGGGCGATGGGCTCCCGGGCGATCGGGCGCCGGGCGAACAGGCGCCGGACGATGAGACGCCGGGTGACTGAGGGCCGGGGACGGTGACAGAGCCCGCGAGCAGGACTTCCCCGCCTGCCGCCCACCGGTCGGCGGTGCCGTCCCGAGCGTGCGCCTACAGCGTCCTGCGGCGGGTCTTCGAGGGCGGGGCCTACGCCGACAAGGCGCTGCAGACCCACGCCAGGGGGCTGGACGGACGCGATCGTGCGCTGGCCAAGCGGCTCGCCTACGGCGCGATCCAGCGCAGGGGCACGCTCGACCACGCGGTCGAGATCTTCGCCGAGCGACCGCCGACGGGCCTCGACGGCCACGTGCTCGCCGCGCTGCGACTCGGGCTGTACGAGCTCCTGTACATGCACCGGGCTCCCGATCACGCGGTCGTCGCCGATGGGGTGCAGCTGGCAAAGGAGGGCGGGCCGGCGGGCCACGGTCTCGTGAACGCCGTCCTTCGGCGTGGCGCACGCGAGGGTCCCGGTCTCGTGGAGGCGCTCACCGACGACACGCCCCGGGACGCCGCGATCAAGCACTCCCATCCGGAGTGGATCGCGCGGATGTGGTGGACCCAGCTCGGAGCCGATCGGGCTCGGGCGCTGATGGCCCACGACAACGAGCCCGGCGAGCAGGCGCTGCGGGCGAACACCCTCGTCAGCGACGCCCCCACGATCGCACGGGCTCTCGCCCGCGGCGATTCCGACCTGGGCGCCCGCCCGGTGCGGACGCGCCTGGATCCGGCCATCCCCGAGGCGCTCGTGCTGGAAAGCCCGTTCGACGCCCACGGCTCGAATCTGTGGCGCGAAGGCGCGTTCCTCGCCCAGTCCCGTGCCGCGATGCTCGTAGCGCGCGTCTTGGGGCCCCGCCCCGGGGAGCGGGTGCTCGACCTGTGCGCGGCGCCGGGCGGCAAGAGCACCCACCTCGCGGCCCTGATGAACGGGACCGGGGAAGTGGTGGCGGTCGAGCGCGACCGCCGCCGGGCGGGGGTGCTCGCGCGCACCGTCCAGCGGCTGCACGCCGCCAATGTGCGCGTCGAGCTGGCCGACGCGACCCTCGTCCGTCGCGAGGAAGACCCGTTCGACCGCGTCCTGGTCGATCCGCCGTGCTCGGGCCTCGGCACCCTGCAGGCCCACCCCGATCTGCGCTGGCGGATGGACCCTGCGCATCTGACCGCGCTTGAGCTCTCGCAGGCGAGGATCCTCGCGGCCGCCGCCCAGGCCGTCCGTCCGGGGGGCGTGCTGGTCTACTCTACGTGCACTATCTCTGCGACCGAGAACGAGCGTCCCATCGCCGCCTTCCTGGACGCGCATCCCCAGTTCGGGCTCGATGATCTTCGTGGCGAGCTGTCCGCGTATTCGAACCCGAGCGCGCCCGAGACCGTGTTGACCCTGCCCCACCGCGACGGCAGCGCCGGGTTCTTCATCGCCCGTCTGCGCCGGGAGGGATGAGGCCGTGGCCGACGAGCCCCGAGCCGCGGCGAAGGCGCCGGTGGAGCTCGGCCCGCGCTGTCCGAACTGCGGGGAGCCGTGGCTACGGCCGACGAACCTCCCGGGACGGTACCGGTGCGTGTATTGCCTGCACCGCTTCGAGCTCTCCTCGGTGTGCCCGAACTGCGGCGAGCACTCGACGATCGTGCGGATGTCCTCGACGGCGATCGTGAAGTGCAATAACTGCGGCGACTCGATGCTCCAGCCGATATGACCGTATGAGCGAGCGCGCGAGGGCCCTGCTGAGCGGCGTGCGGATCGCGCCGTCGATCCTGTCCGCCGATTTCGCGCGGCTGCGCGAGCAGGTCGGCGAGGTGCTCGCCGCCGGCGCGAGGGTGATCCACGTGGACGTGATGGACGGCCATTTCGTGCCGGAGATCACGGTCGGGCCGCTGGTCGTCGCGGCCTTGCGCGAGCAGGTCCACGGCGCGGAGGCGGTGCTCGACGTGCACCTGATGGTCGAGCGGCCCGAGCGTCATGTCGTCGAGTTCGTCAAGGCGGGCGCTGACACGGTGACCTTTCACGCCGAGGCCACGCCCCACGTCTCCTACGTCGCCGGACTGCTGCGCGAGCAGGGGTCGGGGGTGGGCGTCGCTATCAACCCGGCGACCCCCGTGGGCGCCCTCGCGGAGATCCCCGACGCGATCGACATGGCCCTCTGCATGACCGTCAATCCCGGCTGGGGTGGGCAGCCGTTCATCGGTCACTCGCTCGAGAAGGTTCGGCGGGTCAGGGCGATCGTCGGAGCGGACGTGGCGGTGGAGGTCGATGGAGGCGTCGATTCGCAGACGGCCGTGGGATGCCGGCAGGCGGGCGCGAACGTGTTCGTGGCGGGCTCGGCGATCTTCGACGCCGATGACCCGGGCGAGGCCTACCGGGCGATCGCGCGAGCCGCCGGCGCCGACTGAGTGCTCGAGGCCTCGTCGCGAGCGAGCGTCCCGGATCCCCGCCGGTAGAGCATCCACAGCATCAGCGCAAGCAGGCAGGTGGCGCCCGCGTAGCCGATCTCGGTGCGGGTGAGCTGGTTTTCGACGGCAGGGCTCAGCATCCACGCGAGGAACGCCACCGCGGCCACCAGCCAGCAGCAGGCGGCACCGCGGGCGCGATCGCGCGCGAGCGCCGCCTGGTTGAGCGTGCCCGAGGCCAGGTGCAAACCCATGCCGATTCCCACGACCGCCAGACCGATGCGTCCGTACGCGTAGCTCTGGCCGAATAGGTGGCTCATCACGAACGGCCCGATCGCCAGCAGCCCGAGCGCGACCGCGGTGGCGAAGGCGAGGATCGCAAGCAGCGTGATCCGGATGGCGCGCGCGAACGCCTCGTGGCCGGCGGTCGTCTCCAGGCCCGTGAGATGGGGAAGCAGGGAGGTCTGGATTGCCTGGAACAGCTGCAGGGGAGCCCGGGCGATCAGCAGGACGTCGAACACGATCCCGGCGAGCGCTTTGTCGGCGGCGGTAGCCGCGACCGTCAAGACGGCCGCGTTCAGGAGGGTCTGCTCGGAGAGCATGATCCCCGACACCCAGCCCGCGAACCCTGTGCCCCGGCGCAGCGAGAGCCCCTCGTGGGCGGCCGCCTCCTGGACGCCCTCGGTCCCAGGCCCCGCCAGGGCCGCGTCCGCCTCGTCGGCGGTGATCGGCCCCTGCAGGGCTTCGTCGACGCTGTGATGGCCGCGGTGTCGCCCGTTCGGTCCGGCGTCCCTGCGCGCTTCGCCTCCGAGCGCGTCGCCCGCGAGCGTCTCCCGTCGCTCCTCGCTCCGTCGCGCGAACGCAGCGGGCACGACGACCAGGGACACCAACGGCGCGGCCGCGATCCCCAGTGCCACTGCGGTCTGGCCGCTCGCGATGCCCAGGGCCACCGCGAGGGCGAAGCACAGGCGGGAGACCGACTCCATCAGCACCAGGCCGCCGTAGAGGGCGAAGTACTCGTGTCCCGCGAGCCAACCTCGCGCAAAGTAGCTCGCGGCATAGGCGAGCGTGCCGACCACGAGCACGTCGTACAGGGCGGCGTAGTGTTCGAAGACTTCGTCGATCAGCTGCTCTTTGAACACGAGGGCGGCGACCAGGAAGGCGAGCGCGAAGCTCGCCTGGATGGCGATCGGGACACGGAGCGGATGCTCGGCGTGCCCTCGTGCCCGTCGCTCGGCGATCGTGCGCGAGAGCAGCTGTTCGATCGGCCGGTAGATCACCGAGATGATCACGAACATCACCGACCACAACAGCGCGATCCGCGACGCCGATTCTTCGTCCAGCACGTGACTGGAGATAGAGAAGTAGGCGAGGGTCAAGAGGCCCGTGCAGGCGATCCCTACCGACAGGATCCGCGCGCCGCTGCCGTAGGAGCGTTTTTCGGCGCCCTGGTCCGCGTCTGCGCTAGAGCCGGACAAGCAGCATCGTCCACGGGAACGGCGAGCGGACCTCCGCCACGCTCCCGTATCGCGAGAGCAGCCGCACGAACCCGCGCTTGGACCAGTGGTTGAGGTGGCCGGGGGTGTTGCCGAGGGCAGGCCAGTAGGCGCCCCGGCACATGTTCAGCATCCGCCACAGAGGCTCGCGGGGAACCGAGACGAGCAGGTGGCGCTCGGCGCAGCGAGCCATCTCCGAGAGGGTGTGCTCGGGGTCGGGGACGTGCTCGAGCACCTCGATCGCGGTCGCGAGATCGAACTCGTCCGCGACGAAGGGCAGGTTCTCGGCGCGCATCACCTGGTAGGAGAGGTTCGGCGCCTGACGCTGCGACCAGCCCGCCTGGATCGACTCCTCCTCCAGGTCGATGCCCACGACGCGACGGGTGGGGCCGAGGCGCTCCGCCCAGCGGTGCACGAGCACCCCCTCGCCGCAACCCACGTCCAGCAGGGACTCGGGGTCGGCCCGCTCGAGGAGGTCGTCGAGGGCGTTCTGGAATCCCGCCATCATCCGGCGCACGAACGGGTTGGCGGAGCCGTACTTGTCGTAGGTGTTGCCGGTGACCACCCCGTCCTCGGAGAGGGTCACGCCTGCGCTCACAGCCGCACCGCCTCGCGCTGGGACGCCGGGGGATCCCCGGCGGGGTCCTTCGCGGTGGGACCCTTCACGGTGGGGTCCTTCGCGGCGTGCCCGCCCGCGGGCGCGGGGGCCGACCCGGGTTCGTAGTGGGACGGCGGGACGCCGAGCTGGAGCTCGATGCGGCGAACCCGCTCGAAGGTCTTCTGGGTCATCACCCGCTGGGCGGCGAGCAGGTCGCCGATCACACCCAGAGCCCACAGGACGACGGCGGCGATGAACAGGACGGCGCCGAGGATCAGAGACTGGACGTGGCCCTTTCCTGAGCCTTCCGCATAGGCGACCGCGAAGCGGATCCAGACGGCGAGGGCGGCCAGGCCGATCAGGCCGGCGAGGCTCCAGAAGACGCGCAGGGGCTCGTACTGGGCGTAGATGCGGAAGATCGAGACCGCGTTGCGGCGCACGTAGGCGCCCATCGAGGGGAACAGGCGGGACTCGCGGGTCTTCGGGTTGGTGCGAATCGGGACGTGGTCGATCGCGACCAGGAGCTTGCCCGCCTGGATGATCGTCTCGAGCGTGTACGTGAATCGCGAGACGACCATCATCTGGATCGCGGCCTCCCGGTTGTAGGCGCGAAAGCCGGAGGTCGTGTCCGGGACGGACGTCGAGGAGGCCTGGCGAACCACCCATGAGCCGAGGCGCTGGAGGGCCTTCTTCAGCGCCGAGAAGTGCTCGATCTCGGCGACCTCCCGATCGCCGATCACCATGTCGGCGTCTCCCTGCAGGATCGGGCGCACGAGCTTTGCGACGTCAGGGCCGTAGTACTGGTTGTCGGCGTCGGTGTTGACGATCACGTCTGCGCCCAGCTTCAGAGCCGTGTCGATCCCCGCCTGAAAGCCGGTGGCCAGGCCCTTGTTGTTGGTCAACCGGACGAGATGATCGACGCCGTGGGTGCGTGCCACGGCGACCGTCTCGTCGGTCGAGCCGTCGTCGATCACGAGCCACTCGACGTCCTGGAAGCCCTCCACCTCGCGGGGCAGGTCCGCGAGGGTCCCCGGCAGCTGGTCCGCCTCGTTGAAGCAGGGGATCTGGATGATGAGCTTCACCGCGTGCAAGCCTACCCGTCAGACTCCCTGTCCAGGGTAGCCTGCCAGCGGGCGCGTCGCCTGACACTCACGCCCCGACCGCCTCCAACTCACTGCTCCGAACCCCGCGAACGCCGATCTATTCTCCTGTGACCTCGATGGCCAGCGCGACGCTCACCAAGCCGCGGCCCGGTCCCACGCCGCTGGAGCGGCTGCGTGCCGTGGAAGCCTCGACGTGGGCTAAGGCCGGCTTCGGGCTGCTCTGCGTCGGGGCGCTGGTCGGCTACTTCGTCTACCCGACATACCCCACCTACGACTCCTTCTACGCGCTGCTGTGGGGCCGGGACGTGCTCCACCTGCACCTGCCCGACTTCCGGGTGTACCGCGGGCCGACCGAGCATCCCCTGGCGATCGCCTTCGGGGTGTTCTGCTCGATCTTCGGCCAGACCGGGCCCCGGCTGATGGTGCTCGGCTCGATCTCCTCGTTCGTCGCGGTGGTCGCCGGCTCCTACAGGTTGGGACGGCTGTGCTTCGGGCCCGTCGTCGGCCTGTTCGCGGCGCTGCTCGTGCTGAGCCGGTTCTTCGTGGAGAACCTCGCCGCGCAGGGATACCTCGACATCACCTACCTGGCCCTGATCGTGTGGGCGCTCGCCCTGGAGGTGGAGCGTCCCCGCCGGGGGACTGCGGTGTTCCTGCTGCTGGCCGCCGCCGGCCTGCTGCGCCCGGACGCCTGGGTGTTGAGCGGGGTCTACTGGATGTGGTGCTCCTGGCCGCGGTCCGCCAAGGGAGGGTCGCGGGGATCGTCCGCAAATCGGTCCGCCAAGGGAGGGTCGCGGGGATCGTCTGCAAATTCGCGGGGATCGTCTGCAAATGAGGGCACCGCGCGCCCGCGCGTGCGCCCGCGCGGGCCCCTCGCAGAGGAGACAACATCGACGTCTCTCTCAGAGGACACATGGTCGCGTTTCCAGCCGCCGACGATCGACAACCGAAAGCGCCTTCAATACCTCGGCCTCGCTCTGATCGGGCCGGTGGTGTGGGTGTGCGTGGACGCGATCGTGACGGGGGACCCCCTGTACTCGCTGCATTCGACGGCGGGGCTCGCGCAGGAACTCGAACGAACCCAGGGGTTCACGAACGTGGCGGTGTCGCTGTGGACCTACGGGGTGCGGATCGACAAGCTTCCGGTCCTGCTCGGGGCGCTCTTGGGAGTGCCGCTGGCCGTGTGGCTGGCCCCGCGGAGGGCGCTCACGCCGCTGGTGGCGCTGGTGGTGCTGGTGGGGGTGTATCTCGCCGAGGGAGCTGTCGGGGCGTCGCTGGTCGATCGCTATCTGATGGGGGCGGCGACCGTGCTGTTGCTGTTCTGCGCGGTCGCGATCGGGGGCTGGGCGATGCTCGAGCCCGGCTCGGGGTGGCGGCGGGTGTGGATGGTGGGGGCGGCCGCACTGATCCTCTACGGAGGGGTGTCTGTGGCCACCACCCTGAGCCTGTCGAACCTGCGCACGACCCTCGCCTACCACGAGGACTTCCACGAGGGTCTCGCCTCCGCCCTCGCCACCCCGCGGGTGAAGGCGGCGCTGAAGGGCTGTCCGCTCCTATCCCTTCCGGACAACAAGCTGATCCCCGACGCCCGCTGGATCCTCGACAGCGTGGGCCAGCATGACATCGTCGCCCGAAGCCAGGCCCGAGCGGACGTCGAGCGGGGAGACCATGCGCTGCAGGAACGCCTGAACAGGGGTAGCGTGGCCGTCTACCCGCTCGGGAGCGCGGTGTTCTTCGAGGCGATCGTCGACGTGGGGGACAACCCACACGACCAGATCCCCCAGGCGGGGTACAGACGCATCTACACGAGCCGCTACTACGCCGTGTATGCGAACTGCTGAGGGGCTCGCGCCGCAGGGGACGGGCTCCCCCGGCCTCTCTCGCCGGTGGGCGTGGGGCGGGCTGGCGGTGGTGCTCGCCGGCGGCTTGGGGCTGAGGCTGTGGGGGATCGGGCAGGGCTTGCCCTACCCGTACAACGCCGACGAGGCCGACCACTTCGTGCCGCGAGCGACGGCGATGTTCGAACACGGGTTGAACCCGCGGTACTTCGCCAACCCGCCAGCTTTCACATACGTCTTGCACTACCTCTATGCGGTCTGGTACGGGGGGGAGTCGGGGGTGCGTCACGTGCTCGCCGTGAATCCCGGTCAGCCATACACGCTCGGCAGGGCGGCGGCGGCGGTGCTGGGGACGGCGGCGGTGTGGCTGCTGTACACGACGGGCGCCCGGTTGCTGGGCCGGGGCGGGGGCCTGCTCGCGGCGGCGATCGAGGCGGTGGCGTTCCTGCCGGTCTTCTACTCACACCTGGCCCTCAACGACGTGCCTACGTTGGCGCCCCTGACGCTGTCGCTGCTGGGCACGGCGGGGGTCCTGCGCAAGGGCCGCACCCGGGACCACCTGCTCGCGGGGGTGGGCCTGGGGCTGGCGTGCGCGAGCAAGTACACGGCGGGGATCGCGATCGTGCCCTACGGGGCGGCGGTCGCGGCGAGCTACCTGCAGGCCGGCGTGGGGGCGGAGCGCTCGGGACTGGCCCGGCGGACGCTCGCGGGGATCGCGCTCGCTGGAGTCACCGCGGTCGGGGCGTTCGTGATCGCGAATCCATACGCGCTCCTCGACTACCGGGACTTCCACGGGGAACTGATCCACCAGTCCTCCCTTTCGGCCGAAGCCCAGGGCAAGCTCGGGGCGCCCAAGGGAGGGGGGCTGCGGTACTACCTGTGGACGCTCACGTGGGGCCTCGGCTGGGTGCCTGCCCTGGCGGCGCTGGGGGGAGCGGTGAGCGTGTGGCGCCGGGAGCGGGCGCTCGGCTGGGTGCTCGTGCCGGCGGTGGTCCTGTATCTCGTGTTCATGGGCGTCCAGGGGCGCTACTTCGGGCGCTGGCTTTTGCCGATCTTCCCGCTGTTGTGCCTGCTCGCGGCGCTGTTCGCGCTGGACCTCGCAGACATGCTCGCTGCAGGTGCGCGCGCAGGTGCCCCCCCCGCGCGCGGGGGGCACCTGCGCGGAGCGATCCTGACCGTGCTCGTGACGGCGCTGCTCGTCCAGGGGCTCGTATACAGCGTCCACGCCGGGCTCGTGCTCTCACAGGCGGACACCCGCAACCTGACCCGCCAGTGGATGCTCGAGCACGTGCCCGCCGGCGCGAAGATCGTGCTCGAGCCGGTCGCCCCGGAGAGCTGGGTGCGGGAAGGCCCGCCGGGCTCGCCGGTGCCCGCCGGCTATCGCTGGCCCAAGTACGTTTCGCTGCAATCCCGAATCTCCTCCGACGGCGCTCTGGAACCGCACGCGACGAAGGCGGTGGGGATCGAGGACTACGAGCTCACCCTCAGCCCGGCCCTGATCGGCTACTACGAGGCTCACGGATACTGCTTGGTGGTGAGCGGCTCGACCGAGTCCGGACGGGCCTACGCCGACCCGAAGGCTGCCCCCCTTGCGGTCGCCTACTACCGGGCCCTCACGCGTCAGGGAGAAGTCGTCTACCGCGCATCCCCATACGGGCCGGGAAGCGGTCCCGTCCCGTTCGACTTCGACTGGAGCTTCGACTACTACCCGCTGGCCTACACCCGCCCGGGACCGGCGATGACTGTCTACAGGCTGCACGGCGGGGGGTGCGCACGTTGATCGTGGCCCCCACGCGCGGGGCCTGCACGGGCGCGGGGTTATCCTGGACCCAGAGATGACCGTCTATACCGACACCGACAGGGTCCACCTGGAGCGGGCGATCGAGCTCGCGCGCAAAGGGGTGGGGGCGGTCAAGCCCAACCCCGTGGTGGGAGCGGTGGTGGCGCGCGACGGGGAGGTGCTCGGAGAGGGCTGGCACGAACGGTTCGGGGGAGCCCACGCGGAGGTCAACGCGATCGAGGCGTGCGGCATGGCGGACCTCGCGGACGCGACCCTGTACGTCTCCTTGGAGCCTTGCTGCCACGAGGGCAAGACGCCGCCCTGCACGGACGCGATCGTGGGGGCGGGGATCAGGCGGGTGGTGGTCGGCTCCGACGATCCCACCGAGAAGGCGGCGGGACGGGGCCTTGGGATCCTCCGGGACGAGGGGGTCGCGGTGGTGCTCGCCGATGGGGAGCTCGCGACCAATGCCCGGCTCCTCAACCAGGCGTTTCGCAAGCACGCCCGGGTGGGACGCCCGTGGGTGCTGTTCAAGTCCGCGATGACCCTCGACGGGAAGGTCGCCACCAGGACGGGGGACTCGCAGTGGATCAGTGGCGAGGCAAGCCGCGAGCTCGCCCACCGGTGGCGGGCGTCGGTGGACGCGGTGGTCGTCGGGATCGGCACGGCTCTCGCGGACGACCCCCGGCTGACGGCCCGCCCGGACGGTCTCACGGACGAGGTCGAGAACCAGCCCAGGCGGGTGGTGTTCGACTCGCTCGCCCGCCTTCAGCCGAGCTCTCAGCTGGTCGTGGCAGCCCAGGAGACCCCCCTCACGGTGATCGTCTCCCGCGCGGCGGCCCGATCTGACACCGACGCCTTGGAGGCGGCCGGCGTGCAGGTCCTGGTGGCGACCGGAGAGAACGAGCCCGCGCGCGTGCGCTCGGGCCTGGAGCAGCTCGGATCGATCGGCGTGAGCTCGGCCCTGCTGGAGGGTGGCCCCCATCTGGCGGGCGCCTTCCTGGACGCCGGCGAGATCGACGAGATCCGCCTGTTCCTGGCACCCCTGCTGCTCGGCGGGAGCGCCGCCAGGGATCCCCTGGAGGGCAAGGGCGTGGCCCAGATCTCCGAGGCCCTCCGGGCCTTGACGTTCGACTGCGAACGGGTGGGCGAGGATCTGCTGGTCAGCGCCCGCCTGCGGGAGTGGTGATCGGGAGATGTTCACCGGCCTGATTGCCGACCTCGGCAGGGTGGACGCGCTCGACCGCGGCGAAGCCGACGCGCGCGCGGGCCGCCACCCCGGTGCCGGCGAGGACGCCGGCGCGACGCTGCAGATCGGCACTCGACTGGCCGAGCACCTGCGTCAGGGGGACTCGGTGGCCGTCAACGGCGTGTGCCTCACGGCGACGTACGCTCGCGACGGAAGCTTTCGGGCGCAGGCGATGACCGAGACCCTGCGCCGGAGCACCCTCGGCGAGCTGACCGTCGGAGCGCGCGTCAACCTAGAGCTCGCCCTACGGGCGAACGATCGCCTGGGCGGACACATCGTGCAGGGCCACGTCGACGGGACTGGTGTCGTTGCGGAGATCCGCTCGGGAGGGCCGATCGGAGATCGGCCAGCGCGGGTGCTGAGGATCGAGCCCGACCGGGGCCTCGAGCGCTTCGACCAGGGCCTCGAGCGCTTCGACCAGGGCCTCGAGCGCTATATCGTGGAGAAGGGCTCGATCGCGGTGAACGGGGTCAGCCTGACCGTCAGCGCGTTGGACGGGGATGCCTTCGAGGTTTCCCTGATCCCGGAGACCCTGGAACGCACCAACTTGGGAGGACTGGCTGTGGGGGATCGGGTCAACCTGGAGGCCGACGTGCTCGCCAAGCACGTGGAGCGACTATTGGAGGCCCGCGTATGACCCAGTCCAAGACCACCATCACCGACCGGACCGAGGGGCACAAGGCCACGTTCGCGACGATCGAGGAGGCGATCGAGGAGATCAGGCAGGGCAAGATGATCGTCGTGTGCGACGACGAGGATCGCGAGAACGAGGGGGACCTCGTGATGGCCGCCCAGTTCGTGACGCCCGAGGCGATCAACTTCATGGCCAAGGAGGGTCGGGGGTGGATCTGTTTGGCGCTCACCCCCCAGCGCTGCGAGGAGCTTGGGCTGGAGCTGATGACCGCCAAGAACGAGTCGGCTTTGCAGACGCCGTTCACGGTCACGATCGAGGCGCGGGAGGGCGTGACCACGGGCGTGAGCGCTCACGACCGGGCGCACACGATGCAGGTCGCGATCGACCCCAAGACCGCTCCTGGCGATCTCGTGCAGCCTGGGCACGTGAGCCCGTTGAAGGCCAAGGGCGGGGGCGTGCTCGAGCGGACCGGACACACCGAGGCGAGCGTCGACCTCGCACGCCTCGCGGGTCTGATCCCCGCTGGCGTTATCTGCGAGGTCATGAACGAGGACGGGTCGATGGCCCGGGTGGACGACCTCGCCGACTACTGCGAGCGCCACGGTCTGAAGCTCGTCACGATCGCCGACCTGATCGCTTACCGCCGTCGCAACGACCGGCTGATCGAGCGGGTGGTGGCGACCCGGCTGCCGACCGCGTTCGGCGAGTTCGAGGCGGTCGGGTACCGGTCGCTGGTCGACGACAAGCACCACGTGGCCCTCGTCAAGGGGGAGGTCAAGGATGCGAAGGACGTGCTCGTGCGGGTCCACTCGGAGTGCTTGACCGGGGACGTGTTCCACTCGCTGCGCTGCGACTGCGGCGAGCAGCTCGCGGCGGCCCTCGCGATGATCGAGCGAGAGGGGCAGGGGGTGCTGCTGTACCTCTCCCAGGAGGGCCGTGGGATCGGACTGCTGAACAAGCTCCGGGCCTACCGCTTGCAGGAGGACGGCCTGGACACGGTCGAAGCGAACGAGCGCCTGGGACTGCCCGCGGACCTGCGCGACTACGGCATCGGCGCCCAGATCCTCGGCGACCTGGGGCTCACCTCGATTCGGATCCTCACGAACAACCCGAAGAAGATCAAGGGCCTGGAGGGCTACGGCCTGTCGGTCACCGCCCAGATCCCGATCGAGCCCCCGCCGAACGAGCACAACGCCTCCTACCTGCGCACCAAGGCCCAGCGGATGGGCCACACACTCCATCACCAGGGCCTGAACCTCGACGCCGAGCTGCTTCACGCCGAGCGAGAGCAGGATCGAGCCGAGGAGCGCGGCGAACGATGAGCGGCTCGCCCGCGGGGCGGTCGTACGCAATCGCGGTCGGGCGCTTCTACGAGGAGCTCGCCGAGCGGCTGGTGCGGGGCGCCCGCGAGGCGTTCGCCCAGGCCGGCCACGAGGACGTCGAGGTGTTCGACGTGCCCGGCGCCTATGAGCTGCCCCTGGCCGCGAAGTACGCCGCCGGATCGGGCCGGTTCGCGGGGGTCGCGTGCCTGGGGGCGGTCATCAGGGGGGAGACCGACCACTACGAGTTCGTGTGCGCCCAGGCGGCGAGCGGGATCATGCAGGTGCAGCTCACGACGGGCGTGCCGTGCGCGTTCGGGGTGCTCACCTGCGCGAGCATGGAGCAGGCCCTTGAGCGGGCGGGCGGGGGCAAGCGCGACCAGGGCCGCAACGCCGCGGAGGCGGTCATGCGGATGGCCTCGCTGCGAGGAGAGCTGGCCAGGGGCTAGACTCAGGTCGCGATGGCTAAGGTTTGTCACAGCTGCGGGAAGGGCCCGGCGTTCGGCCAGAGCCGCAGCCATTCGATGGTCGCCACCAAGCGCCGGTTCGACCCGAACCTGCAGAAGGTGCGGATCATGGTCGGCAAGGCGCCTCGAAGGGTGTACGTGTGTACGCGGTGCCTGAAAGCCGGCAAGGTCACCAAGTCCGCCTAGCCGGGCTCGTCCGGAGGCCCTTCGAGGGCCCGACCTGATATGACGTGAAGCAGTGAGCGACACCAACCTGGTTCGTTTTCGCGCTGCGGTGGCGGGGGCGCTGGCGCATCTGGAGTCCCGCCGGGAGGAGGTCAACGACCTCAACGTCTTCCCGGTCGCCGACGGGGACACGGGCGACAACATGGCGCTCACGCTGCGGGCGGTGCTGGACGAGCTCGATCGGGTGCAGGGCAGCAACGGGGCTCGCACGATCGATGAGATCGGACGGGAGGAGATCGTGCAGTCGGTCGCCCGCGCGGCCCTGCTGGGCGCGCGAGGCAACTCGGGGGTGATCCTCTCCCAGCTTATCCGGGGGGCCGCCGAAGAGCTCGTGAGCCGTCCCGGGGAGCTGATCGACGCGACCCTGATCGGGGCGGCCCTCGCGAACGCCGCCGACAGGGCCTACGCGTCGGTGAGGGACCCCGCGGAGGGCACGATCCTGACGGTCGCCCGGGAGATGTCCCACAAGATCATGACCGACGTGGCCCACAGCCCGGAGAACCCGCGGCTGGGCCCCGCGACCGATCCGAGCGGCCAGGACGCGGTGATCGCGGACACCCTGGAGCGGGCGGTGGCGGCCGGCCAGGAGTCGGTCAAGCGCAGCCCTGAGCTCCTCTCGGCGCTGCGCGAGGCGGGCGTGGTGGACGCGGGAGGGTACGGCCTGACGATCATCTTCGCGGGGGTCGTGGCGGCGTTGCGCGGCGAGGAGGCCCCCGAGCTCGACCATCACGCGCCCGCGCAGATCACCCACCCCGAGCACTCCTCGAGCACGTACCGGTTCTGCACGAACTTCGCGGTGATCGGCAGCGGCCTCAGCGCCGGTCGGTTCATCGCGCCGCTGGAGAGCTCGGCGACTCCGTACTGGTGGTCGGGGACGCGAGCACCCTGAAGGTCCACCTGCATACCGACGAGCCCGAACGGGCGACCGCGGTGTTCGTGGACGCCGGACAGATCTCACGCCTTGACATCGCCGACATGCGCGCCCAGATGGCCGACCGCGACGAGCGCCTGAACGGCTCTGGCGGAGACCGGGACCGGGACGCCGCTGGCCAGGCCGGGCCGCGGGCCCGCTGCGGGGCGCTGGCGGTCGTCGGCGGCGAGGGGGTGGCGGCGATGTTCGAGGAGCTCGGCGTGCGCACGATCGATGGCGGCCCCACGCTGAACCCGTCCACGTATGAGCTGCTGGCGGCGATCCATGACGTGCCCGCCGAGGAGGTGTTGGTGCTGCCCAGCAGCCCCAACGTCGTGATGGCGGCCGAGCGCGCCGCGGAGCTCTCGGACAAGCTCGTGCTGGTGGCCCCCGCGGTCAGCCAGCAGGCGGGCCTGGTCGCGGCGGTCGCCCTGGAGGAGGGCCGCAGCGTGGAGGAGAACGCGGCGGCGCTGGCCGAGGCGCTTGCCCATGTGCGCACCGGCGCGGTCGCCCGAGCCGCCCGCGACGACGCCCAGGGCCGGTTCTCGCGAGGCGAGGCGGTCGGGTTCGTCGCCGAGGAGGTCCACGCCTGGGGGGACCCCGCCCACACCCTGAACGCCGTGATCGAGCGTCTGGCCCAGGACGCGGAGCTGATCAGCTGCCTGACCGGCGCCGACGCGCCGCTCGCGCCGCAGGAGGTCGAAGCGATGGTCAACGGCGACGTCGAGCTCGAGCTCCGCGACGGCGGCCAGCACGCCTACTGGTGGCTGCTCGCGGCCGAGTGATCCGGGACGGGCGAGCGATCCGGCACAGCGGGCATCATGGGAGCCGCGGATGAGCTCCCTCGCCGTAGCCACTGTCAAGCACGAGCCCGCCGCGGGCGAGCCCGGCCCCCGCGCGTTCGCCTCGCGCGAGCGCCCGACCCGCGATGAGCTGCTTGCAGTCCCGGTGCGCTCGCCGCGACCGTCGCGGCTGCAGGCGCCGCTCGAGGTGGGATCGTCCGGCAAGCTGGCCGACGGGCTGGCCGCGCTCGGACTGAGCAGCGTGGGCGCCCTGCTCGAGCATCTGCCGAGCGACAGCCGGGACGCTCGCACCGTGAGGGGGCTGCGCCAAGGGGAGGCGGCGACGGCCGTCGTGCAGGTGCGCACGATCGTCGCGCGACCGGTGAGAAGGCGCGGGATGAAGCCGCTCGTGGAAGCGACTGTGTTCGACGAGACGGCGAGCATGAGAGCGACGTTCTTCAACCAGCCGTGGCTGACCCAGCGATACAGGCCCGGGACGAGGCTCGTGCTGCACGGCAAGCTCACCCCCCGGGGGACGTTCAGCGTGATCCATCACGCGATCGGGTCGGACATCGGCATGGACGCCGACACGCGCGCTGGCACGGACATCGGCACGGACGTCCCGGCCGACGCCGACCCCGGCCCACGGGCGGGCGAGCCCGGCGACCGTCGCCCGGGTCGCCCAGGTCTCCCACTATCCCGCGAGCGAGGGGGTCAGCTCCACCCAGATCCTCGCGCTGGTGCGAGGCGTCAGAGGCTCGCTGGCGGACGTCCCGGAGGCGCTGCCGTCGGCGATCAGGACCGACGAGAAGCTGGCCGACCGGGCTGGCGCGCTCGCGGCTATTCACTTCCCGCGAGGGCCCGAGGATCGTCGGGAGGGCCGGGAGAGGCTCGCGTTCGAGGAGCTTCTGCTGACCCAGCTGGCGTTCCTTCGCCGCCGGGCCCGGCGACGGGCGCGCAGGGGCGCTCCGGTACTGAACGAGCCGCCTTCGCTGACCGAGCGATGGCTGGCGGGGGAGCTCCCGTTCGAGCCCACGGGCGACCAGTCCAGGGCGATCGAGACGGTCCGCGAAGACCTCGCCCAGGACCGGGCGATGCAGAGACTGCTGCTGGGAGAGGTGGGGAGCGGCAAGACGGTGGTCGCGACCTACGCGCTGCTGAGGGCCGTGGAGCATGGGATGCAGGCCGCCCTGATGGCGCCCACCGAGACCCTCGCCGGACAGCACTTCGCGACGCTTCAGCAACTGCTGGGGACGGGGCTCGGGGAGGTCAGGTGCGCCCTGCTGACAGGCTCCACGGGCTCGCGCATGCGCAGGGACACGCTCGGCAAGCTCGCCAGCGGCGAGCTGCAGCTGATCGTCGGCACCCACGCGCTGATCGAGCCGGACGTCCGCTTTCGCAGGTTGGCGGTCGCGGTCGTGGACGAGCAGCATCGCTTCGGCGTGCGCCAGCGTGCCGCCCTCGACGGCAAGGCTCGTGAGGGCAATGCGCGTGAGGGCGATGCGCGTGAGGGCGATGCGCGCGAGGGCAACGGGCGTGACGGGGTGGCCGCGCACGTGTTGCACATGACCGCGACGCCGATCCCGCGGACGCTCGCCTTGGCGCGATACGGGGATCTCGACACCAGCGTGCTGCGAGAGCTTCCGCGAGGCAGACAGCCGATCGAGACGCGGATCGTCGCCGGAGAGGCCGGTCGCGAGCAGGCCTACGATCAGCTGCGCGAGCAGCTGCGGGCCGGCAGGCAGGCGTATGTCGTGTGCCCGCAGATCGATCAGACCGACGACGCGACGGAGGACGTGCGTGCCGCGACCGCCGAGTTCGAGCGGCTGCGGACGGGCGAGCTGAAGGACCATCGGCTCGTGCTCCTGCACGGGTCCATGCGCCCGCGCGAGAAGGCCCAGGCGATGGAGCTGTTCGCATCGGGGGCGAAGGACGTGCTCGTCTCGACGACCGTGATCGAGGTCGGGATCGACGTCTCGAACGCGACCGTGATGCTGATCGAGAACGCCGAGCGGTTCGGGATCTCCCAGCTTCACCAGCTGCGCGGACGGGTGGGGCGGGGCGAGCACCGCTCGTTCTGCCTGCTGATGGGACCGCCCGGCGCGGTCAGGCTGAGGGCGCTCCAGGAGTGCTCTGACGGGTTCGAGCTGGCCGAGATCGACCTCAGATTGCGCAAGGAGGGCGAGCTGATCGGGACCCGCCAGTCGGGAATCGGGCAGTTCAAGATCGCCTGCCTGCCTGAGGACGGTGAACTGCTTGCCCGCGCGCGCGCGGGGGCACTGCAAATAATGGCCGACGATCCATCCCTCCAGGCGCCCGAGCACGCGCTGCTCGGCGATGTGCTGGAGCGGGCGTTCGGCGATGAGGCCTCCCAGCCAATTCCCGGATGAGGAGTCCCGCCGATCGCGGGGAGTCGCCGCCCGGTGGCGGTGCGGTCACGGTGGCCCCATGAGGGTTATCGCGGGGCGCTACGGCGGACGCAGGCTGAAGGCCCCGCGAGGCACCGGCACGCGGCCGACCTCCGAGAAGGTCAGGGAGGCGGTGTTCGGGATGCTCGGGGACGTCACCGGGGCACGGGCGATGGACCTGTTCGCGGGCACGGGGGCGCTCGGCATCGAGGCGCTCTCCCGGGGGGCCGAGGGGGTGGTGTTCGTCGAGCGGGACCAGGCGGCGATCGGCGCATTGCGGGCGAACCTGACGGCGCTCGGGTTGGGCGAGGAGGAGGCGGCGGTCAGGCGCGAAGACGCGCTCGATGCCATCAAGAGAGCACGAGAGCGCAAAGAGACATACGATCTGCTCCTGATCGATCCTCCGTACGGAAGGGCGCGCGAGTGGGGGGCGAGGCTGTCGGCGTCGTTGCCGGGACTGCTCGCCCCGGGTGCGATCCTGGTCGCGGAGAGCGATCGGCGCATGCCGCTCGAGCTCGAGCTGGCGCTCCACAGGGAGCGCCGGTACGGAGACACCGAGATCAGGATCTACCGTCACGCATGACACGTCCCCTCCCTTCGAGCCGATGACTCCTCCGAGCGACAGCGCACCCATCGCCGCGACGCCGCGCGAGAACACTCCCATCGCTGCGACGGTTGTGTGCCCGGGCTCCTATGACCCGATAACCAACGGCCACCTCGACGTGATCCGGCGGGCGGCGGCGCTGTACGAGGAGGTGGTGATCGCGGTCGTGAACCGGTCGGTGCGCAAGAGCGACACCCTGTTCGGGATCGAGGAGCGGTTGCGCTTCATCGAACACGCCACCGGGGACCTGCCGGGGGTGCGGGCGGAGCCGTTCAACACGCTCGTCGTGGAGTTCGCCCGGAAGGTCGGTGCGAAAGCGATCGTGAAGGGGCTGCGGGCGATCTCGGACTTCGAGTACGAGCTGGAGATGCACCAGCTGAACCGGAGGCTTGATCCCGAGATAGAGTCCGTCTACCTGATGGCGAGCTCGGAGTACAGCTTCCTGTCCTCGAGCGGCGTCAAGGAGCTCGCGATCTTCGGAGGGAACATCGACGATCTCGTTCCCGGCGAGGTGGCCAAGCGCTTGCAGGAAGAGCTGAGACGTTGACGAACTGGACTGGAACTGGACCGCGGAGGAGCCCTGCGACGGCCTGTGCGCTCACGAGCCGACCCGCGTGGGCTCCGGTCGGGGCGAACGGAGATAGTGTGTAGAAGATGGATGTCCTGGTACTCATAGACAAGCTCGACGACCTGGTCCACAACGCCAAGCCGGTGCCCCTCACCGACCAGGTGAGGGTCGACAAGGAGGAGATCTACGACATCCTCGACCAGATGCGGGCGACGATCCCCGAGGAGATCAAGCAGGCCCGGTGGATCGTCAAGGAGCGCCAGGAGATGCTCGCGGAGGCCAAGAAGGAGGCTGAGCGGATCCTCAAGGAGGCCCAGGAGCGCCAGGAGCGCCTCGTGGGCGAGGAGGAGGTCACCAAGCAGGCCGAGCGGGCGGCCGAGGATATCGTCGAGGACGCCCGCGCACGCGAGCGCGAGATCCGGCTCGGGGCCGAGGACTACGCCGACGAGATCCTGAACACGCTCGAGGTCAATCTGTCGAAGTTCATCGCCGCCGTCCAGCGCGGACGCGAGCGCCTGCAGGGCAAGGACGAACCGGCGGAAGTCTCTTAGGACGGCCACGCCGCATGGCGGCGTGGCCCCTGACCGTGCATGCACGGTCAGGCCGACCGGCACATGTGCCGGTCGGAACGGCACCATCCCCGGCTCTCCGTCCACACCCCGCGCGCGCGTGGGGCATCGATTTTTTGAGTAGGGTCCCCGCGGGATGAAGGCGAACGAGGCGAAGTACAGACTGCAGGTCGCACGCACGCTGCTGGGAACCGGCATGATCCAGCCGATGCGCCCGGACAAGGCGGTGCGGTCGGTGATGGCGCTGCGCCGCTGGGGTCCCACACCCGCCGCCGCCTACACCGCCTCCGCCGTCCGCTACCCCGACCGGGAGGCGATCGTGGACGAGAAGGGGACCCTCACCTTCGAGGAGGTGGCCAGCCGCACCAACTCCCTCGCCCGGGCCCTCAAGCGAGAGGGCATTGGCGAACAGGACAGCGTGGCGATCATGTGCCGCAACCACCGGGCGTTCATCGAGGCCACCGTGGCGTGCTCCAAGGTGGGCGCTGGCGCCCTGTATCTGAACACCGCCTTCGCCGGGCCCCAGATCGCGGACGTGATGCGCCGGGAGGATCCCGTGGCGTTGATCTACGACGAGGAGTTCGGCGATCTGGTCGCCGAGGGGGGGCAGGGAAGGAAACGGTATGTCGCCTGGCAGGACCCGGGGGAGCGACCGCTGTCGGAGTCCGACCCGCGCCTTGAGGATCTGATCGGCGCCGAACCCGACTCGCCGCTCGCGCCTCCCGCGGAGAAGGGACGAGTCGTGATCCTCACGTCGGGCACCACGGGAACGCCCAAGGGGGCGGCGCGCAAACAGCCGGACTCGATGGAGCCCGCGGCGGCGCTGTTCTCGAAGATCCCGCTGAAGGCCCGCGAGCGGACGATGATCGCGGCGCCGATGTTCCACTCCTGGGGGTTTGCGCACTTCACGCTCGCCCTTCCCCTCGCCTCCACGCTGGTGCTGCGTCGGAGGTTCGATCCGCTCGAGACCCTGCGAGCGGTGGCTCACCATCGGGCGAGCGCCCTGGCGGTCGTGCCGGTGATGCTCCAGCGGATCCTCGAGCTGGGAGAGGAGACGATCGCCGCCTACGACACGAGCGCCCTGAAGGTGATCGCGGTGAGCGGGTCGGTGCTCCCCGGAGAGCTCGCGAGCAAGGTGATGGACACCTTCGGGGACATCCTCTACAACCTGTACGGGTCCACCGAGGTTGCGTGGGCGACGATCGCCACGCCCGAGGATCTGCGGGCGGCGCCGGGGACCGCCGGGCGGCCGCCGATGGGGACGGTGGTCAAGCTGCTGGACGCCGACGGCCGGGAGGCCGCGCCGGGCGAGGGCGGCCGGATCTTCGTGGCCAACGAGATGGTCTTCGAAGGCTATACCGGCGGTGGCGGCAAGGAGATCGTGGGTGGCCTGATGAGCACCGGCGACGTGGGCCGCTTCGACGCCGGGGGACGGCTGTTCGTGGACGGGCGCGACGACGAGATGATCGTCAGCGGCGGCGAGAACGTGTTCCCGCGGGAGGTCGAGGATCTGCTCGCCGAACACCCCGACATCGAGGAGGCGGCCGTCGTCGGGGTCCCGGACGATCAGTTCGGCCAGCGGCTGAAGGCCTACGTGGTCGCCCGCGAGGGGGACGACCTCGACGAGGAGGCGGTCAAGTCCTACGTGAAGGCGAACCTCGCCCGCTACAAGGTCCCCCGGGAGGTCGTGTTCCTGGAGGAACTCCCCCGCAACGCGACTGGCAAGGTGCTCAAGCGCGAGCTCCAAGAGCAAGCCTGAAACGAGTTCCGAGAGCAAGCCTGAAACGAGCTCCGAGAGCAAGCCTGAAAGCACGGCTCGCGCGCGCGCGAGCGCTAGCCTGAGGGACCATGTCTGCGCGGACCCACCACTTCGACTTGGCGGGGCTGCGGCTGAGCCCCGGCGAGGGGCGCCGGCTGGAGCTCCAGGCGGCGATTGAGGCGCTCGAGCTCGGGGGCGAGCGCTACGAGGCCGATCCCGCGAATGCGCCGGTGACGCTCGATGTCTCGAAGATGACGGGCGGCGGGTATGCGTTGCGGCTGCGCCTGGAGGCGGTTTTGCGAGGGCCGTGCATGCGCTGCCTGAAGGAGGGCGCCCCGAGGATCGAGGTGGACGCTCGCGAGGTGTCGGTGCCGGGCGAGGGGGAGGATCTCGCCAGCCCCTATGTGCACGAGGAGACGCTCGACTTGGCGGCGTGGGCGCGAGACGCGTTTGCGTTGGCGATGCCCGCGAAGGTGCTGTGCCGGGAGGACTGTGCGGGGCTCTGCCCGGAGTGTGCCGCGGACCTCAACGAGGCGGGGCCCGAGCATGGGCACGCGCGGGAGCCCGACCGGCGTTGGGTGAAGCTCAGGGAGCTGGAGCTGGAGTGACTCGCGGAACCCCCCCGCGTGCGCGCGTGGGGGCCGTGACGCCACGGCTGGTAGCCTGTCCGGCGAGATGGCGGTACCCAAGAAAAAGCAGTCGCACAGCCGCACGAACAAGCGTAGAGCCCAGCACAAGGTGGGGGTACCCACCGTGAACGCGTGTCCACGCTGCCACAGCCCCCGCAGGCCTCACCGGGTATGTCCGGTATGCGGGACCTACGCAGGCCGTGAGGTCTTCACCGCTGGCGCGCCTGACGAGCACGAGCACGAGCACGAGTAGGGAGTTGGCGGGCAGCAACTCGCCCGCGGTCGAGCCTGGACGGGTCGAGCCCGGGCGGGACGCGCGGGAGATCGTTGTCGCGGTGGACTGCAACGGAGCGGATCTCGGCCCGGCCGAGGTCGCGGCGGGCGCCACGCTCGCCGCGAGCGCCGGCGCGAGGTCGATCCTGTTCGGGCCGGCACGGGAGCTGGCAGGCGCCGTCGGGGACGCGCCGGCGGGGATGATCGAGGTGGTGGACGCGCCGGTGTCGATCGCCAAGAGCCCGGATCCGGCGAGCGCTGTGCGCCGCCAGCGGGAGGCCTCGATCGTGCAGACGGCCACGGCCATCGCCCAGGATCGCGCTCAGGCGCTGGTGTGCGCGGGCGGGACGGGGGCGGCGCTGGCGGCCGGCCTGTTCAACGTCAAGCGGGCACGCGGAGTCCACCGGCCGGCGCTGGCGCTGCCGATCCCGATGCCCCCGCCCGCCCGGCCGGTGACGCTCCTGGACGTGGGCGCGAACGCCCAGGCCCGGAGTGAGCATCTCGAGCAGTTCGCGTTTATGGGGGCCGCGCTGGCGAGCACCATCCTCGGGATCGAGCGCCCGCGGGTCGGGCTGCTCTCAAACGGCGAGGAGGCCGAGCGGGGAAGCGGCCTGATCGTCGAGACCCATGCCCGCCTGGCGGCGCTCGCGGCGCGAGGCGGCCCGTTCGAGTTCGTGGGGAACGTCGAGGGGGGAGATCTCGTGACGGGGGTCTCCGACGTGATCGTCACGGACGGATTCACGGGGAACGTGGCGCTCAAGCTGCTGGAGGGGGTGTCGCAGAGGATGCTCGGCGCGATCAGGGACGCCGCGATGTCCTCGGCGAAGGCGAAGCTCGGCGGGATGCTGCTCAGGCCCGCGCTCAGAGGGTTCCGCGAGGAGATCGACCCCGAGGGGCAGGGAGGGGCATACCTGTTGGGGTTGCGAGCGCTCGGAGTGGTGCCCCACGGGAGCTTCTCCAGGCGTGGGTTCGCGCAGGCGATCCTGCGTGCCCAGCGGGGGGCGCAGGAGGATCTCGTCGGGCGCACCCATGGGGCGCTCGCGCGGGCGGGGGCGTTGCGGACGCCGCCTATGTCCTCCGGGCGGACTCTCGCGAACGCCGCCAGGGACGCCGCCGCGAACGCCGCCAGGGACGCCGCCGCGAACGACTCTGAGCGGGGGCCCGTGTCCGCGTGGAGCGCTAGCCTGCCGGACGATGAACCGTGAGCAGGTGTTCGAGCTGATCAGAGACCATCTCGCCGACGAGCTGGACGTCGAGGCGAATCGGATCGTGGAGGAGACCCGATTCAAGGAGGATCTCGAGGCGGACTCGCTGGATCTGTACACGCTCGTGCAGGAGCTCGAGGACAGCTATGGGGTGCAGATGACCGACGAGCAGGCCGCGACGATCGCCACTGTGGGGCAGGCCGTCGACTTCGTCCTGGCGCACGCGCCGGCGTGATGATCGCGCCGCATGAGACTTCTGCGCGAACTGATGGACGAGCTGCCCAAGGAGCTGGAGCGTCAGGTGTTCACGCACGCGTCCTGGACGGAGAGGCGCGAGGACTCCTACGCGAGGCTTGCGTTCCTCGGCGACAGCGTGCTCGGGCTGGCGGTCACCGCGCACCTGTATCCGCGGTTGGAGGCCGAGCGGTTCGGCGCCGGCAGGCTCACCAAGATTCGCGCCCAGGCGGTGTCGGGACCGAGCTGCCGGGCGGTCGCCGAACGACTGGGGGCGTCAGAGCGCCTGCGGGCGGCGGCGCCGCAGGGGGCGTCCGAGGGCGCGGCGGCGCTGGTGGAGACCGAGCGTGTGCTCGCGTCGGTGATCGAGGCGGTGATCGGGGCGTGCTACCTGACCGCCGGCTACGAGCGTACCGCCGAGGCCGTGGTGGAGGCGTTTGGGCCGGAGATCGAACAGGCGCTCGAGAACCCCGTGGACTTCAAGTCGGCGCTCCAGGAGCTGCTGGCGCGCAGGGGAGCGGTGGTCGGCTACGAGGTCCAGCGCGAGAGCGGCCCGCCCCACGAGCGGGTCTACGAGGTGGCGGCGCTCGTGGACGGCGAGCCGTTGGGATCGGGGAGCGGCAGAAGCAAGAAGCAGGCCGAGCAGGAGGCCGCCCAGAAGGCAGTCGAGAAGCTTCAGGCGTCCCCATGAGCGCATGGCTTGGCTGGATCGGCGTCCTCGGTCGTTCGTGTGCCAGGCACACTTCGCTCAGTGCGACACGACCCATACGGTCCTGCCCAGCTTGCCCTGCGCGCTCATGGGAGGGCGTAGGCAGCAATATTGAGGGGATGGGCACGTGCGGCTGAAATCGGTGACGCTGACGGGCTTCAAGTCCTTCCCGGATCGCACGACGCTCGACTTCGGGCCGGGTGTGAGTGTCGTGGTGGGGCCAAACGGGTCGGGCAAGTCGAACGTCACTGACGCCGTTCTGTGGGCGATGGGCGAGCAGTCACCGCTGGCGGTCAGGGGACAGTCGATGCAGGACGTGATCTTCGGCGGGGGCCGGGGGGTGCAGGCGCGGAGCGCCGCCGAGGTGGAGATCGTGCTCGACAACTGCGACGGCACGGTGGAGTTGCCGCTGAGCGAGATATCGATCGTGCGGCGGCTGGATCGCGCGGGCGAGGGGAGCTACCGGTTGAACGGCGCCCGGTGCCGGCTGACGGACGTGATCGAGGTGCTCTCGGACACGGGTCTCGGCAAGGAGACCCACTCGGTGGTCTCCCAGGGAAGGGTCGAGGCGATCGTGACCTCAAAGCCCCGGGACCGGCGGCTGCTGATCGAGGAGGCGGCGGGGCTCGGCAAGCATCGCAAGCGTCGCCGGCGAGCCCAGCTGAAGCTGGAGCGCACGCAGGAGAACCTCGATCGGGCGCTCGACGTCGAGCGGGAGGCGCGTACGCGGTTGCGTCCGCTCAAGCGTCAGGCCGAGGCCGCGGAGCTGCACGAGCGGTTGGAGCGCCAGATGCTGGAGGCGCGGTGGACGCTCGCGCGGGAGGCGCTGCGGGGGCGGGGGGGGGAGCTGCAGGGGGCCGAAGCCCAGGTGAGGGATGCGCGTGGGCGCCGGGAGGAGGTCGAGACCAGGCTGGGAGCGGTGGTGAAGCGGCGGGGCGAGGCCGAGCGAGCGCTGACCGAGCGCAGCGAGCGTCACGACGAGCTCGCGCGGCGGGTGTACGACGCGCGTTCGGCGCGCGACCGGGTGAGCCTGCGCGGCGAGCAGGCGCAGGTCGGCGCACAGACCCTGGCGCGGCGGATAGAACGGCTGCGGGCCGAGCTCGCCGAGCCGCTCGAAGATCTCTCACGGCCGGATCGCGAGCGCGGGAGTGGAGCGGCCGAGGAGGAGGGTGGGACCGACGGCGGGAAGAGCGTTTGGGAGCTGGCCTGGGGACAGGTCCGGAACGCGATCGACGACGGGCTTCGACGTGCGCTGCAGGAGCCCGAGGCGAGCGGGCGGGCACGGATCCTCAGCGAGGCGCTCGCCCGGGCGGAGGGGCTCGCGAGAGAGGGGTTCGAGCGGGCGCTCGCGCAGGCGCTGGCGACGGGAGACGTCGAGGAGGAACGCCGCCGGGCGGAGCGGGCCGCGGCCGAGCTGGCCGAGCGGGGGCGCCGGCTCGAGCGCCTGCGGGCACAGCTCGAGAGCGATCTCGCGCTGGAGCCGGTGGCAGAGCGTCTGCGAGGGGCGCTCGTACAGGTCGGCGAGGCGATCGAGTCCGGCGTGGTCGCGCGCTTGGAAGGGGAGCTCGCGCGGGACAGTGTGGCGGGCGAGGAGGTGGCCGGGGAGCTGCGGGCATGCGCCGGTCTGGAGGCGGAGATCCAGACCGACCTGAGGGGCGCGAGCGAGGCTGTCACCGAGGCGGAGGTGGCCGCGCAACGCCTGCGCGACCGGGCGAACGAAGCCGAGTCCGAGTTGCGGGAGATCGCCGAGCGACTCGGGCGGACGGTTCCCGAGCAGGAGGACGCCGAGGACGAGAGCGGCGAGCCCGAGCAGCCGCTGGATCCCGAGGAGGAGCAGGCGTTGGGGGCGCGGGTGGAGAGGCTCGGGCGCCGGCGGGAGCAGCTCGGTCCGGTGAATCCCCTGGCCCAGGAGGAGTATGGGCAGGCGATCGCCCACGTCGAGGACTTGGAGACCAGGCGTGGGGACCTGGAGACGGCGTTGCGGGAGCTGGGAGCGGTGATCAGAGACACCGACCGCCAGATAGCGGAGACGTTCGAGGAGACCTTCATGGCGGCCGCCCAGAACTTCCAGGAGCTCGTCGGGGACCTGTTCCCGGGCGGGAGCGGGAAACTGAGGCTGGTGCGCGACGAGCACGCGCCGCGACCGGTGCTCGGTGGGCAGCCTCTCGGCCCGGACGCCACCGACGCCACCCACGCCCCCGACGGCCAGGACGGCGCAGGCGCGGACGGCGCGGGCACGGCGGTCGCGAACGAGGCGGCCGCCGACGCGGAGGCCGAGCGGGAGACGCTCGAGCGCGAGGGCGAGGAGAGCGCGATGGGAGTTGAGATCGAGATCACGCCCGCGGGCAAGTCGACCAAGCGCCTGTCGCTGCTCTCCGGCGGAGAGAAGTCGATGACGGCCCTCGCGTTCCTGTTCGCCGTGTTCCTGGCGAGGCCCTGTCCCTTCTACATCCTCGACGAGGTCGAGGCGGCTCTGGACGACCTCAACCTCGACCGGTTCCTGGGGCTGTTGCGGCGGTACGCCGACCGGGCCCAGTTCATCGTGATCACCCATCAGAAGCGCACGATGGAGGCGGCCGACTGGCTGTACGGGGTGTCGATGGGCGCAAACGGGGTCTCGAAGGTGCTCTCCCGGAGCCTGCCCGCGAGGACCGCCGGTCAGGAGTCGCCTGAGCAGGCCGAGCTGGTGGCCTGACCGCCGGCTCGTGGCGCGGGACTGGAGCGAGCTGTTCGTCGTCGGCGATTCCGCCGGGGGGGAGGGCCAGGGAGGAGGGCCCGGCATGGGCGAGCGCCGGCGGGGCCTGTTCCGGCGGCTGCGGGAGAACCTCACGAAGACCCGGGAGGCGCTCGGGGGGGAGATCAAAGCGACGCTGTTCGGGCCACTCGACGAGCAGGCGTGGGAACGGCTGGAGGAGGCGTTGATCGTGGCGGACGTGGGAGCGTCGACGACGGCCTCGATCGTCGGGACGCTCGAGAGGGAGGCCGAGGCGGGGGAGCTCACGGGCGGGGAGGCGCTCAGCGAGCGGCTGATCGGACTGCTCGCCGACACTGCGCGGGTCGGGGACGGACACATCGACATCCGGGTGAAGCCGACCGTGATCATGGCGGTGGGGGTGAACGGGACCGGCAAGACTACGACGATCGGCAAGCTCGCCTGGCACCTGCGCAAGGAGCTTCACCGGACGGTGCTGCTGGCGGCGGCGGACACGTTCAGGGCGGCGGCCAGCGAGCAGCTGGCGGGCTGGGCGGAGCGGGCGGGCTGTGAGATCGTGACCGGCCGGGAGGGCTCGGATCCGGGAGCGGTGGCGTTCGAGGCGATCGCTCAGGCGATCGGCGAGGGCGTGGACGTGGTGATCGTCGACACCGCCGGACGGCTGCACACCCAGGACGACCTGATGGCGGAGCTGAGCAAGGTGGGGCGGGTGATCGGGCGCCAACTGGAGGGGGCGCCGCACGAGACGCTGCTGACGATCGACGCGACCACCGGCCAGAACGGGCTGCGTCAGGCGCAGATGTTCGCGGAGGCGGCCGGGGTCACCGGAGTGGTGCTGACAAAGCTCGACGGAACCGCCCGGGGCGGGATCGCGCTGGCGATCGCGCGGGAGCTTCGGCTGCCGGTGAAGCTGATCGGGATCGGCGAGACCGTCGAGGATCTCAGGCCGTTCGACCCCGATGAGTTCGCGCGTGCGCTGGTTGGGGGTGAGTAGTCTGAGGATATGGATGCATGGATTTTTTGGCTGGTGGCCGCCTGTGCGCTCGGCATCGGGGAGATGCATCAGGGCGGGTTCTATCTCGCCCCCTTCGCGATAGGGGCCGGTCTCGCCGCGGTCGTGGGCCTGCTGGGGGTCGGTGCGCCGCTCAGCGCGATCGTGTTCCTGGCGGCGTCCGGGATCGTGTTCGGCACGCTCAGGCCGGTTGCGCGCAGGCACCGGCGGCTGCCCCCGGCGATCAGGACGGGGGCCTCGGCGCTGATCGGCAAGAACGCGATCGTAATCGAGCGGATCGCCAACGGGGAGGGAGTCGGGTGCGTGAAGATCGACGGCGAGGTGTGGACCGCGAGAAGCTATGACGAGGACGAGATCATCGACGCGGGCGAGCGGGTCGAAGTCGTGGAGATTCGGGGAGCCACCGCGCTGGTCATGCACTGAGGGCGGGGACAACGAGAAAAAAGGAGCCGGTCAATGGTCGCACTCATCGTCATCGCAGTGGTCGTACTGTTCGTGCTGGTCGCGGCGGCGCGTACGATCCGGGTGATCCCCCAGGCGAGGGCGGGGGTCGTGGAGCGGCTCGGCCGCTACAGCCGGACGCTGGACCCGGGCCTGACGATCCTCACGCCGTTCATCGACCGGGTCAAGCCGCTGGTGGACCTGCGGGAGCAGGTCGTGAACTTCTCCCCCCAGCCGGTGATCACCGAGGACAACGTGGTCGTGGCGATCGAGACGGTTCTCTACTTCACGATCACCGACCCACGGTCGGCGACCTATGAGATCGCCAATCCGCTGCAGGCGATCGAGCAGCTGACGGTGACGACCCTGCGGAACGTGATCGGGGGGTTGACGTTGGAGGCTACGCTCACCTCGCGGGAGAACGTGAACGCTCAGCTGCGAACGGTCCTGGACGAGGCGACGGGCAAGTGGGGGATCAGGATCAACCGGGTGGAGATCAAGTCGGTCGAACCGCCCGCGGACATCAAGACGGCGATGGAGAAGCAGATGCGGGCCGAGCGGGACCGTCGGGCGGCGATCCTGACGGCAGAAGGGGAGAAGCAGTCGCAGATCCTGACCGCCGAGGGGGCAAAGCAGGCGGCGGTGCTCACAGCCGAGGGGGAGCGCCAGGCGGCGATCCTGCGAGCCGAGGGGGAAGCAAAGGCGATCGACACCGTGTTCCAGGCGATCCACGAGGGCAACCCGACGAGGGAGCTGCTGAGTTACGAATACCTGCAGATGCTCCCCCAGCTCGCGGAAGGGGACGCCAACAAGGTGTTCGTGATCCCATCCGAGTTCGCGCAGGCGTTCGGCGGCATCGGCGAGGCGCTCACACGTCGCAAGCCGGATGGCGCACCCGAGAGGCCCTCCTCGCCGCCCCTGCCCCCGTCCCCGCCTGGGCACCCGTCGCCCCCCGCGAAGCCCTCTCCGCCCGCCTCCCCTCCGCCCGCCTCCTCGCCGCCCGCCGCTCGCAAGGACTGAGTCCAATGTTCGACGCGCTCGCTGAGAAGCTTCAGGCAGCCCTCGCGGACGTGCGCCGGCGCGGGACCCTGACCGAGGAGGACGTCGACGGGGCGATGAGGGAGATCCGCTTGGCTCTGCTGGAGGCGGACGTCAACTTCAAGGTGGTGCGCCAGTTCACCGGGCAGGTCAAGGAGAGGTGTCTCGGGGCAGAGGTGATCGGCAAGCTGAACCCCGGCCAGCAGGTGATCAAGATCGTCACCGAGGAGCTGACCGCGCTGATGGGTGGGGCCGCGGCAGAGCTCGGCTTCTCCTCGAAACCACCCACCGTGATCCTGATGGCGGGGTTGCAGGGGTCGGGGAAGACGACGGCGACGGCGAAGCTCGCGAAGCATCTGCGCGAGGAGCGGGGGGCCTCGGTGGCGGTGGCCGCGTGTGACACCTACCGGCCGGCGGCGGTCGAGCAGCTGGTGAAGGTGGGGGGTCAGGCCGGGGCGGAGGTCTACGAGCAGGGGACCGAGCGCGATCCGGTGGACATCGCCACGTGGGCCCTGGAGCGGGCCACGCAGGAGGGCAAGGACGTTCTGATCGTCGACACCAGCGGCAGGCTGCACATCGACGAGGAGCTGATGGGTGAGCTCGTGCGGATGCGAAAGGCGCTTGCGCCGACTGACGTGCTGCTGGTCGTTGACGCGATGACCGGCCAGGACGCGGCCGGGGTGGCCGAGAGGTTCGCCCAGGAGATCCAGTTCGACGGCGTGGTGATGAGCAAGCTCGACGGGGACGCGCGGGGCGGGGCGGCGTTGTCGGTGAAGGCGGTCACGGGCAAGCCGATCATGTTCGCGTCCACCGGGGAGAAGCTCGACCAGTTCGAGCGTTTCCATCCCGATCGGATGGCCCAGCGGATCCTCGGGATGGGGGACGTGATGGGCTTGATCGAGCAGGCCGAGCGCCAGTTCGACGAGGACGAGGCGGTGGCGTTGCAACGGAAGCTCAAGCGAGACGAATTCGGTCTCGACGACTTCCTGTCCCAGCTGAAGACGATCCGGCGAATGGGTCCCGTGAGCAACCTGCTCGGCATGATCCCGGGGCTCGCGGGCCATCAGCTGCAGAACATGAAGGTGGACGAGCGTGAGCTCGACCGGGTGCAGGCGATCATCCTCGCGATGACCCCCGAAGAGCGCCGCCGGCCAGAGCTGATCAAGGGCTCCCGGCGGCTGCGGATCGCAAGGGGGTCGGGGACGAACGTCCAGCAGGTGAACCAGCTCGTCAAGCAGTTCGGCCAGACCCGCAAGCTGATGAAGCAGGTGGGGAGGGGCAAGATGCCGGACATGGGCGCGTTGATGCGCCAGGGACGCTGACCGGCTCGACGGCGGGCACTCCATCTCGGCCCCCATCCGGCCTTCGTCGGGCGGGTGGGTCGGCCTTTGGCGTGAGCACCGTCTAAGCTGCTTGGGGCAGACGGGGCCGGTGTCAGTCCGACAGCCGGCAAATCCCTGGACATCAAGCGTTTCAGAGAGGACAAAGTGTCGGTAAGGCTGAGGCTCACACGGGTGGGCGGCAAGAAGGACCCGATCTGGCGGGTGGTGGTCGCCGACCAGCGCTCTCCCCGTGACGGTCGTGTGATCGAGACGATCGGCCAGTACAACGCGCAGACGGACCCGTCGACGATCTCGATCGATGCCGACCGGGCTCGCAGCTGGCTGGCGCGAGGGGCCCAGCCCTCGGGCACCGTGCGCAAGCTGCTGCGTATCCAGGGCATCGCCGCCGAGGGCGACTGAGGGATCCTGACGGCGCACGCCCGAGTAGGGGGTGGCCAGGAGCGAGGAGAAGATGTCTGGCGAGACCCCGCGTGAACTGCTCGAGTACCTGGCGGAAGGCTTGGTGGACGACCCCGAGGACGTGTCGGTGGAGCAGTTCGAGGAGGACGACGGCACGATCGTGCTGGAGCTGTGCGTGGGCGACGGGGACTATGGCCGGGTGATCGGCCGCGGCGGGCGAACCGCCCAGGCGTTGCGGACGGTCGTGAAAGCGGCGGCGACGGGCGAAGGCCGCCGGGTGCTCGTCGACATCGTCGATTGACCGGACCGACTGATCAGACACGGGCGCAGCCACGGGCGCGAGCCCGAGCGCGGGCGACCGACGAGCAGACTCCCACCACGGCGGAGCAGCCGACTCTCACCGCGGCAGAGTGTGACGGGCAGGCTCAGACAGATCGGCTGCAGGCGGGCCGGGTCGGTCGCGCGCACGGTCTCGACGGAAGCTTCTACGTGACCCGGCCCAGGTCCCGCCTGCTCGAGCTCGGAGCAAAGGTGACGATCGACGGCAATACCATGGAGATCGTCCGGCGGGCGGGCACCGAACAGCGGCCGATCGTGCGGGTAGGAGATGTCGAGGACCGGCCTGGCGCCGAGGCGCTGCGGGGCCTGGCGCTGACGGTCGCCGCACAGGACGCCCCTTCCCTGGGCGAGGGCGAATGGTGGTCACACGAGCTGGAGGGGTGTGTGGTCGTCGACGGATCCCGCCTCGTCGGAAAGGTGGTACGCCTGGTCGAGCTGCCCTCCTGCGAGGCCCTGGAGGTGCACACTCAGCCGGTCGGCGAGTCGCTGCCCGGCGGCGAGTCGCTGCCCGGCGGCGAGTCGCTGCTGGTGCCAATGGTCAAAGACGCGATCCGTGTGGTCGATGTCGCGGCGGGGAGGATCGACGTGAACATGGACTTCGTCGAGGGTTAGCGGTGGAGATCGACGTCTTCACGCTGTTCCCCGAGTGGTTTGGGTGGTTCTTCGAGCAGCGGCACGTTCGCAACGCGCTGTCGGCGGGAAGTCGGGTCGAGTGCGTGAACTTCCGCGAGCATACGCCGTTGAGCGCCGGCCAGGTCGACGACACTCCTTTCGGCGGGGGCGCCGGGATGGTCCTGCGGGTGGACGTGCTCGACAGCGCCCTCGGGGCCCGCTACGGGATCGACCCCGTGCGGTTGCGTGAGCAGCGCCGTGTGATCGCGCTCACCCCCACGGGGAGGCTGCTGGACGAGGAGCTCGTGGGCGAGCTCGCGGCCGAGCCGGCCCTGACGCTCCTGTGCGGACGGTACGAGGGCTTTGACGAGCGCATCGTCGAGCATCTCGCGAGCGAGGAGGTCTCGATCGGGCGCTATGTCCTGGCGGGTGGGGAGCTGGCGGCGATGGTCCTGTGCGACACGGTCCTGCGTAAGCTCCCCGGTGCGTTGGGCCATGAGGAGTCGGCTGTCCAGGAGTCCTTCAGTCCCGCCCTGGAAGGGGCGCCCGAGTATCCCCAATACACCCGCCCGGCCGAGTATCGCGGCTGGCGTGTGCCCGAGGTGCTCCTCTCCGGCCATCACGAGCGAATCGAGCTCTGGCGGCGTGAACGCAGCCGCGAACGGGCGGCGCGGGATGGGGCGCAGGACGGGACGGGGGATGGGGTGGGGGATGGGGAGCGAGACGCGGCGAGCGGTCGCGGTGGGCCCGTCCGGTGAGGCGAAGGCCGCCCGTAGTCCGCTACCATGCTCACCGCGCCGGCCGCCCGCTCTCCCGAGGGTCGGCAGCGGTCCAGCACGGCGCCCCTCTTTTCCATCCGTCATGAGCAGCGTCATCGAAACCATCGAGCGCGCGCAGTTGCGCCGCGTCCCGGATTTTGCGCCTGGAGATCGGGTCAAGGTCCATTTCCAGGTGATCGAGGGTTCGCGCCGTCGGGTGCAGGTGTTCGAGGGGGTCGTGATCAAGCGTCAGGGCCACGGCGCACGGGAGACGTTCACCGTGCGCAAGCAGTCCTTCGGCGTGGGCGTCGAGCGGATGTTCCCGGTGCATTCGCCCAAGATCGAGCGCATCGAGGTGGCCGCTCGCGGGGATGTGCGCCGGGCGAAGCTCTACTACCTGCGCGATCGAGTCGGCAAGCGCGCTCGTGTGCGGGAGCGTCGCTACATCGGCCCTGAGGAGACCGTCGAGCCGGGCCTGCTTCACGAGCTGGAGACGGCCACCGATGCGGAGGGCCTGACCGCGGAGGAGACGATCGCCGAGGGCACCGAAGCACAGGGCGGCGAGGCCACGGAGGAGGCCGAGGTCGCTGCAGTCGGAGACGCGCCCGTCGAGGAGACCGACGGCGAGCGGGCGTCGGGCGAGACGGACGAGCCCCAGACGCCGGACTCGACCGGCGAGAGCGATGTGTCCGGGCAGGCGGGAGAGGCCGCCGATGGCGAGTCCGAGGCATCGAGCGCCGATCCCCCGTCCTCCGATGCCGGCGACGCTCGGGGAGGCGAGGTCACCGGCGACACGCCAGCGTGAGCGCTCGCACCAAGCGCTCCAAATCGTTGACGAGCTCGATCGTCGAGCTGGTCGTGATCGTGCTCGTCGCACTCGGCCTCGCGCTTGGAATACAGGCGTTCATCGTCAAGCCCTACCGCATTCCGAGCGGCTCTATGGAGCCCACCCTCGCGATCGGTCAGCGCGTTCTGGTGGATCGCATCGGCACCCACTTCAGCGAACCCCATGTCGGTGAGATCGCTGTCTTCCATCCGCCCGAAGGCGCTCAGCAGGAGCAGTGCGGCCCCCTCCCGCACACCGTGAAACTGGGCGGCCAGGCATGCGCCGCGCCGGTGCCGAAGGAGGCGAGCGTCAACTTCATCAAGCGTGTCGTCGCCGGACCCGGAGACGTGATCTCGATCCACGAAGGGCACGTGATCCGCAACGGCAAGCGTGAGCAGGACTCCTATATCCGCGAATGCGGCGCGAGTCCCGAGTGCAACTTCCCGGTTCCCATCAGGATTCCGGCCGGTCACTGGTTCATGATGGGGGACAACCGTGGCGAATCAGACGACAGCAGGTTCTGGGGTCCCGTCCCCACCGGGTGGATCATCGGAGAAGCCTTCGCCACGTACTGGCCACCCGACCGCATCGGGTTCTTCTAGGGCTTCAGGACGTTCCGCCTCTTCAGGACGTTCCGCCTCTTCAGGACGTTCCGCCTCTTCAGGACGTTCCGCCCGCGCCCGGCGCAGGCGCTCGCGGGCACGCACGAGCGGCCGGCGGCTGTTCGCGTTCGACCGCGGTCTCGGGCCCTCCCTGATCGCGGGAGCGGACGAGGCTGGGCGCGGCTGTCTGGCGGGGCCGCTGGTGGCGGCGGGGGTGCTGTTTGACTACGACGCCCTAGGCCTCGATGAGCAACGCTCGTTGAGCGCGCTGAACGACTCCAAGCAGCACACCCCACAGGCCCGCGAGGAGCTCTATCCGCTGGTCCTGAATAGCGCAGCCCGGGTCGTGGTGGTCTCCCGGTGCGCGCGCGGCATCGACGAGCGAGGCCTGCACAAGACGAACCTCACGGCGCTCCGTGACGCGATGCGCGGGGTCACCTCCGGACTGCAGGAGGAGGTGCTGTGTCTCATCGACGGCTTCTCGGTGCCGGAGTTCGAGCGATCCCAGCGGGCGATCGTCGACGGGGACGCGACCAGTGCCGCGATCGCCGCCGCGTCGATCGTTGCGAAGGTCACCCGAGACCGCTACATGCACCACGCCGACAGCGAGCACCCCGGCTGGGGCTTCGCCGAGCACGTCGGTTACTCGACACCCGACCACCGCGAGGCGATCGCCCGTCACGGCGTCTCACCGTTGCACCGGCTCTCCTTTCAGTCCCTGGCCTACCAGCAGTTGACGCTGTAGGTCCGCGACGGGAGTATCTGCCGGGATTGATGCGGGCGCCACGCGCTTCAGGCACGAGAGGAGTGATAGGCGCTCACCACGCCCCCTCGAGGTGATCGAGCCGCACGAGCCGGTGCTTGCTGTCGAGGATCACTCCGATCGCGTCGAAGCGGATCGTGTGGGCGGTCGGGCGGATGTGCCTGCTGTCCGCCAGCCACGCGACGGCCAGCTTGCGCAAGCGGACGCGCTGTCGGGGGCGCAGCCACGCGAGGGGCTGCTGGTCGGGACGGCTGGGCCCCGCGCCGACGTCCACACGACGGGTCTTGATCTCCGCGAAAACCAGGGTGCGTCCGTTGAACGCGATCAGGTCGATCTCGCCGTGGCGGGTACGTACGTTGCGGCCGAGGGGCGAGAAGCCCAGACGGTGCATGTGTGCGCGGGCGAGCTCCTCACCACGACGGCCGAGCGCGTGACGGGGGTCCGCGCGTTGCGATGCCGGACGAGAGCCCGAAGCGCCGGTGGCTCGCTCGGCGGATGGATCGTCGGGTCGCATGTCGATGACCCTAGAGAGGGATTTCGTACATAAAACGCACAAATGTGACGACTACCACTCATCGTCGTGAAAAGTGTGTGACGGAGGCGGATGTTCCGCGCGCGGGCGCGGGTCGGCTCTCTCGCGTAGCCTGCCGACCCATGAACGAGAGTTCGGACAGGGATTCCGATCGCCAGGCCGAAAGCCCCGGGTCGATCGACGGGATCAGCGGCTTCATGGGCATGCGCTGGGATGACCCCCAGACGGTTCGCCTTCAGATCAGGCCGGAGCTGATCAACGCGGGCGGGCTGCTCTCCGGGGTGGTTACCTATGCGCTGGTCGACTACTGCATGGGCTCGACCCTGTGGGTCCAGACGACCGCCCAGGAGCGGATCGCGACGATCAGCATCTCGATCAACTACATCCAGACGGCGACCGAGGGCGAGCTCGTCTGCTCGACAACCCTGGACCGGCGCAACCGCAGCACCGCGGTGATGCGCAGCGAGGTCCGCCACGAGGATGGTCGCCTGCTGGTCACGGCGATCGGCAGCTACGCGATCTTCACCCGCCGCCCTCGCCCCGCGTCCCCCACCGCGCCCGTCGCGCCCACCGCGCCCCGCCCGGCCTGAGCGCGATGGCCGAGGAGGGCAGACTGCGCGAGACCCCCGTCGCCCTGACGATCGCCGGCTCGGACTCGGGAGGCGGTGCGGGGATCCAGGCCGACTTGAAGGCGTTCGCCCGCTGCGGGGTCCACGGCACGAGCGCGATCACCGCGATTACGGCCCAGAGCACCGCCGGCGTCAGCGCGATCCATCCGGTGCCGCCGGAGATCGTGCTCGAGCAGATCCGGGCGGTCGTCGGGGACATCGGCGTGGACGCCGTCAAGGTCGGCATGCTCGGGACCGCGGAGGTGACCCTGGCCGTCGCCCATGCGCTCGACGAGCTTCCCCCGGGGACCCCTGTGGTCGTGGACCCGGTGATGGTCTCGGAGTCAGGCGCCCGCCTGCTCGACCCGGAGGCCCAGAGGGTCCTCGTGCAGGAGATCCTGCCCCGTGCGAGCGTGCTCACGCCGAACCTGCCCGAGGCACGGGTGCTCGTCGGGCTCGATCCGGCGCAGGGACACATGGGAGGCGACGCTGGCGGTCGCCGTGGGGATGGCCGCGAGCTCGGCGACACCGACGACGACGGCGAGGAGGAGGCGCGGAATCTCGTCAGGGCGGTGCTTGTGCTCGGCCCTCGCGTGGTGGTCCTCACGGGAGGGCACCGCGCGCGCGCGGTGGATCTGTTTCTCGAACGAACCGACTCGAGCTCGCCCGAGGGCGGGCCGATCGTGGAGATCCCCGGGGTGCGCCATCCCGACGGAGCCGCCCACGGTTCTGGGTGCACCCACTCCTCGGTGCTCGCCGCTCGGCTCGCGCTCGGCGAGACGCCGCTCCAGGGGGCTCGCGTAGCGCGGGCGCTCGCCGGCGAGGCGGTCGAGCACGGCTTGCGGGACATCGGCACCGGCCCCGGCCCGGTGGACGTGATCGATTTGTCCGCCCGGCGAACCGTCACATGACGTCCGTCGTCGCGTGACATAATCAGGCCACGATGAAGCTCCTGCGGATGAAGCCGGGTCTTCGATGAGGCTCCTGCGGATGAAGCCGGGTCACGGCGAGATCGTGCTCGCCGAGGGCGACGTGGAGGTGCCCGAGCAGGAGCGTGAGCTGATCGAGGCGTTCCGGCGGGAGCTCGACGCAGGGATGTGGGCGGCGGTGCCCACCGAGACCAATGGCGGGCGGCGGGAGGCCGAGCTGGTCAAGAGCTTCGCGGAAGTGCCACGGGACGCGGACAGGGTGATCTTCTTCCCCCGTGCGGCCGGCGGCGCGCAGGCAGATGGCGCTCGGATTAGTGGCGCCCAGGCAGCCGCCCGCTAGGCGAGTATGGTCGTCGGGCTGGCAACCGCGGCGCTCGTGTTGACGGCGCTCGTGTGCGAGCTCGTCAGGCCGAGGCTCAGACAGACGGTGGCCCGCGCACGCGAACGCGGGCTCTTCGGCGCTCGAGGCTCTCACGGCGGCGCTGAGCTCGGATACGACCCGGGTCGCGAGCGGAGAGCCGAGCTGCGAGCCAGGTCGCTGCTGCGCTCGTGCGTGAATGAAGAGGAGTGGGCGATGTATCGCGACCTGGGCTTCCTGCGCGTCGAGGGCCAGTCGGGCGGGCGGTACGCCTACCTCGTCTATCCCCACAAGCCCCTCCTGGCCTACGTGCCGGCGACTGGGGCGCTTTTGAGCGAGTACTGCGTCGCCTTCCCCGACCACTCCAGACCGTACGGGAGCGCTCGGCTGCCGGACTCCGACGACGTGCTCGCCAAGTGGATGGCCCTGAAGGCGGATGAGCGCAAGCTGATCGCCGACGCCAACGTGCATCTGCCCGGCAGGCAGCTCGATCCCGAGCGGGTCAGGCACGACCTGGAGAGGATCGCTGGCTGGGAGTGCGAGCGCGAGCGACGGGACGGGACGCTCGCCGGTAGTAGTGTGCGCGCCGCGTGAGCTCCAGCGGATTCGACACCAGACATCGCAGCAGGGCCCTGACCGAGGGGCCCGAGCGGGCGGCCGCCCGGGCGTACCTGCACGGGATCGGCTACACCGCCGAGGACCTCGCGAAGCCGATCGTCGGGGTCGCCCATTCGTGGATCGAGACGATGCCCTGCAACTTCAACAACAGGGTGCTGGCGGCGAAGGTCAAGGAGGGCATCCGGGCGGCCGGCGGGACGCCGATGGAGCTGAACACGATCGCGATCTCCGACGGGATCACGATGGGCACGGCGGGCATGCGCGCCTCGCTGGTCTCCCGGGAGCTGGTCGCGGACTCGATTGAGCTCGTCGCCAGCGCCCACCAGTTCGACGCGCTGGTCACGATCTCCGGCTGCGACAAGACGATTCCCGGATCGGTGATGGCGCTCGCGCGGCTGGACGTCCCGGGGTTGATGCTCTACGGCGGATCGATCAGGCCGGGCCACTATAAGGGCGAGGAGGTCACCATCCAGCAGGTGTTCGAGGCGGTCGGGGAGTACGCTGCGGGGCGGATCACCGAGCAGGAACTCCACGAGCTGGAGGAGGTCGCCTCGCCGGGAGCGGGCGCCTGCGGAGGGCAGTTCACCGCCAACACGATGGCGATGGCCTTCGAGGTGCTGGGGATCTCCCCGGCGGGCTCGGCGATGGTCCCCGCCGAGGACGGGCGCAAGCTCGAGGTCGCCCGGGAATGCGGGGAACTGGTGATGGATGTCCTGCGAGCCGGCCGGCGGCCAAGCGCGGTGATCACCAAGGCTGCCCTGGAGAACGCGATCGCCGCCGTGGCCACGAGCGGCGGGTCCACCAATGGGGTGCTCCATCTGCTCGCCGTCGCACGGGAGGCGGGTGTGCCGCTTCAGATCGACGAGTTCGACGCGATCTCAGAGCGCACCCCGCTGCTTTGCGACCTGCAGCCCGGCGGCCAGTACGTAGCGACCGACCTGTACGAGGCCGGTGGGGTGCCCCTCGTGCTCAAGCGGATGCTCGAAGCGGGAGCCCTCCACGGGGACGCCCTCACGGTCACCGGCAGGACGATCGGCGAACACGCGAGCGAGGCTCGCGAGACCGAGGGCCAGCGCGTCGTCAGGGCGCTCATAGAGCCCCTGAAACCGACGGGTGGGTTCGCGATCCTGCGCGGGAACATCGCCCCCGACGGCTGCGTGGTGAAGCTCGCGGGCCATGAGCGCCGCACCCACACGGGCCCGGCGAAGGTGTTCGACGGCGAGGAGGCCGCGATGGCGGCCGTCCTGGCCAAGGAGATCGAGGCGGGGGACGTGGTGGTCATCCGTGCCGAGGGTCCCGCCGGGGGCCCCGGGATGCGAGAGATGCTGGCGGTCACCGCGGCGATCGTGGGCGAGGGGTTGGGAGATACCGTCGCCCTGATCACCGACGGTCGCTTCTCGGGGGCCACCCACGGGTTCATGGCGGCCCATATCGCCCCCGAGGCCGTCAGGGGCGGTCCGATCGCCGCCCTCGCAAACGGCGATCAGATCACGATCGACGTGGACTCCCGGCGAATCGACGTGGCCCTCTCTGACGAGCAGATCGCCGAGCGGGTGAGCGCCTACGTGCGTCCCGCCCGCGCGGACGAGCATGTGGACGTCGCGATCCGTAAGTACGCGAAGCTCGTGGGGAGCGCCGCCGAAGGCGCCGTCACCTGCTGAGCACCAGCGTGGGGGCTCGCCGAGCGGTCGGCAGCGGTCCAGCGTGGGCCCCCCACGCGCGCGCGGGGCCCAGTCGAGCGGATGACCATGACGGGGGCCCCACGCCCACGCCCACACGCGCGCGGGCTACCCGTCGAGGAGGTCCCTCAACAGCCCGTTGAAGATCGCCGGACGCTCGAGCATCGACAGGTGGCCCGTGTCCGGGAGCAGGACCTTACGGGCGTCCGGGATCAGCTCCGCGAAGACGTCGGCGTCGCGGACCGAGATCAGCCGGTCGCGCTCGCCCCACACGATCAACGTCGGACAGGCGATCTCCGGGAGGCGACCCCGGAGGTCGCAGTCGTGGAGCGCTCGCAGGGCCTGGGCGAAGCCTGGCTTGCCGGCGCCCCGCAGCTGCTCGGCGGCGAGGGGCCCGGGCAGGCGGCCGGGATGGCTGGCGACGATGCCGAGGGTGGCCTCGCGCAGCAGCGGGCGAGCGGTCATCGTCTCGGACCTCGACGCGACCCACGCGGTGTAGGCGGCGATGACGGGCTCGAGGCGGCGGAGGGCGGCCAGGAGGCGCCTCCCGTGAGGGTCGCCGTAAGTGCTGATGCCCCCCGACGAGATGAGGACGAGGCGATCGACCCGCTCAGGGAAGGAGATCGCGAGCTTGGCGGAGATCAGGCCGCCCATCGAGTTGCCCACCACCGTGGCCGAGTCGACCTGGAGCTCGTCGAGGAGCTCGTCCAGCAGGCGAGCGTACCCCGACATCGAGATCCGTTCGAGGGGCATTGGGGAGTGGCCGAAGCCCGGCAGGTCCAGCGCGATCGCGCGATGGTCGGCCGCCATCTCGGGGAGCTGCTCCAGCCAGTTCGGCCACGAGCCCGACAGGCCGTGCACGAACACGATCGCCGGTCCCGAGCCGAGGTCGATCGTGTTGACGGGCTGGCCCCGCACCTGCGCCCAGCGCTGGTGCTCGCGCCAGTCGACCTCCAGCCACCGAGATCGTCCGTCCGGGCCGTAGGCGTCGGGGCGGCGATGGCCGTTCTGGGAGACGGCCGTAACCGCTTCGTCCCCAGGCGTGGGCACAGTGGACGTCATCGCGATAATCTATCGTGTGACTCGGTGAAGCAGGCTGCTGGCGAGAGCCATGGACCGGCACAGATGAAGATCGCCATCGACATCGACTCGACGCTCCACCACTACTGGGACACCCTCTCAGAGATCGCGGTACGGCGGTTCGGGATCGAGCTTCCTTACGAGGAGCAGCTCACGTGGGGGATCACCCGCCTGCGCCCCGAGCAGCTGGCGGTGTGCATCGAGGAGAGCCACAGCGACGAGTGCATCCTCGCCGGCACTCCCTACCCGGAGGCGGTCGAGGTCGTGCGACGGTGGCACGACGGGGAAGGCCACTTCATCCATGTGACCAGCCATCGGGACTCCCGTTGCGAGCCGGCGACCGCGCGCTGGCTTGCGCACGTGGGACTCCCGTTCGACGACCTCTGCTGCTCCTACGACAAGGTCTCGCGGTGCGTGGAGCTCGAGATCGACCTCCTGATCGACGACAGCCCCCTGAACCTCGCCGGTGCCCTGGAGCGGGGCATCGCGGGGGCGACCATCGAGCACCCCTGGAACAGGGACGTGTGCGAGGAGGGGGACGTCGTGAGCGCGCCCGACTGGCCGTCGCTGGCGGGCGCCCTCGAGCCCCTGCTGTCCCACGGGCCCGTTCGGCCCGGGCCCTCCGCTCGGCTCGCGCCCGAGTATCTCCCGGTCTGAGAGCGTGAGACACGGTATGAGCTTCCCGGATCCACCCAGGCAGGCCGGGTGATCGTCGCGGCGAAGTAGGCCAGGATGGACACCGTCTGGGACACCGCTCTGGAGCTGCTCGAACAGGATCTGATCCGCCGGGACGCGGCCCCCCGGACCAGGCATGCCTATCGGGCGGACCTGAACGGGTTCGCCGAGTGGGCGCGCGCGCGGGGGCTTGACCCGAAAAACGTTGACGCGCGGGACGTGCGCCGGTACGTCGCGGCCCTGTCCAGCGCCGACCTCGCCCCCAGCACGAGCGCCCGCAAGCTCGCCGCCCTGCGAGCCCTCTTCAAGAGCCAGCGAGAGCACGGCCTGATCGCCCAGAGTCCCGCCGAGCTCGTGTCCGCGCCGAGGCGTCCCCGCAAGCTGCCCCGGGTCCTGAAGGCCTCCGAAGCCGGGGCCCTGCTCGACTCGATCCCCGTGGACGGCCTCCTTGCACTGCGGGACAGGGCGCTGTTCGAGCTCGCCTACTCGTGCGGGTTGCGCGCCGAGGAGCTCGTGTCCCTGGGGGTCGAGGACCTCGACCACGACGGCGAGCAGGCACGGGTGCAGGGGAAGGGTCGCAAGACCCGGTTCGTGCCCGTCGGGGAGGTGGCCCTGAAGGCCGTCTCCGACTACCTGGACCGTGGCCGCCCCCGGCTCGCCGACCGGGTCGTCGGCACGTCTTCGGACGGCGCCCGGTCTCCGGGCCGCGAGCCGGCGCCCGCGGGGGCGCTGTTCCTGAGCAAGACCGGAAGGCGGCTGAGCACGAGTGACGTGCGGCGGCGGTTGACCGGTTGGGCGCGTCGGGCCGGGATCGAGTCGGCGGGGGGGGCGATCAGCCCGCACGCGCTTCGCCACAGCTTCGCCACCCATCTGCTGGACGGCGGCGCGGATCTGCGGTCGATCCAGGAGCTGCTCGGGCACGCGAGCGTGTCGAGCACCCAGATTTACACTCGGGTAGAGTCCGCCAAGCTCAAGAGCGCCTACGCCCGCAGCCACCCCCGGGCCTGATCTCTGGAATTGGACTGACCTGGATGGAGACGAACGTAAAGACGATCGAGCTGCGTGAACTGTGGCGGCGGTACAAGTCCGATGGCGACCGCAGGGCCCGTGAGCGGCTGGTTGTCGCCTACTCGCCGCTGGTCAAGTACGTGGCCGGGCGGACCGCCGCCGGGTTGCCGCCCCACGTCGAGGAGGCGGACCTGATCTCCTACGGCCTGGGCGGGCTGATCGCGGCGATCGAGCGGTTCGACCCCTCTCGGGAGATCAAGTTCGAGACCTACGCGATCATGCGGATCAAGGGGGCGATCATCGACGAGCTCCGCTCGATGGACTGGGTTCCCCGGAGCGTCCGCGCGCGTGCCCGGGAAGTCGAGCGGGCGAACGCGAAGCTCGAGCACGCCCTCCAGCGGGCGCCCACCGACAAGGAGATCGCGGACGAGCTGAAAGTGACCGTCGACGAACTCAACGAATCCCTGCTCGCGATCTCCCACTCCTCGATGGTGGCCCTGGACGAGCTGTGGAGCACCTCCGACTCCAGCGGCGACCAGGTCTCGCTGATGGACACCCTGGAGGACACCACCGCGCCGAACCCCGCCAAAGCGCTGGACGTGGGCGATCTCAAGGACCGGATCGCCGAGTCGATCGCCATCCTCCCCGAGCGGGAGAAGCTCGTGATCGCCCTCTACTACTACGAGAACCTGACCTTGCGAGAGATCGGGGAGGTTCTCGGGGTGACCGAGTCTCGGGTCTCCCAGCTCCACACCAAGGCGGTCCTGCGATTGCGCTCCCACATGCAGGAGGAGTCCTTCGATACGTAGGCCCCGTGCGCCCGCGCCCGCGCACGCCCGCGCCCGCGCGCGCCCGCGCACGCGGGGCATCACTTTGGGAGTGCCTGACCGGCTGGCGCATGTGCCGGTGGCCGACAGGCTTCCACACATCCTGGCGCGGGAAGCGGGACGGCGGTATGGTGCGGGGACCCCGCCAAAAAAGGAGATCGCGTCATGCGCCAAGCAGCGGACCGGATTCGCAACGTCGCCCTCGTCGGCCATCGTGGAGCGGGCAAGACGTCGCTGCACGAGGCGCTCCTGTTCGAGGCGGGCGTGACCGACCGGCTGGGGTCGGTGAGCGAAGGGACCACGGTGTCGGACTCCGGGGCGGACGAGCAGGCACGGCAGATGTCGATCGGGACCGCTCTGAGCTCATTGCAGTGGGACGGGCGGAAGGTGAACCTGATCGACACCCCCGGCGAGCCGAGCTTCGTGGCGGACGCGTTGGGGGCCCTCCGGGTGTGCGAGTCGGCGGTGTTCGTGGTCAACGCCGTGATGGGCGTCGAGGTCTCCACGGGCCGCCTGTGGGAGCGTGCGGCGGAGCTCGACATCGCAAGGATGGTGTTCGTGAACATGCTCGACCGTGAGCGGGCGGACTTCTTCAGGACCCTTGAGCAGCTCAAGAAGACGTTCGGGGCTCACGTGGTTGCGACCGAGATACCGATCGGGGCCGAGCACGAGCTGGAGGGGGTGATCGACCTGGTGGACATGAAGGCCTTCCGCCAGGACTCCCCCGAGCGGGGTGGTTGGAGCGAGATCCCGATCCCGGAGGCTCAGACGGAGATCGCGGAGGAGTACCGCGAGAAACTGATGGAAGAGGTCAGCGAGGTCTCCGACGTCCTCATGGAGCGCTTCCTGGAGGGTGAGGAGATCTCCCACGAGGAGATCGTGAGCGCCCTGAAGGAGGGCACCAACCACGGCAAGATCTTCCCGGTCGTGTGCGGGGTGGCAACAGGCAACCTTGGCACCACCCGACTGCTGGACGCGATCGTCGAGGACCTGCCCTCGCCGGTCAAGCACGGGGGGTTGCTGGCCGGCCTGCGATCCGAGGACGGATCGATCGGGGAGCTGAGGCTCGATCCCGATCCCGACCGTGAGCTGTTCGCGTTCGTCTTCAAGACCCGCGCGGACCCCTTCGCCGGGCGGGTTAACCTGCTGCGGGTCTACCAGGGGACCCTCCGCGCGGACAGCCAGGCCCTGAACACCCGCGTTCACGCCAAGGAGCGGATCGGCCAGCTGATCGTGTTCGCGGGCCGCGAGGCGGGCCATCTGCAGGAGCTCGGACCCGGGGACATCGGGGCGGTGGCCAAGCTCAAGGAGACCCGCGCGGGGGACTGGCTGGCCGCACGAGACATCCCGATCGAGATGCCCGCGCTGAAGCTCCCCGCGCCCGTGATGGCGTTCGCGGTGGAGCCCAAAAGCAGGGGAGACGAGGAGAAGGTGTTCGTCTCCTTGCGACGCCTCCAGGAGGAGGACCCCACGATCGACCTCCACCGCGACCAGCAGACCGGCGAGCAGATCGTCGCGGGACTCTCCCAGGTGCACGTCGAAGTGATCGTGGATCGCCTCCGGGAACGGTTCGGCGTGGAGGTCACCCTCAAGCCCCCCCGGGTCCCCTACCAGGAGACCATCCGGGGCGCCGCCAAGGCTCACGGACGTCACAAGAAGCAGTCCGGCGGGCGGGGCCAGTTCGGGGACTGCCACATCGAGATCGAGCCCTTGGACCGGGACCCCACCCACCCCATGGGCTTCGAGTTCGTCAACCAGATCAAGGGTGGGGTGATCCCCAGCTCGTTCATACCCGCTGTGGAGAAAGGCGTCCGCGAAGCGATGGCCGCGGGCGTCCTCGCCGGGTATCCCGTCAAGGATGTCCGGGTGCGCCTCTACGACGGCGCCTACCACACCGTGGACTCCTCGGAGATCGCCTTCAAGCTCGCCGGCGCCCAGGCGATGAGAGACGCCCTCCAGCAGGCCAACCCGGTGCTCCTGGAGCCGATCATGCTCGTCACCCTGTCCGTCCCTGAGACCTACGTGGGGGACGTGATCGGCGACCTCAACAGCCGTCGCGGACGTCCCCAGGGCATGGAGCCGGTGGGGGGGATGACGGAGATCAAGGCCGAGGTGCCGATGGCCGAGATGCTCACCTACGCACCTGATCTGCGCTCGATCACCGGCGGCCAGGGCGACTACACGCTCGAGTTCCTCCGCTACGAGGAGGTTCCCGGTCACCTCTCCCAGCAGATCGTCCAGGGGGCCGCCCGCGAGCACGCCCCCACCCACGCCTGACCCGGCGGGGCGGCGCCTGAGCTGGGCGCCCGATACCCTGACCGTCGATGTCGACCCGCTCGATCGTCACCTCCCAGCCGGACGTCTCCTGCGACGTATGCGGTCGGAGGCTCCTCCGGGGAGAGCATCCCGACGTGTTCCTCGCGGGAGGCAGGCGCAGGAACGTGTGCGAGCTGTGCGCCCCCCGGGCCGTGGACGAGGGGTGGCTGCGGGAGGACGACCGTCACACGGTGACCCTCCCTCCGGCTCGCCAGCGACGTGCCCGCAACCTCCTCGGTCGGTTGCGCCAGCTCAGGGAGTCTCCATCTGATCCCCAGGAAGAGGTCCTCTCGGCCCCGATCATCGACGATCGGGGCATCGAGGACTACGACTTCTTCGACGGCTCCCTGGACGCCCCCGAGCCGGTGGCGTCGGCACGACCCGTGCCCGCCGTTCCCTTCGCGGCGGCTCCGCAGGCCGATGTCGAGCAGCCGCGGGATGAAGCGGCCAGCGGCGGCGAGGCGAAGGCGCAGCTGGCGCTGGACGTGTTCAACGCGGGCGACCATCCCCGCCGGATCGCCGGGATCGCCCGTTCGCTGGGGGATCCCGCCGTGAGCGTTCGTCCCCTCGCCGAGTCCGGCGGCCAGGTCGCGATCGTGGTGGCCTGGGAGCTCTGCTGGTATCGCTACCAGGTGGACGTCGGCGACGAGGCCGCCGGCGCAAGCGTGGTCGCCCAGGGGACCGAGCTGAGCGAGCTCGCGGGCGAGGATCGGTCGGCGAATGTCACCGCGACCGCTGACGGTCGTCTGTCGCTGGTAGGATCTGTGTTGCGATGATCTACTGCGTCGTCCCGAAACAGCTGGAGGATGAGCTGTACTTGAAGCTCTCCAAGCACTACGAGCACGAGGACAACGTCACGGTCCTTTTGGACCGCCGCAAGTCCGACCGCCGCGCCCGCGGGAGCCGCCCGCCGGCCGCGATCGCCCAGCGTCGCGTCGTCCGGGACCGCCGCCGGGCACGGGTTCCCGGCGACCTGCCCGCTCTCGCGAACCCCGCCTGACGTCGCGCATCGATCATCGCGCACTGATCCCTTCTCGACTCTGGTGGTAGACCCTCCGATCGCGGGAGCCCGCGCGCGCACGCGCGCGCCCGCGCGGGCCCCCGTTTTGGGTTCCCTCCCACGAGTGTTTTGGTTTCCTCCCACGAGTGTCTTGGTCCCGTCCCATGAGCGGTTCATAATCCCGCCCCGCGATGACTGAGGGCTCTAAGGCGATCGTCCATGTCGACGGGGGCGCACGCGGGAATCCCGGCCCCGCGGCCGCCGCTTGTGTGATCTCGACCTCCGACGGGGAGATCCTCGCCGAGGACGCCCGGCTGCTGGGGGTGGTGACCAACAACGTCGCCGAGTACCGCGCCCTTCTGCTCGGCTTGGAGCGGGCCCGGGAGCTGGGCGTGACCGACGTCGAGGTCGTAAACGACTCCGAGCTGATCGCGAAGCAGATAAACGGCGAGTACAAGGTCAAGCATCCGGCGATGAGACCCCTGTACCTGCAGACGATGGCGGCTCTGCGGGGCTTCGCCCACTGGACCGTCCGAACCGTTCCCCGTGCCCAGAACGCGCAGGCGGACGCCCTCGTGAATGCCGCCCTGGATCAGGGGAGCGACGCCGGTGCAGGTTGAAGACGGACCCGTCGGCCCTGGCTCTGGCCGGCCTCGCGACCCCGAATCGACTCTCGGCGTGGCGGCCGCCACGCCGGCCAGGCGCCGCGTCAGTGCAGGGGCTGGGCCGATTTCGCCAGGGCGATCATCTGCGCGTTTGAGAGATCCTCGAGCAGGGTGTTCGTCAACCAGTACAGGACCCGACCGGTGCGCCAGCCGATCACGTGGATGTGGGCGCCGTCGTCGACCAGCCGATAGGCGCGTCCGTCGATGCTCTGCACGCGGGCGTGGGCGAACAGGGGCGGGTTCAGCCAGTCCGAGCCCTGGAAGTCGTAGTAGCCGCCGAGGGTGTTCTGGCGCCACACGACGACATATGCGTGATGGATGTTCCCCTGTTGGTCCTTGAGCGGATACGCGCGCACCTCTTCCTGTTCGGCCGGTCCCGTCTGAAGGGTCGGGTAAAGGACGGGGAAGGGCACGTTTACGGCGGCTTTCGCGGCTTCGTCGCTGCCGGTGGAGGAGGTCGGGTAGAGGCCGAGCGCTCGCGCGAAGCCGGCGCTCGAGCTGGAGTGGCTTTGGTGTCTGTGGTGGGAGGAGTGGGAGGGGGATTTGGCCTTCGGCAGGCTCGGCTGTTCGCCGCCGTGCAGGAAGTCTTCGAGGGTCTCCTGCTCGAGCGGGGGGGTCGAGGTCACGTATGAGCCGCCCCGAGGACCCTGGAAGTCGACGTTCGAGGTTCGGAACTTGACCTGGCGCAGTGGCTTGGTCTGGGAGAAGGCGACCAGCTTGGCCAGTTCGATCAGCTCGCTCGCGGACGCGTGGAAGGTGGTTGCGATCGCGTGGCCGACCGCTTTGGCGACCGTGTCGATCTGACCGAGCTCGTTGCTGGGGGAGATCTGCTCGCGGAGGTCCCGCAGGAAGTCCTGCTGGCGGGCCACCCGCACGAAGTCCGAGTCGGTGTGGCGGTAGCGGACGTAGTCGAGCGCGTTTTCGTAGCAGAGCTTCTGGTAGCCGGGCTGCAGGTTGATGCTCGTGTAGTCCGTTTCGGTGGAACCGACGTTCTCGTTGTAGTAGTGGTGGTCGACGTTCACGTACGCGCAGCCGAGCGTGTCGACGACTTCGATGAAGCCTTTGAAGCTGACGTCCACGATGCCGTTCAGCTTCAGGCTGGGGAACACTTCCCGCTCGATCGTTTCGGCGGCGAGGAGCATCCCGCCCCTGGTCGCTCCGAGCTTGTTGCCGATCGTGTACGCCGCGTTGATCTTTTCGTCGGTGTAGGTTTCGCCGTTCTTGGTCGTGATGTTGACCATCAGGTCACGGGGTATCGACATCACCGATGTCTGTCCCTGTTCGGGATCGAATCGCACGAGCAGGATCGTGTCGCTGTGAGGCGGGTTTTCGCGGTCGTAGGAGTCCTTCGCGCCCACCCGCCGGTCCGAGCCGAGGATCAGGAACGTCTCGGGACCGCCGTTGTATTCGGGCGTCACGACTCCCTTCGGCGCGTTGATCTCGTTCAGCTTCGGAAAGACCTCTTCGGCGATGCTCGTGATCCGGTTGAGCGCCACCGTCGCGGTCGCGCCGGCGCTGAGGGCGACGATCAACACCGCCGCCAGCGCGAATCGCTTGGCCATGCTCCAGCCCGGGGCGGGCGGGCGCTCGTCGTCGTGGGATGTCACCGGAAAGCCGCTCATGGACAGGCAAACACCGCTCCCCTGGGCGGCGTGCGCAAGCCAAGCGTACCGGCCCCCTCGGCCGGTCACGCCGGACGGCAGCGGCGTGCCCGCGCCCGTGCCCGCGCCCAGGCCCACACGGCGTGCCACGCCGGGCCGACGGATACCCTCGATCGATGCTGAGCCCCAGAAACCGAGAGCTGCTGGGCCTCCTGCCCTCCGCCCTGCTCGTCACGGCGGGCTTCACCGCGATCTTCATCCAGACCGAGGACTCGACCCCGGGGGCCGCCACGAACGTGACCCTCAACCACGCCTCCAGCGTGTCCCTCACCTACGGCGCACTGTTCCTGGCGCTGTGCGTGGCCGCTCACCTGGTGATCCGCTTCGCGCTGCCTCACGCTGACCCTTACCTGTTCCCGCTCGGCGCGGTCCTCGCGAGCGTGGGCATCGTGATGGTCTACCGCATCGAACCGACCCTAGCCCGCCAGCAGGCCCAATGGATGGTCCTCGGCCTGATCCTGTTCGCCGCCACGATCCTGCTCCTGCGCCGGGACGGCGTGGGTGTGCTGGAGCACTACCGATACACGATCGCCGCGGTGGGCATCGGCGCGACCATCCTGCCCCGCCTGCCGGGAATCGGCGGGCAGGTGAACGGGGCATACCTGGACGTGCACCTCGGGGGCGTCTCCTTCCAGCCGGCCGAGCTCGGGAAGGTCGCGATCGTGATCTTCCTCGCCAGCTACCTGCACGACAACCGCCAGGTGCTCGTCACCGCCGGAAGGCGCTTCCTCGGGTTGACGGTCCCGCCGATGAAGCAGTTCGGCCCCATGCTGATCGTCTGGGGGGCGGCGATGGCGACGCTCCTGCTGACCCGCGAGCTGGGCACCTCGCTGATGTTCTACGGCGCGTTCCTGGCCCTTCTGTACGTCGCCACCGGACGCTTCTCGTTCCCGCTGATCGGCCTCGTGCTGTTCGCCGTCGGCGCCTGGTTCGTCGCCAACCACGTGGGCCACGTGCACGCGCGGGTGCTCGCTTGGGAACACCCCCTCGATCCGGTCCTCTACAACCAGCCCGGCGGCAGCTACCAGCTCGCCCAGTCCCTGTTCGCCCAGGCCGACGGGGGGCTCCTCGGGACGGGCTTTGACCAGTCGCTGCTCCAGTACCCGGTCGAACTGGCCAATCACGTGGTCGTGCGCCGCTCGATCCTGCCCGTGCCCGAAAGCGATCTGATCTACGCGGTCATCACCAACGAGCTCGGCCTCGTGGGTGCCGCCGGCCTGCTGCTCGTCTACCTGCTGTTCGTCGCCCGTGGCCTGAAGACGGCGATGCTCGCCAAGGACTCGTTCTCGAAGCTGCTGGCCACCGGCCTGTCCTTCGTCGTGGCGATGCAGGTGTTCGTGATCGTCGGTGGCGTGACCCGTGTGATCCCGCTCACCGGAGTCACCCTCCCGTTCGTCGCCTACGGGGGCTCGTCGGTGGTCATGAACTTCGTCCTCCTGGCCCTCCTGCTGGTCATCTCCGAGCGCGCCCGCCGCCCCTACTCGCGCGATTGACGTCCGCCCTGAGGCGTCCGGGCTCAGGCGTCCAACCGGTCGCTCACGCGCGATTGACCGGTCGCGCTGGACCGCCGAGAGGCGGCTTTGGGCGGCGATCGGCGGGTTTGAGGAGGCTTGACGAGCGTTTTCGGGGGGAAACCTCCAAATCGACGTCCGTCGCAGGCGCGAGCGGGGTTTCGTCGAAAGCCTGTCCTCGGGCACATGGTCTCCTGCACCCTCAGCCACGCGAAGCCCCGCCTGCTCCTGGGCACGCCCTCGCCGGACGCTCACGGTCGCTACGACGGCGACCTCGCCGCTGGGTTCTCATCGCCCGCGGGCCTTCACCGCCGCCCCTGGCTGGGGCGCCTGCGCCGGGCTCTGGACGAGGAGCGCTTCGTCGTGCACTACCAGCCGATCGTCTCGCTCCGGGACGGCCAAGTCGCACACTACGAGGCCCTCGTCCGTCTCGCCGACGAGACCGCCGGCCCCCTGATCGCTCCGGGACGGTTCCTCCCCGCCGCCGAGCGCTACGGCCTGATCCGCGAGATCGACCGGCTCGTCCTCGACCGGGTCATGGAGCTCCTGGGCGGCCGGACCGGCCCGTCGGGCGATGGTGGTGACTTCGAAAACGGGGGGCCCGCGCGCGCGCGCGGGGCAACCTTTGGGGAGGCACCCCGGGAGGCACCCCGAGAGGCGTCCGGGGACGGTCCCCGGATCGCGGTCAACCTGTCCGCGCTGTCAGTCGGTGACGGGACGATGCTCGGCCACATCGAGCGCGGCCTGGCCCGTCACGGCGTCGACCCCCGCCGGCTGGTGATCGAGATCACCGAGACCGCCGCGATCTCGAACATGAATCGCGCGGGCACGTTCTGCGCGGACGTGCGCTCGCTCGGTTGTGCCGTCGCCCTCGACGACTTCGGCGCGGGCTTCGGATCCTTCCAGTACTTGAAGACGCTCCCGTTCGACTACCTGAAGATCGACGGCGGCTTCATCCGCTCCCTGCCGGACTCCCCCAAGGACCAGCTGGTCGTGCAGGCTCTCGCGGGGCTGGCCAAGAGCATGGGCAAGCGCACGATCGCCGAGTACGTGGGCGATCGCGCCACCCTGCGGCTGCTCCGTCGCTATGGCGTGGACTACGCCCAGGGGTTCGAGATCGGCCGCCCCCAGCCGGCCCCCGCCGTGCGGGGTCTCTGACTGCGAGATCTCTGACTGCGAGCTCGCCGATCCCTAGCGGGCGAGGGGCTACCGCGGCTGCGGGAACTGGGCGCGCATCGCCATGTCCCACACCCGGTCGGGGGTGAGCCGGCGATTGAGGATCGCCAGGCGCGCCGAGGGAGTCACCCGCACCCGCGCCGCCGGCCGGCGCCGAGAGATCGCGCGCTCGATCGCCTTGGCGACCGCGTCCGGGCCGCCGCCCAGGTGCCTCATGGGGCTCTCGTAGACGCCTGTCGTGAGGGCCGCCAGCTTCGCGTTGAACTCGTCGTATGGCCCGCCCTCGCCCTCGGGTGGGTCCTTGCGCTTGGGGCCGCCATCGGCGACGCCATCCATACTCGCGACCGCCGCCTGGGCGAAGTCGGTCACGATCAGGCCGGGCTCGATCAGGATCACGTCGACCCCGAACCCCCGCACCTCGAAGCGGAGCGCGTCGCTGATCGCCTCGATTGCGTACTTGGTGGCGTGGTAGTAGCCGCCCCCCGGGAACGTCAACCGTCCGCCCATCGAGCTGACGTTCACGATCTTGCCCCACCGCTGAACGCGCATCTTCTCGAGCACCATCTGAGTCAGGGCCACGGGTCCGAACACGTTCGTCTCGAACTGCCTCCTGACCAGGTCGAGCTCGACCTGCTCGACCGGGCCGCTCTGGCTGTAGCCGGCGTTGTTGACGAGCACCCCCACGGCGCCGTGCTCGCCCTCGACCTCCGCCACGGCGCCCCGCATCGACTCCTCGTCGGTCACGTCCAATCGCAGCGTCCTACAGCCCGCCTGGGCCAGGTCGGCGATCGACTCGGGCCGGCGGGCGGTCGCGTACACCGTCCAGCCGTCCTTAGCGAGCCGCACCGCCGTGGCCCTGCCGATGCCTGAGGAGCAACCGGTGATCAGGACCGCCTTGGAGACCTCGGGCATGCGCTTGGGAGCATACGCGAGGTAGGGTGCACCTGCGAATGCGCGCGGTCACCTTCCAAGCCCCCGGCGAGGTCCTCGTCCAGGACGTTCCCGAGCCCGAGCTCCAGCGTCCCGACGATGCGATCGTGCGGATCGCAGCGAGTGGCATCTGCGGCTCGGACCTGCACATATTCCACGGCCGGGTGCCCGTCGAGCCGGGCTTCACGATCGGCCACGAGTTCGTGGGCACGGTCCTCGCCGCCGGTCCCGAGGTGGAGCGGGCCGCCGTCGGAGACAGGGTGCTCGGCTGCTTTCACACCGCCTGCGGCACCTGTTCGGCATGCATCCGCGGCGACTACCACCGCTGCCTGAACGGTCGCACCTTCGGGCACGGCTCCAAACTGGGAGACCTCCAGGGCGCCCAGGCCGAGCGCCTGCTCGTGCCTCGCGCGAACCTCGTTCTGAGGCGGGTCCCGGACGGTGTCTCCGACGACGTCGCCCTGTTCGCCGGGGACGTCCTTGGCACCGGCTACCACGCCATCTGGAACGGGGGTCTTCGCTCGGGCGACACCGCCGCGGTGCTCGGCCTCGGCCCGGTGGGCCTGTGCGCCGTCCAGGCCGCCCGCGCCGCGGGTGCCACCCAGGTGTTCGCGATCGACACGGTCTCCGCCCGCCTGGAGATGGCCCGCCGGTTCGGCGCCACCCCGATCCACCTGACCGACGAGGATCCCAAGCGCACAGTCCGCGCCGCCACCGGCGGGCTGGGCGTGGATGTCGTCGTTGACGCCGTCGGCGATCCCGGCCCCCTGGCCCTCGCGATCAGCCTCGCCCGGGACGCCGGAACCGTCTCGGGGATCGGCGCCTACGCGGGCAAGGGGGAGGTGCCGCTGGGGCTCGCCTGGCTGAAGGGCCTCACCCTGAGGACCGGTCTCGCGAACGTCATCGCCCATGTCGACCGGGTGCTCGAGATGATCTCCGCCGGCCTGCTCGACCCCGCGCCCCTCGTGACCCATCACATGACTCTGGATGACGCCCCCGAGGCGTACGCCCTCTTCGACCGCCGCCAGGCCCTGAAGATCGTGCTGAGGCCGTGACGTGTCGGCGCCGATCCTGTTCCGATCCTCGAAGGTAGCTCTCCTCGACGGGTCCCTCGACAGGTAGTCTTGCAGCCATGACCACCGCCTCGGTCACCCTTCCCGACGCCCTCGGCCAGGCCGCCCGGGAGTTCGTCGCCGGACCCCACGGCCTGCTGATCGGGGGCGAGCGCCCCCGGGCCGCCGACGGGCGCACGTTCGCCACGCTCGATCCCTCCAGCGGCCAGGAGATCGCGCAGGTCCCCCACGCGGGCCCCGAGGACGTGGCGGCGGCGGTTGCGGCCGCCCGGGAGGCGTTCGCCTCGTGGTCGACCTCGCCCGCCGTCGAGCGCGAGCGCCTGCTGTTCGCCCTCGCCGAGGCCGTCGAACTCCACGCCGAGGAGCTCGCCCAGATCGAGTCCCTGGACAACGGCAAGCCGGTCAAGCTCGCCCAGTTCGTGGACGTGCGGGGAGCCGCCGCCCACCTGCGCTACTTTGCCGGCTGGCCCACCAAGATCGAGGGCGCCGTGCTCCCCGTCGCCGCGGGGCCCGCCATGCACTGCTACACCCGCCGGGAACCGGTGGGGGTGTGCGGGCAGATAATCCCCTGGAACTTCCCCCTGCTGATGGCCTCCTGGAAGCTCGCCCCCGCCCTCGCCGCCGGCTGCACGGTCGTGCTCAAGCCCGCCGAGCAGACTCCCCTGAGCGCTCTGCGCCTCGGCGAGCTGGCCCTGCGGGTCGGATTCCCGCCGGGGGTCCTGAACGTCCTCACCGGCGACGGCGCCACCGGAGCGGCGCTCGTGGATCACCCGGACGTCGACAAGGTCGCGTTCACCGGCTCGACGGCGGTCGGTCGGGAGATCGGCGCGAAGGCCGGCCGGGCGCTCAAGCGGGTGACCCTCGAGCTGGGAGGAAAGTCGCCGAACATCATCCTCCCCGACGCCGACATCGATGCGGCCGTCGCGGGGGCGTTCCAGGCGATCTACTTCAACTCCGGCCAGGCCTGCAACGCTGGCTCACGCCTGTTCGCGCCCGCCGAGCGCTTCGAGGAGATCGTCGCCGCCCTTTCCGAGCGGGCCGCCGCGACCCCGCTGGGTCCCGGTCTCGATCCCGCCACCCAGCTCGGGCCACTGATCTCCGCCGAGCAGCAGGAACGGGTGCTCGCCTACATCGAGTCCGGCCGCGAGCAGGGCGCCGAGCTCGTCACCGGCGGCGAGGCACCACTCAGCGACAGCGGCGGCTGGTACGTCTCCCCGACCCTCTTCACGGCCACTTCCGACGAGCTCTCGATCGCGCGCGAGGAGATCTTCGGGCCGGTCCTCGTCGCCTCCCCGTATGACTCGGTCGAGGATCTCGCCGCCCGCGCGAACGCCGGCGAGTACGGCCTTGCGGCGGGCCTCTGGACCCGCGACATCTCCAGCGCTCACCGGATCGCGGCGCTGCTGCGGGCGGGCATGGTCTACGTCAACACGTGGGGCGCCGTGGACCCGGCCGCGCCGTTCGGCGGCTTCAAGGCCTCGGGCGTCGGCCGCGAGCACGGCCGCGACGGCCTCGACGCCTACCTGGAGAGCAAGACGGTTTGGATGGCGTTGTAGGGGCCCCCGCCCCCGCGCAGCAGACGCCCGCCCGCCCGCGAACGGGCGTCACGGCGAGATCCTGGACCGCCCCCCTCGCGGCCGTATGCGGGCTCGTGATGGTCGCGGCGACCGTCGAGATCGTCCTCGACGCGTCCCTCGGCCGCTCGCCCCTGGTCCCGAAATCGCCGCAGATCGCCTCCTGGCTTCAGTCCCTCGGCGGCGAGCGTCTCGGCTTCCGGGTCTTCCTGATCGCGATCCTGTCGTTCAGCGTCGCCTACGGGGTGCTCCTGGCGCTTGCCCGCGGGCGCCCACCGTCTGAGGTCCCAGACGTCCCCCCCGCCGATCGCCCGGTAGATCGCCCGATGGATCGGCCGGTGGACCGGCCCGCGCGCGCCCGGCCCGCGGCCGGCCGGACGACGCGCTGGGCGATCGGTCTGGTGGCGGTGCTGAACCTGCTCGTGTTCGTCGGGCCGATCCTGATCTCGACGGACGTGTTCAGCTACATCGCCTACGCCCGCATGGGGGTCGTACACGGGATCGATCCCTACCTCCACGGCCCCTCGGCGATCTCCCACGACCCCGTCTTCTACTACGTCGGGCACGACTGGCTGAGGGTCGCCACCGCCTACGGTCCGCTGTACACCCTCCTGAGCTATACGCTGGCTCCACTCGGCCTCGTGGGAGCGTTGTGGGGGATGAAGGTCTACGCCCTGCTCGCGAGTTTCGCCACGCTCGTGCTCACCTGGCGGGTGGCCCGCCGGCGGGGGCTCGACCCCGTGTTCGCGGTGCTCGCGGTGGGGGCGAATCCCCTGTATGTGATCTACGGCCTCGGGGGCGCCCACAACGACCTGATCATGCTCGCGTTGATGATGGGCGCCGTGGCGCTCACGCTGGCCGAGCGCGACGTCGCCGCCGGGGCGGCGGTCCTCGGGGGGGCGCTCGTGAAGGCGACCGTCGGGGTCCTGCTGCCCTTCATGGTCCTCGGCCGGCGCACCCTGACCCCGATCCTGGGGGCGCTCATCGCGCTCGCGCTCGGCGCGCTCGCCGGCTACCTCGCGTTCGGAATCCACGGCATCGACATCGTCTCGGCGCTCAACCGGGACTCGGCGTTCGTCTCGACCGACAGCTTCCCCAACGAGCTCGCCCACCTCGTCGGCAAGCCGGGGGTGTTTCCCGTCGACCACGACCTCCTGAAGCTCGCACTCGGGCTGATCGTCATACACCTGTTGTGGCGCACCTGGAAGGGCTATGACTGGGTGGCCGCGTCTGGTTGGGCGCTGCTGGCGATCACGGTCACGAGCACCTGGCTGCTGGCCTGGTACATCCTGTGGCCGCTCCCCCTGGCCGCGGTCACCCGCGACCGGCGGCTGCTGGCGGCGACGCTGTTCGTGCAGGGGCTGTTCGTAGTGCACCAGACATCCCCGCTGCTCGCCCCGGTCCAATGAGCTCCGGTCCAATGAGCCCCGGGTCCGAGGAGTTCCCCGGTCCAATGAGCCGGCCAACGGGTGCGCGATGAGCCGGGTCCGGTTGATCGAGACGACCGTCCTGGTCCTCGCGGGGCTTTTGCTGGCGGCGGCGACCCTCAACGACCTGCACCGGCAAGTTCACATAAACCAGCGGCTGATCGCCGATGAGCGCACCTGGCGGGGGTACACCGGCCACGACTACCACAACCTATCGATCGACCAGATGCTGCTCGGCGAAGGGACCGAGCGGGAGGTCGTGTGCGGGAACACGGCTCCCGGAGCCCCGCATGCGCGTGTCCAGCTCTGCCTGGCGATCTGGGGTGCGGTCGTGAAGGGCAAGCGCCCAGTCCACGGTGGCTGGTACCTGCCGGCGAAAGTCGAAGATGACGTTCGCAAGGCCCGGTACGGCTGCTTCGGAGGAGCTTCGGAAGGCATGTGTCCGCGGTGAGCGCCCGCGCACAGCCGGAGTCGGCTCGGGCGGTGGGCGTGGGCCGACCCGGGGCTTCGCAGGGGCGGCTGCCCGCGTGGTGGCCGCTGGTGGCGCTCACGATCCTCGCGGCCGGGCTGCGGTTCGGGACCCTGGACCTGCAGAGCTTCTGGTACGACGAGGCGTTCACGCCGGTGCACGTGCTCCATCCGAGCCTGTTCGCGACCCTCCGGTCGATCCTCCACACCGAGAACACGCCTCCGCTCTGGTATGTGATCGCGTGGGCGGACTCGCGTCTGTTCGGGACGGGCGAGATCGCGTTGCGCTGGCCCTCGGCGCTCGCGGGCCTCGCGACGGTGCCCGTCGCCTGGGCGATCGGGCGCGAGCTCACCGGCCGGCGCGTCACGGCGATCGCGACAGGGGCGCTGGTGGCGGTCAACCCGCTGCTCGTGTGGTACTCCCAGGAGGCCCGCGCGTACGGGCTGTTCGTGCTCATGGCGGCCCTCGCGATGCTGTGCTTCCTGCGCGCCCTCGACGCCCCGACGCCGAGGCGGATGGCGGCGTTCGCGCTCACCGGCTCGCTGGCGCTGTTGAGCCACTACTTCGCGGTGTTCCTGCTGATCCCGATGGTCCTGTGGCTCATGTGGGATCGCTCGCGCCGGCGCGGGGCGCTGCCAGCGATCGGAGCGCTCGCCCTGATCGGGATCGCGCTGCTGCCGCTGATCTCCGAGCAGGGCGGCCACGGCACGCAATGGATCGGCCAGTGGGCTCTGGCGAGCCGCCTGCAGGCGATCCCCCAGTACTACCTGACCGGCTACTCCGGGGCTCCGCTCGGGCACGGCGTGGAGCTGCTCGTCGCGCTGCCGATCATCGCGGGGCTCGGCTATGGCCTGTGGCGGGTGCTCGAGCCTCCCGAGGAGCGGGGCGCCCTGATCGCCCTGGCGGTGACCGCCGGAGGGATCCTGCTGCCGATCCTGCTGGTCGCGTTCGGAGCCGACTACCTGGCGCCGCGAAACCTCGTCGGGGCGATGATCCCGGTGAGCGCCCTGATCGCGGTGGTGGTCGTCTGCAGGCGAGCGGGACGGGTGGGGATCGCGCTCGCGTGGACGATCTCCCTCGCGTTCCTGGCGATCACGATCGACGTCGATCTGAGCCCTCGCCTGCAGCGGGGGGACTGGCGGGGAGTCGCACGGGTGCTCTCTGGGCCGTCGGCCCTCCCCTCGAGCTCGGCGCGGGCCCCGAGCTCGGCGGGAGCCCCGAGCTCGGCGGGGCCTCCTCGGCGGGGGCCGGGAATCCGGCGCGGGCGATCACGACGGTCGAGCTGGGGTCGGCGCCGCTCGAGTACTACCTGGCGCCGCTGCACAACCTCACGCCTGGCCGGGCGGTGACGGTCGGTGAGATCGACGAGACCGGCTACGCGCCCCTGCAGCCCTCCGCGGGCGAGCCGCCGGCGCCGGGCTTTCGGCTGCTCGAACGGCGGAGCGTCGACGGGTTGGTCGTCTACCGGTTCGTCTCGCCCGTCCCGAGGACCGTCACCGAGGCCGGGCTGCGCCGCCACGCGATCACCCTCGCGCACCCGGAGGTGCTTGTCTCGGGCGGCCTGCGATCGATTCCCGTCGCGAGCCCGTGATCTCCGTACCCGCTCGGCGCTCGGCGCTCGGCGCTCGGGGCTCGGGGCCCGAAGCCCTGGGCCCTGGGCTCGCCCCCCCCGGGGCCCGGGGGCGGGGTTATGCGCCGAAGGTGCGTGCAAAATGTGCGTCCAAGTGTCCCCGGACGTGAAAAAGATCTAGTTTTCCCGCATGTCGAGTTTGACCGTCGAGGCTCCCAGCGACGTCCAGGTGGCATTGGATCGGGCGTGCGAGCATCTGCTCTTGCTCCAGGACGGCGCCGGCTGGTGGCAGGGGGAGCTGCAGACGAACGTGACGATGGACGCCGAGGACATGCTCCTGCGGGAGTTCCTGGGCATTCGCCGGCCCGAGGAGACCGAGCGCTCAGCCGCGTGGATCCGCTCGCAGCAGCGCGAGGACGGGACGTGGGCGAACTTCCACGGGGGTCCCGGCGAGCTGTCGACCACGATCGAGGCCTACTGGGGGCTGCGCCTCGCGGGGGACCGTCCCGAGGAGGAGCACATGCGCACGGCCGCGGCGTTCGTGCGGGCGCACGGGGGCATCGAGGGCGCCCGGGTGTTCACCCACGTGTGGCTGGCCCTGTTCGGCTTGTGGTCCTGGGAGGAGGTGCCCGCACTGCCGCCGGAGATCGTGCTGCTCCCCGCGTGGGTGCCGCTGAACGTGTACGACTTCGCCTGCTGGGCTCGCCAGACGATCGTGGCCCTGTCGCTCGTCAAAGCCCACCGGCCGGTGCGTGGGCTGCGGTTCGGCCTGGACGAGCTCCGCTGCGGGGAGTCCCCGCCGGCGCACCGGCCGGTCTCCTGGCATGGGCGGCTGCTCAGCGGCCTGGACCGTGTGTTGCGTGCATATGAGCACCGGCCGATCGGTCCGCTACGCCGCTTGGCGCTCGGCCGGGCCGAGCGCTGGATCGTGCGCCGCCAGGAGGCCGACGGCTCTTGGGGTGGGATCCAACCGCCCTGGGTGTATTCGCTGATGGCCCTCCATCTCGGCGGCTACCAGCTCGAGCATCCGGTGATGAGGCGTGGCCTCGAAGGTTTGGAGCGGTTCATGGTCGAGGACGAGGACGACTCCCGCCGCGTGGGCGCCCCCGCCGGAGCGAGCCGCCGTCTGGAAGCCTGCCAGTCGCCGGTGTGGGACACGGCGCTGGCGATGCTCGCGCTCGCCGACGCGGGCGTGGCGGCGGAGGACCCGGCGATGGCTCGCGCTCGCGATTGGCTGCTCGGCGAGGAGGTGACCGCGACCGGAGATTGGGCGGTGAGCCGCCGGAGTCTGCCGCCCGGGGGCTGGGCGTTCGAGTTCGCGAACGTCAACTACCCCGACGTGGACGACACGGCCGAGGTGGTGCTCGCGCTGCGTCGGGTCGCCGCCGGGATCGACGGGGCGCTCGGGCGGGCGGCGAGGTGGGTGCAGGGTATGCAGAGCTCCGACGGCGGGTGGGGGGCGTTCGACGTGGACAACACCCGGTCGCTCGTGCGGGAGCTGCCGTTCCTGGACTTCGGGGAGGTGATCGACGAGCCGAGCGCCGACGTCACGGCCCACGCCGTGGAGATGCTCGCGGCGCTGGAGCTGCTCGACACGCCTGCGGCCCGCAGGGGCGTGCGCTGGCTGATCGCCGCCCAGGAGCCGGGCGGGTCGTGGTTCGGGCGCTGGGGGGTGAACCATCTCTACGGCACCGGCGCTGCGGTGCCGGCCCTGATCGCCGCGGGGGTCTCGCCCGCGGACGAGTGCATCAGGCGGGCGGTCGCCTGGCTTGTGGCCCATCAGAACGAGGACGGCGGCTGGGGGGAGGACCCCCGCTCCTACGACGATCCCGCATGGGTGGGCCGCGGTCCGAGCACCGCCTCGCAGACGGCCTGGGCGCTGCTGGCGCTGCACGCGGCCGGTGAGCTGCGCTCGCCGGCCCTCGGGCAGGGGGTGCGCTGGCTGGTGGCGAGTCAGCGCGAGGACGGGACGTGGGACGAGCCCCAATACACCGGCACCGGGTTCCCGTCGGACTACTACATCAACTATCACCTGTACCGGCTCACCTTCCCGATCATGGCGCTGGGACGGTGCGTGGGCGCCGAGCGGAGGGCGTCCGCTCTGCGAGCGGTCGGGGATCGACATGCGCTCCCCGGTCGACCGATCGAGGATCCAGATGGGCTCCCCGATCGGTCGGCAAGCCTGGAGTGATGCAGGCCGCAGCCGTGATGGGGCGGGCCTCCGGGGAGAACTTCCCGGTCGCCAGTCGCGTGCTGCCGCGGCGGTTGCGCACCCACCTGCTGGCCCTCTACGGGTTCGCCCGGCTCGTGGACGAGATCGGCGACTCGCCCGCCGGCCTCCCCGGCGAGCGGCCTACCGACTCCCCTGGTGGCTCGGTGGTGGCGGTGGTGGAGGACTCCTCGATGGACGCCCCGCGCGCGCGGGGGCGCGCGCGCGCGGGCACCCCAAAAAAGGAGCAACCCCCCACATGGAAGGGCCTCCTGCCAGAGGAGCGCCTCGCCATGGCCCACGAGCGGCTGGAGGCGTTGGACGAGCTCGAACGGGATCTCGACCGGGCGTTCGAGGGCCGGGCCGAGCATCCGCTGTTGAGGCGCCTTGAGCCGACGTTGCGCGAGTGTGAGCTGCCGCGGGGGCCGTTCGTGCGGTTGATCGAGGCCAACCGGATGGATCAGCGGATGGCGGGCTATGAGACGTGGGAGCAGCTGCGGGGCTATTGCGAGCTCTCGGCGAACCCCGTCGGGGAGCTGGTGCTGGGGGTGTTCGGAGCGGCCACGCCCGCGAGGGTGGAGCGCTCGGACAAGATCTGCACGGCCTTGCAGCTGGCCGAGCACTGCCAGGACGTGGCCGAGGATCGGGAACTTGGCCGTGTCTACCTGCCGGCGGAGGACCTGGAGCGCTTCGGATGCACGGTGGCCGAGCTCTCCGAGGAGCATGCCGGGGCGTCGCTGCGGGCGGTCCTCGGGTTCGAGGTCGTCCGCGCGCGAGGGCTGCTCGCCGAGGGAGCGCCGCTGATCGACGAGCTGCCCGGCGTGCGGAAGCGGCTCGCGGTCGCCGCGTTCGTGGCGGGTGGACGGGCGGCGCTCGACGCGATCGAGCGAGCCGGCTTCGACGTGCTCCCGGGGCCGCCGCGCGCGGGAAACGGATGGCGGCTGCTCGCGCTGGGCGGGACGCTGCTGGAGCGCCGTAGGTGAGCGCGGACGAGGCGTACCGCCGCTGCGAGGAGATCACGCGGAGAACGGCCGGGAACTTCTATTACGGCATCCGCCTGCTGCCCACGGCGCGACGGAGGGGGATGTGCGCCGTATACGCGTTCGCCCGGCGGGTGGACGACATCGGCGACGGGACCCTCGCGCCTGAGGAGAAGCTGCGAGGCCTCGACGCCCAGGCGCAGGCGCTCGGCTGGCTGGCGCGGGATGACGGCGCTCGCGCGACCGCGCCCGGGGACGCTCCGGCAGGTACGCCGCGGGGGAGTGACGGCGACCCGGTGATGGTCGCGCTGGGGGACGCGTACGAGCGCTTTCGGGTACCGCCCGACGCGCTGCAGGCGCTGATCGAGGGGGTGCGAATGGACGTGGAGGGCGTGGCATACGAGGGGTTCGACGACCTGGTGCTCTACTGCCGCAGGGTGGCGGGGGCGATCGGGCGGGCGTGCCTGGCGATCTTCGGGTTGGGCGAGGCCGACCAGGGGACCCGCGAGCATGCCGCCGGGCTCGCGGACGACCTCGGGGTGGCGTTGCAGCTGACGAACATCCTGCGGGACCTGCGTGAGGACGCCGAGAACGGGCGCGTATATCTGCCGGCCCACGATCTGCGGCGCTTCGGCTTGGTGGCGCCCGGCGAGGAGCGCGACGCGCCCGCCCGGATCGCGGCCCTCGCGAGCGTGGCTGGCGCGGCGGGCGCAGCGGACGGCTCGGACGGCGCGGACGGCGCGGGGGCCCGTGAGGCCGCGGGGAGAGGGCACGGCGAGGAGGATCTCGATCGGCTGTGCGCGCTGATGCGCTTCGAGGCCGATCGTGCGCGTGGCTGGTTCGATCGGGGGATCGGGCTGACTGAGCTGCTCGACCGGCGCAGCGCGGCTTGCGTTCTGGCGATGGCGAGCATCTACGGGATCCTGCTCACGAGGATCGAGGACGATCCACGGCGGGCGTTGGGCGAGCGGATCGCGCTGGGGGCGCACGAGAAGGCTTGGGTGGCGGCGAGGAGCCTGTTCGTGGGCTTCGCCGGCGGGCGCGGATGAGCGGGCGGGTAATCGTCGTCGGGGGCGGGCTGGCGGGGATCGCGTGCGCGCTCGATTGCGCGGGTACGGGGGCGGAGGTGACGCTCGTGGAGGTCAGGCGCAGGCTCGGAGGAGCGGCGTACTCGTTTGAGCGGGACGGCATGAGCGTCGACAACGGCCAGCACGTGTTTCTGCGTTGCTGTGCTGCCTACCGGGCTCTGCTGGAGCGTCTCGGGAGCACGGCGTCGGTGAGCGTGCAGCGAAGGCTTCGGATCCCGGTGCTGAGCCCCGGGCGCGAGCCGGCGCTCCTGGAGAGGGGTCCGTGGCCGGCGCCGCTTCACCTGGCGGGCGCTCTCGCGCGCTATCCCCACCTGACGGTCTCCGAGCGCCTGCGGGCGGCGCGGGCGGCGATCGCGCTCGGGCGGTTGGACCCAGGGGAGGAGGCGCTCGATCAGGTCAGCTTCGGCGAGTGGCTCGGAGCACACGGGCAGGACGAGCGGGCGGTGGCGGCGCTGTGGGACCTGGTGGCGCTGCCGAGCCTGAACCTGAAGGCGGCGCAGGCGTCGGCGGGACTGGGGACGTTCGTGTTCAAGACCGGCCTGCTCGGGCGGGCCGATGCGGGAGACATAGGCTTTCACGAGCGGCCCTTGAGCGAGACGATCGACGGGCCCGCGCGGAAGGCGCTCGCGCGGGCGGGGGTGCAGACGAGGCTCGGATGGCGGGCGGAGCGGATCGAGCGGACGGGCACGGGCTTCGAGGTGCACGGCGGCGGGCGGGGGGAGGGGCCGCGCGGGGATGGAGTGGGCGGGGAGGTGGTGGTCGTGGCGGTGCCCCACGCGCGCGCGGCGGGCCTCGTGGAGTCGCTGCTCCCAGACACCGCGGACGGGCTCAGGCGGATCGGAAGCGCGCCGATTGTCAACGTGCACGTGGTCTATGACCGGCCGGTGTGCGAGTGGAGGTTCGCCGCCGGGGTGGGCACGCCGGTGCAGTACCTGTTCGATCGGACCACGGCGGGAGGGGTCCCGCGGGGATGTCAATATCTGGCTGTGTCCCTGTCAGGCGCAGAGCGCGAGATGCGGATGAGTCCCGAGGAGCTGCGCGAGCTCTACCTGCCCGCCCTGTCGGCGCTGCTGCCGCGCGCCGGGGACGCTGAGGTGGAGCGATTCTTCGTGACCAGAGAGCACGCAGCCACGTTCCGAGCCGCGCCGGGCGTTGCCAGGCTGCGCCCCGGCCCGGGGACGGCGGTGCCGGGCCTCGTGCTCGCCGGGGCCTGGACGGACACGGGCTGGCCGGCGACGCTTGAGGGCGCGGTGTTGAGCGGGCAGGCCGCGGCGAGTGCGGCGTTGGGGGCGTTGGGGGCGTTGTGAGCGGTCTGTTGATAGCTGCTCCTCTGGGTGTGGAGGCCGCCCTCGTTGGGTCCACGGCTCGCTCTGCGACGGTGCACAAGACCGGGATGGGCCCGAAGCGCGCCAAGCAGGCGGCGGCGAGACTGGCGAAGACGCCCGCGAGCGCCCTGCTCGTGCTGGGCTTCTGCGGGGGCCTGGACGAGGAGTCGGTGCCCGGGGAAGTGATCGTGGCCGAGCACGTGAGCACGGCGGCCGACGAAGGGCATGCCCCCGAGCGGGTCCCGTGCGCCGACGCCGCCGGCATGCGTGCGGCGCTCAAAGGACGGGGGTTGACGGTGCGAAGCGGTGAGATCGTGTGCGTGTCCAAGCTCGCGCTCGGCCCACGTCGCGCGGAGCTGCTGGCCGGTGGGGCGCTGGCGGTGGACATGGAGTCGGTGTGGCTCGCGGCAGGCGCCGTGGGAAGGCCGTTCGCGGTCGTGCGGGTGGTCCTCGACAGTCCCAGTCACGAGCTGCTGCACCCGCGGGCGGCGGCGGGATCGGTGCGTGCCGCGCGAACTCTTCGCCGGGTGGCGGCGACGCTGACGGGATGGGGCGTGAGTGATGGCGCGGGGATGGGGATGGGGATGGGGCTGGGCAAGGCTCCGGAGATGGGGCTAAGGTAGGCGGCGATGGCGGTCGCGATCAGGCAGAGCACCCGGGTGGGCTGGTATCTGTTTCGCCAGCGGCTGGCCAAACGCGAGAAGTTCCCGCTGATCGTCGAGCTGGAGCCGCTCTTCCAATGCAACCTGGCATGCTCGGGGTGCGGCAAGATCCAGCACCCCGATCACGTGCTGCGCCGGCGGATGTCGGTCGAGCAGGCGGTGGGGGCGATCGAGGAATGTGGCGCGCCGATGGTCTCGATCGCCGGCGGAGAGCCGCTGATCCATCCGGAGGTGCACCTGATCGCCGGCGAGCTCGTGAGGCGCAAGCGGTTCGTGTACCTGTGCACGAACGCGCTGCTGCTGGAGCGAAAGCTCGACAAATTCAAGCCGAGCCCGTACTTCGCGTGGGCGATTCACATCGACGGGCTGCAAGAGCGCCACGACGCGTCGGTCGAGCGGGAGGGCACGTTCGACAAGGCGGTGGCGGCGATCGAAGCGGCGAAGAGGCGTGGGTTCAGGGTCACGACCAACACGACCTTTTTCACGCACGACTCTCCCAAGACGGTGCGGGAGGTACTCGACTTCCTCAACGACGAGTTGGAAGTTGACGAGATGATGATCTCGCCGGCATATGCGTATCAGAAAGCGCCCGACCAGGAGCACTTCCTGGGGGTCGCCCAGACGCGTAGGCTCTTCAGTGAGGCGTTCGCGGACGGCCGGCGCAAGCGCTGGCGGCTGAACCACAGCCCGCTGTTCCTGGACTTCCTGGAGGGGAAAGCCGAATTCGACTGCACCGCCTGGGGGATCCCGAGCTACTCCCTGTTCGGTTGGCAGCGTCCCTGCTACCTGATGTCCGACGGATACGCGGAGACATACGAGGAGCTCCTTCAGAGCACCGACTGGAGCGCCTATGGACGCGGGCGGGACCCCCGGTGCGAGAACTGCATGGCCCACTGCGGATACGAGCCGACCGCGGTGTTGCAGACCGCGAAGTCGCTCAAGCAGTCCCTACGGGCGCTCGTCGGCTAGCCGCTCCTGCCCCTCGGCGCTCTCGTCGTCGCGCCCGTGAATGTTCTCGTCGCGCCCGTCGATGCTCTCGTCGTCGCGCCCGTCGATGTTCTCGCTGCGACCGGGACGGATGTCGCGCCAGGTGAGGCCCTCGCCGAGCAGGGCCGGGATGCCGAGGCCCAGCGCGGTGATCACCTCGATCGCCTGCAGGAGGATCCCGTAGGCGATCGCGGGGCCGGCGCCGACGCCGTAGGCGGCGAGGACGACCAGGCAGGCCGCCTGGAAGACGCCCACGTTGGAGGGTGTGGCGGGGAGGACGGCGCTGACGTTGACCGCGAGCAACACCGCGGCGGCGGCTGCCAGGGGAGGGTGGACGGGGAGGGCGAGGGCGAGCATGAGCACGTAACAGGCGAGCCACTGAAGGGTCCAGGCGAACAGCTGGGCGGCGACCGCGGCGAATCCGTGGCGGGGGCTGACGAACACCACCAGGCCGCGCCGGGCGAGCGCGAGCAGCCGGGCGACACCGGCGCTGGCGCGGCGGGCTCTTCGCAAGCGCGAGCGCTCGCCCAGGCGCAGCAGCCACGGGCCGAACAGCACGAGCACGCACAGGGCCAGGGGCACGGCGAGCACCGCGAGCGCGCCGGAGAGATGGCCATGCAGGACGGGGACGCTGGTGAACGTGACCGACGCCAGGCAGGCGAGGGCGAAGAGGTTGATCAGCGTCTGCGAGAAGACCGTGCCCGCCACGATCGGAAGCAGCCGTCGTGTGGGTCCGCTCAGGCGGCGTGTGAGCACCAGGATGCGGGTGGGCTCGCCGATGCGTCCCGGGAACACCGCCGAGGCCATCACGCCGATCATCGTCGCCCGGGCGACCGCGAGCCAGCCTGTGGGCGTGTCGGGCAGGGCGGCACGCAGGGTCTCGTGCCAGGAGATCGAGCGGAACACCAGCGAGAGCGCCATCAGCGCCAGCGCGAGCACGATCCATTCGGGGCTCGCGTGCAGGAGGGCGTGCCCGACATGGCCGAGGTCGAGGCGGGTGAGCGCGTATACGACCAGCCCGGCGAGCGCCAGAGCGGCCAGAAACACGCCCACGCGCGCGGCGATTCGGGTGGGGGAGAGTAGGCGGCGCAACAGGACGATCCTGACCAGGTGGGGCGCGTGCCGGGAGAGGGTCCCAGCGAAGGAGTGAAGGCGTCGTGCGAGGTCGGCTGCGCGCCTGCGGGCGGGCGCGTCCGGAGGGGGCTCGGGGTCGTCCATCTTGGCGGGGTCTATCAGAGCCCGCCGGCGACATGGCGCACGAACAAAGGCGACCGCCTATTCCAATAAAGCTCGGTTATACGCTGCTGCGAGGTCTGTCGGTGCTCGTGTGCTACGGGCCGGACCGGCGCTGGCGACCGATCATCGAGCTCGCGGGCGAGCTCGGCATGTCGCCCTCGACGACCCACCGGTACGTCAGGACCTTGAAGGCGATCGGCCTGCTCGAGCAGGACCCGACGACGAGGGAGTACAGGCCCGTGGACCTGCGGGCCCAGTAGCCCAGCGGCCGTGGCGCGGGCAACTAAACTGCGCGACCCCGGCCGGAGTAGCTCAGCTGGTTAGAGCAGCGGAATCATAATCCGCGTGTCGGGGGTTCGAGTCCCTCCTCCGGCATCGCTGTTCTTGGCTTTGCAAAGCCGTTTACTCTCCAAGCCGCATTGCCTCCAGTCAGCGCGAAAGCCGGAAGAGGTCCCGGAATGGTCCCGAAACTTTTGAGCGCAGGCTCCGACGCCCAAGCTAAAATGTTCTTATGGCCACCGCAGGGTCGCGACGAGCTTGAACGGCGCGCAGAGCGCCGGTGAGCGTCGTCATCGACGCCAACGCGCTTGTCGCGTTCGTGACCAACGAGCCGGCCGCACCGAAGGTCACGGAGCTTCTTCATGGCTGGGGCTTCGAGGGAACGACCCTGAACGCGCCCGCGCTCGCACGCTATGAGATCGCCAATGCGCTCGCCAAGAAGGCAGCGACGGGAAGCCTCAGCGTGTAGGAGATGCGAGAGGCGTGGGATGTCCTCGACGAGCTGCCGATCGTTTACCACGCGCTGCGCGACGGTCCGGGCGTCGTGCGTTCCACGCTTGTCCTTCAACGGCGCTCTGCCTACGATGCCGCCTATCTCGCCCTCGCCGACGAGCTGGGCGCTGAGCTATGGACACTCGACGGGCCGCTCGCCCGCAACGCCAGCACGCGCGGCTATCGGGTCCATCTGATCGAGTAGCAAGTCCCATGCTGCTCGACCGCGATGGGGAGATCACCATCACCCTTCCCGCCGGGCACGTCAGCCCTGACGATCTAGCCCAAGCGCTGCGACCAGCCGCATAGGCAGCCTGCACGCCCGAAGCGGCGGGGGAGGCTGTTGAGCAGGAGGGCGCAGCCCGACGCCTCCGGTGCACGTAGCGGAGGCCACCCGGCCGCAACCTCAAACGTCGTGTCAGGGGCGCTGGATGAGCCGCTGCTTGACTGTCACGCCGCCGCGGAGTTGTTGAACGTGCGCGTCTCATGGGTGCGGCGGGGCGCCTATCTCCTGGTTGCGCCGACGGGCTCGGCCGACGCTCGTGTTCTGCCACTCATAGACGCGGCTCGTGTTCTGCCACTCATAGACGCGGTTACTCCGAGGCCCTACCTGATCACCGCGGGTCGAGCCCTGGCGGAGCTCGGTCTCAGCGACCAGCACTTCTTTCGGGTGATCGTCCTAACCTCCCACCGACTGAACGACTGGAGCTGGCAGGGCGACGAAGTCCGCTATGCCCTCCTCGCCCCGGAGCGGATATGGGGTCAAAACCCAACGAGCGGCCCTCAGGTCGCGCTACCCGAGCGGGCGATCCTCGACTGTCTGGCGAACCCACGCTGGGGAGTGACCTTGCCACAGACCGCCGAGGCGGTCGATCGAGCGGCGCTCGGACGCACCAGCCCCCGGTGGGGTTTGCGAGTCAACGTCGATCCTGATGCCTTGGTCGCGCACAGGCTGGTCGGATGAGCCTTCCTCGCCGGCTGGTCCACAACGAGTACGACCTTCAGGAGATCGCCGAACTGCAGGGCCGGCCGATCGAGCTGATCGAGCGCGACTTCGCCTTGGTGACCATCGCCGCACATCTCGTCGACCAGTTCCCCGGCCAGCTCTGCTTCAAGGGCGGTTTCGTACTACGTCACGTCCGCGGCTACACCCGCTTCTCGGCGGACCTCGACGCGACTCACACCAACCCCTCCCAAGCACAAGATCGTGGCCTCCGAGATAGCCGAGGCGATAAACCGGGCAACCGACGAGCCGATGTTTCAGACCCCCGTTCTGACGCTCGAGGAGACAGTCGCGGAGAAGCTGAGGACATTGATTCAGCGACAGCGCCCGACGGATCTCTCAGACCTCGCGCTGATCCTCCGCGAGCACTCCGATCAACTGGATCGCGATCACGTCAGCCAGCTTGCGGCCAAGAAGTTCACGCTGGTCAAGCAGGGCGACCGGCGGAACCGGATCGAAGCGAACGTAGACGCGATGCGCGACGTTTATGAACTGACGATCCTTGGACTCGACCCCGATGCGCCGCCGTTCGCCGAGGCGCGAGCACTCGTACTAGGAACTCTTCCTACTCTGCTGCCCTAGAAGTGGTTGTGCAGGAATACCCTCAAAACACAAGCCCCGAGAAGTTCAGAGCCATTCGCTTGCCGCAGATGCAAAGAGCGGATTCGAGCTAAATGCTGGTGCGTAGCTCCAATAACCGAAATGTTCCCACCATGCACTACATGGTATGGTCCGCCGCTAACGAATCCTGGGCGGAGAGTCGGCATCTCGGATGCTGTGTCCAGGACCTTCCCCCGCGCCCGGTTCTGACCGGACACTCGATTAGACCGAGGAGGTCAGCATGTCGAGAGTCACGGAGGCGGGTATGGACGAGGGAGCGCGGGAGGATGTCCAGCGCGTTGAGCAGCGAGCCGTAGGCGAGCGTGAAACGCGCTGGAGCGCGCGGCGCAAGGAGGGGGTCGTGATGCGCTTGTTGCGCGGCGAGTCCCTGGATTTGCTGGCCCGCGAGGCGGGTCAGCCGGCCGGGCGGATCAGCGCGTGGCGCGAGGAGTTCCTGGCGGCTGGCCGGGAGGGCCTGAAGGCCCGTCCGCTGCCGGTAGAGGACGTCTCGTTGCGTGAGGCGCAGCGCAAGGTCGGCGAGCTCTCGATGGAGGTCGACATCCTGAAGGCGCTGTTGGAGAAGCAGGGCCACCCTCAGTCGCCGAGGCGCTCAGCGTGAGCGAGCAGCTGCCCGCACCACTGGCCGTGGTGTGCAGGGTGGCGGGCGTGTCCCGTTCGGCGGCGTGTGAGGCACGCCGGCGGCGGGGCGCCTCGGAGCCGCTTCGGCGGCGTCCAGGACCCCTCGGCGCGATGGGTGACCGTGAGCTGCTCGCCGAGATCCGCGACGTGCTCGCCACGAGCCCGTTCGTCGGCGAGGGCCATCGCAAGGTATGGGCGCGCCTGCGCCGCCGCGGCGTTCACACCAGCCGCAAGCGCGTGCTGCGTCTGACCAGAGGCGCAGGGCTGCACGCCCCCACGGGAAGGGTGCGCAAGCGTGCTCAGCGGTTGCACGAGGGCACGATTACCGTCAGCGTCCCGGACACCCTATGGGCCACCGACGCGACGGAGGGATGGACCGAAGAGGGCCGCTGCGCGGTGTTCGTGATGATCGACCACGCCTCCGGTGAGGCGTGGGCTGACGCCGGGCTGCGGATGGATCGCTTCGCCGCCGCCGACCTACTGCGCGAGGTGTGCGCCGAGCGCTTCGGGTCGGTCGAGCAGGCCGTCGCCTCGGGACTGGCGCTGCGCTATGACGGCGGGTCCTGCTTCCGCTCCGAGCACTACCAGGTCGAGATCGACCACCTCGGGATCGCCCGCTCGCCGGCCTACCACTACGAGCCCGAGACCAACGGATGCGCGGAGAAGTTCATCCAGACGCTCAAGGAGCAGGTGCTGTGGATCGAGCGCTTTGACACCTTCGAGGAGCTCAGGGTCGCCGTCAGGGAGTTCACCGTCACCTACAACCACGAGTGGCTGCTGGAGCGCCACAGCTACCGCACGCCCCTGGAAGCGCGCGAGCACCTGCTCAGTCAGGCACTCCTGGCATGATCAGCTTGTTCACCAGAGTGTCCGGTGAACCGGGGCCGGGGCAACCTGAGGAGAACGGAGGCAGCAATGACTGGAAGGATTCCTGCAAGAGCTGTGAGGCTGGCTGTGGCGCTGCTCGCGTCAACGGCCTTCGCGGCCGTCGCGGCCGGGACGGCAAGCGCAGACGACGGAAAAGACGCCATTTACAGCGAACTACACGTTCACGGAACTGACGGGCGGCGGCTTCGGCAGCGTCGAATGCACAGGGACGCGTCAGACAAACGCAAACTTCGCCACCAAAGGCTGGGCGACGGGAACCCGGGACGTAGAGAAGTGCAAGAGCACTGAGGCCAACCACAAACTCATCGCCCTGACAGGCGGCGAAGAAGGCGAGTGGTTCCCCGGTGCCAACGGCTGGAACTCCGACTACGATTCAGCGGCGGCGGTCAGCGCTCATTACGTAGTGAGCGCCAAAGACAGGAGCTTCAAACTCGTGGCGTACTACTAGGCCAGTCGAGTACCGGCAGACGCCAGTACCGGCAGACGCCTATTCGTAGCAGGAGGCTGTGGAGAGCCCCGCGTGAGGGGCAATCCACAGCCTCCATCCTCGACGAGGACACACCACGGCGTGCGCCCCTTCCGGATGGGCCCTAAGCTGGTGTGAGCTCGACCGATCGGAGTCCTCTTGCTGGGATACGTCGCACTCGGAATCATCTACGTCTTCCTGCTCGTCTTTCTCGGCGTCAAAACGTTCAAAAGCGGTCGCTGGATCCTGTTCGTCCTCGGGTTCTTCATCCCCCTTCTGTGGATCCTCGGCGGGGTGCTGCCACCGAAGGGGATGTCCCGCGTGGACAGCCTCTACGAGCAGCGCGATCGGGCGCGCTGACCGCGCCGACGGTGGCCGTCAGGAGTAGACTCGCCGCCGTGAGCTCGAAGCGGATCGAGCGCCAGATCGACGACCTGCTCCTGGCGACATCGGTGGGGGCCGGGTTCCTCTACGTGCGCAGGCGGGTGCGTCGCCTGCTCTCAAACGCCGTCCTCGGCGCGACTGTGCTGGCGGGGGCAACCGCGCTCGGGGCGGCCGGGGCGGCGGCTCTCTACCGGCGAAACCGCGGGGAGCGCTCCTGATGTCGTCCTCGGAGAAGCCCTCTGGCGGGGGCCGCACACGGAACGTGTCACCGCGGACGATCATCGCTGCGGCCCTCGGCGTGCTCCTCGCCCTGTTCGCGGTGTTCAACAGCCAGACGGTCACCGTCCACTGGATCGTCGGGACCACCAGCGTGGCCCTGATCGTCGTGATCGCCGTATGCGGCCTGATCGGATTCGCGGTCGGGTGGCTGCTCGCACGGCGTCATGCCGCCAAACGCAACGGGCGATAGCGGCGACGGCGCGACCGCGCCGACTCTCGCGAACGCGCCGACCCTGCTGGCGGTGGCCAACGTCTCGGAGGGTCGCAACCGGGGCGTCATCGACGCGATCGCCGACGCATTCGTGGCGGGTGGGGACATTGCGATGGCGGACGCTGGGCGGGTGCGCCTATTGGACGTTCACTCCGACGGCGATCATCACCGCTCGGTTTTCACGCTCGCGGGACCGCCCATGGCGCTCTCGCACGCGCTCCTGGCAGGGGCCGCGGAGGCGATCTCGCGGATCGACGTGATGGCGTCGGCCGGGGAGCCTACGGCGGGCGAGGAGTCCCGCCGGGAGCATCGCGGGGAGCATCCATACGTTGGAGCCCTCGACGTCGCGCCGATCGTGTACTTGGAGGAGTCCTCACGGGGCGGCGCGTGCGCGGAGGCGCTCGTGCTCGCCGACAGGATCGGTTACGAGTTGTCGGTGCCCGTGTTCCTCTACGGCGAGCTCACGGGCGGTGGGGGCGAGCTCGACGGCGGTGGGCCGGTCGGCTCCAAAGGCCGCCCCGCGCGCACCCGCCCCGAGGGCGCGCCCCCCGAGCGCACGCGCCCCGAACGCACCCGCCCCATGCGCACGCGGGCAGAGCTGAGACGGGGAGGGATCGCGGGGCTCAGGCAACGGATCGCCGCGGGGGAGGTGCGTCCGGACTTCGGCCCGCCCCGCCTGCACCCGAGCGCGGGGGCGACCCTCGTAGGTGCCCGCCCGCCGCTGGTGGCGTTCAACCTGCTGCTCGCCTCCCCGGCGACCGTCGCGGACGCCCGCCGGATCGCGGCGCTGATCCGCGAGGGTGGACCCGAGGGTCTTCCCGGGGTGCGTGCGATGGGGGTCTCCCTCGGGGGCTCCGTGGGGCAGGTCTCGATGAACGTCGAGCGTCCCTTCGAGACCCCCCTGGCGATGGTCCTCGAGCGGGTTCGTCGCCATGGGGACATCGCCTCCGGGGAGCTCGTGGGGCTCGCTCCCGAGGCGGCCCTGGCCGGCTTTCCCGAGGATGTTCCCCTGCCGGGCTTCGATCCCGAGAGGCAGCTGCTGGAGCGGACCCTCGCCCGGACGGGGCCGCCGGGGCCGCCGGGGCCGCCGGGGGCGCGGGGCGGCCAGGGGCGTCAGGGCCGTTAGGGCCGCCGGGGGGACGCGGCGCTGTAGGCTTGTGAGCGGATGGCACAGACCAAGCGCAAGCGCCAGACCAAGCATCGCGGGAACGCGGCCGGCGTGGTGGAGTCCCGCGGTCGGACCGGCCGCAAGCCCACCGTCGCCGAGAAGACCGGCAAGGCCAACGAGAAGCGGATACCCCGCCAGGACCGCCCGCCGACCTGGCTGGGGGCCTTCTACCGGGCGATGGCGGCGGCCGTGCTGATGCTCCTCGTGAGCCTGTTCCTGATCAAGAAGCCCAACGAGGCGATCGCGCTGTTCCCGATCGTGCTGGTCATCTACGTGCCCATCAGCTACTACACCGACCTGTGGCTCTACCGGCGGCGGATGCGCAACAAAGCCAAGCAGGGCGGTGGCAAGGCGCCCCTGAGATGACCCCGGGGGACCTCGATGTGCGCAGCTTCACCGTCGGTCCCGTCCAGGAGAACGCCTACATCGTCCGTCCTTCCGGGGGCGCCCACGGGGTGCTCATCGATCCCGGCGAGGAGCCCGACCGGCTGACCCGCGCGATCGAGGATCTCTCCGTCGAGATCGACGCGATCCTGATCACCCACTGCCACTTCGACCACATCGGTGCTGTCGCCCCCCTGGCGCGGGCCACCGGTGCGCCGGTCTACTGTCCGGAGATCGAGCGTCCGGTGCTCGCGGACATCATGCGCTGGGTGCCCTACGAGGGCTTCGGCCCCTACGAAAGCTACGAGGCCGACCATACCCTCGCCGGGGGCGAGCACCTGGATCTCGCGGGACTGGACATCGAGGTCCTCTTCACCCCGGGCCACAGCCCCGGCCACCTCACCTACGCGATCGCCCCGACCTGCCCGTTCGCGGAGGTGACCGGCGAAGGTCCAGCCGCCGGTGCGGACCCCGAGGACGGCGGGGGTGCACGCGCGGAGGACGCCCGGGCGCTGCTCTCCGGGGACGTGCTGTTTCAGGGATCGGTCGGGCGCACGGATCTGCCCGGCGGCGAGTGGCCCACGCTCGAGCGCTCGCTCGGGATGCTGGTGGACACGTTCGCGCCCGAGACGGTCGTCTATCCGGGTCACATGGGGGTCACGACGCTTGGGCGGGAGCTCGACACGAACCCGTTCCTCGCGGAGGTGCGCGCCGCCCGGCGACCCGCGGACGCGCAGGCGGTGGGGACCCGGAGCGGACACCAAGCCGGCAGTTGAGGGGAGCCGCCAAGATCAAAGCCCCGCGGGGCACCTTCGACGTGCTCGGCTCCGACGCCAGCGTGCGGGCGAGCATCGAGGCCAGGGCCAGGGCGATCCTGCAGGGAGCCGGCTACGAGCGGATCGAGACGCCCGCGTTCGAGGCCACGGAGCTGTTCGCCCGGGGGGTGGGCGCCTCGACGGACATCGTCCAGAAGGAGATGTACACGTTCGAGGACGCCTCCGGGCGCTCGTTGACGCTGCGCCCGGAGGGGACCGCGCCGGTGTGTCGCGCCTACGTCGAGCACGGCATGCACAAGCTCCGTCAGCCCGTGAAGCTCTGGTATCTGTCGAGCTTCTTCCGCCACGAGCGCGCCCAGGCCGGGCGCTACCGGCAGTTCTGGCAGATCGGCGCCGAGGCGTTGGGCTCCGAGGACCCCGCCGTGGACGCAGAGTCCATCGGCCTGCTCGCCGCGCTCCTGGACGGGCTCGGGGTCGCGCCGGTGCGGCTGCGCATCTCGAGCCTCGGCAGCCCCACCGCCCGGGCCGAGTATCGGGAGCAGCTCAAGGGTCACCTGCGCACCCACGAAGAGCGCCTCTCCGAGGACGTGCGCGCGCGTATCGAGCTCAACCCCCTGCGAGCGTTCGACTCCGACCATCCGGGCACCCGCGAGGCGATGGCGACCGCCCCCCTGCTGCGGGACTTCCTCGATGCCGAAGACAGCGAGCACTTCGCGGAGGTGTGCACGCTGCTGGATTGCGCCGGCGTCTCATACGAGATCGACCCGACGCTCGTGCGGGGCCTCGACTACTACACGCGGACCGTCTTCGAGTTCACCTCCGACGCGCTCGGCGCCCAGAGCGGCGTGGGCGGCGGGGGACGCTACGACGGGCTGGTCGAGCAGCTCGGAGGCCCCGCGACCCCGGGCATGGGATGGGCGGCCGGGATCGAGCGGATCCTGCTCGCGGGCTCCCCCGCCGGCGGCCCGCCCCCGGCGCTTGACCTGTTCGTCGCCTACGAGACCGCCCGCAAGACCGCCCGCGAGACCGCCAGCACGGCCGAGGGCGCGCGCGTCGGCGGCCGGTATGCGCCCCCCGATGCGTTCGCCCTGCTGACCGAGGCTCGCGCCGCCGGGCTGGTCGCACAGATGGAGCTCGGAGGACGCTCATTGAAGGGTCAGCTCTCCCATGCCAATGCCCTCGGCGCCCGTTATGTGGCGATCCTCGGCCCCGACGGCGCGGCCCTCAAGGACATGACGGGCGGTGAGCAGGAGACGGTCGCCGTGGACACCGTCGTGCACGCGGTCCTGCGAGGCCTGCGCACCCTCTGAGGAGCCTTGGGGCGCGTGCTGAGGAGCCCTTGGCACGCTCTGAGGAGCCGCGGGCACGGGTCTGAGGACCCTTTCGCGATGATCGGGAGGGCCCTCGGGCGAGTCCATCCGGGCAGGTCAGGTTCAACTTCGGCCCCGGATCTGCCGAAACAGGGACAGATGACCCAGCTGTCCCGACCCTTTCAGATCGTCCTGGTGACGTGTGGGCTGTTCGTGCTCGTGTGGTTCGTGGCCTTGCGCGGACACAATTCGAGCGCCCCCGGCGGCTCTGAATCGCGCTCCTCCGGGTCGAGCGCACCCAAGTCGACCGCAACTCCCTCGGCGGGCGCCCAGGGCAAGTCGGCCGCGGCCCCCACCCACGTCTACACCGGCCCTGTGCCCGGCCTGCAGGGCTTGTCGCGGGCGATCGACAAAGCCCACGGAGCCGTGGCTCAGTCCCAGACCGACGCCAAACGCTTCGAACACGCCGAACCGTCCGGCACGTCCCCCCAAACCACCGCGACCGGCGCCTCCCCGTCCGCCAAGAGCGCAGCCGCGGCCGCGACCGCGGCCGCCGCGAGCCACCCCCAGGCCGCGAGCCGCTCGAAGTCCGCGAATGGGCGGGCCAAGAGCGCGACTTCCCCCGCGAAGTCCGGCGGGCTGACGGTCCCGACCATGCAGCTGGTGGTCGAACGTGAGCTCAAGCAGAAGAAGACCGTGCTGATCTTCTTCTGGAGTCCCCGCGGAACCGAAGACGTGGCGGTGCGCACGCAGCTTCCCGTCGTCGCCCACGCGCTCGGGGGGACCGTCGCGATCCACTACAGCCTTCCCCACGAAGTGACCGACTACGGCAGGATCACGAACACCGTCCAGGTCAACCAGACCCCGACGATCCTGATCGTGAACACTCGCGGGCGGACGACCACCCTCACCGGACTCACGGACGCCTTCTCGATCGAGCAGGCCGTCGCCGAAGCCCGCAAGTCCTGAGTCGCACAACTCCCGAGTGGGGAACTCCCAAAATAGGCCGAGTGGGGAGCTCCCAAAATAGAGGGCCCGCGCGGGCGCGCGCGCGCCCGCGCGGGCAGCCCGTTTGAAGGCCGACATCCCTGCCGGCCCCCGTCGCCCCTCTGTCGCCCCTTACACTCGAACGGTGGGAGCATCCACTGGTCTCGTAGAGCACCTCGAGCGACCGCTCGCGCGGGGGCACACCCCGATCGACGCCCACACGGGCGCCGCGGGGGGTGCCGCGTGCGGGGACCTGATCAGGATCTCCATCTCCATCGACCCCCGCGATCCGCTGGGGCGGATCATCGACGCGGGCTTCGACGCGAGCGGCTGCGGCGCGACCGTCGCCGCCGGCAGCGCGGTCGTCTCGCTGGTCCGAGACTCGTCCCTGCTGCAAGCAGCCCGCGTCGGCCCAGGGGAGATCGCCGGCGAGCTGGGCGGGCTGATCGCGCCCAAGCTCCATGCCGCCGAGCTGGCCGCCGACGCGCTCCATCGCGCCCTCGGCGGCGCCCTGCGCGCCCAGGCCCGCCTCGCTCCCGTCGCCGAGCGCACGCTCGTGGCGATGAGCGGGGGCGTGGACTCGGCTGTCGCGGCCCTGCTCGTGTCGGGAGCCGGCGAGGACGCCGTCGCGGTCACGCTCGAGCTGTGGTCTGATCCCGAGAACGACGGCGAGCAGAGCTGCTGCTCGGCCCAGGCCGTCCGTGGGGCGCGCGCGCTTGCCCACGAGCTCGGCCTTCCCCACTTCTCGATCGACCTCCGGGCGGAGTTCCGGGAAGGCGTCGTGGATCCGTGGCTCGCCGCTCACGCGGCCGGTCTCACGCCGAATCCGTGTGTACGCTGCAACGGGTCGGTGCGCCTGGACGCGATGCTCGACCTCGCCACCCGCCTGGGCTCGCAAACGCTCGTCACCGGCCACTACGCCCGCATCCAGGACGATTACGCACCCGACGATCGCGCCCCGAACGATCACCAGAGCGATGATCGCGCGCGTGAGCCGCTGCTGAGGGTCGCCGTGGACGCCGCCAAGGACCAGAGCTACGCGCTGGCGGGGCTCTCGCCGAAATCGCTGCGGCGGTTGCGCTTCCCGCTCGGGGCCCTCACCAAGCCCGAGGTCCGGGAGCTGGCCCGCGATGCGGGCCTTCCGGTTGCCGGCCGGGCGGACTCGCAGGACCTCTGCTTCCTCGCGGGCACCCGCCAGGTCGACTTCCTCGCGCGCCACGGATCCCACCGTCCGAGCCCCGGCCCGATCGTGGACGTCGCCGGCAGCCGGCTGGGCGACCACGAAGGCATCCAGACCGTCACCGTCGGTCAGCGTCGCGGTCTCGGCATCGGCGGGCGCGAGCCCCTCTACGTGCTGGGGACCGACCGCGTCTCGAACACCGTCACGGTCGGGCCCCGCTCGGAGCTGCTCACCGAGGCCGTGCCGATCCGTGACGTCGTCCTGCACAGGGATTCCAGTCGGGTGGACGCCGTCAAGCTGCGCTATCGCGGCGGCCGGCTCGCGTGCCGGCTGGCGGGCGATCTCGCCGCCGGCGAGCATCCCGCGGCGACGGTGGAGCTGCACGCACCGGCCGAGCGGACCGCCCCGGGTCAGATCGCGTGCCTGTACCGGGGCGAGCTGATCGTCGGGCACGCCACGATCGGCTGACGACGCTCGCCCCACGGGTCCGCGCCCTAAGATCACTCGTCGATGAACTCCGACGAGATCCGCGAGCGATATCTGAGCTTCTTTGAGGAGCGCGGGCACCTGCGCATCTCCTCGGCGTCCCTGGTGCCGCCCCCGAGCGATCGGACGGTCCTGCTCACGACCGCAGGGATGCAGCCGCTGAAGCCCTACTTCCTGGGCCGCGAGTCCCCGCCCGCGCCGAAGCTGACGAGCTGCCAGAAGTGCTTTCGCACCCCGGACATCGACAAGGTCGGCCGCACCAGCCGTCACCTGACCTTCTTCGAGATGCTCGGCAACTTCTCGATCGGCGCCTACTTCAAGGCTGAGGCGATCGAGCTCGCGTGGGAGCTCTCGCGGGAGGTCTTCTCGTTCGACCCCCACGACATCTGGGTCACCGTCTTCGCCGGCGACGAGGCTCTCGGGCTCGGCCCCGACGAGGAGGCGATCGAGCTGTGGCAGGGCGTGGGCGTGCCCCGCGAACGGATCGTCCCGTGTCCGCGCTCTGAGAACTTCTGGGAAGCCGGCCCCGTCGGCCCCAGCGGCCCCTGCTCGGAGCTCTACCTCGACCGGGGCCTGTCGTTCGGCTCCCCCGAGGATCTCCCGGGGGGCGAGAACGAGCGCTTCCTGGAGTACTGGAACCTTGTGTTCATGCAGTACGACCAGGATCCACACGACCATCTGCAGCCGCTCCCCACCCGGAACATCGACACGGGCCTCGGCCTGAACCGCCTCGCATCGATCCTCCAGGGCAAGGACTCGGTGTTCGACACCGACCAGTTCCAGCCCCTGATCGAGCTGGGCAGGGAGCTGTCCAGTGGTGGCGCGGACGAGGGTCCGGTGGGCGAGCGGGCCCTTCGCATCCTCGCCGACCACTCCCGGGGCATGTCGTTTCTGATCGCCGACGGGGTGGTCCCCTCCAACGAGGATCGCGGTTACGTGCTTCGCCGGCTCACCCGCCGGGCGATCCTGCAGGCCAGGCGCCTGCACATGGAGCCGGGCTTCCTGGTGCGGTACGCGATCCTCGTGCGAGAGCTGATGGCCGGGGCGTATCCCGAGTTGGCAGACCAGCGGGAGGCGATCGAGGGGTGGCTCGCCTCCGAGGAGGACAGCTTCGGGCGGACCCTGGAGCAGGGCACCCGCCTGCTGGAGGAGCTGATCGCCCGCGCCCGCGCCGACGGACTGAAGGCGATCGATGCGGCCGATGCCTTTCGCCTGCACGACACGTTCGGCTTCCCGTTCGACCTCACACTCGAGCTGCTCGCCGAGCAGGACCTCGGCGTCGAGGACCCCGCGGAGTTCGACCGCCTGATGGACGCCCAACGCGCCCGCGCCCGTGCGGCGGCAGCGGGGGCCACGGCCGAGAACGGCGCTACGGACACACGCAGGCGCGCCGACGAGCTCGCCGCCTCCGCGGGCTTTCAGACGCGGTTCACCGGCTATGAGACCGAGCTTCAGCCGACGACCGTGGGGGCCGTCGTGGAGTCCGACGGCGCCCTCCTCGTGAAGCTCGCGGAGTCCCCGTTCTACCCGGCGGGTGGCGGGCAGGTCTCCGACGCCGGCACGATCGAATGCGCGGGCGGCGACTGCGAGGCACGGGTGACAGACGTGTTTCGCGTGGGCGAAGACCAGGCCTTGGCGGTGGTGCTCGAGCGGGGCGCCCTCAGGCCCCAGGAGCCGGTGCTCGCGCGCGTCGACCAGGCCGCCCGGCGGGCGACCGAGCGCAACCACACCGCCACCCATCTCCTCCACGCCGCCCTGCGCGAGCGTCTCGGCGCCCAAGTGCGTCAGGCCGGCTCCTACGTAGGCCCGGACAAGCTCCGCTTCGACTTCACCCACGCGGGGGCCCTCACCGCCGAGGAGCTCAAAGACGTCGAGGACGCGGTCAACGCCCGGGTCGCCGACGGGGATCCCGTGCGCGCCATCTCCACGACCCTCGATGAGGCCAAGCGCCTCGGCGCGATGGCCCTGTTCGGGGAGAAGTACGGCGAGGTGGTCCGCATGGTCCAGGTCGGCGACGGCTCCTACTCGCGGGAGCTCTGCGGCGGCACCCACGTGCGCACCACCGCCGAGATCGGTCCCTTTCTGGTCGTCAAGGAGACCTCCTCGGCTGCGAACGTCCGCCGCATCGAAGCCCTCACCGGCGCGGCCGCCACCGAGCTGCTTCGCTCCCGTGACCGCGAGCTGCGGACCATCGAGCGGGTCGCGAAGGCTCCCGCCGAGCGGGTCCCGGCGGTGCTGAAGGGATTGATGCAGGCCAAGGCCGGCTCGGGCGGGCGCGGCTCAGGCGGGCGCGGCTCGGGCGAGGTCGACGCGGGCGAGGTCGACGTCGAGGCGCTCGCCGCCAAGGCCGCCACGATCGGAGGAGCTCCGGTGCTCACCGAGGCGGTCTCCGTGGCGGACGCGAAGGCGCTCCTGGACCTGCTCGATCGCCTCCGGGGCCGCCTCGACGGCGCCGCGATCGTGCTCGGCACAGCCGTGGACGGTCGCGTCCACCTGGCCGCGGCCACGGACCCCGAGCTCGTGAAGCGCGGCGTCAGGGCCGGCGAGATCGTCAAGACAGCGGCGGCGGTCGTCGGGGGCGGGGGAGGGGGACGCGACACCCTCGCCCAAGCCGGCGGGCGCGAGCCCGCCAAGCTGGAGCAGGCGCTCGCGGCCGCCCGCGACGCGATCGAGGCGATGCTCGCATCCTGATGCGCGTGCTCGCCCTCGACTACGGAAGCGCACGCTGCGGCTGCGCGCTGAGCGACCCTTCCGGCACGATCGTCACCCCGATCGATGCGGTCAGCCGCCCCAACACCCGCCGGGGGCTCGCCGAGATCGAGGAGCTGATCGAGGCTCGCGAGGTCGAGCGGGTCGTCGTCGGACTGCCCGTCTCGCTGGGCGGAGGCGACTCCGAGCAGACCCGTGAGACGCGCCTGTTCGCGCAGCGCCTGTCCCTGCGCCTGGGCGAGGACATCCCCGTGGAGCTCCACGACGAGCGCTTCACCACCCGCATCGCCCGTCAGGAGCAGGGCACGTTCCGGGCCGGCGAGGACTCCCGCGCCGCCGCCCACCTGCTCGAGAGCTGGCTGCTGGCCAGGTCCCGTTAGGCATCCGAAGTGGCCTCAGACCGCTCGGCCCAACGCATCCAACGCACCGAGGAGGATCGCGAGCGCGACCGCGGCCAGCGCGAACGCCGGCGGGCCCCGGTCCGTGCGGCCCGGAGGAGGATCTCGCCGGCGCGCGTCCTCGCCGTCGTGGCCTTCGCGCTGGCCGCGGTCGCGGTGTGGATCGGTATCGGGCGGCTCACCTCCTCGGGACACACCGCCAAGACGGTCGCCTTGCCGGTCGTCGCGCGCGTGCTCATCCCCGAGGGCGAGAACCGCAGGCAGATCGCCGAACGCGCCCGCGCGGCGGGGCTGACGGGCAGCTACCTGAAGGCGTCCGAGCGCTCGCCGCTGCTCGACCCCGCCCACTACGGCGCCCCCGACGGCACCCCCGACCTCGAAGGGTTCCTGTTCCCCGCCACCTACGAAATCTACCGAGGCTCGTCGGCGAGCCGGCTCGCGGACGAGCAGCTCACGGCCTTCCGGGAAAACTTCGGACCGGCGGAGATCGCACGCGCGAGGGCCCTCCATATAACGCCCTATCAGCTGCTGATCGTCGCCTCGATGGTCGAGCGCGAGGCCCTGGTGCCCGCAGACCGCCCGAAGATCGCGGCCGTCATCTACAACCGCCTGCGCCTGGGGATGCCCCTGGGGATCGACGCGACCATCTACTACTTGCTCGAGCTCCGCGAGGGCATTGGGACATACACCGGGGAACTCACCGAAGCGGACCTCCACATCGACTCCCCCTACAACACCCGCATCCACACCGGCCTGCCGCCCACGCCGATCTCGAATCCAGGTGTGGCCTCGATCCAAGCAGCCGCCCACCCCGCACACGTTCCCTACCTCTACTACGTCCTCGCCGCCGACGGCTGTGGCGAGCACGTGTTCACGAGCGCCCTCGCCACGTTCGAAGCCGACTCGGCCGCCTACCGGGCCGCGGTGAGCCGCAACGGCGGGCATCCTCCCACCTGCAGGCACAGGCGATGAGCGGGGCGCGCGCGATGCCCCGGACGCAAGCGATGACCCGTCTGGGGGTTCTCGGATGGCCCGTCTCCCACAGTCGCTCGCCGGCGATGCACAACGCCGCCCTGAATGCCCTCGGCATGGACGCCTGGCGCTACCAGCTGCTGCCCGTTCCCCCCGAGCTCCTCGCCGAGACGGTCACCGCGCTCGGCCCGGCCGGCTTTCGCGGAGCGAATGTCACGATCCCCCACAAGCACGCGGCCCTCGAGCTGGCCGACCGGGCAAGCGAGGCCGCACGCGAGATCGGCGCGACGAACACGCTGACCTTCGAAGCCGACGGCTCGATCGTCGCCGAGAACACCGACGCGCCTGGCTTCCTCTCCGCCCTGCAGACCTCCCCGCGGGGCATCAGCGCGCTCGTGCTCGGCGCCGGGGGGGCCGCCCGGGCGGTCGTCTGGGCGCTCCGCGAAGCCGGCGCGAGCGAGATCTCGGTATGGAACCGGACCCCCGAGCGCGCCGCCACACTCGCCCGCGACCTGGGCGTACGCCACGCCTCACGGCCGCTGCCGGCCGACTTGCTCGTCAACTGCACGTCGGTGGGGATGCCCACGGACGAGGGCCGGGGGCGGGCTACGGACGGGCACCGAGCATGGGCTACGGACGGGGAGCGAGGGCGGGCTACGGGCCAGGGGCTACGACTGTCGGCCACTGAGGCGGAGGCGCTCAACCTCCTCGGTCTTACGTTCGATCAAGTCGGTAGCTATACCCATGTCGTCGACCTCGTCTACAGCTCCACACCCACCCCGCTGCTTTCAGCCGCCCGCGCCCACGGCGCGCGCGCCGTCGACGGCCTGGAGGTGCTGCTCGCCCAGGGTGCCCTCAGCTTCGAGCTCTGGACGGGCGTCCCGCCGCCCCAGCAGGTCATGCGAAGCGCGCTCCGCGGCGCCGGCGCCGACGTGCCCTGACCCGCGTCGCCGTGCTGGAGCCGGGTCCGTCGTCGGAGCGCGCTCGTGACGAGCGACGCCCCTCGACGGACCGGACCTGACCTGCACGCGATCTTCGGGATGGACCCGGACGGCGAGGGCGACCCCGTGGTCGAGCATGAGCCCGTCGTCGAGGTCGAGCGGCACGACCCCGCCGACGAGGACACGCTCGTCGAGAGTGAGAGCCCACGGGTCTCCGGCGAGGACGTGGCGCCCCCCACCGAGGAGCTGGCGCTCCAGGCCGAGGAGGCTGGCGCTCCAGGCCGAGGAGGTGGCGCTCCAGTCCGAGGAGGTGGCGCTCCAGGCCGAGACTCCCTCGCCCGATCCGCCCGCGGGCGAGTGGACGGGGATCACCCGCCCCAGCCGCCGGGGCTCTTCGGCGCGCTTTCTAACCGACGTGATCGTCGACATGGGCCTCGTCTCGCGCGGGCAGGTGGACGACGCGATAGAGAGCTCCCGCAACGTCGGCACCACCCCCGAGCGCGTGTTGCTCGACTCGGGCGTGCTTACCCACGACGGCCTTGCGCGCGCCCTCGCCGAGCGCTACGGCCTTGACTATCTCGATCTCGGTGTGTTCTCGGTGGACATGTCCGCCGCCAACCTCGTCTCCACGGTGGCGGCCAGACGCTACCAATCGGTGCCGGTGGCGTTCGCGGACAAGCGCACGCTGCTCGTGGCGATGGCCGACCCCTCGAATGTGCTGGCGGTCGACGACATCGCGATCATGACCGGCTACGAGGTTCGGGTGGCGGTCGCTCCGCCCGATGACATCGCCACGCTGATCACCCGCCTGGACCGCTTCGAAGAGGTGGTCGCCGACTCGAGCGGCCAGCTGCAGGAAATCGACGACGCCGCCGGCGCGGAGATCGTCGACCTGCACGAGACAGCCGACGACGCGCCGGTCGTCAAGCTCGTCAACCAGATCGTCGCCCAAGCGGTCGAGCGGGGCGCCTCCGACGTACATCTCGCCCCCGATGGGCACGAGCTGAGGGTGCGCTTTCGTGTCGACGGAGTCCTGCAGGAGGTGACCACGATCCCCCGCCGCATGGCTCGGGGGGTGATCTCCCGCGTGAAGATCATGGCCGAGCTGAACATCGCCGAGCACCGCCTACCCCAGGACGGGCGTGTCGGCCTCTCCGTGGACGGGCGCCACGTGGACCTGCGCGTCGTGACCCTGCCGAGCGTTCACGGAGAGGCGATCGTGCTGCGCGTCCTGGACAAGGACTCGGTCGTCGTGGAGCTCGACAAGCTCGGCATGGCCGAGCCCGAGCGCGAGCGCTTCGAACGCGCCTTCAACGAGACCCACGGCGCCGTCCTGGTCACCGGCCCGACCGGCTCGGGCAAGTCCACGACCCTCTATGCCGCATTGCAGCGCCTGAACACTGTCGAGAAGAACATCATCACGGTCGAGGATCCGGTGGAGTATGAAATCGCCGGCCTCACCCAGCTGCAGGTCGCGCCCAAGGTCGGCCTGACGTTCGCCGCGGGCCTGCGCTCGATGGTCCGTGCGGACCCCGACATCATCATGATCGGCGAGATCCGTGACCGCGAGACGGCCCAGATCGCGGTCGAGTCGGCGCTCACCGGGCACATGGTGCTCTCGACCCTGCACACCAACGACGCGCCCTCGGCGATCACTCGCCTGATCGAGATGGGCATCGAGCCGTTCCTCGTCGCCTCGGCGCTGGACTGCGTCGTCGCACAGCGTCTGGCCCGCACCCTCTGTCCCTCCTGCAAGCGCCGCACGATCATCCCCGCCCAGCTGCTGCGTGACAGCGGCTACAAGGCGGTCGTCGACCTCGAGGCCTACGAGCCGAAGGGCTGCCGGCGCTGCGGCGGCAGTGGCTATCGCGGTCGCGTCGGCATGTATGAGGTGATGAGCCTCTCTCCGGAGATCCAGAAGCTCGCCCTGGAACGCCGCCCGGCCGAGGAGATCCGCGACCTCGCCGTGCGCCAGGGCATGCGCCGCCTGCGCGACGACGGCCTGGAGAAGGTCCGCCAGGGCCGCACCTCGATCACCGAGATCGCTCGCGTGATCGGCAGCAGCTGAGCGCCCTCGCGGCCGGCTCGTCGCGGTCGACCCGGCTGGGATCGACCCGGCCTCGTACCTTCGTCCGGTCGCCGGGGCAACCACCGCGTGCGCTAAGGGTTCGGCCCCGATCTGTCGATGGGCGGGGCATGGACATAGATTTCGCAGATCTCTTGATGGAGGTCGTCTCGCGGCGTGCCTCGGACCTGCACCTCAGTGCCGGCGCGCATCCGACTGTGCGCGTGCGCGGGCGCCTCGCGCCGCTGGAGGACTATCCGTCGCTCTCGCCGAGCGACACCCGGGAGATCGTCTACTCGATCCTCACCGGCGACCAGCGTCAACGCCTGGAGACGAACTGGCAGCTGGACTTCGCCTACTCGATCCCCGGCCACGCGCGCTTCCGTGTCAACGCCTACTACCAGCGGGGCGCGATCGGGGCGGCCTTCCGCCTGATCCCGTTCGCGCTGAGCTCGATCGACGAGCTCGGCCTGCCTCCGGCGGTGCACGAGTTCACGCGCAAGCCCCGCGGCTTCGTGCTCGTCACCGGCCCGACCGGCTCGGGCAAGTCCACCTCGCTGGCGGCGATGATCGATGCGATCAACGAGACCCGCGACGAGCACATAATGACGATCGAGGACCCGATCGAGTTCCTGCACGGGCACAAGCGCTGCCTGGTCAACCAGCGCGAGCTCGGCTCGGACGCGCACAGCTTCGCCGACGCCCTGAAGGCGGCCCTGCGCGAGGACCCCGACGTGATCCTCGTCGGCGAGATGCGCGACCTGGAGACTATCTCCACCGCCCTGACCGCCGCCGAGACCGGCCACCTCGTGTTCGCGACCCTGCACACCCAGGACGCCTCACAGACGATCGACCGCGTGATCGACGTGTTCCCCGCCCACCAGCAGGGCCAGGTCCGCGTGCAGCTCTCGGTCGCGCTCCAGGGCATCATGACCCAGCAGCTGCTGCCCACCGCCGACGGCGCCGGGCGCGTTGTCGCCACCGAGGTGCTGGTGCCCAACCCCGCAGTGCGCAACCTGATCCGCGAGGCCAAGACCCATCAGATCTACTCGGTCCTGCAGACCGGGTCCGCCCAGGGGATGCAGACGATGGACGCCTCGCTGGCGGCGCTCGTGCGCGAAAACAAGATCACCCAGAAACTTGCCGAAGCCCGCTCCTCCACACCGGAGGAGCTCAAGCGCCTGATGTTCGGCGCCGGGGCGCCGCAGACCGGCCGCCAGGCGGCGTAAGGGACGCGCCCATGAGCACCTACGTCTTCAAGGCCATGGACCTCGCCGGGGTCAAGGCCAACGGTGAAATCGAGGCGGACTCCAAGCAGGCCGTCTCCGAGCAGCTGCGCGCGCGCGGGCTGATCGTGCTCGATGTCGGCGACAAGTACGCCTCCCGCCAGATCGAGCTGGGCTTCCTGAAGACCGTCAAAGCGTCGGAGCTGGCGGTCTTCTCGCGCCAGCTCTCGACGATGATCTCCTCGGGATTGAGCATCCTGCGCGCCCTCTACGTGCTCGAGGAGCAGTCCGAGAACAAGTTCCTGAAGGAAACGATCGTCAAGGTGCGCAAGGACGTCGAGGGGGGCCTGCCGCTGAGCGACGCGATGGCCAAGCACCCCAAGATCTTCAGCCCGCTGTTCGTCGCGATGACCCAGGCGGGGGAGATGGGCGGGGTGCTCGAGAGCTCGCTCATGCGCGTCGCCGACCAGCTCGAGAAGGACGCTTCGCTGCGCCGCCAGATTCGCGCGGCGATGATCTATCCGACGCTCGTCATCACGTTCGCGGTGCTGGTGATGCTCGCCCTCGTGGCCTTCCTGATCCCCGTGTTCGAAAACGTCTTCAAGGAATTCGGCGGCGAACTGCCCGCGATCACGCAGGTCTCCGTCGCGATGTCCCACGCCGTCACCGGCTACTGGTGGCTGCTGATAGCGGTCACCGTCGTGGTGCTCGTCACGTTTTTCAACTGGAAGAAATCCTCGTGGGGGCGCCCGCAGTGGGACCGCTTCCGCCTGCGCCTGCCGATGAAGATCGGCACGATCGTCCAGCAGGTGGCCGTCGCGCGCTGGTCGCGCACCCTGGCCTCGCTCACCAGCGCCGGCGTGCCGCTGCTGCAGGCTCTGGAGATCACCGGGCGCACGGGAGGGAACGTCGCGGTGGAAGAGGCGATGGAGGGAGTGATCGCCTCGGTCAAGCGCGGCGGCACGATCGCTGCTCCGCTCGCCCAGGCGCCGATCTTCCCGAGCATGGTCACCCACATGGTCGGCGTCGGCGAGGAGACCGGCGCTCTGGATCAGATGCTCGACAAGGTGGCCGAGTTCTACGAGGATCAGGTCGAGGCCTCGGTCAAGGCCCTCACCTCGATCATGGAGCCGATCATGATCATCGTGATCGGCGGGATGGTGGGCTTCATCGTGATCTCGATGTACCTGCCGCTGTTCGAAGTCTACAACCACATCGAATAACCTCAGAGCACCCGCAGCCTGCCGTCGCTCGCCGACAAGGACACCTTGCCGTCGAGCAGCTCGAGCAGCTCGTTGCCGACCAGCTCCCGCCGCCAGCCGCGCAGGGTGCGCACCTTCGCCTCCTCGCCCGCTCGCCTGGCGGCCACGATCGCCTGCAGGTCGGCCCGCGCGGCCAGCAGCTCGTACGCGAGCCGCGCCTCTCGCGCGCGCGCTCGCACGAGCGCCTCCGCCAGCGCGATCAGCGGCGCGTCGTCGGGCTCGGGTGCGGGTGGGCGCACGTTGTCTTCAAGCGCCTGCGCCGGCAGTTCGCTTCCGCGCGCCACCGCCTGCAGCAGGTCCCGTCCGCGCCCGCGCAGGCTGCTCGCGCTGACGCCCCTGATCTGCTCCAACCCGCCCGGCGAGGTGGGCTTTCGCTTGGCGACCTCCACGAGGGCGGCGTCGGAGAGCACGCCCTGCACCGGCCGGTCCTGCCTGGCCGCCAGCTCCTCGCGCCAGCGCACGAGCTCGCGGGCGATCGTCTGCGAGGAGGCGCTCAGCCCCCGTATCCGCGGGAGCCGTGCGAGGACCGTCTCCAGATCCCGCTCGTCGCCGGCGTCCTGCAGCGCCAGGCACTCTTCGCGCGCCCACTGCAACCGCCCGATCTCCGCCAGCTTGCGTTCGAGCGCCCCGGCCAGCTCCAGCAGGTGCACGACGTCCTCGCGCGCATACGCGAGCTGCTCGGCCGACAGCGGCCGCGCGTCCCAGCGCGTGAAGCTCGCGCTCTTGGCGACCCTCACCCCGAGCACCTGCGCCAGCAGCGAGTCATAGGAGGCCTGGGCGGGCATGCCGGCGAATCCCGCCGCCACCTGGGTGTCGAACACGTCTCGCACCTCGGTCCCCAGGCGCCGCTTGACCAGCGCGATGTCCTGGCGACCGGCGTGCACCACGACGCTGATGTGCGGGTCGGCGAGCACCCGCGCCAGCGGCGCGCCGTCGAGATCCTCCCGCAGGGGGTCCACGAGATCGATCCGTTCGCTCGAGGGCCCGTCGGGCACCGCGAGCTGGATCAGGCACAGGAGCGTCCGGTAGCGCCCCTCCCCCATGAACTCGGTGTCCAGCGCGATCCGCCCGCTGCGCTCGGCCGCGCGTGCGATCTCCTGCAGGTCCGGATTGCCCGCGCCGGCGGGCTCCAGCGCGCCCGCCGGCTGTCATCGCGGGCTCACAGCGCAGTCTCCACGGCGAGCGTCCGCCACGGTGTCAGCGGGCGCATGCGTTCAATGACGCTAGTCTCATCGCCTCATGGCGAGCGAGAACGGAAAAGCCGACGATCGAGCCGAGAGCGCTCATGGACCGCGGGAGTGTATGCCCTGCCGGGGGACCGGCCGCGTCATCTCGAACCTCGGAGGCACCCAGAGCACGCTGCAGTGCCCGTGGTGTCGGGGCGGTGGCGTGCGCTTGACGGGGATCGACGCGCAGGCGTCCTGGCGCGAGCAGGAGTCCCCGGCCGCTCCCGCTCAGGACGATCCTCCGGACGCCGCAGCTTAGCCTGGACTGACCCGGCGGAGGGCGCCGGCCGGTCGCGCACCAGGGCGTCGCGTTGGGGCGTCATCACCATCCGTCCATGCTCCATTGCAGGCCTCAAGGTCACCTGTGCGGTGTCCGATGCACGCGCTGACACAGCCAGTGCCGAGGTGTCATGGCAGACGCGCCCGAGAGGGCGGGTTGATGGCAAAGCCGGCGACTCCGCAAGGGGCCGCATCGCCGTTTGAGGCGATCACCGAGGGCTGGCGCCCAAAAACCGATCCTAGGAGGATCAATGTTGTATCGACTGCGCCAGCGCTCGCGTGGTGAGGGTGGTTTCACCCTTATCGAGCTTCTGGTGGTAATCCTGATCATCGGCATTCTCGCCGCGATCGCCATTCCGTCGTTCCTGAACCAGAAGAGCAAGGCGTATGACGCCTCCGCCAAGGAGCTCGCTCGTACGGCCGAGACCACGGCCGAGACGATATGCCACCGATCACAATGGTCATTACTCGGAAATTACAACGGCCAGCTTGATGCACGCCTACGAAACAGGGCTCCGACAAGTGCGGTCGAAGCGGGCAAAATGCGTGCTTCAGTGGGAGCGAAAGAAACCGAAGAAGTAAGGGTTATACGGTAACCACAAAGGCTTTCAGAACACGGACGACGAATTCACGATCGCAAAAAGCAAACGGCGAAGTGACGATCACGCGCACTGCAAAAGCGGACCAAAAACGGCTGTTCAGGCACCAACGAACAAGCCTGGTAGTCGTGTGCCCGGGGCCTCACGCTTCAGACCGCGGTTAAGCAAGTCGAAGCTCCAAGAGGGGGCGGCCTGCGGGCCGCCCCCTCTCTCGTGCCGGCGCCCGGCCCTCAAGGGCGGGCGGCCGACCGCCGATCAGACCCATATGGAGGCAGTCACATTCGCGGGAGTCCTCGGCGCGGTCTTCGGCTCGTTCCTGAACGTCGTCGCCTACCGCCTGCCCCGACACGAGTCGCTGATCGCGCCCCCATCGCACTGTCCCGGGTGCGGGGCGCCGGTCAAGCCCTACGACAACATCCCGATCCTCTCCTGGCTTCTGCTGCGCGGGCGCTGCCGCAGCTGCGGCGAGCCGATCTCCCCGCGCTACCCCCTCGTCGAGGCCCTCACCGCAGTCCTCTGCGCCGGCGTCGTGGTGGTCGACGACACGGCCGCCGGGATCGCGCTCGGCCTGGGGCTGATCCTGATCGTGATCCCCGCCGCGCTGATCGACCTCGAGCATCGCATCATCCCCAACCGCCTGACGCTGCTCGGCGCGATCGTCGCGATCGTCCTGGGGACGGCCCTGGATCCCGCCGGCGAGCCGGAGCGCCTGATCGCGGGCGCGGCGGCAGGCGGCTTTCTGCTGCTCGCCGCCCTGGCCTATCCGGGCGGCATGGGCATGGGCGACGTCAAGCTCGCGGGCGTGATGGGCCTGTTCCTGGGCCGCTCCGTCGCCCCGGCGATCCTGATCGCGCTGCTCGCGGGCGTCCTCTACGGCGGCCTGGTCATCGCCCGCGTCGGCGCTCAGGCCGCCCGCAAGACCGCCGTCCCGTTCGGCCCGTTCCTCGCGCTCGGCGCGATCGTAGCCGTGTACGCGGGGGAACCTTTGATCGACCTCTACACCAACCACTTCCTGCACTGACACCCCTCGCCCACCGGGCGCTCGCGCCCCTCACCCACCGGCGCTCGTACGATCGCCCGAGGACTGTCGAGCAGGGCTCAAGGGCGTCCACTCCCGCGCCGATAGGACACCTACCGGCGGCTCTCTCCCTCATCCGGCCCGTCTTTTTCCCTCATCCGGCCCGTCTTTTTACACACGATGCCCTCACTGCCTAAGAAGCCCAAGCTCGCACGCCCCCACCTGGCGATGCCCAAGCTCGGCATGAGCTTCGGGCGCCACTCCGGCGCCGGCTTGACCGGCCTGGACATCCAGCCCGGTCACGTCGCCGCGGTGCAGGCTCGCGTCAACGGCGCGATCGTCGCCGAGCGCGCGGCCGCCCTGCCGCTGCCCGCCGACATCGTTCGCGAGGGCGAGGTGCTCGACGAGAGCGTTCTCGGCGAGACGTTGCGTGAGCTGTTCGACGCGAGCGGCCTGTCACGGCGCGTGCGCGTCGGCATCGCCAACCAGCGAACGGTCCTGCGCACGCTCGAGCTGCCCCCCGTCACCGACCGCAAGGAGCTCGCCGCCGCCGTCCGCTTCAAGGCCCAGGACGAGGTTCCGATGCCGCTCGACAACGCCGTCCTCGACTTCCACTCGCTGGGGGTCCTCGACACGCCCGCCGGCCCGCGCCAGCAGGTCGTGCTCGTGGCCGCCCAGCGCGACATGGTCGAACGCGTGCTCGCCGCCGTGCGCAACGCCGGCCTGCGAGCGGAGGGCGTCGACCTGTCGGCGTTCGCGCTGATCCGCTCCCTCTACCGTCACGACCCCGAGCACGACGCTCGCGTGCTCTACCTGAACGTCGACGGCCTCACCAACATGGCGATCGCCGAGGGCTCGGTGTGCCGTTTCACGCGCGTCGTCGGCGGAGGCCTCGAGGCGATGGCCGTGGAGCTCGCCGAGCGACACAACATCGCCGTCGACGACGCCCGGGCGCTGATCGCCGTCGCCGACCTGTCTTCGCCCGAGGCGCTCGAGGAGGGGCTGCGCATCGTGCTCGAGAACGGGATTCGCGAGATCGCCGGCGAGGTCCGCAACTCGCTCGACTTCCATCGCTCTCAGGAGAACGGAGGCGAGGTGTCCGTCGTCGTGCTCAGCGGCGCCGCGCTCGACGTCCCCGGCTTCGCGGACGCGCTCGAGCGCGAGCTCGGGACGCCGCTCACCCGCGAGACCGTCGGCTTCACCGAGGGGACCGCGAGCGTCTCCCCCCAGCGCCTGGCGATCGCCGCCGGCCTCTCGGTCGAGGAGGCGCCGCGATGAGGGCCGTAAACCTGATCCCCGCCGACCAGCACAGTCACGCGAGCGTCCCCGTCGGACGCTCCGGCGGCGGCGCCTACGTGGTGGTGGGCGTGCTCGCCGGGCTGGCCCTGATGGCGCTCCTCTACGGGCTTGCCGACCACAAGATCTCGAGCAACCGCGAGCAGATCGCCTCGCTCGACGCCCGCACCGCCCAGGCGCAGGCGCGCGCGGCCAAGCTGACCCCATACGCCAGCTTCGTGGCGCTGCGCGAACAGCGCGTCCAGGACGTCACCCAGCTGGTGGACTCCCGCTTCGACTGGGCCAACGCCTTCTACGAACTCGGCCGCGTACTCCCCGCCGACGCTTCGATCGCCTCCCTCAACGGCACCGTCGGCTCGACCACGGGGTCGGGCTCGACCTCCAAATCGGGCTCGACCTCTGGATCGGGCTCCAGCTCGAGCTCCGCGACGGCGTCCAAATCGGGCGCGAGCGCCAGCTCGACGGTGGCCTCCGCCACGCCGCCCGGCAGCATCCCGACGTTCTCGCTCACCGGTTGCGCGACCAGCCAGTCCGAGGTCGCCCACACCCTCGAACGCCTGCGCCTGATCGACGGCGTCGACGAAGTCCAGCTGCAGAGCGCCACCAAGTCCAGCGCGGCCGGCGGCGGTGGAGGGAGCGGCGCGAGCTGCGAAGGCGGCCACGTCTCCTTCAGCGTGCAGGTCACGTTCGACCCGCTTCCCGGCGTTCCCACCGGCGGATCCTCCGCCTCGGTGACGACCGTCGCCGCGACGACGAGCGGTTCCGCGTCCGCGAGCTCAACGTCCGCGAGCTCCTCCGGAGTGGCCCGATGAGCAATCGCGATCGCATGGTTGTGATGGTCATCGCCGCCCTCGGCGTGCTCGCTGCCGTCTGGCTCCTCGCGGTCGCGCCCAAGCGCGACCAGGCCGCCGAACTGGCCAGCCAGGTGTCCTCCGCGCAGGCCCAGCTCACGAGCGCCGAAGGTCAGGTCGCGTCCGCGAGCTCCGCGCAGGCCCAGTACAAGACCGACTACGCCTCGATCGTGCGCCTCGGCAAAGCGGTGCCCGCGAGCGAGGAAGTGCCATCGCTGATCTACCAGCTCGAAGTGGCCTCCAACCGCAGGAACGTCGAATTCGCCTCGATCACGACCGGCTCGGGCTCGGGTTCGGGCGCAGGATCGAGCCCGGGCTCCGCCGCGAGTCCAAGCGCGAGCTCCAGCGCGAGCGCCGCGACGTCCGCCGCCGCGAGCGCCGGCTTCTCGCAGATGCCCTTCACGTTCGTCTTCAACGGGAACTTCACCGACCTCTATCACGTCTTCCAGCAGCTCAACCGCTTCACGCTCCACGACGCCGCGGGCGGGCTGCGGGTCAGCGGCCGCCTGCTCACCATCCAGAGCGTCTCGCTCGCGCCCAGCTCCACCGCGGCCGCCGCCGCGGCGGGCGGCAAAGGCGCCTCAGAACAGCTCTCGGGCACGATCACCGCGACCGCCTACGTCCTTCCGGCGGGACAGAGCCTGACGGGCGGCGCGACCGCCGCGGGCCCCGCGGGCTCCGCGGGCTCCGCGGGCTCCGCGCAGACCACTTCCGCGACCGGCTCCTCCGGTTCGGCCACCACTCCGGCACTGGTGCAGGCGACGCCATGAGCAACTTCCTGGAATCGCTCAAGTCCGACCTGTCCAACAGGCGCGTGCTGCCGGTCCTGGTTGTGCTGGCCGTCGCCCTGATCGGCGCGCTCGCGTACGCAGTGCTCGGCGGCAAGGGCTCGTCGACCGGTCCCTCGGCGACCGCTCCGAGCCCCGCCGCGACCGCCGCCGGCGCGAGCAGGGGCATCGTCGTCACGCAGTCCACCGTCAGCCCCGACAAGGCCGTCGCGGAGACGACCAGCGGCGCGCCCAAGAACCCTCGCAACCCCAACAACCCGTTCAAGCCGCTGCCCGCCCCCAAGGCGAGCTCCTCGACTTCGTCCAGCTCGAAGGGCTCCGGAGGATCGGGCGCCAGCGGCGCTACATCGGGCGCCGCGAGCTCGTCCGGCTCGTCCTCCTCCAGCTCCTCGTCGGGCTCCTCTGGCTCGTCCGGTTCCTCCACGGGAGGATCCAAGCCGGCCCCCGCCAAGCCGAAGCCCCCGGCGACCGTCTACCACGTGACCGTCCAGTTCGGTCCCGCCGCGACCGTCCCGGGGCAGAGCGCGCAGCTGACCAGCTACCCGAACCTGAAGCCCCTCGCGCCGCTGCCGTCCACGGGCAGTCCGCTCGTGACGTTCTCCGGCGTGATGAAATCCGGCAAGATCGCAACCTTCAAGGTGGTCGACGAAATCATCCTGCACGGCCCCGCCGAATGCCTGCCCAGCACCTCCCAGTGCCTGGCGATCGGCCTGCGGCCCGGACAGACCGAGCAGCTCGAATCCCTGCCCATGAGCGGCCCCCCGGTGGTCTATGAACTGAAGCTCGAAACGATCGCCTCGGGCAAGGCCTCGGCCGCGAACGCCGCCAGCCGCCGCGCCAAGGCTGCCAGACGCGCCAAGGCTGCCAGACGCGAGAAGGCCGCCAGCCGCCGCGCCCGCCGGGCCTAGGCCGCCGCTCGTCGCGCCCGCTCCGGGCGCCCGCGCTGAGCCTGCTCCAGCCCGCCACTCCACGGGGATCTCGGGGGGCAAATAAGCTAGCGGCACACATGAGCCTTCGCCTGATCACGGCCGGCGAGTCCCACGGCCCCGGACTGACGTGCATCGTCGAGGGCCTGCCCGCGGGCCTTAGGCTCGACCCCGAGGACCTGAACGCCGACATGGCCCGCCGCCAGCTCGGCCACGGCCGGGGCGGGCGTATGAAGATCGAGCGCGACGCCGCCGAGGTCACCGCGGGTGTCCGTCACGGACGCACCCTGGGAGGGCCCGTCGCCCTGCAGGTGCGAAACCGGGACTTCGCCAACTGGGAAGATCGCATGAGCCCCTGGCCAGTCGAGGGGGAGATCGCCGAGGTGCATCTCCCGCGCCCCGGCCACGCCGACCTCGTGGGCACGCAGAAGTACAACCAGACCGACGTGCGCAACATCCTCGAGCGCGCCTCCGCCCGCGAGACCGCCGCGCGGGTCGCCGGGGGCGGCCTGTGCAAGGCGTTCCTCGCCGCCCTGGGCGTGCACGTGCGCTCCCACGTCGTGCAGATCGCCTCCGTGCGGGCGCCCGAGCCCGACGTGGCGCTCACGCTCGAGGACTTCGCGGCGGTGGACGAGTCGCCCGTGCGCTGCCTGGACGCCGACGCCGCCCGTGCGATGGTGGCCGAGATCGACAGCCTGCGCAAGGCCAACGAGTCGCTCGGGGGGGTCTTCGAGGTGCAGGCCTTCGGGCTCGTGCCGGGGCTCGGCTCGCACGTCTCCTGGGAGCAGCGCCTGGACGGGCGCCTGGCGATGGCGATCTGCTCGATCCAGGCGCTCAAGGGGGTCTCGATCGGCGACGGCTTCACGGTCGCGGGCCTGCCCGGCTCGGAGGCCCACGACGAGATCTTCTTCTCTCCCGAGCGGGGCTACTACCGCGAGACCAACCGCGCGGGCGGACTGGAGGGCGGCATGACCAACGGCCAGACCCTGATCGTGCGCGGCGCGATGAAGCCCCTGCCGACGCTCACCAAGCCGCTTCGCTCGGTGGACATCGCCACTCACGAGCCCGCCGAGGCGCTGCGCGAGCGCACCGACTCCTGCACCGTCCCCGCCGCGGGCGTGGTCGGCGAGGCGATGGTCGCCCTCGTGCTCGCCGACGCCTACCTGACCAAGCTCGGCGGCGATCACGTCGACGACGTCCTCGCCGCACTGCGCGCCTACGAGGAGCGGATCGGATGGCGGGGGTAGCGCCCGGATGTCAGGGGTAGCGCCGGACACGCGCGCACGGACGCCGGTCGCGCCTGGAGAGGACCTGCCCGCCAGGGCGCTTGTGCTGATCGGCTTCATGGGAGCCGGCAAGTCCACGTTCGCGCGCGAGCTCGCGCGGGCCCTCGATGTCGACGCGCTCGACAGCGACACGCTGCTCGAGCGACATCTCGGCCACTCGATCGCCCGCGAGTTCGAGCTCCACGGCGAGCCATCCTTCCGGGCCGCCGAGGAGTCCCTGGTGTGCGAGCTGCTCGCCGGCGGCGACCGGCCGCGCGGCGACCGATCGGACGCCGCGCCCTGGGCCGGCGTGATCGCGCTCGGAGGCGGCAGCGTCCTGTCCTCGCGCGTGCGGGCGGCGCTCGCGCCGCACATGACCGTCTTCCTGGACGTCGACCCCGCCGTCGCCTGGACTCGCCTGCAGGGCGCCAGGGACCGTCCGCTGGCGCGCGAGCGCGAGGAGTTCCTGGCCCTCGCGGTCGAGCGTCATGAGCTCTACGAGGAGCTCGCCGACGCCTTCCTGCCGGCGCCCGAGCCGGACGTCGCGGCCGCCGAGGTGGTCAGCCGGGTCCTGCCCGCGCTGCGCGCGCTGCACGCATCGCCGCCGGGCACTCGCCTGGTGTGGGCCAGTGCCGCCTCCGGCGAGTACCCGGTGCTGGTGGGCCGCGGCTTGATCGCCCGCGACTGGCCCCTGAGCCGGATCTGGCCGCTGGATCCGGTCGCGTCCCGCCCGTTCTGCGTCACCGACGAGACCGTCGACGTCCTCTACGGCGAGCGCCTGCGGGCGCTGGGTCCGGTGAACGCGAGCATCGCGATCGAGCCGGGCGAGCCCCACAAGACCCTCGCGAGCGCCGAGCGGGTGTGGCGTGAGCTGGCCGCCCGCGGCGTTACCCGCGCGGATCATCTCGTGGCGCTCGGGGGCGGCGTGGTGGGCGATCTCGCCGGCTTCTGCGCCGCCACCTACCAGCGGGGCGTGCCGGTCGTGCACGTGCCCACCACCCTCGTCGCCCAGGTCGACTCCGCCTTCGGCGGCAAGACCGGCGTGGACCTGCCCGACGCCAAGAACTACGTTGGCGCCTACCACCAGCCCGCGGGCGTGCTCGTCGACCCCGACACGCTGCGCACGCTCTCGGAGCCGGAGCTCGCCGCCGGCTGGGTGGAGGTGCTCAAGACGGCACTGATCACCGGCGGGGCCCTGTGGGAGCGGGTGTCCGCCGACGCGGGCGTGGTGGACGAGTGGACGATCCTCGAATGCATCCGCACCAAGCTCGCGGTCGTCTCCCGCGACGAGCGCGACGCGGGCGCCCGTCAGGTCCTGAACCTCGGCCACACCGTCGGCCACGCGATCGAGACCGCCACCGGCTACGCCCGCTACCGCCACGGCGAGGCGGTCGGCCTCGGGCTGCTCGCGGCCCTGCGCCTGTCCGGCGCTCCGCGGCTGCGCGAGCAGGTGCGGGAGCTGCTGCTTGCCCACGCGTTGCCGGTGTCGCTCGCCGGGGGAGACGTGGACATCCAAGAGGTCGTGGCCGCCACCGCCCGCGACAAGAAGCGCCAGGGCGCCGGTCCCGTCCCGTTCGTGCTCGTAGAGGCTCCGGGCGAGACTCAGATCGGCTGTGAGGTCTCCGAGGACGACCTGCGGGCGGCCGTGGAGGAGCTGGCCGCGTGAGCCCGCCCCGCTCCGACGAGGCCGCGGGGAGCCCCCGGGGGAGCAATGCAAAAAGCGGGGCCCGCGCGCGCGCGCGTACGCGCGCGCGGGGCCCCTCTTCGAGACACCACAACCCCGCGGGGCTTCACACGGTGGAGGTGCTCCACGGCGTGAACCTGAACATGCTGGGGGTCCGGGACCCGCTTCACTACGGCACGCTCACGCTCGCCGAGCTTGAGGACCAGATAGCAGGATGGGCGAGCGAGGTGGGCCTCTCGGTGAGCTTCTTTCAGACGAACGCCGAGGGCGAGTACGTCGAGCGTCTGCACGCCCTGCGCGGACAGGTGGGCGCGGTGATCCTCAACCCGGGATCCTGGACGCACTACGCCTACGCGATCCACGACGCCCTGGAGCTGACCGGGCTGAAGGCCGTCGAGGTGCACCTCTCCGACGTCGCAGCGATCGCGAGCCCTGGCGGCGGGTGTCGGTGATCGGAGACCTGTGCCTGGCGAGCTTCTCGGGCCTCGGGCCGGACGGCTACCGGCTCGCGCTCGAGCGCCTGCAGGTGGCCCTCGACGAGGCCGGCTCGTGAGCGGCGGGGGCGCGCGCGTGGGGATGGGGGGCGCGAGAGGCGCGGCGCCGGGTGCGGCGAACGCCGCCGGTGAGACCCGCGCGCGCGTGGGGCGCCTCGCGGCGGACCTGCGGGAGCGGGAGATCGACGTGCTGCTCGTGTATACGCCCGTCGGGGTGCGGTATCTCAGCGGCTTCACCGGCAGCAACGCGCTGCTGCTCCTCGCGGCGGACGACCACGCGGGGCGGCACCGGTTCTTCACCGACTTCCGCTACGCCACCCAGTCGGCAGCGCAGGTGGCGGACCTGTTCGAGCGGGAGATCGTCGCCGGGGAGCTGCTCGACGCGGCCGTGAGGAGCCTCTCGGCGGCGCCGTTCGGGGCGGGGCGGCTGGGCTTCGACGATCAGAGCATCACGGTCGCCCAGCACGGGCGCCTGCAAGAGGTGGCGGCGCCCGCGTGGGAGGCCGTCGCGTGCGGGGGCGCGGTGGAGCGCCTGCGGGCGGTCAAGGACGCGGGGGAGATCGCCCGCATCCGCGCCGCCGCGGAGCTGGCCGACCGGGCGCTCGAGCGGGTGCTCGAAGGAGGGCCTCGCCGGGCGCAGCGAGCGGGACGTCGCGATCGAGCTCGAGCTCGCGATGCGCCGGCTGGGCGCCGAGGGCCCCAGCTTCCCCTCGATCGTCGCCTCCGGCGCCCACGGGGCGCTCCCGCACGCCGAGCCCCGCGACGAGCCGATCGCGCCCGACACGCTGGTGACGATCGACTGGGGGGCGCTGCTCGACGGCTACTGCTCGGACTGCACCCGCACCTACGCCACCGGCGAGAAGGTCTCGGAGCGGGCCAGGGAGATCTACGAGCTGGTCCTGCGCGCCCAACTGGAGGCGCTCGGGGCCGTGCGGGCGGGACCCAACGGTCGCGAGCTCGACGCGGTCGCGCGCGGAGTGATCGAGGCGGCCGGCCACGGCGAGCACTTCGGGCACGGCCTCGGGCACGGCGTCGGCATGGAGATCCACGAGGGTCCCCGCCTGTCGCGCACCGCCGGCGAGGAGCCCCTGCAGGCCGGCAACGTCGTCACGGTCGAGCCCGGCGTCTACCTCCCGGGGGACTTCGGCGTGCGGATCGAGGATCTCGTGCTCGTCGGAGAGGACGGCCACGAGGTGCTGACGGGGCTGGACAAGGAGCTGACTGTCGTCTCGTGACGCCTCGGGGTCTGGCCATTGCAGCAGCAGCGGCGCCGGCACGAATCGCGACTGGCGGAGACATCGGCGACGGCATTTCGGCTATCCGTGCTTGCCGCTCCTACCCGTTGCCCTCATAAGTTTCGACACGGGTCCAGCACACATAAGCGCCACCCACACACACAAAATGGTTACCCCCGCTGTAGCTCCTGTGGTACACTCTGATGCAGCAGGCAAGCAATGGATACCAGTTCCAATCCATTCCGCTTCAGCTTCCCACCATGACCAAGCCTCTCGACACCAGCTACTACGACAGACGCCGCCGAGGTTGGCTCGCGGACGACGCCACTCGTGCAGAGTACGAGCGCACGCGGCGCGAGATCGAGCAGATCGACACGGTCATCCGTTCGCTGGACGAGTTGCGGGAGGACGCCGGGATGTCCAAGGCGGAGCTGGCGCGGCGCGTAGGACGGAATCCCGCCAGCATCAGGCGTCTGTTCACGGCCGAGCAGGTGCGCCCAGAGCTGCCGCTCATCATCTCGATCGCCAACGCTCTAGACGCCAGCGTCGAGGTCAAGCCCCGCTCGCGGAGATCCACGGGCAAGCGCGATGCAGCAGCTGCCTGACGTACTGCGATAACGGCCGCTAAGGCTCATAGGCTGCGGTGATGGCGTGGGACATCATCTTCTATGAAACCGCCCAAGGCTCTGCGCCCGGAGCGGACTTCCTCGACAGCTGCCCCTCGAAGGTCCGCGGAACGATTCTGGCCGTGCTCGACGCGGTCGCCGCCGCCCCACCACCCTCCTTCTCCGGCGGCGGCAAGTGGGAGGCAATGCGTATCCAGGCGCCACGCGAGGCCGCCGCCAGGCTAGCGATGCAAAGAGCGCCAGCCGCACCGGTCACATATGCACCGGCCGAAAGGATGGATGGCCCCTTGCGTGGAGCCGGCGTTCGTCCCCGACTTGCTCAGGGCATCTGTCGAGCGATGGCAAGAGCGTCGGTACGCTCGGTAAGCCATGCCTGCGCGGCGGGGTCGATCCATCCGGCGATTGTGAGCATGTCCTCGAGGCGCGCCTGGGCGTCTTGGTCGAGCAGCGAGTCATGGTGAGCGACACGGTTACGGAAGCGCTGGATCAGCCGCATCCTGGAGCTGAGGTCCTTGCGCGTCAACGCGGCGTGCGGGAACGCGGCCCGTAGCCGGTGTCTCCACAGCTCCTCGTAGTGACGGCCGAAGAGCCCGGCCCAGAACCTGAAGGAGACACCGGCGACGACACGTCCGCGCGTGACGAGCTTGCCCTTCTCCAGCCGCTCGATTGCGACGATGGCCTGCTTGATCCCATCTGGCTGGAGGATCTCGAAGTCCAGCAGCCAGGTGTCCTTGATCGGCGTTTGCGGCTGACCGGCGCCGAGGACACCGTCTATGGCGTTGCGCAGGAGCACCTCGAAGTGGTGGATCAGGCCGAACGACGCGACGGTGAGTTCGGCATGCCACTCGTACAGCTCGACCGCGCACTCGTGATCCCCGCCGGCAGCATTGAGGAACCGCGCGTAGCGCGGCTCGGATAGCCATGCGTGTGCTTGCTGTTCATCCACGTTCGCGCTAGGCTAGTTGACAACGCCCCGGTCCCGCCTAGGACTCCTCGGAGTTATGCGGCCGGGGCTTTGTCGTTTCCATACGCGCCGAGTTCCCCGGCGGTTGTGATCCACCCGCAGCGCGAACCTTGGGGGATCCGGCAGCTCGGCTCGGCATCCTTCGATTGGCCCGCACCCGAACGTCTGTTCTGGTGCATACAATGGCCCGACCATGCCCGCCAGCGATCAGATCGTCGTCTCCGGCGCCCGGGAGCACAACCTCAAGGACATAACGCTTCAGTTGCCGCGGGACGCGCTCGTGGTGATCACGGGCCTGTCGGGGTCGGGCAAGTCGAGCCTCGCGTTCGACACGATCTACGCGGAGGGCCAGCGCCGGTACGTCGAGTCCCTGTCGGCGTACGCGCGCCAGTTCCTGGGCCAGATGGACAAGCCCGACGTGGACTCGATCGAGGGGCTCTCCCCGGCGATCTCGATCGACCAGAAGACCACCTCCCGCAACCCCCGCTCGACGGTCGGGACGGTCACCGAGATCTACGACTACCTGCGATTGCTGTGGGCGCGGGTGGGCAAGCCCCACTGCCCGATCTGCGGACGCCCGATCGTCGGCCAATCGGCCGAGCAGATCATCGACCAGGCGATGGAGCTCGGCGAGGGCACCCGCTTCATGGTGATGGCCCCGGTCGTGCGCGGGCGCAAGGGCGAGTACGGCAAGCTCCTGGACGAGCTCCGCGCCGACGGCTTTCAGCGGGTGAAGATCGACGACCGCGTACGCATGCTCGAGGAGTCGATCGTCCTCGACAAGCGCTACAAGCACGACATCTCCGTCGTCGTCGACCGCCTGGTCATGCGCCACGACCTGCGCAAGCGCCTGGCCGACTCGATCGAGACCGCGGTGGCCCTCGCCGACGGCCTCGTGGAGATCGAGATCGTCGGCGCGGGCAGTTCGGACGGTGGGGCCCCGCGGGCGACGGGCGCCAAGGGGGTGCGCTCGGCGGCCGCCCAGATCGTCCCGGGGGAGATCCCCGAGGAGGGGACCGTGTTCACGTTCTCCGAGCGGTTCGCCTGCCCCGAGCACGGACCCTCGCTGGTGGAGCTCGAGCCGCGGATCTTCTCGTTCAACTCCCCCCACGGGGCGTGTGAGCGGTGCACGGGGCTGGGCTCGCAAATGGAGATCGACCCTGAGATGCTCGTCCCCGACCCCTCGCTGTCGATCGCGCAGGGGGCGATCGCGCCGTGGGCGAGCAGCGTCTCCAACTACTACCGGCAGGTCGCCCAGGCGATCTCCGAGCGCTACGGGGTTGACCTGGACGTCCCCTGGGAGGAGCTCTCCCAGGAGGACCGAGACCTGTTCCTGAACGGAACCGGAGGGGAGCGCCTGCAGATCTCTTACCGCAACCGCTTCGGGCGCCGGCGCTCCTACGGGACACGCTTCGAGGGGATCGTCAAGAACCTCGAGCGCCGCCACAAAGACACGGAATCGGAGGGCACCCGGGAGAAGATCGAGCAGTACATGTCCCTGCGCGCCTGTCCGGTCTGCGGCGGGGCGCGCCTGCGGGCAGAGTCGCGGGCGGTGCTCGTCGGGGGCACGAGGATCGAGGACTTCTGCGGGCTGTCGGCGCGGCGGGCGATCGAGTGGCTGGAGCAGGTCGAGCTCTCCGAGACCGACCGTCACGTCGCCCGACTGATCCTGCGGGAGATCTCAGAGCGGCTGCGGTTCCTGGAGAACGTCGGCATCGGCTACCTGTCGATGGACCGCGCCGCGTCCACGCTGTCCGGGGGAGAGGCCCAGCGGATCCGTCTCGCCACCCAGATCGGCTCCTCGCTGGTGGGGGTCCTGTACATCCTCGACGAGCCCTCAATCGGCTTGCACCAGCGCGATAACTCCAAGCTGATCGCCACGCTCGAGCGTCTGCGGGACCTCGGGAACACGGTGATCGTGGTCGAGCACGACGAGCAGACGATGCGCGCGGCGGACTTCCTGCTGGACCTCGGCCCGGGCGCGGGCGAGCACGGCGGTGAGATCGTCGCCCAGGGGACCGCCGCGCAGGTGCAGCGCGTGGAGGACTCGCTCACCGGCCAGTTCCTCTCGGGCGCCCGTACGATCCCCACGCCCTCCCGACGGCGCAAGCCGAGCGGCTACGTGGAGATCGTGGGGGCCAGCCAGCACAACCTGCGGGACATCGACGTGCACATCCCGCTCGGGGTGTTCGCGTGCGTGACGGGCGTGTCGGGGTCGGGCAAGTCCACGCTCGTCAACGAGGTCCTCTACAAGGCGGTCTCGGGGCGGCTGCACCGCGCGCGCCAGCGTCCGGGCGCGCACCGGGCGATCCATGGCCTGGAGCAGCTCGACAAGATCATCGCCGTGGACCAGTCCCCGATCGGGCGCACGCCCCGCTCGAACCCAGCGACGTACACGGGCCTGTTCGACGTGATCCGGGACCTGTTCTCCAAGACCCCGGAGGCCCGCGCGCGGGGCTACAAGCCGGGGCGGTTCAGCTTCAACGTCAAGGGCGGGCGCTGCGAGGTCTGCCGGGGGGACGGCCAGATCAAGATCGAGATGCACTTCCTGCCCGACGTGTACGTGCCTTGCGAGCAGTGCCACGGCAAGCGCTACAACCGGGAGACCCTGGAAGTGCGCTTCAAGGGCAAGAGCATCGCCGACGTCCTGGACATGCCCGTCGAGGACGCTTTGAGCTTCTTCGAGCACATCCCCAAGATCCGCCGCCGCCTTGAGACGCTCGACGCGGTGGGCCTGGGCTACGTGCGCCTCGGCCAGCCGGCGACGACGCTCTCGGGCGGGGAGGCCCAGCGGGTGAAGCTCGCCACGGAGCTCTCGAAGATCGCCACCGGAAGGACCCTCTACATCCTCGACGAGCCCACCACGGGCCTTCACTTCGCCGACGTCCAGCGTCTGCTGGAGGTGCTCGAGCGGCTCGTGCAGGCCGGCAACAGCGTGGTCGTGATCGAGCACAACCTCGACGTGATCAAGTGTGCGGACCGGTTGATCGACCTGGGTCCCGAGGGAGGTGAGGAGGGTGGGCTGGTGGTCGCCGCCGGGACGCCCGAGGAGGTGGCGGCCGAGCCGTCGTCCCACACCGGCCAGTTCCTGTCAGAGATCCTGACCGTGTCGGCGTCGCGGGGGGCCGGCAAGCCGGCCAAGGGCACCACGCGCAAGCGTCGCCCCCGAGTCCCCGCGTGAGCGCTCAGCGGGTCCCCGCGTGAGCGCCCGCCAGGCCCGCCGGGCGCGTTTGTGGGCGCAGAAGTGGCGCTGGTATGAGCGCAACTCGCTGCCCTGGAATCGTGGGCGGATCCACTGGGAGATGATGCGTCGGGAAGCGTTCCTGCGGTGGCCCGTGCACGGGAACGTGCTGGAGGCCCTGCGAGAGGGGCGCCTTCAGATCGGGGCGGGGACGCTGCTCGAGCCGGACGTGTGGATCACCGCGCCCGATCAGGCGCGCGTGCGAATCGGGGAGGGGTGCTTCTTGAACATCGGCGTGATGGTGGCCGCGAGGGAGCTGGTGGAGATTGGGGACCACTGCATGCTCGCGAACAACTGCTTCGTGAGCGACGCGGGCCACCGCTTCGACGACCCCGAGCTGCCGGTGCCGTGGCAGGGGTTCGTCTCCAAGGGCCCCACCCGGATCGGCGAGAACTGCTGGCTGGGAGCGAACACGGTGGTGATGAGCGGCGTGAGCATCGGCGAGAGGTGCGTGGTGGGCGCCAACAGTGTCGTCACGCACGACGTGGAGCCGTTCACGGTCGTGGCGGGCGCCCCCGCACAGGTGCTGCGCAGAATTGAGTACCGGGCCTGAGCCTCAGCCCTGGGGCGAGCGCCCCAGCAGCGATCGGAGCTCGGCCAGCTCGGAGGGGTCGATCGAGTAGGAGTGCTCGGGCCCCGGGTAGCGTTCTGAGCGGACGTCCTCGGCGTAGGCGGCGATGCCGGCGTTCATCTCCTGCTGGAGGCTCGCGTAGCGCTTGACGAAGCGCGGGCCGAGGCCGTCGCGGATGCCGAGGAGGTCGTGGAAGACGAGCACCTGGCCGTCGGTGGAGGGGCCCGCGCCGATGCCGATCACGGGGATCTCGATGTGGGGCATCAGTTCCTGCGCGACGGCGCTGGGGATCGCCTCGAACACGAGGGCGAAGCAGCCGGCCTGTTGCAGCGCGAGGGCCTCGCGGGCGATCCGCTGCGCGGCGCCGGCGGTGCGGCCCTGGGCCTTCCAGCCGCCCAGGGCGGTGGAGGTCTGGGGGGTGAGGCCGACGTGTCCCATCACCGGTATCCCCGCCCCGACGATCGCGTGGGCGCGGCTGACCGACGCCTCGCCGCCGCCCTCGAGCTTGACGACCTCGCAACCGGCCTCCTTGACCATGCGCATCGCGGTGGTGATGGCCTGCTCGTCGGAGACCTCATATGAGCCGAACGGCAGGTCGCCGATCATAAGGGGCGTACGCAGGCCCCGGCGGACGGCGCGGGCGAGGACGAGCATGTCCCCGAGCTCCACGGGGGTGGTGGCGTTGTAACCGAGGACGGTGGTGGCGGCGGAGTCGCCGACGAGCACGAGGTCTACGCCCGCGGCCTCGGCCGCGCGGGCGCTCGGATAGTCATAGGCGGTGACCATCACGATCTTCTCGCCGAGGCGCTTCTTCTCCATCAACAGGGGCAGGGTCATCGGCAACCGTCCGGGGTCGGACGGGGCTGTGGGGGAGGAGCCGGCGGTGGGCAGGGCCGGGTCCCGGGCGATTGGGTGAGGATGGGCTGACATGGTGGTTCCTCTCTGACGCAGGTTGACCCCCGTACGGCGGTTAGCCGAGCAGGGTGGCCACCTCGTCGTCGATCGTGACGATGCGGTTGGTTTGAGCCTCGACGTGGACCACCCTGGGCTCGTAGCGGTCCAGGTCGGCCTGGTCGTAGTGGGCGTAGGAGACGACGATGATCGTGTCTCCCAGATGGACGAGGCGAGCGGCGGCGCCGTTGATCTGCATGGTTCCCGACCCCCGCTCCCCGGCGATCGTGTACGTCTCGAAGCGAGCAGCGTTGTCGATGTCGAGCACGTGGACCTGCTCGTGCTCGAGGATGTCGGCGCCCTCCAGCAGGTCGGGGTCGATCGTGATCGAGCCGACATAGTGGAGATCGCAGCCGGTGATCGTCGCCCGGTGGATCTTGGACTTGAGCATCACACGTTGCATCAGGCGAGAGCCTTTCTCGGGGTCGGTTGGCGAAGGGTCGAGGCGACCGGCGCGACGGCCGGGGAGGCTGGCGCGACGGCGGGGGCGGCTGGAGCGACGGCGGGGGCGGGGGCGGCTGGAGCGACGGCGGGGGCGGGGGCGGCTGGAGCGACGGCGGGGGCGAGGATCGCGTTGTCGATCAGGCGGACGTCGCCGATCGGGGCGGCGATCGCGAGGAGGGTCTCGCCGGTGAGCTCTCCGCGGGGCTCGAAGGTGTCGGGATCGACGAGGGCCAGGTACTCGGGCTCTACGTCCAGCTCGAGCATCGCCACGCGTGAGGCGGCGAGCAGGACGCTTGCCGAGCGCTCCCCTGAGCGGGCGAGCTTGGCGGCGGCGTCCAGGGCGGCGGGCAAGCAGCGCGCCCGTGAGCGCTCGTCGGGCGAGAGCAGCGCGTTGCGGCTGGACATCGCGAGGCCGTCGGGCTCGCGGACTGTGGGGCAGACCTCGATGCGGACGGGGAGGTTCAGGTCGGCGACTAGCCGGCGGATGACGACGGTCTGCTGGGCGTCCTTCTGGCCGAAGTAGGCGATGTCGGGCATCGCCATGGACAGGAGCTTGGTCACGACGGTGGTCACACCCCGGAAGTGCTCGCGCCCGCGGGCGGCTCCCTCGAGGGTGTCGGTCACGGTGAGGACCTCGACCGATGTGGCGAAGCCGGGCGGGTAGACCTCGTCCACCGATGGCGCGAACAGCACATCCGCGCCTACCTCTGCGGCGAGGGATGCATCGCGAGGCTCGGTGCGGGGATAGCGCTCGAGGTCTGTGCGCTCGTCGAACTGGGTGGGGTTCACGAACAGGGAGACGACCACCACGTCGCAGCACTCGCGGGCGCGGCGGATCAGCGACAGGTGACCCTCGTGGAGGGCGCCCATCGTCGGCACCAGCCCGATCGTTCGTTCCGAACGTCGAGCGGATGTGAGGGCGGCCCGCAGCTCCGAGACCGCGCGAACGGTCCTCATGCTCTGAGCGAGGGTCGGTTGATGTGACTCATCGGTCTCGGTCCAGTTCCCTGCGGATACCGGCACGACTGAAGATGTTCAGGACGGCTCTAGAAGGTCCATCCCGAGCTTTCCTCGGTGACGGCCTGTGCAGGATGATACAGACGGTGGCGGCGGGTTGGGGGCGAGTTGGGGTTGTGTGCGCAGGATCACATATGGATCATCATACGCCGTGCTCTTGCAAAACTTTGGTCCCGAAACACCATTGCTCAATTTTTAGGTCCTATACTGGACCAAAGTGGCACGAGGGCGTCCAACACGCGATCAGATCCTAGCGCGGTTTGACCGCTCGCTAGAGGATCTATGGGCTGTTGGTGGCTTGCCGCTGCCCGTCGAGGTTGAGGGGATCTGGGAGGGGATCTGGCACGAAGAGACTCATCACTCCACCGCGATCGAGGGGAACACACTCGTCCTTCGCGAGGTCAAGGCGCTTTTGGAGCAGGGTCGGGCGGTCGGGAACAAGGACCTGCGCGAATACCTGGAGATCGAAGGCTATGGCGATGCGGCGAAGTGGGTTTATGCTCGTGCGATCCGGCGCCATTGGGGACAAGAGCGGTCTGAGGCACTTATCACGATCGGCGAGCTGCGCGAGATCCACAAACTAGTCATGGAGCCTGTCTGGAGTCGATTCCCGGATGAGCAGGCCAAGCCGAAGGAGGGGCCGGGCGGCTTTCGCCAGTGCGAAATACAGCCACTTCGCCCTGGCCTACGTCCGCCGCCGTGGCTGCATGTACGGCCACAGCTCGATGAATGGCTCAACATCGCCAACGAAGGCCCTAGCGGAAAGGAACACTTTCTGTACTACCTGGCACGTCAGCACGCCGTCTTTGAGCGCATCCACCCATTCAGGGACGGTAACGGGCGTGTGGGACGCTTGGCCGCCAACCTCCTCCTCGTCAGGAGCAGCGCGCCGCCAGCGATCATCGACAAGCGGGCTCGGCCCAAGTATCTTCAGGCGCTCGCACGCGCCGACGGTGGTGACTCCGGGCCATTGGCCGAGGTGTTCGCGCGAGCAGTCAGGACCACCGTCGAGCGTCACATGCTCCCAGCGCTAGCCGGGCCTATGCGGATTGTTCCACTCAGCTCGCTGGAGACCACTGCCGTATCTCGGGCTGCGCTTCTGAGCGCCGCAAAGCGCAATCGATTGCAAGCCGTGCGGATGCACGATCAGTACTACTCATGCCGGCGTTGGACGCAGGCATACCTCGAGAGTCGTCACCAGGGACGAAAGGCAGCCTAGTTATAGAAGTACGGGCTGGGCATTCGCGTATCTTCCGATCACGGCGTCTCATCCAGAGCCGCCTCGCCAGCTTCGTCGCTCAAGCGCGCCAGTTCCTCTTCGCTGAAGCCTTCGTCGACCGCGAGCGTCTCCTTCGCCCGGTCGAGGTCCTGCTCTTGGACGTACACGTCGCGTGCCGCGGCGGGACCGAGTCGTATGCCGCCGCTGGCCATCCGCACCGAGAAGCGGATGCCCGCCTCCGACAGCCGCTCGGCGACCATTTCGGCCTCCGCCTCGTTCTCGACCGTGGTGAGGAGTTTCGGCTCGTCGGGGGTCCGACCCTCGTCTGACATCCAGACGAGGGTAGCGCTACGCGCCGACGGGCCTCACCGCGCATCGAATCACGCGCCTCACCACGCGTCCACATAAGGCCGCTTCTTGCCCCCGCGCTCCGCGCGCTCCCACCACTGGGGCGTGGTCTCGTCGAACAACGTCGCGATCCAGCGGCGGGAGTCCGCGGGGTCGATCACGTCGTCGATCTCCCCGTAGGAGGCCATACTCACTCCGCGGCCACGCTCGTAGGCGGCGGCGACGGTCGCCTGGAAGACCCGCTCTCGCTCCTCGGAGTCCTCGATCGCCTGCAGCTCCCGTCTCATGCCCAGGCGTACTGCCCCCTCCAGACCCATCGCCCCGAACTCCGACGTGGGCCAGGCGACGGTGAACAGGGGCGCCTTGAAGCCGCCGCCGGCCATCGCCTGGGCTCCGAGCCCGTACCCCTTGCGCAACACGATCGTGCCCGAGGGCACCGTCAGGTTCGCGCCGGCGAGGAACATCCGCGCGAAGTGGCGAACCGTCGCGGTGCGCTCGGCGTCGGGGCCGACCATGAACCCGGGTGTGTCGCATAGGAACAGCAACGGCAGGCCGAACGCGTCGCAGAGCCCCATGAAACGAGCGGCCTTGTCGGCCCCGTCGCCGTCGATCGCGCCTCCCAGATGGGTCGGGTCGTTGGCCACCACCCCCAGCGGCCGGCCATCCACGCGGGCGAGAGCGGTGACGATCCCCGCCGCGAACCCCCGCCTGAGCTCCAGCACCGAGTCCACGTCGAACAGTCCCTCCAGCACCCGCCGCACGTCGTAGACCCGCTTTCGCTGTTCGGGCACGAGCGCACGCAGCAGGCGCTGGTCCGGGACCTCCCCTGGATCGCTGCTGTCGCGAAGATCGCTCTTGCGGTGGAAGTAGGAGAGGTAGCGCTTGGCGTAGGCGACCGCCTCACGATCGTCGCCGGCGCGCAGGTCCACGACCCCGTTTGCGTCCTGCACGTCGATCGGGCCGACCTCGGCGGGCTCGTGCACGCCGAGCCCGCCTCCCTCGATCATCGCCGGGCCGCCCATCCCGATGCTCGAGTCCTCGGTGGCGATCACCACGTCACAGCACCCGAGCAGGGCGGCGTTCCCGGCGAAGCAGTAGCCCGAGGCGATGCCCACCAGCGGCACCAGCCCGCTGAGGCGGGCGAACAGCTGAAAGGCCCGGCAGTCCAGGCCCGCCACGATCGGCATGTCCACGTCGCCGGGCCGTCCGCCGCCGCCCTCGGCGAACAGCACCACCGGGAGCCTCCGTCGCTCGGCGATCTCGAACAGCCGGTCCTTCTTCTGGTGGTTTCGCATCCCCTGGGTGCCCGCCAGAACGGTGTAGTCGTAGGACATCGCCACGCAAGGCCTGCCCTCGACGTCGCCCACGCCGGCGACCAGACCGTCGGCCGGGGTGCGGGCGATCAGCTCCTCCCGCGAGCGCCTGAGCTCCTGGGCGGCGAAGATCAGCGGCCCATACTCCACGAACGTGCCCTCGTCCACGAGCTCTGAGAGGTTCTCCCGCGCGGTCCGCCGCCCCCGCTCCCGCCGCTTGGCGACCGCCTCCGGGCGCGCGGCGTCAAGGCCCAGCGCGTGGCGCTCGCGCACCGCCTCCAGGTCGGCCCGAGCCGCCTCGGGCTCCGCCTCGATCGCCGGCAACGCATCCGCGGCCTGTGCTCGGTCGCAGGAGAGCGTCAGCAGCGGCTGGCCCTCTCCGACCGCGTCCCCGACAACCACCGCGACGCTGCTCACGACGCCGCTCGCCTGCGCCACCACCTCGTGCTCCATCTTCATCGCCTCCAGCACCATCAGCGTCTCTCCGGCCCGCACCCGCTCGTCTCTGTCGTGTGCGATCGACACCACGACCCCGCTGAACGGAGCGCTCACGGCGACCTCGGAGGGGGAGGGCATCGCAGGATCATTGCGCAGGACACCGGTTACCATCCGGCCCGTGTCGTTGCGGGAGAGTGAGATGTACGCCGCAGAGCGTCGGGATGCGCTGAAGGAGGTATACGCCCAGACACAGGCGTGCGTGCGCTGCGCTGAGCTGGCGGCGACGCGAAAGACGGTCGTGTTCGGCGCCGGCAACGCGGACGCCGATCTGATGTTCGTGGGCGAGGCCCCCGGAGCCAGTGAGGACGAGCAGGGCATCCCGTTTGTCGGCCAGGCCGGCAAGCTCCTTCAGAAGCTGCTGCTGGAGATCGGCATCCAACGTTCTGACGTCTTTATCGCGAACACAATCAAGTGCCGTCCTCCGGCCAACCGCGATCCGCTGCCGGTCGAGATCGAGAACTGCAAGGAGTACCTGTACCGCCAGGTCGAGCTGATCCAGCCGAACGTGATCTGTACGCTCGGCAACTTCTCCACGAAGCTCCTGCGCGAGGACCCGGCGGGGATCACCCGGGTCCACGGCCGTCCGGAGATCCTGACCCTGGGCCGCCGCGCGGTGCGCCTGTATCCGATCTTCCACCCCGCCGCGGCCCTGTACACGCCCCGGATGCTCGAGACCCTCCGCGAGGACTTCGCGCGGCTGCCGGACCTGCTGGCCCTCGGCCCACCCGAGCAGCCCGACTGGCCGGCCGTGCCCGAGATGGCGGTCCCCGAGGCACCGGAGCAGATACCGCCGCACGACGCCGACGATGGTGCGGTCCCGACAGCCGCCGAGACGGCGCCGGAGCCGGACCAGCTGGACCTGTTCTGAGCTACGCCGTCCACAAGTGTCCAGCCCCGCTAGACGCGGCGGATTTGGCCCGTTTGCAGGGAAAACGGGCACCTGCTCGAAAACGTCGTCCAGAGGACTAAAGCAGGCGGCTGTCTTCGCCGATACCAGAGCTGTCTCCATCCTCTCCCAAGCAGTACATGCATTACCGACAAGCAGTTCCATCCTCCCAAGTAGTGAGAACCGGTCCGCGTTTCCTCTCCCGCGGGCCGGTTGTCTTTAAGCGCACTCCAAGCGCTATCGCGCGCACCGGCGCTTTCGCTCTAGAGTCTCGTCGTGGCAGTGCGCATCGTCGAGACCGCAGATCCGAGTGAGACCGAGGCTCTCGGCGCCGAGCTGGCGGCGGGGCTGAGCGGCGGCGACGTCGTGCTCGTAGCCGGTGAACTCGGCACGGGAAAGACCACCCTCGTGCGCGGCGCCGCCCGAGCGCTGGGGGTCTCCGACCCGGTCACCAGTCCGACGTTCAGCATCGGCCACCGGTACGCCGGCGAGGATGTGGTCGTCTCCCACCTGGACCTCTACCGACTGGAGGGCCTCGAGCGCGAGGACCCCGAGCTGCTGGCCGACTACTTCGGCCCGGGACGGATCGCGTTCGTGGAGTGGCCCGAGGCGGCGACCGCCGAGCTCGCCCACGCCCGCCTGCGGGTCACTCTCGCCCACGAGGGCGCCGATCGCCGGCGGATCGAGGTGCAGACCAGCCGATGATCGTGCTCGGGTTCGACACATCCACCCCCGCGACCGCGGTCGCCCTGCGCCTCCCCGGCGGGACCATCATCCAGGCGCGCGACGACCCCAAGGAGGGCGACCGTCCAGGTCACGCCACGAGGCTGCTGGCCCTCGCCGCCGATCTGCTCGCCGGCGCCGGCCTGCGCTTCGCCGACCTGGAGCGGATCGCCGTCGGTGTCGGTCCAGGCACGTTCACCGGCCTTCGCATCGGCGTCGCCACCGCCCGCGGCCTGGCCCAATCGCTCGATGTCAAGCTCGTCGGCGTCTCGAGCCTGCGCGCCCTGGCCGTCGCCGCCACGCCGACGTGGGAGCCCGCCTCGGCAGAGGCCCCCACGGCCGGCGGCGCCCCCACGGCCGACGCGACATCCCCCATCGGAGTGCTCCCGGTGCTCGACGCCCGTCGGGAAGAGGCCTTCGTCGCGGCCTATTCGAACGGACGCGAGCTGGTTCCGCCCCGGGCTCTAGCTCCCGAGGATCTCGGTGTCGTCCTGATCGAGGCGGACCGCGGCGAGGCCCTCACGCGATGGATCGCCGTGGGAGACGGGGCCGTCCGCTTTCGCGCCGAGCTCCAAACGCTCGGCGTGGAGGTGACGCCGGACGACTCGCCCCTTCATCGGGTGACCGGCCGGGCGATCTGCGAGTTGGGGATGGCGGCGAGCGCGCAGCCGCTGGAGACGGTGGTTCCCGACTACTGTCGCCGCCCCGACGCGGAGCTCGCCCGGGAGGCGAAGCTCGCCCGGGAGGCGAAGCTTGTGCGGGAGGCGAAGGACGCGCGAGAGGCTGAAGTCGGGCGGGATGTGAAAGCACGGGTGGGTGCGAGCAAATCGGAGGGCCCGCGCGCGGGCGCGCACGCGCGCGCGGGCACCCCGTCATGAGCTCCCCATCGGCGGCCGAGCCGGGGGTCGAGTGGGTCAGGGACCTCGAGATCAGGAGGCTCGTGTATCCGAACCTGCCCCAGGTGATCGCGATCGAGAGACGGGTGTTCCCGACGCCGTGGTCTCTTGCGATGTTCGTGCTCGAGCTCTCCAAGCAGTCCGGCATCTGCCTCGCCGCGATGGCCCCGACAGGACGGGGACGGAGGCTGATCGGATATCTGATCTGCTCCCGCTACGAGACCGTGTGGCACGTCATGAACATCGCAGTGGACGTCGACCACCAGAACATGGGCGTCGCCTCGGCGCTCCTGGCCGAGCTGTACGAGCGGGTCGACGACCCCTCCTCCCGCTACACCCTGGAGGTGCGCCGCTCCAACCACGGCGCGATCGGCCTGTATCAGCGGGAGGGCTTCCGGGCGGTCGGGATTCGCCGGCGCTACTACCAGGACAACGGGGAGGACGCCCTCGTGATGTGGCGCACACCGGCGACCCTCGCGGGCTCGCTAGAGGACGTGCCCAACCCCGGGCCGGTATGACGATCCTGGCGCTGGAGACGAGCTGTGACGACACCTGCGCGGCGGTCCTCGACGGGCGCGGAGGGATCCTCGCGAACGTGATCTCCTCGCAGAACGTCCACGACCGCTTCGGCGGGGTGGTTCCGGAGATCGCCTCCCGCCATCACCTGGAGCTCGTGAACCTGGTGGTCGAGCAGGCGCTCGACGAAGCCCGAGTGTCGCTTCCGGAGGTCGATCTCGTCGCCGCCACCCAGGGTCCCGGCCTGGTGGGGGCCCTGCTCGTGGGCTTCTCGGCCGCCAAGGCGATCGCGGCCGCCCGAGAGCTCGAGTTCGCGCCGGTCGATCACCTGCAGGGCCACGTGGCGGCGAACTTCGTGGCCGCCCGCGATCCCGGCGAAAGCCGCGATCCCGGCGAACCCGACGAACCCGACGAACCCGGCGACCCCGGCGACCCCGGCGACCCCGGCGAACGCGGCGAATGCGGCGAACGCGGCGACCCCCGCGGTCCCCAGGCGTTCGAGCCGCCGTTCGTGTGCCTCATCGCCAGCGGCGGCCACACGCTCCTGGCTCACGTGACCGACCATGACGGCTACGAGGTGCTCGGGCGGACGCTCGACGACGCCGCCGGAGAGGCGTTCGACAAGGGCGCACGGATGCTCGGGCTCGGCTACCCGGGCGGGGCGGCGCTGGAGCGTCTCGCACGCGACGGCGATCCCCGGGCGTACTCGTTTCCCGGCTCCGCCACCAAGCGGGCCCGCGGCGGCAAGGGGGCCGGCAGGCAGGCGTTCGAGCGCAGCCTCGACTTCTCCTTCGCGGGCCTGAAGACCGCTCTCCTGTACCGGCTGCGGGAGCTCTCAACGGCCGATGTCGACGCCCGGGCCGCCGATCTCGCGGCCTCCTACCAGGAGGCGATCGTGGACAGCCTGGTCGTCCGCTGCGAGCAGGCCCTTGCGGCGACCGGCCTTCAGCGGCTCGCGGTGGGGGGCGGCGTGGCCGCCAACGGCGAGCTCCGCCGGCGCCTTGGAGATCTCGGGGCGACCGTCCACCTGCCCGCCCGGGCCCTGTGCACAGACAATGCGGCAATGATCGCGAGCGCCGCCCGATTCGGCCGGCGCCTGCCCTTTCCCGACTATCTCCCCCTCGATGCCTACGCGACCGGCGAGCGGCCCGCGGTGACGGGGTGGCCCGATGACCAGGTGGCCCCGACGACCGGGATGGCCTGATGGCCACGCGGCCCCGATGACCGGGAAGCCCCGATGACGCCCCCCGGGACCCCGCTCGTGACGGTCTACTCGAAGCCCGACTGCCACCTCTGCACAGAGGCGATGCGCGTCCTGGGGGCCCTGCGGGACGAGCTCGGGTTCGAGCTCAGAGAGCTCGACATCACACGGGAGTGGGCCCTGCACGATGTTTACTTCGAGCGGATCCCCGTGGTGGCCCTCGACGGGGTCGAGTTGTTTGACTTCGTTGTGGATGAGCAGATCCTGCGCGAACGACTAGAGTCACGGCGATGAGCTTTCGCGAGCCCACCACGAGCACCCCGGGCTCGGCTCCCAACGGGGGGATCTCCGGGGAGCGTTTGTCGCTGGGGGTCGCTGCGCGGCTGTCGCGCTACCTGCAGGTGCTGACCCAGGCCAAGAAGATGGGCAAGGAGACGATCTCCTCCCAGGAACTGTCGGACTACACCCACGTGAACTCGACCCAGATCCGTCGGGACCTCTCGGGGTTCGGCAAGTTCGGCAAGCGGGGGGTCGGCTACAACGTCGAGGCGCTCGTGTCCCAGATCCGCAAGATCCTGCGGACCGCCGGCCAGCACAACATCGCGCTGCTGGGAGCCGGGCACCTGGGCAAGGCGATCGCCTCCTCGGACATATTCGCCGATCACGGCTTTCGGGTGGTCGCGATCTTCGACGTGGACCCGGCGAAGGTGGGGACTTCGGTGGGGAGCCAGCCGGTGCGTCACACCGAGGAGCTGCGCAGGATCGTCGAGGACGAGGACATCGTGGTGGGGGTATTGGCGGTGCCCACCGACGCCGCCCAAAAACTCGCCGACGAGCTGGTGGACGCGGGCGTGAAGATCATCTTCAATTACTCCGAATCGCTGCTCGTGGTGCCGCCGGAGGTGACCGTCCACACCTCGAGCCCCGCCGTCGATCTCCTCTACGCGCTGTACTTCTACCTGACCTGACCATCAGCGTGTGACACTGGGCGCCGGAACGTCCGAACGCGGGACATCGACCCATGAACAGCCTGGATATGGATAGAGCGGCCGAGAGGTTCGCCGAGGCGACCGACCTCACGGTGGGGATCGAGGAGGAGTTCTCGATCCTCGATCCCGACAAGCTCGAGCTGTTGCCCCGCTTCGAGCAGCTCCGGGACGCGGGCGCCGCGAGCGACGAGCTGCTGGCCGAGGCGATCGCAGGCGAGCTGATCTCCGCGGAGATCGAGATCGTCTCCGGCGCCGGATCGGACCTCCACGACGCCCTCGCCCGCCAGCGCGAGCGCCGGCGGCGGCTGTTCGCGTTCGCGGCCGCCCAGGGGGTGGCGTTGGGCGCGACCGGGACCCATCCGTGGGCGGACTACCGGGAGCAGGCGATCATCCAGACCGACCACTATCTCCGGGTCGAGGAGGGCCTCAAATACGTGGCCTGGCGGAACAACACCTTCAGCCTGCACGTCCACGTGGGCATCCGGGACATCGACCGGGCGGTCCGCGTGTGCGATCGCCTGCGCGGGACCCTCCCGCTGCTGCTGGCGATCTCTGCGAACTCCCCCTACCTGGACGGCCGCGACAGCGGCCTTCACTCGGCGCGCACTCAGAGCTTCACCAAGAGCTTTCCTCGCTGCGGCGTCCCCGACCCGTTCGGCGGCTGGCGATCCTACCGCGAGTACATCGAGCTGCTCGTGCGAACGAACTCGATCGTCGAGTTCACCCAGGTGTGGTGGTCGGTCAGGCCCCATTTCAGCTTCGGCACCGTCGAGGTCCGGATCTGCGACGCCCAGAGCACCGCCCAGGAGTCCGAGGCGCTCGCGTCGTTGATGGTTGCCTGCATCGCCCAGGCCGCCCGAGACGTGGACGAAGGCGTGCCCCACGTGGACCTCCCGCCGAGGCTGATCGAGGAGAACATGTGGCGAGCCGTCCGCTTCGGCCTGGACGGCCGGCTGCTCGACCTCGAGCGCGAGCGCGAGTATCCTGCCCGCGAGGCGATCGAGCGGCTGGCGGCCTGGACGACGCCGGTCCGGGGGGAGCTGGGAGTCGAGCTCTCGTTCCCGGAGCGCAACGGCGCCCAGCGCCAGCGCCGCATGATCGACGCGGGGGCCACCCGCGAGGAGGTGTTCGCGGCAGCCGTGATCGAGACGAGAGAGACCTATTCGCAGGAGGTGACGGTGTGAGCAGCGAGTCGGCGACGGACCCCCACGAACCCCAGGCGAGTGAGCCCCAGGCGGGCGCGGACCAGCCCCAGGCGGGCGCGGACCAGCCCCAGGCGGGCGCGGACCAGCCCCAGGCGGGCGGCAGCGCCGCAGCCCCAGGCGGGCGCGGACCAGCCCCAGGCGGGCGCGGACCAGCCCCAGGCGGGGGCGGACCAGTCCCAGGCGGGGGCGGACCAGTCCCAGGCGGGGGCGGACCAGCAGGAGCTTCGGGAAGCCTACGAGTCGGAGCTCGCTCGCATCTCGAGCGCCGAGATGGCCCTGCAGGCGGCCGTGTCGCTGCTGAACATCGGCGGATACCGGCTGGGGGCCCCGCCGGGGCCGGGCGGGCCTGCGGGCCCCGGGGAGCAGGCGGGGGCCGGGGGGGACCTGGAGCAGGTGCGGGACGCGATCGACGGGGTGCGGGCGCTGATGCCGATCCTGGAGCGCAGGATGGCCACGACCGAGCTGCGACCCCTGCGGGACGCCCTCTCGCAGCTGCAGATGGCATACGCGCGGGAGGCCGCTGCCGCCGCTGCCGCCGCCCAGTCCGAGGCGCAGGGTGGTGGCGAGGCCGGGCAGGAGAGCCCTGGCGGGGGCGAGCAGGGAGCGGCCGGCGGGGGCGAGGGGCCCGGCGGTGCGGGCGGGCAGGCCCCACAGGCGCCCAAGCCTGGCAAGGAGCCGGGGGAGGGGAAGCCAGGGCCGGGGCCGGCGGAGGCGAGCGGGAGGCTGTGGGTGCCGGGTCGCTGAACGGACGCCTCGCGCGCGGGGGCGCGCGCACGCGCGGGCACCCCTCTCGGGACACACCCTCCAGAGACCTCCCGAGTCCCCGAGACGCCTCCTCCCGAGGCTCCCCTGCCGAGGGTCCCCTCCCGAGCCTCCCCTCCCAAGGCTCCCCTCCCAAGGCTCCCTTCGTTGGGCAGGCACGATAGACTGCGCGCGCGTTTACGCCGGGGGTGGGCCTCACCGTGTACAGACCGTGCCGGGAGGTGGCCGTCGCAGGCGAGAAATGTGCGCGCGATCCTCGCGCGGCACACCAATCAGACCGCGGAGGATTGACCGTTGAGCAGCTTTCTGACGAACCATGGGGTCGTCGTCGCCCTCGTTTGCGCCGCGTGTGCGGTGATCTACGGGATCGTGACCACCCAGGCCCTGCTCTCGTTGCCGGCTGGGAACGAGAAGATGCAGAGCATCTCGCTGGCCGTCCAGCAGGGGGCTCGGGCCTACCTGAACCGCCAGTACACGACGATCGCCGGCGTCGGGGTGGTGCTGTTCATCGCGTTGATCTTCGTGCAGAACATCGCGGTGGCGTGCGGGTTCGCGATCGGAGGGATGCTCTCGGGATCGACGGGGTACATCGGGATGAACGTGTCGGTGCGCTCGAACGCGCGGGTGGCGGAGGCCGCCCGAGGCGGGGTCACGCCCGCTCTGAGGGTGGCGTTCCGGGGCGGGGCGATCACGGGGCTGCTCGTGGTGGGGCTGGCGCTGATCGGGGTGGCCGGGTACTACGGGGCGTTGACGTCGTTCTTCGGGGACAGCCCGAAGACGGCGGTGGACGCGCTGATCGGGCTCGGCTTCGGGGGGTCGCTGATCTCGGTGTTCGCGAGGCTCGGGGGCGGTATCTTCACCAAGGCCGCCGACGTGGGGGCGGACCTGGTGGGGAAGGTCGAGGCGGGGATCCCCGAGGACGATCCTCGTAACCCGGCGACGATCGCGGACAACGTAGGGGACAACGTGGGGGACTGCGCGGGGATGGCGGCGGACCTATTCGAGACCTACGCGGTGACGGCGATCGCGGTGATGTTGCTGGGGGTGCTCACCTTCCACGAGTCCACCCGGGTGGTTCTCTACCCGCTGGTGATCGGTGGGGTGGCGATCATCGCCTCGATCATCGGCACCTTCGCGGTGCGCTCGAAATCCGGGAACGTAGAGCGGGCGCTCTTGCAGGGTTTGATCGTCTCGGGGTTGATCGCGGCGGGGGCGTTCGCGCCGATCACCTACTGGCTGATGCGTGACCTCACGTTCAGGGTCGTGGGGAACCTCGTGAACACGCCCAGCTGGACACACCTGTATCTGTGCTCGCTGATCGGGATCGCCGTCACGGCGCTCCTGTTCGGACTGACGGAATACTACACCTCGACTCGGTTCTCGCCGGTGAAGAAGACCGCGAAAGCGTCGATCACGGGACACGCGACGAACATCATCCAGGGGTTCGCCTCCGGGCTGCAGGCGACGGCGCTGCCGGCGATCGTGATCGTGCTCGGGATTCTCGGCTCGTGGAAGCTCGCGGGGGGTGGGGTGACGGGCATCTACGGGATCGGGGTGGCCGCCGTGGGGCTGCTCTCGCTGACGGGGCTGATCGTGGCGCTGGACGCGTTCGGGCCGATCACCGACAACGCGGGGGGGATCGCCGAGATGGCGGACCTCCCCGAGGAGGTTCGGAAGGTGACCGACCGGCTGGACGCGGTCGGGAACACGACGAAGGCGGTGACGAAGGGGTACGCGATCGGCTCGGCGGTGCTCGCGGCGATCGTGCTGTTCGCGGGGTTCGAGAAAGAACTCGAGGTCAAGGCCAGGCACCTGATCGCGTTCGGGATCAACGAACCGCCGGTCTTGATCGGGCTGCTCTTGGGAGGGTTGATGGTGTGTCTGTTCGCCTCCCTCTCGATCGAGGCGGTCGGCCGGGCGGGAGGAGCGGTGGTCGAGGAGGTCAGGCGCCAGTTCAAGGAGCACCCCGGGATCATGGACTACTCCGAAGAGCCCGATTACGCGAGATGCGTGGACATCGTCACGAGAACCGCCCAGCGGGAGATGATCTTGCCCTCCCTGTTGCCGATCCTGCTGACGCTGGTGGTGGGGCTGATCGACGAGCAGGCCCTCGGAGGCCTGTTGATCGGGGTGATCGTGGTCGGGTACTTCTTCGCGGTGTTGATGACCGCCGGTGGAGGCGCCTGGGACAACGCCAAGAAGCTGATCGAGGACGGGGCGTTCGGGGGGAAGGGCTCGGAAGCCCACGCCGCCTCGGTGACCGGGGACACGGTGGGAGACCCGTTCAAGGACACCGCCGGCCCCGCGATCAACCCGATGATCAAGGTGGCGAACATCGTGGCGATCCTGATCATTCCGCTGATCACCTGATCGCCCGATGGCCTGATGGGAGGCCACGCCGTATACGGCGTGGCCCACAGGGCCGCATGCGGCCCTGTGGGGGAGCCGCACATGTGCGGCTCGCCCGGGCAGTGCACGCACTGCCCAGCCGACCGGCGGATGGGGCGGTCGGAAAAGACATGGCTGACGGAGACGGGAACTAAGCTCCAGTACAGATGAGCGGTCGTGGTATCCACGGGGCGAGCACGGTGGTGCTCTCCCTGCTGATGACGGTCATCGGCGTGGCGTTGGTTGCGCAGGCGATCGGCGGGCGGGGGGGAGTGCTCTCGGCGAGGCTTCTCCTCGGGGTCCTGTTCGTGGCGGCGGGGGTGGGTCGGCTGTACCTGCAGGCCAGGCGTGGGCGGGGGGTTCCGGGGCGATGAGCGTTCCCGGCAACTCGGAGGGCCCGGGCACGGACGGCCAAGTCGGGGGGCAGGCCGACGGCCAGGCTGGGGACGGGTCCGCGGGCCGGGCGGACGGCCGGGCGGGGCCGGAGAACGTCTCGCGGCCCTACTACGCGTTGCGCCGGAGCATCGGCTCGCCGAGGCTCTTGGCGATCGTGTACACGTCTCTGGCGAGCGCGATCTACTTCTCGCTGGGGGTGATCGCCGGTCACGCCCTCGGGCTGACTCCGGTCGTGTTCCTGATCGGGGCGGTGTTGTTCGGGCTCACGGCTCTCACCTATGTGGAGGGGGCGTCCCTGCACCAGGACCGGGGCGGGGCGACGGTGTTCGCGAGGTACGCCTTCAACGAGCTCGTGAGCTTCGTGGCGGGGTGGGCGATCCTCTTGGACTACACGATCCTGATCGCCGTGACGACCTACTCGGCGACCCAGTATCTGAAGGTCTTCTGGAGTCCTCTCGGGGAGAGCGACGAGGCGCTTTTGCTGTCGTTCGTGTTCATCGGGTTCGTGGTCTACTCGAACATCCGGGGGTTCGGGTGGAGGCGGGCAAGGCGGGTGGGGGCGCTGGTTGTGGCGGACCTGGGGCTTCAGCTGCTGATCGTGGTGGTGGGGTTGGCGCTGTTCTTCACGCCCCACGCGGTCTTCTCGACGGTCCATCTCGGGAGTGTCCCCACCTGGTCGGGGTTCGTGTTCGCCCTCACGATCGCGGCGATCGCGTTCACGAGTCTGGAGTCCGCGGCGGGGCTGGCGGGGGAGGTGAGGATCAGCCGGGGAGGGTTGAAGCGGATGGTCGCGAGCGGGACCGGGACGGTGGTCGTCCTGTATGTGGCCATTGCGGTGGTGGCGATCACGGCGCTCCCCGTGAAGAACGGCCAGACGGAGCTCGCGACGAAGTACCTGAACAACCCGGTGATCGGGGTGGTCACCCAGATGAGGCCCCACTGGCTAAAGGAGGCGCTCATGTACGTCGTGGGGGCCCTCGCGGCGGTGACCCTGGTGGCGGCGGCGAACTCGGCGATGCTCGGGCTCTCGCGGCTGGCGTACTCGCTGTCGACCAATCGCCAGATCCCCAGCGGTCTCGGGCGTTTGCACCCCCGGCGGTCCACCCCCTACGTGTTGATCGTCCTCGCGGGGTTGATCGCGGCGGGGCTGGCGGCCTCGGAGAGCCTCGACTTCCTCGTGGGGCTGTATGCGTTCGGGGCGATGCTCGCGTTCACGATCGCCCATCTGTCTATCTGCAGGCTCCGCTACTCAGAGCCCGACCGGGACCGCCCCTACAGGATTCCGCTGTCAGTGAGGATCCGTGGCGGGTCCCTGCCCCTGCCGGCGGCCTTCGGGGCGCTCGTCTCGGGCGGTGGGTGGGTGGCGGTGATGGTCGTGCACGCACCCGCACGGTATGCGGGTGTCGCCTGGATGGCGGTGGGGATCGTGCTGTACGTGGTCTACCGGCGGGCGGATGAGACCTCGCTGTTGCGTCGGGTGACGGTGTCCCCCCAGGTGCTTCGCTCCGAGCAGCCCGTCGAGCGGGACTACGGGTCGATCCTCGTGCCCCTCCTGGGGACGGAGCTGGACGACGACATCGTCCAGACCGCCGCGAGGCTCGTGTCCGGGGAGCCCACCGACGAGGCGGCGATCGACCGGGCGACGATCGAGGCGATCTGGATCTTCGTGATCCCGATGTCCCTGCCCCTGGACGCCCGTCTGCCCGAGGCCCAGGTCAAGCTCGCCCGTCAGGCCCTCGCGCGGGCCAGGGCGGTGGGGGAGGAGTACACCGGCGTCCACGTCGCCACCGCCACCGTCAGGGCCCGGAGGGCGGGCTTTGCGATCGTCGAGGAGGCTCGCAGGAGGGGGGTGGAGGCGATCGTGCTCGCCGCCGAGGAGCCCTCCCGGATCCGCGGGGGGGCACGGTTGGGAGGCCGGGGGGCGCCCCTTGAAGACTTCGTGGGAGACGCCACCAAGTACGTGGTCGCCAAGGCGGAGTGCCGGGTGATCGTGACCGCCCCCGCGGCCACCGACGAGGTCGCCGAGCGGGAGGTGTCCATCGTCTAAGCTCCCGCCATGTCGAGGATTCGCCTCTCATGTTCGTATTGATCGTGGGGGCCGGCCGGGTGGGGTCGGCGGTCGCCAAGTCCGCCCTCGGGGCGGGCCACGAAGTGTCGGTGCTCGACGAGGACCCCCTTTCGCACGAGCGTCTGGACGCGGGCCAGAGCAAGAGCTGGGAGGAGGCGGAAGGCCAGTTCACGGTCGGGACGGCCCTGGAGACCGAGGCGCTGATCCAGGCGGGGATCGAGCGTGCGGACGTGTTCATCGCGTCCACCGACGGAGACAACACGAACCTGATCATCGCCCAGATCGCCCAGCGGCGGTTCGGGGTGGAGAGGGTGGTGGTGCGGGTGATGGACCCGGCCCGGGCGAGCTGGTATGGGGAGCAGGGGCTCCACACGATCTCTCCGACCAAGCACGCGATCGAGATGTTCGAACAGGCCCTCCGGCCCGAGGCGCTCAGGCCGGAGCCGGCCTAGGGTAGGCGGCAGCGAGGCAGTCATGTATGTGATCGTCGTAGGAGCCGGGAAGGTCGGGCGAAATCTCGCGCGAGAGCTGATCGCCAAGGAGCACGAGGTCACACTGATCGAGTGCTCCCGCTCGCGCTACCTGGCGATCGAGGAAGACTTCGAGCACGCAGTCCAGTATGGGGACGCCACCGAGCTGTGGGTGCTCGAGCGGGCGGGCATCCAGCGGGCGGACCTCGTGATCGCGGTGACCGGAGACGACGAGGACAACATGCTCGTCTGTCAGGTGGCCAAGGAGAAGTACCTGTGCGACAGCATCATCGCCCGGGTGAACAACCCTCGAAACTACGACCACTTCAAGCTCCTGGGGATCCTCCCGGCGGTGTCCGCCACGGACCTGATCCTGCGGTTGATCGAGCACGAGGTCCCCCGGTACGGCCTCGTCCACCTGCTTGCCCTCGAGGAGGAGCGGTTGGAGATCATCGAGCTGGAGGTGAGCTCAGACGCCCCCGTGGTGGGTGAGCGGGTCGCCGACATCGCCATGCCCGAGGGCAGCCTGATCATCTCCGTCCTCCGCGGAAACGATGGGTTCGTGCCCAAGCCCGACACTGTCATCGAAGGCGGCGACGGGGTCCTGCTCGTCCTGGACCCCGGCGTGGAGGAGTCCATCACCGCCTTCTTCGCCCCCAACGGACGCCCGGCGGAGGCATAGGGGGCGGGCGGCGTGTAGGCCCGGCGGGGACGAGCCTGTCGCTATCCTTGCCCGTCCGGTCCGGGATGGTGTAATTGGCAACACGCGTGCCTCTGGAGCACGAGTTTGGGGTTCGAGTCCCTGTCCCGGAGCTACGCCGCCGCCTGAGAGGCCCAGTCGCGATACAGCTCGTAATAGCGACCGCGGGCGTGAAGGAGCTCGTCGTGGGTGCCCTGCTCGACGATGTGGCCGTGCTCGAGCACGACGATGCGACCGGCCTGGCGGATGGTCGAGAGACGGTGGGCGATCACGATCGAGGTGCGGCCCGCGAGCAGGCGGCGCAGACCGGCCTCGATGCGGCCCTCCGTGTGAAGATCGACATTGGAGGTCGCCTCGTCGAGCATGAGGATGCGCGGATCGGCGACGAGAGCACGCGCGAACGCGAGCAGCTGGCGCTGACCGGAGGAGAGCTGCGCGCCGCGCTCGCCCACCTCGGTGTCATAGCCGTGGGAGAGCTCTGCGATGAACTCCTGCGCGCCGACCGCCGCCGCGGCCTCCCGGACCTGCTCCTCGCTCGCATCGGGCCTGCCGAAGGCGATGTTCTCGCGGACGCTCCCGGAGAACAGGAACGCCTCCTGGGGGACGATCCCCATCTGCGAGCGCAGCGAATCGCTTGCGAGGTCGCGCAGATCGTGTCCGTCGACGAGGATGCGGCCCGACGTCGGGTCATAGAAGCGCGCCAGGAGCTTGGCCATCGTGGACTTGCCCGCACCGGTCGCGCCCACGAGCGCGACGGTCTGCCCGGGTGGGATCGTCAGGTCGATGTGCTCGAGCGCCTTCACTTCCTCCGGTTCGTTGCTCGAGGATCTTTCCGCGTTCTCCTCGCCGGTCTCACGTCTGGAGCGCTTACGTGGGTTGTAGGCGAAGGTGACGTCCTCGAAGCGGACTTCGCCCCGGATGCGATCCAGACGCATGGCCCCCGCGCGGTCGCTCAGGTCCGGGGTGACGTCGAGCAGCTGGAAGATCTTCTCCAGGGCGGCCATGCCGGACTGGTAGGTGGTGTAGAGCTGGGAGAGCTGCTGTATCGGTTCGAACAGGTACGAGAGAGTGCCGACGAACGCGACGACGGTGCCCGCCGTGATGTGTCCGGCGAGCGCCTGGTAGCCGCCGTAGAGGACGATCACCGCCAGGGCGACGCCGGAGAGCATTTCCACAGCCGGGAAGTAGCGGGCGTTGAGCTTGACCGTGACCATGTTCGCGTCGCAGTTCTCGGTGTTGAGCTGCGCGAACCGCGCCTCGTGCAGCGGCTCTTGGCCGAAGCTGCGCACCACCCGGATCCCCGACAGGGTCTCCTGCAGGTATGCGGTGATCGCTCCGATCGTCTCCCGTGTGCGCCGGAACGCGCCGGCGGAGACGAGCCTGAACCAGATCGAACCGGCGAACACGAGCGGGACCACACAGAACGTCAACAGCGCCAGGCGCACGTCCAGATACAGCAGCACCGCGACCGCGCCCACGAGCGTGAGGCCGGCCTGGAAGAGCGTCACCACCGAGTCCGTCACGAGACTTTCCAGCGCCTCCACGTCGTTGGTCATACGCGAGATCAGAACCCCGGCCGGGCGGGACTCGTAGAAGCCGATCGGCTGGTGCTGCAGGTGGGTGAAGATGCGCAAGCGCAGGTCCGCGAGCGTGCGCTGCCCGACCCAGCCCACGAGATAGGTCTGCGCGTAGGTCATCGCCCATACGATCAACGCGGAGATCAGGAACGCGATCACGACGAGCGCGAGCGTGCCGGTGTCGTGGCGGTCGATGCCTTCGTCGATCGCCACCTTGGCCAGCAGGGGGGGCGCCAGCGAGGCGGCCGTGCCGAGCAGGAGCGCCACCAGCATCGCGATCACGCGTACGCGGTAGGGGCGCAACAGCGCCAGCAGGCCACGAAGGTTGCGCCCACGGGTGCCCCTCGCGGCGCGCTCGCCCGCCCACTGGGAGCGCCCGAGACCGCCGCCGCCCACCATCCGTGCGCCCCCGTGCGCGCTCATATCCCGCTCACCTGACGTTCCCGCGGCAACTCCCTGGTCAGGAAAACCTGATCGGGGAGGCCCTTCTCGACGATTTCGCGATACAGCTCGGAGGCCTCCAGCAGATGCTCGTGATCGCCGTGGGCGACGACGCGGCCGTGGTCGAGCACGACTATCTCATCGGCCAGCGCGATCGTGGAGAGACGGTGGGCGATGATGAAGGTGGTGCGTCCGGCCATCGCCTCGTCGAGCGCGAGCTTGATGAGGCGCTCGGTGGAGGCATCGACCGAAGAGGTGGCGTCGTCGAGGATCAGCACGCGCGGATCGGCCAGCAGTGCTCGGGCGATCGCCAGACGCTGGCGCTGGCCGCCGGAGAGGGTCAGGCCGCGCTCGCCCACCAGCGTGTCGTAACCGTCGGGCAGGCGCTCGATGAACTCGTGCGCCTGGGCGCGAGTGGCGGCCGCTTGGATCGCCTCGCGCGTCGCCTCGGGATGGGCATAAGCGATGTTCTCGGCGACGGTCTGCGAGAACAGGAACGGGTCGTCGCTGACGACCGCGACGGCCTGGCGCAGCGAGCGCAGATTGACCTCACGCACGTCGGCGCCGTCGAGCAACACCCGCCCCGCGCTCGTGTCATACAACCGTGAGATCAGCGAGGTGAGGCTCGTCTTGCCCGAGCCGGTTGCGCCCACAAGCGCCACCGTGCGCCCTGCGGGAACGTCAAGGTCGATGTCGCTCAGCACGGCTCTGGCGGCGGAGGCGCCCGGCGAGGCGCCGTTCGCGGCATTCGTATGCGAGTAGGCCGCGCCGAACTCGTCCGAGTCGTCGTAGCGCAGCGTGACGCCCTGCAGTTGCACGTGGCCGTTGCCCGGTGGAAGCGCCGGCGCCCCGGGTGGGTCGCTCAGGCGCGGGGGACGGTCGAGGACCTGGAACAGGCGCCCGCCCGAGGCGGTCGCTCGCTGGGCGAGGTTGAGGATCACGCCGAGCGTGCGCATCGGCGCGATGAGCATGTTCAGGTACAGGTAGAACGCGGTGAACTGGCCGAGGGAGAGGTGGGCGTGAATGACCGACTGGCCGCCGATCAGCAGCACGGCGGCGAGGCCGAGCTGGGGCAAGAAGCCGATCATCGGGTTGTACTTCGCTTCCAGGCGGGTGGCGACCATCGCCTGATGAAACACGCGTCCGACGCTGCCCTGGAAGCGCTGCAGCTGACGGGGCTCCCGCGCGAAGGCCTTGACGACGCGCACCCCCGAGATGTTCTCCTCGGCGTCGGCGGTCAGCTCGGCGATCCGCTGCTGGGTCTCCTGGATCGCCGGACGGGCGCGGCGGCCGTAGCGATAGGAGATGACCACCACGAACGGCACCGGCGCGAGCGAGATCAGGCCCAGTCGCGGTTCGGTGGCGATCATCACGATCCCCGCGAGGACGATCGTAAGGATCGACTGCAGGATGAACACGAGTCCGTAGCCCAGGAAGAAGCGCACGGCCTGCAGGTCGACGGTCGCCCGGGACATCAGCTGGCCGGTCTGCTGGCGGTCGAAGAATCCGAGCTCGAGCTGTTGCAGGTGCCCGTAGAGCAACTTGCGCAGGTCGTATTCGACGCCCAGCGATACGCGCCCGGCGACCATCCGGCGCCAGTAGGTGAGCACCCAGCGCACGACCACCACGAGCGCGATGGCGCCGGCGATCAGGGCCAGTTCGTGGCGCTTGCTCGTAGAGGAGACCGGATGGTGTGGGGAGGCGCCGACACCGGTGCCGATGATCTGCACCGCGCGACCTGTGAGAGCCGGAAGCGCGACGGTCATCACCATCGCCAGGCTCGCCAGCGCCCAGGAGACCGTCAGGCCACGCTTGTAGGGGCGCAGAAAGCCGAGAAGCCGGTAGAAGGTGCTCATCCGAGTAGTCGATCGAAAGCGTTCATAGTTGTACGGTCAACGATTATTGCAGGGGGTCGGCATCGGGGTCCGGGCACTAGGCTGGGGGCGATGTCCTCAGAGACCGCTCCCAGTCCCCGTGCGGGCACGTCGGCGGGGCTGTGCGACACCTGCGAGCACCAGGTGCTGGTGCGAAACACCCGGGGGTCGGTCTTCTCGCTGTGCGCTCGCTCGCGCCAGGACCCAGCCTATCCGCGCTACCCCCGCCTGCCGGTGCTGAGCTGCCGTGGGCATGAGCTGCGAAAGCCATGAGATCCGAGATCGCCGTGAGCCGCGGGCGCATTGAGCGGCCGCGCCATGAGCCGGCGAGCGTTGCCGGGCGCCGCCTCGCGTGTCAGCCGGCGGCGCTCGCGACGGGCTCTCGCTCCGGCGGTTGGGCGGCGGGCAGCTCTCCGGCTGAGACGAAGTCGCGGCTGCGGACGAGCACGAATGCCAGGACGGCTCCCACCAGGGCCACCACGGCGGCGATCGCGGCGATCGTGGTGAAGGCTTCGGTGAACCCCACCCGATAGGAGTGGTCCAGGGCCGTCCGGGCGGGGGCTGAGAGGGAGCGGGCGATGTGGGCCACTTCGCCGGACTCCAGGAGGGTGCTCAACCTGCCGTGGGCGACGGTCGCGACCTGGCGGGCCTGGCCGCCGGCGGCGAGGGCGGCGGTGGTGCCGCTCGTGATGCTGTGTTGGAACACGGCCCCCAGGCCGGCGATCCCCGTGGCGATGCCGACCTGGCGGAAGGTCGAGTTGATCCCCGAGGCCATCCCGGAGCGCTCGACCGGAACCACCCCGACGGCCGCGGAGGCGAGAGGAGGATTGACGAGGCCCACGCCCGTGCCGGCGAGCAGGAAGCCGGGAATCAGGACGGTCCAGGTCGAGCTTGCGTCCACGACGGTCATGGTGATCAGGCCGATCCCGATCAGCATCAGGCCGGAGCCCAGCAACAGGCGCACCGGCATGCGCACGCTCAAGCGCCCCGCGATCGGCGCCACGATGAACGACAGCAGGGTGGAGGGCAGGAAGCGGAGGCCCGCCTGCAGGGGGCTGTAGCCGAGGACGTCCTGGAGGTAGAGGGTCAGGTACAGGAACATCGCGAAGAAGGAGCTCGCCAGGGTGAACGCGACGATGCTCGCCCCGGTGAAGGCGGGGCGGCGAAAGAGGGCCAGGTCGAGCATCGGCCGGCTCTGCAGGCGCTCGACGATCACGAACGCGACCAGCAGCACGACGGCTGCGGTCAGGAAGGCGACGATCTCCGGGGAGCCCCAGCCGAGTTCGTTGCCCTGGACGAGCGCATACACGAGCAGGAACAGGGCCCCGGAGAACGTCACGAGGCCCGCCCAGTCCACGCCCGTGGCATCGGGATCGCGAGAGTCCTCCACCCGGGTCAGGGCGATGAACACGGCGATCACACCAATGGGGACGTTGACGAAGAAGATCCACTCCCAGCCGATACCCGAGGTGATGATCCCGCCGAGGACCGGCCCGATCGCCACGGCTCCACCCGTGACCGCCCCGAACACGCCGAAGGCGGTGCCTCGCTCCTTGCCGTGGAAGGCCTGTGCGAGCAGCGCCAGGGCGGTGGCGAACAGCATCGCCCCGCCCGTTCCCTGGACCGCCCGGGCGAGGTTCAGCATCAGGGGGGTGGTGGACAGGCCGCAGACGGCCGAGGCGCTGGTGAACACGACCAGGCCGGCCACGAACACGCGCCTGCGCCCGATCAGGTCCGCCACCGAGCCCGAGGTGAGCAGGAACGCGGCGAGGGTCAGGGCGTAGGCGTTCACGACCCACTGGAGATCGGAGAAGGTGCTGTGAAGCGAGCGCTGGATGTCGGGGAGCGCGACGTTTACGACGGTGATGTCGAGGAGGAGCATGAAGATCGCCACCGAGACAGCGATCAATGTCCACCACTTGCGCTCCATGACGTTCGAGGCTAGCCAAGATGGCGGGCGAAGAAGGGAACCACTCGCTCCCACAGCTTCGCGGCCGGTCCGGGCCTGTAGGAGGGGCGGTAGTCGGCGAAGAAGGCGTGGCCGGCGTCCTCGTAGACGTCGACGGTCACCTCCCCACCGGAAAGGCCGATGGGGGATCGGCCGGCGCGCTCGCGCAACTGAGAGGCGACGTCGGGGGAGGGGTTGTGATCCTCGGCTCCGACGACGGCCATCAAAGGGCAACTCAGGTTTTCGGCGAGCTCCAGCGGGGGCGTGGGACGGGTGGGGGTGGAGCGGTCTTCGAGGGTGGCCGTGTCGATGAACCCGCCCCAGCAGTCCACGGCGGCGTCCAGGCGGTCGCTGGAGCAGGCGAACAAAAGGGTGTACCGGCCGCCCATGCAGAAGCCGATGCAGCCGACCTTCCCGGTGACGTCCTCCCGCTCGCGCAGGTGGTCGGCGGCGCCCTCCAGATCGCCGAGGACGGTGGCGTCGGACATCGAGAACAGCCGCTCCATCATCGCGTTCAGGTCGTCCATCGGCGGAGGGCCGCCTTCGCGGGTGTAGAGGTCCACGCCGAGGGACACGTAGCCGAGGTTCGCGAAGCGGTTGACGACGTCCCTGATGTGCTCTCCCAGGCCACCCGCCTCGTGGATCACGACGATCGCCGGCCGTCCGCTCGCGCCGGCCGGCCTCCCGGTCGCCCCGGCGGGCCTCCCGATCGCCCCGGAGGGCTCAGCGGGGCCACCGGGCCCGGCTCCACCGGAGGGCTCGGCCCCACCGGAGGGCTCGGTCGCCCCGGAGGGCTCGGCGGGAGTCGCGAGGTAGCCGTTGATCGGATCGCCGGAGGCGCCGGGGAAGAGAATGTCCTCGGCGAGGATCCTTGTCGGGTCGGTGACCGCGCCGGGGACGCCGTCGGGGCTGGGCTTCACCTGGACAGGTCCGGGCATGGTCAGAGGGTCGGTGCGGTCATGGTCAGAGGATCGGTCCGGGATGTTCAGAGGATGGCCTTCGGGTACGCGCGAGTGGCGGCGAGGAGCATGACGAGGAAGAAGGAGGCGACGACGAGGAAGTCGAGCCAGACGACCCCGTGTCCGCCGACGCCCACGAGCATCTGGCGAAGGCCCTGGACCTCGTAGGTGAGGGGGTTCACGCGGGCGATGGCGCGGAGCCAGGCGGGCATGACGGCCAGGGGGTAGAGGGCGGAGGAGGCGAAGAAGAGGGGCATCATGATGAGCTGGCCGATGCCCATGAAGCGCTCGCGCTCCTTGACGGCGGCGGCGAGGAGCATGGACATGCACGCGAAGGCGGCGGTGCCGAGCATCAGCATCGCCAGCGTGCCGATCACGCCGAGGATGGTCCAGCGGACGCCGATCGAGGCGATCGCCAGGACGGCGAGCAGCAAGAGCGCCTGGACGAGGGCTCTCACGCACGCACCGGCGGCCTTGCCGAGGACGATGGAGCTGCGGGACAGGGGGGTGGCGAGGAGGCGCTGGAGCTGGCCGACGTCCCGTTCCCAGATGACCGCGAGGCCGAAGAAGATGGCGATGAACATGGCTGCCTGGGCCATCACGCCGGGGGTGAGGTAGGCGCGGTATTCGATGTGGCCGAGGCTCAGCAGGTGGGAACCCTCGACGGCGGAGCCGAAGATGAACAGCCACAGCAGGGGCTGGACGGAGCGGGTGACGATGTCGAGGTGGTCGTGACGTAGCTTTCGCAGCTCGGCCTGGGCCATCGCGAGGGTGCCCTCGAAGACCCGCACCAGCGGCCCGGTCGTGAGGGCAGGGGGCGGGGGATGGTGGCGCGGAACGGCAGCCTCAGCCGAGGCGGTTGGCGGTGCGGCGCTGTGAGCGGACATCGGAGAGCCTCCCTTCCTCGTCCTCGGGGGTCTCCTCGGCGATGGGGCGGCCGGTGATGGTCGTGAACACATCTTCCAGGTTCTCCACCCCGTGGCGGTCGATCAGCTCGGAGGGAGAGCCCTGCTCGATCAGCCGGCCGCGGTCGATCACGCCGAGACGGTCGCAGTGGCGCTCGGCCTCCTCCATCACGTGGGTGGTCACGAGGATGGTCGTGTTCTCCTGCACGCGGAGGGCCTGCAACCGTTCCCACACCATCGTGCGAGCGTTCGGGTCGAGGCCGACGGTGGGCTCGTCCAGGAACAGGACACGGGGGCGGTTCAGGAGGGCGCTGGCGATCTCCAGGCGGCGGAGCATGCCCCCGGAGAGGGTACGGGCGAGGCGGTCGAGCATGTGCTCGAGCTCCATCGTCTCGATCGCCTCACCGATCCGTTCCCGCCGCTTGGTCTTGGAGCCCCACCCACCCACCCCGGTGACGCGGCCGTAGAAGTCGAGGTTCTCATACGCCGTGAGGGCGCCGTCGACGGAGATGGCCTGGGGGATGTATCCGATGGACGCACGCACGGCGAGGCTTTCGGAGCGGACGTCATATCCGGCCACCAGGGCCCGTCCGGAGGTGGGTGGGAGGAGCGTGGTGAGGACCCGGATGGTGGTGGTCTTGCCGGCGCCGTTGGGGCCGAGCAGACCGAAGACCTCGCCGGGAGAGACCGCGAAGGAGACGCCCCCGACGGCGGTCACGTGGTCGAAGCGGACGACCAGATCGTCTACCAGGACAGCGGGGTCGGGTGTCGCGATCACGGTGCGGGCTCGGGGGTGGAGTTGGGGGACGGGGGAGGGGGCGGGAAGGCGCCCGATGCGTGGGCGTCGAGCTCGCGGATCTTGCGGCGTACCCGCTTACGGGTCTCGGAGAGCTCGTCTTTGAGCTTCGAGAGCTCACCCTCGCGATGGTCGACGAGCTCCAGCTGGCGGTCGATGTGGCCGAGGGCCTCGTCCAGGAGGGCCCGCCTGCGCGCGGGAGGGACGTCCTCCCGGCGAAGCTCGGCACGGACGATCGCCCGGGACTCCTCGGCGGCGAGGAGGGTCTTGAGCTCCACCAGGGTGACTCCGAGGAGGTCCTTCAGACGCATGACCTCCCGCAGGCGGTCGACCTCCGTGTCGGTGTAGAGGCGATGGCCGCCGGAGGGCCGGGCGGAGGCCTGGGGGAGGAGGCCGATCTCCTCGTAGTAGCGGATCGTCCGGGGGGTGGTGCCGACGAGCTTGGCGACGTCCCCGATGCGGAGGCTCGTGGGGTGCTCGCTCATGGCCTCCTCCTTGCCATGTTCGTCACGGGCTCGCCGATGGAGGGGCCGGGGGTGGGGCCGGGGGTGGGTGTGGGCTCTCCGTTGGCGGTGGCCCACGCGCGCGCGTGGGGGGCGCTTTTGGAGGGGGTGCCCCGGACCTCGGGGACGGTGGCCCGCGCGCGCGCGTGGGGGGCGCTTTCGGAGGGGCCCCCCCGGACCTCCGGGACGGTGGCCCGCGCGTGCGCGCGGAGGGGGGCTTCGGGGGGAACAACCTTCGAGGGGATCGCGGTTCGGGTCCCCGAGATGGGGGCCCCCGCGCGCGCGTGGGGCGCTCCCTCGGAGGGGATGGCCTCCACGTGACGGGGGCGCAACAGGCACACGAAGGTGCCCACCAGAGAGGTGCCGGCGAGGACCCACAGGGCGGTATGCATGTTGTCGATGAACGGGGCGAGCTTCTGGGCGGAGAGGCCTTTGGCGAGGCCGGAGAAGACGGCGAAGAGGGTGGCCTTGGGGACGGCGGAGGTGACGATCGCAAGGACGAACGCGATCGAGAGGACCGCGCCGGTGTTCTGCAACAGGGTGCGGGCGCCGGCGGCGATGCCGCGGCGTTGGGCGGGGACGGCGCCCATCATGGCGGCGGTGTTGGGGCTGTTGAACATGCCCGAGCCGACCCCCACGAGGGCGAGCCACAGGGCGCTCTGCCAGTAGGGGGTGTGGACCTGCAGGGTGGTCATCCCGGCGAGGCCGACGGCGGTCACGAACATGCCCAGGGCGGCGAGGGTGCGGGAGCCGTGGCGGTCGGCGTAGATGCCCGACAGGGGGGAGGCGACGAGCATGCCGAGGGCGAGGGGGATCAGCTTGACGCCGGCTTCGATCGGGGAGTTGGCCTGGGCGCCCTGGTAGTAGAAGACGAACAGGAACATCAGGGCGAACCGGGCGAGGCCGTTGATGAAGGCGGCGCCGGAGGCGGCGGCGAACAGGCGGTTCTTGAACAGGTTCAGGTCGAGCATGGGGGCGCGAGAGTGGAGCTCGATCAGGACCCAGGCCGGAAGAAGGACGGCGGAGAGGGCGAGGCTCGTGAGGACGACGGTGTCGTCCCAGCCGGTGAGTCCCCCCCGGGAGACCCCGAGGACCAGGCCGGTGAGACCGACGACGAAGGTGAGGGTGCCGAGGACGTCGTAGCTGTGGGCGGGGTCACGTTTGGCGAGCTCTCGCAGGATGAGACCGCCCCAGGCGGCGCCGGCGAGGGCGAAGGGGACGTTGAACCAGAACACCCAGTGCCAGGAGATCGCCACCAGAGCACCCCCGAGGACGGGCCCGAGGACGAGGCCCACGGCGGCGACCATCGTGTTGGCGCCCATCGCCAATCCGAGCTCCTCCTTGGGAAACGCGTCGGTGACGAGGGCGGCGGCGTTGGCGAACAGGAACGCCGAGCCGATCCCCTGGAGGATCCGCCACAGGATCAGGACGTTCGCGTCGGGGGAGAAGCCCGCCCCGAGGGACGCAAAGGCGAACACCAGAAAGCCCCCCACGTAGGCGCGCTTTCGCCCGAACAGGTCGCTCAAACGGCCGGCCGTGAGCACGAGGACGGTGGCGGCGATCAGGTAGGCGAGGATCACCCACACGAGAGCCAGGAGGCTGGCGTGCAGGGAGCGCTCCAGGTCGGGGAGGGCGATGATCAGGGTCCCCGAGTTGGTCGCCGCCAGGAGCATTCCGAGGCTCGTGCACGAGAGAGCCCACCACTTGTAGTTCTCGTGACTCTCACTGACGCCGAAGCGCCTCTGACTGAAACCTGACGTGAACGTAAACATCATGATAGCAGGCAGTGAGGGGGCCGGTCCGCATGCGGACCGGCTGGCGGGGTCACATGTGACCCCGCCTCGGAGCCCCACATGTGGGGCTCCGCCGACCGGCGCATGCGCCGGTCGGAATAGACGTGAACCGGTCGGGGAGTGCTAGAACAGGGGTCATGGGCGATCGGCCGGTGGTCAAGTCCGATGATCAGTGGCGACAGGAGCTCACGCCGGAGCAGTACGAGGTCCTGAGGAAGGCGGGCACCGAGGCGCCGTTCACGGGAGAGCTCGTCTACAACAAGGCGTCGGGGTCCTACCGGTGTGCGGCCTGCGACATGGAGCTGTTCAGCTCGGACACGAAGTTCGACTCGGGAACGGGCTGGCCGAGCTTCACCGAGCCCGCGGTGGCGGACGTGGTGGAGCTCCGCCCCGACAACAGCCTGTTCATGAGACGCACCGAGGTCCTCTGTCGCGCCTGTGGGGGCCATCTCGGACACGTCTTCGACGACGGTCCGGGACCGACGGGACAGAGGTACTGCATCAACTCCGCCGCCCTCTCCTTCCAGCCCGAGGCCTCCACCGGGGCCGATGGGCCCGCCCCAGGGGCTGGTGGGCCCGCCCCAGGGGCTGGTGGGCCCGCCCCAGGGGCTGGTGGGTCCGCCCCCGAGGCCGGTGGGCCCGAGACCGGCGGGGATGAGCCCGAGATGGACGTCGGGCCCGACGATAAGTAGGGTCGGTAACGCCATGATCATGATGGACCAGTCGAAAAGGCTGTCCCAGCCCCTGCGTTGGGGACGGCGGGAGAAGACGGTGATCGGGGCGTTGCTCGTGTGTGTGGTCCTCGTGGCGGTGTCCCTCGGCGGGTACGCCCTCACGAGCGGATCCCCCCCGAGACGGGATTGCATCGAAGTGACGTTCGCGAGCACCCTGGGAGGGGCGATCGAGCACGCTTGTGGCGAGCGAGCGAGATCCGTGTGCGCTTCCCCGGGGGCCCTCAGGAGGGTTGGGGACGAGCTCCGAGTGGCCTGCCATCGGGCGGGCTTTCCGTACGGGTAGACGTCGGTCCCGGGAGGCTCGGCCGCTGGCCGCCCGCCCAGCGGAGCTTTCCGGGGGACGGGCTCACGAAGACCCTCCGGGGGCTGGCTGGGGACCCTCCAGGAGGCCGTCTGGGAGCTGTCCGGAAGGCGTTCTGGAGGCGGTCCGGAGGCGGTCTGGAACTGGCCGGAAGGCGGTCTGGAGGCGGTCTGGAGGCGCCTGAGAAGGCCGTGTCGGGGGTTCGGGAGACGTCTATACAAATGTCGAAACGCCGGTGGGAAGTGTTGGCAACGGTGTCCCTACCGGAGGGGGTTGGGGGAGGGTTTCATACGCGGACCGCAACTGGTCGGGTCCGACGTTCGCGTGTGCGAGAGGGGGTCCGGCTGTATCTAGAGAAATGGAGGCGTATGTCCGTCCTGGCCACAGCAGAATGGCTCGCATACCCGTCTTGGCTCAACGCCGGAGACAACGCGTGGCAGATGACCGCGGCGACGTTCGTCGGGCTGATGAGCCTGCCGGGCCTCGCTGTGCTGTACGGCGGAGTAATGCAGAAGCGCTGGTCGGTGAACAGCATGATGCTCACGTTCGTGGCGTTCTGCTTGACGTTGATCGTCTGGTGTTTGTGGGCGTTCAAGATGGGCTTCGGCACCCCTATCGGGAGCGGTAAAGGCTTCTTCGACACGTTCGTGGGCAAGCCGGGGAGCGTGCTGGGGCACGTGGGGGAGGAGGCCCAAGCGGCGATCCCGTCGATAACCACGGGTCCGCCGTTCCACTTCCCGGAGGCCTCCCTTGTGTACTTCCAGTTCGTGTTCGCCGCGATCACCCCGATCCTGGCGCTGGGGTCGGTGCTCGGGAGGGTCAACTTCAAGGCGTGGATCCCGTATGTGATCCTGTGGATCACGTTCGTGTACGCGGTGAACGCGTTCCTGATCTGGGGTGGGGGCTACTTCGCCGCTCATGGCGCCTTGGACTACTCAGGCGGTTACGTGATCCACCTGGCGGCCGGGGTGTCAGGGTTCGTGTTCGCGGCGGTCATCGGCCCACGATTGCAAAGAGATCGAGAGGTGGACGCCCCCAACAACCTATTGATGGTCGCCTGTGGAGCGGGTCTCCTGTGGCTCGGTTGGAACGGGTTCAACGGCGGGGATTCCTACTACGCGGGCGCGGACGCGTCCGCGGCCGTGATCAACACCAACCTCTGCACCGCAGTGGCGATGATGGTGTGGATCGCCTGGGATTACATCTTCCGCGAAAAGCCCTCCATGATCGGGGCGATCAACGGGATGATCACGGGCCTCGTCGGGATCACCCCGGCGGCAGGGTTCGTGAACGGGTACGGAGCGATCATCATCGGGGTGGTGGACGCGACGATCGTGTGGATGGCGATCCGCTACCTCAGCCGGGCTCCGATGTTCCGACACGTGGATGACACGTTGGGCGTGATCTACACCCACGGGATCGCCGGTCTCGCGGGAGGTCTCCTGGTGGGGGTCCTCGCGGACCCGCACATCGTCGAGTACATAGGCGTGGGTGGGGCGGAAAGCCTGCCCGGGATCTCCGGGGTCGTCCATGGGAGCTGGAAACTGCTCCGGTGGCAGGCCGAGACGGCCGCGTGGGTGATCGTATACACGGCGATAGCCACGTTCATCATTCTCAAGGTGATCGGCATCTTCGTTCCTCTGAGACTCTCCGACGAGGAGCTCGAGATCGGCGATCACGCCATCCACGGCAACGAGGTCTACCCCTCGGACGTGCCCACCCTCGGCGGCCCACACCCGCCGGGCTGGCAGAGCACCCCCGCGGGATCACCTGCCCTGGGTAGCGCCACGTAGCCGGCGCTACACGGAGGCTCCGGGCCCGTTCCGTCCATCCCCACGTATGGAACGGGCCCATAACCGACAACCAACCGATTGCGGCCCCGTCTCGGCGGGGTCGCAATCGTTGTCGGTACAGAGAGGGAGACGGAGAGAGGGAGACGGAAGGGGTCGGCGAGGGAGGGGACGCCCCATTGGGGCGTCCCCGGGAGGGCCCCATGGGGCCCTCCCGCGGGTCCCGCATGCGGGACCCGGCGGTCGGCCCATGGGCCGACCGAACGGCCGACACCGCCGATGGGTCCCGTCAGGAGGCGGTGGGAAGAGCGATGGGGCAGGAGACGCCGGTGCCCCCGAGGCCGCAGTAGCCGGAGGGGTTCTTGAAGAGGTACTGCTGGTGGTAGTCCTCGGCGTAGTAGAAGGGGGTCGCTTTGGCGATCTCTGTCGTGATGTCTCCGTGGCCCGAGCCCGTGAGCATCCGCTGGTAGGCGTCTCGGGAGGCCTCCGCGGCGACCCTTTGGGGCTCGTCGAGCCAGTAGATGGCGGACCGGTACTGGGTGCCGAGGTCGTTCCCCTGGCGGTTCCCCTGGGTAGGGTCGTGGTTCTCCCAGAACAGCTTTAGCATCTCCTCGTAACGGGTTTGGGAGGAGTGGAAGGCGACGAGGACCGCCTCCGTGTGGCCGGTTCGTCCCGAGCAGACCTCCTCGTAGGTGGGGTTGGGTGTGAGCCCCCCCGAGTACCCGACGGCGGTGGTGTAGACGTCGGGAGCTTCCCAGAAGATCCGCTCGGCCCCCCAAAAGCAGCCCATCCCGAAGACGGCCGTACGGACGTCCTCCGGGAAGGGGGGTCTCATGGGGGTTCCCAGGACCTCGTGGCGATCTGGGAGGGCCATCTCCTCGGCACGTCCGGGGAGGGCGGAGGAGGGGTCGATCATGGTGGGTTGGGTACGTTTGAAGATCATCCTCGTGTCAGGTTAGTCCCTTTCGATCGAGGGGCCCGCGCGCGGGCGCGCCCGCGCGAGGGGGCGTTCCGCGGCAGGCACGTCACGGGCATGAGGGTGCGTGCGGGCGCGCCCCCACGCGTGCGGCCCCCGCGCGCGTGGGCATGCATTTGGAGGTTTGTTGTCAGGGTGTGAGATCGCTCAAGGGTGGGGGAGGGGATACCGAAGAGATCGTCAGGTGGTGGGAGAGCTGTCATTTCCGGTGTCTCGTCGGTGGCTGAGTCGCAGGGTCGGCTCACGGCCCCCCGCCGTCTGGATCGCGGCGGTGTTGTTCACGGGGGGCGGATTGGGGCGTCTGCTGGTGGTCTTGTTTCCGATCAGTCCGGGGGAGCCTGCGGCTCTGGACGGGGGGATCGGGGTTATCTCCTGCGTGGTGGGGTTCCTTCTTTGGAGGTTTGCCTGGAAGGTGCCTGTGGTGGCGCTGGAGGTGCTGATGGGCTTGAGCGTGTTGGGGGTGAGCGCCCTCGTGGCCAACGCCGTGACGGGCCGGGGGGTCGTGTTGACGGCGTTCGCGTACCCGTGGATCATCGTGTACTCCGCCCACTTCTTCCCCCGTCGGGTGATCTTCTCGCTCGCGGCTCTGATCTCGGTGAGCTTCGGGGTGGGGCTTGCGTTGAACGGGCTCCCGGGCGGGGGGATGGACTGGGTGCTCGTGTCCGGGACCGTCTTCACGGCGGGGATGATGTTGGGGAACCTCAGCGAGAGCCTCAGGCGTCAGGCGGACACCGATCACCTCACGGGGCTGCTCAATCGGAGCGGGTTGCTGGCGGCGGCCACCCGGGAGAGGGCTCTGGCGGATCGCACCGGCAGCCCGCTGACCCTCGCGGTGATCGACCTGGACGGGTTCAAGCGGATCAACGATCGGGACGGTCACGCCGCGGGAGACCGGCTGCTGGAGAGATTGGGCTCTGACTGGCGTGAATGTGTACGCCCCGGGGACATCATCGCGCGTCACGGAGGGGACGAGTTCGTGTTGCTCCTCCCGTCCACCACGCCCACGGGCGCGGAGGGGATGTTGAGGCGGTTGAGGTGTCGTGAGGAGGTGATCCGGTGGTCGGTGGGCGTGAGCGAGTGGCTGCCGGGCGAGAACCTCGACGCCCCGTTGGCGCGTGCGGACAGGTATCTGTACCGGGTGAAGGGAGTTCAGCGGGCCGAAGATCCGCGGGCCGAAGATCCGCGGGCCGAAGACCCGCGAGCCGAAGACCCGCGAGCCGAAGACCCGCGAGCCGAAGACCCGCCCGCCGAAGACCCGCCGGCCGAAGACCCGCCGGACGAGGATCCGCGGGACGAGGATCCGCGGGTCGAAGACACGGCCGAGGGGCGGTCCCACGGCGAGGAGTTCTCGGCCAGAGGGGCCCTGCTGCCTTCGACGTGAGCCGGTTGGGCGCCGTGAGGAGGGGCGTCCCCAGCGAGGGTTGGGCCTCTCGGAAGGTCACCTCTCCATGCGGACGTCCAAACGAACGCGACCGAGCCTGTGGGGGATGGTCGCCCGGTCGAACACCCCTTCGAAGCGGATGCCCACCCGCTGGAGGACCCTCAGGGAACGGGTGTTGGTGGTGGCCGCGAATCCCACCACCTCTGGGAGCTCCAGTCGGCGAGCCTCGGCGAGGGCGAGGCTGGCGATCTCGCTCGCATAGCCATGCCCCCAAGAGTCCGATCGGAGCGCATAGAGGACCTCGACGACATCCTCCCCGGAGACGGTCGTTCGGCGCAGGCCCCCCCGGCCGACGAACAGGCCGGTGTGGGCCTCGAAGAACACCCACGGCCCGAACGACTCATGGTGCCAGTGGCGGATGTCTCCGGCGAGTATCTCCGAGGCCTGGTGAGCGGTTCGTGGGCCCCCGAGGGCTCCAGGCCAGAGGGCATCGGCGACGGGAGGGTCGGAGAACAGGTCGACGTACAGATGCAGGTGCTCCCGCCAGGGCCGCTCGGGCCTGAGTCTCGATCTGATCTCCTGGTGTAGGGCCACAGGGACAAGTTAGTCCCTGCAGGCGACCGAGTGGTGTGGCTACCCGTTGACGTTGCGGGGGGCGTAGCGGTGATGGAGGATCAGGAGATTCCCGTCGGGGTCGGTGAAGATGGCCATGTGGCAGACGCCCGTGTCGAGGGTCTCTCCATGGAAGTCCACTCCCCGCTCTTCGAGGGTCTCCCGGGCCGACTTGACGTCATGTACGTGAAGGGCGATGCCGTTGCCTCGGACGGTGTGCTCCATGCCCATCTTCTCGGCGTCGATCACGCTGAGGGTCAGGTTGGTGGTCTCGAACTCGGCGTAGTGTCGGTCGGGGTTGTGGACGGAGTTGAACAGGCCGAGGGTGTCTCGGTAGAACTTCACGGCTCGGTCGAGCTCTTTGGTGGAGACGGCGGCGAAGTCGACTCCGGTTATCAGTCCCTCTGCGGTGTCTGTGGGGCTCATGGCTGCTCTCCTGTCGGCTCGCGGTCCAGCCTCTCTGTGAATAGAAAGCCCCGCAAATTTGCGGGGCTTTCTTCAGAGCGGATGAAGGGATTCGAACCCTCGACCTTCGCCATGGCAAGGCGACGCTCTAGCCAGCTGAGCTACATCCGCGCGAGGGCCAACTATACCCGGCCTCGGTGGCCTCCCGGTGCTTGGTGGGCTCTGGGCGATGTCGATGTGGAGAGGTCTGGCGGGCGATCCCGCTGACGGGTCCGCAGACAGTCCCGCGGTGCCTATAGCGCTTGTCCAAGAGCTCGCCCGAGGGCCACTGCGCCGAGGCCGAACGCTCCGCTGAGGAGCACGTTCGCCAGGGCAGCTTTGCGCCTGCCGTCTTCCTTGAGGCTGTGTGTCTCGAGCATCCACGTCGAGAACGTCGTATACGAGCCGATCGTCGCTCCTCCCGCCAACACCATCGCGTTGCCCGCCAGCGCCACCCCCGCGAGCAGGCCGAGGGCGAACGCGCCGCTCAGGTTAACCGCCATCGTGCCGATCGGAAAGGGCATCGCGAGCTCCGAGGAGACCAGATCCTCGAGGAGCAGCCTTCCCAAGGCTCCCGCTCCGCCGAGGGCCGCCACCGCTATCCAGACGGGGACGCTCATGCCTGCTCGGTCACGGGCTCGCAGACTGGCTCGCCTGCCACGACCGTCCTGGCGAGCACCTTCGGTCCGATCGACACGGCCAGGTAGCCACCCGCGACGGTCATCCCCAGATAGCCCCCCGCCAACCCGTACCTCCCGCGATCGATCATCTCCAGGAGCTCGATCTGGATCGTCGAGAAGGTCGTCAACGCGCCACAGAGCCCCGTTCCCAGCAGCCTGTAAAGCACGATCGAGGCCTGACCGTGCCTGCGCAAAGCCACCACGGCGCACCCGAGCAGGAATGCCCCCGCGATGTTCACCACGAAAGTCCCCCACGGCCAGCTTCCTGCCGTGGGAGTCCACGCCTCGGCGACTCCCACGCGCATGAGCGCCCCCGCCGCTCCACCTCCCGCGACTGCCACCAGCTCCATCGTCGCGATCCGCGGGTGTCCCGTCCACAGCTGCCCGCCGAGCTCCTCGTCGGGCTCTTGGCCGTTCTCTCTCCCAAAATCCGCGCCTTGCGTTCTGGCGTCCACCGAAGTCTCCTGCTCGCTTGAAGTCAGCTCTGTTCGGTAGAAGCCATCAGCGGACACGCCGCGGTTGTGGAGCGGGCCTCATCGCTCCGGTGGAGCTTAGCTGTTCTCCCGCGCCACGTACCGTCCTCCGTCCCCTCTTGCCAGCAAACCCATCAGCTCGAGCTCAGACAAGCCGAGCATCGTCTCCTCGACGTCCCGGCCATCGACCGCGAGCTTCCCGACCGTGTCCCGACCCGCACCCACCCGATCGAGCAGTCTCCGCAGCCGCGGCGCCAGCCTCGCCCGTCGCGTTCCCGCCGGCTTGCGGTCGGCTGCCCGGCGTGGCTCGTGGTGGGCCTCCTCGGTCGGTCTGTACAGCAGCTCGAGGGCGTCTTGCGCACCTTGCACGAGCGCCGCCCCTTCGGTCAGCAGCCCGCACGTCCCTCGCGACAGGGGCGAGGTGACCCGTCCGGGGACCGCCCCGACCGTCCTTCCGAGCGCCTGAGCGATCCGCGCCTCCGTGAGCTCTCGCCCGCTCTCCTCGGCCTCCACCACGATCGTCAATCCGGCAAGCCCAGCGACCGTCCGCGCGCGAGCCAGGCCGCACCAGCGCCGCTCCTGAAAGCCACATGGCAGCTCCGCCACCGCACAGCCCGTAGCTCTCACCCGCTCGTAGAGCCCCCGCCTGCTCGCCGGCCTGCCCACGTCAACGCCCCCCGCCATCGCCATGATCGCCGGCCCGTCCACTTCAAGGGCCCCTGCCTGCGCCGCCGCTCCGATCCCCTCGGCGAAGCCGCTCACGACCGTCGCACCGCTGGCCGCCAGCCCCCGTGCGAGACCTCGCGCGACCTCCATCCCGTAGTCGCTGGCCCGGCGGCTGCCCACGATCGCCACCACCGGGTCCCCGCTCAGCGTTGAGAGGCGATTGTCCGCTCCCGTCACGTAGAGCATCCGGGGCGCTCCGGCCCGGCCTCCGAGCCTGTCCGGCCAGCCGTCCCGGTGCCGGCAGATCGAATCCACGCCCGGCCCGTTGCTGCTTCTGTCTCTGCTGCTGCTTCTGCTTCCGCCGCCGCGGGCTACTGCCGCTGCCGGCCCCGCCGGCCGGTTCCTGGAACTCGAACCTCTCCCAACGCTCTCTCAGCTCGTCTCTCCGTCTGCCCGCTACAGCCTCGATCAGGGTCTCGTCGTGGAGCTCCAGGAGCTCGAGCAGCCGGGTTCCGTCACGGCCCCGGTAGTCAAGCATCACGCCCAACTCGCTCAACAGCCAGCTTCTGCGTGAGCACTCCCTGCACGCGCTCTTCTCCGATCCCTCCGTCCTCATCCCAGATCGACCCCTCACGCGGCCCGGCTTCCCGGCGCCTCCGTCAACGGGCGAAAGGACAGCGCCACCCCAACGTCTCGCGCTCCGATCCGCTCCCTACCGTTCAGGTCGGCGATCGTCCGCGCCACCCTCAACGTCCGATGCTCGCCCCGGGCGCTCACCGCGCCCCTCGACCTCGCGTTCCGCAACATCTCCTGCGCCTTCTCCCCGATCCTCGCGTGCCGGGCCAGCATTGCGACGTCCATGTCGGCGTTCGCCCCGACCCCCTCCTCGCGCAGCCTCCTGCGCTGGCGTTCCCTGGCCGCCGTCACCTGCTCGCGTGCCTTCGCCGAGGTCGTCCCCGGCGCCGCCTGCAGCCCGTCCGCTCCCTCGTTCTCCATCTGCGCCTGCAGGTCCATCCGGTCGAGCAGTGGCCCGCTCAGACGCCGTCGATGGCGCGCCAGATCCGCTTCCCTGCAGCTGCACCGCTCCTCCTCGCCCGCATACCCGCACGGGCACGGGTTGGTTGCCGCGACGAGCATGAACCGTGCCGGATACACCGCCCCGTGTCTGGCTCTGACGATCGCCACCCGCCCGTCCTCCAGCGGCTGGCGCAGCGCCTCCAGCGTCGGCTTGCCGAACTCCGAGAGCTCGTCCAGGAACAGCACACCCCTGTGGGCCAGCACTACCTCGCCCACCCAGCCTCTGTGCGCCCCGCCGATCAAGCCCGCCGTCGTGATCGAATGGTGTGGCGCCCGGAATGGCCTGTCCCGTGCGAGCTCCCCATCGAGCGCCCCCGCGATGCTGTGGATCCGCGTCACCTCGATCGCCTCCGCCCGGCTCATCGCCGGAAGGATCGACGGGATCCTCTGCGCGAGCATCGTCTTGCCCGTCCCCGGCGGCCCGCTCAGCAGGCAGTTGTGCCCTCCCGCGGCCGCCACCACCACGGCCCGCACCGCATGTCCCTGGCCGCGCACGTCCCTCAGGTCCAGCCCTGACTCCCCATCCACGGCCATTCCGTGCCCCGCAGGCCTCGGCACCGGGTCCCCGCGACCACCACCCAACACCCGCACTGCGCTCTGCAGCGTCGCCGCCGCGGCCACATCCAGGCCGTCGACGAGCGTCGCCTCCCGTGCCCGCTCGAGCGCGAGTACGAGCGTCCCCAGTCCCGCCTGCACGCACGCCTGCGCCGCTGCCAGCGTCCCCCCGCACGCCTTCACGCCCCCGTCGAGCCCCAGCTCGCCGAACAGCCCACACCGATCCAGCAGGTCCTTACCGATCTGCCCGCTCGCACCGAGCACGCCACATGCGAGCGCGAGGTCGAGCCCCGGGCCGACCTTGACCACGTCCCCGGGCGCGAGGTTCGCGGTGATCCTCCGCCCCGGGAACTCATAGCCCGAGTTCAGGATCGCCGCCCGCACCCGCTCCCGCGCCTCCCTGACCGACGCGTCCGCCAGGCCTACGATCGCGAACCCGGGAAGGCCCGCCCGGATGTCGACCTCGACCGTCACTTGCCTGGCCTGCAGTCCGTCGATCGTGAAGGTTCTCGTCCTCGCCAGCATCCTCTCGCCGCCCTCTCTCCCGGTGTCTTTCGTAGGGAGATCCAAGCTACTCATCGCTTGGGATGAAACTCTCGGAAGGCCCGCTTCGATGTTTGCGAGGAAGGCCCCCCACGCGCGCGTGCGGGGCACCCGTTTGCGAGGACGGGGTGGGACGTCGGGAGGATCGCTTCGATGTTGCGAGGAGGGCCCGCACGCGCGCGCGGAGTGGCCTTTTAGGGAGGCCCGTCCCCGCGCGCGAGACCGTCTGGACGAAGACGGTCCGGCTTCTACATGCCGGCGGGGTGCCTCGCGACGAATCCGGCCGTCGAGGTCATCGAGTCAGACCACCTCGATCCGGTCTCCTGTAGGGCGACTGTGTCGAAGCGTTTGCCGTCCACCACCATGAACGCGTGTTCTGCGTTCGCGTAGATCGTTATGTACTTGCCCGGCCCCGCTTCCCCGTAGGACTCGAGCGCCGTCGAGTCCTCGGGCGAGCTCAACAGTCCCGCCCCGTGCAGCGCGTAGGAGACCGACCCCGAGCAGTCATAGCCGGCCGATTGGAACGAGCCGTGACCGCCCCCGTAGACGTACGGCCGCGTCGCGATTTCATCGCCCGCCGAGATCACCCTCGCCACGGCGCTCGATCCTTCGCCGGTCGCCGAGGTCGAGGACCCTTCTTCGCCCCCCGAGCTCGAGGATCCGCCGGCGCCTGCCGTGTTCGGTGCTCCGCCGCCGGCACGCGCCGAGGGGGGTGGGGTGAGGGTCTTCTCGCCGCTCACCCCGATCACGCTCCAGGTGGACGGGCCCACGACTCCGTCCACGGTCAGTCCGTGCCGGGCCTGAAGGCGCCTGACCGCCGCCTCGGTTTCTGGGCCGAATTCGCCGTCGGGTGTCACGTGAAGCGCGCTCTGAAGCCGTCCCACCGGGTTTCCTCCCGCCTCCCGTGAAGCGCCACCAGCTTCGCCGCCGCCGCCGGTGGTCCCTTCGCCGCCGCCAGTGGCCGCGACGCTCGCGACGTCCACCCGGTGACTCGCCGGCCGGACGATCGCCGATGGCGGCGGGGTCAGCGTTTCCTCGCCATTCACGCCGATCACATGCCAGGTCGCCGGGCCCACGATCCCGTCCACGGTCAGTCCGTTTCGGGCCTGAAGGCGCTTCACGGCGGCCTCCGTCTGGGGGCCGAAGTCTCCGTCTGTCGTGAGATGAAGCGCGCTCTGCAGCCGCGCCACGGCGTTCCCGCCCGCGCCTTCTGAGCCTTCGGAGCTGCTCGTGCTTTCGAGGCTGCTCGCGCTTTTGGAGACTGTCGAGACTGTCGTGCCTTCGGGGCTCCCCGCCCCTGTGGAGGCTGCTTCGCTCGGGCCGCTCACGTCCGCCGCCGAGACCGGCGCCGAGAGCTCGCTGCCCAACGCACCGCTCGTCTGGGGCCCGACGACACCGTCGACCGTCACTCCCCTGCTGGCCTGGAAGTCTCGCACCGCTTCCTCGGTTTCCGGACCGAAGACGCCATCCACTTTGATGTTCCCGAGGGCCTCCTGCAGCAGTTCCACCTGCCTGCCTTCGCTGCCTTCGCTGAGGGTGATGCTGTGTTCGGTGGTCGTCGGCGGTCCCGCCACGGGGGAGACCGGGCCGCTGGCTTCGGCGAGACTCGCGCTCGGGCCGGCCGTCAGCGCTGCCAGGGCTCCCAGGGAGATTCGCTTCGCGCGGGTGCTCGAAGGAACGAACCGCAGCTGTTCGGCGCGCCGGCGCGCACGGGATCGTCCCAGGGAGAGATCCCACGGCTCGGTATCCGCCAGGTCTCGCGCTTTGGAGCTCGCTCCGGAGACGCTCAGGAGCGCCGAGAGGGACTGCTGTCCGGAGGCACCCGTCGCGCGGGCGCGCGCGCCCGCGCGGGCCCTCCGTTTGGAGGCACGCTCACGGCGTGCCCGTGAACGGGCGTGGGAGGCTTCCCAGGGGTCCAGTACGGCAAGATCACGCGACGCCAATCCCGGCATGGGCACAAAGTCCTTTCGAAATCGCTTGGCGCCTACGGGGTTAGCTGTCGGGCTCGCGCACTTGCGCTACGCCACGCTATGGTGACGATTCGCCCCCGCAGCCCTGCCGGGCTGCACTGGGTCCCCCGCTCCCCGACCCCTTAGGATCGAGGATTAGGCACGAACGGCGCGGAAAGCTAGCAGGTTCTCCTGCAAGTTGCATCCCGCTTGCAGGGTTGCAACGTTTCTTGCCGACGCTTCCCGCCCGGTCGCCCCCACAACCGGGCCCATGCGGGCCTGCCCGCTGCTAACTTCGCTGCGTGAAGCCCAAGCACGGACTGAACCTACGCATCCTGCTAGCGCTGGTCACGCTCGTGGTGATCGCCGGCGGGGTGGCGGCGCTGGTGATCGGCGGCAACTCCCGATCGCTGGCCACCGGCGCGAGCAACGACCACGGGGCCTTCCGGGCCGCCGAGGTCTTCTCGCCGCCTACCCCCGCTCCGGCCATTGCCCTGCACAACTATCTGGGCCAGCCCGTGAACATCGACTCCTACCGCGGCCATGCGGTGCTCGTCACCTTCCTCTACACCAACTGCCCGGACGTCTGCCCGCTGATCACCTCGAGCCTGCATGGCACCCTGGAACTGCTCGGTCCCAAAGAGGCCTCCCACGTGCAGATCATCGCCGTCTCGGTGGACCCCCGAGGAGACACCCCGAAGGCCGTCGCCTCGTTCCTGGCTCGTCATCACATGACCGGACGCATGCAGTACCTGATCGGCTCCGCCCACGAACTCGCCCCTGTCTGGAAGGCTTGGGGGGTGGGCTCCGAACGCGATTCCCAACAGCCCCAGTTCATCAACCACTCCGGTCTGGTCTACGGGATCTCGGCGTCGGGCAAGCGCACCACTATCTACTCCGCCAACTTCATCCCCGCCGAACTCGCCCACGACGTGCCTCTGCTGGCCTCCCAGTAGAGGGCCGGTGCGGGCGCTCGTGCAGAGGGTCAGCGGGGCCGCCGTCCGGGTGGACGACCGCGAGCTCGCCTCGATCGGGCCCGGTCTGCTCGTGCTCCTGGGGGTCGCCCGCGAGGACGACCTCCCGGCCGCGGACCGGTTGGCCCAGAAGGTCCTCGGGCTGCGCGTCTTCGAGGACTCCTCCGGGCGCCTGAACGAGCCTCTGAACGACCGGGAGATCCTGTGCGTGAGCCAGTTCACCCTCTACGCAGACACCCGCCGGGGCAATCGCCCGAGCTTGATCGCTGCCGCCCCCTCCGAGCAGGCCGAGCCCCTGTATGAGCGCTTCTGCGAGCTCACCGGCGCCAGACGCGGGCGCTTCGGCGCGCGGATGGCGGTCGAGCTCGTAAACGACGGCCCCGTCACCCTGATGCTCGAGGTTTGAGCTGCCCGTGAGCCGACGAGAGTCACCCGTGAGCCGACGAGCCCCCGTCAACTGTGTCAGAGTCCATTGGTAGGACGGACACGGAAAGGACTCGGTTTGCGTTCAGTCAAACGACCTCGCCAGTATGTCGCACGGCATTGGCTTCTCCTCATGAGGCCCGTGTTGCGTTACAGCGTCTCCCGGGACGCCTTCGTGCTTCGCATCGTCGGCAAGTCGGTCGGGCCGGTGCTTCGCGTCGATCGCCGCCGTCGCTCCCAGCGCGCGTTCGCGGGGCTCGACCGTCGGACGAGCCCCGCCTGAGGAGCTACTCGTCGCCGAGCGCCGCGGCGCCCAAGGCGACCGCGGACAGGGCCGTGCCGGTCACCAGCGCGCTCGTGACCGCCGGCAGGTACTTCCCCCGTCCGCCCGCCACGCCCGCGAGGGCGTCTGCCACGTCGCACGCGAGACCCGCCACGAGCCACTGCCGCCGCGCCTGCCCCTCGGATCCCAACGCACCCACCGCGAGCGCCACGTCCCGGGCGCCGAACAGACGCGCCAGATATGGCGCTTGGGGGTTGGCGACCGCGTCCAGGCCGAACAGCCGCCCGGCCACCCTCGGGGTCGTCCACGACGCCACTCCGATCGCCAGCCTCAGGGCCGCGAGCGTGTTCAATGCGCTCTTGCTGTCCATGACGGGCACTCTACTGCACCGTCCCGGGTCCCGTGTTGGGTGTGGGGAGGGCGTATCGGGCGTCGTGAGGCCGTGTCGGGCGCCAGCGAGAGGCCGGGTCAGGCGCGGCGAGGCCGGGTCAGGTGCCGCGAGGCCGTGCTGGCCGTCTCAGGAGCCGCGTCGGCCCGAGCGGCGCTGCTTGGGGGGACGCTGGGGAAAGCGCTTGCGCTCGGCCGCGGTCATCTTGCGGATCGTCAGGGACCCTTCCTCGACTTGGCGCTGGACCTCGGCGAGTTTCTCGACACGCCGCTTCGCGGCACGATCGGCCTGTGTGGTCATAACTCCAGGTTAGCGGGCCCCTCGGCCATCCCAGTCTGGTGCGTGCGGGTGCTCGGTCGAGTGGCTCTCCCGCGGCCAAACACCCGATTTTGGCCAAAGAGCCCCTCCGAACAGCACGGGATGGTGCGATCAGGTAAGACTCGTCCGGTGTTCGGGCTCGCGCGACGCCCCCCAACAAAGGGGATCGGCTGGTCGGTGAATGTGGCGGGAGGGCCCGGCTTCGAGTTGTTGGGGCCTGTGGTGTTGAGGCTCCTCAAGCGCTTCGTCGTGTTCGCGATGCTCGTCCTCGGCGGGCTCACGTCTGTCGTGTCTGCAAGCGCCAGCGGGCTCGGTGGCTTTCAGCCCTTGACCCCGTGGCGGAAACCCCCTGTGGAACTCCCGCCTGTGCGGCCGCTCGACTACGAGCACCTCGCCGAAGTGGGGTTGGGGCAGGCCGGACACTGGCGACATGGAAGCTGGTATTGCGAATACCTCCGGTGCGCTCATGGGCCCTATCCACTCCTGACCATCTGGGGGGAGGCGCCTCTGTTCGAGACTGTGGACGCCCTCGCGATCGCCTCCCCCTCGCCTGCTCACCGGATGCTCGTGGATCGGCTCGCGAGTGAGAACGAGCGCTACTGGGACCGTGCCCTCGGAGGGTACGGTCCCTATCCAGGAGACCGGGCAAGGAACGTTCGGGGGTTCTTCGACGACAACGGCTGGGAGGGGATCGGGTTCGTGAACGCCTACAAGGCCACCCACGAGCGCCGCTGGCTATACGACGCACAGCGAGCGTTTCGGTTCATCGCCTCCCGTGGCTGGGACCGGGAAGGCGGGGGAATGTGGTGGAACACCGGCCACCCCTACCACTCAGGCCCGGCTCTGGCCGCGGGGAGCCTCCTGGGGAGCCTGCTCTACGAAGAAGACCACGAACGTTGGCAGCTGAAAGACGTGAAGATGTTCGTGGACTGGGGTAACGGTAACGACAACCACGACGAACGCCGGCTCTACCTCGAGCGCCCCGAACAGCCGGAATCGGTGAACGACTATGTGCAGGCGCCCCTTGTCTATGCCCAGTACCTGCTCTGTCGGGACGGGGAGGGAGAGGGCTATTGCGTTCAGGCGGGACGGGTGGCGGCCACGATCGCCGAGCAGCACGTGGACTCCTATGGCTATGAATACAACTTCGGGCCGGAGTACGACACGATCTTCATGCAGTGGATGATGGCCTACGGCCGGGCCACCGGCGAGCCCTACTGGCTGACCCTCGCGCAGGTCAACGCGGGGGCCGCCGCCATGAACGCTGGTAACCACCAGGGATTGTGGCTTTCGAGCTGGTGGGGCGGAGAAATCGGTGACCCGGAAACTCACCCGAACATGCTCCGAACGGATGCCGCCACCACGAGTCTGTTCGCGTGGGTGGGGTTGTACTCGAATTGACCACTCACACTCCGCCGGTCCAGTGTCACGCTCGCCACGGCGGCAGGTCTGAGCCCTGCCGCCGGACGACGTCCCGCCTACGGAAGGTCGCGGTCGAGAGCAGTTCCTACTGGGGCAGGTACTCGTGGACGGGGAACTCGTGGATCTCCGGCTGGGCGTTCGACCCGCTGGATTGAACCCCGGGCCCGATACGGTCCGCCGCGAAACGGTCGAATTGGGGACGGGACTCCCAGAAGTCCAGTACACCCCAACCACCGTCGATCGGACCGGATGCATGGAAGATGAGCCCCTCCGGGCGATTCTCCCGCGCCCCGACTGCCGCCTCGATCTTGTCGAACTGCTCTGCGTCCACGTTTGCGAGCTTGATTCGGATTCCTACGGCCATGATGGCCCCCTTGCGTTGGTTGAGTGTCCAACCTACCTCAATCTTGCGTGGTTCTTTCGAGAGAGGCGATGGCGCGTGTTGGGACGCAACGTACGGCGCACGAACGAGTTGTCTAGCCGTCGCACGGGGGCCGAGACGAGGGGCGGAGTTCGTCAAGAAGAAGAAGGGACAGTTTGCAGAATAGGCGCAGAGCCAAAAACGGGGCACAATCGGAGGGGTTTGTACACGTGCCCGGCGCCTAATGTACACCTGCGCAAACCTGGTCGAAGCTACTCACTCAACCACGCAGATGCGCTCCGCGAGGATTGAGCCGTCCTTTTAAATCCAACAGGTTTGTCGTATGTCTACCCGAGGATGGTACGCAGGATCAGCACAACATGGGCATGGCTACGACGCGGCAACGAATACGACCTGCTCAACCATCACGTCTTGTACGCCTCGTACGTTCTTTTCTCGCTGGCGGCGTTCGGAGCTGTGATGTCCGGGCTGCACCGGGGAGCAGCCGAACATCGCCAATGCCGCGTGGGTCGGCGTGCTCGGAGGGCTCGGATCGTCCGCGATGCTCGCCGTGGCGTGCAAGGGAGGCTCCGAGGCGTGGAAGCTGATGCGCCAAGCTCAAAAAACGAGATCGCTGTGAAGCTACCTCCGCCCTCATACCGCCGGACCAATTAGAAAGGCCAGCGAGGCCGTGGTGAGACGCCTCTGTACTTGTAGCGCCTCGGTTGCTCCGCCAGCCCGAAGACGACCAGGAGGGTGACGCCGATGGCGAGGATCGGCCGCCAGCACTGAGGCGAAGGCCAGTACCGCGGTAACGAGCAAAAAGCGTGCGTCGTGCTGCGCTGAGATCGTGCCACGCGACGAGCAGATCAACGCGAAGCCGCCACCACCCCGTGCCGGTTTGCTGAACGAGCCGGACAGGCGTTGTGGTCCGAGGCGTGCGCCACTCGTTCGCCACGGCCCACCGGGGCTCGTCAACCGACTGACGTTACGCATTGGTCGTCTTAATGGAGCGGGTAGCCTCATTTGGGTCGTGTTCGCGGAGACGCTCGGGACTCCTCATCCGCGAGTCGCTGCTCAAACCTCGTCAAGACCTGCCTTAGGTCTACCACGCTCCAGTGCGTCACGGCGCACCGCTTCCCAGCCGCCGTGGCGCTGAATCGTCGTCATCACCGGCGCGTGCTCCCGCCGCGCCGCCCAGTCCCGGTAGCCGCGCGACGTGGAGCGCTCGCCCGGGCGGAGCTGCGCGAGGTAGCGCCACACCGCGGCCACACAGGCAGCGCGGTCCCACTCGTCGGTTCGGCGCTCACCGGGCAGCGCCGCTCCAACGTCGCGGGAGTAGTCGCGTCGCTGGAGCGTGCGGCCCTTTCGCGGCGCGCCGACGCCGCGCGCAACGAGGCCGGAGTCGGGCAGCCCACGGTCGCGGCGGCTCGCTATCCACTCCCGCAAAGCGTCGCGGTAGCCGTTGCCTGCCGGCACGCTCGGGTACGGGATGCCGTTGCCGCGCGCAAACGCCTTCAACGCGCGCGCCGTCGGCTGCTCGCCGTGCGCCTCGTAGAAGCGTTCCATGAGGTCCACGAGCGTTGGAGTGTTCGGCAGCTTCCGCGTCGGACCGCGTTGCCGCTGCGCGCGCAGTCCGGCCAAGCGCAGCGCGGCGTCCCAGGAGCCAACGGCAGTGACGATCTGCGCGTCCGTCGGCAGCAGGAGTCCGCGGCCGTGCAGCCACCGCACGTGATCCTCGGCAACCATCCTCCGGTACTCCGCGCGGTACTCGTTCATGGACACCGTGTCCGCCCCGAGGCGCGCGGCGACGAGCTGGAGCACCGCGCCGACGTGCGCATCCGAGAGCCAGTCTGCTGACGACGGTTCCTTGCCCTTCGCGCCGAGGAGCTTGCTTTGCTCCTCCTCGGGTTCGTGGGCGACGGCGAGCACTTCCCGCCACGGCAACCCGAGTCGTTCCGCGATCCGCCTTGCCGGTGGCAGGTCGGCGTGCGCGGCGCCCCCGGCCCGCGTGGCATCAAACGCGCGCTGCGTGACCGCTCCCGGCTCCTCGGGGTTCGCGAGCGCCGCGACCTCGCGCACGCCTTTGAGAAGCATGAGGGGTTCCCATTGCACGCCTCGCGTTTCGCCGCGCGCGTGCCGACCCCTCCCGATCGCTGCGCCTCACTCAACACCGGCCCGTCCCTGCCCGGTCGCAGGCGAGGAGTTCCTGTGCTTCGCGGCGGACCGTTTCCCAGCCGCCGCACTCCTGGATCGTCGCGACGGCGGGCGCATCGCCGCGCGACTGCGCCGCGGCCCAGTCGGCGTAACCGCGCTCAGTGGACCGCTCGCCGCGGCGGAGCTGTGCGAGGTAGCGTGCGACCGCGGCCGCGCAGTTCTCGCGCGTCCACTTCCTCCGGCGGTGCTCCCCGCGGTCGCGCGGCGCCGACGTTCGCGGAGTAGTCGGGCGCGCGGTGGCCGCGGCCCCCGACGCGCCTCACGACGCACGGGTCGGGCAGCCCGCTCGCCCGGCGCGACGCGATCCACTCCACGACCGCGGCGCCGAAGCGCTGCGCGCGTTCCGACGGGTACGGCACACCGTTGCCTCGCGCAAACGCGCGCAGGTCCCGCGCCGACGGCTGGAACCCATGCTCCTCGTGGAAGCGCTCCAGAAGGTCCACGAGCGGCGGCGCGCCCGCGCGCTTCTGCCCGTCGCGCGCGGTCGCGCGTCGCTTTGAGCCCGGCGAGGCGAAGCGCCGCTTCCCACGAACCGGCGCACGCGATGATCTGCTCGTCGTCGGGCAGGAGCAGCCACCGGCCAGTCCGCGGCCGCGCGCGGTCCCCGGCGAGCAGCCTCGCCCGCTCCACGCGGTACGCACCCGTCGTCACATGATCTGAGCCGAGGCGGCCCGCTACGAGCTGGAGCACCACTGCGACGTGTTCCGCGGTGAGCCAGTCCTGCTCGCGCCCCCTCGCCTTCACCGCGAGCAACTGGTTCTGCCGCGACCCGGGCTCGTGGGCGACCGCAAGGACCTCGCGCCAAGACAAGCCCAGCCGTTCCGCGATCCGCCTCGCCGCGGGCAGCTCGGCGTGCGCGGCGCTGCGCTCGCGCAGCGGCGTCAAACGCGCGCTGGCTCACTGACTCGGGCTCGTCGGGGCGTGCGAGCGCCGCGACCTCGCGCACGCCCCGGAGAAGCATGAGCGCTTCCACGACCAGCTCCGCGCTACTGCCGTTCCGCCGCCAGCGTTTGATACGGCGCGAAGCCCGGCACCGAGCCGTCGGGGAAAATTTCGAACACGAGCATGTATTCGTTCGTGTACAAGCTCGTCGCGGGCTGCGCGAGGAGCGCCGCAATGCTCGCCACGGGCCGCGGTAGCCGCCACGTCACTTCGCCTTCGCCGATGTCACCGAGCGCGGCGTTCGGCGCGGTCGCGGCACAGACCGTACCGGCGAGCCCGGTGTCCTCCTGCCCCCACAACCGCGGGTTGCGGATTTCGCCGTTGTGGGCGTTCGCTTCCGCTTCGGCTTCGCGACGCTCCGCCGGGGGCGTCCACGAGATCGTGACCTTCGCCGACGGCCCCACCGTGAGGGTGGCGCGCTTGCTCCAGAACGATTCGTTGCGGTAGAAAAGGGCCGACGTAGCCGACGTTTCCGGCATCACGAGACTGACTTGCGTGAGGCTGATGCGGCTCCCGGAACACTGCACGTCCGCCTTTTCAACGTTGATTTCGCCGCCGACGTGGATGGCGTAGACGTAGGGACCGTGCGGCGGCGCCGTCGCCGGCCGCGGCGAGCGGTGCCGGCGCGCATGCTTGTGCGCGACCGCGGGTCGCCGTGCGTGCGTGTTGGGCGCGGCCGAACTCGCGTCCGGGCATACAGTGGCCGCGCTCATCGCGGCGACGCTCGCGCTGATAACGACCGTCCTAACTCGTTTCGCCTTGCCCATTGTTGTGCCTCCCTGCGTTTCGTTGGCGGTAAGGGTCGGCACGTTGTATCGTCGATTAGAGCATTTGTCCTCTAACATCGTCGATCGTTCTAGGCGACGCTGCGGCCCGTGCCGCCTCGCCGCCAATCCACACCGCGCTCGCCGGAGCACGCCGCGCTCGGCGAGGCCGTGCGCCTGTTGCGAATGGAGCGCGGCTTGTCGCAGGAGCAGCTAGCGGACGCAGCGCATCTCCACATCACGCTCCTCGGCGGGCTGGAGCGGGGCGTGGGCAACCCGAACTACGCGACAATCGTGGCGGTTACGCACGCGCTCGGAATGACACCGGGCGCGCTGTTCACGCGAGCCGACGAGCTGCTAACAAGCCGTCGCTAGCCTCGTGCGGCGACCATGCGGACCCGGACGGCGCGACCGAGGACACCCGCGACTCATGCACTAGGCGGCAGCCGCGAGCGGACCGATGTCCAGCTCAATCGCCGGCACAACCCAGTACGAGTCGTCACCGGCGAAACGCACGCCACACCGACTCGGCACGTGGAGCCCGTGATCGCCGCCTCGCTGCTCCACGACGTACACGACGCACTCTCGCCCGTCGTACCGGCGTAGACCGCCGCACTTCCGAACACTCCGGTACGTCGCGCGCGCAAGCGGGACTATCTCGGGACTGCCGCCGGCAAGGTCCGGCGACTGCAACTCCACCGTGCGCGCTGACGCGGCCCAAAACGCTTCGCGTTCGTCAACCACAACGCCGTACCGATTTGCCGCCCCGTCGCCTGACGGCGCGTACTCCTCCACCCAGAACAACCGGAACGCCGTCCCGTCGGGAGCGCGGGCATGCAAGACCTCCACGTACCGCGCGTATCGCGGTCGTCGCTGCGGCACCGCGTCCAGCCGGAAGCCTTGGCCTGTGCCCCTGCCAGCCGACGCTCTCCATATGCGGCGCTTGCTGCCACGTCCCGCCCCCATCGGCATCAAGGTACCCCCGGACCTGCGGGTTTGTAAAGCATTCACGTCGCAACGAGCCAAAAACCGTCACTGCCCCCAAGCCGAGCGCAAGAGTCCGTCAGTCGGACCCCGTTGGTAGGCTGCGCGCTCAAAGCGAAGGGGGCCGGCGTGGAAAGCCTCAACTCTGGACACCCCGCGCACTTGGACGAAAAGGCCAGTTCCCTTGCCCGAGGCACCCTCGCCGCGACCACTAACGATCGCCCTACTCGTTCTCGCCGCCGCCTGGGCGCTAGGGACGGTCGCTAACGCGGTCGCGGCGCAGCCGCCCGCGCCGCTCGTGATCGTGCACTCGCAGCCGCCGTACGCGGACCCGATCAGCCTGCACGCCGTCGCGTGCCCGTCGGCGTCGCTCTGCGTCGCCGTGGACGACGCCGGCAGTATCCTTACGTCCGGCGGCCCCGGCTCCGCTTCGTGGCGCGTCACGAACGTTGACGGCGACGCAAACCTCACGGCCGTCTCGTGCGCCTCGGTGTCGCTCTGCGTCGCCACGGACGAAGCCGGAGACGTGGCTGTGTCCACGGCGCCTACGCGCGGCGCGCATGCGTGGCGGGTGAGCCACGTTGATAACGCGTTGAACGGCCTCACCGCGGTCTACCCGAGCAACTACCTCACAAGCGTCTCCTGCCCCGTGGCGGGCCTTTGCGTTGCCGTGGACAACCGCGGCAACATCGTCACGTCAACGAACCCCGCGGGTGGGGCCTCACACTGGGCGACCGCGAACGTTGACGACACGACCGCCTTCGCGGGCGTGTCCTGCGCATCGGCGTCGTTCTGCGTCGCCGTCGACCTCGCCGGCAACGTCGTCGTCTCGTCCAACCCCGCGGGCGGCGCTGGCGCCTGGCACGTGGAACCCCTGCCCGGTGCAGGGCTCCCGGCGCCGTTTCCAGCGGCCCTCAGCGGAGATTTCCTCTCGGCGATCTCATGCCCGTCCGAAGCGCTCTGCGTCGCCACGACGAGCGCCGGCAACGTGCTGACCTCGCAGCAGCCCAGTGGCGGGGCGTCCACGTGGACCCTCGCCGCCGTGGATGCCATCGGTGGACTCAACTCCGTCTCCTGCACGGCTGCCGCGTACTGCGTCGCCGTGGACGATCACGGGGACGCGCTGACGACAACCGCCCCCGGCGGCGGAGCCGGGGCCTGGCGAGCGGTGCTGAGCGATCCGAGCCACGAGTCCATCGCTGGCGTCTCATGCGTGGCCGCCGAAACGTGCGCGGCCGTGGACCAATCGGGCAACGCCCTGGAGCTGACCGGCACGTCGTGGCGACTCTCACCGCGTGTAGACGACCAGCGATCCTCGCCATGCTTCGGCGCAGCGGAACCCGGCCTCGGACGCCTATGCCAACCACCCCGATACGCGTACACGGTCCTGCCCACCCCGAGCGAAGCGCAGATCACCCCTAACGCGTCCTGCGCGGTGATTGAGGACCTAGACCTCGCCGAAGTCTGCTCGTTCGGCGTCCCCGCGGCCGCGGCAACACAGACGGTCGCGCTGCTCGGCGACAGCCACGCCCAGCACTGGCGCGCCGCGTTGGAGGGCGTCGCGCAGGCGAACGGCTGGCAGGGCGTCTCCGTAACCAACGCGGGTTGTCCGTTCTCCGCGGGGCCGCTCAGCATCACAGGCCAAGCGCGCACCTACTGCCGGCGGATGATGATGCACGACGTGATCCTGTGGCTGCGCTCCCAGCCCGAGATCACGACCGTGTTCGTCTCCGAGTCGGAGCTATCGGTGCCGCACGGCCCCGGCACTCTCGGCGAGGACGCACGCGGCTACCTCCGCGCGTGGGGAGCGCTGCCGGCCACCGTGAAGCACATCGTCGTCATCCGGGACACGCCACGCGTCTACGCGAGCACGCTCAACTGCGTGGAAGCCGCGCTCGCCGCTCACCGCCGCTACCCCGGGAGGGCGTGCGCGGTGCCGCGCTCCGCGGCGCTCGGCGCCGACCCCGCCGAGATCGCCGCCGCGGAGTTGCACAGCGGGCGCGTCCAAGTCATCAACATGACGCCGTTCATCTGCGACAGCCGGCTTTGCTACCCCGTGGTGGGCGGCGCGCTCGTCTACAAGGACTTCCAGCACCTAACCGAGGTGTTCTCAGCGACCCTCGCCCCGTTCCTCCGCGACGACATCGCCCGCCTCGCCGCGGGCTGGCACGAATAGGCCCCGGCGCAAGTGCTGTTCCCGACGGTCCAGTTCGCGATCTTCTTCCCGATCGTGCTCACGATCTCGTGGGCGCTGATGCCGAAACCGCAGCTGTGGAAGCCGTTCATCCTCGTCGCCAGCTACGTCTTCTACGCCGCCGCGGGCTGGAAGTTCATCTTCCTGCTCGCCGCGTGACGATCATGCAACCAAGCCGCCGCGCTGCTGCTCCACCGGACGGACGAGGAGCGATCGGCGGCGCTGGATCGTCGGCGTCGCCGTCGCGCTCGACCTGCGGCATCCTCGGCGTCTTCAAGTACTACTCGTTCTTCGCACAGCAGTGGGCCGACGCGGCAAGCGTCTTCGGCTCGGTCCGACGCTGCCGCTGTTGACGATCGCGCTGCCCGTCGGCGATCAGCTTCTTCACCTTCCAGGCGATCTCGTACGTCGTGGACGTCAAGCGCCGCCACGTCGAGCCCGCGAAGCACCCTCGACTTCGCCGTCTATCTCAGCTTCTTCCCGCACCTCATCGCCGGGCCGATCGTGCGCGCCCGCGAGTTTCTGCCGCAGCTCACAGAGCCGCGCGACCCGAACCGCGTCGCCGTCAGCTCCGGCCTCTCGCTGATCGCGCTCGGGCTCGTCAAGAAGGTCGTGATCGCCGACTACCTCGCGCGCGTGCTCGTGGAACCCGTGTTCGCGCGTGCCCCAGGCCTACGGCGGCCCCGACATCCTCCTCGCCGCCTACGGCTTACGCCGCCGCAGATCTACTGCGACTTCTCCGGCTACACCGACATGGCGATCGGCCTCGCGCTGCTGCTCGGCTTCGTGTTCCCGCAGAACTTCCGCAGCCCTACCGCGCCACCGGCTTCCGCGACTTCTGGCGGCGCTGGCACATGACGCTCTCGCGCTTCCTGCGCGACTACCTCTACATCCCGCTCGGCGGCAACCGCAAGGGCACGCTGATGACCTACCGCAACCTGATGATCACGATGGTGCTCGGCGGCCTCTGGCACGGCGCCGCGTGGACGTTCGTGCTCTGGGGCGCGTACAACGGCGTCGGCCTCGTCGTGCGAGCACGCCATCGGCGGGCCGCTTCCGCTTCCCGGGCTGGCTGCGCTGGCTCGTCACGTTCAACCTGTTCGTCTTCGGCTGGATGTTCTTCCGCGCGCAGAGCCTCGCCGACCTCGGAACGCTGCTCTCGCGCCTCGACTCGTGTCAGCGCGCCGACGCTGTGGACGCGCGCCGGTGCGTCGCCGCGATCGTCGTCACGATCGGCGCGCAGCTGCTCCCGCCGCGACCGGTGGAGACGCCTCCAGGTGCGCGTGGAGTCCCGGCGGCCCGATCGTGCTCGGCGTCGGCCTCGCCGTCGTCATCGCTGTTCGTGGGCGCTACGGTTCCCAGCCAGGGCGTGCCCCCGTTCATCTACTTCCGCTTCTAAACGATGGCCGAGCCGCACGCGACGACAACCTCATGAACCGCTTCGACGACGCCGGCGCTGCGGCGCTTCCGCGCGCGCGAAGGCGTCGTCGCGGTCCTCGCTCGCCGCGCTCCTGCTCGTCGTCTTCGCAGGGGCCTCGATCCTGAAGGCCGGCAACGAGATGAACTCCGGCATCGGGCGCGACGCGGTGCTCGCCGTCGGCAAGCCGGCAACTGGATCGCGCGCAAGCTGCCCGCTCGCGGAGGTCGCGCAGCACGAGCACGACCTGGCTCAACCCCGAACCCAACCTCTCCGGCACGGCGGCTTCAGACACACAGCGCACTCGCCAGCGCGGCGCAGATACCGCCCGTGACGCCCGACGCGTTCGCACCGACCGAACTCGGCGAAGCCGCGCCGCCCAAGACCGCGCTGCACACCCTGCTCGTCACCGGCGACTCCATGTCGCAGCCGCTGGACAACGACCTCGCCGAAGACGCTCATCCCGAAGGGCGTCAACGTCATCCAGGAACCCCACATCGGCACCGGCATCTCCACAACCTTCGTCGTGGACTGGGGCACGCTCGGCGCGGAACAAGTCAAGAAGTACCACCCGAACGCCGTCGTCGTCTTCATCGGCGCCAACGACGGCTTCCCGATGGAAGGCCCCGAAGGCAAGCGAAATCTCGTGCTGCGGCGCCGCTTGGGCCGCGATCTACGCCAACCGCGTGCGCCAGATCATGAACACCTACCGCCAAGCCGGCGCCGCCCACGTCTACTGGATTACGCTCCCGGCGCCCCGCGACCCTGCGCGCGCCCGCATCGCGCGCGTCGTCAACGCCGCGATCAACGTCGCCGCGCAGCCGTGGGCGCCCAGATCCAGATCATCAACACCGTGCCGATCTTCACGCCCGGCTTCGTCTACCGCGACTCCATGAGCGTGGACGGCAAGCAGACGATCGTGCGCGAGGCCGACGGCATCCACCTCAACGAACCCGGCTCCAGCTATCTCGCGAAGTACGTCCTGGAAGACCTCCGGCAGAACTTCACGTACTAGCTGAGGAATACCCGGACTCCGACTGGTGCGCTCTGCCGGGGCCTCCGCTACGATTCCGCGACCAACCGCGACGCTGGGGGAGGCCCATGACCGCACACCGTTCCGCGCCCGTTCTGCGACTGCTCGCCGCGAGCGTCGCCGTGCTCGCGCTCGTGCTCGCCCTCACGCAGGGCGCATCCGCGGCGCGTCCGGTCGCGCCGCGCCGCGACCAACTGCTCGCCCCCGAAATACCCCGGCACCGGGTACTTTTCCTCGCTCTCCGTGTCCGGGACGAGCTGCTCAACGGGCCGCAAACTCGCCCTCTCCTACTACCACTGCCGACTGAAACACGGCGCCGCGGGCAAGTGCACGAGCAACGTTGAAGGCTTCGGTTGCAGCGAAAAGCGGCAGTCCATCCCGACGGAGATAGACGCTCGCGTGACGTGCTACCGGCACAAAGAAAAGGTCGTGCACACGTACCAGCAGGACCTCTAGCGATCGGCCGGAGCGCTCGCAGCTCTACGTCGCCGGAATCTGCGCTGCAAACGCGGGCGGCAAGCCGTGGCGCATGACGAGTTGTCGCATTCCGGCCACATTCATCACGGCGGCGTGGAGCGCGAACATGAACGCGCCGCCCGCGCTCACGCGTTGCCAGTCGCCGATCCTCGGCGGGAGTTCGTCCCGGCGCACGATCTCGGCGGCCCACGCCTCGGTTTCGCCTCGTGAGTCGGAGGCGAGCACAAAGAGTGCCATGCCGCCCGCATCGGGATCGCCTTGGGTGTAAGTGATCCCGGCCGCGAGCGCCTCGGCGCCGTTGAGGTCGGACGCGATCTCAACGGCGAGCGCTTCGCGCTCCGCTTCGTCCTCGGGCATCACTAGGACGTAATCCACGCGCTGCTCATGCGACGAGCTGCTGACGTACTCGCACGCGGTCGCACGAGGCGTGAGCGCGCCTAATTCCACCTCGCGCGGAGCCGGTGCATGCGGGCGTGAAAATGCGCGGTCGCGTGGCTCATCGCTGTGAATGTCTCACACGCCAACGAGGCCGGCTCGTGGAGCTGGACGACTATTCGAGCTGAGTAGGTTTGAGGTCCTTTACGCGGCGGGCCGCGACGGCAACAGGCGACTTGGCAGGGGGGGCGGACCGCGTAGAACGATCGACGACGTTAGAGCGCAAGACCCTAACCCTGGCCTCGGTCGAGCGACACTGGCGACTCAATTAAGGCCAGTGGCTTCGGCGCGGCGGCAACCGCGCCGAAGCCTGACACAGGAGGGTTGATCTCCCATGCAGGACAAGCGTAGTGGCTCCATTCCTTACGACGAGAGCGCGTCCGCTGGAGGCCGCGATCGTCTTCCTCACCGTCGCCGAGGACTACCCGTGGCGGCTCGGGGAACTGGAGGCGAGGCTCGGCGCGTCGCCCGAGTTGGTCCGCATCTGCGTCGGCAGGCTTCGGGCCGACGGCCTGCTCGTCGGCGAAGACGAGACGGTCCGGGCTTCGTGGGCGGCGGTGCGCCTTGACGAACTCGGCGGCTGGCGTGAGCTGTGCTCCGACCGCGGCGCTAACTTGGGCTCGTGTCCCCAGCACGACACAACCCGTACGACGGCGACCCGCCGAACACGCGGCTCGCGCGAGCGCGGCTGAGCCGCGGCGTGACGCAAGAGGAGTTGGCGGAGGCGATCGGCGTCACCGCGCCGACGCTGCGGCGCCTGGAGCGCGCCGAGGTCCAGAACCCGAAGCTCCGCACGCTCGTGAACTGCGCGCTCGCGCTCGGCGTGGACCTCGCTGACGTGCTGGAGGACGACTGGTTGCAGTGGCTGCCGACCGACAACGCGAAGCGGCCACCGAAGCACAACAAGTTCTGGCGCAGCGGCTGACGGCTCGCCGTCGCCGCCGCGCAGGGCTCGACGTTTGTTCGAGTCCGGCGTGCATCGGCGACCAACCGCGCGATACCCCTTGGGTACTTCGGCGGGCGGCCAAAAAACTCCCCCGAGACCCGGCTATTGGGCCTCTGCGGAGGGGTCGTCCGTTCGACGAGTCCATGCCTATCAGACCAAAACTTTCTTTAGGCTGTTACAGACACCAACGACCAAACTGCACCCGCCCCGACCATGCCAAAGACCCGCTACCAACCACCCGACCGCCTCCCCGGCGCCACCGACTTCTCCAAGGACGACGCGCTCCGCGGGTCGCTGAACGCCGTGCGGCTCGTGAAGTCGCAGCCGTGGGCGTGGGACGGCCTGCGCGACGCCTGCGCGGCCCTGGAAAGCGGTTACTCGCGCAAGCGCGAGCCCGGGCACTGGGAGCTGGTCGCCGTCGCGTTCGTCGCCTCCAGGCACGTTGACATGCAGCCGTGGTGGGACGAGTCCGCCGAGGAGCTGTGGCGGGAGTGCGGGTTCACGAGGAAGCCGTCTTACGCAACGATGCGCCGCAGACTGCGCGAGATTGAGCAGGTTTGCGACGAGTTCCTGAACGCCGCGGGCTCGTGATCCAGCGCTGCCGCACGCACGACCCGCGCGTGATGGCCCACGTCCACTTTGACTTCACCGAGGACGAGACGCACGCCGCGCTCGTCCACGACTGCGGGCCGAACGACCCTGCCGCCGCCGCACCTGGAAAACCAAGTCGGGCGCGTGGCGGTCACGCAAAGGCAACGCGCTGCGGCTCCCGCGCGTCGCGACCAGTGAGGCTCGCAGCGAGCGCGAGGAATGGAACGAACAGGAGCCGACCGAAAGCGAGCAGCACGCGAAGGAACGCGCGCCGGAACAGGAGCAACGCCTACGCCAGGGCCGGCGCGTGCGCGTCGGCGGGTGCTGGTACCGCACGCGCGACGAGGAGGCGGGCGTGCGTGCTTACACGAGCGGGGGGAGAGTCAAACGCTTCTGGCACGGCTACTACTCCGGCAAGGCCGTGGACCACTTCACGGGCGGCGCGATCCCGACGGTGGACGCCGCGAACCGCCAGGAGTACGACATCTTCCCCGACTTCTTTGACCGGGTGTGCGGCATGGTCGGCGACGCGCCGCAGACGGCGATCGGCGACAAGGGCCTCTCCGTGGAGTCCTGCTTCAAGCACGCGACCACGAACGGCACAGCGCCCGTGTTCCCGTGGCGCGGAGCCGGGGGCTACCAGCGCCAGGACAAGGCGACGCACGACCGCCACGGCGTCATGCGCTGCAAACACTGCGGCGGCGTGATGTATCAGACGCGGTTCTCGCGCGAACAGCGGCAAACCGCGGCTGTGGTTCCGCTGCACCTTCCAGCTCACCGCGGACTGCGCCGCGGAGCAGACGATCTCGTGCTCAACCGACTGGCGCTCGCTGATCCCGCTCGCCCGCACGAACTCGCTCTACCACGAGTTGAAGGAGTCCCACCAGACTTACGAGGCGCGTTCACGACTACTGGCGCGACCGCTACAAGGTCGCCGCGGACACGCTCGCGAACCGGCCGAAGGCCGTGGGCCTGGACTGGCACCGCCTGCGCGCGAACGTCGCATGCCTCGTTGACTGGCTCCGCATCGCCGCGAAGGCCGGATGGCTCGGCTCCACGCGCGCGGCCCAGCGGCACCCGGGCAAGCGCAACTTCAAGGACCGCGGACACAAAGCCTCCATGAGCGTCGCCAAGACGCGCGCCCGCCAGGGCCTGTACTCGCCGTACGGACCCGGCGCTAAGAAGTCGGGGCGTGGGGAGGAGACGCCTCCCTCGCGCAGGCCGCGCGGCGCCCCACCGGGCGCGTAGCCGCGAGCCTCGCCAGTCGGACCAGCCGCCCCGGGGGATCGCCCCTGGGCGGCTTCCGTCTTTTCGCCGCCCCGACGCTCCGCCGAGGCGTCCGCGACGGCACGCGCGGCGGCTTCCCGCGGTTGATCGCCGATCCCCGGGCCGAAATCAGCGCCGCGGGCGCATATTGAAAACTGAAGCGAATACTGTCGAGAAGGCGACGACCGGAATCGAACCGGTGTAGACGGCTTTGCAGGCCGCTGCGTAGCCACTCCGCCACGTCGCCGGGAAGCACCACAAGCGTATCGGGCGCTCGCCGCCGGTGGCTGATCCCGGCACGGGATCTCTCGTGGCCATGCGGAGGCATGCGAGCGTGCCGGATGCGGCGGCGGAGCCTCGACGGGGGTCGGCGGAAGGCTTATCTGGCCCTTCACGGCCGGTTATGAACTATTTGGCCTTCCGTTAGGAGGCCTTTGGGACGTTGTTAGCGGCTGTACAGCGATCGGGCCCATGATGGCGTCATCTGATCGATCTTCTGGAGGTGACCCGTGAAACGTCTGCTCGCACCCATGCTCCTCGCGGCGCTCGTCGGAGGGGCCGTCGCGAGCGCGGCGGTACTCCTCCTGAGTCCCGGATCTGGACACTCGACGACTTCCGCTCGCAGGAGCGGAGCGTCAATCCGAGGGGGCTCCCCGTCCGGGAGCCGTCGGGAGGTCGCCTCGACGGGGCTCACGGCAACCCAGATCTACCGGAGGGACTCCACGGGAGTGGTGTCCATCAAGGCCGTCACCGCCGAGGGGGCCGACAGCGGCACGGGGATCGTGCTCAACGAAAAAGGGTTGATCCTCACCAACGACCACGTGGTCGCCGGCGCTAGCAGCCTCACGGTCAGCCCCGGCAAGTCATCGTCTGTCACCCGCACCGGGACTCTCGTGGGCGAGGAAGCCAACAGCGACCTGGCCCTCATCCGGGTCGATCCGTCGGGCCTCAACCTGAAGCCCCTGAGCCTCGTGAGCTCGAGCTCCGTGCAGGTCGGGGATCCGGTATATGCGATCGGCAACCCCTACGGCCTCGACGAGACCCTCACACGAGGCATCGTCTCAGCGCTCGCACGCGAAATATCCGCGCCGGACGGCTCGAAGATCGCCGGAGTCATCCAGACAGACGCGGCGCTGAACCCCGGCAACTCCGGCGGGCCCCTCCTGAACGAACAGGGGGATGTGATCGGGGTCAACTCCCAGATCGCCAGTGACGCCGCGAGCGTCGCGGGCTCCCAGCCGGGGAGCACCGGGGTCGGGTTCGCGATCTCCTCGAACACTGTCGCCCAGGCGATCAAGAAGATCGAGGCCGGCGAAGGTGTCTCCTCCGGTTCAGCCAGCCAGAGTCGAGCTCGATCCGAAGGGGCCTACGGCTCCCAGTCCCCCTATGGCCGCTCTCCCTATGGCTCGCAGAGTCCCTACGGCGAAGGCGAAGGCGAAGCCGGCGCGGGCTCGGAAGGCTCCGGCTCCGGCGAAGCGGGCTCGGGTGCCGGTGTGGGCTCTGTCCCGACCGGACCGGAAGGCGCCGCCGAAGAAGCAGGTGCAGCCGGACCTGAATCGGCCGGCCCAGCACGTGAAGGGCAGGTCGTGATCGTTCCTTGACGGGATACGAGACCCGGGCGGGGTGGGAGGCTTCGCCCGGGTCTCGTATCCCGTCCACGCTCGGCCGATCGCTCGGTCGGTCCGCATGGCTTCGTGGGGCCTGTGGCCGTTGATAGCCTTGAAAGCCATCCCAGGGCGATTAGCTCAGCTGGGAGAGCGCCGCCTCGACAAGGCGGAGGTCACTGGTTCGAGCCCAGTATCGCCCATGCGAGAAACCCGCATCCCAGTGCGGGTTTCTGCCGTTCTAGAGGCCGCTAGGGTACCAATGTGGTACCAAGTGCCGGCGCGAGTTCGACCCCGCAGAGACGGTGCCTCCCGCTGGCGCGGCGCTCAGGCGGTGTGCTTGCTCGGGAACGGGCCAGCGGAACGAGGACCCCCGACTCTTCGGCGGATTGACGCAGAGCACCAGCGGCCAACGGTCCACTCTTGCCGGTAGCCACGAGCGACGCAAGCCCGACCGCGGCAACTGCGCGCCGCCCCGCGCTCGCGTTATCGTCGATGACCCTCGGTCGCGGTCCCGATGAGCGACCCGGTGGGTTCGACGGCGATGGCCGATCGCGTCGGTCCGGCCGCGGGCGAGGAGCTGCGGACCGAGCATTTCGACTTGCCGGATGGAGCGCTCGAGCGCATGGACGTCCGTGAGGTCAAGAACCTTTGACGAGAAATCCGCTCGCCATGGCCTGCGGGGCCGCTGAGGGCAGCGCGTCGCCAGGACGCGTATGGTACTGCCTGCATGGGAGGGACGCGAACAACGGCGCGCATCGGGCTTGCGCTCGCGGCGTTGACACTGGTGCTGGCGGCGCTGGGCACGACCGGCTCTGCCAGCGGAGCCACGTCATGCTCTCAGGTACCGACCGTCTACGGGATTCCCCCGTGGGGCTTTCATACGGGCCCGTACACGGGGGCGAACAGCTTCGCCAAGGGCCACGGAAACATCAACCTCGAAGCCAACACGGTCTCGGGGCTCATATGCCAGCAGGATCGAGCCGGCGTGATCATCCTGTCGGTGGAGCACCGCCTCGTCTACCACTCCCACTACGCAATGATGTGGGGCTACCCAGGGAACATCATGAAGATCAAATTCCGGGTCACGAGCAGCAGCGACCCGAAATGCGCCGTCGGCACCGTCGGTCGCGCCACCCTCTACGCCAGCTACAACGGCGTGCGCAGCGACAGCGTTCAGTTCTTCTTCCCGGCTTCCTGCAGGCACCAGGACCACCTCTACCACGGACCCCAAGTCAACAACCAGGTCCCGCCGCTCTAGTCTGTGTCATGAGCGGAGATAGCGACAGCGGTGGATCGCCGCAGCCGCTGAAGCAGGTGCCCGAGAGGACCACGACGAGCATCGCCGGCTCTTGCGGGCTCTCAGTATCACTCCCGTCATCGCCCGCCGCGGGACAGCTCACGGCTCCGGGCTCGGCCGGGAGCGCTGGGTTGTCGAGCGCGGCTTCGCTCACCTACACAACTTCCGGCGGCTACGAACCCGCTACGAGCGCAACCCCGAAATCCACGAAGCGTTCCTCACGCTCGCCTGCTCAATCCTCTGCTGGCGACGCCTCCAGTCATTATGAAAGACCTCCTTGGGCGGGTCGGACGCATCGCGCGCACTCAGCCAAACGCCACACCGGGTCGCCGAGGCCCGCACCCGGCGCCGGGCAGGGCAGATCGTGATCGTGTAGGAATGAGCTTGCCCGTACGGGCGTCCGTATCGCCCGGAAACGTCGAGCTTGGAGGTTGTCCGATGAGTCAGACCGAAACTGAGACCGAGATGCGCTTTGACCCTCCGGGACCGGGGTCCTGGAAACTGGACGCGGTGCACTTCCCACGACCTGTCACGCGCTACTGGGCCGAGACCCACCCGGCGCCGTTCAGGCGCGGCTTTGGCGAGTTCACCCGCTTCTACGGGATGTTGCTCGACACGCTCGATACGGCCTACCCGAACGGCTTCTCCTACACGTCGATGCACCCGGCTGCACCCGAGGACATCCCGAGCCGGATCCAGCGGGCCCATGAGGTCTTCGAGGGTAGGCTGTGGCGCGAGCAGCTGAGCGAATGGGACGATGTCGTCAAGCCGGCGTCGGTCGCCACCCACCGCGAGATCCAGGCGGTCGACCCCGAAAGCCTGAGCGATGAGGAGCTCATTGCCCACCTGGCCCGCTGCCACGAGCATCATGCGGCAATGATCACACAGCACATGCGTTTCACAGCTGCTGCGATGGTCCCGACCGGGGACTTCCTCGCCCACGCGGGCGTCTGGACCGGCCTCCCGCCGTCGGACCTGCTCGGCCTGCTCCGCGGCGCTGCGCCCGTCTCGGCCGGGGCCTCCTCCGAGCTCGCGGAGCTTGTGGCGGCCGTTGCCGAGGACCCGAAGGCGCGGGTGCTGCTCGACTCCGACGGCGACCCCGGCCGAGTGCTGGGCGATCTGCGTGCACTCGACGGTCAGGCCGGTCGCGCGGTGAGCGCCTACCTTGACCTCGTCGGCTGGCGCCTACTCGACGGCTTCGACATCTCGGGGCCGTGCGCGCTGGAGCTCCCGGATGTGCTGCTGAGGGCGATCCGGGTTGCCGCCGAAGGACGCGATGACGAGGCGGCCGGTGTCGAAGCGCTGACGGCCGAGGTACGCGCGAAGGTGCCCGAGAAGCACCGCGGCGAGTTCGACGAACTGCTCGGCGAGGCAAGGCTGATGTACCGGCTGCGCGACGAACGTGGCGTCTTCAGCGACATCTGGGCGTCGGGTCTGATGCGCCGGGCCGCGCTCGCAGCCGGGCGGCGGCTGGCCGCAGCCGGACGGCTGCGTGAGGCCGAACACGTGCTGGACGCAACCGTCGGCGAGATGAGCGCACTGCTCTCGGGCGACTCGGAGCCGAATGCCGAAGAGCTCGCAGCCCGCGCCGAGTACCGAGCGACGCACACCGCCAAGGAAGCACCGCCCATCCTCGGCGAGGCGCCTGCTGCCCCGCCGGACCCGTCCGCCCTCCCTCCGGCGGCAGCGCGTGTGATGGGGGCGATGGGAATCGTGATGGCCGAAATGCTGGGCAGCTCCGAGGAGCAGCACGAGGAACACCTGCTGCGCGGGCTCGCCGCCAGCCGCGGTGTCTACGAGGGCCCGGCGCGCCGCATCGCCGGCCCCTCTGAATTCGACAGGATCGTCAAGGGCGATGTGCTCGTGACCGAGTCCACCAGCGAGGCCTTCAACATCCTCCTGCCGCTGCTCGGTGCGATCGTGACCGACAGCGGGGGGCTGCTCTCGCACTCGGCGATCGTGGCGCGCGAGTACGGCATCCCGGGCGTCGTAGGGACCCGCGAGGCGACCGAGCGAATCGCCGACGGCACGCGCGTGCTCGTCGACGGCGATTCGGGAGAGGTCACGGTGTTCGGGTGAGCGATCTCGTTCCGCTGCCTGCGGCCGAGGACACCGCGCTGTTCGGCTCCAAGGCCGTCGGCCTCGGCCACGCACTGCGGGAGGGGATTCCGGTGCCGCCCGGTGTAGCGCTCAGCGGAGCGGTCGTCGACGCCGTCGCGGGCCGCGACGAGGACTCGATCCGCCGCGTCGCCGAGTCGGTCTCAGACCTGCACGGCGCGCTCGCGGTCCGTTCCTCGGCGGTCGACGAGGACGGCGCCGACGCAAGCTTCGCCGGACAGCACATGACGCTACTGAACGTCCGCGGAGTCGAGGAGCTGACTGCTGCGATCGGCGAAGTGTGGTGGTCGGCGAATTCCGACTCGGCCATCACCTACCGCCAGCGCGTGGGCCTGTTCACGCGCCCGAGCGTTGCGGTGGTCATCCAGGCGCTCGTCGAGCCCGAGACCGCCGGCGTGATGTTCACACTCAACCCGGTGACGGGCGCCGACGAGCGGGTTATCGAGGCGAGCCTGGGGCTTGGCGAGGCGGTCGTGGACGGCCGGGTGATCCCCGATCACTACCGCGTGAGTCGTAGTGGTGAGGTCATCGAGCGCAGGGCGGGCCGAAAGGACATCGCCGTTCGCTCGCTCCAAGACGGGGGCACCTATCAAGAACAGGTGCCGCGCGAGCTCGTCGAGAAGCTCTGCCTCGATGACGAGCAGCTCGCCGAGCTCAACCGCTTGGCCGAGCGCTGCGAGCAGGTCTACGGCCCCGCGCGCGATACCGAGTGGGCGATCTCCGAGGGCATGCTCTACCTCCTGCAGTGCCGGTCCGTCACGACGGTCACGGCATGACCTCTACGCGCGCCAGCCGGGCACTCGAAGTGAACGCGCAGCGGCGATGACAGGCGCCCCCATAGAGGTGCTGGGGCGCGTGCCGCTGTTCGCCGACCTCGACGAGAGCGAGCTCCAGAAGATCGCAAGCGTGTTCAAGGAGCGGCGCTTCTCCAAGGGCGACACCGTCATTCAGCAGGGCTCCGGCGCGGCGGCGTTCTTCGTGATCGACTCCGGCGAGGTGATTGTGCACGTCGACAGCGTCGAGCGCAGGACCCTGAAGGACGGCGACTATTTCGGCGAGATGGCCCTCATCGACGCGGGCGCCCGCACCGCCACAGTCAAAGCCCTGACCGATCTCGTCTGCGCGGGCGTCACCTTCTGGGACTTCCGGCCAATCGTCGAGGACAACGGCATCATCGGCTGGAAGCTGCTGCAGTCGCTGATCGGGATCTACCGCTCCGAGCGCGAGCAGCCGACCGAACCCCACTGACGCAAATTGAGCTATCGGCCTTGGTGGACAATGGCGCCGCGCTCCCCGTCATCGCCGGCGTGAGCGGGCTGCGGGCCGCATCCAACCAGCACGAGGCGGCTGCCGAGACGCTCTGAGGTGATCCGATCGCACCGATCACCACGGCGGAGGCGGACGCGTTCGCTCAGGCCGTGAACCCCAAGGCAATCGATCTCGCAGGAGACACAGCCCTTCAGGGTGCCATCTTCGGCCCAGAAGCCGTCCAATACGAAGCGCTGAAGTGCGACACCCACCGCGCCAAGCGGGGCGGGCGACGACTAGGACCGGAAACCCGTCCCGACCTGGAAGCAGGTCCGATCATGCGGGCGATCGGGTTCGTGGCAACGCGATCGTGATCTCTGACGTCGGGCGCGTTAAGGATGTGGTCAGCGTGTGCCAGTACAGCGCAGGTCGGCGTCGAGCGGGCCGATCCGGTACTGCGCGAGGTTCGGCGCCACGCCGGTGAAGCCACCGCTCGTGCAGTTCTGCCGCGCCTGCGTGAGTGTTGCATCGGTTCCGGCCACCCAGTCGGGCAGCTGGCCGTTGAAGGCCGTCGGTGTTGTCTGCGCAGTTAGCCCCGTGATCTCCTTCCACTGGGCGCTGGTGGAATAGATCCCGATCGGCCCGGTCGCGCCGGCGTTGTGCAGGCCGGCGATGAAGCCCTGCAGCGCGGCGATGTTGAGCTGGTAGGTCCCGGCCCAGCTCGCCATCAGCTCGACGTCCAGCCACCATGGCGCGGTCTTGGCCGCGACCGGGTCGAGCGCGGCGACGAGGCGGTAGGAGTGGGCGGCGCGCTGCTCGCCGTAGATGTACGAGCAGGCGTTGGTCAGCAGGCCGTTACAAGCACCGTAGGCCGGCGCGGTGCCGACGCTAGGCCAGTCCGCAACGTGATGACCGCCAGGGTTACCGGTGTCGATGTACAGCGACAGGGGCGGCTGCTTCGGCCGCTTCTGTCCCGGCGCGTCGCGGGCCCAGTGCAGCTCGCCGCCGATACACGGGTTTGCTTTGTTCGCCAGCCCGCCGTTGACACCGACGATCCCGAACAGCGGATTCGACGGGTAGGAACCCGAGCACTGCGGATAGGAGACGTCATAACCGGTGGTCGGCGAGGAGCTGCCGCTCACCGCGATGACCAGCACCACAATGACGATGAAGGCGAGCGCCACCACCGGCACCCATCGCGCTCGGTACCGGGAACGGCTGGCAGGCGGCACGGTCCGTCAAGCTACCACGAGGCTGGGCACGCGCGGGGGCGGTCGGCATCGGGGGCGCGCCGCCGGAGATCCACGAGTTTCCGGTGCACGAGCACTTTCCTATCACGTCAACGGTGCCGGCCGTATGGGCCGGGGAGAGCATCGTGCATTCGGTGGTCGATGTGCAGTTGACCGAGGTGGCTTTCGCGGTCCCGAACTTGAAAGTGGTTTTGCCGACCAGGAAGTTCAGGCCTTGACCGTCACGCTGACTCCGCCTGCCACTGTGCCGGTGTTCGGGGTGACGCTGCTGACCGTCGGCGGCGGCGTGAACGTGAACCTGTCCGCGCTCACGGCGTCGAGGATCTCAGGATGCGCACCTTCGGCGCGCATTCGTGGTCGATGCAAGCGCTCGGCGTGAGCATCAGCCTTGCGGTGCCGCCCGAAGCGTTCATTGTCACGCAGGTCGGGCGTCCCGTCGGCAGCCGTGCAGGCGAGACCACGCCAGAGAGGACAGAGAACCTGGCCTGTCTCGCACCCATCACTCTCGGCGTGATTCTGCTGGTCAACGCAGCTCAGCACCTGACCGGACTCATCGGAACCGGCGCCCCCACTCGTTCGCCGGTTCCGACTACTAGTCTTGGAGACACGCACCAAGGGTTGGAGAGCGCGTCGCTTGGCAGAGGCCTCCTCAGCCGATCTGGATCGCCTTGGTGGGGGCTTCCAGCCGGTACAGAAACTGGTTGTCCGCGAACAGGACGTGCACCAGCACATGCCCTCCAAGTAGACGCCGGCGGTTATGGAAGACTACGGGCAGGCTGAACGTGCAGTCCTTGTGAATGCCGGCACGCAGCATCTGGATGGCAATGTTTCGGACTCTGAAGGTGATGTCGAAGTAGCCTTGGCAGGCTTGGGCGCTAGTGAGCGAGGGCGGCGGCACAAGCCTTCCCGACACCGTCACGGTATCCGGGAGCCTAGTTTGGAAGGTCGGTGACACGGACACGTCGACAGCCAGTGGTTGCAGACGCGGGGGTTGTAGGCAGCGTCGAGAAAGTCTGATCTGCGCCGGCGCTTATCCCGCCGCTGTCGTTGACGGCGAGCAGTCTGTAATGGTAGAGCTGACCGCTAGCCAGTCCGGTCGCCAAGGCATGAACTGGGACCGTCGCGTTGCCCGCCGGAAAGGTCTGGACGATGGTCTGCAGTGCGTACGGCTGCGTCGTTCCGAGCTGGAAGTAGTAACGCACCGTTTCGCCCACACGTGAGCCCGAGGGGTTGATCGTGCCCGTCAGTTCCGCGGCGTGAGCGTCGATCCCCGTCGTCGTACCGGTCGTCGAGACCAATGAGGTGCTGCTGGACGGGGGAGCGAGCCCCCCCGTCTTGAACGTAGCGTCGCTTCCCGCCGAGGTGCCGCTGGCGTTCGACGCGATGAGCCGGAAATGATATGTGGTTCCGGGCTGCAAGCCCGCGGTGTCCGCCGTGACCGCCGCCGCCACAGTGCCAGAACCGGCATCCTGCACCGCAGTCTGTTCCGAGTACTGGGTGCTTGTCCCGTACTGGAACGCGTAGGTCGTGGCCTGTCCGTTGGGATTGACCGATCCGGTGACCGTAGCGCTCGTGTTGGTTATCGCACTCGCCGCGCCGGCCGTGACTGTCGGGGCGCCGCCGCCAGACGCGCCAGACGCGATCGCCAAGCCTGAGCCCCCAAATGCAACAGCTCCGAGAAACGCCACAAATGTACTCTTCCGCACAGTATCTCCCTCTCTTCTCAGTCTCGCGTCATGGATCAGCCAAGTGTCATGGCGGCTCGTTGGGCGGATGTCCGATCACCCTACGCAGTAGACCGCGTGAGCCACCATGGTTTGTCGTCGATTGGCCGTGTCGTAAACCCGCCGGTTGCAAGCAAAGACACGGGGGACCTTGCGAAGTTGCGATCGAGGCCCCGATCGAGAAGCGGTGCGCACGTTGCTTAGCATCTCAGGCGTCTCGCTGGCTCGGCGGGCGCGCCTGCTTTCCGCGCGTTGCAGGATTCAGCGCGTCGTCCCCGAGGTGCTCGTTAGTGGACGACGCCCTGCACGTGCTCGAGGCCAGCGGCCTCGTCCGCTCGGAGAAGCTGGGCCGTGTTCGCACCTGCAGTTTCTCGCGATCGCCACCCCCGGCGTCTTCGGGCCCGCCTACTTCCACGAGGTCGGCGAGGTCTTGGCCGCCTCCGCCGGCGCCCCCCGGACCTATCTGCCTTGGTGGAAGTGATGCGTCGTCACGGCCTCACGCCAGCGCCACCGGCAACCCCGTAACCCCTGCGCCCCCAAGCCACCAAATGAGACCAACCGGAGCAGGGAGGGTTCACGGACGAGCTGACATCGAGGCGTACTTCCAGATCACCGCCGAGACGTGGGGTGAGTTCCGCATACTCGCCGAGGATTTGCGCACTCGGTGACCGGATACTCGTGCTCGGCCGGATTTGGGGATGCCGAAAAGGCAGCCGTGTGCCGGTGGAAGCGCCAAACGCGATCGTCATGGATTTCCGGGGCGTGAAGGTTTGGCAGATCCACAGCTACTTCGTGGAACCCTATGAAGGCTCTGGGTTTTCGCGTCGGTGGGCCGCTTTCGTCTGAGACGAGTAGACTGCCCCGCGATCCGGAGTCGCCCAGACGAGCCGGGTGCAGAAGGGGGAAGGCAATGAGGTGCACACGTATTAATGGTCTCTGTGTTGTGGTCGTGTTTGCCATGAGCGCGGCTATTGCGGCATCGGCGTCGGCGGCCCTGCCAGAATTCACGGGGCCGTTTCCGAAAACGTTTACGTCCACGAGTAAAGGGAGCCTTCTCGAAACGGTTGGCGGCAAAAAAACAAAATGCACTGCCGACTCGAACCTGGGTGAAGTCACCGGACCGCAGAGCGGCCTTATGACTATCATCTTCACGGGCTGCAAACTGAATAAAATCCCTTGCAACACCCCGGGAGTGGTGCCGGGATCAATAGCGACCAACTCGCTCAGCATGAGAATCTACTACATCAACAAAGCCAAAAAAGAAGTCGGGATCGATCTGGTACAAGCAGCGGGGGCACCGTTCATGGAATATGTCTGTGGCTCCGGATTGTTTGCCAGGGTGCAAGGGTCTGTTATCGGGAAGATTACTCCAATAAACAAACTGGTGACTCCGGCCGAAACATTCAAGCTGAAATTTGCGCAGACGTTCGGCATTCAGAAAATCGCAAACCTGGAAGGTGGTCCGGTAGACGTACTCGAAACGTCGTTCGGCGGACCATTTGAAACTACCGGGCTGAAATCCACGGATCTGATTCTCTTTGGCACACCGGTAAAGCTCATCGCGTAGGTGGTTCAGCGCGTGCGCGGGACCCAGGTAGGTCTCGCGCACACTGCAGCTCAAACAGCCTCGGCTCTGGTTCGCCAGTGCCGGTGCGCCTGACGAGGGCCATCACCTCGCGCACGATCTCCAAGTTCTCCTGCGACATCGCCTAGTCCGCAAGCCCGCGGTCGGCGAGCGCGCGGTCACGTTCGAGGTGGATGACGAGTGTTGTCACTGCACCGCCCCGGATGTGAAAAAGAGGCGCGCGCCCTGCGTGCGCATCTTCTCGAGCTTGGTTCGAATTCGTCACGCCGCCGCCACGACACAAGCGGACAAGCTGCTTTCCCTCGTCTACAGCAACATGAGCCGCGAAGGAGATGGATGACGCGACGGGTGTTACAACTGAGGCCGTGAACACCATGATTTGCGAGTACGCCGAGATGGTGGCCCAGCGAAGGCACGCTGCTGCCGGAAGCGAGCGAATCTCACGTCACCTCAGCGCATCTCAGGGGCCGTCACACGTCTCACGTGAGCCCAAGATAGGACCAGGACGTGTTTGAGCCCAGTATCGCCTATGCGGTTTGGCCCCGTATTTACGGGGCTCTTACGGGCGGCTGGCGCGAGATCGTCGCTCTGATTCGACCGCTTCGCCTGAGTTCGACCATCGCCAGCCGAGAGCCTCGGCGAGCGCTCGCACGGTCGGCCAGCTCACCGCCAGCGCCCTCAGAGGCTACGGCAGTTTTCGGGGACCATCGGGGGTGGCGGTGAGCTCGGCGAGAGCCGAGTCACCGCCACCCCGTTCACCTGTCAGATATCGATGCTCTTTTGACCGATGCCCTTTTGGCTACTAGAGAACACTGCCGAAGATATAGAACCCAGTTTCGGGATCTTTTGTTTGAAACTGGAACGGAGCCGTGATGCTCGCTTTTTTCGGACATGCGGCGCTGGAGAGTTCTTTGGCGAGTTTGATCGGCCGTTTTTCGAAGTTGACTTCAAGCTGATTGTATGTTTCGAACCACGGTGCCAGGGTCAGACTGCCTTTTAGCGAGGTGAAGGTGTAATAGCACTGCGCTCCGCCGGTGAATCCCATGTAGACGTACACCGGTTCGGTTTTGCTATTACTTTTGAATACCGCCGTATCTGTGAGACCAACATGGAGCTTCAGGGTCCCCAGGGGGGAATAGCCGTAGACCTCCACAACCGCTTCTGATCCCAGTGGGGTCGCGCTGGCACAATACTTAGAAGCGTCGATTGCACCGTATGAAGAGTTCAATTCCACTGTGTCCGTCGCTTTGTTGTTGGTCTGGTCTTTGCCAAGAAATCCCTGATCGTTTGGAAAATATTCCGAACTGCATGTCACGTTACCGTCGCTGGTTTCGAATGTTATTGTCGATTCATTGTTGTTCATCCTGAATTCTTCGCCGGCTTTCAGCTGGTTTTCGCCAAATGCATTCCCCCAGGTGAGATCGAGTTTCGGGGATGCTGAGGCCGTCGCCGAGGCGATCGCGGTCATCGCCAGCACGGCGGCAAGGACCAACCCCATGATCTTGAAACGCTGCATGTCGTTCCTCCACAGGTCGCTGTGTGCAAGAGCGCTAAGATAACGGACCGGCTGCCAGCGTGCGTCTTCCTTCGGCACAGTAGCCTGGGATGGGAGAGCGACACATGCACGGAGTCCAGCTATGAGATTGTGAAGGGGCTGTAACGCCTGAGGCATCGGGCATGGTGTCCCAGGCGGTAGCCTCAGGGCTACCTTCCAGGGAGGAGTCTGATGTACGAACCGATATTGTTTCGCGACCGTCCGCGTCTCGCGCAGATCGTGCTGGCTGGTGTCGTTCCCGCGGCCGCCGGCGCGGTAGCCGGTGTGCTGGTTGGAGTCTCAAGCGGCGCCTACTGGGCGTACTCCGTGCTCGCGGCGCTCGGCGCCATCCTGGCCGGCCTCGAGCACCGAGACGGCCGGGGCGGGGCCGGCCGCGGTCTGGTGGCTGGCTTGATCTACGGAATCGCTCTACTCCTGGTGCACGCGATCGCCGGCACCCATGCGAAGGTCTCACTAGGCGGCTTTCCACCGTTGCTCGCAGTGGTCACCGCTATCGCCGGCATGCTGCTGAGCGCCCTCGGTGGACGGTTCGCCCGTATGCAGCGGGAACGCAGGAACCGCGCCCGCTGAGGCTGAGTGAACTCCCGGCCGGCTTATCAGGGAGAGTCCTCCCTGGGCGTGCCGACTACTTGTCAATTCCCCGGAGCTGGGAATCCGCGATTGACAGCGGAATGCGGCCTGTATACGATTCTCGGCCAATGGGGCGCAGGGGCGTGACGCTGACGGGCATTGCCACGGCGCTGATGCTGGCGGGCTGCGGCGGCGGGAGCCAAAAAGCGGTGAGCAGCACCGCGGGGACGTCTACGGCGGGGCCCCCCAGTACCGCGGCCCTTCCACCGGGAGCTCCGCCGGCGCTGCGCGGTGTCTCTGGTCGGGTTCTCAACGCCGGGCAACTCGCCGGCTTTGCGCCGCACGGTCGCCGGCTGCTTGGCGTCAACGCGACGAGCTGGGTGGCCGAGGAGGAACTCCCGCCACCCGAAAGGGCAAAGGAAGCCGCGCGGCTGCAGCGTCTTGGCTTTGTCGGCGCGGTGTCGGAGCGACTAGCCCCGACGAACGGCGGTAGCGCAGAAGGGCTCTCCGTCGTCGAGCGATTCCGGTCGGCGCAGGCGGCACGTGCCGAACTTGCCGGTCAGGTCAAGATGGCGGAGGCTCAAGGCGCGAAGGCGTTCACGGTGGCGGCCATTCCAGGGGCGAGCGGATTCGGTGGCGCGCATAACGGGAGCACGGGCTATAACGTCGCGTTCGCCGATGGCGCCTACTACTACCTTGTGGGGGCGGGATGGCCGACTGGAACCCCCAGCCCGCCGACTCGGGCGGCGCTGATCACGGCCGCAGAAGACCTCTATCGCCGCGTGCACAGCTGACGACCGCCGCTTGCCGGTCAATTGACCGGGCGGCCAGGGCGCGAAACCGCCGCCTGGGCTTGAGCAGTGGTTCGCGGCGGTCTACAAGATGTTCGTTCGAGGGCCACAACGCTCAGGTACACGCGGGCGTTCCCGTGGGCCGGATGCTGGAGTGGACCCCGTCAGATGGCGGGAGCCGATCTGTGAGCGGCTGGGCAGGGTGCACCGTCAGCCTGTCCCCAAGCGTCCCGACCCAACCAGGACCCCGGTGCCGGGACGCTGGAGGAGCGCTGATCGTTGCTGCTGCTACCGTTGATACACCAGGTTGGGTCTTGCCCAGCACCGCAGTGCCAGCGCTCGTAGCCTTTGCTCAGCAATCTCCGCGTTCGCAGCACTATCGACGACGGAGGGAAAGAATGGCTACAGGAACCGTGAAGTGGTTCAGCGACGACAAGGGCTTCGGGTTCATCACGCCCGATGACCAGTCCAAGGACCTGTTCGTCCATCACAGCGCGATCGTGGGTGAGGGGTATCGTTCGCTCGCCGAGGGCGCGAAGGTCTCCTACGACGCCGAGGCGGGCGACAAGGGACCGAAGGCAGCGAACGTCCAGCTGGCGTAGCGCTTTCGGATTGCCGACCGTGCGAGGTTTGCCGGCCACATGACCGTGAAGTCGCTCAAGGACGATCCAGGGCTTGGGCTTCATCACATCAAACGACTCGGCGAGGACACGCTCGGGACACCCCCAACAAGGGACGGACAGACATGGCCTCAAGCAGCAAGAAGAAGACCACGATGGCAAAGCTCACCCGTGAAAGTAGGCTCCGCGAGCGTCGACTGCAGAAGCAGGCGAAGAAGGACGCGCGCAAGCAGGCGCCGGCACATGATCCAGACCGACCTGGCGACCCGCTGAACGCAACGAACGGTGAGTCAGCCCAGCCAGATGGGGGCCTGTCCACCTTTTAGTGCTCGTGTCTGTCATGCCGTGCTCTGCGACCGGGCTGGCGACCGAGCCCGTCCCCCAGCCCGGCCACGACTGCCCACTCGACACGGCTACCCCAACGTAGGCGAGGCGGTAGGCGAGGCGGTTGGCGAGGCGGTAGGCGAGGCGGTTGGCGAGGCGCTGGCATTGCTGGGCGGAGCAAGCGCGTCGGTGGGGTTTTGCGGGCAACGGCGCGTTGGACGCCTTTGCTTCCAAGAGGCGGGGCGGAGCGTCAGGCGAGCTGTGTCTGCTCCTCATTTGCAGAATGGCCGTGTGCCGGGCCCGTTACCGGTAGAGTGCGCGCGTGAGCTTGGCTGCGACGATCCAGGGATCCGTTCTCAGGCTTCACGAGCTCCTCTATGAGCGCACCGATGGGCGAGTGGGCCACCGGATGATCGGCGTGCCTACGCTTCTGCTGCGCACAACTGGTCGCCGAACCGGGGTACAGCGCACGAACGCGCTGGTCTATGCCAAGGATGGCAACGCGTACGTCCTCGTTGCCTCGAACGGCGGCGAGGATCGTTCGCCGGGGTGGTTCTTCAACGTCCGCGCCAAGCCTGAGGTCCAGATCCAGGTCGCCCGGGCGAAGATGGCTGGGCCGGTCCGAGTCCTAGAGCCGGGAGATCAGGACTACGAGCGCCTCTGGCGGCTCGTGAACGACAACAACCACAATCGCTACGACGGCTACCAGTCCAAGACGACCCGGCCGATCCCATTGATCGTTGTTAGCCCGGTTGAGTCCCGACCGCCAAGCGGCTGACGACTGTCGAGCCGATGTGAGGGGCTAATGCCCCGGCGGATAGAGTCCGATAGACTGACGAGAGCGAAATCTCTCGCCAATATGGTTTCGCTAGACCCGAAAGACCCGATACTTCGTTCCTGCACCGTGACGAGAGCGCAGGTGGCGAGGAAGCGCAGCGGCCTGCTCGCAGGCTCAGAGGGTGTCGGCGCGCAGGCCGGAAGCGGCTCAGAGCCTCACCGCATGATGGGGTCGATCGGGGGCCGACTAATGGCGGGCGCAGGCGGAGGCCAGGTCGGGCTCGAGGCGCACATGGATGGCGCGGGCATGACCAGCGTTGTGCTCGAGGCGCTCGCCGACGCGATCGTCCTCGTCGACGGCGCGGGTCAGATCCGGCTTGCGAATGCTGCAACCGAAAGGATGTTCGGCTACAGCCGCGGTGAGCTCGTGGGTCAACCGGTCGAGGTGCTGCTCCCGGATCGCTACCGTGACAGCCACGCGGGACACCGCACAGGGTTCTTCTCGAGCCCGCACGCACGACCGATGGGCGCCGACCTCGAGCTTTGGGGTGCGCGCAAGGACGGGGTCGAGTTTCCGGTCGATATCAGCATCAGCCCGCTCGAGACTGCGGATGGCAGGCTCGACATCGCCGCAATTCGCGACATTTCGTCGCGCAGGCTCTTTGAAGAGGACCTGCGGGCCGCGCCCGGCGATGGGTCCGGCGACGAGCGCCTGCGAGTCGTGGGCGGCGAATTGGTGCAGGCCCTTGACGAGCAGAAGGCGATCCGGCAGGAGCTCGACCGTATGCACAAGGATACGGCCCAGACGCTCACCCTTCTCGAGACGCTGGAGGCGACCGCGCCGGTGGGGTTCGGGTTCATAGATCGCGATTTTCGGATTCAGCGCATGAACGCTACTCTCGCAGCGGTCAACGGTCGTCCGCGCGAGGAGCAGCTCGGCTCGAAGGTGTCCGAAGTCGTGCCGGACATCTGGCCGTTTCTCGAGCCCATCTACGCTCATGTGCTCGACAGTGGCGAACCGGTCATCAATCAGACGATTGATGGAGCCGCTCCGAGTTCAGATGGTCGAATACGCCACTGGTTGGGGAGCTACTACCCGGTTCGTGTCGACGAAACGATCATCGGGATCGGCCTGGTGGTAATCGACATCACGGAGCGACAGGAGGCTGAGGAGTTCGACTCGGTTGTTATGGACAACATGGCCGAAGGCCTGTATGTGACCGATGAGCAGGGACGACTTGTGTTCATGAATGAGGCGGCGTCGAGAATGACGGGCTGGAGCGAGGACGAGTTGCGCGGCAGATCCGTTCATGACGCGATCCACTACCACCATGCCGACGGCTCGACGTTCCCCAGGGAGACGTGCGCGCTCGTCAAGGCGAGCGCCAGCGGGCAGACCGTTCGAGAGCCAGATGACACCTTCATCCGCAAGGACGGCTCGCACTTCTCGGTCGCCTACTCCTCAGCACCTCTACACAGCGGCGCGATAGTGCGGGGCTCAGTGGTCGTCTTTCACGACGCGACCGAGGAGAAGGCCGAGCAAACGCGCGTCCAGCGCGAGCTGAACACGCTCAGCTGGGTAGGGCGAATCCAGGACGCGCTCGACGACGACCGGCTGGTTCTCTACTCGCAGCCGATCGTCCCTCTCGTGGCCACGGTAACCGAGAGCAAAGAGCTGCTGCTCCACATGGTTGGGCGTGACGGCGAGATAATCGCGCCCGGAAGCTTCATCCCCACCGCCGAGAAGTACGGACAGATCGCAGACATCGACCGGTGGGTCATCCGCCAAGCCATGCAGGTCGCGGCCAGTGGCCATCACCTGCATCTGAACCTCTCGGCGAACTCGATCACAAATATTGAGGTACTCGCCCACATCGAGCGGGAACTGACCGAGAGCGGCACAGACCCCGCGAACATTGTCGTCGAGATCACCGAGACGGCGCTGATGGGAGATATGCAGGCCGGCATAGTCTTCGCGCGCGGCATCAAGGACCTCGGCTGTGCCATCGCCCTCGATGACTTCGGGACGGGCTACGGGAGCTTCACCTATCTCCAGAAGATACCCCTCGACTTCCTGAAGATCGACGTCGAGTTCGTCCGCGATCTCTCGTCGAACAACGCCAACCAGCACCTCATCAAAGCGATCGTCAACATCGCCCAGGGATTCGACTTGCGGACCATCGCCGAGGGTGTCGAGGACGTCCAGACGCTGAACCTGCTGCGCGAATACGGCGTTGACCTCGCACAGGGCTTCCACCTCGGCCGCCCCGAGCCAATCCCGCAGCTCACCTCCGTCGACCCGCGACATTTGCACAGGCCGTTAGGGGCAACCTGACGAACTACTGCCGCTGGAGTGGCCCCGCTTTCGCGGAACGTCCGATCTGAACGGGCATGCTGTTTCGCTCGGCGACAACCGGAGTCACCGTCTCGCGGCCACCGAGAGCGTGAAAGCGGAAGCTTGTCCCAAGCGGGGTCTTCTTGGCGAAGATCGCGACGGCCTGCTTGGCGATGGGAAAGCAGAGGAGGCGGTCATTGTGCAATCATGCGATATCGTCGTCGGTCGGGTATGCCGGCCCAGGGGAGCGAGGAGGTCAGGTGATGCGTCGCATCAGGACGATGGGGCTTTGCCTCGTGGCCGTGTCCACGATCGGTGCGATGGGTGCCGCCGGCGCGTCTGGCACGCCGTATGGAGTCTTGGCCTGGGGTGCCAACGGCTCGGGCCAACTTGGTGACAACAGCACCATCAGCAGCGACGTTCCCGTGGCGGTGAGCTTGCCGAGCGGGGTTACAGCCACGCAGGTTGCAGGCGGCTATGGAGACAGCCTGGCCTTGCTTAGCAACGGTACGGTCCTGGACTGGGGTGAAAACACCAGTGGACAGCTCGGCAATGGCAGCATCACTAACAGCCATGTTCCCGTGGCCGTATGCAACGTCGGAGCGACTCCGCCGTGTTCCGCAGGCAATGGAAACCTGCTGACGGGAGTCACGGCCATCGCGGCCGGCTTTGACCACAGCCTCGCGCTTCTAAAAAGCGGCACGGTCGTGGCCTGGGGCGCAAACTTCGCCGGACAGCTGGGTGACGGCACCGTATCTGGCAGCGACATACCGGTGGCTGTGACTGGCCTGAGCGGGGTCGCAGCGATCGCGGGTGGCTTTGATCATAGCCTCGCGCTTCTAAAGAGCGGGATGGTCATGTCTTGGGGGGAGAACGGCTCCGGGGAGCTGGGCAACGGCAGCTTTACGAACAGCACCGTACCGGTGGCTGTCAGCTTGCCCAGCGGGGACGAAGCCACAGCCGTCTCTGGCGGCTATGAAGACAGCCTGGCCCTACTGAGAAACGGCAGGATCATGTCCTGGGGTGAGCAAAACATCTATGGGTGGTTGGGTAACGGGGGCGGCAACAACAGCGACGTGCCGGTGGCGGTGGACCTTCCGAGTGGGGACCGGGCCACGGCCGTCTATGCCGGTTGGGACCACCTGGGCGCGCTGCTGGAAGACGGCACGGTAATGGATTGGGGTGATGATCAACAGGCGGAGCTGGGCAGCGGCGTCATCAGCGCCAGTAGTCCCGTTCCGGTCCCGGTATGCGCCGTAACAGCGACTGCGCCGTGTTCCGCAGCCAATGGGAACCTGCTGACAGGCGTCACGTCGATCTCTGCCGGCTCCGACCATACCGTCGCCGTGCTGAGCGACGGTACCGCCGTGGCCTGGGGTCTGAACGAAGAGGGCCAGCTGGGCGATGGAATGACCACGGGCCCGGAAACCTGTCCCCCCTTCGGCCACGGCTGTAGCAGCAAGCCGGTAGCGGTCAGCGGCTTGAGCGGGGTCGCGGCCGTCGCGGCAGGTGCTGAACATAGCCTTGCAATCGCCAGCCCGGCCACCATCACCGTGTCCCCAGGGTCGTCCACGAATCCCGTGGGCACTAACCACACGGTGAGCGCCACGGTGACCGAAGGCGGCGCCCCGGTCGCCGGCAAGACGGTGATGTTCAAGGTAACCACAGGACCCAATGCCGGAATGACCGGATCCGCCGTCACAGATGCAAACGGTCGGGCCACCTTCTCCTACCACGACAGCGGCGGTGCCGGGAACGACCTGATCGAAGCCCACTTCACCGACGGCGAAGGGACACAGAGGAACGCGACCGCAACCAAGGCGTGGGTCTTTCCACGGTTCTGGACCGACAGCGGCGAAACAACGCCCTTGCGCAGTGTAGCCGGCGTGCCAAAGAATCAGCCGGACGCGTTGGAGTTCGTCAACAACGGCCCTGTGGAATTCGCCTTGTCAATAGAAAGTGAAATGCCCGACATAATCTGCGAGATGGAGTTCGGTACCACTGTGCTCCTGAACAACGGGGAACAGGAACCCAAGCTCGCGCTGCCGTTCGGCGTGGCCGAGGGCGGTTCCTGCAGCCAGGAAAAAGTAGAAGAAGGAGGAGAAGAAGTCCCGCCCCCAAATAGCGTTCCGACTTATTTCGACACGCGGGCCAACGGTAGCGTGCCCGCAACGATAACTGTCGCGGGCGCGGGACCGACGTACACCGCGACCGTCCACAAGCTCAAGCTCTCGCAGAATATCGCGGGGAAATTCTGTACGGCGAACCTCGAAGGGATTAGGGGCACGCTGTCCAATGTGACGACGGGATTCGTCGAGGAGAGCCCGCCCAACCTCAACCTCCAGTTCACTGGAGTCGTAGTACCAGTCACCTGCACAGGGACGAAACAACACATCTCTGCAGCATTGACCGCCAACTTCTTCCTCGAGACGCCCAGCACGGACACCGACACCGCATTTGTCGGCTGAGGATCGCCGTGGGCGGGGTGCGACGCTGAAGGTCGGCCCGCGATCGTGGGTCACGGCGCTCGCCCTGGCTGGGACGATGGCGCTGCCCGGCTGCGGGGGTACGAGCCCGCGAGTGGTGGCGAGCGTCCAGGGAAGCGTCATCTCCCGAGAGGCGCTCGCCCACTGGACGCGTATCAAGCACGCCGAATCAGCCAGCTCTCGGGCGTCGGCTTCGACGTCGAGCTCTGCCCAACAACAGGCGCTTGCATTTTTGATCACCGCCAACTGGCTGCAAAAAGAGGCCACCGCCCAGGGCATCGCCGTCTCGCCGTCTGAAGTGAACACGACCTACCGGCAACTGCTGACCGGCCTTGGCGGACAGGCGTTCGCCAGAAGCCTAAAGCGCCGTGGCATGTCGCGCGAAGACGAGCTGCTTGATCTGCGAGTCATAAAGCTATCGCTGAAGATGCAGAACAAGATCGCCGCTAGCCATGGCACCGTCTCGACTGCAAAGATCGCCAGCTACTACCGTACGCACGCCGGTCAATTTCCACACGAGACGCTCACCGTGGCCGCTCCCGCAATCCGCCAGACCCTGCTCCAAGTGGGAGGACCGCAGCGGGTTAGCGAGTTCATAGCAGCATACCGCGAGCACTGGAAGCGCCTAACCACGTGCGCGCCCGGCTACGTCATCGCCGAGTGCGGTAACGGCCCACCACTGCCGGCCTCACCGGGCGGCTGACGATGGTTCCATTTCGATCATCCGACTCGGACGCTGACAACCTCGACGGCGAAGCGCCCCATCCACGAGCGCGATCGTGTCGTTCGCCAGTCGTCCTGTAGAATCCGCTTGACTTGGGCTCCACCACGGTCTGAAGCACCGCACGCGCAGGGGGCAAGCCCCCAACCCGCCTGCCGGGCCGGTAGCTCACCGAGGTCGGCGTCACTCACATTCGAGGAGAGAGGACGACAAGATGTCACCCATCCGTCACCATAATGTCCGCTTCCGCAGAGCCTGGCTGATGGTAGCGATCACGCTCTTCGTGGGGGCGTTCGGCGCGAGCGCCGCTGTCGCTTCAGCGGCGAAGAGCGTCAACATAGTCCGTCAGTCAGGGCCGCCTCCGGGAGCGATCCCGAAGGGGACTCAGTACTTCACGACGATCCAGGCGGCCGTCAACGCGTCGTCGAAGGGCGACTGGGTCCTCATAGAACCTGGAACGTACTACGAAGCGGTCAAAGTGACCAGTGCACAGTCGGGCATCTGGATTCGCGGGATAAACCGAAACACGGTGATCATCGACGGGCAGAACAAACCTGGCAACGGGATCGAAATCTACAAAGCGAACAACGTGTGGGTGGAAAACCTGACGGTGCGCAACTTCGACACGGGCTGCAGCGAGTGCGGCAACGAGATCTGGTGGAACGGCGGGTCCGGATCCAATGAAATCGGCGCATCCGGCTGGTACGGGAACTATCTCACGGCGTACGACACTGGGCTAAACGGCGGCTACGGCATCTTCACGGACAACGAGGAAAAGGGATCGTTCGAAAACATCTATGCTTCCGGGTTCAACGACTCGGGTCTCTACATCGGAGCGTGCCGCGAATGTAACGCTCGGGTCTCGAATGCGGTGATGGAAAACAACTCGCTGGGCTACTCGGGCTCCAACTCGAGCGGACGGTTGGTGATCGAAGACTCCGTGTTCAACCACAACCTCGTCGGGATCGCGCCAAACTCGGAAAACCCTGGCGACGGTCCGCCGCCGTTGGATGGAGCGTGCGACTCATTCAAGAACACCTCGAGCACGCCGACGTTTGAATCGACGAAGATCAAACGCTGCGAGATTCTCCGCAACAACCACGTCGAATACAACGACAACACCAGTGTTCCGGTCAACGGCTCGACCGAAATCGCGCCGTGGGGCGTCGGGATCGAGCTCCCCGGCACGTACGCCGTTCAGGTCGAAAATAACGTCATCACCAACAACCCGAACAACGGGGTCCTCGGTTTCGAATACCCAAACCCGTTTCCCCCGCAGGAAAACACGATCTTCTTCCAGCTGTCAGGGAACAAGATCAACAACAACACGTTTGAAAACAACGGCTACAACCCCGGCCTGATCGAAAATCCCTTGAAGGCTTTCAACGGTGACGTGGGGCTGCTGAGCAACTTTGCAGAACTCTTCCAAGGCCCCGCCGCGAGGTCGGTCAACAACTGCGTCAGCGGCAATTCGTTTACGGGAACCACATTCCCCGCGAACATCGAAGGTACCTGGGGCTGCCAGAACAAGACAACGCCAAATCCAGGCGGCGGCGAAGGTGCAGCTGGATACATCCTGACGCTACAGGGACAGGCCGAATACATCAGGTCGGTCAGCCCGCCGATCGGCCAGCCTGCTCCGCCGGCGCAGCCGACCATGCCCAACCCGTGTGAAGGCGTACCGAAGAACCCGCTGTGCCCGAAAGGCAACATCCGGTAGCACGGCCCCACGCGAAGACAGCGGATGAAGAGCCGCCGGCCCTCGCGACGGGGTCGGCGGCTCGCTTTGAGGGTTCGCGAACGCTCGGGCAATGGTGGCCAGCGAAAGCGAGGCCCGCTCGGGGCGCCGCTACCACCCGGGCGCCTATTTCGAAGCGGGTGCTATAGGGTTTACGCCGAGTCGCCGGCTCGGAATCCGGTGAGAGGAGAGCGAGAGGAAGGGAGCACGCGAGATGAGAGTAAAGCGTATAGCGATAGGGGGGCTGTGCCTGATCGGGGTGCTGGCGATGACTGCCGCGTCCGCACAGGCCGCTCCGCGCTGGTGGGTGAGAGAAACCGGGTCCGTGGCGCGGAGTGAACTCACACCGAGCACGCCGGAAACCCTGCTCCTTCAGGGGGCCGTGACGCTGCATGTCGTTTCAGGCAAAGCGGTGAAATGCTTGGTCAAGGGTCGCGGAAGCATGGAAAACCCGGCGATCCTGACGTCCGCCGGTGTGGGTGGGATGGAAAGCTTTGAAGGAATCTGTGAAAAAGGTGCTCCTCCCCCGTGCCTACCAAGCGAGCCATCTGAATTCACAGGGATATTTGCTCCCAACTGGCCGTCTGAACTCGTGGAAATCGGCACGAAAATCTACGATCGGTTTACCGGCAGCGAAATCAAAGTCTTTTGCCTGAAAACCAAATTCAGCGGCATCTACAAAGCTGTGGCGGGGGATCAGCTGACACCGTTGCTGGGTACGGGAACGCTGAAATTCGAAGGCCCGCCATACGGGGAACTGGAAGCGGGTCCGGCCCACATTTATCTCACGGGCAAAATCTACGTTGCTCCGGAAAGCTCACTTTACAAACTCGTGCGAGCGCCGTGATCGGGGCCGCCCCGAGCGGCGGATCGGACAGCGCGCGCACGCGCTGACTGCAGGTCCCGGCGACCCTACGGATAGCGGTCGCCGGGACTCCAGTGTGCGGTCGGGCGGTGGGTGTATGTCTTCATCGCGATCGTCGGGAGGCCATACGTCAACACTGCCCGCCGCGTCTCCAGCACCTCCCGCCGCCAAGCGCCACGATCGCCGCCAACACGTCTACGGGCTCTCCAACTCGACAACCTGGGCCCACGAGCCAGATCCCAACGTCCCGCCCAGGGAGGTCCTCGATCGCATGTTCGCCGCCCCCCGCACCTCCCGACCCGAAATCGGGGCGGCCTTGGCTTCGGTCAAGCATCACGGCGGTGGGGCGCGCGCCGCGGGGCTCGAGCTCGCCGACGAGGAGCTCCCGATCTTTGGCGACCCACGGAGCGCCACCCTGCTGATGCAGGACGATCCCGGAGATCCCAGGACGATCCCGAGATCCCAGGACGATCCCGAGATCCCAGGACGATCCCTAGATCGCAGGACGATCCCGAGATCGGCTACGAGCTCCCCTGAGCCCGCGGCGCCCTCAGGCGCCCATGCCAGTAGGCAGAGCCGGAGCGGGCGAGCCGCCGGGAGCCCTTCGCGGGCCGGGAACGGGCTGCTCGGAGTGGCTGGTGAGAGTAATCTCGTCGCCCCGCGCCGCCGACCGACATAGGGCTACGAAGAACGTCATCGCGGCGAGCCATGCGATCGGAATCAGGATGAAGAGCATCTCGTATTAGATGGCGGTTCGAGGCGGGTGGCCTGACGGGGGCCTCGCTCGTAAACAATACAATACGACTCCGTTGAACTCACTTTAGCTCGCTGCGCTCATGATCACCACCGCGAACCCCCGCACATCGTTGTGGCGAACTACTGATCGGAATGTGCATCCGTGCGTCGACCGGGGCGCATCCCGCGCCCACCGGGGCGCCATGCGACAGTCGCCTGCCGGCCGCCCCGGGTTGGATCGCGGACGAGTCCCTATCAGGCTAGGGCCTTCTGCTTGATCTGGTCGAACTCGGTCTGGGAGATCGTGCCGGCGTCGAGCAGCTGCTTGGCTTTGGCGATCTGTTCCGCGGGATCCCCCTGGGTGGCCACTGACCTGACGTAGTCGTCGACCTGCGTCTGGGCGGCTTTCTGGGCTTCGAGGGCCCGCTCGGTCATCCCCTTGTGCTCGATGATCAGGTAGATGAACACGCCGAAGTAGGGGATCACGATGATGAAGATGATCCACAGGACCTTTGTGAACCCGGATGCGTCGTGCCGGCGGAAGATGTCGGCCAGGACGGTGAACAGGATCCAGATCCAGACGACGAACGCAAAGAAGATGAGCATCGTCCAGAAGACTTCGAGGAACGGATAGCTGGTCGCGAGGATCATGGACATCATCCTTTTCGTTCGATGGAAAGGAAACGAGCGAACACAATCGTGCCTGTCCAGAGCCTACTCGACCGTCAGGCGGTCATGCCTGCAGGCGGCTACGATGACCGGCGTGTCAGGACGATGACCGGGGTGTCGTATTCGGAGGCGGTCCACGCCCGGGGCCTGGAACGGACGTTCAAGGGGGGCGTGGAGGCGGTCCGGGGGATCGACATGGACGTCGCCGCCGGGGAGATCTTCGGCTTCCTGGGCCCGAACGGCGCGGGCAAGACCACCACCGTGCGGATGCTCTGCACGCTCCTGCCTCCCACGGCGGGCACCGCTCGGGTGGTCGGCGTGGACGTGCTGACCGACCCCGCCACCGTGCGCCGGCGCATCGGGGTGGCGCTGCAGGAGATCGGCCTGGACCCGGTCCAGACCGGCCGGGAGCTCCTGGAGCTGCAGTGCGGCCTCTACGGGATCACCGGATCCGCCGCCCGCGACCGCGTCCAGGAGCTGCTCGAGCTGGTCGGCCTGACGGAAGCGGCCGCTCGCCGCACCAAGACATACTCGGGAGGCATGAAGCGTCGCCTGGACCTCGCCAGCGCTCTCGTTCACTCGCCCGAGGTGCTGTTCCTCGACGAGCCCACCACGGGCCTGGATCCCGCGTCCCGGCTGACGATCTGGGAGGAGGTCCGCCGGATCAACGCCGGGGGCACGACGGTCTTTCTCACGACCCAGTACCTGGAGGAGGCCGACCGGCTGTGCGATCGGCTGGCGATCATCGACGAGGGCCGGATCGTCTCCGAAGGCACCCCCGAGCAGCTCAAGTCCCAGCTCGGACACGACGTCGTGTCAGTCACCCTCGACGGCGCTGACATCGACGCCACCAAGGCGATCGTCGGCGAGCTCCCGGGTCTCGAGCGGGTGGTCGCCGAGCCCGACGCGCTGGCCCTGTACGTCGACGACGGTCCCGCCTCGATCGCCGAGATCGTGAGACGCCTCGATCGCGAGAGCATCCGCGTGGGCTCGATCGCCGTGTCTCGCCCGTCCCTGGACGACGTCTTCCTGCGGGCCACCGGACGGCGCCTGGAGGGGGAGGGGGAGGGGTCGCGGTGAGCGAGATCCTGCTTCTCAGCCGCCGCTCGGTCCGGGAGGTCGTGCGTTTGCCCGAGGCGACCATCCCCACGCTGTTCATCCCCCTGTTCTTCCTGGCGGTCAACATCGGCCAGATCTCCACCACCTTCCCCAGCACCACCCCCTTCCTGCACGGCCAGGGATACGTCGGCTTTCAGCTGCCCGTGTCCCTGATGTTCGCCGTGTGCACCGCCACCTCGGGCCTGGCACTCGTGACCGAGATCGACCAGGGCTACTTCGACAAGCTCCTCGTCGCTCCCATCCGGCGCTCCTCGATCATCTTCGGGCGACTCGCCGCCGACCTGGTGCGGGGGCTCGCGGTCTCCACCCTCGTCCTCCTCGTCGCCCTCGCGTTCGGCGCCCAGATGCGAAGCGGCGTCGCGGGCGCCCTGGTGCTCGTCGTGTTGGCGGCCTTCTGGGGAGTCGCCTACGCGGGCATCGGCATGCTGGTGGCCCTGCGCACCCGCAACGTCCAAGCCACGAACGCGAGCTTCCTCGTCTTCTTTCCCCTCCTCTTCCTGACCCCGAACTTCGTGCCCTTCGAAAAGCTGACCCCCTTCATGGAGGCCCTCGCGCGGGCGAACCCCGTCAGCTACGTGATCGAAGGCCTCCGCTCGCTCGTCCTCGAAGGCTGGGTGTGGGACAAGCTCGGGATCTGCCTCGGGGTGATCCTCGTCACCGGACTGCTCCTCACCGTCCTGTCGGTGCGCATGATCGAGGCCTACGACCGCTGATCGGTGCGCGACCTGCCGGCCGGTGTGTCGGTCCTCCCAAAATCGATGCACCGCGCGTGTGTGCGCGCGCCCGCGGGCCCCCTTTTTTTGAGCCACCCACCTCGCCCTCTTCAGCGATGCCACCTTGTCCTCCCCGGCGATGTCCTGCCGCTCACACCTCCCGCAGGCGGTACTTGCGGGACTCCGGGCAGCGCTCCAGCAGGCCGAGCTCGACCAGGGTGAGGGCGTACCGGTGGGTGGTGGAGGGGCTCATACTGAGCTCCTTGGCGATTTCGACGATGCCCCGGGAGCTGCCGTCGGAGGCGAAGCAGGTGAGGATCGACAGGCCCCGCAGGAGCGAACGGGACAAGCGCCGGTTGACCGTTTCCATCGGCATGTGCTCGCTGAGCGGGGACCTCACAGGCTTCTTGCCGTTCTGCGGCGCCGTGAGGGCGCCGGAGATGAGCGCCACGATGCTCGGGGCGCGACTCTCCGAGGCCGCCCGTACTACCTCGTCGACCTGGACGGGGGAGAGCTTGATCGAGATGGCGGACGGCTCGGCGGACGCTCGGCGGCTCTGGCGGCTCTGGCGGCTCTGGCGGGTCTGGCGGGTCTTCTTCATGCTCTCCCATCCTTCCATATGAAGACAAACGTCTACACGGCTGTTTCTCAATCGTTCACGGACGGCCCTCTCGCGGAAAACCTGAGGGCCTCGCGCGGGGGGAGGGCGGCCTCGCTCGGTAGCCTCCAACGCTGCGATGTCGATAACGGTCACACTCCCTGACGGCAAGCGCCTGCAGCTCCCCGACGGGGCCACCGGCGCAGACGCCGCGGCGGCCATCGGTCCGGGCCTGGCGAAGGCGGCGCTGGCCGTGCAGGTGAGTCCTTCCGAGGTCGATCGTGAGGCGGGCGAGGGCCCCCAAGTCCGCGATCTCGCTCGAGCGCTTCCCGACGGGGCGAGCATCGCGATCCTCACCGCCAAGAGCGGCGAGCAGGCGCTCCAGCTGATCCGCCACGACGCCGCCCACGTGCTGGCGAGCGCCGTCATGGAGCGATACCCCGGCGTGAAGATCTCGATCGGGCCGCCGATCGAGGACGGGTTCTACTACGACTTCGAGTTCCCCGACGGAGTGTCGATCTCCGCCGAGGACCTCCCCGGGATCGAAGCGGGGATGCTCGAGCACGTCCGCGCCAGAGAGCCGTTCGAGCGCCGGGACGTGACCCCCGAGCAGGCACGCGAGCGATTCGCCGGAGAGGGCCAGGACTACAAGGTCGAGCTGATCGACGACATCGTCAGCGATGCCCGCGCGCACGGGGGGGAGCCGCTTCGGAGCGTGTCCCTGTACACGAACGGGCCGTTCACCGACCTCTGCCGGGGCCCTCATGGACCGACCACCGCGAGCGTTGGCGCCTTCAAGCTGCAGTCGGTCGCCGGAGCCTACTGGCGGGGGGACTCCGACAGGACGATGCTCACCCGCATCTACGGCACGGCCTTCCCGAGCAAGGCCGAACTGCAGGAGCACCTGGAGCGTTTGGAGCAGGCCAAGGCCCGTGATCACCGCAAGCTCGGCCGGGAGTTGGGGCTGTTTCACTTCTCGGAGATCTCGCCGGGCTCCACCTTCTGGACGCCCGCGGGGACCCGCCTGTGGAACCGCTTGGTGGCCATCTCCCGGGAGATGGCCACGGAGCGGGGGTACACCGAGGTGAAGACTCCCCTGATCTACGACTCCGAGCTGTGGAAGACATCCGGGCACTGGGGGAAGTACCGGGAGAACATGTTCACGATCGACGTCGAGGATCGCGAGATGGGCCTCAAGCCGATGAACTGCCCCGGGCACGCCCACCTGTTCTCGATCCGCCGTCACTCCTACCGGGAGCTCCCGGTGAGGTACTTCGAGCCGGGTCTCCTCCACCGCAATGAGGCCTCCGGGGTGCTCCACGGCCTCTTGCGGGTGCGCCACTTCGCCCAGGACGACGGTCACATCTTCTGCGCCGAGGAGCAGGTCCAGCAGGAGGTGGCCGGTTGCCTGGAGCTCGCGTTCGCGACCTATGAGCTGTTCGACCTGGACGTCCGCCTTGAGCTCTCCACCCGCCCCCAGGAGCGGATCGGCGACGAGCAGATGTGGGATCGCGCCGAGACGGCCCTCGCCCAGGCCCTCGACGCCCAGGGGCTCACTTATGAGCTCAACCCCGGCGACGGAGCGTTCTACGGCCCGAAGATCGACATGCACATGACCGACTCCCTCGGCCGGTCCTGGCAGTTGGGAACGGTCCAGCTGGACTACTCGATGCCCGCCCGGTTCGAGCTGAGCTATACCGGCGCGGACAACGCCGAGCACACCCCCGTGATGATCCACCGGGCGTGCTTCGGCTCCTACGAGCGGTTCATCGGGATCATGCTCGAGCACTACGCGGGCGAGCTCCCCCTGTGGCTGGCCCCGGTCCAGGCGATCGTGCTGCCGATCGCCGACCGCTTCAACGAGTACGCCGCCACCGTCGCCGAGCGCCTGCGCGCGATCGGAGCCTTTGTGGAGCTCGACGAACGGGCGGAGTCCGTGGGACGGAAGATCCGAGACGCGGAGCTTCGCAAGATCCCCTACATGCTGATCGTCGGCGAGCGGGAGGCCGGGGAGGGGACCGTCTCGGTGCGCGCCCGCCGAGGCGGCGAGGATGCAAGCGTCGAGGAGGGGCCCGTGGACGCCGGCGAGCTCGCCGAGCGCTTGCGCGAGGAGATCGAGCTCGGCTATACTCGGCCGCCTTGGAACTCCGCAAATCCTTCGAACGCCGCCTCTAACGTCAGCTTGACGCACGGCGATCACAGCTAGTGGCAGTACCCCGCAGGTTCGACCGGCGCCCGCCAGAGCGGGACCAGACGAGGATCAACGAGCGAATCCGCGTGCCGGAAGTGCGCGTGATCGACGACGACGGCAACCAGGTCGGCCTGATGAAGACCCCCGACGCCCTCCGGTTCGCCCAGGAACGGGACCTGGACCTGGTCGAGGTGGCCCCCGAGGCTCGTCCCCCGGTGTGCCGGGTGCTCGACTACTCCAAGTACAAGTACGAGCAGGCCCAGAAGGTCAAGCAGGCCCGCAAGCACCAGCAGCAGATAACCGTCCGCGAGATCAAGTTCCGCCCGAAGATAGCCCAGCACGACTATGACACCAAGAAGCACCACGTCGAGCGGTTCCTCCGTCACAAGGACAAGGTGAAGGTCACCATCATGTTCCGCGGCCGCGAGGTCACCCATCCCGAGCGGGGCACCGCGATCCTCGACCGCCTCGCCGAGGAGCTCGCCGAGCTCGGCGTGGTCGAGCAGCGCCCCCTTCAGGAGGGACGCAACATGACCATGCTCCTGGCCCCCTCCAAAGCGGTCCTTGCGGGCCGCCCCGAGACGGGCCTCACCCCCGACGGCGCCCAGCTCGCCCCGGAGGGATCCCCGGACGGGCAGGCCACCGCGCTGACGACCCCGCCGGTCCCGCCGGTTCCGCCGGCGCCCGACGGCGCGGGCACGTCAAACGGTGCGAGCGCCCAGGTCGATCCCCCCGAGCCCGCTGGGCCAGCCGGCGCGGAGGCCCCCCCGGACGAACCGCAGGACACGGGCGCCCCAAAGGACACGGACGCCCCGCAGGACACGGACGCCCCAAAGGACACGGACGCCCCGCAGGACACGGACGCCCCAAAGGACGCGGACGCACCGCAGGACACGGACGCCCCGAAGGACACGGACGCCCCAAAGGACACGGACGCCCCGCAGGACGCGGACGCACCGGAAGGCGTGGACGCCGATGCGGGCAACGACGCCGACGCCGACGCCGCCGCCTGAGCCCGCCTGGGCTCTCGCGGGGGACGCCAAGACCGGCTGTGGCGTGCGGGCGTGTCATACTCTTGCGCTCGGTATGCCCAAGATGAAGACCCATTCCGGCGCCAAGAAGCGCTTCAAACTGACCGCCAAGGGGAAGGTGCGGGGCAGGCACGCCTTCACGAGTCACATCCTCGAGAAGAAGTCCCCCAAGCACAAGCGGGCGCTGGGACGGCCGGTGATGCTCTCCGACCATGACACCCCTCGCGTGAAGAAGCTTTTGGGAGCTCCGAAATGACGAGGGTCAAGCGGTCGGTTCACGCGCGCAAGAAGCGCAGGGCGACACTCGAGCTGACGAAGGGCTTTCGGGGGGAGGCGCACTCGAACTACAAGCGCGCCAAGGAGGCCTTGATGAAGGCCGACTCCTATGCGTACAGGGACAGGCGTAACCGCAAGCGGGACTTTCGGAGGCTGTGGATCACCCGGATCAACGCGGCTGCCCGCCAGAACGGGATGAGCTACTCCCAGTTCATCCATGGCCTGTCGGTGGCGGGGATCGAGCTGGACCGGAAGGTGCTGGCGGACATCGCCGTGCGGGACGCGGAAACGTTTCGACGTTTGGCCGAGACCGCCCGCGAGGGGTCCCAGTCGGCTGCCTGAGCACAGGCCGACAGAGACACACTCCGGGCGTCGATCCTGAAAGGGACGGCGCCTTTTTTCGTGCTCGACTTCAGCAGGACCCCGACTTCAAGGCAGCGACAAGACAGCGAAGGGCAGCGAAAGAAACGTCCCAAGCAGTGAGGAAGATGTGAGAGAGATGACGACCATCGCTTCATCCCGAAACCCCCGCCTGAAGACGCTCCGGCGCCTTCAGACCACACGCGGGCGGGCGCAGAGCGGGCTGTTCTTCGCCGAGGGCGAGGACCTGATCGCCGCGGGCGAGGCGGCCGGGCGGGAGGCCATGGACGGCTACCGGCTCGCGGGGAGCCGCCTCGGCGGGAAGGGCTTTCACGACGTCGAGGCCGAGGCCCTCGCGGCGGTCTCGACCCTCGGCTCGGGAACCCGTGCGATCGGGGTCTACGAGCAGCGGTGGCTGAAGGCGCCGGTGGGGCCCCTGTGCGTATACCTGCACGGGGTCGGGGATCCGGGGAACGTGGGCACGGTGCTGCGGGGCGTGCAGGCGTTCGGCGGGTCCTGCGTGGCCCTCGGTCCGGGCTGCGCGGACCCGCACTCGCCGAAGGCGGTGCGGGCGAGCATGGGGGCGATCTTTGCGGTGGACCTCGCCGCCGTGGGCGATGTAACGGAGCTGCCTCGCACGCGGGTCGCGCTCGTTGCCGGGGCGGGGGAGCCTCTCGCGGAGGTCTGCGCGAGCCTCGCCGAGGCGGAGGCGGAGGCGGGGGCCGAGGCGGGGGCCGCGGGGGCGGCGGAGGCAGAGTCAGGAGTGGAGGGTGGGGCGGAGGCGGAGGGGATCTCCCTGCTCGTGGGGGCCGAGCGGGAGGGCCTGCCGGAGGACGTGGTGGGTGCGTGCGAGCGGATCGCGCACATCCCGATCGCGACGGAGTCCCTGAATGCGGCGATGGCGTGCACGGTTGGTCTTTACGAGGTGGCCCGCGCGCGCGCGGGGGTGCCGTCGGGGGTACGAACATCTAGGGTCCGGGCGTCATGATCGAGCGGATCGAGCAGCTGCGGGCCGAGGCCCAGGGGGCGATCGCGGGGGCGGACACGAGCGAGACCCTCGAGGAGCTGCGGGTGCGGTACCTGGGGCGCAAGGCGGAGCTGCCGCAGATGCTCCGGGGAGTGGCCCAGCTCGACGGCGAGGAGCGGGGAAGGGTCGGCAGGGCCGCAAACGAGGCCCGGCAGGCGCTCGAGGCGCTGATCGAGGAGCGGGCCACCCAGCTGAACGGGGCTGAGCTTCAAGAGAGCCTAGGCCGGGAGCAGATCGACGTGACGCTGCCCGGCGGTCCGGTCCAGTCCGTGGGGCGGTTGCACGTGCTCACCCAGACGATGAGGGAGCTCGAAGACATCTTCCTGGGCCTCGGGTTCACCGTGCTGGAGGGCCCCGAGGTGGAGACTGTCCACTACAACTTCGACGCGCTCAACCACAGCTCCACCCACCCGGCGAGGGCACGCACGGACACCTTCTATCTCGCCGAGAACGTGGTGCTAAGGACGCACACCTCCCCGATGCAGATCAGGGCGATGGAGGCCCATCCGCCCCCTCTGTACGTGGTGATCCCGGGACGGGTGTACCGGCCGGACTCCGACGCCACACACACCCCCCAGTTTCACCAGGTCGAGGGGCTGGCGGTGGACGAGGACATCACCCTCTCCGACCTGAAGGGCACGTTGCTGGCGTTCGCGAAGGCGGTGTTCGGAGAGGATAGGGAAGTGAGGCTGAGGCCCCACTTCTTCCCCTTCACCGAGCCGAGCGTCGAGGTGGACGTGTCCTGCTTTCACTGTGACGGCAAGGGCTTTCTCGGTGACGGGGCTCGGTGTTACCTGTGCAAGGGGGAGGGCTGGCTGGAGGTGCTGGGCGCGGGCGAGGTGGACCCGAACGTGTACTCCTACGTGCCCACCACCGAGCGCAACCAACCCGGCTATGACCCCGAGCGGGTGCAGGGATTCGCGTGGGGGATGGGAGTGGAGAGGATTGCGATGCTCAAGCACGGGATTCCCGACCTGAGGCTCTACTACGAGAACGATCTGCGCTTCCTGGAGCAGTTCGGATGAGGGGCGGTCGCTGACATGCGGGTGCCCCTGGACTGGCTGCGGGAATACTGCGATCCCGACCTCGACGTGAACGGGATCGAGGAGCGGTTGACGATGACCGGGACGAAGGTCGAGGCGATCCACCATCATGGGGCGGTCTCATCCGAGGGGTTCGTCGTGGGCAGGGTGATCGCGTGCGAGGGCCATCCCGACGCGGACCGGCTGAGGGTCTGCACGGTGGACGTGGGCGGCGCGAACACAGGCGACGCGGGTGGCCCAGGCGACGCGGGTGGGACCGACGGGGGCGGGGCGGAGGCGGCGGGCGACGCCGGGGACGGGCCCGTGACGATCGTGTGCGGCGCGCCCAACGTTGCGGCCGGTCAGACGGTCGCGGTGGCGCTGCCGGGGGCGAGGATGCCCGACGGCACGAAGATCGGGCGGGCGAAGCTGAGGGGGATGGTCTCCGAAGGGATGATCTGCTCCGAGCAGGAGCTTCAGATCGGGCCGGGGGGAGACGGAATACTGGTGCTCGACGAAGCCTTGCTCGGCGGTGCGCGTGATGCGCGCGGTGGGCGCGACGGCGGGCGCCAAGGCGGGCTCGCGCCGGGCACGCCCCTGTCGGAGGCGCTGGCGATCGCCACGGAGGTGATCGAGCTCGAGGTGACCCCCAACCGGCCTGACTGCCTGGGGGTGTATGGGGTCGCCCGAGAGCTCCACGCCGCCACGGGGGCGCCCCTCGCGGATGAGCCCTGGCGCGAGGACGAGGGCTCGCCGGGCCCCCTCGCCGGCGTGGGGGTGAGCGTGGAGTGTCCCGACCTCTGCCCCCGGTTCACAGCGCGGGTGTTCGACGGCGTCACCGTCGGGCCGTCCCCGCTGTGGCTGAAGGCCCGCCTGAGCGCCGCCGGACAGCGGCCGATCAACAACGTGGTGGACATCACCAACTACGCGATGCTCCTCACCGGCCAGCCCCTGCATGCGTTCGACCTCGACCGGGTCTCGGGCGGGCGACTGACCGTGCGTCGCGCCCACGAGGGAGAGCTCGTGACGACGCTCGACGGGCAGGTCCGGGCGCTGGACTCCGAGATGGTGGTGATCGAGGACGCGGACGGCCCCACCTCGATCGCCGGGCTGATGGGAGGGGAGCGCTCGGAGGTGAGCGACTCCACCACCCGGGTGCTGCTCGAGGTGGCCAACTGGCGCGGCCCGAACATCCACCGCACCTCCTGGGCGCTGGGACTGCGCAGCGAGGCGTCCTCGCGGTTTGAGAAGGGGCTGGCGCCCGAGCAGACCATGTGGGCCCAGGCCCTCGCCACCAGGCTGATGGTGGAGCTGTGCGGAGCGAGCGTGAGCGCCGGCACGATCGACATCGGGGGCGAGGGCCCTCCACCCGAGGCGATCCATCTGCGGGAGGCCCGGGTGCGGTCGATCCTCGGCGTTGAGATTCCCCGGGATCGCCAGCTGGAGATCCTCACGGCCCTCGACTTCCAAGCGGTCGATGCTCCCGACGGCCTGGAGGTCACGCCCCCGCCGGTCCGTCGCCAGGACGTGACCAGGGAGGCCGACCTGATCGAGGAGGTAGCCCGGATCGACGGACTGGAGAGGCTCCCCGCGACCCTCCCCAGCCGCCGGGGCGCCTACGGCGTGCTCAGCCCCGAGCAGCGCCTGCGCAGGCGCGCCCTCGACGCGCTCGTCGGCCGGGGATGCCACGAGACGGTGGGGTGGACGTTCGCCTCGACGACCGTCGCCGACCGCCTTCGGTTGAGCGCCGAGGATCCCCGCCGGCACGGACCTGTCGTCGAGAACCCCCTCTCGGAGGACCAGTCCCTGCTGCGGACCACCCTATTGGGCTCCCTCCTGGACACCGCTGCTCGGAACGTCGCCCGGGGCATGGGCGACCTGCGGTTGTTCGAGGTGGGGACAGTCTTTTCGGTGCCCCACGCGCGCGCGGGGCACCCGAATGGGGAACCCGACAGCCCGTCGGACCCGCCTCTCTCCTCGGACCCGCCGCCCCCCGCTGATCCGGGACGCCCCCCGGGCCCGTCTGACCCGCTGCGGGACACCGGCGTGGGTGAACGGCGGGCGCTGGCGGTGGCGCTCTGCGGCCGCCTGAGCGAGCCGAGCTGGAATGCTCCCGAGCCGCCTGTGGCGGACTTCTACGCGGCCAAGGCCATGCTCGAAGCCCTCGCCTCGGCCATGCGCGTGGGCCCCCTCGCATTCGAAGCCGACCCCCAGCCGTTCCTTCACCCAGGCCGCTCCGCCGCGATCCGCCTGGATTCGAGCGGCCCGAGCAACCCACGCGCCCTGAGCGACCCTGCCAACGGGGCCGACTCGAGCGGCCCGATCGCCCTGAGCGACGGGAGCGACCCGATCGGCTGGATCGGGGAGCTGCACCCGCTCGTGGCCCAATCCTGGGAGCTCCCCGGAGGGAGCGTGTTCGAGATCGACCTCGACCGCGTGATCGCGGCCGCGCCGGACGAGACCGGTTACGAGGACCTGATCGGCTACCCGCCAATTCGCCAGGACCTCGCCGTGATCCTGCCCCTGGAGGTGCCCGCCTCCCGGGCGCTGTCCGCCGCGCGGGAGGCTGGTGGGGAGCTGCTGCGAGACGTGCGGGTGTTCGACGTCTATACCGGACCTCAGGTGGGGGAAGGCAGGCGCTCGCTCGCCCTCTCGCTGTCCTTCAGGGCTGCCGATAGGACCCTCAGCGACGACGATGTGGTGCCGGTGCGCGAGCGGATCGTGGATGCGCTCACGCTCCTCGGGGGTGAGCTTCGTGGCTGATCCTCGCTTGACCCGGGCGACCGCCCAGGACGCGGCTGGGTCCTTCGAAAGGGGTGCCCCGCGCGCGCGTGTGGAGGGTGCGGCTCGGTCCTCCGGGAAGGGTGCCCCGCGCGCGCGTGTGGGGGATGCGGCTCAGTCCTTCGAGAAGGGCGCCCCGCGCGTGCGCGTAGCGGGGGCGACCGGGTTCGCCGGGGCGCTGGCCGCCTACCTGCTCTGGCGCCACCCGGGCTTTGAGCTGGTCGGCGTGACCGGCCGCTCGGAGGTCGGCCGGCGCCTGGACGACCTGTACCCGCGCTACCGGGTGCCCCTGCAGGTCGAGGAGCTGGACCTCGAGGGTGCGGGTGCCGGGTCGGATCCGGGGTCGGGTGCGGGCTCGGAGTCCAATCTGGACGCGGCGATCGTGGCGTATCCGCACGCGGCCGCCGCGCCGACAGTCGGAGCACTCGTGGAGCGGGGCGTGCGGGTGGTCGACCTAAGCGCCGACTTTCGCCTGTCCTCGCGGGCGACCTACGGGCAGTGGTACGGCGAGCACCCTCGCCCGGACCTGCTCGGAGAGGCCGTCTACGGCCTGACCGAGTTGCACCGGGCGCAAATCGCCCAGGCGAGGATCGTCGCCAATCCAGGCTGCTACCCCACGGCCGCGGTGCTCGGGCTCGCGCCCCTCGCGCGAGCAGGGCTGATCGCCGATCTCGTGATCGATGCCAAGCAGGGCATCTCGGGCGCCGGGCGTACCTTCGACGAGACCACCCACCTGTCGATGGCCGGTGAGAACATCCTTCCCTACAACGTCGCCCGCCACCGTCACACGCCAGAGATCGAGGAGCAGCTGGCCCTGCTCGGAGCGGACCTACCCGTCCAGTTTCAGGCGCACCTCGTCCCCCTCGACCAGGGAGAGCTCGCGAGCTGCTACGTCACGCCCACCCGCGCCGTCTCTGCGTCCGAGCTCGAGGAGCTCTACGGCGACGCCTACCAGGACGAGCCATTCGTCGAGGTCGTCGACCGGCCGCCGGGCACACGGGACGTGTGCCAGACGAACTACTGCCGAGTGTTCGCCGCCGCGGACGGCCACACCGGCAAGATCGTCGTGCTCTCGGCGATCGACAACCTGTGGAAGGGCACCTCCTCGCAGGCCGTTCAGAATCTCAACGTGATGTTCGGGCTGGACGAGACGGAGGGGCTGCTGTGAGGACGGAGGGTGCTGTGAGGACGGAGGGGCTGCGGTGAGCGCGGGCAAGGACCTATGGGGCGATCGCGCTTCGGCTGGCCCCTTGCGGCCGTTCTTTCGCTCGCGCTGGGTGCCTATGCCCGAGCACGTGCGCGAGCTCGACCCGGACGCGGGCCTTCCGGGCGGCTTCAGGGCCGCGGGGGTCGCATGCGGGATCAAGCCCAGCGGCAACCCCGACCTGGGGCTTCTCGTGTGCGACTCCGACCGGCCCGTCAGCGCCGCCCGGTTCACCGCGACTGGCACCCCGGCCGCTCCCGTGCTGGTCAGCCGCGAGCGCTGTCGCCTGGACGCGCTCCGTGCGATCCTGGCCAACTCCGGCTGCGCGAACGCCGCCACGGGCAAGCGGGGTCTCGACGACGCCGCCAAGACGCAGGGGGCTGCGGCGATCGCCGCGGGGGCAAAGCCCGAGGAGGTGCTGCTCGGCTCCACCGGCGGGATCAGCCACCTGCTGCCGGTGGAGAAGATGCTCAAGGGCATCCTCCAGGCCAGCTCTGAGCTGCGCCGTTTGGGCGATCGCGACTTCCAGCGGGCGATCGAGACGACTGACGCGTTCGAGAAGCGCGCCAACCTGGAGCTCTCCCTGTCCTCCGGGAAGGTCCGACTCAGCGCGCAGTGCAAGGGCGCCGGCATGATCTCCCCGAACTTCGCCACGATGCTCTGCTTCGTGCAGACCGACGCCGCCCTGCTGCCGGCAACCGCCGAATTGCTCCTCGGGGTCTGCGTCAAGCGCTCGTTCGACCGGTGCTCGGTCGATGGCCAGCTCTCCACCAACGACACTGCCGTGCTGATGGCCTCCGGGTCCTCCGGCGTGAAGGTGGAGCCCGAAAGCGAGGACGAGCTGCGCTTCGGCGAGGCCCTCGACGCGCTCCTTCGCCAGCTCGCGATCCTGATGGTCGCCGACGGAGAGGGCGCCAGACGGATCGCCCGGGTGATCGTCCGCGGCGGACCGGCGGACGGACCGGCGGGCGGGGTCGTCGGGGCGGGCGGTGCGGTCGATGCGGGCGCCACCGTCGAGACGGTCGCCCGGGCGGTCGCAAACTCGCCCCTCGTGAAAACCGCCCTGCACGGCGCCGATCCCAACTGGGGCCGCCTGATTCAGGCGGTCGGAGCGGCCCTGCCCGGACGGGACCCTCTCGCCACGGCCCTGCCGGTGGACCTCTCGATCGAGGGAACCCTCGTCTGCTCGGCGAGCACCGCGATCGACTACGACGAGGCCATCCTCGCCCAAGCTGTCCAGGCCCAGGAGATCGAGTACGAGGTGACCCTGCCCGGCGACGGCGGTGAAACGGAGGTCTTCTTCTCGGACCTCTCCCACGAGTACGTGACCATCAACGCGGAGTACACGACATGAGCGAACCCGAGGACTTCTCCATGAGGGATCTAGGAACACTGCTCGAGGCGCTCCCCTACATCCGGGAGTTCCACGGCAAGACCGTCGTCATCAAGTACGGAGGCGCGGCGATGGAGGATCCAGACCTGCGCGAGGAGTTCGCCCGGGACGTGGTCCTGCTCAAGTACGTGGGCCTGAACCCGATCGTGGTCCACGGAGGCGGCCCGGATATCACCGCCTACATGAAGCGCCTCGGCCTGCCCGTCGAGTTCGTCGGTGGCCTGCGGGTCTCCGACGAGGACACCGTGGAGATCGCCAAGATGGTCCTCGTCGGCAAGGTCAATAAGGAGATCGTCCTGCGGATCAACCGTCACGGCCAATCCGCCGTCGGCCTGTGCGGCGATGACGGCTCCCTGTTTCGCGTCGTCCGGCGGACCGCACCGGGCGGCGAGGACATCGGCCTGGTTGGACGCATCGAGCGCGTGGACGTGGACGTTCTCAACCACGTCGCCAGCGACTACATACCCGTGATCGCCTCCGTCGGCGCCGACCGGGACGGGCGCTCATACAACATCAACGCCGACGAGGCCGCCGGGGCGGTCGCGGGCGCCCTGGGCGCCTACAAGGTGATCTTCCTCACCGACGTCCCCGGCTGGCTGGGAGACCCCGCCGACCCCGACAGCCTGATCGGCCAGGCGAGCACCGACCAGGTCCGCGCCGCACTGTCTGAGCTCGACGGGGGCATGCTCCCCAAGCTCCAATCGTGCATCGACGCGATCGCTGCCGGCGTCAGCGCCGCCCACATCCTCGACGGCCGCGTTCCACACTCGCTGCTGCTGGAGCTGTTCACCGACGCGGGGATCGGCACCAAGATCGAGGCGGCCCCATGACGGACGAGGCGGCCTCATGACGGACGAGGCGGCCCCATGACGGACGGCCCGCCCGTCGACGCGGTGCACTCAACCGCCCGCGCGGCCCACACGCCCGCGCACGCGGGCCTCGCCGAGCTGCAGGCGCTCGAGCGCGAGCACGTGATCGGCTCTTATGCCCGCCTGCCCGTGCAGTTCGTGCGCGGCCAGGGCACCCGGCTGTGGGACGGGGAGGGCAACGAGTACCTGGACTTCCTGTGCGGGATCTCGGTCACGAACATCGGCCACTGTCATCCCCGTGTGGTCGCTGCCGTACGGGAGCAGGCCGGCCGGCTGATGCACGTCTCGAACCTCTTCTACAGCGAGCCCGCGATGCGGTTGGCGGAGCGGTTGACCGAGTCGAGTTTGCAGGGCAAGGTGTTCTTCTGCAACTCCGGCGCCGAGGCCAGCGAGGCGGCGATCAAGCTCGCCCGCAAGGCCCGTCCCGGCGGAGAAGTGGTGGTCGTCTACGGAGCCTTTCACGGGCGCACCTACGGCGCCCTGTCCGCTACCCCCCAGGAGGCAAAGCAGGCGCCCTTCGCTCCGCTCGTGCCGGGCTTTCGCGCGGTCGAGCCCACCCCAGAGGCGATCGCCGGGGCCGTGGACGGGCACACCGCCGCCGTCATGCTGGAGCCGATCCAGGGGGAGTCCGGCGTGAACGTCCTCTCCAGCAAGACCCTCAAGGCCGCCCGGGACGCCTGTGACGAGCACGGGGCGGCGCTCGTCTTCGACGAGGTTCAGTGCGGCATGGGTCGGACCGGCACCCTGTGGGCCTACGAGCAGGTCGGCGTGGAGCCCGACCTCCTCACCGCCGCCAAGGCCCTCGGCGGCGGCTTGCCGATCGGCGCACTCGTCACCGGCCCCCGCCTAGCCGATGTCCTGCAGCCCGGCGATCACGGCTCCACGTTCGCCGGTGGCCCGGTAATCGCCGCAGCCGCCCTCGCCGCGCTCGAGGTGACCGACGATCCCGACCTGCTCGCTCGGGTGCGCGAGCTCGGCGAGCGCCTGCACGTTGGCCTGAAGCGCCTGCCCCACGTCACCTCCGTCCGGGGGCGCGGCCTGATGCTCGCCTGCGAGCTCGACGTCCCCGCGCCGGAGGTCGTCCGTCGCGCGCTCCTGGACCAGCGACTGGTCCTCAACGCGACCGGTCCCACGACCGTCCGTTTCCTGCCTCCGCTAGTGGTGGAGGGGCCCGAGATCGACTCCGCCCTGGAGCGCCTGGGCACCGTCCTCGGAGCTGAAACTTCGCTCGTGCGGTGACTGCCCTGGCGAGCCTGTCCTCTCAAACAGCGACGAACGCGGCGGGTAGATCGTCCGCCGTCGCTTCCGACGGTGGGTGTCGCGACGGGTTCTGCAAGCCGACCCGCACCTGCTGCAGTAGCCTGCGCCTGCCGTGAATCCGCCGCCGTTCGATCACGAATTTGCCCCGCGTACAGCCTCCTACGAGGCCGACCCCGAGCAGGTCGGACGCGTGCTGCTCCTCTACTCCGGCGGTCTCGACACGAGCGTGATGCTCAAGTGGATTCAGGACTCCTACGAGGCCGAGGTCGTGTGCCTGACCGTCAACCTCGGACAGCCCGGCGAGGACTACGAGACGATCCGCGCCAAGGCCCTGCATCTCGGCGCCCTGGACTGCCACGTCGTGGACGCCCGCGAGGAGTTCGCCCGCGAGTATGTCGTTCCCGCGATCAAGGCCAACGCCCTCTACGGCGGCGGCTACCCGCTGTTCACCGCCCTCGGCCGTCCGCTGATCGCCAAGCTCGCCGTCGAGCACGCGCGCCGGAGCGGTTGCGACACAGTCGCCCACGGGTGCACAGGCAAGGGAAACGACCAGGTGCGCATCGAGGCCACCGTCGCCACGCTCGCGCCCGAGCTTAGGACGATCGCTCCCGTGCGCTCCTGGCAGATGGGCCGGGAGGAGGAGATCGCCTACGCCCGCGAGCACTCCATTCCGATTAAGTCCCACCCGACCCAAGGCACCGAGGTGGCCCCCTACTCGATCGACGACAACCTCTGGGGGCGCTCCTCCGAGGGTCGTTGGATCGAGGATCTCTCTCATCCGCCCGAGGACGACGTCTTTCAGCTTGTCACTCCTCCCGAGCGGGCCCCCGACGAGCCCCAGACGGTCGAGGTGGGCTTCGAGCGGGGCGTCCCCGTGTCGCTGGACGGAGAGCGCCTTCCGCTCGTGGCTCTCCTCGAACGCGCCGCCGAGATCGGCGCCCGTCACGGTGTCGGGATCGTCGACCACATCGAGGACCGGATTGTCGGCCTGAAGGTGCGCGACATCTACGAGGCCCCCGCCGCCGCGATCCTGCTCACCGCCCACCAGGAGCTCGAGAAGCTCGTCTCCACCATCCATCAGAACCAGTTCAAGCCCGACCTGGACCGCCAGTGGGCCTACCTCGTCTACGCCGGCCTGTGGTGGGAGCCCCTGCGCGGGGATCTCGACGCCTACATGGAAGCCGCCAACGACCGGGTCACCGGCACGATCGGCCTGAAGCTCTACAAGGGTGCGGTCCGCGTCGTCACCCGCGCCTCGCCCAACGCCGTCTACGACGCGAGCCTCGCGAGCTTCGCCGAGTCCGGTGGCCTGTTCTCCCAGACCGCCTCTCCAGGCTTCATCGAGCTGTTCTCCTTGCAGTCCCGCATGGCCTGGCGCCTGCGCAACGAGCCCTGAGCGGGCATCGCCGGGGTGTCCCGGCAGCGATCTTGTCCGATTCGGCGACGGCGATCCCGTCCGGTGAGCGGCATACGCTCACATCGTGATCCCTGAAGAATCCGAGACCCCCACTGGCGAGCCCCCCCGTCCGAGCGATCGCGACCTGCTGGCCGAGCGCCGCGCCCGGCGCGCGGCCGAGTTCGGGGACACGGCCCTGATGCGTCGTGCCGACGCCGCCGAGGCCACCGTCAAGACCCTCGAGACCCATCTCGCGACCCTCCAGCAGCGCTTGCTCGACACCGAGGAGTCCGGCAGGCGCAGCGCCGAGCGCCTGGCCGAGCGTGAGCTCCAGCTGCGCCGGATCAAGCAGCAGGAGTATGCCGAGCAGCAGCTGCGCATCGAGGCCGAGCAGGCCCTCCAGGACGCCAACCGGCGGCTCGCCGGCAGCGACGGGCAGGCGAAGCTCCTCGCCGACCTGCAGGAGCGTGTGGCCGAGCTCGAGCGCCGCTCCCTTCAGCTCGCCCGTGAGATCGACGCCGAGCGCCTCGCCCGCGAACGCACCGAGCGGGCGCTGGAGGCGATGCGCGAAAGCCACCTGGCGATGGCCGCCACCGTCCGTGAGCTGAGAGCCGTGGCCACCAGCCTCCGCGCCGCAGCCGACCGCCGGTCCACGCCTGAGCCGGCGTCGGTGTTCCCTTCCGGATTGGGGGCCCCGCGCGCGGGCGCGCCCGCGCGCGGGGGAGCCGAGATTTCGCCTTCCACCTACAAGCTCGCTCGCCCGCCTGCCCATACCCCGGCCCCTGCCCGTACCCCGGCCCCCGCCCCACTCCGCCCCCGGCCCCGGAGACCGCTTCCGCGAGCCGAGCCCGGAGCGAGGAGATGGCCGAAGCCCTGGCCGTCGCGGTCGAGCGCCTACGCGCGCGCGCTGAGGTGGAGGCGAGAGACGCCGAGGCCAGAAGCGTCGAGACTGGACCGGTCGCCACCGGAGACATCCAGGCCACAGACACGCCCGGCCGTGCCACGGAGCCTTCACCAATGGTCCCTCTCGAGCAGGATCGGGGCGGGCCCGGAATGGTGCCTGCCCCGACCGTGGTGCCCCCCGCGATCGAGACAGACTCACCGGCGCCCGCCGACGCGACTCCGGCGCAACCCCAGCCGGCGGGTCGCGCGAAGGGAAAGCCTCACAAGCACAGCAAGTCTCTGATCGGTCGCCTGAAAGCAGCCCGCAAACAGCGACACGAGCGCGGTTAGGCCGCCGCCCGGCAGCCTAAGATCGATCGCGGTGACCGTTCCAGCCTGCGCCCATCTGCACGTCCACTCCGAGTACTCGCTGCTCGACGGCGCGTGCAAGATCGACGCGCTCGCCGCCCGGGCGGCGGAGTTCGGCCAGCCCGCCCTCGGCCTGACCGACCACGGCGTGATGAACGGCGCCGTTGAGCTCCATAAGGCGTGCGCCAAGCACGGGGTCAAGCCGATCGTCGGCTGTGAGATCTATCTCGTCGACGACCACGCGTCGCCCACCGGTCCGGGGTCGCCCAAGGTCCAGCGCAATCACCTGACCCTCCTGGCGGCCACCGACGCCGGCTATCGCAACCTCGTGAAGCTCTCCTCGGCGGGCTTTCTGGAAGGGCTCCAGCGGGGCAAGCCCACGGTGGACCTCGCCCAGATCGAGCGTCATGCAGACGGCGTGATCGCGCTGACCGGCTGCCTTGCCTCGCGCTTCTGCCAGCGCCTGCTCGAGGACCGCCCCGAGGACGCTCGCGCCCACGCCGATGACCTGCGGCGGATCTTCGGCCCCGAGAACGTCTACTTCGAGGTCCAAAAGAACGGGCTCGCGGATCAGGAGAAGTGCAACGAGGGGATCGTGAGGATCGCCCGGGAGCTCGGCGGAAGCCTGGTGGGCACCGGCGACGTCCACTACCTGCGTCGCGAGGACTACGAACACCACACCGCCCTGCTGTGCGTGCAGACCAAGAGCACCCTCAGAGAACCCAAGCTGACGTTCGACACGAACGAGTTCTACCTGCGGGACAGCAACGAGATGGTCGCCGCCTTCTCCGAGTGGCCGGAGGCGATCGCCAGCACCGTCGAGATCGCCGAGCGCTGCTCGGTGGAGCTAGAGCTCGGCAAGCAGCTGATCCCCAGCTACCCGACCCCCGACGGGACCGACGAGCGTGACTTCCTGAGGGCTCGCGTCCAGGAGGGGTTGCGGCTGCGCTACGGCGACCCGCCCCCGGCGGAGGCCGTGAAACGCATGGAGATGGAGCTCGAGGTGATCGACGGGATGGGCTTCAACGCGTACTTCTTGATCGTCTGGGACTTCGTCAAGTTCGCCAAGGAGAGCGGCATCGCCGTCGGCCCTGGTCGCGGCTCCGCGGCCGGCTCGATCGTCTCCTACTGCCTGGCGATCACCGACGTGGACCCCCTGCGCTACGACCTGCTGTTCGAGCGCTTCCTGAACCCCGAGCGGGTGTCGATGCCCGACATCGACATCGACTTCTCGGTGCGTGGCCGCGAGCGGGTGATGCGATACGTCACCGACAAGTACGGCCGTGAGTCCGTCGCTCAGATCGTGACGTTCGGCAAGATGTTTCCCCGGGCCGCCACCCGGGACGCCGCCCGGGTGCTGGGCTTCGACTACGGCGCCGGAGATCGCCTGGCGAAGCTCATCCCCGACCCGATCATGGGCCGGGCGCCGTCGTTTCAGGAATGCCTGAAGCCCGGGGAGCCGCTGCGCAGGGCATATGACGAGGAGCCCGACGCGCGCAAGATCATCGATGTCGCACAGGGCCTCGAAGGGATCGTCCGCAACTCCTCGATCCACGCCGCCGCCGTCGTGATCGCCGATCGGCCCCTGACCGAGATCGTGCCCCTGCAGCTCGCCGACGCGGGCGCCGACAGCGAGGGCGAACGGGCCTTCCGCACGGTCACCCAGTTCTCGATGAAGCCGATCGAGGACATCGGGCTGCTCAAGATGGACTTCCTCGGCCTGCGCAACCTCGACGTGATCGAGGACGCCCTGGACATCATCGAGCGCTCCACCGGCGAGCGCCCGGACATGACGACCCTGCCCCTCGACGACCCCGGCACGTATGAGATGCTCGCCCGGGGAGACTCCACGGGGGTGTTCCAGTTCGAGTCCGAGGGCATGCGGGAGGCCCTCAAGAAAGTCCGTCCCGACGAGTTCAACGACCTGGTCGCGCTCAACGCCCTCTACCGGCCGGGGGCCATGGACCAGATCCCGGTGTATGCCAGGGGCAAGCACAACCCGCAGGCGATCTCCTACCCGGACGAGCGGTTGCGGGCGATCCTCGAGTCCTCCAACGGGGTGATCCTCTACCAGGAGCAGGCGATGCAGATCGCCAAGGAGCTCGCCGGCTTCTCGGGGGCGAAGGCCGATGACCTGCGTAAGGCGATCGGTAAGAAGAACCGCGCCGCGATGGCCGCCCTGAAGCCGGAGTTCGTCGAGGGCTGTCGGGCGTCGGGCACGAAGGCCGAGGTGATCGAGTTCCTGTGGCAGGCCAACGAGAAGTCCGCGGACTACTCGTTCAACAAGAGTCACGCCGCGTGCTACGGGCTGATCGCCTACCGGACCGCCTGGCTGAAGGCGAACCATCCGGCCGAGTACATGGCCGCGTTGATCTCCTCGGTGATGTCCACCAAGGACAAGGTCCCGTTCTTCGTGGCCCGGTGCGAGGAGATGGGGATCGAGATCCTGCCCCCCGACGTGAACGCATCCGACCACGAGTTCACGGTCGTGCAGGGAAACATCCGCTTCGGCCTGGATGCCGTCAAGGGGGTTGGCTACCAGGCAGTCGAGGCGATCAAGCGCGCACGGGAGGAGGGCGGCGAGTTCACCTCGCTGTGGGACTTCTGCGAGCGAGCGGACTCCAGGGCGCTCAACAAGAAGGCGATTGAGGCCCTGATCAAGTGCGGCGCTCTCGGGTCCACCGGGGCCAGTCGCAAGGGCATGCTCGCCGTCCTCGAGCAGGCTCAGGCGGCGGGCCAGAAGGCCCAGCAGGACGCCCAGATCGGCCAGGGGTCGATCTTCGACCTCACCCCCGATCCAGACCCGCAGGCTTCGGGCCTCGCGCGGCCGGGAGGGGCCCTGGTGCCGCAGGGAGGGGCGCTCGCGCGGCCCGCCCATCCGCCGATTCCTTCCGAGGAGTTCGATCAAGCTCAGCTGCTGGCGGTCGAGAAGGAGGCGATCGGGCTGTTCGTCTCCGCTCATCCGCTGAAGCCGTTGCGGGAGGCGCTGCGGGCGCGTACCAACTGTCCGCTGCAGAAGCTCCCGGAGCGTCGCGACAAGGAGTCCGTGACGGTCGGCGGGATCATCGTCGACGCCAAGCGCATTCGCACCCGTGCCGGGGAACCGATGATGTTCGTCACCCTCGACGACCTCGGGGGAGCACTCGAAGTGCTCGTGTTCGGGAAGGCCCTCTCTGAGCACGAGAGGGCTCTCGCCGTCGACCAGGTGGTGCTCGTCAGAGGTCGGGTCGATCACAAGGAAGCCGGCAAGACCTGTTTGATCGCCCAGACCGTCGAGGTGTTCGCCCCGAGCGAGGAGGAGATCGAGCAGGCCCACAGGCAGGCCGAGATCGCCGCCAGGACCGCCGTGACCCTCGCGAAGCCCCTCCACCTTCGCGTCGCCCCCGCGAGCCTTCCCGCGAGTGCGATCGAGGACCTGAAGCACATCGCCGCTGAATACCCGGGCCCCGCGGAGGTGTTCCTCGAAGTCGACACGCCCGCTGGCGTCCGTCGCCTGCGCCTGGGGGAGGCGATCCGCGTCCAGAACACCCCGACCGTCCGGGCCGAGCTCGAGCACATGCTGGCTCCGCCCGCGCCCGCCACGTCCGTGATCCCCACGGGCGCCTCGCCCGCCGCTGCCGCCGCTAGCTAACCACCGATCGCCCCGGAGGACTGTTTCGCAGCGGCCCGGCCACGTTTCGCCGACCTGCCCTTGGCCGCTGCGAGGCCGCGCTCGCGCAACCCCATCGCCAGCTCGACTTCCGCCCGTGAGGGGCCTTCGCGGTTCTCACCCGGGGTCTCGAGCACGCACGGAAGCCGCTGCAAGCCGGATGCTGAGAGGAACGCCATGCAACCCTCCTCGCCCAGCTCGCCCGCGCCGACGTTCGCGTGACGGTCCCGGTTGGAGCCCAACGGGGTCTGGGAGTCGTTCAGGTGAAGGGACCGAATCCGCCCGCGGCCGAGCCTCCGCGAGGACTCCCGCAGGACTGAGGCCATGCCTGAGGGGGTCCGAATGTCATAGCCGGAGGCCAGCAGGTGGCATGAGTCCAGGCACACCCCCAACCGCTTCTCGCTCTCCGATCCTCCCTCGCCGGCCGCCCCCGAGCCGGTGGCCGCCCCCGAGCCGGTGGCCGCCTCCGAGCCGGTGGCCGCCTCGAGCAGCGATTCGAGCTCCTCGAACGAGCGCCCGAGGGTGCCTCCAGCGCCGGCGGTGTTCTCCAGGTGAAGCTCACACCCCTCGCTCTCTGCCAATGCCTCCCGGATCGTCTCCCCGGCACGAACGATCGCCGCACCCACGTCTCCGGTCTTGGCCGAGCCCGGATGGAGCACCACCCCGCGGGCCCCGATCGCGTGACCGACCCGCAACGAGTGGGTCAGCGAGGCCAGGGATTTCGAGCGGATGTCGGGATCGTCGCTCGCGCAGTTGAGCAGGTACACGGCATGGATCAGCACCGCGTCGATCGGGCTCTCCGCCATCGCCTCACGAAAGGCGGATACGTCCTCCTCGCGATAGACCGTCGGCCGCCACATGCGGGGGGACTGGTTGAAGATCTGGATCGCTCTGCACCCTCGCTCCACGCCCCGTTCGATCGCTTTCGGCAGCCCTCCCGCGGGCGAGACGTGGGCGCCGATCAGCATGACCGCCCCAACAGGCCGGCTCCGGATGACGTTGGGGGCGCTGGCAATAGCATGGGCGCATCCTATGAGGGTCCGCTTCGCTCCATCCCCCACGGGGGCGCTCCACATCGGGGGCGCCCGTACTGCGCTTTTCAACTGGCTGCTCGCCCGCCACAACGGTGGCGCGCTCGTGCTCCGGATCGAGGACACCGATCGCGAGCGCTCCACGCCCGAGAACGTGGACCAGATCCTCGACGCCCTCGGATGGCTCGAGCTCGATTGGGACGAGGGACCGATCCTCCAGTCCGAGCGGTCCGACCGCCACAGCCAGGCGCTCGAGGCCCTGCTGGACGCCGGCCGGGCCTACCGCTCGGAGGCGACCGCCGAGGATGTCAGGGAGTTCAAGCGCCTCCACGGCGCCGACCGGGGCTTCCGGGGCGAGCCCTCCCGGGCCGGTGGGGCCGCCCAGGGGCCCTCCGAGGGGCCCGCTCCGGGGTCCGCGCAAGGATCCGCCGCGGGGGCCGTCCGGCTGCGGGTTCCCGACGAGGGGGCGACGATCGTCAACGATGTCGTCCGCGGGGAGACCCGCTTCGAGCACGTCCACCTCGACGATCCGGTGATCGCCCGGGCGGATGGGTCGGTGCTCTACAACTTCGCGGTCGCCATCGATGACCTCGACGCGAATATCACCCACGTGGTCCGGGGGGAGGACCACCTCTCGAACACCCCCAAGCAGCTGCTCGTCCTGGAGGCCGTCCGGGCGATCGGGTTCGGACCGGACCGGCCACCCCCTGTTTACGCGCACCTGCCCCTCCTGCATGGCCCGGACGGGAAGAAGCTCTCCAAGCGTCACGGGGCCGCGTCCGTGCAGGAGCTCCGCGACCGGGGCTACCTGCCGGAGGCTGTCCGCAACTATCTCGCCCTCCTCGGCTGGGGGGCGGGCGACGATGAGACCGTGCTGAGCACCCCCGAGCTCGTCGAGCGGTTTACGCTCGAACGGGTGAGCCGCAACCCGGCCCGCTTCGACGAGGCGAAGCTCCGCTGGCTGAACGGGGTCCATCTGCGAGAGCTCCCTGTGCCCGAGCTCGCCCAGCGGGTGAAGTCGTTCCTTCAGCTCACGGACCCCGACGCCGCACGGATGCTCGAGGCGCTCGGACCGTCCTCCCCAGCCGGGGGCAGGGCCGACGGACAGGAGCTGCTCGAAGGAGCCGTGGGGATCAGCCGCGAGAAGATCCAGACCCTCGCGGACTTCTGGCCGCTGTCCGGGTTCTTCTTCGCTGGGCCCACAGAGGACCCGGCCGCCCGGGAGCGCTGGCTCGGTCAGGAGGGACGGGAAGCCCTCACCGACACCCGAACGACCCTCGCCGCGCTGGGGGAGTTCACCGAGTCCACCGTCGCGGATGCCCTGGAAGGGGTCGTGACCCGCCGGGGGGTCAAGCCCCGGGAGGTCTACCAGCCGCTCCGGGTCGCCCTCGCCGGCGGCACCGTCTCGCCGGGGATCTTCGAGAGCGTCACCCTTCTCGGCCGCGAGGAGACACTCCGCCGCATCGACCGGGCGTTGAAAGCGGTCTGACCGACCCCTTCCGACACGGCTCCACCGGCCCTTTTCGACCCGGCCTCCCGATTCGATCCTCTCAACCATTGGGGGACCTCTGCCGATAGGACCCCAACGATGCAGGCCAAAGTCAAGATGACACGGCACAGTCCACGGAAGGCTGCGTCCCATAGCGCGGGCCATCGCGCGAGGAAAGGACGCTCTCCCGCCGCGGTGTCTACCGCGGCGGCAGTCGCGCCTGCGCCCGCCGCCGCCGTGGCCGCCTCCCATGCCCGCAGGGACGCCCGGCCGAGCCAGCGGGGCCAGGGGCAGGGTCGGGATCCAGGACAGGGTCAGGGTGAGGGTCACGGGAGGCGTCTGACGAGCGCCTTCGAAGCCCTCGAGGCGTTCCCGGCGCTGGCTGAGTCTCGAGACCGGCTGCTCACCGTGGTCGGCAAGGACAACGTGGCGACCGCCGACATCGTCACCGCCGTGGAGTCCGACGTGGCTCTGATCATCGCGGTGCTCCGGATGGCCAACCGAGTCCAGGGGATGCGCGGGCGGGTCGACACGGCGGTGGCCGCTGTCGAGCTACTGACCGAGCGGACCGTTCAGGGACTCGCGGCGAGAGTCCGGACATTCGACTTCTTCGAGCGCTCCACAGTCTGGGAGGGGGCGCCCGAGCGCTTTCGCCTGCACGCCCTCTCCACGCAGCACGCCGCGGACCGGCTCGCATCAGAGCTCGGATATGAACACCGCGATCGCCTGACCGTGTCGAGCCTTTTGCACGACGTGGGCAAGCTCGTGCTCCTGCACGCCTATCCCGGCTATCCCTCCCAGGTCCATCGCGGCGCGAGGACTCCGGAGGACCGCATCCACCAGGAGCGCCGTGAGCTGGGCGTGGACCACGCACTCGTGGGGGGCGTACTGATCCGCCGCTGGGGCCTGCCGGGGACGGTCGCGAGCGTCGTCGAGCGCCACCACAACGCGGACGTCGAGGGGGAGGTCGCGTTCGTGCGTCTCGCCGACATGCTCGCCCACTACGAGCGTGGCTCGGCGGTCTCGCCCCAGCATATGCTTCAGACCGCCCGTGCGATCGGCCTCGGCCCCGAGGACCTGCGACGGGTGATGTACGAGCTCCCGAGCTCCGGAGGCCAGCGCCAACGCCACGTGGATCCATGTCCGCTCTCAGGACGGGAGCTCGGGGTGCTTCAGAGGCTCGCCGAGGGGAAGGTCTACAAGCAGATCGCCCACGAGCTCACCTTGTCCACGAGCACCGTTCGCACCCACTTGCACAACATCTACGGAAAGCTCGGCGCCGTCGACCGCGCCCAGGCTGTGCTGATTGCCACCGAGCGAGGCTGGCTCTAGCCGGAGGCTGGCTCTAGCCGGCACCAGCGGGCTCCAGATGACTTACAGTCAGGTCCAGGGCCTGACGGAACAGCTCCTCGATCCGTAGCATCGCTGGGGATGCTCTCGATAACCAGCAAGTCCCCCTACGCCGTCCTCGCGCTCGCCGAGCTCGCACGGAGCGCCGGCCCCAAGCCGGTGCCGATCGGCGAGCTGGCTCGCAGGCGAGACGTGCCCGTGCAGTTCCTCGAGCAGCTCTTCGCGGTCCTTCGCAGGGCCGGGATCGTGAGCTCCCAGCGGGGCGTCAAGGGCGGCTACCGCTTCGCCCGGGAGCCCTCACAGGTGACGGTTCTGGAGATCGTCGAGCTGCTCGACGGTCCCCTCGGGCGGGACTCCCAGGGCGTGTTCGCCGACGCCGCCGCGGCCGCCCGGGCGGTCCTTGCCCAGACCACCATCGCCGACGTGATCGAGCGCGAGTCCCGGGAGGCCGGCGCGAGCATGTATTACATTTGAACGACCCCCAGCCTCTTACCAGTGTCGCCAGGCCACTATTGTCGGGCCTCGATATGTCCGGAATCCCGATCAACATTGCGGAGCTGGTTGGAGACACCCCGATGGTCTCCCTCACCCAGCTGCTGGAGGGGCCCGCTGGCGAGAACGGGGTCGAGCTGCTTGCGAAGCTCGAGTCCCAGAACCCGGGAGGGTCGGTCAAGGACAGGATCGGGGTCGCGATGATCGAGGCGGCCGAGGCCGAAGGACGGATCGAGCCCGGCCGGACCACGATCGTCGAGGCCACGTCGGGTAACACCGGGATCGCTCTGGCGTTCGTGTGTGCCGCTAAGGGGTATGAGCTGGTGCTCACCCTGCCCCAGGGGATGAGCCGCGAGCGGGAGAGCCTCCTGCGGCTGTATGGGGCCCGGGTCGAGATAACCGAGTCCCTGGGGGGGATGGCCGAGGCGGTGGCGGCAGCCCAGGCGATGGCCCGGGACTCCGACGTGTTCCTGCCCGACCAGTTCTCGAATCCCGCCAACCCCGAGGTCCACCGGCGGACCACCGGGCCGGAGATCGAGCGTGCGTTGGACGGGCGCGTGGACATGCTCGTCGCGGGCGTGGGCACCGGCGGGACGATCACGGGCGCGGGGGGATACCTGCGCGAGCGAAATCCAGACCTGAGGATCGTCGCGGTCGAGCCGCGGGGGTCGGCGGTGCTGTCGGGAGGGACGGCCGGGCCCCATCGCATCCAGGGGATCGGCGCGGGATTCGTGCCGGCGGTCCTCGAGCGTGAGCTCCTCGACGAGATCGTGACGGTCTCCGACGAGGACGCAATCCACACCGCCTGGTTGTGCGCCCGGCGGGCTGGGGTGCTCGCGGGGATCTCCTGCGGAGCGGCCCTCTGGGCGGCCCTTCAGGTGGCGGCCCGGCCGGAGTGTGCGGGCAAGAGGATTGTCACGATCATGCCCGACTCCGGCGAGAGGTACGTCTCCCAAGCCTTCTTCGCCCCCTGACGCGGCCGGCGGCCACGTGCCACCGGCACGCGGCTGTCCGCCGTGCGGCGTCAGACGCGGCCGGATTCCCGGCGGGCGGTCGCTACGCTCTTGTCATGTCTGGCTTCGGCGCTTTGGCGCGGGTGGCGGGGGAGCTGCGCCGGGACATCGCCGCGGCGCGGGATCGGGATCCTGCGGCCCGGGGAGTGGGGCCGGTCGAGATCCTCGCGACCTGGCCGGGGATCCATGCGCTGCTGGCCCATCGGATCGCCCATGGACTCCACGACGCGGGGGTGCCCCTGGTGCCCCGTCTCATCGCGCTGCTCGCGAGGACCCTCACCGGGATCGAGATCCATCCGGCTGCGAGGATCGGTCAGGGACTGTTCATCGACCACGGCTCCGGTGTGGTGATCGGGGAGACGGCGGACATCGGCAACGACGTGACCCTCTATCAGGGAGTGACCCTCGGGGGCACCGGCTTTGCCACCGGCAAGCGGCACCCGACCGTCCAGGACAACGTCACGATCGGCTCCGGGGCAAAGCTCCTGGGCCCGATCACGATCGGTCACGGCGCGAAGATCGGGGCGAACAGCGTGGTCATCACCGACGTGCCCGCGAACTCCACGGTCGTCGGCAACCCCGGCCACCCCGTCCGGGTGGACGGACGCCGGGTGGAGGGCCCGGACGCCGATTGGATCCACCTGCCCGATCCGATCGCGGAGGCAATCCAGGGACTCGCCAGTCGCATCGGGGAGCTCGAACGGGCGGTGGGAGAGCTCTCCGGCCAGGCCCCCGAGGAGCCGGTCGCTGAGGTCAGGCCCCTGCGGACGGTCCGCGGGCCAAACCCCGCTGGGGGGTGAGCTCCGGGGAGGGGGCATCCAAAATGGGGGCCCCAGGCGGGGGGTCTCCTTAAACCCCCCGCGCACGCGCGGGGCCCCAAAAAGGAGTCCCCTCCGCCCCCCGCGCACGCGCGGGGCCCCAAAAGAGAGTCCCCTCCGCAGAGGACCTTATGCTGGGAGTGCGATGTCCGAGCCGCCCGAGTACGAGCCCGAGTACGAGCCCGACCCCCAGCCCGGGAGCCCCCACGAGGAGCGCCTGCAGGAGCTGCTGGCGAGCCTGAACGAGCCCCAGCGGGAGGCGGTGACGCACGGGGAGGGGCCGCTCCTGATCCTGGCGGGCGCGGGGAGCGGCAAGACGCGGGTGCTGACCCACCGGATCGCGTTCCTGATCTACACCGAGCAGGCGCGGGCGGGGGAGATCCTGGCGATCACGTTCACCAACAAGGCTGCCCAGGAGATGAGAAGCCGGGTGGAGGGGTTGCTCGGGAGGGGATTGGTTTCCCGCCCACCCATGTGGCTGATGACCTTCCACTCCGCGTGCGCCAGGATCCTGCGATCGGAGGCCGAGCGGCTCGGGTACACGCGCCAGTTCACGATCTACGACCAGGCGGACACGAGGCGGCTCGTGGGGCGGTGTATCGACGAGCTCGGGATCGACCGCAAGCGGTTCACGCCGGCGGCCGTCCACAGTCAAATCTCCGCGGCCAAGAACCGGCTGCAGGCGGCCTCTGAGTACCGCCAGGCGGTGGGGTCCCAGTTCGAGGAGATCGTGGCGGACGTGTACGAACGCTACGAGAGGGAGCTGTTGCGGATGAACGCGATGGACTTCGATGACCTCCTGTTCCGGGTGGTGAACGTGCTCGAGCTCTACGAGGAGGTCAGGACCCGATACGGGAGCGCGTTCCGGCACGTGCTCGTGGACGAGTACCAGGACACCAACCCCGCTCAGTACCGGCTTCTGCAGCTGCTGGTGGGCGGGGGGCGGGCGCCCAAGCGGGGCGAACGGGTGCAGCTGGAGGGCCATCGGAACCTGGCGGTGGTGGGGGACGACTCCCAGTCGATCTACGGGTTTCGTCACGCGGACATTCGGAACATCCTGGACTTCCAGGAGGACTTCCCGGACGCGAGGGTGGTGAAGCTCGAGCAGAACTACCGATCCACCCAGACGATCCTCTCGGCGGCGAACGCGGTGATCGCCAACAACCGGGGCGGGATCGCCAAGCGCTTGTGGAGCGACCTCGGGGACGGCTCGCCGATCCACGTGAGAGAGCTCGAGGACGAGCACGGGGAGGCGAGGTTCGTGGTGGGGGAGATCGAGAGGCTCGTCGACGAGGGTGCGGGGCGGGCGGAGATCGCGGTGCTCTACCGGACGAACGCGATGTCGCGGGTGATCGAGGACGCACTCGTGCGACGAGAGATCGCCTACCAGGTGATCGGGGGGACCAAGTTCTACGAGCGGGCGGAGATCAAGGACGCGATCGCCTACCTCTCGTGGCTGGCGAACCCGTTCGACGTGGTCTCGTTCACGCGGATCGCCAACTCGCCCCGCCGTGGCCTCGGGCGGACGTCCCTGTCGCGGATCGTCGGTCACTCCGCGACGGTGGGGGTGTCGGTGTGGGAGGCGGTTGCCTCGCCCGACGAGATCCCCGGGCTGGGCGCGGCGGCGGTGAGGTCCCTGACCCGTTTCGCAGCCACGATGGCGGGCCTCAGGCGGCTCGCCGAGGAGAGGGTGCCGGTGGGGGACCTGCTGGAGGCGGTCCTCTCCCGTACCGGCTATCTGGAGGCCCTGGAGGCGGAGGCGATGGGGGGTGCGGCGAAGGTGATCGAGGCCCAGGGGCGGATCGAAAACCTCGACCAGCTCGTGGAGGTCGCCCGCGAGTTCGACGCGACGGCGGGGGCGGGGGACGGGGAGAACACCCTCGACGTGTTCCTGCAGCAGGTGGCCCTCGTGGCCGACGCGGACTCCAGACGCGAGGACGAGGGGCTCGTGACGCTGATGACCCTCCACAACGCCAAGGGCCTGGAGTACCCGATCGTGATGATCGCCGGGTGCGAGGACGGCGTGTTCCCGCACTCCCGGGCCCTGGACGAGGGTGGCCTCGAGGAGGAGAGGCGGCTGTTCTATGTCGGGGTGACCCGGGCCATGCGGGAGCTCTACCTCACCTACGCCCGCCGGCGGTCGGTGTTCGGGGCGCCCACCTACGGCCTGCGGAGCCGGTTCCTGGACGAGATCCCCAGCGAGCTGACCGACTGCGAGGAGGAGCTCGTCCTCAGCCGGGCCGTCGCCGGCGGGGGCCTCGACGGGGATCTCTACAACGGCCTGCCCGGGGGCGCGCGCGGGGCACGTCCATCCCGCGGCTGGGCCCAGGCGCAGAAGGCCGGCGAGGAGAGCCCTCCCGCGAGGGTCTTTCGGATGGGCGAGGACGTCGTCCACGCGGCCTTCGGCGAGGGAGTCGTCACAGGAGTCGAGCCGGGCGGGGTGATCGTCGTGCGGTTCGCCGGGGACGGGTCCGAGCGAAAGCTGATGGCCGAGTACGCGCCGGTGTCTCGCCGCTGAGACGCGTACGATCCGGGGCTGATGGCCGCCACGATCATCGACGGAAAGGCGATCGCCGCACGCGTGCGGGGGGAGGTCGCGGAGGGGGTGCGTGAGCTCCTCGAGGAGACCGGCCGGACGGCCGGTCTGGCGACGGTGCTCGTCGGCGAGGACGCCGCCTCGGCGGTGTACGTGTCGGGTAAGCAGCGTGCGTGCGTGGAGGTCGGGATGACCCCCTTCGACCGGCGTCTGCCGGCGGACGCCTCCCACGAGCAGGTGGCGGGGCTGCTCGAAGCGCTCAACGACGACGAGGACGTCAGCGGGGTGCTCCTGCAGCTGCCCGTCCCCGACCATCTCGACGGGCCCGCGCTGACGGGCAAGATCGCTCCCGACAAGGACGTGGACGGCCTCACCCCAGCCAACGCGGGCCTGCTCTCCCTCGGGCGGCCGGGCCTGCGACCATGCACACCCCTGGGGGTGCTCGAGCTGCTCGCGAGCGTTGACGCCGTCCTGGAGGGCGCCGAGGCGGTGGTGGTGGGCCGGTCGAACCTGTTCGGCAAGCCGATGGCGCAGCTCCTGCTCGCCGAGAACGCCACGGTGACCGTCTGTCACTCCCGCACCCGGGACCTGCGCGGGGTGTGTGCTCGCGCGGACGTCCTGATCGCGGCCGTCGGCCGTCCCCGGCTGATCGCGGGAGACTTCGTCAAGCCCGGCGCGATCGTGATCGACGTTGGCATGAACCGGCTCACGCCCGAGCAGGCCGGGAACAAGAGCGGACTCGTGGGAGACGTGGACTTCACCGCCGCTGTAAAGGTCGCCTCGGCGATCACCCCCGTCCCGGGCGGGGTGGGTCCCATGACGATCGCGTGTCTGCTCGCCAACACTCTCCAGGCGGCCCGCGCGCGCGCGCGGGGAGTGGGCGTGGGGGGAGCGAGCGGGGGAGAGCAGACGTGAGCCTCAGACGCCTTCGAGCGGGTGAGCTCTTGGCCCTAGCCGGCGCGATCTGCGTGATCGTGTCCCTGTTCGAGCCCTGGTATGAGAACGCCACGGGCAAGCTCACCGGGTGGGACACGTTCGGTCCGGCCCTCGTCCTGCTGATCGTCTCCGCCCTGGCTGCTCTCACTCTGGTCATGGGCGCCGTCACCGAGCGCTCCACCGCCTTGCCGGTGGCCGCCGCCGTCTGGAGCACCTTCTTCGGGATCGTCGGGGTGATCGCCGCCGTCGTGCGGGTGCTCGAGCGCCCCCAGGACGCCACCGAGCTCTGCGCCGGCGCGTGGCTTGCCCTTGTGGGGGCCATCCTGATCCTCGCCGGATCGTGGCAGTCGATGCGAGACGAACGCCCGTCCCTGTACAGCCCTGCGGAGCCCGCCCCCCGCCAGCCGCCCCCGCCGTAGAATGCTCGCGGTGATCGACCGCGAACAGGTTCTCCACGTCGCCCGACTGGCCCGCCTGAAGCTCCGGGAGGAGGAGATCGAGCCTCTCGCGAAGGAGCTCTCGGCCGTCCTCGACCATGTGGCCCGCATCGGGGAGCTCGACCTGGAGGGCGTTTCACCGACCTCCCACGTGGTCGAGATGACGGGCTCCCTCCGTCCCGACGAGCCCCGCGAGTGCCTCCCTCGCGAGGTCGCCCTGGAGCAGGCTCCGGCGATAAGTGGTGACGGCTTCTCGGTGCCGAGCCCCCAGGCATGAGCCGACCGTGAGCCGACGATGAGCCAAACATGAGTCCAAACGACGATCCGATCGGGCTCACCGGCGCTCAGGCCGTGCGGGCGATCGCCGCGGGAGAGCTGTCGGCGGATGAGCTGTTCGAGGCCTACCGCGAACGCGCGTGGGCCGACGAGTTGAACTGCTTCACCTGGGTGGCTCCGGCGGACTCCTCCGAAGGGCCGTCCAACCCCGGAGGGTCGTTCCACCCTGGAGGGCCGTCGGCCCCCCGCGGGTCGTCCATCTCGGACAGGCCCCTGGGCGGCGTCCCGATCGCGGTCAAGGACCTGTTCTGCACCCGGGGCGTGCCGAGCCAGTCGGGATCGCGGATCCTCGAGGGCTACAGGCCCCCCTACACGGCCACCGCCGTACGGCGCCTGCAGGAAGCGGGCGCGAGCCTGCTCGGCAAGACCAACCAGGACGAGTTCGCGATGGGCTCCTCCAACGAGAACTCCGCGTTCGGCCCCGTCCTCAACCCCTGGGATCGCACCCGCGTGCCGGGAGGCTCCTCGGGCGGGAGCGCCGCGGCGGTAGCCGCCGGGCTCGCCCCGTGGGCGCTGGGCACCGACACGGGCGGCTCGATCCGCCAGCCCGCAGCCCTGTGTGGGATCGTCGGGCTCAAACCGACCTACGGGGCCGTGTCCCGGTACGGGATGATCGCGTTCGCCTCCTCCCTGGACCAGGCGGGGCCCCTCACCCGGGACGTGACCGACGCGGCGCTGTTGCTCAGGCACATGGTCGGCAGGGACCCGTGCGACGCCACCTCCTTGGAGCTCCCGGGCGAGGTCGAGCTCCCACGGGCAGAGCGCCTGGACGGCATCCGCCTTGGCGTTCCCGCGGAGCTGACGGGCGGCATGGGTGCCGCAGGGGCCTCCAGTGGCCCGGGCGGCCCGGGTGGCGCGGGTGGCCCGGGTGGCGCGGGCGGCCCGGGTGGCGGGGGCGGCGAGGGCGGCACGGGCGGCGAAAGTGGCACGGGCGGCGAGGGGATCGAACCGGGCGTCCTGGAGGCGTTCCGGGCGACCCTCGCACGGGCACGGGAGCTCGGAGCGGAGATCGTCGAGACCGTCAGCCTGCCCCACGCACCCCACGCCCTGTCGGCTTATTACGTGCTGGCCCCCGCCGAGGCGTCCTCGAACCTCGCGCGCTTTGACGGGGTCCGCTACGGCCTGCGGGCGCCCGACCCGACGGACCTGCTGGACATGTACGAGCGCACCCGTCACGACGGCTTCGGAGCGGAGGTCAAGCGGCGGATCATGCTCGGCACGTACGCCTTGTCGGCCGGCTATTACGACGCCTACTACGGGCGGGCTCAGCGGGTCAGGACGAAGATCGGCGAGGACTTCGCGAAAGCCTTCGAGGAGGTCGACTTCATCGTCACCCCGACCGCCCCGACGGTCGCGTTCGAGCTCGGGGAGAAGACCGGGGATCCGCTGGCGATGTATCTGAACGACTACTGCACCGTCCCGATGTCCCTCGCGGGAATTCCCGCGATCTCGATCCCCTGCGGCCTCTCCGAGGGCCTGCCGGTGGGCTTTCAGATCGCGGGCAGGGCCTTCAGCGAGAACGGTCTCCTGGGCGCTGCCCACGCGCTGGAGCTGGCGATCGGCTTCGACGGGAGTGTCGCGCGTGTCTGAGCCCAGCCCTCACGACCGCCGCGAGGGCGGCCTGGAGCCGGTGATCGGGCTGGAGATCCACGTCCAGTTGAAAACGCGCACGAAGATGTTCTGCGGCTGCGAGCTGTCGTTCGGGGAGGAGCCGAACACACGCACCTGTCCGGTCTGCCTGGGCCTGCCGGGAGCCCTGCCGGTGGCCAACGCCCGGGCGGTCCATCTCGGGTTGATCGTCGGCCTGGCCCTCGGCTCGGAGCTTGCACCCCGGTCGATCTTCCATCGCAAGAACTACTTCTACCCGGACCTGCCGAAGGGCTATCAGATCTCCCAGTACGACGAGCCCCTGTGCAACGGGGGCAGGCTGGGGGAGGTTCGCATCCACCGGGTGCACCTCGAGGAGGACGCCGCCAAGCTGACTCACGTGGGGGAGACCGGCCGGATCCACGGCTCCCTCGAGAGCGTCGTTGACTTCAACCGCGGGGGCACTCCCCTGGCGGAGATCGTCACCGAACCGGACCTTCGCACCCCGGAGCAGGTGAGCGAGTGGTTGAAGCTGCTGCGCACGACCCTGCGCCAGCTGGGTGTGAGCGACGTGAACATGGAGGAGGGGTCCCTGCGGTGCGATGCCAACATCTCCCTTCGTCCGGCGGGCTCAGAGGAGCTCGGGACCAAGACGGAGCTCAAGAACATGAATTCGTTCAGGTTCATCGAGCGGGGCATCAGGGCCGAGATCGCCCGCCAGCGGAAGATCCTGGAAGGCGGGGGGGAGGTGATCCAGGAGACCCTTCATTTCGACCCGGCCTCAGGCGCGATCACCTCGCTGCGCTCCAAGGAGGAGGCCCACGACTATCGCTACTTCCCCGAGCCCGACCTCGTGCCGGTGGCGATCGACGAGGAGATGCTCGCCCGCGCCCGGGCGTCGCTCGGGGAGCTCCCCGCGGACCGGGCCAGGCGCTACGAGGATGAGCTCGGCCTGAGCGTCGAAAGCTCGAGAGTGCTCGCGTTCAAAGCCGAGCTGGGGGACTACTTCGAGGCGGCCCTCGCGGTCGGCGGGGACCCGCCCGCGCCCTCTCAGGCGCTTGCGAACTGGATCTCCGTGGATCTCGTGAGCCGGCTGGGGGACGGCGAGGATCCGGCGGGCTCCCAGGTGGGGGCGGGCGCGTTGGCGACTCTCGTGGGGCTCGTGTCAGCGAAGCGGATCAGCGTGGGAGCCGGTCGACAGGTGCTCGACAGGCTCGTGGCTGAGGGCGGGGACCCGGGTCAGATCGTCGCGGAGGAGAGCCTTCAGGCGATCGACTCCGAGGGCGAGCTGGCGGCGGTCGTGGCGAGTGCCCTGGCGGCGAACCCGGATGCGGCTGAGCGGGTGCGAGGGGGCAACCCCAAGGCGATCGGCCCGATCGTCGGGTACGTGATGCGCGAGACCGGGGGTCGGGCCGACGGGGGAGAGGTGTCGAGGCTCGTCAACGAGCAGCTCGGCGTTTCGTGAAGGGGAGCTCGGGGGTTTGAAAAAAGGGGGCCCCGCGCGCGCGGGGGAAAAGGGGACCCCCCGCGCGGGGGGTTTAAGTAGACCCCGCGCGCGGGGTACCCATTTCGGAGTGGCCACCCGCAGGCGTGGGCCGCGGAAGACCTCACCCGCGACATGTAGCCATCGCATATTTTGGACTTCAGGCCAAAGGCGGAAGAGCGGGAATGCGCCAACATAGCCGTCATGAACCCACCGATGGCCCACCCGATCGCCTCACCCCCGCGAAGGTTCATGCTCCTGCCCGAGCAGGGGGACGACGTCTCGAGCAGAGGTCCGCGGATCCGTCGCTACAAGCTTGCCAGCGTCGGCCGGCGCTCAGGGATGAGCGAGGTGGACGTGGCGACGGCTCGTATCGCCCGCGAGCTCAGTCGTCTGGGACGTGGGTAGGCGAAGTAGAGCACGATCAGAGCCCCTCTCACAGAGTCCCTCCGGCTTCTCTCGGCCGGAAGCGAGCGTGGTGCGGCCGGACGGGGTTGGCGATGCCCGTCCGGCCGCACCCGCGTCTGGGGGCACACCCGCGTCCAGCAGCGACGCCCGTGTGAGGCGGCCCCACTCGTGTCCGGCGGCTGCCGACCTTCCGGTCGGCTACCCTGAGAGGATGAGTCAAGAGCGCTCCACCACGAGTTCCCTCGGACGGACGATTCTGGCGGTGCTGGTGCTGCTGGTGGTCGGGTATTTCCTGCTGCACGTGCTCATCGGCGTGGCCGTGGCTGTCGCGGGGTTCGTCGTCGTGATCCTGGCGATCGTGGCCGTGATCTGGGCGCTTCGGATCCTGCTCTGAGGCCCAACCGTGGAAGGCACCCAGTATCTGGTGATCGCCCTCTGCTTCGGGCTGGCCGGGGGGATCGTCGGCAAGATCAAGGGGAGCTCGTTCTGGCTGTGGTTTCTGATCTCGGGGGTCGTGCCGGTTCTGGGGCTGGCCGCGGCGATCGCCTACCGGTTCGAGCACGACGAGCTGCGGCGGAGCTGCCCGAGATGCGGGCGGGTGACCAAGATCTACGACGCGATCTGCACGAAGTGCGGAACCGAGCTCGAGTTTCCCGAGGTGGCGATCGCGCCGGAGTCGTGGCAGTCGCCGCCGGAGTCCTTGCAGTCCCCGCCGGGCGCTCGCCCCTGAGTCGGTGAGTGTGAGCCGAGCCTGAGATAAGGGAGCCCGAAGCGAAGGGCTGTCTATAACTGCCGGATGGACTCGAACGCGACGAGTGCACCCGTGCAAGAGAGCCTGATCGCCCGGCTGATCCATCGGGCGGGATTCAAGGATGAGACGGACTTCGTGCTCCGGGTCGTGCAGCCGGCGCTCGTGGGTATGATCGACGGGACGGTCTCATCGCTGGCGCCGATCTTCGCGGCGGCGATCTCCTCGGATTCCCACACCGCCCTGGTGGTCGGGTTCGCGACCGCTCTGGGAGCAGGAGTGAGCATGGGATGGTCGGAGGCCCTGTCGGACACGGGCGAGCAGACGGGTCGCGGGTCGGCGGTCGTGAGGGGATCGATCACGGGTGGTATGACGACGCTGGGGGGCATCTTTCACACGCTCCCGTTCCTGATCTCCGACGTCCACAAGGCCCTGGTGGTGGCGGGCTGCGTGGTCGCGTTCGAGCTGCTCGCGATCGCGTGGGTCAGGAAACGGTTCCTGCACGTGTCGATGCGCTCGTCCCTGCTGGTCGTGACCGTCGGCGGTGTGATCGCGCTCGCGATCGGGGTGGGCTTGGGAGTCTCCTGAGCGGATCCCGCGCGATGGGCGGCGCGCAGGCGGTGGGGAAGGCAGCCCAAAAAGCCCCCCCAAACCCGCTGGTAGACTGGCCACATGCGTGCCGTTGACGCGATCATGGAATGTCTGAAGGCCGAGGGCGTGGATGTCGTGTTCGGGCTCCCCGGGGGTGCGAACCTGCCGACCTACGACGCGTTCGTGGACGGTGGGATCAGGCACATCCTGGTCAGGCACGAGGCCGGGGGCGGGCATGCCGCCCAGGGGTACGCGAAGGCCACTGGCAAAGTGGGGGTGGCGTTCGCGACCAGCGGCCCGGGGGCCACGAACCTGATCACGCCGATCTGCGATGCGATGATGGACTCGGTGCCGACGGTGTTTGTCACCGGACAGGTCCGCACGGAACTGCTCGGAACCGACGGGTTTCAGGAGGCGGACACTCTCGGGATCACGATCCCGATCGTCAAGCACTCGTTCATGATCCAGGACCCCCGGGAGATCCCGCGGGCGATCCACGAGGCGTTTCATATCGCCCGGACGGGCCGGCCCGGGCCGGTGCTCATAGACATCCCCCAGGACCTCTCCCGGGCGGAGATCGAGTACGAGCCGGTGACCGACGTGAGGCTGCCCGGCTATCAGCCGACGACGGATGGCAACCAGAAGCAGATTCGTCAGGCCGCCAAGGCGCTGGCGTCGGCGAGGCGTCCGGTCATCTATGCGGGCGGGGGAGTGGTGAACGCGAATGCCTCACCGGAGCTGGTGGAGCTCGGGGCGTGTGACAGGTTTCCGGTGACCTGCACCCTGATGGGCCTCGGCGCGTTTCCCGCGCGGGTGAACGGGGCGGTCAATCCCCAGTGGCTGGGAATGCTCGGGATGCACGGGACGCGGGCGGCGAACTACGCGATGGACGAGGCCGACCTGATCTGCGCGGTGGGAGCGCGGTTCGACGATCGGATCACGGGCAAGCTCTCGGAGTTCGCGCCGAAGGCGAAGTTCATCCACATCGACATCGACCCGGCGGAGATATCCAAGAACGTCCCCGCTCACATCCCGATCGTGGGGGACGCCAAGCATGTGCTCGCGAAGCTCGCGATCGAGTATCGGGCGTTGAGCGCGGACTCCGGGCGGCTGAGCGCATGGTGGGAGCGGATCGAGGGCTGGAAAGCGAAGTATCCGCTGAGCTACGAGGATTCCAGCGACAACGAGATCAAGCCCCAGTACATGGTCCAGGCGCTGTACGAGGCCACGCAGGGGGAGGCGATCGTCAGCAGCGACGTCGGCCAGCACCAGATGTGGGCGGCCCAGTACTACGAATTTCCCGCCCCCCGCCGGTGGATCAACTCGGGGGGCTTGGGGACGATGGGTTTCGGCCTGCCCGCGGCGATGGGCGCGGCGGTTGGTTGCCCGGATCGGCTGGTGTGTTGCATCGCGGGCGACGGATCGGTGCAGATGAACGCGCAGGAGCTTGCGACGTGTGCGCAGAACAACATCCCGATCAAGGTGTTCATCATGAACAACGGCTATCTGGGCATGGTCAGGCAGTGGCAGGAGCTGTTCTGGGACGGCAAATACAGCCAGGTGGAGACGGGGGAGTTCCCGGACTTCGTCAAGCTCGCCGAGGCGTATGGGGCCACCGGGATGCGGTTCGAGGACAAGACCACGCTCGTCGATGACATGAGACGGGCGATCGAGACCGACGGGCCGGTGCTGGTGGACGTGAGGGTGACCCGCGAGGAGAACACCTACCCGATGATCCCCGCGGGCCAGGCTGCCAGGGAGATGGTGGGATGAGCGTGGCGATGGTCCCCCATAGGGGGGAGGCCGGGAGGGGCGCCTGCCTGTCTCCCGAGTCGACGATGATCCCCGCGGGCCAGGGCGCCCGGGAAATGGAGGGATGAGGTCCTCATGGGAGAGCCTGGTACGAAGACCCCTCTGAGCCTGGCCGAGCTGGAGGCTTCCGCGGGACTGAGGACGGGTCGCAAGCATGTGCTGTCGATCCTGGTCGAGAACAAGGCGGGGGTGCTCACCAGGATCGCGGGGCTGTTCGCGAGGAGGGGCTTCAACATCGACACCCTCACGGTGGGGCCGACCGACGACGAGCAGATCTCGCGGGTGACTCTCACCGTGGACGGGGCCCTGCACCCGATCGACCAGGTGACAAAGCAGCTGCACAAGCTCATCAACGTGCTGAAGATCCGGGACCTGGAGCCCGCCGACACGGTCGCGCGGGAGCTGGCCCTGTTCAAGGTCTCGGCGGACGGCGCCCAGCGTGGGGAGCTGATGCAGATCGCGGAGATCTTCAGGGGGAAGGTCGTGGACGTGACCAAGCGGTCGGTGGTTCTGGAGGTGACGGGGACGACCGAGAAGATCGAGGCGTTCGAGGGCATGGTTCGGCCGTTCGGCCTGATCGAGATGATGCGTACCGGGGAGATCGCGATCGCACGCGGACGCAGCGAGACGTAGTGGCCGCGGACGCGGGCGTTGAGCAAGGCTTGGCCGTCGAACGGGACGCGTCGGCGTGGCCGGGTGCGGCGTTGGGGCCGGGTGCGGCGTTGGGGTCGGGCGGGGCGCCGGGGGTAAGCCGGTTCGGGCTGGACGAGGAGGATCGCAAGACGTTCGGGGCCCGGTTGGAGCTGGCGGCACGGAGAGCCAGGCGCAGCGGGGAGGAGACCCTCGCGACGATCACGATCGAGCTCCCCGGAGAGGTCGATCCAAGCGCGGTCGTGTGCGGGTCCCGGCGAGAGGGGGAGGCGTGGTTGGCGTTCGAGCAGCCCGACCGTGGGGGGACGGCCCTGGCGACTCTCGGCGAAGCGGTGACGCTCAGCGACTCGGGCCCCGAGCGGTTCGTCTCGCTGGCCGACCGCTGGCGGGAATTGGCGGCCGGGGCCGTGGGGGGCGAGCGGACGGAGGTCGGACAGCGGGAGGGGAGCGGGCCGATCGCGGTGTGTGGATTCGCGTTCGCCCCCGACGGCGGTCGCTCGCCCGGGTGGGCCGGGTTCGAGCCGGCCTCTCTGATCGTGCCCGAGGTCGCGATCCGGCGTGGAGCCGGCTCGCGGGATGGCTCCCAGGGCAGGGCAGGGTCGGACGTGCGTCTGACCCTTGCGGCGCTGGTCGCCCCCGACGACGCCCCCGAGGAGAGGCTCGAGTGGTTGGAGGTCCGTCTGGGGGAGCTCCGGGAGCGAGCGCTTCCGCTGCTCGACCCCGAGCCGACGGGGCGCTACCAGGTGGTGAGCGCGATGCCTCCCGAGCACTACGAGGCGGCGGTGACAAGGGCGAGGGAGCTGATCGGTCGCAGTCGCCTGGAGAAGATCGTGCTCGCCCGGGAGGTCCAGGTGCATGCTCCCCGACCGTATGACCCGGCGGCGGTGCTAGGTGTGCTCCGGGACGCGTTCCCCGAGTGCTTCTGCTTCTGCGTGGGCCGCGGGGACGCCACCCTCGTGGCGGCGAGCCCCGAGCTGCTGGTCCGCCGGGAAGGCCATCGGGTGAGCACCCTGGCCCTGGCGGGCTCCACTCGCCGAAGCGCCGATCCCGCGGTGGATGACCATCTCGGGGAGCAGCTCCTACGGGACGAGGGCTACCGGGAGGAGCACATGATCGTGGCCCGCCGGATCGAGCGGACCCTGCGACCCCATTCGGTGTGGACGGCCCTCGCGCCCGAGCCCACCCTCGCGAGGATCGCGAACATCCAACACCTGGCCACCCCGATCCGCGCTCAGCTGGCGGCCCCGATCGACGTGCTCGAGCTGGCGGGGATGCTCCATCCGACGCCTGCCGTCGGGGGGGAGCCGTTTAGGGACGCCGCGCCGTTGATCCCGGCCCTGGAGGGACTCGATCGGGGCTGGTACTCCGGTCCGGTGGGCTGGACGGACGGGACCGGGGACGGAGAGCTGTGTGTTGCCCTGCGATGTGCCCTCCTCCGGGGGGAGGTGGCTCGCTGCTATGCAGGTAACGGCATCGTTCGCAACTCCGACCCCCGGTCGGAGCTGGCCGAGACGGAGATCAAGCTCCAGGCTCTACTGCCCCTCCTGGCGGGGTGACGGTCGCCGACACCGCCTGCCACACACGGGTGTGGAGCTCGACGTTGGCGGCCCTGTCGGTTTGCACGTGAACGATCGCCGATCCCGTTCGCGGCGACAGTGCCCGCTCCAGGGCCGTTCGCAGCTCGGATGTGGTCCCAACTAGCTCGTAGTCGAGGTCGTAGAGGTTGGCAGCCACGGCGAAGTCAAGGCCCGTGGGGGTGGCGATGTGGCGGGTGTAGATGTCCTGGGTGCCCTCGCCCGTGCTGTCATCGGTGCCCCCGACTGTGCGGGCGACCGGCAGGAAGTCGAAGATGGCGCCCCCGCTGTTGTCCACCAGGACGATCGTCACCTTCAGGTCAAGGCGGGTAGCGGCGAGCAGGCCGCCGATGTCGTGGGCGAGGGCGACGTCCCCGATCAGGAGCACTACCGGGCCCTCCTCGTGGGCGGCCGCCCCGAAGGCGCCGGAGACGGTCCCGTCGATGCCGTTCGCCCCCCGATTGGACAGCACCCGGGGCGGGTCGGGACGGACCGGCCAGAACGTCTCGATGTCCCGTACGGGCATCGAGGAGGCGACGAACAGGGTAGCCTGGCTGGGCAGCAGGACGCCCAGCTCGGCGGCGAGGGCCGGCTCTGAGATCGCCTCCCCGGCGGGCCCGTGGCCGGCGAGCGCTCCGAGGATCGCCTCCCCGGCGAGCTCGTCGGCGGTCCGCCAACTCGCGAGCCAGTCCGGGTCAGCGGCGGCGTCCCCATCGGCGTCCCCATCGGACTCCTCGCCGGAGTCCCCACTGAAGTCCCCGCCGGAGTCTCCACCGGCGTCCCCCCCGATCTCCCCGCCGATCTCCCCGCTGTGCGTCCAGAGGGCCGCCGCCTCGCGGAGCGCCCCGGTGGGCTCGAGGGCGAGGGAGCGGCTGAGGACCGAGGAGGGGTCCTGGTAGGCCTCCTCGGGGTCGAGCGCCACCTGAGGGACCCCGTCGAGGCTCCCGAGCCAGGTGCGCAGGGGCTTGGAGACCGGCAGGTCTCCCACCCTGACGACGATGTCCGGTCTGTTCGATCTCGCGAACCGTTCGTCCCGGAGGAGGGCGTCGTAGTGTGCGATCGCCGCCGACCCCCTGCGGGCGCCCGACATCGGGTCGGCGAGCAGCGGCCAGCGTGCGGCTTCGCAGAACGATGAAGTTGCCTCACCGAGGGGAGTGTTCCGCTCGTGTCGTCCCGCGACCACCACTCCCCGTCGAGCCCCTTTGAGGACCGCCCCAAGCCCGCCGGACGCGGGGCTGGGGAAGGTGCGAAGCACGTATGGACTGCCGTCGGGCCGTCCGGTCTCCTCCGACGGCAGGGGGTGATCGGTGACGAGGGGCTCGCGGAGGGGGAAGTTCAAATGGACCGCCCCGGGGGAGCCTTCGAGGGCGGTCCAGTAGGCGCGACAGGCGAGGGTCCTGATCCAGCGAAGACGGGTCGTGGTCGCATCGTGGGTGTCGACCTCGACGAACCACTTGACGGCGGTCCCGAACAGCTTGAGCTGGTCGATCGCCTGCCCGGCGCCGTTGTCGCGAAGCTCAGAGGGACGGTCGGCGGTGAGGAGCAGCAGGGGCACCCGCGCCTCACGCGCCTCGACCGCGGCCGGCAGGAGCTCGGCGGCGGCGGTCCCCGACGTACAGGTCACGGCCACGGGCAGCCCGGACGCCTTCGCGAGGCCGAGGGCGAAGAACCCCGAGCACCGCTCGTCCACGTGTGAGTAGCAGTGCAAGCGCTTCTCACGGGCGAGGCTCAGCACGAGGGGAGCACAGCGGGAGCCGGGAGAGGTGCACGCACCTTTCATCCCGCACCGAGCGAGCTCGTCGACGAGAGCCCTGAGCAGCAGATAGGTGTTCTCGGGTACGGTCATCGGGTAGGGGAGACTACGATGGCGGGGTGCCGGAGAGGGTTGTCCCGGAGAGGGTTGTCCCGGAGAGCGTCGTCCTGTTGCACGGGTTTGGGGGCACCAGCCGCACATGGGACACCGTGATCGAGCGGTTGCCTGCCGGGCGCTGGCGGCCGCTGGCTCTGGACCTGCCCGGACATGGCGAGTACGCGGACGTGGAGCCTCCGATCTCGTTCGCGGGCTGTGTCGAGCATGTGCTCGGCCGGTCTCCCGACCGGTTCGTTCTGTGCGGCTACTCGCTGGGGGGCCGGGTGGCGCTTCACGTGGCCCTCACGGCGCCCGAGCGGGTCACACGGCTCGTGTTGGTGGCGAGCACCGCTGGAATCGAGGACCCGGTCGAGCGATCCCAGCGCCAGGCTCGGGACCGGCGTCTCGCGGACGAGCTCCAGAGGGGGACAGTGGAGGGGTTCGTCGAGCGCTGGTCCTCTCAGCCGATGTTCGCCTCCGACCCCCCCGCCGTGGATGAGCTCGCGCGGGCGGACTACTCGCGCAACCGCCCCGACGCCCTCGCGGGGGTCCTGCGAGGGATCGGCACCGGGGAGATGGAGCCCCTCTGGAGCAGTCTCCCCGAACTGACGATGCCGGCGAGGATCCTGGCGGGAGACCGTGACGAGAAGTTTCAGCGGGAGGGCCAGCGAATGGCCGACCTGCTCCCCCGGGGGAAGCTCCTCGTGATTCCCGGAGGACATCGCCTGCCCCTCGAGAGCCCGGCGGGGGTGGCGGAAGCCGTCGCGGAGTCGCTCCTCGGCCGGTCGATCGCTCCCGGCTGATCTCGCCGTCCCGTGAGCGCCTCGTGAGCCGTCCCGAGCGCCGTCTCGAGAGCCGCCCCAGGCCCTCCCCACGGCGGGCTACTGCCCGTTAGGCCAGGTGGTGGGGCTCATCTGACCGTCGCCGTCCTCGGGCCTGAAGCCGCCTACGGCGATGATCTCAAGTCCGTGAGGTCCCCCCTCGAAGGCTCGTACCACCTCGGGGGCCACACGAACGACATCCCACTGTCTCAGGTCCTGGACCTCGTCGTCCAACAGCAATCGGCCGGACCCCGCGACCACGATGTAGGCCTCCTCCTGCTCCCCGTGGCGGTGGCCCACGGGACTGCGCACGTTGGCCCCGTACCGGAAGTGGCTGACCCCGAGCTCCCGCGAATCCAGGTGCTTGCGGGCGAACCGACCTTCGATCCCGGGAGCCCGATCGCCCACCGAGTCCTCGATCTCCAACAGGTTCACGACGGTGAAGCGGGACATCGGATCTCCTTTGGCGGGGTGTGTACGGTGGCGGAGGGAGCGGAGATCCTCAAAATGACGATCTCCGGTTCCACCTTAGCCTCCGTCTCGGAGCGCCCGTCCCGGGAGGCCGAGCAGTGGGCCTGAGCAGGGCCCCCGAGCTGTGGGCCTGAGCTGGTGACCGACCTTCGCGTAGGGTGTGGCCGTCGTGCCCCTGCCGCCGTTTCCCATACCGAATGCCGCGATGCGTGGCGGCTTGGCGGCGCGGAGCGCCATGCTGGGGCTCGCCGACCGGCTGCTTCCCGCGGAGGCTGCTCTGTGGGACTTCGTGGCGGGGATGCAGCGGACGAAGCTCGCGGGTTTGCTCGTCACCTCGGGGCTCGCCGACGCGCTGGGCGCGGGCACGCGCGACCCCGGAGACCTCGCCGATGAGCTCGGCCTTTCGCGGGAGGTGACCGTGCGGGTGCTCGGAGCCGCGGCGGCCTGCCGCCTCGTCCGCCTGGACCGCCAGGGGCGGGCGCGGCTCGCGCGGCTCGGTGGGCCGCTCCGGAGCGACCATCCCCGGTCGGTGGCTTCCTGGGTCGCCTACCAGGCGGCGCCGGCGAACGCGGCCGCCCATGGCGAGCTCCTGGGCCAGCTCCGGGAGGGCGCCGAGCCGTCGGGTCACCGGCGGGTGTTCGGGAACTCGGTCTGGGAGTACTTCGGTGAGCATCCCGACGAGGGGGCCCGCTTCGGCGAGGCGATGCGCCAGCTCACCGCGATCGATCTCGGAGCCCTCTCCCGGGCCTATCCGTGGCCCCGGGAGGGCACGATCTGCGACGTGGCCGGCGGGATCGGGACGCTGCTCGCGGCGATCCTTCAGCGGCGCCCGAACGCCCGAGGCGTTTTGGTGGACGCTCCGGAGGTGCTAGCCGAGGCTGAGGCATTCCTGGGATCCCGTGACGTGGCCGATCGGGTGGAGCGGCGAGCCGGGGATCTGTTCGGCGAGCTGGACGCTCGCGGACGTGTACGTCCTCAAGTGGATCCTCCACGACTGGAGCGACCACGCCTGCCGGGACATCCTCGGTCGCCTCCGGGCGACGATGCCCCCGGGGTCGAGGGTGGTGGCGATCGACCAGCATCTCGAGCCCGGCCACCCGAGTCCGGTCAGCTCGCTGGCGGACCTCCTGATGCTCGTCGAGTGCGAGGGCGGTCGCGAGCGATCCCCCCGAGAGGTCCACGCCCTGATGACAGACGCCGGCCTTACGCCCGGACGGGTTCGTCACGCAGGTCTTCACATGCTCGTCGAGGGATCGGCGTCGTAGGGTCGGGCCGCGGAGCAACGGCGCCGCCTGCGGACCGTTACGCTGGGAGGAGACCATGCGCGCGGTAGTGATCCATGAGACCGGAGACCCGGGTGTCCTGGTCCTCGAGGAGGCCTCGCCGCCCGAGCCGGGTGACGGGGAGGTCCTGATCAGGGTCCACGCGGCGTCGGTCAACCCGATCGACTGGAAGTACCGGCGGGGGCTCATACCCAAGGAGCTCCCCACGGTGCTCGGCAGCGACGTGTCCGGGACGGTCGAGCTCTCCCGCGCCGAGGGGTTCGCGGAGGGAGACGAGGTGTTCGGGTTCGCCCGTTCCGGCGCCTACGCGGAGCTCGCCGCCGCTTCGGCTGCGGTGATCGCGAGAAAGCCCCCGAGCCTGAGCCATGAGCAGGCGGCATCCCTGCCGGTGGCGGGCCTCACCGCGTTCCAGGCCCTGTTCGATCGCGGGGGCCTTCAGCCCGGCCAGACGGCACTTGTCGCGGGCGCCCCGGGCGGGGTCGGCCATCTCGCGGTCCAGCTCGCAAAGCACGCCCGCGCCCGAACGATCGCCACCGGGTCCTCCCGAAACCGCGACTTCGTGCTCGGTCTCGGGGCGGACGAATACGTCGACTACACCAGCCAAGACGTCGCCCATGTCATAACCGGGGTCGACGTCGCGTTCGACACCGTCGGCGGAGACACCACGATGTCGCTCCTTCCCACTGTTCGCGAGGGAGGCGTCCTCGTCACGATCGCCGGCTCTCCCCCCGAGCAGGAGGCCCGCGAGCGGAACGTCCGCGCGGAACGCCTCGTGATGAGCCCGAGCTCCGAGCAGCTCACCCGGATCGCCGAGTTCGTGGCCGCCGGCGAGTTGCGTGTCGAGATAGCCCAGACCTTCCCCCTGGCGGAGGCCTCGCAGGCGCACGCCCTCAGCGAGTCCGGACACGTCCGTGGGAAGATCGTCCTCACCGTGTGAGCGGCCAAGCCGCCTGCCGATCCGTGTCCGGGGGGAGCCGTGTCTGGGGGGAGCCGTGTCCGGGGGGAGCCGTGTCCGGGGGGAGCTGCGTCCGGGGGGAGCTGTGTCCGGGGGAGCTGTGTCCGGGCGGAGATCCTGCCGCCCTACAGCGGTCTGACGCCGAGCCCCGGCTCCGTGGGCAACGCGATCATGCCTTCGACCGCCGGTAGCTGATCCTCGATCCCCTCGAACAGTCTCAGGGTCGCGAGGCCACACGGGGGCACCGGGCCGCGGGAGGCCAGCGCCGCGGCGGCGTGAAGGGCGGCTGCCACGCCGAGGGGGCCGTCAAGGGTGGACGCCACGTACACCTCCCCCCCGGAGGCCCGCACCAGCGTCGCCGCCGCTATAAGACCTGAGATCCCCCCGCACCGGCTGACCTTCAGGCACACCGCGTCCGCCACCCCCGCTCCCAGCGCTCCGGCTTCCGTGGCCGTCTCGTCGATCGCGATCCTCGTGCTCACCCGTTCTCTCACCTCTCTCACACCCTCCAGCCCGTGGGTGGGCTCCTCGACGAGCTCCAACCCCGAGGGTGCCAGCGTTTCGATCGCTCGCACCGCCTCCTCGACCTCCCAGGCGCCGTTCGCGTCCAGTCGAAGGGTCACGTCCGACCCCGCCGCTGCCCTCACCGCTGCCACCCGCCCGCCGTCGTCGCCCACGCCCACCTTGACCTTGATGCACTGGAACCCTTCCCTGACCGCCTCACCCGCCTGCTCCGCGGCACCCCGCCGGTCGGTGGCCCCGAGGGTCGCGTTCACCTTCACCTCCTTGGCGGGGTTGTCGGTCAGGAGCTCCGCCACCGCCTTGCCCGCTCGCCTGCCCGCCCGATCCCACAACGCCATGTCCACCGCCGCGAGCGCCTGGGGCAGGTCCTCGATCCGCCTGCACGCCTCGATCACCTGTGCACCGCTCGTGCCGCTCGTGCCGCTCGTGCCGTCCGTGCCGCTCGTGTCGCTCGCACCGCTCGGCCCGTCCGCCTGGACGTCAGCCAGGGCCGGGCCATAGCGTTCGAGCGCGTCAAGGACACGTACGGTGCTCACCCCGTCGTACTCCTGAAGAGGTGCCGCTTCCCCGTACCCTCTCACCCCGTCCCCGTCGGTCAGCTCCACTGTCAGCAGCTCCCGCTCCCCGACGACCCCATGGGCGCTCTGAAGCGGTCTCTTCAGGCCCACCACCCGCCGGGTCACACTCAGTCGCAACCGCCCTTCACCCTCCGATCCCGCCCCCCGCGAGGATTCCCGCGGAGAGGAGCAGGCAGTAGAGCAGCTGAAGCGCCCCCGTCCCCGCCAAACCACCGTTCAGCGAGGGCCCGTCCACCCGTGTCCTGACGGTCCTCACGAGCTTCACCCCGAGTGGGATCGCCGCCCAGCTGAGGAGCAGCCACGGGGACATTCCGAGCGCCCACAACACGGGAGCGCTCACGAACGCGACCACCACCATCGCCGTGTACAGGTCTCTTGTCCGAGCCCTTCCCAGCCTCACCGCCAGGGTCCGCTTGCCCGCCCGGCGGTCGGTGTCGATGTCCCTGACGTTGTTCACCACCAGAATCGCACTCGCCAACAGCCCCACCGGCACCGCGCACCCGAACGCCTGCCAGGGGAGCTCCTGGACCTGCACGAAATAGGAGCCCGTCACCGCCACCACCCCGAAGAACAGGAACACGAACACCTCTCCCAGTCCCTCATACCCGTATGGCCGGGGGCCCCCCGTGTAGAGGATCCCCGCGAGGATCGACGCCGCTCCCACCGCCAGCAGTCCCCAGCCCGCCACCGCGATCAGGTAGGCCCCACAGGCGATCGCCAACCCGAACGACAAGTACGTGGCCATCAACACCTGCTTGGGAGGCGCCAGCCCTCCAGCAGTCACCCGCACGGGCCCGAGACGGTCCTCATTGTCCGCCCCCCTCCGGGCGTCCGAGTAATCGTTCGAGAGGTTCGTCCCCACCTGGATGAAGATCGCCCCCAACAACGCCGCGACGAACGCGAGGGGGTGGAAGTGTCCCGCCCCGAGCGCCAACGAGGTCCCCACGAGCACCGGCGCCACCGCCGCCGGCAGCGTCCTCACCCGCGCCGCCATCACCCAGATCCGCACCATGCTCGCCCGTCCGGTTGCCCCGGGGACGGCGATTGTCCCCGTCGTCTGGGTCATCGTCGTCACTGGCGCCTCCCGATCGTCCCGGTCCGGGTCCCTTCTCCCGGTTCGGGTCCCGGTTCGGGTCACGGTACGGGCCCCGGTTCGGGTCACCGTGGTCATGGGCGCCTCGGAAACTTGGAGAAGTCCGGCTTTCGCTTCTCCCTGTACGCGTCCCTGCCCTCCTGGGCCTCCTCGCTTCCGTAGAACAGCAGGTTCGCGTCGTGGGCGAGCTGCTGAATCCCCGTGAGCCCGTCCTCGGCCGCGTTGAAGCTCGCCTTCAAAAGCCTCAAGGAGAACGGGGAGAGCTCGAGCATCTCAGAGCACCACCCGATCGTCTCCTCTTCCAACTCCGACAGGGGCACCACCGTGTTCACGAGGCCCATTTCAAGGGCCTCCTGGGCGGAGTACTGCCTGCACAGAAACCAGATCTCCTTCGCCTTCTTGACTCCCACCATGTTCGCCAACAGTCCCGCCCCGAAGCCCCCGTCGAAGGACCCCACCTTCGGCCCCACCTGCCCGAACCGTGCGTTCTCGCCGGCGATCGTCAGGTCGCACACCAAATGCAACACGTGCCCACCCCCGATCGCGTACCCGGCCACCATCGCCACCACCGGCTTGGGCAGCCGTCTGATCTGGACGTGGAGGTCCGTCACGTGAAACCGCCCGATCCCCGGTCGGGTGGGTGGGGACTTCATCTCCTCGTCGGTCAGATACCCCGAGTCTCCCCGAACACGCTGGTCTCCTCCCGAGCAGAACGCCAGGTCACCCGCTCCCGTCAGGACGATGACACCGATCTCTCTGTCCTCCCTCGCGTCCTCCAGCGCCCGGGAGATCTCGACGATCGTGAGCGGTCGGAACGCGTTCCTGACCTCCGGCCGGTCGATCGTGATCTTCGCGATCCCGTCGGGCTCGCTCGACTTCTCGTAGCGGATGTCCTCGTACTCCCCCGCCTTCGTCCAAGTCGTCGTCATGACCCACAGGCTATCTGTCGCGTCCGGAAGCGGATCGCCAACGGCGTCCTCGGACGGTCCCATAGCCTGTGACCATGCACGTCGAGGGATGGCTCGCCCGCGCGTCTCGTCTGCGCCCCGAGTGGACGGCTCTCGAGGGTCCTGAGGGCACCCTCACATACGCGGAGCTCCAGGCGGATGCCCGCGCGCGCGCGCGGCGGCTGCGTGCCGATGGCATCACCGCCGGCGACAGGGTCGCGATCGTCCTGCCCCCCGGCCTCGAGTTCGCCCGTACCTTTCACGCATGCCTGCTCTTGGCCGCCGTCGCGGTGCCGGTCGACGTTCGTCTCTCCGAGGCCGAGCGATCGGTTCAGTGCGACGCCGCCGCCGCGGTCGTCTCCGAGCCTCTCGACACTGTCCTCTCCGAGCCCCGGCCGGACGATCGTGCCACGCCCACCGACGCCAGCGCCTCGGAGTCCCCCGGGACGGAGGCCGGAGAGTGGCCCCCGCGTGGGGTCGGCTCCCGACGTCCACGCTCCCGACGTCCACGGCCCCGACTCCACGCCCCGACGTCCACGACCTCGACGGTGTGGCCGCGATCATCCATACCTCCGGCACGAGCGCATCGCCCCGGCCGGTGGAGCTCACGTACGGGAACTTCCTGTGGAGCGCTCTCGGGTCGGCGGTCGCCCTGGACCGGGACCCGGGGGATCGGTGGCTTTGCACGCTCCCCATCTCCCACGTGGGTGGACTGTCGATCCTCGTGCGTTCAGCCATCTACGGGACCACCGCGGTGGTGCACCCGCGCTTTCACACCGACCGGGTCCTGAAGGCGCTCATCGAGGAGGACATCACGGTCGTGTCCCTCGTCGGTACCACCCTCATGAGACTGCTCGACGCGGGCCTTGACCACCCTCCGACCCTTCGCTGCGCCCTCACCGGCGGGGGTCCCCTACCGGATGCCCTGATCGCACGCGCCAGGGTCGCGGGGGTGCCGGTGAGCCTCACCTACGGCCTGACGGAGGCGTGCTCGCAGGTGACCACAGCTCCTCCGGCGGCGACCGCCCCGCCGGATGCGACCGCTCCCCCGGATGGGACAGCCCCTCCGGATGGGACAGCCCCTCCGGAGGCCTCGATGGGGGACATTCCAGCTCATGGAGGCCCTCCGCTGTTCTGCACCCGGGTGGGAATCGGTCACGACGGTGAGATCCTCGTGGCCGGCCCGACGGTCGCGCCCGGTGCGGTCTCCTCCGACGGCTGGCTTCACACCGGGGATCTCGGGGAGCTCGACCGGGACGGCTTCCTTCGGGTCAGTGGACGGAAGGCAGACACGATCGTCAGTGGGGGTGAGAACGTTGCCCCCGCCGAGGTGGAGGCGGTACTCGAGGCTCACCCCGACGTGGTCGAGGCAGCGGTCATCGGCCGTCGGGATCTCCGCTGGGGGGAGGCCGTCACCGCAATCGTCCTCCCCCGCGAGGGGGCCCGTGTGGGGGCTGAGACGCTCCGCGTCCACTGCTCCGAGCGGCTGGCCCCCTACAAGGTGCCCAAGCAGTTCGACCTCGTCGACGAGCCCCTCCCGAGGACCCGCTCGGGCAAGCTCCTGCGCAGGCAGCTGACATGAACGCCTTCGATCGGGCAAGCTCCCGTGAGGGCACCTGACGTGAGCGACTTCGACGCCAACGCCTATCGGGACGCGAGCCTCGCCGGCTGGGAAGCGGCGGCCCCCGGCTGGACACGCCGCCAGGAGGCCATCCGGGGGCTCGGGATGCCGGTGTCTCGGTGGATGCTCGAGGCGACCTCTCCCCAGCCTGGGGAGCGGGTGCTCGAGCTCGCCGGAGGGCTCGGCGAGACGGGGATGAGCGCGGCGGAGATGGTCGGTCCGCTGGGCGGGGTGATCGTCTCAGACCAGGCCGAGGCGATGCTCGCGGGCGCCCGCGTTCGCGCGGGGGAGCTCGGGCTCAGCAACGTCGAGTTCCAGGTGCTCGGGGGCGAATGGATCGACCTGCCTCTCGCGAGCGTCGATGTGGTGCTCTGCCGGTGGGGGTACATGCTGATGGCCGACCCGGGCGCCGCCCTCGGTGAGACCCGGCGGGTGCTCCGACCGGAAGGGCGTTTGGCGTTGGCGGTGTGGGACGGTCTCCAGGACAACCCGTGGGCGCTTCTGCCGAGCATGGAGCTGATCGACCGGGACCTCGGGAGCCCGCCCACGCCTGGCGCGCCCCGGCCCGTTCGCGCTGGGGGATCGCGACCGGGTGCGGGAGCTCATCGCGGGGGCCGGCTTCGGCGAGATCGACGTTCAGGCCCTCGACGTGGCCCAGCGACACGACTCCTTCGAGGTCTACTGGGAGACCACCCTGGACATCTCCCGCCAGTTCCACGACGCCGTCCTCAGCCGGTCCGAGGACGAGATCGCCGAGATCCGAGCCGGCCTTCAGGCCCGCATGCAGCCGTTCGTCCAGTCCGACGGGACCCTCGTGATCCCCGGCCGGACCCTCGTGGCGTCCGCCAGCGCGTAGGCCCTCGTCGCGAGCGCGTAAGCGATAGCCTGCCCGCTGACGATGCTCTACGACGACGACGCCGACCTCCATCTGCTCGACGGAAAGACCGTTGCCATCATCGGGTACGGCTCCCAGGGGCATGCCCACGCGTTGAACCTGAAGGACTCGGGGGTGGATGTGGTGGTGGGCCTGCGGGAGAGCTCCTCCTCGGCGGACTCCGCCCGTGAGCACGGATTGGAGGTCGTCTCGGTCGTCGATGCCTCAAGCCGAGGAGATCTCGTGATGATGCTCGTCCCCGATGAGCTCCACCGGCAGGTGTGGGAGGGGGAGGTTCGCGACGGGATCGCCCCGGGGGACATGCTCCTGTTCGGGCACGGCTTCTCGATCCATTACAAAGAGGTCGAGCCTCCCGGGGGGGTGGACGTGGCGATGGTGGCCCCCAAGGGTCCCGGCCATCTGGTGCGTCGCCAGTTCACCGAGGGAAGCGGGGTCCCCGGGTTGATCGCGGTCGGTCAGGACGCCTCCGGGAACGCTCGGGCGCTCGCGCTCGCCTACGCCAAGGGCATCGGGTGCACTCGCGGGGGGGTGATCGAGACGACCTTCAAGGACGAGACCGAGACGGACCTGTTCGGCGAGCAGGCCGTGTTGTGCGGTGGCGCCTCAGAGCTCGTCCAGGCGGGCTTTCAGACCCTCGTGGAAGCGGGATATGACCCTGAGATGGCCTACTTCGAGTGCCTTCACGAGCTCAAGCTGATCGCCGATCTGATGTATGAGAAGGGGCTTGCGGGGATGCGGTACTCGATCTCCAACACCGCCGAGTACGGCGACTACACACGGGGCAAGCGGGTGATCACCGAAGAGACTCGCGCGAGCATGCGGGAGATCCTCAAGGAGATCCAGTCCGGGGACTTCGCCCGCGAGTGGATCGCCGAGAACCGGGCGGGCCAGGAGAACTTCAAGCGGATGCGCGCCGAGCAGGCCGACACCCAGGTCGAGGTCGTGGGCGCGGAGCTGCGCTCCCACATGGACTGGATCAAGCCGTCCTTCTGAGGGACGAGGCGGCCTTCCGAGGAACCCTCACGCGGTGCTCGCCTACCTCTTCTGGCACCGCCCCCTCGATCCCGCCCAGGCCGGCGCCTACGAGCAGGCCCACCTCGCCTTCCACCGCTCCCTGACCCGCACACCCCCCGTGGGCTTTCACGGGTCGGCCGTGTTCAGGGTCTCACAGCTGCCCTGGCCATGGTCGGCGGCCGCCGACCAGGAGCGGACCCCGAAGGGCGGGTCGGTGGGCTATGAGGACTGGTACCTGGTCGAGGACTACGCCGCCCTCGGCGTCCTGAACGAGGCCGCCGTGGGACGGGGCCACCGCACTCCCCACGACGCCGTCGCGAGCCGCTTCGGGGCGGGCGCGGGCGGCCTGTACGGGCTGGTGGAGGGCCTCCGTCCGGAGTCTCTCGGCGAGTCCTCGGTCGCCGTCTGGGTCACCCGCCCCCCCGGCTCGCCCCAGCGGGCTCTGGCGGACATGCTCGCCGACGGCATGGACCCCCGCCACGCGAGCCTCTGGCGCCGGCAGTTCGTGCTGGGGCCCGCCCCCGAGTACTGCCTGCTCGTGGCCGACCGGAAGCGCCTGGAAGGGCCCGCGGGGGTGTCAGCCACAAGGCTGCCCGAGGGCTGGACCGCGACGGTCCTGGAGCGGGAGTCCCTGTTCGACGGTTGACAGCAGCCACCCGTCCACCTTCGCTACACTCGCCATGTCGTCGCGACTGGCGCTGAGGTGGACGCAACCACCGGGAAGCGACGAGACTTTCACGCCGCGCGCCTGGGCACCTCCGATCATCGACCTCCCTCGGGACCGAACGAGGAGCCCCTAATGAGCCAGAGCAGCCAGAGCACTCCCACAGCCCAGACCCCAGGGACCGGGGCCCAGAGCCCGGGGACCGGGGCCGAGAGCCAGCCGACCGTCCTGGTCATCCCCGGCGATCTGAAGCCCGTGGACGGGCGCTTCGGATGCGGCCCCTCGAAGGTCCGCCCAGAGGCTCTTGACCGTCTCGGGCGGGAGGGAGGAGCGGTGATGGGGACCTCCCACCGCCAGCCCCCGGTGAAGGCTCTCGTGGGGGAGATCCGGGCGGGCCTTCGCGAGCTGTTCGGGGCCCCGGAGGACTATGAGGTGGCCCTCGGGAACGGTGGCGCCACCGCCTTCTGGGACGCCGCCGCGTTCGGGCTCGTCAAGCGCCGGGCGCTGCACCTGACATACGGGGAGTTCTCGTCCAAGTTCGCCCAATCGACCACCGGGACGCCGTTCCTCCAGGACCCCGTCACGATCGCCGCCGACCCCGGCGACGCCCCCGACCCGGCCGAGGCGGGGCCGGTGGCGGCCCGGGAGGGAGCTGACGCGATCGCGTGGGCCCACAACGAGACCTCCACGGGGGTGATGGTGCCCGTGAATCGGCCTTCGAGCTCAGGGATGGGCGGGGAGTGGGTGTCCAAAAACGAGGGGCCCGCGCGCGCGCGCGCGTACGCGCGGGGGGCGCCCGTTGAGGAGTCACCACCCACGACCGACAGCCCCGGCGACGCCCCCGACAGCCCCGGCGACGCCCCCGACGCCCCCGACCCCGACCCCGACTCGGGCGACGCCCTCGGCCCCGCCGTCGAGGAGCCCCTGGTGCTGATCGACGGGACCTCGGGGGCCGGCGGCCTGGCGATCGACCTCAGGCATGTGGACGCCTACTACTTCGCCCCCCAGAAGGCGTTCGCCGCCGACGGGGGCCTGTGGGTGGCTCTGCTGAGCCCGGCCGCCCAGGAGCGGATCGCAGAGATCGGGGCGGGCGAGCGGTGGATCCCGGCGTTCCTGTCGTTGAAGACGGCCCTGGAGAACTCTGTCAAGGACCAGACGTACAACACGCCGGCGGTCGGGACCCTGTTCCTGCTCGCCGACCAGGTCCGGTGGATGCTCGACGGTGGAGGCCTCGATTGGTGTGTGTCGCGCACGACGGCATCCTCGGGGCACCTGTATGAGTGGGCTGAGAGGACCCCATACACGACCCCGTTCGTGTCCGACCCCGCGAAGCGCTCGCTGGTCGTCGGGACGATCGACTTCGATGAGGCGATCGACGCCTCGGCGGTCGCCAAGACGTTGCGGGCGAACGGGATCGTGGACGTGGAGCCCTATCGGAAGCTGGGGCGAAACCAGCTGCGGGTGGGGATGTTCCCCGCCGTTGACCCCGAGGACGTGAAGGCGCTGACGGCGTGCATCGACTGGGTGGTCGAGAGGAGCTCCTCGTGAGCGAGACCGCCAGCGCCGGCCCGGGTGGGGAGCGATTGAAGGTACTCGTCAAGGAGAAGATCGGGGACTCAGGGGTGGCGCTCTTGCGGGAGCGGTTCGACGTGGACCTGGGGATCGACTGGAGCGATGAGGAGCTCAGCGAGCGGATCGGGGAGTACCACGGGATCCTCGTGCGGTCGGCGACGAAGCTCACCGAGGAGCTGATCGAGCGGGCGACGAACCTGCGGGCGATCGGGCGAGCGGGAGTGGGCGTGGACAACGTGGACGTGGGGGCGGCGACGCGGCGGGGGATCGTGGTGGCGAACGCGCCGGAGTCGAACGTGGTGACGGCGGCGGAGCACACGATGGCCCTTTTGCTGGCGCTCGCCAGAAACATCCCCCAGGCGTACATGTCGCTGACGGCGGGCAAGTGGGAGCGGTCGAAGTTCTCGGGGGTGGAGCTGTACGAGAAGACGCTCGGGGTGATCGGGTTCGGGCGGATCGGCCAGCTGGTGGCCCACCGTGCGCGGGGGTTCGGGATGCGGGTGCTCGCGTTCGACCCGTTCGTGAGCGCGGAGCGCTACCGGGAGCTGGGGGTCGAGAAGGCGGACAGCCCTCGGGACGTCTACGAGCAGGCGGACTTCATCACCATCCATCTTCCCAAGACCCCGGAGACCGAGGGGTTCATCGATGGGACGGCGATCGGGCAGATGCGGGACGGGGTGCGGATCCTGAACGTGGCGCGGGGAGGGCTGATCGACGACGGTGCGCTGAAGGACGGGCTGGACTCCGGGAAGGTGGGAGGGGCGGCGCTGGACGTGTTCCCGTCCGAGCCGATCACCGACTATCCGCTGTTCACCGGCTACCCGAACGTGGTGGTGACCCCGCACCTGGGGGCGTCCACGGCGGAGGCGACCGACCGGGCGGGGTATCAGAGCGCCGAGCAGGTGATCGCGGCGCTGACCGGCGGCGTGGTGTCCACAGCCGTGAACATTCCCGCGATCGGGGCGGAGGACATGGAGGCGCTGGGGCCGTTCCTGCCGCTGGCCACCCAGCTGGGGCGTCTGGCGATGGCGCTGGCGGAGGGGAGCTCGGTGGAGCGGATCGAGGCGGCGTTCCTGGGACGGATCGCGGACTTCGACACGCGCCTTCTGGGGCTGGCGGTGATCGTGGGGGCGCTGCAGGGTCGCACCGAGGAGCAGGTGAATCTGGTGAACGCTCCGACGATGGCTCAGCAGCGGGGAATCGTGCTGGAGGAGAAGGCGGTCTCCGAGGCGGAGGACTTCAACGAGCTGATCCGTGTGACGGTGATCGCCGGGGATGAGCGGGTGGCGGTTGCGGGCACGGGGATCGGCCCGAGCCGGGTTCCCCATCTGGTGGAGGTGCAGGGCCGTCGTCTGACGATCGAGCTCGAGCGTTACGTGACGGTCTTTCGCTATGAGGACCTGCCCGGGATGATCGGGCGGGTGGGGACGATCTTCGGGGGGCACGGGATCAACATCTCCTCGGCCGCGGTCGGGCACGCTCCGGATGGGCGCGAGGGGGAGGACAAGCGTCTGGCGGCGATGGTGGTCACGACCGACGCGGCGGTTCCGGACGGCGTCGTTCGGGAGATAGTCGCCTCGGAGGGGTTCGTGGACGGCTGGTCGGTGGACCTGGGCTGACGGGCGGCGGCGATCGTATACGCTGACCCGCGATGCGGGCGGTGGTGATCACCAAGCACGGGGGCCCCGGGGTGTTGCAGGTCCAGGAGCGTCCCGACCCGGAGCTCGGTCCGGGGGAGGTGCGGATCGGGGTGGCGGCGGCGGGGATCAACTTCGCGGACGTGATGGCGAGGATGGGGTTGTACCCGGACGCGCCGAAGACGCCGTGTGTGGTGGGGTATGAGGTGGCGGGGACGATCCTCGAGCTGGGGGAGGGGGCATCGACCCCTGAGCATCCCCTGAGCCACGGGCAGCGGGTGCTCGCGGGGACGCAGTTCGGGGGGTACGCCTCGCAGGTGGTGGCGCCGGTGGACGGCGTGGTGGCGCTCCCGGACGGGCTGACGTTCGAGCAGGGGGCGGCGATCCCGGTGAACTACGGGACGGCGTGGACGGGGTTGATCCGATACGGCGGCCTCCAGGCAGGCGAGCGTGTGCTGATCCATGCGGCGGCGGGAGGCGTGGGGATCGCGGCGACGCAGATCGCCAAGCGTCACCGGGCGGAGGTGTACGGGACGGCCTCGCCGGGCAAGCACGAACGGATCCTGGAGCTCGGGGTGGATCGGGCGCTCGACTACACGACTCCCGGCTGGGAGCGGAACCTGCCGAAGTTCGACCTGATCATGGACGCGATCGGCGGGAAGAGCTTTCGCCGGAGCTATGACCTGCTCGGGCCGGGTGGGCGGTTGGTCGCGTTCGGGGCCTCGGCGTTGGTGTCCGGGGAGCGGCGCAATCCGATCTCCGCCCTGAGGACCGTCCTGCGGATGCCGCGGTTCAACCTGATCAAGCAGATGTCGGCGTCGAAGTCGGTGATCGGGTTGAACTCGCTGACGCTCTCCCAGGACGAGCGTTGGCGTGGGCAGGTGACGGAGGCGCTGCGGGAGCTGCTCGGGGACGGCACGATCCAGCCGGTCGTCGCGGGGGCGTTCCCCTTCGAGGAAGCCGGCGCCGCCCAGAGCATGATCGTCGAGCGGCGGAACGTAGGGAAGGTCGTGCTCGTGCCCTGATCGCGTCTCGCGCCGCGCCCCACGGTGCTAACCTCCCCTGCGGCATGTCGTTCCAGGTGTCTCTGTCGTTCCTTCTCCTGCTCCCCCCTCGGGGGGAATAGCGCGTGGCGGCCGCGTAGCCGCATACCCAGCAGGAGAACAGGTGGCGAAGAGAAACCAACAAGGAGCGTGATCGCGACATGAGCAGCACCGCAGGCCAGGCGCCCGCGTCGGCGCCCACAGGAACCGAGGAGGCGCCCGCGAGAGGGGAGAAGGCACCCGGGAGAGCGGAGGAGGCCCGGGTGAGGGTCTTCGACACGACCTTGCGAGACGGGGAGCAGTCGCCGGGGATCTCGCTGAACCGCCAGGAAAAGCTGGAGATCGCCCACCAGCTGGCGAGGCTGGGGGTGGACGTGATCGAGGCGGGCTTTCCGATCACCTCGCCGGGAGACTTCGAGGCGGTGCAGGCGATCGCGCGGGCGGAACTGGGTCCCGTGCAGCCTGTGATCTGCGGGCTGGCGAGGACCTCAAAGCAGGACATCGACGCGGCGTGGGAGGCGATCAGGGACTCCGAGCGCCCGCGGATCCACACGTTCATCGCAACCAGCGACATCCACATCGAGCGCAAGCTTCAGACCACCCGCGATGACGTCAAGGGGCAGGTGCGGGCGGCGGTCGCACAGGCGCGGGAGCTGACCGAGGACGTGGAGTTCTCCCCCGAGGACGGGTCCCGTTCGGACGTTCAGTACATGGCGGAGGTGATCCAGATCGCGCTGGATGAGGGGGCGAGCACGATCAACGTGCCGGACACGGTGGGGTACACGATGCCTCGGGAGTACGCGGGGATGTTCGAGGAGCTCTACCGGCTGGTGCCGGGCCTGCGGGACGTGGTGGTTTCGGTGCACTGCCATGACGACCTGGGGTTGGCGGTGGCGAACTCGCTGGCGGGGATCGAAGCGGGGGCGAGGCAGGTGGAGTGCGCGATCAACGGGATCGGCGAGCGGGCGGGGAACGCGTCGCTTGAGGAGGTGGCGATGCTGTTGCGCACGCGGGAGCCGAGCTTGGGGTTGTGGACGGGGATCGAGACGACCGAGATCGCCCGGTCGAGCCGGCTGGTGTCGCGGCTGACGGGCTATCAGGTGCAGCCGAACAAGGCGATCGTGGGCCGGAACGCGTTTGCGCACGAGGCGGGCATCCACCAGGACGGGGTGCTCAAGGAGAGGACCACCTACGAGATCATGGACGCGACGACGGTGGGGCTGCGGGGCAACGCGATCGTGTTGGGCAAGCACTCCGGTCGGCACGCTTTGCGGGAGGCGCTGGAGGAGCTTGGCTTTCAGCTGGACGGTCAGGCGTTGCGCACGGCGTTCAAGCGTTTCAAGGAGATCGCGGACGTCAAGAAGCAGGTGACGGCGATGGACCTGGAGGCGCTGGTGACCGACGAGCTGCGGGTGGGGGAGGACGTCGCCGGGTACACGCTTGAGTGGTTTGAGGTTGAGGACTCCTCCCGGCGCCCGCCCCACGCGCGCGTGGCGGTGACGCTGCCCGAGGGGGGCTCGGCCGAGGGTTCCTTCTCCGGCGACGGCCCGATCGACGCGGTGTTCCGGGCGATCAACGCGGCGGCGGGGGTGGAGGCGAAGCTCAGCGAGTTCACGATCGGGGCGGTCACCGAGGGTCAGGACGCCCTCGGGGAGGTCTCGGTTGTGGTCGAGGTCGACGGTTGTGCGGGCGCCGGACAGGGCGTCTCGACGGACATCATCGATGCGGCAGCGCGGGCGTATGTGCGGGCGCTGTCGATCGCGCGTGCTCGCGCGATCGCGTCGGACGGGGCGCTCGGCCTGCCCGAGACCGCGGGGCCCTGAGCGCAGCGACAGAGGCGGGTCAGGCGAAGAGGTCGGCGACCGCGACCCGCCAGCCGGGCACGGCGTCGCTCAGGTCGATCGTCCCGTCGGTGTGCACCCGCACGTCGCCTCCAGCGCGATACACGGTCGCCGAGCGCGAACGGGGGTCGAGCACGAGCACCGCCCTTGCGCCGGCATCCAGCCAGTTCAGCGACTTCGAGCGCACGTAGGGGCCGCTGTCGTCGGGCGAGACCACCTCGACCGCCAGATCCGGCGCTCCCCCGGGCCAGAAGCGTTCCGTCCTGCCGATGGCGTCCACGCGGGCCTGCGAGACGAACGCGGCGTCGGGCGCGCGGACGGTGTCGGGATTCCTCGCCAGGACGAAGCCGGTCCCGGCGCCATAGGTCACACCGCTGCCGGTGGCCCGCACGTGTGCGCTCAGCAGCCAGTTGGCCGTGGAGGCGATACGACCATGCTCCGCGTTGCCGGGCTCCATCACCCGCAACCGCCCTTGCACGAGCTCGCTGTGGCCACCGTGGTCGGGCATGTTCCAAAGCTCTTCGACGGTCGTGGCCTGTGCATGGGTGGACATGGGACGTAGGGTAGCGACAGGTGTCGCGTCGGGCGGGAGGCGTCCAGGGCGGTACCAGTGCTGGTCGAGTGGTCCATCGATCGAGCATGACGCGAGCTTGGGATGAAACTCTCGGGGAGGTCGTCGTGCGTCCCGTGTGTCTGTGATAACGTACACTCGTATGACGGCAGCGACTGTGGAGGCTCACGCCGAAGGGCGCGCCGTGCCCGCGATAGACCCGCTCGATCCGGTCACGGTCGGTGCGCGGGTGAAGGCGTTGCGGGAGTCCTCGGGGCTGTCCCTGCGCGACCTGTCCGAGCGCAGCGGCGTGAGCGCGCCGATGCTCTCTCAGGTGGAGCGGGGAGAGACGAGCCCGACCCTGACGGTCGCGGCGCGGATCGCCGCGGGGCTGGAGCTGCGACTCTCGCAGCTGCTGCGCCTGGACGAGGATGGGGCGGTGACGATCGTGCGCCGCTCCCAGCGCCGGCGGGGGGGCAACCGGCGGCGGGGGCACAACTTCGAGGTGATGACCTCCGAGCAACCCGGCCAGCGTGCGGAGCTCTCGCGGCACACGCTCGCGCCGGGCGGCGCCACGGGCGCGGCGGATGACCCGCCGATGCACGAGCCGGGCAGCCGTGAGACGGCGCTGGTCGAGCGCGGGTCGGTCGTGCTCGTATGCGACGCCGAGCGCCACGAGCTCGGCGAGGGCGATTGCGTGACCTTCGACGCCGATCTGCCCCACCATTTCGAGAACCCCAACGCGGACAACGCTGTGTTCCTGGCCGTCGTGTCGGCGGGGTTGCGTCGCAGCTGAACATGAAGAGCCCTCGGCTTGCCTTGCGTCGGCGCGACAGCGTTACTGCCATTGGGCGATCCCGAAGCGCGCGTGGGAGAGGCCGATCTGCGCAGCGTGGTCTGAGGCCGCGTGCTCGGCGGCTTCGTGGGCTGCGGCGAGCACACGGCGCAGGTCGCCGCCCGTGTGCGTGTAGAACTCGGTGAGCGAGTCCAGCGCGGTGGAGTCGATGATGTGCGCAACCTGTACCTGCAGCCGCGCGAGTTCGATGCGCCGGGCGAGGATCGCCTCGATCGCGTTTCGTGCGAGGTCGCTCAGGAGCGGGATCGTGATCCGCTCGAGCACCGGCGCGAGTCGGGCGAACGCGCGTGAACCCTCGATCAGGTGTGTCTGTACCGCGACGATCGTCGGTGCCCCGACCTGATCAACGAACGCGCTGAGCGGCCCCGCAAAGAAGGACTCTGCGCGCAGTCGATCGTCGGCGCCTCCGACGGTGGCCTCGGTGTCCTCGAACACGAACACTGGCGTTGTTCCGGCCTCGGCGAGAGTGGGGACCAGGCGACCGTTGAGCGCGAGCAGATGATCGCCGCCGAGCCGCTCCTGGGTGAATTCATCGCGGAGTGAGGCAACATTGAGGTTGACTTCAGCAGGGATCACCCCGCCGCCGAGCTTGGCGCTCGCTATCCCCGATGGCGTGCGGGTGGTGCTCTGCGATGTCGCACGAGACTTCTCCAGCTCGTCCTGAGCGGTGGCGTCGAGCACGACCTCGTCGAGGGTGATTGAAAGGGCAAGGCGTGCGATCTCGCCTACGCTGCCCGGGTCCTCGACACCGGTGATTGGAATTCGAAGCGCGAAATGACTTGCCGGCAGCTGATAGCACACCCAGGCGATCACGCTCGACTTGCCGGCGCCGCTCGGCCCCACGATCGCGACGCACGAGCCCTCGGTGAGGCGGGTGATTGCACGCTGCTCGTATGCGTTACTGCCTGCGAGCTCATCCAGGGGGACGTGCAGCTCGTGGAGTTCCCACAGTCGGCTGCGAGGGCGGAACGCCGCTGTGGCCGCGATGTCCGCCACTTGCTGGAAGCTCATGTGCGAGCTCGCAGGGCTGGTCGGTAGACGGTCCGTGGGCGACCGGGGCGCTCCGATCGCTCGACGCTCGATTCGACGAGGTCTGCCTCGAGCAGCTGCTGAAGCAGCGTGCTCACGCGTGCTCTGGTGAGGCCGAGGCGGTCGAGCAGCGTAGGGTCTGAGGGGCTGGCCTGGCCCAGGTCCAGGAGCTCGGCCATCAGCATCCCCTGCGGCCGGCCGATCTGTGCAGCCGCGTCGAGCAGTCGCGTGCGGGCTGAGAGCTCGTCGGCTGGATCGCCTCCATGGACGAGCGCATTGTTCGCCGCACGGATCGCCGCGCGCGGGTTGCCGCGCGCGTCGGCGGCGATCCGTGAGACGAGCTTCGGCGTCAGCTCGTCGGTGCGGTTGTCAAGGACCGCCATCAGTCGCTCGAGCGGAAGGGCGTCCAGTTCGATCACGGTGTCGAAGAACGTGTCCGCCGGGGGCTTGAGCGCGGAGGCACGGTCGTCGTTGTCGATCGCGACCACCCAGCTGTGGTGCAGCTGCCAGACGGTGTCGCGCATGCGACCGAAGACGCCGTACAGAGCTTGCGCGGCGGCGGTGGCGTCGAGCAGCACGATCGTCGGCTCGACCTCTTCGCCGAGGCCGAGCAGTGTGTCATACAGGAGCCGTGAGACTCCGCCGGGCGGGGGGGACTGTTCGCCGGTCACCTGCGCGAGGCTACGCGAAACTGCACCTGGCGCGGCTTGCGCGATTCCGGGCCTGCCCTTCAGCGCGTCGCGAATGCGGAACACGAGCTCGAGCGGCTCAGCGACAGCTGTGGCATCCACGTAGACGGCCCGCTTGCCGTTGCTGCGCAGCGTCAGCTGCACTTGGCGCAGCAGCGAGGTCTTGCCGGCGCCCCGCTCTCCACAGATGAGAGTGTTGTTGCCGCGGTCGAGCGCACGAATCACCGCGTCCCACTCGGGGGGAGCTACGTAGTATTTGGCGTCGGCCGGGTTGTCGTAGAGAGGGCGTCCCTGCAGCATCTAACGAATCATACAGTATGTTGTGTTCGGCGTGTGCCTTGTTGATCGGCACTGTTGTGGACGCAGCCTCTGGACGCCCTCCCGTCGTCTGTGATAGCGTACGAGCGTATGCCCATGACCCTGTTCGACAAGATCTGGGAGTCCCACGAGGTAGCCCACGGGCTGCTCTACGTCGACCTCCATCTCGTCCACGAGGTCACGAGCCCCCAGGCGTTCGACGGCTTGCGTTTGGCCGGCCGGAAAGTCCGCCGACCCGATCGCACGCTGGCCACGGCCGACCACAACACTCCGACCGACGGCACCCCCGTGGCCGCCGCCATCAAAGACGAGCTCTCGCGCGTCCAGGTGGAAACCCTGGAGCGCAACTGCGAGGAGTTCGGCGTTCCGGTTTACTCGCTGGGCTCCGACCGTCAGGGGATCGTCCACGTGATCGGCCCCGAGCTCGGCGTCACCCAGCCGGGCATGACGATCGTTTGCGGGGACTCCCACACCTCCACCCACGGCGCCTTCGGGGCGCTCGCGTTCGGGGTCGGCACCAGCGAGGTGGAGCACGTCCTCGCCACTCAGTCCATGGTCCAGCACAAGCCCCATTCGATGCGTGTCTCCTATCAGGGCGACCTCGGCTTCGGGGTGACCGCCAAGGACCTGATCCTCGCCACCCTCGGCCAGATCGGCGTGGGGGGCATGACCGGCCACGTCGTCGAGTACTCCGGATCCGCGATCCGGGCGCTCTCGATGGAGGGCCGGATGACCGTCTGCAACATGACCATCGAGGGAGGCGGACGCGCCGGGATGATCGCCCCCGACGAGACCACCTTCGCGTGGTTCCAGCAGGGTGCGGCGGACGCCGGCTGGCCGGACGGCCGTCCTGGGGCGCCGAGGGGCGAGGAGCTGGAGCGGACGATCGAACATTGGCGCGAGCTTCACACCGAGCAGGACGCCTCCTTCGACCGTGAGATCCAGGTGGACGCCTCGGCGATCTCTCCCCAGGTCACCTGGGGCACGAACCCCGGCATGGTCCGCCCGGTCACCGACAAGGTCCCCTCGCCCGACGAGTTCGACAGTCCCGCGGACAGGGAGTCCGCCGAGCGGGCCCTTCACTACATGGCCCTGGAGCCCGGCACGCCGATCGAGCAGATCTCGGTCGATCGGGTATTCATCGGGTCGTGCACCAACTCCCGCATCGGCGATCTCCGTGCCGCCGCCGAGGTGGTCGCGGGGCGGCGGGTCGCGTCGAGCGTGAACGCGATGGTCGTCCCCGGCTCCCAGCAGGTCAAGGCCCAGGCCGAGGCCGAGGGCCTGGACAAGGTCTTCACCGAAGCCGGCTTCGACTGGCGGGTCGCCGGCTGCTCGATGTGCCTGGGCATGAACCCCGACATCCTTCAGCCGGGCGAGCGCTGCGCCTCCACCTCCAACCGCAACTTCGAGGGCCGCCAGGGCCGGGGCGGAAGAACCCATCTGGTCTCCCCCCAGATGGCCGCCGCCGCAGCGATCGAGGGGCACTTCGTCGACATCCGGGAATGGTCATGAAGCCGATAAGCGTCATCGCGGGAGCCGTCAGCGATCTGGACCGCGCCGACGTGGACACCGACCAGATCATGCCCAAGCAGTTCCTCAAGCGTGTCGAGCGCTCGGGCTTCGGCCAGTTCCTCTTCTACGACTGGGCCAAGGAGCCCGGCTGGGAGCTGCCGGCCAACCCGATCCTCGTCGCGGGGGAGAACTTCGGCTGCGGCTCCTCCCGCGAGCACGCTCCTTGGGGCCTTCAGGACTACGGCTTTCAGGCGATCGTCGCGCCGAGCTTCGCCGACATCTTCTACTCCAACTGCACCAAGATCGGCCTGCTCCCGGTCGTCTTGAGCGAGGAGGACTGCCACAGCCTCGCCCGCGCGGGCGCCGGCGAGATCGACCTGCTCGAGCAGGAGGTTCGCTTCGCGGGCGAGGAGGTCCCGTTCACGATCGACCACGAGATCCGCCATCGCCTGCTGAACGGTCTCGACGACGTCGCACTCACGCTCGAGCGCTCCGCCGAGATCGACGAGTTCGAGCAAGAGCGCGAGCGCACCGGACCGGTCACGACGGCGCTGTGACACTCTGGACGTGACTGTCAAGAAGTCCCTCGATCTGCTCGCCCGCAGCGACCTCGCTCGGCGCGAGCAAGCATGGCGCTGGCGGTATCATGAGAACGATATGACCGCAAAGGAGAAGCTGCTCGAGCGCGCTCCGCTTTTCACCGAAGCGCAAGCGACGGCGGCGCTGCGGGTGGTTGAGACTCAGGCCGAGCTTGCCGCGTACTTCGACGAGGAGGCCAAGCTCTCGCGAGATGAGCTGAACAAGCGCGAGGATGCATGGGCCGAGACGAATGCACGCGAGGCGGTCCGTGAAGAGCCTTGGTGAGCCGCGGTGGGGTCTACTGGCTCGAGCTTGAGCTGGAGGGCCGCAGACCCGTCTGCGTCCTCACACGCGATGTCGCGATACCCGCGCTCACAAACGTCGTCGTTGCGCTGATAACGACAAGAGCGAGGGGGCTGGAGAGCGAGGTGCGGCTCGGGCCCAAGGATGGTCTGCCGCGGCCGTGTGTCGTCAGCATGGACAACCTGCGCACCGTCCCCAAGGCTCAGCTCGTCGATCCGATCACCGTACTCGGGGCTGGAAAGCTGGCGGCCATCTGCGGCGCTCTTCGCAACGCCACCGACTGCTGAGCACCTCCTGATACGGTCCTCGCGCCCATGACCCACCGCATCCTCACCCTGCCCGGCGACGGGATCGGCCCGGAGATCATGCTGCCCGCGCTGTGGGTGCTGGAAGCGGTCGGGGAGTTCGAGTTCCAGGAGCATCCGTTCGGGGGCGCGTCGATCGACCTGCACGGTGTCGCCCTGACCGAGGAGACCCTCGCGGCCTGCCGCGCCGCCGACGCTGTGCTCCTTGCGGCGGTCGGCGGGCCCAAGTGGGACACGACAGACCCGAACGCCCCCCGTCCCGAGCAGGGCCTGCTCGGGCTGCGCAAGGGCCTGGGCCTGTACGCGAACCTGCGCCCGGTCAAGCCCCTGCCGGCTCTCTATGACGCCTCGCCCCTGAAGCGCGAGCGCATCGAGGGCACCGACCTGCTCGTCGTCCGGGAGCTCACCGGGGGCATCTACTTCGGCGAGAAGACCCGCACGGCCGACGCCGCCACGGACGTGTGCTCGTATACGACCGTCGAGATCGAGCGGATCGCCCGTGTCGCCTTCGAGGCCGCCCGGGCGAAGGTCACGAGCGTGGACAAGGCCAACGTGCTGGAGACCTCCCGCCTGTGGCGCGAGGTCGTCAGCGAGCTTCACGCCCGCGAGTTCCCCCACGTCCAGCTCGAGCACCTGCTCGTGGACAACGCTGCGATGCGGCTGGTGGCCGCCCCCCGCCACTTCGACGCGATCCTCACCGAGAACATGTTCGGGGACATCCTCAGCGACGAGGCCGCGATGATCACCGGCTCGATCGGCCTGCTCCCGAGCGCTTCGCTGGGCGGGGACGGCCCGGGGCTGTTCGAGCCGGTCCACGGCTCCGCCCCGGACATCGCCGGCACGGGCGCGGCCAACCCCCTGGCGATGTTTCTCTCCGCCGCGATGATGCTGAGATATGGACTGGACTGTCCGCGGGAGGCGACGGCGATAGAATCGGCCGTTGGGAAGGCGCTTGACGCGGGCCTTCGCACCCCCGACCTGGGCGGCGGCGACGGCACGGCGAGCGCCACCAAGGCGGTGCTGGAGAACCTCTGACTGCAGACAGGAGCGAGCGAACGTGGAGCCGACGGACCTGATCTGGATGAACGGCGAATTCGTCGCGTGGGAGGACGCGAAGGTCCACGTGCTGACCCACGGCCTGCACTACGGCACGGGCGTGTTCGACAGCATGCGCTGCTATGAGGGCGAGCTCGGGCCGGCGGTGTTCAGGAACATCGACCACCTCGACCGGCTGCTGCACTCGGCCGAGCTCTACTACATGCCGGTCCCCTACACCCTCGAGCAGCTGCGCGAGGCCACGCTCGAGCTCGTCGCCCGCAACGGCCTTCGCTCCTGCTACATCCGCCCGCTCGTGAACTGCGGTTACGGGCAGATGGGCCTGAACTCGCTGGAGGCCCCCGTGGACGTGACGATCGCCTGCTGGGAGTGGGGCACCTATCTGGGCGAGGAGGGCGCCCGCCACGGCGTGCGCGCGAAGGTCTCCTCGTGGCGGCGCATCAGCCCCGACTCGCTGATCCCCCACGCGAAGGCCTCCGGCCAGTACCTGAACAACGTGCTCGCCAAGATCGAATCGGTCAAGGCCGGCTACCAGGAGGCGATCCTGCTCGACGACCACGGCCACGTCTGCGAGGGCACCGGCGAGAACATCTACGTCGTGCGCGACGGCGAGATCGCGACCCCCGGCCAGCACAACTCGATCCTCGACGGGATCACCCGCCGCTCGGTCATGCAGATCGCCCAGGATCTCGGCTACACGGTCAAGGAGCGAAACGTGGCCCGCGCGGAGCTCTACCTGGCCGACGAGGTGTTCATGTCGGGCACCGCCGCCGAGCTCGTGCCCGTGCGCGAGGTCGACGACCACGAGGTCGGCACCGGCGAGCCCGGCGAGGTCACCCGCGTGCTCCAGGCCGCCTTCGACGACGCCGTCCACGGGCGCACCGAGCGCTACCGCGAGTGGCTGGACGTGGTCGACGCCCCCGCCCTGCAGACGCCGAGCGGCTCGGGCCAGGACGGGGCGTCCGCGGCGTCGAGCCCCTCCAGCGCGACCGGCCGATGAGCCCGGCGAGCGCGGCGGGCCCGACGGTCCAGCTCTACGACGCGACCCTGCGCGACGGCATGGGCGGCGGCGGCATGACGCTCACCGCCTCAGAGAAGCTGCGGGTCGTGCACGCCCTGGACGAGCTGGGGGTGCACATGATCGAGGCGGGCTTCCCCGCGTCGAACCCCAAGGAGCTCGAGCTGTTCGAGCTTCTGGAAAGCGAGACCTTTCACAGCGCCCAGATCGTCGCGTTCGGCATCACCCGCCGCCGGGGCGTGGCCGCCGAGGAGGACGACGGCCTGCGGGTGCTCGCCGACTCGTTCGCGAAGGTGTGCACGCTCGTGGGCAAGGCCTCGATCCTGCACGTGGAGAAGGTGATCCGCGTCTCCCGCGAGGAGAATCTCGCCATGATCGGCGAGTCCACCGCGTTCCTGGTCGGTAGGGGCAAGCGGGTGCTGTTCGACGCCGAGCACTTCTTCGACGGGTGCACCCTGGACAAGGGCTATTCGCTGGAATGCCTGAAGGCCGCCGCCGACGCCGGCGCCGAGCGGGTCGTGCTGTGCGACACCAACGGCGGCTCCCTTCCGACCGGGATCTGGGCGGACGTGCGCGCCGCGCGCGCCGCGCTTCCGGACGTGCCCCTCGGGATCCACACCCACGACGACACCGGCTGTGCGGTGGCGAACACGCTGATGGCGGTGTCCGCGGGAGCGGGCCAGGTGCAGGGCACGATCAACGGGATCGGCGAGCGCACCGGCAACGCCAACCTCGTGACGATCATCGCCGACCTGCAGCTGAAGATGGGCTTTGAGGTGCTGAGCGACGAGCAGCTCGCGCGGCTGACCGAGACGGCCCACTTCGTGGATGAGCTTCTGAACCGCGCGCCCAATCCGGCGCAGCCGTATGTGGGCAAGCACGCGTTCGCCCACAAGGCGGGCATGCACGCGGCCGGGGTGCGCACCGAACCCCTCGCGTTCGAGCACATCAGCCCGGCGCGCGTGGGCAACCGCGGGGAGGTGCTGATCTCAGAGCTCTCCGGGAAGGCGACGATCCTGGAGGGGGCCCGCGCGGCGGGGATCGCCGCCGACGATGATTTCGTCAAGCGGGTGCTCGCGCGGGTCAAGGAGCTCGAGCACGCGGGCTTTCAGTTCGAGGCCGCCGACGGCTCGTTCGAGCTGCTGATGCGACGCGAGGCCGGTGGTGCGTATGAGCCGCTGTTCAAGCTCGAGTCCTGGCGGGTGATCGTCGAACGCCACTCGGGCGGTCGCGCGAGCACCGAGGCGACGATAAAGATTTGGATTCCCACCCACACCGGCGGGGAGCGCTACGTGCGCACCGCCGAGGGCAACGGCCCCGTGCACGCCCTCGACAAGGCGTTGCGGGACGCGATCGGGGAGATCCACCCCCACCTGAAGGACATCGAGCTGGTCAACTACAAGGTGCGCATCCTCGATGAGACGAAGGGCACGGGAGCGGTCACCCGAGTCCTCATCGACGCGTCCGACGGGCACGAGACGTGGGGCTCGATCGGGGTCTCCGAGAACCTGATCGCCGCCTCCTGGGACGCGCTCGTGGACTCGCTGGAGTACGGCATGCAGGGCGAGCGCCGGCCCGCGAAGGTGACGAAGCTGCGCCCGTCCCAACGGGCTTAGGCCGCGGGAGATCCTCGCTCGTGCAGGAGATCCCGCTCGCGCGGCCCGTGTTGGGCGAGCCCGAGGAGCGGGCGGTGCTGGATGTGCTGCGCTCGGGGCAGCTGTCGCTCGGGCCGAAGGTGGGCGAGTTCGAGCGTCGCTTCGCGATGCAGGTCGGCGCGCGGTACGGGAGCGCCGTCAGCAGCGGCACCGCCGGCCTTCACCTGGCGCTGCGGGCGGTGGGGGTGAAGGCGGGGGACGAGGTGGTGACGAGCCCGCTCTCGTTCGTCGCGTCGGCGAACGCGATCCTCTATGAGGGAGCCAGGCCCGTGTTCGCGGACATCGACCCCGTCACCCTGAACCTCGACCCGGACGCGGCGCGGGCGGCCGTCGGCGAGCGCACGAGCGCGATCCTGCCGGTTCACATCTTCGGCTATCCCGCCGACATGCTGGCGTTCGAGTCGATCGCCGAGCTGCTGGGGCTTGAGCTCGTCGAGGACGCGTGCGAGGCGCTGGGCGCCGTCCACCGCGACGGCGCGCCCGTCGGGGGGCGCGGACACCCGGCGGTGTTCGGCTTCTACGCCAACAAGCAGATCACGACCGGGGAGGGGGGGATGGTGACGCTCTCAGACCCGGCGCTGAAGGAGCGGATCGACTCCGAGCGCAACCAGGGCCGCGCGAAGGACATGGGCTGGCTCGACCACGACCGGCTGGGCTTCAACTACCGGCTGTCGGACATCGCCTGCGCGCTGGGGATCGCCCAGCTGGAGCGGTTGCGGGAGATGCTCGCCGCGCGCGCGCGCGTGGCGGCTCTCTACCGGGAGGCTCTGGCGGGAGAGGTCCCGGCGGGGGACGCGGGCGCCCGGGCGGGGATCGAGGGCCTGGAGCTACCGTGCGAGGACCGCGACGGAGACAGGCGGGGCTGGTTCGTGTTCGTCGTGCAGCTGCCCCGTGGGGTCGATCGCGACGAGACGGTCCGCCGGCTGGCGGAGCGGGGGATCCAGAGCAAGCCCTACCTGCCGGCGATCCACCTGATGAGCTTCTATCGCGAGCGCTTCGGCCATCGCGAGGGCGAGTTCCCGGTGTGCGAGGACGTGGCGGCGCGCTCGCTGGCGCTGCCGTTCTTCCCGGAGATGAGCGAGGGGCAGGTCGCGCGGGTGGCGGGGGCGCTGCGCCGCGTGATCTGATCCTTCACGCGTCCGTATTCTTCGACTGGTTGGAAACATTGGTTGCTGGTGCTGGGTTGGCGGGATAGGGTGGCTGCTGGCACGTTTTGTGTCATGGCGAGACGAAAGTGGGATTCAATCATGAAGACTGGTGTTGGACGTTTGAGCGTTGCGCGCGTTCGCGCGCTGCTCGTGGCGGGCGCGTTGGCGTCGCTTGCGGCTCTGGGTGGGGCATCGTCGGCGATGGCGACGCCGTCCGGCGGGTATGCCGTGTTCGCGGACTGCCCGACCGGCAATCCGGAAGTGACGGCGTGTATCGTCGCGACCGCGAGCGGGGGTGAGTTCACGATCGGCAAGAAGACGGTGCCGATCACGAATCCGATCACGCTGCAGGGCGGCCTGATCCTCAACGAAGAAACCGGGGCGCTGACGTTCGTGGCGGCCGCGGACGGCGAAACGCTCTCGAAATCGCCGCAGAAAGTGCCGGGCGGGCTGCTGGGGATCGAAGGGCTGGGCGGCGACGTCTACGCGACCTCTGAACTCGCGGGACCGGCCAGCGCGATCGGAATCAGCACCGAAAACCTGCTGACGGAAACGGGCGACGCGCTCTCGCTGCCGCTGAAGCTCAAACTCGAAAATCCGTTCCTTGGGCCGAAATGCTATGGGGGCTCAAACGCCCATCCGATCACGGTCGGCCTGACGACGGGGACGACGAGCCCGCCGAAACCGAACGAACCAATCAAAGGCAAAGCGGGGAGCTTCGGCTCTGAAGAAGAAGGCGAAATCCTGGTCATCAGCGAAAACTCGCTCGTGAACAACTCGTTCGCGGCGCCGGGCGTGCATGGCTGCGGGCCGTTCCCGCCGCTCACCGACCCGCTCGTGGATCTGGCGTTCGGGGTTCCGGCGGCAGAAGGCCACAACACGGCGATTCTCAACGGGACGATCAAGATCACCACGGCGGAAGCTGTGAGGGAACACTCCTAGAGCAGGGCGCAGTAGACACACAGTCAAGGGGCGCGAGAGGGCGTCCCTGTGAGGGACGAACGTGTGGCAGGGTCCGTCGTAATGGCGGGCCTTGCCCGTGTTCAGGGTCGTGGGTCCATCCGGACCTGCTGACATATAAAGCCTGGTTGGCTATTCTTGACAAGTCGGACTATGTGATCTTGACAGTTGTAGTTGAGCGTGCTTAGATGGCGCGGCGTTGTCATGAGCGGCGCCGCCCGGTATGGATTCTCGGGTTGAGTGTCACGAGAGGAGGGTGGGGCTGGATGGGCATGGATACTGATGGGCGTGTCGACGGGATGTCGGGGCGGTGTGCTCGTGGGCGTGGCGATGACGTTGCGCGCCTCTATTCGGTCTGCGCTTGTGAAGATGCGTCCGGGCGGTGCCGTCGGCGCGGGTCGGACGTGTGGCAGTCTCGGCGTGGGCGTCTTTCCTCGGTTTGGGGGTTGCTCGCACGCGGGACGATTCGTTCAATGGAAGGGAGAGTGGTGAGATGAGATGCATCAGGATCGCGGGGCTGTTCCTCGCATGCGCGTTTGTGATGGGTATCGTGCTCGCGGCCAGCGCTTCGGCGAGCCTGCCGGAATGGGGCGGATGCGAACCGACACCGAGAGGTATCTATACGGACTCCGCCTGCGTGCGCAAGGCGGAACATCGCAAGACCGAAGGCAAATACGAATGGTACACGGGAAAGGAATTCGGAAGGGTGGACAGAGAAGCCAAACATGAACCACCGTTCGAACTACGGAAATACGGGTTCGCTGGGGAATTCGGTCCGGCGACCTTCAAGGCGACCAGCGGAAAGACGATGACGTGCACTGGTGGAGGGGGTACACTACTCCTGCAGAATCCGGAAGCCGAAACGATCGGCGGTCAGGGATATGAAGGACCAAATGGAGAAGAACTGTTCCGCCCAACCTACGAAATCCACGGCACCACAAAAGGCGTCAAAGAGGTGTTCCTGAGGTTCACCGGCTGCGAGTCGGAAGGGCAGCCGTGTGAAAGCAACCTCGCGTATGAAGAAGGCGAAGTCTCTAACGAAGGCGCTTGGGTGTTCGAAACCGGCGAAGACCCGGTCGGCAAGCTCGGATGGGTCAACAAGGAAAAAGGCGAAGTCGGTCTCTCGCTCACGACCACGGCCAAAACCAAACGGACCGAACGGCAAGCTCTGCTGAAGGCCAACTGTCAAGGGCCGGTGGGGACGATCAACATCGGCGGCGAAAAGGAAGGCAAAAACACGATCATCGGGCTGATCGGGCCGCTCAACACGATGAGCACCGAATTCACCCAGGTCTACAGTGAAGGCGCCCCCGGAGAACAAGTGCCCTCCATGTTCGAAGGCCATCACGAAGAAACCCTGCGGATGTTCCTCAGCAACGAAGGCGTTTGGGAACGGCTCGCGCTGTCAACGAAATTCACGATGCACAAGGAATACAGTAGCATACCTCCAATCGAGATAAAAGCAGAACCGTAGAAATGGGAGATTCCCCGGCGCCAGCGCCATGTGTCGGCGCCGGGCGGCGATAGCAGCGAACAGGCGTGGGGTCGCGACGATGTGATCCCACGCCTGTCGGTCGACCTTGACGAGTTAGAAACAGCGCACGCAATATCGTGGGCACCGCTGGCGAGCGCCCGGCGATTGAGAGACATTGTGCGTATTTGCTTGACGCTGGGCGTGCAACGGTTCAACATACAGATCGTCGGCCCGTATGGCCGACGTCCGGACGGTGAGTACGTCGGTGTGAGTATCTACAAGCTCACCGGCGGGCGTGACTCAGATCAGACCACTATAGAAGGAGTCGTGTAACGATGAGACGAGTTGGACTCATAGGAACGATCGCCGCAGCCGCCATGATGTTGAGCGGTGTGGCGGCGTCCGGTGCCTGGGCGGTGGAAGGTCCGTTCTGGTTAGTCGAAAAAGGGGGAGTGGTTACGTTACTGAATGCAGGCGAAGAAGTTCCAGTCGTCGACTTAAACTTAGGAAACTTCGTGCTGACGGCCGGAGCGGGTATCAAGCTCGAATGCACGGAAGTACACAGCACGGGTACGCTGATCGGTGGCAATCCGGGTAAAGACACGGCGGCGGTGACGTTCTTACATTGCACTGTCAACGGTCATCCGGAATGTGACGTACGCAGCGCCGGCCAGCCGTGGGGCACGATCTTCGTGGAATCCAACACCGAACTGGTCTACCTGGAACCCGAATTAAACGCCCACGTCGGCGATTTGTTCACGCCAAAAGGCGGCAACACATTCGTGGCGATTCAGGCGCGAGCGTTATCGGCGAATGCCTGCCCCAACGGGATTTCCGTGAGCGGCAGCGAAGAAGGAGGAGAAAAATTCGGCATCAACCCCATCAATGGCAGTGTGGCTGCCAAGGTTGAACCGGTGTTAGAACACGTGGTGTTAGGGAAATTGGTGTTCCCAGGAACGCGCATCACAAAAGTCTACAAGAATGAAAGCGGCACGCTGAAAGAATTCAAACCGGCTCTAAGCGCGTTCGGATCGGCGACCGCGACTTTCGCGGGCACAGAGGACATCAAGCTCGAAAGCGAAAAACTATGGGGTGTCGAGGACTAGGGCGGTCCTCTAATGTCGTTGTACACCGGTCACGTGCGCTGGTAGGCATGAGACCGTTGTGAACCTTCATGTACAGTGTTGGTGCGGGGGCTGTGTAATGCGGTCCCCGCATTCGTGGCCTGGCGGCATCGGGCATGTGGACTGCGAAAGGCCCGTTTTGGTTAACAACCAAAGACACCTGCGAATCGTTCACCGGCAACGGCGTCGAAGAAGGCTGGTTAGAACTGAGCAAAGTGCGAAAACTTATACTTGGACCTGAAATCAGCGATACCCAGCGGCAAATCGGGGCAGCGGTGCGGGCGGCGATGTGCTGCCCGCACCGCTGGTGGTAGAGCAGCGGCGAATTCGTGATCGGCAACAAGTATTGGCTCGCTGGTTCAGGGCTCGAATCAGGAGGTATCTTGGCGCGCATAAGAGGCGCCCGGTGGTCACGCAGAGGAGACGGTGGCGGCCTCCTCTGTTGTCGTGTGTGTGCGGTGGCCATGCTCGCGCTCTGCTGTGGCGGGGCGTGCGGGGTGGTGGATGTTCGAGCGCAGTGAGAAACAGTGCTGGAGAAGGGGGCAGGGGAGCGTTAGAGTCCTGAATAGTGTGGTCCAGTTGTCGGCCGTGTTCGGGTTGGGCGGCGAAGGAGGGAGAGGGGTGCGGATTGATCGACAAGGAAAAAGGCGAAGTCGGCCTCTCGCTCACGACGACGGCCAAATCCAAACGGACCGAACAGCGATCTCTGCTGAAGGCCAACTGTCAGGGGACGGTCAACATCCGCGGCGACACGGAAGGCAAAAACACGGTCATCGGACTGATCGGGCCGCTGAACCCAGATGAGCGGCGGTGCGACAGCCACCATCTCTGGCGGTTTCATTGACACGTTCACCCAATCAGGCGGCGAACAGGTGCCGACCTCCTTCGAAGGGCAGGCTGGAAGAAACGCTCTGCGCCTTGCTCTCAAACGAAGGCGCCTGGCAGAAGGTCGGGTTGTCGACGACGTTCACGCTGCACAAGGAAGAGGAAGTCCAGCCGCCGAGCGAGATCAAAGCCGAACCGTAGAACCAGCACGCGCACGACCGGCCGACTGTAAGTCAATCTTTTAAAACGGGATAAGGAGAAGTGAAACACATGAGACACCTCAGGATCATCGGACTGGCGCTCATCGCCACGTTCGCGCTCAGCGCGATCGTCGCGGCCAGTGCGTCCGCGGAAACCCTGCCGACCATCTACGAATGCGGCAAAGCGCCAAAAAACGCCCAGAAAAAGTACACCGGCAAATACACCAACTCGACCTGCACCAAAGAAGCCACCAAAGAACAGATCGAAATCGGCAAAGAAAACAAATTCGAAATCGAGGTCTGGGGCACCGAGCTCAATAAGAAACCCAAAATCTTCAAAGGCGCAGGCGGCGTCGCCAACCTCGAAATCCAAGGGCTCGCCGGTGTCAGCTGCGCGAAAAGCGCCGACGAAGGCTTCTTCACGGGACCGAAAACCGCCGGTAAAATCATCGTCAAATTCACCGGCTGCAAATTCGAAGGTAAAACCTGCTCTAACACCGAAACTGCCGGTGAAATCAAGACCAAGCCGCTGAAGGGGCTCGTCGGGTACATCTCCGGCAAAGGCACGAAAACGCCCGTGATGGGCGTCCGGCTGAGCCCCGAAACGGGGGCGGAATACGTCGAATTCGGCTGCATCCCGCTCTACTTCCGCGTCTCAACGGAAGGGTACGGCGAACTGGGCGTCAACAACCTCGGCGTGATCGGCCAGATCGTGCCGGCGAAAAAAGGCGGCTACCCGATCAACGCGTTCTCCAAAGAACTGGGGCTCAAATTCACTCAGTCCGCGGGCGTCCAGGCACCGATGAGCTTCGAAGGCGCCGAAGAACATGACTCGTTGATCACTCAAGACAGCACGATAAAAGGGAGCTTCGAAGGCGCGACGAAAAGCCAATCTGGCGAGCAGACGCTCTCCTACGGCAAAGGTGAATACCTCGAATTGAGGGCGTAGCTTCAAGCCGGCGACCGACGCGGTGTCGGAGTGGGTCGGGCCGCTTACAGGTCCGACCCGCTCCGATTCGCCGCCTGCCCAGGACTGCACGAATGAGACCCGCATCTCCCAACCGCCACGATCCCGGCGACCGACGCGCACGCGACGCCCGATCGGCCCGCCGCCTGCCCGCCGGGCTTCGGCGCGTCGCGCTGGCGTGCGCCGTCCTCGCCGGCGCGCTGCTCGGCGCCGCCCCGGCCTCGGCCCTCAGCCAGCGCGGCCACGACTACAGCTTCTCCTTCGCCGGTGGCTCGGGCGAAGTCCCACTTGCAGACCCCGGCGCGCTCGCCGTCGATGAAGCAAGCGGCGACGTCTATGTCTCTGACCGCGCCAACAACCGCATCGAGAGGTTCAGCTCGAGCGGCCAGTTCATCGCCGCCTGGGGCTGGGGCGTCGGCGCAGAACCCGAAGGCAAGAAATACGAAGTCTGCACGAGCGGGTGCAAAGCCGGGCTCGCCGGTACGCACAAGGATCAGTTCGACGCCTCGTTGCTCGCGATCGCCGTCGATGACTGCCGCAACCTCGGCGGCGAAACCTGCTCGCGCAGCGAAGACCCCTCCGTCGGCGACGTCTACGTCGCCGCCCAGTTCGACAACAGCGGCGGCGAAGAATACGAGGCGATCGACAAGTTCACCCCCGAAGGCCAGCCGGTCGAACAGGTCCACCTCATCAAGTACCTCGAAGAAGCAGGTGAGAAGAAGGGCGAAGCCGAAGAAGTCGAACTCGAACCCGAACAGACCCACGGCCTCACCGTCGGCCCCGACGGCACCGTCTGGCTCTACTACGAAGAAGACCTCTACGGGCTCTCCGACGCAAAGCTCAGCGAAGCGACCGTTCAGCAGAAGCCGCTTGAATTCCCCGGGCTCGAAGGTGAACCCGCGCCGGGCCTCGCCACCGACGCCCGCCTCGGCACCGACACCCACGGCGAGTTCTACCTCGCCCAGGCGTTCCCGGCCGGCGAAGGAACCCGCGAGGTGATCTCCAAGTGGAGGCTGATCGACAATCAAGCCCACGAACCCGAACTTCAAGAACTGAGCCAAGAAGTCGACGGCGCCGACACCTCGGCCCTCGCCCTCGACGCCCAGCGCTCAGACGTCTACCTCGACAACCTCACGAGCGTCTCCTCCTTTGGCCCCAGCGGCTCTCTGATCGAGAGCTTCGGCTCCGAGCCCTCTGAACCCGACGCCCTCGAACACCTCAAGGCGGGCAGCGGCCTCGCCGTCGACTCCGCCACCAAAACGGTCTACGTCGCCGACTCGAGCGCCGATCACATCGACGTCTTCGCCCCCGAAGCGCCGGCCGCCCCCACGATCGAAGACGTCTCTGCCCAGGACGTCACCTCCAACACCCTCGCAGAAGAAGTGCAGGTCAAGGCTCAGCTCGACGCCACCATCGACCCCCGCGGCACGACCACCGACTACCGCTTCCAGTACGGCACCGCGCCCTGTGCCAGCTCTCCTTCCGCCTGCACGGAAGTCCCCGGTGGCGAGATCCCCCAGAGCTTCGGCGAAGAAGGCTTCGGCGAAGCCAGGGTCAGCGTCCAACTTGGCCACGCCACGAGCTTCCCGCTCCTGCCCGCCACCCTCTACCACTACCGCGCGATCGCCTCAAACGAAGCGGGTGGCAAGCTCAACGAAACGCTCAGCGTCCAGGAAGGCACCTTCTCGACTCCCCCGGCCAGCGGCCCTTTCATCGCCGACCAGCGCGACTGGGAGCTGGTCTCCCCACCCGACAAGGACGGCGCCAGCGTCGAATACACGCGTGTCTTTGGAGGCCTCGTGCAGGCTTCCGCCGACGGTAACGCGCTCACCTACATCGCAAACGGGCCGTTCGCCGAACCCGAAGGCTCGCGCAGCCTCGAACCCGCTCAGATTCTCTCTACGCGCGACCAGGCGGGCGTCTGGTCCTCCAAGGACATCGTCACCCCCAACAGCGCCGGCACAGGCATCCACACCGAACCCAAGGAGTACGAGTTCTTCTCGCCCAACCTCGCCCTCGCCCTGCTGCAGCCCTACATCGGCGGCTCGAGCCTCGCCGAACCCCCGCTCGCGCCGCCGGCCTCGCCCTCAGAAGCAGGCCACCAGGAAAAGACGCCCTACCTGCGCGCCGACGCGCCGCTCTCCCCGCAAGCGCCTGAAACGCCGGATTACCTCACCGCCAGCCACAACGGTGAAGTCATGAACAGCCCCGGCTATCTGCCGCTGCTCACCGCCGCGAGCCTGCCGGGCGTGAGCTTCGGTGGCGAACGGGACGTTCGTTTCGCGGCCGCCACGGCGGATCTGACGCATGTCGTGCTCGCGTCCATGGTTCCGTTGGGCTCACCGGCGCCACCGGGCGGAGGGTATGGGTTGTATGAGTGGAGCGGCGGGTCCTTTGCGCCGGTGGGTGTGCTGCCCGGCGGGACGCTGGCCGAAGAAGCACAGCTGGGCTCCGGTTTCGCGAAGTTCGCCGAGAACGGTGCGGGCGAAAACCTCAGGCACGTCATCTCAGACGACGGCTCGCGCGTCTTCTGGAGCGCCAACGGACACCTCTACATGCGCGACACCGCCAGCGATCAGACGGTCCAGCTCGACGCCGCCCAGGGCACCACCGAACCAGAACAGGGCTTGGCACAGTTCCAGACCGCTAGCGCAGACGGTTCGAAGGCGTTCTTCACCGACAAGCAGCGATTGACCCCGGATTCCACCGCAGAACCCGGACAGGGCGAAGAAGGGAAGGCCGACCTCTACGAGTGCGAAATGGTCGAAGAACTGGTCGAAGGAAAGAGCAAGCTCGCCTGTCGTCTGAAAGACCTCACGGTTGACCGCAACGAAGGCGAGCACGCCGCCGTGCAGGGCCTCCTGCTCGGCGCAAGCGAAGACGGCTCCTACGTCTACTTCCTCGCCAACGGCGTCCTCAGCGCGGCGTCCAACCCCCAGGGTCAGCAAGCCACGCCGGGCGATTGCACAGAAGGTCTCGAAAACGCGCCCAGGCAGACGTGCAACCTCTACGTCGAGCATTTCGACTCACAGTCCGGACACCAAGAATCAGGGCAGCCCCAGTTCATCGCGGCTCTCTCAGGCGCCGATGCTCGCGCGTGGCAAGGGGTCACCGGCACTGACCTAGGCGAGACGACGGCGAGGGTTTCCCCCAACGGCCGCTTTCTCGCCTTCATGTCACAGCTGCGCCTGACCGGCTACGACAACCGTGCCACGGCCCCCGCCGCCGCCGACGCGCCCGCCCAGGAGGTCTACGAGTACGCCGCACCGACTCCCGTCGAAGAAGAACACAGCGAACCGGGCCGCCTCGTGTGTGCCTCGTGCGACCCCTCCGGCGCGCGCCCCGTCGGCCTGCTCGACCCCTCATCTCTCACCGGCGAACAGGACCAGGAAGGCCTCGGCCTCCTCAGCGACCCGCTCGGGGTCTGGGCGGGAACCTGGCTCGCCGGCGAGCTCCCGACCTGGACGGGCTTTAACCAGGACGCCAGCCAGGCGCTCTATCAGTCTCGCTACCTCTCTGACTCCGGACGCCTCTTCTTCGACAGCCCCGAGGCGCTCGTGCCCGAGGACGTAAACGGCCGCCAGGACGTCTATGAGTACGAGCCCGAGGGCGTCCCGCGGGGAAGGCACCAGTGCACGAGCTCGGCAGAGACCTTCGCGCCCCGCTCAGACGGCTGCATCGGGCTGGTCTCATCCGGGACCTCCGCCAGCGAATCGGTCTTCCTCGACGCCTCAGAAAGCGGCGGCGAAGGGCCGGCCGGCGAACAGCTCTCTGAAGGCGGTGGCGATGTCTTCTTGCTCACCGCCGCGCGGCTCGCACCGCAGGACACCGACGAAGCCTTCGACGCCTATGACGCACACGAATGCACGGCCGCCCAGCCGTGCGCCTCTGGCACGACCGTGCAGGCGCCCTCGCCGGGCGAGACGACATCCTCCTGTCGGGCCTTCTCCTACTCCTCGCCCCGAGGCTCGACCCCGGCGCCGCCGAGCACGAGCGGCAACCTCACCCAAGCCCACGCCGGCGTCCAGCATCTGAAGAGCGTCAAGAAGCTGACCCCCGCCCAGCAGCTCGCCAAGGCGCTCGCGGCCTGCCGCAGGCTCAAGAAGCACAGCCAGCGCGTCGCCTGTGAGACACGCGCCCGCAGCCGCTACCGCGCAGCGCAGCTCGCCCAGGCGCTCGCGGCCTGCAAGCGGCGCAACACCGCAAGGCTTCGCGCGGCCTGCGACAGGAGGGCGCGCGCCCGCTACGCCCGGCCCAACAGGACCAAGCGCCGGGCGAGCCGCGCACGCTCCTCACAGTCCGGGAGCGCGAGCAGACGATGAGCAGCCACAGCCCAGCGGCAAGGCTGCTCCTGCTCGCGCTGCCCTGCGTCCTGATGCTCGGGCGCCGCCGCCAGCCCGGCCTCCGCCGCCGCGCCGTGGTGGCGCCTTGACTCGACCTCGGCGCCGACCAACCTGCCCTCCCACGGCGAAGCCCAGATCATCGCCACCGCGCGCAATCTCGGCGACGCGGAAGTCAACGGGTCAAAGGCCACGGTCACCCTTTCAGACCTACTGCCAGCCGGCGTGAGGCCTGTTGCGACTAAAGCGCTCAGCGCAGAACTCAACTGCTCGATCTCTCAGCAGACCGTCACCTGCACCTCCTCGCGCCAGCTCGCGCCCTATGAATCTCTGATCGTGGGCATCACCGTGCAGATGGAAGAACCGCTCGAGGCTCCGTTGCTGAACACACTCTCCGTGCAGGGGGGAAACCGGGTCGCCCAAACCGCTCCACAAGCTCTTGAAGCTCCGCTCAAGCGAAGACGAACAGACGCCGTTTGGGGTCAGAAACCTATGAACTGACACCCGAAGGCGAACCGCAGCGGGCCGGCGAAGGCTTCTCCTTCGATACCCAGGCCGGCTCGCATCCCTTCCAGCTCACGACCACGCTCGACCTCGACCAGGCGCTCGCCAACCACACTGCCCAGGGCTCTCTTCCCTTCCGCGCCGGCGCTCCCGCGCGACCTGCACTTCAAGCTGCCGCCCGGGCTCGTCGGTGACCCCAGCGCCGTGCCGGCCTGTACCGACACCCAGTTCTCCGCGGTACTGCCCGGCTCAATCAACCTGTGTCCGGCTGACACGGCGATCGGCGTCGCCTATGTCGCTATCTACCTGGAAAACGTGCATGCGTACTTGCCACTCGTTATCCCGGTCTTCAACCTCGTGCCCGGCCCCGGCGAGCCTGCCCGCTTCGGCCTCGAGGCCGAAGAAGTGCCGGTTGTGCTCGACACCCGCCTGCCCGTCGGCGGCGAATACCCCGTCGAAGTCAGCACCACCAACACGACAGAGCTCGCCCAGCTGCTGAGCGCGCAGGTCACCATCTGGGTGTCCCCGGCGATTCGCCCACGACTCGGCCCGTGGCTGGGAATGCTTGGAGAACGGTTACCACGAATACTCCCTCGAACCTGCGCCGCCGTGCGTGCACGAGCAACAGACGGCCCCCACCGCGTTCCTGACGCTCCCCACCTCCTGTGGCCAAGCGCCCTCCTCGACGGTCACCGGCGACTCCTGGCCGACCGGAGAACCCGGCAACGAAGGCAGTCACCTCGCCACCGAGAACACCACCTTCACGTTCCCTTCGGGCCTGACCGGCTGTCCGCTGCTCCCGTTCGAACCAGGCCTCAGCGTACAGCCCGAAACACAGGCCGCGAGTAGCCCCACGGGACTAGACGTCGATCTGTCTGTGCCCCAAGCGGCCACCGAAAGCGGCGCCGCGCCCGTCGCCGAGGCCGACGTGCACACGACGACCGTCACGCTGCCTGAAGGATTGGAGCTCAACCCCTCCGCCGCCAACGGCCTCGAGGACTGCTCGGCGCTGCAGTTCGGCTTCGAAGGCTCCCCGGAATCAGAACAGACCAGGAACCTCGCCTTCTCCGAAGGCTCGCCCGACTGTCCGGACGCCTCGAAGGTCGGCACCGTCGCGATCACGACGCCGCTCTTGCCCGGCGAAACGGTCACCGGCGCGGTGTACCTGCCGCCCAGCACACGAGCCCCTTCCAGGCGCCGCTGGCCCTGTATCTGCTCGCCGAAGACAAGGCCAAGGGGGTCCGCGTCAAGCTCGCCGGCACCGTCACGCCGCTGCCCTCGGGCCAGCTCGTCTCGACCTTTGAAAACACCCCGCAGCTGCCGTTCTCGGGCTTCAAGCTGCACTTCTTCGCCAACGCCGGCGGCCCCGGCGAAGAACGCCAGTCGCTCTCGACACCCCCGAAGTGCGGCTCCTACACCCCGAGCGCGCAGTTCACGTCCTGGTCTACGCGCAGGTGAACCTCCCCGACCAGAGCTCGGAATCCGATCCGCCCTTCCAGATCACCTCCGGCCGGGCGGCACCCCTGCTCAGACCCGCTCCCGTTCAGCCCCGGCTTCAACGCCGGCCCAACCAACCCGCAGGCGGGCGCGTACAGCCCATTCGTCGTCAACATCGCCCGCCCGACGGCGATCAGGCCTTGACGGGCATAACGCTTCACCTCCCGCCGGGAGCCTCGGCGATGCTCGCAAACGCGACGCCGTGCCCCGAACCGCCCGCGGGCCAGGAATGGGCATGCGGCCCCGAAAGCCTGCTCGGCCACGCCACCGAGTCGGCCGGCCTCGGCTCAGAACCCGTCACCCTCACCGGCGAAGTGCTCCTGACGACGGGCTATGACGGCGCGCCGTTCGGGCTGCTCGTGCGCACCCACGCCCAGGCCGGCCCGTTCGACCTCGGGTTCGTCAACGTCCGCTCGCGCATCAACGTCGACCCCCATACGGCGGCCGCCACGATCACGACCGATCCCGGTCCGCGCGGTGAAGCCATACCCACGATCCTCAAAGGCGTCCCGGCACAGCTCAAAGCCGTGCAGATCGTCGTCGACCGCCCCCAGTTCGAGTTCAACCCGACCAACTGCGGCCCGCTCACGATCGCCGGCACGCTGAACGGCGACGAAGGCGCGAGCGCCGCAGTCTCCTCGCCGCTGCAGGTCGGCAACTGCCAGGCGCTGCCGTTCAAGCCCACGCTGCGCGCAGCGACGAGGGGACAGGCCAGCAAAGCAAACGGCGCGAGCCTCGTCGTGAAGGTCACCTCGGGCTTCGGCCAGTCAAACATCGCAAAGACCGACCTGCAGCTGCCAAAGGCGCTGCCCTCGCGGTTGACGACGATCCAGAAAGCTTGCGTGGCCGCCACCTTCGAAGCCAACCCCGCCTCCTGCCCGGAAGGCTCGGTGATCGGCTCGGCGGTCGTGCACACCCCACAGCTGAAGAGCCCCTCACGGGCCCCGCCTACCTCGTCTCCCACGGCGGCGCGGCCTTCCCCGACGTCGAGTTCGTCCTGCAGGGCGAAGGCATCACCCTCATCCTCGACGGCCAGACCGACATCAAAAAGGGCATCACCTACTCGCGCTTTGAATCTGTCCCAGACGCCCCCGTCGAAAGCTTCGAAGCGATCCTCCCGACCGGCCCCCACTCGGCGCTGACCGGCTACGCCAGCGAAAAGGAACCGTACGACCTGTGCAAAATCACCAAGACGGTCTCAAAGCGTGAGCACGTCGCCGTGCGCGCCACGGCCACGTCGTCCACGTGGTAAAGACGGTCAAGGTGGCGGTACCCGCGCGCTGCTGATGCCGACCGTCATAACCGCCCAGGACGGCGCCGTCATCGAACAGCAGACGAAGGTCGCCGTCATCGGCTGCGGCGCCGTGAAGGGCTTCAGGGTTATACGGGCTCAGCGGCTCGCAAAAGCCCTGAAGAAGTGTCGCACGCAGTTCAAGCACAGCAAGAAGGAGCGAGCCGCCTGCGTGCGCCACGCGCGCAAACAGTACGGCGAGTCACAGAAGAAGAAGAAATGACTGGTGGTGCTCGAGGAGGCCACAACCACCCAGGTGCGGCGGTCACTTCCAGTCGGGGATGGATCAGTGCTGCGGGTGCTCGATGTCGAGTGTGAGCAGGTGAGCCAGGCGTGCGGGGCGGCCGGTGTGTCGTGAGTACTCGATCGCGGATGCGACCAGGGTTCGCGGATCGCGCGAATCTGCTCGGCGTCGAGGCGTCCGTACAGGCCTAGGTCGATCGCCAGCGGCATGTCGCGCTCTGCGTCTTCGATCGCGCCCTGGAGCAGCTGGCGTTCGGTCTCCGACAGTCCCGGGTCGGGCTGCGCGAGAAGCCGCTTTTGCTCGTCTTGCAGGTGTCGGGTGTGAACGTCTCCGCCCATTCGGCGATCGCGCGGCGGTTTCGTTGGTCGACGTCGGTCCGGTCGGCGAAGCCCTCGACGTGCTCGCCGGCGAGTATGTACCCGGCGCGGTCTGCGCGCAGCTGGGGACGGCCCTCGAGGGTGATCCGCTCGGCCGGGATATTGGAATCGTCGGCGATTGAGCGGCGGTTGAGCGAGATCGCGGGCCCGGCCGACGGGCGGTTGCACAGCGCGCTCGCGCAACGACCAGGTGGCGACCGACATGGCGATGTATACCCGCGAGCGCGCGGCCGGCGCCCAGGCGGCGATCTCGCCTGATGGCCGTGGTACTGGCCGCGCCCGGGAGGGAGCACCTGGACTGGCCGATGCCCGGCTATACCCACCTGCAGCGCGCCCAGCCCGGCCCTGGGACATCACCTGCTCGCGTACTTGTGGATGCTCGACCGCGCGGCACAGAGGTGCCTATAAGAAGAAGTAGCTTCTCGTCGAGGGGCCTCACCTGAGCGCTCTGCACGGGGTTATGCACGCCATGCCACTGACCTACAACAAGGATCTGTCAACGATCACCGAAATTCCCCAGTTGCGATCACGAGAATTCCGCACCCTGGTTGAGACCGGCTCGAAGCTGTGTAAGGCGCGCTCGGTGCCCGCGCATCCGGTAGCTCTCGCCGTCGATCTGAAGCACGGTCGCGTGGTGCAGAAGCCGGTCGAGGATCGCGGCGGCGACGGTGGTGTCCTCGAAGATCTCACCCCAGCTGGCGATCCCGCGGTTGGTGGTGAGGATGATCGAGCCGTGCTCGTAGCGGCGGCTGATGACCTGGAAGAGATGGCTGGCGGCCTCGCCGGGCATCGGCAGATAGCCGAGCTCGTCGATCACTAAGAGCTGCGGTCCGTTCCAGAAGCGCATCGTCGTCTGCCAGCGCCCGTCCAGGGCGGCTCTGGCGGTGCGTGCGACGAGGTCTGCGGCGGTCGTGTAGTAGACGCGGTAGCCGGCGTGCACCGCCTTCAGCCTGAGCGCGATCGCCAACATCGTCTTGCCGGTGCCGGGCGGGCAGGTGTCGAACTACTCACGTTGTGGACGTTCTGCCGGAGCGGGTGCGCCTCGTTGACGCGCCCGGCGAGCTGCGCGGCGTGGAGCTGGGGGTGTTGGGGTGGCGCACGGAGGTTGGCGAGACCGCGCTGATCTGCCGACTGGTGGACGGCAGCACGGGGACGATCCCGGCGCGCTGGACCGATCTGCGTCTGCGAGCGGCAGCCGAGACACCGCTCGGCGTGCTCGCCACGCCGACGGCTTGGCGGCTGTTTGCCGAGCGCGTGTGTGGCGTGCGGGAGCGTCGGTGTCCGCCGAGGGGCGGAGCCTCCAAGCAAAACGGAGGTGGTCATGTCTGGACAGCTCGCGCTCCAGATGGGCGAGCAGGAGGCCGTCGCGCCGGCGACGGTGTGGGAGACGCTGCCGCCGCAGCGCCAGATCGCGGTGACGCTTCGGCTCGCCCGGTTGATCGCAGCGATGGTGGAGGCGGCCCGTGATGAGTAGCCATCAGAAGATCACCGAGCGCCACCGTCAACGTCGCGCGGTCGTCTATGTGCGCCAGTCCACGCTCGTGCAGGTCGAGCGCAACACCGAGTCCGCGCGCCGCCAGTACGCGCTGCGGGATCGAGCGATCGATCTGGGGTGGCCGGCTGCGTCGGTCGTGGTCGTCGACGAGGACACCGGTCGCTCGGGCGCCTCGGCGGACGGCCGGCTGGGGTTCAAGGAGTTGGTCGCCGAGGTCGGCCTCGGCCAGGTCGGGTTGATCCTGGCGCTTGAGGTCTCGCGTCTGGCGCGCTCCTCGGCGGACTGGCACCAGCTGATCGACCTGTGCGCGTTGACGGGGACGTTGATCGCTGACTCGGACGGGATCTATTCGCCAGCGGACTTCAACGACCGCTTGCTGCTCGGGCTGAAGGGCACGATGTCAGAGGCCGAGCTTCACCTGATCCGCGCGCGGCTTGATGGCGGGCTGCGCTCCAAGGCTCAGCGCGGCGAGCTTCGCATGCATCTCCCCGTCGGCTTTGACCGCGACGAGGACGGGCAAATCGGGCTCTGCGCCGACGAGCAGGTCCGTCGCGCGATCGACCGCGTCTTTGAGCTGTGGCGCAGGCTCGGCACGGCCCGTCAGATCGTCGGCGAGCTGATCGCCGACGGCCAGAAGCTGCCCCGCCGCCGCGTCGGGGAGCGCCGCGTGCGCTGGGCCAGCGCGAACTATGCGGCCGTGCACGACTTCCTCACCAACCCCACCTATGCGGGAGCGTTCGTGTTCGGCCGCACCCGCCAGGAGAAGCGGCTGGACGCGACGGGCGAGGTCAGGGCGAGGACCATCCAGGTGCCGCTGCAGGAGTGGTCCGTCTGCCTGCCCGAGCACCATCCCGGCTATGTGTCCTGGGAGGAGTACCTCGCCACCCGCGAGCGACTGCGGTCCAACGTGAGACCGCGCGGGCAGGGCGGCGGCGCCGCGCGCGAGGGCGGCGCGCTGCTGCAGGGGCTGCTGCGCTGCGGTCGATGTGGGCGCAAGATGCAGGTCGCCTATTCGGGTCGGGACGGCCGTCGCGTGCGCTATGCGTGCGTGCGCGGGCACGTCTTCCACGGCACCGAGAGCGCATGTCAGACACTCGGCGGCGGGCGCTTGGACAGGGCGGTCGCCGCGATGTTTCTCGAGGCCGTGACCCCGGCGGGCGTGGCCGCCACCACCGGCGCGATCAGCGAGCTCAGCCAGCAGCACGACACGCGCCTGGCCGGCCGGCGCCTCGAGCTCGAGCGCGCGCAGTTCGAGGCCGGCCGCGCCCAGCGCCAGTTTGACGCGTGCGAGCCCGAGAATCGTCTTGTCGCCCGCACCCTGGAGCGCAGCTGAGCAGGCGCTCGCCAGCGTCGAACGCGAGCAGCGCGCGCTGGCGGCACTGGAGCACGCCCGGCCCGCGCCGCTCACCGAGCACGAGCGCCGCGCGCTGGCCCGCCTCGCGCGCGAGCTGCCAAAGCTGTGGGCCGCGAAGAGCACCACCGATCGTGACCGCAAGGAGCTGCTGCGCACGCTTGTGGGCGAGATCGTGGTCACCGTCCGACGCCCCGAGAACGTCGCCGACGTCGAAGTGTTCTGGGAGGGTGGCGCGCGCAGCGAGCTCGGCGTCCGCCTCGTGCGGCGCGGCGGGGAGAGCCTGCGCACCGACGAGAACACGATCGAGCTGATCGGCCGTCTCGCGGCACACCACCCCGACCGCCAGATCGCCGCGGTCCTCAACCGCCAAGGCCGGCGCACCGGCACCGGGCTGCCATTCACCGAGACGCGCGTCAAGGGCGCACGGCAACGCGCTGGCATCGCCGCCGCGCCGCCGCCCGACCCCAGTGGCCAAATTGTCACCATCGAGCATGCCGCCAGCGAGCTGGGAGTCTCGACGTCAACGGTCCGGCGCTGGCTCAGGGAGGGCCTGCTCCCCGCCGAGCAGGCCACGCCCGGAGCACCGTGGCGCATCCACCTCACCGACGAGGCCCGCGCCCGCTTCGTCCCCGAGATCCCCGACGGGTTTGTCGCCCTCAACGAGGCGGCCCGGCACCTCGGCATGGCCCGCCAGACCGTGTTGCACAAGGTCCAACGAGGCGAGCTGCACGCCGTCCAAGTCACGAACGGCCGACGAAAGGGCCTGCGAATTCAGGTCGCAGGCGCCGCCACTGGACTGTTTGACCAATGACGACCGCGAGGAGGGCAGTGTGAAACAGGAGCGGGCGGGCCGATCAAGAGCGCGTTGGCTTTCTCCTCGATGAACCGTAGGGTCGACAGCTCTCTCACCAACCGCTCATCGAGGCCGGGCTGGGCTGAGAAGTCAAACTCCTCCAGGGTCTTTGAGGAAGGGAACCCCGCCATCCGAAGCCTGCCCGCCAGACGGCGCTGCTCGGTCGCTGAGACCTCAACGGCGAGCAGGTCTGAGAGGAACTGCGTGTAGCCGGGCTTCTCCTTCTCTGCCTGCTTGAGCGCGCCGGGCAGATGCTCGGCCGTGGCGGCGAGCTTCAGGTAGGCAAGGTGTGAGCGCAGCTCCTGGTAGCTCGCGTGCTTGTTCATCGGTGAGCGACCCTCGCGATCTGGGCGTATCGCTCGAGGTCGACCACGACGCCCGGGGGGTTCTCGCCCAGCGCCGCGGCTGCAGCGAGCGCGTCCTTGCCGGGTGGGCGGTTCTGCTTTGCCCGGCAGGGCTTCTGAGTCGTGAACGCGTCGAGCACCGCGGCCTCCAGTAGTCGTGCGTGCTCTGAGCTCTGCAGGATCTGCCCGGCGCCGGCCGGTGCACGACGGTGTCTTGCGGTGCGCCTGCCCGCCGGGGAGATGATCTCCAGGTGCAGCTCACCCAACCGGGCCCGGACCGTACGCTCTGAGCGACGAGGCCTGGCGGGACGCTGTAGCGGTTGCCCTCGAAGGCGACCATCGCGGTGCGCGAGACGAACGCTGCACCTCGAGCAGCGCCGGAAAGGCCGCCCCGGGCAGCGCGAGCAGTCCCTCCTGGGAGGCGAGCGCGGCGATCGTGGCGTCTTTGCGCTTGCGCTGGTCAGAGACGGCGATCGCCCAGCGGTCGAGGTCGGCCTCGCCTGCCCAGGACTTCCGACCGGTGCCGAGCGCCACCAGGAGCCCGTGATGTATCACATAGGCGGGCTCTCCCCACGGGTCGTGAGTTCAGCCAGTCCCACTGGATCTCCTCGCCGGGCTCATGGGCGATCACCGTCGTCACGCCGTGCCCACCGGTGCGGCAGGCCTCACAGCGCGGGCGCAGCCCCAAGAGGCGCAACTGGCGCACGAACGTCACATAGGAGCGGTCGAACCCGAGCTCTGCGACCTCGCGGAACAGCACGGTCCCGTCGACGTGCACGTCATCGGCGAACCTCGCGCTCAGATAGTCGCGAAACGGCTCAAGGCAACTCGGCCCAGACTCCCTCAAGGGCCCATCTCCCTGAACCTTGCGGACCGTCTTTCGGTCGCGACCAGTGTGTCGGGCGATCGCCGAGACCGACCAGCCACGGCGAGCAAGCGCATGAATCTCCACGTCGTCCTCCTGTGTGAGATTCCCCGGGCCTCCTTCAGAAATCGCAGGCATCAGCAACCCGCGACCCTGGAGGGGCCCCCGACAGAACCACGCCGGCGGCAGTTGTGGGTAACCGGCGCGGTTGCCCGCCCCGGCTCCCACAGAACCGTGCTTGTGCTGTTCACACACGGCTTCTCGGGACGGCGGGTTGTGAACCCCGCCGCCGGCCGCTTTCAACGACCTCGATCTATCCCCACTCCAGCACGAACTGCTCGTGGGTAGGGGCGACGATCTCCTCGTGCCATTTGCGGTGCAGCAGCACCAGCGAGTCAAGTCCGCGGTCGGTGAAAAACCGGGTCCGCAGAGCATTATCGACTTGCGGTATATGGCTCAGCGCCCCTAGGGACCTGCGTCCCATATAGACACCGTGCCATGCTGCCCCACGCTGGACACCGAGGGCGATGAGGTTGCGAACGATCGTCGGACGACGCTTCCAGTGGTGCAGCAGGATCGCACGCAACCGACGCCGGATATGGGCATCAAGAGCGCGCAACCCGAACTGCTCCCCGGGCGAGACGATCCGGAAGTACTGGTGCCATCCCCGCAGCCACACGTTGATCGCCGGATGCACCCCTGAAGGGAGTGCCCCCACAATCGCGGCGTGAGCTGGCGGATCTTCTGGATCGCCATGCGCTGGGTGCGCTGGGAGAGCAGAATCTCCACGGTCCCGCTCTGCGTATCTACTCGCAGACTGAACCCGAGGAAATGGCAGTCCTCCGGACGAGCGACGGCTGACTCGGCTTGGTTGATCTTCAGGCGCAAGCGCCCCTCGATGAACCTCGTCAAGCTGGCCATCACCCGAAGCCCCGCTCGCTCGCTCTGCACGTAGACGTTGCCGTCATCGGCGTAGCGAACGAACCGGTGACCACGCCGATCAAGCTCCCAGTCGAGCTCGTCCAACACGATGTTCGACAGCAACGGGGACAGAGGCGAGCCCTGGGCACGCCTCCTCGTTCGCGATCAGGACACCGTCCGGCATCACGATCTTGGCCTTCAGCAACCGTCCGATGAGCACGAGCAGCCGCCGGTCCGGAACTCGCCGCGCGAGCCGGGACATCAGCCGCTGGTGGCAGCACCGATCGAGAACTTCTCCAGATCGATGTCCACCACCCACCCGTACCCATCTTGCAGATGCGTCTTGGCCTCCTCGATCGCCGTGTGGCAACCACGGCCCGGTCTGAACCCGTGACTCGACGGATGGAACGTCGGCTCGAATACAGGCTCGCGCACTTGCCGCACGGCCTCACAGACCACCCTGTCCGTCTCGTTCGGGATGCCCAGCCCGCGCTGGCCTCCACCCACCTTCGGGATTATCACCCGGCGGGTCGCGCCAGGTCGATAGCTCCCATCCAGCAGAGCAGTCACCGCCTCGGACCCGCGATCGGCCACTGCTCACGCAGCTCGCTGACCGTCAGCCCATCAGGACCGGACGCCCCCTTGTTCGACACCACCTTCACAAGCGCCGCCGTCAAACGGCTCACAACCCCTTCCATCGTCACCGACGTGACCTGTTCTGCATTGACGATCGCCTGCGGCACCCCCGCTTGGCCGGTCCCCGACAGGTTCGAGGCCACCAGCGAGCGGACCCCTCAGGGTCTTCTGCTGTCGCGATCGGCAGGCAAAGCTGCCACGCCGTTTGATCAACCGGGATCGCCTTCCCTTGCGCGCCGGGACTCGACCCGGCACGCTCAGCGGGCATTACCCCGCCTTCCAGTAATACGCGATCCTCCGACTTCTGCTGGGCCATCAACCGTCGTCCTCTCGTTCTCCGGCCTACCGGCCAACAACCCGGAACCCAGCAGACCTCCTGGGGTAAGACGCTGAGATTTCGCCGCGATCACGTCGCCAATACGCCCCCGGGACCGACAGGAACCGGGCATCGCGCTGGCGGCCAGCTCACCCACCCAAAGGACGCCTTACGGCGCTTCACTCTCGTTCGCGACCACGACACACCTACGGCTTCCTTCAGACCCGCCCTCACGGAAGCCCCGCAGCGCAAACAGCCGCACTGGACCGCCCGGTGAACTCCGGGCCGCGCCCTTGCCTCATCAATGTTGGGTTCCCCCTGTCAGGGTCCCAGGACAGGACTTCCACCTCCGATCTCAAACGCCATGCCCAGCACACCGCTACGCCTCGCCTACGGCTCGCCTCCACGAACAGCCCCCGCTACCGGGTCAGCCCTGGGGAATTTCCATGATCAGATGTGGGGAGGATTACGCGATCGTCGCCAGATCTCCAGGAGGACAAGGAGCACATGTGCCTGACACTCCGCAAACACGATCGCGGCCTCGGGGGTCGGATGTCCTCGATGTCAGAGACATTTCTGAGCGGACAGAGACAAATTCACCAAACTCGCGTCGCGATTGACCAACTCGTGTCTCGGTAGGTTAGAGACACGGCTTTTCTTTTTCGCGACATGGGATATGGTCGTGCGGCGATCCGGAGACCCGTCGACAGGCTTGCCTATTCGACGGGCTCACGGTCGTTTGCGCGGTCTGGATGTCCTGCGTAAGAAAGCGGCTCCCGAGTCTCCCTGGCCGAGGGCCAAACGCTCTGGAGTCGTCGACAATACGATTGAAGGGAGTGTCGGATGAGGAACTTACGTGTCAAGACGCTGATCTTGGCTCTCGTAGCCGTGTTCGCGATGAGCGCAGTGGTATCGGCGACGGCTTCGGCGGGGACGATGCCCGAACGTCAACAAAGAAGGCAAAACGCCCGTCAAAACAGGTTTCACGAGCACGAGCGGAGCTAGCAAGTTCGAAACGAAAAGTGGCGAAAGCGTGAAATGTAAAGCGGATACCGTCAAAGGTAAAATCACCGGCGCCTCATCGGATGAAGCGACGATCAGCTTCACCGGATGCACCGCCGTGGGGGGCCTGCTCAAATGCAAGAGCAAAGGCGCCGGATCGGGGGAGAAATCGTCCTGAAAATCGCCAGCGAGCTTGTGTGGCTGAACAAAAACGAAACGGAAAGCCCCGGCGAGGATCTGAGCCTGCCGGAAATCCTGACGATCGAATGCACGGGACTTGCGTCCGAGACGCTGAAAGTGCGGGGATCGACCGTTTGCCCCATCACGCCGTTCATGAAATTGGGGACGACGGCCACGCTCGCCTGCAAACAGAAAGGTGGCGTGGAAGAACCGACGCCTACTTCTTAGGAGGCTCAGAAATCACCGACATCACCGAAACCGAAGGCACGGGCGCGAAAAAATTCCCATTTGAACAGTCCGGCCTAGAAAGCACAGACATACTCACCTTCGAAGAAGAAGTGGAGATCATCTGACCTGCCCGAACGGAACGGCCAACCCGAGCACCCGTGCGGGAGTGCCTCGGATGGCCGCTGACTGAGCAATGGGTGTGCGTGGAGCGTGGGGCTCCGCGCACACCCTTTCTGGCGGATAACTCGACGAACCGTTTACCGGTTCGCGCCGAGCGACTGGGGGTGCCTCCGATACGGGTAGAGCCAGGGAAGCGGCTGCGGCTGCCAAGGCCGACGTAGACCGGCTCGTCGGCGTACGGGACGCGACCGCGCACCGCAACGTGGTCACGGCCCTTGGCCTTTTCGAGCACCACGCGAGGGTCCTCGTCGGTGAACACGATCTGTGCGGGCGCAGGCTTCAAGATTCGGGACGTGTCCCTCTGGAGCTACGCACCCTGCTGGCCGATGCGTAGTTTCGCTAGCCGTTTCGCTACACCCTCCGACGCAGTCATCCCAGTTCCTCAAGAGTAGACGCGCCGCGTCCTCAGCAAGAAGGAGGGCGAGAAGGCGATGGGCCAATTGCGGGGACGCCTCCGAGAACGGAGCAAGCTCACACGGCACGCTGGACCGCAGGCAACCGTCGGGAAGCCGAGCGGCCGCATCGGCCACCGAGAGCAGATCGTCGGGTTCCGCGCACTCGTAGTTGGCGACGCGCTCGAATCTCTGATGGAGTTTGCGCGCGAGCTCACGTCCGCTGGGCAATCCGGCAGGGATGCTGATTCCCGCCCCGCCGCAAATGGCAAGCGTCCTATTGCGAGCTCGTCCACCAAGACGACGATCGCCGCAGCTACGGGAGTGCTCAGGGGTTCCCCGATCTCCATGCGGGCCATCCTATGGCCTGTCTGGCCGCCGGAGTGGAGTGCGGCTCTGTCGCGCGGCGTTGCGCGTTCGTCGCTGCGAACTTCCGACCGGCCGAGCTCGAGTTGTTGGCTCTTGGGGCTGACAACGAGACCACAGTTGATCTACTCGGATTCGACTATCTGGTCGACGCGCTGCTCGTCGTACTCACCGAGCCCAAGTTGCTGCTGGTCACCGTCGGACTGGCGGGTGACTGGGGCTCCGGGAAGACGAGCCTCATGTCGATGACGGCCGCAGGACTGCACGCCGAGGACCCCCGTTTCGTGACGGTCACGTTCAGCCCGTGGCGCTTCGAGGACTACGAGGACGTGAAGGCCGCGCTCATGACGGCCGTCATCGATGCCCTCGACGAGCGCGTCAGCTCACAGCCATCTCTACGAGAGCTCGTAGGCGACCGCCTCACGAGACTCCGAGAGCGCGTGTGGCAAATGGGCGTTGCACGCGGAAGCAGCCACCGGCGGCGCTCTGCTGGCCGGCGCGGATCCAGCCCTGGCGACGATTGCCGGTGAGGCGGCGCAAGGCCTCGCCGCACCGTCGGCAGCCTCTGACCCGCCGGACCGGCGGTATGACAACGTCGCACGCTTCCGCAGCGACTTCGCGCAACTGATGCAGGATCTCGGCGAGGACGTCCGCGCCGTCGTTGTGTTCGTCGACGACGTCGATCGCTGCCTCACCGACGCGGTCGTTGACACCTTCGAGGCCATACGCCTCTTCCTGCACGTCGAGAAGACGGCCTACGTCATCGGCGCCGACCAACGCCTCGTTCAGGCCGCGATCGACCACCGCTACCCTGCCAGCCCCGAGGCAGCTGAATCGCTCGGACGCAATTACCTGGAGAAGATCATGCAGGTGACCGTCGCGATCCCGCCGCTCAGCGAGCCGGAGGTCGAGACCTACATCGGGCTGCTGCTCGCCGAACTGGAGCTCGACCACGACGCCTATCAACGGCTCCTCGCGGCGGCCCGAGAACACCGCTCAAGCGGACAGCTCACCGTCGCGATGAACGAGGGAATCGCCCGCGCCGTGCTCGGGCAGATGCCGGATGGCCTGGCCACGGCGTTCGCGCTCGCGGGACGGATCGCGCCGACACTCGCCCGAGGCCTCCGCGGCAACCCACGCCAGCTCAGGCGCTTCCTCAACACCTTCATCCTGCGTACGCGCACGGCCGCGCGGCGACAGGTCGCGCTCGACGGCGCGGTGCTGGCCAAGCTCATGGTGCTCGAGGAGCTGGCGTTCGACCGCTTCGAGGAGCTGTTCGTCTGGCAGCTCCAGCAGGACGGGTTTCCATCCCAGCTCGCCGACGCTGAGTCCATCGCGCGCGAAGGCGCGACCGTCAAGGATCCCGACGAGGAAGCCCGCCCCTGGCTGGAGGAGCCCCGCACACGCGCCTGGCTTGAACTCGACCCGCCCCTTGCCGAGCACAACCTCGGCGCATACTTCTTCTTCTCCAGGGACCGGCTCTCGCCGGCGGCCCCCGCGGCGCGACTCGCCCCGGCCCTGCAAGAGCTAGCCGGCCGACTGTGCTCCGATGCGCCGCCACGACGACGCGCGGCGGTCAGCCAGGCGAAGGATCTCCCGCAAGAGGAGAGGCGCGCCGTGTACCTCGCCGTGCTCGAACGCGCGGCGCGAGAACCATCCGGAGTAGCGATGGACAGCGCGCTCGACATCGCTCGCGGCGTCCCCGAACTGGTCGCCGCACTCCTCGAGGCCCTCAGAGGACTCTCGCTGGCCGCCGTGCCGCCCGCGCTACCGCTGAAGCTGAAGGTCACGCTTTCGGGAACGCCCGAGCTTACGAGCGTCCTGGATCAATGGGCGGGCGGCCCCAAACCCCTTCGCGTCGCCGTCGAGAAGGCAAGGAGCGCCTAACCGATGGGAACCTCAAGCGACTTTGGTGGCGGACGCTCGCCGGCCTGGACGGGCCTTCGCAGAGCGAGCACATCGTTCGGCAAGCACGGCGGCGACGAGCGGGCCGGCCGGGTCCTAGCCCGGTTGGTCAAGGTGCTCGGCGGCGCGGTCACCGCAGCAGCTGCCGCCGGCGAGAGGAGCTGGTGTGCGAAGCGCACAGCAGGTCGGTGCTCTGAGCTCAGGTCTCGCCGGGCCGGGACTCACCCCGACCCTGGAGCGCCTTGGACTGCAACGCCTGTCGGGTCTTCGCGTTTCGAGGTGATCGAGGGCCTGCTCGACCAGATCGCCGGAGAGGGCGACGCGCTTGAGGAGCAGGCCGCCCGAACCGCCGCCTGCGACGTTCTCGACGAGCTGTTCGGCGACGCGGAGACCTACGAAGAGCTGGAGGCGATGAAAAGCGATACGGACGGAGTGCTCTCGATCCTGCAGGCGTTCCTCGCCGCCTACATATACGCACGGCTCGCGCCAGCACTCGATGAGCGCCTGAACAGGCTCGGCGACGCGAACATGGTCCGACGACGCGAGCAGGAGCTCCGCGACTACACGCGTGCGGTCGTCGCTCTCGAACTCGACGGCCGAGACCCTCTGACCGTGGACTGGACCAGCGACGACGGTCGAGAACTGCTCGACCGCGCCATCCTCGCGGTTTTCCAACAGCTCGAGGCGCTACGAAGCCGTGAGGAGCCCCCGACCGGCGTGAAGGCGTTCCAGCTGCGCACCGACCGCTCCCAGCGACTCGACACCGACGCCGGGCTGTATGCACTCGACTGGTGGTCCGGCGATCAGCGATCGACCGTCCATTCGACCGGGAACTTCCTGCAGGCGATCTCACCCTCATCGGCCGCCCGAGACCTACTCGGCCTAGCCGTCGCCGTCTACTGCGCCGACAAGGTCGCGCTCCGAGTCGATGCACCCGACGGCTTCACGCGCGACCTGGAACTCCGCGTCCCCGTGAGCGACCCCGAACGCTTCGTGGCAGCCGAGGAGCCGCTTACTCAGGCGCTGAGGTTCCTGACCGGCGATCACTGGACGCTGAGGTTTCGACCCTCGTCCGGGCGAACCAAGAAGAAGACCGCCGGAACCCTAGCCGACGCGGTGTGCCTGTTCTCCGGCGGACTCGACTCGCTGACCGGGGCGATCGACCTGCTCGCCCAGGGCATGTCGCTAGTGCTGCTCGGCCACCACGAGGGCGGCCTGATCACCCAGGTGCAGACAGACCTCGCTCGCGCCATCACTAACCGATACGGCAAGACGCACGTGCGACTACGCCAGCTGTTCCTCACGCCCTCCGTCCCACACGCCGGGCAAGCGACACCCCTCCCGAAGGAGCGAGAGGGACACCACGCGCAGCCGTTCGTTGCTGTTCATCGCCGCGGGCCTCGTGCTCGCTGACAGCCTCGGAAACCAGACGCCGCTCTACATCCCAGAGAACGGCTTCATCGGCGTCAACGTGCCGCTCGTGCCGGCGCGGCGCGGCGCGCTCAGCACGCGCACCACCCACCCGCACTTCCTCGCAACGCTCGGCGAGGCGCTGACCGCACTACAGCTGGACACAGACGCGATCAAGAACCCCTACCGGCTCAACACCAAGGGCGAGATGCTCGCCGCGACACAGGACACCGCGCTGCTCGCGGAGCTCGCCCCGGGCAGCGTGTCCTGCGCCCACCCCACGGCCGGGCGCTGGCGCAAGAAGCCCCTCGGCAACTGCGGATACTGCTGGCCCTGCCTGATACGCCGCGCGTCCATGCATCACGCAGGATGGGACCGAAGCGACCGATACGCCTGGGACGCCCTCACCGACGATACCCTGCTCGATCCCGGCACGCAGACCGGCGCATCGCTGCGGGCAGCGCTCGCCAGCTTGAGCGGTCCCGACGACCGCTACGCCGTACTGCGCAACGGACCGATCCCCGACGGCGAGGCCCCGGACTTCGACGCGCTGTATCGCCGAGGCTGCGAAGAGCTGCGAACCTGGCTATGCAGCGGCGGCGGACCGTCACTGCGCAAGCGGCTGCCAGCGGCGTAGGCTCCCAGGGGTGTGCGTCGATTCGCACTGCCACATCGACCGCTACCCGCGCCCCACCGAGGTCCTTGACGCCGCCGAGCTCGCACGCGTCGTAACCGTTGCCGTCACCGAGACACCATCAGCCTTTCCAGGCATTGACGGTCAAGGCTGGACGCAGACCGATGCTACGCGTCGCAGTAGGGCTGCACCCGATGCGTGCCGCACGGATCAGCCGCCACGAACTGATGCTGTTCACGCGGATGCTGCAACGAACCGACTACGTGGGAGAGGTCGGGCTCGACTTCTCCCTCAAGGCCGACCGACCAGAGCACGCCAAGTCGAGATCTTCGAACACATCCTCGCCGAGCCCGACATCCACGCCAAGATCCTGACCGTGCACTCACGCGGGGCCGAGGGCGACACCATTCGGCTACTCATCGACGCGCACGCACACGCGATCCTGCACTGGTACTCCGGAGCTCTGAAGCACCTGGACGCCGCGCTGGGCGCCGGGATGTGGTTCTCGGTGAACACCTCAATGCTCTCCAGCCGCAACGGCCAGCGGATCCTCGCCGCCCTGCCACCAGAGCGGGTCGTCACCGAGACGGACGGCCCCTACACCAGGCAGCTCGGCCGTCCCAACGACCCGAGTACCTACCCCGCCCTCGTGGCCGCCCTCGCCGCACTCTGGAACGAGGATCCAGAACTCACGCGTGCGCGACTGTTTGACAACATGGCCCGCCTCTACAGGACCGCGACGGCAGGGATCAAGCACGCACCCGAGGGTGAACCCGCGCTGCGGGAACGTCAACCCACCATCGAGACGAGCCTCAAGGACGTGACTGGGCGGCTCAGGCATGTTCGTCCCGCGGAAGGCCGAGCCCGGCAGGAAGCCTGGTTCTGACCGGGACTCGGACAATCCGGATGGCATCGCCGCGCGGGCTTGCGTGGCTACAGGGTGATCATGGGTGTCCATCAGGCCGCGTGGAGCCAAGGCGCGGCTCGTGATCAACGTCGGGCGGAGTCTGCTCCACTACCTCAACGACCACAGTGCTGCCGAGAGCGCCGACGAAGCCCGTGCAATGGTTCCCGTCAGCAAAGGGATGCACGCGCAGGATGCGCGCACATAGTGCCTGCCACGCGGGTCTGCTCAAGAACACTGGCGTGCCGTTTCCCGAGTCGCTCAATCCCGCCGTTGAATGAGACGCAGACCTCCGCGAGGTCCCGGCGCAGATTATCGGGCGAGCTTCCCTCGATTTGGCGCATCCCCCCATCCGCGGTCACCACACCGAAGTACGCACGCTCTTGGCGGAGGTGGTGTGCCCCGGGGGAAGACCAGCGGCGGCCAGCCCGAGGAGTAGGCTGCGTCTGTAGATCAAGCCAAGTCAAGACGGGAGGACACGTGAGCACCACGAGCCAGGATCAGACGCCGCTCGACGAGCTGCGTCGTCGGAGACCGCGAACTTCCAGGACGGGCCGCCGCTCGAGCTGTTCCGCCGGCTGCGCGCCGAGTGCCCGGTCCACTGGACGGACGGCATCTCGGAGTATCCCGATGAGGATGGCTTCTGGTCGGTGACGACGGCCGACGACGTCTTCGAGGTCAGCCGCGACTGGCAGACGTTCTCCTCCGAACTCGGCGGCTTCACGGCCACGAAGAACGCGGGCTTGTCGCTCGAGTTGCAGCAGGCGATGTTCATCGGCATGGATCCGCCGAAGCACGACCGCCTCAAGGCGCTGTTCCAGCGCGGCTTCACGCCGAAGCGGATCGCCGAGCACGAGGACGCGATCCGCGCGATCACGATCGGCGTGCTCGACGCGGCTCGAGGGCCGCGAGCACCTGCGATCTGGTCACCGACGTCGCCCAGCCGGTGGTCGCGCGCGTGATCGGCAGCTTCATGGGCCTACCGCCCGAGGATGACGAGGCGTGGGCGAACCTGATGAACGCGATCGTCGGCGCCGGCGACCCCGACGCGACGCCGGAGGGCACGCAGATGGTGATGGAGCGCGATCGTGCCCGAGGTCTTCGAGCGCTGCGGCAAGCTCGATCGCCGAACGCCGCGCAGACGCCGACCGATGATCTGACGAGCGTGCTCGTTCACGCCGAGATCGACGGCGAGCGGCTCGAGGACCACGAGATCGTGATGGGGTTCCTGCTGCTGATGGCGGCCGGCAACGACAGCACCAAGGCGACCTACTGCAGCGGCATGCGAGCGCTGATGGAGAACCCCGAGCAGCGACGGAAGGTCCTGGAGGACCCATCGCTCGTGCCGGCCGCGGTCGAGGAGTCGCTGCGCATGTTCCCCGCCTTCGCGCCACTTCGCCCGCACGGCGACCCGCGACACCGAGCTGCACGGGCAGCCGATCCGCGAGGGCGAGAAGCTGGTCATGTGGTACCCGTCCTCCAACCGCGACGAGACGCGCTACGAGGACCCCGATCGACTTCGACGTCACGCGCTAATCCGGAGCACCAGGCGTTCGGTGCGGGTGGCCGGCACTTCTGCCTGGGCACCGCGCTCGCGCGCCTGGAGCTGCGGATCCTCATCGAGGAGACGCTCGCGCGCTTTCCCGACATGGAGATAGCCGACACCCCGAAGTACGTCGAGTCGGGGTTCGCCAACCAGCTCAAGACGCTGCCGGTTCGACTGGAGCCCTGACGATGGAGCTCTCCCACGAACACGACAACGTAAGAGGTGGCCCGTAGCATCCCGGCCCATATCCGGACCGGACGGCGATAAGACGTTCTCAGGGAGCCCATTCGGGGAGCGCGTGGGTCCCCTTTACGCCGGCCGGTGTGACTCGGCGCCGACGATCGCAGTCCGGGTCGAATCAGGCCATCAGAACCGCAGCGGCCGAGCGCACGGCGACTTGATGATGACCGTGGCCGAATACACCGCGGTTTGGGTGATGTGAACCGGAATCGCTGTTCGGCGATCTCGCCCCCGCCGTCCGAACACGCTCCTTCGCGGGCTCCAGATCACGCGGCGGCGAGCGCCTCTGGGGCTGAGCTGCGACACGCTCGGGTCGACATCGTAGTCCGGGTTCCTCCGAAGTCTTCCCGGCCCGCTCGCGCCAGCGCCATGTCACTGCCAGTAGCTCGGAGACGTGCCAGCGGTTCGCGGCTCTTCGAGAGTGGTTGGGCGGATAACCATAGGTTTAGCGTAGGCGAGGCTCATCCGATTCTTCGTCCTTCCGAGCGGTGTCGCTCAGCAGAGATGACTGGCCTCTTCCACGTCGTCTGGCGGCCCGGTGCCTTGGATCCTGTCGATCAGCGCCTGTACACGCGCGATGGCCTCGCCAATGTCCTTGGTCGGGAAGTTGAGTTCGGCGGCCAACTCGCGATATGTGCCGGGCCAGGTTGGCTCGATAGTCAGCGTGGGTGGCCAGGAATGCGTCCTGCGCAGCTCGAAGATTTCGATGCAAGCAGCCTTCAGGCGGCTGTAGTCCTCGATCAGTTCTTCCATGAGCTGCAGGTCGATCAGGTCGTGGACGCGCTCGTTTTCGCGGTCGGGGAAGCGCTCGGTGCAGGCGTGGATCTTCTGCGCGACCTGATACCGCAGTGACAGGCAGGTGACCTCGGCCGGTCCCGTTAGGCCGAACTCGCTCACGCTCAGCGCCGGCACTGACTCGGGCTCGTGGGCCTGCCCTTCCGGTGGTGAGACCTCGACGCGCAGTGTTGCCCAGCCGCGGCTCTGGTAGGTCAGCTTGACGTCGAAGCGGTGCGCGCCGGTCTCGCGGACCGCTTCGGGCGGCGCGTAGATGAACGAGAAGCCCGAATAGGGCGCGGCGAAGGCCGTGTCGAGGTCGGTGAGCAGCTCGTCGAGGGAGCCGTGGAAGAGCGCGTCGAGGTCGCGCGTCGCTCGCGCCTGGTTTTGGAAGCGCAGTTCGCAAGCGATGCCGCCCTTGATCAGGAAGCGCCCGGGCGAGTCCTCCTCGCGTACGCGCTCCAGCGCGCCGAGGAACGCCATCGCTGATACGCGCTGGCGTACCCGCCGTACACCGAGGCCGCTCGCCTCGGCATAGTTGGAGACCAGTCGACCGAGCCGCTTCTCGGTCTTCGGCTGACTCCTCGATGGTGGCCCAGCGCTCATCGTGTCGGCGCCGTCGCGGGATCGAACCCGGCCTCATGCATGAGCTCGGCGTAGGCGCTGCGATTGAGCAGGCCGCGTTCCCTGGCTTGCTCCAGGGCTTGGCGCAGCAGGTCACGGCGCAGGTGCGCCTCGTGGCATTGACGGATGGCCTTCGCCGGTGTCACGATCGGCAGACCCTCGTGTCGGGTGATGTCGTGCGTGTCGAGGTCTTCGTGGTGGAAGCGATAAACGGGCGGCGCCTCCCGCCGGCGTAGGCGGTAGCGCTTGGGGACCGTGATGTCGATCTTCGCCGGGTTGACGTCGCTGAGCTCGTAGAGGTCGAGCGCAGTTTCGTGGCTGAGGACACCTTCGACGCCGTACGGCCAGAGGGTTGCCTTGCGGTAGCTGTCCAGGGCATGCACGGGAACGGGTCTAGACGGTAGAGCCCGAGTCCTTCGCGCTGCAGCGATCCCCTGTGCGCCATCTCCGCGAGCCGTTGTGGGCGGATGCCCGCCTGCCGAGCGTCATCCACGGTAAGGAAGCCGTAGTTGTCCTCGGCGATCTCGTGCAGCGTCTTGAAGTGACGGCCAGGCATTACGGACAGCCTAACGCATTTTGCGTTACTTTGTCCAGTAAGGTCAAAGAGCCCTGGTCTTGCCTATTCCTACGCTGGCTCCGCGCTAGCGTCCGGATCTAGAGTCCAAACCTCCTGAATCCGATAGATCCCAGAGCTCTTCAATACGCAGGACGCGTCGCGGGTAGGTGTTTCAATCCCGCCCCCGCTACTCGAAAAGGCCCCGCAAATGTGGGGCCTTTCGTTGGCATAGCCGCCCCATCGCTTCGGTGTTCGTACCAATTTCGTACCAATTTTGAAAGAGCGTGGTGGCTTGGTTGGAGGACGAGCTGGCCCATATCGGATGCTTGAGACGCTCGTGTCTCGTCCGAGGCGACGGTCAGCGCGTCGTCCGTCAAGGCTTCCGCAATCCCCGGCGAAGCGACCGTAGCCGGCCCGCCTGCGTCTCCTCGGAGCCATCCCCAGGTTCCCTCCCACTGGGCATAACCTGTTCGCTGCCGCCACCGCGAGCGCCGAGCTACGCCCCGTGTAAGGATTGACGACCGCGGGACAGCTGGTCGACGCGCAGCGCGGTGGCGAACCGCTCCACGATTGCCGCCGCGGGTTCAACGGCTGTGATGGCCCCCACGCTTTGGCCGGCGTACATGGCCATCGCCTCGATGTCGCCCTCTATGCCCGCGAGCGGCGGGTTGGATGCGTAGCGCAGCATGCCGCGGGCAACCTCCTCGCCCTCACCTGGGCGTCCTCCGCTCGGCGGGGCGTCGGCGGCCTCCCAGCGCTCATAGGTGCTGTTGCGGAGCACACGATGCGGTGAGTCCTCCCAGCCCACGTCGAAGAGCCCGGTCAGCACGGTGTCGCGAGCTTCGGCTTCGAGCAGGCACGCCTTGTAGATCGGATGTGCGTCCGACTCGTCACTTGCCAGGAATCGGGTGCCCATCACGACGGCCTCGGCGCCGGCGGCGAGTGCGGCACGAGCCGACGCCGGGTCGCCGATCCCGCCGGCGGCAAGCACTGGCAGCGACACGGCCCGTCGCACCTCCGCCAACAGCGGCAGCAGACCTACGACGCTCTGCACATGGCCGCCCGCCTCGACGCCCTGGACGATCAGCGCGTCAGCGCCCGCGTCCGCCGCCGCTCGAGCGGCGTCCACCGAGCCGACCTGTAGGAGCACGCGAGCGCCTGAGGCGCGCGCGCGAGCAACCAACCGCGGGCGGAGTCCGAAGGAGAACGAAATAATCGGTGTGCGCTCCTCGACAGCTACCTCGAGGCGCTCGTCCTGCTCGAATTCGAGCACGAGATTGACGCAGAACGCGCGGTCCGTGGCTCGCGTGATAGAGCGAATTTGCTCGCGCAGGACATCCGGCTCAGTCCAAGACGCGGCGAGTGTCCCAAGGCCTCCGCCCTGCGACACGGCGCTCGCGAGTTGCGGCGTGGCGCACCCCCCCAACGGCGCCTGCATGATCGGAACCGTCAGGTCCAGCACGCTCACCACACCAGCCTAACGGCGGCGAAACCCGAAGGGCGAGCGGACTAGCGGAGGCCCGGCTCACACGAGATCCAGTCGCAATCGCCGTCTGCCCAGCCTCGACCCGCTGCGGACGCTCTCGCCTTGGCGCTCACTCAACGGATTGGTGCAGCCGCACCACGGGCGCGAAGTCAGCCGGGGGCGATAAGCGGATCGGCGCCTATCCGCGAAAGTCGTCCTTACGGCAGGCGGGGCACGCCGAGCTGCTTGCAGATCGTCTGCGCTGTGCTCCGGGGAATCCGTGTATGGCGTGGGACCGTCACGGGCCGGGATGCGGTCGAGGCGATCCACACATCGTGCTTTGCGCCGTGCCGAAGCAACGACGCGCCGTGAGCGCGTAGATGAGCTTCGAGGTCACGCCGTCGGATCACGACCATCCCCGCTTCCCGCCAGACTTCCACCGGCGCGCAGTGCATTTCCGCGACTGATCGAGGGGCACGTGATCGATCCGAGGGGCATGTGATCGATCCCTGCCAACGCAAGCATGGAGAGATCGTAGGGGCCGACACGGGCTGAAACCGAAACGGGCACTGTCGCTGCGGTTCCGGTGTGCGCCCGTGGTTGCTCTACCCTCTCAGCATGGTCCGCCCGCTCACCTTCACCGCACGATACGAGGTGGTCGAGGACGGCTGGGTGCAGGCGACGATCGACGAGCTGCCGGGGGTCATCACCGCCGGGCCGACCCACGAGGAGGCCAAGGAGCTTCTCGCCGACGCGCTGCACGCCTACCTGCTTGCGCTCGGGGACCTGGAAGGCGAGCCTGAGACCCCGCATGGCGGTGAGGCCGAGCCGCTGCAGCTCACGGTCAACGCCTGAGACGCGCGTCCACGAGTGCCCCGGGGGGCTCCGCGCGACCACAGTAACGTTCGGCCCGCAATCCGCGTCCCAACCCATCCCCTGCAAATCGACGTCAGACGGGGGGTCCGTCAGCGCGCTATATGCTTGCCGTCTGTGAACGCGAACGAGGGCAGTGGGCGCCGCGAGATGCCGCTGCGCACACGGCGGAAGCAGTGGCCGGGACGATGGAGGGGGCGGGTCGGCGCCGCACTTGTCCTCGCCTTCGCGGCGCTTTGCGGCAGCGCGCCGGCTGCCGTCGCGTCGAGCTCTGACGCCCAGGCCACGCACGCCTACCTGATCGCTCAGTACAGACTCCTCACGACGCTGTTGCACGAGGCCACCGCGGCGCGCGGCGCGGAGAGCGCGACGGCGGCGCAGATCGCCCGAGAATGCCCCGGGGTGGTGTCGGGAATGCCACAGGAACAGTCCCTGAGGCCGTTTCCGTCGCCCCCACCGCGTGTCAGGGGCGAAAACGCCCGCCTGACCCAGCAGAAGCAGACGATCGAGGGGGAGCTCGATGCGGTGGTCGACCGTCCCGGCGAGAACCTGGATCGCCCGGCCGAAGAAGTCTACGCAGCCGAAGTGCGCCAGCTGTCGTGGAGCAATCCAGCGATCGCCTCGGTGCTCGGAGCCGAAACCGCAACCAGGCTGGAAGCCGTCTCCGCGCCCACGCCGTCGTTCTGCGCTGACGCGAGGGCCTGGGCACAGAGCGGCTATCGCGCCCTGTCGGCGGCCAGCCGGGAATTCGCGGCTTCACGAGCAGCGCGCAGGAGTGCCGATCGAGGAGAGGAACGTTCCCTGACCACGCTGCTGAAGCCTTACGAGGGCGCATCGGATCGAGCGCTGATCCGCAAGACCAAAATAGTCGAGAGCAAGCTCGTTGCCAGCACGTATGCCGCCGTGCAGGCGGTGTTCAGGTTGGATCGAACCGTCGGGTTCCCGCAAATCGGGAACAGGGAACCCAAACGGACCGTTGTGGGTCACGGACGCACCGCCGCCGGTACTCGCTTCCAGGTGAGTACCGAATCCGGGGGCCTGTTTGACGGTCGGGGCTGCCATCGGTCTACGTCGGTGTACTACAGCCGGCCGGGCGCCCCCGAAGCGCTGATCCAGGGCGGCCCCAACAACCCCATTTGCCTCTCTCCGCCCCAGTACCGGCGCCCCACGCTGTTCTGCGAAGTTGGCATCGAGACGATCCAGACCGCGGTACCGGCATCGGTGCGGTCAGCCAGGCTGGTGCTCGCCGACGGACAGAGGGTCGAATCGCGCGTGACCCGCATATCGCGAAGAGACGGTGGCCCTACGGGCATCTACGCCCAGGAGATCCGTGGAAGCACGAGCCACGCCGTGTCCCTCGTCGAGCTGAATGCCGGCGGGGGCGTCGTGCTTACCTTGAAACTGCCGCGCTACCGCTGCGTCAGACGACGCGGGGAATCGGAAGGCCTCCTGACGGTCAATAACCTCGCGGGCGGACGCACCCCCGAAGGGGAACCATTCACCATCAGCGCATTCGGCAGTCTCAACACCGACCCCTCCAACATTCTCACCCCCTTCCTCAGCATCGACACCGGCATCAACCCCGAGATCAACGAACCGGAACTCGGACTTGGCGCGCGCAAAGCGTTTCCATGGTCGCTGTCGATCGGCTGCGCCCCGCACCCCTACGCGATCCTCTACGGGCTCCTCGCGCCGCCAGGAACATCAGTGGTCGCGCAAACCCCCCAAGGCGCCATAGCGCTGAACTTGGTTCCGATCGAGCCGCGCCTGCACGCAAAGGGGCCGCTCGTCTACGGCGTGTTCAGCGCGCTGCCTTCTGAACTGACGGTACTCGGGACCAACGGTTCGACCGTCTACACCGAAAACCTACAGACGAAGGCGACCGAAGCGGCGCAGTTCTGCGAAGGCTACGCCGAACCCTGACAGACACGGCCTCGGCTCAATCAACGGCAACCGACGCCGTCGCTCATCCAACTGCGCCTGCGACCTCCGGCCCGCAATCCACGTCCCAGCCGATCTCTTCGCAAAACCGCCCCTCAAGCGGTACTCCCAAACGGTACTCTGCCCACACCCGGAGTACCAGCAAGCCATGACCATCACAATCGCCGGCATCCCATTCGACCACCACCACTACGATGAGCGCGGGGACGTGCTCTACCTCAACGTCGGCGAGCCGCGCCCAGCAGCTCGTGGCCTTGAGACGCCCGATGGCCATGCGATCCACTACGACGAGTCGGGCGCCGTGATCGGCTTGACGCTCCTAAACGTCCGCCACACACTCGAAAGTGACGGCCAGCTCACCTTGACGCTGCCGCCGGAGCACCTCGAGGCGGGCGCGCTACAGCCGATCCTCGCCGCCGCCTGACGGTCGGTTCATACGCCAAACTCGACGGCTCGCTCAGCTCCTCCCGGCTCCCGCTCGGGGCGCCGACGTTAATAATGACCGTATTGGACTGTCGAACCGGACGCACCTGAGCGCCGAGCGCGCGGCTGCCGAGGAGACTGTCGCGGTCAGGCGCTCGCGGGGCAGACGCTAGGCGGGCGAATAGACTTCGCGTTCGTGTCCCGCCTGCGCGAGCCCCCGCATCCGGACTTCCAGCGTTTGAACGCTTCGATCGGCGTCGACCGGCGGCTGTGGCCCCAGGACGTCGCCCAGTCGCGGGCGCACGTGAAGATGCTCGCCGAGAGCGCGATCATCTCCACGCAGGATCGCGACGCGCTGCTGGCGGGCCTGGATGAGGTGGAGCGCGAGCTGGCCGAGGACCGGTTCCCCTTCCGGGACAGCGACGAGGACATCCACATGGCGATCGAGCGCCGGTTGAGCGAGATCGCCGGTCCGGCCGGCGGGCGTTTGCACACCGCGCGCTCGCGTAACGACCAGGTGGCCACCGACATGGCGATGTACACCCGCGAGCGCGCGGCCGGCGCGCAGGAGGCGATCTCCGGGCTGATGGCCGTCGTGCTCGCCCGCGCCCAGGAGCACCTGGACTGGGCGATGCCCGGCTACACCCACCTGCAGCGCGCCCAGCCCGTGTACCTCGGCCATCACCTGCTCGCGTACTTCTGGATGCTCGACCGCGACCGCTCCCGGTTTGCGCTCGCGGAGCGCGAGTCCGGACGGCTGGCGCTCGGCTCGGGGGCCCTGGCGGGGGTCAACTTCGACACCGACCGGCGGATGCTCGCCCGGGAGCTCGGGTTCTCCGAGGTGTCCCCGAACTCGATCGATGGGGTCTCCGGACGGGACTTCGTGCTGGACTACCTGAACGCGGCCGCCACCTGCGCCACCCACCTCTCCCGGCTGGGCGCAGAGCTGGTGCTGTGGTCGAGCACGGAGTTCGGCTTCTGCGAGCTGCCCGACTCGTGGAGCTCGGGCTCCTCGATCATGCCCCAGAAGAAGAACCCCGACGCGGCGGAGCTGCTGCGCGCGAAGGCCCCCCGGATCGTCGCCCATCTGAGCGCCTTCCACGGGGTCTTGCACGCCCTGCCGCTGACCTACAACAAGGACCTCCAGGAGGACAAGGAGCACCTGTTCGACGCGGTGGACACCCTGGAGGCGATCCTCTCCGCCGCCACCGGGATGCTCACCGGGGTGCGCTTTCATCGCCAGCGCATGCGCGACGCCGCCGCCGATGAGATGGTCGCCGCGACCGACGTCGCCGACCTGCTCGTGCGGCTGGGGGTGCCCTTTCGGGAGGCTCACGGGATCGTCGCGGGCCTGGTGCGCACCGCGGTGGACGCCGGCAAGCCCCTCTCGGAGCTCACCCCCGAGGAGCTTGCCGCCCACAGCGAGATCCTGGCCGCCCACGAAGGCGAGTTCTATGAGGTGCTCGCCCAGGGCGCCTGGCTTGAGTCCAAGGTCTCGGAGGGCGGCACCTCCCTGGATCGCGTCCGCGAGCAGCTGGACTTGGCGCGGGCCGCGCTGGAGGCGGGATCGTCTGGCTGAGGTCCCGTGGGTAGCAAAAGTAGCTGCTATTATCGCTAGCGATGATTTTGAGTGGACGCCCCCTCCTGGCCACCGCCGCCGACCGGCGCTACCTCGTCGAGCGCCCGGAGGCTGACATCGTGCTCGGGCACGTGCAGGCAGGGATGAACTCGCTCGTCTTGGCCGAGCGCGGGATGGGCAAGACCACGTTGCTGCGCGAGCTCGAGGGGCGGCTCCGGGACGAGGCGGGCGTCAGCGCCGTCTACCTCGACGGACACAGGTTGAGCGACGCGGCGATGATCCTGCTCGCTGTCCGTGATCGGCTGGCGGGGCCGCGTACTCCGATTGGCGAGAGCCTGCGCATGGCCACAATGCCGTTCACGCCGACCCTGGTCGAGGCACGCAACGAGGAAGCGTTGCGCGTTGTCCGGGAGCTGGCCGTCGAGGGGAAGAAGTGCAAGGCGTGCGTGTTGCTCGACGGCCCCGACCCGGAGATCGCCCACCGGCTGTTCGGAAGACTGCGCGACGAGCTGTGGCAGACCGGGCTTGTCTGGGTCGTGGCGGGAGACCGAGCGCGCCGCCAGCAATACCTCACACCACCGGCGGATGCCTTCTTCGAGCGGACCGTCGAACTTGCACCGCTGACTGACGCACAGCAGCGCGATCTGATCCGCCGGCGCATGGACCGCCAAGACAACAGAGAACTGCTGGATGTCAGTGTCGAGAGTGGCAACCCCCGAGCGCTGCTAGCGACTCTGCGCGACGCGGCGACCGCCGGCAACGCGCATACGCTCACCGCACAAAGAGCCGAGCGTCAAAGACGCGCAGGCGGACTTGGCCGGCTGGAGGAGATGATGCTGGCAGAGATCGAGGATGGCACCGCCGCGAGCGCCTCAGACCCCGACTGGACGGGGCGCTTTGGCATCAGCCGTCAGCGAGCGCAGCAGGCTCTTGCGGCCCTGGAGCGCGAGCAGCTTGTCCGCGCCGAGCGCCTGCCGGGGCCGAGCGGGCGCCCGCGCAAGGTCTACCGGCGAGTGGAGGTCGTGTGACACGCGCGCAACTCGAATCGCTACGAGCCACGAACGCGCTGCCGCACACGCTGCGCTACGACCAGCTCGCGCCCTACCACGTGCGCTTCGACGAGCTGTGTGGCGGCAATACGGTGGAGGGCGAGCTCGCGCACTGGCTCGCTCACCGCGGGCGTGTCGCGCTGATCGGGCCGAGCGGCTCGGGGAAGTCAAGCGCACTCGCCTGGGTGCTCGCCCACAACACACCGGAGAACGTCGCTGTCCTGCGAATCCCAATCGCGCTCGCCGACGACGACACCGTCAAGACGACTGCCGGATTCGCTCGCCATCTCATTCGTCGGGTGATCGCCACAGCCCGTCTCGGCGACAGCGAGACAGGCAACCTGCGGAATCGGGCGGCCGACACGATCCGCCGCAGCAGTGGCGGACAACGCCGCTCGCACAGCTTCGGCCTGAACGCCTGGGTGCTCAAAGGGGAGCTTGCGCGTGAGCTGACGCGCTCAGGCGACGAGTTCGAAGAGCAAATCGGCGCCGGAGAGGTAGTCGAGGGACTCCAGCGCCTGGTCGAGCTGTTTCGAGCCCGTGACACCGACCCCATGCTCGTGCTTGACGACACCGACACCTGGATCGCCCGACCGCATGATCAGCAGCCCGCCCAGCTCGCCGATGCGTTCTTCGCCCGCAACGTGCGCATGCTCGCCAGCGAGATCGACTGTGGCTTCATCCTCGCCGTGCATACCACCTACCTCGACCTCCCCGCCTACCGCGAGATCGCCCCGAGACTTGAGCGCATTCGTGTCCCTCAGCTCGACCGTCCCCAGGCTGACCTTGCGCGCATCCTCACCCACCGACTCGAAGTCGCAGATCTCGACATCCCCCTCGATCAGGTATTCGAGCCCGCCGCGCTCGCGGTGCTCGCCAGCACCTACGAAGACCTGCCCGACGTCAGGCGCACGATCGCTACCGCCGCGACCGCCATCCGGCTCACGCTCGAGGAGCCGAGCTTTGACCGCGTTCCTCCCGGTGCGGTGCGCGCCGCCGCAGCCGAAAGCGCGGATGACGCCGGCAGCAGCTGATAGCGCCGGCCGGACTGCCGCCTGCTGCTCCACCGGTATAAGCCTCCAGCCGCCGTGGCGGGCTGCACGTCGAAGATCGGCTCGGCCTTCTCCGTCTGGGACCGACGTCGTCGACCTGCTCGCGCGGCTGGGGGTGCCCTTTCGGGAGGCTCACGGGATCGTCGCGGGCCTGGTGCGCACCGCGGTGGACGCCGGCAAGCCCCTCTCAGAGCTCACCCCCGAGGAGCTTGCCGCCCACAGCAAGATCCTGGCCGCTCACGAAGGCGAGTTCTATGAGGTGCTCGCCCAGGGCGCCTGGCTGGAGTCCAAGGTCTTGGAGCGCGCCACCTCCCTGGATCGCGTCCGCGAGCAGCTGGACTTGGCGCGGGCCCGCGCTGGAGGCGGGATCGCGTGATCGCACCAGGCGACGACGGTAGTCAACAACCGGCCACCCAAGCTCCTGACACCCCGCAAACATATGACCGCGGCCTCACGGGCGCCGGATTTCCTCGATGTCAGAGACATTTCTGAGCGGACAGAGACAAATTCACCAAACTCACTTCGCGATAGACCAGCTCGTGTCGCGGTGGGTGGGTTAGAGACACGACTTTTCTTTTTCGCGACATGGGTTATGGTCGTGCTGCGGTCCGGAGACCCGTTCTGCAAGGCCGGCCTGTTCGATTGGCTCGCGGTCATACGAATGGGACCTGGATGTTTCTGAGTGACCAGCAGGCTCCTGAGCTCTCTGGACCGAGGGACAAACGCTCTGGAGTCGGCTGACAATACGATTGAAGGGAGTGTCGGATGAGGAACTTACGTATCAAGACACTGATATTGGCTCTCGTGGCCGTGTTCGCAATGAGCGCAGTGGCATCGGCGACCGCTTCGGCGGGGACGATGCCCGAAATCGTCAACAAAGAAGGTAAAACCCCCGTCAAAACAGGCTTCACCAGCACGAGCGGAGCGAGCAAGTTCGAAACACAAAGCGGCGAAAGCGTGAAATGCAAAGCCGATACGGACAAAGGCAAAATCACCAGTTCGACGTTAGATGAAGCGACGATCAGCTTCACCGGCTGCTCTGCGGCCGGCGGCCTGCTCAAATGCAAAACCAAAGGCGCTGCATCGGGAGAAATCGTACTCAAAGTCATCAGCCATCTGGTGTGGCTGAACAAAAACGAAACGGAAGACCCCGGCGAGGATCTCGAACTGCCGGAAACCCTGACGATCGAATGCACAGGGCTGGCATCCGAGACGTTGAAAGTGAAGGGATCGACCCTCTGTCCCATCACGCCGTTCAACAAACTGGGGACGACGGCCACGCTCACCTGCAAACAGAAAAAAGGCGCGCAGGAACCGTCGGTGTACTTCTTAGGAGGCGTGGAAATCAAAGACATCACCGAAACCGAAGGCACGGGCGCAAAAAAATTCGCATTCGAACCATCCGGTCTGGAAAGCACCGACACGCTCACCTTCGAAGAAGAAGTGGAGATCGTCTGATCCTGGCGGGCGCTGTGGTCAGAGCGGCCAGTCGCCCGTGAAGGGAGCGGCCGAGCCCCGAGCCGTCCCCTGGGCGGCTCTCGGATCGCCGCTCATCGAGCAATGGGATGTGCGTGGAGCAGCGGGGACTCCGCGCACACCCTTGCCGGCAGATAACTCGGCGAACCGTCTGCCGGTTCGTCGCGACCGACGTCGCCGACCTGCTGCTCGTGCGGCTGGGAGTGCCCTTCCGACAGGCCCACGGGATCGTCGCGGGCCTGGTGCGCACCGCCGTGGACGCCGGCAAGCCCCTCAGAGCTGACTCCTGAGGAGCTGGCCGCCACAGCGAGGTCCTGGCCGTCCACGAAGGCGAGTTCTATGAGGTGCTCGCCCAGGGCGCCTGGCTTGAGTCCAAGGCCTCGGAGGGCGCCACCTCCCTGGATCGCGTCCGCGAGCAGCTGGACCTGGCCCGGGCGGCGCTCGATCATTCAGCGGCCAGGTAGATCGAGCACCTTCTCGACCAGATCTCGCATCGGGAGGTTGTCGCCCTGGAGACTGCGCTGCGACGCATGGATCAGCGCCTCGGAATCCAGATGCTCCCAGGCGAGCGTGTGGCCCGCGTCCAGAGCGAGCTGGCGCAGGAAGGCGCGCTGTGCGCGCCCGTTGCCCTCCCGGAAAGGGTGCACCGCGTTGATCTCCGAGTAGTAGTGGGTGATTCGCTCAGCGAACTCGTCTCGCCGCAGATCGGTGAGATACCGTTCATCGTTGAGCTGGCGCAGCACCGCGGTCGTGTACTCCTCGATGTGCTCGGGCAGCGCAAACATGCTGCCGGGCTTGGCGAGTGGCACGCTGCGCAGCTCGCCCGCCCAGGAGTAGATGTCCTGGAAGATGAAGCGATGGAACTCCCGAAGGTGGGCAACATCGTAAACCCCCTCGAGCCTGAGCGCTGCGAGTTGCGCAAGTCGTAGCGTGCTTGCCTGCGCCTCATGGTTAGCGAGCACGTCGGCATCTTGCAGTCCTGCCATGTTGCGCAGCACGCTGGTCCCGGGGTATACGTAAGGATCAGTCACCGCGCCGGGAGGTCCCGCCGCGATCAGCGGTGTGTCGCCGCGCGCAGCGGCTCAGCGAGCAGGTGAGCCACCGACTCGCCGGATGCGAGCCGTTGTGCGGCTTCCCCAAGCTGCTCTGTCGCGATCGTGCCCTCGCTCCAGCGGTCGAGGATCTCAATCACGGTGGCGCCGGGGTCCAAGCCCTCGGCCCGCACCGATCCGATGGCATCCGCGGCCATATGTGCACGGGTCTCCATAAGACTTACAGGATACCGCCAGTAACCACCGATGCCTGGGTCACGCAGCGTGGACTGCAACGCGGCCACGATGCATCGTTCATAACAAGGACGGGAGCGACGGGACTCCGCGCACACCCTTGCGGGGAGATAACTCGACGAGCCGTTGCCGGTTCGCCGCGACCGACGTCGCCGACCTGCTCGTGCGCCTGGGGGTGCCCTTTCGGGAGGCCCACGGGATCGTCGCGGGCCTCGTGCGCACCACCGTGGACGCCGGCAATCCCCTCTCAGAGCTGACTCCCGAGGAGCTGGCCGTCCACGAAGGCGGGACGCAAAGCCGCCGAAGCTGCCCGGCGGGCCTACGGGCAGGACGGGATTCCGTTCGAGCACCTGCGCAGCGTGGAGGAGGAGGGACGCGACGGGACCGTGCTACCGGACTGCGCCAAGGTCTACTTGCCCCAGTTGACGGGGCGCTTCGGCATGGTCATCGACACCGGGTTTGCGCTTCTGCCCTCCTCGCTGCTCACGATCCATGCCGATCGCTCACGGCTCGTTTCCTGCCGCAGCAAGCGACCGCGCTGAGTCACCCCCGCGCCTCGCAAGCTCCGCGCGTACAGTGGAGAGCCTATGAGCCGGACGCTCACGCCCGCCTTCTACGACCGGCCGGTCCTGGAGGTCGCCCGGGATCTGATCGGGTGCACGGTCGAGCATCGGGGGACGGCCGGTGTGATCGTGGAGACCGAGGCCTACCACGAGAGCGAGCCCGCCTGTCACGCCTTCGCCGGGCTGACCCCCCGCACGGAGACCCTGTTCGGGGAGCCGGGCCGGGCCTACGTGTACCGCTCCTATGGCGTGCACGCCCTCCTGAACGCCGTCTGCGAGGTCGAGGGGGTGGGGGCGGCGGTGCTGATCCGCGCCCTGGAGCCCCTCCGGGGGGTCGAGGGGATGCGCGCACGCCGGGGGCCGATCGGGGAGCGGGTGCCCCGTGAGAGTGATCTCTGCTCGGGGCCCGGCAAGCTCACCCAGGCGCTCGGGATCGGATTGTCCGAGAACGACACCGACCTCTCGGGCGGGCCGGTCACGATCGCTGCGCCCTCCGAGGACTGGCGGGGGGTGGCGGTCGTGGTGGGCGCTCGGGTAGGCATCACCAAGGCCGTCGAGCTTCCCTGGCGGTTCTGCGTGGCGGGCAATCCCCACGTCTCCCGCCCCCGGCCGCGCGCGCACGCGGCCCGGCGCCGGGGTCTCGCCGTGGCGGACTGAGCGCGGGTCGAGGGCCCGAGCGCACCCACAAAAACTGGGATATCTTGCCGAAATCGCGCCGGAACGCTAGACTACCGGGGGATGACACCCGCATATGCCGAAGAGGCCATCCATATCCACGACACCGGCCATCTTTCCGACCGTGACATCGCACGGGCGACCGGAGCAGCGCCGAGCACCGTGCGCGAATGGCTCGCACGCCGCAGCGCGCCCACAGGCGTCCGTGCGGAACGACTCGCCGAGCTCTCATCGCTCGTCGAACGCCTTGCCCGGCTGATCCGTCCCACGTACATCCCGGTGTGGCTGAACAAGCCTGTGCCGGCGCTCGACGACGACAAGCCGATCGACCGGATTGCCTCGGGTGATTACAGGACGGTCGCCCGACTCATCTCTGGCATCGAGGACCCGGGCGCCAGCTGAGGTGGCGCTCAGCGTCACAGCGACCACCGTCAGGGGCCGCTGGATCAAGCACACCTACCCAGGGTCTTCACCGCTGCCTAAGCGCGAGCCGCCACCGGATAACCGCTGGCAGCGCGGCGAGGTGATCGATGCTCTCTACCTTGCCGACAGCCTGGAGACCGCGTGGGCAGAGTGGTATCGGCATTTGGCCGAGCGGATGATCCCACCCCTTGCACAGATGCCGCGTGAGATATGGACTTGGGAGGTCGACGCAGAGGTCGCCGACCTCTCTATTCCCGAGAACCTCGCCATAGTCGGACTGGACCCTCCCGTTCCGGGGCGTCGTCATTGGGACGCCTACCAGCACGTCGGGGAGCTGCTCTCGAGAGAGGGCTGGGCGGGCCTGCTAGCGACGAGCGCCGCCCGTCCGGGCGGGAAGGTCCTTTGTCTGTTCCGGGATGTACATGGGGTGCAGGGTGCCAAGCCGTTGCCTCCGCCGAGTCGCGTCGCCGAGCCGCCTCCGCCGCCCATCGGCCTCCGCACCTGATGGCGCTTGGAGAAGAGGCCTAGTCAGATGGAAACAGAGCTTGTAAGGCTCGCTGACGGGATTATGCTCGCGAACAGGAATACCTTCGCAAACGTATCGCTGCTCGGGGGTCGTTCGCCACATGGCTTCAGGAAGTCATCGACGATTTCAGCGACGAAGAAATCACGGGTGTGGCCGGCGCAGCCGATTTCCCCGCGTGGGCGAGTCGGAAGCCGGCGGGCTTCGGGCGGACGAGCCTGACCAGCTTGACGGTCCGCAATCTGGCTCTCCAGACGGGGACCGGAATGTCGGTGGCGAGGAGGATCAAGCTGAGAGGAGCGTTCCCGGGGAGCAGATGCGCAGGTTCCGGTACCCACCCGGGTTGTGATCGGTCTCACCCGACCGCTGTTCGGTCGGGCTTCGCCCGCCGGTCGCTATTCGGTCGGGCTCACCCCGCCGGTCCCTTCGGGACTGGGGCCGGAGGCCCTGGGGGCGGGGGTGCCCGCGGGCGGGGTGGGGCTCGCGGGGGTCGGCGGCGAGACGGGAGCGGGGCTCGACGGCGTTGGGTTGGCGGGCGTTGGATTGGCCGGAACGCCGGCGTGTTCGGGAGCGCCGGTGGCGTGTTCAGGGGCTCCTGTGTGGGCGCCGGGATGGCGTTCTGAGGACCCTTCTTCGCGACCGGCTCCCGAGGGGGCGCCGGACGACGGTGAGGAGGAGGAGGGAGTGAGGGCTTCTTCGGTGGTGGACGTGGACTTCTTGTGACCCTTCCCGGCGGCCTGGGCGGCCGCTCGGGCGGCGGCTTCTTCGGCGCGGGTCTTGTCGATCTGGAGAGCCGAGATCATGAAGTCGTGCCAGATCAACGCCGGGTAGGTGCCCCCGAGGACGGGTCCCCCGTTGAACTGGGTGGTCATCGGGATCAATCGGTTCGGGTAGCCCACCCACACGGCGACGGTGTACTTGGAGTCCCACCCGACGAACCAGGCGTCGCCGTAGTTTGAGGTGGTGCCCGTCTTGCCGGCGGCGAACTGGCCGATGGCGGCCGTTCGGGCGGTGCCGTACTGGAGGACCGTTTCCAGCATCGAGGTCTCCGTGGAGGCGATGTCAGGGGGGAGCACGAAGCTGCTCTGCACTCGGTTGACGTCCCTGTGGGAGCCGTCCGGGAGGGCCCCTCCGGAGGCGTCCACTTCCTGGATGCCCACCGGCTGGCCCGCTTCGGCGAGGGTGCCGCTCACGCGACGTCCGTCGTGGGCGAGGGTCTCATAGGCGTGTGCCATGTCCAGGGGTGTCACGCCCACCTTCAACCCTCCGATGGTCATTGCGGGGTTCGTGGAGATGGGCGTGGTGATGCCCATCCGGTGGGCGATCCGGGCGATCTTCTGGGTGCCCACCTGCAGGCCCACTTCCGCGAAGATCGAGTTGTCCGAGTAGGCGGTGGCGCCGGTGAGGGTGTTCGAGCCCGAGTAGGCGCCTTCGTCGTTGTGGACGATGAACCGTTCCTTGCCGCCGGTGTGGGGGACGATGAATTCCTTCTGTCTGGAGCTCCACACGGAGCCCGGGGAGATGCCGTCCTCCAGGGCGGCCGCCAGGTCGAATGCCTTGAACGAGGATCCCGGCTGGCGCTCCCCCTCGGTGGCGATGTTGAAGGGGCTTTCGCTGTAGCTTCGCCCGCCCACCATCGCCCGGACCTCCCCGGTCGAGTTTTCGATCGCCACGAGCGAGGCGGTGGGATCGCCGGAGTAGGCCAGATAGCCGTTTACCGCCTGTTCGGCGGCCCGTTGCAGGCCGAGGTCGAGGGTGGTCTCGATCCGGAGGCCTCCGTCGAACGCCCGGCGGGCGCCGTAGCGTTCGATCAGCTGCTGCTGGACCCAGCTCGTGAAGTAGCCCACGTCCACGCCTTCCACGGGTTCCTCGGTGGGGGTCTGGACGTTCATCGCCGCGGGGAGGGCCTGGCGGAGGCTTTCCTCGTAGATGGGCTTGGTCACGTAGCCCTGCTGGTACATCTGTTCGAGGACCACGTCCCGGCGAAGGCGGGCGGCCTGAGGGTGGTAGACGGGGTCATAGGCGGTGGGGTCCTGGATGACCCCTGCCAGCAGCGCCGCCTCCCAGGGCTGGAGCTGTTCCACGCACAGCTGATGATTGGGGGTGCCGCAGCCGAGATGGTTGACTTCGTGTCCGAAGTAGGTCTGGGCGGCGGACTCGATCCCGTAGGCGCCGTTCCCGAAGTAGATCGTGTTCAGGTAGGCCGTGATGATCTTTTCCTTCGACCACTTGTGGGAGAGCTGGTAGGCGAGGGCGGCCTCGCGCATCTTCTCGAAGATCGTCCGGTGGGACTGGGCCTCCAGCGCGTTCTTGATGAACTGCTCCTCGATCGTGGACGCCCCCTGGACGGACCCCTGGTGGAGGATGTCCTGGATGAACGCCCGCGCGATTCCCCGCAGATCCACGCCGCTGTTGCTCTGAAAGCGCTTGTCCTCGATCGAGATCACCGCCTCCTTGACGAGCTTGGGGATCTGAGGGGGGGTCACGATCACGCGGTTCTGCTGGCTGACCACCCCGATCGGGTGGCCGAGATCGTCGAGCAGGACCGAGCTCTTGGCGTTCTTCAGCTGGGCGAATTCCCGGGTCAACGACGGCAGATCCGAAGCCACGGCCACGAACATGCCGAAGGCGAAGGAGACGAGGCCGAGCAGCAACACGGCGAAGAGGATCGCGAGGAACCGGAGCCTCTTCATGCGTGGCCGGCCGCGGGCGGGCGATGCGACTGGCTCCACGGGGGGCGAGAGTCTACCATTGGCCCCCGATGGCCGAGCCACCTGACATCGTCGATCGGGCGGCGAGGCTTCGACGGGCGGCCGTGGAGTGCCTGCCCGAGGGAGGCCTGGAGGAGCGCCTCTCGCAAGCGCGCGAGCAGGGAAGGCGGATGCGGGTGAAGTTCGGGATCGACCCGACCGCCCCGGACATCCACCTCGGGCACGCGGTGGCGCTCGGCAAGCTGCGGGAGTTCCAACAGGAGGGCCACCGGGTGATCCTGATCGTCGGGGACCTCACCGCCCGGGTGGGGGACCCGTCGGGGCGGTCGACCCTGCGGCCGATCCTCTCCGAGGAGGAGATCGAGGCCAACGGGAAGACCTTTCAGGAGCAGGCGTCGAGGATCCTCGACACCGACGCCGACCTCCTGGAGGTGCGTCACAACAGCGAATGGCTGGACATGGGGATGGGGGAGCTTCTGGCCCTCGCCCGGACCACCACGGTCGCCCAGGTGCTCGAGCGGGAGGACTTCTCCAAACGCTGGTCCGAGTCTCAGCCGATCTCGATGCTCGAGCTCCTCTATCCCCTCCTGCAGGCCTATGACTCGGTTGCCGTACGGGCGGACGTCGAGGTGGGGGGGACCGACCAGAAGTTCAACCTCCTCCTCGGGCGGGACGTCCAGCGGGCCTACGGCCAGGTCGAGCAGTCGATCCTGACGATGCCCATCCTCTCCGGGACGGACGGCAAGCGAAAGATGTCCAAGTCCCTCGGCAACCAGATCGGGATCACCGACCCGCCGGGGGAGATGTACGGGAAGACCATGAGCATCCCCGACGAGACGATGGGCGAGTACTACGAGCTCCTCCTTCGGCGGGACCTCCCCGAAGAGCTCTCCCCGAGAGACGCCAAGCGGATGCTCGCGTCGGGAGATCGTCGCCTGGCTTCACTCCCCGGAGGAGGCTCACCGGGCCGAGGAGGAGTTCGACCGGGTGTTCGTCGAGGGCCAACAGCCCGAGGAGATCCCCGAGCTCGTCTTCCAAACGAACACCCGCGGGCAGGTCCACCTGCCGGCCGTGATCGCGGACGCGTTCGACACCTCCCGCTCGGAGGGCCGGCGGCTGATCGACCAGGAAGCGGTCTCCCTGGGTGACTCCCAGCTGGAGGTCGGCGAGCACGACGTCCCAGCCGACCTCCTCGACGGCCAGGTCCTCAGGGTGGGCAAGCGCCGGTTCGTGCGCCTGCGGGCGGGCTGAGAGGTCCCGGGCGGGCTGACCTCGGGCGTACCGTGGGCTCCGGAGCCATCTCGACCGGCCGTGGCCTGAGGGTTGGGAGCCCTCGAGGGTTGGGTGCTCTCGGGAGGGGGCCCGCGCGCGCGGGGGGGTGGCCCTCCGTCCTCGGTCGGAGGGTTCCGCCGGACGGGGGGCCTATCATGCGGGTCTGCGGTGTCCGGCCGCTCTGTGGGCGGCAGGTTCTAGCGTGCCCACGGGGGGCGTCGGTCGAGCGCTATACTCCTCGGTCGGCCCTCAGAGCGCCTCTGGGCGTGGGGTCGGATCGGTCTCCTCTGAAAGGTTGATCTTGCGGAGAGGCTTGGCGGTCTTTGAAAACTCAACAGCATGCGCACCGACGATCGACCCTCGATCGTGGTGTGCGTCCAGGTTCGACCCGCCACCGGGAGCGCATTGAGCGCACGGCGATCTTCGATCGGCGCCGGGGGCGGACAAAGAGTCAAGTAGGTAGAAGCACCCCGTCATGGTTCGGGGACCACGTGTATAGGTCCCCGGCCGCTCTGGCCATCCGCGACCAACGGTCACGTCAATGGCGAGGGCAACTCCATGACAGCTTTTCGTGAAGTTCTTCACGGAGAGTTTGATCCTGGCTCAGGACGAACGCTGGCGGCGTGCTTAACACATGCAAGTGGAGCGACGAACCAGGGCTTGCCCTGGGGCAGAGCCGCGAACGGGTGAGTAACACGTGGGTTACCTGCCCCGATGACCGGGACAACCCGAGGAAACTCGGGCTAATACCGGATGTGCCCGCAAGGGGAAAGGAAGCTTCGGCCTCCGCATCGGGATGGGCCCGCGGCCCATTAGCTTGTTGGTGAGGTAACGGCTCACCAAGGCTTCGATGGGTAGCTGGTCTGAGAGGACGATCAGCCACACTGGGACTGAGACACGGCCCAGACTCCTACGGGAGGCAGCAGTGGGGAATCTTGCGCAATGCGCGAAAGCGTGACGCAGCAACGCCGCGTGGGGGAAGAAGGCTTTCGGGTTGTAAACCCCTTTCAGTTGGGACGAAGCTTCGCCGATAAATAGTCGGCCGGAGTGACGGTACCTTCACAAGAAGCACCGGCTAACTACGTGCCAGCAGCCGCGGTAATACGTAGGGTGCAAGCGTTGTCCGGAATCATTGGGCGTAAAGAGCGTGTAGGCGGCCCGATTAGTCCGCTGTGAAAGTCCAGGGCTCAACCCTGGAATGCCGGTGGATACTGTCGGGCTAGAGTCCGGAAGGGGCGAGTGGAATTCCTGGTGTAGCGGTGAAATGCGCAGATATCAGGAGGAACACCAATGGCGAAGGCAGCTCGCTGGGACGTGACTGACGCTGAGACGCGAAAGCGTGGGGAGCAAACAGGATTAGATACCCTGGTAGTCCACGCTGTAAACGATGGCAACTAGGTGTGGGGGGTGTCGACTCCCCCTGTGCCGAAGCTAACGCATTAAGTTGCCCGCCTGGGGAGTACGGCCGCAAGGCTAAAACTCAAAGGAATTGACGGGGGCCCGCACAAGCAGCGGAGCATGTGGTTTAATTCGACGCAACGCGAAGAACCTTACCTGGGCTTGACATGTGAGTGACCGGTATGGAAACATACCTTCCCTTCGGGGCACTTTCACAGGTGGTGCATGGCTGTCGTCAGCTCGTGTCGTGAGATGTTGGGTTAAGTCCCGCAACGAGCGCAACCCTCGTCGCATGTTGCCAGCATTTAGTTGGGGACTCATGTGAGACTGCCGGTGACAAACCGGAGGAAGGTGGGGATGACGTCAAGTCCTCATGCCCCTTATGTCCAGGGCTACACACGTGCTACATTGGCGCATACAGAGGGCTGCGATACCGCGAGGTGGAGCGAATCCCTTAAAGTGCGTCTCGGTTCGGATTGCAGGCTGAAATTCGCCTGCATGAAGGCGGAGTTGCTAGTAATCGCGGATCAGCATTGCCGCGGTGAATACGTTCCCGGGCCTTGTACACACCGCCCGTCACACCACGGGAGTGAGCAACACCCGAAGCCGGTGGCCTAACCCGCAAGGGAGGGAGCCGTCGAAGGTGGGGCTCGTGACTGGGGTGAAGTCGTAAGCAAGTTGCGACCCGTGCCGGTAACGGCACGTGAAAAACTCGGCTGTATGCTGGAAACTCCGAGTATCTCCTGGTACTCGCCGTTCCATCCGGAGCGGCAGTGATAATTCAGGAGTGCGGACAATCAGCAGGGAAGTCGCAGAATCGCCCAGCCAGGCGGCTTTGTTGACCCCTCAGAGACTACACGCCGAGCTCCTCGAGACCAGTGCTTCTGGTGCTCGGGCATATCTGCATGGTGCAGCGCACGATGCGACCATCAGCCGTACACATAGGACGGTCCGATTTGGGCAAGCCGATGTGAGATGGCTGGAGGTTCTCCGACTCCTGATCACAGGATTGGGACGAAGATCGTGGACCTATCGAGAGGGAAGATCCAGACGTCTGTGGATCTTGGAGACTTCCGCCTCAGTTCTGACGGAACGACCAATCTTCTCGACGAGTGAAGAACGTCTTGCGTATGCAAGGGGTTACTTCGATTCCGAGGGCGGGACGCCACATGACCCGTCAGCGAGGTTCTACGTTCAATTCGTGCAGAAGGACCATGCCGATCTTGACCAGTTGCGAGACATCCTCGAGTTGGAGGGCATACGTTGTGGACGACTGCACAACCCGAGCCGGCTCAGAGATCCAGATCTCTGGCGGTTCTATGTTGCGGCCGTCGGCCAGCGCGCCTTCTCGACGCGGGTTGGCTCGTGGCACCCGAGGAAGCGCAGTCTGCTCGAAGCCAGATTCGGCGTCGGGCAACGAGGATGAAGATATAGTCCACGCCTCATGGCGACATGGGGAACCACGTGAACAAGGTAGCCGTAGCGGAAGCTGCGGCTGGATCACCTCCTTTCTAGGGAGCACTACGGTGCCCCGACCGAAGCGACCGCATGGCGTCGGGCTCCTCGTGAGCGCGAATGACCAGACGGTATACGAGCGGTCGGGCCTAGCATGTCGACCGAACCTGACCGGCGCGTCGAATCGCCCGCCGACCTCCGTCCTACTCGGAGGATCGTCGGAGAAGCGACATCCAAACCGCCGGCATGCTGTTGAGTTTTGAGAGACCGGCGTTGTCCGCGCCAAGGGCAGTCGCGTTCGAGAGATCGCGGTCGCAACAGCTTGGAAAGGGCGGCGTATAAGTTTCTCCCCGGTCCTTGAAAACTGCACAGAAGCCACATCAGCCGCCATCGATAAGCGGCGGCTGAAAAACGGGTATCACCGGGCCGCTCGGGATACCGTCTACGTCTCCTCGTGGGGCGTGACGGATCCGAACGGTCTGATCACCGTCAAGATAGTAAGGGCACATGGTGGATGCCTTGGCACCAAGAGTCGATGAAGGGCGTGAACGGCTGCGATAAGCCACGGTTAGGCGCTGAATAGCCTTTTGACCCGTGGATTCCCGAATGGGGAAACCCAGCGCTGGTAATGCGGCGTTATCCCCGGCTGAACACATAGGCCGGCGGAAGACAAGCGGGGGAAGTGAAACATCTCAGTACCCCGAGGAAAGGAAATCAACAGAGATTCCCTGAGTAGTGGCGAGCGAAAGGGGATCAGCCCAAACCTGGCAGGTGTAAGCGGACACGCGTTGCCTGTCGGGGGTTGTAGGGCGCCTGGTCCGAGCTGTGTCTGGCTCGGCGGAAGTTACAAAGTCGTGTAGTAGTCGAAGCGTGTGGAACCACGCACCATAGAGGGCAACCGTCCCGTAGACGAAACTGCACGACCTTCCGCAGGCGTTCCTGAGTAAGTCCGCGCCCGTGAAACGCGGACTGAACCTGGGGGGACCACCCTCCAAGGCTAAGTACTCCTTGGTGACCGATAGCGGACAAGTACCGTGAGGGAAAGGTGAAAAGTACCCCGGAAGGGGAGTGAAATAGTACCTGAAACCGCGTGCCTACAAGCGGTGGGAGCGGCCTCGTGCCGTGACCGCGTGCTTTTTGCATAACGAGCCGGCGAGTTACTCGTCTGCGGCAAGGTTAAGCGATGAGCGGAGCCGTAGCGAAAGCGAGTCCTAACAGGGCGACATAGTCGTAGGCGGTATACCCGAAACTGAGCGAGCTACCCATGGGCAGGCTGAAGCGGGGGTAAGACCTCGTGGAGGGCCGAACCGACCTAGGTTGAAAACTGGGCGGATGACCTGTGGGTCGGAGTGAAAGGCTAATCAAGCTCAGTGATATCTGGTTCTCTCCGAAATATATTTAGGTATAGCCTCGGATAAATTGCGTGTTGGCCGTAGAGCACTGTTTGGACTAGGGGCCCTACCAGGTTACCGACTTCAGGCAAACTCCGAAGACCATCACGTCTACTCCGGGAGTCAGTTGCTGGGGGATAAACTTCAGCGTCAAAAGGGAAACAGCCCAGACCGCCAGCTAAGGTCCCTAAGTACTAGCTAAGTGGGAAACGATGTTCGAGTGCATAGACAACCAGGAGGTTGGCTTAGAGGCAGCCATCCTTGAAAGAGTGCGTAACAGCTCACTGGTCAAGTGTTCGAGCGCGGACAATGTAACGGGGCTCAAGCTAGTCACCGAAGCTGCGGGTGCGTGAGACCTTCGGGTCGATCGCGCGGTAGGAGAGCGTTCCTATGCCAGTAAAGCGGCGGCGTAAGCCAGCCGTGGAGGCGTGGGAAGTGAGAATGCCGGCATGAGTAACGAAAGAGAGGTGAGAATCCTCTCCACCGATTGCCCAAGGATTCCTGAGTAAAGTTCGTCTGCTCAGGGTTAGTCGGGACCTAAGGCGAGGCCGAAAGGCGTAGTCGATGGCCAACAGGTTGATATTCCTGTACCACGTCGCTTCCGTTATCACCGATGGGGGGACGAGGAAGGCTAAGGGAACCCAGGCGATGGTTGTCCTGGGGTAAGCATGTAGGGGTGGCCCTTGTCAAATGCGGGGCCGCATTAACCCGAGGTGCGATGCTAACTGGCTCTAAGCCGGTGAATCCCTGACGCCATACCTCCAAGAAAATCCTCTAGGGAGGAAGCGCGTGCCCGTACCAAAACCGACACAGGTGGGCAAGTAGAGAATACTAAGGTGATCGAGATAACCCTCGTTAAGGAACTCGGCAAAATTGCCCCGTAACTTCGGGATAAGGGGCGCCCCAGTAGGGTGAGGCTCTTCGCGAGCGGAGCCCGAGGGGGCCGCAGTGAATAGGCTGAAGCGACTGTTTACCAAAAACACAGGTCTCTGCTAAGTCGTAAGACGACGTATAGGGGCTGACGCCTGCCCGGTGCCGGAAGGTTACGTGGAGTTGTTAGGGCTTCGGTCCGAAGCAGCGAAGCTAAGCCCCGGTAAACGGCGGCCGTAACTATCAGTTGACCGAGGTAGTTGTAAAACTTGGCTATATGCTGGAACACCCGTGTATCCCGCACTACGAGTTCCGTCCGAAGTGGGCGGTATCGTGACAACGTGTCGGGTGCGGACAATCAGCAGGAAAGGCCCAGGGTCCAGTCGGACCGGGACGGTCAACCGCGAAAGCGGTGTCCCGGACGGCGTCGAAGACGTTGGGAATCCTCAGAGACTATACGCCAAGCCCGCCCTCCAGACCGGGGACGGGATGAGATAGTCCGCTCTCATGGGCGACCATGAGAGTCGGCCAGAAATGTGCCGACCGCTTGGGCAAACTTGTCCAAGTAGTAACAGTAGGAACGGTCCTAAGGTAGCGAAATTCCTTGTCGGGTAAGCACAAACACTTGCCCCGCCGTCTCGCGAGAGACGGCCGAGAACCGGCTCATATCGGGGAAACCCTCCCTGCCATAGTGGCAACGGGCAATCCCGAGGGAAGTCCTAGTGACCCCCTAACGACTGATCCGAAAGGAGAGGCGTGTCATGCTCCGGAGAGTCCGGAAATCTATGTGATGCGCAATACGCCGGCCCTCATCGAAAGACAAGGCGCCTATGGAATTGCAGTACCGCTGGATCCCTGGTATGTCACAGGTCTTGCGGATGGCGAGGGATGCTTTTGCGTCTCGTTGGCCATCCGTGCGAAGCTACGTCTTGGCCTAGAGGTCAGGCCGTCGTTTTCGCTCTCGCTCAACGAGAGGGACCAGCGACTGCTGGAAGGTCTGCAAGCGTTCTTTCGGTGTGGCTGGATCCGTGAGTCCAAGAGTGATCGCACCTTCAAGTACGAGGCGCGTTCGATCGGAGACCTCACGAGTAAGATTCTGCCGCATTTTGAGCGTTACCCCTTGCGGGGAGACAAGGCGAGAAGCTGTGCAGGCTTCTCCCATGTCTGCCGGATGATCGAGCAAGGAGATCATCTGCAGCGCGATGGCCTGAGAGAGATAGTTGGCATCGCTTACGAGATGAACCTCGGCAAGCGACGTTACTCGAGGGCAGCAATCCTAAGGGTGCTGGATGAGGTGAAGGTATAGTCTGCGCTCTCGGATGACGAGAGATCACGTGAAGTTCCGACCTGCACGAATGGCGTAACGACTTCAGCGCTGTCTCAACGAGGGGCTCGGTGAAATTGCAGTCTCGGTGAAGATGCCGAGTACCCGCGGCTAGACGGAAAGACCCCGTGAACCTTTACTACAACTTGGTATTGGGATTCGGTGCATTTCGCTCAGGATAGGTGGGAGGCTTTGAAGCGCCGGTTGCGGCCGGCGTGGAGCCAACCTTGAGATACCACCCTTGGTGTATTGGATTTCTAACAGCGTTCCGTGAATCCGGGCGCTGGACAGTTCCAGGCGGGTAGTTTGACTGGGGCGGTCGCCTCCCAAAATGTAACGGAGGCGCGCAAAGGTTCCCTCAGCACGGTTGGAAATCGTGCGTAGAGCGCAAAGGTAGCAAGGGAGCTTGACTGCGAGACTGACAAGTCGAGCAGGTGCGAAAGCAGGTCTTAGTGATCCGGCGGTAGCAAGTGGAAGTGCCGTCGCTCAACGGATAAAAGGTACTCCGGGGATAACAGGCTTATCGGGCCCAAGAGTCCACATCGACGGCCCGGTTTGGCACCTCGATGTCGGCTCGTCGCATCCTGGGGGTGGAGTCGCTCCCAAGGGTTGGGCTGTTCGCCCATTAAAGCGGTACGCGAGCTGGGTTCAGAACGTCGTGAGACAGTAAATACCGTTGCTGTCTATAAATTCGGCTATATGCTGGAAACTCCGAGTATCCCGCGCTACGAGTTCCGTCCGATTCGGGCGGTACCGTGAAAATGTGTCGGGTGCGGACAATCAGCAGGAAAGGCTGGATGGCTACATTTCGGGCTACGTAGATGGCGAGGGCTGCTTTGCAGTCTCCGTCAATCGCAACCCGACGAGCCGTAGCGGTTATCAGCTAGTTCCCGAGTTTCATGTCAGCCAGAATGGTGACAGAGCTCAGGTGCTGGAGGTGATTCGCACGCGGTTCGGCGGAAGCGGCTACATCAAGTCCAATGGAAGGAAAGATCGTGCTTTGGTCTATGTCGTACGACGACGAGAGGACCTCTTGAGTCACGTGATTCCCTTTTTCGAGCGGTCGCCTCTCTTGTCCTCCAAGCAGGAGGACTTTGAGAAGTTTGCGGCGATCGTAAGATCGATGGCGCTCGGTAGCCATCGCACACCTGGAGGTTTCTCCAGGCTTCTCGAAGAGGCTCTGTCGATGAACGGCGGAGGCCGCTTCCGGAGCGTGCGGTGGAAAGAGCTCGTCGGTAGCGATCCGGAATCCTCAGAGACTGTACGCCGAACAGGGGAGTGATGCCCCCTGAAGATACAGTCCGAGCTGCATGGCGACATGCAGAGTCAGGCAGAAATGACCTGGCCCGCGGACCCGTATGGGCTCGTGAGTAACAAAACTGTCGGTCCCTATCTGCCGTGGGCGTTGGAGAGTTGAGAGGAGTTGTCCCTAGTACGAGAGGACCGGGATGAACGCACCTCTGGTGTATCTGTTGTCCTGCCAAGGGCATAGCAGGCTAGCTACGTGCGGATCGGATAACCGCTGAAAGCATCTAAGCGGGAAGCCGACCTCGAGATGAGCTCTCCCATCCCCTAGAGGGAGTAAGACCCCTGGTAGACCACCAGGTTGATAGGCCGGATCTGGAAGGACGGTAACGTCTGGAGGAGACCGGTACTAATAGGTCGAGGGCTTGACGGATTTTTTGATTCGCCGGCCGGGCGCTTGCGTCCGCGTCGTGCGAGTGGATACCCGCTGTGGCGCTGTGCAGTTTTGAAGGACCGGGAGAACTTGGTCTCTCGCCCTTTTCCGGTGGCTTTTGCGAGGGGGAAACACCTCTTCCCATTCCGAACAGAGCAGTTAAGCCCCTCAGCGCCGATGGTACTTGGCTCGCAAGGGCCTGGGAGAGTAGGACGCCGCCGGTTTACTTTTCTTCAGTGTCAGGTTGCGGGGCCGCTACCCAGCGTCAGGTTGCAAGGCCGCTACCCAGCGTCAGATGGCAGGGCCGCTACAGGTCAATCGCGACGCGGCCGCCGCCCGTGGTGATACTCGGACGCCGCTGAGCCCTGCCCTCGCCGCCAGACCCGGGCGCCTGCACCGGACACAAGCAGACATGATCTGCGCCCGCCACCTGGCCCGCCCGCCGCTGCCTCCCGCCGGCCGGTCCGCGGCCCCTGAGCGCCCTCCGATGAGGATGACTCCGCTGGGGATGGGATCCGCTGCTGGGGGATCCGCCCCGGTGAGATCCGCCGCCGCGCGCTCCTCCCTGGCGCTCTCCCCGGCCTGGCTCGTCGCTTGCGACCTCCCAGTCGCGGACGTAGTCGTCCTCGAGCAGCAGGAACGAGCGGGCCAGAGAGAGCGCCTTGCGCGTGTGAGCGGCGAGCGGCGACGTGCGACCCACGGGCGACCATGCACGCCCCATGGGCGGACACGTGCGGTCCATGAGTGGAGATGTGTCGGTCGACGGGGTCGAACTGGTCAAAGGGAACATGTGTTCGTAAGATAGGAAGTCTCTCGGATGGACCCATGCGAACATACGTACGTATGACCCACGTCATACCGTGATCCCGCATTCCAGAGCGAAAGACCCGCGAACGAAGCTGCAAGGAAAGTTGCGTTTGACGGCGGCGGGCGAGGCGGTGGTCGTCTCCAGGCAGGGTCCTCGCCATCCCGGGCGAAGAACCCGTGGGATGGCTGGAACCCCAGGGATGGCTGTTAGGCTCTCCACACGCCCCTCGACCGGTCCGATCGTGGGCCGGCGAGGACGTGTCCAGCCTATGGAGAAGTTCGTCATCGAAGGCGGCGCCCCCCTGTCCGGGACGATGTTTCCGGCGGGGAACAAGAACGGCGCCCTGCCCATCCTCGCTTCCGCGATCCTCACCGACGAGGAGGTTCTCGTGCGGAACGTCCCCCGGATCAGGGACGTGGAGGCGATGATCGCCATCCTGCAGGCGATCGGCGCGGACGTGTCCTGGCGAGGGTCCAACGAGGTGAGGGTGTGCGCCAAGGACGTCCACGCGGTCCAGATCGACCCCGAGCTCGCGGAGCTCATCCGGGCGTCCTTTCTCCTCGCCGGCCCTCTTCTCGCGCGGTTCGGCCGCGCGGTCATGCCCCCTCCCGGAGGGGATGTGATCGGACGGCGCCGCCTGGACCCCCACCTCGACGCCTTCCGGGCGATGGGAGCGACCACCGAATGCGCCCGTGAGATCGTCATCGACGCTCCCCGGGGGCTTCGTCCGACGGACGTGTTCATGGACGAGCCCTCGGTGATGGCCACCGAGAACGCCCTGATGGCGGCCGCCCTCACGCCTGGGGCCACCGTGATCGGGAACTCCGCCTGTGAGCCCCACGTGCAGGATCTCGCGAGGATGCTCGTGAAGATGGGGGCGGACATCCAGGGGATCGGCTCGAACCTTCTCACGGTGAACGGGGCCGAGCGGTTGCACGGGTGTGAGCACGAAGTGGCCCCCGATCACATCGAGATCGGCAGCTTCATCGCCCTCGCGGGGGTCACCGGGGGAGAGCTCCGGGTCAAGGACACCGTTCCCGACGACCTTCGCATGATCCGTCTCGTGTTCGAACGGCTCGGCCTGCGCACCGAGATCCAGGGCCGGGACGTGCTCGTGCCGGGCGGCCAGAAGCTGGTGGTCCAGGCGGACGTGGGGGAGTACAAGAGCAAGATCCAGGACGGCCCCTGGCCCGCCTTCCCCGCCGACCTCACCTCGATCGCCGTCGCCCTCGCGACCCAGGCCCAGGGGTCGATCCTGATCCACGAGTGGATGTTCGAGAACCGCCTCATCTTCGCCGACAAGCTCATTCTGATGGGCGCGGACATCGTCATGTGCGACCCCCATCGCGCGATCGTCACGGGCCCCCGACGTTTGCGGGGGGAGCGATTGGAGTCCCCGGACATCCGCGCCGGCATGGCGATGCTTCTCGCGGCCCTCTCCGCGGAGGGACGCAGCGAGATCGGGAACATCCGCCAGATCGACAGGGGTTACGAGCGCATCGACGAGCGACTTCGAGAGCTCGGCGCCAACATCGAGCGGGTCGCCACTGAGCCGGCTCTCCAGGCGTGAGCCTCCCCGGCCGGCCCGGCGGCCCGCCGAGCCGGCGATCGCCACAGTCCGCTTGAATGGCAGGCCCATGAACGGCAAGCCCACGATCCACCCGATCCCGAGCGGCACCCGGGACGTCCTCCCCGACGAGACCCGGGAGCTCCGCGCGATCACGGACTCCCTGCGGGACGTGTTCGAGAGACACGGCTACGGGGAGGTGCACACGCCCGCCCTCGAGTACGAGTCCGTGCTCGCTCACGCCGACATGGCCGGCACGGGGCCCGTCCACAGGGTCTTCGACGAGACCGGCGAGACCCTCGTGCTCCGCTCGGACATGACCGTCCCGATCGCCCGTCTCACCGCCACCCGCTATCCGAGCTCTCGGGAGCCCCTGCGGTTCTGCTACTTCGCCCACTGCTATCGGGGCATCCGTCCCCAGTGGACCCAGCCTCGGGAGCTCCTGCAGGCGGGCATCGAGCTGATCGGCTCGCCCGCCCCGAACGGCACCGCGGAGGCCCTCACGGTCCTCTGTGACGCCCTCGACGTGACCGGGTTGAAGGACTACAGGGTGGGCTTGGGGGACGCCTCCCTGTTCGGGACGTTGATGGATCGCCTTCAGATCGCCCCCCACGCGCGCGGGGGCCTGCTGGAGGCGCTCGCACTACGTGACTTCGTCGAGCTCGACCACCGCCTGGCCGCCATCGGTCTCTCCCCCGAGGACTCCGAGCTGCTCCTCACCCTCCCCCAGCGCCGGGGGGACCGGAGGTCCTCGACGTGTCCTCCGGGCCGGCCTCACACGCGATCGCGGGCATGCGCCAGGTGAGCGATCTCCTGGACGAGAAGGTGGCCGACCGGGTGATCTTCGACCTCGGGTTGGTCCGCTCCATCGGCTACTACACCGGGGCCGTTTTCGAGGTCTACGACCCCACCCTCGGCGTCCCCATCGGCGGGGGTGGCCGCTACGACGACCTCCTCGCGAGCTTCGGCACACCCCGTCCCGCCGTCGGGTTCGCCCTGGACGTCGAACGCCTCCACATCGCCCTCGCCGGCGAGGAGCGCGGCACGGGAGCGCTGGCCCGATGAGCCCGGGATCTCTCGAGGACCTGACCATCGCCGTCCCCCGGGGGGCCCTGTTCGAGGAGACCGTGGACCTCCTGGAAGGCTTGGGGTTGGACACGACTGAGCTTCGGACCAACGACCGTAAGCTCCTGTTCGAGGACATCGGGGTGATCACCATGCGACCGTCCGACGTACCCACGTATGTCGAGGCGGGCGCCGCGGACCTCGGGATCACCGGCAAGGACGTCCTCCTGGAGAGGGGTGGGCGGGCGTCCGATCACAGCGCTCGCGAGCGGGGCAGGCGCCAGATCTATGAGCTCCTGGACCTCACCTACGGACGGTGCACGATGGTGTTCGCGACAGCCGACCGCGTGAACTCTCACGGCGAGGACCCGGCCGCGGAGGCCCTACGCCGTCTCGGGGTCATGCGCGTCGCCACCAAGTATCCCCGCATCGCCGGCCGCCACCTGGAGGAGACGGGCAGGCAGGGGGAGATCGTCGAGGTCAAGGGCTCCGTCGAGCTCGCCCCCCTGACGGGTCTCGCGGACGCGATCGTGGACCTCACCGCCACCGGCGCCACCCTCCGGGAAAACGGACTGGTCGTGCGGGAGGAGCTCGTCGAGTGCACCGCCAGGCTGATCGCCAACCCGGTCTCCTACAAGCTGAAGGCCCCCCCGATCGACCAGCTGCTGGGTCGACTCCGAGAGGGGGCCCGCGCGCGCGCGGGGGGCACCAAAATCGGAGACACCTCCCCGACCTCCCCCGGCGTGGTCGGAGACACCTCCCCGACCTCCCCCGGCGCCGACGGCGGGCCGACGGCGGGCCCTGAGATGGGGGTGGGATGAGGATCGAGCGGCTGGACCTCGGCCAGGTGGAGGCTCTTGGGGGTCCTTTCGGAACGGCGGCCCGCGTGCGCGCGGGGGTCCCCACGGGAGAGAGCGTCGAGGCGCCCGTCCGGGAGATTCTCGCGGATGTGGCAGACCGGGGGGACGAGGCCGTCCTGGAGCACACCCGTCGCCTGGACACCGCCGGTGGCGACCCCCGAGGGCTGGTGGTCGGCGAGGAGGAGCTCGACGACGCCCTCAAGGGGCTCGACCTGGAGCTCGTGGCGGGCCTTCAGGTGGCGATCGCGAACGTGGCGATCGTGGCCCAGGCGTCGGTTGGCGAGGACACCCACGTGGACCTCCCCCAGGGCCACAGGGTCCTCCTGCGGGAGCTCCCCGTGCGGGCCGCCGGCGTGTACGTCCCCGGGGGCCGGGCGCCCTACCCGAGCACCGTCGTGATGGGGGTCGTGACCGCTCGCGCCGCGGGTGTGATCGACGTCTCGGTCTCCTCTCCTCCTGGACGGGACGGGGAGATCCACCCGGTGATCCTCGGGGCCTGCCGGCTGTGTGGGGTGGAAAGGGTCTACCGGATGGGGGGCCCTCAGGCGATCGGAGCCCTCGCGTACGGCACCGAGACGGTCGATCGGGTGGACGTGATCGTGGGCCCCGGGAACCTGTACGTCCAGGAGGCCAAGAGACAGCTTTCGGCGGTCGTCGGGATCGACGGGTTCGCGGGTCCCAGCGACCTGACGGTGGTTCTCGGGGGGGATGTGAGCTCCCGTGATATTGAGCTCGTCGCTCTGGACATGCTTGCCCAGGCCGAGCATGGCCACGGCAGTCTCGTCGTGGCGATCTCGCCGTCCGTGGAGGCTCTCGACGGGCTCGAACGGGAGATCGAGCGGAAGGTGGTCGAATACCCGAGTGTCTGCGACGCCATCTGTGTGCTCGTCCAGGTGACGGACTCCCGCGGGGCGATCGATCTGGCGAACGACCTGGCCCCCGAGCACCTGCAGCTGGTGGGCTCAGAGCCCGAGTCCCTCGCGAGCGCCGTTCGGTCCGCGGGATGTCTGTTCGTGGGCCCCACCGCGGGGACCGCCTTCGGGGACTACGTGGCGGGCTCCAACCACGTGCTCCCCACCGGCGGCTCGGCGAGGTTCGCCTCGACCCTCTCACCCCAGCACTTCCGCCGGCGGATGGCCGAGGTCCGGATCGGGCCCCTCGGCGGGGACGCCGCCCGCAAGCTCGCCGCCGCGGGCGCCCCGATCGCTCGCGCGGAGGGCTTTCAGGCGCACGCCCACTCGATGGAGGCCCGCATGCGAGAGAATGACGACCGATGAGTCGCACCGCCACGATCGAGCGAAAGACCGGAGAGACCGACATCGGCCTGTCCCTGGGCCTCGACGGGTCGGGAGCGGGCGCGCGGGAGACGGGGGTGGGCTTCCTCGATCACATGCTCGACCTGGTTGCCCGCCACGGACACCTCGACCTGGACGTGAAGGTCAACGGGGATCTCGACACGGGTGCTCACCACACCGTCGAGGACACCGCCATCGTCCTCGGGCAGGCCCTCGACGAGGCTCTGGGAGACCGCTCGGGGATCACCCGGTACGGCACCGCCACGATCCCGATGGACGAGGCCCGGGCGAGCTGTGCCCTGGACATCTCCGGACGGCCCTTCACCCTGTTCGAAGCCGATCTCCCGCCGGGCGCCACGGGAGGGTTCGAGCACGAGCTCACCGAGGAGTTCTTCCGGGCGATCGCCAACGGTGCGAAGCTCACGCTCCACCTGCGGATCGAAGCGGGGTCGAACGCCCACCACATGATCGAGTCATCCTTCAAGGCGTTCGCCCGGGCCCTCCGCCAAGCGGTCTCCATCGACCCCACCGAGACGGGGGTCCCGAGCACGAAGGGAACCCTCAGCTCATGACCGCCCGCATCGGACTCAGCTCATGACCGCCCGGATCGGACCGAGCGCATGACCGTTCGGATCGGACTCGTGGACTATGGCATGGGCAACCGGCGGTCCGCCGAGAAGGCCCTGGAGCGAGTGGGGGCGGAGGTGACGGTCAGCGATGATCCGGCGATCCTGGGGGAGCTCGACGGACTCGTGCTCCCCGGCGTGGGAGCCTTTCCGGCCGGCATGAAGGCGATCCGGGAGCGTGGGTTGGACGAGCTGCTGGTGGACCGCGCTCAGGCGGGGGTGCCGGTGCTGGGGCTGTGTCTGGGCATGCAACTGCTGTTCGAACGCTCCGAGGAGCACGGCGGCGATGAGGGGCTGGGGCTGCTGGCGGGCACGGTGAGCCGCCTGCAGGCGCCGGGCTTGAAGCTGCCCCACATCGGCTGGAGCGAGGTGCACTGGCGCCGCGAGAGCCCCCTCGCGCGAGACCTCCCGGACCCGATCTACCTCTACCACGTCCACAGCTACGCTCCGTCGCCGGTGGAGGAGGAGACGGTCCTGGCGACCGCCGACTACGGAAAGGTGTTCCCGGCGATCGTCGGCCGGGGGAACGTGTACGGCACCCAGTCCCACCCGGAGAAGTCCTCCTTCCACGGACTCGCGTTGCTTCAGAACTTCACGCGGCTCTGCGCCGCCATGGCCCCCGCGTGAGCTTGGTGAGTCGGGCTCGCCGGTGAGGTCGGGTTCGCGGCGGTCGGGGGTGTGGGGTGTTTCCGAAATGGGGGCACCCCGCGCGCGTGCGCGCGCCCGCGCGGGGTGTCCATTTTCATGAACCTCTACCCCGCCATCGACATCCTCGAGGGGAACGCGGTGAGGCTCACGAAGGGACACTTCCACGAGAAGAAGGTCTACGACCAGGATCCTCTCGAGGCGGCCGCCGGCTGGGTGGGAGCGGGTGCCCGGTTCCTGCACGTGGTCGACCTCGACGGCGCCCGTGAGGGGGCTCCCGTGAATCTCGACCACCTGGAGCGGATCGCCGGCGAGCTTGACGTGCCGGTGCAGTACGGAGGCGGCCTGCGGTCGGCCAAGGCGGTCGGCGAAGCCTTGGACGCGGGTGCCACCCGGGTGATCCTGGGCACCGCCGTCTTCTCCAACCCCAAGCTCCCCTTCAGGTCGGTCGATGTCTACGGCCCCGATCGCGTGGTCGTGTCGATCGACGCACGCGCCGGCTACGTGGCGACCCACGGCTGGATGCACGCGACCGAAGTACCGGCCGAGGAAGCGATCGAACGATGGAGCGAAGGCGAGGGGGGAGTGAGGATGTTCGTGTTCACCGACATCGACCGCGACGGAATGCTCGACGGCCCCATCAGGGAGACGTCCGAGAAAGCGGCTCGCGCCGTGGGCGCCGGGAAGCTGATCCTCTCTGGAGGGATCGGCGAGCTTGACCACCTCCGGGCGATCGCCCGCCTGCGTACCGAGGAGGGCCTGCAGAGCATCGACGGAGTGATCGTCGGGAAGGCCCTCTACGAGCGCCACTTCACGATCGCCGAGGCCCTGGAGGCCCTGGAGGCGTAAGGGGGCTGTTCCGGTCGGCCCATGGGCCGACCGGCGGTGGGCGCATGCGCCCACCGTGGGACCCGCACATGTGCGGGTCCCTGCCGGGGCCCCATGGGGCCCCGGCGACCATGCCGCATGCGGCATGGTCCCTCGACCATCTACGCTGAGAGGGTGCATCTCAAGCGAGTGATCCCCTGCCTGGACGTGGACGGCGGCCGGGTGGTCAAGGGCGTCGAATTCGTTGACATCCGGGACGCCGGGGACCCGGTGGAGCTCGCCGTTCACTACGACCGGGAAGGGGCGGACGAGCTCGTGTTCCTGGACATCACCGCCACCCACGAGCGCCGGGAGACGATCGCGGCGCTCGCACGGCGGACCGCTGACGAGGTGTTCGTGCCGTTCACCATCGGGGGAGGCATCCGGTCGGTCGCCGACGCCCAATCGGTCCTCGACGCGGGCGCCGACAAGGTGTCGGTGAACAGCGCCGCCCTGGACCGTCCGGAGCTGATCGACGAGCTCGCCAACGTCTTCGGCTCGCAGTGCGTCGTCCTGGCCGTCGACGCCAAAGCCCTCGACCCGGGAGCCCTCGACCCGGGAGCCCTCGACCGGGAGCCCTCGACGCGGAAGCCCTCGACGCGGAAGCCCTCGACCCGGAAGCCGGCAAAGGGAACGGCCTCGAGGGGGGGCCCGCGCGCGCGCGCGGGCCCCGTTGGGAGGCTTACGTCGCCGGCGGACGCACCTCCACGGGCCGGGACGCGGTCGCCTGGACGCGGGAGGCGGTCGAGAGGGGGGCGGGGGAGATACTCCTCACGAGTATGGACCGGGACGGAACATCCGACGGCTATGACCTGGCCCTCACCCGCGCCGTCAGCGAGGCCGTGAGCGTGCCCGTGATCGCCTCCGGGGGGGCCGGGGAGCTCGACCACCTGACTGACGCCCTCCGAGCGGGCGCCGACGCGGCGTTGTGCGCGTCCATCTTTCACTACCGCCGGTTCACGATCCCCCAGGCCAAGTCTCACCTGGCCTCCGCGGGGGTGCCCGTGAGAGCCACCTGAGAAGGATGGATCGGATGGGGGTTCTGGATGGGCAAGCGGTCCTCTCGGCCCTCACGGACCTTCCCGGTGGACCCGAGCTGCTCGACCTCGCCTCGAAACGGGAGGACGTCGAGCTGGTGGGGGGAGCCGTTCGGGACATCTCCCTCGAACGCACCCCCCGGGAGCTCGACGTGGTTGTCGGGAGCGACGCCCAGGGGTTCGCGAGCGAGCTCGCCTCGCGCTTGGACACTCTCGCCGGCGAGGATTTGGCCGAACGCTTCCAGGCGACGCTCCACGAGCGCTTCGGCACGGCTCTCGTACGTGGGGAGGGGGTGAGGATCGACATCGCCACCCGACGCTCCGAGAGCTATCCCTCGCCGGGATCCCTCCCTGACGTCCGCGAGGGATCTCCCGAGGAGGACCTGAAGCGGAGGGATTTCACCGTCAACGCCCTCGCCGTCGCCCTGTCGGGCTCACGCATGGGGGAGGTCCGGGCGGTCGACCACGCTCTGGAGGACCTCGACGGGAGACGTCTCCGGGTCCTCCACGACGACAGCTTCCTCGATGACCCCACCCGCCTGTTTCGCCTCGCCCGCTACAGGGGTCGGCTGGGCTTTCAAGTCGAGACCCACACCCACGACCTCGCCAAGGAGGCCCTCGAGGGGGACGCCCTCTCCACCCTCTCCGGCGCCCGCATCGGCGCCGAGCTGAGGCTCGCCCTCGGCGAACCCAATGCGGTCGCGTCCCTCGCGGCGATGGACGATCTCGGCCTCCTGAGGGCCCTCAGTCCGGGTCTTCGCTTCGATGAGCCACTGGCCCGTGGTTCCCTGGAGATCCTGTCCGTCGCTGACGCACGCACGGGCGACGATCGTACGGGCGAGGACCGTAAGGGCGAGGACCGCACGAGCGACGATCGGGAGAGCGAGGACCGCAAGGGCGAGGACATCCGGCCCGACCTGCTCCTGCTGGGCGCCCTCCTCCAGCCCATGACCTCCGGCCTCGAGGAGGAGGGGGTGGAGGAGGAGATGTACACCCTCCTGGACCGCCTGGAGTTCCCCGCGAACGACCGCGACGTCGCGATCCGGTCCGCGATCCGCGCTGACGCCCTGGCCGACGACTTCGAGCGCTCGGAAGGGTTCTCGGATGTGTATGAGTCCGCTTCGTTCGAGCCTCCCGAGCTCGTCGCCCTCGCGGGCGGGTGGGCGGAGCTCCAGGGCCGCGAGTTCCCGCTTGCCCCCAACGTGGCCCGACATTGGCTACAGGAGCTCCGGAACATCCGCCTGTCGATCACCGGCGAGGACCTCCTCGCCGCGGGCATCCCCGAGGGTCCGGAGATCGGCCTGCGCCTCGATGCGGCCATGATGCTCAGGCTCGACGGCGAACTCGACCCCGGCCCGGAGGCGGAGCTGGCGGCGGCCTTGAAGGCACGGGTGTGAAGGCACGGATGTGAAGGCACGGGTGTGACCGTCCACGAGCGCCCCATCGACCTGCCCGGGAACGGGTACGCCCTCTTCACCACCCGGGCCCGCGGGAACCTCTCGACGATGCGCGGGGACGGCCACGAGCATGGGGAGGTCGAACGGGAGCGCTTGTGCCGTGAGCTTGGCCTGCGGCGGCTGTCCGCCGGTCCCCAGGTCCATGGGACGACTGTCCACCGCGTGGACGTCCAGAGCGGCTCGGGAGGGCAACCGGACACGGTCGAGGCGGACGGTCGCGTGACCGCCCTGAGGGAAGTCGGTGTGATGGTCCTGACCGCCGACTGCGTGCCCGTGATCCTGGCCTCCGAGCACGCCGTCGCCGCACTCCACGCCGGCTGGCGAGGTCTTGCATCGGGGGTTCTCGAGGAGGGCGTCCACACGCTGCGGGAGCTCACTGAGGAACAAGCGCAAGCCGAGGGCGCCGGGGCGGAGGGGGCGTCGGGCGTCGCCTCTCGCGGACCGGCTGGTGAGATCGTCGCGATCGTGGGGCCCTGCGCGGGGCCGTGCTGCTACGAGGTCGGCCCGGAGGTCCACCGGGTGTTCTCCGACGTCCACCGTCACGGGTCCAACCTCGATTTGGGGGCCCTCGCCTGTGAACGGTTGCAACGGTCGGGGGTCGACCGGGTCGACCGGCTCGATACGTGCACCATCTGCGACGTCCGCTTCTTCTCCCACCGACGCGAAAGAGCCCGGGCCGGCCGCCAGGCGGGGATCGCGTGGCGCGGATGAGCCCGGGCCGGCCGCCAGGCGGGGATCGCGTGGCGCGAATGAACGGAGGACCTCCCGTGGGCGGGCGCCGGCGGGAGGGGTGGAGGATCGGGAGGGCCCCTTGGCATCGCTGATCCCGGTCACCGATTCCGACCGGGTGCGGGCGAACCTAGGATCCCTACGGGAGGAGATCGACGGAGCGGCCGAGCGCGCCGGTCGGGACCCCGGACGGGTGGAGATCCTCGCGGCCACCAAGTACGTCGCCACCGAGGACCTTCCGGTCCTGCACGAGGCGGGGATCCGGCTGGTGGGGGAGAACCGCGGTCAGGACCTCGAGGCGAAGGTGGCCGCTCACGGAGACCTGTTCGAGTGGCACTTCATCGGGGCTCTCCAGAGTCGCAAGGTGAAGGCGATCGTTCCCCACGTCAGCCTGATCCACTCGGTCGCGAGCGAGTCCGCCCTGGGGGAGCTCGGACGTCACCTCGAGATCGCCCGTCCGGGCCTGTCGATCCTGATCGAGGTGAACGTCGCCCAAGAGGTCGGCAAGGCCGGGATTGCGGTCGAGGAGCTCGACGGCTACCTGGAGCGATCGCCCGTTCCGGTGGTGGGCCTGATGTGCATGCCTCCTCTCGCCCACGATCCCGAGGACAGTCGCCGCTGGTTCGCGGCTCTACGGGAGCTCGCCTGCACGCGGGGCCTGGAGACGCTGTCGATGGGCACCTCCCAGGACTGCCTGGTCGCGGTCGAGGAGGGCGCCACCATCGTGCGTATCGGCACAAAGCTGTACGCTTAGGGCGCCTGGAGGGTCCGAGTGGCGTGGGGTCTCGTGCCGGTCGTGACTTTGCGGGCGTAACATGAGCAGGGAAACCCGAGCTCCGGGCGAAAACGAACCTGTACCGATGGCATTCCGCGACTCCTGGCACCGCGCCCTCGTCTACTTCGGCCTCGCCGAGGAGTATCACGACGACGAATACGAGGACTCTTCCGTTGAGTCCGACGTCGAGGATCGCTACCGGGAGCGTCCCAACGTCCGTCGACTCCGTCGCCGCCGGGACGAGTTCGACGACATCTTCGCCGAGGACGAGCCCCGTGGGGGCGGTCGCTCGGCGACCGTCCTTCGCTCCGTGTCCACTCGGGGGAACGGGGGGAACGGCGACGTGCGGGTCCATCTGGTGGTCCCCAAGTCGTTCAACGACGCCCAGCAGATCGCCGACAAGTTCAAGGACTCGATCCCCGTCATCCTCAACCTCCAGGGCTCCGAGACCGACCTGTCCAAGCGCCTGATCGACTTCGCTTCGGGTCTCACCTACGCCCTGGACGGGGGCATGCAGCGAATCGCCGACAAGGTCTTCATGCTCACTCCCCGCAACGTCGAGATCTCCGCGGAGGAGCGAGCAAGGTTGATCGAGAAGGGCTTCTTCAATCAGTCGTAGGGTCCTCGGATGCAAGTCGGCCTGATCGGCTCGGGCAATATGGCTCGTGCCCTCGCTCGGGGCTGGGCTCGGCCCGTGCTCTGCTCGGACCCTCTCTTCGACCGTGCCACAGCTCTCGCCAAGGAGGTCGGAGGGGAGGCTCTTCAGAGCAACCCCGAGGTCGCCCGCCGGGCCGACCTGGTGGTCCTCTGCCACAAGCCCGTTCAGCTGGGGGAGGTGGCCGCGGAAGTGGCCCCCCACGCGCGCGCGGTGGCCTCGATTCTTGCCGGTACCCCCCTCGCGGCCCTGAAGGCGGCCTACCCGGACCGGCCCGTGTACCGGTTCATGCCCTCCCTCCCCGTCGAGGTTCGCCAGGGGGCCGTCGTTCAGGCGGCCGACCCCCAGCGGGAAGCCGCGTCCGGCCGGGTCGACAACGCCGAGGCCCCTGACGCCGGCGACGCCGACGCCGACGACGCTCGCGACGACGAGGTGAGCGGGCTGTTCGCCGAGCTCGGGACCCTGGTCGTGCTCGAGGAGCGACTCGTGGACGTGGCCATGGGTTTGATGTCCTGCGCTCCTGCGTATGTGGCTCTCGTCGCCGAGGCCCAGATCGACGCGGGTGTCCGCCACGGCATCCCCGCCTCCCAGGGCTCCCAGCTGGTGGTCCAGACCCTCGCGGGCACCGCCGAGCTGCTCCGGCGCCGGGGGAACGACACCCACGCCGTCCGACGGGAGGTCGCCTCGCCGGGGGGAGTCACCGCCCGGGGCCTCGACGCCCTCGAGCGAGCGGGACTGAGAGCCGCATTCAGCGATGCCCTCGACGCGGTCCTCGGTGACGAGCGGTGAGCCCGACCGGGGCGGTGATACAGAGCGTCACGATGAGCCCGAGCGTGCCGGCCGGGGTCGCCGGTCTGGTGAGCGCCACCGCACGGACCCAGATCGCCGACTACCTGTCGACGCTGATCTACGTGTACACGATCATCATCATCCTGTACATAGTCGTCCAGCTCCTGCTCTCCGCCGGGGTGAGGCCGCCCTACTCGCGCACCACCGACGCGATCCTCGGCTTTCTGCGGGACATCTGCGAACCGTTCCTGCGGATCTTCCGCCGGGTATTGCCCAGCTTCGGCGGCCTGGACTTCAGCCCGATCGTCGCGATCATCGCCCTGCAGCTGTTCAACTCGATCGTCATCCAGGGCATCCTCCACGGCTGAGGATCCCGGGCTCCACCCGTTTTCCGAGTCCCAGAGTGCGCGCCCTCCTCGCCAGCCCCTACGTACGGGCCGGGCTCGTGCTCGTGCTCGTGGTGGTCGTCGACCAGCTCTCCAAGCATCTCGTCGGTCACTCGATCGTCCCCGGGGAACAGGTCAAATTCCTGCCGGGCATCCAGCTGGTGAACACCCGCAACCACGGGGTCGCGTTCGGCCTGGAGGCGGGCAGCCAGCTCGTGGTCACCCTCCTGGTGGCCCTCGCCCTCGTGGGGCTGGTCGCATACTTCGCCACCCACGCCTCCCGGCCGCTGATCTGGCTGCCCACCGGCCTGCTCCTCGGTGGGGCCCTCGGCAACCTCCTGGACCGCATCCGCGAAGGGTCGGTCGTCGATTTCGTCAAGCTCCCGCTCGGCTGGCCTCCGTTCAACCTCGCCGACCTCTCGATCGTACTCGGGGTTGCCCTGCTCCTGTTCGTGATCGAGTCTCCTCGCTCCGAGTCCGACCGCTCCGAAGAGCCGTCTCCCGCCTCCCGGGACGTTCCGGGGCGCTCCCAGGACGCCTCATCCACCTCCGAGGACGCCCCGTGAGCATCACGATCGCCTACGAGGACGAGCACCTGCTGGTGGTCGACAAGCCCCCGGGCCTGGTCGTCCACCCCGCCCGGGGCCACCGGGAGGACACGCTCTCACAGCTTCTTGGCTCGGGCGCCTCGGGGGGACCGGACCCGGAGCGGGCGGGGATCGTCCACCGCCTGGACAGAGACACCTCGGGCCTGCTGGTGGTCGCCCGCTCGGAGGAGGCCCACCGGCTGCTTCAGCGGGAGCTCGCCGGACGGCGGATCCTGCGCGAATACCAGGCGCTCGTACACGGCCGCCCGCCCGCCCGGACCGGCACGATCGAGGCTCCGATCGGCCGAGACCCCCGCGTGCGCACCCGCATGGCCGTCGCGGGAGCCCACCCGCGAGAGGCCCGCACCCATTTTGCGATCGATCGGGAGCTCGGCCGGTTCACGCTCCTGCGGTTGCGTCTGGACACCGGTCGCACCCATCAGATCCGCGTCCACCTGCAGGCCATCGGCCATCCCGTGGCCGGGGACCCCGAGTACGGAGGCTCGGGGTCCTCTGAGGCCCTCGGCTTGGACCGCCAGTTCCTGCACGCCGCTCGCCTGTCCTTCACCCACCCGATCACCGGCGAGCCGATCGACGTCACCTCCGAGCTTCCCCCGGACCTCGCGAGGGCGCTCGCGCTGGCCGAACGCGCGGCCTGAGCGCTCGCCCGCTCATCCTCGAAGCCACGTGGCACCGTTCGGTTGGCTATCCTGAGCCCCTAATCCATCTTCGACCCGCGCGGAGCACGCTCGCGGCCCTGCCCGGAGGGCGACTCCCGTCGTCGGCACCGGGTCCGTGGCGCCCGCTCGGAAGCACCTAACTCACACGATTCGACAAGGGAGCACATACCCGTGGCTCAGGTAGGCATCGCGGAGTTGCTGGAGGCAGGCGTTCATTTCGGCCACCAGACACGCCGCTGGAACCCCAAGATGCGCCGCTTCATCTACGGAGAGCGGGCCGGCATCTACATCATCGACCTGATCAAGACCTCCGCTCTGCTGAACGAGGCCCAGGAGTTCGCCGGCGCCCTCGCCCATCGGGGCGGCACCGTCCTGTTCGTCGGCACCAAGAAGCAGGCTCGGGACACCGTCCGGGATGTCGCAGAGGCGGCGGGCATGCCCTACGTCAACCATCGCTGGCTCGGGGGGTTGCTCACCAACTTCCAGACCATCAACCAGCGCATCCGACGGTTGCACGACCTCGAACGCTACGAGACAGAGGGTCAGCTCGCGCTCCTTCCCACCCGCGAGCGGATGTCCGCCCAGGCCGATCTCGCCAAGCTCCGGGCCAACCTCGGGGGCGTCAAGAACATGCAGCGGGTTCCCGACGCGATGTTCGTGATCGACTTGAAAACAGAGGTGATCGCCGTTCGCGAGGCACAGCGCCTGCGCATCCCGATCATGGGCCTGGTCGACACAAACTGCGACCCCGACGGGATCGACTTCGTGATTCCCGGCAACGACGACGCGATCCGCTCCTGCGCCCTCGTCACCCAGGCGATCGGCCAGGTCGTCGCCGAGGGCCACTCCATCTTCCGCGCCGAGGAGGAGAAGGCCCGCCAGGAAGCTGAAGAGCGGGCCCGCCTCGAGGCCGAGGCCCGGGCCAAACGCGAAGCCGAGGAACAGGCCAAGCGGGAGGCCGAGGAACAGGCCGCCCGGGAGGCAGCCGAGGCCCAGGCAACCGCTGCCGCCGCCGCTGCCCAGGCCGCGGCCGCCGCGGCTCCACCGACAACCCCAGCGCCACAACAGGCCGCCCCAGCTGCGCCCCGGACCCCGGCTCCACCGGCTCCAGCCGGCGCCCGCGCCTCCCGCGGCGGTCGCCCCCGAGACTCCAGCTCCGGTCGTGGAGACTCCGGCGCCCGTTGTCGAGACTCCCGCGCCCGTTGTCGAGACTCCGGCGCCGGTTGTCGAGACTCCCGCGCCGGTGGTTGACACTCCCGCGCCGGTTGTCGAGCCGCCGGCCGCCACCGGAGCGAGCGAGGGCGAGACGCAGGAGACACCTGCCGAGGCCCAACCGGCGCCCGAGGCGCCAGAGGAGGCAGACGCGGAGACTGAGGCGAAGGCGGCCCCTGAGGGGGACGGCGCCGTCGAGGCTCCAGCCGAGGCGACGCCTGAGAGCGCGCCCGAGGCCGCACCCGAGGCCGAGGAGGCGAGCAAGTGAGCGCCGCCGAGTCGACCATCTCCGCGAAGGACGTGAAGGCCCTGCGGGACCGGACGGGGGCGGGGATGATGGATTGCAAGAAGGCCCTCACCGAGTCCGAGGGAGACGTCGAGAAGGCGATCGAGATCCTGCGGCTCAAGCAGGGCAAGAAGATCCAGGATCTCGGCGAGCGGATCGCCACCGAGGGGACGGTCCAGTCCTACATCCACGCGGGAGCGAAGGTGGGGGTGCTGATCGAGGTGGACTGCAACACCGACTTCGTCGCCAACAACGAGGACTTCGTGACCTTCGCCCGGGACGTGGCCATGCAGATCGCCGCCAGTGCGACCGTCCGGTATGTCAGCCGGGAGGACGTCCCCGCCGATGTCCGTGACGGTGAGGCTCGGATCTACGAGCAGGAAGCGGCGGACAAGCCCGAGAACGTCCGCGAGAGGATCGTCTCGGGCAAGCTCGACTCCTGGTATCAGACGATCGCCGTCCTCGAGCAGGAGCTCCACAACCCGAAGTTCGAGGGCAAAACCGTCCAGCAGCTACGGGACGAGCTCGCCGCCAAGACCGGTGAGAACGTCGTCATCCGCCGCTTCACACGCTTCGCCGTCGGTCAGTAGCCCTCCTGGAGGGCCTCCTGGAGCACCTTTGTGAACGTGGGCCGGATAGGCTCCCCGTCGGTATGGCCGAGCCCGCGTTCAAGCGCATCCTGTTGAAGCTCTCCGGGGAGGCCCTGATGGGAGAGCTCCAGTTCGGCACCGATCCCCAACGTGTGGACGCGGTCGCCCGGCAGGTGAGCGCCGTACGCGACCGGGGGGTGGAGGTCGCGATCGTGGTGGGTGCGGGAAACATCTACCGGGGCATGCAGGGGGCCGCCGAAGGGATGGATCGGGCGACGGCCGACTACATGGGGATGCTCGCGACCGTCCTGAACGCCCTGCCCCTCCAGGACGCCCTGGAGAAGACGGGCACGAACACCCGGGTGCTCTCCGCGCTGGGGGTCTCGGAGGTCGCCGAGCCCTATATCCGTCGCCGGGCGATGAGACATCTCGAGAAGGGCCGGGTGGTGATCTTCGCGGCGGGTACCGGGAACCCGTTCTTCACGACCGACACCGCCGCGGCCCTGCGGGCCGCGGAGATCCACGCGGAGATCATCCTGATGGCCAAGAACGGGGTCGAGGGGGTCTACACCGCCGATCCCGCCACCGACCCACACGCGACGTTCATCCCCGAGATCACCCACATGGAGGCGATCGAGCGTCGGTTGCGAGTGATGGACTCCACCGCGTTGGCTCTGTGCATGGACAACGGGATGCCCCTGAACGTGTTCAACATGGACGATGAGGGGAGCGTCTCGCGGATAATCTCCGGAGAGCGAGTGGGCACCCTCGTATCCACACCGACAGGAGACCGCGATGGAAACTGAGATGATCGACGCACTCCTGCAGGACGCCCGCGAGCGGATGGCCAAGTCGGTCGAGTCCGCCCAACACGAGTTCTCGACCGTCCGCACCGGTCGCGCCAGCCCGGCCCTCCTGGACCGGGTGGTGGTGGACTACTACGGCGCCATGACCCCCCTGAATCAGCTGGCCACGATCTCCGCGCCCGAGGCCCGATTGATCACCGTGCAGCCCTACGACAAGTCCTCGATCAAGACCATCGAGAAGGCCATCAACGAGTCAGACGTCGGCCTGAACCCCTCCAACGACGGCAATCTCATCCGCCTGGGGGTTCCCGAACTGACCGAGGAGCGCCGGAAGGAGCTCGTGAAGATCGTTCGCAACCTCGCTGAGGACGGCCGGGTGGCGATCCGGAACGTCCGCCGAGACGTCCTCGGGCACCTGCGCGAGCTGAAGGCCGCCGGGGAAGCGTCATCCGATGACGAGCATCGGGCGGAGGTGGAGCTTCAGAAGCTCACGGACGCCCGTGTGGGGGATCTCGACGGGGTGCTGAAGGCCAAGGAAGACGAGATCCTCGAGGTCTGATGGAGGCGGCGAGGTATGTCGCCATCATCACCGACGGCAACGGGCGGTGGGCTCGTGCGCGGGGCCTGACGGTCAACGAGGGTCACGACGCCGGCGCGGACACCGTCAAGGCCCGGTTGCGGGACGCCGTGGAGCTCGGCGTGAAGGAGCTGACCGTCTACTCGTTCTCGACCGAGAACTGGTCGCGGCCGGCGGAGGAGGTCCAGGGGCTGATGGGGATGTTCTCGCGACGGATCGCAGGCGAAACTCCCGAGTTGCACGAGGAAGGCGTGCGCATGCGCTTCATCGGCCGCCGCGAGGGCGTCTCCGGCGAGCTCGTCGAGCGGATGAGCTGGGCCGAAGGCCTCACCGACTCAAACCGGCGGATAACCCTGTTCGTGGCCTTCAACTACGGCGGTCGCGCCGAGATCGTGGACGCGGCCAGGCGCTTCTCCGGCGACACCGAGGAGCAGTTCCGCGCCTGTCTGTACGCCCCTGAGATGCACGACCCCGACCTGATCATCCGTACCAGTGGCGAGCGGCGGCTGTCCAACTACCTGCTCTGGCAGTCCGCCTACTCCGAGCTCGTGTTCCGGGACGAGCTGTGGCCGGACTTCAACCGTGAGGCCCTCGAGGAGTGTCTCGCGGAGTTCACGGCCCGACGGCGCAGGTTCGGCGGACGGTGAGGGCAGTGGAGGCAGTGGAGGCAGTGGGGTGATGGCCGGGGGAGAACGTTCTCGAAGTGGGGGGCCCGCGCGGGCGCGTGCGCGCGGGCGCGCACCCGCGCGCGGGGCCCCCAAAAAGAAGACATCCCCCTCACGACGATCGGATCTCGCCGCCCGGGTGCTCGCGGCGGTGCCGGCGGTCGCCCTGGCCCTGTTCCTGGTGATCGAGGGGGGCCTCGTGTTCACGGTGGGGGTGTTCGCGATCGGGTGCTTGTGCATGCACGAGCTCTACGGGATGTATGCCCGCGCTCATCCCGCGAGGCTCGCGGGCTTCCTGACGCTCGCGGGCCTGCTCGTGGCGGCCCACTACGGAGGCCAGTTTCAGATCCTGCTCGTCGCCGTGGCGGCCCTGCCGCTGCTGTTCGGGCTGACCCTCGCCCAGCCGAGGCCGAGCGTCGGGGGGCTGGCTGTGACCCTCCTGGGGATCTACTGGATCGGCTTCGCCTTCGCCCACGCGGTCCTGCTGCGGGGGCTCCCTCACGGCGAGGGGGTCGTGATCGACGTGCTCGTGGGGACCTTCCTGGGGGACACGGGCGCCTACATCGGTGGCCACATGTTCGGCCGGCGGCCCCTCGCCCTGAGGATCTCCCCGGGGAAGACCGTCGAGGGCCTGCTGATCGGGATGGCCTGTGCGATCGCCGGCGTGTGGCTCGCCGGCCGCTATCAGGACTGGATGCCCGGCACTGAGGCCCTCATCCTCGGCCTGGGGGTCGCCCTCGTGGGGCCCGTGGGGGACCTGTTCGAGTCGTTCGTCAAGCGGGAGGCCGGCGTGAAGGACTCCGGGGGGGTGTTCGGCGCTCACGGAGGCGCCCTCGACCGCCTTGACGCGGTCATGTTCACGGCGGTGGTGGGCTACTACATCTGGTACGCGTATGTCCACTGAGCGCGCCAGACGTCTCCTCATCCTCGGCTCGACCGGCTCGATCGGCACCCAGGCGCTCGACGTGTGCTCGCGCAGCCGGGGGGAGCTCGAGCTCGTGGGCCTCTCGGCCGAGCATTCCTGGGAGGCGCTCCTGGATCAGGCCCAAGCTCACGGTGTGAAGCGGATCGCGCTCGCCGATCGGGACGCAGGTGCCCGTGCGGGGGAGGCGTGGACGGACGGGGAGGTGCTGGGCGGGCCCGAGGGCCTCGTGAGGCTGATCGTCGAGTCAGAAGCGGATCTCGTGTTGAACGCCCTCGTGGGCTCGGCGGGGCTCGGCCCGACGGTGGCGACGCTCGGGGAGGGGATCGACCTGGCGCTCGCCAACAAGGAGTCTCTGGTGGTGGGAGGGGAGCTCGTGAGGGCCCTGGGAGAAGCGACGGGCGCGAGGATCATCCCCGTGGACTCCGAGCACACGGCCCTTCACCAGCTGATCTCCGGCCAGCCCCCGGGGGCGGTGGAGCGCCTCACGATCACCGCCAGCGGGGGACCCTTCCGGGGGCTCACCCGGGAGCAGCTGAAGGACGTCACGATCGAGCAGGCCCTGGCCCATCCGACGTGGGCGATGGGGGGCAAGATCACGATCGACTCGGCGACGATGATGAACAAGGGCCTCGAGCTGATGGAGGCCCATCACCTGTTCGGGATCCCCTACGAGCGAATCGACGTGGTCGTTCACCCCCAGTCCCTCGTCCACGGCCTCGTGGGGCTCGCCGATGGGGCGATGCTCGCCCACCTCGGCCCCCCGGACATGAGGATCGCGATCTCCTACGCCCTCCACCGAGGCGAGAGCGTCGAGCTGCCCGTCGCCCCCCTGGATCTCGCCCAGGTGGGCGAGCTGACGTTCGAACCGGTCGATCTCGACGCATTCCCCTGTCTGCGTTTGGCTCGGGAGGCCGCCCAGGCCGGCGGCACCGCCCCCTGCATCCTGAACGCCGCCAACGAGATGGCCGTCCACGCCTTCCTGGAGGGCCGCCTCGGGTTCACCGCGATCCCCGAGACGATCGAACGGACCCTCATGGAGCTCCCCTCCGAGCCGGTGAGAGACTTCGAGTCCCTGTACGAGGCCGACCGGCGGGCCCGGGCGGTCGCGAGCGAGACGGTGGCGAGCCTCGGATAGCGCCGGGCGCCGCCCGCCAGGCCAGGCCAGCGCCCCGGCCCGCCCGTTACGACGGGAAGGCCCCGGCCCGCCCGTTACGACGGGAAGCGACGGGAAGCGACGAGAACCCCCGAAGGGCCTGCCAAACTGGACCCATGAGCTGGGCACTCACGATCCTCGGGATCGTCGCGTTGATCGTCCTCCACGAGCTGGGCCACTTCATGGCGGCGAAGGCGGTGGGGATGCGGGTGGAGCGGTTCTCGCTGTTCTTTCCCCCCAAGCTCGTGGGGGTCAAGAGGGGGGAGACCGAGTACATGGTCGGGGCGATCCCCCTGGGGGGGTACGTGAAGATCACCGGCATGAACCCTGAGGAGACTGAGGACCTGGACCCGGAGGTCGCCAAGCGGGCCTACTGCAACCAGCCCCCGTGGAAGCGGATCGTGGTGATCCTCGCCGGGCCCGGGATGAACCTGCTGATCGCGTTCGTCCTGTTCTGGGCGATCCTCGTGTCGGGGAGCTTCGACGGGGACCTCACCCTCGGCAACCTCAACCCCTCGATCCAGACCCTCGTTCCGACCACCACCGTGAGGGCGATCGAGAAGAACATGCCCGCCGACGGGACCCTCCAACCGGGCGATCGGATCCTCGCCGTGGAAGGCCACCCCGTGACCGTGGCCTCGGCCATGCACGCGATCGCCTCACACCGCTGTACGGGCGCCCTCACCGACGGCTGTCGGGCGGCCACGCCCGTGCACCTGACGGTCCGCCGGACGGTGACCCCGCCGGGCGCGACCACCGGACGGACGGTGACGGGACCGACCACGGCGGCGGGTCAGGCCCCGACGGAGCGGACAGCGACGGGGAGGACCCCGACGGAGCGGACGGCGGCGGGTCAGGCCCCGACGGAGGGGACGGTCACCCTGACGATCTACCCCCGGTACAGCAAGGAAGCCCGCAGGATGCTCGTCGGCTTCGACTTCGGTGCGGCCCCCAAACAGATCGGCCCGGTGGCCGCGGCGGGGGTGGCGGCGCACGAGATGTGGAACGCCACCACCAACCTGTTGTCGGGGATCGGACGTGCGCTCACGAGCTCAAAAGCCCGCCACGAAGTGCACACGATCGTGGGGATCAGCGAGATCGCCCACGAAGCGGTCGCCGACGGGGCCGGTTACGGGCTGGTGATCCTCGGCCTCATCTCCCTCATCCTGGCGGTCGTGAACCTTTTCCCGTTCCTGCCCCTCGACGGCGGTCACGTCGCGTGGGCGCTCGCCGAGAAGGTGAGCGGCCGGCGGATCTCGGTGTCGGCGATGTGGCGGTACAGCTCGGTGGGGATTCTCGTGTTCGCGTTCCTGTTCATCAACGGCCTCTCCAACGACATCAGCCGGCTGGGGGGCTGACGGCCCGGGGCGCGGGAGAACCGCGGCCTGCTCGCGAGGCCCGCTCGCACGCTCTCACGGCAGGGGGCTGAGGGACACCCAGCTCTTGACCAGCGGTCCGAACCGCTCCGGGAGGGCCGGCCCGAAGAGACTCTCCATCTCGGACCGGCGAAGCAGCTGGATATCCTCCCAGCCGCCGGCGGCTCCCAGGCGCCAGTAGGAACGGCGGACACCCACCGGGAGCCAGTGGGCGAACGGAAGCAACGAGTGGGGCTCCAACGGGAAGGAGTAGGCGGGGGTCTGGACGAGCCACCCCCGGGCGACCCGTCGGACCTCCGCGGCGAACGCGGCCCTTCGTGGCGGGGGGACGTGCTCGATCACGCTCGAGCAGTACACGAGGTCGAACTCGTGGTCTTCGAAGGGGAGACCCTCGGAGGGGTCTCCCCGGACGAACGGGCCGGGATATGACGGGAGATCCAAGAGATCCACACCGGTGATGTCCAGGTCGGGCTCGAGGGCTCGCAATCCGAGGCGACCGCAGCCGACATCCAGCACCCGAGCCCCGTCGGACAGGCGGGCGAGGGCGAAGAACCGCGCGTGCCTGCGCGCCCGCGCGCGGGCCGCCAAAGGAGAGGCCAACCCCCCGAGGAGCCCACCGGCGGTGGCATACACGTCAGGCGACGGATCGGCCGTCCGGGTAGGCGACGGATCGGTCATCGGCGGCCAGGCGAGCGGATCATGGGGGCGCGGGCATGGGGGTCATCGAAGGTGGGCTTACCTGTCATGGAGACGTGATCGGGTCGATCATCCGTGGACGAGGGGACGGGTCATCGTAGAATCACACCAGATGGGTTCCGAGAGACAGATAACGGTAGGGACGGTCCCGATCGGCGGGGGGGCACCGGTGGCGGTGCAGACGATGACCAAGACGGAGACCGCGAACGTGTCGGCGACGATGGATCAGATCCGGAAGGTGGCGGAGGCGGGGGCGGACATCGTGCGGGTGGCGGTCCCCCGGGAGCAGGACGCGGACGCGCTCAAGGAGATCGTCAGGGACTCCCCGATCGCGGTGATCGCGGACATCCACTTCAACCACACCCTCGCGTTGAAGGCGATCGAGGCGGGAGCCCACTGTGTGAGGCTGAACCCGGGGAACATCGGGGGGCCCGAGAAGGTCGGTGAGGTGATCGCCCTTGCCAAGGAGACGGGGACACCCCTCAGGGTGGGGGTGAACTCGGGATCGTTGCCCAAGCACCTGAGACAGCTCGAGTACGACGACCCCGTGGAGGCTCTCGTGACGGCGGCCATCGAGACGGTCCAGCTGATGGAGAGGCTCGACTTCGAGAACTTCAAGGTGTCGATGAAGTCCACTTCGGTGCCCAACACGATCGCCTCCAACCGGATGCTCTCCGAGAAAATCCCCTACCCCCTCCACCTGGGGGTCACCGAGGCGGGGACGAAGTGGTCTGGGTCCCTCAAGAGCGCCGTCGGCCTCGGGACCCTTTTGGCGGACGGGATCGGGGACACGATCAGGATCTCCCTGTCGACCTTCCACGCCGAGGAGGAGGTGAAGGTGGCCTGGGAGATCCTCAAGGCCCTGAAGCTCCGCGAGCGGGGGCCGGTGCTGATCGCGTGCCCCACCTGCGGGCGCCTCCAATTCGACATGGACACGGTCGTGAACGAGGTGGAGCGCCGGCTGGAAGCCTACGAGGACCCGATCGAGGTGTCCGTGCTCGGGTGTGCGGTGAACGGCATCGGGGAGGCCCGTCACGCGGACTTCGGGATAACCGGAGCGAAAGACATGGGCATGATCTACTCCAAGGGGGAGCCCCTGAAGAAGGTCCCCACCGACCGTCTCGTGGATGAGCTCTTCAAGGAGATCGACCGCTACTACGCCGCCGGGAAGACCGTTCGTAGAGACGAGCTCGCCGCCGCCGAGGCCCGGGAGTGGCTCGCCGAGAACGAGGACGCAACCCAGATGACCCCCGAGCGGATGGCCGCCCTGGAGGCCGCCGCCGCGGAGGAGGCCGACGAGGTGCTGGAGTCGATGCTCGAGCCCGCCTCACCCGTCGCCGGCCGTCGATTCAGCCGCGGCTGACCATCTGGGGTCCGACCGGCGCATGCGCCGGTCGGGGAGACCGCTCATGAGCGGTCTCCAGACGGGCCGCATGCGGCCCGTCCACGGGCCTGCACATGTGCAGGCCCGCCGGTCGGCACATGTGCCGACCGGGACATCGTCACCCCCAAGGACGTGCGATCAGGACACGGCCGAGAAACGTCCCGCGACGACGTCCCAGTCGACGACGTTCCACCATGCGTCGATGTAGTCGGGGCGGCGGTTCTGGTAGGACAGGTAGTAGGCGTGCTCCCACACGTCCACGCCCACCAGGGGGGTCTTTCCGGCTGAGATCGGGTTGTCCTGGTTGGGGGTCCCCTGAACGGCCAACCCGGAGCCGTCATGGACGAGCCATGACCAGCCCGAGCCGAACTGGTTGACCCCCGCTTCCTTGAGCTTTCCCTGGAAGTCCTCGAAGGAGCCGAAGGTGGAGGCGATGGCATCCCCGAGGGCGCCCGTCGGCTCGCCCCCGCCGGTGGCGGACATGGACTCCCAGAAGAGACTGTGGTTGTAGTGGCCCCCTCCGTTGTTTTTGACGGCCGTCCGCTTGTCCTCGGGCACCTGGGAGAGGTCTCTCAACACGTCCTCGATCGGTGCGTCCGCGAGGGGGGTACCCGCGAGGGCCGCGTTCACCTTGTCCACGTAGGCCTGATGGTGCTTGTCGTGATGGATTTCCATCGTGAGCTTGTCAATGTGGGGCTCCAACGCGTCGTAGGCGTAGGGGAGGGGGGGAACGGTGTAGGCCATCGGGGCTCCTTCTCGGGTATCGGGGTGTCGGTCTATCGGTGGATGGTCGTTGTTCTATCAAAGCCCCACCGGCCCGCCGGGGCGGACAGGGGTCCGTAGGATGTGGTCGGCATGATGGCCCTGTTCGCCAATCCTCTGGCGCGCGAGAGCGGGGCGTCCGAGGGCGGGGGGGTGAGTGCTCGGAAACGGGGGCCCCGCGCGCGGGGCCCAGTTAAACCCCACACGCGCGCGCGGGCACCCTCCGGAGAGAAACTCGAACCCCGCACGCGCGCGCGGGCACCCTCCGGAGAGAAACTCGAACCCCCCACGCGCGCGCGTGGACCCTTCCGCGAGAACTCCCACGAGAACTCCCACGCCCCCTCCGACGACCCCTCCCACGAGATCTCCGAAGAGATCGTGGACGAGCCGTGGTAGAGCCCCCCCCAGGGCGGCTGACCCGACTGGTGGGCCTCGACCGGTCAGGTCCGCCTCCGGTGGAGACCCTCGCCGGCCAGCCGTTGCGCCCGTGGACGATCCCGAACGCGATCGGGTTCGTGAGGCTGGCCCTGATCCCGGTCTTCCTGGTCGTCTCCTACTCGAGCTCCACCGGCACGGGCGGTGCGATCGCGGGCCTGTTCGCGGTGATCGGCTGGGGAGACTACGCCGACGGGATCGCCGCCCGTCTCACCGGCCAGTACAGCCGTCTGGGAGCACTGATGGACCCCGTCACCGACAGGCTCCTGGTGATCTCCGGGGCGGCGGTGTGCTGGAGCTTTGAGCTGTTGCCCCGGTGGGCCCTCGCGGTGCTCGCGGTTCGGGAGCTCGCGATGCTCGGTCTTGGCCGCTATGGCCAGACCCATGGACTCCAATTGACCATCAACTGGCCCGGCCGGATCGGGGTGGGGGTGCTGATGGGGGCCCTGTTCTTCGCGATGGCCGGCCTGGAGACCGTCGGAGAGGTCATGCTCTACACGGGCCTCCTCCTCGCCCTGACCGCCACCGTCCTGTATGCCCAGGCGGGCTACCGCCAGCTCGCGAGCCCCTCATCGGATCCTGCAAGCTCCTCCCCGGATCCCGCGACCGCCCAACCGGATCCACCCTCAAGCTCAGCTTTACGGTAAAGTCGGCCGGGTAAGCGTTACAGCGGGCGTGAATCGGGCCCGTGAACGGGAAGCCGCGACAGGAGATCGATTAGGCATGGACACTTTCCCAGACCTGGGCTCGCTGGACGAAACGGAGTTGAAGGACCTCATCAAGAGGCTCACCGACGAAGAGACCGAGATCTCTTATCAGCGCCGGATCCTCCACGGCAAGATCGACATCTTGCGGGCGGAGCTCGTGAACCGGTTGCGCAAGAAGCACGACGGGGGCGCCGCCCCGGTGATCACCGGCGACGACGTCAAGCAGCTGACCGACATCCTCGCCAATCGCCAGGCCGCCGTCACGACCGACGCGGAGTAGGTCGGGTCGAGGGGAGGGATCGTCGATGGCCCTGCACTGCACCGAGTGTGGCTTCGTAAACACCGAGGGCGCCAACTACTGCCAGCGCTGCGGGGCCCTGCTGCCGCGCCCGGAGGGCTCGGGGGGAGCCGGCCCGCCCGGCGGGACAGGCGGACCGACCGGGGACCCGATCACCGCCACCTACCGGATCGACGAGGACGGAGGGCTCGTGCCCATGGAGCTCGCCGAGGTCACCGCCCACGGCCCGGCGCTCGTCATCCGCGTCGGGGGCGGACGAGTGGGGGAGAGCTTTCCGGTGACCGGCGAGCGCATGACCATCGGCCGCCGTCCCGACTCCGACGTGTTCCTCGACGACATCACCGTCTCCCGCGACCATGCCCTGCTGATCAAACGGGCCGACGACTGGCACATGGACGACTGTGGCTCGCTGAACGGCACCTACGTGAACCGCGCCCGGATCGAGTCCCAGAAGCTCGAAGAGGGTGACGAGGTGCAGATCGGCAAGTACAAGCTCACCTATCACGCCCGCTGATGGCCTCCCCGACCCGCACACCGGCCCAGGCCCCCCAGACGGACGTCGAGAGGCTGACCGCCGAGATCGACCGCAACCAGGGCTCCGACGCGCCAGCGGGTGCCGCCGGGACCGCGGGGGCCTCAGCGGGGGGGGCGGGGACCGCTCGCCAGAAGTCGATCACGATCGGGACGGTCTGCAAGGCCCTCGCCCAGGAGTTCCCGGACATCTCGATCTCGAAGATCCGCTACCTGGAGGATCAGAAGCTCCTGACCCCGAGACGGACCCCCGGCGGCTATCGCCTATACACCCAGGCGGACGTGGCCCGGTTGCGGACGATCCTCAGGATGCAACGGGACGAGTTCCTGCCCCTGCGGGTGATCCGCCAGGAGCTCGCGGCGGGGCGGGCGGCCGAGACGACCCCGGTGATCGCCGGCGGGAAGGCCGGCCGAGAGGGCCGACGGCCGTGGCGGTCGAGCGTCCGCTGGCCGATCTCAGAGCGGTCCACTGGGGCCCTGTACTCGCTCGAGGACGTCCTCGAGGAGACCGCCGCGGACGGCAAGCTCGTGCAGGAACTCGAGGAGTACGGGGTCGTGAAGGGGGACCTCCGAAGCGGGGTCCGCTACTTCGACGAGACCGAGCGGGAGATCATCGGGGCGGTCGCCGAGCTCGCCCGATACGGCGTCGGCGGGCGGAACCTGCGGGTGTTCCGGTCCTCCGCGGACAGCGAGGCCACCCTCCTGCAGCAGATCCTCGCGCCCGCCCTTCGCTCCCGCAACCCCCAGCGACGCAAGGAGGCGGTGGAGGCGTTGGAGAACCTTGCCGCGGTGACCACCCACCTGAAGCACCTCCTCCTCGTGCGGGACCTCCGCAAGATCGTCCGCTGATCGTGATGAACGCCGGGATCGACGGGGCCGGCGTGAGCGCACAGCTGCGGGCGTTGGTGCGGGAGATCCCGGACTTCCCCGAAGAGGGGATCGGCTTCAAGGACATCACCCCCCTGCTGGCCGACCCGGGTGCCCTGCGGGCGGCGGTGGTGGGGCTGGCGGAGTACGGACGGAGCCTGGATGTGGACTGTGTGGTCGCGGCCGAGGCTCGGGGCTTCCTGCTCGGGCCTGCGTTGGCGCTTGAGCTGAACGCCGGGTTCGTGCTCGCACGCAAGCCCGGGAAGCTTCCATACGAGACGGTGAGCGCCCAGTACATGCTCGAGTACGGGTCGGCCGAGCTGGAGCTCCACACCGACTCTCTCGGGCCGGGCAAGCGGGTGCTGGTCCACGACGACCTCCTGGCCACCGGAGGGACCGCCCGGGCGCTGTGCGAGCTCGTGGGAGAGCTGGGAGGCGAGATCGTGGGGTGCGGCTTCCTGATCGAGCTGTCGTTCCTGAACGGTCGCGACCGCCTCTCCCCATACCCCGCCCACGCGCTCATCTCCTACGAGTCCTAGACGAGCAGCCCCGGATGCCCACCGTTCGTCGCACCCGCACGATCGCCGCTCCGGCCCAGGATCTGTGGGAGACGATCCGGGACCCCCACCACCTGCCCCGCTGGTGGCCCCGAGTGAGCCGCGTGGAGGACGTCACCGAGGACGCCTTCACGGAGGTCCTGACCTCCTCCGGGGGAAAGGTCGTGCGGGCGGACTTCACCCTCGTCGAGTGCGACGACATCGCCCGGAGGCTCCGCTGGGAGCAGCGGTTGGAGGGCACCCCGTTCGGTCGGTTGCTCAAGTCCGCCGAGACCGGAGTGTGGCTGGAGCCGGCCTCGGGACCGGCGACGGCGGGTGGGACGGCGGTGACGATCGAGCTGAGCCAGACCCTGAACGGGTTCTTTCCCCGGTTCGGCGGATATATGGTCAGGCGGGCGGCGGGGGCGACGATCGAGCAGGCGCTCGACGGGTTGCAGCGGATCGGCGGCTGAGATGAACGGGAGTCCCGGGGGTGCCAGGCGCGGCGGTGGTTTCGAGCGTGGCGGGGGTTCCGGGCGTGGGGGGGTTCCGGGCGGACGAGGGTTCCGGGCGTGACGGGGGCTTCGAGCGTGGCGGGGGTTCCGCGCATTCCGAGGGTTTCGAGGGTTCCGAGGCGCCCCGGATGAGGTGGTGGGGTTGGGGTGACCCGTCGCGGGGGAGCGGCTTGCCGGCGGGGGCGCTGGAGCTGGTGCGAGAGCATGTGGGGGTCGCGAAGGAGGGTCGGCCGGCGGTGGCGCTGAGGGCGGTGAGGCTGCCCCGGAGCGAGCTCCGGGAGGCGGACGGGGACGCCCTGCGACGAATCGTCGGGAGGGAGAACGTCCGGGAGGACCACCGGGAACGGGTGGAGCATGCGGCGGGAAGGGGGTATGTGGATCTCGTGCGTTTGCGCGCCGGGAGGCCGACGGGGGCCCCCGACGCGGTGGTGGCGCCAGCTAGCCACGAGCAGGTGAGGGAGGTGCTTAGGGTGTGTGGGGAGAGCTCGCTGGCGGTGGTTCCGTTCGGCGGGGGGACGAGTGTGGTCGGGGGGGTGGAGCCAATGAAGGGCTCCCACAGGGGGGTGATAGCCCTGGACACCCGACGGATGTGGGAGATCCGAGAGCTCGACGGGCGGTCGCGGATCGTGACGGTGGGCGGGGGCATGCGGGCTCCCGCCCTGGAGAGGAGACTGGCCGGGGAGGGGCTGACTCTCGGGCACAGGCCCCAGTCCTTCGAGTACGTGTCACTCGGGGGATGCGTGGCCACGCGGTCGGCCGGGCAGGCCTCGAGCGGGTATGGGGGGATCGCGAAGATGGTGCTCGGGTTGCGCCTGGCGGCGCCCGCGGGAGACATCGATCTGCCGGCGATGCCCGCGAGCGCGGCGGGTCCGGGCTTGCGGGAGCTCCTGGTGGGCTCGGAGGGGGTGTTGGGAGTGATCGACGAGGTCTCGTTGCGTATACGGAAGAGACCTGAGGAGATGATTTACGAGGGGGTCTTGTTCGAGAGCTTCGACGGGGGCCTTCAGGCGTTGCGGGGGCTCGCCCAGGAGCACGCGACGCCTGAGGTCGCCCGCCTGTCGGACCCCCGGGAGACGTGGCTGTCGCTAGAGCTCGCCGGCGGGGGCGGGGTCAAGGGACGGCTGGGGCGGGCCTACCTCGACCTGCGCGGCTACGGGCAGGCCGCCGAAGGACGGTGTCTTGCGATCCTCGGGTTCGAGGGGGACCGGGAGGAGGTGAGGATCAGGCGCAGGCGGGCGAAGGCGCTGGCGGGGGCTCACGGGGGGCTGGCTTTGGGACGGTCTCCGGGAGAGGCCTGGCGGAGGGGGCGGTTCGAGGGGCCCTACCTGCGGGACGAGCTGCTCACTCACGGGGTGATGGTGGAGACCCTGGAGACGGCCACACGGTGGTCGAACATGGAGGCGCTGCACGACGCGGTCACGGGGGCGGTCGAGGACGAGCTGCGAGATCAGGGGACGCCGGGGATCGTGATGTGTCACGTCTCCCACCTGTACGAGACCGGAGGGTCCCTCTACTTCACCTACATAGCACGCCAGCGAGAGGGGTCCGAGATCGAGCAGTGGCAGGCGGTCAAGCGGGCCGCGACCGACGCGATAGTCGAGCACGGGGGCACGATCACCCACCACCATGCCGTCGGGCGCGACCACCTGGCGTGGCTCGAGCGGGAGATCGGCAAGGAGGGGATCGCGGCGATCGGATCCCTGAAGGGAGAGCTCGACCCCACCGGGATCATGAACCCCGGCAAGCTGCCGTTCGGCGACCGAGCCTGAACGTCCCCGCCCGAGGCCGGCAGCCCTTCTCAGCCGGGACCGGCAGGCCTTCTCAGCCGGGACCGGCAGCCCTTCTCAGCCGAGGCTGAACGGGCCGCTGAGTACGACGGGACCGGGAGTGGTCGCGCGTTCGTTGGTCTCGTGGGTGAGCAGGATCTTGTGGTATTCGGAGGCGTTGGTGGGGAGCAGGGCTCCTCCCTGCAGGCGTCCGTCCGATTTCACGGTCGGGGCCTTGCTGATCGCCTCGGCCTTGGTTGGGGAGTCGTAGAGCCAGACCACGTAGAAGAAGCCATTGGAGGGGGGGAGGTGTTCGGCGGCGACGTAGAAGGCGTGTTGGGTGCCTTCGGTGAGGACCTCGACGAGGCCGATGGATTTACTTGACGGTTCCGATGGGGTGAGGGTGATCTGCTTGGTGATCTGGGGGCTTTTCGCGGACGTTGACGTTTTTTTGGAGGCGCCGGTAGAGGTGTGGCCGGCGGACGAGGACCCACCGGGGGTCGAGGTGGCGGTCGAGGTCGTACCGGCGGTCGATTGGCTGGTGTTGTGGGAGCTCGAACCGCCGGAGCCCCCCGTGAGGAGCAGGACAACGACGACCACCACGACGACGATGGCGGCGAGCAGGATCGCGCCCCCGCGCCTGGAGACCGGCAGTGAGGGGGGCGTGCGGGAAGTCCAAGAGGAAGCGGCCTCCCGCGGGGCGGGGGCCCTCTGCGGGATGGCCTCCGGCGCGGGGGCTTCCGGCGCGGGGGCCTCTGGCGAGGGGGTGTGCCGCGTGGGGGCGTCCATGTCGCCGGTGTCTGGGCCGCTGGCGAGGGCATCGAGGGCCGTGTGGGCGCGGTCGCGGACGACGGTCTCGGGGATCCCCAGTAGGTCGGCCACCTGGGCGTAGCTCTTGCCGCGGTCCACGAGCAGGGACAGGGTGGCGCGCAGGTCGGGGGGAAGTTCGTCGAGTGGGCTCATCTGGGGAGGGCCCCGAGACCGGGGCCGGAGGCCCCCGGGATTCCCGAGACTCCCGGGTCATGGGGATCCTTAGGCTATCGTGGCGCCCCGATGTTGACGCCGAACGCCAGTGAGCTCCGGGAGGGAGTGACCGGGTTCGACAAGCTGTATGGCCTTGAGATCGTGGAGCTCCTCGACGGCGAGGTGCGAGCGCGGGTGGGTGTGAGGGACGAGGTCAGGCAGCCGATGGGCCTGGTCCACGGGGGCCTCTACGCCTCGATCGCCGAGGCGATGGCCTCGCTGGCGACGGCCCTGGGCGTGATGGAGGAAGGGAAGATGGCGATGGGCCTGTCGAACAGCACGAGCTTCTTGCGGCCGATCACCGAGGGGACCGTCCATGCGCACGCGAGGCGACTTCACCGGGGGAGGACCACCTGGGTGTGGGACGTGACGTTCAGGGACGACGATGACAGGACGTGTGCGGTGACGAGGATGACGATCGCCGTGCGGCCGATGCCCGAGCGGGGCAGCACGGGCAGCTGATCGGCACGGCCGGACGGGCGACCCGAGTGGCCCGTCAGTGGAGGCGGTGCAAGGGCGAGGGAGTCTGGGTGGGGAGAGGGCGTTCGCTGAAGCCCGTGTTGGGCAGGGGGGCGGCCAGGGGCGTACCGGGGGAGCCCGGGAAGTTCATGGGGATGGCCGTCTCGGCGGCGGCGCGGGCGAGGGCGGGAGTGTGGGCGTAGACGTCCAGGACGACGGGGCCGGTGGGAATCGCGATCGCTGTGCCCCGTTCGGCCACAACGGCCGAGACGCCGCGGACCCGGGCGAGGACGTGGGAGGGGTCGGTCTCGCCCGGGACGAAGCTGTTGTCCGGTGAGGTGATCACCTTCAGCTTCGGGACGCACGTGCTCTGGCCGCCTTCCAGGCAGTCGCCGTACTGGACCGCGAAGGCGCCGCTGGGGTCCTCCCCGGCTTCGGTGATCGCCAGCCCGTGGAAGCTGGCGCCGAGCCAGTAGACGGGAAAGGGGGCGACCATGAGGGTCTCCAGGGAGTTGTGGGGGATCGGCTGGTCCTGGAGGGTGTTGCCGCAGCCGGCGATCGCCAGCGCGCACAAGGCGGGGAGGAGCGCGAGCGCTCGTCCGGAGCGAAGACCCATGGGCAGGCGGGGACCCACGGGCAGGCGGGGACCCACGGGCAGGCGGGGACCCACGGGCAGGCGAAGAGCCACGGGCAGGCGGGAACCCACGGTCAGCCTCGGTAGCGGTTGGTGATGGGCATGCGCCTGTCCCGGCCGAACGCACGGGTCGTGACCTTGATCCCGGGGGGAGCCTGGCGGCGCTTGTACTCGGCGAGGTCCACGAGGCGGATCGCCCGATCCACGTCCTGCTCAGGAAGGCCGTCGGCGATCAGCTGCTCGCGACTGCGGTCCAGCTCGATGTAGCCGTGGAGGATGCGGTCGAGGAGCTCATAGCTCGGCAGGGAATCGACGTCCCGCTGGTCGGGGCGGAGCTCGGCGGATGGGGGGCGGGCGATGATCGAGGCGGGGATGGGGGATGTCCTGATTTGAGGGCCCGCGCGCGCGTGCGCCCGCGCGCGTGGGGCCCCTTTTGCGAGGGCCCCCCCAACCGTCCCCCCAACCGTCCCTCCAACCGCACCGGCAGCTGCACCTGCAGCCCCGGCAGCCGAGTTGCGCCAATCTGAGAGGCGGTAGACGAGTGTCTTGGGCACGTCCTTGATGACCGCGAACCCCCCCGCGAGATCGCCGTAGAGGGTGGTGTATCCGACTGACATCTCGGACTTGTTTCCGGTCGTGAGGACGAGCCAGGAGAACTTGTTGGAGAGAGCCATCAGCAGGTTCCCCCGGATGCGGGCCTGGATGTTCTCCTCGGTGAGGTCCTCCTCCAGCCCGTCGAAGTCGGCCTGGAGGGTCTTGGCGTAGGCGTCCATCACCTGGGCGATCGGAAGCTCGTGGGCGCGGATCTGCAGGGCCTCCGCGAGGGCGTGGGCGTCGGATTGGGTGGCGGAGGAGGAGTAGGGGGAGGGCATGATCGCCACGTTCACCCTCTCGGATCCGAGAGCGTCGACGGCCAGGCAGGCGACGAGGGCGGAGTCGATGCCCCCGGAGAGGCCAAGGACGACCTGAGAGAAGCCGTTCTTCTCGACGTAGTCGTGAAGGCCGAGTTGGAGGGCCCCATAGACCTCCGCCTCGACAGGCTCCAGCGGGGCCGCCAGGGCAGGGCGGGAGTCCGACGTTGGCGTGGCCTGGGGAGCCGCGTCTGTAGGCGCCGCCCCGGTGGACACCGCCTCGGCGGGCACCGAACGGAGGGAGGCCCGATCGAGATCGAGGACCAGGAGCTCCTCGACGAACTGACTTGCCCGTGCGATCGTCTCACCGGCGGGATCCAGGACGAAGGAGTGTCCGTCGAAGACGAGCTCGTCCTGGCCGCCGACGAGCGCGCAGAAGGCCACGTGGGCGTGACACTCGCGGGCGCGTGCGGCGAACAGGCGCTCGCGTTCGACGCCCTTTCCGGCGTGGTAGGGGGAGGCGGAGATGTTCACGATCAGCCGGGCCCCCGCCTTGGCCTCCTCGGTCGCCGGGGGGCCGGCCTGCCACAGGTCCTCACAGACGGTCAGGCCGACCGTCTGGCCATCGACGTCGATCGTGGAGGCGGCCGATCCGGGGGTGAAGTAGCGGCGCTCGTCGAAGACGCCGTAGTTGGGGAGATGGACCTTGCGGTAGATCGTCCGGATCTCACCGTCGAACAGGACCGCGGCGGAGTTGTACACCGATCCATCACCGGGCTCGGACCCGTCGACCAGCTCCGGGAAGCCGACGATGGCGGTCGTCTCGGTGATCTCGACGGCGAGGTCCCGAAGGGCGGAGCGGGCGTCTTCCAGGAAGTGGCGACGGAGCAGCAGATCCTCGGGCGGGTAGCCGGTGAGGGCGAGCTCGGGAAACAGGACGAGATCGGCGGCGGCCTCGCGGGCGGCGGTCAGCCCGGCGAGGATGCGGCGGGAGTTGCCGGGGATGTCGCCCACCGTGGCGTTCATCTGGCAGAGAGCCAGCCTCATCGCGGAGCGGGACCTGGTCAGCTCCGGGCGGCGGGGCTGCGACCGGTCGTCTGTGATCGATCGGTCGTCCGGGATCGGCCGGCGCGTCCGTTGGCCGAGGTCTTGGCGGCGGTGGAACGCGGCTTGGCGGCGGTGGAGCGCGGCTTGGGGCGGCGAGTGGGCACGCCGGCGGCCCGGGACAGAGAGGTGATCGCCCGGCGGAGGGCAGCCGCGATCGCCTCGAGCTCGGGCAGGGCGTCGTAGTCTCCGAGCAGTCCGAAGCCGAGGTGGCCGTCGTAGCTCATGACGGCGACGCCGAGGGCCTGCCGGCGGGCGAGGGGCACGACGGGATAGAGGGCTCGCAGGCGATGTCCCATCAGGTAGAGCGGGAACTGAGGGCCGGGGACGTTGGTGACGACGAGGTTGAAGAACCGCTGGCGGGCCTGCAGGCGGGCGGCCTGGCTGAGGATCGTCGGGGGAGCGAAGCCCGCGAGGTTTGTGAGCACCTGGGCTCCCACGGCCTGGCCGGACCGCTTGAGATCCTCCATCGCCGCCCGGATCTGGGCGAGGCACTCGGCGGCGTTACGGACACCGACGGGCAGGGGGGCCCACATCGCGGCCACCTGGTTGCCGAGGGCCCCCCGCTCGGAGTCCGCACGAACCGACACGGGGACCATCGCCTTCAGGACGAGCCCGTCGGTGTCGTGTCCCTGGGCGCGCAGGTAGCTGCCGAGGGCGAGGCTCACGGAGGCCAGAACGACGTCGTTGAGGGTGCCGCCGAGGGAGTCCTTGATCGCCTTGAAGCGGGCGAGATCGGCGTCTACCCACGTGTAGCGGCGGTGGGTTCCGATGTCCACGTTGAAGAGGCTCGGGGGGGCGGGGGCGCTGAGGCCAGCGAGGGTGGTGGCGCCGACGCTGGCCAACCCCTCCCGGAGCTGTGAGACGGCCCGGCGGGGGGCGCGCAGCAACGCGCGTCCGCCGCGGGCCATCTCGGCGGGTACGGTGGTGCGCTCGACAAGGGCCTCGCCCAGCAGCTTGGCGCGTCCGGGCAGCGGCTTGGCGGCCCACGGGGTCATCGGCTCGGAGGTTCCGGCGGGCTCCGGGGAAGTGTCGAACAGGACTGTGGTGATGTCCACCCCCGAGATCCCGTCCACGAGGGCGTGGTGAGTCTTGGCGATCAACGCGAAACGGTTGCCGACCATGTGCTGGACGAGCCAGATTTCCCACAGGGGCTTGGAGCGATCCAGACGCTGGGAGAACAGCCTGCCCGCGAGCCGCTTCAGCGCCGCCTCGTCGGCCGGGCGGGGCAGGGCGGTGTGGCGAATGTGGTAGCGGGGGTTGAAGTAGGGGTCGTCCGTCCACACCGGCCGGCCTTGTGCGAACGGCACATACGCCAGCCGCTGGCGATAGCGGGGCACGAGGTGCAGGCGGCCCATCACGTGCTCGACCAGCTCCTGAGGGGTGGGAGCGGTCCCCTCGAAGACCATCACCGAGGCCACGTGCATGTGCGCTGTGGAGTTGTCCTCCAGGTGCAGGAAGGCTGTATCGAGCGCGGACAGGCGATCGGGGTTGGCCACTGGGGTTGATTGTCCCCCTTGAAGGTGCCCGCGTCAACGACCGCCGGAGAAAGTCCTCCATGGGGCCCACCGCGGGGCGCCCGCCGGGGCATGCCAGGGCAGGCCGGGGGGCATGCCGGGGCGCAGGCCGGGGCGCCGGCCGGCAGGCGCCATGGGAGGGCGCCATGGGCGGGCGGTCGTCGGCCCGGTGTCGGCGCACGGGTCGGCGCACGGGTCGGCCCGGTGTCGGCGCACGGGTCGGCCCGGTGTCGGCGCACGGGTCGGCCCGGCGTCTGGGAGCCCTAGCAGAGATCGCGACCGGTGGGTGTGATCAACCGCACACAAGCGGGGGTGTCGAGGCGGTTAGCGTGACTTGAGATTCCAACTGCCGAGTCGCCTTCGTGGATGAGGGCGAGCGGGGGACCCACTGCCGGATCGCCTGACGTGAGAGGCCGTCCGGATGGGGCGAATCGGCCGCTGATGCGGTCGTAACGCCCGGCTGGAGCGTGCTCGTGCGCGCTCGAAGGCCGGATGTGAGCCCGACAGCTAACCCCGTAGGCGGATGACAAGGAGGTTCGTCCTCGATGTACGCACCCGCGCCACAGGCGCATCAGTCCCTGGCGTCTGCTCCCCTCGCCCCCGTGGAAATCGCGCCGGCCACGCCAGCCTCGAGGGAAGGCTCGACGCTCTCGCCGTCCACCACCGTGGGAGCCCTCGGGCGGGTGTCCCTGCGGATCGGCGACGCACACATGAACACCCTCGTGGGCCATCGGGGCTCGATCTCGGGGACGCTCCTCACCGTGAGCCCGTCGGGGACGCTCGCGGGCCGGGTGGTGAAGTTGCAGGCGCTGGGAGTGCGCGGCTGGCGGACGATCGCCCGTGCGAGCACCCACACGGGCGGGCGCTTTCGAGTTGGCTACCTCCTGAGGCGGTCGGGCAGCGAGCTGGTGCGGCTGAGGTTCATGGGGGACGCCTCCGACCGGGGGGCGAGCCGGTTGGTGGGCCGTTTGAACGTGTATCGCCTCGCTCTGGCCTCGTGGTACGGGGGCGGCGGCGATCTCGCGTGCGGAGGCCAGTTGACGAGCACGACGATGGGCGTGGCCAACAAGACCCTTCCCTGCGGCTCCGAGGTGACGCTCCGCTACGGCGACCACACCGTACGCGTGCGGGTGATCGACCGGGGGCCCTACGTTCCGGGCCGGGAATTCGACCTCACCGAAGCGACCAAGCGGGCGCTGGGGTTCGGGGACACCGGCGAGGTGTGGAGCACGAGCTGAGCCGCCGGGATCGGCCCTCCCAGGGATGAGCTGAGTTGGGAGGGTTCGTGCAGGGGTTGGCTTCGGCGGCCACCGCTCCTTCAATGCACGGGATGAAGAGCTCGCGTATCCACCTGTGGCTCGACGGGACCGGCGACTGGACGTGGCCGAGCGATCGCCGTCCGGCCGGCGGCCGCGGCGGTGGCGGCGGGGCGATGGCCGCGGTCGAGCTGGAGCCGCCGCCGTGGGTGCCGGCCTTCCCCCGCCGCCCGGAGCCGGCGGTCGCGGCGACCGCCATCGCGGGCTCGGCGATCCCCGGCACGCGCCGTCGCGAGGCGGGTCGCGCGCGGCGGCTCGCGCCGAGCATCGTGCTGGCCGGGCTCGCGATCGCCTGCGTGGCCCTGGCGCTGGACGGCCGAATGGCGCTCGAGCGGCTGCTCGGCGTGGCACCCCCGGCGTCGCCGACGTCGACCGCTGCCGAGATCTCACAGGCTCGCCTGAACCTGGCCCCGCCAGCGCCGTTGGCGACGATCGTCCCGGTGAGCCGCGACGGGGCGGGCAGCTCGATCGACTCCGCCGGCTACCCGTCTGGAGCGTTGGGAGGGGAAGGGTCGTTCCTGGTCTACCTGCCCCCGGGGTATGCGAGCACCGACAAACGCTACCCGGTGATCTACCTGCTCCACGGAACCGACCAGACCGACGGCTCCTTCCTGCAAATCGGCCTACAGACGACCCTCGATCGGCTGATCGGCCGGCACGAGATCCCACCGACGATCGCCGTGATGATCCAGGGGGGTCCGGGGACGAACAACTGGCTGAACGCCGGGCCCAAGGGCTACGAAGCGTATATCCTTGAAGTGCAACGCTTGGTCGACCGGACTCTGCCGACGATTCCCGACCGTGGCGACAGGGTGATCGCGGGGTACTCGATGGGGGGCTACGGCGCGATGCACCTGGCTCTTGCCCATCCCGATCGGTTCGCGGTGGCCGAGAGCTGGCTCGGCTTCTTCAACGGCCTGGAAGGCCTCGTGAGCGCGGACCGCCCGACGATCTCCCGGCTGGGCCTGCGGGCGTTCGTGTACGGAGGCGAATCCGACACGATCGCCGATCCTATGGAGAACGGTCCGTTCGCCGCCTCCCTGCGAGCTGCGGGGGCGGACGCCCACAGCGCGGTATACCCCGGCGAACACGACTTCGCCACCCTCGAAGCCCATCTGGAAGAAATGCTCGCGTTCGCGGGGCGGGGGCTTGAGGCGAGCGCCACCCGGCGCCCGGGAACCGGCGCGCCTCGATGACCGGCCGCAGCCGCAGGCGCCCCTCCCGACCACCTACCGACCCGGCGGGCGCAGCGGCCGGGGCAGGCGCAATGTCGCTGGGAGCGGCGGCGCTCGGCGCGTTCGCGGTGGGGGCTGTCGCGATCGGCGCTTTGGCGATCGGCGCTTTGGCGATCGGCAGGCTCGCGATCCGGCGCGCCGCGATCGGCCGGGCCAGGATCGGATCGCTGAAGGTCGACGAGCTCGAGGTGTCGCGGTTGCGGGTGGGGGAGCTGATCGTGGAGGCGGAGCGCAGGCCCGAGGGTCAGCCGGGAACGCCGCCGATCTAGATCGACCCCACGTCGCTCTTCACCGCCGAGATCTTCGAGCTCGATCTTGACGACGTCGTGCACGGCCCCGTCGATCGGGTTGAGGTGCATTGCCGAATGCAGCGTCGGGAGCCGCTCCCCGAACCCCGCCGGCATTCCCGCCGACGCCGTCGTCAAGGTCGACCTCGTCTCCGCGGACAAGCTGTTTGAGACGACCCGCGAAACTCGGCACCGAATAGTCCACCGGAGGGGGCGCTAGATTCGGCCGGATGCCCACCGAGCCCTCCGAACTGAGCACCGCGCACCTCGACGCCGACGCCTTCTATGTCTCGATCGAGCTCCGCCGCCGTCCGGAGCTGCGGGGCAAGCCCGTGGTGGTCGCCGGCAGCGGCCCCCGGGCGGTCGTCACGACCGCCAGCTACGAGGCTCGCAGGTACGGGGTGGGCTCGGCGATGCCGGCGGCCCGGGCGCGGCGGCTGTGCCCGCAGGCGGTGTTCCTCCCGCCGGACTTCCACACGTACCGAGAGGCCTCCCGGGAGGTGATGGACCTCGTGCGAGCCCACGTCGAGCGGGTCGAGGTCGTGGGACTGGACGAGGCCTACCTCGACCTCGAGGGCCTGTACTCGCCCCGCGCGGCGATGCGCAGGCTCCTCGCCGAGATCCAGGCCCGTACGCGCCTGACGTGCTCGGTGGGGATCGGCCCGAACAAGCTCGTCGCGAAGGTCGCCTCCGACGCCGAGAAGCCGGCGGGGTTCGTGGTCCTCACCCGCGAGCAGGCGTGCGAGCGCTTCGCGGACTCCCCGCCGACGCTCGTGCCCGGGATCGGACCGAAGACCGGCGCGCGTTTGGCGGAGATGGAGATCACGACCCTCGCCGCGCTCGCATCCGCATCCGAGCGTTCGCTGGTCGACCGTTTCGGAGCGAACCTCGGCGTGGAGCTCCGCCGGCGGGCTCGCTTCGAGCACGACGGCGTCGTCGGGGCCGCCCGCCAGGTGATCTCGGAGTCGCGCGAGCGGACCTTCGACCACGACATCCATGACCCCGACAGGCTCCGCGAGGAGCTCATCCGGATGGCGGGCGAGCTGTGCGAGAGCCTCACCGCCCACGACCGCCACGGGCGCACGATCGGGATCAAGGTCCGCCTCGAGGACTTCACCACCGCCACCCGCGCCCACACGATCGACACGCCCACCAGCGACGTCGAGCGGGTGACGGCCGTAGCCCTGGAGCTGCTCGACCGGTACGCGCCCCCGCGGCCGGTCCGTCTGCTGGGCGTGCGCGTCGCCGGCCTGACCGCCACCGAGGGCGTCGCCCCAGGCGCGGGGCGTGATCGGGCGGAGCTGGATCAGCTTTCGCTGCGGGTATAGGATCGTCCGATGACGCTCGCACGGGTGGAGGACATCGAGCTCGACTACGAGCGCGCGGGCTCCGGTCCGCCGCTGCTCGCGATCATGGGGATGAGCGGCACGATGGACCATTGGGGCTCCCCCTTCCTGCAGAGCCTGCGAGAGGACTTCGAGGTGATCGTCTATGACCATCGGGGCGTCGGTCAGAGCAGCCGCCTGAGCGGACCGATCACGATCGCCCAGATGGCCCAGCACGCCGCGGGCCTGCTCGACGGGCTCGAGCTCGACTCCGCTCACGTGCTCGGCATCTCGATGGGCGGGATGATCGCCCAGGAGCTGGCCCTCGCACGCCCGGGACTGATCCGGACGCTCACCCTCGGATGCACCTACTGCGGCGGGCAGGGAAGCGTGCTCGCCTCCGAAGAGGTCATGCGCAAGCTCGCCGAAGGCCTCGCCTCCGGCGATCGCGAGCGGGCGATCAGGATCGGATGGGAGGTCAACGTCTCTCCGAGCTTCGCCGCGAACGACGAGGCATACGCGCGCTTTCTGGAGCTCGGCATGCGTAGGGCAGTGTCGGTGGATGTGATCATGGAGCAGATGCGCGCGATCACCGGCCACAACACCTCCGCTCGCCTGCCCGACATCTCGGCGCCCACACTGGTCGTCCACGGGACCCTCGATCAGATGCTCCCGGTCGAGAACGCCCACATGATCGCCGACCTCATCCCGGACGCTCGCCTGGAGATCCTGGAGGACACCGGTCACCTCTTCTTCTGGGAGCACCCTGAGCGCTCGGCCGAGCTGCTGCGGGCCCACGCCGCGGTGCATGCCTGACCGTGGTGAGCTGACCTCCGAGCTGACCATCCCAACCGACGACGGGGTCTCGCTCTCGGGCGAGCACTCAGGCTCGGGGCCCGCGGTCGTGCTCCTTCACGGCCTCACCGCCACCCGTCGCTATGTCGTGATGGGCTCCCGCCTGCTGGAGCGATCGGGACTGCGGGTCATCTCATACGACGCCCGCGCCCACGGCCGCTCGACCCCCGCGACGAACCCGACCCCCGCCGCGGGCCCGAGCGCCTATGGCTATGAGCGGCTCGCCACCGACCTGCTGGCGGTCCTCGACTCGCTCGACGTCGACCGACCGGTCCTGGCGGGAGCGTCGATGGGGGCCCACACGCTCGCCCGGTTCGCCCTCGATCATCCGGACCGCGTGGGTGCGCTCGCCCTGATGACGCCCGCCTACGAGCCCGCGAGCCATCCGACGGGGCCGGAGGGGTTTGCCGGCTGGGACGCCCTCGCACGGGGACTTCGCGAGGGCGGAGTGGAGGGTTTTCTGGCGGCCTATGACTTCACGGCCGTCCCCGAGAAGTGGCGGGAGACCGTCGAGAAGGTGGCTCGCCAGCGATTGTCCGAGCACGAGCACCCGCTGGCGGTCGCCGACGCTCTGGAAGCCGTCCCCCGCTCCCGGCCGTTCGAGCGGTCCGAGGAGCTCGCTCACATCTCTGCTCCCACCCTCGTGATCGCAAGCCGCGACGAGGCTGATCCCACTCACCCCCTCGCGGTCGGCGAGCGTTACGCCCAGGCGATCCCCGGGGCGAGGCTGATCGTCGAGGATCCCGGCCACTCGCCAATCGCCTGGCAGGGGGGCCGGTTGTCGGGGCTGCTCGCCGAGCTGGCCTCGCTACGTCCGTGATAACGTACACTCGTATGCCAGAGGTGAGGGCCTGGGACGGCCAGAGCTACGACCGGATCTCCGGTCCGATGCAGACCCTCGGCGTGGCCGTCCTCGACCGTTTGGAGCTCTCCGGCGATGAGACCGTCCTGGACGCCGGCTGTGGCTCGGGGCGGATCACCGAGAAGCTGATCGAGCGCCTGCCTCGCGGTCACGCGATCGCGATGGACGCGTCATCGTCGATGGTGGCCGCCGCCCGAGAGCGACTCGGCCCGGAGGCGGACGTCCGCGAAGGGGACCTCCTGGAGCTCTCGCTGGAGGGACTCTCGCTGGAGGGACTCTCACTGGATCGGCCCGTGGACGCGATCCTCTCGACCGCCACCTTTCATTGGATCGCAGACCACGAGAAGCTCTTCGAGCGCCTCCACGCGGCACTGCGGCCCGGCGGGAGGCTGAGCGCCCAATGTGGGGGAGAGGGGAACATCACCGAGCTCCGCGCCCGCGCCACCGTGGTGCTCGAGCGCGAACCCTACGCCGAGCACTTCCGTGACTGGCGTCCCCCGTGGAACTACGCGAACGCGACCGACACCGAAACGCGCCTTCGCAAGGCGGGCTTCGCGGAAGCCGAGTGCTGGCTTCAGCCCGCGCCCCAGCAGCCCGACCAACCGCGGGAGTTCCTCTCGACGATCGTCCTCGGCCCCCACGTCCAGCATCTGCCCCTGTCCCTGCGTGAGCCGTTCATGGACGACGTGACGGCCGAGCTGGGCGAGCCCGTGATCGTGGACTACGTGCGCCTGAACATCGAGGCCACCGCGTAGCAGGACCGCCGGAGGCAGAGGGGGCCCCAAGGAGGCAGAGGGGACCGCCGGAGGCACAGGGAGGGCAGAGGGACCGCCGTGCCGGCTCGCAGCGGCCCCCGCACGCGCGCGTGAGAGAGCTTACGGGTCAGGCTGGAACGCGATCCTCGGCGACCGCCGCCCCGCTCAGCAGGGCCGCGTACCGTCCGGCCCGGCGCAGGAGCTCCTCGTGGGTGCCCCGTTCGGCGATCCGGCCGTCGTCGAGCACGAGGATCTGGTCGGCGTCCCTGATCGTGGACAGGCGGTGGGCGATCGCGATCGTCGTGCGCCCCCGGCTGAGCTCGTCCAGGGCCTGCTGGACCGCTCGCTCGGTCTCGGTGTCGAGCGCCGAGGTGGCCTCGTCGAGGATCAGCACCGGCGGGTTGCGAAGGACCGTCCGGGCGATCGCGATCCTTTGCTTCTCTCCGCCTGAGAACCGGTAGCCGCGCTCGCCCACGGGCGTGTCGTAGCCCTCCGGCAGGGATACGATCAGCTCGTGGATCTGGGCGGCCTTGGCCGCGTCTTCGATCTCCGCCATGGACGCCTCCGGGCAGGCGAACCTCAGGTTCTCGCCGATCGAGGCGTGGAACAGGTAGGTCTCCTGGGAGACCAGCCCCACCGTCGCCGCCAGCGATCCGAGGGTCATGTCCCGGATGTCCACCCCGTCGATGCTCACCCGTCCCCGCTCGGGCTCGTACAGGCGCGCGACGAGATAGGCGAGGGTCGTCTTGCCCGAGCCCGTCTCGCCCACCAGGGCCGTTCGGGTGCCCGCGGGGATCTCCGCCTCGATCGCCTGGAGCGTCCAAGGGGAGTCCGAGCCGTAACGAAACCACACGTCCTGCAGGTGGACGTCCCCGCGGACGCCCGTCAATGCGCTTGCGTCGGGCCGTTCCTCGATGTCCACGGGCAGGTCGAGGTACTCGAAGATCCGCCCGAACAACGCCAGGGAGGTCTGCACTTCAAGGCCCACCGAGAGCAGCTGCTGCATCGGGAACAGCAACCGGGTCTGCAGCGTCGTGAACGCCACCACCGTCCCGATCGAGATCGCGTGGTCGCCTTTGGAGATGCTGTACCCCGCGAACCAGTAAACGGCGGCGGGCATGATCGCGAAGCTCATCTGGACCGTCGCCATCCGCCAGCGTCCCGCCATCCGGGCCCGCACCTCGAGGTCCGCGAGCTCTCCCGACTCGCCCGCGAACCGGTCCACCAGCTCCTGGGAGCGGCCCATCGTCTTGCCGAGCAGGATCCCCGACACCGACAGGGACTCCTCGACCAGCGTGGACATATCCGCCAGGCGGCTCTGGCGCACCGATTGGATGCGCCTGCGCTCGTTCCCCACGCGACGGGTCAGCCACACGAAGAAGGGCAGCAGCGCCAGCGAGAACACCGCCAAGAGCCAGCTCAGGGCGAACATCGCCACCACCGTCGCGAGGACCGTCGTGACCGTCGAGACGGTCGAGGTGGCGGTGCTCGTGACCACGTCGTCGATCCCCCCGATGTCATAGGCGATCCTTGACTGCACCTCCCCCGAGCGGGTGCGCGTGAAGAACGCCAGGGACATCCGCTGCAGGTGCGCGTACACCGCCGCCCGCAGGTCGTGCATCACCCGCTGGCCGACCTGGTTTGAGATCCACGTCTGGCCGACCCCGATCACGCCCGTGATCACCGACAGGGCGATCATGCCTCCCACGAGCAGCGAAAGCAGCTGCACGTTGTGCTGGGGGATCGCCACGTCGAGCACTTCCCGCAGCAGAAACGGCGAGAGCACGCTGAGGATCGACGCGAGGAAGATCATCGCGAGCAGCAGCCCCAGCCGCAGCCGGTAAGGCACGAACAGTCGTGCTATCCGCCACAGTGAGACCTGCCGGTCGGGGATGTCCTCGGGGCGAGGGCCCCCCGTCGACGGGTCCCCGGCTGAGCCGGCCTGAGAGCTGCCGCCCTGGGATCGCCCCCGGCCGTCGCCTCCATGTCCCTGCGAGAAGGGCTGATGGCTCACCCGGCTGACTGTAGTGGCCCGATCGATCGTGGAGGTGTGGCACATATTTTTTGGGCCCTCGCGCGGGCGCCCGCGCGCGCGCGCGGGCCCCCGTTTGAGAACATCCCACACACAGTCCTCATCCGGAGCCCTCCGTCTCCGGAGAGGGCCGGGACGTCGTAGGGTTAACGCCATGAACCTGTCCCTCTCGGAGGCCCGTGTGCTCGGGTGCATGATGGAAAAGCAGATCACCACCCCGGACATCTACCCGCTCACCCTCAACGGCCTAAGGCTGGCGTGCAACCAGTCGACCAACCGGGACCCGGTGGTGGACTACGACGACGTCCTCCTGCGAGACGCCCTCCATCGGCTGGAGCGTCGCGGGTACGCCCGCCTGGCCAGCGGTCGGGGCAGCCGAGCGCCGAAGTACCGCCACCTGCTCGCCGACGCCCTCCCCCTGAGAGGAGACGAGCACGCGGTCCTGTGCGTGCTCCTCCTACGAGGCCCCCAGACTCCGGGGGAGCTCAAGCAGCGGACCGACCGCATGCACTCGTTCGCCGGCCTCGACGACGTCCAGGACACCCTCCAGCGGCTCATCTCACGTGAGCTCGTCGCGAGGCTGGACCGGCGGCCGGGCCAGAAGGAGGAGCGCTACGAGCAGCTCTTGACCGACGACTCCGACAGCCAGGCCGGCGCGTTCCGTGAGCTCGCCTCGTCCCCGCCGAGCGCTCCCGTCCCGAGCGCCGACCGTCCCGTCCCCCTCGCGGACGCGCACGACACGCACGCGCACGACATGGATGCGCACGACATGGACGCGCACGACATGGACGCGCACCGGGGCGATCTTTCAGAGCTCGAAGCGCGAATCGCGCGGCTGGAGCGGGAGGTCGCGGAGCTGCGGGCCCACGAGCATGGAGCGAGCGTGGCATGATCGCGGCGGTCGCATCCTCCACGGATACGGCCACCGGCGTGGGCATCCCGATCGCGCTGGCGGCGGGGTTTGTGTCGTTCCTTTCCCCATGTGTGCTGCCGCTCGTGCCGGGATATCTCTCGACCGTGGTCGGGGTTACGCCGGCGGAGCTGCCGGAGGCGGGGGTCCGGCGGGTGCTCATCCCCAGTTTGCTGTTCATCGGGAGCTTCTCGCTGATCTTCATCCTGCTCGGACTGAGCGCGACCGCGATCGGCTCGACGCTCAACGAACACAAGGTGCTGCTGGAGAAGGTTGGGGGCGTCATGATCGTCCTGATGGGGGTGGCGTTTCTCGCGAGCCCCTTCGTGGGTTTGCTCGGCAGGGAGTGGCGACCGGAGTCGCTGCTGCGGCTGGCCGGACGGGGCGGACCGGTGGTGGCGGGGGCGGCGTTCGCGATCGCCTGGACTCCGTGCACGAGCATCACCCTCGCGGCGATCGTCACCCAGGCGTCGATCTCGGGGTCTGCCGCCCACGGGGCGCTCCTGCTGGCGTTCTACTCCGCGGGCCTTGCGATCCCGTTCCTGATCATCGCCCTCGCGTTCGATCGGGCCACGAACGCCCTCGCGGTGGTCAAGCGCCACTACCCGGTGGTGGTGGCCGTCGGGGGCGTCGTGATGATCGCGTTGGGCTTGTTGATCCTCACGGGGGAGTTCACAATCCTCAACGCCAAGGCCAATACCTTGCTTCAAGGCACGGGCCTTGACGTCTCGAGCATCTGACCCGGCGACTCCCTCGGGGCCGTCCACCTCCTCGGCGCCCGCCCCTCGCGCGGGGCACTCCCATCCCTCGGGGCCCTCACCGCAGCGAACCGCCCTGGCGTCGGTGGCGGCGGCGGCGGGGCTGGTGGCGATCAAGCTCGTGGTCGGCCTGCTCGCGCACAGCCTCGGGCTGATCGCGGAGGCGATCCACTCGGCGACCGATCTGGTGGCGGCGTTGCTGACGTTCTTCGCGGTCCGGGTCGCGGGGCGGCCGGCCGACCGGGAGCACCCCTACGGGCACGCCAAGGCCGAGCACCTCTCGGCGCTGGGGGAGAGCGCGATCCTGATCGCAGCGAGCGTCGCGATCGCGGTCGAGGCGATCGGGCGGCTCGCCGGGCACGGGCGGACGGCGGAAGCACAGTGGTACGTGCTCGCGGTGGTGGTCGGGGTGATCGTCGTTGACGCCGGACGCTCACGGACCCTCCGCCATGCCGCCCACAGGCACTCGAGCGCCGCCCTGAGCGCGAACGCGCTGCACTTCACCCTCGACCTGGTGGGCTCGATCGCGGTCCTGATCGGGCTCGTGCTGGTGCGGGTGGGACACCCGCAGGCGGACTCGATCGCGGCGCTGCTGGTGGCCGGTCTGGTGCTGTTCTCGGCGGGAAGGCTGATGAAGCGAAGCGTTCACCTGCTGATGGACACGGCCTCGGGCCCCGCCGAGGAGACCGCGCGGGCGGCGATCGCGGGGATCGAGGAGCCCGTCACCCTCAGCCGGCTGCGGATGAGGGAGTCCGGGGGACGGCATTTCGTGGACGTGGTAGTCGGGGTGGAGCCCGACGCGGACCTCGCCCACGGCCACGCCGTGGCGAGCGCGATCGAGGAGGCGATCGCCCGAGACCTGCCGGGGAGCGACGTGGTCGTCCACGTCGAGCCCGACCCGGCCCTCGGCTCGCGTCACATGGCCCACGGCCCCCGGGCGGTGTTGACAGTGTGCCTGGGACCGGACCGCACCCTGGCCGACGCCCGTGCGCTCGCGGACGAGCTCGAGCGGAGCATCCGGGCCGACCATCCCGAGATACTCGACGTGTCGGTCCACACCGAGCACGACTGACGCGCGAGGTGCCTCGGGGTGCGTTACGCCCCAAGCTGGAAGAATCCCTCGCTGAATGCTTTCCGCTGGCGAGATTAGATCCAACCCTTCGAGTTTGCTCTCGAGAGTCGCTCGCCGGGCGGCGATCCTCGGGATGGCCTGCGGGGCGGTGGTCATAGCCGGTCCGCTGCTCATGGTCGGCTCCGTGGCGGCCACGGCGGCGGACACGCCGCCACTGAGCGTGGTGGGCGGCGAAGGGGCGCGCACGCTCGTGCTGCGCGTGTGCACCGCCAACGCCAAGCGGTCGCGCACAACCGCGGAAGCGCTCGCGAGCGAAAGCTGCAGGAGCGTCGAAAAGAACGGCGGCAGTGGGAAGGTCACGGTTGAGCCCGCACCCGTGCTGGTGGGATCGCTGACGCTGGACGTCACGAACACCAGCTCGAAGCCGAAGAGGGTCACGGTTTACTACCGCCGCAACGACGGCGCCACCGCCGAGCTTCCCGGGACCTACTCCTACGTATACCTGGCCGTGGCCAGCTCACCGGGGAGCCGCTCGTTCACGATCCCGGGGCACGTGACGGCGGCGCTGCCGCTGCACTTCACGCTCGCGCCCCACAGGCCCTCGTCGGCCCTGGAAGGAACGCTCTACATCGGCCTGAGCGACTACAGCCAGGCAATCGCGGTGCCCGTCAAAGTGACGATGTCGGCGCCGCCGGGGCTCAGGCTGGAACCGGGAGAGCTCACCCTCTCGAGCGACCGCCCAGGCGATCGTCCCACGACGACGCTCACGCTCGTGGGTCCCGGCGCGGCTGCATTTGCCGGCGCGGTCGACACCCGGAGCACGTTCGTGTTGCACGACGCCAACAACCACGAGGTCACGGTCGATCTCGGTGATTTCGGCGAAGTCCACTCTTCGGGGAAGTCCAGCCCGGGCGTGGCAAGCGCAAAGCTGTCGCTTGCAAACACCCCCGCACCGGGTGCCTACAAGGGCGAACTCACACTCTTCTCCCTCACCTCCGGGGCACCCCGTTTGACGCTGAAGGTGAACTCCCATCTCGCGGTGTGGATCACGATCTTGTGCGTCCTGTTCGGCGTCCTCGCTGGCGGCTTCGCACCCCGCCTATATGCCCTCAACCAACGCAGGGACACCTTGTTTCGCGCGCTTCGGGATGTCCTCCACCGCTTTCGATTCGCCCAGGAGGAACTGCCGGAGACCGTGCGCGAAGGTATCTGGAGCCTAGATGACTTGGCGGAGACGGACTCGCTCCCACGCCCTCGGATCGCCAGCCCCGAGCGGGGCAGGCTGCCCGGAGTGGAGGCGCTGTACGCGAGGATCGCCCAGACTCGCAACGATCGCGATCTGGACGAGGACACAGATGCGGTGCTGGACGTGGTCGCCCGCATCCAGCGCTGGCTGCGGTTGGCACCCGTCGCGTGGCTGTTGGACGAGGTGATCGCGCGGTACACGCCTCGGAAAGAGACAGAGGACGAGATCGCCGACTCGCACATGAGCGCCGGCTGGCACAAGAGCGCAACGTGGCGTGACACGCGGCTGCTGCAGGAGTGCCTGCTGCGCGAGCCTCCCGACGCCAATGCAGCCGACGACCTGGTGGCGCGTGTCATGTGGCAGATCCAGTGGTATCGCAGCGTCGCCCATCTCTATGCGCTAGCCGAATCACAGTCCGCCTGGCACGCGCCGCTGGGAACGCTCGATGAGCTGCTGAGTAAAAAGAAGGGGGTGCTCGAGCGCACCCCCGCCGAACGGGACGAGCTCAGCGTGGCCCTCGAACGCCTCGGTGAAGAACTCGGGGTGCAGCTTCCCCGAGACGGCTCTTTCCAGCGGCCGGACGATCGACTCGAGCTGCGAGACTCATCCGAATTGGCCGTCGAGTGGCAGGCGACTCCCAGCCTCTTCACCGGGTGGGCCACCATCGACGGAACGAGCATGCGCAATCTGCGCGCCCGGGCGCACGAACGGGGTCGCGTACGCACGCCCAGGTTGACGAGAGCCGAGCTGGCTTCGCTGCTGCGGGCGCCGCAGGAGCCACCGCCGAGCTCACGCGAGAGGCTGCACCGCGTCGCCCAGGCGATCGGCTCATTCGTGTTTCAGTTCACCCTCCCTCTCGTGGCTGCCTCCGTCTTCTATGCGGTCACCGTCTACACCGAAACGTGGGGATCGCTGACGGATATCCTCACAGCGTTGACGGCGGGCTTCGTGGGCAAGGTGGCGATCGACTACGGGACCCTCTCCTTCTTTCAGTCCCGCCTCCTGAGTCCTGGCGGCAAAGAAGCCACCGAGCCCGCCGGCAAAGCGCCCACCCCGCCCACGGGCCCATCGACCCCTCCCACTCCGCGACCATAGTCGGGGCGGCTCCCGCGCTGAGCGAGGCCGGGGAGGGCGGAGAGGGCGGGGGCGCGGGTCAAATTGCTCGCCGGGCCCTTCAGGCAGCCGCCGCCCCCTGAGCTCGGGCGCTGGCGCGAGCGCGGTAGCGCCTTTCCCAAGCCTCCTGGTTGCGCTTGGCGTCGAGAACGAACGGGGAATAGCCGATGGCCTTGACGATCGCCCGGTTGATCGTGGACTCGGGGGAGGGGAGGGGCCGGAGGACGTCCACGAACAGGACCACTCGGGTCTCGTCTGTGTCGTTCCAGACCTCGTGGTTGAAGGTGTCGTCGAAGACGATGCTCTTGCCCTCCTGCCAGTGCCGGAAGTCCTGGCCGACCCTGATCCGGCAGGACTCGGCGTCCTCGGGGACGATCAGGCCGAGGTGGTAGCGGAGAACCCCCTTGTAGGGGCCACGGTGGTCGAGGATGTGCTTGCGGGGGGAGAGGATCGAGAACATCGCGGTGGTCATGCCCGGGATGCCCCTCATCAGCTCGGCGGTCTTCGGGCACATCTCCACCCCGAGCTTCGCCTGAAAGCCGTACCCGTACAGGAAGAACGTCTTCCAGTGGTCGTCGTCGGTGATCTCGATCTGGTCCTTGGAGATGTCCTGGAAGTTCGGCAGGGCCTCCCGGTCCTCGAGCACCCGTTCGAGCTCGTCCCGGATCGTCGTCCAGTTGGCCTCAATCTCGGCGATCCACGGGTAGAGGTCGTTCTCGAAGAACGTCTCGTCCCCCACCAGGGAGCGTTTGCCGATGAACCGCTCGATCGGCGCCAGGATCCGTTCGCCGGAGGCGATGGTGAGCTCCACCGTGCGCTCCCACGACGACTTACTCGTCTTGACCTCGCTCACCGATCACCTCCGCTGTCCGAATCGCGGGCGAGCTCTCAGCGTAGACCGCCGGGGGGACGCCTGTCAGGCGACCCCCCACGCGCGCGCGGGCCCCGCTTTTTGCGATGGCCCCTCGGTGGGTCAGGCGGCCTCGCGCAGGGCCGCCATCTCGGGGGACTCCGCGAGCTTCTTCAGGGCCCGCTGCTCCAGCTGGGAGGCGCGCTCGGCGGAGAAGCCGAGGCGCTTGCCGATCGCGGTCAGCGTCTGAGGCTCCTCGCGGCCGGTGCCGAACCGCAGGGTCAGGACGGTGCGCTCGGTGTCGGGAAGCTGGGCGATGGCCTCCTGGACGATGCGCTCGCGCTCGTTGTCCCAGGCGGTGTCCTCGGGGGCCTCGGCGTCGGAGGGCAGGAGGTCTCCGAGGGCGGTGTCCCCGTCTTCGCCCACCTGCTGGTCGAGGCTTACGAGGGCCGCCCGCTGGTGGCGGACCTCCTCGATCTGCTCGATCTCCAGGCCCGTCTCGGCGGCGAGCTCCTCGATGGTGGGCTCACGGCCGAGCCTCACCGACAGCTCACGCTCGACTCTGCCCACCTTGCGGGAGCGCTGGGCCACGTGGACGGGCAGCCTGATCGTACGTCCGGAGTTCTCAAGGCCCCGCTGGATCGCCTGCCTGATCCACAGGGTGGCGTAGGTCGAGAACCTGAAGCCCTTGCGCCAGTCGAACTTCTCGCTGGCCCGGATCAGCCCCAGCATACCCTCCTGGACGAGATCCGCGAGGGGGAGTCCCTGGTTCTGGTAGCGCCTTGCGTTGGAGGCCACGAGCCTGAGGTTCGAGTTGACGAGCAGTTCCTTGGCGTGCAGGTCTCCTCGCTCGATCTTCTGAGCGAGTTCGATCTCCTGGGCGGGCGTGAGCAGGGGGTAGCGCCGCGAATGCGCGAGCAGCTGGTCCACGGACTCGGGGATGAAGGAGTCGGGGGCCCCGTGGGTGGCGCTGTCAGCGCCGCTCGAGACGGTCCCGTCTACCTTGTTTCGATTGATCTTGCGGGGTGTATCTGCCATGTTTGGTCCTTCTAATCCGATGCTTGTGGTCGGAATTATACGCCCCGATAGTTGCGTTGTCAATTATTCTTTGGGGACGACCGACCTGCGTCTCGTTCGACGTCTCATACGTTCCCACCTGCTCGCCGGAGCACACTTCTTGTCGGCTTTCCCGCCCGGCCCCTGACCCGGGCCCCTCGTTTCCTGGACGTTGTGCGGATGGGCACACATCCCTGCGGGTGGCGATCGCGAGACGGATCGAACCACAAATCGTACCCTTGCGCTCGGCATGACGACCCCATATCCCCCGAGGAGCGGCCCGTCCCTCGCCGAGATCGTCCGCGAGTGGGGGAGGATCGGGTGCGTCGGCTTTGGCGGGCCGCCCGCCCATGTTGCCCTGCTGCGGGACCTGTGTGTCGTCCGTCGCCGGTGGCTGACGGCCGACCAGTTCGAGCGGGCGCTCGGTGCCACCAACCTGCTCCCCGGGCCCGCGTCCACCCAGCTCGCGATCTATTGCTCGTGGCGTCTTCGCGGCGCCCGCGGAGCCCTTCTCGGGGGCCTCTCCTTCATCGCACCAGGACTGGTCATGATCATCGCCCTCTCGGCCCTGTTCCTCGCCGGCTCGGAGCCCCGGTGGCTGCGCGGCGCGGGCATGGGGGCCGGGGCGGCCGTCGCGGCCGTCGCCCTGCGGGCGGGCCTGACCCTTGGCGTGCCGATCTGGACCCGGACCCCGCCCGGCAGGCGTCCCCGGACGCTCCTCTACGGGCTCCTCGGAGGACTGTCCGCGGCCACGATCGGCCCGTGGCTGGCCCTCGTGCTCGTCGCCTGCGGGCTCGCCGAGCTGGCCCTCGACAGGGGGGCCCGCGGCCCCGGAGGGCTCCGCAGAGGGCCTCGCGGCCGATCGGGAGGAGGGCTCGGGGTCCAGGTGTGGGTGGCTTTCTTTTCGGGGGGCCCGCGCGCGCGCGTGGGGTGGCTCCCGAGAAGCCCCCTGACCCAGGCGATCTCCCTCACCCCGGCGACCGCTGGCGCGGCCGGAGGGATCGGAGCGCTCGCCTGGACCGCGTTCAAGGTCGGAGCACTCGCGTTCGGGGGAGGCTTCGTGATCGTTCCCCTGATGCAGGGGGACGCCGTGAACGTCTACCACTGGATGACCCACACCCAATTCCTGAACGCGGTGGCCCTAGGTCAGGTGACCCCCGGGCCGGTCACCCAGACGGTCGCCGCCGTGGGGTACGCCGCCGCGGGGGTGCCCGGGGCGCTGCTCGCCGCGCTGGTGGCGTTCGCGCCCTCGTTCTCCTTCGTCCTGCTCGGGGCCTCCCGCTTCGAGCGGCTGCTCCTGGACGAGCGGGTCGGGGCGTTCCTCTCCGGCGCCGTTCCCGCCTCCGCGGGTGCGATCGTGGGGGCAGCGATCCCTCTCGCAGCCTCGATCGGGGAGACCTGGCAGTACCCCATCCTGGCCGCCGCTTCGATCGCCTTGCTGTGGTTCCGCCGGGGAGTCGTTCAGACCCTCCTGCTCGCGGGCGGTGCGGGAATCCTCGCCGCCCTCCTCGGGGCCCCGATCTCGGCATGAGCCTCAATCGGCCCGGACTCCGAGCGGACTCCGAGCGCAGCCCGGTCCGCTGACCGGGGCCAGGCTCCGATCGGCGAGAGTCCGTAATCTGATGACATGAACGTGGACCTCTCCGGACAGGTGGTGGCTGTGACGGGGGCCTCCTCGGGCATCGGCGGGGCGACGGCCCGCGCATGCGCGCGGGCGGGCGCGGCGGTGGCGATCGCGGCACGACGTACGGACCGGCTCATGGCGCTGGCCGAGAGCATCGAGGCGGACGGAGGAAGGGTGCTGGCGGTGACGGCGGACGTGGGGGAGGAGAACCAGGCGGGGGAGTTCGTCAGGCGGGCCCATTCGGAGCTCGGCCGTCTGGACGTGCTCGTCAACAACGCCGGAGTGATGCTCCTCGGGCCGATCGAGAACGCGCCCACCGAGGAGTGGCGGCGGATGATCCACGCAAACGTGTTCGGGGTCCTCTACTGCACCCACGCATCCCTGCCCCTGATGCGAGAGCAGGGATCGGGGCACATCGTCAACGTCAGCTCCGTGGCCGGCCGGGTCGCCCGGCTCGGCTCGGGGGTCTACAACCTCACGAAGTTCGGCGTGGGAGCCTTCTCGGAGTCTCTACGCCAGGAGGCCGTTCCGCTCGGCGTGCGAGTCACCCTGATCGAGCCCGGGGCCGTCGCCACCGAGCTCCCCATGCACAATCGCCCGGAGGTCCTCGAGCAGATGGCCAAACGGTTCGCCGGCGTCACCCCCCTGACCGCCGATGACATCGCCGAGGCGATCCTCTACGCGATCGGCCAGCCCGAGAACGTGGCCGTCAACGAGATCCTCGTCCGCCCCCGGGGACAGGCGGGGTAGGGCGAACGGGGGCCGGCCGGAGGAGCCGGCCGAAGAGAGTGCATTTTTTGGGGGGCCCGCGCGGGCGCGTACACGCGCGCGCGGCGCCCCGTTTTTGAAGAGCTCCCAGCCCTCCTGTCCGTCCAACCTGTCCATCGGTCCCGGCAGCGCCAACGCCGTCCCGCGGGGGGTGGAAGGTGGCAACGGTCCGCCGGAGGGTATGCGAACATACGTTCGTGCGATGGTCGAACCTGACGGTCGGAGAGGAGGAGGAGCGGCGGCTGGCGGGCTACCGCGACGAGGCGGTGGTGCGGCGATTCGACGCGCCCGAGGCCCTCGAGACCCGCTTCTACGAGGTCCGCGCGCGGTCGGTCCTCAACCGCGTGCCCGTCAAGTCCCGGATGCCGTTCCGCTGGACGATCAACCCCTACAGAGGTTGCTCGCATGCATGTGCCTATTGCTACGCTCGGCCGACCCACGGCTATCTCGGCTTCGACGCGGGCCGGGACTTCGAGCGGGAGATCGTGGTCAAGGTCAACGCGCCGGAGGTGCTGCGAACCGAGCTGGCGAGGGCGTCGTGGCGGGGCGAGCACGTCGCGCTGGGCACGAACACCGATCCATACCAGTGGGTGGAGGGGCGCTACCGGCTGATGGAGGGAATCTGGGAGGCGCTGCGGGACGCGGAGAACCCGTGCTCGGTCCTGACCAAGTCGCCGCTGCTGTTGCGGGACCTGCCGCTGATGCTGGAGATCGCCAAGCGCACCCACATCAGCGCGACCCTCTCGATCCCGACACTCGACGAGAAGGCCTGGCGAGCGAGCGAGCCGCACACGCCGAACCCGCGCGCGCGCCTGCAGGCCGTCGCCGAGCTCAACCGGGCGGGCATTCCCACGGGGGTGCTGATCGCGCCGCTGATGCCAGGGATCAACGACGCCCCCCACCAGATCGAGCCGTTGCTCGAACAGGCCACAGAAGCGGGGGCGAGGAGCATCGGCGGAGTCGCGTTGCACCTGCGGGGTGAGGTGAGAGATGTGTTCATGGGCTGGCTGGCGGACCAGCGGCCGGACCTCGTGGACCGCTACGAGAAGCTCTACGCTCGCGGCGCCTACGCTCCGCCCGAGGAACGCAAGCGACTGGCGGGTCTCGTGCGCCGAGGGAGCGCTCGGGGGCCAGAGATCCCACGCTTCAGGCGCTCGCCGGCGCAGGAGCGGGCCGCAACCGACACCCCACGGCCATCCCGACAGGAAGCGCTGTTTTGACGGATACGAGCACGGGACACCCTCGCGTGCCTCCGGTCGCCACCAGCGGGCATGCCATTAACATGCTTTCAGCAACCTTCTGGCACCGGATATCGTGAATGTCGAGGTGATGCAGGGCCTGCGCGGGCTCGAGCGTGGCGGCAAGCTGACTGGCGCTCGCGCATCCAAGGCGATCTCCCGGCTCGTTGAAAGCCCCGTCTCCCGCATCCCAACCGTCGCGCTTCTGCCAGCCGCGTGGTCGCTGCGCGCCAACCTGTCGGCCTACGACGCCTGCTATGTGGCGTTGGCTCGCACGCTCGACTGCGCCCTGCTGACAACCGACAGGCCGTTGACCCGCGCACCGAACCTCGCCATACCGCTGATCGTGGTCTGAAACACGCCAAGGACAGCCGACTCCTCGGACCTGCGTGAAAGATCCAAGGAAGATTTTCCGACGGGAGGTGTCTGAGAGACATGACCCACACTGACGTGTGAGACGATGCGGGCGTCGACGCGGGCGTCGAGATCAGAACGAATGGAGGATCGAGCGATGATCGAAGCGAGACTCGGGCAGTGGATGCGACAGCGGACCGGACGTGCCGCGGCGCTCGGGCTGCTCGTGGCGGGACTGTCGATCGCGGGCTGTGGCAGTTCCTCTGGCGGCTCGTCGTCAAGCTCCACGCCGGCGACTCCGGCGAACACTCCCACGACGTCCGCCGGCTCCTCGTCCTCGAGCTCCTCCTCGGGTGGCGCCGCCGGACAGGCGCTGAGCCTCGAAGCAAACCCCGAAGGCCAGCTGAAATACAACACCACCTCGCTGACCGCCAACGCCGGCAAGGTCTCGATCGACATGACGAACATGTCCTCCCTGGCCCACAACGTCACGGTCGAATCGTCCTCCGGGACGATCCTCGGCGCCACACCCACCTTCCAAGGTGGCTCCAAGACATTGACGCTGAACCTCAAACCCGGCACCTACAAGTTCTTCTGCACGGTTCCCGGTCACCGACAGGCCGGCATGGAAGGGACGCTGACGGTCAAGTAATGAAGATCGCACGACTGCTGCTCCGTATCACGGTAGGTGGGTTCTTCGTCGGCCACGGGACCCAGAAGCTGTTCGGCTGGTTTGGGGGCAACGGCCTGGACGCGACCGCCCAGTCGTTCGAGGCGCTCGGCCTGCGACCCGGCCGGCCCAACGCGATCGCGGCGGGCGCCGCGGAGGCGGGCGGCGGTGCGCTTTTGGCGGTAGGGCTCGCGACCCCGCTGGCCGCCTCGGTGCTCACATCGACGATGCTCACGGCCATCCGTACGGTCCACGGCAAGAACGGCCCGTGGCTGACCAACGGCGGCTACGAGTACAACGTCGTCCTGATCGCCGCCGCCCTTACGCTCGTCGAGGTTGGACCGGGGAGCCTCTCGCTCGACGGGGCCCTCGGGCGCGAGCGCTCGGGCTCGCGCTGGGCGCTGGGGGCGCTCGCGACAGGTGTCCTGGGCGCGGTGGGCGCCCAGCTGGCCGCCTCCTCCCAGCCGGTCCCGCCGTCCTCGAGCGAGAGTTGACCGTTCAGGGGCGGGTCCAGGGGGCGTCCGAGCGGGACGCGAGGTGAACGGCGAGGGCGACCGCTGACACGAGCCCCAGCGCCAGCGCGATCGCCGCGGCGACGGACACGTTCAACGCGAGCAGGGCGCCCACGAGGGCGCCCACGAGCATCGCCGCCACCGCGAGCGCCCGCCGGCCGAGCTTCGTGCCCGGGCCACCGACCAGGGCGGCTTCGGATGCCAGTCCGGTGAGCGTGCGGGTGAGGACGGTGGTCGTCAGGTCGGGGACCGCCAGGCGCTGGGCGGCGGCGTTCTGCACTCCCATCGCGAGCGCCAGGGTCGCGGTCAGGGCGTAGCGGACCGGTCTGTCGGGAGGGCTCGAGGCGAGCACCGCCACGAGCAGGGCAACACCCATCAGCGGGATCTGGGCCACGTTGGCGGCACGCAGGACGTGCCCCCGATGGGCGGAGCTCCGCGCGCCGATCCACCCGCCCGCGAGGGCGCCGAGCAGGAAGGCTCCCAACGCGATCAGGGACGCGGCCGCGGAGAGGCCGCTCGCGCCCGCGAGCGCGAAGCCGAGGAAGACGACGTTGCCGGTCATGTTCGCGACGAACACGTGCCCGAGCTTCAGGTAGCTGGCGGCGTCGACCACCCCGGTGACCACCGTGAGGGCGACGAGCATCGGCGCCAGCGGCCCGTGGCGGTCGCCGGCAGGGGGCCACAGGGTCCTTCTCGCCTCGTCCAGGACGCCCATGGCGGGCGTCTAGCCCGTGACCTCGACGATGTCCCCGAGGGCGAGCATCCCGAACACGGTGTGGGCGGTTTCGATCGGCAGCTCCACGGAGCCGTTGGACTGGGGGGAGCCGTAGGAGGCCCGAGAGTAGCCGTGGATGGCGTCGCCGCCGTTGAAGTAGTTGACCCAGGGCACGTTGGGGACGACGTATTTGGTGCCGTCGACGTCGGTGCCGCTCATCGTCGTGGAGACGAACGGGAGAAGATGGGAAAGACCCCCTGGGGCGTTTCCGCTCCGGGCACGCCCGTCGGTTCGATGTTGTGATCGGACTGGAAGACGGTGAGGGCTCCCCGGGTGGTCTCGTCGAGGTGGCCCGTTTCGATCGGAGGAGCGTCGCGGGGATCGGGGACGAGGACGCCGCGAAACGGGTGACTCATTTCAGGTTAGCTCAATACCAAGACATTGAACGGGTCCGAGCGGGGGGAGGAGGCGGGTGGGGGAGGCCGCCCGAGACGGCGACACGCGGATAGGCTGCTTAGGGCATGAGCCTCGGCGAGGTCGTCTCGATCGCGCTCGCCGGGCTGGCGGCGGGCACCATCAACACCCTGGTGGGGAGCGGCACCCTGATCACCTTCCCGGTGCTTCTCGCATTCGGATACCCGCCGGTGACGGCGAACGTGTCGAACACGATCGGCCTCGTGCCGGGATCGGTCTCGGGGGCGATTGGCTACCGGCGAGAGCTCGCCGGCCAGCGGGGACGGGTGCTGAGACTCGGGACGATGTCTGTTTTGGGCGGGGTCACCGGAGCCGTGCTGCTGCTGGTGCTGCCGGCGTCCGCGTTCGCGGCGATCGTGCCCGTCTTCATCGGGATCGCCCTGGTGCTGACCGTCCTTCAGCCCCGCCTGAACCGGTGGCTGCTCAGACGGGAAATCGACCTGGAGCGCAGGGGCACCGTGCTCACCCCGCTCGCCATCTACGTGACGGGCGTCTACGGTGGCTACTTCGGAGCCGCCCAGGGGATCCTGCTCCTTGGGATCCTCGGGGTGACCCTCTCTCAGAGCCTTCACCGGACCAACGCCCTGAAGAACGTCCTCGCGGGTCTCGTCAACGGCGTGGCGGGCGTGTACTTCGTGTTCGCCGCCCACGTCGAGTGGGCGCCCGCCGGGATCATCGCGGCCTCCTCGATCATCGGCGCCCAGCTGGGCGCTCGGTACGGGCGAAGGCTGCCTCCGAGCGCACTACGAGCGCTCATCGTGGTGGTGGGGGTGGTCGCGATCGCGCGGTTGGTGGCGACTTGAGGCGACGGGGGCGTGGGGCGTCTCACCGATGTGAGACGCCGCAGCTGGGGCCGTCGTGTCGGAGCAGATCGGCTGAGGGCTCCGGCCGAGAAGCCCTATCTCACGCACCAGCGGCCGAGGGAGGAGCACCCAGGCTGGCTAGGTGCGGGGCTGGCGCCGTGCCACTACCAGGCAGGCGACTGTGCTAGAGCGGATCGGCCGGCCGATCCGCTGGTGGAAGGTTTGGTTTTCGGCGACGAGAGCGTCGCGCTGCCAAGGTGACAGTCCTGCCCAGAACGACATGGTGCCCAGCAGAGCGTTGAGCTCGTCAGCGGTGTGCTCCAGCAGCGTCGGCGCTGCGGCGACCTGCGCGTCGTCAAACAGGTCTGCCGCATACCCGCGCGCGATCTCATAGCCCCCCAGCCACGCCCACACCTTCGAGAGGTTCTCGCGCCGGGCCGCAACGCCGGCGAGGGTGCCGGCGAGGTCGCGGTAGGTAGGCCAATCGGCGGCAAGTTCGGGCGCGATCGTCGTCATGGCGGCACTCAGCGCCTGCTGATCGTCGGCGCTGCGGGGATCGTCGAGCCCGAAGTACGAGACCAGAGCAAGGCTCCCGCCGTCCACCAGCGCGTCGGCCGCCTTGCGCCAGCTCACATCCGGATCGATCCAATGGATCGCCGACGCCGAGAACACAGCCGAGTACTGGGCACGCGGCAACGAGGCGTCCTCCAGGCGCGCGTTGACGAACTGCACATCGCCGACGCCGTTCAACTGATCGCGAGCCCGCACGATCAGTTGCTGGCCCGGCTCCACGGCCGTCACCCGCAGCCCGCGGGCCAGCAGGCTGCGCGTGAGCTGTCCCGTGCCGCAGCCGATCTCGAGCACCGCGGCGCCGGGGCCGATGCCCTCGCACGCCCGGTCGACGAGTACGTCCGGGTAGGTCGGGCGATGACGGTCATAGTCCTCGGCGACCTCATCGAAGACGCGTCCGTAGCTGCGGGCGTCGGGTTGGCGCGGCATGACTTCACGGTAGGTGACGGCAGGGACGGCAGGGACGACCGGACGGCGACCAGGGGAGACGGGGAGGCTTGCTCGAAACCCGGTCGGACTATTCGTTAGCTGCCGCTCGCGCGGAGCGACGTCTCATCCAGCTGAGACCGGACGGGCATATGTGCTACACTGTCGCACAATGTTGATAGGTGTTCGCGATCTCCGCAACCGGACCGGACAGGTGGTCGACGCCGTGAAGGCGGGTGAGCGGGTCACACTGACCGTGCATGGCGAGCCGGTTGCCGACATCGTTCCTCATGGGGGTCGCGCGCGCTGGCTGTCGGGAGCGAGTCTGCGCGAGGAGTTGCAGCATCGTGCCGCGGATTCCGGTCTGCGGCATGAGCTCGACGTTCTCGTCGGTCAGACTCTCGATGAGCTGTGAGCACGTCCAGCGCCGGGCTGCTCGACACCTCGATATTCGTCGCGCGCGAGACCGGCCGCCCGCTGGGGGAGTTGCCGAAACGCGTGGCTGTGTCCGTCGTCACGATCGGCGAGCTCCAACTCGGCGTACTCAACGCTAGCGATGACTCGACGCGAGCGCGGCGTGCCGACACGCTCGCGCTAGCCAGGGGTGCGGACCCAATCGCGATCAGCGAAGCCATCATGGTCACCTGGGCGCGACTCGTTGCCGACTGTCGCGTCGCAGGAATCCACAGCACGATCCGGCTGACCGACTCGCTGATCGCGGCCACGGCCATCGAGCACGGACTGCCGGTCGTCTCCCAAGACGCAGACTACGTACGTATCGCTCGGGCGCACCCGGCTCTGCGTGTCATATCCGTTTGACCAGCCGTCTCAGATGAGTGAGATTCCGGTCTCATATGGATGAGACCCCCCAGCAACGTCGCCGGCCGGCGATTCAGCCGTTTATCACGCTCGATAATCTATGTTATGTCAACTACCATTTCGTCTGGCGGTCAGACACACGAGGGCTCGTCGTCAGTCCGCGCCGAGTCCCGCTAGCGTCCGAGCGTGCGCTCGATCTCGCGGGCTCGCGAGCCGAAGCCCCCGATCAGCTCGCGCACCTGCTCGAGCCCTGCCCGCAGCTGCTCGTCGCCGACCTCGACCGGGAGCATCGAGTCCTGGAGCGTCGCGAGCGTCCCGTCCGCCCGGGCGACCGCCTCGATCGCGCTGTCCAGGAAGGCCTTCGGCCCTTGAGACGGAGCCCCCGCGATCGCCGGCTCGAAGGCCCTCGCCGGCAGGCCGTGGCGGCCCGCGAACTCCGTGTGGGTGCGCTGAGCGCGACCGTATGCTCTCTGGACCGGCCGGAAGAGCTCCGCCTCGGTCCGCTCCGCGTTCTGCTCGTCAAGCTGCTCGTAGGCTTCGCTCAGCGAGGCCAGCGCTGCCCCCAGCTCCTGGGCCGCCTCCGCAACGATGTCGAGCAGCTGCTGTCTGGCGTCGGCTACGGCGTAGGCCACATCTCCAAGCTTAGTGCGCCACTCGGCCGTTTCCGCCGGTAAGAGCCAACGTCAGGCGCCCACGGTCAGGCGCCTCGAACCGCGCCCGACAGAGTCGCAGCGCAGGCCACGTCGAGGCTCGAGATGACTCCGACGGGCGCCCCCAGAGATTCGACCACCACGAGATGGGTGCAGTCGTGCTCGGCCATCAGGTGGGCCGCCCGGTCGATCGTCTCGGACTCGTCGATCGTGACGATCTCGGTCGCCGCGAGATCGCCCACCTCGGCGTCCAAGCGCTCGGAGGCCATCGCCTTCATCAGGTCGAGATCCGAGAGGATCCCCCACACGAGCGTCTCCTGGCTGTGACGGCCTCGGGCGAGGCCCTCCACGACGACGCAATGCATGCGATGGGCCGCCATCTCGGCGGCGGCTTCCTGAAGGGTGGCCTGTGGCAGGACGACGATGACGCCACGATGCATCGCGGCGCCCACGGGATGGCTCGGTTTGACGGAGATGGACATACGGCGATCATCCCCGACCGGGTGCCCAACTCACATCCGTCGTGGCTACTGCCGACCCTCAGCATTCCCCCGCACGTCCCGATCTCCGGATCGGGTGCTGCGGGTTTGCACGGATGGTCGCTCACGTCGCTGTCCGGATGTGCAATCTCCGCAGATGAGGGACCCTCGCAGAGGGCTTGCCACGGCCGAGTTTCGCCGCGGCCAGGTTCCAACGTTCCAGCTTTTCGCGACATCGTCTGCAAGGGAGAGAACCATGAGCGAGTCCGAGCCCGCGATCATCGAGCGAAGCGCCGAAAAGGCGCACATCTGGTTGAAGGAGGTCGCCGCCCAGCTCGGCGACGACGATCGTCACTACGCCTATCGGGCGCTCCGCGCCGTCCTGCACACGCTCCGCGACCGCCTGACGGTCGACGTCGCGGCGAAACTCGCCGCCCAGCTGCCGACCCTCATCCGGGGGGTCTACTACGAGGACTGGGATCCGAGCAACACCCCGCTGCCGATCCACGACGTGGACACCTTCCTCGAGCACGTCGTCAGCGAGGGACGCTTCTCGGGCGAGACCGAGGCATCGGTGGCTGTCACGGCCGTCACGGCGGTTCTCCGCGCGCACGTGACTCCGGGCGAGATCGACGACATCGTCGCGGTCTTCCCCGAGAAGCTCCGCATCTTCGTCGAGGCCTGAAGGCCCGCTGGTCAACCGTGATCGGCGAGCGCCCGGGCTCGCGCCAGCACCGCGTCGATCATCCGCTCCGTCAGCCTGCCCGTGAACGTGTTCTGCTGGCTCGGGTGATAGCAGCCGATCAGCTCGTAGCGGTTGCCGGCGTGCTCTCCCCCATGGGCGAACCGCGGCCGCGGCCTCGGCACGGCCACGAGATCCAGACCGGCCGCCGCCGCCACGGCGGCGTCGAGGCGCAGCGCCCCATCCCAGGCGAATCCGCCCAGGCACACGATCACCCTGACCCCCTTCAGCAGCCCCAGCTCACGCACACTCCATGGCAAGCACTCGTCGCGCTCGCCCGGCGACGGGCGGTTGGCGGGCGGGGGGCACCGCACGGCCGCCGTCACCCATGCGTCGCGCAGCCGAAGACCGTCCCCCCGTCCGGTGGAGGTGGGTTGGCTGGCGAGGCCCGCCCGCCACATGGCCCCATACAGGAAGTCTCCCGAGCGGTCTCCCGTGAACATCCGGCCGGTCCGATTCGCGCCGTGAGCGGCCGGCGCGAGGCCGAGCAGCAGCACGCGCGCGCGAGGGTCCCCGAAGCCGGGCACCGGCCTGCCCCAGTAGCGCTCGCGCGCGAACGCCGCTTTGCGCTCTCGCGCGGCCTGCTCGCGCCACGCCACGAGGCGCGGACACCGCCGGCAGTCGGAGATCTCGCAGGCGAGCTCATCCAGATCCCCGGTCGGGCTGTTAGACGGCACCTGCCAGTAGTAGCATCGGAGTGACCGTGTCGCTCTGGATGGTGATCGTGCTTCTCGGGCTGCTTAAGCTTCCGGTCGCTGCGCTCATGTTGTGGATTCCGTTTCACACTGACGAGGCGATGAACGTGCCCGGCGGAGACGCCGCCGAGGAGGATTCGCCGGACGCATCCGACGAGGACGGCGGCAGCAAGATCCGCACGCGCGGCATGCCTCCCCGCAGGCCCTCTCCGTGCCCTTCGCTCAGCGGTTGCGTTTGCGCTGGCGGCGGGCAGCCTTCGCTTTCGCGCGGCGCTTTCGGAGCGTCACGGCGGGGTCGCGCGCGGGGCGCCCCATCACGGGCCCGTCGCCTACCGGCGCGACGCTCCGCGCATCGCGCAGGATCACGAACGCGATCCCGCCCAGCAGCAGCACGGCGGCTCCCAACCCGAGCAGCAGCACGGTGTCCGTATTCGAGTTCGAGCTCGAAGACGACGCCCCCGTCGTTTTGGTGGCGCTCGATTTCGTCTTGACGCCCGATTCTTCTTCGGCTCCGCCCTGGGACAGTTCGTTGAACGCGTTTCCTTCGCCTCCGGTCGCCGCGGCGGCGACCGTGGGACCGGCCCACGCGAGAGCCAGGGCCGCGATGGCCCACACGCACAGCACACGACCCAGGAGATGTCTGGACATGTGGCCGAGCATACCGCTTGCGAGACCGTAGAATGACCGCCCGATGGCTCCCAAGCAACGTCAGGTCCGGATCGAGCAGCGCGGCGCCCTCGCCGCGATGCAGGCCCTCGAGCAGCGCTCCGATGAGGAGCTCGAGAACGAGACCAAGTACAAGTCCGCGGCTCTGGCGATCCTCGGCGCACGCGCATCCGAGCGCTTCGACGCCGAGAAGGCCCGCAACTACTTCCAGCGCGCGATCGCGGCCGCCCGGCCGCAGGATCGAATGCAGCTGCGCCGCATGGCCGACGCGTCCCTGGCCCTCGCCGAACGTCGTGCGGGCGACCTCAAGGATGCCGTCGAGCGCCTCGGCCAGACGCCCCCCAGCGGCCGCCAGCTGTTCGCGCTGCGAGCGATGGGCCTGCTCCTGCCAGCCTCCTCCGCCGGCATCCTCGCGCGCATCCGCGGGATCCTCCTGATCCTGATCCTGATCGTCGTTCTGCTCGCGATCGGGCTCGGCCTCGTGGAGCTGATCTCGCTGCCTTTCGGCGGCCTCGGGCTGGCTCCCGGTGTCCTGCTCGGCTTCTTCCTGGTCCTCGCTGTCCTCGGCGTGATCGCCGCGATCGGCCGCCGCCGCCGGGACCGCGCCAAGGCCGCAAGCGGTTCCTCCGGCTGAGGCATCGATCACGTGCGCCGGGAGGCGAGCCTCTGGGCCAGCTCGGACCGCCTGTAACGGCGAAGCCACCGCTAAGCAGTCGGTTCGCCCCACACCGTCGCGACCAGCGAACGGTATCCGCCGGTGTCGCGGTGCTCGCACAGGTAGATCCCCTGCCACGTCCCCAGCGCCAGGCTCCCGCCGGCGATCGGCACCGACAGCGCGGGACCGAGCAGCGAGGACTTGACGTGCGCGGGCATGTCGTCGGCGCCCTCCAGGGTGTGCGTCCAGTACGGCGCCTCCTCGGGCACCGCCCGGTCGAAGTAGGCGGAAAGGTCCCGGCGGACGTCCGGACTGGCGTTCTCGTTCAGCGTGAGCGACGCGGAGGTGTGACGGAGGAACAGATGCAACAGCCCCACCCTCACCTGGGAGATCGCCGGCACCGCCGCCAGCACCTCGCGGGTGATCAGGTGAAAGCCCCGCGGCCGCGGATCGAGGCGGATCGCGCTCTGTGCCCACATGGGCGAAACCGTAGCGCCGGATAGCATGACTGCCCAGTGCCCCACTGAAAGGATGCCATCGCATGAGCTGGGACTTCTCCACCGACCCCGACCACCAGGAGCAGCTCGACTGGATGGCCGACTTCGTCCCCCGGGAGATCTGGCCGTTGGAGACGATCTGGCGAGAGCTCGGACCCGACGGCCTGCGCGAGGCGATCGCTCCCTCCCAGCAAGAGGTCAAGGCGCGAGGCCTGTGGGCCGCCCACCTGCCGCCGGAGCTCGGCGGACAGGGCATGGGTCAGGTCCGGCTGGGTTTGATGCACGAGATCCTCGGCACCTCTCCGATCGCCCCGCTGGCCTTCGGCAACGCCGCGCCGGACTCGGGCAACTCGGAGATCCTGGCTCTCGCTGGCACGACCGAGCAGAAGGACCGTTGGTTGCATCCGCTCCTCGCAGGCGACCTGCGGAGTGCGTTCAGCATGACCGAGCCCGACACTTCCGGCTCCGATCCCACCCAGCTTCGCACGCGGGCGATCCGCGACGGCGAGCACTGGGTGATCGACGGGCACAAGTGGTTCTCCTCGAACGGGTCGATCGCGGACTTCCTGATCGTGATGGCCGTAACCGATCCCGACGCCCGCCCCTCCCAGCGAGCCTCGATGTTCATCGTCCCCTGCGACACCCCCGGCGTCGAGATCGTGCGAGACGTCCCCACGATGGAGCACCCGTGGGAGCAGTTCGGCGCCTACGGAGGCCACGCAGAGATCCTCTACGACGGCGTCCGGGTTCCCGTGGACGCCCTCCTCGGCGCCGAGGGCCAGGGATTCGCGCTCGCCCAGCAGCGTCTCGGCCCGGGCCGCATCCACCACTGCATGCGCTGGCTCGGGGTCGCGCGACGGGCCTTCGACATGATGTGCGAGCGCGCGACCTACCGCCACGCTCATGGCTCGATCCTGGCCGACAAGCAGACCGTCCAGAACTGGATCGCCGACAGCGCCGCGGAGATGCAGGCGGCTCGCTTGATGACCCTCCACGCAGCGTGGGTGATGGATACCCAGGGCCCGCGCGCCGCGATGGTCGACGTGGCCCTCATCAAGTTCTACGGCGCGAGGGTCCTGCACGATGTCGTCGACCGGTCCCTTCAGGTGCACGGCTCGCTGGGCTACTCGACCGACCTGCCCCTCGAGCAGATGTATCGGTTCGCCCGCGGGGCCCGCATCTACGACGGTCCCGACGAGGTCCACCGCCAGACCGTCGCCCGGCGCATCCTCCACGGCTACCGGCCCCCCGCCGATGAGATCCCAAGCGAACACCTCCCCACCCGACGGGAGCAGGCCCGCGAGCGCTTCGCCCACCTGCTGAGCACCGTCACCGCGAACGACTGACCCGCCGTTCGTTTTCTCCCGCGCCCGTCGGGCGAATCCGGGGCGGCCGGCCGGGCGAGCCCATGGCGACCGGCCGGGCAAATCCGGGGCGGCCAATACGCTTGAGCGATGCCCACGTCCGTGCGCCTGCTCGTGAACCCGTCCGCGGGAGGCGGTCGTGCGCGCAAGGCTGCCCCCGATGTCGAGCGGGCCCTGCGCGAGCGCGGGTTCCGGGTCCGCCGCGAGGACACCCGCGATCTCGATCACGCCCGTGTCCTCGCTCGCGAGGCCGCTCACGCCGGAGAGACCGTGGCGGTTCTCAGCGGCGACGGCATGATCGGGGCGGTCGCGGACGTCCTGCGCGAGGTTCCCGGCGCGGTCCTCGGCGTCCTGCCTGGCGGTCGCGGCAACGACCTCGCGCGGGTGCTCGCCATCCCCCAGGATCCCGTGGCGGCGTGCGCCACGATCGCCGGCGGCGTGACCCGCAAGGTCGATCTCGGCGAGGTCGGCGGGCGGGCGTTCGTCGGAATCGCCTCCGTGGGCTTTGACAGCGACGCCAACCGCATCGCCAACGAGGCCCCGTCGTGGCTCGGCGGACTGGTGTACGCGTACGGGGCTCTCCGGGCGCTCGTCTCGTGGAAGCCCGCCCGGTTCGAGATCGAGCTCGATCCCCCCGGGGAGCGTCACTCCTTCACCGGCTACACGGTGGGAGCCGCCAACTCGAAGTCCTACGGGGGCGGCATGCGGGCGGCACCCGACGCGCTCCTCGACGACGGCCTCCTGGAGGTGCCCGTCCTGGAAGACGTCAGCAAGCTCACGTTCGTGACGAAGCTCCTGCCGAGGGTCTTCAAGGGCACCCATGTAGAGCTCCCCTGCGTGCAGGTCTTTCGCGCCGCCGAGGTGTCGATCTCGGCCGACCGCCCGTTTGTCATGTATGCGGACGGCGATCCGATCGGCGAGCTCCCGATCCGCGTACGCGCGCTGAAGGGCGCCGTCACCGTGCTCGTGCCCGCGAGCCCCCCGGAGGAGTGATGGCCCGGATGCTCGCTCCCAAGCTCGCCCTCGCACGGACCGCCGGCAGGCTCTCCCGTCTGCGCGGAAGTGGCGCCACCAGCGCCCCCGGAAGGGTCCTGCTGCGCCTGGAGCCGGATGCGATCGGTGTGCTCGCCTCTCGCCTTCACCGCGGCGCCGTCCTGATCTCGGCGACCAACGGCAAGACCACGACCGCCGCCATGACAGCCTCGATCCTCGAGCGGTCGGGCATCGCGCTCGTGCACAACCGGGCGGGGGCGAACATGGCCGGGGGGATCGCCTCGACACTGCTCTCCGCCGCCCGTCCCCACGGGGCGATCGCCGGCGAGATCGGCCTGTTCGAGGTCGACGAGATGTGGCTGGCCCCGGTCGCCTCTCAGATCGGGCGCCCGCGGGCGATCCTACTCTCGAACCTGTTCCGCGACCAGCTCGACCGCTACGGAGAGCTCGAGGCGATCGCCGACAGCTGGGCCGCCGTCCTCCACGACGGCCCCGGACGTGACGCGAAGCTCGTGCTGAACGCCGACGATCCGCTCGTCGCCGATCTCGGCCGCGAGCGCGCCGAGCGTGGCGAGCAGGTCACCTACTTCGGGGTCGAGGACGACTCGTTGGCGCTGCCGGGCATGGCTCACGCGGCCGACGCCAAGCACTGTCGCCGCTGCGGGGCCCCGTACGTGTTCGATGCGATCTACCTCGGCCATCTCGGCCACTACCATTGTCCCAGCTGCGGCCGGGAACGCCCGCAACCGCTCGTGACGGCCGGTAACGTGACCCTCCAGGGCGTTCGCTTCAGCCGCTTCACTCTGCGAACGCCCGCCGGCGAGGCGGAGATCGCGCTCGGGTTGCCGGGCCTCTACAACGTCTACAACGCTCTTGCCGCCGCCGCCCTCATGAGCGCCCTGGACGTGCCCCTGGCGACGATCGCTGCCGGCCTGCAGAGCGCACGGGCGGCATTCGGCCGAGCCGAGTCGGTGCTCGTGGACGGCCACGAGCTGCGGATCCTGCTCGTCAAGAACCCCGCTGGCGCCAACGAGGTTCTGCGCACCCTCGCGCTGGAGCCGGGCGAGCACGACCTGCTGGGAGTGCTCAACGACAACGTCGCCGACGGCCGCGACGTCTCCTGGATCTGGGACGCCGACTTCGAGCTGCTCCGCGACCGGGTGCGCCATGCCACCTGCTCCGGTACTCGTGCTCCGGAGCTAGCGGTTCGCCTGAAGTACGCGGGGATCGATCCCGCCCGGATCGCGATCCAACCGGACCTCCCCCGGGCGCTCGACAAGGCCGCGGCGGGCGCCGGTGACGCCGATGGCGGGGACGGCCGCCGGGCGCTGTATGTGCTCCCCACGTACACCGCGATGCTCTCGCTGCGTGAGCTCCTCGTCTCGCGTGGATACGCACCGAGGGCCTTCTCATGAGCCCCTCCCCCACCGTGCGCGTCTGCGCCCTGTACCCGGACCTGCTGAACATCTATGCCGACCGCGGCAACCTGCTGGTGCTCGAGCGCCGCTGCGCGTGGCGGGGGATCGGCTTCGAGGCTTCCCCGAGTGGCCTGGGCGAGGAGCTGGACGGGGAGGGCCACGACATCTTCTACATCGGCGGCGGCCAGGATCGCGACCAGCAACTGTGCGCGCGGGACCTGCTCCAGACCAAGCGCGAGGCCCTGCACGCGGCGGCCGCCCGCGAGAAGGTGATTCTCGGCGTCTGCGGCGGCTATCAGCTGCTCGGCCACGCCTACGCCTTGGAGGGCGAGGAGATCGAGGGCGCCGGCCTGCTGGACGTGCGCACGGTGCGCGAGCCCGGCCCCCGCCTGATCGGCAACGTGGCGATCGAGGTCTCCCTCGACAGCGACCCACGGGACTCGCGGGACCCACGGGACTCGCGGGGCTCGCGGGACTCGCAACCACGGGTGCTCGCGGGCTTCGAGAACCACGGCGGGCGCACCCAGCTGGGCGCGGATGTGCATCCCCTGGGACGGGTGCTTCGCGGCCACGGCAACGATGGGCGCTCGGGCTTGGAGGGAGCGAGACAGGGCAACACGATCGGCACCTACCTGCACGGCCCGCTGCTGCCCAAGAACGTGTGGTTCGCCGACTGGCTGATCGCGACCGCCCTCGGCATTGACGCGGGCGATCTGGAGCCGCTCGAGGACGCGCTCGAGCGCGAGGCCCATCTCAGCGCACGAGCCGCCGCGAGGGTTTGAGCGCCCACCGGCGTCCGTGCGCCCACCGGCGTCCGTGCGCCCACCGGCGTCCTGCGCCCGCCGGGGTTTGAGCGGAGATCCGCCGCTACTCGGGGCGAGCGCCGTTGCGCCGGTACCCGAGGCGGGCGGAGATGTGATCGGCGGTCGCGACGAGGTGCGGGCCGAGGGCCCCCGCGAGACCCTCGATCGAGATCGTGCCCGTGTCGGCGCTCATGTCGATCGCCGCAGTGACCTCCCCGGTGTTGTCGCGCAGGGGAGCGGCGATCGCAATGCGGTCGGCGGCGAGCTCTTCGTCCTCGAGGGCGAACGCTTCCTCGCTCACGTGCTCGAGCTCCTCGCGCAGCGCCGTCTTGCCGGTGATCGTGTTCGGTCCCCGGCGCTCCAGCGTGGATTCGGCCAGTATCTGACGTCGTTCGCGCTCGGGCATGTGGGCGAGCAGCACCTTGCCGAGCGCCACGCAGTGGCCGGGCAGCCTCGAACCGATGGCCGGATCGCCATCGGCCCGCCGCGAGGAACGGCGCACGCCCAGCGCCAAATCGACATAGATCACCTCCGGGCCGTCGAGCACCGCGAGGGCCACCGGAAAGCCGGCCCGGCTGGAGAGCTCGAGCAGGTCGGCGTGCGCCTGCTCGAGCAGCTCGGTCGCGCTCAGCGCGGACATCCCCAGTTCGGTCACCCGCAACGCGAGCCTGTACTTGCGTCTCGCTCCCTGCTGCAGATAGCCAAGCGCGACCAGCGTGCTCATGTACCGGTGGGTGCTCGGACGGCTCATCCCGAGCTGCTTGGCGATGTCGGCGATGCCGTGGACCGGATTCTCGGGCGTGAAGCACTCCAGGATGGCGAGCCCCCGCTCCAGCGACTGGGAATACCTGGGCTCGGACAGGTCCGGGATCTTCCAAGTGTTCGGGTAGCCCATGCTGGCCCGTGGCGACATCAGCGACACCCTCCCTCATCGGCTTTGCGGGCCGGACGCTGTGGGGCGGCGCCCGGCCCGTCACTGGCAGAGACGGAGGCAAAGTGGGACCCTTGCCACCGCGACCGATCCTTACGGTCCACCCTCCCACTTTCTAGCGACGCGTCGCCATCGCTCGGGGGGCTCACGCCTGCGCCCGCCCGTATGCGCGTGTCTTCTGATCCTGCTCCAGGAAGCCGAGCATCAGGAGCGTACGGATATAGCGATGCGTCGTGCTCACCTCCATGCCCGTCCGCTCGGCGACCCAGTGGACAGTCCGCATCGTGCCGTCGCGCGGAAAGCAGGCGAGCACGAGCAGCCCACGGAGCAGCGAGGAGGAGGCGCTCCCTGTGCTCAGCTCCTTGCTGTAGCGGCGCTCCCAGGCCTCCAGTTCGAGCACCCCATCCTCGGCGATCTCCGACCCGTCGAGCACGAGCGACAGCCCCCCCTCACCCTGCCTGGCGCCGCGCACGACCTCCCTGATCTGCGCCGAGGTCAGCGCCAGCGCGATTTTCGCGTCCGAGGTGGCGGTCCGGCTGTCGTCTCTCTTGGACATGTTGACATCCCGATACTGACTGTCCGGCCAGCGTCTGCATAGCGACACGTCGCTAAAAGTTTTGGGGGCAGCCCATGTTCAACACTTCGAGATCTCCTGAGGCCGCCGGACGAATCGGACAGGCGTCTCCAGCGCCGGACCCCTGACGGCGCCCTCCCGCCGAGCCGGGACTCGCGCCGCCTCGACCCGCGGCGCCGCGATGCTCGCGCTGGCGCAGCACCACGCGCGAGCCAGCGTGGGGAGTCACGATCACGCTCCGCCAGCGCGGGCGCTCGATGCGCCTGCTCGCGGGACAGACGGTCATGCTCGAGAGCACCGTTCGCAGGACCATCTTCATCTCGAGCATCGCCAGGCTCATCCCCGGACAGCGCCTGCGACCGCTGCCCCACGGCATCCACGTGTTCGGGCTTGGCTGACCGTCCAGAAAGCGCTCGGGCCGAAACTCGTGGGGTGCCGCGTAGACCTTCGGATCGTGATGGAGCAGGTAGGTGCACCCGAGCAGGTGGACCGGCGGGCTGTACGTCCAGCCGCCGATCTCGATCGGCCGCTTGACCGCGCGGGGGATCGTGAACAGGAACACGGGCCGATGGCGCAGGACCTCACTGATCGTGGCCGTCAGGTACTCGTCGCCCGCATCCGTGTCGATCTCCTCGATCAGGCGCTCCTGCACCGCCGGGTTGTGAGCCAGCAGCTGAAAGGCCCACGCCAGCTGCGAGGCGGTCGTCTCGTGCCCGGCGATCGCCAGCGACATCACGTTGTCTCGCAGCTGGGTGCGATCCATCGGCGCGCCCTCCCCGTCGCGTGCCGCAAGCAGCGCGGAGAGCGCATCCGCGTGATCGTCTCCGTCCTCTCCGTCGTCTCCGTCGTCCCGGCGGCGCTCGTCGATCAACAAGTAGATCAGCTCGTCGGCGTCCGAGCGCTGGCGCAGGAAGCGCTTCCAGACGATCCGCCCCGGCCCGTGGCGCAACGCCGGCACCGGGAACACGACGCTGCCCGTCACCGAGAGCATCGCGAGCACCCGCTCGCACAGCATCCTCAGCCGATCCTCCGCCCCGGGTCCGTCCGAGGCGAAGACCCGCCGCAGGATGACCTCCAGCGTCAGGGTCCGCAGGCGGGGATGCAGGGGAACCGACACATCCCGGGGCCACGAGTCAATCGCCCGCTGCACGATCTCGAGCACCGCTTCGGACTCCCTGTTGATCACACGTTTGTGCAATGCCGGGAGCACCGCCTTGCGCCCCTTCATATGCTCCTCTCCGTCGAGGAGCATGAAGGAGCCTGTGCCGACGATCGGCGTGATCGTCTCTCCTCCCTCCCCCGGATAAAGGACGTCCGCGGGGGCGGTCAGCATCGTTTTGACCTCGCCCGGATCGGACAGGAGCACCAGCCGGGGGAAGTTGATCATGCGATGGGTGAAGCACCTGCCGTAGCGGCCCTGGCAGCGCTCCATGTAGGCATGGGGCCACCTCCAGATCAGGTAGGTCTGTAGAGCGTGGGGCAGCGGCGGTCCCGGCGGGAGAGCGCGACCTCTCCCGGCTGTGCCCCACCGGGCTCTGGTCGCGCGCCAACCGTGGGCGAACGGCAGCAGGACCCGCGTGAGGGGCCCGCCCGCCCGCGCGAGCATCCGTGTCCGCGCGCGCACCTCGGGCCTGTTGACGGCGGCCGTCGACAGGTACATGGCGACGATCCCGTCGATCAGGACCGCGTGCCGGCGGCCATTCGGAAGGCTCCGCGCTTGGACGGCGATCCGGCGGATGATCTCCGCGAGACGCGCGAGCGCCTCGGTCTCGCTCGCGTAGTAGGACAGGTAGCTGTGGTCTTCGCTGACCGCGTCTACCGTCCGGTCCACATAGCTGTCGAGCATCGAGATCGCCAACGACACCCAGGGGAAGTAGACGGCGTGTACCTGCAGGAGGTCTCGCTGCTCGCACGCAGGCTCCGCGGCCAGCGCCAGCAGGACATGGGGCATGAACGCCCCCGTGGCCGCCGCCAGCTCAAACCACGCGAGCGCCGGCGTCCCGTCGCACTCGCCCTCCGCCCAGTCTTTCAGCGCCACCCCGCGCCGGCCCGACTCGGGCTCGTGGTTCAAGCTCTGGATGGCGCAGCCCGCGACGCCCGCGAGCATCAGGGAGCGCACCTGCCGGTAGGAGGGCAGCTCGGCGCACATGCTTCGACAGGTCCCGACGAGCGCCAGCAGATAGCCCCCGTCGTCCCTGGACGGGTGAAATCGGTAGTAGTCCGATATCGGAGCCCTCGGGTCGAGCGCCTCGACGAGCGCCCGGTGCAGCTGACGGCCGTTCGCCTGGCTGTCATGGGCCTCCCGCTCGCTCGCGCTGTCCAGGAAGTCCCACATCACCTGGTAGGCGACCAGCAGCCTCAGCAGCCGCTCGTTGCGACGCTTGGGGAGGATCGAGAAGAGCGAGGAGCCTTCGACGTTGTCCCGCTTGCCCACGATCGCCTCCAGGGCGTCCGCGCGCAGGTCGGTGTCGGGAATGGCCGCCGCTCGTCGCTGCCAGACGCGGAGCTCCCGCGCGGTCGCCGGGCGGCTCCAGAGCAGTCCTCGGGCCAGCGCACCGACCAGCGTCCCGGCCTGAGCTGGAGACAGGGACTCGATGTCAATATCTCCAACAGTACCGATAGTTGTGAGCGTAAGAGATTTACGCGATGGACCTCCACGCGGCCCTCGACACTCGCCGGGAGCGTCTGTCGAGCGTGCGAGCGGCTACCCGCTCGGATCCGCGAAACTAGGCTTCAGGCCAGGGGTACGGGGCGACGCTTGCGACGCGGTAGCCCGGCAGCGCGATGATCGCGATCGCCAGAGAGCTCACCAGCGCGAAGCTCCCGAGCGCCACCGGAGCCTGAACGGAGATCACCACCGGGAAGCCCGTGACGGCGGCGAGCGCGTGGCTCTGCAACAGCTGGCTGTAGACGCCGAACACCGCCCCCACCGAGCATCCGGCGCCGAGCAGGAGCGCGCTCTCGCAGATCAGCGCCTGCCACAACGTCCTGCTCTCGTAGCCCTGGACCTTCATGCGCGCGAACCTGCGCCGACGCTGCCAGATCAGCGCCCCCATCACCGTGGCGGTCGCCAGCGCTCCGGCGAGAAGCATCAGCAGCGCGATCTGGGTCAGCCGATCGAGGCCTTTGTGGCTCGCGACGCTGAGGCTGCGTTCGTGCTGGTCGGCTGTCTGTACGATCAGCCCCGACCTGGGCCCGAGCGCGCGCTGTATCTCGGCGCCAACGCTTGCGGGAGACGCGCCGGCACCGAGCATCACGTTGTAGGCGGTTACGTCGGAGCTTCCCCATGCGCGCTCGTAGTCCTCGCTGCCCAGGATGATCGCGCCCGGCGGCCACGACAGGTTCGTCACCAGGGCCGCCACACGAAACGTGCTCGGGCGAGGCGTGGGAAGTGCGAATGTCTGGCCCACCCGCAGGTGATGCTCGGTGGCGAGGGTCTTTGAGATGACCGCCCAGCCTCCGGCCCGCAGCCTGGCGGTGGCCCGCGCGAGGTTCCCGCTGAGGAGCTGGCTCGGGGGAACAGGCGCGGATGCCGTCGGCGGCGGCGCCAGCACCCACACACGCCGGCCGCCGTATTCCAGAAAGCCCGCCCGATAGCCGCCGACCGCTCCAACGCCGGGGAGACGGGCCAGGGCGGAGGCGCCCGTGGCAGGGAACGAGTTCGTCGTCAGCAGGTCCTGTTCGCCCGGAGGCACGACCCACAGGTCGGTCACGTGGCTGACGTCCCGAGCCAGCCGGTCCAGGCCATCCTGGAGGTTGGCGCGTCCGCCTTGAACGGCCACGATCCCGAACACCGCCACCGCCCCCGTCGCGGCGATCGCGACCGACCGGGCTCGCATCGTGGGCGAGCGCAGCTCGAGCACCGCCACCTCGGTCGCCCCCGCGCCGACCGGCCGCTGCAACCGGTCAAACGCGCCCACGATCGCCTCGATCAGCACGGGCATGAGAAGCAGCAGCGCGGCGATCAAGCAGACCACTCCCAGCACCGCGAGCTGGACGCTGCCGACGCCTGAGAGCAGGACGGCCGTCGTCACCGCCAGGCAGGCGGCCCCGCCCCCAAGCATGCCGGCTCTCCACGGGCCGGAGATCGACGCTCTCACCGGATGCCCGTAGCTCTCCCGTTTCCAGACATCCCGCAACGGCGTCAGCACGCCGATGCAGGCCGCGAGCATGCCGGCGCCGACAGCGATCGCGACGCTCTGCCACGTGACGATCTGCGCCGAGCCGATCGGAAACCCGAACGACAGGTATCCGGGGTTGGAGCCGAACAGCAGCACGGAAAGAGCCCTTCCGAGGATCAGGCCCAGCACGCACGCAACCCCGCCGAGCACGAGCGCGTCGAACAGGAGCGCCTTCACCGCGCCCCAATGGGTCGCGCCGTCGCGGCGCAGGTCCCTGATCAGGCCCCGGCGCAGATGGGTGGTGAGCAGCATCGAGCAGTACGCGAACATGAAGCCCACCAGTGCACAGATGGTCGAGAACAGGATCGTCGTCTGGTTGATCGGCCCTGCGGCCTGGGCGAACAGGGTCGCGTCGAAGTCCGCGGGCTCGACGTTGATCGTGCCCGCCGCGATCCTTCTCAGACCGGCGAGCGCGACCCGTTCGCGCCCGGGATCGACCTGCACGAACAGTCGGTTGATCCGGCCCTTCATGCCGGCCAGCCTCTGGGCGTAGGCGAGCGGCCCGACCGCCACCGGGCTGTCGACCAGCGCCCCGATGCTTCGCGCGCTCAGTTCGGCTCCCACGAGCACGTGCACGAGGCTCCCGCCGACCCGGAGCCTGACGATCTCGAACTGTCGCGTGCCGATCGCTTCGGCGATCGGCACGGGCAGCGCGATTGCCCGCTGATCGACGAGCTGGGAGGACCCGAACTGCCGCAGCAGCGGCCCGGCGAGATGCACGAACCGGGGACTGCTCGCGATCAGGTCCACCGGCCGGCTGCCGTCCGGCCCACTCACTATGGCCTGGCGCTCGAGCACCGGCACGGCCGCCCGCACGCCTGGCAGGCGCTGCACCTCGCCGAGCAGCGCTTCGCTGAAGCCTTCGGGCCCGCGCGCTTTGAGCTGGTACTTGGCCTGGCCGACCACCCCGCTGGTGAGCTGGGAGACGGACGCGTCGAGGCTCGTGCTCGCGACCTGGGAGGCGAACAGCAGCGCCACCCCGACCGCGATCCCGAGCACCGCGAACAGCTCCTGGACGAGCACCACCCGGGCTTTCAAGCGCACCAGGTAGAGGTGGGCGATGTTTGCGATCGACATCGCTAGTGGCTGGTCTGTGCCGCCCATGCCGGGGCGAACAGGCGATCTGGCTCGTACTCGACCACCCGCCCGTCCAGGAGCGCCAGGGTGCGATCCGCGAACACGGTCGCGAGCGGGTCGTGGGTCACGAGCAGCACCGCCGTGCCCCGCTCGCGGCACACCTCCGCGAGCAGCTCGAGGACTTCGCGGCTGCGGTGGGTGTCGAGGTTGCCCGTCGGCTCGTCGGCCAGCACGAGCTTCGGATCGGTCGAGAGGGCCCGTGCCAGCATCACCCGCTGGCGCTCGCCCATCGAGAGCTGGTCGGCGCGGTGGCGCAGGCGCTCTCCCAGCCCAAGCCTCACGAGCAGCGGCTCGACCCTGCGCTCGGCCTCCCGGGCGTGTTCGAGCAGCCACAGCTTCATCGCCGCGTTCTGCACCACGTTGCCGCCGGGGAGCAGATCGGAGGTCTGGTCCACGAAGCCGAGGTCGTTCAACCTGTAGTGGGCGCGCTCGGAGTCCGCGAGCGCCGAGATGTCCCGGCCGTCGACGATCACCGCGCCCTCGTCGGGCGTGAGCAGCGCGGCGACGAGCATCAGCAGGGTGCTCTTGCCCGACCCGCTCGGCCCATACAGGGCCAGGAGCTCCCCCGCCTGCACAGACAGGGAGACTCCATCCACGGCCCGCACCGGCTCTGCGTCGCCGACGCGATAGTGCTTGACCAGATCGCGCAGCTCGAGCATCAGGAGGATGCGCGCCGGGGACGCTCGCCCGGGAAGTCTATGACCGTCCCACCCGTCGGGGACGGCGTCGGGGTCGGTGTCGCCACGAGCAGCTCGCCATGGCTGAGCGAAGCGAGCCGCTGCGCGCCGGCCGCCACCCCGGGCTCGTCCGCGCAGATCAGCACCGCCATCTGGCGCTCGCAGGCGAGCCCGCTCAGCAGCCTGGCAATCTCGTCGCACTCGCCGATCCCGAGCGTGCAGGCCAGGTCGTCCACCAGCAAGAGCCCAGGGTCTCGGGCGATCCCGTGGGCGAGCGCCACGAGCGCCCGCTCCCAGTCGGCCAGCTCGCTCCAGTGTTGGCTCTCGCATTCCGAGGCGCCGACGTAGGCGAGCGCCTCCTTGGCGCGCCTGTAGGCCTCCCGCCGGCCGTGGGTCCCGAGCAGCGGCAGGGCCACGCCCGTGAGCACGGGCACGTCGAGCCCCGGCGCGTCCGCCTCGACCAACGCGATCCGCTCCCGCAGGAGCTGCGAGCGCCGCCGGTCGGGCATGCTCCACAGGCTCTCGCCCTCCACCAGCGCCTCCCCCCTGTCCGGGCGCACCATTCCCGCAGCCACCCGCAGCAGCGACGTCTTGCCCTGGGCGCGCTGGGCGAGCACGGCCACGACCTCGCCGGCGGCCACCTCCAGGGAGACGTGCGCCAGGACGCTCACGACGTACCGGCGCCCGCGCCGATAGCTCAACGAGACATCTCGCAGTGACAGGACCGGATCCATCAGCGCAGGGGCAGCCGCGAGAGTCTCGCGCCGGACGCGGCCGTCCGGCGATGGTGCTCCTTCTCCAGGTAGACCCGTATGTCCTGGAGCCATTTGATCCGGGCATCCCACCACGAGACCTCGCCGCTGATCACGATCAGCTGCTTGGTTCGCGTCCACTCGTCCACCGCCACATCCGCCGGCTCGAGCCGCATCCGCCGGTTGAGCCTCTGCAGCTGCTGTACGCATGCGATCTCGGCCTCCCGGACGATCTCGATCAGCCGCGGCAGATCCTCCGACCCCCACAGGGCGATCTTCGCGTGCAACTCCTCCCGCACCGGCGGGGTCTGCGTGGAGGCCCGCAGCCACCGCCTGAAGTGCTCAACACCCGCGGGCGTCGCCTCATAGACGGTCTTCTTGCGTCCGTCCACCACGCTCAGGCTCGCCTGCTCCTCGCGGTCGCAGGCACGGATCAGATCCCGCTCCAGCAGCCGCCGCACGGCCCTGGCCGAGGTGCCTCGGCTGAACTGGGCGGAGTCGAGCCGCTCGCCCAGACGCTTGTCGAGCTGATAGCAGGTGTCCGGGCGCTCGACCAGGAGGCCGAGCACGATCTCCCCACCCGACATGGCGGATTGCTGCACGGTGCTCGCCATATCCAAGGATCGTATTGCAATCCGGTCGCCGGGGCTGAACGATTTCGATGACCGGTCTACTGTGGCCGTGCGCGGGCGCCCGCGGCGAGCGCTGTCATGGGTGGCCAATAGCAGACAAACCGACCGATCCGCCCGAGCCGCCATGCCGATCGACGCAAAATCGGCGATCGCTCGCTCCGAGCGCCGACCGACCCCGTACGATCGCCCCGTGGAGTTCGCCGACTACCAGCGCCTTTCCCGGCGCACCGCCCAGTACCCGCGCGAAGCGTGGCTCGCCTATCCCGCGCTGGGCCTGGCCGGGGAGGCCGGCGAGGTGGCCGAGCACGCCAAGAAGGCGATCCGCGACGACGCCGGCCAGGTCAGCGAGGAGCGTCGTGCGACGATGGCCAAGGAGCTCGGCGACGTCCTCTGGTATGTCGCCCAGCTCGCCACCGAGCTGGATCTCGACCTGGACGAGATCGCCGACGCGAACCTGCAGAAGCTACTCTCGCGACAGCGTCGCGGGGTCCTCTCCGGAAGCGGCGACGACCGGTAGGCTGGCCGCGCGTGCACGCGCAGGCGGGGCGCGGGTGGGGGCGCGAGCGGCCGAACCCTGGGCCCACCGCCGAGGTGCCTAGGAGGCGACCGCGAACCGCTCCCAGCGATCGGCGTACCGGGCGGGCACGAGCGCCCGCACCCTGACCCCCTCGGGGGTGTCCAGGCGGGCGATCTCGCCCGCGAGCTCGTGCAGCTCGGCCAGGGAGCCGCCGTTCGCATAGGGCACGAGCAGCTCGAGGGGCCTGAGGGTGTGGGCGAGCTCCTGCTCGATCCGCTCCCCGAGCGTGTGCAGGCCGTCGGTGGCCACCCCATTCTGGTGGGGCGCCACAGCGCTTACGAGCACCGCGTCCGGGTGGCGCGTGCGCAGGTCCTCGCGGGCGTCTTCGTCGAGCAGGTCCACCTTGTTGAGCACGAGGATCCGCGGCTGGGTGTCGGGCACGCCGATCTCATCCAGGGTCTCCTCGACGGACGTTTTCATCGCGAGCATCTGCGCCTCGGGGGCGCTCGCGTCGAGCACGTGCGCGAGGACCTCCGCGCGCCTGGTCTCCTCCAAGGTCGCCCCGAACGCGTCCACGAGCTGATGGGGGAGCTTGCGGATGAACCCGACCGTGTCGCTGACCAGGTGCTGGCGGCCGTTCAGCTTGACCGTCCGCACAGTCGGGTCGAGCGTGTGGAAGAGCCTGTCCCTGACCTGCACCGACGCTCGCTCGCCGGCCCCATAGGCGTTCGTGAGGGCGTTCAGGAGCGTCGACTTGCCGGCGTTCGTGTACCCCACGAGCGCGACCGTCGGCATCGCGGCGCGCTCGCGCTCGGCTCGCATCACCGAGCGGGTGCCCTTGACGTGCTCCAAGCGCCTGCGAAGCGCCGATATCCGGTCCCGCGCGAGACGCCGGTCGGTCTCGATCTGGCTCTCCCCCGGTCCCCTCGTGCCGATCCCGCCGCCGAGACGCTCGAGGTGGCTCCACAGCCCTCGCATCCGCGCCAGGTTGTATTCGAGCTGGGCGAGCTCCACCTGGAGCTTGCCCTCGGCGCTGGCTGCGTGGTCGGCGAAGATGTCGAGGATGATGGCCGTGCGGTCGACCACCGGCAGCCCGAGCGCCTCTTCGAGGTTTCGCTCCTGACGGGGGCTCAGCTCGTCGTCGCAGGCGATCAGGTTCGCGTCGCAGGCCCCCGCGAGCTCCTTGGCCTCGCCCACCTTGCCCGGTCCCAGATACGTGTTCGGGTGGGGTGTCTCCCGGCGCTGGATGAGCTCCCCCACGACCGCCACCCCCGCCGTGCGCAGCAGCTCGCCGAGCTCCCCGAGCTCGCCCTCCCCGGAGGGAGCCGCGACGCACAGGGCCCGCTGGAGTGCCCGCTGGGTGGATCGCGAGCCGTTGCCCGAGACGTGCCCGTCCGGGCGGGATCCCCTCACGGCGCCTCTGTGGCCGTTACGGCTCCTGTCCATTCCCGTTCGATTCTAGAGCCTCCAACTGGGGTCTCGGCCCACCTGCGCTGGAGTTTGCTATCCGGCGAGCCTCCCGAGCCTCTCCACGGCCTCCAGCAGCCGCTCGTCGGGGCTCGTCAGGGAGATCCGAAACCAGCCCTCCCCCGCGGGCCCGTAGATGGCCCCCGGGGAGAGCACCACAGCGGCCTGCTCGAGCACGTGCTCGCAGTAGGCCTCGGAGCTCTCAAAGCCCTCCGGCACGGGCGCCCACACGTAGATCGTGCTCCGTGGCGGCTTTGCGTCCACGCCGATCTGCCGCAGCGCGTCGCACACGAGATCGCGTCTGCGCACATACAGCTCGCTCATCGCCTGAACCTCCACGTCGGTGTCCGGCGAGAGCGCCGCCACCCCCGCCAGCTGGACCGCCTCGAACACGCCGGAGTCGATGTTCGTCTTCAACCGCCAGTAGGTCTGCAGGGCCTCGGCGTTTCCGACCACCACCGCACACCGCCAGCCGGTCATGTTGTAGCCCTTCGAGAGCGAGAACACCTCGATTCCGACGTCCTTCGCGCCCGGCGTCTGAAGGAACGACGGCGCGCGGTAGCCCTCGTAGGAGATCTCCGAGTATGCGTTGTCGTGCACCACCAGGATCTCGTGCTCGCGTGCGAACTCCACGACCCGCTCGAAGAAGCCCTCCGGCACGACCGCTCCGGTCGGGTTGTTGGGATAGCTCAGGTACATCAGCTTCGCCCTGCCCGCGATCTCCTGCTCGATCGCGTCGAGGTCCGGCACGAATCCACGCTCGGGCCGCAACGCCATCAGCACCGGCTCCGCCCCCGCCAGCCAGGGCCCGGCGGTGTAAACCGGATAGCCGGGGTCCGCCGCCAGCGCGTAGTCCCCGGGATCGAGGAACGCGAGGTTGAGGTTGAAGATCGCCTCCTTGGCGCCGAGCGCCGGGACTATCTCGCGCTCGGGGTCCAGCTCTACGTCAAAGCGCCGCTCATAGAAGTCCGACACCGCCACCCTGAAGTCGTCCCGGCCGCGGTTGGTGGGGTATTTGTGGGTCTCCGCCTCGCTCACGGCCTCCTGCATCGCCTCCACGATCAGCGGCGGGGTAGGCCGGTCGGGGTCCCCGATCCCGAGGCTGATCACGTCCACCCCCGCCTTGCGCTTGGCGGCGATCTTTCGCTCCAGCTCGGCGAACGCGTACGGGGGGATGCGCTCCAAACGCTTACTCGGTCTCATTCAGCTCCTTTATGAAGTCCTCGCTGAGGTGGCCCTCGAACACGGGCCTGGCCCAGCCTGTCAGGTTCACGTGCAGATCCTCTCCCACCTCGACCTCCAGCTCGCCCCCGTCGAGCACGACCGTGACGCTCTCCCCCTCGCCGCCGCCCTCGCCCTCACGACGGTCGGCCACGTAGGCGACTGCGGCCCCCGTGGCGCCTGTTCCCGAGGAGAGCGTCTCCCCCACCCCCCGCTCGAAGATCCGCGCACGGATCGTGCTTCCGGGCGTGACCAGGTCCCCGTCTCCGCTCCCCTCCTCACTCCAGGCGATGCCCCCGCGCGCGCGCGGGCCCCCTCTAACGGGTGCATACCAGGACACGTTCGTGCGGTTCGGAAACGACGGGTGCCCTTCGATCTCCGGGCCGATCGCTCCAATGTCAAGGGCCTCGAGCTCCGCCTCATCGGCCACCGCGATCGCACACTGGGGATTGCCGATGCAGACGTGCCGGAACCGCCAGCTCCGCCCGCCCGCCCGCAGCTCGCCACGGCCATCGGCGGGCCCGTCCGGGAAGTCCTTGGAGGTGGGGCTTGCCCTGCCCATGTCCACCGTGCAGGTGTCTTCTCCGGTGATCGTCGGCCGGATCTCCCCGGCGGCCGTGCCGATCGCGAAGCTGTCGAGGTCCGTCCAGCTACGCCGACGCAGGTACAGGATCGCCTCCCGGGCGCCGTTGCCCGAGAGCTCGGCCTCGGAGCCGTCGGGGTTGAAGATCCGCAGGTCCGCCACGTGCGAGGGGTCCGCCGGGGAGGAGAGCAGCAGCACCCCATCGGCGCCCACCCCGAAGTGACTTTCGCAGAGGGCCCGCGCGCGCGCGGGGGTCAGCTCGAACGGAAGCTCGTCCCGCTCGACGATCAGGTAGTCGTTGCCCAGCGCCTGCCACTTCTCGAATCTCATGAGCCGCCGGAGTCTAGGATCTCCCGGGCCACGTCGTCCGGGTCGCGCTCGGTCACGTCCAGCACCCTCACCCCGCCGAGCTTGCGCATCCAGCTGAGCTGACGCTTGGCATAGTTGCGGGTGTGACGCTTCATCGCGTCGACGTCTCCCGAGAGCAGCTCCTCGAAGCCGAGAGCCTTGCGGGCCGTCTCAGATGCGCCCGCCTCGTGCGCCCGTCTCACCTCCAGCTCCGCACCCGCCTGAAGCATCCCCTCCACGCGCGTGTCGATCCCCGCGTAGAGGGCCTCCCGCTCCATCGTCAACCCCACGAGCAGCGTCGGCCGGCGCATCTCCTCGCTCCACAGCTGCGAGATCCGCTTCGCGCCACCGGGCCCCGGCTCTTCGTCGTCCTGCTCGTCCGGGGGCTCGAGCTCCCCGGCGTCGAGGAGCTCCAGGGCCCGAATGATGCGCTGCCGGTCGTTCGGGTCGAGCCTCGCCGCCGCCCACGGCGCCCGCGCGGTGAGCGTCGCGTGCAGAGCCGGCGCGCCCCGCCGCTGAAGCTCCGCCAGCCAGCGCTCCCGCACGCCCTCTCCAGGCGGTGGCTTGAGGTTCAGGTCGGTGAGCGCCGCCCGCAGGTAGAGCCCGGTGCCGCCGACCACGATCGGCCGTCGTCCCGCGTCCACCAGCCCGTCGATCTCGGCGTGGGCCAGGCGCGCGTACTGCCCCGCGCTGAACGTCGCGTCGAGCGCAAGGAACGAGACCAGGCGATGCTCGAGCTGGGCTCGCTCGCCCGCGTCGGCCACGCCCGTGAGGGTCTCCAAGCCCGCGTATACCTGCAGCGCGTCCGCCGACACCGCCACCGGGTCCTCCCCCCGCGCGCGCAGCCACGCCGCCAGTGCGAGGGCGACCGCGGTCTTGCCGACGCCCGTCGGGCCGAACAGCGCGATGATCCTCATCCGCGTAGGCTCGCATCTCCATGCACATCTCGGGCTCCAGGGTCCTAATCACCGGCGCCACCGGCGGTCTCGGTCAGGCGATCGCCCGCGAGCTGCACGCGCGCGGCGCCCTCTTGACTCTCACCGGCCGCCGCGCCGACGTGCTCGAGCCGCTGGCAGCGGAACTCCAGGGAGCGCGCACCGTCGTCGTGGACCTCGCCGACCGCCACGCCCTCGAGCGCCTGGCAGCCGACGCCGGCGAGCTCGACATCCTGATCGCCAACGCCGGCGTCCCCGCCGCCGGCAGGCTCGAGTCCTTCACGACCGACCAGCTCGATCGCGCTCTGGACGTCAACCTGCGCGCTCCCCTCGCCCTCGCGCACGCCCTGCTGCCGGGCATGCTCGAGCGCCGCCGCGGCCACCTGCTGTTCATGTCCTCCATCGCCGGCAAGACCACTGTGCCCGGCAACCCGCTCTACCATGCCGCCAAGTTCGGCCTGCGAGGCTTCGCCGCTGCCCTGCGCGCCGACCTGCACGGCAGCGGCATCGGCGTCTCCTGCGTCTTCCCCGGCTTCATCCGCGACGCCGGCATCTTCGCCGAAAGCGGCGTCGAGCTCCCACCCGGGGTCGGCACCCGCTCGCCGGGGGACGTCGCCGACGCGGTCGTCCAGGCGATCGAGCGCAACCGCGGCGAGGTCGACGTCTCTCCCCTCTTCCAGCGTGGCGGCGCGATCCTCGCGGGGCTCGCCCCCGACCTCGCCGCCGGTGTCGTTCGCCGTCTCGGCGGCCAGAGGATCGCGGGCGAGATGGAACTTGCCCTGCGCGACAAACGCTGACGCGCACCGCGCTGTCACGCGGCCCGCCCGACGATGTGCTCGCGAGACACGGCCACGAGGCTCGCGACAAGCTTTTCCGAAAACAGGGCACCCCGCGGGCGCGCGTACGCGCGCGCGGGCCACGCCTTTCGCAAGACCTCTCCCGACCCGAACAGGTGTTCCGTCCGGAGCGGTCTCTAGCTTTTGCTGCCCATCTCAACCGGAGGAGCTTGATCATGCCTGTGAACGACGAGGAGAAGGCCGCTAAGGCGCGCGACGCCGCTCTGCAGGGCGCGCTCACGCAGATCGAGCGGGAGTTCGGCAAGGGTACGGTCATGCGAATGGGAGACGAGGGCGCCCAGGTGCGCGTCGACGTGATCCCTACGGGAGCGCTCGCGCTCGACCTGGCGCTCGGCATCGGCGGGGTGCCGCGCGGGCGCATCGTGGAGGTCTTCGGCCCCGAGTCCTCGGGCAAGACGACGCTCATCTACCACGTGCTCGCCGAAGCCCAGCGGCTCGGAGGCGTGTGCGCGTTCATCGACGCCGAGCATGCGATGGACCCGCTGTACGCGCAGGAGATCGGGGTGGACATCGACGAGCTGCTCGTCTCCCAGCCCGACTACGGCGAGCAGGGACTCGAGATCGCCGACATGCTCGTACGCTCCGGAGCGGTCGACGTGGTGGCGATCGACTCGGTCGCGGCGCTCACCCCGCGCAAGGAGCTCGAGGGCCAGATGGACGACACGACTGTCGGCGAGCAGGCGCGGATGATGTCCAAGGCGATGCGCAAGCTCGCGGGCAATCTCAATCGCACGCAGACGCTCTGCATCCTCACCAACCAGATCCGCGAAAAGGTCGGCGTGATGTTCGGCTGCTTCCATTACGACGCTCGTGTGGTGCTGGCGGACGGAAGCACCGAGAAGATTGGGAAGATCGTCAATCAACGCATGCCCGTCGAGGTCATGTCGATGAACCCCGAGACCGGCGAGATCTCGCCGCGTAAGATCGTCGACTACTACGACAACGGCGAGACCGACGACTGGCTGCAGTTCGAGGTCGAGGCAGGGGGCGGCTCGGGAAAGCGCAAGTTCGCGTGCACTCCTAACCACATCATCTTGACGCCGGACGGCGAGCGACACGCCTTCGAGATCGAGGAGAACGACGAGGTGCTGGCGGCGATCGAGCACTACGAGGTCCGCGAGGATCAGCTCAAGCTGATCCTCGGCAGCGTCCTCGGCGACGGCGCGCTTCGCTACGCCTCCGATCACAACGTCAGCTTCCGGGTCGGACACGGGCTGCAGCAGCACGAGTACTGCGAGTGGAAGCATGAGATGCTCGCTCCGTTCGCGCACAAGATCGGGCCGACTGGAAGCGGCATCGGCTTCGACACAATCCCGATGCACCAGCTCGCCTGGCTGCATGAGGCTGTCTACGAGCCGGCGGGAGGGCGGCGGATCAGCGACGCGCTCCTAGAGCAGCTTGACGAGCGCGCTATCGCCGCCTGGTACTGCGATGACGGCAGCTTTGGTGGTCACTACAAGCGCTGGGGTCACGGAAAGGCTGTGATCTACAACAAGACCCTGACGGCGGACGACAAGGAGCGACTTGCGGCTCGCTGCGAGGCTTTGGGCATGGGTCGCCCGACGGCGACCGACAAAGGGCTCTTGTTCAGCGGCGAGCGGGCACAGATGCTCCATGAAAAGATCGCTCCATACGTCCATCCGTCCTTGGATTACAAGCTCCACCCAAACTTCCGTGGCCGCTTCGCATGGCGTCCGGACACGAGCGATGCGCATCTGAACGGCACGCGGTTGAAGTCGCGCACCCGGCTGCGGCCAGCGCCGATGAAGGTCCTTCGCAAGTACCGCAAGCCCGCGCCCCCGCCACAGCACGAGCGGCCGTCAAAGCGACACCGCTATGACCTGCAGGTCGCGGGCAACCACACATACCTCGTCGACCACGTGGTGGTGCACAACTCGCCCGAGACCCAGCCGGGCGGTCGGGCGCTGAAGTTCTACGCCTCCCAGCGCCTTGACATCAGGCGGATAGAGACACTCAAGGAGGGCACCGAGGCGGTCGGCAATCGCGTGCGGGTGAAGGTCGTCAAGAACAAGGTCGCCGCCCCGTTCAGGCAGGCCGAGTTCGACATCGAGTTCGGCAGGGGCATTTCCACCGCCGGCTGCCTGCTCGACCTGGGTCTCGAGCACAACATCCTCTCCAAGTCCGGATCGTTCTTCTCCTACGGAGAGGACCGCCTCGGCCAGGGTCGCGCGGCTTCCAAGGCCTATCTCGATGACAACCCTGGGGTGGCGAAAGAGATCGAAGAGAAGATCTACGCGGCGCTGGGCATCGGCAGCGAGCACGTCTCCCCGATCGCGGGGAAATCAGGCATGGAGCCTGCCGCGCCGGCTCCGGCGGAGCGCGCTCCGGTAGCCGTGGCAGCCGCCTGAGGTCCGCGACAGAAAATACGTCGAGCGTCGCGGGGTTACCCTGTCAGGGCGATGAAGCGCTATCACCTCACGACGTTCGGCTGCCAGATGAACGAGCACGACAGCGAGCGCATGAAGGGGATGCTGCAGACGCTCGGCTACGACGAGGCGTCCCGACGTGACGAAGCCGACCTGATCCTGTTCAACACGTGCTCGATCCGCGAGTCCGCGGACAGCCGCTTCGTCGCGCACCTCGGCGAGGCCAAGCGACTGAAGCGCGAACGGCCCGGACGGGTGGTCGGGGTGGGCGGCTGTTGGGCGCAGTCGGTCAGGGAGGAGGTGTTCGAGCGGTTCCCGTTCGTGGACGTCGCCTTCGGTCCAGGTCAGGTGCACAAGCTCGCGGAGTTCCTTACCAGCGATTCGCTGAGCGCGCAGGGCTACTTCGAGTTCGAGGGCTTCACCGGTCACCTGCCGGCGCATCGCGAGCGGCCTTTCCAGGGCTGGCTTCAGATAAGCGTGGGCTGCAACTGCGCTTGCTCCTACTGCATCGTTCCCTCCACCCGCGGCCGGGAGGTCTCGCGCCCGCCCGATGAGCTCGTGGCCGAGGCCCGGGCGATGGCGCAGAGCGGCGTGCGGGAGGTGACACTGCTGGGGCAGAACGTGAACTCCTACGGGCGGGACCTGCGGGCAGACGCACGGACGGGCGGGGGCCGATCGGTGACGTTCGCGGAGTTGCTGGGAGAGATCGACGAGATCGATGGGATCGAGCGCATCCGCTACACGAGCCCCCACCCGAAGGACATGCGCGAGGACGTGATCCGCGCGCACGCCGAGCTTGGAAGTCTCTGCGAGCACATCCACCTGCCGCTGCAGTCGGGCTCCAGCCGGGTGCTGAAGGCGATGCGCCGCACCTACGATCGCCGACGCTATCTGGACCGGGTGGCGCTGATCCGCGAGCACGTGCCCGACGTGTCCCTCAGCACCGACATCATCGTCGGCTTCCCCGGCGAGACCGAGGAGGACTTCGAGCAGACCCTCGAGGTGGTCGAGCAGGTCTCCTACGACAGCGCGTTCACGTTCCTGTTCTCGCCCCGCCGGGGCACCGAGGCCGCGGAGGTCCGGGACCGGCTCGTGCCCCATCCGGTCAAGGTGGAACGCATGAAACGGCTCGTCGAGGCCGTCCAGCGCCACGCCCTCGCCCGGGCCCAGCGCTTCGTCGGGCGCACGCAGGAGGTGCTCGTGGAAGGTCCCTCCCGCACCGACCCCGAGCGTCTGCGTGGGCGCACCCGGCACAACAAGGTCGTCAACTTCACGGGCCTTGCCGCGCCGGGAGAGCTCACACAGGTGGAGATCGCCGCCGCCACCAGTCAGACGCTCTCAGGAGGAGAACGCCTGCTGGCGAGGGCGGCGAGCTGAGGTGGGACGACCCTAGGACCTGACCGAGGGCTGCCCCGGAGGGCCTACTGGTAGGTGCCCACCGGCGGCGCTCCCGGGGGACCGCTCGCGCCCGAGCTCGATCCGGAGGGGCCCGAGCTCGATCCGGAGCCCATGTTCGGGCACGGATGTTTGCCCGAGGAGCCCGATTTGGATTGTGTCCCGGAGCCCTGATTGGGCGTCGGGCTCGAGGGAGTCGTCGTGGTCGTGGACGTGGACGGGGTCGTGGTGGTCGTCGAGGCGTTGGAGCTGCCGCTGGGCGCCGCGGCGGCGCCCGCGATTCCGGCGGCCGCACCGCCCGTCGCGAGGGCCCCGGCGACCATCGTGGCTCCAAGCATCTTCGATACGTTCATTGGGTCATCTCCTGTCGGGTGGGTTGGGTGAGCTGCCGGGTCATCGTCCACCCCACCCCTAACGCCGCTCCTAGCAGCAGGTAAGGGTCCCCATAGACGTTCGTGAGGGTTTTGTGAGAGCGCCTTTGCGCTCGCGCACGTAGCCCCGTGCCTGCGCGCAGGCTGCGCCATGCCGTCCATGATCCTCATCAGCGCTCACGCACACGGCCGTCCCTGCCGATGAGAAAGCTGCATTGCAGAGGCCATGTCTTACAGCCGCGTGCGTTCTTGCCGTGATCGCTCTCCCGCAGGCGAGCGTTGCGCAGGCCGATGCCGCGCACGCGAAAGCCGCCCACAGGCCCGCATGCGGATCGGGCTCGCAAGCCGGGCGCGACTCCAAGGCGTGCACCACCGGCGACACCTCCGCCGGAACCGGACGCAAGTCCCGGGGAACGGGCGAAACGGCCGGCGGGCTCATCGCTCGCGGCGGACGCAAGGCCCGCGTGCACGCCCATAGCAAGGGCAGGGCCAAGGCAAGGCCAAGAGCAAGGCCAAGAGCCATCGCCACAAGCGCACGAGCACCGGCAAGAACCCGGCCACAGTCGGCGGGCGTACGACCGGCGAATTCGGGGGAGCAGGGCCTGTGCCCGCAACCTGTCAGGACGGCACCCGGCCCATGGCCGAAAGCGAAGGCGTCTTCACGTGTGCGGACGGCTCAGAACCGATCTGCGAAAACGGACTTGAAACGACCGTTTCCCACGACGGCTCGACGCTGATCTGCGAAGCCGAACCGGGCGAAGAGGGCGAAGACGGTCCAGACGAAGAAGAAGGCGCGGCCGAAGGTCGCGCGGGGGCGGGTGCGGGCGAAACGGAATATGACAGCAGTGACTAGCCCCACGCAATCACATAAGAGGCGATCGGATCGGCTCGGTTCAGATCGGCTGGGCCAGGAGCGCCTCATAGCTCGCGCCCTCGGGGGACAGCCACGAGCGATACAGGACGACCTCCTGCGGCGTGAAGCGCAGAGCCGGGGTCGGGGTCAGCGTCCACTCGCCGAACGCGCCCGTCCCGCTGCGCCGACGCCCGCGACCGGCGGTGTCGCGCAGGCGCGCGAGGGTGATGTGCGCGCGAAAGCGTCGATGGTGCTCCTCGTGAAAGCCGCACGCCTTCGCGAGCGCTCCCAGCAGGCTCCCGTGAAGCGCCTGCAGGCCTCCGTGCGTGTCGTCGTGGACCTCCACCGCGAGCGCACGAGGACGGCTTGGCGGCAGCCACAAAGGACCGCCGACCGACAGCTCGCCCACGGCTCCGGCTCCGCTCGCTAGAGCATCGCCGATCGCGGGCACCTCCCCGAGCGGGCGATCGCCGAGAAAGCAAAGCGTGAGGTGCAGGAGCTCGGGGTGCAGCACACGCGCCCACCCGGGCCCGACCGCCCGCACTCCCAGCCCCCTCAGAGCCTCTCGCACCCAGGCCGTCAGCTGCTCGCGCACGCCCGAAGGCGGGTCGAGCGCGATGAACAGGCGGGCCGTACCGGCGCTCGTCATCTCGGCTATCAGACGTCTGCTTCGCCGAGCAGCAGACGCCTGATCAGGTGCATCGCCACGGTCGTGGCACGGTCCCTGATGTCGGCCCTGCCACCCGGCAGGTTCACCGATCGCGTGAGGCCCGCGCCGTCCGGACCCGACACGCTCAGCCACACGAGACCCACGGGCTTCTCCTCGGTGGCGCCGTCCGGCCCCGCGATGCCCGTCACCCCCACCCCCACCTCGGCCTGAAGGCGCTTTCGGGCGCCATCCGCGAGCGCTCCGGCCACCTGCTCGGACACCGCCCCGTGCTTTTCGATCAGACCCTCCGGGACGCCCACGCCTCTCACCTTTGCCTCGTTCGCGTAGGCGACGACGGCCCCCCTGAAGTACTCCGACGCACCCGCCGGCGCGGTCAGGCGTGCCGAAAGCTCGCCGCCGGTGCAGGACTCGGCCACGGCGAGCGTCCAGGATCGCTCGCGCAGGAGCCTCGTGACCTGCTCGTCGACGGTGCTTCCATCGGTCGAGAACAGCGTGCCCGCGTGACGTGCCCGAACCACGTCCGCGAACGCCGAGTACACCGCCTCCTGCGAGGGCTCATAGCGGGTCACGATCTCGATCTCGCCCCGTTTCAGGCACGTCGTGACCTCGATCTCCCCGAGCTCCACGCCCTGGGCTTCGGCCTCTCGCAACGTCTGAGCGATCTCCGACTCGGGAATCCCGAACAGCCTGAGCGTCCCCCTCTCGTACGTTCGCGCGCCGGCGATCGCGCCCCGCAGGGCGTCGGTGGCGATCGCCGCCTCCCACATCGGCTGAAGCTCCCGGGGCGGACCCGGAAGGACCACCACGATCGGGCCTTCTCCCGGCTGGGCTGGCGGGATCACGAGCCCCGGGGCGGTTCCGACGGGCGCGAGCACCGTGGCGCCCCGTGGGATCGTCGCCTGCTTGCGGGTGCCCGCTCGCAACGCCTCGAGATCGAGGTTCGGCCAGCGTTTGGCCAGCGGACGGACGATCTCGGCGATCCTGTCTTCGAGCCCCTCGTCGAGCTCGAGCTCCCGACCCTGAAACCTCGCCACCACCGCGGTCGTCAGGTCGTCGGCGGTCGGCCCCAGGCCGCCGCTGGTCAGCACGAGATCGAGGCCCTGATCCTTCATGAACGCCAGCGCCCCCTCCATGTCCTCCCCCCGGTCGCCCACGATCGTCACGTGCGCCAGGTCGACACCCAGCTCGTTCAACCTCTCGGCCAGCCATGGGCCGTTGCGATCTCTCACGCGCCCACTCAGAACCTCGGTGCCGGTGACGATCACCCCCGCGCGGGCACCGGCCACATCGCTCACGTCGCCGCCGCCACTCGCGCCGGCCGCGCCGCTCACGCCAGCGGGATCGCTCATTTGCACGTGGGCAGGTGCCCGGCCGGGAGGGTCCTGCGCCCTGCCTTGGTGATCACGTAGCCGATCGCGCTCGAGCTCGCGGGCACCGAGCGAGGGGTGCCGTCGATCAGCAGGGTCACCGAGTTGTTGCCCAGCGTCAGCTCGAACCGCCGGGCCGTGAACGTTGCCGTCCTCGCGCCCGCCGTGAGCGTTTCTCCCGCGACGAGCTTCCTGCCGCTTTCTCCGATCAGGCATACGTACACGGGTCCGGTAGCCCGCAGCGACACCGACACGACCCGTGAGCCCGTCCCGACGGTCCCGGCCGCCGGGGTCGTCGGGGGCGCTCGGTGGCCGCGGGCCCCATTCCGAGCCGTCGTCCCCCCGGCGGCCGCGCTCCCGCTCTTGGTGGCGCCGGTTGAGGTCGTCTGGCCGCTCTGGGACTTCCCGCCTTTGGAGACCAGCCCCACGATCAAAAGCACGATGATCACGACCACGATCCCGACGAGCACGATGTATCCCCGCGAGGGACCCTCCGGGCGAGAGCGTATGCGCCGCGCGGAGGCCGTACCGATCGGCTCCAGGGGCTCACTCGGGGGTTCGGCGGACTTGCGGTAGTCCTCGACCAGCGCCTTCCCGTCCAGGCCCAGGGCGTCGCCGTAGGTGCGCAAGAAGCTCTTGACGAAGGTCGGCCCTGGCAAAAGGTCCCACTCTTCGTTCTCGAGAGCCCGCAGATACTTGGCGCGGATCTTGGTCGTGGCCTCGATCTCGGACACATCGATCCGCTCGCGCATCCGCGCCTCGCGCAGCGTCTCGCCGATCTCGGGCATGTCGGGTGTAGGCTAGCTAGTCGCTCGCGCTGACGGTCGGCTCGCCCAGCGATTGCAGGATCCTTGGCAGGTCGGCCTCGGTGACCAGGACCTGGCGAGGCTTGGAGCCCTCGTATCCGGAGATCACGCCCCGGCGCTCGAGCATGTCGATCAGCCGGCCCGCCCGGGTGTAGCCCAGTCGCAGACGCCGCTGGAGCATCGAGGTCGACGCGGTGCCCATTTCCGCGACGAGCGTGATCGCGTCTCTGAGCAGCGGATCCTCGTCGGGATCGAGCTCGTCTGAGTCCTCGCTCTGAGATTCCGAGGACTCGACCTCCTCCAGCAGCTCTTCGCGGAGCTCGGGCTCACCCTGCTTGCGCCACAGCTCAGTCAGACGCTCGATCTGGGGCTCGTCTATGTAGGCCCCCTGGATGCGCTGCAGACGCGAGCTGCCGACGGGGCTGAACAGCATGTCGCCCTGCCCGAGCAGGGACTCCGCTCCGTTCTGGTCGAGGATCACCCGCGAGTCGGTCTGGCTGGAGACCGCGAACGCGATCCGGGACGGCACGTTGGCCTTGATCATCCCGGTGATCACGTCCACCCGGGGACTCTGCGTGGCGAGCACGAGGTGGATGCCCACCGCCCTGGCCTTCTGGGCGAGCCTGATGATCGAGTCCTCCACGTCCGCGGGCGCGACCATCATCAGGTCCGCGAGCTCGTCGATCACGCACAGGATGTATGGCAGCGGCGCTTCCCCCCGGCGCTTGCGCGCCTTGTTGAGCTCCACGAGGCTGCGGGTCCGGGCCAGGGACATCGTGCCGTAGCGCTGCTCCATCTCCTTGACGAGGTTCTGCAGCGCGTTGGCAGCCATCCGCGGGCTCGTGATCACGGGCGTGAGCAGGTGGGGAATCGACTCGTAGTGGTTGAGCTCCACCTGCTTGGGGTCCACCAGCACCACCCGCACCTCGTGGGGCGTGGCCCGCAAAAGGACGCTGCAGAGCATCGCGTTGATGGCACCCGACTTGCCGGCGCCGGTCGTGCCCGCGACGAGCAGGTGGGGCATCTTCGCAAGGTCCGCCCCGATCGCCTTGCCGGCCACGTCCTTGCCGAGCCACACCGTCAGCGGCGACCAGTCCTTTGGGGGCTGCTGGAAGACATCGCCGAGCTTCACGATCCGCCGGCGCAGGTTCGGCACCTCCACGCCCACCGCCTGCTTGCCCGGGATCGGCGCCAGGATGCGGATCTCCGTCGCCGCAAGCGCGTAGGCGAGATCATCCTTCAGCTGGGTTACCTTCGCCACCTTCGTGCCGGGCGCGAGCCGCAGCTCATAGCGGGTGATGTGCGGTCCCGCGACCGTCCCGATCACCTTCGCCTGGACGCCAAAATGCCCGAGCGCCTCCGTGAGGCTCGCCGCGATCCGCTCTTGCCCGGCGGTATCCGGCCTGGCCTGCTCGCCGCTGGAGCGCGTCAGCATCCTGCCCGCGTCGGGCAGCTCCCAGACGAAGTCGGGATCCTCGGTGCGTGAGTCCCGGTAGCGCCCCTTGGGGGTCAGCTCGCCCGGGTCGGTCGCCGCGACGCCGGAGATCGCCTCCTCCGGTGATGTCTCGGAGCTACCCGTGATCCGCCTGCGGCCGCCTGTCCCGGTCTCTTCGCCCGTGTCGGGCTCGGCGCCGACGTCCCCAGCCATGTCCCCACCCGGGGCCCCATCTGCGTGCGGCTGCTCGCCGAGCGTGAGCTGGCGCAGCGCGGCCTCGTCCTGGGAGGGCCCCTCCACATGGGTGGCCCTCACAATCAGCTCCGTCGAGGAGGGCTCCGGCGGGATCATGCCGGGGGGCCCAGACTCCTCGGAGGCGAAGAAGCCGTCGGCCTGCCCGTCCCTCAGCCCGTCCGTCAGCCCATCCGTCTGCCCATCCGAGGAGCGTCGCGCATCGGGTCCCCCTCCCCGGCCGGCGAGACCGCGAAGCCACCGGCCCAGGATCTGGACGCCCTGCATCGTCCGGGCGCCGGTGGTGCGGACGGCCCCAGCCGGGGAGGCGCCCGTGATCAGGGTCACGCCGACGAACAGCAGGAACAGCACGAGGATGTCGACGCCCACGGTCTGGACCAGCCGGTGGGAGACCTGATAGAGGGACTCTCCCACGATTCCTCCGTGGGCCTGCAGGAACACCCCCGACCAGGAGGATTCGCCGGTCTTCGTGCTCGGCCCGGAGCTCACGCCGAGGGTTCCCGCGGCCAGCGCCATCGTCACAGCCGCCGTCAGGCAGGTGGCGCCGGCTCGCAGCGGGCGCAGCCGCGGCCACACCGGTCGCGCCAGCAGGGCGCCCCCGCCGGCCACCAGTGCGATCGGCGCGAGGGCCTTGGCTTTGCCCACGCACCAGCCGAGGGCTTCCGAGAGCCCCCCGCCCACATGGCCCCCGTTCCAGCCGCCGTAGATCACGAACCCCAGGAACACGCCTGCCGCGATCGCGCCGAACCCCAGCATGTCTCGCTGGCGCTGGTCGAGCTCGGGCATCCGCAGCGACCACGGCCGCCGCAGGAGCTCGGCCACGCCGAGACGAGCCCCGCGCCGCCCTCCCGCGCGCGAGCGCCCGCGGGAGGGCCGGCGCCTGGGCGCGGCACGTCGGGTTTTGGGACGCTTGCGTGTAGCGGGCATCTCGGCGCAACTTCGACGCCGAACGTTGGGAACCTGCCTTACGATGGCTTTACTGCAGTCCGGTACTTAAAGACCCCTGCTCATGAACGACTTCTCCCGTGCACCCCGAGTCCTCGTCGTGGAGGACGATGAGGACATAGCCCAGGCCCTGCAGCGGTCGTTGCGGATGGAGGGCTACGAGGTCCGTTCGGCCCCGGACGGCACGAGCGCTCTCGAGCACGGGCGAGCGTTCGCGCCCGACCTCGTGATCCTCGACTTGGGCCTGCCCGGCCTCGACGGCCTGGAGGTCGCGCGGGCGTTGCGCGCCGATGACGACGTGCCGATCCTGATCCTGACCGCCCGTGACGCCCTGGAGTCGCGCGTGGAGGGACTCGATGCGGGCGCGGACGACTACCTGGTCAAGCCGTTCGAGCGCCAGGAGCTGCTCGCGCGGATGCGTGCCCTGCTGCGCCGCCGCCCCCCACGCGGCTCGGCGCCCCTGCGGGTGGCTGACCTCTCGCTGAACGTCGACACCCACGAGGTGCTCCGGGGTGAGCGCCCGATCGACCTGACCCAGCGGGAGTTCGAGCTGCTCGAGTACCTGATGCGCAACGAGCGCATCGTCATCTCCCGCCAGCGCCTGCTCGACGAGGTTTGGGGCTATGACCCTTTCTCGACCACCAACACGATCGAGGTGTTCGTCTCGAACCTGCGCCGCAAGCTTGAGGCCGAGGGGGAGCCCCGCCTGCTGCACACGATCCGGGGAGCGGGCTACGTCCTACGCGCCTAGCCCTCCGGACTCTCTCCGCCGCGCGGGGGCTCGCCTGTCGGCGGCATTCGACCGGCTGCCGATCCGCGCCCGCCTGGCCGGCGTCTCGGCGCTGCTGACTTTCTCGATCCTGTGCGCTTTCGCGGTGGCGATCGGCTCGCTCACCGTCCACCGAATCCGCTCTGACTTCAACCGCGAGGTCGAAGACACCGCCCGCCAGCTGCCCTCGGAGCTGCACATCAGGGTCAACCCGGCCAACTACCAGATCGAAGCGATCCAGCCGCCGCTGGAGGATCTCGTGACGCCCGAGCACGCGGCCGTCATCAGGGTGCTCACGCTCGGCGGGGCAACGATCGAACAGGCTCCCAGAGACGCCCCCTCGCTCGGCGCCCCATCGGCGCAGGCCACGACGATTCACGGCTACCAGGTGATCAGCCGCCGCGCGGTCGTGGGCATCGCCGGCAGCGGCGAGCCGATCGGTCAGGTCATCATCCAGTACGGCCGCTCGGTCTCGGACACCGACTCGACCGTCGCCCGCGTCGAGCTGTTCCTGCTGCTGGGGGTCCTCGCCGGCTCCGGCCTGGCCCTGCTCGCCGGCACGATGATCGCGCGTCGCGCGATGGCGCCGATCGCCGAGCTCACCTCCAGCGCCGAGCAGATCGCGCAAACTCGCGACCCGTCCCGCACGATCGCCCAGCCGGCCGCCGACGACGAGGTCGGCGAGCTCGCACGCACGCTCCAGGGGATGCTCCGCGAGCTGGATGCCGCCCGTGGCGAGACCGAGGCGATGCTCGCCCGCCAGCGCAGGTTCGTGGCCGACGCCTCACATGAGCTGCGCACGCCCCTGACGAGCGTGCTGGCCAACCTCGAGCTGCTTGCGGACTCGCTCCACGGCGATCAGGGAGACGCCGCCCGCTCGGCCCTCCGCTCCTCCCAGCGAATGCGCCGTCTCGTCGCCGACCTGCTGCTGCTGGCCCGCACCGACGTGGGCCGCGTGGTCGCCCACGAGCCGTGCGACCTCGCCCAGATCGTCGTCGAGGCGGCCGCCGAGCTGGGGCCGGTCAGCGGCGCCCACGACATCGCCCTCGACGTTCACCCGGTGCTGGTGGAGGGCTCCCGCGACGAGCTTCACCGTCTCACGATCAACCTCCTGGAGAACTCCGTCCGCCACACTCCCCCGGGCACCGAGATCCGGGTCTCCACACGACCCCTGTCAGGCGATCGCCCCGGCGGGACGGATGGGCAGATCGAGCTGGTGGTCGAGGACGACGGGCCCGGAGTGCCGCCCGAGATCGCGCCGACGCTGTTCGAGCGCTTCGTCCGTGGCGCCGGCGACCGCGGCGGCTCGTTCGGGTTGGGCCTTGCGATCGTCAAGGCCGTCGCGGAGTCCCACGGTGGCTCGGCGACGCTACAGAGCGTCTCCCCCCATGGCGCCCGCTTCGTCGTGCACCTGCCGGCCGCCCCGAGCGGCGCTCTCAGACCTCCACGACCACAGGCAACACCATCGGCCGCCGCTTGAGCCGGTCGTAGACGAGCTGGGCGAGGTCGTCGTGGAGGAGCTGCTGGAGCAGGTCGATCTCCCGGATCTCCTCGCCGGCCGCTCGCTTGAGCGAGCCCTCGACGGTCGCCTTGATCTCCCCGACCAGCTCGTCGGCCTCGTCCAGGAACGGCACCCCTCGGAAGATCACCTCCGGATCGGCCACCGATCGCCCGTCCTGCTCGGCGATCGTGGCGACCACGATGAAGATCCCGTCGGCTGAGAGCATCCGCCGGTCACGCAGGGCCACGTCGGCCATGTCGCCGATCTCCACGCCGTCCACGAACACCATCCCCGCCTGCTCGCGCGAGCCGAACCGCGCGCGCCCGCGCTCGTCGATGTCCAGCGGCAGCCCGTTGTCGCCCTGGAAGACGTCCTCCGGCGCGACGCCCACCGCCTCGGCCAGGCGCGCGTGCAGGCGCAGCCGCTTGAAGTCCCCGTGGAAGGGCATCACGTAGCGAGGCTTGACGAGGTTGAGCATCAGCTTGATCTCCTCGGCGTACCCGTGCCCGGAGGCATGCACGGGGGCCTCGCGGGTGGTTATGACCTCGCAGCCGACATGGTAGAGCCGATCGATCGTCTCGTTGACCGCCCGCTCGTTGCCTGGGACCGGCGTGGCGCTGAAGACGACCGTGTCGCCCTCGTGAAGCTGGACCTGGGGATGGTCGCGGTAGGCCATCCTGCGCAGCGCGCTGAGCGGCTCCCCCTGAGAGCCCGTGGAGAGGATCACGATCCGCTCGTCCGGGAAGTCTTCGATCTCGCGCAGCCCCACGAGGAGGCCGTCCGGCACCTCGATGTGCCCCAGGGAGCGCCCGATCGCCATGTTCTTGCGCATCGACCGTCCCACCAGCCCGACCTTGCGATCGAGCGCCGCGGCGGCGTCCACGACCTGCTGGACCCGATGGATGTTCGAGGCGAAGCTCGTCACCACGATCCGACCGTCGCAGCGCGCGAACACCTCCTCCAGATGGGGCCCCACGACCGACTCCGACGGGGAGAAGCCTGGGCGGTCGACGTTCGTCGAGTCTCCGCACAGCAGCAGCACGCCCTCCCGGCCCAGCTCCGCCAGCCGCGAGACGTCCGCGGGCGGGCCGTCGACCGGGGTCTGGTCGAACTTGTAGTCGCCTGTGATCAGGACCGTCCCGAGCTCGGTGCCGAGCGCCACGGCGCTGGAGTCCGGGATCGAGTGGGTCATGTGCACGAGCTCCAGCTCGAACGGCCCGAGCTCCAGCGCCTCGCCCGGCTGCACGTCGTTCAGGTGCACGTCCTTGAGCCGGTGCTCCTCGAGCTTGGAGCGGGCCATCGCCATCGTCAGCGGCCCCCCATACACGGGCGGGTTCACGCCGTGCTCGCCGAGATCCCGCAGCACCCACGGCAGCGCCCCCAGGTGGTCCTCGTGGCCGTGGGTGACGACGATCGCCTCGATCTCCCGGGCGCGCTCGCGCAGGTAGGAGAAGTCCGGCAGCACCAGGTCGATCCCAACCATCTCGGGCGTCGGGAACCGCAGCCCCACGTCGATCACGACGATCCGACCGTCGTACTCCACGACGGTCATGTTCTTGCCTATCTCTCCCAGCCCACCGAGGGGCAGGACCCGCAGCGCTGAGCTCACGCGGGGGAGGCCTCTCCCGCGTGCGGCACCGAGACGCCGGTCTCAGCACCGGCGGCCAGCAGGCCGTGACGTTCGAGCATCGCGCGCACCGCCGCGAGCTCCTCCTCGGTCGCGTCCACGATCGGAAGGCGCGTCGTTCCGACGTTCAGGCCGAGCAGGTTCAGCGCCGCCTTCGTGCAGGTCGGGCTCGAGGTCAAGAACAGCGTCTCGTAGACGTCTTTGAGCGACTCGTCGATCTCGTGCCGGCGCTCGGGCTCGTCCACCATGCGGCGCATCTCATCGCCCACGACGTGGCTGGCGACGAGCACCCCGCCCGCGCCGCCGATGTCCAGCGTGCGCGCGAACGAGCCGTCGTCGCCCGCGTACAGCGCGAGACCGTCGATTGGCTGGAGCTCGGCGGCGTTGGCCTGCTTGACCCCTTCGATCCCGTCGATCTGGGCGAGCTCGGCGAGCAGCTCGGGGCCGATGTTCGTGCCGGTGCGGCTGGGGATGTTGTAGAGCAGGATCGGCTTGTCCGTCGCGGCCGCGACAGCTTCGTAATGACGCCGCAATCCGAGCGGGCTCGGACGGTTGTAATAGGGCGTCACCGAGATCAGCGCGTCGGCGCCCAGCTCCGTGGCGCGTTCGGTGAGAAAGACCGCGTGGCGGGTGTCGTTCGTCCCGGCGCCGGCGACGATCGTCGTGCCGGGCGGACGCTCGGCGAGGGCGAGAGCGATCAGCCCGAGCTGCTCCTCGTCGGTCAGCGTCGCCGCCTCGCCGGTCGTCGCGGCCACCACGAATCCGTCGGAGCCGTGTGCGGCGAGATGGTGCATGAGCGTCACGAACGCCTCCTCGTTGACCTCCCCCCGCTCGTCGAAGGGGGTGACGATCGCCGTCAGGATGGTCCCGAGGTTCATGTGCCGGAATCGAGGTCGCTGCCGAGGCTCATGTGCTGGAGTATTCCACGAGCGCATCCATCAGAAGAGCAGTCTCTCCAACCCCACAACTGGAGACTCCCGCAGCTCGCCCACCCGCCGCACCGCGAGCAGCACTCCCGGCATGAACGACTCTCGATTGATCGTGTCGTGGCGGATCGACAGGGTCTGCCCGACGTCTCCGAGGATCACCTCCTGGTGGGCGACCAGCCCGGGTAGGCGCACCGAGTGGATCGGAGGCTCCTCGCCGCCGCTCGCCTGGGCCATCAGCTCCGCGGTGAGCTTTGCCGTCCCGCTCGGCGCGTCGAGCTTGCCGTCGTGGTGGAGCTCGACGATCTCCCCGGCGGCCATGTGCCTGGCCGCCTCCGCGGCGAAGCGCATCATCAGGACCGCCCCGATCGCGAAGTTCGGCGCGATCAGCACGTTCGCCGGAGGCAGTCCAGCGGGCGTGCGCGCCTCGCGCAGCGGCTCCGGGTCGAATCCCGTCGTGCCGATCACTACGTGCACCCCCGCCTGAACGCACGCCAGGGCGTTCTGAAGGGCGGTGTCCGGGCGGGTGAAGTCCACCACGACCTGCGCTCGCTCAAGGACATCCTCCAGGGAGATCTCAAGCAGCGGGTCCGCGCGCCCAACCAGCTCCATGTCGGGCGCCCCAACGACCGCCTCACACACGGTCGCGCCCATCCGCCCGGCAGCCCCCGCGACCGCCACCCGGATCACGCGGGCCCGCCGATCGCCTCGCCGATGACGCGCCCGGCGATCGCCGCGAGGGCCCTCATGCCGGGACCTTCTGGAATGGGGCGAGCGCCTGCTGGAACGCCTGCTCCTCACGGCCGATTCCCGCCACCGACAGGCTCTCGGGCGCGAACAGCTCCCGCGCCAGTTCTCGCACGTCCGCGACCTGAACCGCGTCGATGCGGTCGACGATCTCGTCGATCGAGAGGATCGGCATGTCCCCGAGGAGGGCGCCCCCCAGGCGATTCATGCGCGAGGACGTGGACTCGAGCGACAGCGCCACCCGGCCCTTGAGGTTCTCCCGCGAGCGGTCGAGCTCCTGCCCGCTAGCGGGATCGGCGACGAACCGCTCGAGCTCCCGCCCGATCGTGGCGAGGGCCTCGTCCAGGTTCTCGGGACGGGTGCCCACGTACAGTCCGACCTCTCCCGTGTGAGCGTGCTGGCTTGAGAAGCAGAACACCGAGTAGGCGAGCCCCCGGCGCTCTCGCACCTCCTGGAAGAGACGCGAGGAGGAGGTCCCGCCGAGCACCCCTTCGAGCACCCGCAACGCGAACCGCCGCTCGTCGTGACGGGAGATCCCGCGCCCACCGAAGCACACGTGGTACTGCTCGGTGTCTTTGACCACGAACCTCACCCTCCGTTCGAACTGTGGATCGGAGACGGGCTCGAACGGGTGCCCGGGGCGTCCCTCCCCGGCGGCCGTTTCGGCCAACTGCACGAGCGCATCGTGATCGACCGAGCCGGCCGCCGCGATGACCACTCGCTCCGGCGTGTACCGCTCCTCGTGAAAGGCTCTCAGCCGCTGCGCCGTGACCGCGCCGACGACCTCGGCGGTCCCGATCGTCGCGCGACCCAGAGGGTGCTCGCCGAAGACCGCCTGGCCGAGCAGGTCGAAGACCCTGTCCTGGGGATCGTCTTCATACATCGCGATCTCCTCGAGGACCACCTCCCGCTCGGCCTCCAGGTCTTCGAAGCGCGGCCGCCAGAGCATCTCGGCGGCCACGTCAAAGGCCCGCGGCAGGTGGCGGTCCAGCACGCGGGTGTACAGGGAGGTGCTCTCCCGATCTGTGCCCGCGTTGATCTCGGCTCCCATCGCGTCGAAGATCTCGTCGATCTCCCGCGAGCGGTAGCGAGCAGTGCCCCGAAACAGCATGTGCTCCAGCAGGTGGCTCATGCCGGCCTGGCCGTCGCTCTCCATCGCCGAGCCCGTGCCGATCCAGAAGCCGAGCGCCACCGAGCGCACGTTCTCGACCCGCTCGCTGACCACGCGCACGCCGTCGCCCAGCACCGTCACGCGATGCTCGGTCATGCGCCTCCTACGGTCGCCGACGACGAACCCCGCCGGCGAGGAGCTGGCCGCGAGAGAGCCTTCCCGGCGCTTCTCCCGGCGGCGTCGTCAATAACGGTCGCGGTCGGAGTCACGCCCGGATCCGTGCCGGGGACGCCCCGAGCCGCGCTCGCCCTCGGACCGCCGCCCGCGCCCTCCTCCGCCGCCGCCGCGGCCGCCGCGGCCGTTGCTCGAGGACCTGCCCCCCGAACCCTCGCGCGGGGGGCGACCGCCGCCGCCGCCCGAGCCGACGCTCGCGAGCTCCTCGACGGACTTGCCGGCGATCTCCGGGTCCTCGGTGAGGCGCAGGCCGATCCGTCCGCGCTCGCGATCGACCTCGACCACCCGCACGTTGATCTCGTCGCCCTTGCTGAGCACGTCATCGACGCTCTCCACGCGCTCGCCGGGCGAGACGTTTGAGATGTGCAGCAGCCCGTCGGTGCCCTTGGCGAGCTCCACGAACGCGCCGAAGGTGGTCGTCTTGACCACTTTTCCGAGATACTCGTCGCCGACCTCCACCTCCTTCATCATCAGCCTCACCCGCTCGAGCAAGGCGTCGGCGAGGTCGCCGTTCGCCGAGTAGATCAGCACCTGGCCGTCGTCGTTGACGTCGATCTGTGATTCGAACTCCTCCGAGAGTCCCCGGATCGTTTCCCCGCCCTTGCCGATCAGCATGCCGATCTGAGAGGGGTCGATCTGGATCGTCTGGATGCGCGGCGCGAACTGGGACAGCTGCTCGCGCGGCCCGTGGATCACGTCGTCCATCTTGTGAAGAATGAATGTCCTGGCCTCTTTGGCCTGAGCGAGCGCGTCCCGGAGGATGTCGAAGGTGACCCCCGTGATCTTGATGTCCATCTGCAGGGCCGTGATGCCCCGGTCGGTGCCCGCGACCTTGAAGTCCATGTCTCCGAGGTGGTCCTCCACGCCGGCGATGTCGGTCAGGACGATGTAGTCCTCGCCCTCCTTGATCAGGCCCATCGCGATCCCCGCCACGGGACGCTTGATCGGCACGCCCGCATCCATCAGCGACAGCGAAGAGCCGCAAACCGAGGCCATCGAGGAGGAGCCGTTGGACTCGAGGATGTCTGAGACAACCCGGATCGAGTAGGGAAACTTCTCGATCGAGGGCACCATCGGCGCGAGCGCCCGCTCCGCGAGCGCGCCGTGGCCGATGTCGCGGCGCTTGACCCCGCCCATGCGGCCCGCCTCCCCGACCGAGAAGGGCGGGAAGTTGTAGTGGTGCCAGTAGTACTTTTTGGTCTCCAGCCCGAGCGTATCGATGCGCATCTCCTCCTTGAGCGTGCCCATCGCCACGACGCTGAGCGCCTGGGTCTGTCCGCGCGTGAACAGCGCCGAGCCGTGCGTGCGGGGCGTGACCCCCACTTCGATCGCGATGTCGCGAATCTCGTCCTCGGCGCGACCGTCGGGGCGCTTCTTGTGGACCGCGATGCGCTCGCGGATGATCGACTTCTCGAGCGTCTCGAACGCGAGCTGGACGGCCGCCCGGCGCTCCTTGGCGGCCACGAGCTGCTCCTCGGAGGCTCCCTCTCCCGCCGCCGGGGCGTGCTGCTCGAGGATCGCCTCCTGCACCGCCGTGGTGGCGTCCTGGCGCTCGAGCTTGTCCTGCACCTGGGTGGCCTCGTCGAGGGTCGCCCCGTGGGAGGAGCGGATCGCCTCGAGCACCTGCTGGTCCACGGCGATCGCCTCGAACGCTTTCTTCTCCTTGCCGACTTTTCCGGCCAGGTCGCGCTGGAGCGCGCACAGCTTCTTGATCTCCGCGTGGGCGATGTCCAGGGCGTCGAGGATCTCGGCCTCGGGGATCTCGTTGGCGCCCGCCTCGACCATCAGGATCGCCTCCTCGGTGCCCGCGACGATCAGGTCGAGGTCCGAGCCGCCGTCCTCGTTATCGGCGGGGGCTCCGAGAAGATCCTCCTCGCTGGGGTTCACGACGAAGTTGCCGTCGATCTTGCCGATCCGCACCGCGCCGACGGGCGTCGGCAGCGGGATGTCGGAGATCATCAGCGCCGCGGAGGCGCCGTTCATCGCGAGGATGTCATATGGGTGGACGTGGTCGATTGAGAGCGGGATCGCCACGAGCTGGGTGTCATAGCGCCATTCCTTGGGGAACAGCGGCCGGATCGGCCGGTCGATCATGCGTGCGGTCAGGGTGCCCTTCTCGCCCGGTCGCCCCTCGCGCTTGAAGAACGAGCCGGGGATTTTCCCGGCGGCGTACATGCGCTCCTCGACGTCCACCGTCAGCGGCAGGAAGTCCACGTCCCGCACGGAGCCCGCGACGGCTGTCGCGAGAACCATCGTGTCCCCCTGGCGGACGACCACTGCGCCCGAGGCCTGCTTGGCCATCCTGCCGGTCTCGAACGAGATCTCGCTGCCGGCGATCTCCACGGAGATCCGCGTAACGGCGTCATTGCTGCTCATATTTCTCTGCCTTCCTTTTCCGCCCGTCGGCATAGGAGGCCTCATGGCCCCTGGCGGATCGTTTTCTTTTCTCTTATCCGATCCAGCGGAGCTTAGCGGACGATGCCCGCGAGACCCTCGCGGAGCAGCTCAACGCTCGGCAGCTCCCCGGGCGTGGGCGCCTGATAGCTGAAGCCAACCACCCCGTCGGGGCCGACGATCACGAGCGCTCGCTGGGGAAAGCCGCCCTCGTGCAGGACCCCGAAGGCGGCACACGCCGCCCCCTTGGGCTCGAAGTCGGACAGTTGGGGAATGCTCACCCCGAGCTTCTCCCGGAAGGCGATCTGGGCGTAGGAGCTGTCGCAGGAGACCCCGTAGATCTTCTCGCCGTCAGCTGTCAGCGCTGCCAGTGATCGCTCGTAGAGCTGCAGCTGGTCGGTGCACACAGAGCTGAAGGCGAACGGGTAGAAGACGAGGATCGTGGTGTGCCCCCGCAGGTCCCCCTCGCCGAATCGCCCGCCATCCTCGCGCGCGAGCGAGAAGCTGGGCACAGGATCGCCGGCCGCGATTACCGACACGACGCTCTACTTGCGCAGGCCGAGCTCTTTGATGAGGGCCCGGTAGCCTTCGAGGTCGCGCCGCTGCAGGTAATCCAGGAAGCGTCGCCGGCGCCCGACGAGCATCAGCAGGCCCCGACGGGAGTGATGGTCTTTGCTCTGCTCCCGCAGGTGCTCGGTCAGATGGTTGATCCGCTCGGTGAGCAACGCGATCTGGACCTTGGTCGAGCCCATGTCGTGCTCGCTCGATCCGAACTTCGCGGCGAGCTCGCGCTTTCGCTCTGTGGTGATGGCTGCCATCGGCGGGCTACGGTAGCAGAGCCCTGGCTTCAGGACGACGCGAGGATCTTGCGGGTCCGTTCCACATCACGGTCCATCTGGCTGATCAGCCCCTCGGGGGCGTCGAAGCGGCGCTCGCCCCGCAGCCGGGCCACGAAGTCCAGGCGCAGCGTGCTGCCGTACAGGTCGCCGTCGAAGTCGATCAGGTGGGCCTCGATCACCTCCGCCCGGCCGGTGGCGAACGTCGGACGCACGCCGATGCTGACGGCGGCCGGGATCGCGCCGTTGGCGAAGCACGCGTATACGCCGTGCCCCGGACACGCGAGGGCCTCGTCGGGCACGAGGTTCGCCGTCGGAAAGCCCAGCCTGCGCCCGCGCTGGTCGCCATGCACGACCTCCCCGCGAAGCTGAAAGGGGGCGCCCAGCAGGCGCGCCGCCCGGTCCACCTCGCCGGCCAGCACCAGGCCCCGGATGTGACTGGAGGAGACCACCTCGCCGTCGATTTCGAGCAGCGGATGCACGACCGTCTGAAAGCGGGCATCGCCGGAGAGCAGCCGTGGATCGCCCTGGGCCCTGTGGCCGAAGCGGAAGTTCTCGCCGATCGCCACCCGCTCGGCCCCGAGCGCGCCGACCAGCACGTCCTGCACGAACTCCTGCGCCGACCGTGCCGCGAAGGCGACGTCAAAGGGGATCACGATCAGCTCCCCCACGCCGAGGTCGGCGATCAGCTCCGCCTTGACCTCGAGCGTGGTCAGCAGCTTCGGCGTGTGCTGGGGGGCGACGACCGACACCGGGTGGGGGTCGAACGTGAGCACGCTGTCGGAGCCTTCGATCACCGCGCGATGGCCGAGGTGGACGCCGTCGAAGGTGCCGACCGCCACGCTGCGCCCCCCGTGCTCGCTCGGCTCCACGTCGGACAGGCTTATGATCTTCACGGCCATAGAGCGTAGTGCGCGATCCTCTGAAGGGCCTGCCCCAAGGGGATCAGCGGCGGATCCGTCCAGGGCTCCCCGCGTGCGGGCGGCGCGACCGCGTCGCCGACCTCGAACGGGCCGATCGCGGTTCGCCGGAGCTGTTCGCAGTAGGCATCCCCGAGATCGGAGATCAACGAGCGCACGTACGTGCCTGCGGAGCATTCGATCGCGAAGCCCGCGCGACTGACCCCGCCGGGCTGGGGGTCGCTCTCGCGCCAGAGCTGCTCGAAGCGGTAGACGGTCACGACCCGCTCGGGCACCTCGAACTGCTCGCCCCGGCGCGCCCGCTTGTAGGCGCGCTCCCCGTCGATCTTCACCGCCGAGTGCCGGGGCGGGCGTTGGGAAACCTCGCCCGTCGGCAGCATCGGCCGATCCGGCGGCAGCCGCCCGGTGAGGGTGATCTCGCCCTCGGTGTCCCCCGTGCTCGAGCTCGCCCCCAGGCGCGCGACCGTCTCGTAGCGCTTGGGCAGCTCCATCACTCGTCGTTGGGCCTTCGTCGCCCGGCCCACGAGCACTATCAACAGACCCGTCGCGAACGGGTCCAGGGTGCCGGCGTGTCCGACCTTCGCGCCCCCCAGCGCCCGCTTGACCGCCGCCACCACGTCGTGGGAGCTGATCCCCGCGGGCTTGTCGATCAGCAGGACGCCCTCGGGGGTTCCCTCGGGCGGTCCGGTCAAGACTTCCTCCAAATGGAGCCCCCGCGCGTGCGCCCCCCCGCGCGTGCGCGCGCGGGCCTCCCTTTTTGAGCATGCCTCTCCGCGGAGCTTCGGCGCGGAGCTCCGTCGCGCGGCTCCCGCTGGGAGACGCTCACGCGGGCGCGGGGGCGGGGTGAAGCTGAGCGGCGATCGCGCGACGCAGGAACGCGAGGAGCTCGTCGAGCTCGATGGTCGTCGAGAAGCCGGCAGCCCGCCGGTGCCCGCCGCCGCCCTGCTCGCGGGCGATCGCCGACACGTCCACGTCGTCGTCGGTCGAGCGCAGCGAGACTTTGCGCTGGCCCCCTTTGGGGCCGGAGGGCAGCTCGCGCACGAGGGCCGCGACCTTCGTGCCCTGGACCGCGCGCAGATGGTCGATGATCCCCTCCGAGTAGCTGTCCTCGGCTCCGAGCTCCAGGAAGTCCTCGGCGCTCAGGGCCGCCAGCGTGAGCTCGCCGGAGTCGAACCGGCGCATCCGCCCGAGGGCGAGCGCGAGCAATGTCACCTTGGCCTCGGGCATCTCCTCATACAGACGCCGATAGACGTCCTGGACGTCGACGCCCGCTTGGATCAGATCCGCCGCCATCTCGTGCGCGCGGGGGCCGGTGTTCTCGTACATGAACCGACCCGTGTCGGTGATCAGCCCGACGTACAGCGCTCGCGCGACCTCGGGGCTGGGGCGCACGTTCAGCCGGCGAGTCAGGTCCCACACGATCTCGGCCGTGCACGAGGCGCTCGGCACGACGTAGTCGAGCGTGCCGAAGCCCGTGTTGTCGTGGTGATGGTCGATGTTCAAGACCTGACGAGCCTCCCGCAGGACGACCGCGGAGTTGCGGTCGATGTTGCCGCAGTCAAGGAACACGACCGTCCGCTGCGCGACGTCCGCCGGGGGTGCCTGGATCACGCCCTGCAGGTCGAAGAAGCTCCGGTACTCGTAGGGCAGCGGTAGGTCATCGGGGGCGATGAACATCGCCGAGTCCTTGCCCAGGGCCCTCAGCAGGCCGTGCATGCCCACCATCGATCCCAGAGCGTCACCGTCGGGGCTCTCGTGGGCGGCGAGCACGAACTGGGAGTCCTCGCGCAGGCGCTCGAGCACCCGCTCGCGGGTGACCTCGACGCTCGTGCCTCCCTCGTTCACGAGCCCTCGCCCTCTCGCTCCCGCTCGAGCAGCGCCTCCACGCGCAGGGCCCGGTCGGTCGTGTCGTCGTAGACGAACTCGAGCGTGGGGGTGCGCTTGAGCCGGAGCTCGCTCGCGACCCTTCCCTGCAGGTACCCGTGGGCGCTCTGCAGACCCGCGAGGGTCGTCTCGCGCTGGTCGGCCTCCGACGCCCGGCCGTCCTCGCCGAGCACGCTCACGTATACGCGCGCATGGCGGAGGTCGGCGCTTGTCCTGACGTCTGTCACAGTCACGAATCCAACTCGAGGGTCCTTCAGCTCCCTTGCCACCGCATCTCCGAGCACCTGCCGGACCCCCTCATCGACACGACGCATCCGTCCTGATGCACTCATCCTATCCCTTCGGGATTGTTCGTCGCAGGCATGAGAAATCTTCCATCAGGCGATTCCACGCGCCCTGAGACGGCCGAGCCAAGCGGGGCAAGGGATCGGAGCCCACCCACCCGCGAAGTGTGCTCGGCACACGTGCTCACCGATCGGAGATCCGTCGATCTTCGATCGGTCGGGACGACACATCCACGCCGGCCATCGGCCGTCTCAGGAGAGCTCGCGCTCTTGCAGGCGTGTCTCATACGTCTCCAGGATGTCACCCACGCGCAGGTCCTGGAAGTTGGTGAGCACGATCCCGCACTCGAAGCCGGCGGCCACCTCGCGGACGTCCTCGTTGAAGCGACGCAGGCTCGCGATGGTCGTGTCCTGGATGACCGTGCCCTCCCGCACGACCCGCGTGCGGGAGCCGCGGGTGACCGTGCCCTCGGTTACGAACGAGCCGGCGATCGTGCCGATGCGGGAAGCCCGGAACAGCTGGCGGACCTCGGCCTGGCCGAGGGGGGTCTCCACCTCGGTGGGCTCGAGCATGCCCTGCATCGCGGCGCGGAGCTCTTCAATCGCGCGGTAGATCACCGAGTAGGAGCGGATCTCCACCCCCTCGCGGTCGGCCGCCTGGCGGGCTTCACCGACGGGACGCACGTTGAACGCGAGGATCAGCCCCTGGGAGGCCGCGGCGAGCATCACGTCGGACTCGTTGATGCCGCCCACGCCGCGATGGATCAGGTTGACCTTGACCTCTTCCTGGGGAAGCTTGGCGATCTCGTCCTCGATCGCCTCCAGCGAGCCGGCCACGTCCGCCTTGACGACCAGGCCGAGCTCCTTGACGGCGCCGTCCTGGGCGAGCTTGAAGACGTCTTCCAGGGAGACCTTGCGTCCCGACCGCCGGGCGAGAGCCTCGGTCTTCAGGCGGTTGGCCCGCTCGCCCGCGAGCTGGCGGGCGCGACGCTCGTTCTCGACCACCCGCACGAGCTCTCCCGCCTCCGGGACGCCGTCGAAGCCGAGCGCCTCGACCGGCTGGCCCGGCGTAGCCCGCTTGACGCGGGTGCCCGTGAAGTCGCTCATCGCTCGCACCCGTCCGAAGTGGGCCCCCGCGACGAGCGCGTCCCCGACGTGCAGGGTGCCCCGCTGGATCAGCACGCTGACCACCGGCCCGCGGCCAGGGTCCAGCTTTGACTCGATAACCGTGCCCGACGCCTGAGCGTCGCTGTTGGCCCTCAGCTCCTCGAGGTCGGTCACCACCTGGATCGTGTCGAGCAGCCCATCCAGGCCCTCGCGGGTCTTGGCGGAGACGTCCACGAACTCGATCTCCCCACCCCACTCCGCGGGCTGCAGGCCGTGCTGGGTCATCTCGGTACGCACCCGCTCGGGTTGGGCGCCCTCCTTGTCGATCTTGTTGACCGCCACCACGATCGGCACGTCCGCCGCCTTGGCGTGGTCGATCGCCTCCTCGGTCTGTGGCTTGACGCCGTCGTCGGCCGCGACCACGATCACCGCCAGGTCGGTCACCCGCGCCCCCCGGGCGCGCATCGCGGTGAACGCCTCGTGGCCGGGCGTGTCCAGGAAGGTGATCTCCTTGCCCCCATGGTGCACCTGGTAGGCGCCGATGTGCTGGGTGATGCCGCCCGCCTCCCCGGCCGCCACCTCGGTCTGGCGGATCGCGTCCAGCAGGGAGGTCTTGCCGTGATCGACGTGTCCCATGATCGTCACCACCGGGGGACGTTCGATCAGATCGTCCTCGGCGTCCTCGTACACGGGCTCGACTTCGATGTCGTCGGCCGCGTGGACGATCTCGATCCGCTTGTCGAACTCGTCCGCGAGCACCTGAATCGCGTCGTCGGAGAGGGTCTGGGTGAGGGTCGCCATCTCGCCGAGGCCCATCAGCTTCTTGATCACCTCCGGCACTGGCGTCCCCAGGTACTCGGCGATGTCCTTGACGGTCGATCCGGAGTTGACCCGGATCAGGTCGGTCGCCTCCATCGCGGCCGTGTCGATCGGCGCGATCGTCTCGTCGTAGGTCCCCCGCCTGCGCCTGCCCCGACGGGGCCGCCGCTGGGGCTGGTTGGCGGGGCCACCCTGCTGGCGGCGGGAGGCCTGGGAGTCGATCACCACACGCCGCCGTCCCCCGGGCGCCCCGCCAGGCGTGCGCTCGCCCGTGCGGGAGTCCCGCGTGGGACGCACCCGCTCGGGCGCCGGCGAGCTCGACGACTCATCCGCCGGACCGTCGCTCTCGGGCGCGGGCGCGCGCGGGAGCGCGCTCTCGGGCGGCGCGGTCATGGGCTCGGAGGCCGGTGGCGAAGATGTGGCGGGCTTGGAGGCCGGGGGCGAAGACGTGGCGGGCTTGGAGGCCGGGGGCGAAGGAGTGGCGGGCCCGGCCTTCGTGCCCCCCTGGGGCTGAGTCTTGGTGGCCTTCGCCCCAGCCCCCCCCGCGCGCGCGGGCCCCCCGTCGGAAGCAGACCCCCCAGCGGAGCTCCCGTCGGAGCCGTTGGCGGCGGGACGTGCGGTCGAGGAAGAGGAGCGGGTGACGGAGCCTCCGTTCTCGAGCGCCTTCAGGGCGGCGGACTCGTCGACCGAGGAGGAGGCGGTCTTGACCTCCACGCCGGCTGCACGAAGCTTTTCGAGCAGCTCCTTGCTGGGCAGTCCCTGCTCCTTGGCGATCTCGTGCACCCGCTTCTTGCTCATACAGTCACCGATTCTACGGGCCGTCCTGCAGCTCGACGGGCGAGGCGTCGGTCTCGCTGTCGTGGGCGCGCTCGGCGACGTCTTCCTGCGGGTCGGATGCCTCGTCGGCGACGTCGCTCTCGGACTCGGGGTCCGAGCCGGTGAGGTCGGCGACGTTGTCGGTGGGGATGTTCGCGAGGGCCTGGTGAGTCTCCAGGCCGCAGTAGCGGGAGCCGGGGAGGGAGGCGTTGGGACAGCGGCGGCCGTTTGAGAGGATCGCGGCGCAGCGTCCCTGGAGCTCCTCCTCCTCGTAGCCGTGCTCGGCCTCCTCGGCGGCGAACTCTGTCTCGGAGCGGATGTCCACGCGCCAGCCGGTCAGGCGGGCGGCGAGACGGGCGTTCTGGCCTTCGCGGCCGATCGCCAGGGAGAGCTGGTCGTCGGGGACGATCACGGTCGCCTGCTTGGCGTCGTCGTCGACCAGGACCTCGCGGACGCGGGCGGGAGACAGGGCCTTGGCGACGAACCGGGCGGGCTCGTCGTTGTGGGGGATGATGTCGATCTTCTCGCCGCGGAGCTCGGAGACGACCATGCGCACGCGGGAGCCCCGGGGCCCCACGCACGCGCCGACGGGGTCCACGCCGTCGGTATGTGAGACGACGGCGATCTTCGAGCGGTAGCCGGGCTCGCGGGCGACGTTTGCGATCTCCACGAGGCCGTCGGCGATCTCCGGGACCTCGAGCTCGAACAGCTTCTTGATCAGCTCGGGATCGCGGCGGGAGACGATGATGGAGGGGCCCTTGGTGGAGGGTGAGACCTCCTTGATGACGGCCTTGATGCGCTGGGAGTGGTCGTAGCGCTCGCCCTCCACCTGCTCTGACTTCGGGAGCAGGGCCTCGACGCGTTCGCGGAGCTGGACGAGGGTGTAGCGGGAGTCCGACTGCTGGACGATGCCGGTGATCAGCTCGCCGACACGATCGCGGTATTCCTCGTACATCATGTCCCGCTCCGCCTCGCGGATGCGCTGGAGGATCACCTGCTTGGCGGTCTGGGCGGCGATCCGTCCGAAGTCATCGGGGGTGACGTCGCGCTCGTCGATCTGGTCGCGGTATTCGGCGAACTTGGCGGGGTCGATCTCAGGTTCCTCGGGTTCGCGCATCTCCCCGGTCTCGGGGTCGATGGTGGTTTCCTCGTCGATCGTCTCGACGATCAGGTGAGCCTCCAGGCGCTCGGGGATGATCAGTTCGATCACCCGGAAGTCGGCGGTCTCGCGGTCCATTTCCACGCGGGCGTACTTGGCCGAGCCGGGCTGCTTCTTGTACGCCGACAGAAGGGCGTCCTCGAGGGCCACCATCAGCTTCTCGGGCTCTATCCCCTTCTCACGGGCGAGCGCGTGCATGGCCTCCAGGATCTCGCGTGACATATCTCTACTCCTCGACGAGGTTCGAACGACGGATCTCGGCGTAGGGGATCGCGACGATCCCACCGTCGGCGGCCAGGGTGACCTCGCGGTCGGAGGCCCCCACGAGCTCGCCGGTGAAGCTGTTGACCGGCCGGGGGTTCCCCGCCGGTCGAGCCCCCGGGCGGGCGCCCGGGCGGGGGTTTCGGGTGCGCACCCGCACGCGACGTCCGACGAAGCGGCGAAAGTGGGCGGGCTTGGTCAGGGGACGGTCGGCGCCGGGCGAGGACACCTCCAGGGAGTAGCGCTCCCGGAGGTCGTTCAGAGCGACGGTCACGCGCTCGCACAGAGCGAGGGTGACGCCCTCGGGATGGTCGATGAACACGCGCAGACGCCGGCCCCCCACGACCTCGGCGAGCAGCACCTCGACCGCCGGCTCGTTGGCCGCGAGGCGGCCTTCGATATCGGCCTGGAGGGCTGTCGTCTGTTCTGGTTTGCTCATCTATCGGGCTCTTTAGCTCGCAGTCTCCCGCGCCTTCACATACCTCATCCTGGCGTAAAAAAGAGCGGGCGGGCGCCCACTCTCGGTACTGCAACCGACATCTTCACGTCGGCACGAAAGCTGTCGTGCGAGGATAGCATCGGGGCGTCCTCCGATCGTCTGGATCGTCTCGGGACGGCCCCCTCGAGGACTCTCTCAAGCGCCGTGAGCCGCTCGCCAGGCACGGTCTCGATAGCGCCGGTAGTCCTCGCGGTCGGGCCTCAGCGAGCAGGCCAGCGCAAGCGGCTGACAGGCCTCCCGGTGACGGCCCAGCAGCTGCATCGACCGTCCCAAACAGAACAGCGCGTAGTCGTTCGTGGGAGCCCCCGCCGCGATCGCCTGAAACTCGGCGGCCGCCCCCTCGTAGTGGCGTGCGTGAAACAGCGCCCTGCCCAGGGCCTCGCGGATCGAGGCCTTGTCGGGCTCCAGGTTTCGAGCCCTGCTCAGGGGCACGATCGCCGCCTGGTGGTCGCCGTGCTCCAACAGCTCACAACCGCGCCTGTATAGGTCATAGACGCTCTCCATGCTCCCGCCTACTGTAGGGCCAAGAGTCCTCGGAGGGGTGGACTCCACCGCATGCGGTGGAGTCTGGCAGGGCCGCATGCGGCCCTGCTCCGGGCCCGCACATGTGCGGGCCCGCGACCGGCGCATGCGCCGGTCGAACTACCCGGAAGAGCGCAGTTCCCGGACCACGTCGAGGATCGCCTCCGCGACGAGGGCCTTGGCCGTGCGGGGCACGTGTCGGCGGCCTTCGGTGGTGAGGATCGTGACCTCGTTGTGGTCGACCTCGAAGCCGATGTCATCGCGGGAGATGTCGTTGACGACGACCGCGTCCAAACGCTTGGCCGCCAGCTTGCGTTGGCCGCGCTCCAGTGCCTGGTGGCCGTGCTCGGCGGCGAACCCGACGAGGGTCTGGTCGGAACGACGGTGCTCGGCCAGGGTGGCGATCACGTCGGTGGTCGCCTCCAGCTCGAGCTCGAGGCTCTCGCGGCCGTCCTTCTTGATCTTCCCCCGAGCCGGAGCCTTCGGGCGGAAGTCCGCCACGGCGGCGGCCATCAACAGGACGTCGCAGGTCGGGAACTCCTCCTCGCACGCCCCCTGAAGCTCGGCCGCGGTCGCGACCTCCCGCCAGGTCACGCCGGAGGGACGATCGAGGGTCACGTTCGCCGCGATCACCGTCACGTCGGCCCCTCGCTCGCGGGCCGCCCGGGCGAGGGCCAGGCCCATGCGCCCCGAGGAGCTGTTCCCCACGAACCTGACGCTGTCGATCGGCTCGCGGGTGCCCCCCGTGGTGACGAGCACCTTCAGGCCCCTCCAGCCGCCGTCGGCCCCGTTCGGGGAAGTGCCCACGTGGGTGCCCGCGTGCGCGCGCGGTCCGTCGCTTGCGCTCGGGGCGGCGGCCGGGCTCGGGGCGGCGGCCGGGCTCGGCCCCCCGAGGGCCGTCTCGCAGGCGGCCATGATCCGGAGGGGCTCGGCCAGGCGACCGATCCCCTCCTCCCCCTTGGAGGCCAGCCGGCCGGCGTCGGGCTCGACCACGTGGACTCCCCGCGCGCGAAGCGTCTGGAGGTTCGCCTGGGTGGCGGGGTGCTCGTACATGCGGCTGTTCATCGCCGGCGCGACCACGAGGGGGCAATCGGCGGCCAGGGCGCAGCTGCTCAACAGGTTGTCCGCCAGGCCGATCGCGAGCTTCGCGATGGTGTTCGCCGAGGCCGGGGCGATCACGTACAGGTCGGCGTTGGCCACCAGCTCCAGGTGGCTGAGAGGCTCGTGCTCGGGCGACGCCTGGCCGGGGAACGATCCACGGAAGGGGTCCCGCTCGAACTCGCTCACGAGCGCGGGGGCGCCCGTCAGGGCCTCGAACGACGCCGCCCCCACGAACCGCCTGCTCGCCTCGGTCTGGACGACCCTGACCGCGTGTCCGGCCGCCGTCGCCAGGCGCACGAGCTCGAGCGCCTTGTATGCGGCGATGCCGCCGCTCACGCCGAGCAGGATCCGGGACATGGGCTTCAGGTTTTAGACGCCTCCGATGGGACCCGCAAGCGCTGAGCGGGAACCTGCGCGCCGAGCGGCCGGCCCGGCCGTCGACCGTCTAGCGGTAGTGGTACTTCAGCTTCCCCGCCGCGACCTCCTCGAGGGCGATCGTGAGGTAGTTCTTGGAGGCCGTGTCCACCATCGGTGGGGGGAACTCGTCGAAGGCGCCCTCTCCGAGGTTGTGGTAGTAGCTGTTGATCTGGCGCGCTCGCTTGGCGGCCACGAGCACGCTGGCGTAGTTGGAGTCCACGTTCTGAAGCAGCTTGTCGATGCGGGGAGAGATCACTTGGTGGGCGCCTTTCTCGGTTGACCCTCGATTGTAGTGGTGGGCGGCGGGCCACCCGCTAAGGCCCCGCTGGTGTGCTCTAAAAAGGGCGCCCCCGCGCGCGCGCCCGCGCGGGGGCGCCCTTTTTGGATGGTCCCCACCTCGGGCGAGACCGGAGCGGGCGGGCCCCGGAGGCCCGCTCAGTCGAGCTCCCCGGAGACGATCGTCGTGAGACGCTCGAGGGCCTCGTCGAGACGGTCGTTGACGACCACATGCTCGAACTCGGGCTGGGCCTTGAGCTCCTCCTCGGCCACCCTCAGGCGCCGCTCCACCTCGGCGCGATCGTCGGTGCCCCGCCCCACGAGCCGCGTGCGCAGGGCCTCCAGCGAAGGTGGCGCGATGAACACCTGGACGGCGTCCGACATCGCCGTGCGCACCTGTCTTGCGCCCTGGACCTCGATCTCGAGGACCACCGGCACACCCTGCTCGACCCGGTCCTCGAGCTCGCCCCTCAGGGTCCCGTAGCTGCGTCCCGCGTAGTCGGCGTGCTCCACGAACTCCCCCGCGGCCACCCGCCGATCGAAGTCCGCACGCGAGAGGAAGTGGTAATCGATGCCGTCCCGCTCCCCCGGCCTCGGCGCGCGAGTGGTCGCCGAGACCGACAGCTGCAGCTGGGGCAGCCGCTCCATCAGCCCCCGGATGAGGGTCCCCTTGCCGACCCCCGAGGGTCCGGTTATGACGAATACGCGCGCCATCGGTGACGGCACCCTAATGGCGGCGCCGGGCGAAATCGCGCGCCGCGACGCGCACACGGCGTCCTAGCGGCGGAGCAGGGAGACGAGCTCGGAGCGCTGGCGCTCGGAGAGGCCGCCGATCGTCTTGCTCGGCGAGATCCGACAGTGGGCGAGGATCTTGTTGACCTTCACGCGACCGTACTTGGGAACCGCCAGGAGCATGTCGAAGACCTTGGCTGTTTCGACGTACTCCGGAGGGTCCATCAGGAGCGTGTGGATCGAGCGCCGGCCGGCCTTCAGGTCGCGCTTGAGCTGGGCTCGCTTGGTGCGGATCAGGTTGGCCCGGGCGAGGGCGTCCATCCGCTGATGCAGTGAGCGCTCGGGGGCCACAACCGTTTTGTGGGACGTGGTCTCGGTCGCCAGAGCCATGGGCGGCGAGTCTACACACCGAGACGCGACGATCAAGGGAAAGTGGCCGAATTCAGCTGCAGCTCAACCTGAGGTTCAGGTATGTCGAGGTTGGTGGACGGTGGCATGGCTCTTTTGCAGGGGTTTTTGATTCGCCGTCCGTCTGGCCTGACGGCCAGCTCGAGGGCCGTCTGTTACGACCGATGGCCAGCCAGGTCCCGGGCGATCCTCGCTCCCACCGCCGGATCCCGGAAGCTCTCGGTGCCCACCGCCACGAGCGTGGCACCGACGTCGAGCAGCTCTCGCGCGTGGCCGGCGCTCTGCACGCCCCCCATGCCGACCACGGGGATCTCCACGCGCTCGGCCACCGCCGCCACCTGAGCGAGCGCAATGCTGCGGATCGCGGGCCCAGACAGGCCGCCCGCGCCCCCGCCGAGCCAGCGTCTGGCCGGCCCGCCGTTCGGACGGGGCGCCGTCCCATCGCCGGGGCCCGCGCCGCGGTGCGCCCCGCCCCCGCGGGGGCGGGGCGCCAGCGCGAGCGCCCGCAGGGTGTTGATCAGCGAGACTCCGTCGGCGCCGCCTGCTTGGGCCGCCAGCCCGCAGGCCGCCACGTCGGCGGTGTTGGGGGTCAGCTTCACGATCAGGGGCTTGCCGGTCCGCGGGCGCACCTCCCGCACGACCTTCTCCAGGAGGGCCGGGTCCGAGCCGATGTCAAGCCCGGTCTGGACGTTCGGGCAGGACACGTTCAGCTCGATCGCCGCGATCTCAGGGCGCTCCTCACAGGCCTCCACGAGGCCGGCGATCTCCTGCGCGCTCGAGCCCATCACGTTGGTGATCAGCGGGACGGGCAACGTCGCGAGCTCGGGCAGGTCCTCCGCGATGTACCGATGAAGGCCCCTGTTGGGGAGCCCGATCGAGTTGACCAGCCCCCCGGCCGCCTCCCACAGTCGCGGCGGCGGGTTGCCCGCCCGGGGTTCGACCGTGATCGTCTTGGAGACGAACGCCGCGAACGGGAAGTTCTCGTCGAGGTCCCCCCCGAACGCCCGCCGGGCGGCGATCGCGTCGAACGTGCCCGAGCCGTTGATCACCGGGTGCGCGAGTCGAAGCCCGCAGAAGGACACGCCCTGACCGCCACGTCCAGCAGGACCGCCCAGACCGCCCAGACCGCCGGGACCGCCAAGACCGCCGGGACCGCGGGAGCCGACCGCGCTCATGCTGGAGCCCCGGCGTGCTCATCCACGCGCTCGAGCTCACCCGCGTCGATCACGGGCCCATCGACGCAGACACGCAGATAGCCGCCTCCCCGCCTGGCCACCACGCAGCCGTAACAGGCGCCGAAGCCGCACGCCATGCCCGCCTCCAGCGCGAGCTGAGCGGGCGTGACGGTGCGCTCGCATATAGCTCTGACGGCCTCCAGCATGGGCGCAGGCCCGCACGCATACACGGTCGCGTGACCGTCCCGGCGGAGCTCCTCGGCCAGCAGCTCGGTCACGAGACCCGCGTGCCCCACCGAGCCGTCGTCGCTGGCCACGATCGCATCCTGCAGGAGGCTCGCCCCCGCAGCCCGCTCGCCGTCGCGAAAGCCCAGCAGCACCGTCGCGGGCGGGGCCTTCAGGAGCACCCGCGCCTCGGGCGCGCCAGGGGCGGGGTCCGCGGAGTCGGGCGGCGCTCCAATCGCCGGCGGCGCCCACCTCTGCAGCGCATCCTGGAGGATCGCCAGGGGGGCGATCCCCACGCCGCCCCCGACCAGCAGGGCCCGCCGGCCATCCTTCGGCGCGGAGAAGCCCCGCCCCAGCGGACCCAGCGCCCATACGCCCTCGCCGGGTCGGAGCTCGCAGAGTCGCTTCGTGCCCGGGCCGACGTCCTCGAGCAGGTAGTGGGCCTCGCCGTCGCGCCAGCGGGCGACGGAGAACGCGCGCGCCAGGTAGGGGCGCTCGTCCTCGCCTCCGCCCCAGCGCTCGGCGGCCGCGAGCATCGTGAACTGGCCGGGCCACGGTGTCGGCCCGTCCGGATCGGCGACCTTCAGGAGCGTGTAAGCGCCCAGGCGCTCGTTGGCGGTGACCGTCAGCAGGCGCCGATGGGGCGGGGCCGCCGGGGCGGTGTCCGGCGGGACGGTGTCCGCCGGGGTCGTCGACCCCTGGCTCGCCGACGCCTGGCTCGCCGACACCTGGCTCGCCGGAGGAAGGCTCATCGGTGAAGCTCCTGCAGGCACAGCACCTCGGGCTCCCCGTTCGTCCGCGCCTGGCCGATCGCCCGGGCGGCGCTCACGCCGGCCGCGAGGGTGGTCAGGCAGGGGATCCCGTGGGAGACGGCGGCCCGCCTGATCTCCCAGCCATCGGTGCGGGCGCCCGAGCCGGTGGGGGTGTTCACGACCAGGTCCACGTCTCCGCGCTCGATCCAGTCGACCACGTGCGGGGAGCCCTCGCCGATCTTGTTCAGCCGCTCCACGGGCACGCCCATGCGGGCGATCGCCTCGGCGGTGCCCCGGGTGGCGAGAATCCGAAAGCCGCTGTCATGCAGGATCTGGGCGATCGCGAAAACGCCTGCCTTGTCGGAGTCGGTGACCGTGATGAACGCGGTCCCCTCGCCGGGCAGCGGCACCCCGGCCGCGGCCTGAGCCTTGGCGAACGCCGCCGGGAAGTCCCGGGCGATACCCATCACCTCGCCGGTCGAGCGCATCTCCGGCCCCAGCACCGCGTCGGCGCCCTCGAAGCGGTCGAACGGCAGGACCGCCTCCTTGACGGACACGTGGTCGCCGTGACCGAGCCCCTCCCTGCCCGCGGGCAGGTGCAGGTCGGCGATCCTCTCCCCCAGCATGATCCGGCAGGCGAGCTTGGCCAGGGGCACCCCAACCGCCTTGGAGACGAACGGCACGGTCCGGGAGGCCCGGGGGTTGGCCTCGATCACGTACAGCTCCCCGCCGTGGACCGCGTATTGCACGTTGATCAGACCGACCACCCCGATCGCGAGCGCCAGCTCGCGGGTCGCGTCGCGGATCTGGGAGAGCATCTCCTCGCCCAGCGAGTGGGGTGGGAGCACACACGCGCTGTCCCCCGAGTGCACCCCGGCCTCCTCGACATGCTGCATGATCCCGCCGATCCACACCTCCGTCCCGTCACAGAGGGCGTCCACGTCCACCTCGGTGGCGTTCTCCAGGAACCTGTCCAGGAAGATCGACGGAGACGAGGGTCCCGAGCGGGCGGCGGGGTCGCCGGCCGAGCCAGGGGCGTCGCCGCCCGGGCCAGTGGCGTCACCGGAGGAGGAGCCGGGTCCGCTCGCCTCGGGCGGGGGCTCGCGGTCCAGATAGTCAGCGAGGCCCTCGCGGGAGTAGACGATCTCCATGGCCCTACCCCCGAGCACGTAGGAGGGGCGGACGAGCAGCGGAAAGCCGACGCTCAGCGCCTGATCGAGCGCCTCTGTGACCGAGCTGGCGGTGGCGTACGGTGGGGCCTTGTAGCCGAGCTCTGAGAGGAGCGCCCCGAACCGCCCGCGATCCTCGGCCAGGTCGATCGCGTCCACGCTCGTGCCCAAAAGGGGGACACCCGCGGCGGCGAGGCCCGCGGCGAGCTTCAGCGGGGTCTGGCCGCCGAACTGGACGACGACCCCCTCGGGTCGCTCGACCTCGACCACGCCGAGGACGTCCTCCAATGTGAGCGGCTCGAAGTAGAGCCGGTCGGAGGTGTCGTAGTCGGTGGAGACGGTCTCGGGGTTGCAGTTGATCATCACCGCGTCCCGGCCTGACTCGCGGACGGTCATCGCCGCGTGCACGCAGCAGTAGTCGAACTCGATCCCCTGCCCGATCCGGTTGGGGCCGGAGCCGAGGATCACGACCGAGGGGCGCTCGCCCCGGGCCACCTCGTGGGCGGGCGGGCAACCGGTGCGGGGGCGCTCCCAGCCGGAGTAGTAGTAGGGGGTGTGGGCCGGGAACTCCGCGGCGCACGTGTCGACCGAGCGAAACGTGCGCTCGCCCTGAAACGGCGCCTCGGGGTCCGCGGCGATCGCGCTCAGCTCGCGTAGGAACCAGGGGTCGATCCTCGTGCGCTCGTGCACGTCCTCCACGCTCACGCCCCGACGGAGCAGCTCGAGGATCGCCTCGAAGCGATCGGGCGCGGGCGCCCGCAGCCCGTCGAGCAACTCCGACTCGCTCACCCCCTGAAGCGACGGCAACTTGTCCAGCTCCCGCGAGCGCAGGGCCTTGGCGAACGCCTGCCCGAACGTGCGTCCGATCGCCATCGCCTCGCCCACCGACTTCATGTGCGTGGACAGCGTCGAGTCCGTGCCCGGGAACTTCTCGAACGCGAACCGCGGCCACTTGACGACCACGTAGTCGATCGCCGGCTCAAAGCACGCGGGGGTGACTCCCGTGATGTCGTTGTCGATCTCCTCGAGCCTGTACCCGACCGCCAGCCTCGCGGCGATCTTGGCGATCGGAAAGCCTGTCGCCTTGGAGGCGAGGGCCGAGCTGCGGGACACGCGGGGGTTCATCTCGATCACGAGGATCTCCTCGGTCTCGGGGTTCACCGCGAACTGCACGTTCGATCCGCCCGTCTCCACCCCCACGGCCCTGATCACCGCGATCGCCTGGTCGCGCAACTGCTGGTAGAGGCGGTCGGTGAGGGTCTGCTGGGGGGCGACCGTCACCGAGTCGCCGGTGTGGACCCCCATCGGGTCCACGTTCTCGATCGAGCACACGATCACGACGTTGTCCGCCCCGTCGCGCATCACCTCGAGCTCGAACTCCCCCCAGCCGAGCACCGACTGGTCGAGCAGAACCTGGCCGATCGGCGAGGCCTCCAGGCCCCGCGCCACGAGCGTACGCAGCTCGGGCTCGTCGCGGGCGATCCCCCCACCGCGGCCGCCGAGCGTGAACGCGGGCCTGACGATGCACGGCAGGCCGAGGTCCGGCAGCGCCGCAAGCGCCTGCTCGAGCGTCCTGGCGATCGCGCTGTTGGGCATCCGCAGGCCCGCGTTGGACATCGCCGCAGCGAACAGCTCGCGGTCCTCCGCGCAGGCGATCGCCTCGTAGCTGGCCCCGATCAGCTCCACCCCGTGCTGCTGAAGCGTGCCGTCGTCCTGGAGCGCCTTGGCGAGGTTCAGTGCCGTCTGGCCACCGAGCGTGGGCAGCAGCGCGTCGGGGCGCTCGCGCTCGATCACCTGCGCTACGGGCCCCGGCAAAAGCGGCTCGATGTACGTCCCGTCCGCCAGCTCGGGGTCGGTCATGATCGTCGCCGGGTTGGAGTTCACGAGCACGATCTCATAGCCCTCCTCCCGCAGGACCTTGCACGCCTGCACCCCGGAGTAGTCGAACTCGGCGGCCTGCCCGATCACGATCGGTCCCGACCCGAGGATCAGGATCTTGTGGATGTCGTTACGCCGAGGCAATGCGCTGGAGGAAGCGGTCGAACAGGTACATGCTGTCGTGGGGGCCGGGGCCGGCCTCGGGGTGGTATTGGACGGTGCCGCCGGGCACGTCCAGGAGCTCCAGGCCCTCGACGGTGCGGTCATACAGGTTCACGTGGGAGAGCTGGGCCTCGCCGAAGTCCGTCTGCCAGCGGACGGGCTCGTCGGTGTCGATCGTCTGGGCTCCGTTCGGGCCGAGCGCCGCGAAGCCGTGGTTCTGGGAGGTGATCTCGATGCGTCCCGTCTGCAGGTCCTTGACCGGATGGTTGGCGCCACGATGGCCGAAGGGGAGCTTGAACGTCTGTAGGCCCACGGCCCTGCACAGCAGCTGGTGGCCCAGGCAGATCCCCCACACGGGCTTGCGACCGACAACCTCGCGGACGGTCTGAACGATGTAGTCGAGCGCCGCGGGGTCGCCCGGACCATTGGCCAGAAAGACCGCGTCCGGATCCTCGGCGAGCAGCTCCGGCGCCGAGGCGGTGCACGGATGGAGGGTCACGCACGCCCCGCGGGCGATGAGCTCGCGGACCATCGAGCCCTTGATGCCGGTGTCGATCACCGCGATCCTGGGGCCCGAGTTGGCCTCGCCGTGGAGGCTGGCCGCCTTGGGGGTCACCTGCTTGGCGAGATCCTGTCCGGCCATCGGCGGCTCGGCCTCGATCAGCTCGCGCGCCTCGCTCTCCGAGATCGTCTCCGCGAACACCCCCCCGCGCATCGCGCCCTCCTCGCGGATGTGCTTGACCAGCTCCCGCGTGTCCACGCCGCTGATCGCAGGCACCCCATGGTCGGCGAGCCACTGCAGCCAGCCGCCCTCCGCGCCGGGGGAGTCCTCGCGGTCGCAGGCCTCCCGCATGATCGCCGCCCGCGCCCAGGGACGGTCTGACTCCATCGCCTGAGAGCTGACGCCGTAGTTGCCGATGTGGGGATAGGTGAACGCGATCAGCTGACCGGCGAAGGAGGGGTCGGTCATCGATTCCTGGTAGCCGCTCATGCCGGTCGTGAACACGGCCTCGCCGACGGCGTGGCCCGCGGCGCCGCAGGCCACGCCGTCGAAGCGTGCGCCGTCCTCCAGCAGCACGTAGGCGGTCGTGCCGCTCACCGGCCCTCCCCCAGCCCGCTCACAGAATCAGCTTCTGGACGGCCTTGAACTCGGGTGTGCCCGCGCGCTGCAGCAGCTCGAAGAGGACCGCCTCGACGGTGCTCACGACCGCGCCCGCCCGCTCCAGGCGCTCCAGGCCCCGCTCGTAGTCGATCTCGTGGCGCGAGCCGACGGCGTCGGCGGGGACGTGCACCTCGACCCCTTTGGCGAGCAGGTCGTGGACGGTCTGGCTGACGCACACGTGGGTCTCGATCCCGCACACGACCGCCTGCTCTCTGCCGCCCAGGTCGAACCCGTCCACGCGGGCCGCCGAGAAGACGGTCTTCTCGATCACTCGCTCCCGGGCGTTGCTGACGTCCCGCGGACCCCCGTCGGCCTGCTCGCCGCCCTGCGAGCCCCCCTTGGCCTCGCCCGCGTCCGGTGCGCCCTTCCCGACGTGGAGACCGACCTCCGGGGCGGTGTGGCCGAGGCCCTTCGGGTACTGCTCGCTGACGATCGTGGGGAGCCCAAGGATGCGGGCTCCCCCGACGAGCTTCGCGCACGCATCGGCGACGCCCTCGAAGGACTCGTACGAACGGAAGCCCTCCTGCACGTCGATGACCACCAGGGCGGTCCGTTGACGATCGAGGAGGCTCATGCGGCTACCACCGAGAAGACGCGCTCGCGATAGACGACCGCTCCGGCGGCGACAGTCAGCAGAACCCGGCCGCGGAGGGGGCGTCCCGCGAAGCAGCAGTTCTCCGAGCGGCTCTCCCAGCCGCGCTCGCCGGCCAGGAACTCGGCGTCGAGGTCGAGCAGGGTCAGGTTCGCGGGCTCGCCGGGGGCGATCTTCGGCGTGGGCAGGCCGAACAGGGCAGCGCCCGCGGTCATGCGCTGCACCAGCAATCCCAACTCGAGCTCTCCGCTCAGCACGAGGCCGGTGTAGAGGGCGGGGAAGGCGGTCTCCAGACCCGTGGTGCCCATCGGGGCCTGCTCGAACGGTACTTCCTTCTCCTCACGCGCGTGAGGGGCATGATCGGTGGCGACGCAGTCGATCGTGCCGGAGCGAAGGCCCTCGATGAGCGCCCCGCGATCCTCCTCGCTCGCGAGGGGGGGGTTCATCTTCATGCGGGTGTCCAGGCCGCGGACGCTCTCGTCGGTGAGGAGCAGGTGATGGGGGGTGACCTCGGCGCTGACCTTCGCGCCGGCGTCCTTGGCGTGGGCGACGGCGTTCACCGAGGCGGCGCAGCTGAGGTGCTGGAAGTGCACGCGGGCGTACTCGTAGAGCGCGAGCTCGGAGTCGCGGGCGACCATCGTGGACTCGCTCACGCTGGGGATGCCGGCGATCCCGAGGGCAGCGCTCAGGGGGCCCTCGCGCATGGCGCCGCCGTGGGAGAGAGTCGGATCCTCCTCATGGAGGCTGATCACACCACCGCACAGGCGCTGATACTGCAGGGCCTTGCGCAGCGTTCCGGCGCTCGCGACCGGGCGGCCGTCGTCGGTGAAGCCCAGGGCGCCTTCGACGCGCAGCTGGGCCATCTCGGTGAGCTCCTCGCCGGCCAGCCCGCGGGTAATCGCCGCCAGGAAGCCGACGGGCACGCACGCCTCGCGGGCGGCGGCCTCGCGCAGGGAGCCCAGCAGCGGTGGCGAGTCGATCACGGGGTCGGTGTTGGGCATCGCGATCACCCCGGCAAAGCCTCCTGCGGCGGCTGCCCGTGTGCCCGTACGCAGGTCCTCCTTGTGCTCCTGACCTGGCGTGCGCAGGTGCACGTGGGGGTCGAAGAACGCGGGGAGCAGGCGCCTGCCCTCGCCCTCGATCGTCTCGATTCCCTCAGGCGCCTGGACCGCGCCGGGCTCGCCGAGCGAGGCGATCTCGCCGTCGCGGACGAGCACGTCGTGGCGAGCGTCCACGCGCGCGCGGGGGTCGAGCACGTGGACGTCTCGCAGCAGCAGCTCGGCCGGCTCGTAGGGCCCGTGGACGAGGGGGTTGGCGGCCATCACGCGGACCGGGGCTCGGGCGCCATCACGCCAGCTGGGGCTCGGGGACGACGGGACCGTCGATGCCGGAGCGTCCGGCGTGGGTGCCGGCGAGGAGCTCGTAGAGCACCGCCATGCGCACGACCACGCCCGCCTCGACCTGGGCGGTGATCACGGCCTGGGGCGAGTCCACGGCCTCGCCGGAGAGCTCGACGCCGCGGTTGACGGGGCCCGGGTGCATCAGCACCTGACGGGGGCCGAGGCGGCGGCCGTTGATCTGATACCAGGATGCGTACTCGCGAAGCGAGGGCACCCACGCCTCGCTCATGCGCTCTCGCTGCATGCGCAGGGCGTAGACGACGTCCGCGGAGGAGAGGTCGTCGAGGGTGTAGCGGACCTCGCAGCCGAGCGCCTCGATCCCGCGGGGGATCAGGGTCGGGGGGCCGGCCACCGTCACGCGGGCGCCCATCCGCTGGAAGGCGATGATGTTCGAGCGGGCCACCCGGGAGTGGGTGACGTCCCCGACGATCCAGATCGAGACCCCGTCGATCCCGCCGAGGCGCTCGTGGAGTGTGTATACGTCCAGGAGCGCCTGGGTCGGGTGCTCGTGCTTGCCGTCGCCGGCGTTGACGATCGCGGCGCTGCACCAGCGGGAGACGAGCTCCGAGGCGCCCGCCCAGGGGGTGCGCAGGACGATCGCGTCGGGCTTGTGAGCGCTGAGGGTCAGGACGGTGTCCTTCAGGGACTCCCCCTTCTCGACGCTCGAGCCGCTCGCGGCGAAGTTGACGACGTCCGCGGACAGCCGCTTGGCGGCCAGCTCGAAGGAGCTGCGCGTGCGCGTGGAGGCCTCATAGAAGAGGTTCAGCACCATCCGTCCCCTCAGCGTGGGGACCTTCTTGATCTCCCGGTCGGAGACCTCCGCGAAGCGGGCGGCCTGGCCCACGATCCGTTCGATCTGCTGACGGTCGAGATCCTCGATCGACAGGAGGTGGTTCATGGGGCCTCCCTCCTCATGCCCTCGCCTCCACCCTGACACTCAGGCTTCCATCCTGCCGATCGACCCCTCATGCGGCCGCCTCCACCGGGGCGGGGCCGATCGCGATCTCGTCGAGCCCGTCTAGCTCGCTCACGCGAACATGTACGTGCTCGTCCCGGGAGGTGGGGAGGTTCTTGCCGACGTAGTCGGGCCTGATCGGGAGCTCGCGGTGACCGCGGTCGGCGAGGACCGCCAGCTGCACGCGGGCGGGACGGCCGTAGTCGAACAGCGCCTCGATCGCGGCGCGGGCGGTGCGGCCGGTGTAGAGGACGTCGTCGACGATCACGACGGTGCGTCCAGAGACGTCGAAGTCGATGTGGGACTCGTGCACGATCGGGGCATCCGGGCGGCGGGAGACGTCGTCGCGGTAGAAGCCGATGTCCAGGTCTCCGAGCGGGACGGGCGCGCCGAGGAGCTCCTGCAGGAGGCCCTGCAGGCGGCTCGCCAGGAACGCCCCGCGGCGATGGATCCCGACGAGGGCCGGAGCCGGCGGGTCGGGATTGCGCTCGACGATCTCGTGTGCGATCCGGGTCAGGGCCCGCCGCAGTTCGTCCTCGCGCAGGACGATCTTCTCGTTGTCCATCTGGTGTTTCCTTCCTGGCCTCTCGGGACCGGGTTAAAGGATCGCGTGAGACTGTATCAGCGAGCAGCGACGGGCTCGGGCGGCGGCGGCTCGGCGCGGCGGCGGCTCAGGCGACGGCGGGGCCTCGCGCTCGCGGCGCTCAGACCAGCGTACGAGCCGGGGGGCGGCTCGCTCGGGGAAGGGAATCTCGATCGTGTCGAAGTCGCGGGGAGCCTCGGTCGCCGGGAACAACGCGCGGGCCTGGTCGCGCAGCTCCCCGCCCGGATAGCGGCTTGAGATGTGGGTGAGGGCGAGCAGGCGTACGTCCGCGTCGCGGGCCACCTCGGCGGCCTGGCGGGCTGTGCTGTGGGAAGTCTGGCGGGCGCGCTCGAGCTCGTCCTCGGCGAAGGTGGCCTCGTGGACGAGGACGTCCGATTCGTGGGCGGCGACGACGAGGGCCTCGCACGGGGCGGTGTCCCCGGAGATCACGATCTTGCGCCCGGCGCGCTCGGGGCCGAGCACCTGCTCGGGGCTCACGCCGTTGACCGTCTCGCCGCGCTGCAACCGTCCGAAGTCAGGCCCCGGATTGACGCCGAGACGCTCGGCCAGCTGGGGGTCGAGGTGTCCCGGACGGATGTCCTCGACGAGGGCGTATCCGTAGCAGGCGTTTCCTTTGTGGCGGACGGGGATGGCGCCGATCAGGTAGCCGTCGCGGGCGACGGTCTCGGCGGGCGCGAGCTCGATCACGTTCAGCTCGTAGGGCAGGCGTCCGTAGACGAAGCGCATCTGCTCCATCAGCACCGACAGGCCCCGAGGGCCATAGACGCTCACCGGCTGCTCACGCTCGCGCAGGCCGAACGACTTGAGCATCCCCGGCAGCCCGAGCCAGTGGTCGGCGTGGAAGTGGGTGATGAACACGCAGTCGATGTCGGCGAGGCCGACCGACTTGATCAGCTGCCGCTGGGTGCCCTCGCCGCAGTCGAACAGCAGATGATCGCCACCGCGGCGAACGAGCATCGCCGGGAGCCCGCGCCGAGAGCTGGGCACCGAGCCACCGGTGCCGGCGAAGAAGATCGACAGGTCCATGAGCTGCAACGGTAGCGGCGGGATGGGCCGTTTGGGGGCGAGCAGCGCGGGCGGACCGCCGGGCGCGAAACTGGCGGACACGCCGATAAGCTCTCTGGAGCGACGACGCACGGGCTCATCCGGCGTCGCCTGCGCCCGTAGCTCAGTGGATAGAGCGCTCGCCTCCGGAGCGAGAGGTCGCAAGTTCGAATCTTGCCGGGCGCGTTGGAGAATCACCCGCAAATGCGCCATTTCGCTCGACCAGCCCAAGGAGGGCCTCGGACGGAATGGTGCTTGGTGGGCTAAATTGTGGCCTAATATCCCTGCGCCGTCACGGTGGCAGGCGCCCACGCTGAGCTCGGCCGAGAACAGGCCGGGCGCGCGACCGTCACCCCGTATGATGTCGGGCGGATTGCTCGCCGGGCGCTTCCGCCGCGGCCATAAGCCACATAGGCGTGGCGGAAGGAGCAGGATGAGCCAAGTCGCGTCGGCGGCCAGTGCCGTGAGGAACGAGACGCCGCCCCACCCGGGCGGCGCGTTCTGGCGGGACGCGCTCGCTCCGTATGCCCGACCGCGCATCGGCCGCAGCCTGGTGGACATCGGGACCTCGGTGGTGCCTTACCTGGCGCTGTCGGTCGTGATGTACTTGGCGCTGGGTGTCTCCTACCTGCTGATGCTCGCCATCGCTGTCCCGGCGGCCGGGTTCCTGACGCGGTCATTCATCGTCTTTCACGACTGCTCACACGGGTCGTTCCTGCCGTCCAAGCGCGCCAACCTGTGGCTCGGCACGGCGCTCGGGCTGCTCGTCTACTCCCCCTTCCTGCGTTGGAGGCACGATCACGCCAGACACCACGCGTCAGCTGGAGACCTCGACCGGCGCGGCGCCGGAGATGTCCGCACGCTCACCGTCACCGAGTACGACGCGCTGTCCGGACGCGGTCGGCTGGCATATCGCCTGCTTCGCAACCCCCTCGTGATGTTCGGTATCGGCCCGATCGTGGCTCTTCTCGTCGGCCCACGCATCGTCGCGCGCAACGCGCGCCCACGGATGCGCCGCAGCGTGATCGGCACGAACATCGCCCTGGCCGTGCTCGTCGGGGCGCTCTGCTGGCTGATCGGCTGGCGCGACTTCCTGCTCGTGCAGACCCCGACAGTGCTCCTCGCCGGCTCGGTCGGCATCTGGCTGTTCTACGTCCAGCACCAGTTCGAGGACGCCTACTGGGAGAGCACCGACTCCTGGAGCTACGCCGAGGCGGCGTTGCGCGGCAGCTCCTACCTGAAGCTGCCGAAGGTGCTCCAGTTCTTCTCCGGCAACATCGGCCTGCACCACGTGCATCATCTGAGCGCCCGCATTCCCAACTACAACCTGCAGCGCGCGCACGACGAGAACCCGATCTTCCACGAGGTGCCGATACTCTCGCTGCGCGACGGCCTACGCGCTGTGCGCCTGAAGCTGTGGGACGAGGAGCGCGGGCACCTGGTGACCTTCGCCGCGGCCCGCGAACGGGCCGCCAGTCCCACGCAGGCAGTTGCGGCTCGCTCGCGCGCTTGAGGCGCAGCGCAAGCTCGACAGGTCTTGGGGAGGAAGTCGTGGCCCGCCGGCAGCGCCTGAAAGCCCGGCCGCCGCACCGCCGCGCAGAAAGACGGCGCGGTCGCGAGGCGCACCTCGTGGCCGGCGTCGCGCAGGACCGAGGCGTACGGCAGCATCTGGTTCAGATGACCGTGGCCAGGCTGTGTCGTGAACAGTGTCCGCACGTCGCCGGCTCCGTCCCAGTGCTCGGCCCGATCGCGGGCGCGGACGTCGCCGATGAAGCTGAGCTCACGCATACAGCGCGTCGATCTCGGCAGCGTACTTCTCAGCGATCGGCTTGCGCTTGAGCTTCATCGTCGGGGTCAGCTCCTCGCCGCCGGGCAGCCAGTCGCAGGGAAGGATCGCAAAGCGCTTGATCTGCTCGACGCGACTGAGGTGACTGTTGGCCTCCTTGACGGCGCTCGCGACCTGGGCCCTCACGCCCGGGTCCTCGCACAGCGTCGCTGGCGAGGCGTCCGCGAGTCCTTGCTGTGTCGCCCACGCACCGGCGCCGTCGGGATCGAGCACGATCAGCGCGACGTTGTAGGGGCGCCGGTCGCCGATCGCGATCGCCTGTCCGATCAGCGGGCTCGAGCTCTTGATCTGCGCCTCGATGTTGGCGGGAGACATGTTCTTGCCAGCGGCGTTGATGATCAGCTCCTTCTTGCGATCGACGATCTTCACGTAGCCGTCTGAGTCGATCTCGGCGATGTCGCCGGTGTGCAGCCAGCCGTCGGGATCGATCGTCTGTGCTGTCTGCGCCGGGTCAGAGCGGTAGCCGCGCATCACCATCGCCCCGCGCGCGAGCAGCTCGCCGTCCTCGGCGACACGCACCTCGACACCCGGCAGCGGCGGCCCGACGGTGCCGATCTTCGGGCGCTCAGGCGGGTTGCACGTACCCACGCAGGTCAGCTCCGACATGCCCCACAGCTCGCAGATCGGCAGTCCGATCGCGTGGAAGAACTCGAGCACCTCGATCGGCGTGGGCGCGGCCCCGGCATAGAGCATTTTCGCCTGATCGAGCCCGAGACGCTCGCGCAGCTCGCAGAGGACCAGCTGATCGGCGCGGGCGTGCTCTGCGATCAGATCCGCAGAGGGCTGCTCGCCGGCCTGTTCGGCCCGCACGCGCTGAAGGCCCGTATCGATCGCCCACCGCACCGCCCGTTTGCGAGCGTGATCGGGCTCCGCGGCGATCGCCGCCTCCAGCCCGGCCTTCATCTTCTCCCAGACTCGAGGCACCGAGCCAAAGCTCGTCGGACGCACCTCCGGCAGCACCGCGACGAGCGCGCGCACATCGGCGATCACCGTCACCTGGGTGCCGTAGAGCATCGGCGTGTAATGCGACGCGTAACGGTCGGCCATATGCGCGTGGGGCAAATAGGAGACGATGCGACCCTCGGGCTCCACGGCGACCACCGTCGCCGCCGCGCGGCACTCTGCCAGCACGTTGGAGTGGGTCAGCTCGACACCCTTGGGCGGGCCGGTGGTCCCCGACGTGTAGCAGATCGTGATCAGGTCCTCGGGACTCACGGCTCGCCAACTCGCGTCGAAGTCAAAGCCCGGAGCCCGCAGCGCTTCGACGTCCGCGAGCGCCAGCGTGCCCTCGTGCGCGCCGTCGACGCAGATCACGTGCTCGAGCGAGTCGATGCCGACGGCGCGGATCGTCTGCAGGAACTGCAGCTCCGTGATCACGATCTTGTTCGCCGCGTTGGCGAACAGGTACGCGATCTGCTCAGCCGAGCAGGTGTTGTAGATCGAGAAAGGCGTCGCTCCCAGGTGCATCGCCGCGCAGTCGCAGAGGTTGAACTCAGGCCGGTTGAGCAGCATCAGCGCCACCGTGTCGCCGCGTCGCACTCCGAGCTTGTGCAGACCCGTCGCGATGTTTCTGACGCGCGCCGCGACCTCGGCGAACGTCAACTCGATCTCTGCGCCCGGGGTGCGCAGAGCGACACGCCCGGCATTATCAGCAGCCGTAATCTGAAACGCCTCGCACAATGTCGCACCCTCAACTCCACGAAAGCGCTCCGCGAGGGGCGCCCCCATACTCTCGACCGTCATCATCTCTCTCCTCTCATCTCATTTCACGCTCGTCCGCCCGTCGTTCGTCGCCGCGACCCCGCCTGCCGTCCGCCGCCTACCCCTCCTGCTTGGAGAGGTGGGTGATGCGTTCGGTCCAGTGCACCGGGCACTCCCCGCGCAGCCGCGCGAACAGCTCGTTCGGCGGCCCATCCCGCCAAAGCTCGCGCTCGCCCACCAGCGCGTTCTGCAGATCGCTTTCGAGCGATGCCATTTGAGGTCCCCCTATGAAGCGGCAAGCATGTTGGCCGCCGTGCGGTGTGCGAGCGACATGATCGAGATCATCGGGTTCACCCCCGGCGCGGTCGGAAACGCCGAGCCGTCGCCGATCCACACGCCCTCGGTGTCATGCAGCTCGCCACGCCCGTCGGCGACCGAGTCTGTCGGGTCCGAGCCCATCCGGCACGATCCCATCTGGTGCGCGGTGAACACGGCGACGTCGTTGGCCTGCAGCGAGCCCTGCTCGATCTCGGCCAGGAACGCGTCGAAGTCATCGCCCTCGCGCCAGATCAGGGGCTGCTGGTAGAAGGTGAGGATCTCCTTCGCGCCTGCTGCCCGCTGGAGCTTGGCGAGCTCGACCATCGCCCTTGCGAACATGCGCGCGTCGACCTCATCGCGCAGCGACCAGCGCGTGAGAGCGCGCCCGTGATCGTCGAGGACGACCTCACCCTCGCCGTGGTCGCGGGCGACGGAGACGAACGGCGCCAGGTGCTTGAACGTGCGCGCGAGCAGTTCCTTGTGCCTGTGGCCGTCCTCCCAGGGCATTGACATAGCCTGGATAGCCGGGGAAGCGCCGACCGCCTCGATCAGGAAGCCGTGATCGCCCTCGCACTCGGCGAACTGATCAGAGAGCGCCGACTGGAGCTGCCCGATCCAGCCCTCGATCGGCTGCTCGTAGACACCGGCGACGATCGACGCCGGGTGCAGCCGCAGGTGCTTGCCTACCGCCGGGCCGCCGATGCCCGAGCGCAGCAACAGCGCCGGGGACTCGATCGAGCCGCACGCCACCACGACGGTCGGCGCGTTCACGGTCAGGGAACTCGTGGAGCCGTCCTCGCGCGTGACGGTCGCCTGCACGCCCGCGGCGCGGCCGTCCTTGACGAGGATCCGCTCGGCGCGGGCACCGACGACGAAGCGCGCGCCCGCGTCGGCGGCGTCCTGCAGGAACGTCTTCATCGTCGACTGCTTGCAGCCCTTCTGACAGCCGCTGAAGCAGTAGCCGCAGACGCTCGGATCCTCGCACGAGACGTCCGTGTTGCGGGTCAGCGCCCGATGCGGATAGTCGAGCTTCTCACACCCCTCGATCAGCTTTTTGTGCGTGCGGTTGTGTGAGGTCGCCGTGTCGTTGACCGAGAGCCGCTCCCAGATCGCGTCGATGTGGCGCTCATAGCCGGGCTGATCGACGCCCTCGATGCCCATCGCCGCCCACTCGCGGCGGACGCGCTCGGGGGTGCGTATGCAGTTCATGTAGTTGACGACTGTGCCGCCGCCCAATGTCGAGCCGGCGAGGATCGCGATCGAGCCGTCCTCGGAGGCGAGAAGGCCGCCTCCCAGATAGAGCTCGAGCATGCCCGGGAGCTCGAGCTGCTTGAAATCGGACTCGTTGCGATACTGGCCCATCTCGAGCACCACCACGGACTTGCCCGACCTCTGCAACTCGGAGGCGATCACACTCCCACCGGCTCCCGAGCCCACCACGCAGACGTCGCCCGCAAGCGTCGCCGACTCACCCGATACCTGCTCCAGCGCGATCGTCTTCGGCGCCTGCTGCGGCGAGGGCGGGGCCGAGATCGGCCCCGGATATCCGATCGCGTCCCAGTTTGGGTTGTGCCCGGACTCGTCGGGCAGACCGTAGAAGAACAGGAACGTGAGCCCCCGCAGCCGGCGGACGCCGAGCTTCGCCTCCGGACCCGAGGCAGCCACCTGGCGAAGGAGATCGGTCCGTGCGGGGAGCGCCATGTTCGCGAAGTCATGCTCGGCGAAGGCGTCGAGCAGCGCGCCGAAGGCCTCGACCTCCTCCGGCACCATCGACTGCGCGAGCAGCCCCTCGATCTGAGCAGGAACGCCGAGATCAGACGCTGACCGCGCGTAGAAGTCGCGCAGCACCTGCCCACGGTCATCGACCTCGATCGAGGGCGCAAACGTGTCACAGACCGCCTCGAGCGTACACCGCCGTGTATCGCTCAGCACACCAACCGTCACAGCCATCCCATCATCTCCTCACTCGGGTTCCAAACGACGCACCGCTGCACATCGTTCCAGCTTTGCCGGTGCGCGGGCGGCTGGCTACGGGGTCAGGTCGCCGACTATTTGCGCCGCTGGGCGGATGTCGGATATTCGGGTCACGTTCGCGCCCGCGTAGAGCGGCCCGGAGTTCAGAAGGCTCGGCGGTCCATCGTCCAGAGCCATTGGCGGGGCGAGGAAGGGTTGTGATGGTCGCTGGATCGCAAGCACGCGGTCCTGGACTGCGGCCGGGACGCGCACCGCGAGTGGTGAGGCGAGCCGGTTGGCGAGCCGGATCCAGCGCGGTCCGCGCGGGTCGTCGCGTAGCCAGCGGCGGGTCGCAGCGTTCGGGATCACCCGATGCGGCGCGTCGGGCCACCCGAGCCCGAAGAGCTCGGTCAGTACCGTGCTGTCGGCCTCCAGGCAGCGCCGCTTGTAATCAGGATGCGCGCGGCTCTCGTCGCTGAGGAGGAAGCGCGTGCCCAAGACGGCAGCGACCGCGCCGCCATCGAGTGCCTGGCCCACGCCTGATTGGTCGACGATCCCTCCGGCCGCCAGAACTGGGACCTTGACCGCAGCCCGAACGCGCTCGACCAATTCGAGCACCGGCGTCGTACCGCGGACGTGCCCGCCGGCCTCGACTCCCTGGGCTATCACCGCGTCGGCGCCCGCCGCCGCCGCGGCTCTTGCTTCCTCGACTGAGCCGCACTGGTGGACCCACGTGCCCCCAGCAAGCCTGCGTGGCTTGCCCCAAAAGGTGACGATCACGTCGGCGGCCGCCGCCGCCCGCACATCGCCTGGCCGAAGAAGCGGCAGCACGAGGTTGACAGCGATTGGTCGGCCGGTGAGCCTCCGGGCCGCAGCGAGCTCCTCAGCGATCGGTGCGCGAGCGCCCCCGATCGTCCCCAGACCGCCGGCCTCCGATACAGCCGCAGCGAGCTCATGACGGGCTACAGCGCCCATCCCCGCCTGAACAATCGGCGCTGGCAAACTACGCAAGTCGACCACTGCAACCATCCGCGAGCAGCCTACCGCCTGGGCGTATCACCGCCGTCGTGGCGATGACTCAGCGGCTACAGCGCAAGAGCGCCTACGACGCCTGCGCTTTCTCAGCTCTCTTTCGCCGCTCGCCTCCGGAGCGAGAGCTCGCAAGTTCGAATCTTGCCGGGCGCGCCTCCAGACCGTCTTATCCCGGCGCCTCTACAGCAGCAGGTGGGCGTGCCCTGGCAGTTTGCTCACGCACGTGTGGTAGACGCGCTTGCCCTTCACCGTTCGCCCGTCGCGCCTGCGGGCGACGATCTCCACCGTGAAGGTGCCGTGGGGCAGCCCGACCAGGTTGATGGCGGTTGAGAGGTGCTTACCCCTCAACTTCTTCCTGTCCTTGCCGTTGACCTTGACCACCGCCGAGACGAGCCCCAGCTGCTTGATGTTCTGGATGTGGATCGTGATGTTACGTTTGCTGGCGCACGCCTTCGGGGCTGCGGCTTTCACGATGGGCGCTACCGGGGCGGGGGTCGCCGCGGGCGTCGTGGTGGCGGGCGGCGACGGCGGTCCGGTGACCGTCGTGCCTTCGCCCACGCAGCTCGCGTCGTAGTCGCCTTCCCAGGTGAGCGTGACTTCGACGGAGCCCACTTCGCCGGTCTCGCCGGTCAACGTGAACAGGAACTGCGGCAGGCCCGTGGCCGTGTTCAGTTCAAGCCCGGCGAGGCTGGCGGTCCCGGTTTCGTCCAGCGCGATTTCTCCGAGGCCCGGGATCGGGTTCCCGTCGCCGTCGTCGAACGCGACGGACCCGGTCGTGTAGGAGCTGCGGACGGGCTTACGGACCTGCACCGAAACGTAGGACGCCGGCGTGCATTGCGGGGCCGGCGCGACGAACTGCGATGCCAGCGCGCGGATCGTGCCTTCGCCGCACGCCTGGCCCGTGTAGGCGTCGAAGTCCTGGATCTGCGCCGCGCCGTCGTCGGAGTTGACCCAGATGCACGTCGGACGCTGCGGATCTGCATTGACCGTGTAGAGATACCCGAGGCCGCTGAACGTCTTCGGGTAGCCCGCACAGCTGGCTCCCGTCGAGTAGTCGAAGCACTCGACGTCCCCGACATCGCCTCCATAGTTGCCGTTCGGGACGTACACCCTCGGCCCGAGCACCAGCGCGGGGCCGTTCCATGGGGACGACCCTTCAATCACGGAGCTCATCCCCGTCGGCGTGGCCGTTTCTTCGCCTTCGAGGCCGAAGCACTGGTCGGTCCCCGTCGGCAGGCACAGGCCGATCGCTTTCCCGGCGATATCCAGCAGCGGGAACGGCGCACCGTTGACGGAGGCGTAGCTGAGGGCCGTGAGCGTCACGGGCCACGAGCCGCCGCAGCTGCTCTGCGTCGAGTCGTCGAAGCACGCGAGCCGGTCCGTGCCTTCGATGTCCAGCGGGATGATGACCTTGCCGGCGATCGCGGCGATCGACGGCGAGGGGAAGCCGCCGTCGAGAAGGTTGCCTGCGCCGATCGAGACCGCGTAGGGCTGGCCCGAGCACGCTTCGTCGGTGCTCACGTCGAAGCACATCAGCGCGTTCTCCGCCCCACTCTGACCGACCCCGTTCACAAAGCTGAATGCGTACCAGTGGGTGCCGATCAGGACGGGGTCGCTCGCGCCACTGATACCGCCGATGAGCGGAGCATCGCCTATAGGGGTGAGTTCGGTGAACCCGCAGAACGGGTTCGGGTTGGTGGGCGCAAGCGTCGTATCGATGCAGACGACGCCCGCCGTCCCGTCGCTCGTCCTGGTCGCGTAGACGTAGAGCTTGCCGGTGTGCAGGTCCAGATGCAGACCGGGTTGCCCCGAAGTGGCGAAGTTGGCGCCTGTGCCCGTTTCGGTGATCGTCTCGGGCGAGAAGCAGGGTTCGGCGTTGCTCTGGTAGTGGCACGCGACCTGGAGCGTTCCCTGGTGGTGGAAGACGTTGTAGACCGCTTCGTCGCCCACCGCGACGGCCCAGCCGTCGCCGCCGCCGCTGCCGGCGAAGTTCGAGGCGGGCGGGACCGGGATCGTGTCGGTCGCGGAGTAGATCGCCGTGTAGGTTTCGGTCTTGGCCGCGGCCGAAGCGGCCATCGCCAGGCAGGCGGTACACGCCAGCAGCGCGACCATCGCCGGCCTCCTGGCACCCGCGGCTCGCGAGATCAGAACTCTGCATGGGACCTTCAACAACGCCGTCATAGCAACACCCCGTTCTGTGAAATGTACGGTACGCCGGGGAGGCTCAGACATCCGTCCCGCGCCCCCCGTACGGATTGTCCGTATGTGCAGTCGGCCGCATGGATCGGCGCAGTATACGAGCTTCACCGGCCGAGACTCCCGCGACACGACGAAGGCGCCCGTGCGAGCCACCTCCCTCAGCTCAACGGCTGCAAACGAGTCTTTTCCACTTCGGCGAGCTTTCGCCGCAAACGCTTGTACTGGCGTTCCTGCTCGGGGGTCCGCTTGTGGTTCCTGTAGGCGAGGTTGACCCGCTCCAGGGGGTCGCTCTTGAGGTCGTACATCTCCCACTGGTCGGGGACCTTGCCGTTGGCGTCGTAGTAGCGCGCCAGCTTGTAGCGCTGTTCGCGGATGCTCACGACGTGGTTGGGCGGTTTTGGGTAGGGCCCCCGCGACTGCCCGGACTGCCAGTCGTCGTAGGTGAACACCGTGTAGTCCTGGGAGGGCTTGGGTGAGCCGCTGAGGACCTGCTCGGAGTAGTCCACCCCCTGCCAGGCGCTCCGCGCGCTCGCGGGCGCTCCGACGAGGCTCGCGAGCGTCGGCAGGAAGTCCACGTGGGAGACGAGCGCCCGGTTGGTCCGGGGCCTCTTGAACAGACGCGGGTTGGAGTACACGAGCGGCACCCGGATCGCCTCCTCGTAGAAGTTGAAGTTCTTCTGGCGCATCCCCCCGTGGGTTGTCCCCATCTCGCCGTGATCGGCCGTGGCGATCACCAGCGTGTTCTGCAGCAGACCGGTCTTCTTGAGGGTGTCGAGGAGCTTCACCAGGTAGGCGTCCGAGGACTTCATCAGGTTGCCGTAGAAGTTCAGGTAGTTGCGCTTCATCTTCGGCGTGGGGATCGGTCCGGAGAGGTTGAACAGCTTCAGGAATTCCGCCTGCACGGTCGGCTTTCTCGACAGGTTTTCGTTGGCGGTCGCGGGCGGCCCGATCTCGCCTTCCAGCCACGAGTCCTCGTATCCCCCTTCGGTGTAGGTGGACGGGTAGAACAGCACGTCGTGGGGGTTCACGAGCGAGACCACCATGAAGAACGGCTGGCTCTGGGCGGCCGTCGAGCTCAGGTACTGCACCGCCCCCTCGGTGCCCGCTTCGGGCGTGCCCTGGGAGTTCATGAAGCGCCCGTCGTTGTCGTAGTTCCCGCCCCCCTCCTCGGGGATGCTCTGGTCGGCGCCCGCGTCCGGCGGGTCCCAGCGGGTGAAGCCGTATTTGTTGACGTCCGAGGGCACCCAGGTCGAGCCGTTGGCGGGCTTGACGCAGTGGAACTTGCCCTTGTAGACGGGCGTGTAGCCGGCCGCCGCCACGACCGTCGCAGGGTTCTTGAAGCTGGTCGCGAGTTCGACCTGCGGGTATTCCGAGGCGGGCATGTCCGTCTCGAGCGTGTACTTGACCCCGTGCTGGGCGGGGAAGTAGCCGGACATCAGCGTCGAGCGCGCCGGCGAGCACATGCAGGCGTTCGTGAACGCGTTCTCGAACGTCATCCCGTGTTCCTGAAGCTGTGTCAGGCCGGGCATGTTCCGCTTGCTCCACCCGGGCGGGAAATGCTGGACGGCACGCTGCTGGTCGGTCAGGAAGACGAGCACGTTCATGCCCTCGATCGGGTTCCCCTTCGCGGCTCCCCGCCCCCGCGGGCGGGTCCGCGCCGCAACCGCCGCGGCGGGTCCGCTGAGCAGCACTCCGGGGGCGGCCACGGCCGCCGCCTTCAGCAGCTCCCCCCGAGTGATCCCGTCCTTCTCGGAGTCGATGTCGGTGCGGTCGATGTCGGTGGGCTCGACGCCCGCGGATTCGGCGCCGGTGGGCTCGACGCCCGTGGGCTCGACGTCAGCGTCGGCTTCGACCTTGGCGTTGTCTTCGGACTGTTCCATTCCCGTTCCTTTCAATTCACCCTCTGGGCGCGCCTATCGCCGGCGATCCGCTTGAAGACACCGACGGCGTTGCTCGCGAACGCTGCCGAGTTGAGGTACTTGCCGAGCCGAGGAACGGCGCGGGACCCCGAAGCGCCCGTACCCGCTTGCATCCCCCCGCCGACTGGGAGCGGTCGACCAGACACCCGTTGGCGCCCTTCAGCTGGGTGAGGGTCCCCACGGCCGTTCCTTCGAGCGGCTGGGCGCCGGCCCGAGGGCACCGAGCGCGGTGGCGGGGACGACGAGCGACGCAACCATGACGGCGACACACATGACCCGTGAGGCTGACGACGGCCTAATGGCGGGAGCGCGCATCTGCCGGCCACACTAACCTCGCCGACAGACCGGTTCTGAGCCCATCCCGGAAAATGCGGCAGATGCCGCCCACCTTTGGGCGGTCTCCTGCGCTCGCTCCCGCCCTACAGCCGGGCCGAGGCGACATCCCCGCGGGCGATCGCCTCTGCGCGCCAGCGCAGGTACCCCGGCCCGGTGTTCTGAAGCGACGGAGGCATCAGCGGCGTGGCCCTCCGCAGCGCGGCGCCGAGGACGCGCAGCTGAAGCTCCTCGGCTCGCGTCCAGCGGATCTCGAAACGCTCCCGCAGCTCTGGCGAGAGCAGCCCGACGGTGCTCAGCTCCAGGAAACGCCCCAGCGGCTGACGGGCCAGACTCCAGCCCGGGCGGTAGAGCCTCGCCAGCTCCGGCGGCGCCGGCCGCTTTAGCGCCTGCAGCACTTCCTGCACCGCGGGGGTCCGCTCGAGCTCGTGGTCGACCATCTCCTGGACGTAGTCCTGGAAGCGAAGCCAATCCTCCGGGAGGTGCCGCTCGCGAATGCCCAGCAGCCGTCCGAGCGAGCGCCACTCCCGCCAGAGCTCCCCACGCTCCCACTCGGTGAGCGACCGTCCGAAGCGCTCATGGGCCAGCACGATCGCCTCGGCGAGGGTCGCGTGCACCCAGGCGTAGGCCGCCGGCTCGAGCGCGTGATAGGGCGTGCCGTCGGGTCTGCAGCCATAGATCTGCTTGTGAAAGGAGCGGATGCGACGGCCCATCTCTCCGGCCGCCCGCGGGCCGCCATAGACCATCGTGCAGGTGTAATCGAGCGTACGAAACAGCCGTCCCCACGGATCCCTTTGAAATTGAGAGTGCTCGCTGACACCGGCTCCGACAGTCGGGTGGGCCACCTGCAGCAGCAGCGCATAGCCGGCCGCGATCAGCACCCGCGCGTCCCCGGCGTACCGCCACGTGACCGTCCCCGGGTGAGGCGTCAGGGACGGCCAGTCGCTTGCGGGCGGCATGATCGGTGCGGTCATCGACGCTCGCCCATACCGTAACGGGCGACGACGTCCGCCCGTGCGAATGCGGTCGGCCTCAGGTGACCGGTCGCGCGTTCGACACGACCGGCAGGGGGAGCTCCAGATAGCGGAGCACCACACGGCCGAGCACGATCACGTCGCCGCTGCGAAGGTCCGCCTGGGCTACCCGCCGGCCGTTTACCAGCGTGCCGTTGGCGCTGCGATCGTCGAGGATCCGCGCCCCCGAGCCACGCAGCACGAGGATCGCGTGCCGGCGCGAGACCGAGCCCTCGTCGAGGTGAAGGTCCGCGGCCAGACCCCGGCCGATGTGGGTGACCTCCGCCCCCAGCGGCACCAGCAGCGTCTCCCCCGCTCCCTGGACCTCCAGGTAGCGACCTGGCTCCGCCTCCTGCGGTCCCGTCGCCCGCTTGCGACTGCGCTCGTCCAGGCAGGAGATCACGTCGATCTTCTCGGTGACCCCAGCCTCAGCAGCGGAAGTGGCGGGCGCGCGTACGGGCATACGACCAGCACACACCATGCTACTCAGGCCCGCCTCAAGGCGCGCTAAGAAAAAGCGAAGCCTCCAGGCCAGCGTTGCCAGGCCTCGCGGGCGTTCAGGTCCGGGTAGCGTCAGGCCGCGGGGGTGGTCTTGCGGGCCTGCGAGCGGCGGGACATCCGCTTGGAGCTCCACCAGCCCCAGCCCCCGACCGCGAGCACCGGGACGATGTACAGCATCGAGATGTACCAGTGCATCAGGCAGGCCAACGGGAACATCGCAGAAAACCCTACCACGCTCACCAGGCCTCCTTTGTCGGCTTGCCCGTCGATCCGGCCTCCGATCCGCTCTCAGGCCCACCCACGGGACCACCTCCGGACCCGCCGCCTCCGGGACCGCCACCGTCGGAGCCGCCCCCGCCCGGGCCGGCGGCCAGGCGAGCGCGACGATGGCGCACGAATAGGACGAGCAGCAGTCCGAGCGCCACGATCGCGACCCCCAGGACGATCACGGCGGTCGAGGCCGTCGAGCTTTCCGGCGTCCACAGCAGCTGCCCGTCGATGGCGCCCTGCTGGGTCCCCACCCGGATCGGGACGCTCCAGTCGAAGATCAGCGTGCGGATGCTCTTGTTCTTGACCTTCGCGGGCGGCACCGGGGACATCCAGTGGATGCGGTGGTCGTGCCATTCGAATTGACCCGTCCGGTCGACCACGACCCAGTGGGGCGGGGCCTTCGCGTCGGCCGAGACCGGCACGGTCACGTCGGCGTAGAAGTTGGTGTTCAGGTAGGTGGCCGGCGAGCGGCTGTTCTGCTCGGCGGTCCCGTTCGCGAGCACCCGCGCGTAGGGCTCGCCTTCGTATCCGTAGATCGTGACCGTCTTGCCGGTGTGGTTGCTCAGCACCAGCCGGTCGGCGAACTCGAGCACCTGCACGCCGAGCCCGGGCACGTCCGGCGTGACGCTCGTGATTTCCGAGCGATAGTCGTAGTTGCTCCCCTGATCTTCGATCGGGTTGCCGCTCTCGGTGATCGTCAGCAGCCCGCCTGACTGGGCGTGGGCTGACGGCGCCGCCAGAACTAGGACGGCGGCCGTCAGGGAGAGCAGTAGGCGGCGTGGCACCTCGGAGACCGTACCGGTGGGCGCGCTCTCACAGCGCCGCCCGCTCGGGCCCGCAGCCGCGGCTCCGCCGGCTCCGCCGGATCCCGTGGCCAACGCCCGCCCTCCGGGCAGCGGCCCGGTCAGGTGCCCACCGCGGAGAGGAGCCACAGGCCGAAGCTCGTGAAGGCGACCATCACGGCGAGCATCCAGTACTGGGAGCGGACGGCCTCTTCGACGTCGTCATACATGACCAGAGCGCGGTCGTGGGCGAGGGCCAGGCCGGCCACGTGACCGCTCAGGAGGGCCGCGACCTGGACGTACCAGATGGCGGCGAAGGAGATGATGTTGTAGTCGATCTGATAGCCGCTCGTGCCGAGGAGGTTCGCGCCGTTACCGAGGGGATCGGAGGCGAGATAGCCGATCGCCTGGCCCTGCCAGATGAGCAGTGAGAAGTAGTGGGCGAGCACGTACGCGAACCCGATCGGCACCAGAGTGTGGGCGAAGGCGTGGATCAGCTGGGAGTTGTCGTAGCGGTCGCTGACGGTGCGCACGCCCGCGATCCCGAGCCGGTAGACGGCGGCGATCAGGCCCAGGCAGAAGAGCAACCCGACCGAGTAGGCGAGCTCCTGGGCGGGGGTGGCGTTGAAGCCGAGGTCCGCGAACAGGCTTTGCAGGCTCGGCTCGATGTTTCGCCAGACTCCGCCGTTGCTGAACCCGTCGAATGTGGTCGTGCCGATGATCGTGCAGATCAACGCGACCGTCCCCGGACGGATCTCGAGGTCCGTGATCGCGCTCAGGGGCCTGCGCAGGCAGAGGACGCCGTCCTCGTCGCGACACACCCCGGACAGCCTGGAGAACAGGTTGAAGTACGCCCCGAACCCATCCGCCTGACCCCCCCACTCCCGCACCCCGAACAGCGTCATCCCGGCGACGGTCACGACGAAATACCCCAATGACAGGGCTGCGAGGGTCGAGGGGCGATCGCGTTCGACGTAGACGAGCTCCAGCCACGCGAACCCCACGATCACGGCCACCGACGGCCACATACCCAGCCACTGCGGATAGCGAAGGACCGGCGAGTGGGGATCGCCGGAGGAGCCCCTCCCGCGGATGCGCCTCAGGAGGGCGCTCAGCACCCGCCCGCACGTGCGCCACGGACTGAGCTCCCGGAAGATGTCCCCGAACAGGACGCTCGCGAGGGGCACCCCCACCCAGAACACCACATAGATGAACGTCACCGAGAAGTTCGCCTGGGTGACTTGGGCCCCGGCGAAGCCGCTGTAGACGACCAGGACGAACAGGCCCACCCCCACCAGGTTCGCGCACCGGTCGAGCGCCCGGGGAAGTCGTCTGAGCCGCCGTCGATGTTCCTCCTGAAGGCGAGGAGTCGTCCACAGGGTCGAGAGAGCCACGAACGAGACCACCAGCACGATCGCGGCGGTCCAGCTGAACAGCCACACGGGGATCGGCAGGTCCGCCCGCCCCACGATCCCGTGGGCCTGGGCCACCGCGGGCGTCGCCAGGGCCGCCCCGCCGAGGACGCCCAGGAGCGCCAGCAGTGTGCGACGAGACGTCCTCTTCATGCCCGCGCAAGTCTATGGCCCCGACTGCTCCGCGGACGCCGCCCCGCGCGGGCACGTGTACGCGCGCGCGGGCCCGCCTTCCGAGAGATGCCGGAGAGATGCCGCCACCGCTCCTTCCGGGGGATGGCGCCACCGCTCATTGGGCATCCTTGGGTCGCCTCGGCCGCCCCCGTTCCCGCCACAAACCCTCGCGCGAGCCCTTACCCTCCAGCGAGAAATGATTCTGACGCCGCTCGGCACCTCCACCGCCATCGAGGCCGCCCTCCAGCTCGGGCCCCTGACGATCCTCGGCTTGCTCTACGCCCGGCGGGTGAGGACGCTCGCCCTCGAGGGACGAAACCCTGTGCCCGGCTGGCAGCAGGCGTGCTTCTACTCGGGCTTCGTGGTGATCGCGGTCGCGCTCACCTCGCTCGGGCGACCGAGCCAGGACCTGCTGTTCGTGCACATGGTCGAGCACCTGCTGCTCGGAGACGTCGCGGCGCTTTTGATCGTGCTCGGCCTGACCGGCCCGCTGATCGCGCCGATCCTGAAGATCCGGTTCTTCGACAGGCTGCGGATCCTCGCCCATCCGCTGATCGCGTTCCCGCTGTGGGCGATCGACCTGTACGTGTGGCACCTGCCGGTCCTCTACGAAGCGGCCCTTCGCCACGGGGGAGTGCACGCGCTCGAGCACGCGATGTTCCTGGGGTTCGGGATCAACATGTGGATGTGCTTGTTCGGGCCGCTGCCGATGCCGAGCTGGTTCGGGAACCTCGGCAAGCTCGTTTACATCATCGCGGTGCGCCTGGCGGGGACGATCCTCGGGAACATCTTCCTGTGGTCGGGGACGGTCTTCTACCCCTACTACATCCCCGGGGACGCCTCCTACCACGTCTCCCCCCTGGCCGACCAGAACATCGCCGGGGCGGTGATGATGGTCGAGGAGTCCCTGCTCACCCTCGGGCTGTTCTGCTGGCTGTTCCTGAAGACCGCCCGCGAGGGAGAGGAGCGACAGGAGCTGCTCGACTACGCCGACGCCCACGGCCTGGAGCTGAGCGACGCCCGGGCCGCCCGGGCCGTCTCGGCGGGGCGGGGCGCCGAGCTGCGCCGGCGCCTGGAGACTCGCGCGGGCGTGTCTGAGGCGGTAGCCGAGATATCCGAGCAGTAGTGACGCGTGCGAGCGCCGGCGGCGTCCCCGAGCGCCGACGGAGCTATCATCGCCGCATGTGTGTCGGTTGTGCGATCGGAGCCGCCTCGGCGGCCACCGGCTTTCGTTCGTGGCTTCAGACCCAGAGCTTCGGCTGGCTGACCCCCAAGCGCCTGCGGGCGCTCACGATCGGCGCGATGTGCGCGGCGGCGCTCGTCTCCACGGTCGGCTTCAGCGGCTCAACGCCGGCGAGCACCAGATCAGCGATCTCCACGTCCGCGAGCCCTCACGGGCGCTAGCCCCCCGCTACCGCGGGCAGGATCGTCAGCTCGGCCCCGTCGGCGACGGGCGTCTGAAGGCCGTCCAGGAAACGGATGTCTTCGCCTGCGACGTACACGTTCACGAACCGCCTCAGGGAGCCGTCCTCGTCGCTGATCCGATCCCGGAGCTCGCCGTGACGGTCATATAGGGCCTCGAGGACCTCCTGGACGGTGGTTCCATCGAGGGTGGCCTCCGCCTCGCCTCCCGCCGCACTGCGCAGCTGGGTAGGAATCTTCACGGTGGCCGCCATCAGATCGCGACCTCCCGCGAGGACCCCCCGCGCGCGTCTGCGCGCGCGTGCGCGGGCACCGTGTTTTCGAACGCTTCCACCGTCGGCTCGATCGTGTGGACGGCGAACGTGCCCCGGACCGCGTCGAGGGTCTTCAGGCCGTCGCCGGTGATCACCAGCACCACCCGCTCGTCCGGGTCGATGTCCCCGCGCTGGGCGAGCTTTGCGAGGACCGCCGTCGTGACCCCGCCGGCGGTCTCGGTGAAGACGCCCGTCGTCTGGGCGAGCAGCGCGATGCCCTCCCTGATCTCCTCGTCGCCGACCGCGTCCATCGAGCCGTCGCTCTGGCGGGCGAGCTCGAGCGCATACGGCCCGTCCGCTGGGTTGCCGATCGCCAGGGACTTGGCGATCGTGTCCGGCTTGACCGGCCGGCAGACCTCGTGGCCGGCGGCGAACGCTCTCGCCACGGGCGCGCAACCCTCCGCCTGGGCGCCGTTCATGCGCGGTCCCTCCCCCTCGATCAGGCCGAGCTCGCGCCACTCCTGAAAGCCCTTGCCGATCTTCGTGAACAACGAGCCCGAGGCGACCGGCGCGACGATCCGGTCGGGCTGCTCGAAGCCGAGCTGCTCGGCGATCTCGAACGCCAGCGTCTTCGAGCCCTCGGCGTAGTAGGGCCTGAGGTTGACGTTCACGAACGCCCAGTCCCGCTCGGCGCACAGCTCGGTGCAGAGGCGGTTCACGTCGTCGTAGTTGCCCTCCACGGCCACCAGCTTCGTCCCGTACACGCCCGTCGCGAGCACCTTCTGCTCCTCCAGGTCGGACGGGATGAACACGTAGGACTCCATTCCGAGGGCGGCCCCGTGAGCGGCCACCGAGTTGGCGAGGTTTCCCGTCGAGGCGCATGCGATCGTCTGAAAGCCGAGCTCCCGCGCGCGCGCGGCGGCGACCGACACGACCCTGTCCTTGAAGGAGTGGGTGGGGTTGGCCGCGTCGTTCTTGACCCACACCTCCCGCAGCCCCAGCTCCGCCGCCAGCCGGTCGGCCCGGATCAGCGGCGTGCACCCGGCGGGCAAACCCGTCCGCGAGGCGAGCCTCCCCGACGGCCCGGGCGGTCCACCCGGGAGGGGCAGGAAGTCGGCGTACCGCCAGATGTTCTGCGGACCCGCCTGGATCCGTCGGCGCAGCTCGTTCACGTCCCCGCCGGCGAGCCGGCTGTGATCGTAGGCGACCTCCAGCGGCCCGAAGCACCGGTCGCACACGTACAGGGCCTGCAGCGGATACTCGGACTTGCACTCCCTGCACTGCAGATGGGTCACAGCCATGTCTCGGGACTCCTTTGAAGCCTTCGCCGGTAACAACCGTGTGGCGAAGAGCACGAAGCCCGCCACACATCTTCTGGAATTGGCACCTTCCCGCCGTAAGGCGGTGGTTGCCGGGGCTTCGTCGGGCCAGTCCCTCCACCCCTCTTGATGTGTACTGCTGCAAGCGAGTCTAGCAAGCCGCCCGACAGAAGCAAGCCCGCGCGCGCGAGCGGGCAGGCGGAGGCGCGCCGAGCGCGGGGACGCCCGTCAGGAGCCCGCGGTAACGCCTGCCCGGGGCCGGTGTAGGGCGCTGCATATGACCACACCGGTCAAACGGCTCGAGCAGCTGGAGCAGAGCCCCGCCCCGCACAGGCGCATCACCGGGGCGCCCGACGGACCGCCGGACGGAGGCCAGGAGTGGGAGCCGACCGCCTTCGGTCCCGACGCCGGGGCGCTGAAGAGGCGGATGCTGATCATCGTCAACCCGTACGCCTCCACCGTTTCCGACCGGCTGAGAAATCTCGTCGTGTACGCCCTACAGGGCCACTACGAGGTCGACGCGATCGACACCGAGGCCCGGGGCCACGCGACGGTCCTCTGCCGGGAGGCCGCCCACGAGGGCTATGACGTAGTGGTGGCGTTCGGCGGGGACGGCACCGTCAACGAAGCCGCCAACGGCCTGCTCGGCTCGCCCACGCCGCTGACGTGCCTGCCCGGCGGCTCGGCCAACGTGTTCGCCAAGATGCTCGGCATCCCCGGCGAGCTCGTGGACGCGACCGAGCACCTGCTCGGACTCGCCGAGGACTGGCGCACCCACCGGGTGGATCTCGGCGTGGTCAGCGCCGAGGGCCCGGACGGCATCCTCGCCGACCGCCGCTGTTTCACATTCGCCTCCGGCCTCGGGGTCGACGCCAGCGTCGTGGAGCGCGTCGACGCCAACCCCCATCTGAAGGCCCGCTTCGGCGCGTACTACTTCACGTGGGTCGCCGTACGCACGTTCGTGCGCCGCTATCTCCTCAATCCCCCCCGCATGGAGGCCCTCGCGGGCGGACAGACCCTCCCGGGAGTCACCACGATCGTCCAGAACGGCTCCCCCTTCACCTACTTCAACAACCGGCCGATCGAGATCGCCGACGGGACCGCCCTGGACTCGGGATCCCTGAGCGGCTGCGTCCTGCGTCGCGCCACCCCCCTGTCGATGCCCTCGATCGCCCTGCGCTCCTTCTCCCGCCACGCCCAGGTCACCAACCACCGCCAGGTCACCGGCCTGCCCAACCTGACCGAGCTGACCGTCCACTCCAGCGACGGCCGCCCGCTGCCCCTGCAGGTCGACGGGGACTACCTCGGGGAGGTCGCCCACGCACGCTACTCCCTCCTGCCCAAGGCCCTGACCGTCGTGGCCTGAGCCACGCGCCGCCCAGCGCGCGTGCGCGGGGCGCGGGCTACGCGGCGGACCCTCCGGGGGTCACGCGGTAGGCGTCGAACACCGACTCGACGTTTCGCAACCGGGTGATGGCGCCTTTCAGGGAGTGGGTGTCGGCGACCTCGACCACGAACCGGTTCTTGACCATCGGCGGACTGGACAGGCAGCGGGCTTCGAGGATGTTCGACCCCGACTCCGAGAACACCCGCGAGAGGTCCTCAAGCAGTCGGTGGCGATCCCACGCGTCGATCTGGATCTCCACGACGAACGCCGAGCTCAGCTCGCCTTCCCATGCGACGCTCGTGAACCGCTCTGAGTTGCGCCGCAAGATCGCCACGTTGGGGCAGTCTTCGCGGTGGATCGTGATGCCGCGTCCGAGGGAGATGTAGCCGACTATCTCATCGCCCGGCACCGGCCGGCAACACTTCGCCAAGCGCAGCATCACGTCCTCGACGCCCTCCACCTTGATCCCATACTGGCCCGAGGACTTCGTCGGCTGGCGGCGCGGACGACCGACCCGCAGCAGCTCGGCGCCACCGGCGTCCCCGTCGGCGGACTCGCCCTGCTTCAAGCGCTGCATCACCTTGTTGACGACTACCTTCGGCGAGACCTTCGCGGCGCCGAGGGCGATGTAGAAGTCGTCGGCCTTGCGGTAGCCCACCTCCCGGATCACGTCCGCGAGGAGCGCCGAGCCGGTGATCTTTTGCGCCGGCAGGCCCTGCTTGCGCAGGTGCTCCTGCAGCAGGTCCCGCCCGGTGTGCTCGGTGTCCTGGCGGGACTCCGCCTTGAACCACTGCTTGATCTTGTTGCGCGCCCGCGTGGTCTTGACCATCGCCAGCCAGTCCCGCGAGGGTCCCCGCTCGCGCTTGGCGGTGAGGATCTCGACGATGTCTCCGCTGCGCAGCTCGCAGTGCAGGGGCACGATCTTGCCGTTCACACGCGCGCCCACGCACCGGTGGCCGATCTCGGTGTGGACCTCGTAAGCGAAGTCCAGGGGCGTTGCCCCGGCGGCGAGGGACTTGACCTCGCCCTTGGGCGTGAACACGTAGACCTCGTCCTCGAACAGGTCCGTGCGCAGGGTGTCCATGAACTCGTGCGGGTCCGAGAGCTCCTTCTGCCAGTCGAGCATCGAGCGCAGCCACTGCAGCTTGGCGTTCTCGCCCGAGCTGTCGGGGTCACCGTCGCGGCCCGCCCGTTCGGAGCCCGGCCGGCGCTTATAGGTCCAGTGGGCCGCCACCCCGAACTCCGCCATCTCGTGCATCTCCCGGGTGCGGATCTGGATCTCCAGCGGCCTGCCCTCCGGCCCGATCACCGTCGTGTGCAGGGACTGGTACATGTTGAACTTGGGCATCGCGATGAAGTCCTTGAAGCGACCCGGCAGGGGCTTCCACAACGAGTGGATGACACCCACCGTCCCGTAGCAGTCCTTCAGCGAGCTCACGATCACCCGCATCGCGGTCAGGTCGTAGATCTCGTTGAACTCGCGACCCTTCTTGGTCATCTTCGAGTAGATCGAGTAGAAGTGCTTGGCCCGGCCCGCGATCTGGGCGTCGATCCCCACGTCTGCGAGCTCCCGGGAGAGGTACTCGCCGGCCTGGCCCACGTAGCGCTCGCGCTCGTCTCGCTGCTGGGCCACGAGACCCTTGATCTCCTGGTACTTTCGGGGGTGAAGGGTCGCGAATGCAAGATCCTCGAGCTCCCACTTGATCGCGTGGATGCCGAGACGATGGGCCAGAGGCGCGTAGATCTCCAGCGTCTCCCGAGCCTTCTCCATCTGCTTCTGCTTGGGCATCGCGTCGATCGTGCGCATGTTGTGCAGCCGGTCGGCGAGCTTGATCAGGATGACCCTCACATCCGTGGCCATCGCGACCATCATCTTGCGGTAGTTCTCGGCCTGGGCCTCGTCCCGGGACTGGAAAGTGATCCCGGTGAGCTTGGTCACGCCGTCGACGATCTGGCCGATCTCCTCGCCGAAGCGCTCAGAGACCTCCTCGATCGAGGCGGACGTGTCCTCGACCGTGTCGTGCAGCAGCGCCGCGCACAGCGTCTCGGTGTCCAGGCGCATGCCCGCGCAGATCCGCGCCACCCCGACCGGGTGCACGATGAAGTCCTCGCCCGACTTGCGCCTCTGCGCGGCGTGGTGATCGCAGGCGAACACGAACGCGTCCTGCACCCGCTCCCGGTCGATCTCCACAGAGGAGTCCTCCGCGTGCTCGGAGACGATCGCGAACAGGTCCTTCAGGAGCCTGCGCTCGAGCTCGTTGAGCTCGACGGCCTCACCGACCGGTACGCGCTCGGGCGCCTTGACGGCCTGCGTCCCCTTGGACTCGTCGGGAGGGGTCATGCTCAAAGGTTAGGGGACCGCCCTCCCGGATTGAAGACCCGACCCGCTCTCAGCCGAACAGCGCCAGCTCCTGCGGTCGAGCCCGCCCCTTCCCGGCGCGACGATCCTCCCGCGCGGGCGCCGGTCGGCGATCCTCGATCCGCGGCACGACTGCCGGGGGAGGCTCGTTCGCCGGGCGCGTCTCGGTCGCGGGGCCAGCCTCAGCCGCCAGGCGGGCCTCGGCCGCCGGGCACGCCTGACGGAGCACCAGGCGGGGCTCGCTCACGCCGTTCCACTCGTTGACCTCCAGCGCGAACGTACCCTGCGCAGGCTCCCCCTCATCGACGGGCAGTCGTCCGCCCGTGTTGAACGCCACCGCGCGGGCCCTGCCCTCGCGCGAGCACACCGTGAAGCGCACGTGCTTGCCTTCGCCCATCGTACGCACATCGGCGAACGTCGCGTCGCGGACCATCAGCGAGACCGGCGGATTGCCCTGGCCGAACGGCCCGAGCGCGCGCAGCTCCTCGGCCAAACCCATCCCCAGCTCGCCGCACTCGACGACCGCGTCCACCCGCTCGACCGCCCCCGTGTCCCGCCCGGCCAGCGCGTCCTTGGCGTAGGCGTCCAGATCCGTGGCGAGCTGCGGGATCCGCGCCCGCTCGACCTCGAGGCCGGCGGCCGCGCGATGGCCGCCATAGCGGCTGAGGTGCTCGGCGCACGCGGTCAGCCCGGCGAGCAGGTCGAACGCCTCGCAGCCGCTGCGCCCCGAGCCGCGCCCACGCTCCCCGTCCAGCGCGATCAGGACCACCGGCCGGTTGCAGCGCTCGGCCAGCCGGGAGGCGACGATCCCGATCACCCCGACGTGCCAGCCCTCGCCGGCGAGCACGAACGCGCCCCGCTCCTCGCCGTCGCCGTCGCCGAGCTCGGCGATCTGGGCTTCGGCCTCGAATCGGATCCGGCGCTCGGCCTGGCGGCGCTCGTGGTTGACCCGATCGAGCCCGTCTGCGATCTGGGCCGCCCGCGCGGAATCCTCGGTCAGGATCAGCTCGAGCCCCGCGTCGGCCCGGTCCATGCGTCCGGCCGCGTTCAGCCTCGGCGCCAGCCCGAACGCCACCGAGCGCTCATCCACCTTCCCGGGATCCACCCTCGCGACCGCCATCAACGCCCGCAAGCCCGGCTTACCGGTGCCCGCGAGCGCCCGCAGGCCGCGCCGCACGAGCGATCGGTTCTCGCCGAGCAGCGGCACGACATCGGCGATCGTCGCGAGCGCCACCAGGTCGAGGTCGTCCTGGAGCTCTCGCGGGTCTCGCCCCCACGCTCGCCAGAGCGCCTGGGCGAGCTTGTAGGCGACCGCCGTGGCGCACAGCTCCCCGAACGGATATCCGCACGTCCTGGGATGGACCGTCGGGGCGTCCGGCAGCCTCCCGTCCGCGCGGGGGCTGTGATGGTCGGTTACCACCACCCCCATGCCGAGCTCCCGGGCGAGGGCGACCTCCTCGACGGCCGTGATCGCGCAGTCCACGGTCACGAGCAGCCGCGTTCCCCGCGTGGCGAGCCGCCTGACGGTCTGCTCGCTCAAGCCGTATCCGTCGCTCTCGCGATCGGGCAGGTACCAGTCGACATCCCCATCGAGAGCCCGCAGGCATCTCACGAGAACAGCGGTCGAGCACACTCCGTCCACGTCGTAGTCGCCGTGCACGGTGATCCGCTCGCCCGCCCGCAGGTGGGTCTCGATCGCCTCGATCGCCGCCTCGATGCCCGCGAACGCCTGCGGCGAATGCTCCTCGTCGGCACCGAGGAACGCCCGCGCGCGCGCGGGCGACGCCATGCCGCGACGCACCAGCGCCTGCGCCATCGGATCGCTCACGCCCAACTCGACACGCAGCCGCTCGACGTCCTCGGGCGGGCAGTCCGCGATCTGAAAAACCGGCTCTCCCACACGTCAACCCTACGGTCCGGACTGGACGGAACCCGGAGAGCACCGGCCGGAACCCGACGTGTGGGCCGCCGCCGGGCGGGCGCGGACGGGAGCCCGGGTCAGGCGGCGGCCTGGTGGGCTTGACCTTCGCGTCTGGCGCCCTCCAGGTAGGCCAGGGCGATGCCGAGCAGGGCGCCCGGCACGGCGTAGAGCACGACCGCGATGTCGGTCGCCTTTTCGCCCGGCACGCCGAACGACCCCGCTTTCACGCCCGAGATGATCAGCCCCAGCACGATCGCCCCGAGCAGGGAGCCCACGAACGCGCCCACGATCCCGCCCCAGAAGCGGTCGGGCAGGAAGATCGTGAAATGCCAGATCGCCAGCCCCATCATCACCCAGCCGAGCAGCGCCATCAGCGTGACCTCCCGTGGCGTTTGTTGCGACGCCCGCCCGCCCGCCGGCGCTTCTCGCGGGGCTTGGGGTCTTCCTTGAGCACGAGATCCTCCGGAGTGAGATCCGCGGCGGGGTCGCGCTCGGGCGCACGCTCGACGGTCGCCGTCCCGTCTGTCTCGCCACGGCCCTTGCCGGGGCGGCCTTTGGCGGCACGTCGTGGCGGCGCGCCGGCCGGGGCGGCCTTGTCCGGCTGGCCGTCGCCGTCGCCGTCGATGTCGAGGTCCTTGACCAGTTCCTGGAACTCGTCTCGCGAGAGCTGCTGGCCGGGCTCCTCCGGCGCGACGATGCTGCCGCGGCGGCTGCGTTTGGGCTTGCGCTCCGGCTCTACGTCCACGGGCGCGCCGCCCACGGCGGTGGCGTAGGCGGGAACGGCGCCCAGTTCGCGGGTGATCCGGGCTCGGCGGTTGCGATAGGAGACCTCGCGCTCCTTCCAGTGGGTCAGCACGGGCGAGGCGATGAAGATCGAGGAGTACGCCCCCGAGGCGATCCCCACCATCAGGGCGAACGCGAAGTCCTTCAGGGTGCTTCCCCCGAACAGCAGCAGCGCCAGCACCGGCAGCAGGGTGCAGAAGCTCGTGGCCAGCGATCTCGTCAGCACCTCCGACATCGACCGGTTGACGATCTGCGAGAACGCAGCTCGCGGCATGCGCGGCACGTTCTCTCGCACCCTGTCGAACACGATGATCGTGTCATACAGCGAATACCCCAGGATCGTGAGCAGCGCCGCAACCGTCGCCGAGGTCACTTCCCGGCCGGTGAGCGAGTAGATGCCGGCCGTGATCAGCAGGTCGTGCATCAACGCGATCAGCACGGGCACCGCGTACTTCCACTCGAACCGCAACGCGATGTACGCCGAGATCACGAGCAGCGAGGCGATGATCGCGATCAACGCGCTCTTCGCGATCGTTTTGCCGAACGTCGGCCCGATCGAGGTGCTGGAGAAGTCCTTGGTCCCGGGACTGCTCGGGCCGTTGCCGAACTTCATGTCGAGCGCGTCCTTGACGTTGTGGACCTTTTCGGGCTGCAGTTTCTCGGTCGAGATCTGATACCCGCTGCCGCCGACCCCCTTGCTCGAGTACTTCTGGACCTGCGCGTTCGGGTAGCCCTGGGAGGCCATCACCGTGCTCACTTCCGCGGAGGTGACGGGCTTGACGAACGCGGTCTGGATGCGGGTGCCCGACTTGAAGTCGATGCCGAAGTTCAGTCCCTTGCCGCCGATCGCGAGCGCGCCGATCAAGAGGATCGTGCCGGACATCGAGAAGAACCACTTCGATTTGCCCATGAAGTCGAACCGCCACTCCCGCTTGGGCTTGCTCGTGCCCAGCGCAGCCGGGTGGTTGACCAGCGAGGACTGGCCCATCACGCCGAGTGCCGCCCGAGTCGCCAGCACGGCGGTGAACAGCGACACGAGGGTGCCGATCCCCAGCATGAATGCGAACCCCTTCACTTCCGCGGTCGCGAGCGCGAACAGGATGAAGGCGGTCATGAACGTCACCACGTTCGCGTCGACGATCGCGGCGAAGCCGCGCGTGTATCCCGTCGCGATCCCCGACACGATCGATCTGCCGCCCCTGATCTCCTCCTTGACGCGCTCGAAGATCACGATGTTCGCATCCGCGGCCACGCCGATCGTCAGGATCAGGCCGGCGATCCCCGGCAGGGTCATCGTCACCGGGATCAGCTTGATGAGCGCGAACAGGTAGATCCCGTATATGACCAGCCCGCCCACCGCGATCACGCCGAGCACGCGGTAGAACACGAGCAGGAACAGGCACACCACCAGGAAGCCCGCCAGCCCCGCCACCAGCCCCTGCTTGAGCGCGGTTTTGCCGAGCGTCGCCGAGACCTGGGAGTTGGAGATCAGTTCCAGCTTGATCGGCAGCGCGCCCGACTGCAGCTCCTGGGCGAGGTTCTGAGCGGAGGTGATCGTGAACCCGCCCGAGATCTGCGAGCCGGTGGATGCGTCGATCCCTTCGGGGTACTGGGTGTAGTCGATCGACGGGGCCGTGATCACCTGTTCGTCGAGCACCACCGCGAAGTGCTGCTGGGCGGATTCCTTGCTGACCCCCGGCAGCTGCGCTTCCTGGCCGCGGTGGGCGATTTCCTTGGTCACCCGCTGGAAGACTTCCTTGCCGTGAGAGTCGAAGCCGAACGTCACGTTCGGCTGGCCGTTGCCCCCGGCGCCTTCGTCGAAGCCCTGCTGGGGGTTGGTGATGTCCGCGCCCGACAGCACAGGTTCGTCGTTGAGCACGTACCAGCTGTTCGGGCTGGGCTGAGTGACCTTGCCCGAGGCCGATTCCACCTGGCGGGCCTGCACGAGCACCGTCCCGGGGTTTACGCGGACCACCTTGGGCTTCGATCCGGGCGGCGGTTTGTAGCCGTCGGAGTAAAGGTTCTGTTCGGTTTCCTCGGGCCCCCGCAGCACCTTCTGGTTCTTGGTGTCGAGCAGGTACCAGGTCCCGTACACGCACCCGTCCACCTGCTTGGCGGTGCACCCCGGCGCGAGCGTCGTGTCGCTCTTGCGCAGGATCGGCGGCCGTTTGGCGGCCCGGAGCACCGCCTGGTACTCGAGCAGCCCGAACTGCGCGGCGGCCGCGTTCGGCCCGCCGGTGGCGGTCGGTTCCGTCGACCCCGCCGGGTTGCCGCTTGCGCCGATCACGTTGGGCTCCCAGTCATAGAAGTGCAGCTGGGCGGTCTTGCCGACCTCGGCTTCGGCCCGTTGGGCATTGCTCACGTCCGGGAGGGCCACGTCGATTTCGTTGGCGCCGCTGCGCTCGATTTCCGGCTGTGAGACGCCCAGCTGATCGACGCGCTTGCGCATGATTTCGATCGACTGGTTCAGCGATTCGGTCGAGACCTTCGCCTCGGCGGTGGGCTTGGCGAGGTACACCAGCTGCACGCCCCCCTTCAGGTCCAGGCCCAAGCGCGTGGGCAGGGTCACGATCACCACCAGCGAGGCGGCCACCAGGCCGGCGACCAGCAGCAGGATCAGCGCGTTGCGACGACGGTCGGTCATGGCGTGGGCTTCTCGGTCATCTCCTGAAGGAGACTACTTCTCCGGGGTAAGGACGAGCAACAGCCCGCCGTCGTCGTCATAGGCGGGGAACATGTCCGCCTTGGCGCTCGCGGCAACGTCGCGCTCGCCCGCGACCACCACGGGCACCTCCAGCGCGCGCACTCCCCACTCGAGCACGGTCTTCACCGGATCGTCGCCGTTGTCAAAGCTGAGCCCCAGCACCTGCTCCACGCGTTGGCCGATGACCTCCTCCTCCTCCAGTCCCGTGAACGCGAACGAGTTCTTGCCGCAGCCGATGATCCGGCCCTCGCCGTCGCATACGAAGAAGGCGGCGTCCGGCGCCGGGTAGTAGTCGTCGAGCAGCTCGAACAGAAACGCGAACCCGCACTTCACGCAACCCTTCGGCTGGCGGGTGAAGCCGATGTTGCGGTCCAGCTCGCTCGTACGGTGCCCGCAGTTGGGGCAGATGAAGGGATGGGCCATGGACAACAGACTAGGGGAGCCGCCACATCGAGGCTCTTGTTCCTAGAACAGCGCCTGCTCGCCGGCCGACCGCTCCGCGTCGGGCGCCTTCAGGCCGAGATGGGCGAACGCGGCGCCAGTCGCCGCGCGCCCCCGCGGGGTGCGCTTGATCAGGCCTTGCATCAGCAGGTAAGGCTCGTAGACGTCCTCGATCGTGTCCTGCTCCTCGCCCACCGCCACCGCCAGCGTCGAGAGCCCCACCGGGCCGCCCTCGAACTTCCCGCAGATCGCCCGCAGGATCTCGCGGTCCAGCCGGTCCAGGCCCAGCTCGTCGACCTCCAGCATCTGCAGGGCTGCGTGGGCGGCGTCGGCGGTGACGATCCCCTCCATGCGCACCTCGGCGAAGTCCCGCACCCGCTTGAGCAGCCGGTTGGCGACCCGCGGCGTGCCCCGGCTGCGCGCGGCGATCGCCAGCGCCCCCTGCTCCTCCAGCTGGATCTCGAGGATCCCGGCCGAACGCCTGACGATCGCGGCGAGCTCCTCAGTGGCGTAGGGCTCCATGCGCGCCTGGATGCCGAAGCGGTCGCGCAGGGGCGTCGTCAAGAGGCCCGTGCGGGTGGTCGCCCCGACGAGCGTGAACGGGGGCAGCTCCAGGGTCACCACCCGCGCGCCCGCCCCCTGGCCGACGGTGATCGGCAGCCGGTGGTCCTCCATCGCCGGGTAGAAGGTCTCCTCGAGGGTCCTCGGCAGGCGATGGATCTCGTCCACGAAGAACACGCTCCGGGGCTCCAGGGCCGTGAGAAATGCGGCGATGTCTCCCTTGCGCTCGAGAGCCGGCCCGGCGGTCTGCACGAACGGCACCTCGAGCTCGGCCGCGACGATCTGCGCCAGCGAGGTCTTCCCCAGACCGGGCGGCCCCGCGAGGAGAACGTGATCGAGCGCCTCCCCCCTGGCTCCCGCCGCCTCGATCGCGACGGCGAGCTGCTCGCGCAACATCTCTTGGCCGACGAAGTCCTGAAGACGGCGCGGTCGTAGCGAGCGGTCGAGCTCGTCCTCGGGGACGAGATAGGGCGTCTGGATGCGCTCCGCGGCGGCTGCCTCGCCGGCGGCTGCCTCGCTCATTGTCCGATCACCCCGCCCGACTCATCCGGCCCGCGCCGCGCGGAGGGCATCCGCGATCAGTTCCTGGGCGCTCTCGCCACTGGCGTCGCGCAGCAGCTCCTGGACCTCGGCAGTCCCGTAGCCCAGCTCGAGCAGCCCGTCCCTGGCCAGGTCGAGCTCGCCGACCTCAGAGCGGTCCTCGCCGCGACGAGCCGCGATCGGACCGCCCCCCTCAGCCGTGTGCCCGCCCAGGACCTTCTCGCGGAGCTCGACGATGATCCGTTCGGCGGTCCGCTTGCCGATCCCCGGCACGGCCTGAAAACGAGCGGCGTCCCCCGCCGCGATCGCGCCTAGCAGCTCCCGGGAGGCGCCGCCGGAGAGCACCGCCAGGGCGACCTTCGGGCCGACCGCCTGCACGGCCAGGAGCATCAGGAACAGCTCCTTCTCCTGTTCGGAGTGAAACCCGTACAGCGTGAGCGCGTCGTCGCGGACGATCAGGTGGGTGTGCAGGAGCGTCTCAGAGCCCGCCGCGGGGACGTGGTTGAGCGTCTGGGCGGACACCGCCGCCCGGTAGCCGACCCCGCCGCACAGGATCACCACGTGATCGGCTCGCCGCACCGCCACCTCGCCCTTGAGGACGCCGATCACGACGCCACCCCCGCGTTCACGACGCCACCCTCCGTCATCAAGACATCGCCCCCGCGAGCGCGCTCGACAGGGGCGCGCGGTTGACGTGACAGATCGCGACCGCCAGTGCATCCGCCGCGTGATCTGGCCGGGGCGGGGCCTGCAGCCCGAGCAGCGCCGCCACCATGCGTGCGACCTGCTCCTTGTCCGCACGCCCGTTCCCACACACAGCGCCCTTGACCTGCTGGGGTGTGTAGCTCTCGCACGACACCCTCCGGCGTCCCGCCGCCAGGATCGCCACGCCCTTGGCCTGGCCGACGGCGAAGGCGGTTTTCACGTTCTGGCCGAAGTACAGCTCCTCCAGGGCCATCGCCTGGGGCTCGTGCTCGACCAGCAGTGCGTCCACGGCGGCGTGGATGTCGAGGAGCCTGCGCTCCGGTGGAAGGCCTGATCGAGTCTCGATCACACCCCCGTCGAGCGCCACGAGGCGCCCCTCACGGCGGGCCACCACGCCGTAGCCGGTGCTCGCGAGACCCGGGTCTATGCCGAGGACGATCATGGTCAGTGATTCTGCGCCCCCTCCCGGACGCCTGCCTCCCAGATCCGCCAGGGGGCCTCGCCGGAGTCCCACAGGTCGTTCAGGGAGACGGCGTCCTTGTAGGTGTCCATGCACTCCCAGAAGCCCTCGTGGCGGTAGGCCCGCAGCTCGCCGTCCTCTGCCAGGCGCTGCAGGGGCTCGCGCTCGAGCACGCTGTCGGCGCTGATCCGCTCAAGGACCGGTCGCTCGAAGCAGAAGAAGCCGCCGTTGACCCACTGCTCGGAGGGGGGCTTCTCGCGAAAGCCCGTCACCCTGCCGTCCCCGTCGAGCTCTGTGACCCCGAACTGGAGGGTCGGGCGGACGACCGTGATCGTCGCCAACACCGCATGGCGCTCGTGCTCGGCCAGCAGGCCGTTCAGGTCGATGTCGGCGACCCCGTCCGCGTAGGTGGCGCAGAAGCGGGGCTCCCCTTCGAGCCTTCCCTGCAGCAGCTTGATCCGCCCGCCGGTGGGGGTGTCCTGGCCGGTGTCCGCGCACTCCACTCGCGCGTGTTCCGGCCAGCGAGCCGCACGGGTGTACTCCTCGATCAGCTCGCCCTTATAGCCGGTGGCGAGCACGAACCGCTCGAAACCCTGGGCGGCGTACAGCCTGATCACGTGGCCCACGATCGGCTCTCCGCCGATCTCCACGAGCGGCTTGGGGATCTCCCGTGTGCGCTCCTGCAGGCGGGTGCCCCGGCCGCCGCACAGGATCACGACGGGCGGGCGGGATGTCCGGCTCACCTCGAGCGACCTTCCGCTATCCGGCAACCCGCTCCAGCACCTCCGCCGGGACGTCGAAGTTCGCGTGGACCTCCCCGACGTCGTCGTTGTCCTCCAGGACTTCGATCAGCTTCATCAGGCGCCCGGCCTGGCTCTCGTCGATCGGTACGAGGCTCGTGGGCCGGTAGCCCATCTCGGCGCTCTCGATCTCGACGCCGGCGTCCTCCAGGGCAGCGCGCACCTTCGTGAAGTCGGCGGGGGCGGCGACGACCTCCCACAGACCCTCGTCGGCGGAGATGTCCTCGGCGCCCGCCTCCACCGCGACCATCAGTTCGTCTTCGTCGTGCTTGGCGGCGTCGATCGCGATCGTGCCCTTCTTCTCGAACAGGTAGGACACCGAGCCCGGCTCGCCGAGGTTGCCGCCGTGCTTGGAGAACAGGTGCCTGACGTCGGCGCCCGTGCGGTTGCGGTTGTCGGTGACGGTCTCGACCAGCACCGCCACGCCCCCCGGGCCGTAGCCCTCGTAGAGAACCGTCTCCAGGGCCTCCCCGTCGCCACCCTCGCCGGTCCCCTTGGCGATCGCCCGTTCGATGTTTTCCTTGGGCATCGAAGCTTCCTTGGCCTTGCGGATCGCGTTCTCGAGGGTCGGGTTGGCGTCGGGATCGCCGCCCCCGTCGCGCGCGGCGACCGTGATCGCGCGGGCGAGCTTCGTGAACTGCTGGCCCCTGCGGGAGTCCACGATCGCCTTCTTGTGCTTGATGCTGGCCCACTTCGAATGCCCGGACATGGGTATAAAGATACTTCCGACGGGGCATCCGGCCCCGCTGGCCGATCTTCGATCGGTCGAGAAACACGGACGACCTCCGGTCGCCCGTGGCCGCCGGACCTGAGGGTCCGACTAGGATGCGCGACGAGATGGCGCCCCTCGACCCGGAGATCTTCAAGGCGTACGACATCCGCGGCCTGTACGGGTCCCAGATCGACGGGGACGTCGCGGAGCTGATCGGGCGGGCGTTCGCGCAGGTGCTCTCCGCGCTCGCGTCCAAGCCCGCCTCGGAGCTGCGGGTGGGGCTGGGCCACGACATGCGGTTGACCGCCCCCGAGCTCTCGGCGCGCTACCGGGCGGGCCTGACGGGCGAGGGCGCGGACGTGATCGACGCGGGAGAGGTGGGCACCGAGATGCTCTACTACCTCGTCGGCTCCCGGGAGCTGGACGGCGGGCTGATGTGCACGGCCTCTCATAACCCGAAGGCGTACACGGGCGCGAAGCTCGTGCGCGAGGGCGCGATCGCGCTGTCCGGGGATGCGGGCATCCAGGACATCCGCCTGGCGATCGAGTCGGGCCTCGACGGGAGCGACCGATCGGCGGCTGACCCGGGCGACGGGACGCCCGCGGGAACAACGCCTTCCGACGAGCATCCGACGCGCGCGCGCGGGCATGCCGAAAACGTCGACCTCTACGACGAGTTCCAGAAGTACCTGGAGCGCTTCATCGACATCCCCGGCTTCGTGCGGGCGCGCGCGGCGCGACCGCTGAAGGTGGTGCTCGACGGGGGCAACGGCATGGCCGGCCCGATGATCGGCCCGCTGCTGGAGGGCCTGGGGCTGGACACGATCGAGACCTATTGGACGCCCGACGGCAACTTCCCCGACCACGAGCCCAACCCGCTGCTGCCGAAGAACCGTCGGCTGGTGATCGAGCGGGTGCGCGAGAGCGGCGCCGACCTGGGGATCGCGTGGGACGGGGACGCGGACCGGTGCTTCTTCATCGACGACACGGGCGGGTTCGTGGACGGGGACTTCCTCACGGCGCTCCTCGCGGAGTCGCTCCTCGCCAAGCATCCGGGCGAGGCGATCCTTTACGACGTGCGGGCCTCCCGGGCCGTCCTCGACACGGTCCGTCAGGCCGGCGGGGTGGCTCACATGAACCGTGTGGGCCATGCGTTCTTCAAGACCCGCATGCGCGCGGAGGGGTCCCTGTTCGGCGGGGAGGTCTCGGGGCACTACTACTTCCGGGAGTTCTTCTGCGCGGACTCCGGCATGATCCCGGCGCTGCTGGTGCTCGAGCGGATCTCCCGCGCTGGAGCTCCCCTGTCGGAGCTCCTGAAGCCCTATCACGAGCGGTACTTCATCTCGGGGGAGATCAACTCCGAGGTGGCCGACCCGCAGGCCAGGATGGAGGCGATCGCCGAGCGCTATGCGGACGCCCGTCAGGACCGGCTGGACGGCATCTCGATCGACTACGAGGACTGGCACTTCAACGTGCGGTCTTCCAACACGGAGCCCCTGCTGCGGTTGTGCCTGGAGTCTCTTGTCTCTCGCGAGGACATGGAACACCGCCGCGACGAGGTGCTAGAGCTGATCCGCTCGTGAGCGCGAACCAGCACGACCTGTTGGAGATCGCCGCCGACGCTGGGATCCACCGGCTGGCGATCCCCACTCCCTTCCAGGTGGGGCGGGTGAACGCGTACCTGATCGAGGACTCGCCGCTGACGCTCGTGGACTCGGGGCCCAACTCGGGCAAGGCGCTCGACGAGCTCGAACGGGCGTTGGACGCTCACGGGCACGCGATCGAGGACATCGAGCTGCTGATCGTCAGCCACCAGCACATCGACCACATCGGCCTGGCCTCGATCCTCGCGCGGCGCTCGGGCGCGGAGGTGGCGGCGCTGGAGCAGCTGGCGCCCTATCTGCTGCGCTTCCGCGAGCAGGCCGATCTCGATGACCGTTTCGCGCAGGAGATCATGCTCAGACACGGCATCCCCGGCGAGGTCGTCACGGCCCTGCGGGCCGTATCGGCGAGCTTCCGCGCGTGGGGCGCGGCTGTGGAGGTCACCCGGCCGCTGCACGACGGGGAGGAGCTGAGGCTGCGAGACCGCACGCTGCGGGTGCTCCACCGCCCGGGACACAGCCCCTCGGACACGGTCTTCCTGGACGAGTCCCGGTCGATCCTGTTGGCGGCGGACCATCTGATCAAGCACATCTCCTCGAACCCCCTGCTCGCGCGGCCGTTGGGGGCGAACGCGGACTTCACGGGACCGCGTCCGCGGGCGCTCCTCGACTACATGGCCTCGTTGGAACAGACCCGCAAGATGGACCTCTCGCTGGTGCTCTCCGGTCACGGGGAGCCGATCTCAGACCACGTCGCCCTGATCGACGAGCGCTTTCGCCTGCACCACAGGCGCGCCGAGAAGATCCACGGTCTGATCGCCTCTGAGCCGCGGACCGCACACGAGATCGCCGTCGAGCTGTGGGGCAACGTGGCGGTCACCCAGGCGTTCCTGACCCTCTCGGAGGTGCTCGGGCACGTCGACCTGCTCCTCGACGAGGGACGTGTCGTTGAAGATCGGGACCAAACGGGCGGGGTCGTGCGCTTCATCGCCGCCTGATACCTCCCGGCGGTCTCCCCTCCGCGCTCTCGTCACAGCCGCCCGTCCTCGATCTCGCCCAGGTGGGCGACGTTGGCACGATCGTCGGCCTCCGTGCTGGGCTCGGCCGCAAGCCACGCGTCGAGAATCTCCCCCAGGAGCGCCTCCGATGTCGTGCGCAGGCTCAGGGCGAGCACGTTCGCGTCGTTCCAACGGCGGGCGCCCGTGGCAGTCGCCGCATCGAGGCACAACGCCGCGCGGACGCCCCGCACCTTGTTCGCCGCGATCGAGGCGCCGGTGCCCGTCCAGCAGCACACGACCGCCTGCTCGACTCGCCCCTCGCCGACGTCCCGGGCGGCGGCCTCCGAGGCCCATGCCCAGTCCTGGCGCTCGCCTTGGGCGAGTGCGCCGTGGGCCACCACCTCGTGCCCGCGCGCGCGCAGGCCCTCCACGAGCAGACCCGCGACCCCCACCCGTTCGTCGGCTGCGACAGCTATGCGCATGGGTGCAATTATCGCTCGCGAGGAGTACTCAGACGTCCTCAGATCGTCTCCAGGAACATCCGGTGGACACGGTCGTCGTCGGTGAGCTCGGCGTGAAAGGCCACCGCGAGCATGCGATCCTGACGGGCGGCCACGGGATGGCCGTCGACCTCGGCGAGGATCTCCACGGCGGGGCCGTGCTCGGCGATCCAGGGAGCCCGGATGAACACTCCCCGGAGCGGCCCCCCGGTCACGCCGCGAAGCTCCAGGTCGACCTCGAAGCTGTGGAGCTGGCGCCCGAAGGCGTTTCGCTTGGCAACCATGTCCATCAGGGCCAGGTGGTCGCGGTCGAGCATGATCATCCCCGCGCACGATCCGAGAACCGGAATCCGCCCGAGTCCGCCGCCGCCGGGTCCGCCGCCGCCGGGTCCGCCGCCGCCGGGTCCGCCGCCGGCGATCATCTCTCGCAGGGGATCCGCGAGGCCCTCCCTGTCGATGCCGAGGGACATCGTCGTGGACTCCCCCCCGGGATCACGAGGCCCTCGAGACCGTCGAGGTCGTCGGGCACGCGCACCTCACGCACATCCGCGCCCAGCCCGCGCAGGATTCGCTCGTGGGCCTGGAAGCCGCCCTGGAGGGCGAGCACGCCGATCAGCGGTCCGTCGGCCATCTTCGGCGAGGCCCGGCGCTACCAGCCGCGCTGGGCGAGGAGCTGCTCGTGCTCTAGCTTGGAGCTCTCCAGGCTCGCCATCGCCGGGCCGAGGCCCCGGGAGGCGTCGGCGACCCGGTCGGGGTCCTGCCAGTGGGTAGTCGCCTGAACGATGGCCCGCGCGCGCGCGGGGGGGTCCTCGGACTTGAAGATGCCCGACCCCACGAACACCCCCTCGGCGCCGAGAGCCATCATCAGGGCGGCGTCGGCGGGCGTGGCGATGCCGCCCGCGCAGAACAGCACCACCGGCAACCGCCCGTCGGCGGCGACGGAGCGGACTAGATCGAGAGGCGCCCCGAGATCCTTCGCGGCGCTCCCCAGCTCGGCCTCCTGAAGAATGGTCAGGCGGCGGATCTCCCCGGTGATGGAGCGCATGTGACGGACCGCCTCCACGATGTCCCCGGTGCCGGCCTCCCCCTTGGAGCGGATCATCGCGGCTCCCTCCCCGATCCGGCGAAGGGCCTCCCCGAGATTGGTGGCCCCGCACACGAACGGGACCTTGAACCGCCACTTGTCGATGTGGTTTGACTCGTCCGCGGGAGTGAGGACCTCGGACTCGTCCACGTAGTCCACCTCCAGCGCCTGCAACACCTGGGCCTCGAGGAAGTGGCCGATCCTGGCCTTGGCCATCACGGGGATCGTGACCGCGTGCTGGATGCCCGCGATCATCTCCGGGTCGGACATCCTCGCCACGCCCCCATCCCGGCGGATGTCCGCGGGAACCCGCTCCAGGGCCATCACCGCGGCGGCCCCCGCCTCCTCGGCGATCGTCGCCTGGGCGGGGGTGACCACGTCCATGATCACGCCCCCCTTGAGCATCTCCGCCAACCCCGTCTTGACCCTGAAAGTCGCCTCGTCGCGCATGGACGGAGCATAGCCTGCCGCTTGGCATGTCTTCTGTGCGACCGGCGCATGCGCCGGTCGTGGGGGCGCACATGTGCGGCCCCCGGCAGGGCCGCATGCGGCCCGGCCCGCCACGCCGCATGCGGCGTGGCGCTACTTCAACCGAAAAGCCTTGATGCGGTCGTCGTACTGGGCGGAGTCCTTGGCGTAGACCCCGTAGGCGAGCGCCTGGATGACGCTCAACAGGGCCGTGTGGGAGCGCACGTAAGCGGGGCTGTTGGAGGAGTAGTAGAGCTTGATCTGGGCGAGCTTGGCGACCTCCGAGAGGGTCGCGTCGGTGACGGCCGCCGTGCGGGCTTTGCGGTGGCGGGCGAGCTTCATCGCGCGCACCACCAGCGGATGGGGACGGCCGGCGGAGAGGCCGATCACGAGCGTCGTGGAGTCGATTCGACCGAGCCGGCTGAGGGCCTCCTGGGAGGGGCTCGCCACGACGTCCACCCGAAGGTCAAGGAGCATCAGCAGATGGCGCAGGTAGCTGGCGAAGAAGGCCATCTGGTCGGTCCCCGCGACTAGCACCTTCTCGGCGTCCACGATCGCCTCGATGAGGGCTTCCACGGAGCTTCGCGAGACCTTCCGGGCGGTCTCCTCGACGTTCAGGTAGTCGGCGGTCAGGGAGCTCTCGAACTCGTTCTGGTCCAGCGAGAACAGCGGCGTGGAGCCGTTCGCACTGGGGCTCGGGGTGGCGGGAGCCTTGGCGTGGACCCGCCGGTATTCCTCCCGCGCGGCCGCCTGGAGCTCGGGGAAGCCCTCGAAGCCGAGCGCCTGGGAGAAGCGAACGACAGTGGAGCTCGAGGTGTTCGCCCGCCGGGCCAGCTCCTCGGCGGTCTGGAAGGCCGCCTCGTCGAGATGGTCGACGATGTACTGGGCCACGTCCTTCTGCGAGCGGGAGCATTCCTCGAACCTCGCACGGATGTATGTGGACAGGCTCTGGTGCTCGCTCGTCCCGTTCGCCGGCTGTCCGGAGGGGGTCGCTGTCGCGGTGCGCTTCATCGGCGCTCTTGTTCGACGGCTTCGCCCCTCACTCCTGCACCGAGCTAGTGTCTTGCCGATATGAGACGCACCCTTTTCGAGGATCTCCACGAAGACTTCCGGGCGAGCTTCCGGACGTTCCTCCAGCGGGAGGTCATCGGCGAGGAGGGCCGGTACGGCGAATGGGAGCGCGATGGGATCGTTCCTCGGGAGGTGTTCGCGAAGGCCGGCAAGGGGGGCTTTCTCGGGATGGCCGTCCCGGAGTCACACGGGGGTCCGGGCGTGGAGGACTTCCGCCTGAACCTGATCGTCGGTGAGGAGACCCAACGAGCGGCGGTCGGGGACCTCGGCCTCGGGCTCACCCTCCACAACGACATCTGCCTGCCCTACTTCCTCTCCTACTGCGATCCCTCCCAGCGCGAGCGCTGGCTGCCGGGAATCGCCTCCGGCGAGCTCATCACCGCCCTGGCGATGACCGAGCCCGGGATCGGCTCGGATCTCGCGAACATGTCCACCAGGGCCACACTCCAGGGCGACCACTATGTGGTGGACGGCTCGAAGACGTTCATCACCAACGGCATCAATGCCGACCTCGTGATCGTCGCCGTCAAGACCGACCCGACCGAGCGCCACCGGGGGATCAGCCTGCTGGTGGTCGAACGCGACATGGAGGGCTTCACCCGGGGCCGGAACCTGGAGAAGCTCGGCCAGCACGCCCAGGACACCGCCGAGCTGTCCTTCGAGGGGGTCCGGGTGCCCGTCGAGAACCTCCTCGGGTCCGAGGGTGAGGGGTTTCGACAGCTCGTCTCGAACCTCCCCCAGGAGCGCGTCTCGATCGCCGGCTCGGCTGTCGCCGCCGCCGAAGCGGCCCTCACGGGGACGCTTCACTACGTCCGCGACCGCCAGGCCTTCGGCCAGCCGATCGGCTCCTTTCAGAGCGTCAAGTTCGCCCTCGCCGAGCTCCACACCGAGATCGAGATCGCTCGCGTGTTCGTGGACCGCTGCGTGACCGACCTGAACGCCCGCCATCTCACCGCCGAGGACGCCGCGATGGCGAAGTGGTGGACCACCGAGCTCCAGGGCCGCACCGTGGACCGCTGCCTGCAGCTCCACGGGGGCTACGGCTACATGCTCGAGTACCCCATCGCCAAGGCATACGTCGATGCCCGCGTCACCCGCATCTACGGCGGCGCCAACGAGATCATGAAGGAGATCGTCGGCCGCTCGCTGCGCCTATAGGGCTCTTGGCGAGCTCCACGAAGTACTGCAGCGAGCCGGGATTGGCAAGGGACTCGACGCTCGCCGCCTCCCCGGGCGGGGAGCCCATCAGGATCTTCTTGACTGGCACCTCGAGGATCTTGCCCGAGAGGGTCCTCGGGACCTCCTCGATCTGGAGGATCTCGTTGGGGACATGCCGGGGGGAGCAGTCCACGCGGATGCGTCTCGCGATTCTCGCCCGGAGCTCCTCGTCGAGGACCGTCCCCTCGCGGAGGACCACGAACAGCACCATCCACAGCTCCGCGGTCTGGCTGCGGGGCACGTCGACCACGAGCGCGTCGAGAACCTCCTCCACGGCCCCCGCCGCGCGGTAGATCTCGCTCGTGCCCATCCTCACCCCCTGGCGGTTGATCGTGGCGTCCGAGCGCCCGTAGATGACCGCCCCGCCCCGGGGAGTGATCCGGATCCAGTCCCCGTGACGCCAGATCCCCGGATAGAGAGAGAAGTAGCTCTCGCGGTAGCGCTCCCCGCCGGCGCCGTCCCGGGTGGGCGGGTCCTCCCCCCAGAAGAACAGGGGCATCGAGGGCAGGGGTTGGGTGAGCACGAGCTCGCCCACCTCGTCCATCAGGCTCTCCCCCCGCTCGTCGAAGGACTCCACCGCACATCCGAGCACCCGGCACTGGAGCTCCCCCTCGTAGACCGGCAGGATCGGACAGCCCCCCACGAAGGCCGTACACACGTCCGTGCCGCCACTGGTCGAGAACAGCCACTGCTCGGGGCCGACGTGCTCATAGACCCAGCGAAAGCTCTCCGGCGCCAGCGGCGAGCCGGTCGAACCGATCGCCCGGAGCGCGTGCAGGTCGAAGTCTCCGGCGGGCTCCACGCCCCCCTTCTCGCAAGCGGACAGGAAGCCCGCGGAGACGCCCATGCAGGTCATCTCCGTCCGCTCGGCCAGGCTCCACAGTGCCCCGAGGTCGGGGTGGCCGGGGCTGCCGTCGTAGAGGACGATCGCGGCGTCGCTGAACAGGCACCCGACCAGGAAGTTCCACATCATCCAGCCGGTCGTGGTGAACCAGAACATCCGGTCCCCACCCCGCAGGTCCAGGTGCAGCCAGCTCTTCTTGAGCTGCTCCACCAGGATGCCCCCGTGGCCATGGACGATCGCCTTGGGCAGGCCCGTGGTCCCCGAGGAGTAGAGCACCCACAGGGGATGATCGAAGGGCACCTGCTCGAACCTCGCCGGCCCGTCCCCCGCGGCCAGCCCGAGGGTCAGCAGATCGCTCCAGGTCAGGCCTCCCGGCAGGCCCTCCGATGAGGGGTTCGGGGACAGGTAGGGGAGCATCACCGTGTTCCTGACACTGGGCAGCTCCGCGACGATCGCCCGCAGGGCGTCGGTGCGATCGAAGTCCTTGCCCCCGTGCCGGTACCCGTCCACCGCGAGCACCACCACCGGCTCGATCTGGGCGAACCGGTCGACCACGCTCCGCGCGCCGAACTCCGGCGCGGCGCTCGAGAAGATCGCCCCGAGGCTCGCGCACGCGAGCAGCGCCACCACGGTCTCGGGGATGTTCGGCATGTATGCCACCACCCGGTCGCCCCGTTTCACCCCGAGGGCCCGCAAACCGCCCGCCACCGCGGCGACCTGCTCGGTGAGCTCCCCCCACGTGAGCGAGTCCAGCTCCCGCAGCTCCGACGCGTGCAGGATCGCGACGCTGTCCCGGTCGCGCTCGCGCATGAGCATGTTCTCGGCGTAGTTGAGCTCCGCTCCCTGAAACCATCGCCCCCCGGGCATCTCCCGCGAGTCGAGCACCCGCTCGTACGGACGGGAGGCGATCACGCCGCAGTACTCCCAGATCGCCTCCCAGAACCGCTCGACCTCGGACACCGACCAGTCCCACATCTCCCCGTATCCCCCGAACGGACGTCCCGGCCCACCGGGCGTCTCTCCCAGCCAGCGCATGAAGCGGGTCATCTGCGACCGCTCGCACGCGTCGGCCGAGGGCTCCCACAGCGGCTGGGCGCCTGTCCTGGAAGTCATGGTGATCCTCTCCCTTCTCGCCCCCCTGCCAGGTCCGTGCGGGGGGCGCTCCCCACAGTCGGTGCCCGCCCGGTCCCACGGGCGGGTGTTGCGCTCCAATTCATACTCCCTTTTTCATTGACACGAATGCCGCCACGACAGCCGACCCGGCGGCCGGCCCGGCCGATCGAGGCGACGCGAGCGCCCGCGCAGCAGGCGACGCGAGCGCGCGGGAGGAGGGGACGCGAGTGCCCTGACCCCGCCGGTATGCTCGCCGCTCGTGGACTGGAACGATCTGCGCCAGGAGCTCCCCGTGCTGGGCGAGCTCGCGTACCTGAACGCGGGCACCGACGGGCCCCTGCCCGCGAAGGCTGCGCGGGCGGGGGCGGCGGAGCTCGAGCGAGAGGCTTCGAAGGGCCGCTCGAAGGCCCACTTCGAGCGCCGGAGCGAGCTGAACGACCGGCTGCGAGCGGCCTACGCCTCGCTGCTCGGCTGTGAGGCTCGGGGGGTGGCGCTCACCACCTGCACGAGCGAAGGGATGGCCCAGGTGATCGGCGGCCTGGACCTCGGGCCGGGCGATGAGATCCTCACCAGCGACGAGGAGCACCCGGGACTGCTCGGAGCGTTGGGCGCGGCCCGGCAGCTCAGAGGCGTGACCGTGCGAGCGGTGCCGCTGGCCGATGTGGCTCGAACGGTCGGGCCCGATACGCGGCTGGTCGCGTGCTCGCATGTCGGCTGGATGAGCGGCTCCTTCGCGCCCGCCGAGCTCGCGAACGTCGAGGTGCCGGTACTGCTCGACGGCGCCCAGGGCGTGGGCGCTGTTCCGGTGGACGTGAAGGCCCTTCGCTGCGACGCCTACGCGGGGGCCGGCCAGAAGTGGCTGTGTGGGCCCGACGGCACGGGGATGCTCTATGTGAGCGAGGAGCTGACCCCCCGCCTTGCGGTCCACCGGCGGGGCTACCCGAACCTGGCGGACCCCGACGAGGGGCTCGACGCGAGACCCCACGAGGACGGCCGGCGATTCGACGCGATGTCTCTGAGCGCCGAGACCGTCGCATCCGCCGTCGCCGCGTTTGGAGTCCTCGAGCAGGCGGGCTGGCGGGCCGTTCACGAGCGGGCGTCCGGCCTGGCGAGCCGCCTGGCCGCGTCGCTGGCCGAGCGAGGACGCGACGTGGCGCCCCGGGGGGAGACCACGCTCGTGTCCTTTCAGAGCCCCGACCCCGAGGATGAGCGCTTGCGGCTGGCCGATCGGGGGGTGATCCTGCGTAACATTCCCGGCAGGCCCTGGCTGCGAGCGTCGGTCGGGGCTTGGAACGACGAGAACGACCTCGATCGGCTGCTGACGGCGCTCATCAGATGAACTCCGCCCAGCAGACGACGACCATCCTTCCCGCGGACGGCCCTCTCGGTCAGGGAGCGAGCGCTCCCACGACCTCCGCGCCCCGCGTGCGCGTGCGCGTGCGCCACCTGGCCCTCGGAGCGGTGATGGCTCTCTCGGCGGTCCTGAACACCTACCGGCTCTCCCAGAACGGCTGGGCAAACGCGTTCTACTCGGCGGGCGTGAAGTCGATGCTCCACTCCTTCCACAACTTCCTGTTCGTCTCGTTCGACACGGGCGGGATGATCACGGTCGACAAGCCTCCCCTGGGCCTGTGGGTGCAGGTGCTCAGCGCGAAGCTGTTCGGCATGACCCCTCTGAGCGTGCTCCTGCCAGAGGCCATCGCTGGAGTGCTCACGGTCGGGGTCCTCTACTGGGCGGTGACCCCCAGGTTCGGCGCGACCGCGGGCATCGCGAGCGCGCTGGCGCTCGCGGTGTTCCCGTCGTTCGTGGCGGTCTCCCGGGACAACAACATCGACGTGATCCTGATCCTGCTGATGACCCTCGCCTGCGGCGTCGGGTTGCGGGCGATCGAATCGGGACGTTTGCGCACGCTCCTGGGCTGCGCGGTGCTCGTCGGGTTGGCGTTCAACACGAAGACCCTCGCCGCCTTTCTGGTCGTCCCCGGGCTGGGCCTCGGCTACCTGGTGTGCGCCCCCGGGACCCTCACCCGGCGTGCCCTTCAGCTGCTCGCGGCAGGGGCGACGCTGCTGGTCGTGTCGGTCTCCTGGATCGCCCTGGTCGAACTGACGCCCGCCTCGGAACGGCCGTTCGTGGGCGGGTCCACGAACGACACCGAGCTCGGCCTGACGTTCGGCTACAACGGCTTCGGACGCGTCGGGGGACAGCTCGGCGGACCCGGCCAGATCCGGATCCTCCTCAAGCACGGCTCCCTGGCGGACACCGAAAAAGCGGCCCTCCGCCATCAGGCCCTGCGCCTGCAGGCTCAGCACCGCCGGGCACAGCAGGTGGCCGCCGCGAGCGGAGTGCCGGTCGCGCTCCCGCCGCCGGTCGCCATCCCGCCGGCCCCGCACCCCGCCGGGGCCCCGCACGCAACCAGGCCGAGGAAGCCGCCTCTGCCCAAGTTCCTGCCCAACGGCCGCGCCCGCGAGCCGACCGCCTTCGGCGGTCCGACCGGGCCCCTGCGCCTGTTCGGCCTGGGTCTCGGCAGCCAGGGCGCCTGGATGCTGCCGTTCGCGCTCGTCGGTCTGATCGCGCTGGCGCTGTGGTCGATTGGCGTTGGCGGTGAGGAGGCGAGCGCGGGCGAGGATCCCGGCGGCGAGCGCGACCTGCCGGACGGCGGTGGCGGGCGGCGCAGCCCTCGCCTGGCCGGGCTGATCGTGCTGGGCGGCTGGTTCCTTGTGGAGGCGATGGTGCTGAGCTTCTCGAAGGGGATCGTCCACCCCTATTACCTGTCCGCCCTCGGGCCGGGCACGGCGGCGATGGTCGGCGGCGGGGCGGTCGCGTTCGTCGAGCTCGGCGCCCGCCGGAGGCTGCGCATGGCGCTGATCCCGCTGGCGGTCGCGGGAACGGTCGCCGCGCAGCTGGTGCTGCTCCACGAAGACCACTACATACGCTGGTTCTGGCCGATCTTGATCGCCGGGGCGGCTCTCGGGGTGGTGGCGATCCTGACGCTCCGCCGCTGGATGCGCCCGGCGATGGCGGCCACGCTCGGCCTGCTGCTGCTCGCCCCCTGCGCATACGCCGCTACGACCTCGGAGTTCCCGGTGCAGGGCACGTTCCCGGCGGCCGGCCCGCGCGCGGCGGGTGGCTATGGCGGGCTCAACATAAGCCCCACGAGCGCCCGGGTCACCAAGGCCCTGCTCGCCTACGTCCGCGTCCGCCATCCCGGCTCGCGCTGGGAGATGCTTACCGAGGCCTCCGACACGGCTGCCTCGATGATCCTCCTCGGCTATCGCGCCGGTGCGATGGGCGGCTACAGCGGCTATGACCCGGCCCTCAACGGTCGCGGCCTCGCACGGCTGGTCAGGCGCGGGGAAGCCCGCTATGTGGTGCTCGGCGGCGCCTATGCCGAACGGGGGGGCAACGCCGCCTCCACGGCGGTCCTCCGGGCCTGCAACGTCATCCCCGCGACCGCCTGGCAGCCCCGGCCGGTGAACCCCAACGCCCTGCTCCTGTTCGACTGCAAGGGCCGCGAACCCGAGCTCGCCCGCCAGCACGGAACGCTCGGCGCAAACGGCGCCTGAGAGCTCGCCCGCCGGGACCGCCGCGGGCGCCCGCCTGGGCGTCATGACCCTGCACGAGCCCCGACTCAGGCGGCGACGAGGAGCTCGCGATGGAAGGCTCGGGCGAACAGCTCGCCCTCGCGGCTGGCGGCCCAGCGGGGCACGGTGGGCTCGGCGGCGGCGATCAGCCGCAGCTCGACCGGGCTGGCGCCGTTGACGAGCGTGAAGCGAGTGCCTCGCACGAGCTGGTCGCGGGAGCGCTCGAGATCCTCGGCGAGGCGCAGCAGCACGGCGCACCGGTCGAGCCGGGCAGCGTCGCCGGGCCCGAACAGCGCCGCCAGGGGTCCCGGCTCGGGCATGCCCTTGCGGTGGTAGCGGGCGGCCTGGGCGATGATCGCGACCTCTCTCGGGGAGTAGCCGGGAAGGCCACCGTTGAGGATCAGGTAGCGGGAGTGCTTGTGATGGTCGTCGTAGTCCACCGACATGCCCACGTCGTGGAGCATGCACGCCGCCCACAGCAGTTCCCGCTCCACCGGATCGCCGTCGTGCAGGTGCAGGCGGGCGAGCTCGTCGAACATCGCCAGGGCCAACGTCGCTACGTGGTCTGTGTGGGCGGTGTCGGGCCGGTACTGGTCGGCGCGGTTCAGGACGCTCGCTCGGCGCAGGTCCGCGAACAGCGGGGGATCCCGGTCGGCGAGGAGGCGCTCGAAGAAGATCCCCTCGCGCAGGCCCGCCTCGGTGACCTCCAAGTGCTCGAACCCGCCGGCTCGAAGGACGCCCTGCACGACGATCGCGCCGGCGAGGACCAGGTCGGCGCGGGCGGGCTTGATGCCGGGCACCGAGCTGCGCTTTGACGCTGGCAGCGCGGCAAGCCGCTCGATGAGCTCGTCGAGCTCCTCAGGCGTGACCGTCATGCCCTGGACGCCGTTGGAGGGGAGGGCGTTCTCGCGCTGGACGGCGGCGGCCAGGTTGCGGATCGTACCGCCCATGCCCACGAGCCTTCCCCCGGCCGGCGCTCGCCCGGCACCTGACAGCCAAGCGGCCTGCTCGAGCTCGCCGGCGACGTGCTCGCGCAGCTCCTCCATCTGCCTGCGCTTGGGTGGGCCGTTGGCGGGCAGGAACCGCTCGGTCATGCGCACCGCCCCCAGCCGCCAGGAGCCGAGCTCGCGCATGAGCCGGTCGGCGACTCCGACCAGCTGCAGGGAGCCGCCGCCGAGGTCCAGCACGCAGCCGTCGGTCAGGGTCGTGGAGTTCACGGCCGCCAGGTAGCCGTAACGGGCCTCGGCCTCGCGGCTGAGGACCCGGATCGGCAGGCTCGTGTGCTCGCGGGCGAGCCGCAGGAAGCCCTCGGCGTTCTCGGCGTCTCGGATCGCGCTGGTGGCGACCGCGTCCACCTCGCCTCCATGCAGGTCGGCCGCCCGACAGAAGTGGTCGAAAACGTCCAGGGTCGCGAGGGCCCTGCGCATGGGTTCCTCACCCAGCTTTCCGCTCGCCGCGAGGCCCTCGCCGATGCGCACGGGCTCATAGATCTCGTCGGTGCGCCACCACCTGGAGCCGGACGCCCTGAAGACGACGAGCCGAAACGAGTTCGAGCCGAGGTCGATCACGGCGAAACGCTCGCGCGGTGACATGTCCTGAGCGTATTCGCCCCGTCGGAAGGCCCCGTGGGCGCGGCTCCGGGGCTTAGTTACGAGCCCGGTCCGTCACGGCCGGGTTCCGATGGCCTGACTCCCCGGGCCAGGTTCATGCGAACCGCTCGGAGAGGCCGAGCTCGGCTCTCGCGGCCCGCATCCGGGCGGCGAGCCGCGCCTCGGCTTCGGCGTCCCGGGCGATCTCCCCGACGGGTACGTCGAGAGCGCGGGCAAGCCCGGTGAGCTTGTCCCAGGTCGGGTTGCGAACGCCCCGCTCGATGCCCGACAGGTATGTCGGGTGCATGTCGGCAGCGTACGCGAGGCCTTCGATCGTCTCGTGCCGGGCGCGCCGCAGGCGACGGATCGCGCGACCGAGCTCGGCGTTGGTGGGCACCACGATCGACACACCGTCACGGTCCTCGCTCGACACGACCATGACTACAGGTGATAGTCTCTGATGCATACAAATGTCTGGCATCTTTGTGTCTTCTTTGTGACGTGGGGGACGTTTGTGGGATCGGACGCCAGAAAGCGCAATATCGACTCGATCTTCGCCGTCGGCGGTCGGAGGCTCTCTCGTATGGAGACCGACCGCCGGAGGCACGGCGATGAGTGCCCGGATGCAGCCGGGCGTCGCGCAGGGCCCTGGAGACAGCCTCGCCTCCGGGGCCTTGCGCTCATCCCGCTCTCTCGGACTAATCCCTGGAGCGCATTAGATACGCCCCCGTTGCCCTGGTGCAATCGCCGGCGCCGCTTATGCGCTCAGACTCACACGCGGCCCTCGGTCGCCGGCGGGCTACACAGGCGCGGTCGCGGTGACTATCCAGGTGGACGCCGGCGCGCGCAGCTCGCCGTCAACGGCGAACTCGGCGAGGCCCTCACGCAGGGCGTCCTGCACCTGGCCGTGCAGGTGAGAGGCACGGTCGCCGGCGAGCCGCAGGATCTCACCGGCCGGGCCGAGGGCCATCACCAGTTCGAGCGCTTCGTCGAGATCGCTGCCGATCTTGATCGGGATGTCGCAGCGGCGCAGCGCGATGTCAGTGAAGCCGGCGTGGGCGAGGATCTCGCTGGTCGTGTCCGCGTCGGCCATCGAGAATGGGCCGGGACCGCAGGTGGGCTCGTCGTACTCCTCGGGACGCTCGACGATCGCCTCGACGATCGTCTGGGCGCGGTAGAGCCAGTCGTTGTCGATCCGCCGCCGCCACACGACGATCACGAGCTTGCCGCCCGGCGCCAAGGCGCCGCGCACGTTGCGCATCGCCGCTACAGGGCTCGCGAAGAACATCGTCCCGAAGCGCGAGAACGCGACGTCGAAGCCCTCCTCGCCCGCGAGGGTCTCCTGGACGTCGCCGACGAGAAAGCGGACGTTCTCGATGCCCGCTTCGCCGGCCTCGTGGACGGCGTCCTCGATGAAGCGCGGCGCCGCGTCGATCCCGACGGCGAGCCCATCCGGCCCCACCAGGCCGGCGATCCGTTGGGTCGTGTCGCCGAAGCCACAGCCGATGTCCAGGACGCGCTGGCCCGGCTTGGGCGGATGCAAGCGCAGAGCCTCCTCGCCGTGCGCGCCCAGCCCCGTCGTGACGGTCTCGCGAAAGCGCACGAACCGGTCGTACAGCGGCCCATCCCACGCGCGGATCGCCTCCTCGTTGGCGCCCGTCGCGGGCTCTGTACTCGGTGTGCTCACAACTCCCCCTCTAGGTCGAAGGCGTGCAGATGCCCTCCCACGATACGCCTACGGCGCACGCGGCCAATGCCGCGACCTGGCGACCATGTGGCGAGAGGCCCGCCAGGCGTAGAGTGCGTCGGAGACGGATCCAACAAGAAAGGCGCATCATGAACACCTATGTGATCCTTCGCAGGAGCGGCTGGCGTTCACCGGAAGACCTGCAAGCGGCTGCCGGGCGCTCCACAAAGGTCGGCGACGAGGAGATGTCGGACGACATCCGCTGGATTCGCAGCTATGTCCTGGACGAGGGCGGCGGATCGGTGGGAACGGTCTGCATCTACCAGGCCAGCAGCCCGGAGGCGATCCGGGACCATGCCTCGCGGGCAGACTTGCCCGTCGACGAGATCATTCAGGTCGCCGACACGGTTCTCGTCCGCCCAGACCCCGAGACTGCCTCCGGGTAGGGCGTGCCCGATCAGTAGGCGTTGACGGGGCCCCCCAACTCGACTGGCTGAACCGGATGGAGGCGAGATGAGCAGGTTGGACGTGAGCAGCGAGGGCGCGACGCTCCTCAGCGACGGCGAGCGGCTGACGGGCGCCTACGCGCTCGGACCCGAGGCGGGCGAGTGGCTGCAGCTGGCGACGCTCGCGATCCGCGCCCACATCTCACTCGACGTTCTCACCGACACGATCCAGCCGTTCCCGACGTTCTCGGGAGATCTACGTCGCCGCGCTGAAGACGCTTTACGGCGAGATCGCCGCAGTGTCCAAGGCGGTCGGCGCGGGACCGCCGATGGCGAGCTGATGGAAGGAGAGGCCAACCTGGCGCTCGAGACCGACGGCGGCCAGCAGCACGTGGTCGCTCGGCCGGCTGGGTGAGGGCTCCATCGGATGCGCTCGGACATCGCCCCCGGCGGCACGTTCCCCGACTACGAGCTGCCGGATCACACAAAAGTCCCGCGGAGGCTCAGCGAGCTGCAGGGCGAGGATCCCATGATCCTCACGCTCGCGCGCGGTCATTTCTGTCCCAAGGAGCATCAGCAGCACCTCGAACTCGCCGCGTTCTATCCGAGGATCGCGGTGGCCTACACCCAGATAGCCACGATTTCGACCGACGAGGACCACGCCTCCAAAGAGTTCAGGGCGTCCGTGGGGGCGCAGTGGACCTTCCTCTCCGACCCCGGACGCACCATCCAGAAGGACCTCGACATCCAGGAGTACACCGACCCTGAGAACGACCCGATGATCCCGCACACGCTCGTTCTCAAGCCCGGCCTCGTCATCCACAGCATCTACAACGGCTACTGGTTCTGGGGGCGCCCCTCGGTCGACGATCTCCGCCATGACCTGCGGGCCGTGATGCGCGAGATCCGCCCCGACTGGGACCTCAGCGCGCCCAGGCTGCGCGAGGCCTGGAACGCCGGCGACCGTTCGCCGTTCCATGGTTGGGAGTGAGCGCGTTGTACTCATCGCACACTTCGGTCTCTCAGAAATGGGCCCGGCTGGACTCGAACCAGCGACCTACCGATTATGAGTCAGCGGTTTAGGCTCTGTTTGGCCCACTTTCGGCGGTATTGAGCCCTCACGTTCCGGCCCTTGCGGCGCCCTCGCTGCGCCCTCTAGGGAAGGCTGGGGAACGATGCCGCCGGCGCCTCCTACGGAATTCGTTGGCCGGTTCGAGTTCTAGGGGGTCATAGACAGCATGAGCAGAAACAGCGCCCGACGGGGCATCTCCAGGTCACGTCCCAGGAAGGCAGCAACGGACAGCGTGTCCTACCGCGCCTTCTGGCGCGACGCAGACGGCGTGCGCGGCGGCCAAGGCCTCGGCCCCGCGCATGTGCGCGACTCCGGCCGCCGCACAGCCACGCGGCGCGATCATCTGGCGGGCCGGCGACGGCCCCCGCCCCACCCCCGAGCACCTCACGCCGAAGGACGCCCAGGAGCATCTCGACGCGATCCTGAGCGAGCTGGCCGGCGACATCGAGGAGCGCGACGAAGCCAGCCAGCTCCACACGCTTTTCGATGCGACCCAGGGCTGGGTCGCCGAGCGCCACCGAGACAAAGACCTGAAGCGCGCCACGCTCACCGGCTACGAGGTCATGTTCGAGCGTCTATATCGAGACCTCGGCGCACAGACGCCACTTCAAGACTTCCTGACGGACGCCTGCGCAGGCTACTTCGACGACTTCCCGTCCTACAAGGTCATCAGCGAGAAGACCGCCACGAGGGCGCGCACCGAAGGCAAGAACGTTGAGCAGATCGAGGTCGAACGCTGGACCGCCCAGCCGCACAGGCAGTATGCCCGTCGAGGTCGCCACCAAGGACGAGGCCGTTCGCTCGCCGACGAGCTGCCGGGAACCTGGCACCACCTACGCCGCGGCGCCTACCGCGTCGTCCCGCTCAACGCGCAGCGCGCCAAGTCGGTCACCTACGCGAAAGCGAAGGAACTCGAAGCCGACGGCTGGATCGTGGCTCGCCGCAAGAGACGCCTGTGGATGCTCGTCGCGCCAGCGGCGGCGCAAACCCGCAACGAGTACCGGGACATCTTCTCAGCGTGCCTCAACTACGCCGTGCGGCAGCGCTGGATACCCGCGAACCCGCTCGTCGAGGTCAAGCGGCGAAGCAAGCGCGAGCAGCGCGAGCGCGTGCTCCGCCGCGACGACTTCTACGACCCCAGCGAGATCCACCAGCCTGCTCACACACGCTCCGCGTGTCTTCGAGGAAGCGTTCTGGCTGTGCGGCGCCCACGCCGGCCTTCGCCTCCCCGGCGAGGCCCTGGGCCTGCGCTGGGGCGCCGTCGACTTCAACGCCCTTATCCTACGCCCCTACGACAACTGGGTTCTCGGCCAGCTCGACACTCCAAGACCTCCGACTGCGAGGCGATTCCCATGACCCCGCGGCTCGCCCGCGCCCTACTCAAGCTCAAGCAGCGGGGTACGCCACCAGCGATGACGACTTCGTGTTCGTCAGCGAGCTGGAGCCCGGCCGGCCAGTTCGGGACAAGCCCCTTCGCGCCGCGTTCAAGCTCGCCTGCCAGGAGGCTGGACTGAAGCCGATCAAGATGTACAACCTGCGCCACTCCTTCGGCACAAGCCTCGCCGCGAAGGGCGTCGACGTGCGAACGATCCAAGGGCTCATGCGCCACGCCCGCCTGAATACGACCGAACAGTACATGGCCTATCAGCCTCAGCCGCACCTAAATGCACAGATCACCCGGGCGCTAAACCAGCCGCGCGCGACGCCGATCCAGCAGTTACTGCGACAGCACTGTCCTGACGAACTCGGCCGGCGTGAGGATCGGGATGCCCTGGAAGATGCCGAGTGTCAGAAGGTGCTCGTCTCCCGACACGATGTAGTCGACGCTCGCGGCGACGGCCACCTCGAGAATGCGGTTATCGCTCTCGTCCTCCACGACGGCGAACGTGTCGATCGGCTCGACAACGACGCTCACTCTCGACGAGATCCGCGAGTCTCGGACCGTCGGGGATCGCCTGGGCGAGCTTCGGATATGCGAGCACCCGGCGAAGTCCGCCAGCAAAGGCGAGCTCGTAACCAGCACCAGCTCGCCGGCGAGCACAGCCTCGACGATGCGTGCCGGGGCGCCCGACCAGCCGAGACCTGAGACGATGACGTTTGAGTCGAGAACCGCGCGGCGGGTCACGCCGCCGCTCGCGCACCCTCGATCGCCTCGTCAACAACCGAGACATCCAGGCCAGCGGATGCGCGCTCGCCGGACCTCCGCCAGCCTCGCCTGCAGCTCCTCGCGGGCCAACCTACGCCGCAGCTCCAGCAGCGCCTCGTACTCAGCCGGGCTGATCAGGACGGCCACCGCCTGCCCACGGCGCGTCAAGACCACCGCCTCATCCTCGGCCACGATCTCATCGGCTAGCTGCCCCAGCCGCGCCCGCGCCTTATCAACACCAATTGTGCGCTCCATCACGCTTTCCTATCGGATAACCGTACCGTAGACATTACCGTAAGACTATCGGTCAGCGCCCGGCGTCAGGTATCCGGGACTCTGTGCCCATCCGAGTTCGCACGGCACTACACCGACGGGCCCGATCCCGAATGGAGATATTCCGAGCTGTCGTTAGCTTTTCCCGCGGCGGGAACATGAGAGCGGCTTGAGGCTCGCGTGTTTGGATAAGCGCGCGCAAGTCGTCTGGGCTCGCCGGAAACGTGCTTGCCGCCCCACCGAGACATGATGACGGAGCCGTCCCGACTGTCAGCCCCAACGCCATAAGGCAGCCGCTCGCCGGGCTACAACGGTCAGAGCGATGATGGAGCGCCCGGTCGTCTCGATGATCTCCGCGCGAAAGGCGGGCAGTGGGCGGACTGTGTCGCGGATGAGGTTTGTGAGCCGATCGATCGCCAAGCACGCGCCTCTTTGGGCGGAACGCCGATGATCTCACCGTCGTCTTCGAGGCCGAACAGCAGCACACCGCCTTCGCCATTCGCGAACGCGGTAACAGTCCTCATGACGCGCTCGGGTAGGGCTGGGAGCTCCCGCTTTGAACTCGACGGTGTCGCACTCGCCGCCGTTGATCCACACCTCTACGCGTGTTGCAGGCGCGACTTCGACGTCGATGCCGGTTGCGGCCCCAGGTCGGGTCGAGGATTCCCTCGATCAGCTCCTGGTCGTGGTGCAGGGCTAGCCACGCTCCGGGCGGTATGCCTACAGGCAGCGGCAGACGCACCTTTCTTGTGCGTGCGGTGAGAAGCCGCCGGGGACCGTCATATCCGCCGATCGTGACGGTGGCCCCGTTCAGGCGACGGCCGCTGACGGTCGCGATGAGCTCGGCCGGGCGGATGAGCGCATGCTCGAATAGGGCGCGTTCGTCCTGTTTACGAACGACGACTTCGCGACCTGAGAAGTTGCGGTTGAGACGTCGAGGCGGCTCGAAGTGCGTGGCGGCAGCTTGATCGAAGCTGATGAACGCCGGCATGCCGTCCGCGACTCTAGCTCGTCCTGGCTCCCTTCTTTCGGGTTTTCGCGGAGGTGCAGGCTCCAGTTGTGCGCCGGCCATGCGAGCGTCTGGAAGGTGCCGAGGGCGTTACTGTCGCGCCGCTCGGCGTGTGCTTGACCCCGTCGAGGTCGAGCGGCACCGAGAGTGACGCAATACGGATCCTCTGGGTGGCTATCCACCGGGCGACGGTGCTCCCAGTCGGCCTTGCCGCGACGAAGACTGCGGCGTCGTAGCGCCACACGTGGCCACGGGGGGTACGGCGGAGGCTCGCCGATGATGATCTCGAGGCAGCGCTAGCTGCCAGGAGCGCTCTAGTCGCTTCGCGGCGAGGCGGAGCCGAGAGGCGCGTCTGCACCCTCAAAGAGGTCCGCGATCTCCTCGAGCTTCGGTGCTCATGACGTGCCCGCCTGCCAGTATTTCCCGGAGACAACTCATTGCGGCCGTTTCGCGGCGCTTGGCCGGTCGGGATCCGCGAGTTCGTAAACCGAGACGTGGCGGGTGCTGTGTGCTGTGTAGTTCTCCCGTCGCCAGCCACCGTGCCGCTCTAGCAACTTGAATCCGGTCATTTTGGCCATCAGGTCTAGCTCGGCGGGACTCGCGTATGTGTCGGTGGAGGTTAGGAACTGCAGGCCGGCGGGGCGCATGTGGACGAGGGTGCGCTCGATACGGATCGTCGCGATGTCGTAGCGCGCGAACTGCAGCTCGATGTGCTCGCTGCCGACGTAGCGCGGTGTCGTCCACCAGCCGCCGGCTCGCTGCTCGTCGCCGAGGACGAGCGACTCGACCACGAACCGTCCTCCTGGCGCGAGGTGGCGCGCGGCGTTGCGGAAGATGTCGAGTTGAGCGTTGGTCACGCGCGGGTCGAGGATCCCGTTGTACAGAAGCGCGACCGTGGCGAACGTCCCGTCGATTCGGGTGTCGCGATAGTCGCCGGCCACCACGCGCACTTGGGCCGCTTCCGGCTTGGCGCGGAGCTGGCGGTGGTTAATCCTTCGGAGCCGTCGATCCCTTTTATCTGGATGCCCATGTTGTCGGACGGCGAGGGCGACGCGCCCGGTGCCGATACCAAGCTGGGAGGTACGCAGGGTGTGCGGGTCGCGTTCACGGGCTTTGCTGTGCGAGCGTCTCGGCCGTGGCGGCGGTCTCCTGTTGGATCGCCTGGGTAGAGCTCTCGTCGTAGTTATCGCCGACGACGTCGCCGTAGCGGGCTGGGTCATAGCGGGTCATGGTGGGTTCCTGACGGCTGGGAGGGCTCAGTTGGATAGCTCGGGATCAAACCATATGTCTGGGCGGGTGTCTGCCCGGAGGCGCTGGGTATTGGGTCGGGTCTGATGCCTGAGATCCGCTGCACTCGATGCGGGCGCTCACGTCGGCCTTCGGGAGTTTCAGGGTTTCGGGGAGCTGCTCGCGACGGCTACGTCAACGGAGGAGTTTCTGTTCGCGTCGCTGCGGCTTGGGCGAATCGACGGCGTCCAGCGTCCTTCCTGACTGCAACGCCTTGTTGAGCGGCGCGAGCTGGCGCGACGGATCGTCGGGATGGTCGAGGCTGAGATAGCGCAGAGCGGCGAGCGCGGAGGTGACCCGCTCCCGCACGAGGCGGCCTTGATCGCTTTCGCGCTCTCGCTTCGAGAGACCAACTTCCCCCTTTTCAGATCCAACTCGTCGCTCGGGACTCGATGCGACGCGACCGGGCTCGCTTTCGGTCGAGGTCGCGGTCACGGGCGCGTTTCTAACCGGGCGCCCGTTGCGGGTGCCGGTTGGTGACTACGACGAACTGCAGGGGCGTCTGGCTTGAGGCACTTCGACAGGCCGGGGACGAGACGTGGTCGGCGAACATCGAGCCCCTGGCGACAGGGCGGCACCTACCACTCTGGAGGCGGGTTCACGAGCATGCTGCCGCTGGTGCTCGCAAGACGCGAGGGGCGGGCGATGCTTGAGATTGCTGGGAGCGAGCTCTCGCCGCGACGCCAGGGGAGCAGCAGGATTGGTGGCGCTCGCTGACGGACGGCTGGGAGGTGGAGACGGTGGCTGCTGAGGGTCGACGTCTACGACTTGGGGATGGCGATCCTGAACCTGACGCTAAGCGTCGCGGCCGAGGAGACAAATGACCTCGCCGATGTCGCGGCGAGGCTGAAGCGGGCAGTTTGGGTTGAAGGCGGAGAGCGTCGGTGGCGTGGAATCGGCGGTAACGAGCGCCCTGCGCATCAGTGACTGCGCGAGACGACGGCGCAATACGGCGCCGGCTCTGGATTGATGCGATCCCCGAGCTCTGCCGAGGAGGCGTGGCTGACGCCGTTTCTTCGAGCGCTCCGCGGCGCCAAGGAGGACGCGGGCGAGTCTCCAGACTGGGGTCGGCTGCTTTTTGGCTTCACCCCGTCCACACCGTCACGGTTCCGGAGCGCAGCGCTCTGCTGGCGACTGCTCAGGACCTCGCGCCGACGTTCCACGGGACTGTTGGGCTCCCTGACGGTGTCTTCGTGGCGGGGATCGGATGGAGCGCGATCGTGGCCCTCTTCCGGCGCGACGGAGATCGAGATCCCGTTGAGGTTGATCGAGTTGCACTGGGCGTACATCGCTCTGTACATGGAGATCGACCGCGGACTTCTTGCTCTTCTTGAAGGGGGCCGCCTCGCGGCCCCGGGACTCACTGGCTGAGTTGGAAGCGGACGCTGACGGGGTGTTGGGCGACTA